>CAXXJV010000002.1:0-403210 GCA_963663475.2 Cloacimonadales bacterium (SeqCode) | reverse complement strand
TTCGCTAAACCACACTACATTGAAAATCTAAAGCTGTCAATTTATATTTTTTATCATTCTTTTTATCACCAATACTGAAGTTGAACTATTTTTGATAATTAGACTAAAAATCTTGACAAATATTAGTAACATCAATATCTAGCAGTGTGTGTCCCCGTAGCTCAGCTGGATAGAGTGTTTGTCTCCGGAACAAAAGGCCGTGCGTTCAAATCGCATCGGGGACACCATTCTCCTTAAGCATTTTATTATTTCCAATATCCTTGCAAAAAACTAAATCACGTTATTTACATAGTTTAACCTTAAGTGAAGCCAATAAGATTTTTTATATTCAAACCTATCAGCTGGAATTAGATAATCTGTAACTTGCTCTAGATTAACCTTGATTTTTGAATAATTAAAACCTACAACAAATTTTGAAAACAAATTATTAATATAGTCAACATATTCATTATCAGTTTTAACCCAGATAGTGTAGTAGAACTTTAGTGAAGAGTGCAGATTATTCTAGCAAAATAGCTTGCACTCTTCTCTAAAGCTCTATTGTACCATTTGGGATAATTGAGTTCTTACTAGGATAAAAAGTCAAGATTTTTTAGAAATCACTTGACATTATTTCACTACCTTGCTTTTGTTACCACTAGAAAGAGTGACAGGTGAAATAATGAAAATAAACCAACTAATTAAAGACATGACGGACATAGGTTTAACAGAGTACGAAGCTAAAGTATATGTTAATCTTTTAAAAAGAGACACCTTTACAGCTGCAGAAATTGCTAATGCCTCAGGAGTTCCTCGCTCTAAAGTTTACGAGATTTTGAAGCATTTATGTGAGAAGTCTTTTGTTACTGAGATTCTGGGTAGAGTAAAGAAATACACTGCAGTATCTCCTGAGCAGGGTTTTGCCATATTAAAGAAGCAACAAGAAGAAGAGTTCATAAAAAAGAATAAGCAGATGACCAAGTTATCCCAGCAACTGCATGAATTCTATGGTAAGAGAGAAAACACTAATGGTCCTTTAGATTATATTCAAGTTTTGAGAGATAAGCGAGCTATTAATAGTAAGATTATTTCTTTGATGGAGAATGCTAAAGAGGAAGTTCTTTTCTTTAATAAGTCTCCTTATATTTCAAGAATTGAGGATAATAAGAGTGGACTAGAATTGATGGCTAAAAGTATTGAAGTGAGGTCCATTTATGAAATGTCTGATTCAGCCGATCCTTCCTTTTATGAAGCCATGTTAGCCTTCCATAGGGCTGGAGAGAAGATAATGATAGTTCCAACCCTCCCTCTAAAAATGGCAGTCTTTGACAGGTCTTCTGTCCTGCTAATGTTATTGGATAAATTACCAAGTACTTCTACTTTCACAACAATGATTATTGAACATAAAGATTTAGCAAATATGTTTATTAGTATATTTGACTTTTTTTGGGAACAGGGTCTAAGCCCAGAATTTTTAACAAATAAAGATAATAAAAAGGAGTAAAAAGATGAAAAGATTTACCTTTCTCTTATTACTATTATGTATCAGCCTACTTAGTGCTGAATGGAGAATCAACGAAAGTTTCGAAGGCCATTCATTTACAGATGGATTTACTGTCATAAATAATGATGGTGATGCTTTCGAATGGACTATTGAGCAAAATAATGCTGCTCATTTTGGAATTCAGAATGCTAGAGTATTTTCCAACTCTTCAGAGGGCAATGATGATTGGATAATTACACCACAAGTAACAATTCAACCTGGGGAAGTCTTCAAATTTTGGGCTGCTTCAGGAAGTGATGCTGCTGCTAATTTCGTTGTCAGAATTTCTACTACAGGAACTGCTCCTGCTGATTTTGACACCTATCTTGGACCAGCAGAGAGTGTTGGTGATGAGTACACTGAATTTTCCTACAACTTAGCTTTATATACTGGACAATCCGTCTATATTGGTATTCAGTGTACTTCCACAAACATGCTTAAAATGTTGCTTGATGATATAAAATTAGGCTCTCCTGAAACTCATGATTTAAGTCTTGTAAGACTAGATTCTGACAGAGAAACATACACAAGTATTGAAAATGTTGAACTTACTGCCTATATCGAAAATTGCGGAAGTCAAACACATACAGCAAACCTAAGCTTTTTTGCCCAAAACCAAGAAATTCACACCCAAGAAATAACAGTCAATCCAGGACAAGAACTCATTGTAGTTCACGAAACTCCTGCCTTTATGGACCTTGAAAACCTCTCTGTTTCCTTATCTACAGATGACGACCCAACTAACAATGAACAATCTGTCCAAATAATTGTTATGAGTCTCGATTCCTTAGTTGAAGATTTCGAAAGTGAAGAATTCCCTGCTCAATATTGGGAACTTGAATCAATTGCAGGCTTAGACTGGACCGTTACTCAATGGGGTACTTATGAAGGAAATGGTTCAGGTTATTTAGCTAGAGCAACCGATGCCAACTGGAATTACCTCACTTCTAAATCACGCTTAATAACACCTTTATTAGACATTATGGATGGTGATTCTCTTAGCTTTGTTGCCAAGAATTGGGACAACTCTTCTCTAGATTATATCCATATTGAATACTCTGAAAATGGAAGTGATTTTACCATCCTAGAATCTATTCAATTAACTGAAGATTACCAACAATATACCATTGATTTAAGTTCTATCGTAGGTATTTATTACTTAGGTATTACTGGCGAAACTTCACCAACCAACTATGGATATTGCTATCTTGATAATATTCGTGGTCCTCTTAGATATTTCGGCCAATCTCCCCAAGCTGAAATTAATCCAGAAAGTATTGACTTTGGACAAATCTACGTTTATGAAAACATTTCACAAACAGCTTCTATAACCAACATTGGAGAAGAAGACCTTGTTATAGACAGCCTTGCTATTCTTGGCCCTCAAGCTGAAAACTTCACATGCTCCTTGCTAGAAGATGAAATTAGCTTCCCTATTACTCTTACTCAACTTCAAGAACAAAACTTCACTCTTACCTACAGTCCTTCATCTCAAGGAGTAAGTATTGCAGATTTAGTCTTCTATACAAATAGTGGGAACAATGATAGCCTTCCTCTACAAGGATATGCTGAAGATGTAACTATCCAAGCTCCCTTCTTTGAAGATTTCTCTACTATGCTTCCTCAAGATTGGTATGGAGCAACAGGACTTCTTTCTGAAAATACCCAATTAGTCTTTGAAGAAAGCCAATGGATAGCTGATGGTTTTAGTAATATGGGTACTGAAGGTTCTGCCAGAATCGCTACCTTTGGCGAAGACTTAGCTGATTGGATGATTACTCCTCCTATTGATCTTGGTACTACCGCTAATCAATACCAACTTGAATTCGATATTTCAATGTCTGATTGGTATGGACAAAGTCCTGTAGCTTTAAGTGAAGATGATAAAGTCCACTTACTTGTTAATGATGGAAGTGGCTGGAATGAGAATAATGTTTTAATAACATTTGACTCTAATCTCTTCATATCACCTGTTGGAATGCATATAAACTTACCTTTAACTGCCTATAGCGGCATTATTCAAGTTGCATTTTATGGAGAATCAACTGTAATTAACCAGTTTGCTAATGTCTATATTGATAACTTTGCTATCCGAACAGCCCCTCAAACCCCAGAAATTAGTTATTCTACTGATGCTATTGACTTCGGTCAAGTTTCTTCTTTAGAAGCTACCGATTCCCAATTTGTGGAAATTCTTAACACTGGTGCTGCTGGTCTTGAAATTTCTGACATCCAACTCGCTGGAGCTAACCCAGATGACTTTATTTTCTCTAGCTCAAATGAACTTCCTTTTACTCTTGGTATGGGAAGAAGATTTTATGTTTATATCCAAAATTACTCTCAAACTGCTGGAAACAAATCTGCACAATTAACAATTGTCGATAATCTTCCTGAAAATGACCTTACTGTTGAATTATCTGCCCAAGTGATTAATACCTCTATTGCAGATTTCCCTTGGTCTTATGGCTTTGAAGATGGATATTTCCCTCTTGGATGGAAAAATATTAATGACCAATGGACTATCCTGCAAGGAGCTAATATTTCTGCTGAAGGAAGTCATACTGCTTCTATTAGTTATCTCCATTATGCCCAAGCTATCCTCCGTTCTCCGGCTATATTCCTTCCTGAAAACCAAGCTAAACAGTTGCAGTTTAAATGGATTGATAATGACATGGAATTTCTCCGAAATCGTATCGCTCAACATGATACTACCTTCTGTGAAATCTCACTTGATGGCGGAGATACTTGGGAAACTAAAGCCTATCTCGCTGCTAATGAACCTATGACTAACTATTCTGAACAGATTGTTGACCTTCAAGAATATGCTGGCCAAATGATCTATATTCGCTGGAGAAATGTAACTGACAATACTGCTGAAGCTTATGGTTCATCTCTTGATGATATTCATATTGTTGATAGACTTGCCAACCCTGTTTTTGATATCGACCTTGATGTCTTTGACTTCGGCTATGTCATGAACGGGGCTATCTCTGAACCTATCATAGCTACTATCTCTAATATTGGAGACGATGACCTACTTATCAGTCAAATCCAACTTGCAGGACAAGATGCTAGCCACTTCTCCCTTGAAGCTCCTATGCTTCCAGCAACTATTAGTCCAAATAACGATATTCAAGTTATGGTATTTTTCCAACCTACTCAAGATAGATTAAAAGAAGCTTTCTTAAGTATTTCTGATAACTCATATAGAGTTGACCGCCAAATACCTGTCCGTGGCCTTTCTTATGAACTTGCTCCTCCAAGAAACTTATCTCTCGAAGCTATCAACAATGATTCAGCTGCACTCCTTACCTGGGAAGCTCCAAGTGGTTCTGGTATGGATAGTGAAGATTTCGAAGGGTATGAATTCCCTCCTGCTGGTTGGACTCTTCAGCAAACAAATACTAACTACTCTTGGATTCAAGGACCTCCCCAAGGTTCAAATGTTGGCTCTCATTCAGGAGACTTCTCTGCTGGTATTGTTTGGACAACTAACCACCAAGATGAATGGCTAATCTTACAAGATGTTCTGGTTACTGGTAATCTAGAATTCTGGAGTTTTGCTATGCAAGGTTCTCAGAATGGCGACCACTATACCGTGAAAATTTCACAAGATAATGGCCAAACTTGGACTACCCTCTTAGACCTTTCTGAGATGGAACCTTATGGATATGACAATGACAATAATCCTATTTTTAATGAATGGGATACTCCATACCAAGTTGATTTATCTTCATACCTAAATCAAAATGTTGATATAGCTTGGAATGCTTATGATACTGCTAACACTGGCTTATGGAATATTTGGTTTATCGATGATGTTAAAATTGGCAATAACCGTCCTGCTTCTAACTTCAGACAAAATCAACTACCACTGGTCTCTGGTTATAAAATTTACAGAAATGATAACCTAATTTCTGAAACTGATACTCCTGAAATTAGAACTTTTACGGATACTTTTGACAGACCTGAAGCTTTTGAATATTACTTAACTGCTATCTACGATAACGTAGAATCTGCCCCAAGTAACACTGCTGAAATTATGTTAACTGATATTAACGATATTACTCCATTAACTACTGGTTTATTTAAAAACTATCCTAATCCTTTCAACCCTGAAACTAGTATTAGCTTCTCGCTTGCAAAGCAAGACCATGTCTCTATTGATATCTATAATATCAAAGGACAGAAAGTTAAAAGTCTTGTTAATGATATCCTAAATCAAGGAACTCATAGTCTGGTCTGGAAGGGTAGAGACTCTCAAGGAAGACCTGTTGCTAGTGGAATGTACTTCTATAAAATGAAAACAGGAAGCTATTCTCATACTGAAAAAATGCTGCTTATTAAATAGTATCATATGACCTTATGAGGTTAATGGGATTAACTCATTTTCCTTAGAGATAAATATAGGCACGACTCTTTAGTTGTGCCTTTTTCTTTTTTTCTTTCCATTTCGAGCTCCTAGTTTGTTTAATTTTCTAGTCCACTTTTATGGAACGACACATTTTCTCAGTCCGAAGTCCCTTACCTACGGTTGAGGAACTCAGGTCTGTTCCAGTCTCTCAATCTCTTGAGAGAGAGTCAGAATTTTTCATAAAATCAAGATAATATAAAATTTTTTATCTTTTTTTTCTTATATTTATCTCATTGTATTTCAGTATTTTATTAATATTTATATATATGTCATATAATTATATTTCATTTTTTCTCTTGACAGATTTACAGCTTTCTATAAGTTGGAAATCGAATGATGACTAAATCATCAAAAGATATTTAAAAAGTTAATAGAGTGAGCAAGAGTGAAACATAAGAAATAATATTTTTATGAGTGCTAGGGTTAAAGAAGTCAGCTTCTTAAAAAACTTCAGTATAAAATTCTGTATTGATAAATATCAAGTAAATCAGAACTTCTTTGTAGAATAACTTAGCACTCATATTTTAATAGATTATTAAAGGAAAATAGGGTTAAAGAAGGCAGCAAGCATAAACAAACATTCAGATAACTTGGCTTTTCCAGATGAATCTTATTAAGCAATTAATTAAACCGAATGGTGCAGTAGAACTTTGATGAAGAGTGCTAGATTCTTTTAGCAAAATAAGTTACAGAATTTGAAAGCATATAATATATATATTCCTGAAAATTATGTAGCTTACTTTTGCAAAAGAAGATAGTGCTATTCGCTTTTTCCTTAAATTCTACTGCATTATTGGGGTTAAAGCTTCATCGAGAGTTATTCTTTGTAAAAGTACCTATTTTTCTTTAAATCATTTTGTTTAAACATAGTCAAATTCATTGTATTCCTAGTTATTGTAAGCTATTGTCATTGTAAAACTAAGATTTTAGGAGTTATCGAGTAATAAAGATATTCTTCTAAGAATAACTTAGTAAATCCTTCCCAGGAAATGTAGAAAGAATCTGGTCATAATAAGCGTCAACTAAAAAGGCTTTTCTTTCTTTTTATCATTTCCTGGGTTTTAAAAAATATTTATCCATATTACTAAATTAAAAAATATATTAATATGTAACTCCAATAATAGTCAAGTAAAACTTATTGTAAAAAAACTAAGGTTGAAGAAGGCAGCATCTTAAAATTCCGATAAAATGTCTGTTTCGGTAATCCCGTATAATTCAGATCTTCTTCGTAGAATAACTTAGTTTCTCCCTTTTAGGAGAAAGGGTTAAAGAAATCAGCAATAAAATTCATAACAATTCGAACTATATTAAAGATTTTCTTTGTAGAATAACCTTTCTCCAATTTTATGAACACGACAAAAGCAATTTAAAGCCATAAGGAGGCTTCATGGAAAATACATTTATTAAGGTTATGGAATATAATAATAATTTAACGCTTAACGGCATGGCGACCCACTCCTCTAGTGGGAATAGTCTTTTTGACTTGTTTGTAGAGTCTGGAGCTATGAGATATAGCGAAGTAGAGAAGATACTCCTTAGTGTTTATAATGCTTGGGAAGTTGATAAAGAGACTGCCTTGAAACTACTATTTTATGCTAGAGACATAGTAGAAGGTAGTGGTGAGAGAAGGTTTTTTAGATTAGCAACTGAGTTTTTGCTAACCCATAAAGAGGATAGCGAAAAGGTTTTGGATAACTTAGTAAAAGAAGAGAATTTGAAAGAAAACATCATCCGAGTGGATGATTTAGTTTACTTGGCAAACTCTCTTCTGGGTAAAAACCTGAAGAGGAATAAAAGAGTAGATAAGATTTTAGATTTATTGTTTAGAATGCTGCAAGATGAAGAGATTAATGGAATTGTTGCTAAGTGGATGCCACGAAAAAACTCTCAGTACGCAAGACTAGTAAAGTATATGCGAGCAAATGGTTTTATTAAAAGCTACTCTCTCTACCGCAGAGAAATTGCTGGTAAAACCAAGGTGGTTGAGCAGCAGATGAGTAAGAATGAGTGGAAGGAAATTAATTTAGAGCAGACGCCATCTGTGGCTTTAAAACAGTATAGAAAAGCTTTTGCCAGGCATGATATACTGCAAGCTTACTTAGAGAAAGTTGAAGCAGGAGAGGCTAAGCTTAATGCTAAAAGATTAACCCCTTTTGACATAGTAAAGGAAGTGTTAAGTGATATTGATAATAATATAGAGTTTTACTTAGATGATAATGGTGAATTTATAGAAGAAGTTAAAGAAAATGAAAAGAGTGAAGAAATAAGAAAATTGGCAGATTTGCAGTGGAAGAATTTAAGAGAGTTAAATGACTTGCCAGCAGAATACAGGGCCTTGCCAGTGATAGATGTTAGTGCAAGTATGACTTGGAATGATAATATTCCACTTAGTATGGCCCTTGGTTTAGGGTTATTTATGGCAGAACGTAATCCGAACCAAGCTTTTAGGGACTATTTTATTACTTTTAGTAATGAACCTCAGTTCCAAAAGATTGAGGGTTTGGATATATATGATAAAGTAAAAAATGCCATGGATGCAGATTGTCTTATGAGTACTAATTTAGAAGCTACTTTTGAATTAGTCTTAAATAAGGCTAAGCAAGGTAAGGTAGCTGCTGAAGAAATGCCGACCCATATTATAATATTTAGTGATATGGAGTTTAACAGATGTGTGATGACCCCAGAAGATAATGCTTGGCAGATGATTAACCGCCAATATGCTGAAGCTGGTTATACAACACCAGTTATAGTATTTTGGAATGTTGATGCTAAATCATCTAACTTCCCAGTGAAGTTTGATGAAAGTGGAGCATTACTTTTGAGCGGAAGCTCGCAGAATGCGATGAATATAGTGCTTAAACAGAAGTATGAGAACCCGATAGACTTGATGTTTGAAGCTATTGATAGTGATAGATATAAACATATTAAGTTTTAAGATAAATATTTTAGTGCAGTCTCTAACTGAGATTGCACTTTTTTTTGCTCTTGCTCCAGAAGGTTAATTTCAGCTAACATCTCAGGGATAGAACCTTCCATATCTCTTTCCTGATGAAGATAGAGAGAGGTGTTTAAATTATAATCATTAGCAAGAATTTCCTCTTGAGAGACTATTCTTGAAAGTCCAGGAATTTCTTGTCTATTCCGATAGATATCAGCAATTGATTCAGGTGTTAACTCATTTCCATTAATATCATTTATCATCATAATATCAGTAGTAAGTTTCTTAATTTTCTTAGTCTGGGGATCGTAGCTGTTTCTTGCAGGACTATATACTGAAATAACATAGTTATTCAAGACTCTTTTCCCATCCTTCAAAGTAGGCACAATAATAGCATCCAAACTATTATAATGAGCTAGAATTTCCTGACGATATACTTTTTCTTCTCCTTCCTTATAAAGAATGTTGTGTGGAAGAATTAAAATCATTAGTCCTGTTTGCTTTAACCTTCTACTCATATTTAAGATAAAAACTTCATCACTACTAAGAAGTTGACTTTGCTCCTGAGAATATGTTTGCTGGTCTTCTCTCATTACTTCTTGCTCAAGCTTAATTAAATCCTTAGCAAAGAGGGGTGGCTCTGAAATAACCATATCAACTTTATCATGATATCTATTATCAATCTTGAAGGAGTCTTGCACCTTAAAATCAGCCTCTAAACCAGCAAGAATAGTGTTTAATTCAGCAAAGAGAATTAACTTTTCTTCATTATCCTGTCCATAAAGCTTAATTTTTTCTTCACAAGTAGCTGCTGACTCTACTAGTAATGAAGCAGAGCCACATGCAGGGTCATATATGGATTTCACCCCTCTTCCTTTGAGCAGGTTGGCTACTATACTATTTAATTCTTTATGAGTTGAAAATTGCTCTCTATTAACTCTGCTGGCTAATTCTAAAATTACATCATTAAAGAGAAGTGCTTCATAGCTAGTATTCTTACTGCCAGTAAATAACTGAAATAGCTCTTCTTTAAGAGAAAATATAGCAGTGTATCCTTCCTTGTCATTAACCCACAAACCAATTTTAATCAGTTTAATGATATTAATATTTTTATTCTTTAAAACTTCAGGATAATATTTTAATAATTTTTTAACAACATTGATAAAAGTAGAGGGAGAAGTGTGTTTTTTGAAGTTTGTTAGGAGAATAAATTCATGATTAGAAGACTTTTCCCACATGTCAGCTTCTTCTTTTTTAAAAACAAAATCCTCGTCTTTACTATCTTTCTCAGCATAATAATTATGAATTAATTGCTTATACCTAAGCACAAAGAAAGTAAAAAATAAAAAGATGTCACTATTGTCACTTCTATCATAAGTGGATATTTTTGCATTAAAATCTTCATATATCTTAAGACTTTTCAAAACTTTATTACTTAACATCTCCACCCCCTATTTTATTATTAATAATCTTCTGGTAGAGAGATTCTTTTTTAAGATAGATTGAATTAAGAAGTCTTAAATCTTTCTGCATTAGTTCATAAAGTCCTACAATTTCTTTCTGTTTATCTAGACTAATCTCATCAATTTCTATCTTTTTAATAGTTTCAGCCTTGATAAATTTCATACTACTTGGTGAGGTTACTCGGTTAAAGAAATCCTTCATAGCAAGACTGTTAAGGTATATTGCTATAAATTGAGGAAGAAATCTGCTCTTATCAAGCCTAATAATTGTAAAATTAGATGAAATGAGTGTGTCTTGCTTAGTCTGATCAGAGAAAAACCCAGCTGTAAAGGGAAAACTATTTCTTATAAAAATATCCCCAGCTTGGACTTTATACTTGTCAGGAATTTCCCTGCCAGCAGAAAAATCTTCAAACTGAGTTTCATCCATATTCCCATAATTATCTAAACTCTTAATGGTTAGGACTCTATATTTTTCCTTTATATCTTGATCCTTCTTTGTTTGATACCTTGTTAGGACAAGCCCTGATCCTATATATTTTACAATATCTATTAGTTTCACCTTCACCTCATTTTAAAATGTTATATAATAAAATAACAAAAGCAATATTGCTGTCAATGTTTTTCTCTAGGCAGTTCTTAAAAGGCACCTGATATTTTTCAAGCTCACTCCCAGACGGTGTTAAAAAAAAAAAACCTATCCACTAATTTCACTAATTACACAAAAAAGAAAGAAGTAATAAAAGCCCCCTAACAGTTAAAGGAGTTTAAGAAGAGTTTCACAGAAATTTAAGAGGAAGAAACGATATTCCTAAAGAAAATGTAGGCATAGAAACCTTTTAAATCCTGAAGGGAAGGTATTTATCAGCAAGGGGTGCAAACCCCTTGAAAGATAGATATTTATTTAAAAAACCCTGAAAGGGTGATATAGAAATGCTAAAAATAGTCTAATTATTTAGGACTGGACACTATTCTGCTGTTATCTACTCAATAAATGGCTCTACTTTTATAATTTTTTTAAATTTAAGCACTAAACTTAATATCATCCTCAGGATAGATACCGTCTCAATCATTATATTTTTTATCTTCTCTAAACCCTATTATAAAGCCATTATATGGTACTTTCACTTTACCCATAAATAATTTTCCTTGACAAAAAAAGCCTTCCTTTAATATTTGTCATATAACTATATGATATTTTATTTAAAGGAGATAATATGAAAGCTGCTGTAATTGGAAGTAGAGATTTTGAAGATTGCAAAAGGGTAGCAAAGGTGTTAGATGAAATAGTAGAAATAACCCATATTATCTCTGGTGGAGCTAAAGGTGCTGATGCTTGTGCAGAAGATTATGCAAGGAAGAGAGGTTTACCCATTACGATATTTTTCCCAAATTGGGCAAAATACGGTAGAAGCAGTGGAATAATTAGAAACAAGGAGATAATTAGAAATTGTGATATTTGTATAGCCTTTTGGGATGGTAAATCAAGGGGAACTGCTTCTTCCTTGCAAATTGCTAATGAGTTAGGTAAAGAGATTAAAGTTATAAAGATTTAGATTAACATTTTAGGATAAGTGGTTTGAAGAGCTTAAGGAGTTATTATGCAAGACTTATTGAATTTTTACAGAGCTAAGAAGCATGGTGATGTTTTGAGATTAATTGAAGATGGTATTGAGATTAACAAGAAGTATGAAACAATTGAAGGTGAACTTTTTAAGCTTTACATACCTAAGACCTTAGACTTATTAACTGATAAACTGCCTTTAATAACTGCCCATAGTGATACTGTATTTTTAGCTCAACCTTTTGATTTTAAAATTGAAAAGAGTGAATTTGGTACAAAGATAAGTTCAGCTGACCAAATGGTTGGTATTGGTGGTGATTGCCGTAATGGCTGTTATTTAATTTCTCAGATTATGAGATCTGATGCTTGGGATAAGTTTATATTTGCAATTTTTGATTTAGAAGAAATTGGTGGTGTTGGTGCCCGTAATATGCCTTACCAAAGTATTATTGGTAATAATGTATCCTACTTGATAGGCTTAGATTGTTATGCCAGGGACTATATAGCTATTTATAATAATACTGAGACAAGTTTAATTGATAGTATTATGTGTAATTTTGCTGATAAAGAAGTTACTAGAGGTTATTTTACTGATGTAGTTGTACTAGCTGACAAGTATAAGAAATCACCTATTGTCCTATCAATAGGATATTATTACCAGCACACCCCTAATGAATATGTTATTTATGAAGATTTAGAAGAATGTTATAAAACAATTATTAGGTTTGCTAATTTAGGTATAAATGAAATTAGCGAAAATGTAGTATAAGCGATAAACAAGGAGTATTGATATGAATTTTACTGAAAGTGTTGAAGACGTTAAAGAAATAGTTACTTATTATCCTAGTGGAAAGATTAAAATGACCTATAATCGTAAGAATAACTTATTACATGGTGAGCATCTTTGTTATGATGAAAAGGGAACAATTATCTTAAAAGCTCATTATGAGTCCGGTTGTTTAGATGGACTTTTAGAAGAGTATAATTCTCAAGGAAAACTTAAAAGACAGGCTAATTATAGTAATAATAACAAAGATGGTAATTATGTAGAATATTTTGAGAATGGCTTTATGAAGCTAAATTGTAAGTATTCAAATGCTAAATTATATGGGAACTACCAAGAATTTTACCCTAATAGTCAGCTTAAAATTCAAGCAAATTATGCTAATGATATGAAAAATGGAAATTTTACAAGTTACTACGAGGATGGTCAAGTTAAGCTAAGGACAGCTTATATTAATGATATAGAAGATGGTTTGCATGAATACTTCTATCCTAATGGTCAGCTTAAAGAGCTTTCAGATATAAGAGAAGGCCTACTTGCAGGCCAACATAAAAGATACCAAGAGAATGGATTAGCAATAGTTGAAGAAAATTATAAACTTGTGGAAAGAACAGAAGTGCTTCCACATTATAATAATAGTGGTAACATGGGAAGGACAAGAAAATACAAGGTTTCCGTAAAAGATGGGTCTTACATTGAATATTATGAAAATGGAAGAGAAAAGCTAGTTGGAGCATACCACGGAGATAAGCAAGTAGGCCTTTGGCTTTGGTATTATTCAGATGGCATACTTTGGAAAAGACTAAGTTATGTTGATGATGAAAAACATGGGAAAGAAGAGATTTTCTATCCTGCTGGTAATAAGCATTTTGTGACCTTCTATCACTTTGGCAAGAAGCAAGGTGAATGTTTAGAGTATTTTGGCAATGGAAATTTAAAAAGTAAGAAAAACTACCAACATGGTTTACTCAATGGAGATTATATTAAGTATCACATAGATGGTAAAATAAGGCTAAAAGCAAGCTATAAGAATAACTTAAAGGAAGGCTTTCTTACTAGCTATGATCCTGATGGGAAACTTAGTGATAAATCTTTCTATAGAGCAGGAGACTTAGTTAATAATCCAGAAAAAACACTAGATAAGAAAGGAGATTCAAGTGATAAATAGTACTAATCTACAAAAAGCCAGCCTCCCAGAAAGCCCTAATTACATGAATAGAATTAATAATAATGATTATTTTGGCTTCACTAATGCTAGAATTGCAAAACTAAACATTAACTCCTTAAGTGATAAAGATTATTTTGATTTTTTCTATCCAAAGGGTTATATTATTGTTTCTCTTTTCCAAGCTCAAGATACTAGTAAATATAACGATAAGTCAGAGTGGTTAGATGATATGGCTAAAAGAACAAGTGAAATGCAAAAATTTCTTAAACAGTCAGGCTATTATTACACTCAAGTTTTAGCAGAATATTCTTATGGTCCTCTAACACCAACAAATCCACCTGTAAAACAAATAAATTATATTATCTTTAATTATAAGTTCGCTTCAAAAAATCAACCTCTTGATGAATTTTTAGATTTTGGTAAAAAAATATGTGCTAAGAATCAGCAGTCTATCTTCCTCTATGTCCCTAGAGAAGAAGATTCAGTTTTCCAAGATCAGGCTTTTTCTTGTGCCTATATAGTAGGCAGTGATGGGAAATACAGGGATATTATTACTTCAGAGAATATTATATCTGATATTGATAATTTTTTAAGCTATCAAAGTAAGTATCAAGAAGCAAATTTAGCTTCAGCATACTCTGGAAACTATCTTAATGGCTTCCTATATTTCTTCAAAGAAACAGGAGGGGTTGCAGGCCACTACATGAGAAGGGGTGAAGCTTATTGTGGTAAAATCAACTATACTCATGAAGGATAAAAAAACATGCTAAGATATACAAACTGGGTTGGAGAAGGACATCCTGACTTTATCTGTGATGTCATAATTGATAAGTTTACTGATATAATTGAAAAAAATAACCCTGGCAATAAATTCTCATTAGAGATTGATGCTATGCTATTAGGTGAAGATATTACAATTTGGGGACTTTCTACTATTCCCATCTCTCAAGATGACAAAGATGAACTATACAGCTTTGTTATGGATAAATATCGTCGTGCTAATTATAGACTTGAGATAAAGATAAAATATGTAATTTCTATTTTAAAATTACCTGAAGCTGAAGTAGATTTTTCGATTAGACAAAGCAGCTTTTATACTAATCCTTTTGATTATGATTTAGCTAATTTCATTTGGTATAGGTTAGGTGATGCTATTGGAGACAGAGTAGATATTCAAGTTGTAATTGATGACAAGATATTTGAAAGCTCTCAAGTGGTTGAAAGAGTGATTGTTAATGTTTTCACTAATCCATATCATCATCTAAAAGATACAGTCTTAGGAGTATTAAGACATTTTGCCAGCAGAACTAAAGTTGATTTCAAAGTAAAGGATATAATAATCAATGATATCTTAGAAGAAAATCAAAATGAATATGACTTTGATATGAAAATAGAAAAAGAAAAGATTGAAGCTGAAGAAAGGCAAAAGACTGAAGAGGAAAAGAAATTAGCTTCACTTTCTCGCTATGAAAGATATCTGCTTAGAGAAAAAAAGAAGGCCTTAGACAGAGAAAATCAAACTTCCCAAGTATTTAAGGAAATTGAAGCAAAAGCAGAAAAGTACAAGTATGAAATCGATGAACTAACTAGAAAAAAATATGAGTACAAAGAAAGATATGAAGCTTTTGGCAGATCTAACAATAAACTTCACCAAGATTATTATGGGAACCTAAGAATCGTTGGTCCTAAAGCCCATGGGAGAGTTTATGATTCTAAGAGGATTAAACTAACATATAATAATCTTTCAGACGAATTAATCCACCAAGAAGAATTGGATAGCATCTTGAATATCAGATTCCCTAGAAGAGGAAAAGCCCATTTGCATAATAAAATTAATAAAAAGCACTTAGGTAAACTACCTAGAAATGATATTATTGCTTCAGATTTAAGAGAAAGAGAAGATGGTTCTCTTTGGGAACTTATCAATTTCATAGCTTGCCAACCCAGAGAAAAATATGTTAATGAGAGATTCGTAAGTTTTGAGAAAAAAGTTCATGAACTGCAAGCTCAGACTAAAGAAACAAGTCATGAAAAGACTACTGAAGAAAAGATAACTAAGTTACTAAATGATCTCGAAGAAGCAGAAAATAGTAAGGACAGTTTAGTAGATGCTCCTATGGAAGATGATAGTGCCTCTAATGAGGATAATAATTTTGATTGGGATTTATCCAAACTTTAAAAAAGATATTGAGGAGGAAAGCATGCAAGAGGAATTAATTACAAGACCTATCCCCGATTGGTTAATGGCAGACAAGTTAACTTTTAATCTTGAGAATATTCTTGAAAACTCTCTCTACTATCCTTGTAGTGGTTTTGATGGAGCTCCCATGAAGTATTTTGCTGGAAATGTTCATAGTTTTGTTTATATCGATTATGGTGTAAGTAAAGATGGATTTGAAGCTGAAATGTCTAAAGGATTATTAGGATATCATTTAAAGCATCATGAAGATATTTCAGAGAATCAACTTGCTCCTAATGGTATGAAAATTATGGTTTATCCTGATCAAGAAGAGATGAAGTCCCTTGAATTTCATAGAAGTTTTATGAAAGAGCCTTTTGCCCAATGGGCTGTTTATGAGAGAGATACTGATTTATCAGAGTCTCATGGACCAAGTAGAATTTCCTTATTGTTCATCTGTGGAGATGGTGCTTTAACCTATCAAACTCTCTATCTCCAAAATGGGATAGTTCCTACTATCATGGCAGTTATTCAACCGGGACATGGCTTTGGTGGTAATTATACTAACTTTTACTCTAATGATAAACTGTTTTATAAGTCGGTGATCTACAGGGATGAAGCAGACTTCTATCCTGAGTACTTTGTAACTAATATTATCTATCATGACTGGTTGAGACATAAAAACTTAGTTAAACGAATAAATGGTTATAGAAAGCTCTTTCTTTGGAGCCTAGATAAAGATATTCAAGATGCGAAAACCCATAAACAAGCCTAGGAGAAGATATGCAAAATTTATTTAATTTTTACAAAGCTGAGAGTCATGAAGATGTTATAAGTTTAATTGAAGAAGGTTCTCAAATTGAGACTAAATATGATATTATTGAAGGTGAACTTTTTAAGCTTTACATACCTAAGACCTTAGATATATTAACTGATAAACTACCTTTAATAACTGCCCATAGTGTTACTGTATTTATTGACCAACCTTTTGATTTTAAAATTGAAAAGAGTGAGTTTGGGACAAAGATAAGTTCAGCTGACCAAATGGTGGGTATTGGTGGTGACTGCCGTAATGGCTGTTATTTAATATCCCAAGTAATGAGATCTGTAGCTTGGGATAAGTTTATATTTGCAATTTTTGATTTAGAGGAAATTGGTGGTGTAGGTGCCCGTAATATGCCTTACCAAAGTATTATTAGTAATAATGTATCCTATTTGATAGGTTTAGATTGTTATGCCAGGCATTATATAGCTGTTTATGATAATACAGATATTCAGTTAATGAGCTTAATTAAAGATAATTTTACAGATAAAGTACTCACCCAAGGTTATTTTACTGATGTAACTGTTTTAGCTAGTAAATACAAAAAGTCCCCTATCATTCTCTCTATAGGATATTTTAACCGACACTCGGTTAATGAGTATGTTATTTATGAAGATATTAAAGAGTGTTATGATACTATAATTCGATTTGCAGATTTAGACTTAACCGCATAGCAAAGGAGCTACAATGATTGAACTTGATGCTAGAAATAAGATTGATGGTAAGAAGATTGTGATGTATATTAATGATGTAAGAGTTGAAGGTGAATTTATAAGAAGAGAAAGACATGAAATGACTGTAGCAATCACTTCTCCTTTTTCCGGTTTATCCCAGAGTGCTGGGCATATTATGGTTATAGCTAGAGGTGTGATCCATTGGGATGGAGAAAGAGGAGAGAGAAAGGCTTATTATTTACTTAGTTCTATGTATCATCTTATGTCAGGAATAGACGGACAAGAACAGAAGCTTAGGCTCTATATGAATCGCTTTAGAAAAGAAAAAGATGCTAAGTTAAACCCTAAATCTCCGGAAATGCGCAAAATAAAAAAGCTGAAAAAAGAAGGAGCAAGTTATAAAGCACAAATGAAAGCAGGTGAGATTACTAGTGTGAAATATGGGCAGCTTATTCAACCTTTAAATAAAGAAATTAAAGCAATTGAATTTGATATAGAACGCCACTTATATGACTTCTTTGACAATACTTTTGAAGAATTTTTAGAACAGAATGGTACTAGAGTTACTAAAAAGACTTTTATAGCTTTTTTAGTTGCAAATGGCGTGATTTGGGAAGATGAAAAAGAGTATTTGAAAGAACTTTTGAAAGCTTAATAGAAAAGATAAACCCAAATAATGACAATTATTTAAGAAAATAAAGGAGAAAAAATGGACAAAGCAGAAGTAAAAAATAATAATCTTTGCCTGGATTTAAGAAAAGTAACTATGAAAGCCATGAATGAACTAAGTGAGAAAGAGTTAAGCCTGATGATGAAAGGTTATAAAGAAAAAGGATATATAATAATTTCTCCATTTTATGGAAGACCGAGTTCGGCAAGTTATGGAAGTGTCCGAGCTTGGATTAGCCGAATGCAACATAATTCTCAAGATCTTGAAAAGTTAGTTCTTGCCAGTGGTTATATGTTTACCCCACTTATGGGTTATTGGGATTATGGTGGAAATGATAGAACAGCTCTAATTTTAGAAAGAATATATGTAGTTTATAATTTCAAGCCTCAGGATACTACTTCTTCACAAGAAGATTTAAATTCTTTGAAGGAACTAGGAATGAGCTGGTGTAAAAAACTTAATTTAAGGTCATTTGTATTTGTTCCTGAAAGAGAAAATGAAGTAGCAGAAACTTTAAATTTCCATCTTGCTTATCATCTAAATGCTGAGGGAAATAAGAAAGATCACTTTAATTCAAGCTCCATTGCTAAGGATGCAGATAATTTCTTTAAACTTAGGAACAAAGAGATTTATGTTGAATTTCCGGATGGTGGATACTTAGGATATTCAGGAGGACTAGCTATCCCTGAAGATCATCTTAACTTCACTAAAGATTCTCAGCAAAAGTCATAATTTAAGTACATGTTTATAATAGATAACTTATTAGTTCAAAGGAGATTTTATGTTAGATAGAAAGAAAGATGGTGAACATTTTGAATATTATAGCAATGGAAGAATACGGATTAAAGCTAATTTCAGGCATGGTAGAAGAGACGGGGAGTATTTTGAGTATTATCCTCAGGGGAATATCTTGAACAAGTCCAAATATAAATTTGGTAGGTTGGAAGGGATTAATGAAGAGTATTATGCTAATGGGAATCTTCGCAGTAGGGCTAGTTATAAACATGGTTTATTAGATGGTGAGCTTTTATATTTCTCTGATAAGGGAAAGCTTCGCAGTAAAGCGGATTATGAACGGGGAATGAAAAGTGGTGAGCGTATTTGCTTTTATAAAAAAGGTAAGATTAAATCCAAAGAGTCCTTCATTTGTGATAAGTTAGAAGGGATGTTCATAGAATATTATTATAATGGCAATACCTGCCTTAAAACTCAATTTCGAAATGATACAAAGCATGGTAAAGAGATTCAATATTATGATAATGGAAACAAAAAATTTGAAGCCCAATATAAAAAAGGTAAAAAAAGTGGAAACTACTTAGAATATTACCGAAATGGAGAGTTGAAACTTAGGAGTAATTACCGAGATGATAAGAAAGATGGAGATTATTATGAGTATTATCAAGGTGGGAACTTAAAAGTTCAAGCCAAGTTCAAAGATGATAATCCTTTGGGTTGGTATCTTAAATACACTAAAAATGGTATTCTGGAAGCTTATACTTACTATTCCACTGGAAATGAAGAAGGCGAGCTTAGGGAATATTATTCCAATGGAAATCTGCGTAGTATAGCTTCTTATAATAATGGTTTATTAGATGGAAAGCTTACTTGGTATCATTCTAATGGAAATATAATGTCTGAAGCTCAGTATCAGGCAGGTAAAAAGATTGGAGAGTGGAAAGAGTATTATGCTAATGGCAAACCTAGTAGTATAACTTTTTACCAAGATGACAAGAAAAATGGAGAGTCTTTAAAGTATCATAAAGACGGGTATCTTCATAATAGAGCTAATTTTCAGGTAGGATTACTCAATGGGGAACTAACCTGGTATTATCCTAATGGTGAGGTTTCCAGTAAGGCAAATTATATAAATGGGAAGAAGAATGGTGAACGGATAGATTACCATTATAATGGCAATGTAAGACTTAAGGTTAATTATCAAAATGGTCTGAAAAAAGGTGAGTATAATGAGTATTATAAAGATGGGACTAAAAGTTTAACTGCTAATTTTGAAAATAACAGAAAGTGTGGTGAATATCTATCTTATTATAAGAATGGTAACTTGAAACTTCAAGCAAATTATAAGATTTACCAAGATGACAGCAATAAAGTAGAGTACTATGAGAAAGGTGAGCTACAGGTTGAACATTGCATTGAAGAGCTTGAAAGAGACGGAGACTATATAACATACTTTGAAAATGGAAATATAAGGCTAAAGGCTCATTATAAGAGTGATAGAAGAGATGGTGATTATCTTAGATATTATGAAAATGGTAATATAGAAATCAAAGCTCATTACCAAAATGGGGAAAAACATGGTGAATATTTAGAGTATTCCTGGGATTCAGCAATAAGAATTAAGGGAAATTATAAGTATGGTCGCAGGGATGGAGAATATTTAGAATACTCATTTCTTGGAGACCTTATTGAACAGGGTAATTATGATTGTGGCAGAAAAGAAGGGAAGCAGGTATTGTACAATTATGATGGCAAAAAAGAGTCAGAAATTAATTACCACTTCGACAGAAAGGATGGTGAATGCAAATGGTATCACGCGAATGGTGAAATTAAAATAATAGCAAACTACACACATGATAAGAGAGATGGTGAATATACTAAGTATGATGAAAAGGGGAAACTCATTTCTAAAAGGAACTTTTTAAAGGGAAAATTAATTAGATAACAATAATAACTGGATTATAACTGATAATAAAAAGGAGCAATTATGTTAGAAACTATTGAAAAACTTTCCTTCCCAGAATGGCTCAAGGGTGATGATTTCCAATTTAATCTAAAAGATATCTTAAAAGATTCATGTTACTACCCTTCAAGTTGGTTTGATGGTGATCCTGTAAGATATTTAGCCGGAAATGTTTATAGCTTTATCTATGTAGATTATCGTTTTACAGAAGAGAAGATAGAGGAGGAAACTGCTTTAGGCTTAAGAGGCTATAACTTAATTCATCAACAATATATTAGCGAAGATGAATTACTTCCCCAAAATTTAACTCTCTTTGTGGAGCCTGACTTTGAAGATCCTAATGAAAGAAAAGAGAGATTAGCTGGTATTACTAAGAAATTAACTAAGAATAAAGTTTTTGCTATTTGGGCTATCTTTGAAAGGAAAGCCTACTTTGATGAAAAACACGGGGCTAAAAGAATTTCTCTCCTATTTATTCGTAATGAAGGAGTCTATAATTATCAAGCTCTTTACCTTTATCATAACATTGCTCCTTTTATTATTGTTGTAATTCAACCTGGTACAGGATTTGGAGGCAACTGGACAAGCTTCTATGATGAAAATTGCTTCTTTTATAGATCAGTAAACTTCTATAAGGAAGAGACTATGCTACCACGCTATTTTGTAACAAACTCTAGCCATTGGAAAAACTATAATACTTTAGTCGATGTTCAAAATAGGTTTAATTTCGCTTATGACGACAGAGTAAGAATGGACTATGATGGATTTTTATCTTTTTATTTAAGAAATGGTGTAGAAATTTATTACCATGAAGATGGTAAGCCTCAAGAAGAAGTTTATTATAAAAAAGATAAAAAAAGTGAAGAAGAAGAGATTTACGAAATTGAAGACATTCTAAAGCTTTTAGAAGAACAGGATTAAACAAATGAATTTTAAAATTAGTCAAATTCTATTTCTCCACTCTTTACGTTACACAACGGAATTGAGTAATGTAAAACTATAAGCTATAAGAACCACGAATTAGCACTTAACTAAAATTGATGTTGTTATCCAAGAAGCTTGTCGATAATCAATACAACAGGTAATTATTCAAAATCTATTAACTTTTATCCCCAATTCAAAATTAGCAATCATTTGTTCTTTGACTTTTTGCACAAATAGAATGTCATATATAGATATTACAATATTTATCTTGACAAGATTACAGCTTTCTATAAGTTGGAAATCGAACGATGTGTTAAGCATCAAACGATAATTGAACAGCAAATAGTGTGAGCAAGTGTGAAACATAAAAATTAAAATTTTTGAGTGCTAAGATTAACCCGAATGGTGCAATAGAGCTTTAGAGAAGAGTGCAAATTCTTTTAGCAAAATAGCTTACAGAATTTTGACGCATATATTTTATATATTCGGAGAAATAATGGAAGTTACTTTTGCAAAAGAATATAGTGCTATTCTCAAAGATCTATTGCATTATTTGGGATTAAAGAAGACAGCAATAAAATTCATAGCAATTCGAACTATATTAAAGAATTTCTTTGTAGACTATGATTAATAATCAAAGGTAGATATTATGAATAAAATTACTGAAAAAATAAAAAGTATGCTTGCAGATATGGGAAGAACTTATTGGTATTTTGTTGGAATTAAATATGATGATGAAATGTTTTTATTAGAGTTAGATAAGTTAGATGATTAGTGAGTTATAAAGATAAATTGGCAAATAATTCTTTTGTTTTTATGCTATTATTAACATCATCTATTGAAATTTTTATTCTTTGAGTTTGATGTATTTTATTTGAGTTTGCATAATTATTTGTTTTATTTTTTAAAATTTGATGATTAACGACTCCAATTAATTTTTTTCTTTCTGCATCTGATAATCCTTTAATAACACCTGTTGAATTACCATACGAAGAAATTATTCTATCTATAATATCTTTAATATCTATTACATCTTGTTTACTTAAAAAGTTATCTTTAGAAATAGAATTTTTAATATCATTTTCATATTGAACTACAATGTTGGCTATTTTTTTTATGGAGTCTCTATCATTAATTCCAGTTTTATAAATTTTTCATATTCTTCTTTTACTTTGTTTATAAAATTCAATATATTCCCATCATTTCGGAATATATTTTTTCAAATATTTCCTTACTTATACTCCCCATAACCGTTACTGTTGTATTGGACATAATGGCATGACTAGATATTTTAGCAGTTATTCAGCCTGGTCATGGATTTGGAGGAAATTATACTAATTACTATGATAATGAAAAATTATTTTATAGATCTGTAATATACAAAGATGAAGCCAAGTATTTTCCCGATATATTCGTAACAAACACCATGTTTCACGATTGGAATAAACACCAAAATTTACTAAAGAAAATTAACAGTAAAAATAGACTCAAAATCTGGGAATTAGATAAAAGTATCCAAGACAAGAAAAGCAATATATCAAGGAGTTAATATGTTAAATTCAATTGAGAAAGCACCATATCCAGACTGGTTAAGATATGACAATTTTACTTTTAATATTAAGAATCTGCTAAAAGATTCATGTTACTACCCAGCCAATTGGTTTGACGGAAATCCTGTTAGATATTTAGCAGGTAATGTATATTCTTTCATCTATGTTGATTATAGATATACAAGAGACGATATTCATAGAGAAACCAGACTGGGGCTAAGAGGTTATAAGTTAATTTATCAAGAAGAGATTAGTGAAGATAGGCTAACACCAGCTGACTTATCCAGATTTGTAGAACCAGATTTTATTGACCCTAGTGAAAGAGAGGAAAAATTTAATGGTATCACTAAGCAACTTATGAGAAATAGACCTTTTGCTATTTGGAATATATTTGAAAGAAAGGCAGATTTTACAGAAGAACATGGTCCCCATAGATTATCAATACTCTTTCTCAAATTTGAAGGTGCTTTTGCCTATCAGGCACTATATTTATATCATAAAATGACACCCTTAATCATGGCTGTTATTCAACCAGGAACTGGCTTTGGTGGCAATTGGACTTGCTTCTATCATGCTAATTCCATACTTTATAGATCGGTTCATTATCCTAAAGATGAGAACCTACTTCCAACTTACTTTGTTAGTAATTCTCAAAAATGGGAAGGTTATGATAAACTCATTGATAAACAAAATAGATTTATCTTTCCTTATGAAGATAGGAAAAGAATTAGTTATGATGGATTTTTATCTTTTTATAAAAGGAATAAAAACTTCTATAAGATTACATAAATTTAAATATTTTATTTGACAAATTAGCTAATGATCATTTTCATTGTTTTATAATTTTTAAATGATTACTTGGAGGTAAAAATGAAAATTATATCTTTGTTAAACACTATTTTTATACCTGTTCAACGAAATGGTGAAACTTACTACATGTTTTTAGATTCTGGTTGTCCTTTTTCTTTCTCTAAAGAAATTGATGAGATTACTTCTGATGATTTAGAGCTTAATTTTCCCTTCACTCTCTCTCTGGGAGACCTTGAATTTTCGGAAGTTTTGCAAGAACTTTCTCACCTAGTAGGCATTGAAGTAGCAGGCATCTTGGGTCTTGATTTTATCATGGCTTTTGATAATGTTCTTATTGATGTGAGAGATGAAACTATTGAGTTTAATAGATCAGATTTTTACGCTGATTTTGAGTTAAAATGTCATTTCTCTCAGTTTATAATAACATCAATGGCTCCAATACAGGAAGATTATGAGGCATTAACCGTTTTTGATACTGGAGCCTTCCAATGCATGTCATTTAAGCCGATCTTCTCAGATTACCCCACTTCATTAAATTGGAGATTTGTCTCTTTTATGGGAACAAAGTCCATGAATTTCTCTAAAGATATTGAACTTTATCTTGATGGAACTTTCAGAGGTAAGCATCTCTTCGGAGAAACTTCTGATATGCCAGTAATCCCTTTCAGATATATCTTGGGTATGAATTTTGCTTCTAAGTATAAAGTTCTTATTGATGTAGCTAATTCAAAATTAAAATTTAAAGATTCTCTTTCCACTCCCCTTCTTAATATTGAAGACAGTTATAGTCCTGGAATCCAAATCAAAATTATTGATAACAAGATTTTTGTTGAACATATTCGAGAGAATTGCCCTAATAATCTTCAAGTTGGAGATGAAATTGAGTTAAGCGGAATTGATATGAACTCAATTAATAAAGTGAATGAAATTTATAATAAACTTATGTATAGACCTAATAATAAGCCTATCATGGTTAAAGTTAATGGATTTAATCAGCAGTTAAGGATGATAGACATGTTTGAATAAGTAAAATTGTTGATTATTAAAGCAAGTTCTACTGGGTTAAAAAACCATCTTTCTTTCTTATTCCTTCCTTATTCCTTCCTTTACAGTCTTTCGATGAAACTGGGACTTTCATCGAAAGACTGTAAAGGAAGGATTAGGGATGGATAGGGAAGAAAATTATTTTCTTATTTGCCAGCAAGGTATGTAAGCCCTGTACAAATGACAGGGCTTATATAATTTATTAAAGCTAACATGATATCTATTTTACTAAAATACCTTTGATTAACTGACTCTCTCTTGTTGTTTCCATCTTGAAAAGATAAATACCAGATGCACATCTATTTTCATTTTCATCTTTACCATTCCAAATTACCTTATAAAATCCAGGCTGGTAAACTTCCTGAGTCAATTGTTTAATTTCCTGTCCTCTGATGTTATAGACTTTTATGTTAACTCTATCAGTTGTATTAACATAAAATCTAACAGTAGTGGAAGGATTAAATGGATTTGGGTAAATACTTCTCAAACTAGTTTTATAAGGAACAGTAACACTATCTGAGTTATATCCCACAACTTTGATATGGATAGGTCCAAAAGTCTCATTTTCATTGGATAGCTCAACTGATTCCAACCAATAATAGTAGTTGTTATGAAGTTGAACATTTTGATCAATGTAAGAATAGCTATTTCCCACAAGACTGTTATTGGCTGAAACAATTTCTTGATTAACCCTTATTGCACTCTCATAGAATGGATTCATACTCCTAAGAACATTATAGCCAATAAGCCCACTTTCAGCTTCAGTTTTCCATTGAATAGACACCATAGCTTGACCTAAACCACTATATGTCATTGATGATGTAAATGAGGTTAATGTTACAGGAAGAGTTTCATCTCCAAAATCGAAATCATGGTTTCCTAAATCGCCAAAAGAATCCTGTTCAAAGACTGTCCACTCTGAATCTGGAGTTGTTGTTCCATTTTTTGTACCACCACTAGTCCATGTTTCAGAATTAGTATTACCAGCTCTTATACTACTTTTCCTAACAAGAGTTCTTGAAGCTGTAGCATTAGCAATATTGGCAACAGTCCACCCATCTGCATTACCAGCTGGAGAAGCATTAGCTACTCCAATTATATCTATTGGACTATCACTCTTGAACAAGCCAATTGCATTTTTTCCATTAAATGCAAGGCTTGCATTGGTAGTTGAAGCCAAGTTTAAGACACTAGCGCTTGCACTAGGATGAGCTAAGACATAAACAGCATCATTTTCTAAATTCCCAGATAAATTTAGTGTTTGAGCCCAAGACCCTCCTGGGTTAGAAATTCTGATAGAGTAGTTAGATAAGTCTACTGTTTGACCTGTTCCATTATAGACTTCCAGAGACTTATTATTTCCACTACCTGCAACATATTCAGAGATTATTAAATCATCTGCATAAACAATATTTGATGCTATGGTTATATAATCATTCTTAACCAAGGTTCTTTCATCAAAATTGTTATCAAGAACATAGAGAGAAACTGAATAAGTTCCAGCTACATTGTAGATATGATTAGGATTAGCTGACATTGATTCAGCAACTCCATCATTATTAAAGTCCCACTCATAAACATAAGGGCTTGAGCCACCACTTACATTCGCAGTAAATTGAATTGTAGTACCTGCTGTTGTCGAAGTTAGATCTGCTGAAAAATCTACAGTTAGAGGTGTAAAACTATGATTTCCAAGATAGTCATAAGTAGCATTTGCATATACAAGCCATTCTGAATCACTTGCATCTGTTCCAGCAGAAGTAGTCCAATCAGTATTTCCTTGACTTACATAAGATTTTCTGACTAAGACATGATCTTCTGTAGCTTCTGTAGTACCTGCAACGTCCCAAGCAGCACCAGGGTCATTTTCATAAATACCAATAATATCAATTAGAACATCATTTTTAAATAAACCAACTGCATCATTACCATTAAAGGATAAAGATCCATTTGAAAGGTTAGCTGCTTCTATAATGCCTGTATCTTCAGCAGAAGAATTAGCAATAACATATACTGAGTTGTTAGTGAGAGTACCTGTCAAGCTTATCGGAGAGTCCCAACTTGTACCATTATTTCCTAATTTAACTGAATAAGCACTTAAATCAACATCAGAACCTGTACCATTGAAGATTTCCAGGGCTTTGTTACTACCTGAAGCACCTTCTATGTATTCAGAAATAAAGAGGTCACTTGCTACGGATTGATTTTCTGATAAAGTATATGTTGCTGTAGCAATCCCGCTATCATCAAAACCCACTTTGGAAGCAATAGCTTTGATAGTTGCTGATTCAGTAATGGCGAAAGGATTTTCATAAAGCGTTGAGCTTGTAGTAGGAGTATCTCCATTAGTTGTATAATAGATAGAAGCACCATTTGTTAGACAAGATATTGCTACTTCCACTGAATTAACAAAACTACCTGAAGCTGGAGAAATAGTAGGAGTAGCCACTTGTGGATTTGTTGCTGAGCCATATATGGCTGTTACCCATTCAGGATGATTAACAAATGGATTTCTATTACCTTGATAATCATAAATACCTTCATTTCTATCAATTTCAGCTTGGTCCACTGGATCTGCTTCATGCCACTGAAGAAGGGTAGGCAACATGTCGATATTTAAGCCTGTTGTTGAACCATCATCTGATAATGGCAAATTCCAACGAGTATTCATATATAACATAGCCCTTGCTGTATTTCCCTTGTGTTGATCTGCAACTTCAAAAACTGTCTCACCATCAATATTTGTTCCTCGATAAGATACATAACCACTTGCTTCAGACCAGCTGTTTAATACGGAGTTAACATTATCAAAAGGAAGATTTCCTCTTGAAGAATTTACTTCAGATTTAGTTGGGAATAAATGGTGTATATCTGTTCTTGCTATCGCATAATCACTTGCAGATTCATACGCCTCTAACCAACTTTGAGGATAAGAATGTTCACAATCTATACCCGCGGGAGTGGAAGTTGTTCCATAAGTATGGGCAACCTCAAGTCCAGAGTATACTCCTGTTACCTTACCATTAATATTATCTATTGTGCTATACATAGCTTCTCGAGAAGCATCATAATTTGTTAAAGTATTAGTCGCAATTAAATTATGAAGCTGTGTTTTCAAGGCTTGTCCGGAAGTTTCAGTAATCGAAGCATAATAGGACTCTATACTAGTACTGTTTACTGTAATATACCCTGTTTTAACATGAAGTGAATCTCTTGCTTCATCATCTATCACATAAAGTGATACTGTATATGTTCCTGCCTCTGTAAAAGTATAAGAAGGATTATCAGAAGTTGAATCTTCTTCTTCATCACCGTCGAAATCCCAGCTATAAAGATATGGTGAAGTTCCTCCAGAAACTGAACTAGTGAAATTTACTGTTAAAGGTTGGTCGCCTGAAGTAAGGTCTGCTTCAAAATTAACCGAAAATTCGGTAGGTACATCATAAGTAAATACATGAGCACCAAGATAAGATGTTTCGTCTTGATCGTAAACAATCCATTGAGAATTTTCAGCTGTAGTTCCTGCTGAAACAGCCCAATCAGCTGTAGGGGAAGCAATAGAAGATTTTCGAACTAAAGTATGTTCTGCAGTAGCATTAGAAGTTCCAGCAACAGGCCAAGCAGTACCTGGGTCATTCCCAATTTCACCAATAACATCTATCACTACATCATTTTTAATTAATGCAATAGCATCATCACCATTAAAGTTTGTGACACTAGCTCCTGACTGATCTCCGACTGAAGTTATATTACTTCCCGCATTTGAATTATAGACAACATAAACATCATTATTAGCTAAAGTGCCACTTAAAGTTACTTCATAGGTTGTCCCGCTTAAGTCTGTAGCACCATTATTATATTGTTTTAAGGAATAATCAGAAAGAGATACAGGAGCACCTGTACCATTGAAAATTTCAATAGCTTTATTATTTGAAGAGCCTTCAATATATTCTGAGAAGAACAAATCAGTAGCACCTTCAGGAGCTTCTTCAACTGTGATATATCCTAATTTTGTTTCAGTATCACTTGCTGAGTTGGCATCAGTTACAGTAAGTTCAACCGTATATGTGCCTGTTGAACCATAAGTATGGGTAGGATTTTCTGTTGTTGAAGTGTTAGAGTCCCCGAAATTCCAACTGAATGAATATGGTATTGAACCACCGCTTGTTGCATTTGTAAAAGTTACCTCTTGGTCAACATAAACATTTGTTGAATTAGCAGAGAAATCGGCATCTAAAGGTAAAGGGTCGAGAACTTCATAGCTTTGTTCTGAAGAAGTAGTCTCTCCGCTATCATTATCTAAGGCATAAATTTCATAATAAACTGTTGTACCATTAAGTTGAACAGGAATTTCTGAATCGGTTACATAAGTATCTCCTGAAGAAGGAGACATATCAATAGTGTTTGATAAAGTACCTGTAGATGTTCCCCAGTGTAATTCAGCACCAATTATTGTGCCATCATTATCTGTAATATCTGCTGAAATTGAAACTGCTGTAGATGAAGTAATATTTGCAGTAGGAGTTTGACCAATGTTTGTTATGATTGGGAGAACATTGCTTAATACAGTATAACTTGCTTCAGTTGAAGTGCTTGTTGCTGAGTCATTATCAGTTGCGGTAATTTGATAATAAACTGTTGTACTCTTTGCTTGTGCAGGAATATCAGATAGAGTAGTATAAGTTGAACCACTATTATTCATAGTAATTTGATTAGTTAAACTACCACTAGTAGTTCCCCAGTTTAATACAACACTTGATACTGTATCATCATCTGTAACATCTGCTGAAACTGAAACTGTTTCTAAATAATCAATATTTGTTTCTGGATCTATAACTATATTAGAAATTACTGGAGCTAAATTTCCTGTTGCACCAAAAGTATGAGAACCAATAAAAGAAAAGGTATTTTGCTCATAAACATCCCACTCTGAATTCTCTGTTGTAGTTCCAAAGGAAGCTGAATTAGTCGAATTAGGAGAAGAAACAGAAGATTTCCTTACTAATGTATGATCTTTAGTATTATTACCTATCCCTGGAAGAGGCCAAGATGAACCAGGATCAACCCCAATTGTACCAAAAACATCGATAACAATACCATTATTTAGTAAAGCAATTGCATCATCTCCATTGAAGTTGTTTAGTGAAGCATCTTCAATATCGGTAACTTCTTGAATTTGGGCATCTGCGGAAGCTCTAGATATCACAAGAACATCATTATTCGCTAAGTCCCCAGATAAAGCTAATGTATAACTAGCACTTGACGATCCATTTGTATAAATAGAAATTGAATAAGTATCTAAATTCACAGAGCTACCTGTACCGTTGAATAATTCGAGAGCCTTGTTATAAGTTCCACTACCTTCGATATATTCAGAAATAAATAGGTCTGTAGCTTGTCCATTCAGATTCATAAATCCAAACAGGCTTATCATTATTATCAATAAAAAGTACTTAGTATTTCTCATTAAAAAAACTCCTCTCATAATTTTGAGGCAATAATGAGACATTTTATATTTACTGTCAAATAAATTTTTATTTATAAATTATTTTCTATGTCAAATGGTGCTTAAAGTATAAATTTATAGATAGGTAAGCAATTGTTAATTTTTCTTGATTTTTACTCATTGTGAATTGAGAGAAATTAATATCGACCACCTAGGGCTATTTACATCCCTTCTCATCATACAAGGGGTTTGCACCCCTTGCTGACAAATGGTCACTCTTGTGCATTTACACATACATAAATCCTCTATACTTATCTATGAGGAAGAGGTTTAGAACCTTCCCAGACCACTCTTCTGAAGTTGATTGGATCAGTATTTCCTTCTGAATTTATCAAGAGAACCTTAGACTTAGAATCTAATTTCAGTTTCTTTCTTAAATCTTCTAAATCAGGGTCAAGCATAATATGTTTTAAGGTCGCCAGAGTAACAGCTCCAGATTCTCCACTTACAACAAAGGGATCACTTTTAAGAGGAACTGCATACATTCTCATACCTTCAGCCGCAATATAATCTTTGGCAGAGATAAAAACATCAGCAGATTCTACTAAGACATCCCAAGCTATAGGACTGGGATCTCCACAAGCTAAACCAGCCATGATTGAATCTAAGTCTCCTGGGAAATTATGGGCTTTACCATCTCCAATTCTCATACTCTCATATAAGCAAGCTGCTTTATCAGGTTCAACCACAATGCAGGTAGGTGAATTTTCACCTAGTATAGCATGATAATGACCAAGTATTGCTGCAGCTAAAGCTCCAACTCCAGCCTGGACAAAGATATGGCTAGGGTATAGTATTCCTTGAGCTCCCAACTGCTCCTGAACTTCAGAAACAATGGTAGTGTAGCCTTGCATAATCCAGCTTGGTATTTCCTCATATCCTGGCCAGGAAGTATCAGATATTATCTCCCAAGCATTTTTCTTAGCATCAATACTTACTTGTTCCACTGCATCATCGTAATTACCATCTACTACTTTAACTACAGCACCATAAGATTTAATCGCATCTATTCTAGGCTGAGAAGTGTTTTTATGAACATAAATTACCGATTTATGGCCTAACTTACTAGCAGCCCAAGCTACTCCCCGCCCGTGATTACCATCAGTAGCAGTCGCAAAAGTGATTTGTCCTGTTTGTTTCTTAAACTCTGGAGAAATAAGTTGCTCATAGGTAAAATCTTCCTTCATAGCTAAACGTTTCTTTAAAAAGCGATAGATAGCATAAGACCCACCTAATACTTTAAAAGAATTAAGATGTAAACGACAAGATTCATCTTTTACCCAGATTCCCCCTACACCAATATAAGATGCCATCTTTCTAAGACATTTTAGCGGGGTAATCTCAAAAGCAGGAATAGAATCATGAAAACTTCTTGTTTTACTACTTATATCTCTAGGAAATAATCTATTAGAAAAGTAAGTTTTATTGTAGTTAGGATTAGTGTTTTCTACCCATTTAATTTCATTCATAGTTTCCTCCACAAATTATCTTTTTAATCCAGATAGTGTAGTAGAACTTTGCTGAAGAGTGCAGATTGATTTAACCAAGTAGTGTAGTAGGATTTTGAAATAAGTGCAGATTCTTCTGTTCACAAAAACCTACTGCTTTATTGGGTTTAATCTCAATAAGCTCTTATCAAAGCTCTTAGTCCTTAATTGGATTAATATATCAAGTATTACTAAAGCAGACTACTTGTCAATCATTATCCCAGATTATAAAAGTTGAATGAAAAAAAATGGTTCAAGTTTAATCCGAATGGTGCAGTAGAGCTTTAGAGAAGAATAACTTATTTTGATTTAAAAACTTGTTTCTAGACCGAAATGGATTAAGCCGTCGTATAGTGAGTTCCATCCATCATTATATCCTAGACCATATTCAAAGGTTAGATTACCTAGGCGAGTAGCAATTCTCATGCCTAAACCTAAAGAGTAGAGATTACCCATTTTTCTTATCTGCCCTAATTCAGAGCTTTCTAAATAAGCTAGATCTCCAAAGACAAATAGACTGTTAGTATTGCCAAATAAATACCTAATTTCTAGATTATTCCAGCTAATGAAATATCCGGAAAATTGTTCTTCCTGAAAACCTCTTAGAGAATTAAAACCACCTAATTTAAAGCTATTATAGGAAGATAAATCTTTTTTTGTTGAGTATTTTGCAGAAAACTTATTGAATAGTACTAATTTTGGATTAAGTGAAAAAGCGTAAGTTAAAAAACCCTGACTGATATTATAGTTTTCCTCTATAAGAGAGCTCATGTTATAATCTATAGAAAATCTTGCTTGATAGCCAGACCTAGGATTTACTTGATTATCTAAGAAGTTTTGTTGCCAGAAAACACCAATACCTGATATTTTTTCTGATGATTCTAGACTGCTAGAGGCTATAACATCGTAATTTATATATTTAGTATAAAGTCCTACCTCATGGTAAGTAAAGTCATAATTAAGGGAAAGTCCTAGCTCTGAAAGAGTAGCTAAAGTATCATATTCAGTTCTTTTAACATCTATATCAGCTGAGAAATAGTAGTCTTTCAAACCAGAATCATGATAAGCAAGGGCAAGGTCTGTTCTATCTGCAGTAAGTTTATTCCATTTAAAATCCAATCTTCTATCACTACCAAAGAGGTTATTGAAAGAAAAATTTAGAAAACCACTAAAAGGATAATCTGAATTCTTACTATTATAGCCTGCAATACCTGAGATAGTAGTCATCTTCCCTTCGGTTATATCGATAAGCAAGCTTTCAAAATCTATAGGATCAATAGAAACCTTTCTTATGTAGCTTTTAGCAAGCAATCTATTCTCTGCCTGACTTATGAGTTGGGGAGTTAGGCTTTGACTTCTATTAAGTCGTGAAATCTTAATCAAGGAATAATCTTTACTTACTGCATTACCCTTAAATTTAAAAAATTTATGTTTGAAAGGTTTATTCTCAGTAATTTTAAAGTTTATTTGTGCCCCAGTCTCTGTTTCCTTAATGCTATCGACAGCTACTTGGGTAAAGAAATATGATCTGACTGAATATTGGTCAATAATCATTTGCTTAATCATGCCAATATCATCAATTGTTAGGTCTTTTTGAGCTAGGATTTCTTGAAAAACAAGGTCTTTAATAGCATAATTACCTGTAAAAGTTATATCAGAAATCTTATTAAGTGATGATTCTTGAATACTAATAATTACTTTAACTTGGTCTGATTCAACAGGAATAGCTTCAACTGCTTTTATATTAACAAATCTATAACCTTTACTCTTGTAATAATCTTCAATAGCCTTGATAGATTGATTGGCTATTTGATAGTTGAATTCACTTCCATTACGAAAAGTTAACAGATTATATAATTCTTTATCACTTACAAGTTTATTACCATTAATTTGAGTCTCAACTATAGTAACACAAAATAAGCTAGTACTTAGTAGGGTAAATAAAATTATAACAAGATAACAGGCAGGTCTATTCATTTGAGAAATCAGCTTTTATCAACTGATAAAGATGATCTACTAGATCACACTCAGCCACCTTCTTGATTATCTCACCTTTTTTGAAGATTAGGCCCTCATTTGTTCCCCCTGCAATACCATAATCAGCTTCTCTAGCTTCACCAGGTCCATTCACTACACAGCCCATTACAGCCACTGTTATAGCTTGATCTTTAAATTCTTCAAGTCTCTTTTCTACCTTGTCAGCTAAGGAAATCAAGTCAATCTTAGTTCTTCCACATGTAGGACATGAGATAATTTCCATTCCCTTTTTCAGTCCTAAAGCTAAGAGTATTTCTCTAGCAACAATTACTTCATCAAGCGGTGAGGAAGTGAGAGAAACCCTAATAGTATCACCAATACCTTGATAAAGAAGCATGCCAATTCCCATAGCAGACTTTACGGTACCCCTGGTATAAGTTCCTGCTTCAGTTACTCCTAGATGAAGAGGGTAATCAACTTTATCACTCAGGGCTTGATAACATTTAACCATCAAATCTAAGTTGGAAGATTTAACTGATATCTTAATGTCTGTAAAATTGCTATCTTCTAGAATTCGAACATGCTCTAAAGCTGACTCTACGATAGCTTCTTGACCAAAACCATATTTTTCAATAATCTTTTTTGATAATGAACCACCATTTACCCCTATTCTTATAGGAATTCTTTTATCTTTTGCAGCAGAGATTACCTCTTTAACCTTCCATTTTTCACCAATGTTCCCTGGATTAAGTCTAAGACCATCTATACCATTCTTAATAGAAGCTAAAGCTAATTTATAATCAAAATGAATATCTGCAATAGTAGGAATATTAACCTGAGGAAGAATATCTTTTAAAGCATGAGCTGATTCGAGATCTGGTACGGCAAGTCTGATAATCTGACAGCCAATTTTCTCTAAGTCTTTAATCTGAGCAAGTGTAGCCTTAGCATCAGCAGTATTTGTATTAGTCATTGATTGAATAGAAATAGGAGCATTACCACCAATGAGCATATTTCCGAGTTTTATTTGTTTAGTCTTTTTTCTAATATTCACTTTTCCTCCAGCTACTTTTATCTTCTATTAACTTTAGATTAAACCCCATCTCCGTCTAAAGAATAACTCAATGGAGAAAGATAAAATCACGATAAATAATAAGTAATTATTAAATAATATTTTAAATTCTCTATATAATTGTGTAGGAATTTTCTCTCTTTCTAGAGCTTGTTTAAAAGTTTCACTTTGCCAAGATTTATAATGGTATCCCCCACTAGCCTTTGAAATTTCATTTAGAGCTACATTATTAAAGTCTAGATGAGACATTTCAAGGGAGTTGTCATAGACTAGAAACTGGCCATTTCTAACTTGTTCAGAAGCAAGATCTGTAACTTGATAAGTATATTTTCCTGCAGGTAAATCAGCTAATTTATAAGTATATTCTTGGCTTTTCCAAAGTAAGAAATCTGATTTCACACTCTGTCCCTCACTATTCTTTACAATTAGTTCTAGATTCTTTTGCGAGATAAAATCACCTTTTTCATCTAATATCGAGGCAGTGAAGTTTACTGTTTCTCCAAAATAATAGCCATCCTTATCTGTTGCGACAAGGAAATTCTGACCACTTTGGGAGCTAAGCCATTGGAGAATATTTCTTATCATTGTATTAAAGTCATTACTACTAACCCTAGTTGAGAATCGCCAGAAATCTTGAAAAGCAAAATGAAGAACCTTAGTTGTATTAAGTCTGAAACTTGTTATAGCAGGAGACCTATCCATATTATCAAAAGTAGCTATCTCTTGGCTGGTATTCTTGAGTCTGTAATAGTAATATTTAACAGGAGGTAAATCATCAGCTTCCTGTAAATATTCGGCAAAAGTAGTATAATCTTTACTAGCATAACCAGGAATTATTCTTGCTTCATACAACCTATCTATATTACTTTTTGCTACAGGATAGTATTCTTCTAAACCATTAATAATATCTCCAATCAAAAAGAGATTAAGTCCTTGCTTTATTTTGTTAGCTAGGAAAGAATTTTGATTTTGATTAAAGATAAGTCTATTCTTGTTATTGAGTATCAATAGTTGGCAATCAGCTAGCAAATCAGGTAAAGAAACTTCTTTTTTGCCTTCCCATAAGACCCTATCTTTCAGAATAATATATCTATAGGAAAAGCGATTATCAAGTTTGATTGCATCTTTAATGAATTTTAAATCCCAATCAGCTGAATCCGTTATCATGACTAGCTTCTTCTTATTATCACTTACTTTGATAACTAATCTAGAAGAATCTACTTGTTCACCATTATCAAGTAATTTAATATTTAGATTATATAAACCTACTTTTTCAAAGCTAATATTAGTCAGTTCTTTCGTGATGTTAGCTTCTGATGATTCAATTATTTTTCTCTTAAGGAGCTGGTTATCATTAGATATCTCAAGACTGAGCTTGTCTTTACCTTGATTATTTACAGAAATTTCAATAGGTGTATCTTCATTTAAATAAGCATTTCTGTTAGATCTAATATTTACAATTTTAGCTTGTAATTCTTTTTGTGGGTTGGAAAACTCAAAAGTATTAATTTTAAAGGGATAATCTTTCAACAAAGAGAATCTATTATCAGAGAAATAGCCATCAGATAATAAGAATATCTCATGGGGAGTTTGTGACTCTCTTTGGTATAAGTCTTCAATACTTGCAAGTAAATCTGTATTATTCTTGTTTCCTGAGATTGAGGAAGCAAAATTAAAGTATTCCACTTCAAAATTAGTCTCTAAGCTACCCTTGATTCCATCTAACAAGTTAGAAACTTGCTCTGCTTTAGATTCTCCCTCTTGTAATAAATCCATACTAGCTGAATTATCTATTAAGACAAGAGCTTTTGGTTTAACTAATAAGTCTCTGGTAACCTTATAGACAGGTAGCAAGAGAAACATGAGAACTATCCATAAAGTTATCAATCTCAAAGAAAAAAGAAAACTTGCTCTGGCTAATGATATTTCTGGTTTTGTTTTCCTATATAGAATATAAGAGTAAAGGGCTGAAATTAATAAACTGATTAAGATCATTATTAATATACTTATTACTTTAGTTCAAACTTAATTGGGTATGAATACCAAAGGAAAGAGCTTTAGAAGACTTTCCTGGCAAAATAGTATCAGCTACCTGAAGACCAATACCAGTCTGGAAATAACTACCTTTATAGGTTACCCCATAGGCAGTTGAAACTACATTATCTCCATCACCTAGCTTAATTCCTATCTGGAAAGGAAACTTTGATATCCATTTTAATTCTGTGGCTAGAGATATACTATTCCGGCCTAAATTATAATTATTATCATTAAATGTATGGCTGTAATCAATAGAGAGGTCAACTTTACCAAAATCATACAAACTACCAAATCTGTAGATTACTGGTAGAGAAGTAGTATATTTATCAATATCGCTTACACCATCTTCATCAGATAAAATATCCTCTTCTAAATCTGATATATAAACATCTTCAATCCAATATCTCTTTTCCCTTATCCTAGTCTTTCCTGTCCAGGTAATAAAACCAAGTAGGTTATCAAAACCCATCCCTAAAGATAAGTTTTCATTAACCTGAGAATTAAAAGATAAATTAAATTTTAAACCGAATCCACCAAAGGCTTCCTTCTGTTTAAGATATGCTTGAGTCTGAAGTCCACTTTCAATGTCAGCTAAATAATCAGCTGTGAAAGATGAAGATTTTACATTTGCAATACCTGTTAACAGACTTGCAGATATACCATACTCAATTTCTGGTAAATCACTATTAGCTAAACTTGGGATAATTTTATCTAGCTTTAACCCTCCCATACCAGCCGATATATCTGTGTATGACAGTAAGTTATATGCTAAATCACTATTATTGAAATGATAATTATCTGTTTCATTACCATAGAGACTAATTCTAATAAATTCTTCAGATATCTTTGAGCTTGATAAAACATTAAGACCAATACTGAAAGCTAAATTATTATCAGATACTCCAAAAATAAGTGTTCTAAATGATCCATCAACTACAAAAGATCCATCTATTTCAGCTAAAATATCTTCCTTGTCCTTATCAGTTAAATACTTTCCTGAAATACCATTCATATCTAAATCAAATAAGTTATTAGTTAGAGAAATATTTGTATTCAGGAAAGGTAAATCTAAATAAGATTCTTCCCCAATATTAGCAGGATTCCAATTTAAAGCTTGGGAAGCTCTAGCTCTGGAGAAATAACTGTCAGCAAAGCTTAAGGAATAGGAGTCTGATAAACTAAATAAATTAGCAGTTAAGACTAGTAGAAGGCTAATAATAAATGATATTTTTTTTCTTGTATATGTCATTAATCTACCCTCACAGAAATATTTAAACTACCTTTGACACGTAAATTATCTGTAGGCAGAATTGTTACTACTCCATTACTGTTATGGAACTTAACCCTAGTTCTCATAAAAACTTTATCATGAAGAAAAAGGTCAAGATCTGATTCACTTAATGAAATCACATAGTCTAATGAATCAGCATTTGCTAGTATATCATAATCAGTAAACTGTAATTCAGCTAAAGCTAAAGATTCAGAATCTGCAGTCAGTTCCTGAGATGATAGATAAATATCCAATATCCCACCAATTGGGTAAGAATTTTCAACTATTATATCAATACTGCCTTCATTAACTCTTTCATCAATCAAATCTTGGTTATCCTCACTGATTTCTATTTCATATAACTTATCAGGATAAATTATGAAATCATCATTAAAAGTGGCTTTAAAAGGAATTTTAATGCGATAATCACTTCTTATTGTATGTTGGTTAGAGACAAAACCAGGTACTAAATCATCTATATTTGATACCTTATATGTAGGATTTATAAAAGCTATGTTATCTGGCATTAAACGAAGCATCTGATTAACTCTTTCATTATCAATTATTTCGAAATGGCTTTCAGCTACTTGCCCATCACTTGGCGAAGCTTGGATTACAAAATCAACACCTTCTAATTCTTGTAAAAGAATGCGATCTACCTCTTGTCCATCACGATAAGCAATTAAATCACCCATTAATTCAAATTCAAAACCAATTTTGTTATAGACTTCAAAATAGAGTGAGATTTCTTCTAAAATAACAGCATTTTCAATGTCTGAAGGATAATCAATATCAACATCAGTTTGTGTATCAAGAGTATGAACATCATCTATAAAGCCAGTAAAAGATCTAAAATAGATATCATCATCAATAACTAGTTTTACCAAACCAAGATTTGCTCCTGGTCCTTGACTTGATTCAGCGTTTACTTCAATATCAATTAACCAAAATTCACCATTAATATCTTGGTCTTGCAAACTTAAACCAGCTAAATCTATTATGTAAGTATTATTTGTAAAATCAGATGGTTCTAAAGCTAAAGACAAGGCTTGTCCATTTTCAGCTATTAATTGATTAAAATTTATATATAAGATCTCAAAGTTGTCAAGATTACCTGTAAAAATTACTTCCATCTCACCAGAATCAAATACCCCATCTACAATCCTGAAGGTTGTATTTGTGTTTACAGACTGGATTTCGAATCTAATATCGACTGGAGTATCACTTAAAACAGTAACATCAGGAGTTGAATCAACAATTGTTTTAAATAGCTCAGGAGTAGTCTCCTCAAGTTGATCTTCAACAACAGCATAAAGGCTATCATTCTCAATGAGAATATTTTCTCCTTCTAAATCTGCAGCAGGAAAATCTTCATTCATTAAAGGGATACTGGTTAATTCTACATCCCAAGAAGGCATTTCAAAATCTGTAATACCGCAAGAAATCAAAAGTAATGCTAAAAGAACTATTAAAGTTATCTGTTTCATCTTGCCTCTCTTATTTTGTCTTTATTCTAATAATAAAGGACTTTGTATCAATGTCAATACTTAATTTAAAAATTTTATTAGGAAAGTAATTTTCTAAGATTTTTAATCCGTAAAAGGCATGCCCTGTAAACTTAGAGATATCTTTTTTTGCTAAGATTAGCTGATCAAGTTGGGGGTTATTCTTGATCGCATTAATTACCTTTTTAGCAAGCAAATGAGACTGTACTAGTTCTCCAAATGCCTTGTGGTAAGGTCCAGCAACAATAGCACTAGCATCTATACTATCAATCTGCACTCCCATTTTAATAACTCTTATTGCTTTACTAGTAAAATCTTCATAGAGATCTACACATATAGTTATGGCCTCTTCTAAGTCTAAAGGACTATACTTCCCTTGCCTATAAAGCTCTTCCAGCTTTGTCCCTCGTAAAACAACTGTAGGATAGATTCTAAGATATTCAGGCTTTAAGTTCCTAACTATTTGCTTGTTTTCCTCCAGACTAGTCTGAGAGAAAGCAGGTAATCCTGGCATAAGTTGAATACCTAACTTGAAGTTGTTAGTTTTTACTAGTTGGCAGGCAGAAATAGCCCTAGCTTGATTATAACCCCTCCTACTATGCTTTAAAACTAAATCTGAAAAATCTTGAATCCCAAGTTCAATAGTGGTAACTCCATATTGTCTAGCAAGATCAAGATCAGCCTGACTTAGACAATCAGGCCTAGTAGAATATCTTATTCCTGTATTCTTGTTGATAAAAGGAGACAGCTTTCGGAATTGCTCTTCTTGCCAATCTTTATCTAGCGCTGTAAAAGTTCCTCCAAAGAAAGCTATTTCTTTAGCTTCACTACTATACTTTTTACAAAAATTAGCTATATCAGCTAAATGGATATCTAAATCAAAATGATCAGAGGCAGTAATCAAGTATTGATCACAATATATACACCTAAAAGGACAGCCCTTGAGAGGTAGAAAAACAGGATAAACTTGCATTACTTAATCTTGAGTTGTGAACAAGCTAGTTGAGCAGCTTTCTGTTGCGCTCCTTTCTTATTAGCTCCACTACCCTTGCCATATGATACATCATTAATAAATACCTCTACCGTAAAGACCTTCTGGTGGTCAGGACCCTTCTCAGATATAACTCTATAAATAGGTGGTTTCTGAAACTTACCTTGTGTATATTCCTGTAAAATACTCTTATAGTTAACTAACTCTTCCCTATTTACATAGTTTTCAAATTTATGAAGAATAAACTTCTTTATAAATTTACGAGCTGCATTCATACCACCATCTAAATAAATTGCACAAATTAATGATTCCATTGAATCAGATACAATTGAGGGTTTTAATCTTCCCCCACTTCTTGCTTCCTCTGCTGACAATAAAAGAAAATCTCCTAAATTAATCTCGTTAGATCGCATAGTTAAGAATTTTTCTGAGACAATCTTCGATTTTAACTTTGAAAGATTACCCTCCTGCTTTTGAGGAAAAAGAACAAATAATTCTTGGGCAATAACTAGTCCTAAAACTGAATCCCCAAGAAACTCCATCCTTTCAAAAGGAGAAAGCTCAGTATTCACCCTTTCTTCTTTCTTATAATAAGAATCATGAGTGAGGGCATTCCTTAATAGTATGATATTTTTAAACTTATATTGAATAATATTTTGAAGTTCTTCTAACTTGGTATCCCATCCTGCAACACATCTCTTATCAACTTTAACAAAGTGGTCAATTAAAGACTTAATAAGTTGTTTCATAAAGCTCCTTAGTTCATAAGAAACTCTGAAAAAAGCAGTTTAACTACTTTTTTCACAGTATCTAAATGAAAGGGGGAATATATCCCCCTTAATTTATCTTTTATTTTACAAATTTCTTAATTACAATGGCAGAGTTATGGCCTCCAAAACCAAGTGAATTACTCACTGCAGCCCTAACTTCTCTATCAATAGAATTTCCTGGTGTATAAGTAAGATCACAATCAGGGTCTTCATTCTCATAGTTTAAAGTTGCATGAACTTTACTATCGCGAATTGAAAGACAACATACTATTGCTTCAATACCAGCAGCAGCTCCTAGCATATGTCCAACCATAGATTTAGTTGAATTAATAGCTAAGTTTGCACTATGAGCACCGAATACACTTTTGATAGCTGAAGTTTCATTTTTATCATTCAAAGGAGTTGATGTACCATGTGCATTGATATAATCTATATCCTCAGGCTTAAGGCCACCATCTTTAAGAGCAAAGTCAATTGCTCTTGCAGAACCTTCACCACCTTCAGCAGGAGCTGTAACATGGAAGGCATCACAAGTAGCACCGTAGCCTACTAGCTCTCCATAAATTTTAGCTCCACGAGCAAGAGCATGCTCTAACTCTTCTAAGACTAGCATTCCAGAACCTTCAGACATAACGAAACCATCACGTTCCTTATCAAAAGGCCTACTAGCTTTAGTTGGTTGGTCATTTCTAGTAGATAGAGCTTTCATTGCACAGAATCCAGCCATAGCCATTGGATTAACTGCTCCTTCAGCACCACCACTTACGATAATATCTGCATCCCCATATTGAATTGATCTGAAGGAAGTTCCGATAGCATGATTTGCACTAGCACAGGCACTTACGACATTGAAGTTAATCGCTTTCAAATTATTCTCAATAGCGATATGTCCTGCAGCAATGTTTGAAATCATTTTAGGAATGAAAAAAGGTCCAACACGTCTTGCACCTTTCTTGAAGTATTTTTCTGTTTCTTCTTGGAAAGTCCAAATACCACCAATACCAGCTCCCATAACACAACCAGCTCTTTCAGGATCGAAAGAACCAGGTGTTAAACCTGCATCTTTCATAGCTTCTCTTGCAGCCACAAGAGCAAATTGGGTATATAAGTCTAATTTCTTAATTTCTTTCTTCTCAAAATAATCTTCAGCATTAAAGTCTTTTATTTCACCAGCAATTTTAGATGTAAAATCGGTTGTATCGAATTTTTCGATCAAAGAGATTCCTGACTTACCTGCTAACAAGCTTTCCCATAAACTTGTTACATTTAACCCTACAGGAGTAACTGCACCCAGTCCCGTAATTACAACTCTTCTTTTCATATATTTTCCTTAGATTTTATTAAACAATTTTGAGTTAAGCCTTCTCTCTAAAGAAAAGCCTTAACTCAAATTAATCATGCTATAATTAAGCTAATCTTTCTTTTAGATAATTAATAGCTGCACCAACTGATCTCAATTTCTCTTGATCTTCGTCTGGAATTTCGATATCGAATTCTTCTTCAAACTTCATTACAAGTTCTACTGTGTCTAATGAATCAGCACCTAAATCTTCAATAAATTTAGCGTCATTAGTAACTTGACTCTCTTCAACACTCAATTCGTCAACAATAATTTGTTTTACTTTTGCTTCAATATCCATTATTTCCTCCATGGTTATTTTTCTTTTCAGATATCAATTTACATGATAAGTCCACCATCAACATTGATGGTTTGACCAGTTATATATTTAGCTCCATCAGAAGCTAAGAATATGCATACATTAGCTATGTCTTCAGTCTGTCCCATTTTTCCAAGTGGGATTGCTTGAGCATAGCTTTCTACTACTTCTTCACTGAGAGAAGCAGTCATGTCAGTTTCAATAAAGCCTGGAGCTATTGCATTTGCTCTTATATTACGAGAAGCAAGCTCTTTAGCAGTAGACTTTGTAAAGGCTATAATACCGCCTTTTGAGGCAGCGTAATTAGCTTGGCCAGCATTACCCATTATACCAATAACTGAAGCTATATTAATAATAACTCCACTTTTCTGTTTCATCATGTAACGACAAATCTTTTGAGTGCAATTATATGTTCCTTTTAAATTAACATTAATTACTGCATCCCATTCTGATTCTTTCATTCGCATGAGTAAATTATCTTTAGTAATGCCTGCATTATTAATTAAAACATCTAAAGAACCTAAATCTTTATTAATTTCTTTAAAAACACTAGCGACTAATTCACTATTAGTAACATCTAAAGTATAGCCATAGACATCATAATTTTCTTTTTTTAGTTCATTAACAGCATTATCAACAATCTCTTGATTTATATCTAAGATGACTGTTTTTGCTTGCATTTGAGCAAACTTCTTAGCAATGCCAAATCCGATTCCTCGACCTGATCCAGTTACTAAAACTACTTTATTTTTCATATCATACATAATTTTTAATTACCTCGATAGCATTATCAATATCATCAAGTTTATCAATATTTACAACAGATACATTTTTGTCAATCTTCTTTATCATTCCACTAAGAACTTTTTGAGGACCAAACTCAACAAAGAGCTCTACACCCTTGTCTATCATGTATTCAACTGATTCAATCCAGCGAACAGATGATGTCACTTGTTTTGCTAAATTCTCTTTTATATTGTCTGCTGAAGTATGAGCTAGAGCATCCACATTAGAGATAAGAGGAACTTTTGCATCATTGAAAGAAAGTTTTTCCATTTCTTCTTTTAACCAAAATCCAGCTTTCTCAATTAAAGGTGAATGGAAAGGTCCTCCTACATTTAAAGGAATTGCTCTTTTAGCTCCATTTTCTTTAGCTATTTTCATAGCTTTTTCTACTCCTTCCTTGCTACCTGAGATAACAGTTTGGACAGGAGAATTGAAGTTAGCTGGTATTACGATGCCAGCATCTTGAGCTTGCTGACATACTTGTGTAACTGCTTGACTATCAATACCCATAATAGCAGCCATAGCAAAAGGTTTACCTTCATTAGCTTCGATCATGAACTGTCCTCTACGATGAACTAAATACATAGCATCACTGAGCGAAAGAACACCATTTGCAACCAAAGAAGTGAATTCCCCTAATGAATGACCAGCAACAAACTTTGGACTAATCTCTAGTTTACTGGTAAGTGTTTTCCAGGCTGCGATAGAATGGAAAAGAATAGCAGGTTGGGTGAATTTAGTATCAGTTAAGTCACTATCTGGACCTTGAGACATAATTCTATATAATTCAACTTTATTATCTTTATCAAATTTATTTATAATTTCTTTAAGTTCTGGATTTGCTTCCAGAAAGTCCATAGCCATACCGACATATTGGGCTCCTTGTCCTGGAAAAACAAAAGCAATTTTATTATTCATAATTATCTCCTTATGGAATAGAATTAACTTATCTTAATAAATGAATACAATTCATTTTTAATTAAAAAAAATAGCTAACTAATACCTAATTAAGGCAGAACCCCAAGTAAGACCAGCACCAAATGAAACCATCAAAAGCAGATCACCACGTTTAATCTTCCCCATTTCAATAGCTTCAGAAATAGCGATAGGAATTGTAGCTGCAGAAGTATTAGCATACTTTTCAATATTAACAATAACATGATCTTTATCTATTTTGAGCTTTTTACCTAGAGCTTCTATGATTCTCATATTAGCTTGATGGGATATAAGCCAGTCTATTTCAGAAATTCTTATATCATTTCTTTTAATTAATTTTTCACATGAAGATTGCATTGATTTTACAGCTAATTTAAAAACTTTATTACCATTCATATGAACAGTGTGCAAGTTTTGTTTAACTGTTTCTTCAGAGGCAGGCATAGCAGAACCACCAGCTGGTTGGATAAGAATATCATCGTGAGAACCATCAGCTTCTAAGTCACCATCGATAAATTCTGAAATATCTCCTCTATCATTACGAGAAACAATAGCAGAGCCAGCACCATCTCCAAAGAGAACACAGGTATTTCTATCTTCCCAATTAAGGAAGCGGGAAAGTAATTCAACTCCCACAACAAGAATATGTTGATAGCTACCATTTTCGATAAACTGTTTAGCTATATTAATACCATAGATAAAACCTGTACAGCCTGCAGATACATCAAAAGCAGGAATGCCTTTAAGTCCGAGTTTTTTCTGGACTAAGCATGAGGTAGAAGGGTAGGAATGGTCTCCTGAAATTGTAGCAACAATAATTAATTCGATATCTTTATACTTGACAGAAGATTTTTCAATAGCGTTCATAGCTGCGTTATATGCTAAATCACTAGTATTTTCATTTTTAGCAGCGACTCTTCTTTCGAACATACCTGTTCTAGTTCTGATCCATTCATCAGAAGTATCAACAATCTTTTCTAAATCAAAGTTGTTAACTATTTTCTCAGGAACATAATGTCCAAAAGAACTAATTTTAGCTTTATACTTCATCTTTTTTCCTCTCAAAATATTCACTTGACCTTTGGATAAAATCAGTTGCTGCAAGTTTACTAGCTAGTTTAATTGCATTTTTGATAGCCTTACTGTTTGACCTCCCATGGGAGACAATAGGGATACCTTTCAAACCGATTAATAAAGCTCCGCCATATTCAGTATGGTCTAATTTCTTCTTGAGATAGTTAAATACAGGAAGAGAGAGGAGAGCTCCGATTTTAGCAACCCAGTCTTTAGCGAATTGTTCTTTTAAAATCTCGAAGATAGCTAGAGCAGCTCCTTCGACAGTTTTTAGCATAACATTTCCAGTAAAGCCATCACAGACTATCACGTCTGTAACACCTTTTAGAACGTCTTTGCCTTCAATATTTCCGATAAAATTAACATCAGCATCAGAGCTTAAAAGCTTATGAACTTCTTTAGTAAGTTCGTTACCTTTTTTGTCTTCTTCACCAATGTTGAGAAGGGAAACACGTGGATTATCTATTTTGTCAATAAATTGAGAATACATGCTTCCTAATTCAGCAAATTGGACTAAATGTTTAGCATCGCAATCAGTATTAGCTCCAACATCAAGGATAATTTCACTACCTGATTTAGTTGGGAAGGTAATAGCAATGGCAGGTCTAAGAACCCCTTTGATACGACCTAAAACAAATAGAGAAGTAGCCATCATGGCACCTGAGTTTCCAGCAGAAACGACACCGTCTGCCAGACCTTCCTTATGAAGTTTCATAGCTCTAACCATAGAAGAGTCTTTCTTCTTTCGAGCAGCTTCAGAAGGAGAGTCTGTCATTTCGATTACTTCAGTTGCATGAACGATTTCAATTCTTTTCTTATCGTAATAGTATTTAGAAAGTTCTTTGTTAAGAATATTTTCATCACCAACAAGAAATACTTTTTCACAAAGATTTTCTTTGATAGCTAAGACAGCACCTTCCACTTCAGGGAAAGGTGCTTTGTCACTACCAAAAGCGTCTAAAGCTATTTTCATTTATTCAGCTACTATTACTTCTCTTTTATTATAGTTTCCACAGTTTTTACAAATATGATGTGGTCTTGTAGGTTCGCCACAGCTTGAGCAAGTAGTCCAAGTCGGCATTGTAGCTTTGTAATGAGTTCTTCTTTTATCTCTATTACACTTAGATGTTTTTCGTTTAGGTACAGGCATTTTCAGCTCCTTATCTATTAATTTTTATTTATTTATTATAATTTTTCTATACGAAATGACAAATTATTTTCATTTATCATAGTGTCAAGCATATTCTTAAATACTCTACTAAAGAGCTTTTAATTCAATATTTGTCTAAGCTTAACCTTCTTGTCATATTATAGGAATATAAATACTTGTCAAATTATATTTCCCATTCCTCTAAAATAATGTCTTCTTTTGCCACTTGCTCATCTACAATTTGATAGGAACTTTTTATTCTGTTTATGCTTTCTTTGATTAAGGATTGGTCATCACAATACAAATAACCAATTACCTGATCTTTTTCCACCTTATCCCCTATCTTTTTGAAGAGTTCGGCTCCACTAGCATAGTTTAGTTTATCTTCAAGCTTCTTTCTACCAGCTCCGATGCCAACTAGAGCATAACCAATACTCTTGCTATCAATAGACTTAACATAACCAGTCTTATCTGAAATAATTTCAATTTTGTTATTAGTATGTGGGAGCAGAGAATAATCATCTATTACTCTAGGATCGCCACCCTGTTCTCGGATAAAATCTTTGAAATAAGCAAGTGCTTTACCAGATTTTAAAGAGTCTTCTACTAAACCAAGAGCCTCTTCCCTACTGTCTGCTTTTTTGCCCATTAAAACCATATTAACAGCTAAAGCTTTTGTAATAGCATCAATATCAGGTAAATCAGCCCCTTTTAAGTAATCAATAGTTTCTTTAATTTCTAGGGCATTACCTATGGCATATCCTAAGGGTGAGTTCATGTTAGTAAAAGTTATAGAAACTTTTTGTCCGAAAGCTTGCCCTGTTAGTTTAAGATATTTGGCTAGTTCTTTAGCTTGCTCGAGATTCTTCATAAAGGCTCCACTGCCTACCTTGAGGTCAACTGCTAGATTCTGAGCGCCTTCAGCAATCTTCTTACTCATAATACTAGCAGTAATGAGGGGATAACTTTCAACAGTTCCGCTTACATCTCGCATAGCATAGATAATCTTATCAGCAGGAACTAATTCCTTACTCTGTTGAATTATGGACAGATTAGTATCATTAACCATTTTTTTAAATTGCTCACTCTTATAATCAGTTCTGAAACCAGGAATAGATTCTAGTTTATCTAGAGTTCCACCTGTATGACCTAAGCCTCTACCAGAAATCATTGGTATCTTTACACCTAAAGAAGCAACTAAGGGAGCAAGCATTAGAGTAATCTTGTCTCCTACTCCACCTGTTGAGTGTTTATCAACAGTATTCATTTGAGCAGGGAAATTAACTCTTACACCACTATTAATATAGACATCTGTTAAGGAGACTATCTCATCTGTAGCCATTCCTTGGAAAAAGATTGCCATCAGCATTGCTGACATTTGGTAGTCAGGTATTTTACCATCTATATAAGAGTTAACAAAATACTTCATTTCTTCTTTACTTAACTCTTTTCCATCTCTCTTTTTTATTATTAACTCAACAGGATTCATTCTTATCTCCTTTTTACTTAGCAGCTTGCTTTGAAGTTTCATAATCTTTTATTTATTTAATTACTCAATTTATATTTATAAATGAATTATGTCAATAATCTTTTATTAGACCCTACTTTCTAAGTTGATGAAATAGTTTTGTTCAGAGGGAAATGCCAGAAATGCTAGGGCTTTGGGAAACAGAAATACTATGTAAGCAGGGATGCTTACATTCCATAAAAAAAGACTATGTAAGCAAGGATGCTTACTTCTATAAAAAAAAGACTGTGTAAGCAAGGGTGCTTACATTCCATAGTCCCCGTAACCACTTGGCATCTGCGTAACCGCGGGCTGGAATCCCGCGACCCAATCCCGTAACCACTTGGCATCTGCGTAACCGCGGGCTGGAATCCCGCGATCCAAGCCCGTAAGCACTTGATTTCTGCGTAAACGCGGGCTGGAATCCCGCGACCCAAGCCCATTACCACTTGGCATCTGCGTCACCGCGGGCTGGAATCCCGCGACCCAAAGACGGGTATGGCTTCCACTCCATATAAAAGGTCTCAGAAAAAGAAGAAGACTGCCTTCTATTATCCCAGATAGTGTAGTAGAGCTTTAGTGAAGAGTGCAGATTATTCTAGCAAAATAGCTTACAGAATTTTGACGCATATATTTTATATATTCGGAGAAATTATGGAAGCTACTTTTGCAGAAGAATATAGTGCTATTCACAAAGGTCTACTGCATTATTTGGGATTATCCCTCAGTCAAGAGAAATTCGCCAGAAGTCCCTTACCTAGGGTTGAGGAAGACTGGTCTTATTAATACCCTTATCATCCATTATCCTTCCTTTACAGTCTTTCGATGAAAGTCCGTGTTTCATCGAAAGACTGTAAAGGAAGGATAATGGATGGAAAGAGTAAGATTAGTGCCTATTTCTCTTGACTGAGGGATAATAGAAGGCCGTCATCTTCTTTCTTTCATAGTGACATCCAGACTGCCAAATCCCTACTTTGCTAAAATCATACCCCTTTTTGGGTCCTGGGATGCCAGTCTCTTTGTTTGGTCCAACTTAATACACCATATTTTACTTGACAATTAATCTCATTTTTAATATCTATAAATAAATTAATTTAAAAGGAGTAAATAATCATGCATAAAGATATCGAATTGGTTACTCGAGCCCAAGAGATTTTAAGAGAGATTGCCCGAGGTATAAACCCCTTAACGAAAGAGACAATTGAGGAAAGTAACTTTGTAAATAACCCTAAAATGATAAGGTGTTTTTTGTTTTGTGCTGACCAATTAGAGAAAGCAAAAGTATTACCCAAGAATACAAATCCTCATTTTATAATCACTCCCCAACAGAAGGCTAAAATCTTAATTGATTCTGAGACTATTGGCTTTACTCAATTTACTAATCTAGTTAATGAAGTTATCGATGAATCTATCAGCAAGAAAGCCTCGGCCCGTACTATTATTCAAAGTTTAAAAACGCTTGGAATCCTAGGAGAATTTATCAACAGTAGAAATAAGAAAGAAACTACAGTGCTAGCTAATTCAGCAGACTATGGTTTTGTTTCAGTTCACAGAGAGATGAATGGAAAAGAATTTGACCAAGTCAAGGCCAATCGCCAAGGACAAAAATACTTGCTAGATAATTTAGAGATGTTAATGGGAGAGGTTAGTTAAGGCAGAAAAGTGCATTTGGACTCCCCTTTTAAAGATTTAGTATATAATAAGATTTACTTCATAATACTAATTATAACCTGTCTTAAAGCTCTTATTAAAGAATAAAGACTAACTTTTCTATAGTAGATTGCCAGGTCTAAATTAACTAGAGATCTATCCAATAATATTCATGCAAAGATTTTTGAAGATCATTAGTTAAGAAAGAGAATTTTCTAGCATTTATAAAGTAATTATCCTTTGTCATTTTCTAGGATTTCCCTGCTTTCATCCTTTATCCGTCCTTTACGGCATCTAGATGAAAGTCCGCTTTTCATCGAGATACTGTAAAGGAAGGAATAAGGGGTATGCTACTTCCTGCTTAAGCAAGAAAGAATAGCAATTACCCCAGTTGTCTGTCAGTTAAGATAGCTCTTATCTTAACCATTACCACTTGTGATTACAAGTAAGTTTACTCAATTAGAAACCATTATCAATCAGCCATTTACTTAGCTCTCTTTCTCTAAGTTTTTTATCTGAACATTGATCATATTTACCAAGATATTTTTCTGCCAGAATTTTCCCATCAAGCATAAAAATGACTCTATCAGATCTATTAGCTACTTTAATATCATGTGTGGCAATAAAGAGACTTTTACCCTCTTTATTAATATCAATCAGAATATCCATAATATTTTCAGTAGATTTAGAGTTGAGGGCACCAGTAGGTTCATCACCGAAAATAATTTGGGGATTATTTATTAAGGCACGGCAGATACCTACACGTTGAAGTTCTCCTCCAGAAGCTTGGGTTAAATCCTTGTCAGCTAAGTGGCTAATTGCAGTTTTAGCCATAAGATCTCTAGCTCTTTGATCAATCAGCTTTCTATTTTTTTTAGCAGCATGATAAGCTGTCAGAATGATATTATCAAATAAAGACAAATTCTTTAAAAGGTTAATATGTTGGAAAATAAAGCCCATTTTAGTAAGTCTAAGCTGAGCTAGTTCTTTTTCTTTAAGCAAGGAGATATCTTGACCTAAGAATTCTACTTTGCCAGAGGAAGGTCTATCCATACCGCTGATATTATAGAGTAGGGTAGATTTTCCTGAACCAGAAGGTCCCATAATAGTTACAAATTCTCCTTCTTTTAATTCAAGCTTTATATCTTTTAGAATGTGAAGTTCATTTTCTTTATGTTGGTTAAAAATCTTATTTAGATTTTGTGCACTTAAAACAGTATTCATACTTCCTCCTATTGGGTAATTCTATTTATTAAATTTTCATTTGATAGTGATTTAAGACTTATGATAGTGGTCAATACCACTGCGATAATAAGGGTAAGTGGTAGGATAACAAATAGGAAAAGAGGGTTATATTCAAAAGAGAATTTAGCAATTCCTAACATAGCAGAAAAAAGAGAAATAATTCTTTGTCCCAGAGAATAAGTTAATAAAATACCAAATAATAAGCCAGATACTAAGAGAAAGAAAGTCCTGTAGATATATTGCATTTGAATAGACCTCTTACTAAATCCTTGGCTCATCATGATTGCAAGAGATGCCATATCTTTGTTAATCATCATTTTAAGGAAGAGAAGACTGATAAAGAGACTTATGAATAATCCTGCCATGCCTGCAATAATTGCTACTTGCTTAATAGCTCTTATAGTGCTTCCAAAAGTTTGTTGCAGATAACCTGAAATATCGGTAACTCGGGCAGAAGGGACTAGAGTTTTATATTCTTTAAGCTTGTCTTGGATATTAACACCAGCTTTAACATTTAGCAAAATTGTGTACCATAAGACATTTTCGCTATCGTAATCGAACAGTGCTTTAGCAGATTTACCTCCATTGGTTATATCCTGATAAATACCAGTGATTTTTAAAAGCTTTTCTTGGTCATTAATGACAAGTCTGAGACTATCATTAAGACCCTTGTTAAGTTCTTGGGAATTCAAGAAAGAAAGTGATATTTCTGAGTCTTTACTTGGGGCCTGGCCTTGAAGATAGCTTAAAGGAAAATCTTTACTATTTCCGCTTTCAATAGCCACACTCTCCCTGCTTTCATCGGCAAGTATAAGTTCATATTTACTGGTAACCAATTTACTATATTCAGCAATATCATCATCAGAAGCAAGTGCTTGTCCTAGATTAGAAAATTGATCTTTTACAGTTAATGAATTACGTAAATCTATGCGAAGATCACTTTGACCTATCCCCATATAGGTGATAAAATTTGGAGAACTAACTGTATAGTATATGTTATAAGGAACTAGAATAATAAATACTGCAAAAATAAATATTACTAGTAATAACCAGTAGAGTTTAAATTTGATTAGAATTTCTCTTAAAGCTAAAAAAAGATCTAAGTTCCACAACTTATTAGCTTGTAGTGATAAAAAAGAAAAAGAGGATACTTTACCACTTTTTCTGCTCATATTTATAGCCTCAACCGAGCTTATTTTACCAATCTTTCTGATAATAATTCTGAGTGATAAGGCAATGAAGAAAATAATTAGATTTGCAGCAAGGAAGGGTAGAAAGATTGTCTGCCAATTTGTAGGAACCTGACCAGTATAAAGGAGGATATTATCTAATAAGAAATCATTGGTAATTAAGGAAAGACCATAACCTGTTAACAAGGCTAAATAACTCATTCCTAGATATTTATAGTTATAGATGTTTTTAATTCTCCTTAAAGGTAATCCTATTGCCTTCATAACCCCTATTTCTCGTAAATCTTCTTCAAGTGAAGATAGAATTACGAATCTGAGACAAAGAATGGCTACTAGCATAATTAAAAGACTTAATATTATCACAAGACCTGCAACAATACCATCTGAAAGTGAATTTAAGAGTTTGAATAGATTGATATTTAGACTTGGACCATTCATAGGCAGTCCTGAAGCTTGGTATTCTCCTTCAAAATCTCCTAAATCAGCAAGATTCTTTAATCTATATTCTATCAAATACTCTTTCTCGGGAAAGATTTTACTGACTATTTCTTTGTCTTCATTACTGATTAGAAATCTTTTAGAATGTATTATTGCTGGATTCATTTGTGAATCTCTGATAAAAGAAACAATTTCAAAGTCTATATTCTGATTTTCAGAATGTAAAGTTAGTCTATCACCCTTCTTTAGAGCAAATTTTTCTTTAAAATATATAGGGATAGCAATCTGCCCTGCAGATACTTTAATCACCTGATTATTCAAGTTTAGAAGATAATCAAACTTTTCATTCTGTTCAACAAAACTGATATCCATAACACTATTTTCTAAAACTTCGTGTTTGTCTCCCCAAAAAAGTTTATTTCCAGGTATAGATATCATCTCCAGTAGTTGATATTCTTCAACCTTAGAATTGTTTTGGCTCCAAAACTCTAGCTTACTCTTAGATAAAGCACCTGAATGCATTTGAACAAAGTGAGGTGTTTTAGCTTTCGCAAAAAATATATCTAACGACGAAGTTAACTGAACTATCAATGATGCGCCATTAGACATTAGTAAACCTGATAGTGTTATAAAAATAAAGATTACTATAAAGATACTTGGCTTACGCAGAAAATCTTTCTTTAACATCTTAAACATTAACATTCTTTTCCCCTTCCTTAATTCTAAATCTGCTAATTATAGTTAATCCTAGCCAGAATAAGCCTGCTAACAGAAACATTATAGCTATTCCTTGGGCTTGATTAAAATCTGTAATACTTCCTAAATATTCTATAAATTTGCTATTGCTTGCCATTAGAGGATTAAAAACCTCCTCAGCTAACCAGCCTGAAGCTAAATATGCCAGCAAATAACCTATCTGTGATATAAATCCTATCATACCCCATACTCTCCCCTGACCTTCATTGACTATGTTCTGCCTGATAATGACTTCCGCTCCTGTGTTAATGAAGGGTAGTAGCCCAAAAAAGAGAAAGAAGAGAAGAGTAATGACTATTAAATTTGTGAAAATGCCTAAAAGAGACATTAATATGCCAGCAAAAAACATTGACCAAACAAGTAGCTTTGATAAGTGAATTTTAAATGACTTTAAACCTATATATAAACTACTTAATAACATACCTGAAGCACTTACGGATTGAATGATTCCTATGTTTTTGGCATCTGTTATTGTTAGTAGCATTGGTGTAAGCAAACTCTGGATCATACCAACAAAAAAGGTCACCCAAGATATGATAATCACAATTGTAATAACAAGTTTACTTGCTAATAAATATTTCCAGCCCTCTCTTAAGTCATACCAAATATTACTTGTTAATTTCCTGCTTTGAGAAGTAATTGTTTTCCCTAGTAAGGCTAAACTAACTATAGCAAAGACAAAGGAGGAAATATCAATATATAAGATTACCTTAATACCACTTATAGCTAAGATGAAGCCAGCCAATAAAGGTGATATAAGATGCTGAGAACTTGCTGAAAGTTGAACTAATCCACTAACTCTTGCAAAATCTTTGGCTACTACTATATCTGAAATTATTGCCTTGTAAGCTGGATTCTGAATAGCTATAAAACATGAGGATATGACTAGTCCTAGATAAATTCTACCTAAATTTATTTCCCCTCCTGTGATTGCAAATAAAATTAAGAAGACTCCTATAGCAGAACCTAAATCACCTAACATTATCATGAATTTGCGACTGTATCTATCAGCAAAGACTCCTCCAAGAGGTCTGAGGAGAATTGCAGGCAAAAACTGACATAGTAATATAAAGGAGAAATTGACTAAACTTCCACTTTTTTGGTAAACATAAATACCTAGTGCAAAAGCTGTCATTCCATTGCCTATGTTGGAAATAAGCTGACCAATCCAGATAATAAGAAAATTACTTAACGGTGATTTCATTTTTGCTTTCCTTAGAATTGATAAAGAGCCTGAATAGAAAAAGTAAAGCCATCATCAAAGTTAATCTTTTCTTCTTCACGATACATTTCTCTATTTTTGAAAGTATAAGCTCCACTAATCTTCAAAAAACTTAAATCTAATTCTGAATATAAGCTGTAGTAATGATAATCAAAAATCTCATCCTTTTCAGCTAAATCAAAAGCAATATTATTATTGGCTAGTCCTATGGCTAAACCAGCAAAATCTCCCATTGAGCTAGTTGATGAGAAGAAACGATAATGACCTGATAAATCAAAGATTATATCCCTTTCATCTCTTAAATTATCAATTCTAAAATCTCCTTTTAATCTAGTCTGTTTTTGAGGAGTAATAATAAACTCAAAGTTAGGTCCTGTTATAAAATCTAATTTAGTATTCAACCATTTAGAGTTTGATTTCATTCTGATTAAAGGTAAGGGAATTAGAGGTAAAGGTTTACCATTAGACATGTCAATTCCAAAATCACTAATGCCTATACCGCTACCTAAAACAAACTGGAAATTTTCCCTACTTACTATTTCATAACCCCATACAGAAGCCAACTGAAAAGTGTGAAGTCCACCACTGATAGGCTTATCAGATTCACTCTTTAAGAGACTTACAAAGTGGTGTCTTCCCCTAAAGGACTCAGCTAAGAAATCTAGTGTGTGGAATTGATCAGGGTAACTATTTGATAAATCATTTTTAAAATGGTAATTTGAGTAAATACCTATCACCTGAAAATTAGACCCCGTAACTAGCAGTCCCCCTGCAGGTGAATAAACAGTCTGGCCACCATAATTTAAGTGTTCATATTGCATTAATGGAATGAAGTTTACTTTATTAGTGTTTCCAAAAAGAGACAGAAAAAGACAAAATATTAAAGTAATAATTAGGTATCTTTTCATTTATTTATCCTCAGACTTTAATATTTCTTTAAAGAAAAGAATTGCATTATCATAATCAATCATTTTCTTCATATCTTCTTGGCTTGTACCAAGTAATTTAGCTAGTATCATAACAAAATTCTCCATTATAGACTTTGAATATTCTTGAGCTTTCTCTTTATCTTCTTGAGCAAAAATGAAGTTTAATTCTTCTGTTATTCCTTTATCTAGTTGAAAGATTAATATAGCTATTACTTGGGCTGGTCCTGTAAAACTACATTCGCCTTTGTTTCGTCCTTCTTCCAGAATAGGAGCAATTACTTCAAGATAGACTTTCTTATCATATTTCTTTAATCTTTCTTTTAAAACTATATTACCATCACTCCTTCTTATCCTAAGATATTCAGCTAAAAAAGATGACTTTTGTTTTCCTACTTTTCTCATAATTTTGATAACCATATTAACCCTACTAACTAAGTCTGCTTGGGTATTTTGCAGAATTGGTTGAACTGCTTTTATAATCTCTTGGTGATGATCAGTAAGCATTTTCTCTAAGACATGATCCTTTGATTTAAAATGATGATAAAAGGCACCTTTAGTCATGCCACACTTTTCAGCAATCTCTTGAACTGAAGTCTCTTCAAAACCTTTCTGGATAAACAATTTCTCAGCCACCTTAATAATATCAGCAATTGTCTTAGCTGTTTGTTTTTCTCTTCTATTCATACTATCCTCTTTTATAATATTATTTTTCAATAACTTATTAACATACTCACGGTATTTTACATACTCTTGGTATGTTCTTAAATCAAATATTTTTTACTGATAAATACTGTCAAGTTTATTTTTCTTGACAGTTTAATTACTTCCTTATATAAATGATTTAGTACGTAATTAAAATAAAAAGAAGGTTTTATGAAAAAATTAACTATTACTTTTATTGTTTTCTATTCTCTTATAAGCATATTTTCACTTCCTTTTACCTCACTTCACGGACAATTTAGAGAAAATCCTCCCTCTCCTACTAGTCTGCGCTACCCAGGACTTAATGCAAATCAAGTTACAGAGTCTCCAGTTTTTGCCTGGCAAGAAGCTAGTGGTAGTCTAACAGGTTATAGATTCTATTTAGGAAGCGATGGGCAAGGGGAGACAAGTCCAAGTAATTTAGTAAATGGAGTGGATTTAGGCAATGTTTTAAGTTTCTATCCAGATATAAATTTAGAGTTAAATCAGACTTATTATTGGCAGGTAGTCCCATATCATGTTGATAATGGTGATGCCCTTAATTGCCCTATTTGGAGTTTTCAGACTAAATCTAGTGCTTCTGATAGCATACCATATAGAAACTTTATTAATGATATTAATGGATTTACTGGTAATATTCTCATGTCTAATGATCAAGGTATCCAGAATTCTTCTGGCATCGCCACAAGTGCTTTATCAGGTAGTTTCCAGACAAGCAATGCTATTGGAGCAAACTTGTCTAGTAACCAAGTGGTATTTTATTATAGATTAAGTGACTTTCAATTAGGTGATAGTGCTAGTCAAGATCCAAGCTTCTTGACAAGCTATATTTCATATGATAATATTAATTTTCAAGAAATAAACCTATTGTCCTGCTACGATGATAACTTAAATGATCAATATAATAAAGTAACAATTGACTTAGCTAACTATCCTGGAACTTTCTATGTAAAATTTACTTATAATTTATACCATTTCTATTATTCTTTTTTTGGTACTAGTAATAATCCTAAACTATATCTTGATAACTTCTTTATTAGAGAGAATATTAGCCAACCTCACTTAAATGTTTCTCCAGAAACCTGGGATATTGAAAATGGATTAATCAATTTAACTTACAACCAAGATGTTGTTATTACCAATTACTCTACTTATGAACTATCAATAGAAAACTTAGCAATTGCTGTAAACCCAATTTCACCGAATAACTTTTTCTTAAATAGTTCCCAATCTGATATAACTTTGCCTGAGGGATATTCATATTCATTTTCTATAGACTTTTATGCTTACGAATATGGTTATATGAACTCTGCCGTAACCTATGAATTTTCTGAGGATGGAGGAGTTTCTCCTGGTGAACCAACTCAAATTCTGATGACTTTATCTGCTGATTGTCCAAATCCTAGCATTAGTAGTTTCCCCTATCAACAAGATTTTAGCGAATGGCCTCCTTTAAACTGGGTATCTGCTGCTTGGACACAGGTATTTGATTCAAACAATAAATCATGGGCACGTTCTCCTTCTTTTGATACAACTGCTCATATCATGAGTTTAGTAACACCTAGTTTTTATTCAGATTCGCATTTGACAGTACAATTCAAACTAATGATTCCAAGTTCTACTATGACTTTTAATCCTCTTCTAATACAAATTGGACAAGATAGTTCTCCTTATCATTCAATTAACTGGACAACTATTTCTTCAATTAACACAGATGACAATATTACTTTTCAAGATGATGAGGGTGTATTAATAAATCAATATGTTATTAGGAATATTGATATACCTCAACAGTATCTTGGTGTAAACTTTAAATTACAATTCAATTTTGTGGCACATAGTCAGTTAGCTAGACCAAGAATAACTGACTTTACAATTTACACTTCTCCTCAAGATGTTTATGTTAACCTAGCGAATCCCCAGCTAAGTATAAGCAGGGAAAACTCTCACAATGTCCTACGCTGGGAACATATTCCTTATGCAGAATTCTATGAAATTCGAGCATCAAGTGATCTATCTAATAATGCTTGGGAACCTATTATCATTACCCCTTATCAAGGTTATATTTATGATCTTCCTGAAAAGTACAAGTTTTTCCGAGTAAAGGCATGTAATAATTCTCTACCATAGACTTAAAGTAGATTAAGCCCATGCAAATCATGGGCTTAGTTTTTATGATAATTTATTTACCTGCGATATTAACTCCAGATATTTTCATCCAAGGAACAATACAGGAACCGAATACACTTTCTCTTTCTTGAGATATTGAGACAATATTATTGAACATTTCTACAATATTAGCTGTTATCATAGCTTCATTTATAGGGTATTTGATTTGACCATCTTCAACATAATAAGAGTTTTTAATAACACCTGAGAAATCCTTATTTTTATTGGGATTACCAGAAGATATTCCATGAACTATGACACCTTTTTTGACTGATTTAATCATATCTTGTAAATTATCAGAACCTGCTTGAACTTCAAAAGCTTCTGAAGCAATATTATTCATTGCAAACTCACTACGATTAGCTACATATTCTGAAACAATAAAGTTTTTTAGTATTCCATTTTCAATTATGAAATCATCTCTATTAAGATAACCTTCAGCAGTGAAAATATCTTTATTTACAAGGTCTGGATGGTTAGCTAAAGTTCTGAGACTTAGTTTGGAATCAAAGATTTTATCTTGTATTTTTTCCTGGAAGAGAGAATTTTTATCTACCAGACTCAAGCCTTGCACTTCTCCAAGTATATGACCAGCTAACTGGCAAAAAACTTGAGGTGTAAGAATTACTTCACCTGTAAATTTGTCAGCTAGAGAGTGAGGATTGAGTTGTTTGATAGTATCTTGATAATCTTGGTTAAACTTGTTAAGAGCTAGAATAGATTCAGGTAACTGAAGACATGGTTGGTAAGTGTAATTCATAGAAGAGTGTTTATCTTTTTCTGCAGCTGAAAATAGAGAAAGAATGTGATAGTAGCCATTACTGTAAGTTATTTCTGAATCATAATTGTTCATATAACATATTTCTTCTTTATGAAAAACTACAGACGTTGTGTCTGTTATTTGTGGAAATTTATCCTCTTTTTCTTGTTCAAAGTCTGCAAGAAGCTTATACATAGAATCTGTATCAGGATTTTCTATACCAAACTTCTGGCTATACTTAACTCCTTTAGCCATTCCATAAGCTTTATCTTGATTTGATTCAGAGGCTGATTTAAAGGTCTTGTTAGCATTTTTATCAATATCCTCTTCAGATGAAAAAGTAAAAGTATGCACTCCTCTTCTATCATCTTTAATAACCTTCATTTCCACTTCAATTGCATCTACATCTCTGAACAGGTCAATACCATTAAATTCTTTTTGTAGTTCCGAAGAAAAGTCTCTCTTAACTTGTACTGAAGCCTTATCAGCCCCAAGAGCTAGTAATTTATCTAAGCTAAGTTTAGCAATATCTCTAATCTTCATTATTTACCTCCAATATTAACTTTACACTTGATAGCAGGTCCGCCCATTCCGACAGCAATTCCTTGTTTCTTTCCACATGTACCACCACCAGACCAGGTTAAATCATCTGAAATAGCAGTTATACTTTTTAAAAGTTCTACTGCAATACCAGAAATAGTTGTTTCTTTTATTGCCTTAGCAAGTTTTCCATTCTTGATTTCATAACCACGAACAACACCAAACATAAACTCAGAAGTTTTATCAGCTTGTCCATTATTTGGATTGATTAAATAATAACCATCTTTAATGGATCTTATCATATCATCTAGCTTATCTTTCCCTGGTACAATCATAGTATTTCTCATTCTAATAATTGGTTCATCACTATATTGACTTGCTCTAGCATTACCTGTAACTTGATGACCATAAGCTGCTGCTGAAGCCTTATTATGCATGAAGCCCTTTAAAATACCATTTTCTATGATATTGGCAGTAATTGGATCTACACCTTCATCATCAACAAATACAGGTCTTGGACAAAGCTTTCCATCATAAGTATGAGCAACATCTATTAAATTAACGAGTTCTGAAGCTACTGGTTGATCCATCAAGTCTTCCATTATTGAGCCACCACGCACAATATCAGCCTCTGTTGTATGGCCTATGGCCTCATGAGCTAAAATACCTGCTAACTGTGAATCTAAGATAACATCTTGTAGTCCAGCTTTGGCAAAAACAGCTGTTTTTTTATTAATTAAATGACCATAAGCTTCATCGATCTCCTTGTATAGTTGCTCTAAGTTTTGATAATAATCTTCAAATTCTCCTAGACCACCTATACGGCATGTTTCTGTTATCATCCCACCATCACTAGGCATTATAAAGGAACATATAATATGTGCTCTAGGTATGATAGTATGAAAATCTGAATTATCAGTGGTCGAAACCATCTTTTCAACCTTCTCTTCATTTACGATAATTCTAACAGTAGGAATATCCTTATACTTACCTCTAATGTAGTTGGAGAGTTCACTTATGTAATCAATTTTTTCTCTTGAAGATAATTTATTGTTACTTGTAGATAAATCTCTATGTAAGGATATTGGCCTTGATGGGATAAGTAAATCTTTACGTTTTTGCTTGAAATTAAGAAAATCTGCATTTCTTTGTGCTTGTTTGATAGTTTCTTTAATCTTATCAGGATTCAGTTGAGAAGTAGAGGCAAATCCCCAACCACTTCCATTTAAGGTACGAGCAGAGAAACCTTTATTTTCACTGCTGGCATTATGCACTAATGTTCCATTTGAAAGCATTAGGGCTGCATTATTATTAACTTGGTACCTTAACTCGCCATATCCATTTAGGAGAGATTTTAGTTCATTTAAGTTCATATTTACTCCTTTGTTAGTCTTTTTAATAAACTCTAGGTATAATATTTTCTAATTATAGTTATATGTCAAGGATTAATTTTACTTTCTTTGTTTTTCGAGAAAAAAATTAAATAATTACTTGACGTCTTTTTTTAAAGTATTTCATTTATTAGATAAATTAAAAATTACATATATAAAGTAAATAACAGCTAGGTGCTATTATCAATAATTCAATAATAGCCTTATCACATTAATAATTTTACAGAAATATCTAGAAAAAGATTTAACCTAAAAATTTTAAAGGAAATATGACTTACTCAACAAAGATATATTTAAGTGCAAGTGCAATAAGAAACAACATTAACTTTTTGAAGAAACATTTTAGAAATAAGGTAAGAATATCATCTGTAGTAAAGGCCAATGCTTATGGTCATGGAATTGAGCAATTTGTTCCAGAAGTAGAAAAATGTGGTATTAATCATTTTGCCACCTTTAATTTTGAAGAAGCCCAGAGGATACGAAAGATAGTTAAAGCTGAAACAGATATAATGGTAATGGGTTGGATTTCTCCAGAAGATTTAAGTGAAGCAATTGAGGGTGGATATGAGTTTTTTGTCTTTGAATCAACTAGATTAAAGCAGGCAATTGAAATAGCCAAACAAATCAAGATTAAGGCCAAAATTCATCTTGAGGTTGAGACAGGTTTAAACAGGACTGGCTTTAGTAATAATGATTTCCAACAAGCTTTAAAATTAATAAGAAATAATCTTGATTATTTGCAGATTAAGGGCTTATGTTCTCATTTAGCAGGACCAGAAAGTATAGCAAATCATGTCAGAGTAAAGAGTCAGATTAAGAAACTTAAATGCTATAAGGCTGATATGATTAAGTTGGGGATGGTCCCAGAATATTGTCATATTGCTTGTTCAGCAGGAGCAATATCTTACCCTGAAGCCAGATTTGACATGGTAAGAGTAGGTATCATGCAGTATGGTTTTTGGTCTAGTAAGGAGACCTTTCTTCGTTTTATGAGTTCTCGGGTAAACAAGCAAGATCCACTTAAGAGAGTTATTTGTTGGAAATCTCAGATTATGGCTATAAAAGAAGTAAAAATTGGTGAATTTATTAGTTATGGAACTTCCTATGTTGCTTTTGAGCCAAAGACAATTGCCATTGTTCCTATTGGCTATTCTAATGGTTATAGCAGATCATTGAGCAATCATGGTCGAGTACTAATAAATGGTATTCCTTGTCCTGTGATTGGCTTAGTTAACATGAATATGATTATTGCTGATATTACGCAATTATTTTCTGCCTCAGTTGGTGATGAAGTTGTGATAGTGGGAGATCAAAAAAATCATACTATAACAGTTGATTCCTTTAGTGAGATTAGTCAGCAGGTAAATTATGAAATTTTAAGTAGAATACCTAGAGAAATACCAAGGCTTTTAGTAGATTAATTTCATTTTATTCCAAGTGGTCCACAAGATTTATTGTAATCATTTACTTTACGGTCTATTGGGGGCTATTAGGCCTAGATTAGGCATCTATTAGCTCTAGGAATAATAGTCCCCCAATCGACAAGATATATCAGGCAAATTTACCTTATATATCATACCCAGATTTTTCTGCTTCTTTTCCCTAATGAAAAAGTAATAACCATCTGTTAATCACAAGAATATAGAGTCTTATTTATCCATAATATAGAAAAATCCCTGCTCAATTTGAGCAGGGATTCCAGAAGTTAATCTGATTATTACTTTTGCAAAATCATTTTTCTTTGAACTGTAGCTTTTGAAGTTTTTATTCTATAGAAATAAATACCAGAAGCTACATCTTTGTTATTATAATCTTTACCATTCCAAACTACACTTTGATTTCCAGCAACTACTTGATCATTAAGCAGAGTATTTACTAATTGACCACGAAGATTAAAGACTTGCACTTTAGCATTTCCAGCCTCACTCATAGCAAAACTAATAGTAGTTTCAGGATTAAATGGATTTGGATAATTATAAGTTTTAAGTGGAGTAAGGTCTGCTATTTCATTTTCATTATTGGAAACTGGGAAAACTTCTATAAGAGAAATATCATCAACCATAACAAAGCTTCCACCAGTTGAAAGAACTTGGATAGCGACTTTAACCATAGGTCCAGCTGGTAAATTATAAGAGAGTTGAGTCCATTCTGGACCAGCTTCAAGAGGACTATCATTAAGGGCTATGAAATCTTCATAATCTGGATAAGATTCTGAATAGAGTACATTAAATAGCTCACCCTCTTCCCCTGTTCCCAAGACATTTAAGTTAAGCATCATCTGCGATTCTTCTTCTTCAGGTAGTACTACAGATAGATTTATTTCAGGACTTATCATCCAGTCATCATTAGCCACTTCAGTAGAATTAGTAAAGGCCACAGCCATTTTATTGCCTGAATAAGCATCAATTTCTCTGATATATGGAAAGGTTGTATTTGGATTAAAAATCATGAAAGCTTTAGGGTCTGTTTGGTTTGAGTAATCATAATTAGGAAGAGAAATAGTTTCTTGATTATCATTATCAATATTTTGCCATTCTCCCATGTTTAATGAGAAATCTTCATAATCCTCAAATTGGTCTAGGAAACGCTCTTGTCCATCACTGACATTGAAGTAATAGTAAGTATCATAAGTTTGGAAGTTTGTATAAACTCTTACCATGACTTCATTCTGACCAAAATGTTCACTTGTTGGAATTAGACTATAGTTGTAGGGTTGGGAAAGGTGGACCTGTTGAGTAGTTCCATTAACAAAAATTTCAACCATATCAATATTCATCTCTTCAATAGACATTGCAATTTCAAGGTCAAGATTAATCTCATCTCCGATATTAAAGTATTGATTATTCATTAAGTTAGTAAAGGTAACTTGCGGGGTGTATGCAGAATCATCAAAGAAGCTGAAGTTCACAACCCCACCTGTCTTAGTAATTCCTGTTAATCCCTTAGAGACATCATAGTTGCCCCATGATGGGATAGCAGGGAAACTAGTATCAGTAAATGAAGTTGCTGAATAACTTGGGAAAGTAGCAGTAGAAGAGTTTGTTCCACCTGAAGCAGCAACTACATAAAAACCTTGATGAGAGGTTGCATTTAAATTGTTTTGGTTAAGATGGGACATAATCCAGTTTTCATCAACATGACAGATGAGAAGTCCATTTCCAGGAACAGAAGCATTAAAACCTGTCTGTTGAACATTTTCCATAAGCATATACTCGCCATTAACTGGTGTAGTAAAGTAATAAGCAACAGGGTAGGTAGTTGAACTTGCCACTGTAACACTTGCATCAAAATAAAGCTCTTGTGGTTGCACCCAACCAAAATATTTCTTGGTCCACATGTTATGATGAGCAGGTCTATCTCCCCCACCATTGTAAGCACCTGAACCCATGATATCCCATTCACCTGTGCCATCTTGATTTCCACCTACTTGATAATCTGTATCATAGAAATCAGGAGTTCCCAGATTATGACCAAATTCATGAGCAATAACACCTATACCAGCCATTGACCAGTATTGCTTTTCAGCTTGCATAGTATAATCAGCTATTTGTACACCATCAAGATTAAGATAATAACCAGCAGAGGTAAGTGAGAAAGAATGAGACCAAATATCAGAAGTATCACCTGTAGTTTCCTGTCCCCTTCCTTGATGATAAATAGCTACACCATCAACTCTTCCATCACCATCATTATCAAACTGAGAATAATCAACTAGTGGGTCAGCAGCTTCAACTGCATCACGAGCAAACTCAGACCATCTATCTTGAGGTCCATAATAATCATGGTTATGAGGTACATCTACCCAACCAACAACTGTAGTATTAACAGTAAGCTGACCATAAGATACTTCAAGATAGTATTGTTTGAAAGAGCCAATTCCACTATAATTATTTTGGTTCATCATATTAATAAAATTAGCTTGTGAATAGGTTGGATTAGTATCTGCAAAATTTGCTAAAATTAAGATCATATTGTTTTCACCAGATGTAGGAAAGCCACCTAATCTGTTAGTTCTAATTTCTTTAGCAATATTAATCTGAGCTCTACTATAAGCTAGTTTTTTAGGAATAGACCTGAGAAACTCGACTTCTTCTGCACTTCTATTAGCTGGGTCATTTGCTAAAATATCAGAGACCACTAAATCGCCATCTCTATCTTTTACAGCATAGTATTTACTTTTGTTTTTGGTCAACAAGGTATATCCATCTGATGTTTCTGTCCAATTAAGTCTTTCATCTCCTCTAACATAGATTTCTAATGTTGAGCCATCTTCTTGCGTGTAAGTTGTTAAAAAAGGTGCTGCTGGCACAGCTAACAAGCCATAACAAACCAGCATCACCAAGCCTATAAATATAGTCCTCTTCATATATCATCCTTCCTTTTTATATTTATCTTTTTTCCTCTAAATTATAATTACTATAATAATATGCAAAATATAAGCCATTTTGCATGATTTAACCAATATTAAAATTATCTTGTCAAGCTTTCAGTTTATTATTTAATGTCAATCAATTATTAAAGAGGTGATTATGAGCTATCAAGAAGCATTGAATAAAGTATATGAAATGATTAAAGATATTCCTAGAGAAGGTAAAGTAGCTAGCTATATTCCTGAGTTAGCTAAGGTTGATGCAGACTTGTTTGGAGTACATCTATTAACAGTTGATGGTCAAAACTACCATATTGGTAAAAATGAACATATTTTTTCTGTACAAAGTATAGTAAAAGTTCTAACTCTTACCTTAGCCCTAGAGTTTGAGAAAGATAAGTTATGGCAAAGGGTAAATATGGAACCTTCTGGTAATCCCTTTAATTCTGTTGTCCAACTTGAATATGAGAATGGCATTCCTAGAAATCCCTTTATTAATGCAGGTGCAATTGTAGTCTGTGATATCTTAATGGATCATTTAAAAAATCCTGCAGAAAATTTTTTAGGTTTTGTTAGAAGATTAACCAACAATAAAGAAGTGCAATATAATAACAAAATAGCAGAATCAGAAAAAGCTACTGGCTTTCGTAACTATGCCCTTGCTAATTTCATGAAAGCTCATAATAATATTAAACATAATATTGATGATGTTATGAACTTCTACTTCACTATCTGCTCTCTTGAACTTTCCTGCAAAGATGCTTGCAATGCCTTTATTCTTTTTGCTAATAGAGGTAAACTTCTCTCAGGAGAAAGAGTAATTACCTTGAGTCAATCAAAAAGAATTAATGCTATTATGCAAACTTGTGGTTTCTATGATCAAGCTGGACTCTTCTCTTATAAAATTGGCTTACCTGGTAAAAGTGGAGTTGGTGGTGGTATTGTTGCTGTACATCCTGGTAATTATGTCATAACTGTCTATAGTCCTAGACTTAACAATAAGGGAAATTCAGCATTTGGGATGAAGTTTCTCGAGGAATTTACTAGCATTACTGAAGTTTCTATTTTCTAGATTAAGCCAATAAGAATGCAGTAGAAGAAATAGAAAATCTAAGGTCCAGTCTAGCTGAGACAATAAGAAAATATTTCTAGCATTAAGATATCTTTAGCTTATACTATTTAAAAATAATAAGAGGTAAAGAAAAATGAAATATATCATAATTATTACTATAATGCTACTTGCTACTATGGCTTTATTCGCTAAAGACCATAATAAAAGGGAAATTGATAATATCAAGGAAGAATTAAATAGCAAAACTTTCTATGATTATTCTGCTACTAGTATAGATGGCAAGGATATTTCAATGTCTGAATACAAAGGAAAAGTTATTGTTATCGTAAATGTAGCGAGCAAATGCGGATTCACTCCTCAGTATGAAGGCTTACAAGCCCTTTATGAAAAATATGAGAAAGAAGGCTTAGTAATACTTGGCTTCCCTTCTAATCAATTTGCTAATCAAGAACCAGCTTCTAATGAAGATATACAAGAATTCTGCACTCTTAATTATGGAGTTACCTTCCCTATGTTTAGTAAAATAGATGTTAATGGAGATAATGCTCACCCACTTTATGTCTATTTAAAATCACAACAATCTGGTTTCCCAGGGGATTCTATCAAGTGGAATTTTACCAAGTTCTTGGTTGATAGGAAGGGAAAAGTAGTTGAGAGATATGCTTCAACTAAAAAACCTGAGAGTATGGAAGAAGACATCGTTAAGCTATTGGGGGAATAAAAAGAAAAAAAATCTTGCTAGATAATACACCATACTAAGCTTTTTTAAGCTAAGCTATAAAAAGCCAAGTATGGTGGAGCATAGCGGGATCGAACCGCTGACCTCTACACTGCCAGTGTAGCGCTCTCCCAGCTGAGCTAATGCCCCACATACGAGTAAAAAAAATCACATCTGATATTTTTGTCAATATTTTTTTAGTTTATTCAGAAGATTCTCTGCTATTAAGAACTATGCCCCTTTCAGAAGCCTTAGCAAAATCAATAAATTCTCTTTGATAAGCTGTTAAGTTATCCAATTTTTCTCCTGCTGCAATGGCTTGAGAAACATTGAGACCAGACCTATAAAAGATCCGAAATATTTCCTTAATCTCAGCAATATCTTCCATAGAAAAACCTCTACGTTGCAAACCAACACTATTTATACCACCTAAATGATAGTCAGTTCCCTGTCCTCGTGTAAAGGGAGGTATATCTTTCTTAATCTGAGATGCACCACCAACAAAAGCATATCGTCCGATTTTAACAAACTGATTAGCAGCACACATACCACTAACAATAGCATGATCAAGTACATGCACATGACCTGCAAATGTAGTTGCTGAAGATATTATTACATGAGAACCTATTTGACAATTATGAGCCACATGGACATAAGACATTATTAGATTATGACTACCAACATTAGTATCTTCATCAAGTCCGTTAGAAGCATTTATGGTAACATACTCTCTAATAGTGTTATTATCTCCAATATTTACCCTAGTAGGTTCTCCTTTATACTTTAAATCTTGAGGTTTAGTTCCAATACAAGCAAAAGGATAAAATTCATTATTATCACCTATAGTGGTATGACCATCAAGTACAACATGAGATTGAAGTATATTATTATCACCAATTACTACGTTCTCAGAAATAAGACAATAGGGTCCGATAACATTATTCTCCCCTATTTTTGCCCCTTCTTTAATGATTGCTGTAGGATGTATCTTAGACATATTTCCACCTACTTTTTCATTAATTTAGCTAAGAAATCACCTTCACAGACTTTAGTTGAGCCAACATACGCATCGCCATGCATCTTTGTGATAGTTGATTTTAGCGAGATTACTTTCATTTCAAATCTTAAGATATCTCCAGGCAGAACAGGTTTCCTAAACTTTACATTATCTATAGAAGCAAAATAAGCTACATAATTTTCAGGATCATTTAACTGATTAAGTAACATAATTCCACCTGTTTGAGCCATAGCTTCAACAATAATAACGCCTGGCATTACAGGATGGTCAGGGAAATGTCCTTGGAAGAATGGTTCATTCATAGTGACATTCTTAATACCTACAATAATTTTACCTGGGATAAACTCAATAATTTTATCAACAAATAAGAAAGGATATCTATGAGGAAGTATCTTTTGAATAGCGTTTATATCAAAGACTACATCTTCAGTTCTTTTCTTTTGGAACATTTTTTGAAGCTCATTCTTTCTTTGAATAGAACGAAGTTTTTTCACAAGTTCAACATTTGTTTTATGGCCAGAACGAGCAGCTAAGATATGACCTTTGATAGGCATACCTAATAGAGCTATATCACCAATAACATCAAGGACTTTATGTCTCACAAATTCATTATTATATCTTAGAGAGCTAGTATTAAGGATACCTTCTGAAGTGACTTCTATATCTTTATGATAATCAAAAGTATCTTTTAAGTTACTTAGTTCTGCTTCAGTCATATTAGGTTCACCAATAACAACTGCATTTTCTAAAGAACCACCCTTAATCAGATTCTTTTCTTTTAAGTAGAGAATTTCATTAATAAAGCAGAAAGTCCTAGCTTTAGAGAATTCTTCTTCAAAATAAGACATATTAGGTAGCCAAGTATATTGAGTACCAAGATATGGGTGGTGATAATCGATCAAGAAGGTAACTTTCAACTCATTAGAAGGAACGATAACGATATCAACATTATCTTCAGGAGCTGAGAAATTGATTGGTTTATCAAATTCAAAATATTCTCTAACAGATTCTTGTTGTTTTACACCAACTTGCTTAATTAGCTGGATAAAAGGATATGCTGAACCATCAGCAACAGGTGCTTCAGGACCATCAATTTCTATAATTAAGTTATCTATATCCATACCTTTAACGGCAGCTAGTACATGTTCTATTGTTCCGACAGAAGCATCTTTAATACCGATAGTTGTGCCTCTTGAGATATCTATCACATGGTCAATATCAGCAGGTATGACTGGTTTTCCAGGCATATCAACTCTTACAAAACAGATGCCGTCATCAGAGCCAGCGGGTTTGAAAGTTATGGTTGAAATTATACCTGAATGTAAGCCGATACCAGTATAAGAAATTGTTCCTGCTATAGTTTTTTTAAAATCACTCATAATTATTTCTCTTTATTTTCTTTTTTAATATTTTTTAAATAGTTCTTAAACATGTCTGGTAATTTAGTTTCTGCAGCCATAATTCTTCTTTGCAGAGCAACATCCCTAGCTGGGTAACCCAAAACTTTTACATCATCTTTAAGAGTTCCATGGATACCAGATTTAGCTCCAGCCATTACTTTATTTCCTATCTTAACATGATCTGCAACACCTACTTGCCCAGCAAGATAAACTAAATCTCCTACCTGAGTAGAGCCAGCAATACCTACTTGAGAACAAATGATAGTGTTTTCGCCAATCTTTACATTATGGCCAATCTGTACTAAATTATCAAGCTTGGTATTCTTACTTATAATTGTTGAACCAATTGTACCTCTATCAATGCAGGTATTTGCTCCAATTTCCACATTATCTTTAATTATGACATTTCCTATTTGGGGGACTTTTTCCTGTTGTCCATTATATAAAATATAGCCGAAGCCATCGGCACCAATTACCACACCAGCATGAAGTATTACATTATTTTCCAGAACCATATTATCATAAATTGTACAGTTAGGGAAGATATAGCAATTATTACCAATCACTGTGCCTTCCTTAATTACACAATTAGCTTCAATGGTGGTATCATTACCAATGGAAACATTATCTTCAATTACAACATTATCTCCTAGGGAGACATTCTCACCAATTAAAGCACTAGGCGAAATTGATGCATTAGCTGAGATTTTAGTAGCTTTTGTTTGTTTATCAATTTCTAACCATAATTTGACAAGAACCATAAAGACAAAATATGGTTTTTCAACTTTTAATAGATTAGAAAATTCATTTAGAGAATCATCAAAATCTTTATTTACGATTATTAATCCTGCTTTGCTCTTGGTTAATTTGTTTAGATAAGCTTCATTTTCATAAAAGCAAACTGAACTAGAGTCTGCATCTTCTAGTTCAGCAACACTAGTAAGAAGTGTTTCAAAACGTGAGACATAATCCCCCTTAGCTTGGGAGATTATATCTTCAATTTTTAATTCATTCTTAAATTTCTTCATTTATACTTTCTTATTTTTTATCTGGATTTGATGTTTGAGGTGTATCTTCATTATTATCACTTGCTTGACCACTATTTAATCTAGCAATAACTTTCTCAGTAATATCCATATAATCTTTAGCATATAGAACATTTCCTGCAGTAATATCAAGCACCATGTCATAGTTATCATCAATAGCTATTGATTGAATAACTTCATTAATTCTATCAAGAATTGGTTCTAACAATTCAGCATTTCTAGCTGCAGCAGTACCTTCTTGGCCGAAGTACTCTTCCATTTTACGATTTAAAGCTTGATCTTTAGCTTTAATTTTATCTTCTGCATCTTTCTTACCTTGTTCATTAAGGATTAGTTTTTTATTCTCATATTGGGCAACCATGCCTTCTAATTCTTGTTGCATAGCTTCAATTTCGGTTCTCCAAGCTTGGCTTTCAGAATCAAAAATTCTTTTAGCTTCCTGAACATCGTCTGCTTCAACCATTATTCTTTCAACGTTTACGTAAGCAAGGTTAGTTGCATTGGCAATTACGACTGATAAAGTTAGTATCAGTACACTTAATAATATTATTTTTTTCACATTTCCTCCATGAAAATCATTTTATACTTTATCTAAGACAATATTTTATTTTTTATATAGTAGTCAATAAAATAATCTAATAATAATATTATCTATCATTGGTTTTTATGCACTTTGAAATTAAATTGCAGTGAATGAGAAATTATTTTGCAGTTTAGTTCTAAGATTTAGAAATTATTTTGCAGTGGTAAATCACTTAATGAGAAATTATTTTGCAGTTTAGTTCTAAGATTTAGAAATTATTTTGCAGTTTAACTACCTTTGACACATACAGCATTGAAGAATTTTAGGTTTAAATTTGAACCCATGTGAGATATAGTATTTAATGATACAGGATCGTAATTAATTTCTTTGATGATATAAGTTTGTCCATTAAGGCTTATTGAGTCTCCCGGGTAAAGCCATGTAAAAGCTACATTTCCTTGGATATGATAATTTTTTCTTACTTTTAAGGAATTAACTTTTTGTTGTATCTTAGCTTTGTATAGAGAGTCTAAATCACCTATTTCATCATCACCACCATAATCATATACACGAAGTCTATATAAAGGAGAGAAATCATCTGTATCAAGTTCATTATATGAAGTACCAGTAACAAAACCTTGAACTTGTTTAGTTTGCTGAGGATTCCATGAAGAGAAAGAGTTTGATTTTCTAGAATAAAATAATTTTAGGAGATTGCTGAAGCCCAAACTATTGATAGAATTAGCTTTTGTCCCATTTAATACATAATTAATCCGCAGGAAGTACGCGTTACCAGATAATAGCCTGGATTGGCAAAAGTAGTGAATAATGTTAGCAACATCAATAAAATCCATCCAGATGACACCGTTTGGAGTAGGATCATTTAAAATGCAAGAATAAGGAATATTCAATTTGTTCCACATATTAAGAAATACTTCTCTGAGTAAGCCAGTTATATAGTTAAGAGATGCATCATGAGTAATAGGCTTAACAATTTCTCCAGATTTATTCTTCTCTTCATCAAGAATTTGAGTAAACCCTGGCACAATAAGGATTTCGAGAGCGAAGTTTTGTAGGTCTTCATCGTATTCAAAGAGGTCTCCAGAAGCGACTTCATAACCATTTCCGTCGTAGATAACAGCAAAGACATTTTCGGGTATTTCGCCTTGAGTGATAGTTTTCCACCAGGTAACAAAGGGGTCGTTGTTATCGAGGTGGTTATAAGCTATGGTAAATCTTACTTCAGGGGCAACAGGTTTAGAGACCAGGACATTATCGTAGTAAGATAAGTCGATATCAATAAGTTTATCAGTAGAGGCAACGACGGTATTATTATCTATAAAATCTATTCTCATCTCATAATCCTTTGGTATTGTGATTGGGCTTTATTTACTTCTTTAGCGAACTCTACACCTCTAAATTTAGTAGAAACCTGGACAGTGTAGTCTTTTTTCTTAAGTTCTTGCAGTTCATTAATTACTTTTTCTAATTTATCAAGTTTATCTAATTTTTCTTCTATTCGAGACAGGTCAAATCCTGGGTGATTAGCATATCCACCTGAAGAGTAAGCTACTTTAGGAATAGCAGGCATATTAACTTTAGGGAGTGATAAGCTAGTTTTAAGAGAAGCCATAGGAGTATAGTTAAGATACTCTAAGAGAGGTCTAAAAATGGCTGTTTTTTCTGCATTGATTACAAACTCTCCGTTAGATAGCCAGGCAGGGATAACATCGTCTTTTGGTCCGCCTGGTCCTGAGATATAACCACCTTCGGCTTTATTCACTGCTATACCGAAGACTGAATCCAATCCAAAAAGCTTACCAATCCCTTTAATAGCCATAAGCACAAGCCAACGGGCAATCATTCTGTTTATCTCTTCTATAACAGCATATGCTAAGCCTTTCCAGATGGCTTCCATATCTTTTTTAAAGTCCATACCTTCTTTTTGTATTTTAGTAAAGGTATTAGCCCAGGAGGAGGCAACATTGCCGGCAACTCCCCACGACTGATCATTAACTTCATCAAAAGCTTCGTTAGTGTTATTAACCCATTTAGAGAGCCAGTTCTGATTTTGAGATATTTTCTCCATTTGGTTATCGAGTTCTTTAACAGCTATGGTAATCTTATTAATTTGGTCTTCAGTTAGATCAGCATCTTCAGAAGTAGATTGAAGCATGTTTTTATAGTTCTGGTAGGCAGTTTGAAGCTGTTGGTAAGGTATTAAGTCTAAGTCAAACATTTTCAGAGCAGTTTGCCAGGTATCTTTAGTATCTTTAAGCAGCTTATCGTTAAGTTTTTTAGTTTCTTGGCCATAACGAAGGTCTGCATTATGTTTCATATTAAGGGCTTGGACATATTCTTTAGAATCTTTATCATAATTAGCTTTAACCCAGTTATAGTATTCATCTACAGTAGTTTTAAGTTCTTGGTAGGTAAGAATACCCAGTTGTTTCTTATTCTCAGCAATAGCAAGCTCTTCTTGAAATTCCTGGTGTTTAAGAGCTTTGGAATCATTAGCATATTTTTCATCTAAAGCTGTTAAGAGGTTAGTCCTTTCTGTTTCATCAGCGACGTTCTTATTGATAAGCTCTGTTTGAGCATTGTAGTTATCAGTAAGAAGTTGCTGTTTGGTTTTGAAGCTATCTTTAAGGGCTTGTAGTTGTTTATCTATTTCATCTGGGTTAGCAATAACAGTATTTCCTCCCTTACCCTTACCTTTGCCCTTATCATCATCTTCTTCTTCACCGAGAAGTTGTTTTAATAAAGAAGTTGAGGAGTCATCGAATAAACTAAGTTCTAATTCTAAGCCGGTTAGTTTAGCTTTGGCTTTATTGTTTAAATCTTCTACAGCTTGGTCAAAATCTTCTTGTTCTTGTTCTAATTGTTTTTGTTTTCGTTCAGTCCACCATATTGCATCTTCTAGATCACTTTCTAATTGTGGATTATTACCCTGGTCTGCTTCCCAGTTTGTTTCTGCGACTTTTTGTTCTGCCATTGCTTTTTGGAGTTGTTTTTGTGCAATCTCTAATTTTTTTCTTTTCTTCATTATATCATTAACAAGGTCAGCAGACACATCAGTTATTTTATCAGTAATATCTTGTCTTTTAGCAAGAAAGGCTTTAGTCATTGCCTCTTTTTGTAGTTCAAGAGTCGCATTACTAACAGCAGTTTTAAAGTCTTGGTATTTAGTAGTGGCCAGGTCAATATTACCTAGGTAATCACCATATTTAGAATTAAGAGTATCGATAATATCTTTAAGGGCAGTGCTAGATTCAAGGGTTTCGCCTTGTTTAAAGCGAAGTGTTTCATAGGCAGAGGTTAAGCTAAAGAATTCAGCTTGTTGGTTTTGGGATTCATCAGTAACTTTTTCTAGTTCAGAAGTAGCAGGTTTAAGAGATTCAAGCCAATTTTTGGTAGAGGAGGCAATAGCATTAAGACCAGGAAGTAAGGCAATACCAATAATTTCTTTAATATCTCCAAAAGTGTTTTTGAGCTGAATAAAAGGGTCTGCGACATTCTTAGCTTGTCCTCCAAACTGAGAATTTAGTTCTTGTAGGATAATTTTTTGAGCTTTAGCTACTTTATTGACAGCCATGAAGTCTTTAATTTGCTGTTCTTGTTGTTCAGATAGTTGAACACCAACACGGCGAAGGGCAGTAACTCCTTGAATTGGGTCTTGCAAGGCTTTACCTACTTGGATTGATGCTTGCTGGAGGTCTTGGTCAAGAGCTTCTGACATATCCAGGATAAGAGATTGAGCTTCCCGGAATACATCACCTTGAACTTGTTTAAAGGTGAGTAAAACAGAGGTAACTTTAGCAAGAAGCTTTTCATCACCGAAGTTAGTATCATCTTGAAGTTGGTTTGCCATGCGTTTAAGTTCAGCAGTAGTAAATCCAGCGGCCGCACCAGTAGCTTTAACAGCACCTTCAACTAATTTATCAGATCTTATTTGTTCTCTACCTAAGTTAACAGTTTCATCAGCCAGCATTCTTAATATACCGCCTGCCTGAGAAAGACCTTGAGTAAAGAAACCAAATTTAGTAACAGCAGTAGTTATTTTATTGGTTATATTAGTAAAACCTTTACCAATACTATCTACATCCACCTTTACTTGACCCAGATTACTCTTTACTTCCAGGTTATGTTTCTTAGCAACTTCATCGATAATCTTTTCTAATTCGTTCTTACCGTCGAAGTTAAATCTTATCATTAATTTTAAATCTTGCATATTATACCTACTTGGTTATTATTTAGTTAGGAGTTAAGAGTCAGGAATGAAGAACTCACCACAGAGACACAGAGGACACAGAGAAGAAAGGAGTTACCCATGTGGCTTATAATCGCGATATTAGTATTTTTAGTACCTATAGCTTTTATCATTTGGTTTATCTTATCAGATGATGGAAGTAATCCGATAGATAAATATTTAAGGTGATGGAATGAAACCACACCGCCAATGGAAGGGCGTATGCAATACGCCCCTACAAGTAAATTAAATCTTTTCCAAATAATGAAATGCTTCATCAATCTCTAAGTTATCCGGGTTAATATTATTTTGATATAAGACAAAGCTTATATCGTAGAAGGGGTTGTCTGATTCTTGACTTGCGTTACTATCATTGCTTTTAAGATGCTTGATTCTTGCAAGTCCTCTTTGATAGCATCGAAAAAACCCAGTATGACACTCTCCAGTCCTGGTATTTTTAAGTTTTCTTCAAAGTCCTTAGTCTCTCCTGTAACGGTTTGACAGAATTCATTAACTAAATCTTTTTCAAAGATACCATCTAAAAGCACTTTGAGGTCAAATTTCACTTCTTTGTTTTCATTGGAGCCCATTAAGATATTCTCCAATCCTACTTCTTTGGCAATTGCATATACTCTTTTAAGAGTCTTGATATTAGTTTTATATTGCATTATTTCTCCTTTAAGATGCGGGCAAGGATGCCCACATTCCCAGTTATTTAAGATGCCGACAAGATGTCAGCGTTCCCAGTTATTTTGAATATTGTTGAGTACCGTCAAAGACATACATAGTTAAGGAGCCACTTTTAATACAGTGATAAAAAGCTCCTAGTATGAGATCATCATTATTTAGAAGATCATCAGTTATACCTAGATATAAGGATTTATTTGCTACTTGTATTTGGATATTATAAATACCAAACCAAACAGTAGGATTTAAAAGTTCGTTATAATCAGGAATAAGGTCATTTGTTACACTTGAGCCTCCAACAACTGACAGGAAGTGATGACTTGTAGAGATTTTTGTAGTATTTTTAAGCAAGATACCTCTACTAATCACTCTTAGAAAGTATTTACCAGGACTAAGCATAATATCACAAGGAATAGTATTAAGACCTAGAATACCAGTAAAGCCTGATTTAGAAAAGATTAAATGAGAGTTCTGTCCCTCATATTGCCAACATTCTAGGTTAATTTCAGCATCATCTTCTAATTGGATATCCAAAGAGGAAATTTTAAGAGGAACTTTGCAAAGAAGCATAAGGCCTAAATCATCTTCAGAGGCCATAAAACTATCTGGTGTTTCACCAATTAGACTAGTAACTTTGTTAGCTTCAGCCGTAATCTCAAACTTAGCTATTTCTTCTCTATCAGCTACTTTCACCCACATCTTATGCCTTCCAAATATAAGTATTACCTGAGAATCTTATCATTTCACCAGGGGAACCAGATGCGGGGAGAGAAGACTCTGGTCTGATGATGTCTTGTCCCCCAAGAGATATATTAGCATCTAAAGCTTTTCCATTAATGGTAGTGGTTTTAGACACTTTAGAGCTAATTTCAGAGGCTAGAACCACATGGAAATCAGCTAATCCATTTATTTTTGTTATTTCAAGCAGTGGTACATCATCAGCCACAATTTGACTTCTGATAAGTGATGAAAGTTCTTCAGGTGATTTATTTTCTACGTTTGCCAGTCCTACATCAGCCTTAGCAAGAGATATATCAGCTGTTAAGGACTTACCAGCAATAGTCCTGCTAGTAGGAACCTTTGCATCTAAGGCACCTTGGAGACCTGTTACTTTAGAGATAGTAATTATAGGAATATCATCAGCTGTTAGACTAGCAATTAGTTGTTCTCTGGAAATGTTATCTACATTACCAAGTCCAACATCTTCTTTTGTTATATCAATTGGACCGTCTAGTGCCTTACCATTAATAGTAAATGATGAATCTACTATTTTCTTCCAAGCCATTATTTACCTCTCTTTTTTGTTTTTGATTTGGGATTCTCTTCCTCAAAGTCCCCTTTAGGGGATTTAGGGGCTCTTACAATTTCTTCAATCTCTTGTAAGATTAACCAAGCACCTTCAACTCTTAGTTTTTCATCTGATAGGTTCTTGTTGGTAGCTATTAAACTTTTTCTTTTTTGTTCGAGATATTCGGTTAAATTCATTATTCTTCTCCTCTATATATGTATGTTATTCCATTTTTTCTAACAATTTGACCTGGTTCAGGTGTAGCAGGAAAGTCATCAGATTCAGTGATTATATTTTTATCGAAAATGTTAATTTCTTCCTTTTTATCTACAAGAGAGTAGATAGGAGCTTTATATTCAAGGCTAATATCAATGCGTTTAGTGGCTACAGTTTTGCCTTGCATCCACTCATAAACATTGAGGTCTCTTAAGGTCTTTATCATCGGGCAAGAACCTCACTAAGCCGCTGTACTAATGTGCCAGAGTGTTGAAGCTTGTTAACTAATTCATTCAGAATATTATCATCTTGAGCTATTCTGTCCATGAGAGCTTGAGGTGCGAGTTCATGTTCTACAGCTTTTACTCTTAAATCTATGGAAGTTGCCACATAATTATAAGTATGTGAATAGTCCTTTTTTTTAATACTGGTTCCAGATATTGCTGCCACCATAATATTAACTAATTGGCCATCAGGTATTTCTGGATAATTACCCATATTGATAAAGCTTTCACTTGAGGAAGAACGGACATCATAAAAAATTGACCCTTTCCATTCCAACATTACAGACCATGATTGTACTGGTACAGGAGGATTAGTAAAACATGAGACTCTAATTCCACCATTTGTATTACGAATAGAAGCAGATATTTCTACTCTATCCATATCAACTAACACCATGTTAATTATATCCTCAAGCCCTATGATTTTAGATATTGAAAGTGCAGGAATATCTCCTTCAGTTAGGTTAGTACCTCCTGTCACAAAACCTTTAGCATCATAAGTTATTTTGGTTTTAGTTCCTGGGGTTATTGGATTGTTAAAAGATCCTTCCAAATTATGGACAACATCAGAAAGTGGTGTACCATTGTGATCTATATGTTGCGTATCCATTTCTATTTCGCTTAAAGCTGCTTGAAGTTGGCTAACAAGAGTTTGTAGAGATGAAATTTCTGTTGTTTTGGCATTAATCATAGTTTCGAGTTGATTAATAGCACTGTTATAGAGAGTGCCCCAATCTGTAGTATCAGGACCGGGTAAATTTATCATACTTTCTCCTTTTTTTATATTCTTTTAAATTTCCTTAACACAGAGTCTTAAGATAAGAAAATATTAGCCACCGAAAACACCGAATACACCGAAATTATTAAATCTTTCTTATCTGTGTAAATCTGTTTAATCTGTGTCATTGTGTTCTATTCACTCCTCACTCCTAGTTCCATATAGTATTATCCGGAGTAGATTCATTCCAGATAGTATTCATAGTAATATTAGTCATGTTTTGCATTGGTATAGTGTAAGGTTCAGACTCAATTTTTAGGGTAACAGCATCGTTAATAAAGCGAATTTTAGAGGGATATGGGAGAGGAGAACGAGATTTTCTCCATTGGTAGCCGTTTAAGGTTTCCCAGGCAATAATCCACTCATTCAAGTTCATAACTTTATAGTAGAGATTTTCGTAGTCCTCAGCTGAAATACTCAGATTAAGCTGAATCTTATCAACAAAATACTTACCAAAACGATAAGAAAGACCAGTATTATAAACACATTCTTCTTCTACCATATGCTTTATTTCAGGGGTAACATCAATAGTTCCGTAAAACTCATGGAGTTCACTACCGGTCTTTATTCTTATCATTTTCATTATTTCACCTCTATGCTAGATTGCTAAATTTAACAGCATCAGTAACCTTATTAACGTTTGCAGTTAGATTTAAGGTTATTTTGGCTGTTTCATTCTTTCCTACTACAGGAATCTCACCTTCATGAGACATTGTTACTCCAGAAAGAGCACAGAGAATAGTATCATCACCTTTATCAGGTATAAAAAGAAATGAATGTTCTCCTACTTGAGTTTCGATGAAACCAAGCATATTTTTATCGCACATAAGTGAAATTAGTGTTCCTGTAATATCAGTATTGGTATTTATTGAACCAAAGTCAATTGCAATTGAGTTTTGCTTCCAACCAATTTTAGATCCACTTTCAGAAAGGTTACCCAGAAAGACAAACTTAGCGTCAACACCTGAATAGAGTGCTTGAAGTGATGCTTTGTCTGTAGGTATATCAGCTTCTTCCATTGAACCTTTTGCTACATAAACTCTACATTGTTTGCTAAATACAGAATTAACTGATGTTAGCAAGTCATAAGTAAGAGTTGTTATTTTAGTTAACATATTTTCTCCTTATATTTAGTGTGCCGACAAGATGTCAGCGTTCCCGGTTATTTCTCACTTCTCAATTCTCCATTCTCCATTAGCTTAGATAGCTCATTGGCACGATAACCCACTTGCATAGCCCACTTGCTGTTAAGCATTTCGCGAGAAGCATTAGAGTAATCATGCTGAGTAAGGTAAGCAATAGTCTTTTTAAAAGCAGAGAAGCCTGCTAGTCCTAAGTTAAAGGCCATATCAATAACAACAGCCTTTCTCACATCATTGAGTTCCCTAAACCAGGGATAAGTTTTAATCAGTTGAGAGACAAGAGAATCAATATCATTATCAAGTAGATTATGTGCTTCAACTTCAGTGATTCCCTTGTCTTCCAAATTTCGCCCAAAACCAATTGTTAGTTTTCCTGCTGAGCAAGAATAAGGTTTAAGTCTTAGACCTTCGTGTTTCATCAGCATCTTACGAGCGATTTCTTTACATTGAATTTTAATGTGTCTCATCATAATTTTCTCTAAAACAACTTCTTTGCCAATCCTTTTGCGAGTCCAGAGATAGCAGAAGCACCTAAGCCACTTGCAATTTGTCTTATCCAGGAAGAAGCATCTTTTTCCCCGGACTCTCTGGCCGGATTTGTTATAGTATTATATATAGTTTGGACGGGGTCGTTGGTAGCTAAGCGTTTAGAGAGTCTAGCTAATTCCTCTTGAGACAGTCGCGTCTCTACTTCTTGTCTTGCAGCTAAAGCAGGATTAGTTGCCTTAGCATTAGCAAAGATAGCTTCAATAATAGTGGTGACTGTTGGAAGTAAGAAGTCAAAGTTAAGTTTTTGCTTTTTAATAATCCAGAAAGCCCCCATAATAAAAAGTGTAAAGATTACACTAATAGCAGATACAACAGCAGGATGATTAAATAATTCGCCCACATTATCCTCCAATTATAGACTTAATAATGCTTCCAATCACAGCAGAAGCCATAAAACCATTAAGCCAGATTATGATTGTTAATTTCGTTTCCAGACGGCTAAGCCGTTCCAGGACACCTGGACGACCATTGCCATCAAGTTTATTTTTGATATATTTAATATCTTCTTCAAGTCGTGCGTGTTGCTCACAAACAGGCATAATCAACTCCTTAAGCTGATTGGCTACCTTCAATAACCATGTGATCAGTAACAGGTTGAATATCTACACGAGCAGAAAGAACAACTTTGTTACCACGAGCTTCAGGATAACGCTGAGTTTCGATAGTCATATCTCTAACAATACCAGCTGCAACATGCTCAGGATTGAGAACAATAATCTTAGAGAGTTCAGGAATTTCGACAACTTCTTTAGTTCTATAATAGATTTTGTTATCTTTCATCAAGAGTGCTTTATCAGCAGAGTTATTGGCAATGGAATCCCAGAGGTCAGTGTAATCAGAGGAACCCATCCAGATTTCCAGTTTAGGATCAGCCAAAGCGTTATCGGGAAGTGCCTTGATTAAGAGCTTAAGCTTGTCTAAAGGTGTAGCATCAGCAGGATAATCAACAGTGTTTCCACTGGCAGTTACTTGCTTAACCAAACCATCAAGAGTTTTTGCAAGAAGGTCTTTATCAGCAGTTCCTTCATTAGCAGTATCACCTGCTAAGAAAAGGTATTGCATATCCAGGCCAAAAACGCGAGCAACATAATTAGCTATTTTTTCTTGTGAAGTATTCATATCTTCAGCATAAGAATCAGGAATAACTAAAGGTAAAACAACTTCTTTACAGTTGAAAGAAATTGTTACATCAGTAGGATTTACGAGAGATGCGACAGAGTTACGGGCAATCCCGCGAGTCTTATATCTGCTAATTCCCAAAAGAGGATATTCACAAACAGGCATAGAGAGAGTTGCGAAGGAAATCTTCTTGAGAACTGGAGAGTTTTCTACCATTATCTCAATGAAGCGGTCAGCAGATTTTTTTGATAAAAGTTTAGCCATTCTTAAACCTCCAAGGTTTTGAATTCAGAGAATAGTTCGGTATCATCGCTTTTTTTAGCTATGATATTACCGTCTTTATCGAATTCGATTTGCTTTGTACCAGGTAGGCTTTCCATACTTTTCTGTAATTGAGCAACCTGTTCTTTTAATTGTTTAATTTCTTCCATAGATTTTGCTAAAGCATCTTCTTTAGCAGGTGGTTCTTCTTCAACTTTCTTAGCAACTCCCATGAGAGAAAGTCCTTCATAATCACCTTTCATAACTTTTTTAAAGGTTTCGCTTTCCGGGTCGGCCTTAATAGTTACCTTCCAAGCTTTGTCATCAACATAAGATTCGACAATAGCAGCACCTGAAGGTTTTTCATTATGGTCTTCATCAACATTTAGATTTTTACCTTTCATTAGAAATTCATGAGCAGCTTTTCTAATAGTATCAATATCAGCCCAGTCACCTTGTGAATCCTTAGTGTCAGCTTCATAGACAGTTCCATAGATAAGCCCTTTAGGATCAGTTTTAACCACTTTAACCATTTTAGTGATATTGTATTTATCAGCTGCTTTAAATACGATATCCTTTTTATTGGCAGGGTTCTTAACCAATGACACAAAAGAGACATCTAACTCTTTTAATTTTGGCATTCAAGCCTCCTTAATAAAATTAATTACATGGATAAAATTGCTCTTTTTTTAAAGGGTGTCAATATGTTTTGGTATAGATATATACATCTATACCGAAAGTTGTAGACAGGACCAAGCTAAGAGTTAGGAATTAGGAGTGAGGAATTGAAGAAAGAAGATTTTACCACAGAGACACAGAGAACACAGAGAAGATTTAAGAATTTAATAATTTACGAATTTAAGATATTCGGTGTTTTCAGTGTTTTCGGTGGCTATTTCTTAGTGTAATTAGTGTAATTCGTGGATAGATTAAAGGAGAAAAATGAAAAAAGGGCAAATATGGTCAACAGATAAGGTACCTGCTTTTGTCAGGACTGCTATACAGCAATACTGTATCAAGAACTTAAGAATATATCAAAAGAAGTTCTTAGCTGATAAATCCAGGTATAGGATTGCTAATAAATCGAGACAAATAGGATTTTCTTTTCTATCAGGCCTAGAGATGATTATTGGTTCATTAATTAATAACAAGGACCAGTTAATAGTTTCAGCTTCTAAAGATAATGCTGTTATTGTGATGAACCATGTAAGAAGTCATCTTAAAGCAATGGGAATAGAAGCTTTTAATGATACTGAACATGAAATCTTAATGCCCAATGGTAAAAGTATTAAAGCTTTGGCGACTAATTGGATGACTGCTAGAGGTTTTGCAGGTGATGTATATTTAGATGAGTTTGCTTTTATTATCCAGGACAGGGAAGTATGGAAAGCTATTATTCCTGCTATTACAGCAGCTCAAGGAAGAGTAACAGTAATCTCGACTCCTAAGAGTAGGATAGATAAGTTTTGGGAAATATGGGATAAGAATGATGCTTTTTCTAAGCATTTAATCACTATTCATACAGCCAAAGAAGAAGGACTTGATATTAATGTTGATGAATTAAGAAGTCTTTTTACACCTGAAGAATTTGCTCAAGCTTATGAATGCCTGCCATTAGATACTACAGACTCTTATATTCCTTACAACCTGATAGAACCCTGTCTTTATGTTAACGAACATCCAACCCCTGAAGACACTAAAATGTTTTATGCTGCTGATATTGGAAGAAAGAAAGATGAAACTGCTATCACAGGAGCCTTTATTAATGATGATAAGTTAATGGTTGTTAATTATATAAAGGACTTAAAGAGAGAGACTTTTGCCTATCAGAAAGAGTTTTTTATAAACTTGATAAGACAATCTGATGCAGATGGATTTGCTATAGATAGAGGTGGTATAGGTTATAATCTCTGGGAAGATTTATCTTACCTTTATCCTAATGTAATTGAGGGATATAGCTTTGCTCCTGCTGTTAAAGAAAGGCTTGCCAAAAGATTAAAAAGAGGCTTCGAAGACAAGAAACTATTAATACCAAATGATCCTTCACTGCTTAATCATATTTTATCAATAAAGAGATCTGCTAACCGTACTAACATCTTCTCCTATAATGCAGAAAGCACTGAACATCATGGAGATAAATTTTGGTCTTTAGCTATGCTTTATGATTTAAGACATTCTGAAAGAGTGATTGATGGAGTGATGGTTGTTTAGTGAGGAATGTAGGGGAATAAAAGGAGAAATATATGAATAGTAATGAATTAAACTACGAACCATTTGTAATTATCAGTAAATCTGATGATACTCAAGCATCTAAAAGTAAGGCTTTAGATTTAAAAGACGACGAGTTCAACTATCCTTTTGAAATGGATGAACTCACTGATGCTTATACAATCAATCCTTATCATGCTGAGTGTATTGAAAAGAAAGCAATCAATATCCTGGGCAAGGGCTTTGATAAGAGAATTATGGACATCCTGGAAGAAGTAACGCCAACAGATTCAGCAATTACTTTATTATTAAAAACAATTAAGGATTATGAAATGTATGGAAATGCTTACTGGGAGTTACCTAAAGTAGGAAGCAAAAGACAAATCTTTCACTTGCCTGCTCAAACTATGAGAAAAATTAAAACAGGTTACAGGCAAACAGTTAACGGAGAAAGTGTTGATTTTAAAGAAGATGAAGTATTTCATTTTAAACAAGCTACACCTTTATCTACAATTTATGGTGCACCTTCTTATCTTCCTATACTCCCTGATATTAGGATTATTAAAAGGATTAAGACTTATAATGAGAGATTTTTTGATAATAACGCTATCCCAGACTATGTTTATGAGATAATGGGAGGAGCTATTTCACCCAATGCTCAATATAATGTTCAATCTTTCTTCAGACAAAAGTTCCAGGGAGAAGAAAGAGCTCATAAACTTTTAGTTATACCTTACAAAGAAGGAATGTCAGGAAAATGGACTGCTTTACAGCAAAGAGAAGATGCTTCTTTCTTACAGTTGGAGCAACAATGTATTACTAACATCATTGCTTGTCATGCAGTACCACCCCGCTTACTCTCTATGGTTAATACTACTGCTATGGGAGGTTCAGGAGAAACTGAAGGGCAAATGGAGATCTTCTTCCAGACTACCATCCATCCAAAACAATTAGTCTTATCTGGGCAATTCGGAGGACTGGCAAAGAAATATCCTGGTATTTTTGGAAATAATCCAGACTTCACTATTAACCCTCTAGTCTATAATATCAAAGAAAATACAAGTGTGGACAGCTTGCTTAGGAGGTCTTAATGATTTACCCCTTATGGAATGTGATAGAAGAGCTAATTGCAGGCACAGGCCTTTCTTTAGTAGATATTAATACTGATATTGCCTCTTACCATAGAAAGGCTCTGTATTCCTTGGAAAAGGTCTTTAAAAAGAAAAATGAATCTCTAAACCTCAACCGATACCAGGTGGACGTAAGTCTTACCATAGTAACTAAAACAGATGAAACTAGTGTAAATCATACTCAAATTGTCTTAGAATTGCTCAGTAAAATTGAGCAGTTTGATGCTGACTTATTTGTCTCTCTTGAAACATCACCACCCCTTGTTATAAACGGAAGTGAGTACAAGGCCACCCTCTTTAATTTAACTACAGAAACCTTACACTTTGAGGAGCTTTTATGATTACTGCAGACCAGATTAAAACATTTATGAACATTACAGATGTAAATAACGATGTGATTGAGAATGCTATAAATGATGCTTATGAATACATCGGCCGCAAGGGTGTAGAAGATACAGGAGATAATGCTATAACCAAGGCTCTTAAGTATTTAACTGCATATTACCTGATACCTCGTATATCTTATATAGCAGGCAATAAAGGAGTCTTTAAACAAGTGGGGACAGGTGAATCTGCTCAACATTTAATTTCTGATGCTGATGTGATGAGAAGACAAGACTTTTATCTCAAAGAAGCTAATCTGATTATCTATGACATCATAAATGAACGAGAAGGATTTTTGCCTTTTATTGATATATAGTGAGTGAGAAGTTGAAGAGACTCACCACAGAGAACACAGAGAACACAGAGAAGAATTGAGAGTTGAGAATTGAGAGTTTAAAAACTCTGTGAAACTCCTCTTAACCTCTGTGAAACTCTGTGTTAAGGGTATTTCTTAATTAGTGTAATTAGTGAAATTAGTGGATAGATTAATAAGGAGAATTGATGGAAAGCGTAAAAAGGCATTTAAAAGAAGAATTAGGTTTAATTGCTGACAAGATAAGGGCAAGGGCAATAAACATCGTAGAAAGTGAGAAAATGGTCGTTACAGGGCATTTAAAGAACTCTATCCAGACTAAAACTGTGGTGTCTGATACTGAAACCTATATTCTGGTATATGTTGCTGAAGGTGGGAAACTCTCAGGTTCTACCAAATATCCTAAGTACCTACATGAAGGAATCAAGCCCCATATGCCCCCAGTTGATAAGATTAAAGAATGGGTTCGCAAGAAGGGAATAGTAAAAAATGAGATAAAAAGTGCCTGGTCTAAAGCTCAAAGCATGAAAAGAAGTAAAAGACCCAAGAAACAAGACTTGATAGATAAAAAAATAACCCAAACTGCTTGGGCTATTGCTATCAATATGAAAAAACACGGAAGAAAACCTAGCCCTTTCTTAGAATTGGCAGTGAAAATGACACTTCAGGAATTGAGAATTTAGAATTGAGAATTGAGAATGTAGGGGCGTATTGAATACGCCTTTAGTTCTAAGATTGAGAAATTAAATTGCAGTTTAGATAATTTTAAGCAAAAAAAAGAGCAGGTTTTGATGCCTGCTCTTTGATTATTTAGGATTGAAACAAATCTTTAGTTACCTCATCAGATAGTTCACGAAGAACTATAGCTATCATTCCTGCGTTAATATCATCTTCACTGCCATGAGGGGTGCAGTGTTTTACACGCTGTCAAGATATTTTTTAATAGTACCTAAATCCAACCCCCAGATTAGCTCCTGCCTGAGCAGAAATACCTAATGAAATAAGTAATTGCTTATACACAAACAGAAAATCTACTCCAGCTTCACCAAGAGTATTAATAGATTTTGAAGAATAAAATACCTCTCCAATGGATGAATCCCACTGAATAAAATTTTCTTTAAAGCCAAAACCTAAGTAAGGAACAAATTTATATCTGCATTTTCTGTCTATAGTATAAACATTCCCAATAGAAATAATATGTTTTTCATATAGTTCTCTACCTGTATCAACCCACCAACTAAAAGGTTCATCTTCTATAAGTACACCTTTAGGTTCGCCTTTGTAGTCGATTAGAACTTTTATAAATGGAGAAAATTTAGAACTGTACTTACTTCGGCTAAACAGATATGCTGAAGCAGTATAGCCTCTTTGGTTTATTGAATGCCCCAAGGTACAGCCAAACTCAGTATGACTTATAACATCATTTTTGGCATTTAATTGGATTAACGACAATACCAAACACACTATAAATACTAACTTTCTCATAATAACTCCTTTATTTTTTTGTGTTTTCTTCGTGGCTTAGTGTCTTCGTGTGAGACTCTTCTTTCTTCTCTGCTTCTCTCGCTTCCTGCAACCAAATCAAAAACTCTGCCAGTTCATCTGGGCTTATAACTTTAATCTTCTTAAAGTAATAATCAATGTTATCTAAGAGTTTTTTATCAGTTCTCTCTATTAAGTTTCTTTCTTCCTGGGTGAAGTTATAGTCATTCATCAGCAGGATATGAATATCATAACGGGCAGGAATAGATCTATCTAATTCCCAATGCCAGTCTTCATCATCTTCTAACTCACTGGGTACATATTGGTACCAGGTAACAAGGCAGTTGAGAGGATAATTACCCCACTTCTTGTTATCCTCAACCTCTGCTATAATGCTGTCATAAGAGTTATGCCTGTTCCAATAATCTTCTTTTTTCATGATAGCTTCCTTTATTATTCTTTGCTTACCATTATTAATACTAACAACTTTTATTGCCTTATCTTTAACCTTTGGCAAAACTTCATTCTCTGGCTTAAGATGACTGGTAACAACCTTGCCTTCTTTAACCAGGAAGATAGTAAATAGGTATTTTTTAACACCTTTATCACTTAGATGATGATATTTAACCGTTGTTAAAGTAAGGTTTTTGTTACCTTTATTAACTGCCAAGTACATATTATCATTGTCTTGTAAACTGTCAATAATTTGTTGCTTGTATTTCTCTCTGCTTAAGCCTTGGTCAATCCCATGCTTCTGATAGTGCTGGCTCTCTTTTGATTTATTAAGCCATTCAGCCCCCTTGAGAGGCTCCATAATCGTTTTAACATCTTTGCTTGTTAAACTTTCTACATCATATATTTTCTGTTTGATTTTATCGAAATCATTAGTCGCCTCTTCATAAGTAACAAAAGTAGTCCTGCAATTAAAATGATAAGGAGGTAGCATTACCTTCATATCTTTAGTTGGCATACTTCCATAACCCATAGACTCAATCTTCTCATAAGTAACAAAATCAGGGTCAATGCTATAAGAAGATATATCAAAGACTCTTCCGTGCATGGCCTGGCATATCTCGGTTGTTCTGTCATCCATATAAGCCAAGATTTGAACCTTAGTAACTCCTCTTCCTTGCAGATTAGACACATAGTCATTAGTTAAAGAACGAAACCAAGCTGTTTGACTAAAGGATTGGTATTGACTGAATATTAGCTGCTTTTGCCCTGCTGAATAAGGCTCTATCCATTTCTCTACTAATTTTGTATAAGACTTTGTTACTTGGGGATTATCTCCCATTATCTCTTCTGCCACTTTGGTAAAATTAGAAAGATTGCTCTTTTTAATTCCCCTCTGTGGAGGGGTGCCCCTGGGCGGGGTGGTAATATCTTTTACCAGGGCATTAAACAACTTCTCCTGGTCTTTTTTGGAAAGGCCATTATTACCTGTTTTTTTAGCTATTCTACTAATTGCTAATATCTTGGCGAACCTACTCATCTTCAACTCCTTTTAATCTATCCAGGTGGCGTCGCTAAAGCTATGCCAACCCAGGCTAATTACACTAATTACTCTAATGACAGGTCTTGCTCACGAAGTAGCGACTTCCGACAACTGGTCTTCTTCTTCGTGTCTTCGTGCCTTCGTGTGAGCCTCTTAAACTCCTAACTCCTAACTCCTAACTCTTCAGTCTTTATTCATTTTTAACCACTGAATATAATACAACTTCACAAGATTATCCTTCAATCCCCTTTTATAGGCCATGTCTTTAAAAGGTGGCTTTAATTGCTTATAAAAGGTCTTATAATCCTCTTCACTAGCTTTAGCTAAGAGCTCTTTACTTTGCTTTCTCCACTCTTCTTGTTTTTTCAACTCTTCCGGAGTAATAGTTTCATCAGGAAGTCCTCTCTCAATCCTCCTAGCTTTCTCGAGCTCTTTCCTTTGATATTCTTCTTTCTTCTTAAAGACTATCCATTCTTGCAGATAACCCTCAAATTTAGTACCAAAAAGAGTCTTCGGCCTTAAGAATTTAAAATACTCATTTGTCAGCCATTGCTTACACTTAATATCTATAACCTGTTTAAATTCTTTTACTGTAAAACCTTCGTTTAATCTGGCTCTGATTAAAGCTTTAGTCTCTGGAGTATTCCAACGAAATTGTTTACCTGACAGGTTATTTAAATAAGTGATTATTTCCTGGTATATCTCATTCTTCATTCCCATCTTATCAAAGTCCCCTTTAGGGGATTTAGGGGCTTGGTTCTTCTTAATTATCCTCTGTAAGAACTGCCTCTGCTTGACTTCCATTACTTCCTTACCTACTAACTCTACAGCTTTGATATATAACTCTCTGTTGGTCATTTTCTTTTCTCCGGGATAAATCTTATTTCATATTTTGGACAATATGCTTTTATATAGAGAATTATTATCTTCAGGCAGTGGATTACCACTAATATAGGAAACATAAGCATTATTAAAAAATGATAACATATTACACTTTTTGATAATCTTCCATATCCTAAAACAATAAATAAGCCCAGTAGATAATATTTCCAAAGCATTATAGACATCTTCTCTCCTTTAAAAACTTGACATTTTTAGTTTATCCTTCGATTATTGAAATAATTAATTCCAAAGGAGGATATTATGCACGAAACCTTTCATTATAAAGGTAACTTTGACTTCTATTACTACGAAACTAATCAGAAAAAACTCGCCAAAGATTTTTTGAAATATGTCTTTCCTGAAGAAGTCATAAAAAAAGCGAGAGGCAAAAAGTATGAATCTATTGAACAGACAGTGCTCATAGAAAGAACCAAAGTTCTCTCTCGTATTTTCCAGGAGTGTCTCCCAGAACAATGTTCAAATAAGATTAACCGAATTGCCTCTCAGGATATTGATTTAGCAGTTTCTCTCTACCTTATAGCTAAGCACAGGCTTGCCAACGCCTCGCTTAACACAAGGTATTTCAATGTGAAAGATGAGCTTGGACGCCTCGTGATGACGTCCATCATCTAACAAAGCATGAAGGGTTTTAAGAATTCTATCTGTTGCTACATCAACAGTTTTGCGGATTCTCCTGTTCTTTATCTCAAGAGAACTTAACTCTTCATCAGAAACCAAGTGCAAGTCCTCCTTATTAACCGGGCTTGCACTTTTTGCATTTTCTATCATTTCATCTATTTCATCATCAATAGTTTTTATTTTATCATTCATTATCTTCTCCTAATTCGTGTTAATTGGTTTAAATTCGTTTAAATTCGTGTAAAAGTCTTCTCTTACAGTGCTGAAAAGTTCAAGCTGATAGTATTCCATTCCCCAGTATCATCCTTAACCTTAAAGGTAAGATATTTCTTGGTAGATTCTACCTGGGTTGCTTCATCTATCAAGGCCATAGCTTCTTGCCATTCCGGATGTTCGATTTTTAGTTGTCTCAATCCTAAAATCTGCTGAACATCTACATTGCCTCTTTTATCGACATTAAAGGCCTTATTAATAAGCATAACTATCTCTTTACCTGATTGTTTCACAAGTCCTTTGATATAGTTATCTATCTTAGTTTTGGCTAATTGGAGGCGTTCATCAAAAGCTAATCTCTTATTGATCTTAACCTCGATGGCTTTCTCCTTAGAAAAATCATAAATCCAGGCATTGCCTCGCCAGTCTTCACCATGTTGATGGGCAACCTTGTTTAAATGATTATCCACTACTCTGAAGACATCTACTCTAAACTCTGCTATCTGCTTCTGAAGTGCAATAACATCACTTATAACTTTACACACTAACTCATCACGGGCCTGATCATCTTTACTGATATACTTTACAGGAACCTTATATCCTTCTCCATCGACCCAATATACACTCTTTCCTTCTTTAATCTCTTTTGCCATTATTCTTTCTCCTTTTTTAATCTATCCACTAATTTCACTGTGTTTGATTCCTTTTTTCATCTTTTATCCTTTTCTCTTAAAATCTCTACGAAACTCCCCTTAGGAAAAGTATCCTCTGTGTTAAGGGCCTTATCTTCTTCGTGTCTTCGTACCTTCGTGTGAGACCCTTCTATTTCTTCCTCAAACTTCCTTTGTTGCTTCCTGATCACTTCATTAACTTCTTCCAAATCCATATCCTGGAAATAAAGAGCTAACTTGTAATTTAATTCTCTCTTTGAGCAGTTGAAGTATCCCAGCATGTTCTCAAAGTATTGTTCTACTAAGACATCTTTTAAGGTCTTTGCTTCTTCCCGGGCTTTTACTTTTATCTCTTTTACTTTCTCATTTAACTCAGGATATGTAAGGTCTTCAGCTGTTTTTACCCACTCCTCCTGAACTTCATAACTTGTATCTTTTACTATTGGGTGGATTAACTCCAACTTATCAAAACCAACCTTATTGATAGTATCTTCATCCAGGTTCATCTCTCTAATAAAGAAGTCATACATCTTAGTTAAAGAATTGGCCACTCTACCGGGTAGGTTATACTCAGCTTCAGTAAACTCTCTAAAGCTCTTATAACCCTTTATTTTGTATGTTCGCATTCTCTTAATCTCAGAGAGCAGATTACCTGTCTCTACCATACTAAGTTCCATCTTTCCTAAGAGCTTCCTGATTGCTTCAAATCTTTCTTCAGGACTTAACTCCATAAATTGTTCGTTATTCATACTTGTCTCCTTTGACGGGTCTTGCTTACGAAGTAGCGACTTCCGACAACTCTTTGATGCCTGTATAGGCGGGGTGGTTAATTGTTATCTAATTGTAGTATATCAGAGTCTTCATCAACAAGCTCCAATATTTCTTTATCTAAGGAAATGGTTATTACATTGTTTACCCATATTCTCCGGTACAACCACTTTGCTAATGCTTCAAAACCTGATGCAATAACACTTACTTCTATATAGTCTCCATTACCGCTTTTATACTTGATTTTCCATACATATTTTCTTTGTTCCTTCACTCTTCCTCCAGATGATTTGCTTCCACCAAAGCATCATACTCTTCTTTGCTTATTTCAATTTGATCATCAGCATTTTTAACTGGTAGAGTATCTGATTTTACTAATACCCGTCTGGAAGGAAAGCAGGCTGTAATTAATAAAGTACCTTTATCTTTTGGAACCAGGCTGACTGATATATTCTTGACTATTTCAAGCATCTCTTCGGTAAAATTTAACTTGTTACAAGACCCTAATATGCCTTGTATAGTCATTTCTTTTACTTTAGGGTCTATTATTTCATAGTATTTCATAGTTTAAACCTCGTATCAGCTCTTAGCTCATCAGCAATATAACTTAGTATATTGGCTACTTTAGAGGGTGGGAGCCCCTCGAACATGCTCTCAATCTTCTTGTGAGCCATTTCAAGGGTTAATTCTTTCTGTATCGTCACATCAACTTTACTTGTTGGATTATAAGCTGTCCCTGTTATTTCGATTCCTAAATCTTCCAAGGCTTTAACTACTTTAGGTTCTCTTAATACACTATCACACTCTAAATGGATTATCACTCTAGGTTTCATCTTTTTCTCCTTTTTCCTTGACTTATTTGTTAATACTTGTATTTATTTGTAAATTTACCTTTAGGAGGAACCCATGAAACAACATGAACTCAACCTAATGCGGGTTGCTGAAGCTATTACTAAACTATCTTCACTTCTATCTGAGAAGCAGGTGGAACATCTTTATCAATTATGTTTAGTGTCGGGCGAAACAGCTCTATTAGATTCTCTTGCCAAATATAAGCATACTGTCCGGTTTGTATTAAAGCTTTCATCGCTTCATCCAGATCACGTCGCAGAAATTCAAGCAAAGACTTCCTCTTCTCGCTTTGCTCAGCTGGTTCTTTACACAATCTGGTGCTTTCATTACACTTTCTCTGACCCTCTGACCCGGGTAAGAGACTTTGATCAAAGCTTTCAGAAAAATGCTCAAGAACTTCTAGAATATCAGAAGCACGAAATACATCTTTCATGGCTTCTGCTGTGGCCTTTTCATTCATTTTACAGCCCCTTTTTACTCCGTGTGTGGTCAAATATATTTCCGTACAATTACTGTAAGCAAGATATACCGAAAGAGTATCTCGAGAAATATGTAGATCCGAACCACTCAAAAAACTTTCCAGTTTTTCTACCTGTTTTTGGAAATCCTTATGATCATTAACGATAAGTAAACTACCATGTATTAATAACATTATTTCATTTCTAAAATCTTCATATAAACATCTGGGAACGCTTAAGATAGTCTTGTTTCCCTCTTTTCGTGCTTCTAAAAACTTAAACATCTTTTTCTCCTTTAATTAACTGGGAACGTGGGCATCCCTGCCCGCATTCTCTTTAATTCTTAATTTCTTCTTGACTTATTTGTTAATATCTAAAATTGTATAAATGCGTATTCCAGTACGCTTTTCATATCCTTTCCACTCTCAAACCTCTGTGAAACTCCTCTTAACCTCTGTGAAACTCTGTGTTAAGGGGTTTTTCTTCTTCGTGCCTTCGTGCCTTCGTGTGAAGCACTTCATTTCCTAACTCCTCTCTTCAAAGGCTTAACACTCACCGTTACCACGGCTTGGGCTTGGCCATCCCATCTCTCACCTTCTAAATCATAAATATTAGCTCTTTCTCCTAATCCTGTTTTCTCCACCAGGCACTCTTGGCCCATTTTCACTAAGATATCCTTATGATAATACCAGGTGCCATTACAGTATATACCGTCATTCTGTACTAAGGCTTTATGCAAAGCAGCCATTTAGCACCCCCTATACTTCTGAATATTTCTCAATTTCTTAGCTTGAACTTTTATAAGCTTTAGCTTGTCTTGTGATTGGTTAAACTTCTGCTTTAATTGATAGTTCTCACTCTTTAAAAGAAAGTTCTTCTCTTCTAATTCTGATATTCGGCCTGTTGAACCGAAAAATGATAAAGTAAGCATTATTGCTAATACCATCGTGGTGAATAATAAAAATATAGTCATAATTTTACTCCTTTTTTTTCTTCGTGTCTTCGTGTCTTCGTGTGAGGAAATTCTCAACTCTCAACTCTCAATTCTCAATTCTTCTCTGTGTTCTCTGTGGTGAGCCTCTTCAACTCCTCACTCCTAACTCCAGTCTCATCTCCCTTTAAAAACGATATAGCAAACGCTAATTGCTTGTTATTCATTTGATATACACTTTGCTTTTTCCAACGCTTAAGAATACCTTTCAAGGTCTCCTTATTATCATTATCTTTACACAGATACTTCAAATATCTTACCGATTTACTGTCTGCCACAAATGCTTGAACCTGAAAAAGCTGGTTCAGGATTAGAGATAACTCCCGTCCTGAACAACAGCTTATCCTATCAAATCGAACCATGTTTAGACTACCTATCTGCTGATGAAGCTCTTCAGGTGTCCATCCCATGTCTTTACTTTTGTGCCAAATCAGCCTTATTGCTGCTTTTCTTTCCATTGGCTCTTTTCTCCTGACTGTTTTTCTCAAAGGTAGTGATTACCATTCCGCAATCATTACAGCGTCTTATTCGCATTACTCCACTATCATTACACTCGGTCTTAATTACCTTTAACTTCCCATTACAGTACCTGCATAGCATTGCCTTAATTTTCTCCTATGGTTAATCGCCTCTTTGCCTTTACCTTGCCTTTAAGCCTTTGTTCAGCTTTCTTTAACCCGGATATCTCAAAGCGTCTTTGCTCAATTAAGCCTTTTATCTTTTTAATTCTCCTGGTTAACTCCAATCGTTGTTGACCTAGTTCACTCTCTTTCATTTTGAGATTGATCTTCTTCTTCTCTTCCTCATCCTGCTGAAGTAACTTGTATAAATCACTTACTTCATCTTCCCATTCTTTTAATATTACTTCTAATTCCATTCTCTTACTCCTTATTTTACTGGGAACGCTGGCATCTTGCCGGCATTCTTAATTCCCCTCTGTGGAGGGGTGTCTTGGTATTTCCAAGACGGGGTGGTTTCTTAATTGGGCGAAAGATGTTTCGCCCCTACATTTCTCACTCTTAATCACTCTATTCTCTGTTCAAATATCCCTTTATTCTCAATTCAAAATCACTCTCCACTTCCTCCCAATAAGGCACTAATTTCATCATCCAAATCATTCACCTTACTATCCATCTTCCTAGTTAAACCACTCTTAACCTTAAGAACTGATACTTCTTCTTGTCGCATCTTCTCAGATACTTCTAAAGCTGAACCTGTCTTTTCGTTGATGAAACGAATGATCTTATTGGGGATTAACATAGTTGCGTCTTTGATTTGTGACTTGCTAAGTTCCTCAATTCTATTAAGATAAGATTTGATAAATGGATAATCTTCATCATTAACCTTCAATAACTTGGTTCTCATGAGATTAAATCCTTGTACCATTTTCACAGCTTCCGGTTGTGAGAACTCTAAGAATCCATAACCTACTTTCTCTTGTAAGAATATCTTGCCTAAATTCTCATTACCTATATATACATAACCCTCTCGAGGATCATTAAACTTTCTTCTTATATCTACAGGGGTTCCATTAGGAAGTTGCATTAAGCACTCTCCTAAATAGTAGAACTGCTCACCATCTATAGTAAATCTTACTCTACCACCCTGAACTACCCTTACTTCTTTCTTGCCAAACCAGTAAGGAATATGGTCAATTACATTCATTGGTAACATTTCAGGTTTCCAACCTCTCTTTATCCAGGCATTCCACATATCTACAGGAGTCATTTTTATCTTGCCCCTGAAGATACTTGGTCGCTGGGTATTCCAATGCTCTACATAATCTGCATAATCCTGGAAATACTCCTCGTAATTGGTGAAAACTCTTCTGTCTGCATCATCTGGACGCTCAACTGTGTTGTGGTTAATATAAGAATCATACTTGCTATCAAGCTCCATCCTGTCATTGCCAAAACTTCGCTCTACATTAACCTTAGCTGTCGGATTGTAAGGAGTTCCTATTACTTCTATTCCTAACTTCTCTAAACCTTCAATCAATCCGCTTTCCCGCATTCTTTTATCACATTCTAAATATATCTGCTTAGGAATACATCTATGCTTGATTATTCCATCTATGATAGCTGTCTTTATCTCAATAGAACCATATGTGTCATCTGTCATGCACCAGCCCATTATCATATTAGTCTCTGGATCCAAGGAACGAATTACCTTTGGCCTGATTTGCCTGTCATTTCCATCCTTGTCTTTACTCCATACTAATACATCCTGGTCATGATCATCTATCATCCATACCGTGTTAGGTGGGTTTATTCCTCGAGCATGACTCATACTGGTATAAAGATTTCGCCTGCTCTTAGGATACCACCTGAAATACCATCTATCACGAACGATCGAAGTCTTTATCCATTCACGGACCAAATACTCACTTACATCTTCATATACTTCACCAGTATAATAATCTACTAAGTCCCCATTGACTGCCAATAGCTTCATATCCTCGTAAGCCTTCTGAACATTCCATTGAGGATGAGAAATAAGAATTGCCTGCAATAACTCCTGCATAAAAGTAGGAAGCTCTTTACGGCTTTTACCCCTATCTGCTCTTACCTTTCTCTTTAAATGACCCCTATTCCTATATCGGCTTACCCAACTATACCAGGTTCGCTCACTCATGAACTGCCTGACATATCCCAAAACTTGACTCTTCTCATCTCGACTTAAATTTAAATATGTCTCGATTAACTTGTCCCGCATGGAACCAGATGTCCGCTTAATGAAAAAATCAGGACCATAATCTGATAAAATTGGAGGAAGGGTTAAGGGTTGGATTTGGGGGGTGATAGAAGTGTCCATCTGATGTCCATCTGATTTTTTTGAAGTGTCCATCTGATGTCCATCTGATTTTTTTGAAGTGTCCATCTGATGTCCATCTGATTTTTTTGAAGTGTCCATCTGATGTCCATCTGATTTTTTTGAAGTGTCCATCTGATTATTTTCATCAAAAAAGACATATATAAATTGAGTCTTTATTCCACTTCCATTTTTATAGATTGTTTCATATTTAGTCTTCAATTCGCCATTAGAAATCCGTCTTCTAATAGTTTTTGTTGATATACCTAATTTTTTAGCAGCTTCTTTAGTGGTGAGCCACATAATCCTCTACCTTCTTTATTGTGTCTAGTGATACCCTTTCGAATCTTTCATTCTCTATTAAAGAAACTGTCATCTGGGTTAAGTCACATAGTTTTCCAAACTCTCCCTGGGAAAGCCTGTTAATGGCTCTGTAAGCTCTTAACACTTCTGCTACTTTTCTCTTTTCTGTTTTTTTCATTGACAGATTCCTTTTTTGTTTTATTCTAAAACCAAGATTATTCGGAAATAAGAATGTGTCAAGATAAATATTCGGAAAAAGGAACAAAAATGGAAAATATAGGTTCTCGTATTAAAGATTTAAGGAGGCGTAATAGTTTATCTTTAACTAAGTTAGCTAAGTCTATTGGCATTAGCCCAGGTAACCTTTCTGACATTGAAAATAATAAAAATATGCCTTCAACAAAGGCGGCTATTCTTATATCCGAACATTTTAAAGTGTCTTTGGATTGGTTATTAACAGGTAAGGGAGAGATGTTTTTATCGGATAATAAAGAGCCCCAGGAGAAGAGGATAGATAATAGTGAGTTAATTAACTTAAGAAGACGTTATGATCAGCTGGAAAAGGTCTGTAATGACTTAAAAAAAAGCATTGAAGAGTCTGAAAAAGAATGCTCTATCCTTTCAAACAAAAATCAAGAACTTAATCAAGAATTATTTACCAGGTTAAGAGAACTTTTAGAGTGTAAAGATTTGATTATTAAACTACAAAAAAATAACTTTTGAATAAACTAAACTGCAATTTAATTTCTAAATCCTAGAACTAAACTGCAATTTAATTTCTCAACAGTGTACTTTTGACTAAACTGCAAAATAATTTCTCATTCACTGCAATTTAATTTCAAAGTGCATAGTTTTTCACTTTTCTAAGAAAATTAATCAAATACTAAAAAAAACATGTCTGTATTTTGATTGCAAATATCTAAAAATAATACTTGCCATAAAAATAATCATGTTAGAAACTTGATTTTGCTTATTATTATGATGTAAAATTTACTATATGGAGGACTAAATGATTAATATAGAGCTTTATAAAGATGATATAGAAGTTAAAAGATTAGAAATAGAAACATCTAACACCATAAGAGAAATAGTAAATGGTTTTGTTGAGAATTATGATGAGGTACTCTCATTCAAAATAAACAGTAAGAAATACCAGAATGACAACTTTATTGTAAGTGAAGATTGCAAGATTAACTGTATTACTTACAATCATATAGAGGGTAAAAGAATCTATCAAGATTCAGCTATTTTTATTCTTACCAAAGCTATTTATAATCTCTTTGCTGACAAGGTGCAATTAGTTGTTGAACATTCAATAGATGATGGTGTTTTTTGTGAGCTATTTGGCTTAGAAGATTATTCAGAGAGATATATTTATCTTATTCAAGATGAGATGGAAAAGATAGTTAAAAAGGGACTTTGGATTGATAAGTTAAAATTCTCCTGGGATGAAGCTAAAGAAATTCTTACTAGGCAAGGAAGAAAAGATCTTATAAAAAATCTTGATTATTACTCAGATAGAGAAGTTTATTTATACAAGTGTGGTGAATACTATGACTTTTATTCAAGACCTTTAGCAGATAATACCAAGAATGTACCTGTTTTTAAAGTTGATTACCAAGCACCTGGCCTAATACTTAGATTCCCACAGAGGGGTACTTTTACCATGAGAGAGAACATCCATTTCTCAGAAAAGGTATTTGCTGCCCATCAATTACATGATAAATGGTTAAATAACCTTAAAGTTCATAATATTATTGATATCAATAAATTAATAGATAAATATGAAATCGGAAACTTTATTCTGCATGAAGAAGCCCTACACGAAAAGAAAATAGCTAACATAGCAGAAAATATTGCCCAAACAAATAAGAAGATTATCCTGATAGCTGGTCCTTCTTCTTCTGGTAAAACAACTTTTTCCCATAGATTAGCAGTTCAACTTTTAGTTTCAGGACTTAAGCCTATTGTAATTGGTTTAGATGATTACTTTATGAGTAGGGACAGAACACCTATTTTACCTAATGGTGAGTTTGATTTTGAATCAATTCATGCCCTCGACCTTGATATGTTAAATGACCACCTTAAAAAGTTATTAGCTGGTCAGGTAGTTGAACTTCCCAAATATAACTTTGGTAGAGGACTTTCTGAGAAGAGTGGTAAATTTGTTCGATTAACAGATGAAAATGTTATCGTTATGGAGGGTATTCATGGTTTAAATCCTGAATTAACTGCCCAAATACCAGATGATACGAAAGTTAAGATCTATGTCACAGCTTTAAATCAGCTAAATATTGATAATCATAATAGAATCCCAACAACTGACTGCCGTAAGCTTAGAAGATCTGTCCGTGATTATTATTATCGAGGTTACAGTGCTAACGAAACTCTGTCAAGATGGCAGTCTGTTCGTGATGGAGAAAATAGAAATATCTTCCCTTATCAAGAGAATGCAGATTATATTTTCAATAGTGGTTTAACTTATGAACTAGGTTGTTTGAAAAGTCATGCTTATAAGGAGCTTAAGAAGATACCTGAGTCTTCTCCAAATTATACTGAGGCGCAAAGACTGCTAGTGCTCTTAAGTTTTATTAAAGATATTCCAGAAAAATTAGTTCCCAATAATTCAATTTTGAGAGAATTTATTGGGGGATCTGTTTTTATAGGATAGATTTATGCCAGCAATATTAACTTTAGACTATAAGTATAGACCTAAAAACTTACCCTGGTTTCATAAAGAATTCCAGACTTATCAAGAACTTATAAAATGGTTAAGAGAGGATTCAATTATAATCCTCCCTGACCATCTTTTAAGCAACAAAGAGCTTGAGACTAAGTTAGTCTTAACCAAACTGGCCTTACCCAGATCTATTATCATAGTGATTTCTAACTCTTGTTTTGAAATTAAACATTCCTTATTTGAGATTTGTCCAGAAGAGGATTTGGAGAAAATTATAGATAGTGCTATCCATAATAAACACAAAATAATAGATAATAGAGACAATTTAAAAGAAGTTATTAATTATTTGATTTAAAATTCTATTGCTTTTTTGAATAAACATTGTAATTTATCTATAACATAATGACTTAGAGGTATAATGAAACACAAAAATAGTCTGCTAAAATTCTTAAATAATAATAGAAAATTCTTAGATTTAGCAAAGATATTCTCACTTATTATTATCTTAATTTTGATAAGTGCTTTCATTATTACCTTTATTGAAGGTAAAGACAGTGATCCAACAGTTAAGATTAAATCTTTTTTTGATGCTGTATGGTGGACTATTGTAACCATTACTACGGTAGGATATGGTGATTATTACCCTGTAACGATTATGGGGAGACTGCTGGGTATTGTTATAATTATAGCAGGCTTTATCATTTTTTCCACTTTCACAGCCTATATAGCTAGTAACTTTATTGACCAGAAAATTAAAGAGAGGAAAGGTTTGAATAAAATTAAATTAAGAAATCACATTGTGATTTGTGGCTGGAATAATAGTGCAAAAAGAATTCTTAAGTTTTTAGTTGACCATAAAGATCAGGCTTCTCTTACAGTGGTTCTGATTAATGAGTTAGAAGAAAGTCGTGTTTCTACAATAAGAAATCATTATGAGCTTATAGATATTAAATTCATTAGAGGTGATTTTACTAATCAAGAAATTTTAAACAGGGCTAATATAAAAGATGCAGATCAAATAATCATTCTCTTTGATGAGAGCTGTACAGAAGGTGTACCATCAGATGAAAGAACTATTATAGCTGCCCATAATATTAGTTTTCTAAAAGTTAAGGGGCAGATAAACCTACAGCTTAGGCATGAGAAATACCTGCCTAGTATCCAACGTGATAAAATTCAGAATGTTGTTATCTATGAAGATATCGGAGGAGATATTTTAGCAAATTCAACCCTTCACCCTACAATACCTAACTTCCTACAAGCTCTAATTAGGGGTGATGAAAACTCAAGTTTTAAAGAGTTTAAAATCCCGAGTGACTTTATTGGTAAGACTTTTAAAGAGCTTTTCGATTACTTAAAAGCTGAGAAGAAACTTATCTTAATTGGTATTGTTACTATTCAACCTGAATTTTCTATTGATGACATCCTCTCAGATAATTCATCTAGTATTGACCTCTTTATTAAACAACAATTTCAACAGTCTAATAAGAAGATAAACTTCATGAACCAAAATGATAATATTAAAATTAAACCTGCTGACGACTATATTATTGATCCTAATGATACTGCAATAGTACTGTGAGGTTAACGTGAATAATAAAGGCTTCCTTAAAAATATTAAATTGTTTAGTGACTTATCGCAAGAAGAACTAGACATTATTGCAAAGTCACTTAAACTTGTGCATTTTAAAGCTAATGATATTATCTTTGAAGAAGATAGCTCAGGTAATGAACTGTTCCTCTTGTTCGAAGGACAAGTCTGTATATCAAAAAAGACTTCTTTCATAGACCAGCAAATTGATATTAACAAAACACTTATTAGTTTGAATGCCAAAGATTACCCGTTTTTTGGAGAAGTTGGTTTGCTTGGTAAACAGCTAAGAACAGCTACGGTAAGGGCTACTACCGACTGTAAGCTTTTTTCAATTAGTCACGATGATTTTGTTAAGATTATCAAAGACCACCACCATATTGGTATGGTTATTCTCTGGGAAATTTCTCAAAAACTAGCTCAAATCTTAGAGAAAAATGATAATGATATCCTCAAACTTACTACCGCTTTAATCTATGCTTTAAGGTAAATTTCGGTATAAGTAAACAAGACTATTTCCTAGCTTCTAAGACAACTATCTTTTTAGGCTCTCTCCAAAGGAGAGTGGGAAATGTGATAAATAATTTACCCTGGGCTAAATTATTTTATCCCTTTCAGGGATTTTTGATGAATCAATATAGTAATGAAATATTCTCATTTTCCTATTTTATTCCCACCAGACTTGAACTTGAGCCGAATGTTACTAGTATAACTTTACTGATAGGAGTTGGTTTTGCTTGCTAAATCCTTGTAGCATGATTAATCCTTCCTTTACAGTCTTTCGATGAAACTGGGACTTTCATCGAAAGACTGTAAAGGAAGGATTAATGATGGATAAGAGGAATAGGGAAAAATTAGCAAGAGATGATATTTTTCTCTGCTAACAACTTAAACTACTTAATTTCTGTACTACTAGCCATTACCCTTAACTTGTTAGGTTATGTTAGTCTCATAATCTAAGCTTATACTATCTGTATTGAAAAATCCTTAACTTTTTATCACGACTTAACATGAATATATAATCTTGATAAAAGCTAATGTCATATAAATAATTACCATCATTATAAGAAGTTGCATGGTCAAGTGACCCGTCAGAGTTAATCTTATATATCTCTAAGCCCCCTTGGCCTAAAATCACATAAAGTTCATTAGCATGGACTTTTATATTTTTTATAGAATAAGGAAAATATAAGACATCTAAATTTTCTATTTTTCCTGGATTTGATATGTCGAGAATATTCAAGCTTCTATTAGAAACAGCAAACATCACATCATCATATATTTCGATTTCACTAACTGAGAAAAGAGTATAATTTTGACCAAAGGGCATTGGATGTCTAATATTTGACAAATTTACACTTGCCACACCATGAGTATTTCCAACATATACTAAGGGCCATTTGACAGCTAAAGCATTTAGTCCCCAATCTTTATGATAGTTACTTACTATTTCATTTGCTAAGTTATTCCCCATATCAAAGACAGTTAAGCCATTATCCCCATGCGCCAAATAAAGCAAAGTACCATCTTGTACAATTTCATTTCCAGTGTAGGCACTAACATCAATCTTTCTACCCACCGTAAAGAGGGAATCTATATCTCTTATTGAGCTGCTAATTGAGTTTGTTGTAACTACAACTTTCTTAGAAGAAAGAATTTCAATATCTTGAATATCTCCATTCAGTCTATATGCCCCATTCAGGTTAAAATTATAAATATCAAACATGGAGTATACATATAATTCATTGGCATTTCCCACACTTAGCACTTTATCATCATGCTCAATAATCTGTCCTGTAACATCAATTTCTCTGCCAGTATCCCAAAGATATTTATAAAAATCTGCTGGTAAAAGAGCTAACTGAAGCAGAATAAATAAAATTAAGATATTTCTTTTCATAATTTTAGAGTATTTTCTTGATTATATCAATAGATTTAATACCTTCAGCATCTGCAGTAAAGGAAGGTAGAACTCTATGTCTTAAGACTAATGGAGCCACAAATTTAATATCTTCTTCAGAAGGGGTAAGTCTTCCAAGTAATGCTGCTCTTGCTTTAGCAGCTAGTACTAAGTATTGAGAAGCTCTTGGTCCTGCTCCCCAACTAATCAGTTTAGCAATCTCACTGGAGACCAGTTCTGAATTAGGTCTTGTTTTTCTCACCAATTTTACTGCATATTCATAAACATGTTCACTAACAGGTATATCTAATATTGCCCTTTGAATTGCTAATATTTCTTGGCCAGAAATTATTGGTTTAATCACCTTGTTCTGGGTATTTGTTGTAACTTTAACAATCTCTAACTCATCTTCATAAGAAGGGTAATCAATGATAATATTGAACATAAACCTATCAAGTTGGGCCTCTGGTAAGGGATATGTTCCTTCTTGTTCAATAGGATTCTGAGTAGCTAAGACAAGAAATGGTCTATCTAATTTATATGTTTGATTACCATTTGTAATCTCATATTCCTGCATGGCTTGCAATAAAGCTGCCTGTGTCTTAGGAGGAGTTCTATTAATCTCATCAGCTAAAATTATGTTAGCAAAGATAGGACCTTTTATATATTCAAAATATCTCTTGCCATCACTTTTATTTTCAGATAAAATATCTGTACCAGTGATATCTGAAGGCATCAAATCAGGAGTAAACTGAATTCTACTAAAATCTAGGTTCAAGACTTTGGCCAGACTAGATATTAAAAGAGTTTTGGCTAAACCTGGTACACCTTCTAAAAGAATATGTCCATTAGCAAAAAGAGCAATTAAAATCTTCTCAACTACATCATCTTGTCCAACAATAACCTTCTTTAATTCAAGAACTATATCTTCTTTTATCTTACTTAATTTTTCTATTAAATCTACATTAGAATTACTCATTTTTTCTCCTATCAATTAAATCTATAATTCGGATTCCAATAACACTTAGTGACAATATTCCTAGTAAACTTACTAGGATTCCAGTAAGTAAATGGGCTACAGCAATAAGAGAACCAGCATCAGCATAATTCATTCCCATTCCACTAACAAATATTATGCTCATTAGCAGTTCATTACTACCGAGTTGACCTGGTGGTTGAGGCAGGATATAAGCCAGATTTAGAAGGGTATAACCAAAGAATATCATAGCAACATTCATAGTTTCAAATCCGAATGCTTTAAACATTAAATAGAAATACAATCCGTCAAGCATTATTCCTACTATAGTTAAAATTATTACTTCTATAAAAGTTTTGTTATGATTTTTAAAAAGAGCAGTCCCTTCTACAAACAGCTCAATCATAGAAAATACCTTGTCTTGATACTTATCAGGTATAAAGAAAAATACTCTTTTCAATACCCTAACTAATTTTTCTTCAGCTACTATAGCAGTAATTAAAATCAAAATTCCTATAGTGAAAATTGTCAAAAGGATGGTAACTAGCCATTGCAGGATGGGAACCATTTCAATATCAAGAAAAGGTATCATTGCCAATATAATGAATATTCCTACTGTATCAAAAAACTTATCAATAAAAATTGAAGGTAAAACTAAAGATATTGGCATATTTGCTCTTTTCTTTATGATAATCGCCCTAGCAGCCTCACCAGCTCTAATAGGAATTAAGTAATTAATAAAATTACCACTTAAAGCCCAAAGATATGTATCCCTAATCTTAAAGGATTTTATTGGCTTTAAAAGTCTATTCCAGCGGACAGATCTTACAAAATAGGCTGAAATATATGTAAGAATACTAATAAATAGAAAAGCTAAATTTAGATTCTTAAGATTATGGATTAGTTGAGAAAAATCAAAAAAATAAGCCCATATAGAAAAGAAAACTAGACCAATCACAATGCCAATAATAATTGATTTTTGGTATTTATGCATCTTTATTAAAACCTACTTATCAAATAAATTAGTTATTGAAGAAAAAGTGTCTGTTTTCGTAAAAGAAAAATCTTTTTCTAAGTCCTCAATATCATAAAACCAATTGTGAGTAATCCGCTCCATAAAGTTACCTGCAAAAGACCAGTTTAGTCTGTAAAATAAATTTGCTATGTTTCTACCTATATAAAGATTCAACTGTAAAATTGTTTTATAATCTTTTTTCCTGTACTGATAACTGATAAAATCAAGCAACTCTTTTAAAATTACAGGTTCTTTATCTGCTACATTGTAGTTTTTACCATAAACATCTTCATTGAAAATGGCCTTAGCTATGATAGTATTCAACAGCTCTATGTTGCAAAGGTGAATGTAAATTCTTTCATTTACCTTGGGTAACAACCTGTATTTAACTAATTTCATTAATGTAGCAAAGAATCCAGTAGAACCTTGACCATAGATAATAGCTGGTCGCAAAATAATTGCCTGCAAACCTTTTAGCCTACTTCTCTCTATATTTGACTCTATTTCTGCTATCATTTTTGTACGATGTCCAAAGATGATTTTTTCAGAGAGGTCATTACTAGGCAATTCAAAGGGGGAGTTCCCATAAATAGCAACGGAGGAACAATATATTAATTTTGCTCCAGACTTAAGACAATATTCAATAATTTGTTGAGTAGAAAAAACATTTGCTATTCGTAAATGATTTCTACTTTTTTTTAAGTTTGCATGAAAATCAGGAATATGAATAATTGTATCATAATCATTCATTTGAAAGTGTTTTTTAAGAATGAGTGTGTTGGCAAGATTTAGTGGTATTAGTAAGATTTTTTTGCTTATACTCGCATATTTCTGAGGGTCTTGGCCTTCAGGATAAAATGCGTAATAATCGCAACCCTTATTACTAATACCACTACAAAATTTAGAGCCAATATAGCTCTGTAAGTTTGTGATTAGAACTTTCTTTCTCATCTATCCTATTGTAAAAGATAATAATTTCTTCCACCAAGGCCTATGCCTCCGGTGCTTATTATTACTCTCTTCTCTAACCTCTACATAAAAAGTATCAATTTCTTGATTATTAAAGACTTTTAAGGGGTTTGTATAAAATAGCAAATCAGCTGTTCTTTCATCAATCTTATCAGCCACCTTATAATAGGCCTTCTTAAGAATATAATCTGAATGTCTACAATGATCATCAGATGCAACAAAATGAGCATAGCCTTTATATACTAAATTCCAAGCAATATACTTAACTTTTTTGCCATGATAACCAAGTAAACTAGAAGCATTAACTTGAAGTAAGACATCCCTATTCATAAACTCTTTAACAATATGAGGATGGGATTGAACATAACTATAGCGCTCTGGATGAGCTAAGATAGGTCTAAAACGATTCATTTGCAGTTCATAAATGAACTTTTTAGAATTATCACTAGTGTCATTCAAAGATGTCTCAAAAAGCACATAATTTGAATCACCTAAAGTCAATCTCTCCTCTATAACTTGATTTATTAATGTATCATCACAATATACTTCTGCCCCAAGAAGTACTTGTGTATTAATTAAAGAATCTTTAACAGAATCCTTTAATTTCTCATACTCTTTTTTAACATTTGCTTTTGAATTAGCAAATTTTCCCAACATATAATGGGGGGTGAGAAAAAGCTTCTCAACCCCAGCTTCTGAAATAGTATGCAAATGTTCAATGGTTTTCTCTAATGAATCAGAGCCATCATCAACATTTGGTAAAATGTGTGTATGCAAATCAATAATTTTCATGGGTCTAAGGTAATCTCTCTTTTACAAGGTTGATTAGTTCAATTAAGATATCGTTATTTTCGAAGTTTTTAACCATTTTATAGGCATCTGACAATAATTTCTCAGCATTCTTTTTAGCAGTTTCAACTCCAATGAGGCTGGCATAGTTAGCCCTGTTACTAGCTCTTGAAGTATTGTCCTTATCAATAATATCTAAGGCTCCCATATCATCAAGAATATCATTAATTATTTCATATGATAAACCTAGATTTAGAGCATAATTTCCTAAAGTTATCATTACATTTTCTTCAGCTTGACATAGAGTACAAGCCATATCAGTAGCTGCTTGTAGAAGAGCTCCTGTCTTTTTCAAATGTATATACTTTAGGACATTAATCTTAACACTTTTAGTTCTAGATTCTAAATCTACTGTTTGGCCACCAATAATGCCTGAAGTTGACACTGATTTAGCAAGAATTCTGACACATTGCACTGCCTGTTCCTTATCTTTTAATTCTGTAAGAACTTCAAATGCTTTGGTAATGAGAGCATCTCCAACAAGAATAGCAGTTGCAGGATCATACTTGACATGATTACTTGCTTGTCCTCTTCTAACAGAAGCATTGTCTAGACTTGGAAGGTCATCATGGACTAAAGAAGCTGTATGAACCATTTCTAGTGCAAGAGCAACTGGCATGATTTTTTCCAGAGATTTGGTAGATTTTCTTCCTTTGAGCATCTCATAAACAGCAAATAATAGGATGGGACGTAGTCTTTTCCCCTCAAGAAGAAGAGAATATCTAATAGCTCCATTTAAATACTTTCTATTTTTATCTTTGTCATCAAAGTATTTTGCAAGAGCTTCATCCACTAATTTCTGTCTGGTTACAAAATATTTTTGTAGTAGCACTAAATTCCTCCAGTTTTTTATATCTTATCATGATATTGTAGGATTAAATGTCAAGTAATATTTATTTATTCTTTATCTTCAGACTCATTTTCAACATTTGCATCTTGATCATCTTCATCTTCTTTTCTAATCCTAGTAGCATCAAAGACCTTATCATCCTTAAGTAAATTGATAAGTCTAACACCTTGAGTATTTCTACCAATTGAAGAGATAGATTCACCTGATTGTCTAATAATCATACCACCACGAGTTGTAATCATTAAATCATCATCATCAGTAATATCTAAGAGTTTAACTAGGTAACCATTTCTCATAGTAGTCTTGAGAGTAATGAATCCTTTTGTACCCCTATTAGTAACTTTATACTGTGTAAGGCTTGTTCTCTTGCCATAACCATTTTCACTAATAGAAAGAACAGTTTCTTCTGAGTTTTCAGCAACCACAATCATAGAAACAACAAAATCATCTTCTCTTAGTTTTATACCACATACACCTTGAGAATTTCTACCAAGAGGTCTAGCTGTAACTTCAGAGAATCTATTACAATAGCCATTATGAGTAGCTAAAATAATATCATTAGTACCATCAGTTAGTTTTGCTTCTAAGAGTTCATCGCCATCAACAAGTTTTATTGCAATGATTCCATTTGTTCTAGGACGTGAGTAAGCACTTAGGAGAGTTTTCTTTAACAAACCATTACGGGTAGCCATAACAATATAATGAGAATCATCAAATTCTTTTACTGCCACAATTGCTTTAATATTTTCTTCTTTAGCGATATTAATTAGGTTTACTATCGCCTTACCTCTTGCCTGTCTTCCTACTGATGGTATCTGATAAACTTTTAGCCAGTAACATTTACCAAAATCAGTGAAGAAGAGAATATAATCATGGGTTGAAGCAGTGAAGATATTTTGAATAAAATCAGTATCCTTGAGGTTTGATCCTGATAATCCTCTTCCTCCACGACCTTGAGACTTATAGAGATCAGCAGGCATTCTTTTAATGTAACCTTCATTACTGATAACAACCACAACGTCTTCTTCTGGAATTAGATCTTCCATATCAAGAGTTAGTTCACCTTCAATAATTTTTGTTCTACGAGGATCTGCATATTTCTCTTTAATTTCCAGAGTTTCTTCTTTGATAATATTCATTTGCAATTCTCTACTTGCAAGAATTTCATTGAGTTTATCTCTTAGGGCAGATAATTCTTTATATTCATTTTCAATTTTATCTCTTTCTAGACCAGTCAACTTTTGAAGTCTCATATCTAGAATTGCTTTAGCTTGAATTTCACTTAAGCTGAATTCGCTCATAAGGTTATCACGAGCATCTTGAGTACTTTCCGAAGCTCTGATAGTTTTAATAATTGCATCAATATTATCAAGAGCAATTCTAAGACCTTCAAGAATATGTAATCTAGCTTCGGTTTGGGCTAATTCATACTTTGTTCTACGAATGATAACACCATGTCTAAAGGAAATGAAATTTTCCAATAATTCTTTCATAGATAAAACTTGAGGAACACCTTCAACAAGGGCTAAGTTAATCACACCGAAAGTATTTTGCAACTGAGAATAAGCATAAAGTTTATTTAGAACAACATTAGCATCAGCAGTTTTCTTAACAACAATAACCAGTCTCATTCCATCTCTACCAGACTCGTCTCTAATGTCGCTAATACCTTCGATTCTTTTATCTTTAACTAAAGAAGCAATCTTTTCAATCAGCAAGGTTTTATTTAACATATAAGGGATTTCAGAAATAATAATAGATTCCTGTCCACTCTTCTTATCAGTAAAAATATCTGCCTTACCACGAACTTTTAGCTTACCACGGCCAGTTTCAAAATATTCTTTAATACCAGATCTTCCAACAATATATCCGCCTGTTGGGAAATCAGGACCAGGAATAATTTGCATCAAATCAGTTGCAGATATGTCAGGATTATCAATAGTTTCAATTATAGCATCACATACTTCACCTACATTGTGAGGAGCCATATTAGTAGCCATACCTACGGCAATACCAGAGGAGCCATTGACTATTAAGTTTGGTAATCTAGAAGGGAAAACTTCAGGTTCTTTTCTAGTTTCATCATAGTTAGATCTATAATCAACAGTATCTTTGTCGAGATCGACCATTAAATCAACAGCAGTCTTGTGAAGTCTAGCTTCTGTATAACGCATAGCAGCAGGTGGGTCACCATCAATAGAACCGAAGTTACCTTGTCCGTTGATTAGAGGATATCTAAGATTCCAGTCTTGAGCTAATCTAACAAGAGTGGGATAGACAACCTGTTCACCATGAGGGTGATAGTTACCTGATGTATCACCAGCGATTTTAGCACATTTTCTAAAGTGACCACCAGGTGATAAATTTAACTCATTCATAGCGAATAAGATTCTTCTTTGAGAAGGTTTTAAGCCATCTCTTACATCTGGTAATGCACGGGAAACAATCACACTCATTGAATAGTCTAAGTATGATGTTTTTAGTTCATCTTCTATTTGTCTAATTATTATTCTTGGATCATTAGTCTTTTCCATTAATTAATCTCCTAAGTTTAGATATCAAGGTTTTTGACATATTTAGCATTTTCTTGAATAAAGTCTCTTCTTGGTTCCACTTCATCACCCATGAGTATAGAGAAAAGTCTATCAGCTTCAACAGCATCATCAATTTTAATTTGCACTAGCAAACGATTTTCTGGATCAAGAGTTGTTTCCCAAAGCTGGTCAGGATTCATCTCACCAAGACCTTTATATCTTTGGATATAAACACCTTTTTGACCTAATTCTCTCCACAATTTGTCTCTTTCATCTTCAGAATACACATAATGTTTTTTAGCACCTTTTCTCAACATAAACAATGGTGGTTGAGCAATATATACTCTACCATGTTCAATAAGTGGTTGCATATATCTGTAGAAGAAGGTTAGAAGAAGAGTTGCGATATGAGCACCATCGACATCAGCATCGGCCATGATAATTATCTTACCATAGCGAAGTTTTGTAATATCAAAGTCATCTGCAATACCAGCTCCTAAGGCTAAAATAACAGGTTGAATTTTATCATTATTCAAGACTTTATCAATTCTAGCTTTTTCAGTATTAAGCATTTTACCCCAAAGAGGTAGAATTGCCTGATATTGTCTATCTCTACCCTGTTTAGCAGAGCCTCCCGCAGAGTCTCCCTCCACCAAGAATATTTCTGTTTCTTCAGGATCTTTACTTGTACAGTCAGCTAATTTCCCTGGTAAAGAACCAGATTCAAGAACAGATTTTCTTCTGGTTAAATCTCTAGCACGTCTAGCAGCTTCTCTAGCTCTTGAAGCCATGATAGATTTATTACAAATAGACTTTGCTTCATTAGGATTTTCTTCAAAGAATTCTAATAATTTTTCATAAACAATAGAGTTTATAAAGCCTTCCACTTCTGAGTTTTGCAGTTTTGTTTTTGTCTGTCCTTCAAATTGTGGATCACTTAATTTAACACTTATGACACAGGTAAGTCCTTCTCTAATATCGTTACCAGTAGGGGTTACTTTTTCATTTTTTAAGAAGTTATTATCTTTAGAATAAACATTTACAGCTCTAGTTAGAGCAGATTTTAATCCTGATAAATGAGTACCACCTTCAATAGTATTAATATTATTAGCATAAGAATAGATATTTTCTTGGAATCCTTCATTATATTGAATTGACAATTCAAATTCCATATCATCTTTAGTACCTGCTACGTAAACTGGGTTTTTAAAAATTGGTTTTTTATTAGTATTAAGATATTGAACAAATTCGTTAATACCACCTTCATATTTAAAATCATGCAAACGTTCACTTTCTTCATCTTTCAAAGTTATTCTTACACCTTTATTTAAGAAGGCTAATTCCCTTAAACGTGAGCTTAAATAATCAAAAGAGAATTTGACTGTTTCAAAGATAGTTCCATCAGGTTTAAAGATTATGGTTGTACCGTTTTTCTCAGTTTCACCAATAATTTCAAGTTTTGTTTGAGGAATTCCTTTTGAATACTTCTGGGAATATATTTTCCCATTTTTATATATTCTTGTTTCCAAATAATCTGAAAGAGCATTTACACAAGAAACACCAACACCGTGTAATCCACCAGAAACTTTATAAGAATCATTATTAAATTTACCTCCAGCATGAAGAACAGTCATAACAACTTCTGCTGCAGGGATACCTAATTCTTTATGAATATCAACTGGAATACCACGACCATTATCTTGAACTTCAACAGATCCATCCTTATGAATAATGACATTAATTTGGTCACAATAACCAGCTAAAGCTTCATCAATACTATTATCTACAACTTCATAGACAAGATGATGTAGTCCTCTTTCACTTGTTCCACCAATATACATGGCAGGTCTTTTTCTAACAGCTTCCAGTCCTTCAAGGACCTGAATATTTTTCGCCGTATAATCTTGATTTGACATATTAAAACCCCAATTAGTTGATTTTTAATAAGTTATAATATTTATAACAGATTTCTTACATTAATAAGAATCTGTCGTTAAATTTGTAATATATCTTCAAAAAAGTTACAAATTCATCAGTAATTTACATATAGGCAATTTATCAAATATCATCTATTTTGTCAACAGATTTTTCACTTTTTTTACTCTTTTTTTTCTTAACACTTTACTTAGTGTTTATTCCACTATTTATCAGCATTTAGCCTAATTTTATCTACTTGTTTTTTTTAGTATTTTTTCAAATTTCTTGTAAGTTTTTTAAGGTATTTTTTAATACTTTTTAGCCAGGTAAGAAAAAGGCAATTTAAATTCTTTTATTGACAACTTTTTTTGTCTGTTTTTTTATAATAAAAAAAAGTTAGAGGTATAAAATGAGTTATCAAGATGAGCTAAGAGAACAAGCTCAAAAAAGAGCTAAAAGAGATTATCGTAACAAGATGATAATGCTAGTAATTTTTCTTGTAGTTGTATTAGCTGTAATCCATATTTTGGGTAAAGAGAGTGATAAACTCACTAAAGGCCAAGATCCTATTAAAGTTGAACAAGTTGAAAACAAGAATGCAAAATAATTTCCGAATAGAAAAGACTTTATTATTTATTATCATATTCCTAGTTAGTCTTTCATTTCTGGCTTGTCAGGATATTAAGCATAATATTGATTTTCACCATGAGGGTAATTTATGGATACTAGCTTCAGAAATGCATGATTCTTTACATATTGAAATTGAGTTTGCAATTAGTGACAGCGAAATGATGCAGGGTTTGATGTATCGAGATTCTATGGCAAATAACCAGGGCATGCTCTTTATCTATCCCTACCAACAGGAAATGAATTTCTGGATGAAGAATACTCACATACCCTTGGATTTAATTTTTATAGATGAAGATGGTGTAATCGTAGATTTAGCTGAAAATACTAAACCCTTTTCTGAAAAAAATATTCATAGTGACCTATTGAGTAAATATGTTTTAGAGGTCAATGCTGGATTTTGTCAGGAAAATTATATTATTATAGGAGATAAGGTTAAATGGGAAAAATTAAAAAATTAAATATATTACTAAGCTGTCTATTTATTTTTGTACTAGTAGCCTGTGGGAAAAAAGAAGTAAAAGAAGTTGAGACAGCTTATGAAGTTGCAGATACTTTGTACCAGGAAGAGCTAGATAAAGAAAGTGAAATTACCACTGAGAATGAAGAAGAAGAAGTTTATCCAAAATTAAGTATTATTATTGATGACTTTGGTAATTATAACAATTTTATGTTAGATTCTTTGTTAGTTAAGTTTGGTCAGTTACCACCCCAGGTAGCTTTTGCTATACTTCCTAATCTCCCTTACTCTGAATTTGTAATGGAGTTTTTTCAAGATACTGGTAGAGAGCTACTTTTACATACTCCAATGCAACCTTTGAATGAAAAAATTAATGCTGGCCAAGAAGTTATTCAAACTGATGATGATGCAATAACAATAATTAATAAACTAAATAGTATGTATGGCCAACTGGATAAAATAGTAGGACTCAATAATCACATGGGAAGTAAAGCAACTGCAGATAAAGAAGTTATGACAACCGTGCTTGAATGGTGTAAAGAAAACAATCTTTTTTTTGTAGATTCAGCTACAATTGGCAATAGTCTAGCCTATGATTTAGCTCTTGAGCTTGGAATTCCAAGTGCAAAAAGAAATATCTTCCTTGATGTTCCAGATGCATCAATAGAAACAGTTGAACATTATTTAACTAAATTATCTAAATACTCTCAAGAAGGTAAAGATATTTTGGTAATTACTCATGCAAGTACTTTACAAAGGCAAACATCACTGAATTACTTCATCCAGCAAGCTTCTCTCATGGGTTACAAACTTGTTCCAGTTTCTGAATTTCTCACATATCCTATCCAGGAAGAAATTCAAGCAGTGAGTAAAAATAAAGCTAATAAAATTTCAAATACCCCCTTATGATCCCTAATCCTTCCTTTACAGTCTTTCGATGAAAAGCGGACTTTCATCGAAAGACCGTAAAGGAAGGATAAATGATGAAACAAGAGAATCTTTTATTTTTCTGGGAAAGTTTAGGTTTAATCCCAAGCTTTCAGTAGAGCTTTAAATATCCTTAGCTAAAAACAACTAAATCCTTTTATCCCGAATGGTGCAGTAGAACTTTGATGAAGAGTGCTAGATTCTTTTAGCAAAATAAGTTACAGAATTTGAAGGCATATAATATATATATTCCTGAAAATTATGTAGCTTACTTTTGCAAAAGAAGATAGTGCTATTCGCTTTTTCCTTAAATTCTACTGCATTATTTGGGTTTATCTCGCTTACTATATTCTAAAGCTAAACCACCACCTGAAGTCTCTTTATATAAAGATGGAATATCATGACCAGTCTGTTTCATTACTCTTACCACTTCATCAAACTTTACAAAATGTGTTCCATCTGAAAATAGAGCATAGATTGAAGCAGACATTGCTGATCTTACAGCAAAAGCATTTCTTTCAATACAAGGAATCTGCACTAATCCACAGATAGGATCACAGGTCAATCCTAAATTATGTTCCAGACCTATTTCTGCTGCATATTCAATTTGGCGAATAGACCCACCCATTAATTGTGTGGCAGCTGCTGCAGCCATTGAACAGGCTGTTCCTATCTCACCTTGACAACCCACTTCTGCCCCAGATATTGAGGCATTATGTTTAACTAAATTTCCTACCAGTCCAGCAGTTGCAAGAGCTTTAATGATTTCTTCATCTCTTAGGTGCATATCTTCTTGTAAAAAATAGAGCATCCCAGGTAAAACACCTGATGAACCACAGGTTGGAGCAGTCACAACCATACTTGCCGAAGCATTTTCTTCAGCAACAGCTAAAGCATAAGCATATAGATATCCAGATTGTTTGTAGTGTTTACCCATTATCTGTGCCTTCCTGTGGTATTGATAAGCTTTTCTAGCAACCCCAAGTCCACCTGGTAAAACACCTTCAGTTATGAGTCCCCTTTCTACTGCCTTTTTCATAACATGCCAAACTTCTGTAAGATAGTTACTTAGATCGTAATCTTCATTTTCAAAGACATATTCCCAAAAGGATTTTCCTGTTTTTTGGCAGTAAGTGATTATTTCTTCCATAGTTTGATAGGGATAGAATGATTCATACTTGGCAACTTGTCCCTCATAGAGAAGTGCCCCTCCGCCAATACTATAAACTGTTTCTTCATTTAGTAATTTATCTTCTTTATCATAAGCTTGTAACTTAAGTCCATTAGGATGTTGAGGTAAAAATTCATTATCTTTCCAAATTATCTCACATTCCATAGGCTTGATAATTTCCATAATTGCTTTATCTGTTAAGTGGCCCTTGCCAGTAGCTGCCAAAGAACCATATAGGATAATAACAATTTTATAAGCCTGATTATTCTCTTCTTTAAATCTTAAGGCAGCATTACTTGGTCCCATAGTGTGACTACTAGAGGGTCCAAAGCCAATTTTATACAAATTTTTTAATGAGTCCATTTTCCCTTCCCTTTTTTTGGTCATACTTTTATCTTAGAGTTTGTGGTCAAATAAAATCTTCAAGATAGGAATATTTTCTATAAGTCCAAATAATGCAGTAGACCTTTGCGAATAGCACTATCTTCTTTTGCAAAAGTAAGCTACATAATTTTCAGGAATATATATATTATATAGGTCAAAATTATATAAGCTATTTTGCTAGAATAATCTGTACTCTACACGAAAGTTCTACTACACTATTGTGATAAAAAAAAAGAGCTAAGAAATAAACTTAGCTCTTATACAATATCTTTTAGAAAATTAAATTTCTAATTAATTCTTTTTTAAGATTCTACTAAATACGTGAGAATCATTGTGTTTTGAATGGAAGTAGTCAAGCACAATAGGACTAGCAACAAAGATTGATGAATAAGTACCAATTAAAGTACCTATAATAATTGCAAAAGCAAAATCTCTGATAACAATACCAGCAAAAACATAAAGAGAAACAGCTGCAATTAATGTAGTTACAGATGTAATAATAGTTCTGCTGATTGTTCTATTAATAGCAATATTGAAAACATTGTCTAAGTCCTGACCACTCTTTCTCTTTCTCATGTCTTCTCTAATTCTATCAAATACAACAATAGTATCATTAATAGAATAACCCACAATTGAAAGAATAGCAGCAATAATAGCAGCTGAAAGGTCTAAACCTAAGATGCTAAATACGCCTAACACAATGATAACATCATGGAAAAGAGCAATAATAGCTGCAATACCAAAATTAAACTGGAATCTAATACCAATGTATATAACCATAAGAACTAAAGCGATAATAACTGAGTTAAAAGCCTTGCTCTTAAGTTCTTTACCAATTGATCCAGACACAATTTCAATATTAGTAGCTTGGTCATCAATTTTATATTCCTTGATGTTTTTACTAATAGCACTAAGGATGTCAGATTGTCCTAATCCTTCATCACTTCCTTCTATCTCTTCAGCTTCTCTAGTTTTAATTAGGAAAAGAGCTGATTTTACATTTCTTTTTTCTCCACCATCACTAATCTCTTTATCTGAATCAGCAATTTTGTAAGTGAGTTTTTGAATTACAGCATCTGCAATTCCCTCTTTTTCAAGAGCGCTTCTAACTTCATCAACACTAATTTGCTCTAAATCTGGATTAAGAGGATCAATCTTTACCATGATCTGCTGACCACCAGTAAAGTCAATTGACCAATTAGGACCAATAAAAATTAAAGAAGCTATACTTACAAGAACTAATATGGTTGAAATAATATATGTTATTTTACGGTTATGTATAAAGTTAAATTTTTCCATTTATTTCTCCCTTAGATACTAAGCTTATCTTTTTTCTTACCAACAATGAATGTATTGAACATTGATCTTACTAAAACAATAGCAGAGAACATTGAACCAATAATACCAATCATTAAGGTAACTGCAAAACCTCTAATAGCTCCACTACCAAAGCTATAAAGAACTACTGCAGCGATAAGGGTTGTGATATTTGCATCAGTAATTGTAATAACAGCTCTATTAAAGCCAGCTTCAATTGCTGAATTAACTGATTTTCCAATCTTTAATTCTTCTTTAATTCTTTCAAAAATAAGTACGTTTGCATCAACTGCCATACCAATTGTAAGAATAATACCAGCGATACCAGGCATTGTTAAGGCAGCACCAAACATGGTAAGCATACCTAAGATGAATAAAATATTAAAGATTAAAGCAATATTAGCATAAATACCTGCAACTTTATAATATACAAGCATAAATATGAAGATAACTGCTAAACCAATAATTCCTGCCATCTTACCTTTTTCAATACTATCTTTACCCAATGAAGGACCTACTGTACTTTCTTGAGCTATCTTTAATGGAGCTTTTAAAGAACCATTATTAAGAATATTAGTAAGGTCTTCTGCTTCTGTAACTGAGAAAGAACCAGTAATCACAGCTCTACCACCAGGAATTCTTCCTGAAATATTTGGAGCTGAATAAACTATATTATCTAAAACTATAGCTAATTGTCTTCCAACATTATCACCAGTAACCTTTGCAAATAAATCTGCTCCTTCTCTATCAAATTCTAAGTTGATTTCAGGAGATGAAGAAGATCTCAATTGGGTTGATGAAGATTCAGCAAATCTCCAAGAAGCTTGTTTTAATACAGAACCATCTAACTCAGGTTTAGAATTAATAATTACAAATGGTACTCCACGTGTTAATCTCATTTCTTCATCAGATTTCATTAATGCTAACTGATGATTACCTGATAATACTCTATTTTTGGCAAAGAGTGAATCAGTAAATGGTCTCATAAAATCAACAAATTCACTGCGGATAAAACCATTAGAAACGATATAAGTTGAGAATGGTTCTTTAGCTTGTTCTTCTGTTGGGTCAGCAATATTAGCTTCTTTACTAATTTCTTTAATTTGATTCATACTATTTTTAGCAAAATATTTGTCAATTTCGCCTAAAGCACGTCTAGTTCTAAAGTCATTAGCTACAATTTTGAATTCTAAAAGAGCTGTTTGCCCTAATAGTTTTTTTGCTCTAGCAGGATCTTTAACTCCTGGAAGCTGTACAATAATCTGTTTTGTTCCTTTCTTTTGGATAACTGGCTCGGTAAGTCCAAATTTATCCACGCGGTTTCGAATAACTTCAATATTTGAATCTAAAGCTTTCTCAATCTCAGATGTTCCTTCTAATTCAGAAGTGTCCACTTCTAAAACAAAGTATGAGCCACCAGCTAAATCAAGCCCTAAGTTTAACTTCTTTTCGGCAAAATTTAACGGTGAGTCATTATCGAACATCACATATACAAAATATGCAGTAGCAATTAAGAAAACTGCTATCAAGATTCTGTTAAATGTTGAATTTCTCATCGATAACTCCCTCATGTATTAATAAATTTTTATAATATACTTTCATTTTTAATTTTAATCAGTGCAATATCTTATTTTTATCTTAATAAGTCAAGTATTTAATTGAATGACCATATTTTTTTCTTGATCTTGAAAAATAGTCTTTGATTATAATGACAAATAAATACTGCAACTTTTTATATTTATAGAATTAGTCTTCTTTCTTATTAGTAAAACCAATAGACTTGTTATTTTCTGGTAAACCTTTTACAACAATCTCACCATATTGTTTTTCATAGTTATCAATATTCTTCTGTAGAGAGTTTAGAAATTGTTTTGCATGTTGAGGTGTTTTAATAATTCTACTGAGTATCTTAGCATCTTGGAGTCCTGGTAGAAGTCTACCAAAGTCAATTATAAATTCTGATTGGTTGTGTGAGATAACCACGAGGTTAGAATAGACTCCCTCTCCTACTTTTTCATCTAATTTTAAATTAATTTGCTTCTTATTTTGCATTAGTTCTCCTCTCGAAATATTCAATTTGTTAATTTTAAAAGAAGTTCAATAACTGTCAATATTTAATTTAATTTTATTTGCAATCTAGCAAATAAATGAAGATAAGAATGGAATCATCCTTTTTGTTGCTTTTTACCTTCTTCAAAAATTAGCTGGTAAATGCTCATTATGTAATTACTATCAAGATTATATTTCTGGGCTAATAATTTTAAGTTTTTTAAGACTTGCCTTTCTCTATCTAAATCTTCAATTTCTTTTTTATATTTTTTAGATTTTATCGCTAAATCCATTCTTGCTCGTAAGAGTTCAACTAGCTTTCTATCTAGTTTATCGATATCATCTCTGATTTTTTCTAGACTCATATTCAGCCACCTCACTTAACCTTTGTAGGTAGAAATCTGCCATAACAAGAGCTGTAACTGCTTCAATAATTACAGGAACTCTTAAGGCAAAGCAAACATCATGCCTTCCTGGGATATTGAATTTGACAGGTTTATCTTGAGAAAAACTATAACTTTCTTGCTGTTTACCAATACTAGATGTTGGTTTGATAATCACAGAAAATTCAATATCATTACCGTTGGTAAGTCCACCTACTAATCCACCAGAATTGTTTGATTTTGTCTTACCACTGCTGTTAATAATGCTATCATTATAGTCGCTACCAAATGATTTGGCAGGAGATTTACCAAGTCCGAAGCTTAGACCTTTAACACCTGGAATACTAAAGATTGCGTGGGCTAATTGGGATTCAAAAGAGTTGAAGAAAGGATCACCTAAGCCTAGGGGAACTTTAGTCACTCTACAATGAATTTCACCTCCTAAGGAATCCTTGTTTGAAATAGCTTTAAGAAGAATCTCTTCATAATTCTTCTGTCCACCAACTTCATAGATTTCAGCCTTGATATCAACTTCTGGAATTATCTGTTTAGCTATAAATCCAGCTGCAACTAGTCCAAGAGTTAACCTACCTGAGAAGTGACCACCTCCGCGTATTTCATTGTAACCAAAATACTTTTGACGAGCAACTAAATCAGTATGATTAGGTCTGGGTATATCATGCATTTGTTGGTAGTTAGCAGATCTAACATTAGCATTGGCGAAGGTAATAAGGATTGGAGCTCCGCTAGTAAAATCATCTATGATTCCAGATTTAAAATCTGCAATATCTGCTTCTTTTCTAGGTGTGGTACCCTGCTTATTAGGTCTTCTTCTCTGTAAAAAGTTCTGCAATTCTTGCTTATCTATTTTGATACCTGGTGGAACTCCATCAAGGATTACTCCCAGCTCACTTCCATGTGATTCACCAAATACTTGAATTCTTAACATTCTTCCGAAACTATTCATAGGTTAACTCCTAATTTCTTCATATCAGTTATAAAATCTGGATAAGACTTGTCTATACAATCATAATTATCAACAGTAACATTACAAGAATCTAAGGCATTTAGGATTAGAGCTGACATTGCTATTCTATGGTCGTCATAGCTTTTGATATGGCCTCCTTTGAGTTCATGAGGAAAGATAGTTAAAGCATCATCTTCATAAATATAATGGGCCCCAAGCGAGCTTATCATATCCATCAAAGCTATTAATCTATCTGATTCCTTATTTCTTAATCTGTAGCAGTTTGTTAGTTTAGAAGGACTAGTGGCTATTAAAGCAAGAGATACTAGGACTGCTGCTAAGTCTGGACTTGAGGTTAAATCAAAAGTGAATCCCTTAATATGAGATTTCTCTACTTTTAGAATATTATTTCCTTGAAAAGTGTAATTGCCACCTATCTCAGTAAGAAGATTTAAGAAAACTCTATCAGGAGAGTGAGGAGAATCTACTATATCCTCAATAACAAGTCCACCTAGCATTAAGCCAACAGCTATTAGATAAGGCAAACTTGACCAATCAGATTCTACTGTCAGTTCATTGAACTTATACTCTTGCCTTCCAGGAATTTTAATCAAGTTATTATCTTCCACAAGATACTTAACTTTACACTTTGTTAAATAATGAAGAGTTAAATTGATATACTGTCTGCTAACCATTTGTTCAATCTTAATAGTTGAATCATTATCAAGTAAGGGTAAAGTAAATAATAATCCTGAAAGAAATTGAGAAGAAGAGTGTTCATTGATAATATAATCTCTGCCTTCAATAATTCCTTTAATTTTAACTGGTAAGTAAGATGATTGAGCTTCTAAACCAAGGATATCGGCAAAAGGTTTTATTCCTAAATTTCGTCTATTAATACTAGCTAATCCCTCTATTATAAATTCTTGGGAAAACAAGCAAGCAATACTTACAAGACTTCTAGCTAAAAAGCCAGATTCCCCTACATTAAATTTAAGTTTTTGAATATTACTTATACCCTTAAGAAAATCGATTTTTAAATCCCTAGCTGTGATTGTTTGCTCTTGTCTTCTGAGTTGCTTGATTACTTGCAAAGCTGATTTAACATCTTGGCATAAAGAAATATTCTTGATTTGAAGACTAGTTTGATCTTTGTGTAATAGACAGCAGATTAGTGCTCTCAAAGAAGAACTTTTAGATGCAGGAGCTACTACACTTTTTTGGTTATTTTGCATTTTCTTCAAATAGGGTTTGCTTAATTATTGAAAAATCAATTTCTCTTACAAGAGGCTTAGCGAAATCTTCCAGTAGAATAAAAACAAGTCCAACACCCTGTCTTTTTTTATCACTTAGCAGAGCTTCCTGAATCTTATCCCAGTCAATTACACTATCATCAAATGTGTTAATCCTTTCTAGATCAGACTTGATTCGCTGATAAATAGATTTAGACATTAAGCCAGTTTGATAGGATATTTTTACTGCTTGTAACATGCCCCAAACAACTGCCTGACCATGGGGAAAATGATATAATTTCTCGATAGCATGCCCTAGAGTGTGGCCAAAATTTAAAAATCTTCTTTGTCCTTTATCACTTTCGTCACCTGCAACAAATGCTAGTTTAATTGCTATAGATTCTCTAATAAGCGAATCAAGACCAGCATTACTTATAGTCTCAACTCTAATACTGTCCAAAAATTTAAGAGCTTCTTCATAGTATGATTGAGATGCTAATAAACCATGCTTAATCACTTCAGCCATTCCATTTTTAAGCTCAGCTAGAGGTAAAGTCTTTAACAAATCTATATCAATATTGATTCTATCAGCTTGTTTTACCGTTCCAAATTGGTTTTTATAATCTCTTGAGTTAACTCCATTTTTACCACCAATGCTAGCATCAACCATAGCAATTAGACTTGTTGGCATAAGAAGTAACTTGCAACCTCTCTTATAGATAGCTGAGACAAAACCAGCAATATCGCAGACTATGCCTCCACCAAAAGCTATTATGGAAACATTTCTAGAAAAGTTATCTTGTAAAAGCCTTTCTAATATTAAATTTACTTCTTGCAGGCATTTAGATTCTTCTCCCGCTTTAATACTATAATATGCAAAGTTAGCAATTTCAGCATGATAAAGAGATTCTAAATTGTCATCTGTAATAATAAAAATCTCTTGATTTTCATAAGGACTTAGAAAAACATTGCTTTTGAGATAAGATACTTTTCTTAGATAATCATCTAGCCAAGTCATACAGCCTACTTGAAAAAGTTAATAATTGCTTTTAGCTCTTTCATAAGACAGGCAAATTCAGCAAAGTTTAATTGCTGGTCAGGATCACTTAGAGCTTGTTCTGGATTAGGGTGAACTTCAACCATTAAACCATCAGCACCTGCAGCGATAGCAGCCTTGCACATTGCAGGAATTAAGTTTCTTCTACCTGTAGCATGAGTAGGATCAACAATTACAGGAAGATCTGTTAATTGTTTCATAATAGGCACAGCACTTAAATCAAGAGTATTCCTTGTATATGTTTCGAAGGTTCTAATACCTCTCTCACAGAGAATAATCTTGCTATTTCCTTCTTTAAAAATATATTCAGTACTATGTACCCACTCTTCAATAGTAGCTTGAAAACCACGTTTTAAAATAACAGGTTTTTTACTCATACCCACTTCTTTGAGAAGGGGAAAGTTATGCATAGACCGTGACCCTATTTGTATAATATCAATAAAATCAAGTCTATTATCAATTTGCCTGGGGTCAAGAATCTCTGTAACAATAGGTATTTTAGTTTCCTGTTTAATAGTCTTAAGAATTTCCAAAGCTTCTTGTTGAAGTCCTTGAAAAGAATAGGGAGAAGTTCTTGGTTTAAAAGAACCACCTCTAAAGATGTTAGCCCCATTTTTAAGGATATGTTCAACAGACTCTGCTGCCATTTTATAGCCTTCAATGCTACAAGGGCCAGCTATCACTAAGAAATCTGAACCTACTTTAATATTCCCAATATTATAAGTTTCTTCTCTATTTTGTAAAATTTTATTCTTTGTCATTTCCTATACTTTCTTTAAATAATTGCAATTGCCTTTCACTTTGATATTGCCAAAACTCTCTACCAGAAAAATACTTAGTCTTAGCAATTTGCTTTGCTAAAGGTATCTCTAGTGGAGAGTAAGGTAAATCAATAACATATTTGAATTTACTAATCCCAGTTTCCTGAGAGAAACTTTCTCCCTTCATCCCAATCGGTGAAGTATTGATAAGTAAATCAAAATATAATTCTGGGGTAATTTGGTCAATGATTTCTATATTATTATTTAATCTTTTTAGTTCCTGTAACCTTTTTTTATTCCTACCTGTTAAGAAAATCTTATAATCAGAAAAAATATCTAAAGCTAATTCAGCCATTGAACCACTTCCATAAATCAAGACATTACTTATAGCTTTCTCTTTCAACTTTCTTTTCATTTTATATAAGGCATCATAATCAGTATTATAAAAGCTATAGGAATTAGTAGTGATTAATAAATTACTAATTTTCTGTTTGTTGAAAAGCTGAGGAATTACTTTCTTGAAAGGCATTGTTAGAGAAAAACCATAACACTTATCTCTAAGTTTTTTATTTGATTCTAGTAAGTCAAAAAATTCTGATATATCAGATTGTGATAGATAGATTGGAAGATAAATTGCACTGAGATTATGCTGTTTAAAATAGCTATTATAAAAGTCCAAACCTATGGAAGAATAAACTTGTTGTCCTCCTATCAACCCTCCCCACTTACAGATGTCTGATTTTAAAAAGTGTTGATATTTTTCCACACTTTCAACAGTGAGCTGACCTTTAACTGTTTCTTGACTTGAATTAGCAATATAAGATCCTTGAGATTCAAGATAAGGATAAAGAAGTCTTTGTAGATATCCATAAGGACCCATCACTAACCACAGTAGTTTAATATTACTAGCTTTAACCAGTTGATATAATTGATTTACCTCTTTGAAAGAAGAGCAATATTGAGCAAACTTTATCATGTAAGGTTGATATTTTTTTGCAAAGCTTATTTGATTATCAAGCTTGGAAATGTCCAAAGCTTCAAAAGAATGAAATGAAAGAAAATAGAAATCATAATTTAAATCAATATCTGGTTTTTGCCTCAAGAGCTCAATTTCTAAATCAAAATAGATTTCATAATCAAGCTTTAACTGCTTGTAATATTCCACTTTTTCCTGCAAAGACCTCTGACTCTTCCCACCCTCTTTATATGACCTGTCTGTAATAATTAGCTTATATCCTCTTAACTGGTCAAGATAATTGGTCAAACTAGAACATAAGTCTATTCTTAACTCAATCCATTTGGCCCATTGGGGAATGTTATTTAGATCATTTTCATTCGTAACTGCATATATTAGCATTGTTCTATCTCCTTTGAAAATATTTTTTCTAGACTAGTCTTAAGTCAAGAAGTTTATAATTTTATTAGCTATAAAGAGTAACTCACTCTAGTGCAATAACAAGCAACTCATCATTAATAATAATTAATAGCAAAACTAAACAAAAGCTATTTTATTTCTCTAATAATGCCTATAATAATTACTTTAAGCATTTGCTTTTAACTAAAAAAAAATTATAATAACTAAAACTATGCACGGAGAAAATTATGAAAATGAAAATTCTGCTTAATGGAAAGATTTTGATTTTAACTCTATTGTTATTGTCTTTTTCTGTTATGGTTAATGCTATAGATATAAATAGTGTTTTAGATTTATGGAATGTTAGAAATAATTTAGGTGGAACCTATGATCTTTTAGGTGATCTAGAATTAGAATCAACAAACCAAGCTACAATTGCCTCTTATCAAAACAATACTGACTATGTCGTTGGAAATATAGTACGATATAATAATTATGCACATTATTGTACTAATGACCACAATTCAGGAACTGCTTTCATTTCTGACAACTGGGTTCAAATGTGGGAAGCAGATAAAGGTTGGCAACCAATTGGAAATTCATCTGGTCCCTTTTACGGAAAGTTCAATGGTAATAATCATGTTATCAAAAATTTATTCATAAATAGAAAAGCTTCTCCAGTGGCTAATAATCTCTATCCAACGGATGGTGAAGATTTTGTAGGGTTATTTGGTCTAGTGAGTAATGGACCATCAGCAGAAAAAGGAGCTGGTACAAATTATGATGTCTATATTAAAGATCTTGGTATTGAAAATCCAAATGTATCAGGAAGAAGAGCAACTGGATCCTTAGTTGGAAGAGTATTCTTACCTTATACTAACCCAGAAAGAAGCCACATCGCCTATATTGAAAACTGTTATGCTAAAGCAGATGGAGTTTCAGGGTCTGCTACAGTAAGTGGTTTTGGTTCTACTGGTGGCTTAGTTGGTGCCAACAATAGCGATAGAAAACTAAGGATTCCTGTTATCAGGTTTTCTTATGCTGACGTTGATGTTTCAGCTACCCATCCTAATAATAATGTAGTAAATCCTTTAGACGTAATCGAACAAGCATATTATAATCCTTATAACATTAAGTATGGTGGATTAGTTGGCTGTAATGAAAACGGAACTACTCAAGACTCTTATGCCTTAGGAAATGTCTCAGGTGGAGACAGAGTTGGTGGTCTTGCTGGATGCTCTATTGGTGGTGCAATTTTCAGGAGTTATGCTACAGGCACAGTAACCAGAAATATTACACCAGGTAATTACTTAGGCGGAAAGGGGGGAATAGTAGGAGTCTCTTCAGGTTATTTACCTCCTGCTTTAGGAGGAACAAATGCCTATGGTTCTGTAGAAGATGCTTATTGGGATACTACTACTTCAGGCATTTCTACTTCTGCTGGCGGAATAGGTATGCCAACTGGTAATTTCTCTAATCAGAGTAATTTCAACAACTGGGACTTTACAAATATTTGGCAGATAGCAGGTACTTATCCAACCTTAAAAAATAGTCCTATTATTAATTTTCACTTCCGTACTAGCGAAACTGGCAATTATAGTTCAGCCTCTATCTGGTCTTATTCTAGTGATTTATCTAGTTGGACTTCAGCTGTAACCTACCCAGATTTAGCTAATGCTATTAGCATAAGTATCCAAAATAATCATACTGTTAATATCTATGAAAACTGGTATATTTCTAGTACTACTATAGAAAGTGGTGGCAAATTAGTTATTAATAGTGCAGACACTCTCTTCATTGAAAACTCTTCTGGAGATGATTTAATCATTGCAGGTAATCTAGATATCAATGGCAACTTAGTTTTGGGGCAATCTGCATCAATGCGTGGTGATACAGGTTCTCAAGTTTCTTTCTTGGGAAATGATATCATAGCTTATACTTCTGGTGTTTCTTCACTCTATGATGTAGTAGTTAATAATCCTAATGGAGTTTCCTTCTCAGAAGCTCTAACCATTAATGGTAGCCTTACAGAAACTAATGGTTATTTATCTAATTCGGCATCAACATCAATCAAGAGTTTATCTTCATCTCAAGTAAGATACTTAAACATTTCTGATAATACTTTACCACTCTTGAATTTTTCTGCCTCTACTTCTCTTACAGGTTTTTATCCGTCCTATATTAAAAGAGCTTGGAACCTAGAGGGTCAAGTAAACTCTTCAACTGAAAGCGATAGACAAAGACAGGTAACTTTCTATTGGAATGCTAGTGAGGATGGAGAATATGATTGGACTGCTTCAGGTAATCAACCTATCCTTTATGCTGGTATAAATCCTATATCTCCAGACAATTATGATGTTAGCTCTGACCCACGCCAGGCTACTTATACCCTAACATTTGACCAAAGTGCAAAAGCTAGCAAAGCTCCATATCAAATCGGACTTGAAGACAATGAAACATTACCTGTGACTCTTTCAGCATTCACAGCAGAGATTCAGCAAGATGAGATGGTTCAAATATCCTGGACTACCCAATCTGAATCTAATGTTATTGGTTATACAGTTTTGAGAAATAACCAAGAAAACCTAGAAGAGGCAGCAGCTATTGAATTCCTAGAATCAGAAAACTCTCTAGAAACTAATACTTATATCTTCATTGATGATTCTATCCAACAAAACGGAAATTATTATTATTGGTTAAAAACTTCTGAATATGACGGAACAAGTCACTTATATGGACCTATTCAAATTCAGGTAAACTTTAACCAAACTGATGATTCATTTGTTATACCTCTGACTCAAGGTATAAGTTCAATCTATCCTAATCCTTTCAATCCAACAACCAAAATTGAATATTATCTAACCCAAGATAATGATGTTGCTATTGAAATATATAATGTCAAAGGGCAAAGAGTTAATTCTGTTAATCTTGGCCGAAAAGCAAAAGGTAAGCACTCTTTTGTATGGAATGCTAGTGATAAATCAAACCAAACTTTATCTTCAGGAGTATACTTCACTAAGGTTAGTATTGGTAAAGATAGCTATTTCCAAAAAATGATTTTGATGAAATAGTAGTTCTTAAATTTAACAGAATGGATCAGTAGAACTTTAGCCCAGCTTGCTGGGCTTTTCTTTTATCCCCTCAAGAATTTACAAACCTAAGGCATTATTTAGACTTATTTATCATATCGCGAATGACCTCGATATTGACTCCAATAACTACTATTATAATTCCAAGGATTTGCCACATAGTTAAAGTCTCGCGAAATATAAAATATGCTAAAATTGATGCTATTGCAGGTTTTAAGAAGAAAAAAGAAGAACCAACTACTGTAGAAACCCTCTTTAAACCAGCGAAGTAGCTTAAATAAGCTAATCCAGAGACAAAAACTCCTAAATAAGCAATAAAACTGATATTTTTTACTGTCATATTCATGCTAATATCAAAACCAGCTATAAGAGATATAAGAGCTAAGAGTAAGGAACCAGCCAAAAAAGAAATTGAATTAGTTACTAAATTACCATATTCCTTGATAAACTTCTTAGAAATTACTGTATAGAAGCCGAAAGAAAGAGATGAGAGACAAGCAAAAATAATTCCTAAAGGTCCGTTTATTACTTCTTTACTAGCTACTTGATGATTGGCTATTATAATAATTATCCCTAGTAAGCCAATAACTAAACCAATAATTTTATATAGTGATAGCCTTTCTCGCAAGATAAAATATGAAAAAATTGCCACAAAGACCGAGTTGGAACTTATCAGGATTGCTGAAATATTTGCTTGACCATAATAGATAGCTAACTGTAAAAATAACATTGAAATAGATACATTTATAAAACCTGGAACAGATAATTTAAATATTTCTTTCCTACTTAGTTTTATTTTCTCTTTCTGCAAGTTAAATAAAGCAAATGGTAGCATTATTAAACCACCTAAAAGAAATCTGTATAGCGTAATTGCATATGGTGATATATCAGCACCTATAAGCTTTCCTGTCACTTCTAATGTTGAAAAAAGTATTATCGTAAATAAAATTAATAAATAGCCCATTACTGCTCCACTTCATAATTATATTGCCATTCTGTTCTTATTAATTTTCTGTCAATCGATATTTCCTAAGCCAAGTTTCTTTACCCTTCACTTATATGTTGATTTTGAGAGTTTATTTGGATTTCAATCTTCTTGTTCCGCTTTTCGTAGATGTTTGTGTTTTTGCTTTTAAGTCTTAATCCAAATATAATTAAACTTTTTCTTGACATATTGTTTTCAAAGTTTAATTTTAATTTAATTAAATACTTTAACTAAGCGAGGTTTTTATGAGAAATTTGAAAGTGGCTTTTTTGATTCTAATTATTGTCTTCTTAACAGGGGAAAAACTATTTGCTATAGAGGTTAACAACATTTTAGATTTATGGAATGTTAGAAATGATTTAGGTGGGAATTATACCCTAACTAATGACATCGATTTAAGTGAAACTAACCCAGAATCAATTACTACTTACTCAGCTGGTTCATATGAACTTGGGAATATTGTGGAGTATAATGGTTATGCCTATTATTCAAAAATAGCTTCAAATACTAATGAACCATCAGGAAATACAGATGATAACTGGACCAAAATGTGGGAAGCTAGCAAAGGTTGGGAACCAATAGGTGATGGAGGTTATCCTTTCCATGGTAATTTTGATGGCGGTGGTAAAATAATATCTAATCTCTATATTGCTAGAGGAGCCACTGTGGATGATCCTGTGGATAATGATAACGAACCAAATGATGGTGAAAATTTTATTGGACTCTTTGGTTATGTTACTAATGGTTCTACTGATGACAACGCAAGTAATACTTCTGACATATATATCGAAAAAGTTGGACTAACTAATGTAAATATCACTGGAAAAAGAGGAACAGGAGCATTAATAGGTAAAGTGGACTTACCCAATCGAAACAGAGGTAAATTAGTGATTACGGAAAATTGCTATGTGAGTGGTGGGTCTGTAACCGGATTTGGTGCAACAGGTGGTTTAGTAGGCGCTAATAACAGCCAAAGAAAGCAAGTTGTTCCTATCATTAGATTTTGCTATGCTGATGTAACAGTTGCATCTACCCATCCTACTAACCAAGCCTTAAATTCTGGGGATAATAGCAATCCCTACAACATCAAATATGGTGGCTTAGTTGGATGTAACGAGAATGGTATTACTCAAGACTCTTATGCTTTAGGCAATGTCAGCGGAGGAGATAGAGTTGGTGGTTTAGCCGGCTGTACTATCGGTGGAGCGATATTTAGATCTTATACTACTGGTAATGTTACTCAGCGTATTTCAGGAACTTGGGAAGGCGGATTTGGACCAATTACAGGTAGAGTATCAGGAAATCTCCCCCCTGGTTTAGGTGGAACTAATGCTACTGGGTCTTTAGAAGATTCTTATTATCTAGATTCGGCGACTATGGATCCATCAAGCGGTGCTAATACTTATGGTACTTCTCAAACTGATAGTGAATTAAAAGATGCTACAAGTTATCCAAACTGGGATTCAACAAATGTCTGGACTTTTGCAGAAAGTGTTTATCCAACATTAAAAAGCTCCCCTTCATCTATTTTCTATTTTCGATCTCAAGCTACTGGTTCCTTCTCGACTGCTTCTAATTGGGATAAATCTGAAACAGAGTCAGGAACCTATGAAGAATCAGTGCTAAAACCTGATTATACCAACTCTTATTCTATAAAAGTTCTTTCTGACGATACTATAACTTTACAGAGTCCCAATGATGCATTTATTAGTAGCACTACTGTGGAAGGAAAACTTATTATCAATGATGGAGCTACCTTAAATGTTGAAAACAAGGTAGGTGATGATTTGATTATTGCTGATGGTGGAGAATTAGAAATAACTGGCACAATAAATATTGGACAATCAGCAAGTCTAATTGGTCAAGCAGGCTCTACCATAAGATTCAATGGTTCCTCAGCTCAATCAGTAGCAAGTGGAATAAGTTCAGTTTACAACATAATAATCGATAATACTAATGGGGTAACACTTCCTGATAATATTTCTATTGAAGGAACATTAACAGTATCTTCAGGTACTTATACAGGGGCAAGTAATGTAGCTATAGATGGTTTAAATTCCCCAAACATTAAGCACTTATCCTGGCCTACAACTGATTTTAATATTGCTAACTACAGTGCATCAACTTCTCTATCTTCATCATTATATCCAAACAAGATTAAACGTTCCTGGAACATTAGTGGAAATATCAATGATGATAATGAGGCTAATAGACAAAAGACAATAACTTTCTACTGGAATGCTGAAGATGATAATAATTATAATTGGTTGAATCCAAGCAAGACACCAATTCTTTTTGATGGTGGAGTAAAAGTTGGACAAGCTACAGATTTTAGTATTCTTTTAAATGACGACATCAGAGTTGCAACATTTACCTATACATTCCCACAAGTTGCAAAAACTTCAAAAGGAGACTTAACTATAGGTCTAGATGACGATCAAACTCTTCCTGTCCAATTATCCTCTTTTGATGTTTTTAATACTAATTCTAGTAATGTTATGGTTAAATGGGTTACTCAATCTGAAAGTGATTTAGATGGTTATAGAATCTATCGCAACTGTGATAATAACTTGAATAATGCTGAAATGTTAGATGTTTTCATTCCTGGAACCAATACCAGTCAAACACAAACTTATTCTTATATAGACAATTCAATTGAAGTTAATGGTATCTACTATTACTGGATTAAAATGATTGATTACGATGCTTCAAGTAGTTTTTACGGACCTGCAATAATAGAAGTTGAAGACGACTTTAACAATTCAGTTGATATCCCACTTACGACTGGCCTAGTTTCTATTTACCCAAATCCATTTAATCCAACAACTTCTATTAGATATTCTTTAGATAGTAATTCTCTTACAGAAATCAAAATTTACAATGTCAGAGGGCAACTAGTTAAAACTTTTGACTTAGGAATGCAAACTACAGGTTTTCATAAACTTGTTTGGAATGCTAAAGATGACAATGGCAATAAGTTACCGTCAGGTGTATATTTTAGCAGAATGAAGGCTAATAATAAAATTGATACAAAGAAGATTATCTTATTAAAATAGTATCTTGTTTAGAAAGAATAAGAAATAAAAGATAAAATTAATTTTTATTATCTTACTTGACAATGATATTTCAACATACTATGAAGCCTCGCTATAGCGGGGCTCTTTCTTATTATCAGATAATCAGTTAAACAGTTCAACAAAAGTATAAAGTTCTCCTCTTTTTGTGTATTTTTGCTGGTTATAATCTTCTTCTTCGGCTTTTCGTAGATGTTTGTGTTTTCAGCTTCATCTTAGAGTCTAGCAGTCACACTAATCTATCAATTTCAAAATTTTACTTGTCAAGATATTGACATCTTTTTTAAATGAAGAAAAATATTAAAATGAGGTTATCATGAGAAAGATAATTGTTGCTGGAAATTGGAAAATGAATCATTGTTATAATGAAGCTACTACTTTTGTTAAAGAATTATTACCTCAACTTACAGGTATAAATCAGACTAAGATTGAAATTATGATTGCTCCGAGCTTCTTATTTATTGATCAATTGAAAAAACTAGCTCAAGATTCAACTTTATTGATTGGATCTCAAGATGTAAGTTCTCAAGTTCAAGGAGCTTTCACTGGTGAAGTTTCAGCCCAAATGTTAGCTTCTATTAACTGTGATTTTGCCATTATTGGCCATTCAGAAAGAAGAGAATATCATAATGAATCAAATGAACTTATAAAAGAAAAATTGAATAAACTTTTTGAACATAAGATTAGACCTATTGTTTGTATCGGTGAAACAGATAAAGAAAGAGAAGCAGGTATTACTGAACAAGTCATACTAAAGCAACTTGCAGGTTGTTTTGCTAATATCGACCTTAACGGACATCAAGATGTTATAATAGCTTATGAACCTGTTTGGGCAATAGGAACAGGTAAAACAGCTACACCTGAAATGGCTGAAGAAGTTCATGCTATGATTAGAAGTTGGTTAACTTCAGAATATGGTTCTGAAACTGCTGAAGCTATTCATATCCTTTATGGTGGTAGCATGAAAGCTAATAATATTGAAGCTCTGGTAAGTCAGCCAAATATTGATGGTGGCTTGATTGGTGGAGCTTCATTAAAAGTTGACTCTTACTTAGAGATGATTAAGATAGCCCACAAAATATAAAGAAATTGAGGAAATAATGTTAGATTTAAAATTTATAAGAGAAAATGCTGACCTTGTTAAAGAAGCTGTAAAAAATAAGAGTGAAAAAGCTGATATTGATAAAATTTTAGAATTAGATGAAGTAAAAAGAGTAGCTCAATTTAATTTTGATCAAAAGAAAGCAGAGCAAAATAAAGTTTCTAAAGAGATTGGTTTAAGAAAGAAAAATAAAGAAGATGCTTCAGACTTACTTGCCCAGATGGGGTCTGTTGCTCAAGAAATAAAAGACCTAAAAAACTCTTTAACTGATGCAGAAAATGCTCTTAATGAAGCTATTCTTTGGGTACCTAATATGCCTCATACTGATGTTCCTCTGGGAAAGTCTGAAGATGATAATCAGACAATTAGAGAATGGGGAAAGAAGAGAGAGTTCACTTTCAAACCACTTGATCATGTTGAAATTGCAGAGAGAAATGGACTTTTAGACCTAGAACGTGGAGCTAAAATATCTGGATCAGGTTTTCCTATTCATACAGGCATGGGTGCAAGATTAGAAAGAGCTTTAATTAACTTCATGCTTGATTATCACTTAATTCATCATGGCTATCAAGAAATTATGGTACCTTCTATGGTTAACCCAACTTCCATGAAAGGTACAGGACAGCTACCTAAACTTAAAGATGATATGTACCATCTAGCTGAAGATGATATGTACCTTATACCTACAGCTGAAGTTCCTATTACTAACTTCTATTCTAGTGAGATATTGAAACACGAAGATTTACCTAAGAAATTTGTTGGTTTCTCTAATTGTTTTAGAAGAGAAGCTGGCTCTTATGGGAAAGATACTAGAGGTCTTCAAAGGTTACATCAATTCAATAAGGTTGAAATGGTTAGATTTGTGAAAGCAGAAGATTCTTGGAAAGTTTTAGAAGAAATGGTAAATGATGCAGAAGATATTTTAAAAGCACTTGAACTCCCCTATCGTGTTTTAAGATTATGTAGTGGGGATACTTCTTTTGCTTCTGCCATGACCTATGATTTAGAAGTTTGGGCTCCTGGTGCTAATAAATATTTAGAAGTATCTTCAGTATCTAATTTTGTTGATTTCCAAGCAAGACGTGCTTCTATTAGATATAGAGATGCTGAAGGTAAAGTTCAGTTCGTTCACACATTAAATGGTTCAGGCTTAGCGACTCCTAGAACTATAATAGCTATCTTAGAAAACTATCAAAATGAAGATGGGTCTTTTGAAATACCCCAAGCTTTGAAAGCCTACCTACCTATAATATAGACTTTTCATAATTTAAAATGTAATCCTCTTCTTTTTGAAGAGGATTTTTTTATAAGCTTAACTTGTTTACTTATAAGTAATTATCCTATCCTCACTAGTAAAAAAAAATATTTTAAGATTTTTTATTTGACAATCTTTATTCCTTTCCTTTTTAATGTAAATTATAATTTAAACTATTAATGCATTAAGGAGATGTTTATGTTTAGGATTATGGTTATAGTTGTAGCATTTATTACTTTTTCTCTTCCCTGTTTTGGTCAGTTAAACGGTTCTGGTACGCAAGAAGATCCCTATATTATTGGTTCTTATGAAGATTTATTATTTCTTTCAAATACCACTAATCTCTGGACAAAGAGTAAGTATTTTATCCAAACAAATGATATTGATGCTTTTCTGACATATAATCAAGGCATAGGTGATGAAAATTTCTTTTCTCCTATTGGATCAGTTGATGATACCTTTAATGGAACTTATGATGGACAAGGCTATAGTATTTCAAATCTATATATCCATAAAACTACATCTTTTGCAGGTATTTTTGGAAAAATTCAAAATGCAAGCATTAGTAACCTTCACGTAGTAAATGCTGATTTTTACAGTTTTCGTTACTCTGGAGGGATTGTAGCTTATGCTAGTAATTCAAGTGTTAGTAACTGCTCATCTTCAGGAAATATTACAGCTTATACTCAGAATGTCAGCTACTCAGCTGGGATAATAGGTGCTTGTACAAATAACTGCAGGGTGATGAACTCATATTCTACTGCACATGTATCAGGATATGAAGGGATTGGAGGAATTACAAACATATTCTCATGTACATTAGAACTGGCTAATTGCTATTTCACAGGATCCCTTGAAGGACAGATTGGAATTGCAAATCAGATTGGAATTGGAGGACTTATTGGCATTATGTACTCGGAGAATGATATTTCTCTGAGAGATTCTTATGTAAGAGCTAGTATAAGTCCTAATGAATTAACATCAGCAGGAATGATTATTGGCTATTCTGAAAGCCCACAGGATATTTCCCTAGATATCTCAGCCTGTTTTTATGAAGAGAATGAGACAATAGCTAGCCTTGGTGAAACTATTGACGAAAGTTTCTTACAAGAATCTAGCATTATAGCAATAAATCAAGTTCAAATGCAAGAGTCTTCAACCTTTATAAACTGTGGTTGGCACTTTGAGACCATTTGGTTTATGGAAGACGAAAATATAAACAACGGTCTCCCCTATCTTTTTTGGCAGAACAACAGACTTTCTGATCTTTTGTCTGTTGATAATGAAGCCCAGGATACCTTTATTTCATTGAACTTAAATACTCAAATTCAATTCTGTAATCCTCTTCCTCCAGGTAACAATTTACTAATTAATCAATTTGATACTAATAGTACAGTTTTAACAGGTCTTGCAGATTCAGATCAAGCTCTAGGTGATAAATACTGGAGAATATCCACAAGCTACACAGATACTTTAACTTACGATTTAACTTTTAACCTGCAAGATATAGAAAGTTATTTTAATGATAATTGTCTAAAGATATATAAGAGAGCCAATGCTTCAGAAGCTTGGGTAAACGTACTTGAATTAGGAGCTAGTATTAGCTGTATCGATAAAATAGTTACTGTTTCTGGTCTGTACTCTTTTTCTGACTTCATACCTGTCTTAGATGAAAGTAGTTTACCAGTCCAGATTTCATCCTTTTCAGCTATTACGGCAGCCCCAGGAATTCACATTACTTGGGAAGTTGAATCAGAAACTAATCTACTAGGCTACTATTTATTTTGGGGAAAGACTAATAATTTTGCTTGTGCTAATTTAATCCCATCTCTCATTCATGCAAGTAACAGTAGTCAGCTTCACCAGTATACCTTTACACATGAAACCGATATTCTTACAGATTATCTTTATTATTGGCTACAAAGTGTTGAACACAACAATGATTCTAGCCTTTATGGACCTATTATGATTAAACTAAGCAACACTAATGATAATCATCCTACTATAGCTTGGGGAAACAACTTATTCCCTAGTTATCCCAATCCCTTCAATCCTCAAACAAGAATATCTTTTTCAATTGAGAGACCTCAGAATGTTAACATAGCAATATACAACACTAAAGGACAGTTAGTTAAAAACCTCTTAGATGCTTATGTTGATAAAAGTAAAGAAAAGTTAGATCTTATCTGGCAAGGAGACAACAATAATAATATCAAAGTTGCTTCTGGTGCTTATATTGTGGTTATGAGAACAAGTGATAAAAGATACTCTAAGAAAATTATTTTGCAGAAGTAATGAGAATAATAGATTATCATGAATATGACTATAAATATATATCATCTGCTTTCAAATTCTGTAACTTATTTTGCTAGAAGAATCTGCACTCTCAGCTTAAATCCTACTGCACTAATGGGATAAAATAAGATAATTAAATCTTTTCCTTGACATATTTACACTGTTAATAAAGCTAAGCTCATGAATAATAACAGTGATAAAACTAATATAAAAAAAATGATTCTTGAAGCTGCTAAAGAGCTCTTCCTTGAACATGGAATCAATAGTGTATCTATGCGGAAAATAGCCAGTAAAATTGGTTATTCTCCTACTACTCTATACATCTATTATTCCAATAAGCAAGACATTCTTAAGCATCTAGCCCAAGATTACTTTAGTAATTATTCAAAAGACTATGAAGATATTTTAGCTAATGAAGAGTCAAGAAGTTTAGATAACCTAATTGCTTTCATTAAGCTATATATCAATCGAGCTCTTGCTAATCCTGGTATGTACAAATTAATGACGACCTTGTTTGCAGAAACAGATAATGTCCATCTAGGGATTACAAATGCTGGTAGAGGATATGAGATACTTAAGATTTTAACTTTGAGATGTATCCAAGACAAAGAATTATCGGAAGGCAATATTGATTTAATCACACAAATTCTTTGGGTCAATACACATGGTCTCTGTTCTTTACTTACTAAACGACCAAGTTTTCACTGGGGAGAAATTGAACTATTAATCAATAGCAGTATAAATACTGTTATTAAAGGCTTGAAATAGTTTTTTTTTATCCTATTAGTTAACACTGTTAATTTTACTATTTAGGAGATAAAATGAAAAAAGTAATACTTTTACTTATTGCTGTAATGGCTTTTGCTATTCTAACTGCTCAACCAGTTAGCTCACTCTTTGAATCCTTTGATGCTGAAGAAGCTATGCCTGCTGGCTGGTCAACTATTATTGAATCACAGAATACTGCTGCTAATGTTTGGGTACACACATCAGACTATGATGCTTTTTCTGGGACAAATTTTGTTAAAATGTATGGTGATACTGAAGATGAACAAGATTATCTTATGCTAGTAACTCCAGAGTTAACTCAACTCTCAGCAAATGACCTTTCTTTCTGGGCTAAGAGTTCTTGGGGACAAGAAACTGATTCATTAAGAATTGGTTCAATGACAGATCCTTCTGACATAACTACTTATACTGAATTAGCTGTCTTCCCATTAACTTTTGAATATCAACAATTTACTTTTAGTTTTGATGCTGAAAATACTGATAGTCATATTGCCTTCTTACATATGCCTTTAGGTGGTGTAGGATATTCTGCATATATTGATGATATTTCTTGGGAATCAACAGCCACTGTTCCTAATCCTGCTACTGTTGTAGCTCCTCTTAATGGTGCTGAAAATGTAGTTATTAACTATCATACACATGGACTTCAATACCCACTAGTATGGTCTTCTAATGGTGGTAATCCAACATCTTATGTCTTAAATTTTGGTAGTAATTACCCACCAAATAACTTAATGAATAATGTAGATATCGGGAATGTAACAGAATATATGATTTCTGAAGGGTTAGATTATTCAACTCAGTACTTCTGGCAAGTAGTACCAACAAATGATGCTGGTTCTGCTGAAGATTGCCCTATCTGGGGATTCACCACTATGGATAATATTGTTATTGACTTCAATGTAGTTGATGAATATTCTGAAGGTTTTGAATCAGCTGAAGTTGGAGAACTACCATTAGGTTGGGAATTTGAGAATTTAAATGGAGATACAAGCTGGTGGGAAGTTATTGCTAATACCCAATGGTCTGAAAATTCTCATACAGGAGATAAAGCTGCTCATATGAGATTCTCTTTCTCAGCTGCTCACGATGATTGGATGTATTCTCCTGGTATGGATATGATAGCTGGTAATACTTATACAATATCATTCTGGTACAAAAATTCTCCATTTGAAGATTCAGTAGAAAAAATGAACTTCTTCATCGGCGATTCTCCTGCTGCATCAGAAATGACAACTCAACTATGGGATAATAATAATATTATAAATTCAGAATACCAACAAGTATCTGTTGAATATAGTCCTGAAGAATCTGGTTTAAAATTCTTAGGCTGGCACGCTTATAGTGATGCTATTCAAATGGTACTATTAGTTGATGATGTTATGGTTGTTGAAGATCCTGTGGCTAATGAAAATGATATTGCTCAATTAACAAACCTATCACTTTCTAATTATCCAAACCCATTTAATCCTCAAACAAGAATCTCATTCTCTATCCCTCAGAATGAAGTAGCTTCTTTAAAGATTTTCAATCTTAAAGGACAATTAGTTAAAGAATTTAATAATCTTACTTCAAAAGATACTCATATCGTTTGGAATGGTACAAATACTCATAATAAACCGATTCCGTCTGGAATCTACTTAACTAAACTAGTTACAGGTAGTAGTCATCTTGTCAAAAAAGTAACACTCCTTAAATAGTTAAGTATTTCACATCACTAAAAAGGCTGGTCTCCCACCAGCCTTTTTCTTTTTTGCTGTGAAAGTAAATAAGAGTTTCACCACTAAAAAAAGATTCTTTACACGAATTAAGACTAATTAACCCAAATGGTGCAATAGAGCTTTAGAGAAGAGTGCTAGATTCTTTTAGCAAAATAGCTTACAGAATTTTGACGCATATTTTTTATATATTCGGAGAAATAATGGAAGTTACTTTTGCAAAAGAATATAGTGCTATTCTCAAAGAACTATTGCATTATTTGGGATTAAGACGAATTTCACGAATTACTTTTGCTAGTGCCCAAAAAGAGAATAAAAGATCCTTAACACAGAGTTTCTCAGAGGTAAAGAGGAGTTTCACAGAGTTTTTAAGAAAGATGAATAAGTCACTGATAAGAAGATTCTAACTGGGATGCGGGATTAACTGGGAATGCGAATTGTCAAATACCAATATAGTGGACACCTTTTTTATGTATCCTGAAGGGTTAAGTCTTGAATCCCCAAAAGGGGATAAATAGTTTAGCCCAGGGTAAATTCCTGAAGGGAATGCAACCCTGGGTACTGGTGATGAAAAACAAAGCATAACCCTGAAAGGGTTAAATAACATCATATATACCATAGACTTATTATAATCCCAAACAATGCATTATTTATCATTTTATTAAACCCTTACAGGGTAATATCTTTGGGCTAGCCATCATTACCCAGGCTTGCGATACTTTCAGCATCTTACCCTGGGCTAAATTATTTTATCCCTTTCAGGGATTTTTGATGAATCAATATTTTAATGAAATATTTCTCATTTTCCTATATTATTCCCACACCAGACTTGAACTTGAGCCTAATAAACACAAATTAACACTAATAATCAATATCTTAAAAACCTTAACACAGAGTTTTTAAGAAAAGGGAAGGAAGAAGGAAGAAAATTGCCACCGCAAACACTGAAAACACCGATATTAATGTCTCTCTCTTTGAGTAAAAGCTCTTTCATTTTTCACTTTTAGCGAAAGGGGAATAGGCACTAATCTCCCCCTTTTCATCCCTGATTCTTCCTTTACAGTCTTTCGATGAAAGTGGGACTTTCATCGAAAGACTGTAAAGGAAGAAATAAGCAAGCTTCAAGAATCTTATTAATATTTTTTTTTCATTATACTCAAGTATATATTTGCCTTATCTAGGTCTATACCAAAAAAATTGGGCTAAACTTTGAAGTCTAGCCCAAATTAATTTATTAATTCTTTAGATAATTAGATTATTTATCAAAAGTAAATCTTACATTTAGTTCTTTGACTGCTCTAACATCATCTACTCTTCTTACAGGAGTATTAAATGGTGCATGGTGTAAAGATTCTGGATCTTTTTCAATTTCATGAGCAATTTCAATCATTGCATGGATGAATTTATCAAGCGATTGCTTGGATTCTGTCTCAGTTGGTTCTATCATAATAGCTTCACTGATAATAAGAGGGAAATAAATTGTTGGCGCATGGAATCCTTTATCAAGTAAGCGTTTAGCGATATCTAGAGTTGAAACTCCGTATTTTTTCTTTTGGATAGTTCCGTCTGCAACAAATTCGTGCATACAATATTGGTCAGCATGACTAATATTATAATAATCCTTAAGCTTTGCTTGTAAGTAATTAGCATTAATCACTGCATTCTCACCCACACTTCTGATACCTTTAGCACCTAACATTTTGATATAAACATAAGCTCTGACATTGATACCAAAGTTACCATAGTAGGTATGAACTTTGCCAATTGAAGTAGCTTCATGAGAATAGTCTAAGAAGTAACCATCATCATTCTTAGAAACCATAGGAACTGGTAAGAATTTAACTAAATGTTCAACAACACCAACAGCACCAGAACCAGGTCCACCACCGCCGTGAGGAGTTGAGAAAGTTTTATGGAGGTTATAATGCATTACGTCGAAACCAATTTTACCAGGTTGAACAATACCAAGTAGAGCATTAAAGTTAGCTCCATCCATGTACATTAAACCATCAACAGAGTGAATAATCTCAGCAATTTCTTCTATTTTATTTTCGAAAAGACCAAGAGTATTTGGATTAGTAAGCATGAAACCTGCAGTATTTTCATCTACCATCTTACGTAATTCTTCAACATCCACCTTACCTTGTGAATTTGATTTTAACTCTTTTACTTCAAAGCCAGCTAATGAACAAGAAGCTGGGTTGGTACCATGAGCTGAATCAGGCATGATAATTACATTTTTATGATTATTACCTTTTGCTTGGTGATAGGCTGAGATGATTTTTAAGCCAACAAATTCACCTTGAGCACCAGCTACAGGTTGTAGAGTTACGTTAGCCATACCAGAGATTTCAGCCAAATCATGTTGGAGTTCATGCATAATCTGAAGAGCACCTTGCACAGTTTCTTCAGCTTGCATTGGGTGTAAATTGGCAATACCTGATTGGCGAGCAACAGCTTCATTAATCTTGGGATTGTATTTCATAGTACAAGAACCTAATGGATAAAAACCTTTTTCAATGAAATGGTTCTTGCTACTAAGTTCTATATAATGTCTTAAAACATCTAATTCTGAACACTGTGGAAGTTTTGCATCTTCTTTACGACTAAGATTTTGAGGAAGAATGTCTTTTAATTCAATATTAACATCATTTTGTGATATATTGAAGCCTTTTCTTCCTTGAGAGCTTTTTTCAAAAATTGTAGTAGACATTATTTTACCCCCTTAAGAACACTGATAAATCTATCCATATCAGCTTTTGTTTTCTTTTCTGTAACAGCTATCATCAGCTGGTTATCATAACCAAATCTTTTCATATCAACACCAGCATAGATATTATGATTTAAAGCATAAGCTATGACTTTTTCAGCAGCCATAGGAGTTTTGATAACAAATTCTTTGAAGAAGGTTTGCTGAGGATAAGCTAACTCAAAGCCATCAATCTTACAAATTTCTTGAGCTAAATAATGAGCTTTGGTTATTGATTGAGTAGCAACTTCCTTAAGTCCTTCCCTACCCATTAATGCCATATAAACAGTTGCTGCTAAAGTACATAAAGATTGATTTGAGCAGATATTAGATGTTGCTTTAACTCTTCTAATATGCTGTTCACGGGCTTGTAAGGTTAAACTATATGCCTTATTACCAGCTTCATCAAGAGTCTCACCAACTATTCTACCAGGCATCATTCTTGCTCTTGATAGTTGAGTAGCAAAGAAACCAAAAAGTGGGCCACCATAATTAATATTGTTGCCCAGAGCTTGACCTTCACCAACTACAACATCAGCCTTATATTCTGCTGGAGAATTAGTAATTGCTAGAGCAATTGGATCGGTTGAAGCAATAAACATACCCTTCTTAGTTTGATGAATTACTTGCTCTGCAGCAAACATATCTTCAATATTTCCAAAGAAGTTAGGACTTTGAACAACTAAACAAGCTAAATCATCATTTGCTTTTGCTTGTAAATCATTGATATCTAAGACACCATTTACCGACTTAACATATTCGATTTCAATACCTAAACCTTCTGTATAACGTGCAATAACATTCTTATAGTTAGGATTTATTGTATCAGCAATAAGAGCTTTATTTTTTCTAGTAGATCTAATTGCCATTAAGATTGCTTCGGCTATAGCAGAAGCACCATCATACATACTAGCATTAGCTATTTCCATACCTGTTAGCTCGCAAATCATAGTTTGATATTCATAAATGAATTGTAGAGTTCCTTGGCTTACTTCAGCTTGATAAGGAGTATATGCTGTATAAAATTCAGGACGAGACACTATTGTATCAACTGCAGCTGGAATAAAATGATCATAAACACCTGCTCCTAGATATGAATCAGAAGCTTGAGTACATTTGTTTGTATTAGTTAGTTGAAAAACTTTTCTTGAAATCTGCTGTTCTGAATAGGCAGGTTCTAAATCTAAATCCTTCTTGAGTACAAATTTCTCAGGAATAGCGGTAATAAGCTCTTTGAAAGAGGAAACACCAATCTCTTGGAGCATCTCTTTGCGTTCTTGCTCAGTAGTTGAAATGTAAGGCATATTAACTCCTTAATTTTAGTTTATTTTTAATAACTAATACATTTTAAGGCACTATTCTGTCAATAAAAAGTGAAATAATTTTATATTCCCCTATTAGTTAGTAACTTAGACAGGTTATAATCCTCTTTTATTCAACATGATTTTAGTAAATTATGAAAAATAACAATAGCTGCGAGCAAGTTAGACAAACTGAGACTGTTTAAACCCAGATAGTCTAGTAGAGATTTAGTGAAGAGGGTGGCTTGATGGTTGAACAGTCTCGACAAATTTTTTATCTTCAACTTTGATATTTATTCTTGACTAATAAAAACATCTCCTAATAAATTGTTAAATATCATTCTTAAGAGAGAGGGATTGATCATGTTAATTACAGATAAGTTTGAAAAAATTGTTTTGGAGTTTTCACAGAGGACAGCAATAGTAGATTCATTTAGTTCATTAACCTATGGAGAGCTGAACAATAAAGCCAATCAGTTGGCTAATTACCTAATAGAAAAAGGGATTAAATCAAAACAAGCAATAGGTGTCCTTGCCTATAGAGACAACAATTATATAATAGCAATCTTAGCTATTCTAAAAGTGAATTGTTATTATGTACCTCTCGATCCTAAATATCCAGACGATAGGTTAGATTTTATAATTGCTAATTCTGAACTATCCTTTATCCTTGGTTCTCAAGAAAAATTACAAGCTATTCTTCCCAATTATAATAAGATTAAAATATTTATTGATAGCCCTTCTCTCAGTAACTTATCTCTCGAAAAACCAAATTTAGAAACTATAGATGACTTGAGCAATATCTATATCCTCTTCACCTCAGGTTCTACAGGTAAGCCTAAAGGGGTAATGGTTAATCACAGAGGAGTTATTAACTTAGTTAAACACTTCCAGCAGACTTTTAAGCCACCTTTTGGTAAGTATAATTCCTGTCAAAATGCTAGACTTAGCTTTGATGCATCTACTCTAGAAATCTGGTATAACCTGCTTTCTGCTTCTACCTTATATTTTACTCCTGAAAGTATTCTACTTCAACCCAAGAAGTTACGTGATTGGATAATAGAAAAGGATATCAGAGATATTTTATTGATTACTCCAATTGCGGAAATGCTTTTTGATGAAACTTTTCCAGAAACTTGCTCCTTCAAGTATCTTTATTTAGGTGGTGATGCTCTTAAAAAACTTCCACCAGCTAATTTCAAACCTCAAATTGTTAATGTTTATGGACCTACTGAATGTGCTTGTATTACAGTTTTAGATATCTTTCCTAAAGCTTATCAAGGACCTATCACAATTGGCAAAGCAATAACCAATACCAGAACATATATCCTTGATGAAAACTTACAGGAAGTAGCAAAAGGACAAATGGGTGAATTATGTCTGGCGGGAGCAAGTGTTGGTAATGGTTACTGGAAGTTACCTGAGCAAACAGCCCAAGCATTTATCAGGAATAAGGAAGTAAATGACAGGTTAAATGAAGAAGTTATTTATAGAAGTGGAGATCTGGTTAGACAACTAGCTGATGGGAGAATTGATTTCCGTGGTAGAATTGATTTCCAAGTGAAGATTAGAGGTTTAAGAATTGAGTTAGATGAAATTGAGAAAGTAATACATAAGCATGAAAATATTGATCAAGCCACAGTTCTTGCAGTTGGACAAGGTAATGAGAAATTCCTAGTTGCTTATTATACAAGTAAGAATAAAGAGAAAATTAAGCAAAGTGAGATTGTTTCCTATTGTCAACAAGAATTACCTGATTATATGGTACCTCAGTTTTATCTTCATTTAGACCAGCTTCCTCTTACTCCTAATAAGAAAGTTGATAGACGTGCCTTGGAAAGTCTTGAATTACCAAAAGAAGATAAGGCTATAATAGGTCCAGAGAATGAAATCCAAGCTGAAATACTTCAAGTCTGGAAAGACTATTTAGATTTGCAAAACATCTCTATTGATGATAACTTTTTTTATATTGGAGGCCATTCTCTCAAAGCAGCTCAGATAGTAAATGAATTACAAAATAGAGGATTAAAACTCGAATTAGGGCAGTTCATGACTAATTCAAGTATTAGAAAATTAGCAGCAATTGTAAGTTCCTCAGAAGACAGGCCAGCTGAGATTAAATTCATTTCTAGAGATAAAGAATATTATTCCATAACTAAGAACCAAGAAGACCTCTGGTATTTAAGTCATTTAGATGACTCTAAGCGAATTTATAATATCTTAGTTAAATGTGAAATCAAAGAAGACATTAAGGAAAAGAAACTCATAAATAGTCTGCAATTATTAGTTAATTCTTATGAATCTTTCCGTTCATATTTCAAAGAAGTTAACAAGAAAATTTTCCAGTTCATTCAACCTGTGGGAGATTTGAATTATGAAATACTGACTAGCAAAAACCAAGAAGACTTAGATAAAATAATATCTGACCTCCAAGCTAGTCAATTAAGGGCTGACCAATACCCTCTATATCAAATAAAATTAGTAAGATATAAGGATAATCTCCTTCTATTCTTAAATATTCATCACCTGATATTTGATGGATGGTCGATGCAAGTATTTATTGATAAACTCTCTGAGATTTACCATAAACTTGATTCAGATAAAGAACTTTCACTTGAGATAAAAGCAAAAGTAGAGAATATAGACTATGCCCAATGGCTACAAGATAAGGCAAATAGCTATGAGACAGATCAAGACTACTGGCATAAAGTCCTTAAACCCTTCTCTCCAGACCTAGCCCTTATTCCAGATAGAATAAAGCATAAGTATCTTAGTCCTAAAGGTAAGAGAATTTGGTTTAAGATTGATAATATTCACTTAGAAAAGATTAGTAAGTTTGCTCAAGCAAACTCAGTTTCTCTCTTCTCACTTCTTCTAGCAATATATCAAATAGTTCTTGCCGAAAAATCCCAAAGAAGTGATATCACAGTTGCCTTCCCATTTGCTGGAAGAAAAAGTAAGATTGAAGAGCAATTAATAGGTTATTATACTAACATGGTTATTGTAAGAGCTATGCTTTTTAATAAATCCTTTAAAGATATCATAACTGAAATTCACAAGCAAGTTATGGCAGCCCTAGACCATAGTTCTCAACCATTTGGAGATGTAGTTAAAAGTTTTAACCTACCTATAGATAAATCTAAAACTCCTCTCTATCAAGCTATTTTTGTTATGCAAAATTGGCATGGAACAGATGAAAATTCTATCATCAAATCAGAAAAAGAAATCGGGGCTAATACTTCTAAAACTGATATCATCTTAAATGCTGAAGAAATCCAAACAGGAATGGAGTTCTGGTTAGAATATAATACCGATTTCTATCAAGAATCACTAATCCAGGAAGTAAAAGAGAGATTTTTAGATTTACTTGATAACTTGAATCCTCCTACTGTAACAGCTAATAAAAATACTTGCTTTATCTTAACTGAGACAAGTCTGGGCATTAAATCTGCCCAATTACTTATTGCCAAAGGTTTTCACATTTATGGAATATTTTCACCAAATAAGCAAGTTAGAGACTGGGCTATAAGCCAAGGAATCTATTCTCTTGATTTAACCAAGAATCAAATCAAAGAAATATTAAAGAAGTACCCTTATGACTACCTTTTTAGTATTGTCAATAGTATTGTCTTAGATGAAGAGATTCTAGCTAGTCCAATTAAGAAAGCTATTAATTATCATGATTCCTTACTTCCTAAATATGCTGGACTTTATGCTACTTATTGGGCTATTATAAATAATGAGACAAACCACGGTATTACCTGGCATCAAGTAGACCAAGGTATTGATACTGGACAGATACTAATTCAAAAGCAAGTAGAAGTTAACAAAGAAGATACTTCTCTTTCTTTGAATATGAAATGCTATGAAGCAGCACTAGATGCCTTTTCATCTTTACTTGATTCTATTAATGATAATGATTTGCAAACTTATCCACAAGACTTAAGCAAAAGAACTTATTTCCCCGCTGACTATAGACCTGATTATTCTTGTTCTTTACTAGCAGATACAGGCATTGATCAAGCTGATAATTTATACAGAGCTAGTATTTTTGGTGATACTGAAAACCCTGTGGCAAGTCTTAAAATCAAAATTGCTAATGAATTTTATCATATTGGACAAGCTCAATTTAAGCGCAACTCTACTAGTGATGCAAAAAATCTCAGCATTAGCCAATCAACTTGTGAGATAAATCTAAAAGATGGATTAATCATAGCTAATAAACTTTATAATCTTACAGGTCAAGAAATTAACTTACATGATCTAAGAGATGAGAAGTCTTGGCAACCACCTACTTTAGAAGATTTGGCATCTTATAAAGATGCTATCAAAAATCAGGCCTTTTGGCTTAAACAATTTGCTAAATACCAAGCTTTAGAAGACCTTAATGGCAAATATAATAAAGTAAGTAATTCTGATAATTTGGACTTTGATAATCCAGACTTAGCAACTTACATTTGCTTTATTGCTCGTCTTTATACCCAATCTAATTTCTCTCTTGCAATTACTTATAAAAACAATAATCCACTTCTGATGAATAAACTCCTGCTTAATATTAAAGTAGATTTCAAGTTATCTCTTCAAGAAAATATCACAAATATTCAGAAAAGTATTTCAAGAATCAAAAAACATAAATCCTTATTAAAAAGTATTTTCTATCGATTCCCAGACCTTGCTTATCTTGCTAAAATCCTTACTAATTATGAAGTTATTGAAGATAATCTTCTTTATTCAACCTTCAAATCTAATCTCCAAGATCATTTACCTCTAAAGGATATATTACTTATCAATGAGACTGATTTATCCCTAATTAAGCAATGGAATTCTGTAAAATTACCTTTACCAAAAAATGTTTCTTATATTGATTTATTCAAAGATTCGGTAAGTAAATACCCAGATAATATTGCAGTAGAACATGCTGATAAACACATCACTTACAAGCATCTTGATGAAATTTCTGATGATTTAGCTAACTACCTCTTCAATGAATATGGACAAGGACATTTCATCGCTATTTCAACTGATAGATGCCTAGAAATGATAATTATTATCTTAGCAATTCTCAAAAGTGGAAATGCCTATCTGCCTATTGACCCTGATTATCCCCATGAAAGAATTAAACATATAATCGAAAATTCTAAATGTAAAACTATTTTCTCTGATTTATCTTATTCTTCCTTGGAAAATTTAGACTTTTTATCAGTGACTAATTACCAGAAATACCTGTCAAATAACAAAAATGAGATAAAAATAAATCCGCAAGACTTAGCCTATATTATCTACACTTCTGGCACTACTGGCAAGCCTAAAGGCGTTACAGTAAGTCATTTTAACCTAATCAACCATAATCTCATTGTTAAAGATAGATATGATATCACAAGCATTGACAGGGTTATGCAATTCGCTTCCATAAGTTTTGACATCTCGGTGGAAGAGATTTTCCCTACTCTCTTGGCTGGAGCTAGCCTTGTCCTTAGAGATGAAGAAATCAATAAATCTGCTTCTCAATTCTTAGATTTTATCGCATCTAAAAAAATAACTATAGTGAATCTTCCTACAGCTTTTTGGCAGCAAATCACCAAATCCTTAACTCAAAATACTTTCTCAGATAAAGTAAAAACTCTTGTCATTGGTGGAGAAAAAGCCTCGCAAGATATCTATTCCTTCTGGCAAGAACATGGACCTAAACATACGAAAATCTTCAATACTTACGGTCCAACTGAAGCTACTATCATTGCTACTATTGATGAGGGAATTGATGATACAATCGGAAAACCTATGCCAAATACTTCTATCCATATCTTAGATAAGTTCCTTAAACCTAGACCAATAGGCCTTAGTGGATCAATCTATATTGGAGGTTTTGGCCTTACTCCAGGCTATTTTGCTAACCCTAAACTTACAAATGAGAAGTTTATTGAGACTTCTGAATATGGTAGAATATATGCTACTGGTGATTTAGGTCTCTTTTATAAATCAGGCAAAATAAAATTCTTAGGAAGAGATGATGATCAAATAAAGCTGAATGGCTACCGTATTGAATTATCAGAAATTGAAAATACTTTTATGCAAAGAACTTCCTTAAAAACTGTTTTTGCAGACATTAGAGGTCAAGAAAACCACCGTCAAATCTACCTCTATTACCTAAGTAATAGTGATATGGACAAGGATAATTTAAGAGCTATTGCCAAAGAATATCTTCCAGAATATATGTTGCCAAGTGAGTTTATTAGAATTGATAAACTTCCTTTAAACCCTAATGGAAAAATTAATAAGTCCTTACTTCCTGAACCTAAAATCCAAGAAAAGCAAGTAAATGTCCAAGCTTATAACTTATATGAACTCAAAATACTTCCCCTCTTTAGACAAGTTTTAGGTAAACAAATTAAACCTGATGATAACTTTTTTAAAGAAGGAGGTGATTCTCTTAAAGCTATCGAGCTCATTGTATCTTTAGAAAAAGCTTTAAATATGAAGATAAACTCTTCATCACTCTATCAGCATTCTACAGTGAGAGACTTATCTCGCTATCTACAAGAAGAAAAACAAGCTGATTTTTCCATAATTACACCTCTGCAGAGTGGAGATAAAAATTACAAACCTCTTTTCCTAACCCACACTACTCCTGGAGATGTTCTTGGCTATGTGAACCTAATTCACTCCTTAGACAATAAGATACCAGTTTATGGAATCCAATCTCAAGGCTTAAGCTCTGCTGAATGCCATACTTGTTTTAAAGATATGGTAGAAAAATATACTGCTGAGATTTTAAAAATCCAAAAAACTGGTCCCTACTATATAGGAGGATGGTGTTATGGTGGTATTCTAGCCTATGAAATCGGAAATGAACTAAAGAAGAGAGGCAAGACTCAAGTTAACCTTTATTTAATAGAGACTTGGGGCAGACCAAATACTAAACTTAGAAAGATTACCTACCAATTGAGAAGGTTATTTAATGCTGTGATTTTAGGACCAGAATTCTGGAAGTCTTATCTCCATACTAAACTGAGTAACTTCTCTAATATTCATAAAGTTTTAGAAGAAGATTTTATTGAGAATATAACAGAAAGCTTAGGAGGGAAATCTCAAGAAGAAATAGATAAACTTAAAAGAATATATCGCTATAATATTGATGCATTGAATAATCATACAATGTCTGATTTAGCAGGTGAAATTAATCTCTTTTTAGCTGAACAAGCTCTAGAAGGATTAATCCCTGACCCTAAATATGGTTGGTCAGGGATGGTAAATAAAATTAATTATTATTCAGTGAAAGGTTCCCATACAACTGTATTGAAATACCCTTATGTCGAAGATATCTCAAAAGTAATATCTAAGATGCTACTTGAGCAGAAAAACTAATCATTTTCAGATTGATTATCTTTGGGAATAGTTATTGAAAATACGCTTCCGTGTATCTTATCTGAATGAATGCTAACTTCTCCATTAAGATAGTTTTCTGTTATCATTTTTATGCTATATGTTCCCAAACCGCGATTATTTCCTTTGGTGGAAAAGGTGCGATGAAAGAGTTGAAGTCTTATATCATCAGGAATATACTTAGGATTATGGACAGAAAAAATTACTGAGACATCATTTAAATTCTTCCCTTGGATAGTAATAATATCCCCATCTTTTGATGCTTCTATAGCATTCTTGAGCATATTTATTAATACTCTCTTCAGTAATATTTCTTCAGTTTTAAGTGAAAAAGATTCGATTGATTTAACAATTTTAATATCAGAGTCTATAATATAATGCTTACATGTATCAATTACTTTATCAACTACCTCTCTACTTTCAACGGTTTTATTAGCAGGTTTCCATTCACCTAGATCAGCACTTCTAATTTCCTGTTGAGCTGCTATTTCTTCTATTAGTTGATGAGCTGTTGGAGTTAATAATTTTAGCAGTTCATCTTTAATTTCAGGATCTTCTTCAAGGCTTATTAAATCTGCATTGGAGACTATAGCAGCAGCAGTATTTCTAATATCGTGTAAGAAGGTCTTTTCAATGTATAGGGACTTGTTTAAAGCAGATATATCTAAGATTGAGAATAGGGTGAGTTCTTCAGAATCCAAGACTAAGGGAGATGAAGAAACTTCTAAATCCATTGCATTGATTTGCTTATTATTATTTATTAACAATCTACATTCTTGAACATCTTTTTTACCAAAATGAGAATTACGAATAGATTTTACTGCTCCACAATATTTACAGAATTCAGAATTACCACATCCAGCCTGATCAGCCCATGCATGTTGACAAGAGAAGAGCTCCCCAGGTCTTAAACCAAGAACATCCCATTTATCTTTAACTTGCAAATCATCTGATAACTTTTTGTTATAATATACTGCTTGCCTAGTTTTATTGAGAATTAAAATCCAAATTGGCATTTCATCAATTACTTTTGTTAGTTCTTTATGATTTTTAACAACTTTATAAACTCTCTTGACTTCCGTATCTTCAATTCTATCACTGAAATTATATTCTTTCATTTATTCCTCTACATTTTTGTTAAGTTTAGTAAAAATATATGCTTTTGATAGTTGGGGATTTAGAAATTGGATTATCTGATTTTGACCAATATTAAAAGCCTCATTACTCCGTAAGCTCACTGCACACATAAGTTCTTTTTCATCATTTATTTTTAAAATAGTAGTGTATGATTTTTTATCTAAGACTCCATCAACTTTGCAAGCAAACATTAAAGAATCTTGTTGAAGATTACTGGCGTTTACTAGACTAATTCTCTTCATATCAAAGTCTAGGCCTAAAGCTCTTCCTTTAAGATAGGCTTCTTTCATTGTCCAATAAGTATAGGCATAATATTCCTTATTATTGCTAAATTCTTTCTTAAATTTAGCTTTTTCTTCAGGGTTTAGATAAGTATTTAAGAATGAATTAAGCTTGGGAATATAAGCCAAAGCTTCAATATCAATACCAATATCATTATTAATACTAAGTGCCATAGCCATATAGTTTTTAGAATGAGAGATATTAAAGAATAAATTATCATTATCAAGTATTGGTTTCCCTTTTTCTTGATATTTATAGGTAATCTCTTGAGGAGGACAATCTAAAAAGAAAGAGAGAATGAGTCTCCTAATAATTTGAGATAATAATTTATACTCATTAAGGGGAGATATAAATTCTTTAGCCTTTTCTTTTTCCGAAGCTGTTAAAAATTCATCAGTTTTTTCTAATAGATGAATGTATTTTTTCAAATCAAATATAAAGATTAGATTTCTTTTTTCAGGTTTCAAGTTTTTTCTTCCTTTTTTCGATAAATAAGTATAATAAGAACTTAGTTTACTAATTTAGTCATTATCAGAGTAAATAAGGAGACATAATCCTAGATAGTGTAGTAGTAGAGATTTAGTAATACTACACTATCTGGGATTATGTCTCCTTAAATTTCATTATCTTATTACCAAGAGCCTGAAGCTCCTCCACCGCCGAAGCCACCGCCTCCGCCAGAGAAACCACCTCCGCCACCGAAGCTACCGCCTCCGCGACCACCTCTTCCTCCGCCTCCCATGAGTGAACCAAAGAGAAGAAGCGGAAAGAGTCTTCCTCTAAAAAGCAGAGAGATAATAATTAAGAAAATAATATAGCCAATAGAAGAGCCTTTTTTCTCCTCTCTTCTAGACCTTGATATATCTTCTTGACTAATATTTGTTTTACCAGTCATTACATTGTTTATTGTTATTAGGCCAGCTTTTATACCAGCAAAGTAACCACCATTTCTGAAGTTAGGGATAATATCTTTTCTTAAGATATAACCACTCATCCCGTCAGTTAACTTATGTTCTAAACCATAACCAACTTCAATACGGACGTCTCTTTCATTAGGTGCAACTAATAAGATAAGACCATTATCACTTGATCTTGACCCTATACCCCAGTCTTCAGCAAGTCTAATAGTATAGTCTTCAACTGCATAACCTTCAAGGGATTTTACTGAAACTACTACTGCTTGGATATCAGAATCTTTTTCTAAACCTTGCAATAGGGAAGTAAGCTGTCTTTCCTCAGAATTAGAAAATATACCTGCTTGATCAACTACTCTACCTGATAATTCAGGAAAAGAAATAGCTAGTAAGGATAGAGACAGTAGGAGAAGGGAGAAAACCATGATACTTTTTTTAAACATATTAAATCTCCCTTACGTGGTCTGATAGTTCATTTGTATCATCTGATTTTATAGGGAAATTCTGAGAAAGTACTTGTCCAATTTCCCTTATTACTTCACTTAATTCTGCAGTGAAGTTCTTTGTTTTGATACCATTGATAATCCTATCAACTTGTTTTTGCCATGAATCATTTGAATATACTTGAGCTATGCCAGTATCTGCAAGAATCATGACTTTTTTCTCTAATTTAGAGATAAAGATTAATACTCCTGTTCTATCACGTGTATTACTAACTCCATACTCTAAAAAACACAAGTCTGCCTTTTCTTTAACTTTTTCTTCTTTAACTGATTTTGGTATGATAAGTCTATCAATAAAAGGAAGGTTTGCTAAGAAATAAAAGACAGTAATAATAGCAAAAGTACCTAAGCCAATTATTGAAGTTGTTAAGATAGGAGAATTACTCCAAAACATATCCTTAATAAAAGAATCTATATTAGGAAAGTAGATCAAGGATAATACCATGAAGACAAGGCCTACTAGCACAGCAAAAGTAAGTTCATAGATTGCATAATCACAGCTTTGTTTAGCAACAACTACTGCAATTTCTCCAGAAGTATTTTTTTCTGCCTTAGCAACAGCTTGAGAGATTATTTCTTTATCTTTCTTGCTTAAAGTAGCCATGCTTAATTACTCATATCAATTTTGGGAGCTTGCTCTGCACCTTCATTAGCCTTGAAATATGCTTTAGGTGAAAAACCAAAATTATTAGCTAAGATAACCTGAGGGAAGCGTTTAATGTAAGTATTGAATTCTTGAGCAGAGAGATTAAATCTTCTTCTTTCTGTAGAAATCCTATTTTCGGTTCCAGCAAGTTCATTTTGCAGTTGTAAGAAAGATTCATTTGCCTTTAAATTTGGATAGTTTTCGGTAAGCATCATCAAGCGTTGTAAGGTACCACCTAAGCTAGCTTGAGCTTCTTGGAATCTAGCAACAGCTTGAGGGTCATTTAGATCTTGAGCAGAAAGTTGCATAACACCACCAACTCTTGAGCGAGCTTCTGTTACAGCTGATAAAGTTTCTCTTTCATGAGAGGCATAGCCTTTTACTACTTCAACGAGATTAGGGATTAGATCCATTCTACGCTGGTAAACATTTTCAACTTGTGACCATGCAGCAATTACTGCCTGTTCTTTTTCAACCATTCCATTATAAACACCTCGGACATAAGAAAATCCGATAAATACTATTAAACCTAAGACGACTAATGTTATAATTAAACCTTTTTTCATTATTTCTCCTGTTTTTTATTTACCCTTATATTGTAGTAGAACTAGTTATCTAGCGACAAATAACCTAAAGTTTATTAGTGAAGATGACTAGCATAACTGCATTATATGAGATTAAATCTTTATTGCATATAATAGAAATTAAGTCAAGATAATTTTAGTATTTAACTCCATGTTTCTTGCAGATCATCTTAGCAGAGATTCTTCCTGATTCATAAATGGTTGGCAAACCAGAACCAGGATGAGTACCACCACCAACTAGGAAGCAATTTCCTAATTCTTCAAATCTATTATGTGGTCTGAAGTACAACATTTGGTTAACACCATGCCCTAGGTTAAAAGTAGCACCTAAGAAGACATTATAATCATCTTGCCAATTTTGAGGGCTAATAATCTTTTCTTGCATGATATGTTCTTGCAGGTCAGTCATACCTGCTTTTTCTTTAAGGAGGTCAATGACCTTGTCTCTAAATTCAGGAGCAAACTTTTCCCAATCTATACCACTCTTAAGATTAGTAATGGGGACAAGAATATAGAGAGTAGAATGTCCTTGGGGAGCTAGACTAGGATCAGTAACTGAAGCATTTTGAACATATATTGAGAAGTCTTCCCCTATTCTTCGATAGATACTTATATCATCAATATTGCTTTTGTAATCATCAGCGAAATATATACTATGGTGAGGTAAATCATAGATTTTATCTAAGCCTAGATAAATCATAAAAGTAGAGCAAGAGAAGTCTTTCCCTTTAAGTTTTTTAGGAGACCACTTTTTAGAATTTTTATATAAGTTTGAGAAAGAATAGGCAAAATCAGAATTAATAACTACATCTTCAGAATAAACTTTTTCGCAATTATCTAGAACAACTCCGAGTACTTCACCGAAATTAGTGATTAACTCTTTTACTGGGGTATTATAAATAATATTGCCTCCTTCTTCTGAAAAGACCTTTGCCATTGCTTGAGAAATCATATTTAGGCCACCTTTTACGTGATAGATACCGTATTCATGTTCTATATAGGGGACCATAGTAAAGAGGGCTGGGCAAGACCAAGGAGACATTCCAAGGTATTTAGCTTGAAAAGTGAAGGCTAATTTTAGATCTTCAGAATGAAAGTAAGCTCCCAGAGCTTGATGCATAGTTTTGTGTAGCTGAAGATAAGGAAAGGCATAGAGAATATCTGATTCTATCATTCTTTGCGGATAAGAATAATCTTTTTTCAGGCAGGGGTAGAGTCTACGGTATCTTTCCTCTTCATATTCCATTAGTTTATCAAAACCAGTAGATTGACCAGGAAAGTGTTTCTCAATCTCGGCTTTCATTTTAGTTTTATCCTTATAGTGGACCATTGTTTTATCTTTAAAAATCAATGAATATAGGGGATCAAGCTCGTAAAAGTCTAGATAATCATTAATATCTCTACCAGTTTCTTTAAAAATCTCATCTAAGAAAAACTTCATCATCAAGAAGGTAGGACCTGTATCGAAGCGATAATCACCGAGTTCAAGTGCTTGATTTCTTCCTCCTGGCCTGCTATCTTTTTCATAGATAGTTACATCAAAGCCTCTATTTTGTAGTAAAATACCAGCAGTTAAACCTCCAGGTCCAGCTCCTATGATAGTGATTTTGGGACGCATAAATCCTCCGCTCTTTTTTTAACCCGAATGGTAGAGTAGAACTTGAGTAATACTTTGTTAAAACTAGGTATCACAGGTGAAGAGTACATATTCTCAAAAATCTACTTCATTATTTGGGTTTTATAATATTATAATTGATAAAGTTTATAATACAAGAAATATTATGTTTATTAGTCTTTCTTTAAAATTTTTGAATAATTACGAATAATGAAGTTTGTATATTTTAACCGAATGGTCCAGTAGAACTTTGATAATACTTCGCTAAAGTTACGTATCACAGGTGAAGAGTGCTAGATTCTTTTAGCAAAATAAGATTCTGCTATTCGCAAAGGTCTGCTGTATTATTTTGGTTTAATTGTTAATTTTTAATAAAAAAGAAAGAGTTAATCTTAAGAAATTATTAATAAGTCATCTGTAATTTCCTTTAATAATTTTCTCTAAATTCATAGTAAATAGTTATCTGAAATAGTTAAGAAAAATATTAATTATTTAATGTTTGACAAGATAGTAATTCCATATTTTTTAATATCATAGATTAATTGAAAGATTAGTTTAAAAATTAAAATTAATATAGTTAAGGTATTGGACTATAAGACATTAATAAAATTGGGAGACTATAATGATTAAGGCTGTTTTAAAGAGGACAGGGGAATTAGTAGCTTTTGATAAAGATAAAATAAATAAGGCAATTTTAAGAGCAGGATTAGCTACGGCAGAGTTTGGAGAAGAGACATCTGAGCAACTGACAATGAAGGTAGTTAATTTAATTTTGCAACTACATAATGACAAGATTATAACTATAGAAAAGATTCAAGATATTGTAGAAGAAATTCTACTTTCATCAACATTTAAGAAGACAGCTAAGAGTTACATAATTTATCGTGATCAGCATGCAAAAATTAGAGAAATTGTCTCAAAATCAAATGTTGATTTAATTGATCAATATTTAAAGAAACTTGATTGGCAAGTTAATGAAAATAGTAATATGGCTTATTCTTTGCAGGGATTAAACAATTATATTGCTTCAGAGGTAAGCAAAACATATTGGTTAAATAAAATTTATCCTACAGAAATTAAAGACAATCATAGTCAAGGTGATATTCATATCCATGATTTAGGGTTATTGTCAGTTTATTGTGTAGGCTGGGATTTGTATAATTTAATCAAGGTTGGTTTTACAGGTGCTGTGGGTAAAATTGAGAGTAAACCAGCTAAGCATTTTAGAAGTTTACTTGGACAAATTGTTAACTTCTTTTATACTCTGCAAGGTGAAGCAGCTGGGGCACAAGCATTTTCAAGTTTTGATACTCTTTTAGCCCCATTTATCAAGTATGATAATTTAACTTATGCTGAGGTTAAGCAAGCCATGCAGGAGTTTATTTTTAATATAAATGTTCCTACCAGGGTTGGTTTTCAAACACCTTTCACTAATATCACTATGGATTTAATCCCACCTAAGATTTATAAAGATCAAAATGTAATTATAGGTGGAGAGGTCATGGAAGAGACATACGGAGACTTTGCGGAAGAAATGATTATGATTAATAAAGCATTTTTAGAAATCATGACAGAAGGTGACGCTAAAGGAAGAGTTTTCTCCTTCCCAATTCCTACCTATAATATCACAGAAGACTTTGATTGGGATAATCCTGATTTAGATTTATTATGGGAAGCCACAGGCAAGTATGGCATACCTTACTTCTCAAATTTTGTTAACTCTGAGATGAGTCCTGAAGATGCTCGTTCCATGTGCTGTCGATTACGTCTTGACACCCGTAAATTAGAAGCTAGAGGTGGTGGCTTATTTGGTGCAAATCCATTAACAGGTTCAATTGGGGTAGTAACCATTAATTTACCAAGAATAGCTTACTTAGCTAAGGGTAAGGAAGATTTTTACAACAGACTTAGTGAGAAAATGGATTTAGCCAAAAAGAGTTTGGAGATTAAGCGAAAAGTTCTTGAGACTTTTACAGAATCAAATCTCTATCCTTATACAAGTTTCTATCTACAAGATGTTAAGCAAAGATTTAATCAATATTGGAAGAATCACTTCTCCACTATAGGGCTTATAGGTATGAATGAGGTATGTTTAAACTTCCTTGGGCAAGATATTACAGGTAAAGAAGGCTCACAGTTTGCTATTGAGATAATGGATTATATGCGGGAGAAACTTATTGAGTATCAGGAAGAGACAGGGAATAATTATAACTTAGAAGCAACTCCTGCAGAAGGAACTACTTATAGGTTAGCCAGACTTGATAGGAAGAAGTTCCCTGAGATAATAGTAGCTAATAATGATCCATATTCAGATAAGCCTTTCTATACAAACTCTACTCAGTTGCCAGTCAACTTCACTGATGATGTTTTTGAAGCATTAGACTTACAGGATCCTTTACAATCAAAATATACAGGCGGAACAGTCCTTCATATTTTTGGTGGAGAGAGAATTAGTAACATCCAGTCGGTTAAAAATCTGGTAAGAAAAGTATGCTCTAATTATCATCTTCCCTACTTTACCTTCTCACCTACTTTCTCAGTCTGTCCAGAACATGGATACATTAAGGGTGAAGAAAGTCGCTGTCCTATTTGTCAGACAGAGACAGAGATATATTCTCGTGTTGTGGGTTATCTAAGACCTGTCAAGCAGTGGAATGAAGGTAAGCAAGAAGAGTTTAAAATGAGAAAGACTTTTAATGTAGGATAACATATGTAATTTATAATGCAGTAAATTTAAGAATCCCTTTCTTTCATTTGCTGCATTTTTTTATTGACATAATTAATAAAAGTCAGGATATTAACATTAACATTTTGTAGAACTTCGCTAGCGGGTGCAGATTCATTTCTACTACTTGGGATAAAATAAACTTTTGAGGTATTCTAATTGAAAAAGATAGCAATTATTACACGAGATGGTAAATTCTATGGACAGACAAGAAAGCCTTGGGTATCAGCAGACATTAAGCAGATAGAAGACTTAATTTTACAGGGTGGTTACCAACCATTTCATTATACATATCATGAAGTTTTCAATAAGAATATTGACCTTTCTGGTATGCCTGTTTTTTACACCTTTAGTCAAAAAGAGAATCTCCGCCATTATATTGGAGATATGATCCATTATTTTTATATGAAAGATTATGATGTAATACCAGAGCTTCCTTTGTTGCTTTGTCATGAAGATAAAGGTTACCAGGAAATATTTAAAAAAATGCGGGGAATTGACTCATTAAATAGTCTTTTCTTTTCTTCAAGTGATGATATCCATAATTACAAAATAGATTATCCTATTGTTTTGAAGACTATTGATGGCTCAAATGGTAATGGAGTATTTTTAGTTAAGTCGCAAGAAGAATTAGTAAAGAAGCTGAAGAAGTGGGAGAAAATTACTTTTTCAGAAAAAATAGATTTATTGAGAAGGGCCTATTTAAGATCTAAGAAGTTCAAGGAATATCCTGATTTCAACAGTAGAATTGATGCTCTACAATATGAGAAGCATATCAAGCCAGAGCGTTCTTTTATTTTGCAACCATTTATTCCTAATTTAAAGTATGATTATCGCGTTTTGGTTTTATACAATAATTTATGGGTAACAAGAAGGTGGAATAGGGATAATGATTTTAGGGCATCTGGTGCTAAGAAGTTTGATTCTGATTTTACTGCAGATCCTGCCTTATTGGATTTTGCTATGGATATCTTTAAGAAGTTTAAGACTCCTTCTCTTTCCATTGATGTAGCTTATGATGGGGAAAAGTATCATTTAATAGAATTTCAAGCTCAGCATTTTGGGGTAAACGTAATAGTTAAGAACAAGGGTTACTACTATTTTGAGAGTAATGAGTGGAAATTCAAAGCAGAAAGACCTCATATAGAAGGAGCAATATCCAAGTGTCTTCTTGCTTATCTCAATGATAAATATAAGAGTTAGAGATTTAGTAAGATATAGAAAATTAAGGAGTGTTATACTTGCCTTGGTATTCTGATAACTACTTGAGTGCCATTACCTTCTTTTGAATCAATAGAGATTGACCCATGATGTTCAAGAATTACTTTTTGAGCATAGCTTAAGCCTAGGCCAGTACCCTTTACTTTAGTGGTATAGAAGGGGTTAAAAATCTTATCTAATCTACTAGTCTCAATTCCTTCGCCATTATCTTTAATTGTAATAATATAATCCTTATCTTCAGCATCTAAGATAGCATCAATTCTTTTATCTTCATTATCATCTTCCATAGCTTGAACTGAATTTAGAATTAAGTTTACGAGAACACCTGTTATTTCTTTAGGGTCTATTGTGCAGACATCATCATGGGTATTATAGATTAACTGAAAATTAACTTGATTATCCTCCAGGCTTCCCTTGCTTAAGTTATAAGCTTCTTTCATGACAGATTTAAGAGAATAGGCTACAAAATTCATTTTCTTTTGTTTGGAATACTCAAGTAGGGCATTAATTTTATCGATTGCTAACCAAGAATTTCTTTGACAAATGTTATAAAACTTCTCAATATCATTTTCATTCCTTGAATCATGGAGGAGTTTAGCAGCAGTAATAATATTAGTTAGAGGATTTTTAATTTCATGGGCTATCGATGAAGCTATTTGGCCTGAAGTAGATAGTTTCTCAGAAAAAATTAATTCTTGGGCTCTCTTCTGGCTAATTTCCATCTCTTCTTTCAATTGAGAACCTTGTCTATGAAGGTTAGTTTTAAGCTTTTTATTAAGTCTAACATTATTTACTAGTAAGAGAGTAGTAAAGCCAAGGACTATTCCCACTAGGGTTGTTACAAGAGTTTCACGAGAATTCTGCAAGGATTTAATTCTAAGTTCATCCTCTAATCTTGTCTGTTGATGAATTAATTTTTGGGTATCTAATTGATTATTTAGTTCAGCAGTTTTTTCGGCTATATTATTTGAAAAATCTTTATCAATAGACTTATAAAAACCAGTAATCATATCATAGGCTTTTTTAGTTTGATCTTGTTCAAAGTAATAACGAGATCTTTCCATAATATAGTTAAATTTTATCCATGATTGATTTGATTTTTCTACATAATCTTCCACCTTAGCGAAGGCTAAATCAGCTGCCTTATAGTCTTTTCTATTTAATAGATATCGAGCCTTTGTGAGATAATAATTAGTCAAATACAGCTTATTTTGCACGTTTCCACTTTGATCTTGTGCTTTATCTAAATAGTATTTAACCTTAGGATGTTTACCTGTATAAATTACATCATAAGCATGGGCTATTTTAGTAAAATTATTAAAAGTTCTTTCTGGGTCATAAGACTTAGTAAATTTATTTACATCGAGATAGCCTTGTTCTATTTCTGCTAGGTTTTCTAGTTTAATTTCAATATTATCAGTCTTTAAAGTCATTAGCTGGCCAATACTATCTCTAAGGTTTATCTGTTGAATAGGGGTAAGTTGGTCTGAGTAATTTATAGAAACATCTCTAGCAATATCCAGGGCTTGAGCTAGAAGTTTACTAGACTGTTCAATATCCCCTCTATAATAGTGATAATTTTGCATATTAGATAGCATCTTGACTCTGGCCAATTCCTTTTCAGGATATGTAAGGTTATATTTCCCCTCTTGGATATTTTCATAGATTTTCATTGATTCTGTAAGTGCTTTTTCTTCTCCATAGTAATAATTGGTCATGAGTATATAATAATGGTCAAATTCAAGTTTTAGGTCATCGTTTTCTCTATCATCAAAATATATTTCTACTTCAGCTAAGCCCTTTTTTAGTTCTTCCATTTCTTTTAAAATATAGGCATTCAAAAGATGCCGTTGGATACTTATTAGCATTGAACGTTTCATTTTAGCAAGTTTGGGATTATCTAAAAACTCAAGATGTTTCTTAAACGCTTGTTTAGAATACTCGAAATTTTCAGGGAAGGTAAAAGCTACTTTGAAAACATTGCCATGAGCTTTAACAGCACTTTCCAGAGAATCCATCTCTACAAACATTTGAGTAGCTAAGTTAAAGTTCTTTATTGCCTTTTCTGCTTGTTTGAGATTATTAGTTTGATAAATAGCTAAATCCCAAATTTTATCTCCTTTTTCATATGAGAAAGGAAGTGATTCTATAACTTGCTTCAAAGAATCTACATAAACATCAGCTGACAGGACATGAAAAACAAATAATATAATAAAAATACTGACTATCTTTTTCATTAATCTTATACCTCTGATTAATAATTCTTTAGGAATGCCTTTTAGAGTCAAGTATTTTATTGGACTTTGTTAAATCCAGATAGTGGAGTAGAGCTTTAGTAATACTTCGCTAAAGCTACGTATCACAGGTGAAGAGTGCTGGATTCTTTTAGCAAAATAAGTTACATAATTTGAAGTCATAATATATATTCGGAGAAATCATGGATCTTATTTTTGCAGAATAATATTCTGCTATTCACAAAGTTCTACTGCTTTATTTGGGTTTAGATGCTATAAGCATCCCTTACCCTTCCTTTACGGTCTTTCGATGAAACTGGGACTTTCATCGAAAGACCGTAAAGGAAGGGTAAGGGATGGATAAAGACAATTAGTGAGATTTGTCTATGGCCTCTAATGTCAAAGTTCAATTCCTAGTTCTTTTATTTTTCGGGAAAGGTTGCTTTGTTGAAGTCCTAAAGCTTGGGAAGTTTTTGAGATATTACCTTGGTGTTTTTTAAGTTGAATTTCTAAATACTTCTTTTCAAATTGATTTTTTTTATCACTATAACAAGTTGTTTCATTCCAGAAGTCTCCTTGCTTCTTATGAGAATTATGGAAATTAGAGACAAGGGAGAGATCAATAGTTTCATCATCCGAGACAATGTAAAGTCTTTCTATCAAATTTTTTAATTCTCTGATATTTCCAGGAAAGGCTTGTTTTTTCAGATAATCAATAGCTTGAGGAGAGAATTTTTTAGGGGTAATTTTCATTTCATGGGCATTATTATTAGAAAAATATTCAATCAGGACAGGGATATCATCTAATCGTTCTCTTAGAGGGGGAACACTTAAAGGAAGGACATTAAGTCGGTAAAAGAGGTCTTCTCTAAATTTGCCTTCATTAATAAGTTGACTTAGATTTTTATGAGTAGCAGCGATGATACGAGCATCTACTTTTATAGGCAGATTTGATCCAACTCTTTCAAACTCACCTTCTTGAATGACTCTTAAAATCTTTGCTTGAGCAGTCATACTCATATCCCCTATTTCATCTAAAAAAAGTGTTCCACCGTCAGCTTCTTCAATCTTACCTTTTTTAGAATTTTCTGCTCCAGTAAAGGCACCTTTTTCATAACCGAAGAGTTCGCTTTCCACCAGTTCATTGGGTATAGCAGCTGAGTTAAAGCGGATAAAAGAATTTTCTGCTCTAGAGCTTTGAGTATGAATAGCCCAGGCGACAAGTTCTTTTCCAGTACCACTTTCCCCTTGGATAAGAACCTTGGAGTTAGTGACTGCGACTTTTTTAACCAATGATTTTAGTTTTTGCATAGGTTGAGAATTACCGATCATAGTATATTTAGCATCTAAATTTTCTTCTAAGTTTGCTACTTTATTATTGATTCTAATGTGTTTAATAGCTTTATTGAGTGTTACTTTGACTATGGGAAGAGAGAGAGGTTTTTCTAAAAAGTCATAGGCTCCTCCTTTTATAGATTTAACAGCTATCGGAATATTACTATGGCCAGAAATCATAATTATTAGAGCATTTGGAGCATAATTTTTTATCTTTTCTAGAGTTTTAACTCCATCCATAACAGGCATTTTTACATCTAAAAATGTGACATCTGGTTGAAAGGCTTTAAATTTATCCAGAGCTTCTTGGCCATTATAGGCAGATTCAGTTTCATGCTTATCATCTTCGAAGATTTCTTTCAGTAATTTTACAATATTTATTTCATCATCAGCTATTAATATTTTCATTAAAAATCTCCATAGAGAATCTAAATTTTGTGCCAATTCCTTCTTGGCTATTTACATAGATAGTTGATCCATTAGCTTCTATAAATTTCTTAACTAGGGCCAAACCTATACCACTCCCATTTGCTTTTTGAGTGAAGTATGGGTTATAGATTCTGTTAATATTTTCCCGAGAAATACCTACACCATGGTCTTCAATACAGACAATAATTAGTCTGTGCTTTTCTTTTAAGCTTACTTCAATTGGAGTATTTCTTTCACTTGCATCTATAGCATTTTGTAGCAAGTTAGTAATAATTTGATAGAAGTGGTCTTGGTCAAAGTAGGCGATAGCCTCTGTTTGAAAGTTCTTATTTATGTCATAATCAGAGCTATAAGAATCAATGATATTCTCAAGAATTTGCTTGGGAGAGAAGGCAGATTTTTCAGGTATAACGAGTTTAGCAAAGGTTGAGAAATTTCTAGATATTGAGAGTAGATTTTGAATTTCGTTATGAATCACCTCTGAAGCTTGAGGGAAGTAATCATAGAATTTTTCTTTATCTTCATATTTTTCTTCAAGTCTTTGCAGAGTAAGTTGGATAGGAGTTAACGGATTTTTTATTTCGTGAGCTAGGGCTCGAGAAAGGTCTTTCCAGATAGCTTGTTTTTCTGATTCTACAAGTTTTTCTTGGGTATTAGTTAGTTCTTTAGACATAGCATTAAATGATTTTTTAAGTTGTCTCATCTCTCTAATACCTGTTTCAGGCAATGAAACTTCATAGAAACCTTTTTGGATTAGTTCAGTAGCTTTTTGAAGTTCGATAATTGGTTTAGAAAATTTCATTACTATGAAAATGAAGAGTCCAAAGGCAACGAGAGCAATAGCAATAATAACCATCCAGGAATAACTTTTCACTTCGATGAGAGTAGTTGTTGTCAGTGCTTTCAAGCTGTTCATATTATTGATTAGATTGCTAGCTAAGAGAGAATCTTGGTTTGTTTCCAATCTTAGATTCTGGACAAAAGGTTGTGTATCAATGTTATCAAAAGATGCTTTAATGGTTTCCTGTTGATTAAGAAAATAATTGTTTATAAAATAAATACTTAATCCAAAAACAACAACAAAAGTAATTATAAAATATGACCTTATCCCTGGTTGATATTTCATGTATCCCCTATCCTTCCAAAATTAGTTTCTTACATTTTCGAGTTTTATTCTCTCCTTCAACCGAGGTGATTTATTTTTCCATAGAAGCATGAGATTAAATTCTTTGTCCATATCTTCGAAATAGATTTTTTCTAAATATGCATAAATATCTAAATCATAATCAGAAACACTTCTAAGTCTTCTAAAATGCCATTTAACGAGAGATAGTTCTTCAACTAAGCATTGATAATCTTCACAGACAATCGACTCATTTGCTGAGCCTTTAATCAGGAGATAACTATCAAGAAGAGGGTTATAAGTTACCTTATGACTGAAGTCTTCCTCTTCCAAAACTACACCCTTACTACTAACTGAGGTATGAAACCAGATATCAATGCTTTTTCCAGTTTTAAAGATCTCTTCAAAATCATTATCAAAAGCAGAATCAAGATTTAATTCAATACTTATAGCCCCGTCTAAGGGAGTTACTTGCAGGGAACTAAATCTGGCATCATTACCTTCATAAGAAGATAATATAAGTAAACCGAAGGTTATTACACCTTTTAAAATGTAGTTTCCAAAACTCTCAAACATTTCTTTTTACCCCATTAAGGTTATTTAACCGAGAAAGTGTAGTAAATGTAGTGAAAAGTATTACCTTATTCTGAACAATTACACTACATTATCTAAGTTAAAATATCTAAAATAATCACTAAAACTCTTCAAATTCAATTAAACATATTTTAAAATAACTGACAAGAAAAAAATATAAAATATTAAGGGAAGCCCAATCCGAGGAATGTGGATTGGGCGTGGAAGGATATACTAATACGACTTGTCTAATTTATCTTAAAATTCAATCCATGGTCCAACAGAGAAGGTTAAACCAGTGCATTTAGTATCTGGAGAATTAATAATACCATATTCATAGTCTCCAGATTTCCAGCCTGAGTAAGGAGTATAGCCGATAAGATAAGCTGCTTCAGCTCTAACACCTACCCAAGAAAGAATAGGGATATATAAATCAGCACGTGGTTGGAAGATAACGTAATCTCTGTTCATTACCATATGATTGTTACCGGATTGGTTAAATTCATTATTTAAATCAGTCCAATCATAGTCTCCATTTGTTTGAGAAAATTCAACTTTATGAGTTCCCCCACCTAACAAGAAACCAATACCTGGTTGGAAATATTTAGTAAAATATATTCTTTTATCTAAAGTGACTCCAGCGAAGCCATTATAATATTTTAATTCTCTAACAAAGTTTTCTTTACCTTTCAGGTAGTTTTGGTCAGAATTGTTTCCAGGATAGGCTGCTAAAACACTTGTGTCCATTTGGATATTTTTTGTTTGGTCTGCTTCATGCCAGCTCCATTCACCACCAAGATAGAAACCACTACCAACATGAATTCTGAAACCGAAACCATTCATAAAGATACCATCTTCATCAAGGTCATCAAACTGCATTCCTGTAAATAATTCATTTATATCATCAATTTCGTCCATTTGATAGTAACGAGGTATCCAGTTGATAGCAATAGAGTTCCAATCAACATCATCTTTCTTTGTTTCTATATCAACAGTAATATCTTCTTTTGATTTTGGTTTAGCTTCAAAAGTATATTCTTTTTCAATATGCTTACCAGCTGAGAATATTTTCATCATAGCAACATCGCCAGGATTATAAGATTTGAGAATCTCTGTAAAAGCTTTATTATTAGTAACCTTTCTACCATCAATTTCATAGATAATATCATTAGCAAAGATTTTTTGTCTGCTGGCTGATGAACCAGTAACTACACCAGAAATCAAAACACCATAAGTTAGGTCATAATTTAATTCTCTAACATCTTCTAATGTTAGATCTTTGGGGAAAACTCCCATATAAACTCTACCTGAATTGTTACTTGTTACGGTTATAACTAATGGATTTTCTTCTTCAGATAATTTTTCAGCTAAATCTTCCATTTCTTCAGCAAATTTTTCCATTTTTTGTTCAAACTTATCCATGTTGACTTCGACCTGAGTTTCTTGAGCGAACACAAAAGTTAATGTTAAAGACATTAACACAGTAATAATTAAAAACTTTTTCATTTTATCCTCCAGTTTTTTTTTAATCTCGTATTAATCCTAAGTGCACAGGGCGTTCCAAAGATTTTCAAAAGTCTTAAGACTTTGTCTATAAGTATCTTATCATAAATAGTTGAATATTTTAGATTGTAAGAAGGCTGAAAATATATATCATTTTGATATAGCTAAATATCATTTTGATATATTTAGAAGAAAATAAGCTTATTTTGTTTGTTTGGGAGCTGACTTGAAGATATAAGTGCCTTTAATATTTTCTAATTGATTTATCTCTTCAATTTCATTATCTTGAGTGAAAACTACTTGCAGTTTATTAGAAGATGATTGATTTCGAGAATAGTCTTTACTATTTTCTCTTTCTTCTTCAGAAATTATTTCATAGATAACATTAGTTTCAGCTAGCATAGATTTTGGTTTTTTCTCTTCAAAGAAAATATCAATTTTTTCAGCAGTAAGCCAATTATTAAAGTCTTGCTCTTCTTGGAAAGAGAAGTCTAACCTACAATCATTAATAAATTCTACATGCGAAAGATTATTTTCCACAAAGAAGAGATTGAATGTTTCTGCTGAGCCTAGACCAAAGTCAGTTTCAATTTTAGGTTGGCCAGTAAAAACAGCTTTACCTTCTTCATTATAATAAATAAGAAAGTTGGAAAAGATATCTGCTTCATTAAGTTTTGTTTCAACATTGAACATAGCAAGAACTTTATCGAAATTGGCATGATACTCCATTTTTTCAGATGAGATAGTTAAAGAATCTTTTTTATTCTCTAGAATAGGATCAAGATTCATAAAGCCATATCCTTCATTACGATGATATTCTAGATAGCCTGAAGAGGCAAAGATATTTTCTGATAGTTCTTGAGCAATTACATTCTTAGAAGCAGTTATCTTTTCTAATTTCCTGTTATAAACAAGGGTATCAGCTTGGAAAACTCTTTTCAGTTTCATGTTTGGGTCGTATTCAGAGGCAATGACATTGCCACTGAATTGAACAATCTCTTGGAGATTATTATAGTAGGCATAATCTGAAGTAATGGTGAGTGTATCTTTTTTGACAATAACATTATTAAAAAGTTTAGCAGTTTCATTTTGTTCAACTATTGTTGATTTATCACAGAAAAACTCAATCTGGCCATAAATAAAATTCACATTGCCGTTCATATTAAGAATATACTTATCCATATTTTTATTTAAGACTACATTATCAGCATTTTTTATCTTATAACTTTTATCTTGAATAATCTCTTTACTCAGAGCTATTGTTAGGCTTGTTGCGATTAGAAAAATCGCCAAAAGTCTTTTCATCCGCCACTCCTTGACCTGATACTTTTTCCATTTTTGTCATTTCTAATTTAGAATTTGTTATTAGATTATAGCCGTTTAAATACGTGTTAGCGTCCCAGTAATCAACTTCTCCAGGGCAGGTAATTCTATCAGAAGTTCTATCCCAGAGAGCTAAATCTGTTTCAATTCTTCTCAAATCTCCATATTTAAAGACAACATTTCCTATTCCGCGAATTATATTAGAACGGTCATCAATAATTGTTGTATCACAAACAACAGTTGAAACAATTCCAGTTTCCTCTTCAACTGTCATGATATAAACTGAATCAGCAATAGTTCTTTGGTCTTCATAATAGCGAGTAATTGATCTAGCTTGTAAAAGATATTCGAGCTTATCACCATTATATCTTTTCATTTCAACCCCCTTACTGTTTTCATCAGGAGCATTTCTATCCATCTGGATTTGAACAGAGTCAGAAGGAGTCTCGCAAGCTACTAAAAGCAAAGCAAGGAGAATGAGAAAACTAATCAGTAAACTTTTCAATAGCTTTTTCATATAAACCTTGAGCATGTAATATGAGGTCAATCAACTGCCTAACAGCCCCTTTTCCTCCACAATTAGGAGAGATAAAATCAACATATTCTTTAATAGCATCTTCACCATCAAAAGGACAAGCAGCAAAACCTGCTTTAGCAAGAATAGGATAATCATTCCAATCATCCCCCATATAGGCTAAATTTTCCCAATCTAGATTTAACAAGTTGAGTAATTCTTGCATTTTAATAGCTTTATTATCTATATTTTGATAGAAGTGATTAATTTTTAAATCTTGGCATCTTTTTTGTAAGACCATTGATGTTCTACCAGTGATAACAGCTGGGATTAAACCTGCCCTATTCAACATCATTATTCCCATACCATCTCGAGCAGAAAAGTTTTTTTGTTCATAAACCTTGTAATCTTCAGTTTGAATATAGATGATTCTTCCATCAGTCAAGACTCCGTCACAATCGAAGCAGACTAGTTTAATCTTTTTTAATTTATCTTGCATTCCATATCCTTATACAATCGGTAAGTAGTTTTTCCATTTGGTTCAAAGCGATCATTGATTTAGCATCGCTAAGAGCTTTTTCAGGTTGTGGGTGTGTTTCAATAAAGAGTCCATCTACCAATCCAGTAGCAAGAGCAGCCTTAGCCATCATAGGTACATATTCAGGACTACCACCAGAGATTTTGTGTAGAGAAGGTTGTTGGAGAGAATGAGTTACATCATAAACAATAGGAAAATTTGCCTTATGCATTATAGCAAAATTTCTAAAATCTACAACTAAATTGTTATAGCCAAACGATGTTCCTCTTTCAGTTAAGAGAATATTTTTGTTAGACGTAGATATAACTTTCTCAGCAGCAGAAATAATGTCTTGGCCTGCCATAAATTGAGCTTTTTTAATATTTACTATTTTACCAGTTTTACCTGCTTGAATTAAGAGGTCAGTCTGCCTAGATAAAAAAGCAGGAATTTGAATAATATCAGCTACCTGAGCAACTTGTTCAATTTCATTAGTTTCATGAACATCTGTTACTATAGGAAGGTCAAAATCTGCCTTTATTTGAGCTAACAGTTTAAGACCTGTTTCAATACCAAGACCAGTAAATGAGTCTAGTGAAGTCCTATTAGCTTTTTTGTAAGAGGCTTTAAAGACAAGAGGTATATCAAACTTGACTGATAATCTCTTAAGTTCCTCAGCAATCTTATACATCATATCTTCAGATTCAATAACACATGGTCCTGCTAAAAGAAAAAAATTCTTACTTTCTTTCAATCTATTATACATTAAAAATCCTTTAACCCAAATAATACAGTAGTTATTTTAAGTTCTACTATATCATTCTGTTTATTTTGTTTTGTTGAGTAATTTTCCACTAGGGTTTGTAGTCAAGAATAATCGAATTTTTCTATCTATCTTAATCCCGAATAGTGCATTTTAACTTTGATGAAGAGTGCTATTCGCAAAGATCTAATGCATTATTTGGGTTAATCCATTATCTTGAATTTGCTTATATCTGTAACAATCAACTATGTGATCATTTACCATACCTACTGCTTGCATGAATGAATATATTATAGTCCCACCTACAAACTTAAATTTCCTTTTCTTTAAATCTTTGCATATTTTATCAGATAAGTTGGTGGAGCTAGGCAGGTCATGAATATTCTCAAAGTGGTTATTTATTGGCTTGCCGTTTACAAAAGACCAAAGATAACTAGAGAAGGAAGCAAATTCTGCCTGAATTTCTTGGATTCTCTGGGCATTATTAATAGCAGCTCTAACTTTCAGTTTATTCCTAATGATTCCTGGATTGGCTAAAAGAGCTTGGACTTTCTCTTCATTAAATCTTGCAACTTTAGCAATATCGAAATTAGCAAAAGCCTGTCTGAAGTTATCTCTCTTTTTAAGAATAGTAAGCCAACTCAAACCTGCCTGCATAGACTCTAAGACTAAAAACTCAAATAGTTTTTGATCATCATAGAGTGGTTTTCCCCATTCTTCATCATGGTATTTCATATACAAGGGGTCAGATAAGCACCATTCACATCTTTTCATACTTTCCTCATATCATATTTAACACTCTAAGAGCATTCTTATAATAAAATTTTTCAATTGTGTTCATAGAAACATTATGTTTTCTTAGAAAGACTGCGAAATCTTGGTAAAAACTGGGGTTTCTAACTCCTTCTAAATATTTAGAAATTCCATCAAAATCGGAACCTATTGCTACAACATCATCTCCAAATTCTGAGACAATTACATCAAGCATGTGATAAATAGCTGAATAGCCTTTAGGATAATCTGCAAATGTTTGAATTTTTGATGTTTGCATGAAATCAGGATAGAAGTTCAATCCCATAACACCTCCGAGATTATCAATTTCTCTAATCATTTCTTCAGATAAATTTCTTTCATGAGGAAGGACATTACGATAATTTGAATGGGAGGCAATAATTGGAACTTCTAAGATATTTAAGAAATCCCAAAAACCTTGATCAGACATATGTGAGACATCGAATATCAGTCCTAATTCATTAATCTTATCTGCTAGCTTCCTACCTTGTCTAAGAATACCATATGGTTCAGTAGCAGATCCTACATAGGGAAGAGATCTGTTCCAAGTTGGACCAATTATCCTAACCCCGAGTTCTGCAAAAATATCAAGTAACTCTAGGTCATTTTCTATAACTTCTAAGCCTTCAATAGAAATCAAGGTACCATATTTATCTTTATGTTCGTCAAAATCTCTACTTTCATAATATTGATATAAGTCAATATCTTTCTTAATATCTTGTTTTATCTGTGATATCATTTTTAAGCTATTATGGAGAGGATTAGTAATGCCTATCTGACCAATAAATAGGGATTGAGTTTGTAGTTTAACATTTCCAGCTACAAGACTTTCTTTAGTGATATCTTCGGTCATCTGAACTTCTTTATCAGGTTGAGAAGGTAATTTAAAATAGGCCTTTCTTAACCAAGGTAGGGTAGAAAAAATATTCTTCTTCATGTAGGTATCAGCATGAAGATCAATTACAGGTATCATATATCCTCCTAGTGTTTTGAGAGTTTGAACATATCCTTAGTGAATCCAAATGCTAAATAGTAGTTAACATTGGAATCAAAGTCGTATGAAATAGCTAAGCGAAGTGGTCCTAGAGGTGTTTTATAGCCCAGGCTAAGGTCAATAACCTTTTGAGAAGTTAGTGCTTGTCCTGATTTTTTTAATTCACCTTTATAGAGATACTGACCACTCATAGTAAGGTAGTATCTATTATTAAATTCATATTGCATACCTAACCTATTAATTTGAAATGCTTCTTCGTTAAGTCCATGTTTATCAATACCTGTAAATGAATCGATACCACCAATTTCATAGGGGGAAAATGAAATTCCTAAATCTGCATTTCTAAAGAGTCCGCTTTCAATTCCAGCTTGCACAGATAAAGAATTAGAGAGCGGAAAAGCTTTGAACAAGTCTATATATATTTTTTCATATGATTCATCAGCTAAAGGGCTATCGAGTGCTTTTTGATAACTCATCATTATTCTATTGCCTGAACTAGGGAAGTAAAGGTCATCTAAAGTTTCATGATAAGCTTTGAGACCTAGACCAGAAGATTTAAACTGTCTTTGCTCTAAATCTAAGTCAGCTACATCTTGGTAAAGATTAGATCTAAAACCGAATAAATAGCCCTCTCCCACCAAAATATCTTTGATAAAGAAGCCAATTCCTAAATTTAGACCATACTCCAATTTCTTGATTCTAACACTTTTATCACCTTCTTCATTATAGTAATAAAGTTTGCTTTCTTCTATATATGGAAATAGGTGATAATATGCTCCATAAAGGTCTCCGAAATTTTTAACATAGTCTACTTTAAGAGAATTAACCCCTCCTAATTGCAAGCTTGCAATAAACTTAGAGTTCTTTTGAATAATATTATTTAGGGTTGTAGTAAGTCTCGCTACTAGATCATCAGAGGTATCATAGATAGCATCAAAAGATGCAAAGCTTTTACCTCTTTCCTTAGTAACTATTTCCAGGTCATACTTACCATCTTTATACTTAAGTTTAGGATATACCCAAGTGAAGTTTTTAGTATTATAACACTTTTTGGAAGCTTGAAGAATTTGATTGAAAGAATAAAAGTTATTACTATCAAGCCCAGCATATAACTTTACCTTGCTACTATGAATTGTCTTGTTTCCTGAGACACTTACATCATTGATAAATATTCTTTCAGGAGTTCTATATGCTTTCTTTCTGGCTTTTTTAAACTTGTTTTGCTTAACTAAGCTTTTAAGACTATCTAGATTTGCTCTAGCTGCATCTTCCCCATCTTGAATTATTTCTCTAATATCTTCAAAACTAGAATTAGTGAAATTGTTTAGTTGTGGAACAATCAAAAGATCAGTTTTCTTGATTGATTCCTCAACCCAGACATTCATATTAATATTGATCGTTTGATTTAGGATAGCTATAAAGTCTTCACATTCATCTTTATCTTTTAGTGGAGTATTTACTTTACTAGCAATTGTAAAGTCTGCGCCCATGTCCAGTAGAGCTTGGACTGGTAAGTTATCTTTAACGCCACCATCTACATAAGGTTGATCATTCACCAAAAAAGGCTCTAATAGGGTAGGGAAAGCCATGGAAGCACGAACTACATCAATCAGGTTACCCTTGCTGAAGGTAACACTTTCACCAGTAGTTAAGTTGGTAGCATTGCATCTAAAAGGGATTGGGAAATCATCAAAATTTTGATAATAAGCCCCTGTGTTAAGATACTTTGCTAGTTTCTGCAACATATTATTACCAGATAAGATAGAAATAGGAATATCTAAGGAAAGGTCTTCATCAATATTGAAACTAACAGCACCATAATCTAACCACCGCTTTTCTTCGATAAAGAGATCTTTTCTACTTATTGATTCGTCAATATTACTTCTAAAATCAAATTTAAGAAAGATATCTTCAATTTCTTTGCCTGAATAGCCTAAGGAATAAAGAGCTCCTATCAAAGCACCAAAACTTGTTCCTGAAACATAATCAATTTCTAAGCCTATTTCATCAATAACCTTGAGCAAGCCTATATGAGCAAAGCCACGTGCACCTCCCCCACTAAGGGCAAGACCTATTTTTTGGTCTTTAGCTTGCAGGCTAAAAAGACAAATGAGAAAACATACAAGAAAAATGCTTTTTTTCATCGATTAATCTAAAACTATAATATCCACAGATCCAAAGACAGCATCAGCATTTATGATGAGAGCTGTTTCATTGCCAGAAGCCCATTTTAACCTTGAATCTTTATAGATTTTACCAAAGACAGCATCTGCCTCAATTCTCACTGGTGTTGTACTACTAACATAAATTATAGCTCGTCCGAATACAGCATTTACATCAACATATCTGTCTTGAGTTGAGACATCTAACTTGTTTAACCTTATGCTATCAGTCGAAAAGACAACATTCAGTTCTTCAGAAAATTCTTCGGAAATTCTTTCTGTATAGCCATGACTCATTCTTTTATGGTTTCTGCTTCTGTTTGAACCAAAACCACCTATTAGTAATTGAAATCCAAAAACAATAATGCAAATAGAAATAAAAATTGTAGCTATAGGAAATCTAATACTTGGGAAAAAAGCTTTTAACACTAAAGACAAGCCCCAGAGAATTAATAAAACTCCCCAAAAAGCATTGGAAAATAAAAAGTTCATCTTCATTCCTCCTCCAAATTTGAGTATTTTTAGTCAAAAAAAAATAAGAGACACAATAATAGGTTATTTTTGTGTCTCTTTTATTTTCTGTCAATTATTATTTAATTCTATTATACCAACTAGCAAAAAGTTTATCTTTTGGGATATCAATAATATCATTAATCTTGAAGGAATCGCCACTAACTTCTCCGATTACAGAGCAAGTAAAGTCATCACATATATCGATTATTGCAGGAATATTTTCTGCTACAGTTGAAATTACAATACGAGAATGAGCTTCACCAAATAGTTCTTGGTCTGGTCTGTGTTCAAAATCAATATCAATAATAGCTCCCTTAACACTTTTGTTTGGTAAGAAACAAGATTCAGCTAGTGCTACAGCTAGTCCACCATCTGAACAGTCATGAGCAGACTTGATTAGACCTTTATCAATGAGTTCTAAGACTATTTCATATAATCTTTTTTCTTTATCTAAATCTACTTGAGGCGCATTACCTAAAATCTTTCCATGCACTTCTTTAAGATATTCTGAACCAGCAAAGGAATCTGCCTTATCTCCTAAAAGAATAATTATATCACCTTCATCTTTGAAGTATTGATCCATTATTTTTTTATTATCAGAGATAAGTCCTAGCATACCAATAGTAGGAGTTGGGTAAATAGCAGTAGTAGGATTTTCATTATAGAATGAGACATTACCACCAGTAACAGGTGTATCGAAAGCTCTACAAGCATCACCTATACCTTTTATTGCTTGGGCAAAAGTCCAGTAGACTTCTGGTTTATAAGGATTACCAAAGTTTAAGCAGTTGGTAATAGCTATAGGCTTAGCTCCACTACAAACAACATTACGAGCAGATTCAGCAACAGCACCTTTAGCACCTTCATAAGGGTTAAGCCAGCAATGTCTTCCATTACAATCTGTGGAGAGAGCAAGTGCTTTGTTAGTATCTTTAACCCTAACAACACCTGCATCAGAACCTGGTTCGACCATTGAATTAATCTGAACCATGTGGTCATATTGCTTATAGATACTAGCTTTCGAGGCTATGTTATAAGATGAGAGAAGAGTAATAAATGCCTGATTATAATCATCTGGTTGAGGAATATCAGATAAGTCAGCATTTTGAACTTGATCTATATAATCTGGTTTTTTCTGTTCACGGTCATACTGAGGAGCATCACCACCAAGAACTAGCATTTTAGCAGGTAATTCAGCTTTAACAAGATCACCCTCTTTAACTCTTAACATACCATCATCTGTAACTTTTCCTATTATTTCAGCATGAAGATCCCATTTTTCATAGATAGCTTGTACTTTCTCTACATTTTTATCTTCCACAATCATCAACATTCTCTCTTGAGATTCTGACAACATTACTTCGTAGGGGGTCATACCAGATTCACGTTTGGGAACTAAGTTAACATCAAGCTCAATTCCTACACCTGTCTTACCAGCCATTTCACTACTTGAGCAGGTTAAACCAGCTGCACCCATATCTTGGATGGCTACAATAACACCAGCTTCGATAGTTTCTAAGGTAGCTTCTAGAAGGAGTTTTTCCATAAATGGATCTCCAACTTGGACAGCTGTACGTTTTTCTTCTGATTCATCAGTCAGTTCAACTGAAGCAAAGGTGGCTCCATGAATACCATCTCTACCAGTTTTAGCTCCTACATACATAACATAGTTACCAACACCCTCGGCTCCTGATTTAGCGAGATTTTCATGTTTTAAAACTCCTACAGCCATGGCATTTACTAGAGGATTACCTGTATAACTATCTTCAAAGTAAACTTCACCACCAACATTAGGAACGCCAAAACAATTACCATAATCAGCTATACCATCAACCACACCGTGCATAAGGAACTTAACATTAGGACTGTTAGGATTACCAAATCTTAAAGAATCTAAGACAGCTACAGGTCTTGCTCCCATAGTAAAGATATCTCTTAAGATACCTCCTACACCAGTTGCAGCACCATGATAAGGTTCTACAGCTGAAGGATGATTATGAGATTCGATTTTAAAGGAAACAGCTAAGCCATCACCAATATCAACTACACCAGCATTTTCATCTCCAGCTTTGGCCAGCATAGCTTGTCCATCTCTGGGAAGTGTTTTAATGAGTTTGATTGAATTCTTATAACTAGCATGTTCTGACCACATAACTGAAATAATCCCTAATTCAGTGAAGGTAGGTTGTCTCTTCAAAGTATCTAAAATTTGTTTCCACTCTTCTTGATTAATCCCATGTTCTTGGATAATCTCTGGAGTAATTTTCGGTTCAATCATCTATTTTACCTCTTTCTTTAATATATCAATTAAGCAATTTATTTTTTCTTCAATAATCTTATAAGCTATTTTATACTTTTCAATACTCTCTTGATAAGGATCTTCAATATCGCCTTCTTGTCCACAAAATTCTAAGAGGGTAAATACCTTATGCTCATACTGAGGATACCTCTTAGCGAAATATTTTTTATGATCTTCTTCCATAGTTAAGATCAGCCAGCTATCTCTAATAATATTCTCGTTTAATTTTCTGGAAATATGTTTTGTAGCATCAATATCTGCTTCTAAAAGCAGGGCTGCTGAATTTGCAGAGATAACCATACCATCTTGAAGTACTCCTGCTGAAGCTGTTCTAAAGGGTAGCTGATTAGCTTCAATTTTTTGTTTTAGGAGATATTCAGCTATTGGGGAGCGACATACATTTCCAGTACAAACAAATAATACCATTGATTTGTAATAGCTCTCCTTAATTTCATAAAATGGAATTGAAGCTTCTCTTAGGCAGACAATATCCTTATCAATCTTAACAATAGTTGAAGCTTGTTCATCTGAGAATCTATAGCTTTTATATGGAGTGAAACCAAAATCAAACCATGACATATAAGTTTTTACAATAGTTTTTAAGTCTGTCTCAGGAGGCATACCATTGTGATTTATACTTGAAGAGACTATAGGACTACCAATCTTATTGATAAAATAGCAGAGTATAGGATTTTGGGGAAGTCTAAAAGCAACATAGCCATCTTGGGCAACCTTTTTGTATCTAGGGTCTGAACATTTTAGCACAAAAGTAACATTACCTGGTGAGTACTGTTCTAACAAGCGACAAGTTTTGCCATCAGGATTATCTATAGCTTGCAAGATAGTTTCAAGGCTAGAAACTAAGACGACAAAACCCTTTAGTGAATCGCGAGACTTGACTTTGGCAATTTTAGTCAGAGCGATTTCACTATCAATACTTCCACCTATTCCGAACATAAATCCAGTATGGTGTAAAAAAACTGAATCAGCATGAAAAGATTTATCTATCATCTTTTCTACATTTTTAAACTTAATATCCTTATAAAGCTTCAATTTAGCTCCTGAGATTCTTTTTTTATGAGTAATTTTCTATTATTATTTAATAAAATATATTTTTGGGTTAACTGGGTTGCCGTTTTTTCTTAATTCAAAGTAAACAATAGGTCTGCCTTCTGAATCTGTACCAGAATATCCAATAACTTGGCCTTGTTGAACCTGCTCTCCTTTAGAGACTTTCAGGGAACTGTTATTAGCATAGACAGAAACAAATCCATTAAGATGATCTACAATAACTAGCTGACCTCTTGACTTAACTAATCCACTAAAAAGGACTTGTCCATCATAAACAGCAAGAATAGGACTACCTGGTTTAGCGTTTATTTCTATACCTTTACTAGTTACTTTTGACAGTTGATTTAGTTTAGCACCAAATTCTTTTATTATGTTTCCTTGACAAGGTCTTTTTATTAAAATATTATTTACAAGTTTAGAAGCATCAATATCTTCTTTAGCTCTAATCAAATCATCAATGAAAGTTTCTAATTCTGCTGCTTCTCTTTCCAATCTTTCTTTTTCTGAGAGAAGTGCCTTTCTTTGCTTGAGAACTTGAGCTTCTTGTTGGCTAAGATTAGCTATTTTACTTTCAAGTTTATCAGTTTCTTTTTTATATTCTTCATATTCTTGGTCAACTTGATTTTGTTGCTTTTGCTTATCTTCAATTTTCTCATTTATATTAGTTAATTTATCTTGGTTTTCAGCAATAGCATTTTGAGCTTTCAGATAGTCTGTATCCAGGTTAAAGATAAGGTCTTCTTGGTAGGTCATTAGCGATTTCAATAACATTTTCTTACGAACATTATCATTATTAGTTTTGGGGATATTGAGTAGAAAGAGGGCTATAAGTTCTTTTTCATAGGAATTTTGGAGATTCTCGAAGGATGATTTAGTTTTTTGTGATTGATTTTTTTTCTGATTAAGTTCACTTTCCACATTTTCTGCCTGATTTACCCACCATTGGAGATTGTTTTTCAGGTATGTTTTATCTTTAATCAGCTGTCTGAGCTTTCTTCCTTTTCTTTCCTTTTCTTTACTTGTTAATGATTTATCATTCTTGATAGCATTTTCTTGGTCTTGTAGTTTTTTTATATCTTCTTTTAAGGCTTGAATCTCTTTTTTCTTAGATTTTAGTTCATTTTCTTTAAGAGTTATTTCATCAGGATTTTGGCTTTGGTATCCTTGTAGCAAACTACTAGTTGATAAGATTAATAAAATCATAATAACTCTAAACATTACTTTCTCCAAGACTTTTGTGATATTTAAACTTTGCAAGAGCTAAGAATATGTCAAACATAATTTCATTTTTTCTGCTTTCTCTTTTTAGTCTGCCTATATTCCTTTCCCTTATCTTGTGGCGAGAATTTTGAGTTTTTACTTTTCTTAGCTGAAGACTTAGGGTAGAATTCATCTAAGAGATTGAGCATACCTTGAGATTTTAAAGCTTCAATCACATATTTCTTGTTGCTAGGTATAAACCACTGAACTAAAGCTTTTTGAAGTCTGATATTTCTTCCTTTAGCTACAAATATCTTATTTCCTGTGGAAATATCTTTTTCAGTATAATACATAGCAGTACTAGGGGTCATAGGAGTTGGATAAAACTCTTGTACCTGTTCTAATTGCAGATTATGTTTTTTCAGGTAGAGTGCTAATTTGATTGCATCTTTGGTGTCTGTTCCTGGATGACCTACAATGATGTAAGGAATTATTTGTTGTTTCTTATCTACCTGCCGACTGAAGTGCAAGAATTGTTTAGAAAAGTCTTCATATAAATCAATATTTGGTTTGTTCATTAGTTTAAGAACTTTTGGAACACTATGTTCAGGTGCTAATTTTAAATGGCCACCAATATATCTTTTAGTAATAGTTTTAATAAACTTAGGTGATTTAAGAGCTAGGTCAAAACGGATACCAGAAGCGATAAAGAGGTTTTTAACACCTGGAAGACAATTAACTTTATCTAGGAGTTTTAGGTAGTAGTCATGATTTGAATCAAAGTTTGGGCAAATACTTGGGTAGAGACAGGATGACCTTTTACAGACCAATCCTTGAGGTAATTTGCATGACATTCCATACATATTAGCAGAAGGGCCACCAAGGTCAGAAATTGTACCATGAAAATATGCTTTTTGACTTAGATTTTCAACTTCTTCTATTATTGATTTTAAACTTCTGGAAGCTACTTTTTTCCCCTGATGATAACCTATAGCACAAAAATTACATCCTCCCCCACAACCTCTATGAGCAGTAATAGAGTCTCTGATTTGTTCCCAGGCTTTTAAAGTTTTATTTTTGTATATAGGGTGAACATCTCTGACAAATGGTAGAGAATAGATATCATCTAAGTCTTGAGAATGAGGAGTATCAGCAGGTAAGTTATGTTTAATATAGCGTTTATCATACTTCTGATAAATTATTGAAGAAGAATAATTATTTTGAAAAATCTGAGTTAATTTTATAAAATTAGATTTATCAGAACAAGTTGAGGCATCTGGGAGTAATTCATAGGCTTGAGATTCATCTATTTCAGTAAGCACAGTAACAGTGCCTTTAATATCTTGTAAGGATTCTATAGGGAAGCCAGCATTTAACTTATCTGCTATTTCTTGAATTATTGATTCTCCCATACCATAGACAAGCATATCAGCTTTTGAATCTATCAAGATTGAATTTCTTACTTTATCACTCCAATAATCATAGTGGGAAATTCTTCGCATTGAAGCCTCTATACCTCCAATAATTATTGGTTTATCTTTGCTAAATTGTTTTATTAAATTTGTGTATCTTAAGACAGCTCTATCAGGTCTTAAACCAATTTGTCCATCAGGACTATAAGCGTCTTCTGAGCGGAGTTTCTTTTGGGCAGTGTAGTGATTTACCATAGAATCCATATTGCCAGAAGTTACTCCCCACATAAGCCTAGGATGTCCTAGAGCAGAGATGTCATCTAGATTAGTAATAGAGGGTTGGGGGATTATTCCGACTCTATAACCCTTAGATTCTAAGCTACGACCAATAACAGACGCAGCGAAACTGGGATGGTCAATATATGCATCACCAGAAACAATAATAATATCTAGTTCTTGCCACCCCCTCGCTTGCATATCTTGGCGAGATATTGGTAAAAAATCCTGTGCCCCGATTTTAGCCATCTAAACAGATCCTTTTACTTTATCAGAAATAGCACCTCACTACTGAGCGTCAACTCTTATGATATTGATAGCCTGAATACCTCTAGGAGTTTCAATTGTATCGAATTCTACTCTTTCATCTTGAATTAGTATTTTCTGTTGCATAGGGTTAGGAGTTACAATACTTTTCCAATGTACAAAGTATTCTACATTATCTTCAGACAGAATAAATCCGTAACCTTTATTCTCATTAAACCATTTTACTTTACCTTTCATTAACTACCTCTTTTTTTGTGTTTGTTTCAAGTTATTATTAACTAACATCTAAGTCAATAAAAATTAAATATTTCTGAACTTCTATAATTTTAAACGTTAATAATGAGATTAGTTACAGTTTAATCTAAATTAAAATATTCTTCCCTAATAAATATTTGCTAGTTGTTAATAACGCATTATAATTTTTTATATAAATAATATGTAAGGGAGATAAAAAATGAACTCATTAGAGAATCAATTTAAAATTGAGCTATTCAAAAGATTTTTACCAAGAATGTGTAAGTTTATCAATCAAAATAACACTTATGCTTTTAATATGAAATTTGATAATGATATTCTTACAATCAATAATGTGACAATATTAATAGAATATCATGTGGGAAAACTTGAAGCTCATTTAGAAACAGAAACAGAAGTTATTCTTGCAAATTTTGAACTTCCTATGAAACATAAGGAAGAATTCCCTTACTTAGAGGGACTAGATTTATTTCTTAGTCAAATTATAAGCAAACTTAATAAGAAGAAGATGTTAGATAATATTGGAGATATGCCAGTTAATCACCTGAGATACGATTATTCTGTAAAGGATTTCGTTCAGATTGATAAGGGATAGCTAAGATATTGCCTAATAATGCTTACTATCTATCAAACTAAGTAAGCTCTCTCTTGTTCATCTTTTGTGATTAGTTACTAGATTTCTATTCTACAGAAAAAAAATACTTTTTAATCAACCATCAGTCTTAACTAAGATGATGGCAGATTAAGAAAGCCTTCTTAGACTTTCAGCTGTAAACGATATTTACTATTTCTTTTTATCTAAAAAAATCCATAGCATATATTTCTTATGTATAATCCTAAATAATCTAGGATAAGGATGAAAATATAAGAAAAGTAAGAATTTTCTGGACAGTTTTTTATTGCAGTGAGATTTTAGAAAAAAGAGGTAAAAATGACTTTTGATAAGATGTATAAAATTCTTGAGACTCGTTTTAAAGAGTTTCCTACCCCTGTTGTTGATTTCATTGAAGCACAAACAAAAGACCCCTTTAAAATACTAGTAGCAACAATATTGAGTGCTAGAACTAAAGATGGTACTACTACTAAGGTCGTAAAAGAACTTTTTAAGAAAGTTACAAAAATAGAAGACTTAGATGAAATTCCTAGTCAGGAACTTGAAAAAATGCTCTATCCTGTAGGCTTTTATAAACATAAGACAGAATATCTCAAAGCTCTTCCTAAAGTTTTAAGAGAAGAGTTTAACAATCAAATACCTGAAGAAATTGAGCAACTTGTCAAACTACCAGGAGTAGGTAGAAAGACTGCAAATTTAGTTAGAGCTATAGCTTTTAAAAAACCTGCTGTTTGTGTAGATGTTCATGTGCATAGAATTTTTAACAGACTTGGTATGATAAGGACAAAGAATCCTCTAGAAACTGAAATGACTCTGAGGAAAGAGTTACCTGTAAAGTATTGGATTAATTTTAACTCATATTTTGTTGCTTTTGGTCAAAACCTCTGTACCCCTCTCAAACCAAAATGCAGTGAATGCCCTATCTATGATGGTTGCCAAAGAATAGGGGTAAAAGAATCTAGATAAGTAGAGATTCTATAAATACAGGCTGTTGATAACCATAAAACAATTTCCTAACTAGGATAAGTATGCCTAAATTTTACTCATAATCAATTATTCCCTTACTAAGTTTATAGTTTTCCCTATAGTAGCAATCATTATCACTTTTTTTTGGATCAAGTTCAAGTCTGGTGGAAGAAAATTAGTAAAATATAAAATTTTATCATTAGTTGGATTATCCAAGGTATCCCTGAAAGGGATAAAATAATTTAGCCCTTCAGGATTTAGGACTTTTCATCAAACAAAACATAATAAGTTAGTGCTATTCACAAAGGACTTCTGCATTATTTTGGGTAAAAAAAGGCCCTGCAAGCAGGGCCTATATATCTTCGAATGTTTGGTAGATTATAGACAAACATTCTCTCTTATTAATATTTTATTTCATCATTATAGCTTTCTTAGTAGCTTGGAATTCATCAGATAACATACGGTAGAAGTAAACGCCTGATGAGACTGGTCTTTGGTTATCATCTAAACCATTCCAAACGATAGTATGATTTCCTTGTTTATAGTTATCAGAGACAAGAGTTCTTACTTTTTGTCCTTTAACATTATAAACAATAATTGATACATTACTAGATTTTCTTAATGAGAAGTTTATTGTAGTAGTAGGATTGAATGGGTTAGGGATATTCTGGCTTAAGTTATTAACAGCAACGACTTGAACATCATTAGAAACAGGAACAGTAACATTCCATGTAGCAATAACAGTGAAATCTGAATCTGCAGCATAACATTTAACTTGGAATTCTCCAACACTATCAAATACATAATCTAAAGTATCAGTAACTGCACCTTCAACTACAACATTATCTACTTTCCACTCGTAAACTAATTCACTATCAACATCAAGGACATCAACACCGAAACTTACAAAGTTATTAGTAGATTCAAAGTTAGTTGTTCCTGGGAACTTAGCTTGTAAAGAAGGTCTATCATTAACAGGAGTAACAGCAACTAAGAAGGATACTGAGACAACCATATCGGTAACACCATCTTCTGCATAAATAGTCACAGTTTCTGTACCATGCCAGTTATCAGCAGGAGTAACAACTAAGAAACCAGCTTCATTAACTTCAAAAGATAGATTTTCAGATTCTGAGAAAGAAAACTCTAAGATATCATTATTAGGATCTTTAAAGATATTATAAAGATCAATTGTTTCATCAGAGTGGTCTTCTTCAAAAGTAATATCATTTGGTTGATTAGTTACAAATGGAGGTAATTGCCCAATCTTAGTTGTGATAAAGAGAGCCATTTCATTTTCAAGAGGTCTTGCAGCTTGAGGATATTGATTATTATAAGTATATTCTAAACCTACAGTACCAGTATGGTCTTCGATACCAACAGTTGCATATTCACCATGTGAGTTTCCACCTGCTGTATCAATATTATTTACAACTTTATATTGAATTTTAATTGGAGCATCTCCTGTAGAAGAACCATAGTATTCAGGGTCATATAAGATAACCTGGAAAGTTTCTTCATAAGAAGTATTATAATGATTTTTCCATTCATTCCAAGTAACAACAAAGTAGTGTTCAGCTTGGTCATGGGCAATAAAGACTTGGCCTGAGCCACCAGTCATGAGGTCATCCCAGAAAGGAGCAATCATTGGTGAAGCACCTAGAGGACCAGGAAGTCTCCAGTTTCTAAAGGTAGCTTGTTCAGTTTCACCCATAGCTAACCAACCATTAGAACAGATTGAGATTTTATCATATTCTCTATCATAGAATCTAAATGTGAAAGGAAGGTCAACAACATCAACTTGTTCTTGGTTATCGCCACCATCAGGTAGAGGAACAATAGTACCAAATCCACCTTCACTTGGGTCAAGTTCAATCCAATCATATTCAGGGCATTCATCATACTCTGTATCATAAGAGTCGAATATATAGTAGCCATAAGCATCAGGACCAAGTGGATCAGTAACACTTGCAGTACCAACTTGAAGACTGAAGTAAGCAGCTGTTTCAAAGCCATCATCTTCAACAGTAAGAGTCATAGGTACTAAGTCACCAGGAAGTAGGTCGTCAGAAGCAGTAATATTGAAACCAACACTTCCACTTGCACCAGCAGCTATTGAACCAAGCAGAGCTTCATCCATATTGATAGTAATTCTATTATCAGTAGTTGATAGGTAAGCGTCAGCAAGAGTCAAGTCTCCATTACCTTGATTAGTAACTTCAATATTAATAGCAGAAGTTTCACCTGGAGCAAAGTCTGTATTTACCATTTCATAATCGACAACTTGTACAATTGGGCTATGAATTGGGAGTAAGATTTGTCTTTCCCAGCTATAAGTAGCATTAGAGAAGATAACTCTGAAGGCAATATCGTTTTCAAAAGCAATATTAGGAATTGTAAATTCAAAGTCTGTAGTATTTTCAGCATCTTGGCCTTGTAAAATGTTACCGAAATCAGCAGTAGCATTATTGATAACAATTCCATTAGAGATAGCAGAAATAGTTGCAGAGATGTTTGTTACATCAGCAGAACCAGCATTTGAAGCTTGAATTTTTAAATTAATGTCTTTACCAGGAGTAAGGTAATCTACTTCAGTGGCATCATCATATATAGTGTAGCCAGTAGCATTAACAACAGGAGCTTCTAATCCAAAAGTTAAGTCATATTGGTTAGGTTTATAACCTTCTTTAGTAACAGTCAAGACACCATCACCACTAGCATCAGTAGGAATATCAAAGAATATCTCACCATATGAATTAGTATAGCCAGTATAATAGTCTTGGCCAATATTTAATGTTGCCCAAACATGTTCTAGTCCGAAACCATCTTCAGTAGTTTTAACTTTATACTGATTAGTTCCTGCCGCAACATTTTGGATATATTCTGTTTCAAAATATTTTGGTTGTTCTTTATAAACTCTCAATGCTGAATCACCAATTAAGTTACAGATTGTAGAGAAGAAGTTAACTCTTTCAGGTTTTGAAACACCATAAGCTTCCCAAAGATGGAATTTACCACGATTATTAGCAGCACCCATAGTCCAACCATCTTCTTGGAAGAGGTAACCCATGATACCACCATTAAGGTTATTATTGAAGGTTGTGTGAGTACCTGAAGTTGCCAATCCGATAGAACAAACACCACCAGTAGGTGAGGAAGCTGAACCAGAACGAACTACAGCTTCAGTTACTGAAGTTCCTGAGTAGAAGGTACCTGTTGAACAGGTTAGAATAACACAAACAGTAAGTTTGTTAACGTTATTAAGAGAGGCAGCTTGAGAAGTACCCCAGCCATCCATACCAATCCAACCGCGATAATTCCAGAAACCAACACCAGCATTCATTCCACTGGATACTGAAGATGGAGATGGAGAATCACCAAAATGTTCGATGAAGGTATATTCATCATTGTATTCACTCATAATTTCTTTAACAAAAAGATTAGTGATAATAGTTGATTGACCTGATGGAGTTGTATCAGCGACTAAAAGACTTCTAGTGTAGTAGGTTGTATCAGGGATAGTAGTAGCTTTTTCATACTTTATAGTTTTAGTAATTAAAGTAGAAAGATCAACTAAATTTTCAATAGAAAGTCTTCCTAAGAAAATATCTTCTAAATCATCATTACCTTCTAAGAGTCCATACCAGTGGTCTCCGCCAGCACTATAAGAAGAGATAGTATAAACTGGAATTGAGAAAGAACCTGAACCATCGCCTATAAAAGTAACGTATGCAGGAGGATTTTCCCAGTTATCATAAGCATCTTGAATATAAGCTTTGATAGTAGAAGTTGAAGTACCAGTTTGAGTTGTACTTGCGGTATAAACAGTCCAACCTTGTTCTTTTCTCCAATTGAAAAGGTTATTAGCTATAGGATTACCTTCTAAAGCTGAAGGATAGATATAGAGGATAGTAGGATTTTGGTAATCATCTCTAGATGTAGGTTCTTTATAATTTAATAATGTTGAAGCGAAGAAGTTTTCGAAACTTGTATCTGGCTTCATAAATGATCTGGTAATTTCATTTACAGAAGGTTGGTTTTCGAAAGTAATTTCGATTTCAGCCTTTTTAATAACTTCTAATGTATTAGTAGCATCGTTATATCTAAATGGGTGAACTATGAAGTTAACTATTCTTTTATTTCTTAAAATTGCAGGTTCCCCGATTTGTGCTATAGATGTGGGATAATATTTGTTCTTTGTATATACTTCATTATTAAAAGTATAGATTTCTTGTTCATTTTCTCTGAAAGGTTTAATATTAATATTTTCTACTAATTCAGAATCAAGAACTCTAATATTGATAGTAGGTTTCCCAGTATTAGGAATTTCAATAGCTGAAGAGTAAAATGGAAGTTCAGGACAACCAACATCTACAGTAAGGCTGAGTGATTGAGAGCTAATATAGTCATAACTAGCTGCACCAATTGTTTCTTGTTTGATTTCGAAATCAGGATTTTTGAAAATAATGTTCAAGTTTGAGCGGGTTTCATTTTCGACTCGAAACTGTCCATATGCTAAGATAGGTGTTAGCAGTATCAATAGTCCGAATACTACACAAAAAAAGTTTTTTTTCTGAGTCATACATTACCTCTATTAATTTAGTCTGTATATGTTCTTAGTATTAATCAGCTTAAATGGCTTTTGGTTGTCAGTTAAACTGGGCATCATGTAACAGATTTTTAATATGTAACTTTTGTTCCAAAAGTGTAATAATTTTCAGCAATGTTGATTTTTTTGCAATTTAACCCAGATAGTCTAGTAGAGCTTTAGTGAAGAGTGCAGATTAGTCTATAAGTCCGTGAAGGAGTTTTATTAGAGCTTTTGTATGTTTATCAACTATTTTCCTTAGGTCTTTATTATCTGGGAGAAATAATGAGACACCTTGGGGGGTAATTCCACTAACTTCAATAGTGAAGGAATAAGTAGCATAATTTCGATAAAAATAATCTCTAGCATAGCCATACTTGCTTGTTTGCCCAGTGTAAACATGATAATACTCATCTTTAAAAAAGCAGGGTAAATCACTAGCTAATGAATCAGCAATAGTCTTCATTTTTTCCCAATCCTGACTCTTCTCTTGCTCCCAATGGTAGGGGAAAAATATCATTTCAGGATAAGTACCATTGGCTGATGAGTGGTAAAAAAATGCATAATCGAAAGAAAACCTTTGGGCAAGTTGCATAACTGCCTGAGTTTCTGCTTCTGAGCCTGGAGAATGGCCTTTGTAGTATTGATCTTGGGGGTCATTTAAATCAGCTAATTCCCAATTGCTGGGATAATTTTTATTTAAATCAACCCCGTCTGTTTTAAGGTCAAACACCCCATTTTTATTGGTATCAGAATTATTTTTCCTTTTTAGAGGATATTGACCACTATTTACTATTTTAAAGGCTTCAGGGTTTACTGTTGGAATTATCACAAAATAATAGTTTCTTATCAAGTCTGACAAGTCATCATTACTGGTTAAATTCTTAAGTAGAGCAAGAGATATTTCAACTCCAATCGGTTCTTCTCCGTGATGCTGTCCAATTATGATAACCTTTTTAACATTTTTCTCAAGCTTATGTTCCCAGAGTTTTTTCTTTTTATTTTTAATTTTATCAGACTTATGAATATGGAAAGCATACAAGGGTAACTTGTTTACACTTGAATTTCCAATTATTTCAATATCTGTGAATAGTCTATTAGCTTGGTGGTAGTGAAGTAATGAATCTCCTAGAGAAGCCCAATCATGATAATCACTATCTAAGGGATATTGATTTACAGAGAAAAGACTGCTTATTAAGAGAGAAATCACCAGGCTAAGAAAATAAAACTTCATTAGCCTTTTTCCCAGCTTGTGGTTGCAGTAAAGACTTGTTTATTATCAAGTTGAGATATAATTTCATGATGAAATAGGTATTCTTCTATTTGATAAGTATTGATAAGGATTTCTTCTAAATATTTTACTTCTTGGATAAAATTTGTATCAATAACCTTTAACTGATAGTGCTGATTAAAGAATTCAGCTATAGAATCAAGAACCATATCAATATAAGAAGTGTTATTCATATGTCCATTTAAGTCAATATCAGAAAATCTGACCTTTTTGCTAAAAGAATTTACTAAATTCTCTCTAATAATCTCAATCTTAGCTAAATCTTCAGGGAATAATTGCAAATCATAAGACATTATCGAATCTAAGTTAACCTTAGTCAATGGAGTTATTCTTCTTTTGCTTAAATTTAATACAAGCCAGTCTGAAATTACCTTTATTAGAATTTCATTGTTACTATCGGTTACCACAAAATTTCTGGTCGCAATGATCTTGTTATATTTATGACTCCAAGTATGGATTTTTATTTCTTCCAGAGACTCAGGTAGTCTTTCTACTTCAAGTTTTTGCTTAGTAAGAACCCAAGCTCCATTAATTGATTTTAAATCATTATAGCCTATCTTCATAGATTCAGAATGTAAGGAAGCCACTTCCTGTAAATATTTAAATAGGTCTGATACTTTTATTGTCTGAAAATAACTTGTATTATATGTCTCAACTAAATATGATTTTTTATATACCCTCGGATCATCTAGTGCTTTTACTAGTGACATAATTTTCCTCCCACTCAATAATTAACTGTTCCCAAGCTTGGGCATTTAAATGTTTTAAACTTGTAAATGAGACCCCTAATAATCTAACTTTACGATTTGTATCATAAGTATCTATTAGTATTCGCCTACATTCTTTTAATAATTCATGATAATCTGAAGTATATGCTGTTAAAGTCTTACCTCTTGTTAAAGTATCAAAATTATCATACCGTAATTTAAGAGTTAAAGTTTTAACTTCTATCTCTTCCTTCTTTAACTTTTCTACCAATCTTCTTATTAGTCTTTCCAAATGTTGAAATAAGACCCTTAAATCATCAACATCTATCCGAAAAGTACTTTCCTTGCCTATAGATTTCCTTATATGGTTAGTACTAACCTGCCTGTTATCTATTCCTCTGACCAAATAATAATATTGATAGCCAATCTTTCCAAAATTATCTATTAACCAAGTAAGTTCTTTTTTTAGTAAATCAGCACCTGTATGAATACCATACTTTTTTAACTGGCTAGTTGTTGATTTACCTATTCCATGAAATTTACCAATGGGAAGACTTGATAATACTTTTATCGCATCTTTAGGAGTAATCACACATAGACCATCAGGTTTATTTAAATCTGAGGCAATTTTAGCTAAAAATTTATTATAAGATACTCCAGCAGAAGCTGTTAAATTAAGTTCAGCTTTAATTCTTGCCCTGATTTCTTTGGCAATTAAGGTAGCTGAAGGCATTCCAATTTTATTAGTAGTTACATCTAAATAAGCTTCATCTAAAGACATAGGTTGCACTAAATCTGTATATTCTCTAAAAATTGCAAATATCTTTTCAGTTGCTTCTTTATATGCTTCAAATCTAGGTCTAACAAAGATACCATGAGGACATAACTTATGGGCAGTTGTAGCAGGCATTGCTGAATGAATCCCATATTTTCTAGCTTCATAAGAACAAGTAGAAACTACTCCTCTCTCACCTACTGCGCCACCTACTATTACTGGTTTCCCTCTTAGTTCAGGAAAATCTCTCTGCTCTATAGCAGCAAAATAGGCATCCATATCAACATGGATTATCTTGCGAATATTATCTTTTTCAGAAAGAAGTTGCTGATTCATTCAAGTAATAGTTCCATAATTTTAAAAGTTATCAAAATCCAATATTGCAGAAGGAGCTTTCTTTTTATTATCTCTATATTTCTTGACTAAGCCTTGTAAAAACTTTCTTAATAACTGGTCTTTGCAAGCTTGATAATGATGGTTATCCTTAGCCCTAAATAAAGCACTCAGCTGATTCTTAGAGAACTTCATTCCATCTAAGGCCAAGACTTCTAACATATCACTATCTTTATAATTTAAAGCTATCCTTAGTTTTCTGAGAACTTGATTGTTATCTAGCTCAGGTTCTATGATTGTTTCTTGACTATTTTTTGCCTTTCCCCTTCTATATATAATCAAGCCATTTAAGAATGCTAGAAGAGTTTTTTCATCACAAACTTGAAAGTTTTCATCATTATCTTTAGCACAATAAGAACAGACTTGATCACGAGATAAGTTTAATCCACCAAGTTTAAAGATATCAATAAGCTTAAAATCATTATAATCTAAGGCATATCTTATTTTCTTTAATATAAAGTTATTATCCATTTTTTTATCCTTTGGTATTTTTCACTAATTAAGTAGCAGCCTTAATTTAGTCAAGGTCTTTTATTCTTGAGAGATTTATGATATTACACTATTTTTTCTCATATAATCAGTCTATTGTTAGAAACTACTAACATTTTTCTTGACATTATTTTATATCCTACTTTTTTGGTATAAAATAATTATTAAACAAAAATGGAGTGAGTATGAAAAAGTTCACTATTGCCCTTGCAGGCAACCCTAATAGTGGTAAGACCACTGTTTTCAATGCTCTTACAGGGGCAAAGCAGACTATAGGGAACTGGCCTGGTGTTACTGTAGAGAAAAAAGTTGGGACCTATGTAGATGGCGATATAGCAGTTGATGTTGTAGATATGCCAGGGATTTATTCATTTTCGGCCTTTTCGGAAGATGAAAAGGTTTCCAGAGATTATATACTTAGCAAGGATGCTGATTTAATCGTTCAAGTATTAGACGCGTCTAATCTTCAAAGGAACTTATATTTAACAGTTCAGTTGATTGAGATGAATGTTCCATTAGTTATAGTCTTAAATATGATGGATACTTTAAAAGATAAGAATATGACTTTAGAAGTAGAGCATTTTGCAAAACATTTAGATTGTGTGGTAGTTCCCACAAATGCTAGTAAAAAAGAAGGAATTAACAAACTTAAAGAAGTAATCAAAGAGCATATTGGCAAAGTTAATCCTCCAAAATTCAATATAGCTTATGATGATGAATTAGAAAAAGAGATAAAATCAATTGAAAAGGAAGTTAGTAAAGATGCTAAGGCTGCCAATGTTGATAGTCGTTGGTTAACTTTAAAAATTCTTGAGAGTGATCCAATTGCTGATAGATTTGTAACAAGAAATCTAAATGATATAAGAAATCAGGCTGTTCAGAGAGTGGAGAAACATACAGGAGACCCAATTGATGTTGTCATTGCTGACGGTAGATATGGTTTCATAAGAGGATTAGTCAAGGATGTTTTAGTTATTAAGACAGTTACAAGGGAATCTGTAACAGATATAATTGATAAAATTGTTATCAATAAGTATTTGGGAATACCTATTTTCTTATTAGTTATGATGGGAGTTTTTTATCTTACTATGAATGTAGGAGCTCCTTTTATAGACTTTTTTGATGGACTTTTTGGTACAATCTTTGTTGATGGCTTCCGTTTTGTCCTCAATGCCATGTCCTCTCCCGAGTGGTTAACTACCTTACTAGCTAATGGAATAGGAGGTGGACTTCAGACTTTATCTACCTTTATTCCCCCAATCTTCTTTATTTTCTTATCTTTATCAATCTTAGAAGATTCTGGATATATGGCTCGTGCTGCCTTTATTATGGATAGATTTATGAGAACTATTGGTTTACCAGGTAAAGCCTTTATTCCCATGTTAGTTGGCTTTGGTTGTACAGTACCTGCAATCATGGCCACAAGAACTTTAGAGAACAATCGAGATAGGATGTTAGCTATCTTGATGAACCCTTTTATGTCTTGTGGAGCTAGATTGCCAGTTTACACCTTACTTATTTCTGCCTTTTTCTCTAAATCTGCTGGTTTAATAATGTTTTCTATCTATTTTAGTGGTATAATCTTAGCAGTTCTTTCTGGTTTTCTTTTCAAATCAACAATTCTCAAGGGAGAAGCTGCAACATTTGTGATGGAATTACCAACTTATCATATTCCCACCTTTAATGGTGTTATGCTTCATACTTGGAACAAGTTAAAATCTTTTATGATTAAAGCAGGTAAGGTAATTCTCTTAATTGTAATTCTAGTATCCTTTGTTAATTCAATTGGCACAGATGGTTCCTTTGGCAATGATGATTCATCTAAATCAGTCTTAACTTGGATTGGACAGAAAACAACTCCAATTTTCAAGCCAATGGGGTTAACTGATGATAACTGGCCTGCAACTGTAGGCTTGTTTACAGGAATATTTGCTAAGGAAGCTGTTATCGGAACAATGGATGCTCTCTATTCACAACGTGATCCTAATTGGACTTCAGAATCTGACATAGATGAAGATTTTTCTTTCTGGTCTGGTATTAAAGATTCATTCTTGACTATACCAATTGGTTTTGGTTGGCTAGAAGCTGATGAGGAAGAAGAAGGTTCAGCCTTAGTGGGCTATGTCCAAGCTGGTTTTAATAATGATAAATTTGCAGCCTATGCCTACTTATTATTTATCTTAATCTATGCACCTTGTGTGGCTGCAATAGGAGCTATCTACCGTGAGACAAATCTAAACTGGACAATCTTTGCAGTGGCTTATCTAACCGTCTTAGCATGGGTAGTTGCTACCCTATTCTACCAGATAAGCACCTTTACACTTCATCCTGCCATGTCTTTCATGTGGATAGCTATCAGTGTGGCTATCTTCCTAGTATTTTTCATCTCCCTAAAATATAAAAAGAAACCAATCTTATAAGTATAGTTTCTCCTAACATCCCAGATAAAAAGACCTTCTCTTGTCAGGAAGGTCTTTTCTTTTTTTAATAAAGCTCTCCGTTGAAGTCCCTTACCTCTCCGTCCGAAGTCCCTTACCTGCGGTTGAGGAACTCCGGTCTACTTGAGAGAGTGCTCTCCGTTGAAGTCCCTTGCCTACGGTTGAGGAACTCCAGTCTACTTGAGAGAGTGCTCTCCGTTTAAGTACCTTGCCTACGGTGAGAAACTCCAGTCTACTTTTCCCCTATCATCATTGATCCTTCCTTTACAGTCTTTCGATGAAAGTCCAGTTTTCATCGAAAGAGTGTAAAGGAAGAAATAAGGATGAATAGGGTAAGATTTAGTAGAATATAATTCTCACAAGGGATGAAATCCCTTTCATCAGTTGGAAGTTAAACACAGATAGTGTAGTAGAGCTTTAGTGAAGAGTGACGGGAGTTGCTCAAGGAGTAGCGACTTCCGACACTCTTCACCCGAAGTCCCTTGCCTACCGCTGAGGAAGTCTGGTCTCCAACAAAAAGCAGGCTCAAGTTCAAGTCAGGGATAAGTCTTGAATCCCCAAAAAGGTCTACTGCGCTATTTGGGTTAAACCGAATGGCCCAATAGAACTTTGATGAAGGGTGCAAGATTCTTTTCCAAAGTTCTATTGAGCCATTGGGGTTAAAGATGGTATAAGATGTAAGACTGTACTACTTGGAAATAATCTTAATTACTTTCTAAAACCTAATTCATTTAAGGAGCTATTATTTTTACGCCAGTTCTTTTTAATTTTAACAAATAGCTCGATAGACACTGGTTTGCCAACAAACTTCTTAAGTTCTCTCTGAGCATCAAGTCTGACTTTTTTAATAGAGGCTCCACCTTTACCAATAACTATTGGCTTTTGTGAGCTTCTTTCAATCCAGATAGTAGCAGCTATATTTACTTTTTCCTCTTCTTCCTGATAAGAATCTATTAGAATAGCTGAGGAGTAAGGGATTTCATCGGTATAATTGAGGAAAATCTTCTCCCTAATAATTTCTTGGGCAAAGAAACGCATAGGTAGGTCAGACAAATTTTCTGGATCATAAAGGGGTGGAGAAAAGGGTAGCATCTCAGCAAAGATGTCTAAGAGTTCATCAGTTTTCTCACCTTTAAGGGCTGAAATACCTTCAGCTCTATCAAAAGATTCTCTCAATAAGTCTAGTTTTTCTTGAGTAACATCTTCAGTAACTAGGTCAATTTTGTTAAGGAGGGCAATTTTAGGAGCTCTTATTGATTTTAATTCTTTGAGTAGTTCTTTATCATAATCTGTTGGGAAATGATTAGCATCGGTAATAAAGACAATTAGATCAGAATCTTTGAGAGAATTTTTAATAATATCAAGCATTCTATTATGCAATTCGTATCTAGGTTTTAGAAAACCAGGAGTATCAACAAAGATAATTTGTTTTTTTTCGTCTGAATAAAAGCCTTTAAGACTCTGTCTGGTTGTCTGAGGTTTGGAAGATATAATTGAAAGTTTAGTTCCTATCAAATGGTTCATAAGGGTTGATTTACCAACATTAGGTTTACCAATAATAGCAACAAAACCGCATTTATACTTATCTAAATCTATCATGTTTCCTCTTTATAGTTTTGAATATAAACAGCTAAGACCTATACATCATTTGAATCAAGAGGCTTTTCTGTCTTGGTGTTGCAGGAAGATACCTGGCTCTTCTTCTATCTTCTTTGAGATAGAGATCATAAAAATAAGTGTAGTTATCTAGGATATTAAATTGAATATTTGCTTCATATTTAACATTATCAAGAGTTAGTTTACCCACAACAGAAACAATTTCAGAGACTCCATCATCAGCAATAAAATAGTCCCAGCTTTGTTTTTTATCATCGTAGCCTAGGACATTGTTTATGGCTAAGTTTATAGTTTTATTGCTATAGTCAATATCTGTAAAGTTACTATGGTCCCAGAAGGAGTTAGGTAAAATGAGCAAAAAAGCTTGTTTGACTTGATTAATTTTAACTTCTTTAACATTAACAGAGTCTTGCACAACAAGATTAACATTTCTACTTTCAGCTTTAAAAGGTAAATCAACTAATTTATTAATTATCAGGATAATAGAAGTAGCAATAATAAAAGAAAATACTAGGAAAGTAATTAATAATCTCTTGGAAACAAGAGTTTTTTTCTTTTTCTTGGACTTTTTTTCATTATTAGTTAGTAAATCTTCCATGGGGATTTTACTCATATAATTCTCCTATTAGAGTACCAGCAGTAGCATCAAGTATTTTTACCTTAACAAATTTTCCTATCAAGTCCTTACTAGCAGGGAAAACACATATTTTAAAATCATCAGTTTTGCCTGAAAGTTCAGCTTCAGATTTCTTAGAAGTATTTTCTACAAGAACTGTAACAACCTTACCAATTTGCTTTTGATACTTTTCTAAGGTGATTTTTCTCTGCATCTCGATAAGTCGTTGAAGTCTTTCAAGTCTGACTTCTTCAGGAACTTGATCAGTAAATTCAGCAGCTTTAGTTCCTCTTCTTGGAGAATACTTATACATAAAGGCATAATCGAATTCAATCTTTTTCATTAAATTATAGGTGTCCATGAATTGCTCTTCTGTTTCTCCTGGGAAACCAGCAATTACATCAGTAGTAATAGCAATATCTGGCATATGTTGTCTAAGCTTGAGAATTCTATCATAGAAATGCTCTGCAGTATAGCCTCTATTCATTCTTTTGAGGATTTGACTATTACCTGATTGCATAGCAAAATGAATATTCTTGCAGACTTTATCAGACTCTTTCATAGCCAAGATTAAATCATCCGAAAGATCTTTAGGGTGGGAAGTAACAAAACGAATTCTTTGAATAGATTCAATTTTATTAATTTCTCTTATTAAGTCTGGGAATTTAATTCCTTGATAATTATAGGAATTAACATTTTGGCCTAAGAGTGTAACATCAGGGTAGCCATTATGACCAGCTTGTTCAACTTCAGTTAGTATATCAGAAATTGGTCTAGATCTCTCCCTTCCCCTAGTATAAGGCACAATGCAGTAAGAACAGAAGTTATTACAACCTCGCATTATAGTAACAAAAGCGTTTAGTTTGCCTTGTCTGGTAGGATAGATTTCATTATAAATTTCTTCTTGATTAAAATCAGCTTTTATGTTAGTGGAATCCATGTGTAGGATATGGGGTATTTCGCTATATTGATCAACTCCAACTACAAAGTCTATTCCATCTTGCATATCCATGAGTTCATTCTGGAGTCTTTGAGCCATACAACCAATCACCCCAATTTTGAGCTGAGGTTTAGTTCTTTTACGGGACTTTTCATTAGCGATTCTTCCCAGAACTCTCTCTTCAGCATGTTGTCTTACTGAGCATGTATTAAAGATAATAATATCAGCTTCATCTAAACTTTCAGCTTCTTGGTAGCCATTATTGTTAAGAATTGTAGTTACTAGTTCACTATCAGCAATATTCATTTGACAGCCATAGGTTTCTATATAAAATTTCATTAAATCCTCTATACTTTAATAATTGGAGTTGGTTTGTATTGGTCTGCTAAAAAGAGTTTAACCTCTGATTTAATAGCACTTAAATAGTCAGACATTTCTTTCAAAGCTAACTCAGGAGTGTTATTTTTCTCAGATAGATGGGCTAGAACCAAATTACTCAGTCTGTTATGTATTATTTGACTAACAACAGCCACAGCTTGTTTATTAGATAAATGGCCTCTAGAGCTCTTAACTCTCTGTTTTAGTTCCCAAGGATAAGGACCAGTTAGTAAGGTTACTTCATCATGGTTGCTTTCTAAAACTAAGGTAGTAACCTCCTTAATTTTTTCAAGTAGTAATTTTGTAGCAAAGCCCAAATCAGTAGCAATAGCTAACTTTTGATTATCATTATTTAATTGCTGAAAGACAAAATTACTAGAATCAATGGCATCATGAGATGAAGCAAAAGATGTAACGTGAATATCTCTAATAGAAAATTCATCTCCTACATTAAAGAAGACAGGTTCTTGAGTGAGTTTACCTATCTTTTTTTGACAACACGAATAAGTTTGTCTAGTAAAATAGATGGGGATTTTTAATTTTCTACTTATTATACCTGCTCCATTAACATGGTCACTATGCTCGTGAGATATTATTATCCCATTTAGTTTATTGTAGTCTAAGTCAATCGCTTGCATAGCTTCAAAGATTCTTTTTGCTGACAAGCCAGCATCCAAAAGCAGGTATGTGTTATCAGTGAAAATTAGGTTAGCGTTACCTTTACTTCCACTGGATAATACAGAAGTTCGTAACATTTATTAACCTTTATAATAGAATTTTTGATTAAGTTTATCGAATTCAGACCATTTTGATTTATCAGAGCTAGCCTCGATAATCTGTTTTACCCCAGTAACCTGAGCATCCATATTATCTGCTAAATGCAAGAGATGGGCTTCTAAAGTTTGAGGTAATCTTACAGAACCCTTGTCATACTCTCCATGATGAGCTAAAACCATGTGTCTTAACTTCATTAATAGTTCTTTAGGGAATAGATCTATTTTACTTGCATGTTCAGTAATAATTCTATCAACAATCACAAAATGTCCAATTAACCGTCCTTCATCTGAGAAATCTATACCTATAGCAGAATCATATTCATAGATTTTTCCAAGATCGTGCAGAATAGCACCACTAATCATGAGGTCTTTATCAACAGGATACATTTGGCAAGCAAAGGCACAAATTTTAGTTACAGCTAGAGTATGTTCTAATAATCCACCAGCATAGTTATGATGCCAGCCTTTAGCTGCTGGAGATGAGATAAAGAGGTTTAGAATCTGCTTATTATCAAAGATTGATCTGAGTAGTTGAGATAAATAGCTATTTTCAACTGAATCAACAAACTCAAAAAAACTATCAGTTAGTTCATTAATATCTTTTTTTGTTGCAGGTACGAGTTCTGCTAAATCATAGTCTTTTTCTTCCATATTTAGAACTTCGTTAATAGTTATCTGGATATTTTTATTGTATTTAATTACTAATCCACTGACTTGAATTACCTCACCAACTTCAAACATTTCAGAGAATTGACTTGCATTCTTCCAAATATTTGCAACAACAAATCCAGTATTATCAGCTAATTTCAGGCGTAGGAAATAATCTCTTGCACCTTGCCTGAGATCTTTTTCAACCACCATATAGTAGCTATCAATTTCTTGGTTTATACAGTTTGCCAAATCATTTACATTTATTCTATTCATTAAATATTACTCCTTAATAATTGATAATTTGCGCAGAGGACTTTTACGAGAGTTTTGATATGTAGCTCTTAAGAAATAGATTCCACTTGCAATATTTTTAGGTAAAGTAAGACGAGAATTATCGTACTTAAGCTTGGCAACTTTCTGTCCTCTGAGGTTATACAAGCTAACAAAATCTATTTTTTCTTTTCCACTAGTCTTTATGTTAAAGTATTTTCCATTATTTATTGGGTTAGGATAAATAGTAATTGGAGCTAGACTAGGAAGATCATTATCTTGGTTAGAGACTAATACATTATTTATTAAATTATATCTATGATAGCTGACAATTTCATTAGAATCCTGTCTATAAATAATTACATTAGCAAATTTTTCCCCATTAGCATTAGTCATAAGACTATCTACACTGTCAGTATCATATGAGAATTCGAAGTAACCTTCTCCTTCTTCATTTAGTCGTTGAAAATCAGCATAGGCATCACTTACTTGGCTAAGGATAAATTCATCACCTGCTTCAGAATAATGCTTAGTTTTCTGTGATATAAAGACATCCATAGCTAAGTCATCTGTAAAAGTATCAAAAACATATCTTTGTCCATAATTAAAGTGAGAAAAATATATGAGACTTGAGTCTTCTTCTTCTAGACCTTCATCGCTAATATCAAAAACTTTAGGAATATAATAGATATTATTTTCCAAGTTTGCTTCAAGAGCAGGCAGGTTATAGCTATTGAAATATTTTGTACCATTAATGAGAGTTAAAGGATTTAGATTTATATCTAAACTTTGATAATAATTATAAGCATAGTCAGAATAGAAAAGCTGGTCAGAACCATCAATACCATAGTTAAAGATTAACCAGTTGGATTGAGCTAATTCTCTTTGACTTTCCAAAAGTCCCTCTGTTAATTCATAGTTTGCAGATAAGAAATTCATAATAATTGCTAGATCAGAATCTTGAGAAAAATTAGTTACCTTGAATAAATCAGAATCTAGAAGATAGCCATCATAAGCACTGAGTAGTCTGCTAGTTATTTTATATTGAGAATCTTCTATAGGTAACTGTAGATAAATTGGCTCTTGGCTCTCATGATTTGTATCAGATAAAGCTGGTATATTTAATTCAAGATAAGTATAGGTAGTATCATAGACTTCTGGATCAGGATGTTGAATTTCAATTTCCATTACTGCATTAGTTAAATTTTCTTCTGAGTAATTTCTAATATTATACTTATATTCCCATAAATCTTCATGACTATAATCTACAGCTACATCAAGCAATTCCACTCTTATTGAGTCTGCTACTATATCATAATCTAAGTTCAAATAACCATCAACAGAATAGAGAAGTTCTTGTCTTACATTTATATCATAGAAGCTATTAAAAGCAACATCTCCATTTTGACTAATCTTATAGAAACTGTTAGTGCCCTCTCCTGCTGTAGTAGCCATAAAATTATCAGAAAAATTAGTTACATTATCTACAATTAGCCAAATGCCTTGGCCTGTATAAGAGCCTGTAAGAGGGAAGGTATTCCAGCCTATTTCATTAATTGTTATATTCTGAAGATTTAGTTGAGATATTAAATCTCCAAATAAAGGGTCTAACTCAGAATCTTCATCATAAGTAAAAGCTCTTATATTAACAGGATTTTCTGGAATAGTTGGGAAATAAATATTAACAGCATTAATAGTCATTGAAAGAACATTAGGTCTAAAATCTTCAGCAACAATTTTCACTGCCCAAGTATCGGAGCCATACCAATGAGAAATAGCTGTATCATTTTCGAAATAGGAAAGGGAATAGTCTCTGGGTGTACTTAATATTTGCTGGGTTTCAATTCTTTCAATTGAGAACAGGCAAGTAACATTTAACATACTTAAGAATATAAGCCATTTAAAGAGTATCTTTAAGTTCATTAATCATCCTTCTGGAATTAACTACATCTGTTGCAATAGCATGTTTTAGTTCATCAATACTGGAGTATTTCATTTCATCACGAAGTTTCTTTATGAATCTGGTCTCTACTACCTGACCATAAATTTCTTTATTAAAATCCAAGATATAAGATTCAATTTTCTGGTCAAGAGAATTACTCACTGTTGGATTCTTACCAATATTAGTAATACTAAAGTATTGACCATCATTAGTATATGTCTTTGTAAGATAAACACCATCAGGAGGTGTAAGCTGAGAAGCTGTTAATGCCTTAATATTAATGGTTGGATAGCCTAGTCTTCTGCCAAGACGCTTACCTTCTATTATTTTACCCCAAAAAGAAAATAATCTACCTAAAAACTCATTTGCTTTAAATAATTGGCCTTCTTTGATTAATTGCCTAATAATTGAAGAAGAGACTATAGTATTGTTGATAGATAGTGGTTCAACTTGAAAAGTTTTATAAGAAAATTCACTTTCATGATTTTTTATAAAGTCATAATCACCCTGTCTATTTTTCCCAAATTTAGTATCATAACCTAGTACAATAGCCTTGGGATGAAATTTTTCGATTAATTCATTTTTCAAAAACTCATAAGGAGGCATATCAGCAAATTCTTTGGTAAAATTAAGTAGTTCGATATGATCAAAGCCACATTGGTTAAGCAAAGAAATTTTCTGACTTGTTGTAGTTAAAAGATAAGCTTTTGGTGTTTCATCTAAAGTAATCTTAGGATGAGTTTGGTAGGTTACGATTAAGGGTTGAGCTTGATAATCTTCTGCAACTTGTAAGAGCTTACTAAGTAACTTACAGTGCCCTAAATGAACCCCATCAAAATTTCCTACAGTTAAAACAAAGTCTTTCATTATTTGAATACCTTTTTAGGTTGCAAAACAGAGTTAACTAACCTACCTATCCCTTTGGTCTCTTGATTATGCTTAACAATCACTAATTCTGCATCAGCTTGTTTAGGCAACTTGATTTCTCTTCCGTACCAGAAGTCATCAACTTCTGCTTGATTTAGTTGGATAACAGGCCACTCTATAAATCTATCAACAGGAAGTAAGTAGTCAAACCAATTTTCTGCTGTTAAATCGTCCAAATTAACTGCATCTGATAATTGACTATCTGATACTGATAAACGGTCTAATTTTATAGTAGTAGCAATAGTTGAATACATGTCAGCTATCTGCTCAGTAAGAGACCTAATATAAGTACCTTTACTTACCTTACATTTATATGTTAAAAAGGGGAAAGAATAATCTATAAGCAAGAAATCTCTTACCTTTATTGGTCTGGCTTTCATAGCAATGTCTGCCTTCTTTCTTGCAAGTTTATAGGCTCTTTGACCATTAACTTTTATTGCTGAATATATAGGTGGAACTTGTTCAGTTAGAGCTTCAACTTGTTCTTTGAGAAGAATGGGATCAATAATTAAGTCTTCTATCATGCTTTCTTTAATAATTTCTCCACTAGTATCACCTGTATCAGTTTTTATTCCAAACTGCATTGTAACCTGATAAGATTTATCATAGTTGGTTAGGTATTGAGCAAACTTAGTTGCTTTACCAACAAGAATTTGCATTAAACCTTCAGCAAAAGGGTCAAGAGTTCCTGCATGACCAATTTGTTTAATATTGGTTATTCGTCTCAGCCGTCTAATAATATCAAATGAAGTTATTCCTACTGGCTTATTAATTAAAAGGATGCCTAGTTTATCCATAAATTCTATTTTTAATCTCTGTCAACACCTTAGTTATTATCTCTTCAATATTTCCTATGGCAGTAAAACCAGCAGCCTTGTCGTGACCACCACCACCAAATAACTTAGCAATCTCTTGTACATTATGTCTTTCAGATCTAAGAGAAAACTTATACTCATTACTAGTTTTATGCCAGTAATAAATAACAACTTCAACATCTTTAACCCCTTTAACCCATTGAGTCATTTTTGATGTTGCTGAATCATCTAAGTGATTACTATCTAAGAATTCACGTTTTGTATGAAAGATAAGAGTTTTATCATCATGATGCATTTGTATTGTAGCTAAGCTTTGACCAATCATCTTGAATTCACTTGCTTCTTTCTCATAAAGAAATTTCAAGCTAATGTCAGCTGGGCTGATATCATAGTCTAGTAGTTCTTGACAAACTTGAAAGACTTCTTGATTTACATTAGTATTTAGAAAGTTATTAGTATCATTAATGATAGTTGTGTAAATAGCTTGGGCAAAATACTTTTGACTATCCTTATCTATTGATCTAAGTTCATTCTTTAATAGATTATAGATAATGATACCTACAGATGTTGCCTGGCTATTGATATAATAATCTGCATTATCTACTATGCTGGTAATAATGTGATGATCAATGACAAGAATTCTTTTGGCTCTCTCAACTAAAATTTTGGCTTCATTTATCCTATCATAACCATGACAATCAATAATCAGCAAATTATCGTAGGTCATATCATCTGTTAGATCTTTTGTGTGCTTATCAACTTCTAAAAAGCTTAACTTATCTAGACTTTCCCCTTGCAAGACAATATCCAGATTAATCTGCTTAGCAGCAAAAAATCTTCTCATACCTAAACAAGCAGCCAAACCATCCCCATCTGGGTTATTATGGGTAATAATAGCAAAAGATTGGCCATCTTTTACGTAGGACAGCATAGTGTATAGTTTGGAATGTAATTCTTCCAAATTACTTATCTTATTCTGATTCATCGTCTTCTCTATGAATTTTATCAAAAATAGATTCAATTTTCATCAAGTTGTCTTGTGATTTATCATAATAGAATCTAAGATCAGGAATAATTCTCATTATTTTAGCATCTGCTATATGTTTTTTAAACTGACCAGATGCTCTTGTTAAACAATCAATCATTTCTTCTTGAGATAAATCAGACACATTATCATAGAAATAGATTTTTGCTTGCCGTAAATCGGGAGAGACTTCAACGTCTGAAAAGAAGACACTTTTCAGACGTTCATCTCTAAGACTATATAATACAGTAGTATTGAACAGTTTTTTTAGTTCTTTCTGTAATCTTAATATTTTTATTGATGCCATATTACAACTTTTGTTTTTCTTCTACTTCGATGTAAGATTCAATTACATCACCTTCTTTAAGATCATTAAAGTTCTCAAAACCAATACCACACTCAGTACCTGCTTTTACAACTTTGACATCATTTGCGAAGTGTTTTAATGAAGATAACTTACCTTCATAGAGCATAACATCATTTCTATAAATACGAGCCTTACCTGAATTTTCAATATATCCTGTCTCCACAGCACAACCCGCAATATTTCCAACTTTCTTGATTTTGAAAACTTCTTTTACTCTTGCTGAACCAGTTGCTTTTTCAACTAGCTTAGGTGCTAACATACCTTCCATAGCAGATCTAAGCTCTTCTATAGCATCATAAATAATATGATAGAGTTTTATTTCTACACCTTCAAGTTCAGCTAACTTCTGAGCCTTGCCGTTAGTACGAACATGGAAACCAATTATAATAGCATTAGAAGCAGAAGCTAAAGAAACATCAGCCTCATTTATACCACCAACTGATTTACGGATAATTTGCACTTTAATTTGGTCTGTTGATAACTTTTCAAAGGAATCACAAAGAGCTTCTACAGAACCATCTGTATCAGCTTTTACGATAAGATCAATAGTAAGAGTTTCATTCTCTTTAATCCTATCAAAAATATTATGCAAACTAGCCTTGTTTTGGAAGTTTTCTCTTTCTCTTCTGATAATTGTTCTTTCAGATGAGATATTTTTAGCTACCTTGTCAGATTCAACAACATTAAGAATATCACCAGCTTTTGGCACATCATTAAGACCATAAAGTCTAGCTACATCAGACGGACCTAACTTTTTGAGTTCTTTGCCCCTCTCATCTTCAAGTTTTCTAACTTTACCATAAGTTGATCCACAAATAATTGAATCACCTTTCTTTATAGAACCCTGACGAAGAAGGAGAGTAATTATAGTTCCCATACTAGCATCTTTTTCAGATTCAATAACTATTCCTTCACCAGGAATATCTTTTTTAGCTTTATACTCTTCAACATCAGTAGTTAAAAGCATTAAATCCAAGAGATCATTAATTCCTTCACCTGTATGAGCTGAACATTTAGTCCATAAAACATCACCACCATAACCTTCAAGATAAATTCCTTTTTCTAAAAGTTGAGATATTGTTTTATCGATATTCACATTAGGAAGATCAATCTTATTAATAGCAATAATGAGAGTTACACCAGAAGCCTTAGCATGATCTATAGCCTCAATAGTTTGTGGCATTACACCATCAGTAGCCGCAACAACAATTACAGCTATATCTGTAACATTAGCTCCACGAGCTCTCATTGCTGAAAATGCTTCATGACCTGGAGTATCTAAGAAGGTAATTTTTCTATCATTATAGGAAATTTGATAAGCACCAATGTGTTGAGTAATACCACCAGATTCACCAGCAACTACATTTTCATTTCTGATGTAATCTAATATTGAAGTTTTACCATGGTCAACATGTCCCATAATTGTAACAATAGGAGGTCTTTCAACTTCTTCAGCATCTTCAAAGACTTCTGCATCCTTGTAGATGATTTCTTCTCCTACTTCATCTTCAAACTCATAGTCAATACCAAATTCAGCACACATAAGTTCTAGAGAATCACGATCTAATCTTTGATTGATAGTAACCATCTGACCTAAGCCAAAGAATTTTGCAATAATATCAGTAGCAGCAACACCAAGAATATTAGCTAATTCACTAACTGAAGTAAATTCTGAAATCTTTACTATTGCATCATCTGGAAGCTGTTTTTGCTTAGATTCTTTATGATATTTTTTAACTTTCTTAGTCTTTTTAAGTGTCATCTTAATATTCTTTGAAATTTGAGATTCATCAAGTTCTACTGGAATATTAGTATATTTATCTCTTTTCTTTGCAGATTTAATTTTGTTTTGCAAGTGTCTACTAGTATCACCAAAATCTTTTGATGATTTCTTATTCTTGCCAAACTTTTTAGAAATTTCTGGTTTATTAGCTAAATCATTAGCTGGGGCAATACTAGGAGCAATAACTGAGTTCTTAATATTATGAGAATCCCTCTTTTTAGAATCAAATTTACGACCACCATCTTTGCCAGCAAAACCTGGTTTTTTATCATAAGGAGGACGTCCACCATCTTTAGTGAATGGCTTTCTTTTGTCTCTATTTTGGTTATCACTACGATAGCCACCTCTTCTATTATCTCTATTATCATTATTTTTCTGTTGATTAGCTTTTCTTTCTTCAACATTATCAACATGATAATAAGAATCAGTAGTTGCAGGCTGACTTTTCTTCTTTAGCTGAGCTAAAATACTAGCAGTTGAAGCCATAGGAATAGCGTTAGTCTTTGGTTCTTCTTTTGCTTTCTTTGTAGAAGAATGATCTTTATTACTTTCTTTTTTATGAGATGGTCGATTTTTCGTATCTTGTTCAAGACTAGAATTATCTTTAACTACTTTCTCATTTCTTTTAGTATCATTCTTTTCTTTCTTAACTTGGGCTGTTTCATCTTTCTTAACTGCTTTAGCAGCCTTAGCCCTTTCTTCTTCAACTTCTTTCTTTTTTTCTCTTGCTTTATCTTCTTGAGCTTTTATTTGTCGTTGTGCATCCTCTTTATCATGCTTTTTATTAGCTGATATTTGATCATTAAACATAGCTCTAATTTTTGTTGCCACATCATCATCGAGCAAACTCATATGGCTCTTAACGACAATACCTAAATCGGCTAAAGTCTTTTTCAAGGCAGAAGCAGAAATTTTTAACTCTTTAGCAAGTTCATGTACTCTGGTATTAGACAATATTCCTCCCAATTAGTGAGTTATTAATTTCAATATTCCATTCGAAAAGTCTGTATCGGTTATTACAATAACACTCACGGGTTCATGGCCAATACTTTTACCAATACTTTGCATTGATCTTATCTGAATTATAGGGCTTTTCGAATCATTAAATCTAGTAATTTTTTTCAAATTATTTTCCGATATGTCTTTACTTATTATTATAACTTTTATCTTTCTATTCAAAGTCTTGAGCATACTTATCCCAAACTTCAATTTACCTGCTCTCCGGGCAAATTGAAGAAGTCTTATTAGTTTCTCTTCTGTTTTTTCTGCAACCTCTTTAATCTCTTTTGTTTCCATATAGATAACTTCTCTATACATTGGTTATTATCACAAACATAATATCCTCTACCAGTAAGTAGTCTCTTTAAATCGAAAACTAGGTTATTATCAATTACTTGAAATCTAATCAGATTTGCTTGATAATCCTTTTCTCGACAAACTACACAAGTACGGATAGGCTTGTGAGATTCACAACACAACTTAGAAAGCCTCCGCAGACTCTTTTAATTTTTCAGCAGTCTTTCTACCGATGTTTCCTAAGTTACATAATTCATCTACAGTTGCCAGATAAATATCTTGGACAGAAGTATAACCATGTGCTTTCAAAATTTGAGCAGTATTAGCAGTTACGCCGTCTAGCTCAGTAACATGGTTAGTGATTCTTCTCTCTTCAGCTAACTTTGAATTATACTCTTCTTTTGTAAATATATCAATATTATAATTAGTTAACTTAGCAGCTAATCTAACATTTTTACCTTTCTTACCAATTGCTAGGTTTTTATTTTTTTCTTTAACAATTACCCTAGCGAATTTTCCTCTTTCAGAAATAATAACACGTTCTACTAAATCCTTGCCGATAGCATTTGCGACATACTCATCGCTATTAGGATTAGAGACTACTATATCTATTTGCTCACCATGGAGTTCTTTTCTAATAGAGTCTATTCTTAGGCCTTTAGTACCTAAGCAAGAACCAGCAGCATCAATATGGTCTTTTTCGGTATAGACTTCTACTTTTGTTCTAATTCCTGGCTCTCTAACAATCTTTTTAATTATTATATCACCATTGAAAATTTCAGGAATTTCATTTTCAAATAATTTCTTAACAAACTCAGGATTAGTCCTAGATAGAATAACAGTTACTAGAGAATCTTTTCTGCGAATATTAGTAACATAAGCCTTAATAATATCACCTTGTTTATAATATTCTTCTTCTATCTGTTCTTCGGGTGGAAGTAGGGCTGTTGTATAACCAATATCTACTTTTATACCACTGAAGCCTTCAGACTTTACCTTACCAGTAACAATAGTATGCTTCTGGTTTTCGAAATGGAGTGATGTCTTATTAGCATCTTCACTTTTAATCCTCTCCTGAATAGCCTTTTTAGCATTCTTAATAATTTTAGGACCAAATTCATGGAAGTGCATTTTAACTTCTACAGCATCACCAAGTTCAATACCTTTACCATATTGTTTTTTTGCTTCAGCTAAAGAAATCTCACCTAATTCAGAATCCATTGGAACAACTATCTTCTTAAAGGTTGCATAAATATCATTCGTTGCAAAGTCAAGATGAATCTTTAACTCATTTTCAGGTGATAGCTTTTTAGAGATTGTAGAATACAAACTCTCTTTAATTATCTCGGTAAGCATCTCTTTATCGAGTTGCTTAAAATTGGCCAATTGATTCAATACTACTAATATGTTAGAACTCATCTTATCTCTCCTTCTCATCTGAAAAGTCAAATATTGTTCTTGCTTTTTTTATAGAAGTGAAAGGAATTACAACCTCTTCTTCATTCTTAGGAACAACTTTGATAGCTTGTGGGGTTACTTCTGTTAAGGTACCTTCAATCACTAAACGATTTTCTTCAGCTTGATATTTCACCTTAACCTTTTCATTAATAGCACTTGCGTAGTGTTTCTTATACTTCAAATCACGCTCTAATCCTGGTGAAGATACTTCTAATGTGTACTTCTTATTATAGACGTCTAGTAACTCTAGTTCTGAGCCTGCTAACCTGTTCACAGTTATGCAATCTTCAACAGCTACTCCACCTATCTTTGTAATATATATTAATGCTACTAAACCATGACTTGTCTGTTTCTCTTCAACATCATATAAAGCTACACCAGCTTCTTTAGCAGCTCTTTTAGCAACATCTTCTAATACTTTTTCTCTTTCACTTATCATCACTATACACCTTTAATAATAAATTAAAAACCACTGTTAGCAATTCGTCACAGTGGTTAGACTTCTCATAAAATCATTTATGTCAATATTTTATCTGTTTATTTATTCTATTTTATTCATACTTATACATTATTATTTTTTACTTTCAATCTGTCAAGTCCTTCTTTAAATTTTTAAAGGAAAATACAATAATTAATAATTTAATGATTGACTCTTGAAGCATAGTTCAAAATATTAATAAAACTTTGAGGAGTTACCAATGGCGACAGACAAAGAAATGATAGACTATATTGTTGAACAAATTCATGATGCAGGACAGATAAGCTATAAAATGATGTTTGGTGAATATGGTATCTATTCGGATAAAAAGATCTTTGCTCTAGTATGTGATAATAAGTTATATATAAAACCAACAAAGGCTGGTAGAGAATTTATTGAAAATGTTGTTGAGTCTCCACCCTATCCTGGAGCAAAGAACTATTTTCTAATAGAAGATAAGCTCGAAGATAGTGATTGGTTAACTGAGTTAGTTGTCAGATCAGTAAGAGAGCTTCCAGACCCAAAAGCTAAAAAGAAGATGAAGAAATAATGGGTGAGGTAAACCCACCCATTGAGGAGAATGCTACTAAGCCTTTTAGCAGTTTTCTGAGATTTCTTGTTATTTACTTTATCAATATCATTTTTGAAAGTGATTTATTTTGTCCATCAGTCTTTAGCTTAGAGAAATAGATACCTGAGCTTACTATCTGACCTTGTGAGTTTTTACCATTCCAGACAACATTATGATTTCCAGAAATTAATCTCTCATTAACAAGAGATTTAACTAATTGTCCTTTGAGGTTGTATATCTCAATCTCAACAAAAGAATCCTTTGCTAAAGAGAAAGATATACTTGTTACTGGATTAAATGGATTAGGATAATTACCTTTGATAAGTGTTTGAACAGGACTTATATTTTCATTTTCTTCATTAGCAGTAGGTCCATCACTATAAATAAAGGATATGTTAGGATAGTTTTGACTTAAGAAGCAATAGCTTCCTGTTTCAGGTGGATTTTGAGGATCAGGATTCAAATCATCATCAAAGAAAACAAGACTAACATTTTCTTGAGAAGCTGACGGACTACAAAGCAAGTTGTTATCCCCAATATGAATTCCAGAGTCTTGGCGATAAATCATAATTACTAAATTTTGTCCACGATAATTATAGACTTGATCAAACTCTACAGTCATCATAGATTCAACATATTCATTTGTTACCATTTCAATAGGCCCATTATATACTTGGGTTAAATTTTCATAACTTTCCCAGCCTGCATCAAGGTTAGTATTAGTTGTTTCACCCAACCAAATGGTTATTTCAAGTGGTTCAGGAGAATATTCGTTTGCATAGTAGTAAGAAAGTCCAGTAATCTGACTCTGATTAGCTTGTAAATCACTAATATCTGAACTTGGATAAATAGTTTGAGTCAGATTATATGGCCATAGCATATTAAAAGGAAGTCCTAATTCAACTTGATTATCAGTACCAAGGCTAATAACTGAGTCATTTTCATCTTGAATAAAAACTTGGTGTATTTGAGAAGCATTATCAAAAGTGTAAGGATCCCCTGTAAGAGAGCTTTCAACATGGATATTCTTAATGCCTGTTTGTTGCGGAATATAAGTAATTGAAATTTCCTCATTCATACCAGGAATGACGAATCCACCTTGATAAGAAGCTAAAATCTCACCACTATCACTATCAACAAGATCAGCTACATAACCATCTATTGGATAAGAACCTTTATTTATGATACTACATGTAACTTCATTACTAACACCTACTTGTAGAAAATCTTCTACAGTGATATCAGAAACAGCTATACTGTTATTAGGTGTTATTATTGGAGGATGGGTAATATCATCCATATAGACTGAGGAAATCTGATCTCCCATAAATTGATAAGCAATATAAATTTGCTGATCAATATAGTTTGCTAAAGAATAAGAATATTCTTGATATTCACCATCAGTAAAATTGATTTCATCTAGTAAATCAGTAAAATCTTCAATATTGTTACTTTCAGTAGAAACCCAGACATCTAAAATAGCGGTATTAGGCTCAAAAACATCTGCTTTAGCATAAAATGAAAGAGTAGACTCCATCTCATTAGGAGATAACATGGGGGTAATTAACCAGTCATCTTGAGGGCCATAAGCACTTATAGAAACAGAATAATCCCCTGAGTTTGGTTCTGATGTAGATACTTTCCAGAAAGGGAAGTTACCATTATCAATAATCTGCCAATAGTCAGGTAAAATTCCATCTTCAAACGACTCATCTGATTCCACTACACTACCGAATTCAACAAAAACACTCGTAGAAGGTTGAGATTCACCATTGTTATAAAGACTTGTAACATAGTACTCACTTGTTCCTATAAGAGGTTGGAAATCAAAAAACATCTGCCCCGTGTTAAAGCCAACTAAAACATTATCTTTGTATATATTAAAACCATAGAGTAAGTCATCTCTATCATTTCTTTCTTCAGGTTCTTGCAAATTAGTTAACCAAATTTCATCTAAAACAAGTCCAGAATCCTGACTATTAGTATGTCTGAATGCAAAGAATAGTTGGCTTTCTCCATAATTACTTAAATCAATATCAATTCTTTGCATCTCATTATCAGAAACACTTCCACTATATATTACATCATCAAAGTCACTAACATCAATGCCTTGACTATTAACTAATACTTCAAACTCTTGATTCATTCCACTATCTAAAGATTTTACATGGAGAATCAAATGAGAGTCTTCTGTAATGTCATAAGGAATAGTTATTAACCAGTTATCAACATCTTCTGGATTACCAGTATTAGACATATAGCTTATAGCAGCTCCAGTATTTAAAAAACCAGCCTCATTAATTTCTTGCCAGCTTTCACCATCACCATCATTATCAATATTTTGGAAATTTGTTGGAATACCCCAGTTTAAGTTAAATGAATTACTTACTACGGATTGTGGACCAGACCATGATAATTCAACAAAATCAGCCCCTACATTATATGTTAAATCAGTCGGAGGAGTTAGTTGTTCATTTTGAGCATAAGCGCCTACAAAAGCAATACAAATCATTAATACTATAAAAATTCGTTCTTTCATAATGTCTCCCTTTTTTATTTTCTGATACACTTTTTTCATATTGCTAAATATATGTCAAACAATAATTTATATATTTTTCAAGTCAGTATTTTATAAATTTTATGTTATTTTACTGTTTCCCAAGTGTAATGCAATAATTTCATGTAAAGCAGTAACTTACATATTTAGACCTTTTTAATTCTTCTTAAATGTAAAATATCTGTAAAATTGTTTGACATATAAGTGTATTTTCAGAAAATGAAAAAAAATGATTGGAGAAATCATGGAAAATATTAAAAACAAAATATTCGAAAGCTGTGATAAACTATACAGAGAATTTGGTGTAAAGAAAATAACTGTTAAACAGCTATGTCAAGAAGCAGATATTAATAGGGTAAATTTCTATAAGTTTTTTAAAGATAAGTATGATTGCTTTTTTCAATGGTGGCTAAAGCAAATGGATAAACATACTGAGGAAATGATCAAAATCTTTGATTCAGATGCCTCTTTTACCCAAAAAATTGATAAGTTTATAAGTCAAAAAAAAAGTCACCACTCAGGCTATTCTCAACTTTTTTATACAGATCTCAATATTCTTAGACCAAATGATAACCCTATCTGCCAAAAGAAAATTGAATATATTAATCAACGAATGATACAGTTTATTATTTTTGAGTCTGAAAAAATGGGAATTAAGCAAAGATTTACTGCTGACAAACTACTCTGCCTCTACAAAAGAGTAATGATTGATACCATGAGTGACAAGGAGTTTTCCAGCTTCTATTCTTCAGTTGATGACCAATCAGAAGACCTACTTAGATTCTTTTTCTTTGGAGTAATTGGCCAATAGGATTTCTTAATAATTGCCTTAGAGCAGTTTCCCTTTATATTTATATTAGTTAAAAAAATTATAACTTAGGAGCATGATATGACCAAGAACAGCTTATTGCTAACACTTTTAATTTTTGTAGGTTCTTTCTCAACTTTACTTGACTCACAAACCATTATAGAAGTTCAAAAAACAGATCACAAGTCACTAAATAAATTAGAAGAGCTTAATGTAAAACTCTGTTTTGAGATGGATGATTACCTGCTAGTTTCACCTCAAGAAACTGCTGATCTAGATGCAGCTAAAATACCTTATAGGCTTTTGACCAGTGATAATAATACTTCTCCACTTTATATAATTTCAGCTAAACCAGGCTTTCAACTGCAAAAACAAGCTTATTTAGATGAGATATTAATTAATGATAAAATTAGACTTGAGAAAGCACAAATAAGACCTGATAATCTCCTTCCCCAGGCAGGAATTAAATTTATACCTGTCAGAACAAGTTCCAAACTTTACCGTAATAAAGCTTCTTCTTATAGTAAACAAACAAGCTTAGATACCAATATTACTCGTGATCTTGATCAAGTTCTTGAGTCTGTTAATGCTGATTCAATAGCTTCTTACATACAGACTTTAGAAGACTACGGTTCTCGCTTTGCTCTTTTAGACAATAGAAGAGAAATATCAGACTGGATAGCTAGTCAGTTTACTCGTTTTGGCTACACAAATGTAGCTATAGATTCCTTCTATGTAAATAACTACAACACTTGGCAGTATAATGTAGTTTGTATTGAAGAAGGATCTGTATTTCCTGACCAATATGTAGTAATTGGTGGTCATCATGATTCAATAATTACTCCAAATATAAATGAAGCATATACTTATGCACCTGGAGCAGATGATAATGCTAGTGGAACAGCAGCTGTTTTAGAAACAGCTCGTGTTCTAAAAGAAAACAATATTCAACTCAATAATTCCCTTAGATTTGTTACTTTTGCTATGGAGGAGTTTGGTCTTTTTGGTGGCTATCATGATGCTGAGTATTTAGCAGATAATAATGTTAATGTCGTAGCCATGCTCAACAGTGATATGATTTCAAATTCTCCTTCAGATGATTATATCTTTACTCTAAGAAACTATCCTGGAGCAGAAGGACTTACAAATCTAGCCCTTGCTAATAGCTCAGAATTGGATATGACTACTTTTGCCCTAGATACTTCTATTACTGGGTCAGATAGCTGGGCCTATCATTCTAATGGTTTTAAAGCAATTTTCTTTGCTGAGTATGAGTTCTCTCCCTATTATCATTCAGACCAAGACATAAGTGAAAACACTAATCCAGACTATGCTGCCCAATTTATCAAGCTTGTAGCATCTACAGCTATTTCTGTAGGTAATTTAATGCCTTCTCCTGAGAACTTCACCCTTGAAGATACTGGTTCAGGAACTTCCGTTAACGCATCTTGGGATGAAGTTAATATATGGGATGTAGAATACAAGTTAGATATTAAAAATCTTATTACTGATGAACTTAATTCAATTTTCACAATTTCCAACTCTTATACAATAGAAGATTTGGAAGATAATACCCCTTATGAAGTAACACTTTTCACCCACTGGAGCGATTCAATATCTTTTGGTGAAACAAGATTTATCACTCCTCAAAGTAGACCAAGAATAGTTGAAAACTTTAGTCATCAACCAGGTCTTAATGAGATTAGCTTTACTTGGCAGGCTAATTCTGAATTAGATTTAGCAGGCTACAAGATCTATAGAAAAGCAGAAAATGAAAGTGATTATAGTCTATTAGCAAGTATTTCTAATGATCTTACTAGCTATATTGACAACGATGTTCAAGACCATTCTTGGTACAACTATGTAGTTACTGCTTACGATTTTGATGATAATGAAAGTGATTATTCTGAAAGTATTGTCAGCAGACCTTTAAGCTTCAATGCAGGTATAGGAATCCTAGATTTTACTACTTTCTCAGAATCTAACCTTCTCTTCCCTGCCCAAACAGCTATTGAGAGCTTCTATGAGCAAAGTCTTGATGATTTTTCTTATGATTTAATTCTTGCCAGTGATTTAGAAGAAATAAAAATTGAAACTATCGGTATCTACTCTACCCTTATTATCTTTAAAAATTCCTTCTCAACAACTACTAATTCTCAATTAGTCCCAATCCTAAATAACTACAGTCAGTTAGGCGGTAACCTTTTAATCTCTGCAGCAGATCCTTTGCGTTTCTTAGGACTAAACAATGAAACTTATCCTGCTACATTCACCCCAAATGATTTAGCTAACCAAGTCTTTGGTATTAACCAGGTAGATAACAATTCTTCTGCTAGGTTCGCTAGAGGACAATCAATCTATTGGGATATTCCAGACTTAGAAATTGATCCTGATAAAATTTATCCAACTTTTGACGGAAGAGTTTTTAGTTTAGAAGCCCTTGTAACTAGTGATGATGACTCTGTTCAAAATCTGTTAACCTATCAATCAGATTTAACTACTTCCCCGCAAAATGACTTTGATGATTATATTGTAGCTGTTAGTAAGGAACTAGAGAACTCTCAAGTTATACTTACCTCTATCCCACTCTACTTTATCAAGAATCACCAAGCTAAAGATTTTCTTAACCAAGCTTTAATGTCTTTCAATGAGAGTGTAGCAAATCATGATAATGAGATAAACCAGCTTGAATCTGCTTTAAGACTATCTTCCTATCCTAATCCCTTTAATCCAGCAACCACAATTAGTTTTTACTTAAAGACAAAGGCTGATATCCACCTAAAGATTTATAATATTAAAGGGCAACTAGTCTATAGCCATAAAAGAAATAATCTTGCTACAGGACAGCATATGATGTCATGGGATGGACAAGATAAGCAGGGCAAAGAGTTAAGTTCTGGACTTTATCTTTACAAATTAACTACCGACAAGGGGTTAAGTCAAACTAATAAAATGATTCTTATGAAATAAACTTTTATACCAGACCGGAGTTCCTCAACCCTAGGTAAGGGACTTCGGACTGATATTGGTAGACTGGACTTCCTCAACCCTAGGTAAGGGACTTCAGATGGAGATTGTAGACCTTTGCGAATAGCACATATTTTTCTGCACTCTTCACCTGTGATACCTAGTTTTAGCGAAGTATTACTAAAGTTCTACTGCACTACTTGGGATTAAGGGAAAATAATAGCTAATTCTCTTATTGCATTTGCCTGAGAATCTGAAGAATGGACTGCATTAGCAGTGATAGTATCAGCATAGAGAGCTCTTATAGTACCAGCTTCTCTTTTATCAGGATCAGCATCTCCATTAAGTTGTCTTAATCTCATAATTGCTTGATCTCTTTGAAGTTTTAGGGCAATGGTTGGTCCAGACATCATAAATTCTTGGAGATTAGGAAAGAAAGCCTTACCTAAATGGTCTTTGTAGAAGTTTTTGATTAATTCTTGGTCAAATGTAAAAATTTTAATATCTTGGATAGTGAATCCATCTTTCTCAATAATTGAGATAATTTCGCCTACATGTTTATGTTTCACAGCATTAGCTTTAATAAGTAGCAGAGTAGATTCCAGCATAAAACCTCCAAACAAAAAGAGGGCATAAAAGCCCTCAAAAGTTAAATAGCATTTTTCTACTTTAAGATTCAAGGAAATCTAAAGTAGCAACTTTTATAGAAACGTCTCTATTGAGGACTTGTGACATTTTAACTTTATGGTCTAAGATATTTTTCCAAACATCTAAAACTTCATTTTGTTTAAATTCAGTTCCACTATACTGTTTAAGCATATCAATATAGAAAGTGTCTCTATCATTTTCGATAAGTGTAATGATATATTTAAATCCACCACAAGTAAGATCATAATCTTTATATCTTACATCAATCACGCCATACCCTAACTTCAATAAACTATCAAAATTAATCTTGAAATTCTGGATAGTATTAGTATTATCAGTCATACACCCTTCTTAATTTTATTATTCTAAGATTAACCAGTCTTGATCAATTACATTAAATGAGTTAATATAATTTTCTTTAAGAGATTGGTAATCTTCAACAGTTTCAACTTTATTAATCAAAGTATTAATTTCGTTAAGAGATTTGATTCTGTTATCAAGTTTTGCTTTAGCATCAATTAATTTTTCCCAGTTATCAACTCTTTCAGTGATTTCAGTTTTAGCCTTTTGGCTTGGATTTCTCATTTTATCATGAGTTTCAACAGCATTTTCTAGAGAAGTCTTATTATTAGAAATTGCAGAAGAAATAATAGCATCAAAGTTTTTATAGAATTCTGAGTAAATCTCAATATCTTGATGTTTGAAATTTTCTTTGATATAGCTTTCAAAAGAAGTAAATAATTCACGATCAGAATCAGAAATTAAACTAACATTAAGGTCTAATTCCTCAGGTTTGATTGATGCTTTAAAGCTATTAATAGCAGCATCTCTTTCTTGGCTAAGAGCAGGAAGTTTAGCAATATTTTCTTCTAAGAAATTAGGTCCTAATTCCATGTATTCACTTCTAGGTCCAACTTGATAAATTTCATCTTGAATACTATAGATTATTTGAGCACCTTTACTACCGAAATTCTCAGTTGTTTCAGCAATAATAGTAGAATCTCTAGTTACTTTATAAGCAAAATATTGATCTTCAACTTTATTAAGGTCAACTACATTAATATTAGTGAAGTTTCTAATTTGATTATAAGTTAAGTTATAGAATCCATCTTCTGGTTTAAGGCCCTTAATAAAGGTAATAACTTGAATAATCTCATTATTGAATTGTTCTTCTAAACCTGGAGTTACAAAATCACCAAATCTTCTTTCAGCTAAATCGTAAAAATCAAAGAATTTATCATCTTCTAAGAAAGTACCTAAGTTAGGAAGTACATCATAGTCAAAATTAAGTTTAACTAAGCTAACATCATTGACATATTTATCAAATTTTGATAAGTAAGCAACTTTTACAAGAGGTCTAACTTCAGTTTTTAAGAAGTTAAGATAATCTTTTTTCTTAGTAAAACTTAGATACTTCTTGGCAAAATCTTTTTCAAAGTTAACATATTTTAAGAAATCATTAACACCAATTGAGTAGTTAAGTTCTTCACGGTTAAGATCTTCAATTTCACTTAGTTTTAGCTCATTAAGTAATCCTGTTTGGTCATATGCCTTCAAGATACTATTCACGTTATTCTTCATTTCTCTAATTTTTGGTTGTGCTTGATTAGCCTGAGTAAATGGCACAATAAATACAATTAGAATACCAACGATCATTACAATCATTAAGTATTCTACTAAAGAAAATGTATGGTCCTTGGTTCCTTTAGCCATCATTCCTCCATTTAGAATTTCAATTTAAGCAATTTCAATACCCTTGACCATTTTGTCAAAGTATTTTTTAATTCTTTTTAAATTCAGACTCTTCTTTGTGGGAAAGTGAAGAAGAAAATGGATAAAAAGATACTAGTTATTACTATTTATTAAAAGCCCCTAACCGCTTAGCTATTATAAGATATATAAGAATCAGTATAGAAAGTAAAAGGAGCTTATAGAAGCTAGTCCAGTCTCCTAAGAGTTGATAAATAAGGATTAAAAGCAAGGTTGGAATACTTTTGATTAGGATACTCACAAGAGATTTAACAATAGACCCCTCAAGTAATTTAGTTACCAGGGATATAAAAACTAAATGAATCAGCATACTAGCAATTACATAGTAAAGAAGAGCTGTTTCGAAACCAGCAGAATGACCAAGATAAATAGCCAATGATTTAATTGATAGGTTAATAATCATGAAAATCATTTCAATATGGGGAAGTTGAAAAACATAAGGAAGACTAGAAATAGGATTCATCAACATGGTAGTTGCTAGGGAGAAGGCTAAGATACTAACAATAGGAAGGGCTTGATTCCATTTATCACCTAACACAAGTGGAACCAGATTTAGAACATAAATCACGAAGAGGAAGAAGAGTGGAAAAGCTAAGAGGGTAACAATTCTGAAGAACTTAGCAATTCTCTCCCTAATCTCTGCTTTTGTCATCAAGGTAAAAGTAGGAAAAAGAACTTGTCCTAGTGAATTACAGGCTAAGACTACTGGCTGGCCAATTAGTTGATTTGCCAAATAATATAAGCCTATCAAGGCAGGGTTGAAAAGAATGCCTAAGACAATGACTGGTAAATCATTGATCAGCATTGAAAGTAGATTATTGGAACTAGCAGTTAGCAGAAACTTTTTGTTCCTCTTATAGCTTAAAGCAAAATCTTTTAAGAGGCTAAAAGAAAAGACCTTGCCTAGAGTTTCTTTCATTAAGGAAGACTCCATGGCTAGTAAGAGGATTAATTCCACTAAATTACCAAAATAAAAGATAATAATTAAGGATTTAATATCTAAGCTAATGAATAGGAAGAGGATTATTAAAGCAGAATAAACTAGGACATTAACTGTTTCTATAATTGCTAAGGCTTTGAATCTAAGTTTCTTCTGATAATAGCTCCTTAAGGCTAGTCTAAAAATCTCAAGTCCGATCAGAGGACTCAAGCTGACTAGCAAGTCTCCTAAAAGGCTACTCTTATAATATTGTCCTATGCGTGGACCAAGCAAGAAGAGGGCCAGACTAGAAAAAAGGGCAATAATAATAGAGAATTGAAGAAGTTCTTGAAAAAGTGATTTAGTACTTTCTTTTTTAACGATTAAGAGGTCTTTAAAACCAAAAAATGAAATTGAAGCAAAAATGGCAATAACTAATGAAAATTCTCGGAAAATACCTAAGTCTTCTTTACCAATTTCTTTGGCTATTAAGAGAAAAACACCAAAGAGAATTAGCTTCCGAAATAGAGCTGTAAAAAGAGACCATTGAAAAGACTTGTAGGTATTCCTTTTCATATTATTTGGAAGAGTGCAATCCTAGTCTATTACCTTCAGTATCATGGAAAATTGCATAGTAGCCATGATCTTGAAGAGAAGTTTTTACTAATTCAACTTTCCCCCCAGCTGCAGGCACCCTAAGCAAGATATTATTTAGATCTTCCCCACCTGTGAAGTAAGGTAGAAAACCAATCTTAGAAGGAGTCAATCCTGGACCTGACACTAAAGCTCCAGTAGCCCCTTCAGTTTGAAAAATCCCCATCTTGTATTCTCCAGCTGAATCTTGTTTGATTTCTATTTGAAAAATCTCACTATAAAACTTACAAGCTCTATCCATATCTAAAACAGGTATATCATACCAAGCTAGTTTTCCTATCATAATTTTCTCCCAATATTATTTTTGTATTGTTATTTTGTTAAAACGAATACCAATTCTCTACACTTTCCTTCAGATAATTAGCTTCATTTATACTTATTCCTGTAGGTATATAAAGAACATCACTTAGGTCATAATTGAAAAATTCTTTATAGAAAGTAAGACCAGCAAGGTAGCTACCATGCAGAGAAGGATGAGAACCATCTCCCATGTAGAGGTTTATCTGATTATCATCTTCATATACATAATTAAAAATCTGACCAACAGGTACTACAATAGCATCAAGCTCTTGTCCAGCTTGTAAGTAAGCCGAAGCAAGGCCATTTATTTGGCTTTGATCATATTCTCTTGCCCAGGTCATAAAGAAACAGGTTTGAGCCCCACTAATATCTATCAAACTATCTAACTTACTCGCATAGGTAAGAAATGATTGAGTATCCAAAATAGGCATTTGACTTTGCTCTTGCAAAATAACCATATCCCAATTTCCGTTTAAGATCATAGAATGAGTAGCATGATTTTGAAAATGATTTTGCAGGGTAAGTCCACCACCAGTAATTGATTGAACTTCAATAGTTAATTCTTCTGAACTAGATTGAGCAATATTTCTAAACATGTACTCTAAACCATCATTATAATAGGTGTATGAATTTCCTATAAATAAAAAGCGTTCAGGCTGAGTTTGGTTAATTTCCCAATCTACTAGAATTTCAATAGAACCTGTAATGTCATTAAGTCTTAAGGTAAGATTAACCTCTGAAGTTTGACCAGGAAAGACTTCTACATCAGTTTCCCCGAAAGCTACAGCATACTCATTAGAAAACAATTCTACTTCAAGATGCCAGATTCCTGGACTTAAATTATTGATAGTAGCAAAAGCAGTATTCTGGTTAATTGTTAGAGCTTGGCTTATTTCATCATTATCCTTTGTAAGTGTAGCTATTGCCTGAGTAACAGTAATATCAATCTCTTCTAAAGGAACTAAAGATATTGCTATCGGGATTTGACCTTGGTCTTGTTCACTAGCTTGAGTTGAAGTAGTTTTATCCGCACATGCAAAAGTAAAGAGAATTAAAATCAAACTTATCAGAATGTTTAATTTTCTCATAATTCTATGCATAGTAATTTCCTTCTTTCTTTAAAATTTCTTATCTTTCGTACATATCAGGTCGTCTATCTGAAAATGCATTATTATGCTCTGTAACTTGCTTATCAAGAGCATCTGTAGGATTAATTCGACTATAAACTATCCCTTCCTCTGTTTTATTGAAAGAAGCCAAGACCTCTCCCTTAGTATTGAGGATTTGACTAATTCCAGTGAAGTATAATTCCTTATCGCCATTAACTTCTCTACCCACTCGGTTTGAAGTTATAGAGAATACCCTATTTTCTAGAGATCTAATAGTCATAGCTTTTTGACACCAAGGCAAGACTAAGTTAGAGGGGTGGGCAATAATTTGAGCACCACGAAGAGCTAAAGTTCTGGCTGATTCAGGAAACTGCCAGTCAAAACAAATCATTAAACCAACTTTTACTCCACTTTTAGCTGGAAATACATTAAAACCACTGTCCCCTGCTTCAAAAAAAGTCTTTTCTTCAAAAAAGAGATGGGTTTTTCTATAAGTAAATATCTCACCGTTTGGGTTAAAGAGAGAAGCAGAATTATAGACTTTTCCTTCAGCTAATTCAGGGAAACCCACAACTAATGAAACATTTAGTTGACTAGCTAATCTTGTAAATAATTTAGCTGTTTTTCCTGTTTTGGCATCTTCAGCTACTTGGAAAACTTCTGACTTTGTCTGAAACACATATCCAGATGTTGCTAACTCAGGTAAAACAATAAGGTCAGCATCAACATCCTGTAACATCTTCTCTAAATAAGCTAAGTTTTCATCAACTTGCATAAGCTTTGGTTGGAACTGTAAAACTCCTACTTTATACATATATACTTCTCCTTTATAGTTTCCATGGTAAAAGATAGTCTTTTATCTCTTCATTATAATATCTGTCAGTCATTGTAGCTATAAAATCTCTAACTTTTTCAGCATTAGAGAAATTATCTCTATATTCATCATTCTTATGATTTAAGAATTGTAAGAAAATCTTTGAATTAGTCTTATTGTGTATTAAATCAGTTAAATACTTTTCAAATAAAATATCCATTGATCTATTAATTATTTCATTAGCATGTTTTACGTTCTCATCAGTATAGATGTATTGATAATTGAATTTTTTTAACTTCAAGAGGTAATGAGAAGTTTCTTCATCAAAAGCAATATGTTCATGTTCATAACTATTAACAATTACACTCTTAACTAAAGTATCAATAATCTGAGAATTAGTCTTACCTAAAAAATCAGTACAATCCTTAGGAAGTTGCTGACTTTTTAAAATCTTAAACCTAACTGCATCTTCTATGTCTTGCCCAATATAGGCAATGGTGTCTGAAATTCTTACAACACAACCCTCCATAGTGGCAGGCATCCAATTTACCTTCTTATCCTGACTCTTCATGCTAATATAATTTTTTATATCAGCTTCACATTTATCTCTTTGAGGTTTTAAAACTGTATTATGAACTTCCCCATCATGGGAAATTATCCCATCCCTTACTTGGAATGTTAAATTCATTCCTCTACCCTTCTTAGATATATGGTCAACAATCTGCAATGATTCAATATTATGGTGAAAAGAAGCAATTCCATGAGCTCGACAGACTCTTGAGAGAGCTTTTTCTCCATCATGGCCAAAAGGACAATGACCTAAATCATGACCTAAAGCAATAGCTTCTATTAACTCAAGATTAAGTTTGAGAGCTTTACCTATTGTTCTTGAAATCTGAGAAACATAGGTTGTATGAAGATTCCTGTTTGTCATTTCCTCATCTATCAAGTTAGTAAAAGAAAAAACTTGAGTCTTGCCATGATACCTTCTATAAGCACCACTATACAAGATTCTATCTCTATCTAAGGCAAAGTTAGTCCGAATATGTTCCTTTGGCTCAGCTTTTAGACGGTAGGCATCCTTATCTTTAAAGGCAAAAGGTGAAAGGTTTTCATAAGTAGATTCAACAATCTTTTTAAATATCTCATTTTTCTGCATAATAGCTCCCACTTACTTTACTTTTTGATAAAACATAAATATTGGTTCAAAGCCTTCAGCTCTTTTAATTTCTTCAAAATATGTTTCAATATGTCCTGCTTGTTTCTCATAGGTATAACCCTTTTCAAAAAGAGAAACAAAATCTTTCCTTTGATCAAAATGCTCAATTATCCATTGTGAATATTCAGGATGGTCAGTAGCTATCTCTACCCTACCTCCTAACTCTAACATAAGATTTAAAGCATCAATAAAATCTTGATTAATTAAACGATACTTGTGATGTCTTCTTTTAGGCCAAGGATCAGGATGCTGAATATAAATCACAGGTATAGAATATTTTGGAATAACCTGACTTATTTCTTTATCTACATAATGATTTAAAAGTTTCACATTATGGTCTTCCTCTAAATCTAATTTCTTTAGTATAGAGGTAATCCTATGAGGGTTAAGTTCTATTCCGATAAAGTTAACATCAAGCATTTCACGACTTTTTTGAGAGATAAACTCCCCTTTACCCGATCCAATTTCTATATGAACTGGCTTATTATTGTTAAAGATTTGATTAAAATCCAAAACTTTCCCTTCTTCAACTTCAATAACAAATTTATCTTTTCTCTGCTCATAATCAGCAGGCTTTCTTATTTTTCTTCTACCCACACTCTATCCCTTGTCTTTTTTTTCTATAAATCATCATCTTCTTCTATATCACTAGGGTAAGAATCAACCTGCTTAGGAAGCTCAAAAAAGAGTAGTCCAATAGCTATAGCTAATCCTACCATTAGATATAAGTTAAATCCACGGAATATTATATCCCTGATTATTACTCTTTCAAGAGGTATTTTATTGATGGAGAAAAGCCCTATAAATGAAAATGTATGAACTATAACCCCACCTATAATAAAGATAATATTCTTTAATTTAAAGCCATTTACTACAAAGTATGCTATATAAATAATCCCCATTAAAAATAGGAAATATATAAAGTTTATTAAATATAAAGAAAAAGTTGAAAAGAGAGCTAATTGATTTGTTGCAAGACTATTTACAGCTGAGAAAGTTGCTAACAGAGCAACAAGAAAACCTAAATAACCCAACTTATACTTATATAAGATAATATAAAAAGCATTAGGTATAACGAAAATACTCATCTTTAAGCTTGCAGTAAGATAAGCAGAATTTTCTACTCTGCCTGTAACAGAGAAAATATAGTTTATAATTAGCAAAACTAGGCAAGGAACCACAAGTAAAGCTAAAGATTGAAGTAAGGGATGTAATTTACTTTGCATCTGATTTATCCTTAAATTTATTCTTTTTACAATAATAGTTGGCTACTTGTTTATGGCAAGTTTTTTCGCATAAGCTGTAAAAAAGAGATTCCTCTTACTTAAGTCTTTTCTTCCTTTTGCTAATAATATTCATAAACTTAACCTGTGAGGGAGTATTCTTTTTCTCCATAAAAGGAAAGTCCTTATCAAAAGCTTTGGCAGCCTCTTCGTCAATTGCAAAAGTCTTATCTTCATGAAAACTACCTGAAATATTATCTAGAGCAGATTCTTCTAATTCTAGTACTTGTAAGGCTGGATTATAGTAACCATCACTTGAATAAATATCATAGTCTTCACCACTAAGAAAAGCGAATCTTCTATAATAATCAGGATCACCATAAATAACTACAATCTTAAAGCCAAGTTCTTTAGCTTTTTGGAGAGAATGATTAATAAGCTTACTACCATAGCCTAAACCTTGATAATCAGGATGAATACTAACAGGTCCAAAAGTAAGAACCTCTTTTTCTTGTCCTTCATTAACAATTTTTGCTTTTGTGTAGATGATATGGCCAATTATTTTACCATTAAGCTCCATTACTAAATCAAGTTGAGGGATAAAAGCTGGACAGTCTCTTAAAACATGGACTAAATAGTGTTCATCACAGCCAGGAACATGAATATTCCAAAATGCTTGTTTTGTAAGAATTTCAACTTCTCGGTAATCATTTTTTTCTTCTAATCTAATTTTAATATTATCCATTATTATTTCCTTGTTTTCTTCTAACCCAGATAGTGCTATTCACAAAGATCTACTGCATTATTGGGTTTAAGTAGTTTATCTAAAATAGATCTTAGTTTTTCTTGGTCAATAGGTTTTGTAACTATTTCATCCATACCAGCTTCAAGGCATTTTCTAGTTTCTTCTTTAGTTGCCCCAGCTGTTAAAGCTAATATAGGTGTTTTATGATCTCTTGTTTTTTCTAAAGTTCTGATAATTTTAGTAGCTTGTAGTCCATCCATAACAGGCATTTGAACATCCATTAAAACTAAATCAAACTTGTTCTTTTTAAAGACATCTACTGCTTCCTGACCATTGACTACAGTAACTGTCTCTACCAGTGGAATAGCCTTTTTAATGATAGTTTTAATTAAGACTAAATTTAACTCCACATCTTCAGCTATAAGGACCTTCTGTTTACCCTTATCAAGAGTATAAGTGGTTGGTTCATAAGATTTAGCAGAGAGCTTAATTATGTTACGAGAATTATCTTCAAATATTGAGAAGATAAGTTCTTTCAACTCTTTTGCTTTAAGTGGTTTTACCATTTTGTGAGCAATATTCAAGTTTTGTGCTTCTTGATTGATTTTTTTATCCTCTACAGAGCTATGAAGGAGGATTATTGGTAGATTTTTATAGTTATCAAATCTTTGTCTTAGCTCCCTAATACTTTCTATTCCATCCTTTCCTGGCATAATTAAATCAAAAATAGCTAAATCTATCTCATTATCCTTAGCAAGAATATCCAAGGCTTCTTGGCCTGAGTTAGCACTAAGATAATTAATTCCCCAATGATTAAGATTCTTTTCAATAATCTGGCGATTATGGTCGTTATCATCTACTATCAAGATCTTTTTATGGGAATAATCGTGTTCGATATCCTTTCTATCTTGTCGATAATAATCAGTTATAATAGTGAAATAGAAGTTAGAGCCCTTACCTTCTTGAGAATCAACCTGTATTTCCCCACCCATTTTTTGGACTAATAAGTTAGAAATAGTTAATCCTAAACCAGTCCCTCCATATTTTCTAGTGATTGAACCATCAGCTTGGGAGAAGGCAAGAAAGAGCTTCTTCAATTGATTTTGAGGAATTCCAATCCCAGTATCAGCAATAGAAAAAGTACAAGCCCCCTTGAAGTTATCAGCTTGCTCAAAATCAACTTTCATTTTGACTTGCCCTTTTTCTGTGAATTTAATAGCATTACTTAAAAGATTAATCAAAATTTGTTTGAGCCTTATTGAGTCTGCTTTTATTAAATCTGGAAGTTTAGGATCAATATCAATTAGGAGTTCAATCTTCTTTTTATCTGCTTGATATTGAAGAATATCTACCACTTGATTTAGCAGATCATGGATATGTACTTCATGGATATCCAGATCTAGTTTGCCTGCTTCAATCTTTGAGAAATCTAGAATATCATTAATGATACCTAGTAGAGCTTGTCCTGAGACATTTGTATGGTAGGCATATTGTTCTTGGACTGGATCAAGGTCTGTATTTAACAATAACTCTGTAAAACCAATAACACCATTAAGAGGGGTTCTAATTTCATGACTCATATTAGCCAAGAATTCGGATTTAGCTTTATTAGCCTGTTGGGCCTGGATACTAGCTTCCCTCAGAGAATCTTGTATTTTAGCTTTTTCTAGTTCAATATTGTTTCTAATATAAATATCTCCAATAACATTAACTGCAATTTGGAGAAGTTCAAGATCTTCTTCAACTATGTTAAGGGGCAGATAAACTGAATCAAAACCAAAATAACCAAAGAATTTATTACTTCTGATAATAGGCAAACATATTCCTGATTTTACTCCAATAAACTTTAAGAAGTCTTTAAAAGGATTATCTGAAGTAAGTTCATCAATATCTTTAACCAGAATTCTTTCTTGCTTTTCAATAACTTCTGCTATTCCTGGGAAGTCAGACAATTTAACTTGATCTAGTTTTTTCTTACTTGGTATTACTCCTTTAGCAGTCCATTCATAGGTGTTTCTGAGGATCTTTTTATCTTCTGATAATTCTAGAATGAAGGTATGACTAGCATTTAGTTCATTTCCTAGTTTAGATAGCATCATCATAAACTTATCTTGGTAATTATCCAAGTTAACATCTATAAACTGGGATGAGACTTCTGCAATAGTCTTTTGATACTTACTCTGAGCTTTAAGTCTCTCTTCAGCATTCTTACGTAAAGAGATATCGGTTCCTGAGCCTTGGTAACCAATTGTTTTACCTTGTTCATTTAACTTAGGTAAGCCTGAAGTAAGTAACCATATCAATCTTCCTTCTTTATGAACAACAGGGTTTTCAAGATCCAAAATAGACTTCTTTTCTCGCATTATATTTAAGACTTTTTCTTTAAAATCTTCAGGCATATTTGCAGGGAAAAGATCATAAAAATGCATTTTCCTGACAATTTCTTTTTTATCATAGCCGAGAACATGCTTAACATTACTACTTACATAGGTATATAGTCCATTATTATCAATTTCCCAATTTATTGTTCGTGAATGATTTATTATTGATTCATAACGGGTAATAGCTTTTTTAAGTTTAAGTTCTGTTTGTTTTTTCTCAGTAATATCTCTTATTACAAAAAGAATAGCATTTGATTTTTCATTATTATCCTTTATAACCTCTGCATTAGCTTCTGCATAGAATCTTTTCCTATTCTTTTTTAGCATCTTGTATTCTGTAAAGCCTGTTGAAATACCTTGCAACATTTGTTTAATATTATCTAGAGCTTTATCATGATAGCTGGGATGAATAAAGTTCAAAATGTTTTTACCAACAGCATCATTTTTTGAAGAAAAGCCCCACATCTTTAATGCTTCTTTAGAAACATAGGTTATCATACCTTGCAAATCAGAAATAGCTAAACCATCAGGTATTGCTTGAATAATTGCTCGTTGTTTTTCTTCTCCTGCTTTAATTTGCAAGTTTAGTTTTCTTAGTTTTCTATTCCAAAGAAACAAAATTAAAGCAATGAGAATAGCTACGAAACTAATAGTAAATATAACAGGATAATTGAGAGGTTCTTCCATATTACTTTGAATAAATTTCTGGATAATTGCTTCTTTTTCATAGAAAGCAATTGACCTAATCCCCTTATTAAGTATTTCAACTAAGAGGGGCTCAGATTTTACAACTCCCATTCTAATATGGTTAGCATATCCTGGGATTTCATTGTTTATTTTTAAGTCTAGGAAACCTTGTCTTTTTAATCTATAGGGTGTTAAGAGAAGGTTAAGAACTGTTAGATCAGCTTGACCTGATTCAACGGCTTGTAAGCATTCATATTCTGTACCGCGATAGATTAAGTTAAGGTTAGTAAAATCTTTTCTTGCCCATTCATCAATCATAGTATTGGGTATAGTTACAAGAGTTTTGTTTTTAATCTTTGCTAAATTATTGATGGAACTTGCATCTTTTTTAGTGATAATTACATTAGGTTCTATCATTATTGGATCAGTAAAATATAGCCATTCTTCTCGATATTCTGTTTGGTTTAAGGCAGGGATTAAGCTTACTTGTCCTTTTTGGGATAAGGCAATTGTTTCTGACCAATCTTTAGTAGGGATTCTTTCGAACCTGATATTTAATCTGTTTTCTAATAAAATCAATATCTCTGGAATAATACCAGCATAGTTATCATGTTCATCGACAAACTCATAGGGGTACCAATCTGGATCTACTGCTATTTTTATTGGTCCCAGTTCTTGTAAGTATTGTTCTTCGGTGTATGTTAAATCGACTTCACTACCGAAGACTTTCGATATTATTAACAGATTTATTACTAGAGCTAATATGAGTAATATCTTTTTCATTATTTTATTTTATCCCTGCTTGATTAGTTATTAATTTACACTATATTTTACAGATGAGCTATCTTGTATATATTTTTCTTTTTTTTCACAATTACGTTACTCTTTGAAAATTGCTTTTATCTCAGGATTATTAGGATCTAATTCCTTAGCTTTTCTCCAATTTTTAATAGCTAGATCTTGTTTCCCTTGCCGATAATAGATAGACCCTAATTTTATATATGCTAAGGCCATATCTGGAGCCAGTTTAATAGCTTGAATACATTCTTGAGCAGCAGATTCTAATTGGCTATTGTAGAAAAGGTTAGTAGCATTCATCAAGTGTATTAAGGCTTGATTATTAGTCTTATAGGTTTCTATTCTTGATTTAGCCACATCCAACTCTTGAAGCTTCTTAACATAATCATCTTGACTAACCCCTACCATAACTTCTAAAGTATCAATTACGAATACAGTATCTCTCACTAACTTCTCAACATAAATAGTATCAATAAGAACTTGAGGTTTAGCAGATTCTAAGTTAGCTCTTACAGGTACTTCTAATATTGAAGTCTCAATTTTAGGTTGAACATGGTTTTTTAGATCATCTTCCCAAGAATTTGATGAACCAAGCTGAAAACTGAGTCCTAAGAAGTGATTTCCATAAGGAATTTCTAAGTCTGTGAAAAGAGGGTAAGAGAAGGCATAATCAAGAGATAAGCGTAAAGACCTACTCTCTATCATCCTCTTAGAATTGAAAGGATTGCGATAAGACTTAACATAATTTTTTTCAATAAGTTTAAAGCCAAATCCTGAAGTTATTTCATTATTATTGAGTCCTGTTCTAATAGTAAAGCCATCTAGCAAGCGATACTCACTAGCTAAAGCATAAAAGTATTCATTTTCTTCTAAAGTAGAGTTCTGGGTTAATTTAGCATCCATCATGAGGGTAATTTTTGGAGAGATATTATAATTTACTCCAATACCCAAGTCTCTATTTAATTTCTCTTCATTTTCAGAATCAAGGGCTAAATCACTAGCCAGAATATTTTTAGCTACAAGAGCAAGTTTGAGTCTTTCATTAAGATTAAATCCAGCTCCTAAATCTAAATCTAGAGCTGAACTAGAGTTTTCATTATTAATAAAAAGTGGATCATTAAGAGTAAACTCGTTTGATTCATAAGAAATATTATAATAATTCAAGCCAAATCCAACTTCCATAAGGGAGTTAAAGAAGGAAGATCCCCAGTGGAAACCAGCCCTAACTTCCTGATAGAGGTTTGCAGAGAATACATCTCCAGAAAAGGCAGTAGTTCCCAGAGAAGCTAAAGGAAAGGCAAAAGAGAAAAAGTTATAAGTCAAATCATCATTTTCTAAATCATAGAGATAGATTCTTGAGTCAGTTAGGAATTCAAGCTGTCTATTTGCTAATAAAGCAGGGTTATAAACAGAAGCAGATAAGTCTTCAGAAGAAGCAATACCTGTTCCTCCAAGACTGTAGTTCCTAATTCCTCCTTGTTGAAAATCAAAGGAGTTAAGTGTAATGACAGGTAAGAGGAAAGCAAGTAATATTAATTGGTTAAAATTGATTTTTCTCATGTTGCCTCCTACTTCGCCACCGTTATAGTGTTTCTATGGACCTTACTTCCATACTTAACTTGGCAGATATAAATACCTGCATTGACAGCTTTATTATCTGAATTTTTACCATCCCAAATAGCAACTTGATATTGCTTATCAGAATCACCTTGTACTTGATAGACACTTGTGGCTAGGTCTCGTATTTCCTTTCCTGCCCTAGTAAATATCTTACACGAAACTTTAGCTCTACTAGGAATAATAATCCTGCTATAATCGTTAATACCATCAAAATTGAGTGAAATTATATTAGGTATAACTTCCACCTTATCTTGAGCTAAAGCCCTCTCAACAAAAATATTATATTCTTGCATATTTTGAAGAGCTTGTGGTTGATTTTTATCATTTGCTGAAATCTGGATAGCAAGATTCTGACCAGGATAATAAGTATCATCAATCTGATATTTGAGGATGAATCCTAGGGAATCTGGATTACTATTATAAGTATCTCTATCTAAATGATAATTTTCAATAATTCTCCCATTTAACATAAAAGAAATAGATTCTTCTTCTATGCCAACGCCCTTATCCAAGATTGCTATTTCTAAATAATCATAAATAGCAAGATCTGAATTATCTTCTGGTTTCTCCATAACAAAATAAGGTGGGTAAATATCTGGAATAATATCAAAGCTATAAGAATCTTCGAAAGTATTACCTACATTATCAGATACAGAAAAGTCCACAGCTACACTTTCATTAGCAAAGAAAGATTGGGTTGAATACCAGACTTCTAAGCGGTTATCATGTAAGGAATCTTGATAGGCAGTAATAAAATCTCCATTAATGATCAGGGAGAAGCTATCATCATCAATACCAGATAGATCATCTTTTAGGGAAAGGTATAGAATAGAATTAGCATAACCTTGACCGCCATCGGCTGGAGTTGATATTTCTAGATAAGGAGCTTGATTATCTTCTTGGCAAGTAAAAGAATATGATTTATTTGAAGCATTGTTATTACTCGAAGTATCCATAGCATATATTTGAATCCTGACTATTTCTCCATATGCAAAAGGGATTTGAGGTTGATAGTTTAATTTATAACCAAACCCTTCTTCTGTTTGTAGAGGAGTAAGCTGATAGTCTTCAATACTAGTGTTATTAATTTTAAATATTATTGAATTCTGATCAACATCAGATTCTGTATCAATTATTGACATTGATATAGAAGTATTCACAGGGTTATCACTACTATCTTCAGCAGGGGTTAGTCCTGTAAAAATTGGTGGACTTTGGTCATCATCAACTACTGTAAAACTATAGTTAAAATTAGTTAAGCTATTAGGATTAGTAGCTAAATCATCCACAGATACAAGCACTCTTACTTCTTGACCATATTCAAAATCTTGGCCACTATAAAAAACCTCATAAAACATAGTTTCAGGAATTTGACTAGTTTCAGGAACTACATTTTCATTATTAACCTTCATTACAAGACTTGCAATATCAATACCTATACCATTATCATGGATTTCGAAATAAACACCGCTATCAACGGCAACACCACTTGCATTAGCCTCAGGCAATAAGTTAACTAAGTAAGGAGCTTCTAGGTCAGGGGTTACTCTAAAGGTATAGCTGTTTTCGTAAAAATTAGCTGGTTCTTCTAAGTCTGAACACTTGATAAAGACACTTACCAGCTCATTAAAATCATAAGGGTAATCTATCAGGTAAAGAAGATCAAAGCCTCCTGAAATAGTAGCAATATTCAAATCTTGGCTAACATCATTATCATTTATTAAAACTTGGATAGACGACCTATCTACCCCTGTTTTATCATCATAAAGTTTAAAGGAAAGATTAGCATCTATGGGTATATTAACCGCCCCTTCCTCAGGATACAAATCACTAATATAAGGAGCATCTTCATCTAAAGAAGTTGTAAATGTATAGCTTTCTAAAGGCATGGTATTAGCTGGATTTTCTAAGTCGCTTACTTGAACTTCTACCGATACCTCCCCCACAAGTCTTTCAGGTGGGTTATAAATGACCCTATATCCATTATTGAGGGCAGATATTGAAGTAGTTTCACTGAGACTAATTTCTACATCATTAATTTTTATTGATAAAGTTGTAAGATCGATACCACTGAGCAAATCAAAAACATCAATCTTAAATTGGCTATTAGTTGGATTATCTACAGAGAACTTTTCTGGGAAATGATTAGCTGTATAGGGGGCTTGATTATCTGCTATCACAGTAAAAACAGAAGTTGTATCAATACTATTAGCATTAGTTGAAGCATCTTCCACATAAAAATAAATCTCTCTTTGTCCATAAGTTAATAACTGATTTTCTAAAGGATTATAAGTAACTTTTAGATTGCCATTACTAAGAGTTTGAATATCTGAGAATGGTAAGATATTTTCATTATCTAGTCTAAAGATTAAGGAGTTCTGGTTAAGATTTGATTCACTATCAGCTACCTCAACAGATAAGATATTAGTTCTGGCCACCTCTTCCCCATAACTAGGCTCAATCACAATAATTGATGGAGCTGAGTTATCCTGTCCACATATAAATGAATAACTAAAGGTGGACATAGAATTAGGGAGGGGAGCTAAATCTTGGCAATCAATTGTAACAAAAACTTCTTGTCCAAAAGAAAAGTTGTCTGGTGGATTAACTATAATTCTAAAATTATTAACTTGCCCTAAGTGAGAGAAGTAAGGAGAACCAGAATAGTAGTTTGTTCCATCAATATTAACGATAATTGAGGATAGATTAACCCCTTCTCCTAAATCATAGACATTAAATTCAATATTAGTATCAATTGGAACTCCTTGTTGGTCAGGAGCTGGTAACCATTGGTTAGTAAAGGGTGGATCAGTATCTTCTCTAGTAAAAAATCTATAATTGCTTGTTGGTATCTGCCAACCTTCATTATCACTTGCTTGAATACTTACATTGATTATCTGATTATAACCAAAATAGGCTTCTGGTACAATTGTTATCCTATAAAAGTTTCCAGAACCACTATAGGAGAGATTATTAGAATTGATATCATAAGCTGTTCCAGCAATATTAACATTAAGAGAGTTTAAGTCTATTTGCTGGTCATCAGACAAGGAAAAAGCTATTGCTTGATCAATATCAACATTGCTTGCTCCGTCAGTTGGCAGTAGGTTCCAGGCCCATGGTATTCCTCCATAGACTCCATAAAGAGAACCTTTAGTATTACCTGCATTGATTGAACCTAGGAATATATCTGTTTTAAGGTCATTGTTAAAATCAGCTAAAGCTAGAGCAGAACCCAAATTTGCATTAGCTACCTGTCCATGATATATCTCATCGTAAGAATCTAGTGCTAAATCATAGCTTGTTTCAAACTGATTTCTTCCATAAAGAACATGTACTAAGCCACTTTCATTACCATTATTGGAAAAAGCCTGAGGAGAAGAAATTATTAAATCTTCGGGACTGGTTTGATTTACATTACCAATAAAGAGATTTGTTGCAAATAAATTATCTGAGATTCCTTGATGAGATATCTTTATATTAGCTGATTCATCGTTAAGGCTCATTGAGCTAGCTAGAGAATTGCTTCCATAGACGATATAAACCAGATTAGAAGCGCTATTTTGAGAAAAATCACTTAGACTAATATCTCCAAATCCATCTCCATTAATATCACCAGCAGCCATAGTCCTTCCTAAATTTGAGGAATGAAAGCCTCCCTTAATTTCAGTTTCAATAAAATTATCATTAACTAGGGATATTTCCCCATAAGGAAAGAAAGTCCGCCCTTTAAGAAGATATACACTCCCGTTATTTATCAGACTCTCCTCATCAACTCCAGGAGCTCCTAAAAGTAAGTCTTGAAAAAGATCATTATTAATATTGGCACTTGCTAGGGATCGTCCTAAATTATCATTAATAGACAAACCAGCCAAAAATGAAATATTACTAGCTTGTGATAAATTAACTGTTTGTCCATAACTTTCATGAGACCATATAAGATAAACCAAACCACAATTATTAAGTTCTGCTTTATCTCCTTCAGGAGCAGAAATTACTAATTCATCCTTATTGTCATTATTAAGGTCTGTAAAGATTAATTCTTGCCCGAGATAATCATTTGTTGTTTGTCCCAGAAAGTGGTGTTGGGCTGTATCGATACTTAAATCAATAGTCCCTGCTAGATTTGTGCCTCCATAAAATAAGTAAACAGAACCAGTTTGGAGAGTCTGCCCATTATTGCTATAAGGAGCTGATATAGCAAAATCTCTATAGCTATCACCATTAAAGGATCCGGTAGCTATTGAGTAGCCTAGTTTGTCTCCACTTGCTGCCCCTATAATGGTTACATCTGCAGTAGCAGAACTTAAATCTATGTTGACAGACTGTTCACTCTGTTCATTACCCCAAAAAATATAGACTTCTCCTGCAGAGTTTCTACCTAATGGATCAGCTGAAGGACTTGAGGCAATAATATCATCAATTCCATCGCCATTAAAGTCACCAGACATAATTTGATAACCAAATTGATCAAAAGCATTTTTCCCTTTAACATTATAGTTTCCTTGCCAACTGTTTAGATCAAACTGCTTGTTTCCAGCGAGAAAAGTAGCAAACATTAAGAGATAAGCAAGTACAAGAATAGTCTTATTTTTAGCTATAAATAACTTCATTAAAGTGCTCCTATGATTTATGGGCTGATAATATTTAGACAAGCATCATAGTCAATAAAAAAATAGGATTCAAGAGAATATTCTGCTTGCATTTCTTGATTATTTTTAATTTATTTTATTTTTGTAGATTTATAGTAGTTATATTAAATATTTTTTAACTAGCAAATTATAAACATGTTTTTATATTGCTTTAAAATGATTTTCACCTTCCGAAATTATGTTTTTTACCCTTGGTTCATCCTTGATCCTTCCTTTACAGTCTTTCGATGAAACCTGGACTTTCATCGAAAGACTGTAAAGGAAGGATTAGTCATGGCTAAGGGAAACAAAACACAGGTGAGCCATAGGCACATTACTAGAAGAAAGAATTAACAGTTTTTTTTATCAATGAATTTATCTTTGTATTGTCACTATATTTTTACTGGTAGTATCTTTGTTGGATAATGAAAATTAAGACTTAATTATTTGCATTAATTTATGTATTATTCATTGAATACTCGCTGGTTAGGATAGACTCCTTAAAAGAAAAATTCAGACTGTAAGCTCGGGGAAAATAGTAGAATATTAGAAATAAGTACATTGGCTAAATTCTCTAGCAATATTAGGGTTTATTAGGAAATAGACTCTTAAATTTGCAGATTGTATAGAAAATATTAATCTCCCTTCTAAATGGATACTTTTAGAAGACATTTTGCTAATTTAGATAAGTATTTCATTTCTATATATTCAGCTTATCTTTCTGTTTAACATAGATATAATCTACATTTTACTATATTATTTTAACATTATTTTTGGGAGACATTTTGAGTTTATAATAACCATAAACATGCAAATTTTGCAGAATTATAAAGATTATAAAAAAAAGTGCTTGCCAAAATTAGCTTATTTCTCATTCTTGCCACAATAGGGGTAAGTTTAATGAAATCATATATTGGATTAATCTTAGCACTATTCTTTTGCACTAACACACTACTGACAGCAACTCCTAAAAACTCGCTAGGAGAAATAAAGGCAGAAAATGAGTTAGCTGAGAGAATAGAGAAAAATTTAAGTATTTTTGTTGATAGAGCGATTGTCTTTGTAGATTTAGATTTAAAGTATAATCTATTTGAGTCAAACCAAGGTAATTTAAGACTTGATGAGAAATTAAGTCTACCAGGATTACCAGTTGGTAAGAGTGATTCTTCAATGCCTAACATAGATCTAAGCGACTATGCACCTACTGAAATAACAAAATTATCGATTATGGTGCGGGTTCCAGAAGACACTAAAGAAGAGCTACTTAAAGAGATTGAAGAAATCGTCATAAACACTTCTTCCCAAGAATTAGTAACTCAGGACCAAGTATCTATTAGAGCAGACCTACCCCTGGTTACTAGTGCTAGTTCTTCCCTCTTTAATTTTAGAAACGTATTATTACTCATAGCTTTTCTTTTAGCTATGTTGATAATTAATAATATTAGAAATTCAACAAGAATCATTGCTAAGTCCCTAAGAAGAATAAAGATATCTAACCTTGACCAGCTAAAGTTAGGGGAAACTAGAGATTTTCAAATGTTCAAAAGTGCAGAATCAGCTGCAAATAATCAGCTTTCAGGAGGTTCAAATAAACCTCTACAGGTAAAATTACTCAAGGATGATGATGAGGCTGAGAATACCAATCTTGATTTCCTTAATGAATTATCTAACAGTAATTTTCTCTCTATTGTGAAAAACGAGAATCCTCGTGAAATCGCTTTAATCTTGACACAGGTTGAAGCTAGTAAGGTCGATTACTTTTTCAAATTTTATGATGGATCTATTGATGAAGTCTTGAAACATATAATAGAGATGGAAAATATTCTGCAATTAGACATGAAAATTATGGTTGTTGGAATGTATCAGAAGTATCTGGAAGCCCTTGATAAAAATCCTGTTAAAATTAACAATGTGAAGACAATGATAAACTTTATCAATTCTTCTTCATTGAGTGTAGCCCAAACTCTTTTCAACAAGTTAAAAGAGTTAAAACCAGAAATTGCTGAGCAAGTTAAACAGAAAATATTCCTAATGGATGATATTTTAAATCTCAAGAATGTCCAAATTGAGCAGATTAACAGTGAGTTTAGTCATTTAGAAATGGTACAGTTCCTTAAATGCTTGCCAGATAATATTAGGCAGAAGTTTTTCTCTCAATTATCAGAAAGAGCTGTTATTATTCTTAAAGAAGATATGGAAGTAATCGGTAAAATTCAAGAAGATGAAGCTGAAAAAATTATAAATCATTCACTTCAAAAAATACGTTATATACTAAACTATTAAGGATTTTAATTTATGAAAATTTCTACTTTTATTGGTGGGTTTCTCTGTGTTTTAATACTCTTTATTGCTATTAATAATAAAGGAGACCTTAGTTCTTATTTGGATCCCATAGCTCTTTTGGTAACTTTTGGTGGAACCATTACATCTTTAATAAGCACTTATTCAGCTACTTCTCTTATGAGAGCTCTAAAGGACTTCTTTCATAGTAACCCACAAGATCAATATAGTCATGATGACCTAGTAGATACTATAGTTTCCATTAGTAAAGATTCTCGTTCTGTTACTATCAAGGAAATCATGGACTACGATGAAGTTCAGAAGTTACCATTTTTTAGAAATGCTTTAAAGTTAATTACTGATAATCTTCCTGCCGAAGAAATACCCAGATTATTAGAAAAAGAATCTTATTCTATTTTGAATAAGCATAAGAATTCAGCTAAAATATTTTCAGTTGCCAGTAATATTGCCCCTCTCTTTGGAATGATAGGAACAGTTATTGGTTTGATTGCTATGTTAGGAAATATTACCAACCCAACAGTCATTCCTAAAGCCATGAGTTTGGCCTTAGTTACTACCCTTTATGGACTAATTATATCTGTTGTTATCTTCAGACCTATGTCAGGTAAACTAGCCAGCAAGGCTGAATATTCCTTTATGAGTAGGAAAATTATCATTGAAGGTGTAATCGGAATTATGAACAAAAAGAACTCAGAATTGATTAAAGCAGGTCTAGAAAAGATTTATGTTTAATTCTTTAAAGGATAGGGATAAAATCAAGACTAACAAATATGATATTGCAGAAGATCAGCATAAAGGGCAAGATTTTGACAGCCCTGAGAGTGATTTTTCAGGTTTTTATGTGAGCTTAGTTCCCTACTCTGATATGATGACCCTTCTCTTAATATTCTTTGTTTTTTTCTATTTAATAAAAGACACTGAAATAGGCTGGCAAAATGTTGCTGATCAGCAAGCCCAGAAGATACTATCAGAAAATGAAGTAGCAGTTGATTCAACTCTCTATGAAGAAGTTTCTGACCTCAATGAAAAAGTTATTTCCATTCCAGGAGAAATTTTGTTTGAAAGTGGTAAGGCAGATTTAAAATGGAACTCACAGTCCACTCTTTTAGATATTGCTAAAGAAATACAAAGCATAATTGATGACGGCGACAGTTGGAGTATTAGAATAGAAGGTCATACTGATAATATTCCCATATCAACTACTAAGTATGCTTCTAACTGGGAGCTATCAACAGCAAGAGCTCTTAGTATAGTTAAATTTTTCTTAAGAAATAATTATTTTTCTGCTGATCAATTGCAGATTATGGGCTATGGAGAATTTAAACCTATTGCCCCAAATGATACTGAAATAAATAGAGAAAAGAATAGAAGAGTTGAGATTAAACTTAGCAAACAGAGAAAAGAGGAAAGCTAATGATAGATTATTATTCCTTTTGGAACTTAAAAATCCCTCCTTTTCAGGATAACAACGACCCAAGATTTTACTATAAAAGTTCTGACCATTTAGAAGCACTAGAACGTCTGCATTACGTTACAGAATCAGGTTCTATGAATATGGGAATGCTGAGTGGTGATGTAGGCACAGGAAAAACTATTACAAAACTAGTTCTTATTGAATCTTTAAAAACAGAAAATCCTGACAACATGCTTGTTAATATCAATTCTACTTCCTACAGTTTTGCTGAGATAATGAAAGAAACCCTCTATCAGCTAACTAAAGAAGACCCTGATAACCTACCTTCCCGTAGATATTCTTTAGAAATTAAATTAAGAAAACTTCTAGAAAAAAAACTCAATAGCTCAAATAATAGACTCTTTCTTTTATTTGATGAAGCTCAGAAAATTGCCTCTCGAGACCTTGATTATTTAAAAGATTTAACCAATATAACCTTTGGTTTTGATAGTCCAATTATTATCATCTTGATAGGTCAACCATCTTTAATTAAAAATGTTGAAAAGTTACCTCAAGTCAACCAAAGAATAGGTATGCGTTACCATCTTTCCCATCTTTCAGCAAATGAGACTAGTAAATATATTCAGCATAGATTAAAGATAGCAGGTGCAGAAAGCCATGTTTTTTCTCCTGAAGCAAGAAACTTAATCCATGCTAAAACTAACGGAATTCCAAGAGAAATTAACCGAGTTTGCAAAATATCCATGGATATAGCCTCTATGGAATCTATCAAACTTATCGATAAAGACTTAGTAGAAATTGTCTTTCAAGATTTAGAAAACAATGGGCAGTAACTAATGGCAGATAAAAAAATATCTATTGCAGAATTAAGATCAATGAGAGCAGCTGCTAAAGCTAGCGAGATTGATAAAAATGCTTTTACTTCTGAGAAAAATGAAGATGGGAAAAAATCTGTTTTCGTTAATAGAAGTGAAAAAAAGGATGGTTCTCCTGATCTACAGTCTAATCTTAAGAGCAATAATATTGACCAAACTAATCAGCAAGTAACTAATCAGACTAATTTAGAAATTAATCAGCCAGCCAATATTGGTTCTTATGGAACTGATTTTGTGAATAATCCAGATACAGGTTCAAATCAACAGACTTCTTCTCTAAACAATGACCAAGTAAATCGCTATACAAATTATCCCCCTGCTCCACCTAAGAAGAACATATTTGAAGATGAAATAAATATCATGGATTATTTAGAGATTGCTTATCGTTATAAGTTTATGATAATTTTAGTAACAATTGCTTTAATTTTAGCAGCCTATATTTACTCAATAAACCAGACTCCTATCTACAAGGCAACTACTAAACTCTTGATTAATAATGACATTATGGAACTTAAAGTTATTAATCAGAAACCTGTTCTTAAAGAACAAATGAAACTTTCTACTTGGATACAGATTATCGAATCATCTGATGTAGCTACTAGAGTATCTCGTTATATGGAAGGAATTGTTTCTCCAGGAGCTATTAAAGCTTCTCTAGAGACCTCTACCTTAAGAGATGAAGAAAGAGTCATTAACCTCACTTCTACCCACACAAACCCTAATATCGCAGCCCAGATTGCTAATTACTACTATTACGCAGTCAATGACTATGATATGTCTATCAGAAATGATAACTATGCTCAGACTATCCGCTATTTAGAAGAGCAATTAGACAGGAATAATAGGGAATTAGATTCTCTAAATGTAGCTATTGAAAATCTCTATAGAAAACATAATTTTAAAAATTTTTCTGGTGATATTGAAGATAATTTTAAGCGTTTATCTAGTTTTAAAGACATACTCTCAAGTACAGAGGTTGAACTTGAATCAGAAAATGCCAATATTCGAGCATTAAAACAAAGATTAAAAGAAGAAGATTCGGAATATACTACCGAAACAACCTACAGTGAACCCCTTAAAATGAGACTTCTCAATCTCGAAGTTGATCTTGCTAGAGCTTTAACTTCCTATGGAGAAAACCATCCTAAAGTTATTGGTATCAGAAGAAATATTGCAAATATAACCACTTTAATTGAAGAAGGTGCTGAGCAGAATGTTCAATTAAAAAGTGTTGGTAATAATCCATTAAAGCAACAAATTCTATCAGATTTGATCAAATCAGAAACAAAAGTTATCTCTCTTTCCCAAAGGAAAATTGCTTTAGCACGAATTATTAAGAGTATGGAGTTAAACCCTGAAGTTTCTTCTCTGTTAAATGATCTTCACAGACAGAAAGATGCTTTAAGTGCTATCATAATAAATTTGCAAACTCAACTTAGTGAGATGAGATTAAGTTCTAGCATAGATGCTTATAGAATAGTTCAATTAGAACAAGCTACTGTACCTTCTAAACCATCTAATAATAAGCTTAAATTAAACTTATTAATTGGAACTATTTTAGGCCTAGGTCTTGGCTTTGGTTTAGCTATGCTTCTTAATATGTTTGATAACAAAATTAGAACAGTTAAAACCTTAGAAAAAGAATTTCCGGCAATACCTATGGTAGGTCTTGTACCAAAACTTGACTTTAGTCCTATGGATTTAGATATTCTTACTCAGAAAGACACTAAGGAAAACAATCAATTAAAGGATTCAGTATTATCTGTCTTTAATGAGATTGCTCTCAACTTTAAGTATATGATCATGAACAAAGAGAATAACCTAGTTGGAATTATCTCTTCCATTAAAGGTGAAGGTAAATCTACTATCTCAAATTACCTAGCTGTTGCTTTAGCTAGAAATAATACAAAAGTACTGCTAGTAGATGCTGATTTTTATAATCCAAGAGTGTCTCGTTATTATGATTTCAAAAATCTACCTGGTTTCTCAGAAGTAGTAACAGAACAAGTAGACCTAGAAGACGCTATCATTGAAACTCGTTTCGAAAACCTCTTTATCTTACCATCAGGTAAACTGCCTCCAAGTGTCAATAAACTCTACCATAGTGATAAATTTGGAGATTATATAAAAGCTATTAAATCCTTCGCAGATATAGTTATCATCGATACTCCAGCTTATATGTACTTCCCAGAAACCTCTGTGCTTGTTAGTCATTTAGATTATACCTTGCTTACTGCTAAAATAAATACTACAACCCTTAAAAGTATTAATAGAATTATCAGAAAATTAGCCATGGTTAATACCGTCTGCTCAGGTTTCATTGCCAATGGAATAGTGAAAGATATCTTTGATACAGCCTACTATGATTATTACTCCTATAGCTATGAATATTATTACTATACCCTGGAAGATGGTTCTAAGAAAAAGAAAAAAAGGTTCAAGCAAAAACCTGACGAATACGATGATGAGAGCTCTAATAATATTGATAATTCCCTAAAAAATGCTTTTCCAAGCAAAAAATCATATAAGAATGTTAAGAAGAAAAATGCTCTAACTAGGAGTAAAGATATTATTAAAGACTTCTTAGGTCTATCAGACTACATTGACATTGAAGATGATGATTATGATGACATCTAGAAAAAAATCCAGAGAAGTCTCAAGAGGGAAAATAGCTTCTTATATTATTTCACTTATCATGATAATTATTATCATTATTTTGATTCTATTATCTCTTCGAGCTTGTAGCAGAGAAAATGATATAATTTATGCTGGTATAGGTGGCTGTGTTAATGACCCTGGTGTTTACCCAGTTCAGGTTAAAACTACCCTCTTTGAACTTATTATGTCTGCTCAAGGAGCTAAAAAGAATGCAGACCTTTCAAAGATAAACCTAGATAAAGAGATAAGGCCTTGGGAAGTTTACTGTATCCCCTGTAAAGCTCCAGAAAAAATAAGTCTCCCACCTCAAGAACCTGAAATACAAGTCAAACACCCAGAAATGCCAAAGCTGGAAGACTTTCCTCAGATTAACATTATCTATGCAGGACTACCCCGTACTTATATCTTAATAACTATATATCCCCAACAAGAGTTACTCTTAGCTGGTCATCTTCCTTGGTTTACTGCTATACCTGACCCTGTTTCTGGCACTAAAACACTTTACGAAACTTATCTTTATGAAGGTACTAGTGGACTTGTCAGCGGTATTCAAACTATTACCAATAAAAAGATAGATTACTACTTCTGTCAAGATAGACCTGCCTGGATAAACTTTATTGACCTTCTAGGTGGTATTAAAGTTGATATCCCAGAAAGTTTCGCTAAGGAGTATTATGTTAATTCTGGATTACATATTATAGATGGTTATACATCTTGGCTATATATTACCTTTATATCAAAAGATATGCGTAAGATAGACTTTAAAACTGGTTCCCATAACAGAATAAAAAGACAAAAAGATTTTATGTTAGAGTTATATAAGAAATTCACTCAGCAAGACTTCTTTACCTCAAGTAATATTGGCAGACAGATTTTAAAGGAAGCAGAAACTAACTTAACTGTTCAAAAAGCTATTCCCCTTGCTAGACAAGTGCAGAAGATGAAGAATAGAAAAATTGAGTATTTCACTTATCCTGGTATCTATAAGACTATTAATGGCCAAGTTTACTGGGAAACAAAACTTCAAGAATATCAACAGAAACTTCTTGATCTTAAACTTGAGCTTCAATAATAAATATTGACTATTTGTCTGAATCAACTATATTGACTAAATGTTAAATCTAAGGAATAAATGGTAAAATTATGAAGAATCTCAGAATATATATATTAGCCATGCTTGTAATAAGTTGGATATCTATCTTTGCACAGATTGAAGATAATGAAGGTATTCCTGTAATCACTAAGGATGATATTGCTAGAGGCTTAATATCTAGTGACCTTGAACCAAATGATACCTTAGCAGTTCTTGAAACTGAGAAATATATACTACAAAAGGGAGATATTATCTCTATAGTAGTTATGGGACATGCTGAATTTACAAAGCAATCTATCCGAGTTTTACCTGATGGAGGTATTGAGTATCCTTTACTAGGAAATATAAGAGCTGAAGGTATGAATATCTCTTCTTTAAGGGCCTTAATTGAAAAGCGACTTCTCCCTTATGTAACTATTCCAGTTGTAACTATCTATGTAGAAAAAATTTATGGACATAAGGTTAATATCATTGGTTATGTGACAAGTCCTGGTGAGTATCAAATTTATGAGCCCTTAAAACTTACAGATGCTCTAGCCTTAGCTCGTGGTATCAAAAATATTCGTGATGTGAAAGAGATAAGATTAATTAGGAAGAATGGAGAGATTTTTGATGTTGAAATTAGAGATCTTTGGTTTTCTAATACAGTTGAAGCATCTGAAGACCAACTTCTTATCTTTGAAGGTGATACTATTGTAGTTCCACCACCTCGAGAGTTCCCATGGCATATCTACACTGCTCTTTTGGCAACTATTTCTCTTGCTTTAAATATTTACTCAGTTACTAAATAATTTAATAAGCCTATTCTATGAGAAGAATATTCTTACTTATATATTTAATAATTTTCTCAGCTATTTTACAGGCTATTCCTTTCTTTTATTTACCTAAATGGCAATATATTCAGGTTGATAGTACTCAAGTAATCTACGACGTAACTTACCAAGAAAGGGCTAAACTTGTAGCCTCTTTTTTACAGTTTATCATTAGCGAACAAGCAGAAATGAAGCCTCTACTTAAAAGTGATAGGATTATTATTGATGCTAAATTTATGTCGGAGAATCTAAATTTTGATTTCTATAATTTTGTTGAGAATTCTTTTAAAAAAAATAAGCAAGCAAAGTTAGATTATGACCCCATTTCACTAAATAATCTCCAACAATTGACTGATATACCTCTTTCACTTAATCTTACAGAGTTAAAACAAGACCTCCTTCAATATACTTATAATCTCACAAGAGGAAAATCTTTACAGAGTACTAAGAAAGCTCTCTATCCAGATTGGTTTGAAAATCCTAGTGAGAAAAGCCAAACCTTTGATCTCATGCAGTCTTTTGAAAGGAAAATTGAGTTAAATTCTTATGATAATTATAGAGATTTTGCTCTTAATAATCAAGATTTTACCATTAATCAGCTTTTAAATAGTTCTTATTTGAGAAAGCAACCATCCCAACTCTATTTAGGTATCCTGGCTCAGGACTACTTCATGTTTGAGTTTGGCCTTAGTAAATGGCAGAAAATTGTTAAAGATGTGGAGTATTTTGACAACATCTTTTTTCCTTATTCATCAGCCTTTAAAAAGCACACAGGTCTTAGTTTAGCCCAGTTTTATAAAAAGACTCATGATTACTATAAAACTAAGTTTAGATCTGACATCAACTCCCTTCCCCCTGATGTTAGTAAGCCTTTCTTATCCCAGGAAAATTATCTAAAAAATATTTCTTATAGCCATCCTCATCAATTACCTAACAAAGAGCTTATAGCTCTTTACTCTAGTTTTGAAGAAAGCCCTAAAATTGTGAAAATTGATAAGCAGGGAAATAAAAATTATCTTGCTGAACTAGGTTATAGCAACTCAGATAAGATAAGTGTTACTGAGCCTTATATTTTATGGAGTCAAAATTTTGCCTATCCTAACTTTGATAATTTAGACTACTCTAGGATAGCAATTTTAAATTATAAGACTAATGAGAAACGTTATCTTGGAGAAAATAACATCTACTTACAGCCTGTGCTCTCGCCTAATCATAAGCTAGTAAGTCTTGTTTCCTACAATGAAGATTTCGATCAAAGAATTGAGCTAATAGACTTTAATGATGGTTCACTTGTTAAAGCAATAGCAAATCCTAATTGTTATTCTTTTCATGATCTTGTTTGGTTAAATAACAACAAGTTACTCTATGTGATAGAAAATTTCTTAGGCCAATCAGCTATCTATAGCTATGATTTAAAGTTAAATAAACAAGAAAAAATCACTCCTTATTCTATTGATCCAATCAAAGATTTGACAGTGGCAAATAATAAAATATTCTTCTCATACCCAGTAAATAATGTCTATAATATCTGTGCTTTATCACTTGGAGATAGTTTAGCATATCAGACTTTTTACCCTGAAGTTAGTGCAGGACAAGCAAGTATTAAAGATAGCCTTCTCGTATTTACGTCTAATAGATACTGGGGAAGTCAGCTAAGGCAAGTTGATTTAGATGAAGAGTTTTGGACTCCTATCCTTTGGAATGACTACCAAGATTTAACTCAGGAGTGCTCACATATCTTAAAGCTAGATAATGGGCGTACTTTTAAAGCTAAGAAGCTTAATCCTTTTTATAAACTGATTGATTTTAAAAGAGTCCGTCTTAGTTATGACCAAAAAGATCTTTTTCTTTACACTATTTCTCAAAACCCTATGCGGACTTTTACTATTCATGCTAAGAGCCAGTTTAACTTTTCTAACAAGGGTATAAAAACTACAATTTCCAATGTTATGTCCAAACACTACCCTAATATTCTGTCCGAGATATCACATGCAAACTCTAATTTTACTAGTGATAAATTTGAAGAAATTACCTATGGTTCGTCTGTAAAGTTACCTTATCATTTCGGATTTGCTTCTTATAAGGGCTATTTCAACATAAATCTGGGATTGTATCACTTAGATCGTTATAAGGCTAGGAATATTTTAAATTTTGTACATGATGCTGATTTTAAGTTAAACTATTTTAAAGGCGACCTAAGCTTTAATTACTCTAAGATTAGGGCTAAGAATCATTTCTATTCACCCTTAGGACAAAACTATTTGCTTAGTTATAAAAAATCTTTGAAAGAAAACAAAGCTCAACAATTTTACGCAATGGCTGATTTCTCTTTCCAAGGACTAAGAAAAAGTGATTCTATTCTTTTAGAGAACTCTTTCATAGCAGAGAAAAACACAAATGAATATCAGTTTGGTAACATGTTTTCCAATGTGTATGGATATACCGATTTACCTGAACATGACAGAATATATAAGACATCAGTGAAGTATTATCTCCCTTTATTATATCCTGAGCGGGGAATAGAGAATGTTATCTTTTTAAAAAGAATTTATACCTCCTTCCTGCTTGCCTATGCCAAATCTGCTATAACAATTGATAATAAGACATCTTATCAGGAACAGAATACACTTGGAAATGAGCTGATATTTGATTACAACTTGCTTGATAGTATAGAATTCAAGCTTGGTTTTAGATATTCTTATGCTGTGAACAGGTCAGCTAAACATCAGTTTGATATCTTTATTCCTTTTAGTAAATTTTAGTTTTGCTATATTAATATTCTGGTCTAAATTTTCTCTTAAAATCTCTGCCTGAGGGTAGTTGGAATAACTTCAATTCAAACTCAGGTAATATTGCTATCAGAAAATCAAAAATATCAGATTGGATTCTTTCAAATTCAGATAGATTAGTTTCGTTGATGAAGGCATAAATTTCTAGAGGTAAGCCTTTATCATTAGGTTGTAATTGCCTTACAAGGAAGGTCATATCTTGATTTACATCCTTATGATTCTTTAAATATTGTTCAATATATGTTCTAAAAACACCAATGTTAGTTAAACCCCTATAGTTAGTTCTTTTTTTTAAATTAGAGTTTGTTTGTTGTCGGTTATATTCTAGTATTTCATTTTCTTTTTTAGTGATATAGTCTCGTAAAATATTTATATTTCTAAAACTTTCTATCATTTCAGGACTACAGATTTTAATTGTATTCAAATCAATATTTATAGATCTTTTAATTCTTCTTGAGCCAGAATCCTTCATGTGTCTCCAGTTCTTAAAAGAATGCTCTGTCAGCTTAAGAGTAGGTATAGTTGTTACTGTTTTATCCCAGTTTTGCACTTTTATCTGATGCAGGTTAATTTCGATAATTTCACCATTAGTATCCATACTAGGCATTTCTATCCAATCTCCGATTCTAACTAGATCATAGGATGATATCTCCATTGATGAGACTATGGATAAGATTGTGTCACGGAATATGAGGAGAACAACTGCTGTCATTGCTGAAAAACCTGTAATAAATTTGTAAGGAGACATACCAAAGAGTAGAGATAGAGAAATGATTGCGAATACTATAAAAAGGAATATTTTAGCTATTTGCGAGAATATTCTGAATGAGAAATTAGGATGACCTTGAAATTTAGATCTATTAACTAACTCGATAGCATTTAAGATAGCATCAATAACCAAGACAGCTATAAAGAGAGCAGCAATATAAAAGATGTTATATACTATTTGAGAATAACCATCCCAGATAGTCATCAAAACAGTTAAAAAAGACAAGGGAATAAGTAAAGAAGCTCTTCTAAAAATCCCTGTTTTTAGATAGTTACCCCTCACTTCAGGGTCTTTTCTCTCAACTAGCTTTCTTACTATCTTCAAGATGACAAATACTGATAACTTATAAATCACCACCGCCGTAGCAATTACAAGTATTGACATCAATATTTTTGTTATCCAAGTTGAACCAACAATCTGATTAATAATTAACTCAATTTGATTTATCATTTATTTTTCCTTATTTGGGTTAAAATAAGAGACTTTTCTTGTTATTTTGGCACAAAGTCTATCTTTGCTTTCTTGTGGAAGCAAGGAGCTTCTATTTCCTATTAATCCCAATGGTGCAATAGAGCTTTAGAGAAGAGTGCAAGTTCTTTTAGCAAAATAGCTTGCAAAAGAATATAGTGCTATTCTCAAAGATCTATTGCATTATTTGGGTTAATATAGAAAACGCCTCACAAGAATGAGACGTTTTAAGAGTTTATTTAAGACATTCAATAAAGATTTCTAGGTTAGTTTATCTCACCTTTTTTATTATCAAATCTTTTTCGATCTAAATGATTTAGTATTTTCTTTCTCATTCTAATAGCATCAGGTGTAACCTCTAAAAGCTCATCATCGCCAATATATTCCAGTGCTTGTTCTAGAGAGAATATTCTTGGCGGAGCAAGTTTTAAAGCATCATCACTGCCTGAAGCTCTCATGTTAGTTAATTTTTTCCCTTTGATTACATTGATAACCAAATCAGAATCTTTAGAGTGTTGGCCAACAATCATACCAGCATAAACTTGGGTGTTTGGATGGATAAAAAGAACACCTCTTGGTTGGAAATTATTCAGAGAATAACCTAAGGCAACGCCAGCTTCCATGGCAATTAATGATCCATGATTTGAACCAGTAATTTCACCCTTATGCAGTTCATATTCAAAGAAACTGTGATTAATAATACCTGTACCACGAGTAACAGTCATAAATTCATTTCTAAAGCCAATAAGTCCACGAGCAGGAATAGTGAATTCACAACGAGAATAGCCATCTACAGCAGAGTTCATATTAACTAACTCACCTTTTCTTTTTCCCATCATCTCAATCACAGTTCCCACAAATTCTTCTGAGACATCCACAATAGCAAGTTCAATCGGTTCATGAATTTTGCCATCAATCTCTTTAAGTATAACCTTAGGTTTTGAAACTTGTAATTCATAACCTTCTCTTCTCATGTTTTCGATTAAGATTGAAAGCTGAAGCTCACCTCTTCCTTTAACAACAAAAGTATCAGCTGAAGCAGTTTTTTCTACCACTAAAGAAACATTTGTTTGGAGCTCTTTTTGTAAGCGTTCCCAAATCTTCTTAGAAGTTACCCATTTACCTGATTTTCCCACAAAAGGTGAATCATTAACCATAAATTCCATAGCGATAGTAGGTTCGTCAATATCAATAGAAGGTAAAGCTTCTAAGAAATCTTTATCAGAGATTGTTTCACCAACATCAATAAAATCTGAGCCTGCCACAGAAACAATATCACCAGCATAGGCGGTGTAAACTGATTTTTTCTTAAGACCATCGAAGGTAAAGAGTTTTGAAACTTTAAAAGAGATAACTTTTTCATCTCTTTTTATTAAAGCTACCTCTTGGCCCACAGAAATCTCGCCATTATGGATTTTACCAGTACCTAACTTACCAATATAGTTATCATATTCTATAGCTGAAGTAAGCATTTGAAGAGGCTTACTTCTATCACCTTTTGTATCATCTACACTCTCTAATATAGTATCTAAAAGAGGAAAAATATCATCAGATTCATCTTCCAAATTTTTCTTTGCATAGCCATCTCGAGCTGAAGCATAAACAACTGGGAAGTCTAGCTGTTCATCAGAAGCATTAAGTTCCATAAAAAGTTCAAATATAGCATCAAGAACATCATGAGGTTTAGAGTTAGGCCTATCAATTTTGTTAATTACAACTATAGGTTTGATTCCTAGTTCTAAAGACTTTTTTAAAACATATTTAGTTTGAGGCATTGGGCCCTCATAAGCATCAACTAGTAGAAGAACAGAGTCCACCATCTTCATAATTCTCTGAACCTCTCCTCCAAAATCAGCATGACCTGGAGTATCAACAATATTTATCTTATAATCTTTATAGAAGAGAGATGCGTTCTTTGAGAATATTGTAATACCTCTCTCCTTTTCTATATCGTTAGAATCCATCACTCTTTCTTCAATTTTCTCATTCACACGAAAGACACCAGCTTGCTTCAAAGCTGCATCTACTAGAGTAGTTTTTCCGTGGTCAACATGAGCAATGATGGCGATATTCTTAATTTTCTGCATTCAATTTTTCCTTTTTATAATAATTTTACAAGGGACTCCTATTTTTAACTAGTAAATCAGTCAAGATAAAGTGAAATTATTTTCACAACTAATTAGTTAAAGACTAAATTTATCTAATAAAGTAATAATTTTATTTGACAGTAAGACTAAAAAATATTATTATCTCTAAAAATATAAAAACCCTTGGAGGTAAAGATGAAATTAGTCTCCTTTGACAAAGTCAAATTAGAAGATGTAAATGTAGAAGGTGCTGTTGGAACTAAGATTAGATGGTTAATCTCCAAAAAGGATAGTGCCCCTAATTTTGCTCTCAGAATGTTTGAAGTACAAGCTGGTGGTAATACCCCATTCCACAGTCATGCTTGGGAGCATGAAGTATTTGTCCTTGAAGGTGAAGGTGAGTTAGTTCTTGCTGGCGAAAAGAGACCTTTTAAAAGATATGATGTTATCTATGTTGATCCTGATATTTATCACCAATTTAAGAACACTGGTGAAAGTGTTATGAAATTCCTCTGCATCGTTCCTCATGAAGATGCCCCAAAAAAGAAAAAAGAAGAAAGTACTGGCAATCCATTCGCTGCTGGAACTGCAAATAATTGTTAATAAACGGAGTTTAAAGTGAATAAAAAATTAAAAGAATTCTATAAAGATTTAGTTACTGCTCAAGGACCTTCAGGTTTTGAGTATGCAGGACAAAAAGCTTATTATGATTTCGTAAAAGATTATTCTGATCAAGTCGAATCAGATATTAATGGGAATGTTGTTGCAACTACCAAAGGCAAAACTGATTTCTCAGTTATGATTGCTGGTCATGGTGATGAAATTGGTTTTATGGTTAATCATATTGATAGTGATGGTTATGTTTATGTAAGAGTCTTAGGTGGACTTGATGTAACTTTACTACCTGGTTTAAGAATTTCTATTGTTCATGAAGGACAAATAGTAAGGGCAATCTTTGGTAAAAAAGCTGCTCATATGGTAAAAAGTGGAGATAAAGCTCCTGACAAGATTGAAGATCTTTGGTTAGATATTGGAGCTAAAAATAAAGAAGAGGCTGAAAAAAGAGTTTCTATTGGTGATTTTGCTACTTTTACTCCTGGTTATGAAGAACTTACTGATGACATAGTAGTTAGTAAAGCTGCTGATAACAAAACAGGAGTTTTTGTCGCTGGCTTAGTTCAATATTACCTTTCTAAAGAGAAAGAAGAAATCTTACCAACTGTTCACAGTGTTTCAACTGTTTGTGAAGAGTCTAACGGCAAGGGTGCTTATACGATAGCTGACACCCTAAAACCAACTATTGGTATCGCTGTTGATGTAACATTCTCTTCAGACCATCCTGGTGTTGATAAAAGAATCTTTGGTGATGTAAAAATTGGTGGTGGACCTGTTATAGCTATGGGATCTTCCTTAAATCCTAAGGTATGGAAAATGCTTATCGAAACTGCTAAAGAAAAGAAAATACCTTATCAAGTTTCTATTGATACAAACAGAACTGGTACTGATGCAGACTCTTTCTTTAAACTTAATGGTGGTATTGCTACTGCTGTAATTTCCATTCCTAATCGCTATATGCATTCCCCTAATGAAGTTATTTCTTTAAAAGACTTAGAAAATACCGCAAAATTAATTTTTGAATTTGTGAAAAAGATAGATGAGGATATTGATTTATATCCTTTCCATCTTAACTAAATCAAGTAAAGATACAGTAAACTACCCTCATATATGCCAATATGAGGGTCTTTTTTTATTCTCACAAATTAACTTAATAAATATAGAAAATACATTTATGAAGACCATGAAAACCACCATCACAAAGTTTCTTTAAACCCGAATGGTGCAGTAGAACTTTGATGAAGAGTGCTAGATTCTTTTAGCAAAATAAGTTACAGAATTTGAAGGCATATAATATATATATTCCTGAAAATTATGTAGCTTACTTTTGCAAAAGAAGATAGTGCTATTCGCAATGGTCTACTGCATTATTTGGGTTAAAAAGTATAAACAAAATTATAATGAAGGTTATATCTGGACATAAATTGGTATTTGATTAGGGTATATCTCCCCTCTAGTGCTCTCTTCTGCTCGTATTATATAGTATCCCTTGAGGATATAAGAAGATTTATCAAGAACACCTAATTAATGGCAATATTATTCACTTCTTTAAGGATAAGCTACTGGGGAGGGTCGCTTGATAATTTAACAGTCTCCTATCTTTTTATTTCTCAAATAAAAAGATATTGACATATTTTAACCAAAGCTGATATTTACCTAATAAAAAAATAAATAAAAATCAAGGATATAGTTTATGATAGAAGTTATGAATTTAACTAAACAATTCACGCAAAAGGATGGAGAACTTTTTACTGCTGTAGATAATGTCTCCTTTCAGGTAAATAAAGGTGAAATTGTTTGCTTGCTGGGGGTAAATGGAGCAGGTAAAACAACAACTATGAGAATACTTTCAACTGTGTTTGAACCAACTTCAGGTACTGCTGAGATAGAAGGATATGATATAGTACACCAAGGACATGATGTTAGAAGGAACTTAGGTTTTCTTTCAGGCGATACAGGACTTTACACTAGACTTAAAGTTAGAGAGTTTCTCAGATATTTTGGGGATCTTTATGGCTTAGAACGTAGGGTTACTGACCAGAGAATTGCTGAGATGGCAGAAATGTTAGATATGCAAGAATTTCTTGATAAGAAGATTGACTTTTTATCTACTGGTATGCGCCAAAAAGTTTCAATTGTTCGCTCTATAATCCATAATCCGCCAGTAATGATTCTAGATGAACCAACTTCGGGATTGGATATACTCACTGCAAGAAATATTGTTTCCTTTATCAAAAGATCAAAAGAAGAAGGAAAGAGTGTTCTCTTTTCTACTCATATTATGCGAGAAGCAGAAAGACTAGCTGATAGAATTGTCATGATTCACCAAGGAAAAATACTAACCCAAGGTAGCTTAGAATTTTTAAGACAAGAAACTCAGCTATCAGATTTAGACGATATATTCGTCTATTATGTTAATAAAATGACAGAAGAAGAGGTGGCAGACCATGAATTATAAAAAAGTAAGAAAGATATATTTAAAGGAACTTTTAGAAGTCTATAGAGACAAACGAACCCTCTTTTCTACTATTCTCTTACCCCTTATTCTCTATCCTGTTCTTTTTATTGGTGTTTCATCCTTAATGAGTCGGCAAACACAGAAAATGGAAGAAGAAACTAAGGTCATTGCTTTAGAAAACTTTGATGCTTATACCGACTACCAAAACCAAGAATTAGATTATATAATAGCAAACATCCAAGAAAAACTTTCTGAAAATGAAAAAATAAAAATCTACAATGGCAAAAGTGAAATAGATACACTTCTTAAAGATGGTGTAATTCATACTATAGTAAAACTAGATTCTGTTTCCTTTTCCCAACCACAAACCTATTTCTTTGAATATAAGTATGATGGTTCTTCTGATAAAAGTAATCTAGCCTTAGAAGATGTTAAATCTCTAATAGGAGCTTTTGAAAAAGACTTAATTAGGGTTAGATTGAGAGAGATAACTGATTTAGCCAATGATGATGCCTTCTTGAATCCTCTTTCTCAAGAAGCTAAGATGACCAATGTAGCTTCCTCTCAACAGATGCTAGGAATGGTAATGGGGCGGGTACTCCCCTATTTACTCATAATGTTGCTTATATCAGGGGGCGCAGTAGTAGCCACAGATTTAGTAGCAGGCGAGAAGGAAAGAAAGACCTTAGAAACACTTTTAGTTTCATCAGTAACTAGAAACGAAATAGTAATGGGTAAATTCTTCACTATTGTAACTGCTAGTTTGGTAAATGTCTTTGTAAATATGTTTTCTATGTATTTCTCTTTCAGGCAGATGGTAAGTCAGGTAGGTGGATCTATGGTTGGTGCTAATATCCCATTATCTTCCTTTGTCTGGGTACTTCTATCACTACTACCAATAGTCTTTTTATTCAGTGCTATCCTTTTAACAATCTCAACCTACAGTCGAAATATGAAAGAAGCTAGGTCATACGAAAGCCCTATAATGCTGGTCGCTATGATGCTTGCTATGATTTCTATGTTCCCAGGATTTGAAATGAATAAAGGACTGGCCTTTATTCCTATCATTAATATTTCCCTACTATTTAAAGAAATCATGTTATCAGGAGTTAATTTTACTCATTTTGGATTGACTGTAGCTTCTACTATAGTCTTGAACATTATTGCCATTATCGTAACAATCAAAGTCTTTGCTTCAGAAAAAGTTCTCTTTAGAACCCAGTCAGAAACTTCTCTTTCTGGGATTAAGAAAAACAAGGGACAATTGCTTACTCCTGCAATTGGATTAATTTTTTATATGATAATGCTTGGTCTCCTCTATTATGTTGGTTTTGGCTGGCAAAGAGAAGCTTACGCTAACGGTAGTATTAATCAAGAAGTATTGATGGAAGGAGTTCTTAAAACTCAAGTATTTATAATTGGTCTCCCTGTTCTACTCTTAGTTAACCTCCTCTTTCCTAAAAAGAAAGGCGGAAATAAAGCTGAAGTTAGAGCAGAATCACGTAATTTCCTTAGATACAAAGCTTCTAAAATCTCTAACTTCATTCTAGTTCCCTTAATGGCTGTTCCTACAATAATTATTTCATCAGCCTTGACTAATGTAGTAAACTTCTTCTATCCAATTCCAGAAGATTATTTTGCTGGTATGATGGAACTTATGACAGGTCAGCAACTTCCTTTATTAGTTATTATAGGAGTTATCGCTCTTGCTCCAGCTATCTTTGAAGAACTTCTCTTTAGAGGATTACTGCCTCGTTTCTTTGAAAAGAAAGGTATTTGGACAAGTATAATTCTTACTGGTGTACTTTTTGCAATTTTCCATTTAGATTTTTATAAATTATTACCAATAACCTTCCTGGGTATTTGGTTAGGCTACCTACTCTATACAACAAAATCTATATATCTTCCTATGCTAGCTCATTTCTTAAATAATGCCTTAGCTATCCTAGTTGGAAGAGAATTTATCCCAACAAAATATCTAGAAATCTTAGAAGGATACAGCTTGAGTTCAATTTCTATCTTGACAATTTCACTAGTAATATTTATTTTAATCAATATAATTATTTATAAAATTAATAATGGTTTCCAGGAGATAGAATAATGTGCGGAATAGTTGGTTATCTAGGCAAAAAAAGTGCAGTCCCAATTGTCTTAGCTGCCCTTAAAAAATTAGAATATCGGGGATATGATAGTTCTGGTATTGCTATTTATAATGACGAACAGTTGAAAATATTTAAAGAAGCTGGCAAGATTATTGAGCTTGAATCATCACTTCCTCAACCTGAATTCACTATGTCAAACATTGCTATTGCTCATACCCGTTGGGCTACTCATGGTGAGCCTTCTAAGCTTAATGCCCATCCCCATCATGATAAACATAACAATATTGCCCTAGTTCATAACGGCATCATAGAAAATTACAAAGAACTAAGAAAAATACTTATAGACCATGATGACCATGTGGAAGGTGAAACTGATACTGAGATTTTAGCCCATGTCATTGGTTATTTTTATAAAAAACATAAATCCTTAGAAGAGGCTGTAAGAGCTTCTCTCCACTTAGTGGAAGGTACCTACGGAATAGCAGTCTTCTGTAAAGACAATCCTAAACAAATGATTGCTGCCCGTAAAGGTTCACCTCTTATCTTAGGAGTTAGTGATGATGCCTACTTCCTTACATCTGATGTAAATGCTATTCTCACCCACACTAATAAGGTTATCTATTTAAATGACAATGAAATAGCTGTCCTTAATGAAGATAATTACCTAATTTCTACTCTTGATAATGTTCCAGTTGACCCTGAAATTGCAACTGTAGAATGGGAAGCTTCTTCAGTAGAAAAAAACGGTTTTAAACACTTCATGCTAAAGGAAATATTTGAACAAGCAAGTACTGTAAGACACGCTTTTCGGGGTAGATTATATGATAGTATGGCTACTGCTCGCTTAGGTGGACTTAATATGATTCCTTGTGAACTAAGAAAAATAAAAAGACTTCAGTTGTTAGCCTGTGGAACATCTTATTATTCTTGTTTATTAGGTAAATACTTAATAGAAAGAATGGCTAGACTTCATGTAGAAGTTGAATATGCTAGTGAATATAGATACCGTAACCCAATTATTGAAGATGATACGCTAGTATTTGTTGTTAGCCAATCTGGAGAAACAGCTGATACCTTAGCTGCCATGAAAGAAGCAAGTGCCAAAGGTGCCCGAGTTATGGGAATTACTAATGGTATTGGTTCAACCATTGCTAGGGAGTCAGACGGAGGTGTCTATATCTATGCTGGTGCTGAAATTGGTGTTGCTTCAACTAAAGCCTTTACCTCGCAAGTTACTATTCTCTTCTTACTAGGACTTCTCTTGGGGAGAATGAGAGGTATATCTCCTGTTGAAGGTATTGAATACATAAAAGCCCTAAGAAAAATTCCTGAACAAATTGAAGAAATCCTAAAACTTAATGATAAAATTAGAGAGATTGCCAAAAAGATTAAGGATTCAACCAATGCCTTATATCTAGGACGTGATCTTCATTTCCCAGTTGCCTTAGAAGGAGCTCTCAAGCTTAAAGAAATTTCCTATATTCACGCTGAAGGCTATCCTGCTGCTGAGATGAAACATGGACCTATTGCCCTAATTGATGAAAACATGCCTGTTATAGCTATAGCTCCTAAAGATGTTCTTTATGACAAAATTATCTCTAACCTACAAGAAGTAGTTGCTAGGAAAGGTAAACTTTTCACTATTATTACTGAATCTGAAGAACAGATCGAAGAAATGTCTGAAGAAGTCTTATTAGTGCCTAAAACACTAAGTGATCTACAACCTATCTTAACTGTTATTCCACTACAATTGTTAGCTTATCACGTTGCTGATCTTCGTAATCTAGACGTTGATCAACCTCGAAATCTAGCTAAAAGTGTAACAGTTGAATAATCTAAAATTTATAAACATATGAAATTTATCATAATGTGATGATATTATAATAAAATAGTTGCACCATTGAATATTTGGTTTAAATTGTTCTATATATTGATTCAATTCAATATTACAATGTTTTATCAATGCTAGCAATTAAACTTATAAAAAAAATATATTATAATTAAAAGTTATTACTTGGAGGAAATAATGATTAATCGCGCTAAAGAATTTGTAAATGTGTTGGAAGTATTACATAAGAACTTAACAATTAGAGATAGCATTTTTAAAAAATGTCCTGATTTATCAAAAATTGATTGCTTTTTATTGCAATTCCTTTATAATACTAAGAGTAAGGTTGTGATGAATGATCTTGCTGGCATTTTAAATGTTTCTCACAGTAGAGTTACCAGATTAATGGATAATTTGTGTGATTTAAAATTAGCCAAAAGAGAACATTCTGAAGAAGACAGAAGGCAATGGTATGCAGTCTTAACCCCTGAAGGTGAATATAGAGCTAAAGAAATTTCTGATAATATTATAAATCATCAGAAGAGTGTTCTTAAGTTAATACCTGAAGATAAATTAGACGACATGTTAGAAAACCTAATACTTTTCACCAAAGCCTTCGAAAACATGACCCAAAAAATGACAAAAGAAGGTGAGATCAATGATTGTTAAAACAATATGGAATGGAGACATGGAATTTGATTCTGAGCTAAATGGACACCATATGACCATTGATGCTAATGCAGAAGTGGGAGGCCATGATAAAGGACCTCGTCCAAAAGGCTTACTATTAACCGCATTAACTGGTTGCACAGGCATGGATGTTGTCTCAATCTTAAAAAAAATGAAAGTCGATAATTATGAGTTTTGGCTTGAAGCTGATGCTGATCAAACTAGTGAGCATCCTAAACATTATAGTAAAATCTATTTAGCTTATAATTTCAAAGGACAAGATTTACCTGTAGCTAAAATAAAAAAAGCAGTTAAACTATCTGAAGACAGCTATTGCGGAGTTTCTTTTATGCTGAAAAAAGCTGCTGATTTTGAAACTAAAATATTTATCAATGGAGAAGAAATATGAGAAAAATCTTTTTAATCCTAAGCTTAAGTCTACTTCTTATTACCTCCTTGAGCTGTGCCCAAGAGAAAGCAGTTGTAGAAAAAGACAGCCCAAAATTAAATTGGATAGAAGACTATCAAATGGCCTTAGATAATGCTAGTAAAGAAGATAAAACAATTTTAATTAATTTCACAGGCTCTGATTGGTGCAAATGGTGTATCAAGCTTGACCAAGAAGTTTTTTCTCATAAGGAATTTGTAGATTACGCAGACAAAAACTTAATTATGCTCAAGATTGATTTCCCTACAACTTTCCAACAACTTCCTCAAGAAGAGCAGGTTAAGAGACAGCAACTTCAACAACAATATGGAGTACGTGGTTATCCTACCATTATTCTTGCTGATGCTCAAGGTGATGTTGTAGGCCAAACAGGCTACCAACCAGGTGGACCTGATAAATATATCCAACATTTAGAAAAAATGATAAAAAAATAATCTAACTTAATAATATTAAAAGTCCCTCCTAAGAGGGATTTTTTTTATGCTCAAAATGCTCCTTGTCATTTGTTCTGCACCAGACCAAGTCTTTCTATTATCATGAATTTTTCCTAATACCAAGAGCTGAAAGTAAGTCGATCTTTTTTCAAGCAGCCAAGTATCTCACTAGTTTCCATGATTTTATTAAAGCTACAAATTAAGACATATTTTACATTTCTGCATAAATAAAGACAAATTTACTAGTATCTTAGATAAAACATTTGACAATAATTAATCGAAATACATTCTTGTAAAAAAATTATAGGATAAAGTATGAAAAAAAATAAGCTAAGCCCCTATTTATATATTCTGCCAGCCATGATAATTATCATAGCTTTCAGATTTATACCCATATTACTCTCATTTGTAATTAGTTTTTTTGACTGGAAACTCACTGGAGTTGAGAATTTTGTAGGATTTGAGAATTATGGAAAGTTATTCACTGATGCAGAATTCTTGCAATCAATGACCAATACTATTTGGTTTGTAGTCATGGTCGTACCTGTTACAATAGTTCTTTCCTTATTCTTTGCAGTACTATTGAATAATATTAAATGGCTACGAGGCTTCTTTCGTACTGCCTATTTCTTACCCTATGTTACTTCAATGGTAGCTGTTTCAATTGTCTGGAAAATCATCTTCCAACAAAGAAGTGGTTTATTTAACTATTTTCTAGAGGGAATTGGCTTAGAACCTCTTAAATGGCTTAATGAACCTACTGGTATCTTTACCCTTCTCTTCCAAAACTTTGGAATTACTATCCCTGATTGGATGGGGGGACCTTCTTTAGCTCTCTTCTCTATTATGATTGTAACAGTCTGGAAAAGTATTGGCTACAATACTATCATCTACTTAGCTGGCTTACAGAATATTGCCAAAGAATATTATGAAGCATCTTCAATTGATGGTGCTAGCAAAACTAAACAATTCTTTGGGATTACTATTCCTTTAGTATCACCTACTACCTACTATGTTTTAATGATGACTACTATTGTTACATTCCAATCTTTCTCACAGATTTATCTTATGACTGGTACTCCTGCTGGTGGACCACAAGGAACAACATCTCTAATAGTTTATTATATCTTTGAAGCTGGTTTTATTGATTTAAACTTCTCTTATGCTAATGCTATTGCCTTGGTACTCTTTGTTGTTATCCTGTTATTAACTCTTATCCAAAAACGCTTAGAAAAGCATGTTACATACGAATAGAGGAGAATCAAAATGAAAAATACCCCTTTTAGTGTTTTAATATATACTTTGCTTGTTATATTAGGTATTGTGATGGTTGTCCCTTTCCTATGGATGATTAATACTGCCCTAAAGGATCAAGTTGAGATAAATGATGGAAATATTGGTTTCAACTGGGTAAACAACTCAACCTATATCCTGGAGGATAAGCAACCTGTTAGAATTAGTAGAGCATTAGAAATTGGTGATTCTGTCTTAGTTTCTACCTTCACTCCTGATGGTGAAATTGCTAAACATCCAGAAAACTTAAATCGTGAAATTGCTTATGATTTAGACTATAAATATAGATATGATGATGGAAGAGTTGAAAATAGAACTAAAAGAGTTCTTTTATCTGACCAAGCCAAATTAGAATACAAGTTAGTACATAAAGATGATATCAAAGAAGAAAGCTTCATTAAACCCTTCTTTGGTAACTTTGTAAGAGCCTGGAATAAAGTTCCCTTTGGTGTTTACTTTAAAAACACTATTTTTGTAGCTCTTATGACTCTAATTGGTGTTTTGTTCACTTCTTCCTTGGCGGCCTATGCTTTTGCAAGAATGAACTTCTTTGGGAAAGACTTCCTTTTCTATCTATTAATAAGTATGATGATGGTTCCACAACCTATCTACCTTATTCCATCCTATATAGTTTTAAGTAATCTAGGACTAGTAGATACCTATTTTGCCTTAATCGTACCTTGGGTAGCTAATATATTTACTATTTTCTTGTTTAGACAGCAGTTTAAAACTATTCCTCAAGAGCTTTTTGATGCTGCTGCAATTGATGGTTGTTCTACCTTTGGAACACTCTGGAGAATTGTACTTCCTCTTTCAAAACCAGTAATAGCTACAGCTTCAATCTTCTCTGTTATTGGTTCATGGAACAGTTTCATGTGGCCTTTAATTATGACAGACAGTAAGCATCTGCGTGTCTTACAAGTTGGTCTTAGTTACTTCAGTCAAGATTCAGGTACTGAAACAGCTCTCCTAATGGCTGCTTCAACCTTTAGTATCTTGCCTTTAGTATTCTTATTCTTCCTAGCCCAAAAACAAATCATAGCAAGTACTGCTAAATCAGGTCTTAAATAGAATTTCGGAGATAACATTTTATGAGTAAAAAGAAAAATATTAAAGGGTTTGAAGTCCCTAAAAACGTTAAAGTAAAAACAGATATAATAAAACCTAGACAGATAATTGAGGCTAAACATAATGCTATTATTGCTTTTATTGTCTTTGCCTTTATTATGATTATCTATCAAATGACTAACTCGCCTTCCCTAGCATTTTGGGATGCGGGTGAATATGCTACTACAGCCAAAATATTTTCAGTTTTACATGCACCTGGAAATCCAACCTATATAATATTCGGTAGATTTTTAAACATTATTGGCTTAGGAATGACTTCTCCGCAAGTGATTAGTTTCCTTTCATCTCTCTGGGGAGCCTTAGCAGCTATGTTTACCTATCTCTTTACTATCAAGTTAGTTAGTATGTTTGAAACAAGAGCAAAAATAGCTGTCCCTATTGGCATTATTGCAAGTTTATTTACAGCCTTTTCTTTCACCTTCTGGACCAATAGTGTCGAAGCTGAAGTGTATTCAGGTTTGGCTTTCTTCATAAACTTCATCGTTTACCTACTCCTTGTTTGGTTACAAAAATCTGAAGATTTATCACACCAAAACTACCTACTCTTTATTATCTATCTCTTTTTCTTAGGTTTTGGAGTCCATCAAACTGTACTACAAATTGTTCCCGCAGTCTTGCTGATAGTAGTTTACCCTATGATTAAACCTCATTTTTCATCAAACTCATTCTTTACTCAATTAGTTTTTTGGGTTATAGGACTTTTCATTTTTTACTTTATAGTAAATGCTTATTCTCCTTCAATTTCCCAACCTCTTTTTGCCCTTGCTATTACCCTTGTCTTGATGTACTATTTAAGAGATAAAGTTAATTCAACTGCTTGGATGCTAGCTTTACTTGCTATTATAATTGGTTTTTCTACCCATCTCTATATCCCTATTAGAGCATCTTTTAGACCTTTTATTAATGAAGGAGATCCGCAAACTTGGGAAAGATTCATGGCTTTCTTCAATAGAGAACAGTTTGGGGGAACAAGCATCATGGATAGAAATGCTAGTTTCTTAACTACTCAATTTGGAACCCATTTCTTAAGATATTTTAACTGGCAATTCTTCAATACTAATATGTTAAGTAAATTTACACCTTTCTCAAAAGTCTTGCTTGATAATATTTTTATACCAATTACCTATCTTCTAGGACTAGTAGGCGCCTTTATCCATGCCAGAAAGAATAAAGCATCTTTTATTTATTTAACATCCCTCTTTATTATGGGCTCTATCGCTATGGTATTTGTGATGAATATCCCCTTAGAAACACCAAGACCTAGAGATTACTTCTTTGTTACTGCTTATAATATGTGGACTGTTTTCATGGCTATAGGTTTAATTTATGGACTAATAGCAATCATTAAAAGTAAAAAACTTTATCCTATTATTCTTCTTATTGCTTTTATATTTCCTACCATAAGTCTCCTTTCCAACTACCATAATGTAGATAGATCTCGTGAATACTATGCTGCTGAATACGGTATGAATTTCTTAAATTCTTTGGAAGAAAATGCTATCATCTTCACTAATGGTGATAATGACACCTTCCCCCTATGGTATGCTCAAGCTGTTGATGACCCTTATATTTTGAATAATCAACCTTTAAGTATCGCCAGAGATGATCAAGTCCAACCTGATTCCTTAGCCAATGCACTTATGGCCCAAGCTATGGATTTCAAAAATAGAGAATGCTTTGGTATCAGAAAAGATATTTCTGTTGCTAACTACTCCTTAATGAATACACCTTGGTACATTCGCCAGTTAAGAGATAGAGAAGGTATTTACTTCTCAATCCCTGATAATCAAATAGAAAACCTTGTTACACCTGAACGTTTCTCTCGTCCTATTACTTACACTATCCCACTTCCTAATAAAATTGTAAGTTTTACTGTAAAACAAGAAGATTTAACTCTGGGCTACTGGAGGGGACAAGATAAGGCTACTATGCAAATCATCAAAGATAACTTAGGCAAAAGACCTATCTACTTTGCTACTACTGTGGGAGGTCAGTTCTTAGGTCTTGATGATTACCTCGAAAGCCATGTTATGGTTAATAAACTTGTTACATCAAAAGTTACTCAAGATAATATGGTTAGAGAAGATAAATACATAGAACTTTTAGAAAATGTCTATGTTGTTGACTCTATCATGGACAACAAGACTTACAAGGACGAAGTTGTAGCTCGTCTAACTGCTCCTTATATTGGTCATTTTGCTGAACTTGCTAGAATCTATATCAGACAGGGCAAATATGATGATGCTATTAGAAACTACGAGAAAGCCCTTAAGATCTACTCTTCTATAGAAGATAACTCTTCCAAATATATTGTCCAAATTGTTAATGGAATCAAAAGAAATATCCAAATATTGCAGCAAGAATACAAATAATAGTAAAATAATCATTTATGGAATAATTTATGCATCGTATGTAAGGTGAGTTTAGTGGAGGAATTATGAAAAAAAGATTAATTGTTTTATGCTTATTAGTATTTACTTTTGTTTTATTTGCTGGTAATAAGAGCTCTGATAATATTAGTGACTTCAAGGTAAGTCCTGAAGCTGTAAGTGACCTTGCTATAATCAGTTTTCACTGTAACACTGGTGTTCACTTAACTATTGAAATACTAAATCAGGAAGGGCAGGTAGTTACTACCATTGCTTCAACTTTCTTTAATGTAGGGGATTATACTTTAGAATGGGATCGTACAGATTTCGCAGGTAACCTCTTAGCAAACGGTAACTATACTGTACAAGTTAAAGAAAATAAACGTTTTGTTACCAAAAGAAAAACATTAATACTAAAATAATTTAAGACACAACTCGATCTAAGTGTAGGTTATCCTACACTTTTTTTTTGCTCTCTCTCAAGTAGACCAGAGTTCCTCAAGTTTAGGTAAGAGTCTTTGGACAGAGATTCTGTTAACATCAGCAAAATACTGGTTAGATAAATAAACTTGCAAGCATTCTATTCTATAAAATCCTTACAGGGTTAGGTCGTTATTTGGGTTTAACCCAGATAGTGTAGTAGAGCTTTAGTGAAGAGTGCAGATTATTCTAGCAAAATAGCTTACAGAATTTTGACGCATATAATTTATATATTCGGAGAAATTATGCAAGTTACTTTTGCAGAATAATATAGTGCTACTCGCAAAGGTCTACTGCACTATTTGGGTTTAATCACTCTCAAACTCTTTCTTAATAATACTCAATTTATTTATAATATCAATTCCTTGTGGGCAATGGCTTTGACACTTTCCACATGCTATACAAGCTGAAGCTTTTTCTTGAGGAGAAAATCCCATCTTATACATAAACTTGGCCTGCTTTACATTATCAGATAAGTAGCCGTTATTATAAATAGTAAAAATCTCTGGTATATTTACTCCAGATGGACAAGGCATGCAGTATCTACATGTAGTACAATTTACTTTCAACTTGGAGATGAAGATGTTCTGAACCTCTTCCATCACCTGGTTTTCTTCATCTGTGAAAGAATCTATAATACCTTTATCAGCAATTTCTATATTCTCCTTAACCTGATCTAGATTACTCATTCCACTCAACACAAGTCCAACTTCTTGTTGATTCCATAACCAACCCAAGGCCCATTCAGCAGGAGACTTTTTCTTCTCACTCTTTGCATAGAGATCTTTTATCTCATTAGCTAAATTATTTACCAAGGCTCCCCCTCTTAATGGTTCCATTATTATCACATCAAGACCTTTTTGATAAGCATACTTTAGTCCCTCCCTACCTGCTTGATATTTAACATCTAAATAATTGTATTGAATCTGACAAAAATTCCAGTTAAAATCATCTACTATAGATTTAAAAGTAGGGAAATCATCATGAAAAGAAAATCCAATATGCTTTATTTTCCCTTGCGCTTTAGCCTCTTGAAGAAAATCTAATATACCTAATTCCTTGATTTTTAGCCATGACCTTTTGTTTAAAGCATGCACTAAATAGAAGTCTATATAATCTGTCTGTAACCTCTTAAGTTGTTGATCAAGGATTTCATCCATTTTAGTCCGAGAATCAACTAACCAGGTAGGGAGTTTGGTTGCAAGCAAGACTTTTTCCCTATAACCAGTCTGAAGAAACTTACCGATAAATGGCTCACTCATACCAGCTTCTCCCATACCGGAGCCATGATAAGGCCAAGCAGTATCTACATAATTAACACCATTATCTATGGCATATCTTAGCATTTCACTAGCTACTTTTTCATCTATATTTGTGTTTTCTCCCTTTATAGTCGGTAGTCTCATAGCTCCAAATCCTAAAACTGAAACTTTCTCTCCAGTATTCCTTAGCTTACGATATTGCATATTGTCTCCCTATTATTTTTTTAAAGTTTTTTTGTGTGGGAAAATCAGTCAAACTATTTCTTAATCCCAGCTAGCCTAGGAGAGCTTTAGCTTTTGAAAAAGTATTAATCATCTTTACCCCGAATGCTGCAGTAGAACTTTGCGAATAGCATTTCAAAAAATCCTACTTAGCAATTGTATTACAAGCATCAATTCTCTTCTTTTACATTAGTTTTCATAATTTTAACCAAGATAGTGCAGTAGAACTTTAGTGAAGAGTGCTAGATTCTTTTAGCAAAATAGCTTACAGAATTTTGACGCATATATTTTATATATTCGGAGAAATTATGTAAGTTAATTTGCAGAAGAATATAGTGCTATTCATAAAGGTCTACTGCATTATTTGGGTTTAAGCTCTTTTTCTGTCTTTTTATTTTTAAAAACTCATATTTCAAGAAATTAATTGACAGAAAATGCAAATTCCAATATTATGTTTATAAGATTTAATATAATTTTCCACTGTTAAATGTTATTTATACTTAATAAGGAACGATAATGATACTATTTAAGAATGCAACTATCTCTGCTGGGATAACCAAGGAGAGAAAAGTTGATATTTTATTCGACGAAAAAATTGTTGATGTACGCGAAGATTCAATTACTCCCCCAGAAAACACAACAATAATTGATCTTGATGGAAAAATTGTGTTACCTGGTGGGATTGATGTTCATACTCATTTTAGATCAGATCATGAGAACTGGCAAAACTATTTCTTCAATGCTTCAAAAGCAGCTGCAAGAGGGGGTATTACTTACATAGCGGATAGCTCTAGCAATACCGATTCTCCTCTCACTGAAGGCTATAACTTTTCTTCAATAGCAAAACTTTATGAGAATAATTCTCTAATTGACTATGGTATATGGGGTCTGATAAACAGTGATGACTACCCTTACTATAATGAAGAAATATCAGAGCTATCTAAGAATGGCGTGGTTGGTGTTGAGTTTTATCTCTACAGTAACAATGATACTATTTCACCATTAGATTATGAAGAGATATTAGAGTTATTCACAGACTTCTCAAATTCTCAAATCCTCTTTGGTGTTTTCCCCTTAGATTTCCCAAACTATTGTAAGAGTAAGAATGCTGACCCGCGCGATATTAGTAAGTATCAATTCGAAGCTGTAAAAAAACTTTTTAGAAGGTCACAAGAGACTCAAGTTCATTTATTTAACATTGTTTCTCCTGAGATAGTTGATTTTGTAATGAATTCAACCAAAAAGTATCATTGTACATATGATATCAATCCTCATTATTTTTTAGCAAATAAAGAAAGTATGTATCTGCCAGGAGTACAAGAAAATAACACTAACTTATCAATTGATAGTTTGATACAAACTGGTAAAGTTCCATCTATTTCAACCGATAGTGGTTTTATAAATCAAGATTTAAATTATACAGAGGAAGATTTTGCAGGTGTGGTCAACTATCTAGATCTACAGTATATGCTCCCTTATTTATTCTCAGAATACTATTTATCAAAGAGAATGACTTTGGGGAATCTAGAAAGAATGTTAGCTGGTAATCCATCTAAAATCCTTGGTATTGATCATGTTAAAGGTTCTTTTGAAAAAGATAAGCATGCTGATTTTGTAGTGATTGATCCTAATTTGAAAGAAGAAGATATTGATCCTTATTCTTCCTTTAAAAATGTAGAGATTAACTGTAAAGTAACTCAAACCTATCTTAGGGGAGAGAAAATATATGATATTTCAGAAGGTATTCGAGACGAAAGAGGGTTTGGAAAACTAATCAAAAGGGATTTCCAGGCTACAACCCTAAATTACTATTAATAGGAGTTAGTAATGCAAGAACAATTAAGAAAATTCCTCGAGGAAGTTATTGCCACACATAAAGATTATAAATTTGTCTTTAGTCATAAGTCTTGGCAAACTGATTTCCTTCGCTTTTACCAAAGTCAAGTTAACTACAACATAAGTAAGAATAGTCAAGGACTAGGAGTACAAATATTCCATGGTAAAAAATCATTATCATTCTCAATATCAGACCCTGATGTTAAGAAGCTAAGCTATAAATTAGAAGAGTCTTTTGATTTAATTAATAAACTCCCTAATGATGAAGATTTCATAGATATTGAACAAGATCTTAGCAAGAGTGATGAAATAGCTAAAGATAACAATATTAAGATCTTATCCTTAGAAGAGAAAATTAAAGTTTTAGAGAAGTTTGCTTCTGTTGCTAGCAAGCATGGCTTTAAGATATTTGGTACTTTCATCTGTAATTATGAAGTAGAAACTATGCTCAATTCTAATGGAGTTGATAAGATTAATTATAATTCCCCAATCATGTTAGAAATTAAAGGTGTAGCCGACAAAAACATGGTCACCATCCTAGAATCATTAGGGGGAGAAAATATTAATAATTTAGACTTTGATAGTGCACTAGAAAGTTTTGAAAGAAAACTAATAGCTGGCTGTGCTGATATAGTTGATTTAGATGCAGGTCATTATGAAGTTATCTTAGCTCCCCGTTGTATTGGTGAGTATTTGAGCTATTTAGGTTCTTCATTCTGGGCAGGCTCAATGGATCGTAAATCTTCCTTCTTTGAAGGTAAAGAAAACAAGCAAATTTTCCCTAGCAACATCACTGTGTATGACGACCCACATGATGCAGATTTAGTCACCTTTGACTATAATGGCGAAGGGCATAAGTTAGATAAATTAATTTTAATTGAAAATGGTGTTTTCAAAAATTATTTAGTGAATACCTATTATGGACTTAAAATGGATATGCCAATCAATGGTAATCAAGCATCCTGTTTGGTAATGAAAGAAGGTGATAAATCCCTTGATGAAATGATTTCAGGTGTTAAGAAAGGCATCTATATCTCTAGTCTTCACTACATGAACTTCATCAATGTAAAGGAAACTTCTCTTACAGGTTTAACTCGTGATGGAACATTCTTAATTGAAGATGGCAAGATAACAAAGGTTGTTAATAACCTCAGATTTACTGAAAAGATAAGCTCTATCCTAGAGAATATTACAGAAATTGAAAATAAAAGCTTTGTAATACCCTTCTCTTCTAACTATGGTTCCTTTGGTATTTCTTCAGTAAAGATGCCACATGTTAAAGTGGGTAAATTCCACATAACTTCATCTACCAAAACAATATAGGAGAGTCTAATGAAAAAGCTAATCTATGATATAATTAATAAATTAAATAGACAAGATATTCAGTTTGGAGATGTAAGATTCACATCTTCAGATAGTCAAACTATCTTCTTTGAAAAGAAGAATCTTAAACATATTTCCAAATCAACTGATGCAGAAGCCCTCGGAATAAGAGTTTTGGTTGATGGATGTTGGGGCTTTGCTGGTACTGATGTAATTGATGTTAGAAAAGTTGATTCTTTAATTAAACTTGCTATCAGCAATGCAAAACATAGTGCTAAATTCAGACACACTCCAGTAGCCTTTAAAGCAATTCAGCCTACCCAAGCTTCCTATTTCTTTACACCTACTGAAGACCCCTTCTCCATGCCTGATGATCAAAAAATTGAGTATTTCCAAAATATTGCTAATAAGCTAAACGAAAACTCTCAGATTATTCACTCTTCAGTTCATGCTGATTTTTACAGACAATACAAAATCTATGCTAATACAGAAGGAACTTTTGTTGATAGCCTTGTCTATGATACTATGCCTTCTATGTCGGTTATTGCTGTCAATAATAATGGCATGCAAACCAGAACCTGGCCAGGACATATGTCTACTCAAAGAGGTGGTTTTGAGGTTGTAAGAAATGCTAAACTTGAAGAAAATGTTGATAGAATAGTTAAAGAAGTCATTGACTTACTTGATGCTCCTACTATTGAAGAAGAAAGAGCAGACATTATTATCGGCGGTGGTCATCTTGCTTTACAGCTTCATGAAAGTGTTGGTCATGCCACTGAAGCAGATAGAATCTTAGGTATGGAAATTTCTTATGCTGGTAAAACCTTTATTAAGCCTGAAATGCTAGGAAACTTCCAATATGGTTCTGAGCATGTCAATATCTATAGTGATTCAACTGACCCACGTGGTATTGGTTATCACATAGTTGATGATGAAGGTGTTCCAGGAAGAAGAGTTGATATCATAAAAGATGGTATTCTCTTAGACCAACAAACTTCTCGAGAAATAGCTCCACAATTAGGCCTAGAAGCTTCTTCTAATATGATGGCATCTTTTGCAGATGATTTCCCTCTAGTTAGAATGACTAACTTCTGTTTAGCTCCTGGTAAAGCTGGTTCTTTAGAAGACCTTATCAAATCTACAGAACGTGGATATTACATTGATTTCACTAAAACTTGGTCAATTGATGATAATAGAAACAACTTCCAATTCACTACCGAAATTGGTTATAAAATTGTTGATGGCCAAATAGTTGGTATCGTGAAAGAACCTACTTATTTTGGTATTACTCCTGAATTCTGGGCTGCTTGTGATGGTGTATGCTCTGAATCAGAATGGAAATTCCATGGTACTTCTTACTGTGGAAAAGGTGAACCTGGCCAAGCTATGCACCTTTCACATGGTGTTGCTCCTGCTAGATTTAAAAATATCGTATGTAATGTAAAAGCCTAAATCCGAATGGTGCTTAGATAATAGTGCATTATTTGGGTTTAAACCCGAATGGTGCAGTAGAACTTTGATGAAGAGTGCTAGATTCTTTTAGCAAAATAAGTTACAGAATTTGAAGGCATATAATATATATATTCCTGAAAATTATGTAGCTTACTTTTGCAAAAGAAGATAGTGCTATTCGCAAAGGTCTACTGCATTATTTGGGTTAAAACTCAAAATATAGAAAAGGGACGATTAATCGTCCCTTTTTCATTTATAATTAATTGAAATTATTTAAGTTTCTCTTTTAATTTTTCTAACATATCAACAGTCATACTTTCTAAATTATAACTAGGATTCCATCCCCATTCTTGTCTTGCAGCTGAATCATCCATACTATTAGGCCAGCTTTCAGCAATAGCTTGTTTCATTGGATCTACATTATAAGTTAAGGTAAAATCAGGAATGTGCTTTTTAATTTCATTTGCAATTATTTCTGGATCAAAACTCATTGAAGCTACATTAAAACAGTTTCTATGAATAAGTTTTGCAGGATCTGCTTCCATTACTTCCACAGCAGCTTTTAAAGCATCTGGCATATACATCATATCAAGATAAGTTCCAGCTTTTAAATTAGATGAATAAGTTTTTTGCTTAATTGCTTCATAGTATATTTCCACAGCATAATCTGTTGTGCCACCACCAGGTAGTGTAACATAAGAAATGATACCTGGATAACGAACTCCACGTGCATCAATTCCGAATCTTTTTACATAGTAATCTGCTAATAACTCACCAGCTACTTTAGATACACCATAGATAGTTTTAGGTCGCATGATTGTATCTTGAGGAGTATTATCAAGAGGAGTTTCAGGACCAAAAGCTCCAATAGAACTTGGAGTAAAGACTGCAACTTTCTTTTCTCTGGCAATCTCTAAACAATTGAATAAGACACCCATGTTTAAATCCCAACCAAATTTTGGATCAGCTTCTGCTTTTGCAGACAACATAGCAACCAAATTATAAATAGTATCAATTTTGTACTTATCAACTAATTCATTTAGTTTTTTAGCATCTAAAGCATCACATACTACAAAAGGTCCACCTTCTGTTACAGCAGGACCGCAATTACTATGAACATCAGTAGCTACAACATTGTTAGCACCATATCTTTCTCTAAGGTAAGGAACTAATTCAGAACCTATTTGACCAGCAGCACCAAGAATCAGAATATTTTTCATATAATTCTCCATTAGAAACTCATTTTCTCTTCTTTTTGTAGGTAAGGGATAATTTGTCAATAAAAAAAGATATTTTTTAATCGAATCTTATTTAGAGACTGTTCAACCCGAATAGTGCATTTGAACTTTGATGATATTTTGCTAAAGCTACCTATCACAGGTGAAGAGTGCTAGATTCTGTTAGCAAAATAAGTCACAGAATTTGAATGCATAATATATATATTTTCATGAAAATTATGTAGCTTACTCTTGCAAAAGAAGATTCTGCTATTCGCAAAGATCTAATGCATTATTGGGTTCAACCATCAAGCCACCTTCTTCCCAATACTTTATCCTGAAAGACCCTATTTTATTTCACAATTATTACTGAGAAAAAACTATATTCTCCTCTATTCATCCCTAATCCTTCCTTTACAGTCTTTCGATGAAAGTCCCAGTTTCATCGAAAGACTGTAAAGGAAGGAATAAGGATGATAAGGGTATTGATAAGACCGGTATTCCTCAAGCGTAGGTAAGGGACTTCGGATTAAAAGGCTTAAACTTATTATATAGTCATGAATATCCTTATATTCTATGATGTAAGATTATTCCATAGGCCCCGTAACCGCTTGTCATCTGCGTAAACGCGGGCTGGAATCCCGCGACCCAAATACGGGCAGACTTTTAGCAAGCTAATTTTTTCCTAAACTCTGTGTAACTCTGTGGCAAGCTCTGTGAACTCTGTATTAAGGATCTCCTATCTTCTCTTTTTTTTGCTTTTTAGCAAAAAGTAATTCGTGAAATTCGTGTAATCCGTGGATAGACTATTTCTTTTTACACAGTCTGGACGGCCTCTTCCGCCATTAGTTTCAAGAAAAAATTCTAGTATTTTTTTAGTATTATAGTAGTACCAACTCTACTTAAAAGAGATCCATACTTATTAATTAAACTTGCAAGCTTTCTATTAATCCCTTACAGGGTTAGGTCGTTATTTGAGATAATGTACCATAGACTGGGAGCGCTGGCATCCCTGCCGGCACCAAGCTTTTCAAGCTTGGTTTTGTGGAAGTGTAGATGGAAGTTTAAACTGGTACACAAATGGCAGTTTAATCTGGTACAGTTTTCAGGAGTAAAAAAGTAAAAATTCCTGGAGACAATATGAAAGGAGCCAAAGTGTATCATGCAATCAAGTCGTTAAGCAAAGCAGGTAATAGTGTAAGAGATATAGCCAAGCAGTTAAAAGTATCTAAAACAACTGTTTTACGCTATTTAAATGTACCTGATAATGAAGTAGAAGAGCTTTTAACAAAAGTTAGAAGACCGAGTGTTTTAGAAGTTCACAGAGAAGCAATAACTCAGAAAATATCATCAAATCCAAAGATGAGACTAAGCAAATTATACAAAATATTTAAGAGAGATTATGAAGATTTACAGATAAGTCAAAGAGGTTTTTTTAATTTTTCTAAAAGAATTAAAGAGAGCTTAGAACTACCAACAAAAAGATATTACAAAGTCGTAAGTTATAAGCCAGGGATTCAGATGCAAGTAGATCCTGGAGAATGTTATATTAAACTATCAAATAAAGAGCGGAAAAAGATATATTTTTGCGTGTTTAAATATTGCTATTCAAGAATGACTTTTGTGCATTTCCAGTTTAAGCCATATAATACAGATGATTTTATTAGTGCTCATAAAGAATGTTTTGAATATTACGGATATATACCAGAGACAATGATTTATGATCAAACAAAACTAGTAGTAATCAAAGAAATATATAGAGAGGTTACTTATAATAGTAAGTTTTTCCAATTTATGAACAATCTATCAATAAATCCATATTCTTGTGAGGGTTATGATCCTGAGAGTAAGGGATTAGTTGAAAGAGCAGTTAGAGAAGTAAAAGAAGATTTTCTTTATGGTGAAGTTTTTAGTGGTTTGTCAGAAGTAAGAGTTAGAGCAAAAGATTGGTTTGAAGAGGTTAATAATCGAATTCACAGTTCCTTAAATGAAACTCCACGCAATATGTTTAAAGAAGAAGAGAAGATCCTTAGATCCTATAATTTATATATCGAAGAACTTAGAAAAGTAGATAAAACAGGATTAATATCCTGGAAAAGAAATAAATATTCTGTACCTTATCTCTATCAGCAAAAGAGTGTATATGTAAGAGAGAATGGAACTTCTTTGGAAATATTAGATACTAAGAGTAGAAAAAAAGTTGCTTCTCACAGATTATCACAAGAAAAAAGAAGACCTATTATATCTCAATGTCATTATATCGATTATTCTCAAACAATTGAGAAATTAAAAGAAGAAATTAAGGCATTATTCCCCAATAAGATTAATATCTCCATTTTGCTAGATTCTCTTATTTCAAACAACAGCAAAAATCCAAGAGAGCAACTTTTAGCATTACTTAAATTTATTAATAATAATAAACATCTTAATTGGTCAATAATAATTTCCAAAGTTCTTAAATTAGAAGATATAAGAGCAACTAAAATTGAAAGTATAGTTAATGAAGAAAACAAAAAATACAAATTGCTAAACATCAAAAAGGCTAATTCATACAATCAAGAAAACACTAAAAAATCTTTAATTAAAAGAGATTTATCAATATATGATAGGATAATAAAATGATAGAAAATTTAAGGAAAAATTTATTAAGAATTAGATGCAGACATACAATTAATAATTTAGAATCATATTTAAAATATGCACAAGATAAAGAATTATCATATCTTAGTTTTTTATCTTATGTTATTGAAAATGAATGCAATAGCAGAAATCAGACATTGATATCTTTGCAATTAAGAAGGGCAAATTTCCCAATATTAAAGAATTTTGATGAGTTCGATTTTAAATATCAGCATTCAGTAACTAAAAGAATGATAACAGAGTGGAAGGAGTTTAATTGGATCGATAACAGAGAAAACAAAATATTAATGGGACCTCCAGGGGTTGGTAAGACGCATATATCTATTGCCTTGGGATATGAAGCTATTTTGAAAGGATACAAGGTAATATTTTACAATATGAATGAATTAATCGATGAAATGATTATAGCCAATAATGAAAATGATTTTAAAAAGTGGATATCTAAATTAGTAAAAAATGATTTAATCATTATTGATGAAATAGGATATTTACCTATTAAGGCAGTTAATGCAAGTTTATTCTTTAAGCTTGTTAATGAACTTTATGAATTCAGATCAGTCATAATAACCTCAAACAGACTTTTTCAAGAATGGGGAGAATCTTTTGGAGATAATGTTATCACTACAGCAATAGTCGACAGATTAGTCCATCATGCTGAAACTATCCTGATCGATGGAAATAGCTATCGAATGAAAGGAAAAATGTAGAAAAAAATGTTTACAACAGTGTACCAGTTATGACTTCCAAAAGTGTACCAGTTTAAACTTCCATTGACAGGAAGCAAGGATGCTTCCACTCCATAAAGGCATCTTGCCACACTAACTGGGAACGTGGGCATCCCTGCCGCACCAAGCTTTTCAAGCTTGGTTTTGTGGAAGCGAGACGCTTCCACTCCATAGGCCCCGTAACCGCTTGTCATCTGCGTAAACGCGGGCTGGAATCCCGCGACCCAAATACGGGCAGACTTTTAGCAAGCTATTTTTTCCCTAAACTTTGTGTAACTCTGTGGCAAGTTCTGTGAACTCTGTATTAAGGATCTCCTATCTTCTCTTTTTTTTGCTTTTTAGCAAAAAGTAATTCGTGAAATTCGTGTAATCCGTGGATAGACTATTTCTTTTTACACAGTCTGGACGGCCTCGTCCGCCATTAGTTTCAAGAAAAAATTCTAGTATTTTTTTAATATTATAGTAGTAGCAACTCTACTTAAAAGAGATCCATACTTATTAATTAAACTTTTCCTCAATTTCCAGAATACCGGGAAGAAGGACAGATTGGGCTTTTCTAATATCCTCAACTGCTTTTCTAATAACAAAAATATAAAGTTCTTGAAGTGATTTTTTTAGTTTTTTTACAACTGGCTGGGCTATTTCATGTTCTTGGAGATACTTTAGAGAAGTTTTAGCTTCTTGTAACTTACTAATCTTAAAATCCTTGTGGAAGTCCTTGATATTATCTTTCAAACTAAGATAGAGAGAGATTAAATCTTGATATAGGGGTAGTTCAGAAAGTCTTTTTCCTTCAAAGATAAATCTAGATCATCCTGTAAATCCCGAAAGACATCAATAGCTGTTTGCTGACTTCCTAATTTATGAGTTAGTTTACTTATCTTACTTCGCTCACAGATATGGTCTTGGGCTTCTTGCTTAGCTATTTTTTCTATTTCTGAAATTTTGTAAAACTTCTTATCTTGGGTATGCAATAAGTCTTGAAAATTCATGATTAATCCTATTATTTAAATTCTCTGATTTCAATTTGTCAATTAGCAAGTTATTAAGTTTATCTTTAGCTGAATTTGCTGAATCATTAGTTTCTCTAGCAAAACTTTTAGTTTTCATATTTCCTTAACGGTCTATTGGTCCTTTATTAGGCCTCTATTACTTTACTCTTTAATCAATACCTATTAATTACCTAATATATACTCAACAATCATTACATAGTCTAATAATCATCTACAAGAAGTAAGATTACTTAAGAAGTGCTTTATAGCGATAACGTAAAAAGCTAATAAAAGCTAAACTCTCCTTACGCAGCAGTCCTGCTAGAACAATTTTTCTTTTTTCTTTAGGATAAGAAGCTACTTTCTGTTGCAGAGTCCTTAAGGCTATTTTTCTAGCCATACATAACTGAGGATCGTTTAATTTAAGAACAGTATAAATCATATACATTGCTCTTTGAGGATCTTTCTCTGAAGGTAAAATTCTACCATCTTCATTATCATAAACAAAATAATCTTCTATATCTTCAAGTTCAGTGGGATTTAGAAATAATTTTTCATCATATTGATTTGCCTTAGCATGACCACAAGTATGAGGTTGGTCGTCAAGACAGTATTCTTGGCAATCGCCATTACAAGAGACGGTTAAATTCTTATAATCAAAAAGCTTACCAGGGTATTTATTAACATCTTTTGGTCTAAGATGTTCTATATGAGAGTTTTTCATGGTAACCTTACCTTCACAGTAGATACAAAGGAAAAACTGTTCATTACGCAGTATATGTAATTTAAGCTCTCTTTTTTTCTTGGATTTATATTTACCCCAGTCTTTTAAATGCTGAGTATCAACTTTAAAGAATCTAGGAGCTTTAGTTTTCTTTACATACTTCATTCCATAAGTTCCAAATCAAAGCCTATATCTTGGAAGAAGGCAGAATTCTCGCTTTCATGTTCAAGTATTTCTTCCTTAAGCTTGATTGCTTCTGGGCTGTTAGCTTTCCCCTCTTCTATTAATTTCCTGTATTTCTTGTGAAGTTCTAGTAATTCCAGAGGGAAATCAGGTGCATCCATAATGGTTCTTACTATGGCATTAATATCCCGATCAAGTGGTGGTTTAATATACTTTTTAACCTTAACAATCGAGTTTTCATTTTCTAGCTTAATAATATTCTTATAGTAGGTTGAAGAAACTATCTGAGGAGAATGAGTTGCTAAAACTATCTGGTTATGTAAGGCCCAATTATCTAAGTCATTACATATTTGATAAAGCCATTTTGGATGCAAAGCAATATCTATTTCATCCATGAGAACAATTGATTCATTGTCTATTAAATATTTTAGCCAGATGAAAATACTTAATCTTTTTAGTTCACCATGACTTAAGTCTTCTGGATTAAGTTCTTTATTCTCAGATGCTAGATAAAATTTAACATCACTCATTTCATCAGTAATAACAATTCTTTTATCATCAAAGAAGGTATTTAAATCTTTGATGAAGGCATCGTAATTTGAACCAAACTTATTTGTTCTTAATTTTTCTTTATTATCTTGTTCAAAAGCCTTTTTGCAAGCCTTAATTATCATTTTTTTAGAGACAAAATCATATGTATAATAATTCTTTAAGTCTTTTTTTACCTTTCTAATCCTATCATTATAATTATTAGCAACATAAATTTCATTTCCAAACTTATCATAATCAAAATAATGAGTAGTAGTTGTATTATTAAGAAGTGTTTGTTTGTCTTCTTTTGACATAAAGAGATAGATTTGGGTATCAGGACCATTCAAGTATGTTACTCGACTTAGTTTATCGAGAATTCTATTATCCACATTAGATTTTAGCAAAAGAAGGAGTTTATTATCTGAGAAGGTTGTAATATAATTAAATCCTTGAGCCTTGAGTTGATCTTTCTGCATCTGCATTTTCTCATTCAGAAGTGCCTTATGTTCTCTCATATCATCTAACTTGTCTTCAACTATATAATTATCACGTCTTTGAATATAGTCTGCAAAATCTGCAAAATCTTTCAGTCTGTCGGAATGCTCAATCTTATGGTAAATATCATAGTCTTTGCTTTTAGGAAAAAGGACTTTAGGATTAAAAACTAGAGCTAAATCCCGTAATTTAGAAGTAACCTTGTCAGCCTTTTTTAACTCACGGTAGAACTTTATAAAGCTAGCAGAATGCTCTAAAGCCTCTTTATGAAGTTTCATATCATTCTCTAATATCTCAATATCTCTAAGGAGGTTACAGTTGAAAAGTTCATTTTCAGCTGGTAAAACCATGTATTCTAGCTCTATATCCTCATCAGCTGAAAGTTCAAATCTAGCAATTCTGTTCTGATAATCTCTAGGATATTTTTCTGTTTCTAAAAGATTAATGATATACTTATGGAGTTTCTTATCACGAAAACATGATAACATTATGAAGATGAATTGTAGGAGAGTACTCTTACCACCTCCATTTATACTAGCAATAGAATAGACTTTTGAAAAATCATTCTTTGTAAATTCTATTTCTGCATTTTGGAAATTTCTAAATCTATCTATTTCAACTCTTTTAAGAAACATAATTATCTCCTTATCCTGTGAATTAAACACTAGAGTATATTAAAGAATCTTAAAAAATTTTGTCAATAAAAAAAGACAAAATTAAGCTAATAAAAGTCAAGAAACTACTATAACTTTATGATAGGCATAATTAGGGTTTAATAATAAGTTAACTGTCTTATATAAACTTAATTATTTTTCCCCAAAAAAAAAGAGGTTGTTACCAACCTCAATATCTTAATTTTGTAATAAACTTATTCTGCGTTTATTTTATATTCTTTTGCAAGATAAGCAGCAATTCTAGCTTTTCTTCTAGATGCTGTTCTCTTATGAATAACATTACTCTTAGCAGCTTTATCTAACTTAGAATAAATAGTATTAATAAGTTCTTTTTTCTCTTCTAAAGAGATGTTTGAATGCATCTTCTTGTCAAGAGTAGATAAAGTTTTTTTCACATAATGATTTCTCGCAGCTCTTTTGGCTTCCTGTCTTAATCTCTTTTCGGGAGACTTACTATTTGGCATTGTTCCTCCAATTAATCTATCTTTTATTTTTTGATAATAATTTTCTATAAGTGAAAAAAATGAATTAGCATATTCCTGTCAATAGTTTTTTTACTATTTTTTTATTTATATGAAAAACAAGTAGTTAGAAACGTTTAATGTTCAATCTAATGTGCTGATATTTGTTAAGATTTGATCAAGTTTTTTAATTTGCTCAATAATGGAATATTTCTTGTTATCAGTAATTGCTAGTTCTTGCTTAGCCTTCCATTTAGATAAATAGCTTAAGATAGTCTGCTTTACTGCTTGAATATCATGATAATTTACACAAGTTCCAGCCTTACACTCTTGGATAATCTCCTTAGCATCACCATCTCTAGGACCAATACAGATTATTGGCACTTGACTTCCTAAGTATTCGAAAAGTTTAGTAGTTAGCATTCCTTTGTTTTGAGGATAATCATTAATCAAGAGAATCAAAAGGTCAGAATTAATCATTTCCTTAACTGCTTGGTCATGAGGCAAGAAGTTTTTAATAATAAGAGGAAATTTAGTATTGAAAGGATTTTCTAGATAAGTTCCAACGAAAGTTAATTCAATTTGGTCATAAATTTCAGGTGATCTATTGAGAGCAGAGATGACGCTATTAATATCTTGACCTTGGGTAACCTTGCCAATATATTTTATTCTGAATTTATCAGATTTAACCTTTAGAGAAAGTGGGAAATCTTGAGGATCATAAGAGTTAGTGAAAGTTACTTTATTACCAGCAGGCAATTCTTGATTAATATGATGAGAGACTATCAGATTTAAATCAGCCTTAGCTATAACTTTCCTTTCTAAGTAACGGTTTATTAGATAAGATATTTTATTCTGTTTTGCTAGTTTTAGATAAAAAATATCAGCCCAAGGATCACGAAAGTCTGTTACCCATTTAATATTGCATTTTCTTTTTAATTTTAAACCAATTAACTGACTTGAGTGGGGTGGAGAAGTAGTTACCACTAGATTATAATTTTGTTTTTTGATTAATTTTTCAGCTTCTTTAACAGCATACTTGTTCCAAACAATCCTAGCATCTGGAATTATTAAGTTTATTCTTATCCAATAAAGAAGTCTTTTCAAAAAACTATCATCTTTATGAGAAATTAGGCTACCATATGGAATTCCCTCTTTATCTTTAGTTACTTTTTTATATAAATTACCAAAAATAGGTGTCTTTACTCTTATAACTTTCACTTCTGACGGAATTTTCTCTGTTAGACTCTTATCTATTATAGGGTAATCACCATCTTTAGTTGTTAAGACACTTATTTCCCAACCTTCTGCTGGTAAGTACTTTAAAATTCTCAACCATCTTTGCACTCCAGCTCCTCCACAGGGAGGAAAATAATAACTAATTAGAAGTAGTTTCTTCATAAGCTTTCTATTTGTTCGATAAAGGGTTGCCAAGAATATTTACTATTTTCTTGCATAATTGCTTGATAAGCTTCTTTTAAATCAAATTTATTATAGAAATCAATTATTGCTTGTGCCAGAGCTTGAGGATCATTTGCAGCAACAAGGCTTCCAGTTTTATCTTGCGTGATTACTTCAGGTATTCCACCTACTGCTGACGCTATAACAGGTAGTCCAAAAGCATATGCAAGCTGAATTATCCCACTCTGAGTAGCCTGTTTATAGGGCAAAACTACAACATCAGCACTAAGAAAGAAATCTTTTACCTCTTCATTAGCTATATACCTATTCTGAAAGTTTATATACTCTTTAAGCTTGTATTTGTTTATAAGATCAAGATAAATTCTCTCATCGCCATAGACTTCCCCTGCTATTGTAAGCTTGATTTGAGGTATTTGCTTAATTACAAGAGGTAAGGCTTCAAGTAGAACATCTAGACCTTTATAGCCTTTGATATAGCCAAAAAATAGAAGATGATATTGAAAGTCATAATTTTCTTTATCTTTGGAAGCATAAAAATCATAAGTTGGGTGTTCTAGCATACTAACTCTCTTATCTGCTAACTTAGGAAAAAGATTATGAAGACTTTTTTTCACACTTTGAGACATAGTAATAAAAAAATCTGCTTTTTTAAGGGCATACTTAGTTAGACTATCCCCAGCAATCCACTTTTCATGAAAATCTATATTATCAATAATATAAAGAATTTTACAAGTTATTTTCTTCTTAATCTTTCTGCTAATATATCCAAAAGCCGGAGCAAAGAAGGGTATCCAATATTTGAGTATAATCACATCAGGTTTAAACTTAATAATCTCCCTGATTGTTTTTCCATAAGTTAAAGGATTATAAGGAATTAAATATGATTCTATAGGAAGATCTATGATTAATTTACTATTTTCTATTTGCTCTTTACCTGGAAAAATTAGCTGAGGATATTGCTTCTTAAATGAGAAAATCTTAATCTCATGTCCCCTAGCTTGCAATTTCTTGGCTAAGATAGCTATAAATTGAGCTATTCCCCCTCTCAGAGGATAAGCAGGACCTATAAAGGCAATTCTCATTCAGCTTTTCCAATTAGTTTAACAATTTCAGCATAAACAGATTCTACTGGTATTGTTTCCATACAAGCTTCTTCACAAGTATTCTTATAACAACACTTACAAGGCTTATCTGGTTCTAATATTGAACCTAAGCCATAGAGTTCAAATTCATGTTTGTTAAAAATATTATTTAAAAGAACTAGCTTCTTTTCCAGAGCAATAGCTACATGCATAGCCATAGTTACTGAAGTTACTACTAATTCACAAGAGTTAACAATAGAGATAAATTCTTGTAAGGGTTTTACGCCAAAATAAAGTGCTTTTCCGCGAGAAGAAATACGCATATTCATCTCATTTTCATAGTTTCCACCAAAAACTATTGGTGTATAACCATTTGCATTTAATTTTTTGCAGAGTTGTATCCAGTTTTCTTCACCCCATAGTCTGGTTAACCAACGATTACCACAACCAGGGTTAAGTCCAACTATCTTCATAGTAGGATCTATACCATAACGATAAACAGGACTAGGTTTATTAATAATATATTTTTCCTTATGATAATCAAATCCACATAGTTCAATAATTTCTTGAGGATAAGATTTTGTATTCTCTTTACAAAGATCATCCCAAAGACCAGTTTGCCATTTATGACAGGCATCTTGATCTGCTGCTTGACAATTTCCCCATTCATCCATTGTATAACCTTTTAAGTGACTAGTCTTCAAAGAAGAGGCTAAGGCTATAGCTTCTTTATCTTTATCTAAACTATAAACAATATCAAAGTTTCTTTCTTTCAACCATAAAATATTGTCAGTACTCCATTGAAGGATAGTATTTACGTGAGATTTTGGAACAAATTCACTAGTTTTAGTTATCCAAGTAATGTGAGCATTAGGGAAGGACTTTCTGATTGGGTGTAAGATAGGACTAGTTCGCAAAACATCTCCACTAGCCCCAAGTTTTATAATAAGTATTTGGTGGTCAAAAGGCTGGTATTCAGGACAATCACAGCAATGATAGCCATGTTCTTTATGAGGTTTGCAGGGCATATCTCCTTTGAAGAAGATACAGTCATTATTTATTTTCATAAAATCTCCGTTTTCTTAAGTAAACATTCTTCAGCTTCATTAAAACTAATAAATAAAAAAGAACGCTTGATTAGGTCAATTAAAGCAGCATATTGAGGTAAGGAAGCTAGCAGTGAAGCATTTCCTAGAACAATAACTTGCTCTCTAGAACGAGAAAGTGCTACATTGAGTTTTCTGTCAACTTTTCTATTTTGAGTAAGAGATTGAAGAAGGTCTAATTGATGGTGATAATTAACTGTAAGAGAATAAATTATTATATCTCTTTCAGAACCTTGATAACGTTCAACAGTATCAATTGTTACCTCATTCTCTTCAAGTAATTCCCTAGTTATTTCTTTTATAAGATTTATTTGCGATCTCCAGTTACAGATAAGGCCAAGGCTATTAGAGTTAAATTTCTTGCCTAAAGCTTCTTTTATTGTAGCAATTAAAGTACGGCATGCTTGTGCTTCTCTAAGTGATATCTTGCTTGATCTTTTATCAGGTAAATCAATAAATATACATCTAGAAGATTTAAGGATATTAATTAGGGGCTTGGCTTTAGCTGTTTGGTAATTAAGTAAAAAGTCTTGATTTATTTGCCGGTCAATTCTAGTTCTTAGTTTATTATCGTAGTTTATATTAATTAGATGAGCAATATCTTGATGCATTCTATAATGATAAGTTAAGGTATGATAGGCTTGTGTCCACCCTTTCGCTTGAGCATTAGCAAAGAGTCTTTCAAAAAGAGACTGACGATAGTTATGAATACTCATGCTATTCAAGTTAGTATCATTACATTTCTGATTTTCATCATCTTGAATACTAATTGCTGGAAGTTGATTTTGGTCACCAATCAAGATAAAACGTTGAAAGTTCTTGGTTATACCGATTAATTCTGGTTCAATCAACTGAGAAGCCTCATCAACAAAAAGTGTATCGAAAGAAATTATACTATGCAGAGCTTCTTTATTAGAGTGATAAGAAGCTACAGTTGAACACAATATCCTATAATTATCTAATTGACTAGCAATCTCTTGCAACTTACTTTCTGGCTTACAAAGATCTGTTAGACTCTTAATTTCATCATCATTCTGACTTCCCAGCCTCAGATAATCTAGTTGAGCTTTATTTAACTTCAAGCATACTTCATCAATAGCCCTATTAGTAAAAGCTAATATGAGTAGTTTTTCACTTGTATTTTCCGCCAGATATCTTATACATTTCATCAGAAAAGATGACGTTTTACCTGTACCTGGAGGTCCTTGTAAGAGGAAGTAATCCTGGGCAGATAGTGCCTTTTGAACAATAGGATTTAAATATTCATCAGCATCTTGATAAGATAAAGTAGATTTTGAACGTGGTTGTATTTGCCCTAGGAGTAATTGCCGATTTAAACTAGATGAAGTCATAAAATCAGATAGAGAAGAAATCAGACCAAAAAGATTGGCATCATTCTTATCAGCTTCAATAACCCAGTTTTCTTCATTAGAAAAGATATTCTTATTAATCTCAGCATGCTTCGGTTTGAGATATATGTAGTTAGCTTCAATTTGTAAAAGAGAACACTTAAGAACTTGAGAAGCAACTTTATCTTGGAAGAGGTAAAGAATAACCCTATCCCCCTCACGTAAACTGAGAGTTTTTTTCTCTTGAGGTCTGGCGAAAACAAGTTGATTATCCTCTTGACCAACAAATCTTAGATTAGTTATTGCTCGAGGATTAGCTTGCTTTTCTAACAGACTTGATTTCCACAGACCACTAAAAGCTGTTTTACTTGAATTAAGATCTGCCCCAAGTCTATAATCTCCTGTTTTGCTAGCCCAAATTTCTCTAAAGAGAAAAGAAAGATACTGATTAAAGTAAGCTTTTTCTTGCAAGGATAAATCTTTAAAGGAATCCTTCAATGCTAGAAAAGATTCTTTGGAGAATTTAGGAATTTTAGTAATATCTATCTCATTAAAATACTCAACAATATCAATTCTTCCCTCAGCAATTGCCTTAAATTCACTAACAATACAGTTTCTTACCATAAGAATATGTTGCTCCATAAAGGGAGCTGGAGGAACATTACGTAGCTCTTCTTTTTTATCCTTGCTATAGAAAATCATAGAAGAACCTGTTCTTGTTTCACCATAAAGAGATCTAAGAAGCATATCATAAACATAAACTTGGACAGCATGGTTAATCCACACCCCATATTGAGGTAGACTTCCACTTTTTAATTCAAAGATTGAACGACGGTTAGGGTCATCTGTTTCATCTTCCAAAAGCCCATCTAAACGTCCAAATAGGCCATATTCAGGTGAGTAAAAAGTTGGTTCAGTAGTTACCTTGATATCTTTGATTTTCTCACATAAATTTTCTAGATTACTAAAGTGATTTGTTCTTATTTCTTCCATAATTGCTAATAGATTCTTAACACCTAAGCTCAAAGATGTTAATATTGATGTATGGACACATTCTTTGAACAAACTAGTAAAATCACCTGTCTTAGATGCTATCATCCTATCTAGCATCTGATTAACAAAATTACCTATAACTATTGGTATATTTATCCCTACCTTATCAAAGAGTGAGACAAGAGCAAGCTTATGATAAGCTATTTTATTTTGAAAACACTTAGCTATAGTAGTAGCATCAATTAAAAAGTCTGATTCAAGGATAATTTTACTTGTAGCTTGTGTAAAATATACTTTCTCATCATTGCTATTTTGTTTTATATTATAAAATGTTAGCTGACATCCTTTCCAGACTAGTTTAGCAATAGAACCAATTTTCTTGCCATATAAGTAAGTATCATGATTAGTATTTGAATCTTTGATATCCCAGACCAATACTTTGATAGCTTCTTCCCCATCTTCTTCATAACCTTCAATTTGGCTTTTATAAGAATGATTATCTTGCTGAATAAGTTCAAATTCTGTAACTCGCAAGCTTATCTGATCTATTTGCTTATGATTACTCTTCTTTAGCTTAGTGAAACTAACTAATTCTATATTTTTAACCTGATTATCAAAACTTACTAACCTCTTATCTGTAAACTGGCATATTAATTCATAGAGATAAAATAATATACTTGTTAGCTTATGCTGAGAATACTCTTTGATTTCATTGTGAATTACCTTGTTTAAAAATATCCTAATTCCATTAAGATTTGCTTGTAAATCATTATCAATATTATAATATTCGTTAGCATAAGTAAAGCGACTGTACAAGTTTGGGAAAGACTCTTTAAAATCCTTAGAAATATCTTGATAAAAAGATTCCATTAAGTTTCTAAGTTTTAATATTCGACTTGAAAGCTCACTTTCTTCATCATTTTTTATTTCTTCTAACCAATCAAAATAGGATATAGTTTTTTCTTTATCTAATACTCTTATCATTATTTATTACCCATTTTTTGTTTTTTATCCCAAATGGTGCAATAGAGCTTTAGAGAAGACTGCAAAAGAATATTCTGCTATTCTCAAAGATCTATTGCATTATTTGGGTTATAATAATTTTTAGGATTTGATAAAGCAAGTCAATTGTTTTTTTTATCCCAGATAGTGTAGTAGAGCTTTAGTGAAGAGTGCAGATTATTCTAGCAAAATAGCTTACAGAATTTTGACGCATATAATTTATATATTCGGAGAAATTATGGATCTTACTTTTGCAGAAGAATATAGTGCTATTCACAAAGGTCTACTGCATTATTTGGGTTTATCTAGATAATGGAGTAGAAATTTACACAAACAAAAAAACTGGTAGTAATGATACTACCAGCTTGTAAAAGATTACGAAATTAGCTTATTTTAAACTTGCTAAAGCACTATTATAGTCTGGTTCATGTACTATTTCAGGAACCAACTCTGTATAAGTAACTTTACCATCTTCATCAAGTATTACAACTGCCCTAGCCATTAATCCAGCCATTGGGCCATCTACTATTTGCACACCATATGTCTTAGAGAAATCGTCTCCTCTCATTTCACTAAGAGTAATCACTCTGTCCAATCCTTCCGCGCCACAGAATCTAGCTTGGGCAAATGGTAGATCTCTAGATATACATAATACTACTGTATTTTCTAAATTGTTAAGTTCTGCATTGAATTTTCTAACAGAAGCAGCACAAACGCCTGTATCTAAACTTGGGAATATATTTAATATTACCTTTTTACCTTTATAGTCACTCAATTTTGCTACACTTAAATCTTTTTGAACTAAGACAAAATCAGCAGCCTTGTCGCCTACTTTAGGTAAATTGCCATTAGTATTTATTTCATTACCTTGTAATGTTATTTTAGCCATCTTGAAATCTCCTTTATTTTCTAATCTAATTTTATAATTAATATAAAGTGTTTACCCCTTTTAGCAAATTATTATTTTTTTGCTTACCTATAGCATCCTTATTCCTTCCTTTAATCCAGATAGTGTAGTCGTATTCTGAAAAAGATCAGTTCGCGAGATTATGTTTGGAATTCCTTTCTTAAATCTATTTAAATATTGACACTATAGCAAGCAAAATTTTAATGCATAATATAAATTTAGTGGAGAATGAAATTGTTAAAATTAATATATAGACTAATCTTTGTCTTTCTTTTAAGTGGCTGTAGTTCTTTTATTCCCTTGAATGAAAGTTCAGAAAATATTCAGGAAACTAGTAATAAAAACGACTATATCAATAGTGATAACTACTCACAAGATTCAGAGGAAATTCAATCTGATGATATCACAAACATTGAATTTGATCAGAAAATATTCAAGTATCAAACTACTATTGATTCTCTTTATCTAGAACTAGCTGACAAAGAAGCCTTGATTGATTCTTTGATTTTTGAGATAAGCAGATACAAAGATAATATTGTTATTACAGACCTTGGTTTTCCTCGCCAAATCGATTTTGCTGGCCAAACTATTGATTTAACTATTGAGAGAAACCTAGAAAGATTTGAAAAAGCTTATAATAGTGAAGTCAAATCTGCTGTCAGATTCATCCCTAGGTCAGGACGTTATTTTTCCTTAATGGATTCAATTTTTACTCAAGCAGGTGTGCCAACAGACACTAAATATCTAGCTATTGCTGAAAGTAGATTAAGTTATAGAGCTCATTCTCCTATGGGGGCTGATGGTATCTGGCAAATCATGCCCAATACTGGAAAACATTACAAAATGCTGATAAATGATTTTGTTGATGAAAGACGCGATATTTATAAATCCACACAAGTAGCTGCTCAATTACTCAATGATACCTATAGGTACTTCTCAAATAAGGGAGCTGAAGATTGGCTTTTAGCCTACTGTGCCTATAATGCAGGTATGGGGAATGTTAATAAGGTTCTCCAAGCTCAAGGAGGTAGTAAATTCACTGATTTAGTCTTTAGAACTCAAGAAACAAATGAATATGTTTGGAAAGCCATTGCCATTAAATATATTTTTGAGAATGAAGAAAAGATTTTTGGTTCTAAATTTGACAGAGAACCAGATATGCTTCAAACAACTAAAGTAATTCCAATTACCTTAAAAGGACACTATAAGCTTGATGAATGGGCTAAGGCTCAAGGAACTAATATTGGTTCTGTATACGAGCTAAACCCATGGATTAAGATATATCGTCAGAGTAGAAAGAAATATTCTGACATTAATGATGTTGTCTTACCTGCAGGTATTCATAATATTTTAGTTCCTATTGAAGCAGTTCCTGATAGTCTGAAAGTTGCTGAAATTGAAAAGCAATTCCTCAATAGCAATGCTGGTTTCTTTACCCATCATGTGGTGAAAAGAGGTGATAATCTCTACAATATTGCTAGAAAATATAAAACAAGTGTGGCCAAAATTAAAGAGCTTAATGGTATGACTTCTAATATGATTAGACCTGGCCAAAAGTTAAAACTCTATGGTAATGCAGGTTCTAGTAAAGGTAGTTATACAGTGCAAAAAGGTGATTCAATTTCTGGTATTTCCTCCAAGCTCAAGGTTAGTCAGAAACTTCTTATTTCCAAAAACAATTTAAAAAAGAATAAAAATGGTTTGATTTTAATTTATCCTGGACAAAAACTGAAGTATTAAACCCGAATAGTGCATTATTTGGGTTAAAAGGAAGAAAAATAATAAAATTCACTTTTTGGAAAATAAATTGCAGGGAATATAAGTCTTAATAGTCTTAAAATAAAAATAAACAAAAGAAGGTTTATTATGAATAAAGAAAAACTAACAGACTTAGCAATTAATCAAAGTGGCTTTATCTTTGATCCGACAACAGGTTATTCTTATAATGCTAATGAAACTGCTATTTGGATAATCAATCAAATTATAGCAGGTTCAGATATGGAAGAATTAGTTAATGCTTTAGTACAAGAGTATGAAGTTAACAGAGATGAAGCTATTTCCGACATTGAGTATTTTATGCGTGTATTAGAAAATTACAATCTTGTGGAACGTAGCCATGTCTATTAAATTAGACCACTCTGATTTGGTTATAGCTGTCTCTGGTCTAAAGACAGGCGATAATCCACAACCTGGTGTTCCTATCATTAGATCAATTAGAAATGCAGGTTTCAAAGGAAAAATAGTAGGTCTAATCTATGACAATTTAGAATCAGGTATCTACTATCCTGACCTAGCACAAGAAGTTTACCAAATGCCTTACCCTTCGGAAGGAAAGGATGCTATTCTAAATAGAATTGACTATATTCTATCTCATACCAAGATTGATGTCCTTATCCCAACTCTAGATTCAGAAATTATTGGCTATATAAGACTAGCTAAAGAACTAGCTGCTAGAGGTATAAAAACTTATCTTCCCAGCGAAGACCAATTACTTCTCCGAGATAAGGCAAAAATATTTAAAACCTTCCCTGAAAAAGGTATAGATGTTCCTAAAACAGAATTTTTAGTAGATGCCAGTAAAATCTTTGACTTAGAAAAAGAAATTAAATTTCCTCTCTTCATCAAAGGTAATTTATATGAAGCTTATCAAGCTAATAATATCAACGAAGCAATCTATTATTTCAACTTAATTAGAGAGAAATGGGGACTTCCTGTACTAGCCCAGCAAAAAGTAGTGGGAGATGAATTTAATGTATCTTTAGTAGGTGATGGACAAGGTAATATTTTAGGGATGATACCTCAAAGAAAACTTATCATTACTGATAAAGGTAAAGGTTTTGGAGGGGTTGTAGTTAATAACAAAAAACTAAATGAATTCACCCAAAACGTTATCTCAGCTTTAAAATGGCAGGGACCTTGTGAACTAGAATTAATTAAAGATAGCAAGGATAACTTCTACTTAATTGAAATTAATCCTCGTTTCCCTGCTTGGATTAGACTAGCTGAAGGAGCAGGACAAAACTTACCTGCTATGGTGGTTAAATTAGCTCTTAAAGAAGAGGTTCAACCATTTACAGAATACAAAACAGGAACCATGTTTATTAGGCATGCAGAAGATATTATTGCTGACATCAATGAAATGGGACTTTTGTCAGCTATGGGACAACTAATCAGAGGAGAAAAGAAATGAAAAAACAATATAATCCACCTAGAATATTAAGAAATCAATCAGGGTTGAGTAATAAAATAGCACATAACAAAAATGCCATCAACTTCCAAGATAGAATTGCTGGTGTTCCAGTTAAATCTTTAACAGAAAAATACGGTTCTCCTTTATTTGTTTATTCTGAAGCAAAAATTAGAGACTCTTATCGCGAGTTAACTTCTATTCTAAAACAATTTTATAGTAATAGCGAAGTATCATGGTCTTATAAAACAAATTATCTAGGAGCAATCTGCTCTATTTTCCACCAAGAAGGAGCTAAAGCAGAAGTAGTTTCTATTATGGAATACGAAATGGCTAAGCACCTAGGTATTGAAGGCAAAGATATTATATTCAATGGTCCTGGCAAACGTAAAGATGATTTACTAAGAGTGGTTGAAGATGGAGTAACAATTCATATTGATCATTTTCATGAACTTATTATGCTAGAAGAAGTTGCTGATGAGTTAGCTATTCGTCCACAAGTAGCAATAAGGGTAAATATGGATACGGGTATTTATCCTCAATGGCAAAGATTTGGTTTCAACTATGATAACGGAGAAGCCTATAGAACTTTGCAAAGATTAATTCAAGGTAATAAAATGGATTTAATTGGCCTCCATGCCCATATTGGAACTTTTATGCTTGATGCTAACCCTTACTATATCTCAGCTTCAAAACTCTTAACTCTTGCCCAAAAAGTAAAAGATAACTTTGATATAGTTGTAAAATATATTGACTTAGGTGGAGGATTTGCTTCTAAAAATACTCTCCACAATCAATATACTCCAGGTGAGTTTTCTTCTCCTTCTTTCGACCAGTATGCTACTGCTATAGGTAAAGCTTTTAATGAATCAGAATTTGCCAAAGATGAAGAACCTCGCCTAATCTTAGAAACTGGTAGAGTTTTAGTTGATGAAGCAGGTACTCTCATTACCCAAGTTATTGGAAAAAGAGACTTACCAACTGGGGAAAGAGCTGTTGTAATAGATGCAGGTGTTAATATCCTCTTCACTACTTGGTGGTATAACCTTAAAATCCTTCCAGCCCAACCAATTTCTGGTTCTTCTATGCCTACTATATTCTATGGGCCTTTATGTATGAACATTGATATTGTTAAACATTCAACCCCATATCCTGATTTGAAGATTGGTGACCAACTGATAGTATTCCCTGTTGGTGCTTATAATGTTACTCAATGGATGCAATTCATTGAATATAGACCTGGTGTTTGTTTGATTTCTGAAACTGGTCAGACTAACCTAATCAGAGAAAGAGAAGGATTAAGCGATATTAATTCTAGAGAAAAAATACCTGAATACTTAAGGATAATCTAGTGACAAGTTTCTTTAATAATCTAAAAAACCTTGGATTATCAATAATAAATGCCTACTCCTCTATTCTTTTCAGTGAGAAGATAGAGGTAGGCTTATTTATTCTTTTAGCAACATTAGTCGAACCATTAACAGGCCTCACAGGTATCTTGGGAGCTCTGATTGCTATCTTGTTTGCAAGAATTCTCTCTTTTGAAGACTGGACATCAAGAAGCGGAATTCATGGCTTTAATTCAATGCTTATTTCTCTAGGGATAGGCTTCTTTATGCCTAATGAACTCTTCTGGACTTCATCCTATTGGCTAGTATTATTTGGTTCATCTGTTATAACCTTACTCTTATTCATTACCTTAAATTATCTTACTACAACTTATCTGAATATGCCCTCTATGAGTATATCTTTTTCTATCGTGGCAATCCTTTTCTCCTTCTTTATTATGAGAATTGGTCAAGTAACAAGTGTTCAAGATAGGTTCATAGTCTTGGGTAATGAGTTTATGGAAACAAATATTATAACCTATTACTTGCAATCATTAGGTTCTATCTTTTTCACACCCTATATCCTGTCCGGCTTACTAATTGCTTTAGCCTTAATTCTTACCTCTAGAATTGGTTTTTTCCTTTCCTTAATGGGTTTTGGAATATCCTTCTACTTTGTATCAATCTTTAATACTGCTTACTTAGAAACGATTGGTTTATACCAAATATCCTATACAGCCTTAAATCTGATGTTAATTGCAATCAGTATTGGTGGTGTATTTTTTATACCTTCCTTAGCATCATACATTATAGCTGGTTTTTCCTGTATCCTTGGTTTTATCATAACTTATGCCTTCCAGTTTTTATTCGAGAATTATTATGTAGCTCCTTATGCCTTTCCTATGAACATTACAGTTATGGTTATAGTTATTGCTTTACGTTTAAGACTACAAAATAAACACCCAAACATTGCTAACTTTGGCATCTTTATACCTGAAGATAATTTAAAATATTATTACTCAAAAATTAGGAGATTTTATCAAGCTGATGGACTTCAATTCTATCTTCCTTTTGTGGGAGAATGGAAAGTTACTCAAGGTAACCATGGAGAAATTACCCATCGAGAACAATGGGCTTATGCATGGGACTTTGAAATTACTGATGAACAAGGAAGTAAGTACAGGGGAGATGGCCAAAGTACCAAAGATTTTTATTGTTATGGTAAGCCTATCTTAGCCTCTGCTGCTGGCTGGGTAGCTAATTATATTGATGGTATTGAAGATAATCCAATTGGCCAGATTAATACAAGAGAAAACTGGGGTAACTTTGTTGTACTAAACCACGGATTTGGTATATATTCTATGTATTGTCATATTAAAAAAGGAACTATTAAAGTTAAAAAAGGAGAATGGATAGCTAAAGGTGAGAAAATTGCTTTAGTAGGTAATTCTGGAAGATCAGCTGTTCCCCACCTTCATTTTAATATTCAAAGAGGAGCAGAACCAGGTAGTCAAACTATTAAATCTAACCTCTTGAACTATAAAAAAAGAGAGGATAAGCTCTCCTTTAATGCTTATGCAATACCTGAAAAAGATGACCTAATTTCTGCTTTAATCCCTGTTAATTATCTACAAGATTTGTTGCATCTGAAAGTTGAAGATACCTCATCTTTTAAAGTCAGCTACGGAAATGAGACCTTTGTTGAGAAATGGACTGTTGAAGTTGACTTACTAGGAAGATTCTATATTAAATCTGACAAGAAGACTAGTCTTGAATTTTCTGTTTATGATGGAATATTTAATGTATTAGATTTTAAAGGTAATAAAAAGAGTGGACTTCAAGCCTTAGCAATTTTAATGAGTAGACTTCCCCTTTATCAAGAAGATGAAGGTTTAGAATGGCAAGATTTACCGCCATATTCAATAGTTCTTAATCCTTTCTGGGAAAACACCTTAATCTTACTTCAATCATTAGGTAAAGTTTCAACTGTTAGGAGTAAATCAAGGGTTAGTATGGAAGACAAGACAATTATTGTTGCCACACAAACAGAACTTAATATAATGGGGAAAAGAATAAGATCTTTTAATGGAAGAGTTGAGATCAAAGATTTAATAGGTATTACCAAAATTACCTTAAATGATGGTAATACAGAAATAATGAAAGTAGAATTAATTGAGGAATAAAATGAAAAAATCAATTCTTATAATCTTGGTATTAGTTTTCAGTTCCCTATTATTAGCAGGAACAAAAGTTGATGAGTTAGTAGAAAAGTCTTACGAATATGAAAATAATGGCAATTATCAGCAAGCCTTAACAAATATGTTTGCAGTTACTCATTTAGCCCCATCAGATGCTTATTATAATTTACGTACTGCCTGGTTGTATTATTCCCTTTATAACTATACAGATGCTTTGAAATATTATACAGTAAGTTATAATCTAGATAATAATTTAGAAGCACTAGAAGGAATTGTAGTGTCAAACTATATGCTTGGTAACTGGCAAGAAACTATTGAGTATGGTAAACAGGTTATAAGTATAAATCCCCAGAGTTTTTTAACTTTAGCCAAAATTGCTTATTCCTATTATGCTCTTCAAGACTGGCAAAATGCAGCTAGCTATTATCAACAGGCCTGTGATATTTACTCATATAACATATCTTGTTTAGGATATTACTTGAGTTCTTTAGTTGAATCTAATCAGATTAATAAAGCTAAAAGTGTTTTTCAGAAATTAAAAAAGATGAATCCAAGTAATGAATTTATAGAGATGTATGAGAGTAAACTTAAGTAGATATTGCTTTCTTTTTTTTGTATTCTCTTTTATTTCTCTCTTTTCCACTAGTTTAGAAGAAGCAAAAAGAAACTTTGATTTAGGTTATTATATTATTTCTGAATATCTTTATCAAGATTTAATAGATTCTGGTAATCAGGAAAAGGAAGTATTAATAGGATTAAGTTCGAGTTTACTTTATCAAGAGAAATTCAAAGAAGTTATTGATTTTAGTAAGAATTATCAATGTGATGATGCTAGATATTATAGAAACTTAGCCTATTCATATTATATGCTAGCTAAGTATTATCCTGCTTATTTCTATTATAATAAAGCTAGTAAGCAGGCAAATAATTCAGATTTAGATCTTTTAGGAAGAGGCTGGTCTGCATATTTTATAGGGAATTCAGGTCTAGCTTATCCAGATTTAAAGCTTCTAAAGGTAAATAATGATACTTTATCACTTGAATATTTAGAAGATAATTGGAGAAGTAATAGTATTTTCTTAGCAACAAGTAAAGCCAATGCTACTTATAATACAAATTTATCCTATAATTGGATTAAAGGTCAATATTCTCTAGGGATAAACTGGAATCATAATTCTGGAGATAATGCTAAAAGAGATTTGATTAGCCTACAAACAGCTATTAATTATAAAAAATTAACTTTCAAATTAGCTTGTTTTTCAGCTAAAGGGGATTTTAAGAAATTATATGATGCTTATGGTATAGCTATGCAATCTTCTTATATCATTCCTAGTCTATATTTTCATAATAACTTGTCCTTAATGACAGGTTATTCTTACTATGAATCATTATCTGCCCAAGAAATAAGAGCAAATTATATGCTAGATTTTTCTCAAATTGATATTGCATGTGGTGTAAGTTACCTATATTTAGATTACATTACTCCTGATTATGATAAAGAAGACCTTCTCTATCATGCTAATCTTACTTATCAACCTATTTACAATATTTCTTTTTCTTATGATCTAACATTAGGTCAAAGTAATTTTGCTTATAACAAGTATTTAATGCCTTATGATAATTATGATATCGCTAAGATAAAGCAAGCTATTACTTGGCTAATAAGCTTGAGTGATTATACATTACTTATAGGTTATGCAAATGAAGATTATGAAAGAAATTCTTATAGCTTAGGATTTGGATATGTATTTTAGATTTCTTTTATTAAGTCTAATTTCCTTCTTGTTTATAGGCTGTAATCTTAGAGAAGATGAGAGCTTACCTGCTGGTCTATCTCCTTTTGATTTAATAGATCAAGCTATCTATATTACTTCTGAAGGAATATACCCAACAGAGAATGATTCTTTGTTAATAAGAGTTCAGCTAAGAGAAAGTAATGATTTTTCCTTTATTGCTGATTTTTACAACTTCACTAATACTTCCTATTCTTATCTAATTGAACTAATTAATAAGGAAAATGACCTAGTAACAACTTCTGATTTTACACCGATAATTGCTATTCCAACAGATGATTTCACTTATTTAGGTCTTAAGTATCAAGGTGCTTACTCACGTTTTTATCCTTATCCAAAGTCTGATAGTATTAATGGTTTCGGAGCATACTTAGAGAATGACTTTTGTTATTTTATCCTCAGTGATAGTGGATTTTATCAAACACTTTATGAAAATGAAGCTACGAGTTCAGTTACTTTAGTCATTGATCCTGCTGATACTGATGACATTAATTTATCTCTTTATCAAGCCCAGTTTATTCTTCCGAGAAATTTACTTCCTCTAGGAGTTTCTCAAATCACTTTAGAGAGAAAAACTTCATCTTTTTTAGCAGAATATGACCTCAAACTCAGTGATTTCCCTGTATCTTTCAATATGGTAATAAACAATCCAGGACAAGACCTCTACCCTATATTATATATACCTGTAGAAGCTGATTTAGACTCAGCTAATTTACTTGTGAAGCAGATTCTTCCTAATGGAAGCCAGCTAATATTCCATTATGATGAAGAATTAAATAATCCTGACCAATATACTATCTTTGGTAATTGTATAATTTTACTTGTCAATAATCAAGGTCGTTTTATTATAGAAAAAAATGTTGGAGAAAACTAATGAAGAAACTTTCCCTCTTCTTGTTTATTATATTTCTTATGACTTCTCTGTGGAGTCTTAATATACTAAAAAAACCAGAAATTAAGCATAAATCACCTCTTAGAGATGACCACCTTGTAAGTTATATCTATAGTCTAGCTGATAGCTTAACTTATGATTTTATTGAAACTTATAAAGCTGAATATAGCTATCAAGATGCAAGCTTAGAATCTGTACTTGTAAAGCAAAATATAGAAGATAACTGGTTAGAAATTGAAAATTATATTTATACTTACCAAGAAGATAGAATACTTCAAGAAATCTATCAAATTTATGATAATGGTTGGATAAATTATCAACAAGAAACTTATACATATAATGAAGAAGATTTAATTCTTACTTATCAGCAAGACTTCTGGTCTAATGACACTTGGCAACCATATTTACATATTGATTATATCTATGATAATGAGGGTTTTCTTATTAATGAAGAATGGACTTACTTCTCTTCAGCCAAAGAAATTGATGCTATTTATGATGTAGCTTATGAATATGATAGTCAAGGGAGAGTAGAAGTTGAGACTTGGACTTACTCAACTGATGATGTTAACTGGAACAACTATATTAAAGGTATTTATCAGCGTAATGATAGTGGTTCAATTATTCATGAAGACTGGCAATCATGGTCTGAAACAACTTGGCTAAGTTATCTTCAATATAATCATACTTACGATACAAATGGCCTTATAAATTACACTGAAGGGATAACTTTTGCTGATAATCAATGGCAATACTATGATAACTACCAGTATTACTATAATGATAATTTGAATACTAGCCAGCTTATATCCAAGTTATGGGATAATGAAAATCAAATATGGAACAACTCCTATAAATACGATTATAATTATGAAGAAGTAGTTAATAACTCAGATAATGATGTTATTGCTAATGATTTTATTGTTTCTCTTTATCCTAATCCTTTTATTGATGAAGTTAATTTTTCTTCAAAAAATCTAATCGAGAAAATAAGTATTTATAATATTAAAGGACAAAAGATATATTCTTCCCGAGTAAACTCCTCTAAAACTTCAAATCTTAAGCTTACTAATTTCTCTAGTGGAATTTATTTATTTAAGTTTGAAAATTCACTGGGAGAAGTGACAGTAATTAAACAGATTAAGATTAAATAAAATAAGAGATTCTTATAACATCTAAAGTAGATTTGCTGACTCTTACCTTACTTGCTTGTCTTATAAAAAAGGAGTTATAATGAAAAAAGCACTTATACTTGGTTTAGCATTATTTATAATATTCTACCTTATTGCTTGTAAAGATAATTCTTTTACTTCCATGAGATATTATTCTTCTTTAACATCTACTAACTCAGTTTCTCCTGATAGTTTAAACATATACTCTGCCAAAAGTAACATTGATTCAACTACTATATCCGATACCCTAGATATTGTAGATGTTAGTAGGAAGACTGAGTTACTCCAAGAAGCTGAATACAAAGAAAATATAATATCTAATGAGGCTTATTATCCAAATCCTTTTAGTCCTGAAGCTAACATTTATTTTTCTCTTCCTAAAAGTGCTTTAATAGAAGTAAAGATTTATGATATGAAAGGCCATTTAGTAAGGGATCTAGTTAAGAAAGAGTTTTCTCAAGGACATCATAGCTTAGATTGGGATGGAAAAGACAATGAGGGGAATACTTGTCATAGCGGAATATATTTTTACAAAGTATCTTCTCCTCAAGGATATTCTAAAATACGCAAGATACATTTAATGAAATAGGAAAATAAGATGAAAATATATCTAACTACAATGCTATTAATATTAGCTGTTCTGCTAAATGGAACAAGCTTAAAAGAAGTTTATGATAACGCTGAGGGTACAGCTCTTTATGACAAAGTGCTGATTCTAAATACTGGCCAAGTCTATACAGGCTCTTTGCTTATTGGAGGTCTCTATAACCATATTCCTGGAACCTTTACAGATACCTTGGGTGCTAATGTGAATATTATAGGTAATGGTGCTATCCTTGATTTACAGGGAGGCTTTATCACTATTCAATATACTGATAAAAGATTAGATATTAGTGACTGCGTAATAATTAATGGTGGTGTAAAATTTAGGGGTTCTACAGAAGGGACTAATCTTATACCTCAAGGATCTGTAAGCCACGTAACCTTTTATCATGCTGAAGATTATGCAGTTAGAATTCATTCAGCAGGACAAGGTATTTCTATTACTAATAACATCTTTGTAGATACATATTCAACTGGTGATGATTTTGTTAATTATACAAGTGAAAGTCTTGAATGGCTACCAACTGGCCATAACCTTGTCTCTACAATTTTTATTGAGACTTATGGGCCACCTACTGTTTCAGATAATTGGTCTTATTTTAGTGATTGGCGGGCTAATGAAATAGCTATGAATCATTATGGCCTTTTCTGTGACTATGGCTGAGTTGCTCCAGCTACTTGGCAGGATGCCAGCTCTTATAATAATATTTCTATGCTAGATCCATTATTAACTGACCCTGTAAATGGAGACTATACTTTACAGGCTAATAGCCCAGCTATAGGATATGGATGCCAAACTTTTGATACTGGTAAGCTATATACATCAGAAAATAAACATAAAAGAGATTTAACTCCTGATGATAGGACTACTTTGTCTGGAACCATCTCTGAATCTCTACTTTTAACTTCTTTGGATATCCAAGTTACTGATAATGTTCTAATAGAAAATGGTGTAACTTTAGCTTTTTCTCCAGGAGCTAATATTAGTTTTAATGAATTTTATCATATTGATGTCCAAGGCACTCTTCTTGCTCAAGGAAATGCTGATGAGAGAATTACTTTCACAGCAGCAGACCCTTATCTTTTTACTTATGATAATGATTTAGCAGGATGTTGGAATGGTTTTAAATATAACCAGACTAATGATAGTAACCAAGCTTCACTTTTTCAATATGCTATTTTTGAATATGCAAAAGCTCTTGCTAACCAGCAAAGTTCTTTTACTGATGCGGGAGCTGTTTTCAATGTCTATGATTTCGATAAAATAAGAATAGAAAATTCGATTTTTAGATATAATTATGCCAACTATGGAAGCGTTTTAGCCTTAAATAAAGATTCTAATATTTCATTTATTAACAATCAGGTTAATGATAATAAAGCAGAGCTAGGAGGCTCTTTTGCTTTAATAAATTATTCAAATCCCAGAATTATAAACAATACTATCTGTAATAATGAAGTCTTGAATACTGATGATTTCCACTCAACTGGAATAATTGAAACTTATATTTCAAAAGCTATTATTTATAATAATATTATTTATCAGAATATTGATAACTTCTTCATGGATAATCAATTATTTTCAGCTAAAGCCTATCATACTAGATTCAATGCTTTGGATTTTTCTTTTGGATTAAACAATATATTTGTAAATGAACTTGCTTTTGAGATTGATGATAACGGAATCTATAACTTTAGTCTTAACCCCGAAATTATTGATTCTGCGACTAGTGATATCCCCTATCAATTACAAGTTCCCCAACTTGATATAATGGGGAATAGTAGATTTTTTAATGGTGGTTTAGATTTAGGTCCTCTTGAATTGCAAGCTCTTAGTAATGAGACTGATAGCCAAGCCTCTTTAACTGATATGTTACTTTACCCTAATCCCTTTAATCCAGAAGTTACTCTCAAACTTCCTATTGATAGTAATAATAATCAGCTTATTATCTACAATATCAAAGGACAGATAGTAAAAACTTATCATAATATTGACCAGGAGAAAATTGTTTGGGATGGTAGAAATCAAAGACGAACAAGAGTTGCTTCCGGTATCTACTTCTTTAAATATAAATCTGATAAACAGGAAGTTATTAAAAAAGCTCTCTTGCTCAAATAACAAATTAAACGGAATGATGCAGTAGAACTTTGATGAAGTCTGCTAGATTCTTTTAGCAAAAGAATATTCTGCTATCCTCAAAGACCAACTGCATTATTTTAGGTTAATTTTACCCTTATCCATGACTTATCCTTCCTTTACACTCTTTCGATGAAAGTGGGACTTTCATCGAAAGAGTGTAAAGGAAGGATAAGTCATGCTACAAGAAAAAAAGAGGCTGAAATACTTCAGCCTCATATTGTAGATATGATTATAATTATTCAGAAATTGCACTTACAGGACATGTAGAGATACATGCACCGCAGTCAATACAAGTTGCTTCATCAACAACTGCTTTGTCATCAACCATTGAAAGTGCTTGAACAGGACATACATCAACACAAGCACCGCATCCAATACAAGTAGATTTGTCAATTTTAACTGCCATAATAGGCCTCCTAACATTTTTTATATTTTTACTTTTATTTGATTAGTATCTATGTCAAGAAAAAATTAAACTAAATATTTAAGGGAAGACTAACTTTTTCTCCAGTTTTTGCTGATTTATAAAGAGCTTGGATAATCTCTAAAGATTTTCTACCACATCTACCATCAGTAGAAGGTTCGCATTTCCCAAGCAGAACATCAATTACATTACGATAATAAGGGATATGGCCAAAGCCATACACGCTAGTTGTAGAGTAAGATGCTTCTTCAACCATCTTATCATCATCATCATAATCTTCAAATTCCCATTTTTCTATTTTATTGATAGCGACTCCACCAATTTTGACAGTTCCTTTTTCTCCTAAAATAGTTATAGAACCTTCAAAATTCTTTGGATAAGTTAACATAGTCACATTCATTGTACCAATAACACCATTTCTATATTTGATAATCACTGAGCCAGTATCTTCAGCTTCAATCTTTCTTTCCATGGTTGCAGTTTCAGCCATAACAGAATCAACATTGCCGATTAACCAGTACATAGCATCAACATAATGACTTGCTTGGTTCATGAAAGCACCACCATCAAACTCCCAAGTTCCACGCCATTTAGCCATATCATAATAGCTTTGTGGACGAGTCCAAAATACGTTAGATTGAACCATATAAATTCTACCAAAACGGTCCTTATCTATAGCTCTTTTTAAAAGTTGCATGGTAGCATTTAATCTGTTTTGCTTTACCACAAATAGATGTACTTTGTATTTATCACAAGCATGAATTAGAGAATCAGCATCTTTTATATTAATAGCCATTGGTTTTTCTGTAATCACATGGATATTTCTTTTGGCTACTTCAATACCTATTTGAGGATGAATTCCACTTGGAGTACAGATAGAAACTGCATCAAGATCTTCATTCTCCAACATTTCTATATAGTCTGTATAATAGCTATCTAAATTGTATGTTTCTTGAGCTTCTTTAGCTCTCTTTTCAATAATATCACAGCAAGTTACAAATTGAGCTTCCTCAATTTGTTTAATAGATTCAAAATGATTTTTAGAAATTCTTCCACAACCAATAAGACCTAATCTAATTTTTTTCATTGATACTCCTCTATTCAATACTCATTATTTATATAAAAGTTTATTAATATAAACTTGTCAATAAGTTTTTACACATAATCAATATATTTTGATATTCTAATGAACATCTAATTCTTTTCTTCTATGTTTATTCTGGTTATACCATTCGATAGTTCTTTTCAGTTCATCTTGGGTTGAATATTTTTGAATAAACCCATCTTCCCTAATCTTTTCAGAATAATATTCAGTTGAAGTTGCAAATTTTTGCATTCTATCGCTATTGATTGGTAAATCTTTGTTGAGAACTTTTGCAATAATATCAAAAAATTTCCCAACAAGTAAGACAAATCCTAAAGGCACTTTACAAGCAGGCTGATAAAATCCTTCATGGGATGCTATTATATCCATTAGTTCTTTTACAGAAATATAGGGTTTATCAAGAGTATTATATATTTGAATACCTGGCTTTAGGCGTCCGAAAGACCAATAGGTCATATCAATCAGATTTTCCAAAGATACCATAGATTTAATGTGTGAACCATCACCAATAGTTACCCAAATTCTCTTGTTTTGCATAGAAATTAGATTATACATATTAGCAAAATTGTTAGGTCCATAAATAATAGAAGGGCGTAAAAAAATGATTTCTAAACTTCTGTCTTTTGCGACATATTTTTCAATAACCTTTTCACCAGCAAGCTTACTTGCCCCATATTCATTATCTGGGCATAATGGACCATCTTCACCACATGGAACTGCTTTGTGTCCATAAACAGAAACTGTAGAGTAGTAAATTATCTTTTTAATACCTTCTTCTGCTGCAAACTTCATAACAATTTCAGTACCATATTCATTATTTGAATAATACTCTTCTTTAGATATTCCGAAATCATGTTTTGAAGCTGCACAATGAATAATCATATCAATACCAATTTTCCTGAAAGAAGCAAAATCATCAATATTTCTTATATCACCAACTAGAGTTTGTGGATGTTTATCTCTTAAGCAATGCTCAGTAATATCTATTCCATAAACCTGATGGCCTTTGTCTTCTAAAAACCACATTAATCTAGAACCCACAAATCCAGTTGATCCAGTTATTAATATTTTCATATCTCCTCCTATCTAATAAAGCAGATTAGCGTTTATCTTCGCTTTTTAGTCAGTAACTTACTATATAAATGGTCAATATCTGCAATCAACCTTTGAACTGAGAAGTTACTGAGAGCTACTTCATGAGCTTTTTCTCTTATATTGTCTAACTCTTTAGAGTCAAATACGTTAATTATTTCGCTTAGTTTCTGTGAATATGCGTGAGTATCATTAACATCAAAGTAGAAACCTGATTTGTTATCTTCAATAAAATCAGCAATTCCGCCAACATTAGTGGAAAACACTATTTTCCTATTAGCCATTGCTTCAATAATTGCTACTGGTGTTCCTTCATTAAGTGATGTTAAAGCAACAATATCCATTTCATGATATATTTCTTTAAGATTTCTAGTAAATCCTGTAAAAACGAAGTAAGCTTGCAAATGTTTTTCAGCAACATAATTAGCAATATTTTCTCTCTCTTCACCATCTCCGACAATAACAAATTTCACACTTCTTTTTGTGCTTTTTATTACTTTTTCAGCAATATCAACCAACATTTTTTGATTCTTAATAGGAACAACTCTGCCAATACTTCCTACTAAAATATCATCTTTAGCAAGATTATATCTCTCTCGAAAATCTGATGTAAAATCAGCTTCCGGCCTTACATTGGCAAAATTAAAGCCCAATTTGACGATCTCAATTTTCTTTGCAGGAGCTATTTTAAATTGAAGCAGCTCTTCTTTCTGAATCTTACTAATAGCAATTATTTTAGAAGATATTAAGGCTAAGAACCTTTCTATATTTATAAATAATTTGGACTTAAGGGGACTAAAATATCCTTGAAAGACATTTCCGTGGAATGTATGAATAATAACAGGAACACCACACATTTTAGCAGCAGCTCTTCCCAGCATTCCAGCTTTGGCATGATGAGTATGAACAATATCAGGTTTATATTTTCTGATTAGTTTAACTATCTTAAAAAAGGCTCTGATGTCCTGTTTAATGCTTAGTTCTCTAATTAGTTCAGGAATAAACACATTTGGTTCATCGTCTATAAGATAGCGCATATCTCCTTCTGATTCACCTAAAGAGCCGTGCACCAGTAAATGTTCATATTTATCTTTATCTAATAGTTTGGCTAAATTTGAGCAGTGAAGAGGGACTCCTCCAACACTCAATCTTGTAACAATTCTTAATACCTTTATTTTACTCATAGTACACCTTATAATCCTTAATAATGTGGTTTAAGACTTCTTCAACGCTTATTGCTTTGATACATTTATATCCATAAGGGCATCCACGTTGGTTACAGGGACAGCAGGCTTGCTTGTGGAAAAAGTTATGTCCTATTGAAGAAATAGTTCCTGATATAATTGGCAAGTTAGGTCCCATTAGAGCATAAGTGGGAACTCTTGAGAAAGTAGCAATATGCATAGGTCCACTGTCATTGCCCACAAACATCTTAGCTTTTGATATAAGTTCCTTAGTTTCTAAGAGGTTCATCTTACCAGCTACATTTAAGATATAGTCACTAGTAATAACTTCATATTTGGGGGCATCATAGTCTGCTCCAATCAAATAAATCTTTTCAACCATACTTAAATCAAGCATTTTCTCAGCTAACTCCCTAAATCTCTGTAAATCCCATTGTCTTCCTTCAAAATCAGCTGAACAATGAAAAACTGCATAGTTTTCTTGAGTATCTTTTAGTTCTGTATAGTCGATTTCTAAAATATTAGAGATAGGTTTTAGAGAAAAATACTCTAATATTGAATTTGGGCGTTGTGATAAATGAACTTTACCCATATCTGTCCACTTTTGAGAAAGAGAAGATGGTTTAGCTCCAAAAGTCTGCAGTTTAAATGAGTTTATATATCTGTTTGAGAAGGTTAGATCATGTAAATATCCTATTAGTGAAGCTCGTGATAATAAAGCTATTATTGTGTGTTTTAGACCCCAGCCTGGAATAATTATCAAATCAAAGTTTGCTTGTCTTATAGCTTTAATTGTTGACTTATAATCTTTATGATAAATATAGTCATCAACACTTACAAAACTTTTTGATAAGTCAGTAGCTATATTACTAAAGCAAGCTGTAATCTTATTAAAATGTCCAGATTCTTTTAATCTTTCTATAAATGGAGTTAAGCAGACAACATCTCCAATTCCCATAAGATCTAATATTAGTATGTTAGAAAATTCCCTTTTATTACTTTTTATCAGAGATTTGAGTTTATACCACACCCAAACTATAATCATAATTAATATTTTATTAATTTTTTTCATAAATAGCTATTAAATCCTTCGTTAGCTTTTCCCTAGAGAAATTATAGATAAGATCTTGAGGTATTTTTTTTATCTGTTGTTTATCTAATTGCAAAAGAGCTTGATATATTTTCATATGATTATTGATGGGAGCAACAGTCCCTAATGAATAATCGTTAATAAGTTCACTTACAATACCATCAAGGGGAACCAAGCCAATTATTGGTTTACCCAGTCTAATATATTCGAATAACTTACCTGAATAAACATATTTTGAATTGGGGTCATCATTAATGCATAGGAGCAAATAATCAGCACCTAAAGCATACTCAAGCGCTTCTTGATGAGATTTATAACCTAAATACTTGTAGAAAGTATAATTTCTTTCTTTCACATAATCAAATAACTCTTGATACCCAGTACCAATATGTACAAATTCTATGTCTTCCTTATGCTCTTCTCTATACTTAGATAAAGCATCTAGGAAAGCAATGGGGTTGCCTTTGAACTGATAAAACTTTCCCATATATAGAATGGTTCTTTTTTTATAAGATTTAGCTTTAAGGGTATTAAAATCATCTTCGTCATACCCATTAGTAATCAAGGATACTTTGTTTTTAATTTTAGGATAATGCAAAACATATTCATCTAAAATGGGTTTGGTAACCGAAACAATATGATCTGCATGTCTAAGAACTAATTTATCACAAGATCTCATAATATTTAGTCTGTATTTGTTAACTTTCTCTTCTAAAAGAGGTTCAAAAGACCAGGAATCACGGTAATCAGCTAAGAAAAAGATTTTATTGCCAAATCTAAGTTTTAAGAGAAGTCCAATTAAAAAAGCAGAAAAGGGATAGGCAGTAATATAGATATTTTTGATCTTCTCTTTTTTTATAGTTTTAACAGCTTTAGAGTAAGCAAAAGGAAGCCATCCTATCTGCTTATCTATGGGAAAAAGGAAGTCATTTATAGTTTTTAGAATCTTCCATTTGATACTTTTCTTCTTAGATGTGCTTTGATATCTAACCTGATCAATTTTTGTTAAGTTCTTAGCTTTAATTCCCCAGCTTTCAGTTTTGTAGATTTTTGTAGAGTTTGGTATTTCTGAAAGTAAGCTTTCATCCAATACTTCTTTGACAGGTTCCTTTGGAGTTATCACATAAGTTTGATAATCCATTCTTGCTAAATATTTGAGGAATTTCAATGGTCTCTGAACACCACTCTCTCCAGTGGGAGGGAACTCGTTTATAAGCATGAGAATCTTCTTATTTCTTCTCATAATTAGTAATTATTCCTTGGTAAATATTCAAGAGATCATGGTTCCTCATAGCATATTTCTTAAGTACTGAATGAGCTGCATTTACTTGCATTTCTTTTCTTTTGATAGGGTTGTCAAAAAGGTATTGTATCTTGTCAGCTATCTCTTCAGGTGAACTCTTGTGAACCAAGAAACCATTTTCATTTTCTTCGATAATCTCATTTGGTCCCCATGTATTAGTTGCTATTGAAGGAACTCCACAAGCCATGGCTTCTACTAAACCTAAACCAAAAGGTTCGTAGAGAGATGGAAAGACAAAGACATCGGCAATGTTATACCACTTAACCAATGATTTTTGAGGTATATTATTAATCAACACTAACTTATCTCGTATTCCTAACTCATCTGCTAGGTTTTTTAGTTGGTCTTCCAAAGGTCCACCACCAATTAAAACTAACTTTAACTTACTTATATTTACTTGAGAAATAGCTTTTATTATATCCTTGTGGGCTTTTCTTTCAATAAAATAACCAGTAGATAAAACTATGAAGTCATCTTCTTTTATATTAAGTTCTTGTCTAAAGCTCTGAGAGTCAACCCTACGAAATAAATTATAGTTATAACTATTTGGTGTTGCTATAATTTTAACCTCAGGAAATATTGATGTCATAAAGTCAGCAAAATCTTCAGAAACCCCTGCAACACAATCTGCGTTAACTAATGCTTTTTTATAGTAACTTACTACCTTGGCTGAGAAGGGATATGCTTGCCCTAATTCATAAGAATTTGGTAAACATTTGTAGGTATCCATACCATGACTTGTAATCATGTAAGGAATGTCCCACTTCATAGCTAATAACATTGCAACATAGCCAGAGGGAAAACCATTCTGTGCATGAATTAAATCAAAATTCCCTTTCTTAAACTTTCTCATTAATCTCTGTGCAACAAACCAAGGTTCATGTTCAACAAGATAGTTTTTTGGTAAGCCCCAATGCAGAGTCACAGATTTCTCACTATTAGATAAAGATTCTTGTTGAGTATTACTTATGACATTATTAATTTTACCTTTATGATATCTAAGCAAGTTCCAATAACTCAAATGAATATTAAAGTGGGCTTCTATATTTCCAATTTTTTTTAAATCAATGATTTGATTCTGAATGAAAGAAGTATCATAATTATTCAGATAAAGAACTTTCATATTTACCTCTCTTAAAATAATAGATTAAATAACCATTACTCATAATCGAATTTATTATGAAAACAAAAGTTGTTGCATAAGCTGCACCAATTATTCCATATTTTAAAATTAACACATAGTCTAAACCTATATTTAAAATACCACTGATACTTGTTATTATTACATTAATTTTTAGTTTGTGAATTGCTGCAATAAAGTTACCTGCAGGAATTCTAAAAGTGCCAGCGAAGAAAAACCCAATCAATAGAACTCTCATTGCTGGTATAGAGTCAGTATATTTAGCAGAAAAAAGTATTCTCACAACTAAAGGAGTAAAAATGAATAATACTGCAGTCAATAAAAAGTTTATTAATGCTAATTTTTTGACAATTTGGATATACTTGCTTTTGATATATTCTTTATCATTAACATTCTTCCTAATATATGGATAAACAAAAAGAATAACAGACTGAGGAATAAAAATTAAGTTTGAAGGTAATAACGTAGCAGTTTTATAATGTGCTACAAGTAAACTAGAAGCAAGAATTTGCCCAACCAAAAATGTATCAATCAAGTAGAGAAGTCGAGAGATCAGGTTATTTGCTGATGAAATAACAGAGAACTTTATAAAATCTCTTTTTTCTTGTGTTTGTAACTTGGGCAAATTAATTATCTTATCTTTATCTAAATATCTGCAGAGAAGATAATCAAAGAAATAACTGCTTAATTGGGATATTACAAGACCTGTTAAAGAAAAGAAATAACCTAGTACTAACAATGAAGTAGAGCGATATAAGGCATAGAACAATACTGAGTATGAGAATGCTCTGTTGCGTAAAGTGGCTCTAAAGTAATTTTTATAATTATCTGCTAATCCTAAAAAAAACATGGAAACAGCAAGTATACTAACCAGCTTGCTTGTATTAGGTATATGAAAATCATAAAAATATAGAATAGTTAAACTAACTAAAAATAGAATCAAGTTTGCATAGAAATTTAATTTATTACCGAATAGGAATAGTTTTCTAGCTTTATTATCACTTTGTTCTTTGCTGCAAAACTGTAGAATACCTACACTCGAACCTGCTCCTTGCAAAAGAGTTATTAATGTAAAGATATTTAAAGCGTAGGACCAAAAACCATATACTTCTACATCTAACAACCTAACTAAAAAGATTGATGAGAGCATGAAGAAGAATTTAGAGAGAGTGTTTGCTCCAAAAATATGGAAAAACCCTTTTTCTACAAGAGATATAATTGATTTTTTTTGTTTGTTAAACATTTGATTGAATTTTATTATATTTTGTTTCTACAGAATTAAGATAAATATAAGAGGCCAAGTATCCCATAATTACCCATATTTGGATAATTGGAAAGATACTAGAGGGGATAAAACCTATCATGAGGAAAATTGGAATTTGAAACAAGTTCATCTCAGCTAAAATCTTCGCTTTACCTATTGCTGTCTTATATATCTTTATCAATTTATAACTAAGGCCAATAACAAAAAATAGAAAAGCCATAATAACAAATATTCCATAATTTGCTAATAACTCAAATATATAGGCATGAGTATTTTCAATCCAACCAATTTCAGCATACCAGCCTTGTTTAGCATGATAATCATAATTACCTGCACCAACTCCTAGGTACTTTGATTCATCAAAATAACTAATTGCTTTCTTTATCATATTAATTCTTATTTTAGTTGAACCAATACGATAATTATTTACTTCAGCCCCAAATGATTTGTATTGGTGCTTTAAATATTCTTTAGCTAAAGTATATTCCTTATTTTTATAAATCGAAGCATAATTAATCAGTAAAATAAAAAGTAGCAGTAATAAACCTGTTACTCGGATTGAGCGTTTTCTAATCAGAATATAAATGAAAAAAGGTACTGAAATCATCATGCTTATTCTTGCTCCAGCTAAAGCTGAGATAGCTATGAATAGAATTATCACTAAAGTATAAAACACTTCTTGATAATATTTCTTTGAACTTAAAATAAAATAACCTGCAATAGGTAACATCATAGAGGTTAAAATAGTTTGGTTATTCTCATTATAATAGAAACCTGTTGGGATTGGTATAGGGATACCATAATATCTTGATAAACTAAGGTGATTTCCTGTTAACAATTCCCAAAAAGAAACAGCAATATATACCACACCAATTGCAATAATAATTTTTAAAAACTTTTCATGATTAGTAAAGACTTTGACTAAAAAAAAATACGAAATCGAAAATACTAGCCAATGAAGAATTATAAATCTAACCTGAGAATAAAAATACCTGTAATTCTCCACCCAAAAAAAAGTAATCCATGGATAGATTAAGTATGTTAGAAAAAATAATGTTGTCGACTTAGGGTAACCCAGAAAGGAAATATCAATTTGATTTTTGGAAACATAAAACACCATACAAGCTAAAGAAATGCCAATCAAAAAAAAATTAAGCAGTCCAGACAATGGCATAAATATACCCAAAACAAAAATAATAAAGATTAATTTAACAATAAAATTTACATTAACTAATTTGACTATCATTTTTTCCAAAGAATATTCTTATTGCTTGTTGTATTTTTTCTTTATTTTCAGGACTTGTATTATCGACTACTATTGCAATAGCCATTGAGATTAACAGCGAACAAAGAAAAGTTATCACACATATTTGTGCTCTTTTGGGTTTTACTCTTAATCCTTCAATATCTGGATAATTAATTATTTCTATAGTAGGTAGATCTTTTATCTCTTCGATTTTTGCCATTTCGTATTGTGGATATATGTATTCATATATACCTCTGTTAATTTTTATCCTCATCTCTAAAAGCTCTGAAGTTAGCAAATAATCAGGAATCTGATCTATTGGAACAAAGTATTTATAGAAGTTCTTATCACTCTCGAGACTTGTAATACTACTTTTTAGTTCATCTCTCTTGATTATCAATTCTTTGTAATTTGGATTTTCTGTTCCATATACTTTCTTTATCACAGAAATCATGGCCTCATTGGCCATATCTTCAGCAATAATTTCTGAATAAACACTTAACATCTGATTTGTCTGAGATTCAGTAGAAATAAACTTAGTATCCTTATGAAATTTGTTTAGTTGAGAGATTAAATCATTAAATTCTTTATCAATCTCACTAACCCTTTTTTCTAAAAATTCTCTCTGCAGTTTTCCTTTTGTCATTCTAGTATTTAAATTATACTCTTTTAAAGATTCAAGGAAAAACTCTACTATCTCTTTAGATAAAAGTTGAGATTTTGTATGAGCACGCACTGTGATTGCTTCTGTTTCAACATCATAGAATGACCCATAAATCTTTTGATCAAAGTTATCTAAGGCTATTTCCATTGCTTTTAAGCTGTCTTCCTCTGTAATTTCAAAATAGGCAATCAAATCAAATTTTCTTATTGCTTGTTTTTTTAATTCTCTGCTATCTAAGTACATGATGTTGTTAAGAGCTTCTGAAGAACTCATGTTCCCAAACATTCCTAAACCTAAGTTCCCTAGCATTGAGGCACCAATCCCCTTAGCACTCATTTGATCTGAAACAGATATAAATGTACTTGAAGACCCCCAAATTTCAGGAGTGACGAGTGAATAAATCACAGCAACAATAGAGAATATTGATGTAAATATTATTATAAACCATTTTTTTCTAGCAATTGATATTAATAGATCAAAGAGAGTTATATCTTTATTATTATTTTGCATAAGCTTTCCTCAAAATGTCAGTTATAATTTCACACATTTTCTCACTCACTTTTTCCCCAAAGATACCATAACTTGGGAAGACAGGATTAAAAGACATAATTTTCTGAGTTAATCCTTCTTCTATCCTAGTTACAAGTAAATTTACACCTTCACGAACAGTCTCCACCCATTCAGTTTCGCTTCTAAGAGTGATACAAGGTCTTTTAAGGATGCAAGCTTCTTTCTGAATACCCCCTGAATCAGTAACTATTTTATCAGCATTTTCTTGTAAGATAAGAAAATCTAAATAACCTTGAGGTTCAATTAATCTTATATTTGATAAGTTTGCAGTAAGATTAGCCTCTAATATTTTTCTAGTTCTTGGATGAATCGGGAAAAGCACTTCTTTATCTAAATTATTTAGTAATGTTAGAATATTAATTAATTTTTCAGGGTCATCAACATTGTAGGGTCTATGGAGAGTTAGTAGATAATAATCTTCTTTTGTTAGTTTAAGTCTATTGATAACATCTGATTTTTCTTTAGCAATGGCAATATTTTGAGCAATTGAATCAGTCATGATATCACCAGTCAGATAAGTAATCTTAGAAATTCCCTCATTCTTAAGGTTTTCTACTGCAGTAGGAGTTGGTGCAAAGAGATAGTTAGAAATTCTATCTGCTAAGATTCTGTTAACTTCCTCTGGCATAGAACGATTAAAAGATCTTAAACCTGCTTCAATATGAACAATAGGAATCTCTAATTTCGCAGCAGCCAATGCTCCAGCAAGAGTTGAATTTGTGTCACCATATATAACTAATAGGCAATCTTTTACTTCTAAGAGAATCTTCTCAATCCCTTTCATCATCTCAGCTGTCTGATAAGCATGAGAACCTTGATTAATATTTAAATTAAAGTCTGGTTTGGGGATAGCTAGATCTTCAAAGAAAATCTTCGACATCTTCTCATCGTAATGTTGTCCTGTATGTATTATTAACTGTTCAGCCTTATTTTGAATTTCTTTATATAATGGAGCTAGTTTCACAAATTGTGGACGTGCTCCTACTATATGGATAATTTTCATCTGTTATTTCCTTAAGATTTTTTTCCAATCTTATATTCTTTGAGAAATCGTCAAGTGATTTTATCACCCATAGTCTTGATATAGTCAGCACCTCTAAGTTTTTATCCCTTTTTTTTAAATAGAGATAGTTAACAGGGTGATTCAAGTTTTAGTACAAAAGCTTGTAATAAATTGCCAGTATTAAGTTTAGTCTATTCCTTCATTATTACTATTTCTATTAATCATCGGAATTATATCGAGTTGTAAAAATAAAGGCATAATTTAATGGATTGTTAATTACAACTAAACAGTTTTCAAATGTTACCTAATTTAACATAATGATTAACATCAAGATTAATTGCCTTATATAATTAATTTTATCATTATATATAGTTTATAGCTATAATTTTAAAACATTATCTTGACAAAACAGATAATCAAATATTTATGTATTTATGTAAGCCCTTGAAGGAGATTTTATGAAAAGTTTTAGAATTTGCTTATTATTAGGATTTGTATTAATTTTTTTGTTAGTTAGTGGATGTCAAGATAAAGCAACAAACTCGGAAGCTTCTGAAATTACTGGGACAATTGAAGTTGAATTTGAAGAACTTTATAATAACAATATAATACCAGATAGTCTAATCATCTCTGTTGGAAACAGTAATAAAACTAATTACTTTACATATAAGCATTTACAAAGTCAAATGGAATTATATATAAACATAGACTTTGATGCACAAACAGAAAGTACTATTAATACAACTCTTTACTGGGGTGATTCTAATCGAAGTGCATACTCAAAATTTAGGATTGATGAAAATAATTTTATTGGCAATCTTAAGGCAAAATACTATCATCAGAATGTAATTCTTACTCTTGACACTAACCCTGCAAGAAGTGTTGCTGTTTCTGATTTCTATAATTTCACAGCTCTAGATAAATTCTTCAAAGAATATAAAATTGAAAATGTTGAGGCTATTGCTGATCAATATTGTAATACACCTATGAACTTCTTAATGGAACACGGTATTTTATGGCATCTTTTAGATGAAAATATGATCCCAGTATATCCTTATCCTTTTGGAAATTACTATAATCCAGTTTTAACTTGTAATAATGCCTTTGGATTTTATGATCAGTATATCAAAACCGATAATCAAGATTATTTAGCCTGGTTCTATGTAAACGCAGATTGGATAATAGATTATAAAGATAGTGATTCTTTTCTGAAGTACGCTTTTGAGAATACACATGAAACTGTAACTTTACCTTTCGGTTGGACATCTGCAATGGCTCAAGGTCAAGCATTAGCCTTGATGTGCATAGCCTACCATAATTCAAGAGATGAGAAATATCTTCAAGCAGCTGATGAATTTTTTGTGACTATGCATACCAATAATGCTACTTCTTGGAATTTTTATATAGATGATGAAGATTATCTATGGTATGAAGAATATCCAAGTAGTGACTTCTGTCATGTTCTCAATGGTAAATTATTCGCTACTTGGGGCTTATGGGAATACTATTGCATTACAAGAGATAATGATGCTTTGAGACTTTTCCAGGGATCTATTGCCTCTGTTATTGACCATTATCCTCTATGGGATATTGATGGTGTTGATGGTTCACGTTATTGTAAACACACCAACACTGTTTCCAGTTATCATTGGATTCATAAGGCACAATTAATGGAATACTATAACATGTTCAATATTAATGAATTTAAAATTTTCCATGATACTATTACTAATCAAAGAAATAAGTAATTCACTTCTTATTGAAAATACTTACTAAATCTCTTTTTTTGAGAGAGTATTGAAGTTATCAACACTCCTCAACTTCTTCGGTTTGAGATTCATGGGTCATTTTCTAAGTGTTTAAATTTCTTACTGGCTAATGCCCTCTTACTAGTGTTTTATTGGGTATTCTTATCTTAAGCATAAAACTCATAACAAATTACTTGACTTTATCCTTATTCCTATTTTATGTAACTAAAAGTCTTTAAGGAGCTGAATATTAAGAGAATTATTTTCGGATTAGCAATATTATTAGTAGCTACATTTGCTTTTGGTCAGATGCAATTAGCACGACTTCACTACACAGGTGGTGGAGATTGGTATAATGATCCAGAAGTCTTACCTAATCTAGCTAAGTACGTTAATAAGGAGTTAAATACCAACTTTTCTCTTGATGAAAAAGTCATCCAGCTCACAGATTCTCAACTTGCCGATTATCCTTTTATCTATATGACAGGTCATGGAAATGTTAAGTTTTCTAATCGGGAGATTGATAATTTAAGAGACTATCTTTTGAATGGTGGTTTTCTTTATTGTGATGATGATTATGGCTTAGACAAGTCATTCAGACAAGAGATTAAAAGATTATTTCCCAACAAGGAACTAGTTGAACTTCCCAAAGGGCATGAACTTTTTAATGTTTACTACAACTTTCCACAAGCTACTCCTAAAATCCATGAACATGATAAAAAAAGACCTCAGTCTTTTGCTATTTTCGATGATTATGGTAGAATGATGCTTCTATATACTTACGAGTCAAATATCTCTGATGGTTGGGCAGACTACACTACCCATCAGAATTCCGAACAGACGAGATTAAAAGCTTTGCAGTTTGGAACTAACATCTTATACTACCTGCTTACCAGATAATTATGAAAATTATAGTAATATCAGATACCCATATTAAATTTAATGAGAATGATGAAGATAAAGCAAGACGACTTCGTGTAACAAACTTCTTGCAAAGTATTTCTTCAGATACTGACATGCTTGTGCTTAATGGTGATATCTTTGACCTTTGGTTTGACTGGAATAGTGTAATTATTGCTGGTTATTATGATTTTATTCATGAGCTTAAAACAATTATTAGCAGAGGAATAAAAGTAGTCATGCTAGCTGGGAATCATGATTTTTGGTTCAATGGATTTTTAGAAAAATTAGGTATCGAAATCTATTCTGATTATTATATAACTATTGATAAACAGAATCAAATTTATTTCACTCACGGAGATAAACATACATCTAACGATATTAGATACTTTATCTTCCGTAACCTGCTTAGAAATAAGGTAACTAAGTTTATCTTTAATCTAATTCACCCTGAGTTATCTCTTAATATTGGTAAGAAATTATCGCGTTCTAGTCGAGATAGACAGGATTCACCTGAGATTACTAAGAAGAAAAACCAAGGATTAATTGATTTTGCAGAGAAAAAAATCAAAGATGGATATCAGCTTGTTATCATGGGCCATGCCCATAATCCACAAAAGATACAATTAGATCAGGGATTTTATCTTAATAGTGGAGACTGGATAGTTCATAATTCTTATATTGAAATTGTTGATGGTAAAGCTCATTTAAAATACTTTAACCCAAACAAAGCAGGAGACCTTTATGAATAGCAGAATAAACTCTACACTTGCTGAAAGTTCTAATGCAATATCTGGGTTTAATAATAAATAAAAAAACGGAGGAAATATGAAGATTTACAAAATATTACTAGTTGGACTTATCTTTCTTTCTTTAAGTCTAACCCTTAGTGCCAAAAACATTACAGCTCTTATTAAGACCAATTTGGGAGATATAGAGGTTGAATTAACTAAGGATTTAACCCCAAAAACTGTTGATAACTTTGTCAAACTAGCTAATGAAGGTTTCTATGAAGGTATTTACTTCCATAGAGTTATTCCTAATTTCATGATCCAAGGTGGCTGTCCTAATACCCTTAACAAAAATAGGGCTGATGATGGCACAGGTAATCCTGGATATAAGTTTGAAGATGAGACATATTCAACTATTGGTGCAAAGAAGTTAACTGGTAAGATTACTTCTGAACAAGAAGCTATTCGCTTATATCAAGAAATACTTGTACCTTATATGCAAGCAAATGGAGACAAAGCAGATAGTGAAATTTCTAATATCATGAAAAATATAGCTGAACAACAGTCAGGTGCTCCAATAATGGCTAAAACTTATGAGTATTTTTATGATAAAACAGGTTTGCCAGCTCTTACTTCCAAAGGAGAACTTATAGCAAGTGTTGATTATGGTACACTTTGCATGGCTAATTCAGGACCAAACACTAATGGTTCTCAATTCTTTATTGTTACTAAAAAAGAAGGAGCAGCTTGGCTTAACGGCAAACACACTGTCTTTGGCAAAGTAACAAAAGGAATGGATATTGTTCATGAAATTGAGCAACTTCCACGTGATAAAAAAGATAATCCACTAGCTGAAAACCAAGCTATAATCGAAAAGGTAGTAATTAAATAATGAAAGCTGTTTATACTTTTGTTGATAATCATGGTGCGAAAGTCTATGTTGTAATCAGTAAAATCCGTAAGGTTTCTTTATCTCTAGGCAGTATAATTCTGCAATTTGATAATGGGGATAATGAAACTTATGATGTAGAGAATGGTACTCAAGTATTAAAAGAGATATTAAATTCTTTAGAAGAATTTTACAAATAAATTACTAATTGAGGGGAGATTACTAGTGATATTCTTCCCTTATTTTTTCTTATGAACTTAAAGATTAAGGCACAAATCAAAACTATTATTGAGTCTAGTAATAGTAAATGGAACTTGTTAGACACTAAGGAAACTTATCTTCTTGCTATTTCTGGAGGTAAAGATTCTTTAGCCCTCTTGACTATTCTTTCTGATTACTTAGCTAAGACACTATGTGTTCATGTAAGTCTAGATTCAAGTTCAGACCTCTCTTTTATTTCTTTTGTTGAACAATACTCCCCTATTGATGTTATCAAAACATCTATCATGCAAGAAGCAAGCAATTCTCCGAAAAATCCATGTTTTATTTGCAGTCGAAGACGTAATCAAGCCATCTTCGAATATGCATATAGTAAAGGGATAAGGAAAGTTATCTTTGCTCATAATCGGGATGATGTAAATGAAACACTTTTAATGAATATGATCTATTCAAGAAAAATATCCACAATGTTGCCCAAACAAGACCTCTTTGCAGGAAAAATTCAAGTTATTAGACCTCTCTATGAAGTCCCTGAGATTCTCTTAGCCAATTACGCTAAGGACTTTCCTGCTGTTAAAAAATCATGTATCTATGATGGACATACTAAAAGGCAATATATCAAGAATTTAATTAAGCAAATAAGCTCAGACCACCCCCACATAAAGGTTGAAGATAACCTCTATAATTCAATCTTGAATTTAGATTTAAAGCATCTTCCTAATCCTATTCTTGTAAAGGATCTATAGGTCACCATATAAATAATTTTTTAATATTTTTTCAACCAATTAATATTCATTTAAAAAATCAGAATAGTACAAATTGATTATAAATCACTTTTATCCGAATAGTGCAATAGAGCTTTGAGAATAGCACTATATTTTTTCCCCTATCATTTGGTAGTATTTTTTTGCCACTCTAGTCTTTGTGAACTAATGAACAATCAATTCTACAATCATCTCTAGACCATATCTATCATCCTCATCAAATGAATTTAACTCCTTACTATCAACATCTAAGACAGCTATGACTTCCTTTCCTTTGAAGAGAGGAATAACAATCTCAGATTTAGAACGAGAATCACAAGCTATATGACCAGGAAACTTTTCCACATCTGCAACGATTATACTTTTCTTTTCATTAATACTTGCCCAACAGACACCACTATCTTTTTTAAGAACTAGGCAAGCTAGGGGGCCTTGATAGGTCTGAACTGTTAATTCACCCTCTTTTAGGGAATAAAAACCAGTCCAGAAGAAATACTTAAATTTGTGATGCAGAACTGCACAAGTTGTAGCCATTCTTGCCTGTAAGTCATCTGTCTTGGAAAACAATTCTTGCAATTGATCTGCTACTCTTTTATATCTACTTATTTTATCCATTCTCTTAGTCTCCTATTTGATTATTACAAAATTTCAGCATAAATTCTCTTAATTCATGAGATTGAGGTGATCTTTCTTGTCTAACGTAGAAGCCTGAAGTAGAGACGCCTGTAAGGAGGGCTTGTTCTGGATTTAAGCCATTGAGAAGTCCATAACAAAAGCCAGCATTAAAGTTATCTCCAGCTCCTGTTGATAGTTTTGGATTTGGGGTAAAAGGTCCATCTTGCCATAGACCACTATCTTCATAGCCACAGCAAGCACCTTTTATATCATGAATAACACAAGCATAGATAGCCATTTTTTCTTTTATCATTAAGGCTCTTTGGGCTAAATCAGCTTGATCTTTCTTCAGAATCTGGGAGATTAATTCGGACTCATTTTTGTTGAGTCCTAGCACAACTTTTCCAACATTTTGCATACTACTAATATAATAGATTGCCTCTCTCAAATCCTGTTTATCCCGTTTAGTAGGGTCACTTAAATCAAAGTAGATATATGGATTATGACCTGTTTTTTTCAGTATTTCCCTCATACCTTCAATAATACTATTCATACCAAAGATAAGAGTCCAATTATTAAAAGCTAATAAGTCACATTCCCTAACGATCTCAAGAACTTGCTTTTCTCCTACTGATTTAAGTATATTTGGCCAGTTTACCCTATCCATGGGTTCAATTTTACCTAGCATTATTTTACCATCATTAAATTCTAAGGCATCAGTATGACCTGGGTCTGAGATTGAGAAACACTTCCTACACTTACTAGCAAAATCTTGAAAGAGAGGATGAATTTTATCTTTACCAATAGCCCCAATAAAATCAATGCTATTGCCGAGTTCAGCCAAACAGTTGCCCATTATTGGAGCATTTCCACCCAGCTTAACTAGTTTTGGTACAATTTCAATATTCATACTTAAACCAGCATATTTAGCTACTTTTTTAGCATAGTCAGAAATAGTTTTTATTGGTCGATAACTTGTAGCAGTTAATCTTTCTTCTACTACTTGACAGATTTCATCAACAAAACCATCAAATCCCACTAGAACCTGGTGTTTTTCTTTATCATTGTTTTCAAGAATTTCAATTATTTGGTTAATCTTACTCATCCTATCACCTCAGCTTATTAGATAATTTACTATTAAAAATAAGACTAATCTTTGTCAAATCAAAAAATGTAGTTATTCTGTTATAAAAAAATTACTGAGGTCTAATATGTTAAAAACATGGAAATATCTGGAGTTGCTTACTGTTTTTGTAGTTCTTCCCCTATTGATGAAATATAATATCATACCTCTCCCTCGCTTGTTAACACTCTTAATTGTCTTCCTCTTTGTTCTTTTTCTTTCAATAAAGTTCAAGTATATTGATAAAAACTGGTATAAGTTACCTAAGTTAAATAAGCAATACTGGATTAAAATGACCTTAATTTACTTAGGAACTTTTAGCTTCTTTATTGCTTATATCTACTTTTTTCTAGACGAAAAGCCTTTTATTTTGCTAAGAGAAAGACCTCATTTAATGCTGATTATATCTATTTTTTATCCTCTGATATCTGCCTTTCCTCAAGAATTAATCTATCGTCCTTTTTATTTCCAACGTTATAAAGATATCCTCTCTGATAAGCAAATGCTAATGACAAACATGCTAGCTTTTAGTTTCTTGCACATCATATATAATAATCTTCCAGCCCTAATACTTACTTTAATATCAGGCCTAGTTTTTACCCTTAATTATTATCGCCAACGTTCTCTCATGCTAGTAACTATTGAACATTCTATCTTAGGATTAATTGTTTTTCTTACAGGTATGGGTAGATTTTTTTATAAGTAATAAAGAGATAATATTATTGATTCATTATGGCTATTGAGGCTAGATAAGTTTCAATCATTGCTTTAATTTGTAAATAGTTCTCTTCCTTGAATAAAAGATTTGTATCAACATAATTATTTTCATCAATTTCAATCACAGCTTTTAGAATAATATATTCTTGAGATCTAACCATGAACTGATGATAATTTTTGCCTTGGAAAGTAAAATTGCTCTTAGAAATTATCTCTTTTCCAGCAAAAGTAGGCTCAACTTCTTTTAAATAATTAGTGGCATTTCCATCCATATAGCCCTTGATAGTTATCATTCCAGACAGATTTGTATTTTGGAAGAATAACATATTCTCTTTACCTTCAGAAGCCTTATCATCAATTAACCATTCTTTTAAATGAACAACTTTAATAGTAGGTGAAAGCATTAGTCTGTCTTTTACTAATAAGGAATCATAGTTTAAGTTAATGGGAGCAAGAGACTTTTCACTAGGAGTCTTCTTACAAGCAAAGGATAATAAAACAAGGAATAAGATTAGTATTAGATATATTTTTTTCATAATTCTCCAATAGGTTTTTAATCTAGATGATGCAGTAGAGTTTAGTAATACATCACTAAAGCTAGGTATCACAGGTGAAGAGTGGAGATTATCATAGCAAAATAACTTGCAGAATTTGAAAGCATATAATATATATTTTCATAAAATTTATGTAAGTTACTTTTGCATAAGAATATTCTGCGATTCACAAAGATCTACTAGATTATTTAGGTTTAGTTATTTTTGATAATTAAAAGGCAATCAAGCTTGTCAATAAAAAAAAGTAGAGACACATTTCTCTTGCGTCTCTACATATTAAATATTTAATTGACCATAATCTAGTTAGCACTAAACTATGGTCTTATAATTTTAAAAATTCTATTTCATCAATACCATTTTACCAGTTTTGATATCATTACCAATTTGCAATCTAAGATAATAAACACCAGAAGCTACATCTTTTCCAGACATATCTTTACCCTTCCAAGTGTACTTATAATTATCACTCTTGAGATTTGCATTAACAAGCTCATTAACTAACTGTCCTCTTAGATTATAAATTCTAGCTGAAACAGCTTGAGTTTGACCTCTTGTGCCAGCACCCACTGTAAAGGAAATAGTAGTTTCTGGATTGAAAGGATTTGGATAATTTCCTTGGTAAGAATTTACCAGCTGAACACTATTATTATCGTTGGAAACAGCTTGACTTGTAACAAACTGATTAATAGAAGACCAACCTGAATCACCAAAAGAATTATGGGCTCTTACTCTCCAGTAATATCTAGTTAAAGGATCTAAGTCTGTTACAAGATATGTAGCAGTTTCAATCTCAGAAACTTCAATTAAATCAGTATAGAAATATACATTCTTACATACTTGCAAAGTATAACTTTCTGCTGCAAAAACTTGTTGCCAAGATAATTCAAGACTTTCATAGCTCATATTTATCGCATTATTAACTGGTTCTTGGAGACTAACATTATCAGGAGCAGAAGTGAAAGATCCAGTAGTGAAAGAATAAATTGGAGAATAGTCACTTGCTAGTGGACCATTGAGAGCTTTAACCCTCCAATAGTAACTTGTGTAAGCGTTTAAGTTATCAATTTCAGCACTTGTAGCCTCAACTTCATCTGAATAGATGGTAGATTCAAAAGTCTGACTTTCTGATACTTCTAAATCATAGGCAGTTGCACCCATAACTTGTTGCCAGCTTATTTCAGGATTTGTTGCTATTGAACTTGCACTATCTTGAGGATAAAGCAGTTGAGGAACAGCTAATTCAGAAATAACAGTCAAAGGTTGATTTATAAGGTCATATTTACCAGTAGCTAATTCAGTAACTTTCAATAAAACTTGATCAGAATTTACTTCTGGAATTTCCCAGTTATAAGAGCCAGTGTTAGCATTAACCTGAGCAATTAGTTCCCAGTTTTCTCCATTGTCTGTACTATATTCTAAATCAATTGTAGTAACATTATTTTTCCTAATCCAGGTAATATTGTTTACTCCGCCTGCAATTAGTGATTCTCCATTGTTTAAAGAGGTGAAATATATATTTGAAACATCTACTTTGAAGGTAATTTCTTCTGGTCCTACAACAATATCATATACATCAACACCAGTAAAGTTGCCGTTTGTTCCAATTGCTGGAGGGAATGAATCAAAGCCAAAATAGTTACTATTATCATCAAAAGGAGCAGAAGTTAATAAACCTCCACCATTAGAGTTACCACCTGGACGGTAAATATATACTTCATCTGGAGGTCCACCTGCATTACCTTCACCAGCTAAAGCATTGTTAATTTTATAAGCTAATAAGCCTTGGCTGGGAAGTGCTGATTCAAATAGTGGGTCAATTCTTCTATATTCGAAATAAATATCTTCTGCATAGTTCCATGATTGAATTTTGAAAACTTGATTTTCATTTGAAGAAACTGGAGAAAGAGAATAGGTCCCACTCTCTTCTATCTTTGGTATTTCTGGTATCCAGTTTGTATAGTAATATTTCATATATGAATTCATATGTTGAGGTGGGTTTGTATTACCTGCCATCAAATCCCACATTCCTACAGGGTCTCCATCTGATTCATAACGATATAAATCTGGGGCACCTAAAGAGTGATAAAGTTCATGACACATGACACTATTACCACTTGAGTTTAGATGAGTTTCTAACTGGAAGTTAAAATCCCAAACTCTATTGCCATGGATATAAGCATCAGCATAATAAAGAGACCAACGGTGAGGCCAAAGTAATGATGCCCAATTGTTGGGACTACCCTTAATTATATAAATCACGTTATCAACATAACCATCATTATCACCATCTATTGGTAAATCCTCAGGAATCATTGATTCTACATACTCAGCAGCATTAGCTAATAAGGTATGTTCCCTATAGCCTCTTTCTTCTCCATGGTCGCCACCTTGATAGCCTATGGGATTGGCTGGAGAATAAGCTTCATAATAACCTCTTGGATGGGGATCTTCATAAGCTACTATTGTGTTTTGAGGAGAAACTGGAGGGAAAAATTCACCTGTAACAGCCAATTGACCGTAAGAAACTTCTTGGTAATAGTTATAAGTAGAATTAGCATCCAAAGAAGTGTCGTTTAACATATCATCATAAAAAGATATATCAGTAGCGAAATCACTTTCACCCTGGAATTTGATAAAAATCACTAAGTTAACTAATTGGCCTGTTGTGGGAGTTCTCTCCTCTGCTCTTGGATTATTTTCATAGAAGATATCTCTTTTTGCTTTCCATTCAGAAGGACTTATGTTGAGGTTAGGTCTTATACCCTTTTCTGAGGGAATTGCTTCACCTACAAGGTATTTGCTAGGAAGTATTTTTTCATTAACCTTCTGGGCATACACGTAAAAACCTTTTTCATCTCTAGTAATTGTGTATCCTTGGCTATCATGGAACCAATGATGATATTCATCACCAGAAGCATAAATATCTAAGATATCACCATTTGGCTGTTCCACTTGCATAGGAACATCTTTTACGTAAGCACTAAACAACATTATTGGTAATAATACCAAAAGTAAAACTGTAAGTCGTCTCATATATCCTCTTTTCTTTATTAGTTTTTCCTTCTTATATATATTAATTCAAAGTTCATATCATGTCAATTTAATTAACTTAAAAGCAATTTATATTACTTAAACAGCAGAATTTAGAGAGTAATTTGCATGTTTTAACCCAAATAATGCAATAGATCTTTGAGAATAGCTCTATTGCACCATTTGGGTTTAACAATAGGACTACTGACTTTTTTTATGCAAAAGACATTCCTTATATCTCTATTCATCCCTTATCCTTCCTTTACAGTCTTTCGATGAAAGTCCGCTTTTCATCGAAAGACTGTAAAGGAAGGATAAATCATTAAAAGGGCAAGTAAATCTTTCTTCTTTCTTTTATTGAAGCTAATGATGCAGTAGAATTTTGCTGAAGAGTGCAAAAGAATATAGTGTTATTCGCAAAGATCTACTGCATTATATGGCTTTAAGCTCAAAGTAAAAATTTATTAAATATTAAATTGTTTTTTTAAGAAAAACAATCATCTTATAATAAAAAATCTAAGGAGTAGATTATGCCTAATTGGGAAGAAATTTTACAGAAAATCACAGATATGGCAATTCAATACGCACCAAAAGTGCTTTTAGGAATTCTTACCCTGATAATTGGATTTTGGGTATCCAGAATCATAACAAGAATAGTTCATAAAGCATTAGAGAAATCAAAAGTAGAAGTTACCCTATTAGAATTCTTAACAAATATAATAGGAATAATACTTAAAGTACTTGTTGTAGTAAGTGTAGCTACTATGATTGGTATTCAAATGACATCCTTCATAGCTATCTTAAGTGCTATGGCCTTTGCTATAGGTTTGGCCTTCCAAGGTTCTTTAAGTAACTTCTCAGGAGGAGTTCTTATTATTCTATTAAAACCATTTAAGAATGGAGACTTTATTGAAGCTCAAGGCCACATGGGAACTGTTGATTCTATTCAGATTTTCCATACTGTTTTAAAGACTGTTGATAATAAAAAGATAGTTATCCCTAATGGACCTCTTTCTAATGGAAATATTGTTAACTATACAGCTCAAGAAACTAGAAGAGATGAATGGGTCTTTGGTATTGCTTATAGCGATGATTTTGAGAAAGCTAAGAAACTCATAATGGAAGTTTTGGAAGAGGATAGTCGAATCTTGAAAGATCCACCACCATTTGCTAGAGTTAGTGAATTAGCAGATTCTTCGGTTAATATCAAAGCTAGAGCCTGGGTTCCATTAGCTGAATTCTGGAATGTGCATTTTGATGTAATTGAAAAAGTTAAGAAATCCTTTGATACTAATGGTATTAATATCCCATTCCCTCAAAGAGATATTCATATAATTCAAAAGTAAATCTTCAAGTTTAACCGAATGGTGCAATAGAGCTTTAGTGAAGAGTGCAGATTATTCTAGCAAAATAGCTTACAGAATTTTGACGCATATATTTTATATATTCGGAGAAATTATGGAAGCTACTTTTGCAGAAGAATATAGTGCTATTCACAAAGTTCTACTGCATTATTTGGGATTATTCCCACCAGACTTGAACTTGAGCCTTTCTTTCTATTTTTTTAATTCAACCCAAATGGTGCAATAGAGCTTTAGAGAAGAGTGCAGATTATTCTATTCACAAAAATCTACCCCACTATTTGATTTAATCTAAATCTTGAACCAGCTTTATAACCATCAACAGCCGAAGAAATAATTCCTCCAGCATATCCGGCACCTTCTCCAATTGGATACAAGCCTTTAGTATTTATACTTTGACCAGTATAGTGGTCTCTTAAAATTCTAATTGGTGAGGAAGTTCTTGTTTCAGGACCTATCAAAAGTCCATTATCAATAAAACCCTTATAGCTTTTATTTAGATGCTTCATTCCTGTAACCAAGGCCTTAGTGATATAGATAGGGAAAAGTTGTCCCATGCTAGCACTATAGATACCTGGTCTATAAGTTGCCTTAGGAAGTTTGGCACTTTGCTTATTCTTTAAAAAATCTCTACCTAATTGGGCTGGAGCATTATAAAATTCTTTAAAAGCTTTTTTCTCAATTTGTCTTTGTAAATTCATACCAGCTAGGATATCCTTGCCAAAATGCTTTGGTTCTATAGAGGCTACTAAGGCAGAATTACCGTATCTGCCATCTCTTTGTGCATAACTCATACCATTGGTTACAATACTATTAGCTTCAGAAGATCCACACACGACAGTGCCACCAGGACACATACAGAAGCTATAGACGCTATGATCTCCAGCCTTAGCTGTTAAACGATAGCTTGCAGGTCCTGTGACATTAAAATCACATTTCTCTCCATAAAATAAGTTATTTATATATTCTTGACTGTGTTCAATTCTAAAACCTATGGCAAATGATTTAGCTTCCATAGCAATTTCATTATTCTTCATATTAGTAAAAAGCTGTCTTGCAGAATTACCAACTCCTAACAAACATATTTCTGGTTGAATCTTCTGGTCATTTATAGTAAGTTCAAGTCTGTCATTAACTGATTTTATATCGGTGACTTTATGAGAGAAATGAAAAACAGCACCCTTATCTTCTAAATAGCTAATGATTTTGCTTGTAACAGCCTTAATTCCATCAGTTCCTAGATGAGGAAGTGCATCAATGCTAATTTTTTTATCAGCACCAAATTGAGTAAGATAATTATATATTTTCTCAGAATATTGGTCTCTATTACGAGCAGTTAACTTACCATCAGAATAGGCACCTGCCCCACCTTCACCAAATTGAACATTTGAATCTGGATCAAGCTGATTATGTAACCATAAATAATCCACTTTTTCATCACGAGCTTCTATTCTTTCTCCTTGCTCAAAAAAGTGAGGTTTAAAACCTTCTTCTACTAATGCTAAACCTGCAAAGAGAGAAGCTGGGCCACAGCCTATGATTAGGGGATTTATATCTGAAAGATTTATACTTATTATATCCTTTATCTTCTTGTCTTTAACTTCAACAATATCATGATGAAGAGGAGGATTACCATAAAATTCGGCTTCTACAGTGAAGTTTAACCAAACATTATTTCTTTTTCTACTATCAATAGATCTTCTAGTAATATTTATAATTTTAAAATCAGATTCAGTTATTCCAAATTTATGAGCTATTACTTGGGCTAAGTCAGGATGATGGGCTAATCTAGTTGATATATTCTTAATAATATACATTTATTCTCCTTAGAGATTATCAGGTTTTACAAACAAAAATGGCACTCGAATTGAGTGCCTTAAATATGGTGGCAAGACCCAGACTTGAACTGGGGACACAAGGCTTTTCAGGCCTCTGCTCTACCAACTGAGCTATCCCGCCTTTATTAATTTGATTATTTTTGGTATGGTGGCAAGACCCAGACTTGAACTGGGGACACAAGGCTTTTCAGGCCTCTGCTCTACCAACTGAGCTATCCCGCCACATCATTTATACTGAGTAAAACCTTTTTATTAACTAGCTTGAATTATGTCAAGAAAAAGTTAATATTTTTATTTTATCCACTATCATTTTCTTTAGTTATTTTTCCTAATTTCTATTTATTCATTAGCTTAGAAGTAAAGGTCACGTTCTCCCTTAGCTACCCTAGCTAACTTTTCCTTTAGCTCTATCTTTATCTTTTCATCTTCCATTTCTTCAATTTCTTTGTTAATCTGTTCGTTAACTGCTTTAATTGTATCTGCTGTACCATAATCATGCACATACTCTGAAACAGTTAAAATAGCATTAGGAGTACAGAATTTCTTAACAAATCCAGGTATAGCAAACTCCATAAAGTGTTCACCTGTTCTACCTAAACGATAGCATGCTGTACAGAATGAAGGGAGGAAACCATGTGTAGCTAGTTCTTTTATTACATCATCTAAAGACCTTTGATCGCCTAAAACAAACTGACTTTTCTTGAAAGACTCCTCATCTTTATGAGAATAATCTCCAATACCAATGCTAGAACCTGCATCAATCTGAGAAACGCCAAAAGCAATAACTTCATTTCTGATGGCAATTGGTTCACGAGCAGTAAGAATTAAGCCTGTATAAGGAACTGCTAAACGTAGAATGGCAACTAATTTCTTAAAATCATCATCGGACACTGCATAAGGAGGTTGCTCGGTTATCTCTGTGTTATTTGCAGGTTCAATTCTTGGGAAAGAGATAGTGTGAGGTCCTATATTAAAGGTTTTTTCTAAATGAATAGTATGGTAAAGAAGTCCCATTACCTCGAAACGCCAATCATATAGCCCCATCAAAGCTCCAATACCTAAATCATCAATACCAGCTTGCATAGCCCTATCTAAACCATATAAACGCCATAAATAATTACTCTTAGGTCCTGTTGGATGGAATTTCTTATATGATTCTTGATGATAAGTTTCTTGGAAAATCTGATATGTCCCAATTCCAGCAGACTTTACAGTCTTGAAACCTTCAACATCTAAGGGAGCAGCATTAATATTAACCCTTCTGATTTCACCCTTTCCTTCTTTAGTTTCATAAGTTTTTAAGACAGTATCTCGAATAAATTCAGGAGAATACATGTGGTGTTCACCATAAACCATAATCAGACGTTTATGACCACGTGATTCTAATGCCTTAACCTCTTCTTCTAATTGATCCATTGTTAAAGTATTTCTATGAGTTTCTTTATTAGAGACTCTGAAACCACAATAAACACAATCATTCACACATTCATTACCAACATAGAGAGGAGCAAAAAGTACTATTCTATTTCCATAAATTTTCTCTTTTAATGCCCTAGCTCCCTTGTATATTTCTTGAATTAATTCTGGGTCTTCACAATTTATGAGGGTTGCTGTTTCTTCAGGACTTAGTCTGTTTTTATCCAAAGATTTAGCAATAATCTCTTGGACTCTAGCTTTACTTGGATTCTTAGTTTTTTCTAATATATCAAAAATCTCTTGTTCTGGGATGAATGATTCTAAACCACTTGTGTCAATCTTTACCATTTTTTACCTCTATTTATCTTTTTTTTAAATTTTTAAACTTGTTGATTTTACATTAACAGATGGGATTTGCCCTAACTTGCCAGTGAAAGCACCTAGTTCATCATTTGTTAACTTGATTATAATAAAAATGATAGATATATTCTGATCAGGCATAGGATAGCCTACCCGTAACATAATACTATCTGCTAAATCATGGAGAATTGTTGAAACTTGTTGAAAAGATTTCTCTCTATCATGAACTGTTATTGTTACTGTTCTTACCTTTTTTTCCATAAAAAAAACTCCGCCTTCAGGACGGAGTGTATATATAATTATCCTATAATTAATCTACTCTTGATTCTCCATCCCTTGAATTTAGTATTTACCTTAATCTCAGGATTTATAATCTCTAATTCTTATTCCAAACAAGCAGATTTCTCCTTTTGTTTCGAATCATATTCTTAATTTAATTACTTTAGCTAAAATGTCAATAAAAAAATCTCAATTTCTTTTTTTTCTTTACATACTTGCTAAAATACTAATAATTGAATTAAATAAGGTGGGAATATGCTTAAAATTAATAAAATTACTTGTAAAGAAGCTAGACTAGATGACCTGGCAAGCTTACTTTATTGTTTTAGACATGAGTTAGCTCTCCTCAAGGAGAGAAAACTTACATATAGTAGAGATGATGCTAAAGAGGAACTTTCAGACTACTTTACCTCTGAATATGAAGTATATTTAGCTGATAAAGCTGATAAGGCAATAGCTTATTGTATTTTAAGAGTTTTTGATAAGACTGTCTGGCTTGAACAATTATTTGTCCTTGAGGAAGCAAGAAGAAATAAATATGCTAGACAATTGCTAAGTATAGCCAATCAAAGAGCAAATGACCTTGGCAAAGAAACTGCTTTTATTAATGTTCATCCTAATAACCATAAGATGATAAAATTCTTGGCCTCTAATGATTATGATGTGCTCAACCTTATCGAAGTTAGAAAACTTTATAATAAAGAGAAGATTAATTCTAAAATAAATGTTGGAGAAAATAGTTTTAAATATTAATGGTAAAAATGGAGGGTAGGAATAACTCTACCCTCACTTTTTTTAGGATATGTGTATGGCTTACATAAATACTATCTTGCTTAAGAATGAATAAATTAATTCATATCTGACTGAATAGCCTGAATCCTCGAAATCATATTTGCTAAGGTCGCTTCTATAGACTTGCAAGTTAAGGTCGCACCAGTAACTGATCTGATTTCCTTACCCTTTGTCCACTTCACAAATTGTTGGAGAAAATCACTAGCTTTTACCCTTCTCACAAAAGAAGCTGTATCTCCACTTTTAATAAGCTCTAGCTTCTTGATTTGTTGCTGATGATCAACTTGAACTATTAATTTATTATATCCTTGATAACCTCTAAGCTCCTCTGATTCATTACTAATAAATACATAAACTTCTTGTTTATCGCTTGTCATTATTGTGGCGTAAACTTCATCATCAGACTCTATTATTTCATAACTAAGAAAATCAGACTTGCTTGCTAAATATTCTCTTAATAGCTGAGAATTGTTAGACTGAGAATGTAAGTTTACTCCACTTATGATTAGAAGTATGGTAAAAAGAAAAGTCTTCATCTCTATCCCCTACTTTTGTAAGATAATTTTCTTGATTTCTTCTTGCTTACCAACTTGCACCCTGCAAAAGTATAATCCCGAAGCCACTTCTTCATTATTATCATTCCTAGCATTCCAAGTAAAACTACTTTTACTTCCCTTACTTCCTGCCAAACTTGTTCTCTTTACTAATCTACCCCTAATATTATAAATTGAAATTTGACTAGCTAAAGAGTGAGGATTAGAAAATTCTATGCTTGTTGTAGGATTAAATGGATTAGGGAAAACAGTAAGCTTAAGTTCAGATGGAGAGATTTGATTAATATCATTACTCACACCAGAATAAACGATGTCTAAACTAGGCCTATAATCCACATTTGAATACTCTTTTGAATAGAACTTAGAAAATTTCTGATTTTCATTTGCCTTTATCAAGAAACCATGAAATTCAATATTACTGCTTATTACTTCATCTAGTATGTCTGTAACATCAAGAGAAAAGTGTTTTATACTAGAACCTGGAGTTCCTGTTAAATGATATTGAGTATATATACTTTCTTCATAATCAAGATGTTGATGGATATCACAACTTGTCTCATCCCAAACTTGAGTTATTGGGTAGATTTTTATCATTGTTGTACCACTTGACGGACAAGAGAAGAAACGGGTTAAATTAAGCTGCCCACTTTGAAAACCACTTTGCAAATATGGACTGATATCGAAATCAAGATTAATCCGCTGATAGTTTCCTGCAGGTACAAAATTAGCTGTCCATAATTCGGTTAATACATTATCACTTCCTACATGCTCTACATCTGTATAATTATCACTTACAGGATAAAGGCTTATACTTTCAGCTGATAAAGATAAAACAAAGACTAAAAATGTTATAATAATAATATTCTTCATTTTTTCCCTCCTATATACTAAGCTGAATTCTGGCAATGAAGCTTGCAGCTTCTTCCGATAAAGCATCTGGATGAGATAGATTCTTGTTATAATTGAACTTAAGCTTAGTATAAGCATCTAAAGAGATTATTAAGCCTGCATCAAGATAATCATACTCCATTCCACTTGTTAGCTGAGCAGCTTTATCCCAATAAGAATATCTAACATATGGCTGAATATAATCAATCCTTGCTAAATCTGCAGAAATTCTATAAGAAGCTAATAGATAGTAAGCATCATTTTCTGTATCTTTGCTTTCAAATCCCTTACCAGAATAATATTCACCTGTAATATTAAAATCAGCAAAATCATATTTCATACCTCCGATAAGGCGATGTCCATCTTTACTTTGCATTCTATCATCGATATAGTATTCTTTGGAAATTAGATTATAGGCTCCTGTTAGAGCTAAACCAGTAATAGGAGTATTGATAATAGTTCCGAAATTATAATCCTTTTCCCCATCTAAAGTATTACTTCCTCCCCCATTCATAAAAGCACTTTCAAACTCAATATCAGAATTAAATGGTAGATCATAATGGAAATTAGCAACAAATCCTGTTGGATGGCAGTTTGTCATTGCTAAAGCAAAAACTGGTCTTTCTAAAGGAATTCTAGCTAGACAATCAGTTGAACCAGCAAAGCCTCTTAGAACATGGCCTTGTCTAAGCCCTAAACTGATATTATCATTTATATGATAATCAATTTCAGCTTCCAGTAACTGCAAGCCTGTACCAGCTCCAACACAAGAACAGATTCCTGTTTCAATTGCATAATCAACATAATCTCCAGCATTTCCTGTAATAGTTACAGCTGCTTTTCTCACTTGAAAGCGATTAGAAGTGTTGTAAAATCCAGTGTTTGCATTATCTCCACTGTAATTATTAAAGTCTAACATTAATCCAGCATGCACTTGAGGAAGGCTTAGCTGAGCATTAATAACAACAAAAGTAGCAATAATGGTAAATATTAAAATTACCTTTTTCATAATATCTCCTCGATTAGTTATACATAACTAACTTTTTATAATATTTGATGACAAGTTAGCCGTTACTAACTTTCTGTCAAATACTTTTTCCTCCTCTAGGACTATAATAGATACTATGAATTTATGTAGCAGGTATTTATAAAATTGTATTATCCTAGATAGTGTAGTAGAGCTTTAGTGAAGAGTGCAGTTTATTCTAGCAAAATAGCTTACATAATTTTGACGCATATATTTTATATATTCGGAAAAATTATGGATCTTACTTTTGCAGAAGAATATAGTGTTATTCACAAAGGTCTACTGCATTATTTGGAATTATGTTAGTTTTGCCTAATTTATTATATTAGATATAACCTATATAGAAAACACTAAATTTGTAAATTGAGTTAGGAAAGTTTACTCGAATATTGTTTTTCTTTGAACTACTTGAACAGGCACTTCAAGTTTCTTCTGATTCCTGAGAATAGTAAGGATTACTTTATCGCCAACATCTACTTTTTGTAAATAATCAACTAAGTCAGAAGCTTTTCTTATATCCTTCTTATCAACTCTCAGAATCAGGTCTCCAATTTGGAGATTAGCTTTTTCAGCTGGAGAATTTTGAATAACTTGAGTAATAAGTACACCCAGACTATCTTGAGTATCATTTGTTTCTATTTCCACACCGATAACATTATCTTCTTGAGATTCAAATCTAAAGATAAAGGTTTTACTTTCTTGTAAGAGTTCTTGTATTTTGCTTTCGAAAAGAGATTTTTCATGTTTAGTTTTGTCTGCTAAGATAAGGGTGCTGGTAAGTTCTTGTTTATTTCTAATGAAAGCTAAGTTAAGTTTATCTCCAGCTTGGTATTTATCAAGAAGGTCAACAAAATGGTCTATTGACTTCAATTTTTCTTGATCAACAGCAGTAAGAATATCACCAGTTTGCAGTCCTGCTTTAGCAGCTGGAGAATCTTTGATAACATTATGAACATAGACCCCTGATAATTGTTGAGAATTAGATTTCTCGCTATCTATTTCAGTTAAGTAGAGTCCGAGATACACATCTGCAGAGATAGAAGTAGCTATTAAGACAAATAAGATGAGTAAATAAGAGAATCTTTTAATTTTCACAATATCCTCACATTTTACGGATTACATCCTTAGCAGAATTTTGATTTTGAATTTCATTTATCATAATTATACCTTGTTGATCTTGAGACTTATATTTTCTTATCATATAAATTTTACCTTCTTCAAAGTCGTCAGGATTAAGGTATTTAATTGTTTTAATATTGCCCTTATTATCTGCAACACTAGTAAGCTTACTTTGGTCTATTGCTACATTATCATTTGCAATTTGAGACAGTCCTTCAAAGCCAATGAAGTCTTGTGAAGAGGCAATATTTGAGAGTTCTGCTTGATTATCTTCCTTGTTTTGAACAATTTGCTTATTATTTTCTCCCCTTATAGCATAGTTAATTTTATTAGCAATGTTTGGATTAATAACAAAGCTAATAGTTAAGAAGAACATTGCTAAGGCGGAAGAAAAGGCAATTCGATAAGGAATCTTAAACTTATTATAAAAGAATTTCTTTTCTAGTCTTTCCTTTAATTCATACTCTAAATATTTATCAGTAATCTCAGGTATTTTTAAATTCAAAAGTTTATCTTCAAATTTATCCATCATTTCTTCCTTCTAATTCAATCATTATAGCTTTCAGTTTTTGCATAGCTCTATGAACTTGCACTTTTACAGCACCTTCTTTCTTGCCGAGTATTTGGGCAATCTCTTGGTTACTCATTTTTTCGAAATATCGTAAAATAATGACATTTTGTTCTTTATCGTTTAGCTTTTTTATTGCTATCCTTAAGTTATCATATTCAATTTTGATATCTTCACTCAAAGGACTTATCTGATTTAATTTCACATCTTGAACTAATTTCTTACTTCTTCCATTCTTACGATAGTAGTCAGTTACTTCATTAATAGCTATCCGGTATAGCCATCCAGAGAAAGCACCCTTATACATATATTTGAACTTATATATATTTTTCAGAGCCTTAAAAAAGACATTAGCTACTATATCTCGACGCACTTCTTCTTCACTTACCTTATGATAAACAAATCTGTTAATCAAAGGAAAGTACTTTTTGTACAATTCATCAAAGGCATTAATATCTTTTTTAGCTTTTAATACTAATTCTTTATCATCCATATTTTGCGTCTCACATTTTATAACGTTGTATTCTTATTTGGTTACACTTCATTTTCATATTTTATTTGTCCTTAATCCCAAGTGGTCTAGTAGGATTTTAGTAAAAGTGCAGATTATTCTATTCACAAGTGCTTACGGCACTATTGAGGTTAATACATAGATAGATAAAAAAAAGTCAATATCTTTTCTTGACTACTTTAATAGCTCACTTCTATTAGGTTAAACTCGAATAGTGCATTTGAACTTTGATGAAGATAGCTAGATTCTTTTAGCAAAATAGCTTACAGAATTTTGACGCATATATTTATATATTCGGAGAAATTATGGATCTTACTTTTGCAGAAGAATATTGTGCTATTCACAGAGGTCTAATGCATTATTTGGGTTTAAGTAAGTTAAACAGCTAAATTAGGAGAAGTAATGAAATTAATACTAATATTTGCCTTAATACTATCTATAAGTCTAACTTGGGCTGATATCTTCACTCAAGAAGATTCTCTCTTAGTTGAACAAGCTCTCAGCAAACTTCAACTTTCGTCCCAAGATCTCATGTTTTTAAAGGATTGGTCAGATGAGACCTATCTAAAAAATCAAATAATTACTTCTTCTATTAATAATCCTTACTTTTTCCTTGATTATGCTAGCCAACTTGCTGGGATAACTCAACCAGACCTTTTTAATGAAATGGCTTATAAGTTCCTTAATAATGAGAGGATAGACTTAAGCTATCCTGATATTTCGGATTTATCCTTAAAAGCTAATATTGAGGTTAATGAACTTATTGATCTTATAGAAAGTTATTTAACCATAAAACGCTTCCATTTTGACCAAATGTTTACCAATCTTGATCAATCTGAAAAAGAAATCTTGCTAGCTTTTAGTAAAACATTATTCTCTGATGAGGAGGAGGAGTCTGAGACTATTGACATTTCAAGTCAAGAATTTGAAGAAATAATTAAGAAGATAAACTGGTATATCTTTTACCAACCAGTAGTAATTGAAGGAAAAGACTATCTCCAAGAAAAACTTACCATAATATCTTTGTTTGAATTTCTTCATGCAAATATTGATAAAATTATGTGGCAAGAAGAGAATATAATTCACCAAAGTCCTTTAGGTGAAATTATTATTGCATCAATCTATGATGACCAACATATTATTGATAATGCAATAGCTATTATTGAACCTGCTGGTAATGACAGCTATAGCTTCTTAGACAATAATCAAGCGAATTTCTTCTTATTTGACGCCTCAGGTAATGATAGATACATATCTGAGAACTCTCTCTTCTCTGCTAATTTTGGTTTTTCTTATGCCTATGACTTAATGGGAGATGACTATTATTCTGCAGATAAACAAGCTATTTCAGCTATCTTTGGTTTTAACGAATTCATTGATTTTGCAGGTGCTGATGTCTACAGAGCTGATTCTTTTGCTTGGAGTGCAAGTGCTTTCGGGGCGTCTCTCATGATTGACAAAAATGGTGATGATATTTATTCAACTGGTCAGTATGGTCAAGCCTTTGCTTCCACATGGGGTTTTTCTTTCCTTTTGGATGAAGCTGGAAGCGATACTTATATCTGCGGTACTAATGAATTTCATGCTCCATTAGCTCCAGATGATTATAGATCTATGGGCCAAGGAATGGGTTTCGGTATGAGACCTAACTTTGCTGGCGGTATTGCAACACTAAGTGATAAATCAGGAAATGATAGGTATCTAGGTGGAGTTTATGCCCAAGGAGTAGGTTATTGGTACGGATTAGGCATCTTACTTGACCAAGAAGGAAATGACTTTTATAATGCTGTTTATTATCCCCAAGGTTCTGGTATTCATTTAGCTGGAGGCTTGCTCTATGATAAAGCTGGTCAGGATAGCTATTATTCAAAACACGGACCAGGTCAAGGAGCAGGACATGACTTTGCTCTTGGCATCCTAATTGATGGGCAAGGTGATGACCATTATTCGATTGAGGGAGGAAATGGTTTAGGTCTTACTAATTCTGTAGGTATCTTTTTAGATAAGGCAGGAAATGATAGGTATGAGAATGGAACTAATTCTAATTATGGTTATGGTAAAGCTGCTCGTTCTTCAGCAAGTATAGGACTTTTCATAGATGGTGGAGGAAAAGACTTTTATCCACATGCAAGTATGCAAGATTCTTTAGAATGGGAGCAAGGATTAATGGGTATAGGAATAGATTTACTAGGACCAGAAAAGATGGAAACTAACTCAAGCATTGTCCAGTTACCTGCTAGTATTGATTCTCTAGGTCCAATTGAAGATATTTTTGCTTTTGCAGCTGAATGGCAAGTTGGTAATGTAGTAAATAGAGTAACTAGGGCTAGAGAAATCCTAGTCTCACGTGAGACTGAAAGTGTTGAATATATTATTAATCATAAGATGTCCACCCGTGACACTAAGGAATACAGGGCTATTAAAGACTTTTTTGAGAATAGTAGCAGTTCACAAAGTAGATTACTCGACCCTATGATAAGTCAGGATAGCCTAGCCAACAAGAATACTATTGCCTTAGTAGCTAGCTTAGAATTAGAAGAATTTCTCCCTTTAATTATTGATTTTTACGAATCAGACAAGTATATTACTAGCTGTATTTCTGCCCTAGCAGCCTTTAAAGATGATCAATATATCCCTTTGATTAGCAAGTATTATAAGTCTGAAAATGAGAAAGTTAGGTTTGTTATTGCTTCTGCTTTGAAAACTATAGATAGTCATTTAGCTAGACAAGAAATAAGCAAAATGCAAAATGACACTTCTTTCTTAGTAAGAACTTTAGTTCTAGAATACTTAAAAAAATAAACAAAACATCTAAACCAAATATTTTGAGGAAATTTTATGTACGATGAAAATCCAATTTCTGGTCATCAATCACTAGGAGAAGAGATATTTTCTTCTATTGTTCATGGAATAGGAATCTTCTTAGCCATAGCAGCTATGGTCATTCTTATCGCTAAAGCAGTATTAGTTAATCAGCCTCTTATGGTGGTAGGCTATGCTTTATATGGCTTTGGTTCAATTTCTCTCTACCTTTCTTCTACCCTATTTCATAGTATTACTCATAAAAAAGTAAAGACCATTTTTTCCATATTTGATCAATCAGCAATCTATCTTTTTATAGCTGGAACTTATACACCTATTACCCTAGCTATGAGAAATGCCTTAGGCTGGACTATATTTGGAATCATTTGGGGTCTTACTATAATTGGTATTATAATACAGTGTCTGACTAAAGGGAAATCCAGTCATTTAACTAACTCTATCTATTTAGCAATGGGCTGGCTTTTTTTAGGTTTTCTCTATTGGATGATGAAAGTTCTTCCTACTTCCCTCTTTTTATGGTTAGCTATTGGGGGAGCATCTTATTCTTTAGGAGTAGTTTTCTATGCTTGGAAAAAGTTACCCTATCACCATCCCATCTGGCATATCTTTGTTCTAGGTGGAACTATTTGCCATTTCTTTGGTCTATTAGAACTAGTAAGATAAGAAAACACTCATATAAACTTTTTTGTAATATATGAGTGTTCTAAAATATTTTCTCTAAAAGAACTTCTTAAGTAGAGCACTTTATAGAGAAGTATTTTATAGCATTGAGTAGGATTTTTGCTTTTAGAAAGTATATCCAACTAATAATGATAAAGTCCTATTAGTAAGCTCAGCATCATTAAGGGTTTCTACATCAGAGATATTGCTTAATCCAAAATCATAACGAAGATCAAAAACAAAATTTTGATAATAAAATTCACTACCAATAATTAACGATAAATCTGTTGAACTTGTAATATCTTTCATATCTTCAGTTCCTGTGGATGAAATAGTTTCCCCATTCATTGTTTGTTTTGTATCGTATTCATCTTCAGATGACAACAAAATCCCTAATGATGGACCTAAATAAATGCCAAGTAGTTGATTAGGTTTAAACTTTGCGAGGACTGGCATTTGCAGGTAACTAATATCCCAAGTTGTTTCCCACTTAGATGAATAATTTTCACCAGAATCTGATGACTCATAGCTTGCTCCTTTTTTAGTGTACAATAATTCAGGTTGAATATAGACTTGGGTGGTAACTTGAAATTCCACGAATGCCCCCAATACAAAATCAAATTTTTTATCAGGTTCAATAAATGCATCTTTAGAATAGTGAATATCAGATATATTCAAGCCAGCTTTAGCTCCAAAATTAATATTGTCTGTTGCACTTAAAAGTGATACTATACCTAAAATTACTATTAAAAAAACTACTTTCCTTGTCATGTTTTACTCCTTTTCTTTTTATGTTATTTTTACTTAATGTAAATAGCTTGTTTGATATATTTCCTTGTTGAAACCTATTTACACTTGTTTCATTACCTGTTAATCTTATATATAAAAAACTACTTTTCAGAAATCTAAATGACCACATTTATCTATATCATATTATATTCCTTATAGTTAACAATAACAACAGATTTAACGAAGCATCATTATTCACAATTCCTCTTAATTTCATCTCTTCACTAGTACAATTAATTGTATATTGTTTTAGTTGTCAAATTTTATTAATAAATTTGAAGAATTATTGTTTAAGTTGTTAGTTTTCACACAAAAAAAGGGTTGCGAATTAGCAACCCTTTTCAGAGTGTTGACAAAGTCAACTTCACTGAGTTTTTGGTCTCTTTTTGCAAAAAGAGATCGCTAATAGATTTATTCAAACTCAAGCAAGATAGTATTTAAATACATCGCAGAGAAGAGTTTGGATAAAGATATAGCGACTTTATGAATTGGCTTTTGTCCTATATTTTTCAAAGAATAAATGACTTTCTAAGAAATATGAGCTTTTGTCAAAGGTCTGAAAAGGGTTGCTTTCGCAACCCTTTTCTATTTTTAATTAAAATTTAGTTAGCTTCAACTCTTGTTCCACTTGTAGGGAAGTTGTAATGAGCTTTATTTTTCATACTAGAGCTAGTTCCACGAGTCTTAGCCTTGTCAGTATAATCAACATATTCTGATTGGTTAAGAGAAACAGAAATTTCATAAACTTCTGAAGAATAACCAGCATCATCAACTATTTTGACATCCCAAAGACCGGGTTCAACTGTCCATGCATAATCTTGGTCAGGACCAATAGAACCAGACATATAATCAGGACCCCATTCAGTATCAGAAGAAGGTGCAATATAAACTTCAGTAATATTATCTTGAGTTCCATTAACGATAAATATAGCACCACCATCAGCAGTAACTTCTACATCATAATTTGTATCTGCGAAGAAGTCATAAGTCTCTGAACCTGCAAAGATATAAAGGCCATTATAAGATACTTCAACATTTAAACCATACTCTTCACCAAGAATATATTCTTCAGAAGTGTTAGCAGTTAAACTGTTTAATGAACCACCATCTAATCTGAAAGTCACTGAGCCACTTGTTTGATTATCAATATTTAATATCTTTTGAGCTGAAATACTTGCATAAGACATCTGGTTGTCTTCAAGGTTGAAAGCATCTAAAGTAACAAAAGTATTGTTTTCTAAATTATAAGTAACACGGTAATTGTTAGCTTCTTTTAAAACTAGAAGAGAGTCACCTGGTTCAAGTGGACTAGTTAATTCATTGTTTCCGCTAGGGCTTTGATCAGCTTGATAGATTAAAGCTGAGTTAATATTGATATAGTGATTGTTTTTTAATACTATAATTCCGCCTTCAGGAAGAACACTTATTGTAGTAGTTTGATTTTTGTTAATTGTAGCTGTTCCTGTCTCAGTTGCAACATAAAGACCAGTTACTGTATAATCAACTGTTAACATATCTACATCTTCATCAAAGATAGCAGAATCAAAAGTATAAGACCAAGATTCTCCGGCAGTTAAAGTACCATCAATATCATCAATCATGACAGTAATATCAGCATTTGTTTGATTTCTAAAAGTAACTCTTGTCACAGCAGCACTAGTGTCATCATCATCATCGCTACATCCAACAAACATCAATCCTAAACTAAACACAAGCATTAAAATAAGTATTTTCTTCATTTTAATCTCCTTTTATATTGTTTTTAAATCGCTAATTAAATAATCTTTTTCTTCAGCATTAGTGATATTTTCTGCTTCAGCATATCCCTTCTCTAAAATTTCACTCATCTTACTACTATCTCCAAGAACCTTATAAGCTCTAGCTACTGATTCATAAGCATAGGCTAATTCGAAACCAGAGATATCATGCTTAAGACATAAATCAATATTGGCTAGTCCGTGCTTTAATGCAGATTGTCCCATTTTTAGTTCTGCATAGACTCTGGAAACTTGCCATTCGCCAATAGACAAGTTCTTAGCTTGACCAAATTGATACCAATGATAAAGAGAAGCATGGGCTGTGTGAATCATTAAAATATCCTCTTCAGCTGTCCTATTCTCCTTATCAAGCAGTTCCCATGTGTCATTAAAAAGCTTAGTTGCCATATAATTATGCAACTTGTTTATTTCTTCATTTTCTTTTTTTCCCATTATTTCACCTCTTAAACATAATATTAATCACATTCAATATCTTGTCAATTTTTTTCTTAAATATTATCTTTTATATAAAGTGAAAAACTGTTCAACCAGCAAGCCATTCTTCCCAATAGCTTATCTTTAAAGAAGTCGATAAAATTTCACTCTTTAGGTTTTCTTAACAAATCTCTTATATCACAAAGGGTTATAAGAAGTCTTATTCAAATATCTGAGATTTAGGCATGTAAGTCAATATGTATATCAAAGGACTTCAGACGAAGAAAGTTGAGTTGTCGGAAGTCGCTGAGTTGTTTGAGACCGGAGTTCCTCAGCCCTAGGCAAGGGACTTCGGACGAATATAAGCTGTCGGAAGTCGCTACTCCGTGAGCAAGTCTCGTCATTCGGGTGAAAGAAAGTTAACTTGTCGGAAGTCGCTACTTCGTGAGCAAGTCTCGTCAATAAGGGTTGGAGACCAGACTTCCTCAGCCCTAGGCAAGGGACTTCGGACGAATATAAGTTGATTTGTCGGAAGTCGCTACTACGTGAGCAAGTCCCGTCACTCTTCATTTCTCTTAAATTCTTACTTTCAATTCCTTTTTGTGGCTTGTTAACTTGATCTTTCTTGTTTTGAGCTTTTACTTGTCTTTTTTCTTTAAGAGCTTGACGACTAATCCCTCTATAATATTCTCTGACAAATTGAATCCAGTCTGACTTAGTACTTCCTTCCTTTTTTCTCCTTTCTTTCAGTGCTAGCTTTTCAGCATCATTAAGCTTTCTATAAGATATTTTTAGTTCTTGCATGGTATTGCGGAACTTATGATGATTTTTCCCTATTTTAGGAGAATTTTTTTTTCGGAGGTGATAAAAGGGCTGATTTGAATATTTTACTAGAGAATATCCCTCTCTTCTAGCTTTGGCTTTTAATCCGTGTGGTATTTTAAATTCAATAACAACCATTGCTTTATCCTCCTTTTCTTAGATTTTCTTGAAGTTTTTTAACAAGCCCTCATAATCTTTAAGGGTCCATTTTTTTCAAAATGGTCCTATTTAGCAAAAAAATCTAAGAAATGTCTCAAATTTTCCTTATTGATCCCTTACCCTTCCTTTACACTCTTTCGATGAAACCCGGACTTTCATCGAAAGAGTGTAAAGGAAGGGTAAGGGATGAGTAGAGGATGAATAGGGTCAAGAATAAAAAACTAACTTGAAAGAAGTTTTTCGCTAAAAGTGAAAAATGAAAGAGCTTTTACTCAAAGACGGGGAGACATTAATATCGGTGTTTTCAGTGTTTTCGGTGGCAATTTTCTTCCTTCTTCTTTTCCTTCTCTTAAAAACTCTATGTTAAGGATTTTAAGATTTGATTATTGGTGTCAATTTGTGTTTATTAGGCTCAAGTTCAAGTCTGGTGGGAATAATATAGGAAAATGAGAATATCTCATTACTATATTGGTTCATCAAAAACCCCTGAAAGGGATAAAATAATTTAGCCCAGGGTAAGATGCTGAAAGTATCGCAACCCTGGGTAATGATGGCTAGCGCAAAGATATTACCCTGTAAGGGTTTAATAAATTATAAATAATGTATTATCCCAAATAATGTAATAGATCTTTGAGAATAGCAGAATATTCTTTTGCACTCTTCTCTAAAGTTCTATTGCACCATTTGGGATTATAATAAGTCTATGGTATATATGATGTTATTTAACCCTTTCAGGGTTAGGCTTTGTTTTTCATCACCTGTACCCAGGGTTGCATTCCCTTCAGGAATTTACCCTGGGCTAAACTATTTATCCCCTTTTGGGGATTCAAGACTTATCCCCTCAGGATACATAAAAAAGGTGTCCACTATATTGGTACTTGACAGGCTTCAATTATCTAAAATTTTCTACTAAATTTTCTATCTACTTCAGCAAAAAATAGTTTTAGCTAACTTACCTTATAACAATTACTAAAATAGACTCTTTAAGAATAATTTTATAAAAACACAAATTTTTATTTGCATAAAACTTTATAATCATTATAATATTTTAAAATTAATTAAGAAAAAGGAGTATTGAAATGTACGAACAAATGAATATGCCATTATTAGGAGATAAGTTTCCAGAGATGAAGGTTATGACAACACGTGGAGTTAAAGAGCTACCTGGTGATTATAAGGGTAAATGGTTTATTTTATTTTCCCATCCAGCAGATTTCACACCTGTATGTACAACCGAATTTGTAGCTTTCCAACAAGCTTATGATGAGTTGAAAAAACTAGATGTTGAGCTTATTGGAATGTCTGTTGATCAAGTTTTTTCCCACATTAAATGGGAAGAATGGATTAAAGAGAATATTAAAGTAAAAATTGAGTTCCCTATAATTGCAGCCAATGACCAAATAGCTCTTAAATTAGGAATGTTGCATCCTGGTAAGGGAACAAATACAGTGAGAGCCGTATTTATAGTAGATCCTGAAGGCAAAACAAGATTAGTATTATATTATCCACAAGAAATTGGTAGAAATATCCAAGAAGTTGTAAGAGCTGTTAAGGCACTTCAAATATCAGATAAAGAGAAAGTTGCAATGCCTGCAGATTGGCCAAATAATTCAATTATTAAGGATCATGTAATAATTCCTCCAGCAACTGATGTTGAAACAGCTGAAAAAAGATTATCAGAAAAGAAATATGAATGCTATGACTGGTGGTTCTGTCATAAGAAGTTAGATTAAGCCACTAGATAAAGCAAATAGACAAGAAGTATAAAAAGCAAAGGCGGAAAATAATTTCCGCCTTTATTTTTTATTAGCCCAAGTAGCGCAGTAGAATTTTAGGGAAGACTGGTTATTCTTCTCAAATCAAAGCCTAGTCTACTTTATGGGATAAATGAAATTATTTCTTAGGTAAAGCTAAGATTTCTCTTGCTTGTTCAGGACTAGCAATAGGTCTGCCAATCTCTTCAGCAATTCTTCTCATTCTAGCAACTAATTGAGCATTAGAATCAGCAATAACACCCTTGTGATAATAGATATTATCTTCAAAACCAACTCTGATATGACCACCAAGAGTCATAGCCATCATAGAAGCAGGGATGTGATATCTTCCTATACCAGCAACTGCCCAACTAGCAGTAGGTATAAGCTCTTTAAGATGTTGTGCCATATACATAACGTTTTTAGGCTGACCAGACATACCACCAGGAACACCTAAAACAAACTGTACATGAAGTGGATCTGTAGTAATTACACCTTTTTTAACTAAACGAGCAATATAATCAATCATGCCTGATTCATAAACTTCGACTTCAGGAACAACATTGAATTGTTTAAAGGCTTCAGCTAATCTTTCAATATCAGCAGGAGCGTTCATGAAAACCTCATTACCGAAGTTAAGAGTTCCCCCATTAAGGGTTCCCATATCAGGTTTTAGTTGCAAAGGAGCAATTCTACTATCAAAGGAAGCACCAACAGCTCCACCAGTTGAAATTTGAATAATCACTTGTGGGCAAGCTTGACGTATCGCATCAATAGATTCTTTAAATCTGTTAACATCTTGAGTAGCTAAAGCATTATCATCCCTCACATGGAGATGAATAACTCTTGCTCCAGCCTCAAAACAAGCTAGAGCTTCTTTAGCCTGTGCCTCCGGTGTATAAGGAAGATTAGGCTGGTCTTGAGGAGTAGTTTCTGCTCCTGTAATGGCAGCAGTAAGAATTAATGGTTCCATTAATTTACCTCTCTATTTTTTATTTTTTGTATATTTATTAATAGAATGATTTTATTGCATCCAAAGATTCTTTTATCATCTTAGCTGCATGATTAAGTTCTTCTTCAGTATGACGATAAGCAATGTATCCATGATGATAAGGTTGTAAGAATACACCTCTCCTGATAAGTTCTGTATAGAATTGAACACGAGCTTTTTTATACACTTTATCAGCATCAGGAACAAAGGTTAGGTAAGGCATCAAAGCACCACCTGAGAAGTTTACAGGTAAGCCTGAATCTGCAACAATTTTACTTACATTAGCAGCAAATTTATTACCCTTAGTCTTAATTTCATCTAAAACATTATATTTTTCTAAGAAAGCTATTGTTGATAAAGAAGCAATTTGAGCATCACTGTTTGGGAAATAAGTAGAAGATAAGAAAGCTTTATCTGCAAAAACAGACATAAACTCTTTTTTACCTACTAGGGCTGCAATAGCATAACCATTGGCCATTGCTTTACCAAATGTTGATAAGTCAGGAGTTACACCAAATACTTTTTGAGCGCCACCCATAGAGTAACGGAAACCAGATCTTATTTCATCAAAAATAAGAACTGAACCATACTTAGTTGCTAATTCTCTTACACCCTCTAAGAAACCAGGTTTAGGCATTTCAACTTCATGTCCTAGTGGATGACCAACTGGAGTTACAATAATACCAGCTACATCATCTCCATGTTTCTTCATTAAATCTTCTAACTCATCTAAGTGATTATAAGTGAATTCTAAAGTATCTTCAAAGTTCTTTTCTAATACCCCACCCTTAACTTCTACACACCAATCATGCCAACCATGATAACCACATCTGATTATTTTCTTTCTGTCTGTATAAGCACGTGCTGCTCTAATAGCTGCTGTAGTAGTATCTGATCCTGTTTTTAACAATGCTGCCATTTCACAAGAAGGAATATGTTCTTGCAACTTTCTAACTAACTGGTTCTGAATCTCTTGTGTCAATGAAAAACAAAAACCTTTTGTTGAAATCTGCTCAATTACAGGATTGTCAATTTCTTCTTCACAATGACCCACAATAATTGGACCATAAGCACATAGAAAATCTAAATATTCATTTCCATCTACATCCCAAACCTTGCCACCCTTAGCACGGTCAAAGAAGATTGGATATTCTCCAGGAACAAAGTTGTAAGGTCTTCTTATACCAGCAACTGCACCTGGAACTAACTCTAAAGCTTCTTCATAAAGCTTCATTGATTTGGTCAAATTTAATTTCTCTGACATATAAATCTCCTGATTACATATTTTTATAACTATGACCAGATTTTATGATTTAAGATTTTCTGTCAAAGGATTTAAATAAATTAAAGAGTTTTAAAACAAGAAGTATTAAAATAAATCACGAATATAAAAGAACATTTTTAGTCGAAACAAAATTCTATTACGATGTCCTTGACAAAATTTTCTATTTTAAGATTATTATTTTAAGAGGTTAGAATGAAAAATGAAAAACTTTTAGTTAAAGAAAGACTTTTTTGGGCTTATGCAAATCTAGCAATGGCCCATAGTGCTATCGATAAAAATCAGACACATTACAATACTGTTAATTATATGATAAGAGCAAAATTATATAAGGGCCTAATGGAAAATAGAATTAATTTAGGAACTTTTTTTGACGATGAAAAAATAAAACTTAACGTAGAAAAAAAATGTAATTACTGTGGAAGTACTAAACAACTTTCATATGACCATGTAATACCAAAATCAAAATTAGTATTAGATAAGAGTGATAACCTATTAATTATTTGCCAAAAATGTAACAGTTCTAAAAAAGATTTAGACTTATTAGAATGGATGAATAAACAAGATTATATATTACCTATTTTAGTTCTCAGGAGATATTTAAAATTAGTTATAGAGTACTGTAGTTATAATGATTTAATGGAAGAAAAGATTTCTGATATAACTAAATATGACATACCTTTTAGATTAGACCTTTTACCAAAATCTCTTCCCAAACCAAACGAGTTAATCCTCCACTACTAAAAGTTCTTTGTCAAAATCTCTTTTATAAGAAAAAATAACTTTAGTAAAAGCCCTGCATCTGCAGGGCTTAATTCGTGAAATTAGTTATAATTCGTGGTAATTAGTGTAAAAAGAACTTACTCCTCCATTTCCCAAAGAGTAGTAATTCCCATTCCCCCACCAATACAAAGAGATGCTAAACCTTTTTTATTTCCACGCTTCTTCATCTCATGAAGTAAAGTAACAATAATTCTTGCTCCTGAACAACCAATTGGATGTCCAATAGCTATAGCACCGCCATTAACATTAGTTTTCTCTGGATCAACTATAATACCATCTTCAGCTAAACCTTTAAAAACTGAGAGTGATTGGGCTGCAAAAGCTTCATTAAGTTCTAATAAATCAATATCATTCATATCCCATTGAGCTTTCTTTAATGCTTTTTTAATTGCTGGAACAGGACCAAAACCCATAATTGCAGGATCTACTCCTCCAGAAGCATAATTAACTAATGTTGCAAGTGGTTGATAACCAAGTTCTTTAGCCTTATCTTCACTCATAAGTACCAGGATAGCAGAACCATCATTGATACCAGATGAATTAGCTGCTGTAACACTTCCATCTTTTTTAAAAGCTGGTCTTAATTTAGCTAATCCTTCCTTAGTAACTCCAGGTCTAGGAAATTCATCTCTTGCTACTGCTATTGGATCTTTACGTCTTTGTGGTACCATAATCGGTACAATTTCATCATCAAATCTACCTTCATTCATTGCTCTCTCTGCCCTATTTTGAGACTGTGCTGCAAAAGCATCTTGTTCTTCTCTTGTAATATTCCATTGTTGAGCAAGATTTTCAGCTGTTATTCCCATGTGGTAGCCGTTGAAGATATCAAATAAACCATCATGAACCATGATATCAACTAATTGCTTATCTCCCATCCTAGCTCCCCAACGAGCATCTTTCATAATATAAGGAATCTGACTCATATTCTCTGTTCCACCAGCAACTACAATATCAGCTTCACCTAAAGCTATCATCGCTGAGGCTAAAGTAACAGACTTCATTCCTGAACCACATACTTTATTTATTGTGTAGGCTGGTACTGTGTCAGGAATACCAGCATTAATAGAAACTTGACGGGCAACATTCTGTCCTAAACCAGCACCTACTACATTACCAAGAATAACTTCATCAATTTTAGCTGGATCTAAATTTAAGTCTGAAATTATAGATTTTAATACTTGAACACCTAATTCTACAGCTGAAACATCTTTGAATTGACCTCCAAAGCTTCCTACTGCAGATCTTTTAGCAGCGACAACGACTGTTTTTCTCATAAGTCACCTCTTGTTAGTTTATTTTCTTGTTAGTTTTTATTCAGATATCTTTTCTTTACCCTCATCTTGTAATTCATCTATCATTTTATAAAGATCATTTTCAGCATAAGTATAGGTCTGGTTGCAGAAATGGCAGTTAGCTTCTAATTTCCCTTCATGCAGAAGAGCTTCTTGAATATCTCTCAAACCAAGAAGTTTAATGCCATCCCAGAACTTTTCTTTACTACAATCACAGGAGAATGAAGGTTCTAATTCATCAGTAATTGAGAAATCAAAACCCTTTAAAACAAAATCTCTCACAATAGTCTCTATATCTTTTCCCATATCAAGTAGGTCTGAAATATTAGGCATTTTATTTACATTCTCTTCAAGCTTACTGATTACTTGATCTTTAGCAAAAGGCATTAATTGAACAATAAAACCACCTGAGCTTTTAACTGAAGCATCAGGATTTACTAGCAAGCCCAGTCCTACAGCTGATGGTACTTGTTCAGATTGGACAAAGTAATAGGCTAAATCTTCTGCAACTTCACCAGAAATTAGTTCTACTTGACCAGAAAAAGGTTGCCTAACATTAAGATCTTTAATGATAGTTAAAGTACCATTACCAACTGCTTTGGCTATACTTAAGCCATAGATAGTTGATTGAGCTTCAAGTTCAGCTTGAGGATTCTTAACATAGCCCTTAGTCTTACCCATATTCTTACTAACAACAGTTGCACCAGCTAGAGGGCCATCAGAATCTATTTTTAGAGTAATTGAAGATTTTTCATCTTTAAGGTCCATTCCTAGCATGATACCAGCAGAAAGCATTCTTCCTAAGAAGATGGTTGCAGTAACAGAAAGGAAGTGAGATTTAAGAGCCCTTTGGACAGTTTGGGTCGAATTAACTGCAAAAAATCTTATCTGTTTATCTGCAGCTATACCTCTAATTGCTTTATCTTTCATGTGAATTTTACCTCATAATAAATTTAGTACTAATAAAATGATTTTCTTAGATATGTCAATAAAAAAGGCAGATAAAATTTTATTCTTGACACATTAAATAGGAGTTTGAAATTTGCATCAAAATAATAGCAGGAGATTTAAAATGGAATTTTCAAAAGAACTATATTATACTGAATCCCACGAATGGGTTAAAGTCGTCGGTAAAGAAGCCTTTATTGGTATTACTGAATTTGCAGCTCATGAGTTAGGTGACATAGTATATGTTGAACTTCCACAAGTGGGAGATGAAGTTGAAGCCGGTGAATCAATAGGTTCAATCGAAGCTGTGAAAGCAGTTGAAGACATCAACTCTCCTGTAACAGGTGAAGTTATAGAAGTTAATGAAGAGCTTGAAGAATCACCAGACTTAATCAACAAATCCCCTTATGAAGATGGTTGGATTTACAAAGTAATTTTAGAAGACGAAGAATCAGTTAAAAATCTTCTTAGTGCTCAAGAATACGCTAAATTAATCGATAACTAATAAATTATCTGATAGAGACTGTAGTAAATAGCTTTTAGTAGAATTATATTACAGTCTCTATTTTTTTAAACAAAAGTAGAGAAAATGAGTTTAACCCAAATATCCGAAAATCCTTTCTTGATAGTTCTTTCTGCACCTTCAGGTGGTGGTAAATCCACTATTCTTGAGCGTGTATTAAATGACTTTGATAATATTCGTTATTCTATCTCATCAACAACTCGTATGCCTCGAGGACAAGAAAAAGATGGAGTAGATTATTTCTTTTTAAATAATCAAGAGTTTGAAGCAAAGATAGCAGATAATGAATTCCTTGAGTATGCCAATGTCTTTGGAAATTACTATGGAACATCTCGTAAGTTTATTCAATCCTGTTTTGATGAAGGCCAGTATGTAATAATGGATATAGATGTACAAGGTTGTTTAAAATTAGAGCAGACAGACTGCCCATTAGTCAAGATATTTCTTTTACCTCCTGATGGTCAAGAGTTAGAGTCTCGCTTGAGAAAGAGGGCTACTGATAGTGACCAGGTAATAGAAAAGAGGTTGAATACTGCAAAGAAGGAACTTGAGTTGATAGATCATTATGACTATTTAGTAGTAAATGATGATTTGGAAAAAGCTGTCTATGCTGTGAAAAACATTATTTGGGCAGAGATGCACAAGATATCGAGATATAGAGATATCTATCATTCATTTTATAATAATATTGACAAATAGTTGCTTGATTTTATTATTGTTTATGAAAATAAAAAAGGATAGGAAAAGACTATGATAAACCCAGAAATAGAAAAATTTCTTGAAGAGAGTGATATGTCTTATATGTTTTGCTTGTTAGCAAACAAAGAGATTGAGAGAATTAATAAGTTACCCCAATCAATTAAAGATGCTTTTAAGAAAACTATTACTGAAGAAGCACTTGAGCATGTTGCTAAAAACCATATTCCTGATTACATGTTTGAAAGTAATGAAGCTATGATTGAAAAGAGAGATGAGATGCTTAACATAAACATGGATGAAGATGATGATGAAGATGATGAATATATTAAGCTAAATACCCTAATGGGTAATACAGAAGAATAAATAATTTAGCTACTCTGAATCAAGAGTAGCTTTTTTTAACATCATGAAATCCTACAACTTGGAGTTATTAAAAATATCTGGCTTAGATTTTCTTTTCAAAAGAGATATTAAATCAAAAAAAGTAGATTTAGCAGAAACTTCTTCTCAAGCATTTGAGCAAGAGTCTTCCCCTATTGTCCAAGCAAATAAGCCATCTCTAGATATGCTTAAAGTTAAATATAGTAATTGTCAGAAATGTCCTTTACATGAGAATAGGAAGAAGTTCGTATATGGTCAAGGTAATCCTAATGCAGACTTAATGATTATAGGTGAAGGGCCTGGGCAACAAGAAGATCAAAGTGGCCAAGTCTTTGTGGGACCTGCTGGCCAGCTACTTACAAAAATGTTAAAAGCCATAAATATTGAAAGAGACCAAGTTTATATAACTAATATAGTTAAATGCCATCCTCCTCATAACAGAGACCCCTTTCCTGCAGAAAGAGAAGCCTGTCTTCCCTATCTAATTGAACAGATAGAGATTGTTAAGCCAAAAGTAATTCTTTTGCTTGGTAAAGTAGCAGCGACTAGTCTTCTTCCCCATCAAGAAAATGCAAGTTTAAGTTCTTTTAGAAATAAAGAGCATTACTATCAAAATATCAGAACATTTGTCAGCTACCACCCTTCAGCATTATTAAGAAATGCCAGTTATAAGTTACCTGCTTGGCATGATTTACAACACATTCAACATTATCTAGAAAATCTTAACTAAAACTATTTAACTGCTACACGTTTCCTGGTAAGTCATAGCAAGTATTTTATAAGTATTTGCTGATTTTATATGGAGTGGAAGTATCCTTGCTTGCACACACATTATTCTGAGACCAAGGATGGTCTCAGTCCATAGTTTTTTTGCTTCTACATAAGAATCTGAGACCAAGGATGGTCTCAGTCCATAGTTTTTTTGCTTTTACATAAGAATATAGTGCTATTCACAAAGATCTACTGCATTATTTGGGATTATTCCCACCAGACTTGAACTTGAGCCAAAAAAAAAAACGTCACTTTCACCAATATATTTTGGTTTCCAGTGACGTAAATCAAAAGTTTATTTTACTTAAGCATTAGAACCTTTTTTACATCTCTTTGATTATCTGATTCTAGCACCAAATAATAGACACCAGTGCTAACCTTATTGCCTTGGCTATCTTTTCCATTCCATTTGACATCAAAAGTTCTACCAGCCTTTGAGTTTGTCCTAATTTCCTTAACCAGTTGCCCTTTAATATTATAAATTTTAATAGTTTGTTGATTTTCTTTACTAGTAAATTTGATACTTGAGCTATCATTGAAAGGATTTGGATAAATAGATTTAAAGCCAAAAGCCTGATTTACTTCATTAGCATCATTGGCCACTACTAGATTAAGAGGATAGTCAGGAGTAGCACTCATCAGACCTTGGTTATCCTGAGCTTCAATTCTATAAGAAATAGCATTGTTACCATCAGGATTATAGTCTATATCCCATTCAACTCTATAAGTATCATCTTCAAGAGGGAAAAAGCTAATTGTAGATGTTTGGCCATTGATATCATAGTAGAGAGAAACTGACATTAAGTTATCATCTGGATCAGTTACGTTGCAGATTAGTTCAAGAGGAAGTTGGTCATTTTGAATTGAGACTACTGGATCAAAGTTAATTTCAGGTGGTAAATTTTCTTGAGTATTAGCAGTATAAACAAACTCGAAAGGATCTTGTGCCCCTATAAAAGGATAGTCTTCTGATCTACCAGATTCATCTGCTGAATGGAGATAGTAATGAATAACTTGATTAGTTTGGAAAGGACCAATTTCAGTTGACCACAGATTATTACCTTGGTATTCTAGGATAGCATAATCCCAGCTTGTTGCTCCCTCTTCTTTATAATAAACAAGAGTAGAATCAGAATAGATTTCTTCTTCACTGAGAGCAATAACAGTAGCTTCAATAGTAACTAGTTCATCTTCAACCTCTCCATATTGAGGATAATGTTGAATAGAGAGCATATCTCTATCAGGAATTTCATGAGTACGGCAATGAAGGGCATCAGTTGATTCCCATGGGTTATAAGTATTATTTGTTACTCCAAAGATTCTATATCCTGGCATAGCAGACTCATAAGTTTCTAAAGCTTGTTGGTCCCAAGTAGAACCTGTTTGAGGTACAAAAACTCTATCATTAAGGATTAGCGAGTTAGTATAAGGTTGATCGTTTGGAGTATATACTCTGAAAACTTGATAAGGGTAACCCCAGGAGCAGTTTGTAGCAGCAAAATAATCAGCAACTTCTTCAATTTCATCATATTGAGGATGACTTGTTGCAACTTCTCTGATAAGAACTTTATCAACATCAAGGAATTTTCCCCAACAATCAATATGATCTATATAAGTATTGTTTGGATCTTGGATTACCATGTAATTGGTAATACCCATATACTGTTCCATGGTAGTATTAACTAAGGTTTGATTATTACCATTTTCTGTATAGGCAATATGAGCGGAAGCAGCAATACCATAACCATCAGTCATGAAATTACCACCAGTTTGTTCAATATTCATAGCATAGTATGGATAGTTATAGGTTTGGGCAAAGGCTTGAGGAAACTGATTATCATAAGGTCTAGGACGGTTATATTCAAAGTTTAGAACACTCATATCATAATTCCCATCAACAATGAACCAAGATGTATAGTCACGTGTCCAGTAAGAATCAGTATCAGCTGTCATAAAGCTAAGGTTATCATTATTAACACCTGCAGCATCGAAGGCAGATTGAGCTTGATTTTGATCCCAGTTATCTTCAACTATGCAGATAACTTCAATTTCTTGTGATAAAAGAGCCACAAAACTTGTAGGAATCCCTAAGGGATAGCGGATTAAAACTGCTGATGCTGGTTCAAATTCAGCTACAGCTCTTACAGGGCTTATTGGTGGGTCAGTAGGAGTAATTCTTTGACTAAGGTAAAAGTCTAACTTAGCTTGATCTGTCCAAACAAAATCATCAATCATAAGTTTGTCAGAATAGGCTTGTGAGCAGATAAGTATTAATAACATTACTAATACATTTTTAGATAATTTCATCATTAGTAGGTCCTCTTAATATATAAATAAATCACTTGTGGAAATAGGTCTATTCTTCCAATACAGACCTCTTCCCTTCTAGAACTAGTCTTTAGATAAGAGTAAAATGTCAAGTGGAAAATTCATTAATTATTTTTATGAATAATTTTTAACCCAAATGGTGCAATAGACCTTTGTGAATAGCACTATATTCTTCTGCACTCTTTATAAAAAGCTCTACTGCACCATTCGGGTTTAACAAGCTTGGTTTGTGGCAGAGAGGATCTCCACTATCCAGCTAGGAAAGGAGAGTATAAGAAAAGCCCCGTTTTCACGAGGCTTTATATATTTAAGCTTAGCTGCTTAACTATTTAATGTTTAGTTCATATGACACTATTTCATTAAAATCATCTTCTTAGTAGAAGAATATTTACCATTTCTCATTTTGTAGAAATAAATACCTGAAGCGACATTGCTATTATTTTGGTCAGTACCATTCCAAACAATATCATGTCTTCCTGATGCTTTATATTCATTAACTAAAGTCTTAACTTTTTGACCTTTTAAGTTAAAGATATCAAGAGTAACATGACCAGGATTTTTAAGGGTAAATGAGATAGTTGTTTCAGGGTTAAATGGGTTAGGATAGTTTCCTAAAAGTGAATTATTAACCACTGCAACATCTTGTTCTTCATTATCAGTCATAGCATTGAACATATCACCAGTTCTACCTGGGTTACCTCTGTGCATAATCCATGCAGAGTAAGCAGGTCTCTTTAAATCAATAAGATTCATAGAAACGATGTTTGATACAGCTAGATTAATGTTTCCATTACCATCAACATCACCAAGAGCAGGAGCAAACTTTAAATTATCATTAAAGTCCATTGGGAAATTACCAGCTTCACTACCATCAGCTTTAATAGCATGAAGTAAACCATTAACATCACCAATAATTGCAGCCATTCCATCTCCATCTAGATCAGAAAGAAGCATGTTACCTTCTATAGAAGCTTCTAGATAAACTGGGAAGTTTGGAAGAGGATCACCATCAGTGTCTATTACATAGAATAAACCATCAAAGGTAGTGAAAAGAATTTCAGTATTACCATCGCCAGTGAAGTCATAAGCTAAAACATCTTGTTTAACTATTTTGTTGAAAGTATGTGAAAACTCAACTGAGCCATCATGATTGATAGCTTTGATGATACCTTGAGAAGAGACTGTAGCGATAATTTCAGGGTGACCATCGTTATCAACATCAGCGATTACAGGAGCAGCTTCGGTATTAGTTCCAATTGAATAAGGGAAGCCTGTAATGTTTTCTTGACTTTCATAATCAATAGCTAAGAAATTTCCAGCAATAGTTTGTAAGATAATTTCTTTTCTACCATTTTGATTAAGGTCAGCAAGAGCAGCGTTAAAGACAAAGTTACCAGGGAATTCTACTGGATAGCCAGCATGTTCACTACCATCAGCATTGAAGATATGAAGTTTACCATTCATAGTACAAACAACTGCATCTTCAATACCATCACCATTAACATCAGCAATCATAGGTGCAGCACGAGTAATTTGATTATCAAGTGAGATTGGTCCAAAAAGTATAGAACCATCATTATTGAAAGCATAAGCTTCTTTATCGTTATTTACAACAAAGAGGTTAAGGTTTCCATCATTATTTAAATCACCTACAGCTATTGGAAGAGCTATAGTAGCACCAGTTTGACCAGGGAAACCAGCAATTTGTTGCATATTATTATCAAGGACATTAACATTACCTTCTAAGTCACCAAAGATAACTTCACCACTACCATCACCATTGATATCTAAAATCATAGGAGTTGATTGGGCTTGACCTGATAAAGAGAAAGGCCAGTTAGGGTAATCTAGTGAAAGAGAAACCTGGAAAGGAATTTCTTTATTATAAGGAATTTCTTGATCTTGGTTAGCTTGCACAAAGAGAGTAAAGTCGATTGGAGCAGTAGTAATATCTGAAGTAGTTGAGAATTTGAAAGGATTTTCATCATTCCAAATAAAGTTACCTGCTACGATATTACCAATAGTTGCTGTTGAATCTTCAATTACAACACCAGGATGGTCACATCTAAGAGTAATTGTAGTATTTTGAGATGTAGCCCATGAGATACCAGTTGAAAGGTTTTGGAAGTTAGTAAGTCTAACTTTTAAATTAACAGTTTCACCAGGATTAGCTATACCATCATTATCACCATTGAATTCAGATAATTCTTGGTCAACAACAGTAATTTTAGGAACTATATCATATAAAGCAGCTGTGTAAGCATTGATTCTTCCACTACCAAGAAGTCCTTCATAGCCAGGATTTAGATCATCAATATAATCAGCAGTACTTTCAAGTCTTTGTCTAAGAGTTGCAGGAGTTAGTTCAGGGTGAATTGCTTTCACTAAAGCAGCAATACCAGCAACAACTGGTGAAGCCATTGAAGTACCTTGAGCACTTGCCCAGCCATTATTTTCAATCACACTAGAGAAGATACCAACACCAGGAGCTGAAATATCGATTGGTTCACCATAATCTGAGAAATCAGCTTTAGAGTCATTTTGACTTGTAGCAGCAACATTAAAAGCATTAGGACAGTCTGCTGGAGCATCTATATAACCAGCTCCATGAAGCTGATTAGCATTACCAGCAGCAGCAACTACAAAAGAACCATAGTTTGTTGCATAGTTGATATATGTGTTAGCATAGTTTAAATTATAAGCTTGACCACCCCATGAGGCATTGATAATATCAGCACCTAAATCAGCAGCATAAGTAATTTGTTGGTAACCAGCAGATATACCTTCTGAGTTAGCAGTATTTGATGCACCTTTACAGTTGAGAAGTTTAGCATTGAAGGCTGGTCCTACAGTACCAATACCATTATCACCTTCTGCAGAAGCACAACCAGCCACATGAGTTCCATGATAATTGTGATTCCAGTCTTGCATTGGATTATTATCATTTGAAAAGAAATCCCAGCCCATAAGGTCATCTGTTTTTCCATTATAGTCATTATCTGAACCATCACCTGTGAATGTACCAGCATCCCAGTTGATATTAGCACCAGCACTTTCTTCAGGATTAATCCAGATATTTTCTTTTAAATCAGGATGATTCCATTTTATACCAGAGTCAGTAATAGCTATTAATATTTCAGATGAATCTCTTACAAAGTCCCAAACTTCATCAGTTTCGGTCTTCATAATGTACCATAGTTGGTTAAACATAGTATCGTTAGGAACATATTTAAGATAGTTTATAGTTACATAATCAGCCCATAATACATGTTCATTTTTTCTGATAGTATCAAGTGCTTGTTCGATTCTCTTGTTATCTTTGATAGTAATTTTATAAAGACATTGGATATAAGTTCCATTATCGTTAAATTCTTTATGTTTGATATCAGGGTTATCTTGTTTAATTTGGGTTACTTCATAATCTTTAGCAAAATCATTAAAAGAAGCCATGTGAGTTTGAACTATTCCATCTTCATAAGTTACTTCGATTGTGCCATCCATGTTTCCAATTGATTCCATCTTGAAACTTACCATGATATTATTATCTTCAAAGACATCCTCTATAAATTTGTCTGCAGATAAAGTTAAAAAAGCGGTAAGAATCGTAATTAAAATAATCACTTTCTTCATATTTTCTCCTCTATATAAATTATAATCACTTTCAAAAAGTCTTTTTTTCTATACAAAAAAATTAGCTATCTTGTGTCAAGGATAAAACTCAATATTCCTCATATATAGAATAAGTAAGTAATTAAAGTTGGTGTAAGAAAAATTATTGAAGTGGTTATAAAAGGATACTAACTACATAAAAAAGGATATAAAATGCAAAAAATAAACTAGTTATAATCCCGAATAGTGGAGTAGATCTTTAAAGCTCTATTGCACCATTTGGGATTATAATAAGTCTATGGTATATATGATGTTATTTAACCCTTTCAGGGTTAGGCTTTGTTTTCATCACCAGTACCCAGGCTTGCATTCCCTTCAGGAATTTACCCCGGGCTAAACTATTTATCCCCTTTAGGGATTCAAGACTTATCCCTGACTTGAACTTGAGCCTGCTTTTTGCTGGAGACTGGAATTCCTCAGCCGTAGGCAAGGGACTTCGGGTGAAGAGTGTCGGAAGTCGCTACTCCGTGAGCAACTTCCGTCACTCTTCACTAAAGCTCTACTACACTATCTGGGATTATTCAAGCAATATGCTATAATGAAAGTTTCTTATTTACCAGCAGACTTGAGCAAGAGCCTTTTTTTTGTCAGTCACTGCTATAAGATCCTTAATCCTTCCTTTACAGTCTTTCGATGAAAGTCGGCTTTTCATCGAAAGACTGTAAAGGAAGGATTAAGGATGAAATAAGCAATAATATTATTATTGGGTGAAAAAATTGGTTGAAGTTCACCCCAAGTAGTAGAGGAGAATTTTAGTATGGCATATTAATTGAATGATAGAATTTTTAAGTATAATTTTACTGCTAGGAGTAGCTTTTGCTTGCTAACAAAAATGCAATCCTGGCTACTGAAGGCATAAACAAAAAGGGAGTTTAAACTCCCTTTATCTTAATTTGCTTATTATTTTTTAGAATTCATAAGTTAGTTTTAAGCTTGTAGTGTTAGTTGTTTCTTCTTGATAATCACTAGATATTATTTGTTCTAGGGCAAGGTTTGCTGAGGAGAAACTATTTTCCATGAATTTATAATTTACTATACCACCAAAAGTAGTTTCATTTAATAAGCCTTCAGCCTTTTGACTCATTCCATACTGTCCAGCAATTTTCAATTGATCTACAAGCTGAAAAGCAGCTTCAACATGTAATGCACTAGGTTTCTCATCTTCATATTCATCTAAAGTCATGATATACTCACCAAAGAGAGAAAATTGTTGCCAGTTAAAAGAAGTAGCAATAGACATAGCACTAAGTTCTTGGTCATCTTGAATACCTTCAAAAAGACTAGCATTATATAGATTTGAAATATAGGAAGTACTTAGCATAAAACTGCTATCAGAATAATCATGAGCAAAAGCAAGATTCAAGACAAAAGCATCAATATTGGTATCTTCTGTTTGGCTATCTTCATCTTCTTTATAAAAAGAAGCAGAAAGCATAGTGTGATACCAAGTAAAATCAGCCATTAAGGCAATATCTTGCATTTCACTAAAGGTATATGTCATAGGGTCTGTTATAAAATTACTATTTTCTAAACTAACATTTGTAGGAAGATAAAGCTTACCAAGAGTAATATTTAAAGGATACTCTTCCATAATTCTTAATTTAGCATAAGCTTCATCTACTACCATATAATCCATAGAATCGTCATAAATAGTTGAAACATTGGCTGAGAGAAAATCTGAAGCTTCTAGGGTTAGGGATAAATCAAAGTTATTAAGGTAGAGATTCCCGTCTGTTGTATCATCATTTGAAATATATTGATAAGAACCACCAATAAGACCATTAATTTCCATATAACTCAAGACAGCTGGAGCTGCAAAGAGATTAAAGCTCATTGCAACAAGTAATAAAGTGATAAGTTTTGATTTAAATTTCATTTTAAATCCTCCATATTTTTATTAAACAATTTTCACATTATAACATTAAAAGATAAGTTAGCAAGAAATTTTTTATCCCAGATAGTGTAGTAGAGCTTTAGTGAAGAGTGCAGATTATTCTAGCAAAATAGCTTACAGAATTTTGACGCATATATTTTATATATATTCGGAGAAATTATGGATCTTACTTTTGCAGAAGAATATTCTGCTTTTCACAGAGGTCTACTGCATTATTGGGGTTTAATAATAAATAAAAATGCTAAATGAATAATGTCGCCCCTGTAGGGCTCATTTCCTTGGTCTTCGTAACAGTGTCTTGCGACGACTGCCTATAATATTTTTATTCCTCTGGGATTCAGGCTTTTGATGAGCCAATCATTTTTTGAATAATATCATTCCTATTTTACTAACTTAGTAAATAATTTTATTGACATAACTAAGGGGTAATTAAGCTTTACCTAATATAAGTTTGTAGGAGTAAACTAGAAATGAGTATAAAAGATAATTATAATTTTGTTGTAAAAAAGATAGAAGACGTATGTGAGGCTAAGGGAATCAAAGCTCAGACTATAAAATTAGTAGTTGTTACCAAGACCCATCCTATATCACTTATTAGTGAAGCATTAGAAGCAGGCGCAAGGTATATTGGTGAGAATAAAATTCAAGAATCACAGGATAAGCTTCCAGCTTTAGCTGGCAAGTATGAGGAATTTCATTTTATTGGTCATCTTCAGAGTAACAAAATCAAGCATTTAATGGAGTTAAAACCTAGCCTAATTCATTCAATTGATAAACTATCTACAGCTGAAAAACTTTCTAAATACTGTGTCAAAAATAACTTAACCCAAGAAATACTTATCCAGGTCAATACAACCGAAGAAGATAGTAAGTCTGGAACAGGTGAGAATCAAGTTTTTGATCTTATTAAGCAAGTAAGCATTTTACCAAATTTAAAAATAAAAGGCTTAATGACAATAGGTCTTTTTGCCGATGATCCAGAGGTTACCAGACCTTACTTCAGGAATTTAAAGAGAATTTTCGATTATATAAAATCATTAAACATAGATAATGTTGACATGGAATATTTATCAATGGGAATGACTCATGATTTTGAAATTGCCATAGAAGAGGGAGCCAATATTGTAAGAATCGGTTCTGCCATTTTTGGGGCAAGAGATTATAGTAAAAAGGAGAATTAATGCATATTATTGAATCTTTATTAATCCCTATTTCCATAGCACTTTTAGCTTATATTTGTGGTCTTTTTTCAACTGCAAGAGTTTTTGCTAAAACATTCAAATATTTAAAAATAACCAAAGTAGGCACTGGGCATGCTGACACTAAGAATATCTACTCAAATGTTAGCAAAACAATGGGTGTAATAGTTGGTATAATAGATATTGCTAAAATGTATCTCTTCTTATACTTTATTAAGTATATCATTATAAGTGTTTTTAACAAGCCTGATTTAGCTAGTGACAATCTCCTTTTCATATATGGATTCTTCTTAATCTTAGGGCATTGTTTCCCATTCTATAATAAGTTTAAGGGAGGAAGGGGTATCTTTACTTATGCTGGTTATCTAGGCTTTTTTGCTCCAGCCTCTACTTTAATTGTTGGCATAATCTCTGCAATTATAGCACTTGCCTTTGGTCAATATCGGGCAGCAAAGTATTTTATGGTAGGTGGACCTGTAGTTGCATCACTAATTATTTCTACAATAACCCAAGTTACTCCAGGCTTAACAATGAAAATTTTTATTGCTGCAATTTTAATGATTGCTGTTAATTTTATAGTTTCTCGAAAAAGGAAAGAAATTTAATGAAGCGCCCAATAGTAAGTCTTATTTTTCTCACGTTTATCTTAGCAGTATCACTTAATCTTTTTGCCTATCCAGCAATAGATTATGACTGGCAGCAACCAGCAAGAAATGTTTCTCCGATTGGCATTGCTTTAGGAGGAATTAATCAAGTTTTTGCTGAAGATTTTGGAGTAGCCTATGAGAATCCTGCTCTATTAGCTTTGAGAAGAGGAACTTATTTTTCGGCAACTTTCCGAAGTAATAGGATGAATAATGAAGCAATTAGTGGCATTTTAAATCCTTCTTATCTTCTAAGTGAAAAACAATTTACTTACTATACCTTCTCTTTACCAAAATTTGCTATCTCCTATCAACCGATTTATAATAAAACTGAGACCTTTGAAAATAGCTTTATTTCTGATTACCATGATTTATATATGAATGCTTTTACTCTTTCTTTAGCTGCTCAAGATGATGATTATACTAAACTCACTCTTGGTTTCAATTTAAAGTTTATCGAAGGACGTCAGATATTTCAACGTCACCGCAAGCAAGTTGGAGAACTTGTTCTTCAAGAGTTTGTAGATGGTTCTGTAGTGGGATACTCTTCTGATATTGGCATGACTTATCGTCAAAACAGTATTTTAGTTGGTCTTACTTTGAAAGATATTGTTTCTCAGCTCTATTGGAATGACAGATCTAATGATCATTTAAGGAAAAGATACTCTCTGGGAATGGGTTTTTATAACGAAAATTCTACTTTCCAATTAGCCACTCAGGGAAGGTTTAATAAAGCTGAAGAGCAGACTTACCATATAGGTTATGGTTACTCACTTAACTATGGTTCCTCTCTAAATCAGTCTTTAGGATTTAAAGCAGGAATGTATAGTGATAAATTCGAAGAGATGGATTCTATAAACTACACATTTGGCTTAGGTTACACTCTTTCTATGTTTAGAATTGATGTTTCTCTTGTTTCTGCTGGCTTCACCATGGATAATACAGACTATCTTTTTTCTATAACTTTAGGCAAATAAAATGTTTTCTTTATCTTTTCTTAATTCTAGTCTACTTATTGCCAGCTTAACTGCCCTAATTCCAATATTGATCTACTTTTTTGCTAAGAGAAAACCAGACAGACTTATCTTTAGCTCACTTAAGTTTATCAAAAGTAGTAAGGAAGAAAGAAAAAGTAAAATTAACTTAAAAAATATTCTCTTATTAATTATCAGAGTTCTCATAATATTACTCCTTATCCTACTCTTTGCTAGACCAATTCTCAAGACTTTTCTGGGTATAGACAGTAATTACCATGCCCCGACTAGTATCTCGGTAATTGCAGATAATTCTCTAAGTATGGATTACTATTCCCAATCAACACAAAGACTTGAATTATTAAAAGAAAAACTAACAGCCATAAATTCCAAACTCAGTAATGATGATTTTATCAGAATTTACACCAAGGATAACTTTATTACATCTCAGAAGTTTATGCAAGGACCCCTAGCAGATTCTCTTATTCAGAATATCTCTATTACTTATAAAGCTCTCCCACTTGATTCTTTAATTTCTCAAGCTATTAAAGATATCCAGGAAGCAAGTACTGCCAATCATGAACTGTATGTCTTAACTGATGGAAATGAAACAATTAGCTACAAGGATTCTTTAAGAGAAATTAAATACTCAATAATTGACCAAGAAAAAGAATGGAATAATCTAACTGCTACTATTAATTCTTCCCAAGTTGTTACTAGTAATAATATCAAGCAAGTAAGCATTGATTATACTATCCACAACTATGCTTCTAAAAATGTTGAAGACAGGCTTATTAGACTTAACTTTAATGACAGGTCTTTTGATCGTTTCATCAATATAGAAGCTAGCAAAAGCTGGCAGGGAAATTTTACTATTCCTATCGAGAAAAGCGGTTGGCAGAAAGGTTTTATTGAAGTTCAAGATGAATATTACCTGCCTGACAATAGGGCTTATTTTAGTTTTTACTTTAATTTGCAACCACAAATAACAATTATCACAGAAGAGAGTAATATAGCTTTGCCTTTCCAAACTATGGTAAACATTTTTGCTAATTCTTCTGATAATGTTAAATATCTTCCTCAAAACAGAGTTAATAAGCAACTCATTTCGACTACAGATATCTTTATACTTTATAAATTAAAATCTTTGGCTAACAACACCAAAGCCTTGCTCCAACAATTAGATAATGAAGGAAAAGGAGCTGTAATTGTCTTAGCTACTGAATCAGATCAATCTCTAGTAAACTATGTTGAAAGTACTTATGATATCAGTTTAAACAAAGGAATAGTAAGAAATCAGTATCCCGACTGGTCTAATCCCTATAATGAGATATTAAAAGACTTAGATAGTAAGATTTTCCCTGAGTTGAGATTCAATGACCTTGTTAATAATCAAATTAATAGTAAAAGCAAAACCCTGCTTGCGGCTAATAATCAAGCCCTGATTGCCAGTAATAATCAGACATATTTACTCTTCTTTGATGCTAATAATGACTTCGTTACTAATGCTGCCTATCCAGTTTTTATGAATAAACTTTTTGAAAAACTTAGCAAGAGTAATATTGAAATTGAATCTTACTACCAAGGTAATAGTATTGATTTACCTAAGGGCTCACTAGTAAATGATAAGCAAGTCTTTAGTCCAACATTTGTCTTTCAGGATCTTGGTATTTACAAGCTAGTCTCAGGCTCTAAAATTTCCTATTATGCTGTTAATCAAGGACAAGATCAGATTAATGAAAGCTTGCAAAACAAAGTTTCATTCCCTGATAACTATCTTGATGTTTCAGGAGACTTAACTAGTCATCTCTTCTCAGAAAGCGGTAGCTTCGAATTACTTAAATATCTTCTTTATGCAATTCTCTTTCTTTTCCTAGCAGAAATAATAATTATTAAATTAAACTTGTAATTTTCTATTTTTTTTGCTAGTTTCTTGACTATACCATCCTGTAACCCAATAATGCACATTTTATATGAAATTAAAGTCCAATTTTATCCTGCTCTTGTTCAATCCAAATGGTGCAATAAAGCTTTAGATAAGAGTGCAAATTCTTTTATTAAACCCTTACAGGGTAATATCTTTTGGTTAGCCATCATTACCCAGGGTTGCGATACTTTGAATCTTCGCTAAAGCTACGCACCACAAGTCAGGGATTTTTGATGAATCAATATAGTAATAAAATATTCTCATTTTCCTAGGAATACAGGCTGTTGATGTTAACAGAATTTCCGTTTGAAGTCCCTTACCTAGGGTTGAGGAAGTCCAGTCTACTTGAGAGAGAGCCCTAGATTCTTCTATTCAAAAAAGCCTAATGCACATTGGATTTATCTGTGGTATCTACTAATCAAACCAAGGATTTTTTCTTGATTAATGGTAGAAGCATAAGCTTGGGGAATTCTAATAGCCCAATTACCTTGAGCAGTACCTGGTCTATTCATTCTATAATTTTCATCTAGATTTAACATATCTTGCAGAGGAATAATAGCAACCAGGCAATTGGAAGCATAAGCTAGCTCTATAAGGTCATAAGCAACACTGTCTTCATTAATAATAAAGTCAGAATTTTCTCTAGCTTGAGCGAGGGACTTATAAAAATTACTTTTAATTATATCATGGTTATAAGCATAATCTTTCCACCATCCCTTGCTAGTATTATTATCATGAGTACCAGTATAGATAAAGCTTTTATGGGGTAAGTTGGCATTAGCGAATTCCCAATCATCCAAGGCATAGTGGAGTACTATCATACCTGGTAAATTGAATTGCTCTTTTAATTGAGTAACTTGAGGACTTAACGAGCCTAGGTCTTCTGCTATGAGTTTAAGCTGAGGTATTGCCTTTTGCAAGGCATGTAAGAAGTCTGCTCCAGGTCCTTGTTTCCATTCCCCTGCTTTGGCATCATACAATTTAGCAGGGATACTCCAGTAGCGTGTAAAACCAATAAAATGGTCTAATCTTAAGACATCACAGATTTCTAGATTATAGCTAATCCGGTCAATCCACCAAGTATAGCCACTTTCTTTGTTTTTGGACCAATCATAAAGGGGATTTTCCCAAATTTGACCATCCTCATTAAAGCTATCAGGAGGACAGCCAGAAATAAACTGGGCTTGATAATCACTCCCAAGTTGAAATAGCTCTTTATTAGCCCAAACATCAGCAGAGTTATATGAAACATAAATAGGTATATCTCCTATTATCTGAATACCCTTGCTATTAGCATATGCTTTTAAGCTTTTCCACTGTTTATAGAAGAGATACTGAACAAATTTATGATAAGCTATCTGAGAAGCTAATTTTATTTTAAGTTGTTTTTTTAATGAGTTAGAAGGATTTCTCTCTTCTTCTGGCCATTGACTCCAGACCTGTTGATTATTTTTTTCATAAAGGGAAATAAAGAGAGAATAATCATCTAACCAGGGGTTTTTACTGAAATCTAGAAAATCTTGATTTTGCAAAGAGAAGTTTGCCATAGCTTTTCTAAGTAAGTTTTCTCTCTCTAAGATTAAACTTGCATAATCAATACTATCTGAATATCCTATCAGACTTGTTAAATCAGCAGGAGCAAGTAAATTATCTTCCACTAAGATTTGGGGGGAGATTAAGAGGGGGTTACCCGCAAAAGAGCTAAGGGGTGAATATGGTGAATTTCCCTTTTCAGGTATTGTTAGGGGGAGAATTTGCCAATAAGATTGTTTAAGCTGGGCAAGTAAGTCAATAAATTTATAAGTATCATATCCTAAGTCACCAATTCCCAATTTATTAGGAATAGCAGTTGGATGGAGTAGAAGCCCAGAGCTTCGTTTTATATTCATAGTTTTCCTTGGTACTCATAGAGTTGAAAATCATCTTTTCTCTCCCATGATTTAAAACCAAAATCATAGAGGCATTCAACTCTATAGTGACTTGGAACAATTATGCTTATAGCCTTATTACCTCCAGCTTTAGCTTGTCCAATAAGCCTACTTAGTAGAGAATGACATTGAGCTTTGGTCTTATATTCAAGAAAAGAAATAAAAATATTCTTATCATTATCTAAGAGACTTGTTACCATGGCCTCTATCTGACTATCCTTTGTGATTGTATAGGCAGTAGATTTGTGGTAAAGTTGACTTAGATACTGTCTAGAAACATTAAAAACTTTCCAGCCTTGACAAAGATAACCATCCATTTCTTTATAGAAGCTAGATTCTAAAATAAAATTTCTGAATTCTTCTAAAGTAGGCTGGCTTAGATCTTCTCCTGCTTGCTTATAGCTATCTTTAGCTAGTTCAGCTATTTCAAGTTCCAAGTAAGACCACTCTTTAATTTTGGCAAAACCGATTTTTTCATTTAAGGATATAGATTCTACATTATCATAATAAGTAGAAAATTTAAGAGATTGACACTCATTATCCATAGCAATCTTGATTAAATAATTAGCTATCTTTTTACCAATCCCCTTAACCTTTAAATCATGATTCTTGCGAAGTCCCTCTAGCCAATAATGACCATCTCCGTGAGAAGCAAGACGTCCAAAGCCTATAAGATTATCATCATTGAAAAGACCTATAAAATAGCTATTGTCTTCCTCTACCCATTCTTCAAAAATGTTGGGTATATAATCATCACCATCCCAGATGGTTTTGCAAATTCTAATTACTTGATCTTTATCTTCAAGAGTCAATTGTCTAAAAAACTCCATTAATTGCTTCTCCTTAGGATTGATATAAAAAATACTGATCCTATTAATGTTGTTATTATACCTACTGGAAGCTCTCCAAAAGGACTAATATGATAAGCTAGGAAGTCACAAAGGAGCAAGAATGTAGCTCCAATCAACATAGTAATAAAATAGTTGTTCCTTAAGTTATCGCCACATATCATTCTTACTATATGAGGGATGATTAACCCCACAAAACCTATAATTCCTGAATAAGAAGTTACTATTGCTATCAAAATAGAAGTAATAATGAAAATCTGCTTCCTAATTTTGCTAGTATCTACCCCTAGAGAATGAGCTGTAAGTTCACCAGTTGCAATTATATTAAGACTGTTTGAGAGAAAATATAAATAAATTAATAAAAGCAATGAAATAAATACTAATATTAAAAAAATGTACCATTCTAAATTAGTAAAAACATGATTGAGGCTACCCATTAAAGTTCCCATTATAATTGTTATCTGGTTAGGGAAAAGATAAATATAAAGGGATATTACAGCTGAACAAATCATGGATACAATGATACCTGAGAGAATTAGTTTGACTGTATTAACTCCTGAACCTCTTCTGGCTATGGTCCAAACTAAAGACATGGCTAAGACTGCACCTATGAAGCCAAACAAGGGCATCAGATAGGTAAAACCCAGAATATAAGCTGTTATAGAAAACAAGGCTGAACCTGAACTTGTACCTAAGATATAGGGCTCAGCAAGAGGATTGTTTAAGAGCATTTGATATATATTTCCTACACTTGCTAAAACTATACCTGTGATTAGGGTTAGGATAAAACGAGGTAGTCTAATTGCTTGTAAAATCTCTAAAGATGGCACTTTATAAAATAAGTAGAGAATAGAAATTCCAATAAAGAAGAGGCCTAAGCCTAAAGAGAGACTGAGTCTGTTACTTTTTGTCATAATCTAAGAACCAGCTATTAAATAACTTTAGAGCTTGACTAGACCTAGGAATAGTTCTCATCACTGTATCAATATCAATATCATCAACCGTATATATTCTATTATTTTTTAGAGCAGACATATTCTGCCAGCCCTTTCTGGCAAGTATCTCTTCCTTGCTAACATATGATAAGGCAATAATTACATCTGGGTTAGCATGAACAATATCTTCATTTTTGGCTATAAAGAAGTCTTGATTAATATCTCCAAAAATATTGCTCCCTCCAGCAAGCTTGATTAATTCTCCGATAAAGGATTGGTCTGTAACTGTACCTAAATTAGAAGATATCTCAAAGTAAACTTTTGGTTTGTTAGTAGGTAATTCAAGAGAATCAAGACTTTGTTGAAAAGAATTTATCAAAGAATCTGCTCTATTCGACTTACCTATTTTCTCAGCTATTAATCTAACATTTTTATAATAAGCCTCAAGAGAGTTAGAATGAATCTTGATAAGTTCAATGCCAAAAGGCTTCATTTTATCATAAAATTCTTGCTGTTCAAAAGCTGCTGTAAAGATAATCTTAGGTTTAAGCTGGATAACTCTCTCAATATCAATATTACTAAAATCTCCTATTGATTCTTTCTCTAGCATTTCTTCAGGATAATCACAGTATTTTGTTCTGGCTATTATTTGATCAAGTCCACCTAATTCTGCAATTATCTCAGCAACTTCAGGAGAAGTAACAATAATTCCTTTTGCTTGCTTAGTTTGAGAATTGTTACAAGCGGTAAGCATTAGCAATGTTAAAGCAATGAAGGTGGCTAAGAATAGAAAGTTTTTAATTGATTTCATAAAAAGTCTCCTGAGTTGAATGATCATAGATTAGGACATAGCCTTCTTGTTGGACTTTTTGGAGAATTTGCTCTTTAGCAGACACAGTATCTCTTCGGCAAACATCATAAGCTGAGGTTATTGCTAACTTAAGATAGGTTTGAGAAGGTATAATATCACCAGCATAGATATATTTTTGTCTATCTCGATTGATTAGCAGAATTTGCATTCCTTCAGTATGTCCCCCCACTAGTTGCAAGTTAATACCTGGGAATATTTCTACATTACCATTAATGAGATTTATCTTACCTTTTTGTTCTAAAAGTTTGAGATTCCTGGCATAATCATAGGCTGCCCTATTTAACACATCAGGATTTTTAGCTATTTCCCATTCCTTAGCCTGAATATGATAGCTTGCCTTAGGAAAAGTTAAATACTCTTGATTATCACTATCAATACTGACAATTCCACCAGCATGATCATGATGTAAATGAGTCATTATAACATCAGTTATTGAGGAAGTTTTATAACCATGTTGGGCAAGAAGCTCAGGAAAAGACTTTACTTGAGGAGAGAAAATTTCATCTTCTTTAGGAGTTAGCTTATTACCTAAACCTGTATCAACTAAAATTAACCTATCATCAAGTTCTATAAGTAACAAGTTTAAATCTAATCTCATTCTATGTTTAGCATCTACTGAAAGAAATCTTCCCCAGATAGACCGAGGAAGATTCCCTAAAGATGCGCCGGCATCAGAGTAAAAATAACCGGCTTTTATAATCTTTAATTTTAACATAATTTATCTATTCGGCATTATTATCCGATTGTTTCTTAGGTTTGCGGTAAGGCCTTTTACGTGGTTTAAAAGTTTTCTTGTTTGGATTATCTTGGCTATGAGAAGTCTTTTCACTTGGCTTTGTATTTTTAGCTTTGTTGTTAGTGTGCGGTCTTCTTGAAGGTGGATTATATGATCTTTTACGAATTTTAGTTTGATCATAGCCTTTAGGAAAGACAACAATACGTTTGTATTTACCATCGCCAATAGTAAGAGTGGATATTTCTGGTCTATCTTCAATATACTTATGAATAACTCTACGGATATTTCCATCCATAGGTTCAAGAGTATAAGGTTTTTGATTATCTACTACTCTATCTAAGACAGGTTCATACTTTCTAATAACCTGTTCAGCTTGTCTTTCTTTATAGTTATCAACATCTAGATATATTCTTTTACTTTCTGTTCTATTTTCGAAAACTCTATTAACAAGATATTGCATAGTATTCAAGAAACGAGCTTCTTTACCAATTAAGAAACCTGGTTCAGAAGAGCCTACAATGTGATAATTATAGGAATCTTTAGTTTCACTCTCTTCAATATCAACAAACTCTATTCCCATTTTATCGAGAAACTGCTCAATAAAATCCATTATTTCTTGTTTCACTCCAAAAGAAGTAATTTTAATCTGAGCTTTTTTTGATCCAAAAAGACCTAAGAAACCATTTTTACCTTGGTCAATAACTTCATATTGTATATCATCTTTATTAATTTTATTTTTTTTACAAAAGTCTTCTAGTATTTTATCGACTGAGCTACCAGTCAAAATCTTTGCGTCCATATTATTGTCCTCTAAATTTTTTGTTAATGAAGTGCTGTTGAATGATTGATAGAATGTTAAATACTGTCCAGTATAAAACTAGACCAGAAGGAAGATTACGGAAGAAGAAGAACATCATTACAGGTAGAATATAAGCCATCATTTTCTGACTTTGCATCATAGCTTCTTGTTTTTCATCCATATTTCCTGTGTTTTGAGATTGCACGCTTGTCATCATTCTTTGTTGTAAGAACATAAAAATACCCATGATAATAGGTAAGATATAGTAAGGGTCGGGATTAGATAAGTCTTGTAACCAACCAAAGAAGGATGCTCCTCTAAGAGCTATAGAGTATCTAAGAGTAGGATAAAGAGCGAAGAAGATTGGCATTTGAATAAGCATTGGTAAGCAACCACCCAGAGTTGAAACACCATGTTCTTTTTTTACCTTACTCATCTCCTGCTGCATTTTCATAGGGTCACTTTTATATTTCTTTTGTATTTCGCTAAGGTAAGGTTGAACCTTCTGCATCTTCATACTGTTTTCAAAAGACTTATGAGTTAATGGATAAAGGAGTAATTTGATTAAGATAGCAAAGATAATAATCACTATACCATAATTAGGGATAACCTTAGCAAGGCTTTTCATGACAATTTCAAAAGTCTTTGATAACCAATGTAACCAAGTCCATGATCTTTCAATAACTCTATCAAAGATGAGAGTTGAATCGTATGTTTCAATATAATCCTTTTCCACAGGTCCTAGATAGAAATAATATTCTTCAAACTCATTTTCAAAATCTGAATCTTCGATTATCATATTAAAAGCAGGGCTATCATTCTGCATCATACCTTTAAAAGTCTTATCTGCAACAACCTTATCAGCAAAAAGAGAAATTAAGAAATACTTAGATCTTGCTGCTACCCATTTTACATTATCAGTAGCAGATTCAAAATTATTAGATTTTAATTTTGCTAATGGTTCTTTAAATATTTCATTAGTATCTAAGGCAATTAACTTATAATCTTGGGATTTCATTTTAAAGTACTTATCAGGATGACTTTCCTTATAAGCTAAATTCTCTGTATCAGCAATACCTGGTACATTAATTTCGTAATCTTGTTTAAAATTAGGTGAATTAAAGTATAAGTTAAAATTAACCTGGTAATCCTGACCTAAAGAATATTCTTTAGCAAAAATTGTTTGATTATTTTCATCTGTAAGGTAGAATTTAACACTATTTTTTGTTACTTCTTTGAAGTATATGAGATTTTCTAAATCGTGTCCATCAATATCAACAAGACCTAGACTAGTTTGTTCAGGTATTAATTGGACTAACTGATCATTGCCCATATTAAAGTCTTTTACGAATACTTTTGTAATAACACCATCTTTAGGTGAAAGGACTAATCTAAGCTTATCATTCTCAATCACAAGAGGTTCAATATCACTTGCCTGAATGATATCAGTTTTCTGCAAATTTTTAGCATAGAAGGCAGTAGTAGATTCTTGATTATTATAAAAAACTTTTGCTCTAAGTTTAGTAACTTGGTCAGGGTCAGTTACTGGAATAATTTCTTGATATAAGTTATCGTTTACTGTTGGTTCATTGCCGTCAAAGTTAAATCTTATTTGACCATCTTCATAATCACTAAAAATTAAAATACCTTCATTAGTAAGGGTAATTATCGGTTTTGATAATACCTCTTTTGCTTGTTTAACTTCTTCTTTTGTACTAGTTTGATTTGTTTGAGCTTGCTGTTTTGGGAAAAAGTAAGTATTAAACAGCCAATAAGTTAAAAACATTAGTACAATTGCTAATAGGGTCTTCCTATTCAAATTTCCTCCTAAATTATTTTAATGGATCATAACCACCAGGATGATAAGGGTGGCACTTGAGTAATCTAGCAATAGACAAGTAGAGAGCATGGAAAAAAGAGTATTTCCTGAATGCTTGTGTTGCATAAGTACTACAAGTAGGAGTAAACCTACAGGTAGCTGGGAATAGTGGTGATATGTAGTATTTATACAATCGTATAATAAAAATAAATAGTAAATTTACTAGATTAGTAACTTTAAATATTAATTTTTTCAATTTTCTTAATAATATTATCAAGTTCACTTACGAATTCACTCCAAGGAATATCTGATGAATCTTTAATAGCTACAATATTAATTTTCATCCCACTGATATTAGTCATCATTACTTGTCTTAAATATGCCTTAACTCTACGTTTAATTCTATTACGGGTAACTGCATTTCCAATCTTTTTAGTTACTGTAATACCTATAGAAAATAAAGAAGATTCTGTGTCTTTACGACACAGAACTAAAAAAAAATTAGAATGAATCTTCTTCTGAATTCTATAAAATTCTAAGTATTGTTTCCGATTTTTAATAAAATTAAACTGTAAGTCTTTTTCTGCCCTTAGCTCTTCTTGCACTAAGCACCCTTCTACCATTAGCAGTACTCATTCTAAGACGGAAACCATGTTTGTTTCTTCTCTTCCTATTATGAGGTTGAAATGTTCTTTTCATTACTATCTCCTTATTTATTAAATAATATATTATCTAAAATTTAGTATTTTGTGTTATTTTGTGGGAAGGGTGTATTGTGTCAATAAAAAACTAAAAATACTTGTCTTTCAAAAAACAAGGAGTAAAAAAAGACTGATTTCTCAGTCTAGAGTTTTGACAAAATCAACTTCTCTGAGTTATAGGTCACTTTTTGCAAAAAAAGATCGCAAACAGAATTATTCAAATTCAAGCAAGATAGTATTTAAATACATAGCAGATAAGATTTTGGATAAAGCTATAGCGACTTCATGAATTGTCTTTTGTCCAATACTTTTCAAAAAAAATAATGACTTTCTTAGAAATATGGGCTTTTGGCAAAGGTCTGTGACTGATTTCTCATCCTCAGAGTGTTTATATAGGTCCTATTTTTAATTATTTATAACTAATTTTGTAGAATAAAATAATGAGAATTTTCTTGACGTATTTTTTTATTATAGATAAATTGTAATATATATTCAGATAAATTATTTTTTCATATAAACCTGAGTGTAATTATAGATAAATTACTATGTTTGTTAATCGAAACTATATTAGAGTAACGAAACAAGAATAGAACATGACACAAATTATCCTGAAGGAGGATTGAATGAGAGGGAAAAACATTTTTTTATTGTTATTGCTGGTCCTTTCTACAATTGGATTACTATCATTAACAAGAGAAGAAGTAATTGAAGAAACACAATATCTAGAAATCGCAAAAGATATTAACATTGAGAAAATTCTGATTTATAACAATGAATATTACAATGATTGGTATGAATATACTCACAACAATCAGCAAGATGCTAATGTCGGAGACTATGTTTATGTTAGTTTTCCTTTTGGAAACAATAAAGGAGGCTATCGTCGTTTTTATGAGTTTCCTTTCATGGATCCACCTGAAGGTTGGGAGATATTATCTGTAACACTAAAAATTTATCAAAGTTCTTCTTGTGGTAATGGAGAGATTAATCAATTCCCTACTTTTATTAACGCAGACTTTTTTTTCTTAAAAGTAGCACTCTTAGAAATTGATATGGATAATCTTGCTTTAACCTTTGCTCCCTCTGTTTTTGAAGAAATTGGTGTTATAAGTAATAATCCAATCCACGAGTGGAAAGAGTTAGATGTTACCCAAGCATATCTAACCGCTAGAGATGAGCTGAGTTACTCAGCATTTTGTTTAATGTTATATTTTGATTTAGTTTCTGATTCAGATGGGGAAGATGATTATTTATCTATTGCTACAGCTAGTAGTTCCAATAAGCCTAAATTACTTTTTCAATATGTAAGAGCTACTTCCAATAATGAAAGTGAAAATGAATCTATAACCCCACTTATAAATTGTTATCCTAATCCTACATCTGAGGTATTAACTATTAAAAATATCAGCGAAAAGCCTATTTCAGCAATCAATATCTACAATATTAAAGGTCAGAAAGTATATTCTAATCATAATATATATACAAACAATGGTGAAGTTAATCTAGCATTACCAACAAACATCGCAAGCGGTATCTATTTTGTTAAATGCAAAATAGATGGAAATCTACAAACAATAACAAAAAAAATAATTGTTAAATAAGGAGTAAGTATGAATCTAAAGAAATTAATATTCATTCTAATTACTTTATTCTTAATTTTTTTATTATCAGCCCAGATAAAAGAGGATGATTATTTTGAAGAAATTGTGTATTTAGAGGAAGATAGTGATTACAATATCGTTAAAGTATTGTTTGATTTAGAAGGTTGGCATGACGATTTGTATAATGTCTATTTAACCCATAGTTTTTCCATTGTTGGTGATGATGTAAATTATTTCACTCAAGAGCAGAGCGCCGTAAGAAAATACTATAGATTTCCTTTTCAAAACCCTCCAGAAACTTGGGAAATCGTATCAGTAACTTTGAAAGTTCACCAATTTTATTCGTCATGTGGTCCTTGGGTAGATGGTTTTCCATCATTCTATGGAAACCCAAATCATGGATTAAAAGTTGCTCTATTCGATTTTAATATTGAGAATTTGTCTTCTAGTTTCAACGCAACAAACTTTATGGAAATAGGAATAATCAGTGATAATGCTAGTGATGGATGGAAACAACTTGATGTAACACAAGCATATTTATTGGCTAAAAATTCAATTGAATTTACAGATTTCCCATTAATGCTCTATTTTGATTATATTACAGATTATGATGGTAATGGAGATAATGTTGGGATTAACCATGCCTCCACATCTAACCAACCATATCTAAAATTTCGTTACCATGATACCACTCCTACTTATGAAGGAGAGTGTGAGATTGCACAAACAAATCTTCAATGTTATCCTAATCCGGTATCTGATTTATTAAGTATTAAATCAGATAGCTCTATCAATATTAACCAAATATCGATTTATAACATCAAAGGGCAAAAAGTTTTATCAAAAGAAACCAAATATTTTTCCAAAGGAGAGATTAGCCTTAATTTACCAGAAAATTTAGCAAGCGGTATCTATTTTGTTAAATGCAAGATAGATGGAAATCTACAAACAATAACAAAAAAAATATTTGTAAAGTAAGGAGGAAGTATGAGTCTAAAGAGAATAATGTTCATTATAACTATTCTATTCATAATTTCTTTATTATCAGCCCAGATAAAAGAGGATGATTATATTGAAGAAATTGTGTATTTAGAGGAAGATAGTGATTACAATATCGTTAAAGTATTGTTTGATTTAGAAGGTTGGCATAACGATTTGTATAATGTCTATTCTATCAATTATTTTTCCTTTGTTGGTGATTATGTGAACCCTTTAAATCAAGAGAAGGGATCTGTTAGGAAATACTATAAATTCCCTTTTCAAAACCATCCAGAAACTTGGGTAATTGAAAAAATAACATTGAAAGTTTACCAATATTATTCCTCATGTGGTCCTTGGGAAGAAGGTTTTCCATCTTTTTATGGGAACTCAAATCATGGGCTAAAAGTTGCTTTGTATGATTTTAATATTGAGAATTTATCCTCTAGCTTTAATGCAACAAACTTTATGGAAATAGGGGTAATCAGTGATAATGCTAGTGATGGTTGGAAACAACTTGATGTAACACAAGCATATTTATTGGCTAAAAATTCAATTGAATTTACAGACTTCCCATTAATGCTCTATTTTGATTATATTACAGATTATGATAGTAATGGTGATAATCTTGGGATTCATCATGCTTCCACATCTAACCAACCATATCTAGAATTTCGTTACCATGATACCACTCCTACTTATGAAGGAGACTGTGAAATTGCACAAACAAATCTTCAATGTTATCCTAATCCGGTATCTGATTTATTAAGTATTAAATCAGATAGCTCTATCAATATTAACCAAATATCGATTTATAACATCAAAGGGCAAAAAGTTTTTACAAAAGAAACCCAAAATTTCTCCAAAGGAGAGATTAGCCTTAATTTACCAGAAAATTTAGCAAGCGGTATCTATTTTGTTAAATGCAAGATAGATGGAAATCTACAAACAATAACAAAGAAAATATTTGTAAAGTGAGGAGAAATGAATAGAAAAATTTTCTTAATAATGGTTATTTTGCTATCTGTAATTTCTGTTTTCGCAACACATGAAGAAGGAGCACTAATATTCTCAACATCAGATCCAATATTGTTGCTTCAAACTTATACTGATTCAATAGTTACTGATGCAAGTTGGTTAAATGATCTATCAAAGGTATATATGATCAATGAATTCTATAACATTTATGAGATTGATACTATAGAACAAAAAAGATATTGTTATCTTTTAAGGTATGATAACTCTATAATTGTTAATGATTTAGTCGATATATTCTTAAGCAAAACAAGCGTACTTAACGCACTACCTAACTTCTATGGAACTTGGCATACAGAGCCATTATCTGAAAACCAATGGTATTATGATAATATAAAACTTAATCAAGTATTAAGTACTTCTGGGATTGCTTCAAGTAATTTGTTAATAGGGGTAATTGATACTGGGCTTGATTTAGGAGTTGATGATGATTCGGTACATGTTGATTTAGAATTTAATTTACATTCTGATGGTTTGTCTGGGCATGGCTATAATGCATCGGCTGCAAATGGTGATGACACATTATACCCCCTCAATAAACCCCATGATGAATTTGGTCATGGAACACATGTTGCAGGTATTATAGGTGCTACCAATAACAATTCTTTAGGAATATATGGTATTATGGGTGGAGACTATAATAATAATATTCAAGGATGTTAATTATACCCTATCAAAACTAGTGGTGCAAATAATGAACCATCGTTTGCTAATGTTCTTACTGGAATCTACCATGGAGTTATTGCTGGAGTTAAAATCTTTAATTGTAGTTTTGGTTTTGATCTTCCTTATAATCCAACTTCCGATGATGAACTTGAGCATTTAATCAATTTCCAAACAAATGTAAATCAAGTAATGTTTATTTGCTCAGCAGGTAATGATTACCTTAAATATTATAATATACCTGCAAGTTATGAAGAGACTATAAGTGTAAGTGCAACCGACAGTGAGGATACAATTACAGATTATTCAACCTACAACTTTTTAGTAGATATTGCAGCACCTGGAGGATATGCTTCCAAGCATCCAAGTGGAGTTTTTTCAACATTACCTAATAATACAGAATTTACTCTATATGATGATTCTGGATATCAGCAGGGATATGATTACATGAAAGGAACTTCTATGGCAGCACCAATGGTTACAGGAGCATATGGTTTAGTAAAACAAGCGTATCCAAACTTGACCAACTTTGAAATAAGAGATAGGCTTTGTGGTACAACAGATGATATATCTTTACAAAATCAAGTTTTGATAGAATAGGAAACTATGGAGCTGGAAGATTAAACATTTATAGAGCGTTAAATGAAAGCGAACACCCAACTCCTAGACTTTATAGAGCTTTTGCTGCGTTTGAAAAGGAATATATCACAATGGGTGAAGAAAACATACCTATTACTATTTTTCTAAAAAACTGGTGGATTGATTGCCAAAATATAGTCTCAGGAACACTTTCTTGTAATAATCCTGATATTGAGATTGTTAATGATTCAACTTACTGGAATCCTATAGGGAAAAGAGAGTATGCACAAAATGAAGTTGCTTTTATAATCAATAATAATAGTAGGACATTTGGAGATGTTGAGTTTGAATTAACTATCGACTCAGATGGATATGTTCAAACATTGTACTTCTCTTTACGAAATCATTCTTCATATACCTCAATAACTCCTGATGATGAGATTCAAAACATGCTTCCTAATAGTGAAATTACAGTTTTCGATATGAATGGTGATGGTATTGATGAGTTAGTTTTTACAACTATAGATTCTCTTGGATATGGGAGAGTAAATTTAATAATTGATGAACAACTAAAGGATTTAACAATATCGAATCTTGCAGATGTTAATCCCTTAATCGCTGATATAGATGGAGATGGTGTTTATGAAATTATTGTGGGGAACTATAATAGCAATAGACCTAATATAATGGCTCTGGAATATAGTACTAATACTGGGGATTTATTTATTGACTTGCAAGTAGAAGTATCTTCTCGTTTTAATGAACGTTTTCATTCAATACTAGTAAATGATTTAAATGCTGATGGTGCTCCAGATATTGTAATTGCTTCAGAATGGAATGATTATAATTATATTGACTTCTTTGAATATGATAATGGCATTTTAGTGAGTCGGTCTGAAAGGTTCAATATTCAAACAACTATTGGAGACACTCTTTCTAAACTATTGTCTCCAATAGCATCATCTAATATTGATGAATCTAAAGAAAATGAAGTTGTTTTTTTAGTTGGGAAATATGTAAATACTAACCATATAGGAAGTTGGGATATGGTATTAGGGAAGATTACATTTAATCAGAATGATAGAGGAAGTTGCGGTTGGGATTGGGACATAAGTGATCCAATTGGTGATGAATATAATGCTTCTATTGATGATTTTTCAGCTACAGATTTGATTATAAGTAATCCTCATCCCAACGAAATTACTACAAACTATCCTTATATCTATTTTGGAGTCGGTTTTTCTCGAATACCTAGACCAATACATTTGGCTGGAAATAGTTTCTTTAAGTTATACTGCTTTGAGTTTGTAGATAGCAACCCTAACCTGGTATGGGACTATGATATGGCATCTAATGACGATAACTACGTAGAAGTTTTGCGTAATGGGGGTAGTATTATTGCTGGAGACTTCTTAGCATATAATCCAGGAATAGAGATAGTTATTAGTGGTAGTGAAGAAATAATAGATTCAGAGACAGGTCAGTTTATTCAATATATAACTGATATAGAAGATGATTTAGGATTTTATCATGATGTTAGCGATCTATCTCCTTCTGTAATTTCTAGTGCAATCGGAGGTAACACAGCAGAACTGTTTAGCTACAGTGATAATAAAATTATCTGTTATGATAATAGTAAAAAAGAAGTGGAACAGTATACTAATAACATTCCTGGAGATATGGAAGTTGTTTCACTTGTTGCAGCAAACCTTAGCTCCTCTTCATCAAGAAATCTGGTTATCCTTATGTCTGATGGTTTGAACTCTTTTATTAGTTCAATCCTTGTATCAAATCAAGGGGCTAATTATACTTACCAATGGAAACAAAGGCAAGGTAATTCAAGGAAAACTTGTGAATACTTCCAACCCTTTCCAAAAATGATTGACTCTGACTATTATATCTGGAACGATGTTGAGTTAAATGGATGGTCCAAAACTGATGCATATTTAGAAATTGCACCTAGAACTGACATACACACTCATTACTTATCTAGATTGACTGTGAAAGGAGGTTTATTATTACTTGGTGAAGAAAACAATCCTATCAATATCTCAGGTTTATGCAATATGGACACTAAAGATTATTGGAAAGGTATAATAGTGTCAAATAATACAAGATTGACCATGAACTCAAGTGATGTCTCAAATGCTTCAAATGCACTGAGTTTATTTGACAGTGGAAGAAGAGAGATAGAAGATTGTTCTTTTATGAATAATACTAATGCTATTTCTATGTATAACTCATCATTAGTAATGAATACTTCTGCAATTGTTAACTCAGAGTGTGGTATTGAACTACATAATGTGGCTGATCTTATAATGGGGTATCCTTATGTTTCAATGAACCAGATAAAAGATAATAGTGTAGGCATCAAATCATATAGTTCTTTCTTATATATGAAGGGAGGCAATAACTCAATTATTAATAGACCTTGGAATGTAATAACTGAAAACACCATAAGTCAGTACTCTGTGCAAGAGAATTACTGGGGATCGTCTAATGAAAGAGAGATTAGAAGTCTTTTCAATAATCCTGATGAATTCTTTTATGATCCATGGTTGTTGACAGACCCAATGAGATCATCTAATAATTCGGATTCGTATTTCATCCTTGCAGAATGTCAACGCATAGCTGAAAACTGGAATTTAGCAATAAGTTATTATGAACAAGCTTTTGCTGATACTACAAATGTAAACGAGAAGTATTTTGTGTTATCAGGTTTGTATGATTGCTATAATCAATTAAACTCATTATCTCTATATAAGCAATGGTTGATAGAAAATATTCTTGTTATGGAAGACTTTAACCTTGTTAAAAGTATGAAAAATACTCTTGCCTTAGTAAATCGAAGTTTATCTGATTTTACTTCAGCATTAAATTATTATGAAAGTATAATTGATGAACCTGCATCATACATTGATTCATGCTATGCTGCTATTGATATAGGCTTTACAGTTTTAGAGTCTAACAATAGAGCTAGAAGCAAATATTTGCATCTAAATCCAACTAGCTATGAATCTCATTATAAGTTGGTTGATAAGCTGATAACCTCAATAAGGGATAATGAACCATTAAATGATAGTAATAATGTATCAATACTACCAAAATTAAATCAAAATTATCCAAATCCATTTAATCCATCAACAACTATTAGTTTCTATAATCCAAAAGAAGGTAAAGTTGAGCTAAAGATTTACAATTTGAAAGGTCAACTTGTAAAAAAACTCATAAAAGATGAGCTTGGAGAAGGAACACATAGTATTGTATGGAATGGAGATAATAATGAGTTAAAAAAAGTTGCATCTGGTGTCTATTTCTATAGGCTTAAAACTAACAATAAAACGTTAGTGAAAAAGTGTCTCTTATTAAAGTAGTATCATATAGCTAAGTAACATAAGAAAGACTAGGATTAATCCTAGTCTTTCTCAGCCTCAATATCTATAAATAAATTATCCTAAGAAAGGATATCTATAATCTGTTGGTGGGTTGAAAGTCTCTTTAATAGTTCTAACAGCAGTCCAACGGATAAGATTCCATAAAGAACCTGCTTTATCGTTAGTACCTGAAGCTCTTGAACCACCAAATGGTTGTTGGCCAACAACAGCACCAGTTGGTTTATCATTGATATAGAAGTTACCAGCAGCATGAACTAAGGCTTTTGAACCAACTTCGATAGCATATCTATCTTGAGCCCAAAGAGCACCTGTAAGTGCATAAACTGATGTTTTATCGCAGATGTCTAGAATTTCTTCATATTTATCATCTTCATAAACATAAACTGTTAAAACTGGTCCAAAGATTTCCTCTTCCATTGATTTGAAGTGAGGATTAGTAGTTTTGATGATAGTTGGTTGAATGAAGTATCCTTCTGACTTATCATATTCACCACCAGCAACGACTTCAGCATCATTAGCATTTTTAGCAAATTCTATGTATTCTTGTGTAATTTTATCAAAAGCTCTTTCATCAATAACAGCATTAATGAAGTTTGTGAAATCTTTCACAGAGCCCATTTTGATAGTGCCAAGATCTCTTTTACATCTTTCAATCCAGCCATCATATAATGATTCAGGAATATAGATTCTTGAAAGAGCTGAACATTTTTGACCTTGATATTCAAAAGCACCTCTAATAGAAGCAGTCGCTAAAGCATCAACATCTGCTGATTTATGAGCAACGATGAAGTCTTTTCCACCAGTTTCACCAACGATTCTTGGGTAAGTTTTGTAGGTATGAATATTGTTACCAATAGTTTTCCAGATATTTTGGAAGACACCAGTTGAACCAGTGAAGTGAACACCACTTAATTCTGGGTGTTTAATCACAGAGTCACCCACATCAGCTCCACGTCCAGGAATGAAGTTGATAACGCCATCAGGTAAACCAGCTTCTTGTAAAATTTTCATAATTATATAGTTTGAGAAAACTGAAGTTGAAGCAGGTTTCCAAACAGATACACAACCCATCATAGCAGGTGAAGTAGGTAAGTTGCCACCGATAGCAGTGAAGTTAAATGGAGAGATAGCAAAAACAAAACCTTCTAAGCCACGGTATTCAAGTTGATTCCAAGTACCAACTGGAGAAGTAAGTTTTTGACCTTCATAAATTTCTTCCATAAATTTAGCATTAAATCTAAAGAAATCAACTAATTCACAAACTGAGTCAATTTCAGATTGGAAGGCATTTTTAGATTGGTTAAGCATAGTAGCAGCATTAACTTTAGCTCTGTATTTTCCAGAAATAAGTTCAGCAGCTTTTAAGAAAACAGCAGCTCTAGCTTGGTATGGTGTAGCAGCCCATTTTTTACGAGCAGCAAGAGCAGCTTCAATAGCCATATTAACTTCTTTTTCTGTAGCTTGATGGAAGTTAGCTAAGACATTTTTATGATTATGAGGTTCAACAGCTTTAGCCATTTTACCAGTTTTAACTTCTTTTCCGCCGATAATTAAAGGTATTTCAATTGTTTCGTTAGACATTCTCTCTAATTCTGCTTGTAAGGCCTTTCTTTCAGGTGTACCAGGTGCGTATGAAAGAATAGGTTCATTTTTTGGCATAGGTATAATTCCCATTTCTTAACTCCTTTACGAATATTATTGTTAGTTAAAACAAAAACATAGAAGTCTAAAATATATGTCAATGATTATTATCAAAAAAGATGATTATAAATTATCAATATATAAAATGTAAAATTACAAGCCTATTATGCAGTTACCTTTAGCAGATCTTTAGCTCTTTCAAGAGAGGAATCAATATCTTGATGGATATTTTTATCACCAATTAATTCATAGAGTCCATAGTTCTTTAAGGCTTTCATTGGTTGAGGATTAACTCCTGAAAGTAACAAGATAATCTTATCATGTTTAGAATCAAGATAAAGATTTCTCAAGGAGTTAAGTCCTGTTGCATCAATAATAGGTACATTACGCATTCTAATAATTCTTATCTTAGGAGGAGATTCTAGCATTCTTATTGAATCTTTAAATTTGGAAGCAGCTCCAAAGAAGAAAGGGCCAGCAACTTCATAGACTTCAACCTGCTGAGGTAGGTCTTTCATTTTAATACTATTCGGATCATCTTCATCAGCTTTATCTTCAAAAGAGTTTGTTATGAAATCAATATTACTTACAGTTGCCATTCTTTTCATAAATAAGAACATAGCCAGTACTAATCCAACCTCAATAGCGATTGTTAAATCAAAGAAAACTGTTAGAAAAAAAGTCGCTAAGAGAACAATAATATCACTTTTGGGAGCTTTTAATAATTGTCTAAAGATATGGTGTTCACTCATATTATAGGCTACCATAATGAGAATGGCTGCAAGAGTGGACATAGGTATAAGTTTTGCCCAAGGACCTAACAAGACCATTATTAAGAGAAGGGTCAATGCATGTACAATACCAGCAATAGGACTTCTTCCCCCATTCTTAATATTAGTAGCAGTTCTGGCAATAGCTCCTGTAACGGGAATACCACCAAATAGAGGGGAAGCAATATTGGCAAAGCCTTGTCCTATGAGTTCGGTATTTGATTTATGTTTTCCCCCGATCATCCCATCAGCGACCACTGCAGACAGGAGGGCTTCAATTGCAGCAAGTATAGCAATGGTAAAAGCAGGAGAGAACATATCTTTGATTAAGTGGAAGGAGATATGAGGGAATTGGGGTTTAGGCAGTGAAGATGGGATAGAACCAAAATGTGTCTCAATTGTAGGAACGTTGAGGTTAAGTAAGCTAACTAAGGAAGTTGAGACTAATATTGCAATGATAGAACCAGGTATTTTTCTATTAATGCGAGGCCAGTATATAATAATTAAGAGTGAAGCTGAACCAATCAAGAAAGCCTGCCAGTTAATAGATGAAAAATTACTAATATATGTTTGCCATTTACCTATAAAATCTCCTGGGACTTTATCAATTGAAAGGCCAAAGAAGTCTTTTATTTGGGTAGAAAAGATTACCAGAGCAATACCAGAAGTAAAGCCAACCACTACTGGATAAGGTATAAATTTAATTAAAGAACCAAATTTAGCTAAGCCCATAATGATTAGGAAGACACCTGCCATCATAGTAGCGACCATTAATCCATCAACACCAAACTCTTCTATAATACCATAGATTATGATTATAAAGGCACCTGTAGGTCCTCCTATCTGAACACTTGAGCCACCTAGAAAGGATACAATAAATCCTCCTATTACAGCTGTTATCAAGCCTTTTTCAGGAGTAACACCAGATGCTATACCAAATGCTATTCCTAATGGTAAAGCTACAATTCCAACTAAAATACCAGCTATTATATCACTAGTTAACTGTTTTTTTGTTAACTTTGGTAAGATTTCAAAAAGTTTGGGAATGAACAAGATTAGACGCTCCTTCTTAATACAGAATAACTCATAATATTGAGTTTAGCGTCGAGATATTTCAGGCTTAAACTTTGTCAATCTAATTTGAAACTATCTTCTTATCTCCAGTAGAGCAGTGCTTTTTAGCAAGTTTGTAGATTCTTCTACTAGAATCAGTTGCAGATTAATCCCGAATAGTGCATTAGAACTTTGATAATACTTCGCTAAGGCTAGGTATCAAAGGTGAAGAGGGCTAGATTCTTTTAGCAAAATAAGATAGTCCCATTCGCAAAGGTTTACTGCATTATTGGGTTTAAAAGAAAACAGAGAAATGACCAGCATTTCTCTGTTAAGTTTAAATATTTAAGCAATTATTGTTGAAAAACTTTAAGATTTTCTTCTAGAAGATGTCCTTTAAGCAAATCTTTTATAGCTTTTAGATAATTGTCTTTACTTATTCCAGGAATTAGATTATGTTTAGAGATATATCCTAAAACTACTACATTTTGCATTTTTGAATTAGTTAAATCTTCTTTAAATACTCTATGATATTGGATTTGTCTTCTCTTACATTCAGTTTCTACTGTTTCAAGGCTTGTTTCTTGGGCTTGACGCATTCTTACATCTAAGGGTTGCCAGACTGCATCATAGAAGACTAAATCTCCTTCATTTTTAAGATATGAATTCATACCTCTAAGAGCTTCATGTCTTTCTAAAGCAATAACAATATCAGCTTTTCCTTGTTGAATAAGCGGAGAAAATGCTTTATCTCCCAATCTAATTTGCGAAGTAACAGTTCCACCACGTTGGGCTAGTCCATGAGTATCTACTCCTTTAGCATTCAGATTAGCATAATAGGCAGCACGAATTATAGCTTCAGAAAGCAGACCAATACCTTGGCCACCCACACCAATTATTAGGATATTAAAATTATTAGACATTACTTTTCCTCCTTAGATTTAGATTCAATTGCTTGACTAGGGCAGGTTTGTTTACATGAGCCATCTCCAATACAAAGGTCTTCTTGCACCCAAACAGAGCCATCAGGATTTATTTGATAAGAAGGACAAGCAAACTCAGAAATACATTCATAAGTTCTATTACATTTTGCAGTTACTTTAACTTTAGGAGGATTGCCCAGTTTCTTTTTAGCTAACTCTCTAGTGAACTTAAGCATACATGGGTGTTTAGCAATAACCACATTAAAACCATCTTCAGCAAGAGCATCTTTAACAGCTTGAGTTAGTTTTGCTTGTTGATAAGTATCAACACTTCTCACATTAGTAACCCCCATTCCCTTGAGCATATCCATTACAGGTATTTTCTCAGAAACTTCATTGAAGTTCTTACCTACTGCTGGATGGTCTTGATGACCTGTCATAGCAGTTGTACCATTCTCCATGATAATTAAAGTATGATTATGATTATTAAAAATAGCATTAACTATACCAGGTAAGCCTGCATGGAAGAAGGTTGAGTCTCCTATAAATGAGACAACTTTCCTAGTTTTATTGAAAAGTGATAAACCAGCAGCAGTACCGTTTGAATGTCCCATACAAAGGAGGGCTTGCCCCATTCGGTAAGGTGGTAGGAAACCAAGAGAGTGGCAACCAATATCAGCAACAGTGATATCGTCCTCCCCTAGTGCCTTTTTAATGGCATGGAAGGCTGATCTATGACCACAACCAGGGCACATTTGAGCTGGACGTGGATTTAGGAGAGGTTTATCTGTATCATCACTTTCAAGTGGATGGAAATAACTAGGCCATTGTTTCCTAAGAACATCTTTTACCTTATCAGGAGTGTACTCATTTTCCCAGTCTAACAAATCGCCTTTCCCGCTAATTTTGACATTAATATTATTATCAAAAGCAATCATTTTAATATCTCTTTCCACCACATCATCAAGTTCTTCCAGAATTTTAACTTCTTTATGAGTCTTTAAAAATTCAATAATCTTGTTTTTGGCAAGGGGATAGACAATACCAAGTTTGAGTATATCAGGTTTAACTCTCATTTCTTCCATTACATCGAGAAGAGAATAATAAGGAAGTCCCATAGTGATAATACCGATATTGTCATTATTGTTATTATTTATGAAGTTTAAAGGAGACTCATCTGCGTATTTTCCGAAGTCTTGCAGTTTTTTCAGAGCTTTTCGTTTAAGGGGGAATACAGTTGTTGTAATTGGGATGTAAGGTCCATTATCTGGGTTAAATTTAGGACTTGGGTCAAATTCTTCTTTGTGCCAAGCATCAAATTCAATTAGTTCTTTATAGTGGCAGACATGGGTTGTCAAGCGTAAGAATACTGGCATTTGTCTTTCTTGAGAGACTTTAGCTGCTTCTTTAAACATTTGATAAGCTTCTGTTGGTGTTGAAGGTTCATAAATTGGGATATAAGACATTTTAGCGAAGTGTCTATTATCTTGTTCGTTTTGAGAAGAGTTAGCTCCTGGATCATCACCTAGGATAATAACCATTCCGCCAATTAGCTCCATTAAGCCAAGTTGTACCAGAGAATCAGCAGCGACATTAAGTCCTACACTCTTAAAAAAGACACAGGAGAGGTGTCCATTAATAGAAGCTCCAAAAGCTACTTCAGTTGCTACTTTTTCATTAACTGAAAATTCGAAATAAAAAGGTCTTTCTTCTTTAGGTATTTGAGCAATAGCAGTTGCTATTTCGGGGGTAGGAGAACCTGGGTAAGAAGTTACTACTCTTACATTAGCCTCGATCATAGCCCGGACTAAGCCCCAGTTACCCATCATAATTTCATGTGTCTTATCTTGTGATAGAAGGATTTCTGCAAGTCTTTTCATCAAAGCTCCTTATATAGTTAATTTTATATGTATAACGATACTTATATATAGAAGTTAATGTATTTTAGAATAATTACAAAATTTAATTAATTAATTATTCATTTTTTTCAGTTTATCATAGATAGAATAATCACAGTTAATGTATGCACTTTGAAATTAAATTGCAGTGAATGAGAAATTATTTTGCAGTTTAGTCAAAAGTACACTGTTGAGAAATTAAATTGCAGTTTAGTTCTAGGATTTAGAAATTAAATTGCAGTTTAGTTTATTCAAAAGTTATTTTTTTGTAGTTTAATAATCAAATCTTTACACTCTAAAAGTTCTCTTAACCTGGTAAATAATTCTTGATTAAGTTCTTGATTTTTGTTTGAAAGGATAGAGCATTCTTTTTCAGACTGATCAATGCTTTTTTTTAAGTCATTACAAACCTTTTCCAGCTGATCATAACGTTTTCTTAAGTTAATTAACTCACTATTATCTATCCTCTTCTCCTGGGACTCTTTATTATCCGATAAAAACATCTCTCCCTTACCAGTTAATAACCAGTGAAGATTAATATTAAAGTTATCAGCTATATTTGTTAAAGTTTCTATAGAAGGTGTCGATTTACCCCTCTCCCAATCTGCAATTGAGCCTTGTTTAAGCCCTAATTTTGAAGAAAATTCTACCTGAGTAAGACGTAGATATTTCCTTATCTCCCTTACTCTTACATTTAAATTCATAGCCACCTACTTTAAAAATATAGTTTAAATCCAAAATAAATCTTGACAATATAGCCAATGACTTTAATATTAGTTCTATATTAGAATAAAGAAAGGATCTGTCAATGAAAAAAACAGAAAAGAGAAAAGTAGCAGAACAGTTAAGAATTTATAGAGCGGCAAAAAGACTTAATCAAAGCCAGTTTGCATTGCTATGTGGATTAACCCAGAGGACAGTTTCTTTAATAGAGAATGAAGAATTTGAAAGAGTATCATTAGACACTATTAATAAGGTAGAGGATTATGTGGCTCACCACTAAAGAAGCTGCTAAAGAACTAGGTATATCTTTAAGAACTCTTAGAAGGAGAATTTCTAAGGGGATATATTCAACAAAATATGACACAATTTATATTAATGGAGTAGGTACGAAAGTCCTTTATGTTTGGATTGAAAAATCAGAGTGCCAACAGAGTGACACTTCAAAAAAATCAGAGTGCCAACAGAGTGACACTTCAAAAAAATCAGAGTGCCAACAGAGTGACACTTCAAAAAAATCAGAGTGCCAAGCAGAGTGCCAAAATAATTTAGACCAGAGTGACAAAAATAAAGCATCCCAAATTCAACCTTTAACCCTTCCACCGATATTATCAGATTATGGTCCTGATTTTTTCATTAAGCGGACATCTGGTTCAATGCGGGACAAGTTAATCGAGACATATTTAAATTTAAGTCGAGATGAGAAGAGTCAAGTTTTGGGATATGTCAGGCAGTTCATGAGTGAGCGAACCTGGTATAGTTGGGTAAGCCGATATAGGAATAGGGGTCATTTAAAGAGAAAGGTAAGAGCAGATAGGGGTAAAAGCCGTAAAGAGCTTCCTACTTTTATGCAGGAGTTATTGCAGGCAATTCTTATTTCTCATCCTCAATGGAATGTTCAGAAGGCATACGAGGACATGAAGCTATTGGCGGTCAATGGAGAGTTAATGGATCCAGAGACTGGTGAAGTATATGAAGATGTAAGTGAGTATTTGGTCCGTGAATGGATAAAGACATCGATTGTTCGTGATAGATGGTATTTCAGGTGGTATCCAAAGCGTAAGCGTAATTTATACACCAGTATGAGTCATGCTCGAGGAATAAACCCACCTAACACTGTATGGATGATAGATGATCATGACCAGGATGTATTAGTATGGGGAAAAGATGACGATGGAAAAGACAGGCAAATCAGGCCAAAGGTAATTCGTTCCTTGGATCCAGAGACTAATATGATAATGGGCTGGTGCATGACAGACAAAACATATGGTTCTATTGAGATAAAGACAGCTATAATAGATGGAATAATCAAGCATAGATGTATTCCTAAGCAGATATATTTAGAATGTGATAAAAGAATGCGTGAAAGCGGATTGATTGAAGGTTTAGAGAAGTTAGGAATAGAAGTAATAGGAACTCCTTACAATCCGACAGCTAAGGTTAATGTAGAGCGAAGTTTTGGCAATGACAGGATGGAGCTTGATAGCAAGTATGATTCTTATATTAACCACAACACAGTTGAGCGTCCAGATGATGCAGACAGGCGTGTATTTCTAAATTTTGATGAGTATTTACAGGATTATGCAGATTATGTAGAGCATTGGAATACCCAGAGACCTAGCATTTTTCGAGGTAAGATAAAAATGACTCCTGTAGATATGTGGAATGCCTGGATAAAGAGAGGGTGGAAGCCTGAAATGTTACCAATGAGTGTAATTGACCATATTCCTTACTGGTTTGGCAAGAAAGAAGTCAGGGTAGTTCAGGGTGGTAGAGTAAGATTTACTATAGATGGTGAGCAGTTCTACTATTTAGGAGAGTGTTTGATGCAGTTACCTAATGGAACCCCTGTAGATATAAGAAGAAAGTTTAATGATCCTCGAGAGGGTTATGTATATATAGGTAATGAGAATTTAGGCAAGATATTCTTACAAGAGAAAATAGGTTATGGATTCTTAGAGTTCTCACAACCGGAAGCAGTAAGAATGGTACAAGGATTTAATCTCATGAGAACCAAGTTATTGAAGGTTAATGATGAAGATTATCCATTTATCAAATCTTATCTTAATAGAATTGAAGAGCTTAGTAAATCACAAATCAAAGACGCAACTATGTTAATCCCCAATAAGATCATTCGATTCATCAATGAAAAGACAGGTTCAGCTTTAGAAGTATCTGAGAAGATGCGACAAGAAGAAGTATCAGTTCTTAAGGTTAAGAGTGGTTTAACTAGGAAGATGGATAGTAAGGTGAATGATTTGGATGATGAAATTAGTGCCTTATTGGGAGGAAGTGGAGAGTAAGAGCCCCTAAAACCCCTAAAGGGGACTTTGTAAGGAGATATTTGAACAGTGAATAGAGTGATTAAGAGTGAGAAATGTAGGGGCGAAACATCTTTCGCCCGATTAAGAGAAGAATGGCGGACAAGCTGTCCACCGTCCGACAGAAGATGAAACCACCCCGCCTTGGAAATACCAAGACACCCCTCCACAGAGGGGAATTAAAGGAGTAAGAGAATGGAATTAGAAGTAATATTAAAAGAATGGGAAGATGAAGTAAGTGATTTATACAAGCTACTTCAGCAGGATGAGGAAGAGAAGAAGAAGATCAATCTCAAAATGAAAGAGAGTGAGTTAGGTCAACAAAGATTGGAGTTAACCAGGAGAATCAAAAAGATAAAAGGCTTAATTGAGCAAAGACGCTTTGAGATATCCGGGTTAAAGAAAGCTGAACAAAGGCTTAAAGGCAAGGTAAAGGCAAAGAGGCGATTAACCATAGGAGAAAATTAAGGCAATGCTATGCAGGTACTGTAATGGGAAGTTAAAGGTAATTAAGACCGAGTGTAATGATAGTGGAGTAATGCGAATAAGACGCTGTAATGATTGCGGAATGGTAATCACTACCTTTGAGAAAAACAGTCAGGAGAAAAGAGCCAATGGAAAGAAAAGCAGCAATAAGGCTGATTTGGCACAAAAGTAAAGACATGGGATGGACACCTGAAGAGCTTCATCAGCAGATAGGTAGTTTAAACATGGTTCGATTTGATAGGATAAGCTGTTGTTCAGGACGGGAGTTATCTCTAATCCTGAACCAGCTTTTTCAGGTTCAAGCATTTGTGGCAGACAGTAAATCCGTAAGATATTTGAAGTATCTGTGTAAAGATAATGATAAAAAGGAGACCTTGAAAGGTATTCTTAAGCGTTGGAAAAAGCAAAGTGTATATCAAATGAATAACAAGCAATTAGCGTTTGCTATATCGTTTTTAAAGGGAGATGAGACTGGAGTTAGGAGTGAGGAGTTGAAGAGGCTCACCACAGAGAACACAGAGAAGAATTGAGAATTGAGAGTTGAGAGTTGAGAATTTCCTCACACGAAGACACGAAGACACGAAGAAAAAAAAGGAGTAAAATTATGACTATATTTTTATTATTCACCACGATGGTATTAGCAATAATGCTTACTTTATCATTTTTCGGTTCAACAGGCCGAATATCAGAATTAGAAGAGAAGAACTTTCTTTTAAAGAGTGAGAACTATCAATTAAAGCAGAAGTTTAACCAATCACAAGACAAGCTAAAGCTTATAAAAGTTCAAGCTAAGAAATTGAGAAATATTCAGAAGTATAGGGGGTGCTAAATGGCTGCTTTGCATAAGGCATTAGTACAGAATGACGGTATATACTGTAATGGCACCTGGTATTATCATAAGGATATCTTAGTGAAAATGGGCCAAGAGTGCCTGGTGGAGAAAACAGGATTAGGAGAAAGAGCTAATATTTATGATTTAGAAGGTGAGAGATGGGATGGCCAAGCCCAAGCCGTGGTAACGGTGAGTGTTAAGCCTTTGAAGAGAGGAGTTAGGAAATGAAGTGCTTCACACGAAGGCACGAAGGCACGAAGAAGAAAAACCCCTTAACACAGAGTTTCACAGAGGTTAAGAGGAGTTTCACAGAGGTTTGAGAGTGGAAAGGATATGAAAAGCGTACTGGAATACGCATTTATACAATTTTAGATATTAACAAATAAGTCAAGAAGAAATTAAGAATTAAAGAGAATGCGGGCAGGGATGCCCACGTTCCCAGTTAATTAAAGGAGAAAAAGATGTTTAAGTTTTTAGAAGCACGAAAAGAGGGAAACAAGACTATCTTAAGCGTTCCCAGATGTTTATATGAAGATTTTAGAAATGAAATAATGTTATTAATACATGGTAGTTTACTTATCGTTAATGATCATAAGGATTTCCAAAAACAGGTAGAAAAACTGGAAAGTTTTTTGAGTGGTTCGGATCTACATATTTCTCGAGATACTCTTTCGGTATATCTTGCTTACAGTAATTGTACGGAAATATATTTGACCACACACGGAGTAAAAAGGGGCTGTAAAATGAATGAAAAGGCCACAGCAGAAGCCATGAAAGATGTATTTCGTGCTTCTGATATTCTAGAAGTTCTTGAGCATTTTTCTGAAAGCTTTGATCAAAGTCTCTTACCCGGGTCAGAGGGTCAGAGAAAGTGTAATGAAAGCACCAGATTGTGTAAAGAACCAGCTGAGCAAAGCGAGAAGAGGAAGTCTTTGCTTGAATTTCTGCGACGTGATCTGGATGAAGCGATGAAAGCTTTAATACAAACCGGACAGTATGCTTATATTTGGCAAGAGAATCTAATAGAGCTGTTTCGCCCGACACTAAACATAATTGATAAAGATGTTCCACCTGCTTCTCAGATAGAAGTGAAGATAGTTTAGTAATAGCTTCAGCAACCCGCATTAGGTTGAGTTCATGTTGTTTCATGGGTTCCTCCTAAAGGTAAATTTACAAATAAATACAAGTATTAACAAATAAGTCAAGGAAAAAGGAGAAAAAGATGAAACCTAGAGTGATAATCCATTTAGAGTGTGATAGTGTATTAAGAGAACCTAAAGTAGTTAAAGCCTTGGAAGATTTAGGAATCGAAATAACAGGGACAGCTTATAATCCAACAAGTAAAGTTGATGTGACGATACAGAAAGAATTAACCCTTGAAATGGCTCACAAGAAGATTGAGAGCATGTTCGAGGGGCTCCCACCCTCTAAAGTAGCCAATATACTAAGTTATATTGCTGATGAGCTAAGAGCTGATACGAGGTTTAAACTATGAAATACTATGAAATAATAGACCCTAAAGTAAAAGAAATGACTATACAAGGCATATTAGGGTCTTGTAACAAGTTAAATTTTACCGAAGAGATGCTTGAAATAGTCAAGAATATATCAGTCAGCCTGGTTCCAAAAGATAAAGGTACTTTATTAATTACAGCCTGCTTTCCTTCCAGACGGGTATTAGTAAAATCAGATACTCTACCAGTTAAAAATGCTGATGATCAAATTGAAATAAGCAAAGAAGAGTATGATGCTTTGGTGGAAGTAGATCACCTGGAGGAAGAGTGAAAGAACAAAGGAAATATGTATGGAAAATCAAGTATAAAGGTGGTAATGGAGACTATATAGAAGTAAGTGTTATTGCATCAGGTTTTGAAGCATTAGCAAAGTGGTTGTACCGGAGAATATGGGTAAACAATGTAATAACCATTTCCTTAGATAAAGAAATATTGGAGCTTGTTGATGAAGACTCTGATATACTACAATTAGATAACAATTAACCACCCCGCCTATACAGGCATCAAAGAGTTGTCAAAGGAGACAAGTATGAATAACGAACAATTTATGGAGTTAAGTCCTGAAGAAAGATTTGAAGCAATCAGGAAGCTCTTAGGAAAGATGGAACTTAGTATGGTAGAGACAGGTAATCTGCTCTCTGAGATTAAGAGAATGCGAACATACAAAATAAAGGGTTATAAGAGCTTTAGAGAGTTTACTGAAGCTGAGTATAACCTACCCGGTAGAGTGGCCAATTCTTTAACTAAGATGTATGACTTCTTTATTAGAGAGATGAACCTGGATGAAGATACTATCAATAAGGTTGGTTTTGATAAGTTGGAGTTAATCCACCCAATAGTAAAAGATACAAGTTATGAAGTTCAGGAGGAGTGGGTAAAAACAGCTGAAGACCTTACATATCCTGAGTTAAATGAGAAAGTAAAAGAGATAAAGGTAAAAGCCCGGGAAGAAGCAAAGACCTTAAAAGATGTCTTAGTAGAACAATATTTTGAGAACATGCTGGGTTACTTTAACTGCTCTAAGAGAGAATTAAGTTATAAGTTAGCTCTCTATTTCCAGGATATGGACTTGCAGGAAGTTAATGAAGTGATCAGGAAGCAACAGAGGAAGTTTGAGGAAGAGGTAGAAAAGTCTTCACACTAATTAACACGAATTTAAGCAAATTAACACGAATTAAGAAATACCCTTAACACAGAGTTTCACAGAGGTTAAGAGGAGTTTCACAGAGTTTTAAGAGAGGAGAATATGAAAAAAGGAATCAAACACAATGAAATAAGCAAAATAGCTAAAGAACTAAGAGGTTCAAGAGCCGAAAGAAGAAGAGAAGCGAAAAAGATAATAAAGAGAGGTAAATAATGGCAAAAGAGATTAAAGAAGGAAAGAGTGTATATTGGGTCGATGGAGAAGGATATAAGGTTCCTGTAAAGTATATCAGTAAAGATGATCAGGCCCGTGATGAGTTAGTGTGTAAAGTTATAAGTGATGTTATTGCACTTCAGAAGCAGATAGCAGAGTTTAGAGTAGATGTCTTCAGAGTAGTGGATAATCATTTAAACAAGGTTGCCCATCAACATGGTGAAGACTGGCGAGGCAATGCCTGGATTTATGATTTTTCTAAGGAGAAAGCCATCGAGGTTAAGATCAATAAGAGATTAGCTTTTGATGAACGCCTCCAATTAGCCAAAACTAAGATAGATAACTATATCAAAGGACTTGTGAAACAATCAGGTAAAGAGATAGTTATGCTTATTAATAAGGCCTTTAATGTCGATAAAAGAGGCAATGTAGATGTTCAGCAGATTTTAGGATTGAGACAACTAAAAATCGAACATCCGGAATGGCAAGAAGCTATGGCCTTGATAGATGAAGCAACCCAGGTAGAATCTACCAAGAAATATCTTACCTTTAAGGTTAAGGATGATACTGGGGAATGGAATACTATCAGCTTGAACTTTTCAGCACTGTAAGAGAAGACTTTTACACGAATTTAAACGAATTTAAACCAATTAACACGAATTAGGAGAAGATAATGAATGATAAAATAAAAACTATTGATGATGAAATAGATGAAATGATAGAAAATGCAAAAAGTGCAAGCCCGGTTAATAAGGAGGACTTGCACTTGGTTTCTGATGAAGAGTTAAGTTCTCTTGAGATAAAGAACAGGAGAATCCGCAAAACTGTTGATGTAGCAACAGATAGAATTCTTAAAACCCTTCATGCTTTGTTAGATGATGGACTTCATCACGAGGCGTCCAAGCTCATCTTTCACGTTGAAATACCCTTTGTAAAGAAAGGCGTTGGCAAGCCTATCCTTAGCTATAAGGTAGAGAATAACAGCTAAATCAATATCCTGAGAGGCAATTTTACGAATCTTGTATGAACAGGCTTCTGGAGAAAAAACTTTAAAAATACTTGATAAGATTTCAGTTTGTTCAGATATAACCGATTGTTCAATAGATTCATACTTTTTGCCTCTCGCTTTTTTTATGACTTCTTCAGGAAATATATACTTTAGAAAAGCCTTAGCGAGTTTTTTCTGATTAGTTTCGTAGTAGTAGAAGTCAAAGTTACCTTTATAATGAAAGGTTTCGTGCATAATAGCCTCCTTTGGAATTAATTATACCAATAATCGAAGGATAAGCTAATAATGTCAAGTTTTTCAAGGAGAGAAGATGTCTATAATGCTTTGGAAATATTATCTACTGGGCTTATTTATTGTTTTAGGATATGGAAGATTATCAAAAAGTGTAATATGTTATCATTTTTTAATAATGCTTATGTTTCCTATATTAGTGGTAATCCACTGCCTGAAGATAATAATTCTCTATATAAAAGCATATTGTCCAAAATATGAAATAAGATTTATCCCGGAGAAAAGAAAATGACCAACAGAGAGTTATATATCAAAGCTGTAGAGTTAGTAGGTAAGGAAGTAATGGAAGTCAAGCAGAGGCAGTTCTTACAGAGGATAATTAAGAAGAACCAAGCCCCTAAATCCCCTAAAGGGGACTTTGATAAGATGGGAATGAAGAATGAGATATACCAGGAAATAATCACTTATTTAAATAACCTGTCAGGTAAACAATTTCGTTGGAATACTCCAGAGACTAAAGCTTTAATCAGAGCCAGATTAAACGAAGGTTTTACAGTAAAAGAATTTAAACAGGTTATAGATATTAAGTGTAAGCAATGGCTGACAAATGAGTATTTTAAATTCTTAAGGCCGAAGACTCTTTTTGGTACTAAATTTGAGGGTTATCTGCAAGAATGGATAGTCTTTAAGAAGAAAGAAGAATATCAAAGGAAAGAGCTCGAGAAAGCTAGGAGGATTGAGAGAGGACTTCCTGATGAAACTATTACTCCGGAAGAGTTGAAAAAACAAGAAGAGTGGAGAAAGCAAAGTAAAGAGCTCTTAGCTAAAGCTAGTGAAGAGGATTATAAGACCTTTTATAAGCAATTAAAGCCACCTTTTAAAGACATGGCCTATAAAAGGGGATTGAAGGATAATCTTGTGAAGTTGTATTATATTCAGTGGTTAAAAATGAATAAAGACTGAAGAGTTAGGAGTTAGGAGTTAGGAGTTTAAGAGGCTCACACGAAGGCACGAAGACACGAAGAAGAAGACCAGTTGTCGGAAGTCGCTACTTCGTGAGCAAGACCTGTCATTAGAGTAATTAGTGTAATTAGCCTGGGTTGGCATAGCTTTAGCGACGCCACCTGGATAGATTAAAAGGAGTTGAAGATGAGTAGGTTCGCCAAGATATTAGCAATTAGTAGAATAGCTAAAAAAACAGGTAATAATGGCCTTTCCAAAAAAGACCAGGAGAAGTTGTTTAATGCCCTGGTAAAAGATATTACCACCCCGCCCAGGGGCACCCCTCCACAGAGGGGAATTAAAAAGAGCAATCTTTCTAATTTTACCAAAGTGGCAGAAGAGATAATGGGAGATAATCCCCAAGTAACAAAGTCTTATACAAAATTAGTAGAGAAATGGATAGAGCCTTATTCAGCAGGGCAAAAGCAGCTAATATTCAGTCAATACCAATCCTTTAGTCAAACAGCTTGGTTTCGTTCTTTAACTAATGACTATGTGTCTAATCTGCAAGGAAGAGGAGTTACTAAGGTTCAAATCTTGGCTTATATGGATGACAGAACAACCGAGATATGCCAGGCCATGCACGGAAGAGTCTTTGATATATCTTCTTATAGCATTGACCCTGATTTTGTTACTTATGAGAAGATTGAGTCTATGGGTTATGGAAGTATGCCAACTAAAGATATGAAGGTAATGCTACCTCCTTATCATTTTAATTGCAGGACTACTTTTGTTACTTATGAAGAGGCGACTAATGATTTCGATAAAATCAAACAGAAAATATATGATGTAGAAAGTTTAACAAGCAAAGATGTTAAAACGATTATGGAGCCTCTCAAGGGGGCTGAATGGCTTAATAAATCAAAAGAGAGCCAGCACTATCAGAAGCATGGGATTGACCAAGGCTTAAGCAGAGAGAAATACAAGCAACAAATTATTGACAGTTTACAAGACAATGATAATATGTACTTGGCAGTTAATAAAGGTAACAAAAACCTTACTTTAACAACGGTTAAATATCATCATCTAAGTGATAAAGGTGTTAAAAAATACCTATTTACTATCTTCCTGGTTAAAGAAGGCAAGGTTGTTACCAGTCATCTTAAGCCAGAGAATGAAGTTTTGCCAAAGGTTAAAGATAAGGCAATAAAAGTTGTTAGTATTAATAATGGTAAGCAAAGAATAATAAAGGAAGCTATCATGAAAAAAGAAGATTATTGGAACAGGCATAACTCTTATGACAGCATTATAGCAGAGGTTGAGGATAACAAGAAGTGGGGTAATTATCCTCTCAACTGCCTTGTTACCTGGTACCAATATGTACCCAGTGAGTTAGAAGATGATGAAGACTGGCATTGGGAATTAGATAGATCTATTCCTGCCCGTTATGATATTCATATCCTGCTGATGAATGACTATAACTTCACCCAGGAAGAAAGAAACTTAATAGAGAGAACTGATAAAAAACTCTTAGATAACATTGATTATTACTTTAAGAAGATTAAAGTTATAAGCCCAGATGAACTGGCAGAGTTTTTGATTTGGTTGCAGGAAGCGAGAGAAGCAGAGAAGAAAGAAGAGTCTCACACGAAGACACTAAGCCACGAAGAAAACACAAAAAAATAAAGGAGTTATTATGAGAAAGTTAGTATTTATAGTGTGTTTGGTATTGTCGTTAATCCAATTAAATGCCAAAAATGATGTTATAAGTCATACTGAGTTTGGCTGTACCTTGGGGCATTCAATAAACCAAAGAGGCTATACTGCTTCAGCATATCTGTTTAGCCGAAGTAAGTACAGTTCTAAATTTTCTCCATTTATAAAAGTTCTAATCGACTACAAAGGCGAACCTAAAGGTGTACTTATAGAAGATGAACCTTTTAGTTGGTGGGTTGATACAGGTAGAGAACTATATGAAAAACATATTATTTCTATTGGGAATGTTTATACTATAGACAGAAAATGCAGATATAAATTTGTTCCTTACTTAGGTTTTGGCTTTAAAGAAAATTTTATTCAGTGGGATTCATCCATTGGAGAGGTATTTTATTCTTCAAAATCTATTAATACTCTTGGTGAAGCTGGAGTAGATTTTCTGTTTGTGTATAAGCAATTACTTATTTCATTAGGTATTTCTGCTCAGGCAGGAGCTAATCTGGGGGTTGGATTTAGGTACTATTAAAAAATATCTTGACAGCGTGTAAAACACTGCACCCCTCATGGCAGTGAAGATGATATTAACGCAGGAATGATAGCTATAGTTCTTCGTGAACTATCTGATGAGGTAACTAAAGATTTGTTTCAATCCTAAATAATCAAAGAGCAGGCATCAAAACCTGCTCTTTTTTTTGCTTAAAATTATCTAAACTGCAATTTAATTTCTCAATCTTAGAACTAAAGGCGTATTCAATACGCCCCTACATTCTCAATTCTCAATTCTAAATTCTCAATTCCTGAAGTGTCATTTTCACTGCCAATTCTAAGAAAGGGCTAGGTTTTCTTCCGTGTTTTTTCATATTGATAGCAATAGCCCAAGCAGTTTGGGTTATTTTTTTATCTATCAAGTCTTGTTTCTTGGGTCTTTTACTTCTTTTCATGCTTTGAGCTTTAGACCAGGCACTTTTTATCTCATTTTTTACTATTCCCTTCTTGCGAACCCATTCTTTAATCTTATCAACTGGGGGCATATGGGGCTTGATTCCTTCATGTAGGTACTTAGGATATTTGGTAGAACCTGAGAGTTTCCCACCTTCAGCAACATATACCAGAATATAGGTTTCAGTATCAGACACCACAGTTTTAGTCTGGATAGAGTTCTTTAAATGCCCTGTAACGACCATTTTCTCACTTTCTACGATGTTTATTGCCCTTGTCCTTATCTTGTCAGCAATTAAACCTAATTCTTCTTTTAAATGCCTTTTTACGCTTTCCATGTGTTTCTCCTTTAATTTATCGCCCGAAGTCCCTTGCCTAGGCCTGAGGGACTCCGGTCTTCTCACTCACTATATATCAATAAAAGGCAAAAATCCTTCTCGTTCATTTATGATGTCATAGATAATCAGATTAGCTTCTTTGAGATAAAAGTCTTGTCTTCTCATCACATCAGCATCAGAAATTAAATGTTGAGCAGATTCACCTGTCCCCACTTGTTTAAAGACTCCTTTATTGCCTGCTATATAAGATATACGAGGTATCAGGTAATATGCAGTTAAATACTTAAGAGCCTTGGTTATAGCATTATCTCCTGTATCTTCTACACCCTTGCGGCCGATGTATTCATAAGCATCATTTATAGCATTCTCAATCACATCGTTATTTACATCTGTAATGTTCATAAATGTTTTAATCTGGTCTGCAGTAATCATAAAAGCTCCTCAAAGTGTAAGGTTTCTGTAGTTAAATTAAAGAGGGTGGCCTTGTACTCACTTCCGTTTATAACAAGGGGTGGTGATGTTTCAAGAGAGACAAATAAGTCAGCATCAAACTGCTCAATTTTACTGAGCAATTCTAAGACAATTTGAGTATGATTTACACTAGTTTCATCTGTTTTAGTTACTATGGTAAGACTTACGTCCACCTGGTATCGGTTGAGGTTTAGAGATTCATTTTTCTTTTTAAAGACCTTTTCCAAGGAATACAGAGCCTTTCTATGGTAAGAGGCAATATCAGTATTAATATCTACTAAAGAAAGGCCTGTGCCTGCAATTAGCTCTTCTATCACATTCCATAAGGGGTAAATCATTAAGACCTCCTAAGCAAGCTGTCCACACTTGTATTTTCTTTGATATTATAGACTAGAGGGTTAATAGTGAAGTCTGGATTATTTCCAAAAATACCAGGATATTTCTTTGCCAGTCCTCCGAATTGCCCAGATAAGACTAATTGTTTTGGATGGATGGTAGTCTGGAAGAAGATCTCCATTTGCCCTTCAGTTTCTCCTGAACCTCCCATAGCAGTAGTATTAACCATAGAGAGTAAGCGGGGTGGTACTGCATGACAAGCAATGATGTTAGTAATACATTGTTGCTCCAACTGTAAGAAAGAAGCATCTTCTCTTTGCTGTAAAGCAGTCCATTTTCCTGACATTCCTTCTTTGTAAGGTATAACTAAAAGTTTATGAGCTCTTTCTTCTCCCTGGAACTTTTGTCTGAAGAAAGATTGAACATTATATTGAGCATTGGGTGAAATAGCTCCTCCCATTATCTCATAAACATAGTCTGGGATAGCGTTATTATCAAAAAATCTCTCATTATAAGTCTTAATCCTTTTAATAATCCTAATATCAGGGAGTATAGGAAGATAAGAAGGTGCACCATAAATTGTAGATAAAGGTGTAGCTTGTTTAAAATGAAATACTTCATCTTCTTTAAAATCAACACTTTCTCCGTTAACTGTTTGCCTGTAACCTGTTTTAATTTTTCTCATAGTTTGAGCAGGCAAGTGAAAGATTTGTCTTTTGCTTCCTACTTTAGGTAACTCCCAGTAAGCATTTCCATACATTTCATAATCCTTAATTGTTTTTAATAATAAAGTAATTGCTGAATCTGTTGGCGTTACTTCTTCCAGGATGTCCATAATTCTCTTATCAAAGCCCTTGCCCAGGATATTGATTGCTTTCTTTTCAATACACTCAGCATGATAAGGATTGATTGTATAAGCATCAGTGAGTTCATCCATTTCAAAAGGATAGTTGAACTCGTCGTCTTTTAAATCTAAAGCCTTACTTTTAGATGCTTGAGTATCATCAGATTTACTGATAATTACAAATGGTTCGTAGTTTAATTCATTACTATTCATATAT
>CAXXJV010000001.1:245000-2895421 GCA_963663475.2 Cloacimonadales bacterium (SeqCode) | reverse complement strand
TGTGGTTTAGCGAAATCGAACAAGGGAGAGAAGATGAGTCGATTAGGAAGATATCCTTCAAAAAGAGATATTCACAAAAAGAAGATGCGGAGAAAGATTAGAAAAATCTACCATCATGGAAGATATCTTTAAATCAGTTTTAATATCTGCTTTTGTAATATTTATTATATTCACTAGTGTTTTGGGAATTTATATGTACAATAGGAACATAAAATATTCTATTATGATGCTGGAGGAAGAGAATAAAACAATTAGTTCTGAAACAGAACATTTCTTTAGAGACATATCAGCTATAGTAGATGTAATGTCTTATTCACCTTGTTTAATTGAAGCAAATGAATCTACAGAAAAGAGAGAGATATACTAGGAGAAAATCCTCATAGAAATTGAAGAAAGCAATCCTAACATAAACAGAATTTTTGTTGGTTATGAAAATGATAGCTTACTATATACAGACGATTTCCCCAAAAGCAGTTTCAAAGATCAAGTTTGGTATAGTAATGCAATAGATTTAGCTAGGGGTAACTATAGCGTTAACTTTACGTCTTTGGAACGAGGAGATACAACCAAATTCATCCTAAGTAAGCCAATTTATTATTCAGGCAAAAACATAGGAGTTGTTGGTGTAGACTGTCGTTTAGATACTTTATATAGTTTGCTTTCCTCTAAATCAAGGTATGAATCTAAAGAAATTGTTTTAGTTAATGAAAAATATCATGCGGTAATAACTCCCCGACCTAGAGAACTTCACTTGGATATAATAAAGCAGCATAGAGATATATTTTCTAATGCTAATTTCATAGTTGAACATGCTGATAATCAAAATGATTATTTTGTAAGTTCACAAAAATTATCAGAATCTGATTGGTATCTTATTTCATTGGTAAATAAGAAGGAGATAAAAGGTCCGATTCTACCTCGTTTATTCATATTATCTGCAATCCTGATAATCCTAACACTTGTGGTGTCAAAAATATATGCTAATATTTTAGGTAAATTAATTGCTAAACCTGTGGTTGAAGTTTCGTCAGCCTTGCAAAGTCTAGCTAAGGGAAATTTAAAAGTAAGTCCTATTCAAGATTATCCTAAGAATGAGATTGGTGTTATGGCTAAAAGTTTTAATTCATTTTTAGCTAGGACAGAATTGCTTAAAGCTGATATAAATGAACTCAAGGAAATCAAAGAAGATCTATCTTACTCACTTTCACTTTTAAATGCTTCTCTAGAATCTACTGACGATGGCATCCTAATTATAAATAATGATGGCTATATCAATAAGTGGAATCATCGTTTTTTAGAAATTTGGGGTATTAAAGAAAGTGAGATTTCTGAGAGAATGGATTCCAAGGTTTTACCAAAAGTAGGAGATAAAATTATTAATAAAGATGAGTTCTTCCAAGTAATTGAAAGAACTTTCATTAATCCAGATATGATATCATTCGACGTGATAGAGATGACTAATGGTAAGATAATAGAAAGGTATTCATTTCCTCAAGAAGTTCAAGGAAAAATAGTGGGAAGAGTTTGGAGATATCGTGATATTACCCAGCTTAAAAAGTCTGAAATCAGATTAAAAGACAGTGAAGAAAAGCATAGAGTTATGTTTACTGAGACTGTTGATGCTTATTGTATCATGGAGAATGGAATTTTTATAGATGTTAATGAAGCTGCTGAGAAGATATTGAATTGTCCTCATGGTTGGTTAATAGGAAAGAATCCTATGGAGATTTCTCCAAAGTTTCAACCTGATGGTTCATTATCTTCTGAAAAGGCTACTAAACTTATTGAATTAGCTCTTGAAAAAGGTAAACAAACTTTTAGGTGGAATCACCTACGTTATGATGGTAGTGAATTCCCTGCTGAAATATCACTTATAAAAATAAGATTAAAAGAGCAAGATAGGATACTGGCAATCTGGCGAGACATTACTGAAGAACAGGAGATGGCTGAGAGACTAAAAACTAGTGAAGAGAACTTTAGGCTTTTCTTTGAAACACTTAAAGATATGGTCTTTATTGCAGATTTGCAAGGACATATTCAATATACTAATAATGCTGTAGTTGAAAAACTAGGATATGATTCAGAAGCTTTGAAAAGGATGACTATTTTAGATTTACATGATAGGTCTAAGAAATACCATCTTGAAGATGTTGTTAACTACTTAATTAACAACAATGATAATTTTTGTCCATTACCGTTATTGAATAAAACAGGTGATTTAATACCAGTAGAGACCCAGACTTGGCTTGGTAAGTGGAATGGTAAGGATTCTTTATTTGCAGTTTCTAAGGATATAACCAAAGAGCAGGAAGCTTTAGCGAAATTTAATAAAATCTTTGATAGTAATCCCGCACTTATGGCTTTATCTAGTTATCCAGATAGAAGATTTATTGATGTGAATAATTCATTTTGTAAAAGCTTAGGTTATAAGAAAGAAGAAGTTATTGGTAAAACTACTCAAGATTTGAACTTGACTATGGAAATGGAAAAACTAGATTTAGCTACAGCTAAATTAATAGCAGAAGGTAATTTTCAAAACATCAATATGAAGGTTATTCCTAAGAAGGGTGAGCTTATAGAAGGTCTCTTTTCTGGGGAACTTATTGAATCAAATGGTCAAAAGTATTTCCTCACAGTAATGACAGATATTACAGATATGAGGAAATTAGATCGTAAGCTAAGAGAGTCTGAAAAGAAGTATAGGTTACTTTTTGAAAACATGACAACAGGTTTTGCTAATCATGAAATGATCTATGATGAAAATGGTAAGCCTATAGACTATAGATTCCTAGATGTAAACCCTGCCTTTGAAGAATTTACTGGACTCAAAGTGAATGATATTATTGGTAGAACAGTAAAAGAGGTATTACCTGATACCGAAGATTACTGGATAAATACTTATGGACAAGTTGCTAAAACAAGAGAATCATTAACCTATGAGAACTTCTCGGCAGCTATTGATAAATATTTCGAGGTAAAAGCTTTCAGTCCAGAACCAGATAAATTTGCGGTTATTTTCTCAGATTCAACTCAAAGAGTCAAGGCTCTTAAAGAGTTAGAAAAAGAAAAAGAGGTTGCTCAAGCTGCTACTAAGGCAAAATCTGAATTTTTAGCTAATATGAGTCACGAGATTAGAACACCATTAAATGGAGTTATTGGTTTTACTGACTTACTATTAAGTACTAATTTAACTGAAAGTCAGAAACAGTTTGCTGTGAATGCTAACACTTCAGGTAAAGCTCTCTTAGGTATCATTAGTGATATACTAGACTTCTCTAAAATAGAAGCTGGAAAAATGGAGTTAGATATTATTAGTGCTTCTATAACAGAAATCTTAGAACAAGCAGTAGATATAACAAAATTCCCCGCCTGTAAAAAGGGCTTAGATATTATACTTAATATTCCTAATTCTTTTCCTGACAAGGCTATGGTGGATCCTTTAAGATTGAAACAGATTTTAGTGAATCTCTTAAACAATGCTGTAAAGTTTACCAATCAAGGAGAAATTGAATTAAGTGTCAAATTTACTGAGAAAGAGGGTAATTCTGGAAGATTTATTTTTTCTGTTAGAGATAGTGGAATTGGTATTTCTCAAGAGGATTCAAGTCGTCTTTTCAAGGCCTTTTCTCAGGCGGATGGTTCAATTACACGTCGTTATGGAGGTACTGGCTTAGGTCTGGTTATCTCTAACTATTTTGCTAATCAGATGGGTTCACATATTGACTTTGTTAGTGAAGAAGGTTCTGGAAGTGAGTTTTACTTTGCTATTGATACTCAATACACAGAAGGTAAGGTGTCCCAGAGAAATAAATTAAGGGATAGGAAGATATTACTTGCTGATGCAAATAGTCATTATTTAGAAAGATTGAAAAATAAGCTAGAGTATTGGGGCATGGAAGTTGGTATAGTTTCATCTATGGTAGAATGTCAAAAAAGGATTGACTCTGCTCCATTTGATGTTGTCATGCTGGATGAAGGTTTATTACAAGAAGACAATTATCAAGACATATGTCAAGCATTTGAGACTAATAGAAATTTAGTTAATTGTTCATCAATTATTACATATTGTCCTAATGATAATATTGATATTGTTGAGATCTCTCGCAAGATACATGCTCAGCATATAATGACAAAGCCTGTATTATATAGTAATCTCTTCAATGTTTTAGCAGAAATATGTTCCAATGATAATAATCTAAAGTATACTCAAGATACATCTAGTAAAGCAATTAATACTATTGAACCTCATAAGCTAATCAAAATTTTAATTGCAGAAGATGTAGATATGAATATGGTATTGATAAAAGCCTTAATTAAGAAACTGATAACTAATGTCGAAATTTCAGAAGCTAGGAATGGTATGGAAGCTGTACACATTTTTAAACAAGAGATTCCAGATTTAGTCTTGATGGATATTCAGATGCCAGAGCTGGATGGTTTAGAAGCAACTAAAGCAATAAAGCAAATTGAAAAGAAACTTGGATCTAATGTACCTGTAATAGCTTTAACTGCTGGTGCATTTTCTGATGATAAAGATAAGTGTTTGCAGGTTGGTATGGTAGATTTCTTAACTAAACCAATCAATGTAAAGGAACTGACTAGAGTCTTAGAGAAGTTCTTAAAGTAAAGTAGGAAAGAAATTACATGTTAACAAGTGGTCTTATATCTTCTCTTTTAATTATATCAGGAGAGTAATTACCTGAAAAAAGGCATTTTCCTTTATCTAAGACTATTAGAAATTGGCATAAATCTGCAAATGAAAGAAAATCATGAGTAATCACACAAGTTGATTTAATTACTGCTGTATGGAGGTTAGCAATAAGTTTAACAATTCCCTTGCTTGTCACAGGGTCTAGTCCAGTAGTAGGTTCATCATAGATGAGATAATCAGGTTCCATACTAATAGCTCGGGCTAGAGCTACTCGTCTTTTCATCCCTCCAGATAATTCTGCAGGATACTTATTAGCAATATTGGGAAGGTTAACCTGATCTAGAAGCAGGGAAACTCTTTTCTCAATATCACTTTCTTTCATTTTGGAATGTTCAAAAAGAGGGAAAGCTATGTTTTGATAGACATCCATTGAATCGAATAAAGCACCTGATTGAAAGAGCATTCCAACTCTTTTTCTCAGTTTATATACCTCTTGATTATTATTATAGTCTATAATAGAATCATCAAGTTTAATCTCACCTGTGAAATGCCTAAATAAGCCAATAATAGATTTGGTTAAAACAGATTTACCAGAGCCACTATGACCTAAGATGACAGTGAACTTACCCTGTGGAATCTTGATATTGATATCTGTGAGAACAGGATTATCATTAAAAGCTATATTAAAATTCTTTGTTTCAATCAATTATCTTTACCTTTATCCCTTCCTTAAACCTAGCTTCAGGTAATACCCTTATCTTTTGCTTCTTTTGCAAATTGTCACCACTATAATAGATTCTTACAAAGTGATCTGATAGGGAAGTCCATAATCCATCTACTTGCTCTTCCACTACAGCGGTAAGTTCCATCTTATCAGCAAGTATTTTGTCAATAAATCTATCGGTTAACTCTTTAGAAAGATTTATCAGTTTATTGCTTCTTTCCTTTTTCTTCTGACCATTGATCTGATTCTTCATCTTTTCAGCAGGAGTTCCTTTTCTTCTGGAATAGGAAAAAACATGAAGATAGGTAATTGGAAGTGATGCTAAAAAGTCGTAAGTCTCTTGAAATAGTTCTTCAGATTCACCTGGGAAACCAACAATAACATCTATACCAAAAGCTGCATTAGGGAAGATAGAGATTAAATTTTCGATTGTTTGTCTGAATTCAGCACTTCTATAATGTCTCCTCATTAACTCAAGAATAGTATCAGAGCCACTTTGAAGTGGGATGTGGAAATGGGGACTTATCTTGGTGGACTTGCTAAAGAAAGTTAGTAAGTCTTTTGTGAAAAGCTGTGGTTCAATCGAGCTGAGTCTGATATTATTAAGACCTGGGATTTCTTCAATATCAGCTAATAGGTCTGCAAGCTGATACTTGTCATAGAGGTCTCTCCCGTAGAGTCCCATATTAATTCCGCCAAGCACTACTTCTTGGTAACCATTATTAACTAAGATCTTAATTTGTTCAATAACATCTTCTTTCTTTCTTGATCTAGATCTTCCTCTTGCATAAGGAATTGCACAGTAACTACAAAAGAAATTACAACCATCCTGTATTTTTACAAAGGCTCTCGACCTATCATACATCTCAGTCGCTTTCATTTCGCTGAAATCTTTAAACTTCATTATATCGTCAAAGGAGCTTTCCTTAGCTATATAAAGGTCATAAATAATGTGCTTATGTTGGTTATCAACAATTATATCAATATCTCCCAGCTCCATAATTTCTTCTCTATTCCTTTGAACAAAGCAACCTGTGATAATCAAAACAATACTAGGATTAATTGCTTTTCTCTTTAAAACTTTCCTGATTGCATTTCTAGATTTAAAATCTGTCCTATTTGTTACTGTACATGAATTCACAACATAGACTTCTGCTTCTTGACTAAAAGCAACATGCTTGAATCCATGTTCTTCAAATTGGGCAATTATCCCTGCTGATTCATATTGATTTATCTTGCAACCAAAAGTTGCTACTGCAATTCTATTCATAATACTCTTTTATAAAATGGTAAATTACTCTTCCGTAATACTTATGTTCTTGTTTTAAAACTTTGTTGGCAATAATCTCAGGACTTTTAGATCTGTGAACCCTGATTTTCTTTTGGAAAATAATATCCCCTTCATCATACTGACCATTAACTTTATGGATAGTGATTCCTGAAAACTTTTCTTTATTAGCAAAGACACTTTTATGAACGTTCATTCCATACATACCTTTACCACCAAATTTTGGCAAGAGGGCTGGATGAATGTTGAGAATAGGAATCTTAATATCATTAATAAAGTCTGCTTGCAATAATTTCATAAATCCTGCTAAAACAACTAAACAAATATTATTTTGCTTAATAAAAGCACTCAGTTCTGTTTGATAAGAAGTAATATTTTTACATGATATAAACTTGTGGGGGATGCTTAAAGACTGGCATTTTTCAATAACAGGAGCTGTCTTACTTGTTACAATTACTGCTGAGATATCTATTGGTATTCTTCTTTTTTTAAAGAAGTTAGCTATGGCAAGAAAGTTAGAACCCCTACTTTTTCCAGATGTTAATACGACTATATTATATCTTTTCAAATTCGCTCCTGAAAAATAAGTCCCCTCAGATGACTAATCCGAGGGGGTAATATATTTATTTATCTTCTTTTAAGTCAATTTTTATAGCTAATTCTTGAAGTTGTTTTTCATCAACTCTAGAAGGAGCTTGGCTCATTAAATCAACTGCTTTAAGTGTTTTAGGGAAGGCAATTACGTCTCTAATTGATTCTGCACCTGTCATAATCATAACAAGTCTATCAATACCAGGAGCAATTCCACCATGTGGTGGTGTTCCATATTTAAGAGCCTTAACAAAGAAGCCGAATCTCTTCTCAATCTCTTCTTCGTTGAATCCAGCCAAATTAAATATCTTTTCTTGGATATCTGCTAAGTGGCAACGAATAGAACCTGAAGAAAGCTCCATACCATTACAAACTAAATCATAAAGCTGACCTTGAATGAGGCCTATTTTATTTGGGTCATCGAAGTAAGCAAGATGCTCTTCTTTAGGCATAGTAAACATATGGTGCATTGTTTCCCATTTTTCAGCATCTTCATTATACTCGAAAAGAGGGAAATCTGTTATCCAACAGAAATTAAATTCTTTAGGATCATAAAGTTCTAACTCTTTACCAAAGTGGTTTCTAAGACCAGCAAGGACTTTATAAACAAGGCTATTTTTATCAGCACCAAAGAGGATTAAATCTCCTGACTTAGCTTGAGTTAATTCTAGGATTTGGGCAATTTCAGTTTCTTGCAAGAATTTAGTTATACCAGCCTCTAAACCAGTATCTGTTACCTTACAGAATGGCAGACCTTGAGCTCCTAGATGTTTAGCAATATTAGTCAGATTATCTAACATTTTTCTTGAGTAGCTAGCACAGCCTGGTGCTACAATACATCTGACAGAACCCTTGTTAGCTAAAGCATTTTGGAATACTTTGAATTGAGAATTTACTAAAATATCAGAGAGATCTCTTATCTCCATACCGAATCTTAAATCAGGTTTGTCACAACCATATTTATCCATAGATTCTTGATAAGGAATACGTTTGAAAGGTATTTCAATATCAACATCAATTGCTTCTTTAAATATATATTTGAACAATTCTTCATTAATCTCAAATATCTCATCTTGAGTAACAAAAGACATTTCCATATCAAGTTGGGTAAATTCAGGCTGTCTGTCAGCTCTTAAGTCTTCGTCTCTAAAACATCTAGCTATTTGAAAGTAACGATCAAAGCCAGAAATCATTAAGAGTTGTTTGTAGATTTGAGGTGATTGAGGGAGGGCAAAGAAGTTACCTGGATGTACACGACTTGGTACAAGATAATCTCTTGCTCCTTCAGGAGTTGACTTCATTAGAATAGGAGTTTCAATTTCAAAAAATCCTCGATTACTAAGAAATTCTCTTATTTTCCAAATTATCTTATGTCTGAGAATAATATTATTATTTAGAACTTTTCTCCTAAGGTCTAAGAAACGATATTCTAGACGTAAATCTTCATCAGCAACTTGATTTTCGTTCACTTGTACTGGAAGAGGTTCAGACACATTTAGTAAATCTAAGTCTTCTGCCATTACTTCAATTTCACCTGTTTCTAAATTAGGGTTTGCTTTATCTCTCTGAGAGATTGTTCCTGAAACACTAATTACATATTCATTTCTAAGTTTGTGGGCTTTACTAATTACTTTTTCCACTTCTGGATTAAAAACAATCTGTATTATCCCTGAATGATCTCTTAAATCAACAAAGATTAAGCCACCTAAATCACGACGACGGTGAACCCAACCCATAAGGGTTACTTTTTCTCCACAATTACTTATATTTAAATCAGTTGCAAAATGACTTCTTCTTTTTCCTGCTAATAAATCGAGCATTAATAACTCCTCTAAATTTATGTTTGAAGACACTTTAATAATGTCTTACTTAGGTTCAAGATATTTTTTTCTTCAATGTATTATTTTCTTGATAGAATGTAAAATTTTCCATGTATTTATGAATTTATCAATTCTTAAAGGACTATGTTCATTTGATATTCTTTGTAGATAATTATATTGTCTCTGATGATTTAAACCATAGCCTCCGAAAAGATAGTCAATCTGACTACTTACAGAAGCAAAGACTTTATTACTGATACCTTGATCATTATGAGGTAAAGAACAGATAGAATAGGGTAAATTGAATCTCTTTTGAATATCAAGTGCGCTATCGACTATTCGTTTCTCTTGCTCATGACTTGGTAAGTTCTTTAGCCTATGATGGTTATGGGTATGTCCACCGAAATAGTAGCCTGCATTAATCATTTCTTTAACTTGCTCAGAGCTTAAATATGGTGTTTCTTTTTCTAAATACCTCTCTATATCTAGCTCGGCAGTGGTCATTAGATTGTCTAACTTATGCTTATCTTCTTCTAAAATTGCTAATAAGTTTTCCTTAATCTTGGTAACCTTACATTCAAGTATATAGGCTATTTGTCTTTGAATAAATGGACTTAAATAAGCTAGTTTAGAGATTAGCAGAGAGATCTTAGCCCGGTAGAACATGTTTTTATTATCAAGGAAATCGTTGTTTATAAAGAAGAATGCTGGAATTGAATACTCCTTAAGTAGAGGATAGATAATGTTATAGCATTCAGAAAAACCATCATCAAATGATAAAACAAGTCCGCTTTTATTAGCTTTAATATCTTCATAATCAAGTATAGTATATTTTTTTACCAACACATCAAGATCCTTTCGGAAATTACCTATATCTTTGTAGGAATATAGATTTTCAACTAAAGGATTTCTTTTGTTACTTACCAAATGATAATAAATAGGGATAATTTTCATGAGCTCATACTTTTAGGTGGGGTAAATATGTCAAGTAATTTGAATCTATTTTGGCTTACTCCCATGGAGACTGTTCAACCATCATGCCATTCTTCCCATAAGCTTATCCTTAAAGAAGTGAATAATATTGCCCTTCTTTAAGTTAATACGCCATGTCAATAGCAGTTTAAATTGGTACAGTTTTGGCAGTTTGCATGTCACTGTCAAAAAGAAAGAAGAAGACCTTCTATTATCTCTTAGACAAGAGATATTGTCCCTAATTTTCCTCTATTCATCCTTAATCCTTCCTTTACAGTCTTTCGATGAAACTGGGACTTTCATCGAAAGACTGTAAAGGAAGGATTAAGAATGATAAGTGTATTGATAAGACTGGTCCTCCTCAACCTAGGTAAGGGACTTCGGGCGAAAGAAAACAATAATTTCGTCATTTTTTAATTTAAAGTATTCAATATTAAATAATTAATTTAAACAGTCTCTTTAGAAGAATTTGACTTCAAAATATTCTCACTTACGATAGTAGCAATCATTTGTATTTTTATTCTTGATTTGAGTCTATGAAATAAAACTTGACTATTACATAGAGGAATATAAATATTATTTATTTGGAGGTCAATATGAAAAAGAGATTGTTAGTAGCCACAGGTGGTGGCGATTGTCCAGGCCTAAATGCTGTAATTAGGGCCATAGTTAAAAGGTCTAAACTAGAGAGTGATGATTGGGAAGTAATTGGATCAATTGATGCATTTAATGGGATTATGCAAGACCCAATGAAACTTGTTGAACTTACTCCAGAACTTGTTGCAGGTATCCATGTTAAAGGTGGTACTATTATAGGAACCACAAATAAAGGCGGTCCTTTTGCATGGCCAGTTAAAGATATCAAAGGTAAGATTACTACAGTTGATCGTTCCAATGATTTGATTAAAAGAATCCAGTATGAAGGCTTTGATGGTGTAATCAATATCGGGGGAGATGGCTCTCAGCGCATTTCTCAGAAACTATTTGAAAAGGGTTGCCCCATTATTGGAATACCCAAAACTATAGATAATGATCTTTCTTTCACTGATTTTACCTTTGGCTTTCAAACAGCAGTAGAAATAGCTACTGATGCCATAGATAAATTAGTTACTACAGCTGCTTCTCACCATAGAATTTTTGTTCTAGAAGTAATGGGTAGATATGCTGGATGGATTGCTCTACATGCAGCTATAGCAGGTGGGGCAGAAGTCTGTCTTATTCCAGAAATACCCTATAATTTAGAAAAGATTAAGGAGAGCTTAGTTGAAAGAATCAAAGATGGACCTGGTTTTGCAGTAATAATTATTGCCGAAGGTGCTAAGCCAATTGGCGGAGAAATGGCTAATGAAGGATTTACTAGTGTAGAATCTCATGAAGTTCATTTGAAAGGAGCTGGTGAGAGATTAGTAGGGGAAATAGATGCTTTAGAATTAGGAGTAGAAACTCGCTTATTAGTATTAGGTCATCTTCAAAGAGGTGGTATCCCTAATGCTTTTGATAGAATTTTAGCTGCTCAATTTGGTACTAAAGCCTTTGAGATGGTTTTAAACAAGCAATTTGGTGAAATGGTTTGTTACACTCATCCTAACCTAACTAGTGTTAAGATAAAAAAAGCAATAAAAGAGTATAATCTTATAGACTTAGATAGTGATATTGTAGCTACAGCTAGGGGCTTAGATATAAACTTAGGAGATTGATAGGAGATTGATTAAAATTCAGGTATATCCCCCAAAAACTGCAAACATCTATATGTAAGATGCATTATAATAACTATTTAAAGTAGATTAGTGTCACGATAGAGCAGTTTTAAGGGATACCTATATTAAAACAACTTTTAAGTTAGAATTTTAATCAAACAATCCACACAGTTCTAATATTAAGCCACTTTTTAATGAATTGTAAGTAATTGTTATATAATAAAATAAATATTGCTAAAAAGTGCCCCTAAATATAATTAGATTCACAACAAAAAAATTAAAAAGGAGCACTTTAACAATGATTTCAAAGAGTTATAATGTGATAAAATTGCAAGGAAAATTTTCAAAAAGAGTAACAAAATTACCTCAAGGCTTGACAGTAGTAGAATTTAAAGCACTGAGAGACATAACAAATGGAGTTATTTCAAGTAGTACATTAATAGTTAGGCAAATAGCATCATCTTTACACAAAAAGATTCGTTTAGATAAAGAGTGTGAGAGATTATACCGTAATCTTAAAAATGATAAGTTATCTGATGTAATTAGTGAAAATATAATAGTGCAGTAGACCTTTGTGAATAGCACTATATTCTTCTGCAAAAGTAACTTCCATAATTCTTCAGAATATATAAATTATATGCCTCAAAATTCCGTAAGCTATTTTGCTAGAATAATCTGCACTCTTCACTAAAGCTCTACTACACTATCTGGGTTAAAGCTAATCAATAAAAAGTATTGACATAATCCTTAGTAAGAAAAAATATAATTATCTTGTATAAAATTATATATTTTGAGGAGTTAAATACTTATGAACACAATATTTGTTAAAGATATAAAAGATTATTTAGGCCAAGAAATTCATCTTCGTGGCTGGGTAAGAAATATTAGAAAAAGTGGTAAATTAATGTTTATCATTTTTAGGGATGGAACAGGAGCAATTCAAACGGTTGTTTATAAACCAGGAATCGGAGAAGAAAAGTTTGAGTTATCAAAAACTTTAACAATTGAGTCCTCTGTAGAAATCTGGGGAACGCCTAAAGAACACCCCAAAAAACCAGGTGTATATGAGTTAGATGTTACAGACATTAAACCAATTTGCATATCTCCAGAGTATCCTATTAGTAAAAAAGAACATGGACCTGACTTCTTACTATCAAACAGACATTTATGGATCAGAGCTCCCAAGCAATGGGCTAATTTAAGGGTTAGGCATACTGTTTATCATGCAATCAGTCAATATCTTAACGAAAATGCTTTTACTCGTTTTGATTCACCAATCTTAACTCCAAACCCATGTGAAGGTTCTACTACCTTATTTGAAGTGGAATACTTTGATCAAGGTTCTGCTTATCTTTCCCAATCAGGACAACTTTATCTTGAACCTGCAATTATGACTTTAGGTAGAGTTTATGACTTCGGTCCAGTTTTCAGAGCAGAAAAATCAAAGACCCGTAAGCATTTAACTGAGTTCTGGATGATGGATGCTGAAGCTGCTTTTGTTGACCACCAAGAAAACATGGCAATTCAGGAAGGGTTAATTAGGCATGTGATAAGAACAGTTTTAGAAAAGTGTTCAAAAGAACTAGAAATTTTAGAAAGAGATGTGGAACAGCTCAAGAAAGCAGATGCACCTTTTAAAGTAATGACCCATTATCAAGCAATTGAATTTCTTAAAAGCAAAGGCTGTGATATCAATCATGGTGAAGATTTCGGTGCTAATGAAGAAGCCCTCTTAACTGAAGGAAGTGATGTAGCTTTATTTATTGAAAAATGGCCTAAGAAAATTAAAGCTTTTTATATGAAACAAGATCCTGAAAACCCTGATTTAGTTTTAGGTTCTGACCTTATAGCACCTGAAGGTTTTGGAGAAATCATAGGTGGCTCACAACGTGAAGATGATTACGATATCTTACTTGCTAGAATGGAAGAAGAAAAATTAGATATTGATACTTATGAATGGTACTTAGATATGCGAAAATATGGGTCAGTTCCTCACAGTGGATTTGGTATAGGCTTGGAAAGACTTGTACAGTGGATGACTGGAACAAAACATATTAGAGAAGTAATACCATTCCCAAGAATGATATATAGAATCTATCCATAATTTCTAACTATAATGTGTTAAGATAAAAAGATTTGACCAAGATAGCTATAAGTATAAGATACAGATGAAAAAGGATCAATTGGCTACTAGTAAGCAATATGAAAACAGTCCTTTAAAAGATAAGTTAATAGAACTAAGTTTTTATACTGCTTGTGCTGCTACAATAGCGATTGCCGAATCATTGATACCTAAACCTTTTCCTTTCTTAAAGATAGGCTTAGCTAATGTTGTTATAATTCTTTTGTTAATGAAACATAAAGATTTATCAGCATTCTTAGTTATTATAGCTAAGGTAATATTGTCTGGTTTTTTTCTTGGTAGCTTATTAATGCCTACTACTATTATTGGCTTAGCTAGTGGATTAACATCACTAGTGCTTATGTTAGTGGTCAGAAAGTATAGCTTAGGCTTAAGCTGGGTAGGAATTAGTATTTTAGGAGCTATAGCTCATAATATTACCCAGATAATTGTGGTTAGATTAATGATAATTTATTCTAATTCAATATTTGATTTGATACCTATTTTACTTGTACTTGGATTAGGAACTGGTACTATTACTGGGTTAATAGCTAGTGTCTTAAAGCAAAGATTAACATGGAGCTTTAATGAAAAGAAAACATAAAAAGAATGAGAATCAGAAGTTTATTAGGCTTATTTTTACCTATTTTGCACTTCTCTGTATAGTATCAGTTGGAATTGCTTATGGGGTATTTTATTTATTTAAAATAAATGCTAATAACTTGCCATCTCCATCTGAACTGATAAATTATGATATATCATTGCCCTCTAAAGTTTATGATTGTCGTGGTGATTTAATTCATACTTTTGCTACTGAACAAAGAGCTTTAGTTGAGTATAGAGATTTACCTCAACATCTCAAAGATGCCATAACTTCTACAGAAGATAGTAATTTCTATCATCATTTTGGTATAGATCTTGTTGGTACTATGAGAGCAGCTATAACCAACCTGAAGAGAGGTTCAGCATCTCAAGGTGCTTCTACTCTGTCTCAACAGCTAGCTAGAAATCTATTTCTTAGTCATGAACGCTCCTGGATCAGAAAGATAAAGGAAGCTATGGTTACTCTCCTTATAGAAAAAGAATTCTCTAAGGAAGAGATAATGGAAATATACTTCAATAAAGTCTATATTGGTGAAGGTGTTTATGGGGTTGGTAGAGCAGCTATGTATTATTTTGGAAAGGATATTAAAGACTTATCCATAGCAGAGTCTGCTACCTTAGTTGGCATGCTACAGAGACCTAACTACTTCAATCCACGAAAGAGGGTTGAAAGAACTAGAGATAGAAGAAATTTAGTTCTCTATAGAATGTATAAGACTAACAAAATTTCCAAAAAAGAGTATTTAGCAGAAAAGGCTTCTCCTCTTATATGTATTGACAGAGATTATGATGAACTTGATTCTTTTTATCTTTATTATATAGGTAATGAAATTGCCAGAAAATATGGTAAAAAAGCCTTATATGAAGATGGCCTTTCTATTCATTTAACATTAGATTGGGATTTAACACAGTATGCAGATACCCTGCTTAATGAACAGTTAACCAAGATAGAAAATGAACTTGGCTACGAAATCAAGTATTCAGATTTTGACCCTGATACAACAGATATAAAAACGCCTTATCTGCAAGGAGGTATCTTCCTCTTAGATGCCCATACAGGCCATGTTAAAACTATGCTAGGTGGAAGAAACTTCAAACATTCTAAACTAAATAGAATCATGCAATCAAGAAGACAGGTTGGGTCTGCAATTAAACCAATAATTTATACTGCAGCTATTGAGAATGGCTATACTGCCTCCACTGTTATTAGGGATGATGATTTTAGAATCAGAATGTTTGGTTGGGATAAAATACCTCACCTTGAAGATGCACCAGACTCTTTATTAGCTGATTCTACTTATGTTGATTCCTTAAAAAAACTAGAAAGAAAATATTTATATCGTCCTTTGAACTATACCAAAACTCAAGGTGGTTATATTACACTCAGAAAGGCTTTAAAAAACTCCTTTAATATTTATGCAGTTAAAACAATGTATGATATTGGTAAAAATACTGTTGCTAAAAAAGCTGATAAATTCGGAATAAAAGTACCTCCTTATTATTCTTCTGCTTTAGGAACCCCAGAACTTAAACCTATTGATATGATAACTGCCTATACTGCCTTCCCAAATCAAGGTAGAAGGGTGAAACCTATCTTTATTGACCGTGTTTATGATAAATACGGAAATCTACTCCAATCATCTACTACCGAAACTATCCATGTCTGTGAACCTGATGTAGCTTATATTATGGCTGACCTTATGAAATCAGTTACAAAGCCTGGTGGAACAGCTGGATCCTCATTCCATAGTCCTGAAAATAGAGCTGTCTATCCTTGGGTGTCAGCTGGTAAAACTGGTACTACTGATGATTATAGAGATGCGTGGTTTATTGGTATGAATGGTAAGTATGTACTGGGAGTTTGGACTGGTTTTGATAATTATTCTGTTCTAAGTGGAGATTCTCTAACTGTTCAGTTTGATAGTCTTGGCCATAAAATAGATGGTATTGGTGATGGAGTTGGTGGTGGCTATGCTTGTGCCCCTATTGCAGCTCGTATCTTATCAAGATTAATCGTTAATGATAATGATGGCAATATGCCTCCAGCAAATGATGCCAGATATGATTTTAAGCGTCCTAACTCAATAGTGGAAGAATATATAGATCCAGTTACTGGCTTTAGAACCTTAAATAAAAAAGAGGGTATCAAGGAAGTTTTCTCTTCCAGATTAAGACTTCCCCAGCTAAAAAGACCAGGACTTAAATATAATTTCCCTCCCCTTTATCGCTATGATGATCCTAATCCTCTGATTGTTGATGAATTAAATAATTAGGAGATTGAATGTTTGCAACAATTCTTACATATATAACTTTAATAGCAGGATTCCTCTATTTCCTTTTAGCAGTAATGTATTCTTGGTCTTTTTCCCACCTAAAAAGTAAGAGAAACTTTAAGAAAAGACTTGTTTCTGTGATTATTGCTAGTAGAAATGAAGAGAATACTTTACCAAGATTACTAACACTATTAGTTAATCAAACTTACCCAAATGATTTATATGAAGTTATTATTGCAAATGATGGTTCAGATGATAGATCAGAAGAGATTCTCCAAAGCTTTGCCCAAAGATACACCTTTATTAAGTATTTTAATGTGGAAAATCGAGAATTAGCAATTAGTCCTAAGAAAAATGCACTAAGTCAAGCCATTGCACGTTCGCATGGTGAGATTTTGCTATTAACAGATGCTGATTGCTTCCCCAAATCAACTTGGATTGAGTCTATGGTTCAGGCCTTTACTGACGATGTTTCGATGGTTGCTGGCTATTCAGCTACTGAAATTGACTGGAAAAAAGCTTCATTTGTCCAAAAATTTGAACATATAGATCTTTTATGTCTATATATTGGTTTAGCAGGTGGTTTCGCCTTAGGTAAGCAATTTACTGCTATAGGACAGAATTTAGCCTATACTAGGCAAGCTTATGATAGGGTAGGAGGCTTTTCCAAAATAAATCATCTTATCTCTGGTGATGATTGCAATTTCTTGCAATTGCTGAGAAAAGAGGGTATGAAGATAAGATTCAACTTTGCTGAGGATTCTTTTGTAAAAACAAAAGCTATTACAAGTTGGAAAAAACTTTTTAATCAACATAGTAGGTGGTTTTCTAACTTAAAACTAATGCTGAAAATGAATACTGAATTTTTCTTAATTCTTGCTGGTTTATTCATTTTTTATGTAGGAATAGTTTTACATCTCTTTATTGATTGGAGGGTTTTTACAATAGCACTCTCTTTAAAATTTGTGGGTGAATTGCAAATGTTTTATTTTGCTTACCCCATCTTTAAATCTAATAGAAGATTGATTTTCTTCTATCCAGTCTGGATGGTTATTCAAACAATCTTTAATATATTAACAATCTTTATTGGCCAATTTAATTGGTTCGTATGGCATGGGAAAAAACAAAAAATCGCCAAAAGGAATAGTAATGAAGTACTTGATAGTAGATGATTTAGAATTAAAATATGCAAAGATAGCTCCTCTTAGATCTCAATTAGATATCAGAGCAGGTGTCTTGAAACTTCGCCAGAAAATCGAAGGATACTTAGGTATTGAAGAAGTATATTTAATCATAGATAAACATTTAGAAGAATTATATAAAGAAAGATTTGATAATAAAGTTATCAACAAAATCCCCCAAGGAGACTTGTGTTTCGTTAACGGAAGATTAAAAATCAATGAAGAACTTGCTAGCTTGATAGATCAACAAGATAATAACTCTCTCTTATTAAGCCAAGATGATGAATTTATCTCCTTAAAAATTACTAGTAAAGAAGAAGAATCTTGCTCTAGTCAGGATTTCCTAAATAAGCTATCTAAGGACATCAAAAAGATAAAGATTAATGGTCCACTATGGTCTTCTATAGATGAGATTCTTGATTCTCTCCATGAATGTATCAGACAAGATTTCCAAGATTTCTTTTATGACAAAGATAATTATTCCGAAACTGAGTTAGGAGTTACTGTAATAAACCCTTATGATGTATGGATTGGTCAAGATGCTATTCTTAAACATGGTAGTGTGCTAGATGCTTCTCAAGGTCCAATAATCATCGATGAGGGAGCTGTAATTGGCCTAAATTCAACTATTGAAGGCCCTGCATATATTGGTAAAGAAACTTACATTCAAGCTGGAAGTAATATCAAAAATGCTGTTTCAATCGGTAAAAAATCGAATATAGGAGGAGAAATATCTGCCTGTATTTTTCAAGCATATGCTTCAAAACCTTATAAGGGAAGTCTTAACAGATGTTATGTAGGAGAATGGACAAAGTTCGAAGCTGGCCTCTCTATAGAATCAGATTTCTTTATCAGCAAGGGTATTACAATCATTAGAGATTACTCTCTCTCTTTCTCTTTTAGTAAATCTAGTGAGGATAACCTTTGCCAATACCAAGAAATGCGGGGTAGTAAATTAGAAATTTTGAAGTTTGACAAAAAAGTTGGCTTTAGCAAAATAGAACATGAACTTTTAAAACAATATTTAAATGAGGAAGCTTAATGACAAAACATATAGAGATTGAATTTCGCTCAGGGAAAATTGCCTATATCACTGTTGATAAGGATTTAGAATTAAGACCTGATGATTCAATAATTATTGAGGTAGAAAGAGGGATAGACTTCTGTAGTATTCTTTCTACTAATATACCTCAAGAGCAAATTGATAAATTAAGAAGTGAATATAAAGAATATAAATATGTGAGAATGGTTGAAGAGAATGACTTGAAAGCCTTGAGTATAATTCAGAATAAGGAAGAAAAAGCTTCTTCTACTTTCTTAGAAATTTTAGCTAAGTATGATTTTGAAATGAAACTTATTAGTACTGTTTATCAATATGACGGGAATAAGCTTACTTTCAACTTTACAGCAGATGGTAGGATTGACTTCCGTCTCTTTGTAAGAGAATTAGCTAATATCTTCAAGACCAGAATTGAGCTACACCAAACTACTGGTAGAGACGAAGCAAAGCTCTTGGGTGGTTTTGGTATGTGTGGTAAAGTTTACTGCTGTGCTTCTTTCATGCGCAAGTTTAACCAAGTAACTATCAAAATGGCTAAAGATCAAAATCTGGCAGGTAATCTTTCAAAGATATCTGGACCTTGCGGTAGGCTCTTGTGTTGTTTGCAATTTGAAGAAGAATATTATGAAGAAATAGCTAAAGATTTCCCAATTATTGGAACCAAAGCCCTGCTTCATAAACAAATGTGGTATGTCTTCAAAAACGATTATTATAATAAAAAAGTATATCTTTCATCTGAAGATCAGTCAATGGAAGTTATAGATTTAGAAGAATTTAAAAAGAAAGCAAGAATAAAGTATGTGCCAGATGATGAAGATATCAGCTCAATCCCCGGAACTTATTAACTTTCTGGACCTAACTCCTGCTGAGTTTTACAAAGCTATTCAGGATTTAGGACAGAGTAAATTTAGAGCAAGTCAAGTTTTAGACTGGGTTTATGATAAACAAGTTTATGACTTTTCTGACATGTTAAACCTTTCAAAAGATTTGAGAGCTCAACTAAAAGCAAGATTCCGTTTGAATCTGCCCCAAGTGAAAGAATCTTATAAATCAAAGGATGGCTCAGTAAAATTCTTATTAGAATTATGGGATCATTCAGAGATTGAAATGATTTTGATGCCCAGTGAAAAGACTGCTACTTTATGTATCTCCTCGCAAGTTGGTTGTGCTAGAAAATGCAAGTTCTGTGCTACAGGTAGATTAGGTCTTAAACGTAATCTGCAAACTGGTGAAATTGTTGGACAAGTCCTGTTAGCAAAGAAGTACATAAAAGATAGAAAACTAACTAATGTAGTCTTTATGGGAATGGGAGAACCTCTTGATAATTATGATAATGTTGTGCAAACTGTGAGAATATTCACAGATGAAAAAGCACTTAACCTTTCTTCTCGCAAAATAACAATATCTACTTGCGGAGTTATTCCCAAAATTAAACTTCTTGCTAATGAAGATATCAAGGTGAAATTAGCTGTATCTCTTAATGCTGTTATTGATAGTAAAAGAGATGAGATCATGCCTATTAACAAAATCTTCCCTTTATCTGATTTAAAAAAGACTTTACTAGATTTCAGACATAAGACTTCTTATAAGGTAACCTTTGAATATGTAATGATTAAGAATTTCAATATGGGTAATGATGATGTGCGAGCTCTTTTAAAATTCTTGGGAGATCAATCATGTAAGCTAAATCTAATTGCCTGGAATCCTATAGAAGGACTTGATTATGAAGCACCCAATGAAAAGGCAATCGAAGAATTTAAAGCAAAATTATCACAACTTCAATGTCCTATTATCCAGAGAGATAGTAGGGGTAATGATATAAAAGGGGCCTGTGGACAATTAGCAGGTTCAAGTAAAAACTAAAAGGAAGGAGAAATGGAAGATATAAGAAAAATCGCTATAGATGTTTTAGGTATTAGTGACCCTAAACCATGTAAATGTGGGGGACAACATCAAGTATGCTTAGATTGTAGAGTATGTAGAGCTAATGATAAAGATCAAGTAGCTAGTGATTTTCTACATTTAGCCCAATATATTGATCACACAATCTTAAAAGCTGAAGCTAGTGAAGAGGCTGTAAAAACTATTTGTAAAGAAGCTGATTATTATCTTACTAAATCTGTTTGTGTCAATCCTTTATATGTTAATCTTGTATCTGAGAGCTTAGAAAAAGTTTTAACTTGCTCCGTAGTGGGTTTTCCTTTATCAAATTCACTAACTCAAACAATTGTTGCTGAGACTAGTCAGGCCATTCAAGATGGTGCAAACGAAATTGATATGGTAATTAAAGTTAATTGGCTAAAAGATAAAAAATATTCTCAAGTACTTGCAGAAATAAGAGCTATCTCTGAAACTTGTGCTGATAAGGGAGCTCTATTAAAAGTTATCTTTGAAAACTGTCTCTTAACTAAGGAAGAAATTATAATTGCAAGTCTTCTTTCTAAAAAAGCTGGAGCAGAATTTATTAAAACATCAACAGGTTTTAATAAAAGTGGTGCAGTTGTTGAAGATGTTAAACTAATGAGAGATGTAGTTGGACCTAAAATTGGAGTTAAAGCAGCTGGTGGAATCAGAAATCGAGAAACAGCTATTCAGATGTTAAAAGCTGGTGCTAATAGAATTGGGGCAAGTGCTACTAAAGAAATTTTAAAGGATGAATATGAAGATTAATGTTGCTGGCTATAACATAGATAAAAGTTTAATAGATAAATTAGATAAAACACAGGCTACACCAGAAGTAATCTCAGCAGCTTATGCTCGTATCAGTAGGAGTAAAAAAGATGTTTCTACTCTGAGGAAACAAGCCCTTGGCCAAGTAGAAAAAGCTAGAAAATCAAATAACTCAATCATCTTTGAAATGGGCCATTCCTCTATTGCTGAACATGTTGTCTTTAACCTTGATATCTTAGATGTATCTCGCTATCTAACTGAATTTATCCAAAAATCACGTTTAGCTTCTTTTACAGAAAAATCGCAACGCTATGTTACTTTTACTTCTGCTTATTATATTCCTGAAGAATTAGAGGGAAAACTTAAAGAAGATTATATTGAATTAATGGATTTTCTCTTTGCTAGTTATGAAAAAATGTATGAAGTTGCTAAAGAAAATTTAATCGCTAGTAACTTTGAAGCTAGTCAACGTGATTTAGAAGGTAAGGCTAAAGAGGATGCTCGTTATATTCTACCTCTTGCAACTCTCACTCAGATGGGGACTACTATCAATGCCCGTAGTCTGGAAAGATTATTAAGAAGACTTGATGGATGTGGAGTAAGAGAAGGTAAGTTACTAAAAGATGCTATTGTTAAGCAAGTGAAATCAATTGCTCCTTCTGTGATAAAATATACTGAGGCAGAAGAGTATGAGAGATTTCAAGGTCAAATCCCAGATCTTTCTGCAATTGATAATGATTATCACTGGAAACTTAACTACTATTCACCTAACCCTGATATCAAGATTTTAGCCTACTATATTTTTGAAAACTGTGGAGAATCTATTGATAAAATTGAGAGCTACTTAGAATCACTTTCTTACTCCCAATTAAAAGCTATGTTTAAATCTATTTTCGCCAATATGAAGGCATATCATCTTCCAATCAAGGCTTTTGAATCAGCTGAATTTGAATTCCAATTCGATATATCCGCATCTTGTTATGCTCAGCTGAAAAGACATAGAATGGCAACCATAATAAAATCTCAATATAAGTTGAGTGATGGCTATGTTATCCCTCCTCAATTGAAGCTATTACAGCAAACAGAAGTCTTCCAAACAGCCTATGATAAAATTGCTAAACTCTATGCTAATTTAGATGAATCCCTAGCTCCTTATATCTTAACAAATGCCCATAAGGTTAGAGTTGTAATGAAAGCTAATTTGAGAGAATTATATCATTTTAGTAGACTAAGAAGTGATAAACACGCCCAATGGGAAATTCAAGACTTATCTGATTTCCTAATTCTCAAGATTCAAGAAATTGCTCCTCTTTCAGCTTCTTTAATGATGGGAAAGGATAAATTCAATAAAAATATTGATTAATTTCCTAAAATAGGACTTTAGCCCTGCTAGCTTGGATAATGCTAGCAGGGCTTTTTTCTAGGCTCAAGTTCAACCCCAATGATGCATTATCCCAAATAGTGCTATTCACAAAGCTCTACTACACTATCTGGGATTATACCTTTGTGAATAGCAGAATATTCTTCTGCATAAGTAAGATCCATAATTTCTCCGAATATGTAAAATATATGCGTCAAAATTATGTAAACTATTTTGCTAAAAGATTTTGCACTCTTCACCTATGATACGTAGCTTTAGCGAAGTATTACCAAAGCTCTAATGCACCATTCGGGTTAAAATACTATATTGAGTGACTTTATCAACACTCGAATTAATAATATTTATTATTATTCCTTTTTTTTATACAAAATCTGGCTAGTATTCTGAAAAACTTTAATCAAGTTTTTCAATAAACCTATATTCTTACTATTTTTCTCTTGATTCTTTCTTTTAGCTTGGTTTGTTCTTAAGTGATTGTCTTCATTTTCTACTTTTGCTTTAGCTTGGTTTAATCTTAAGTGATTGTCTTCATTTTCTACTTTTCTTTTTTCTTTAAGAACAAGCTGGTTAGCCTTTCTATAATATTCTCTGATAAATTGAATCCAGTCAGATTTAGTATTTCTCTCACTTTTTTTTCTTTCTCTTAGAGCTTGTTTATCACGATTACTAAGATTTCTATAAGCTATTTTTAGCTCTTGCATTATATTCCCGAACTTATGATGATTTTTACCTATCTTAGGAGAATTTTTTTTACGGAGGCGATAGGCTGGTTGATTGGAATATTTTACGATAGAATAGCCATCTCTTCTAACTTTAGCTTTTAACCCGTGAGGTAATTTGAATTCTATAACAACCATTGCTTTATCCTCATTTTCTTAAATTTTGCTGAAATTACAATCCAGATATTGCCCAAGAAATTGAGCTAACCACAAAGCTCTCCTGCATTATTGGATTTAACAATCCCTCATAATATTTAAGAGTCCATTTTTTCAAAAGTGGTCCATTTTTTGAAAAAAATATTAAAATTGTCTAAATAGATTAGAGGATACTTATTTCATTCTTTACACTCTTTCGATGAAAGTGGGATTTTCATCGAAAGAGTGTAAAGGAAGGAATAAGGATGTTTACTTAAAATATGACAAAATGAGAGGAATATTCTTTTTGGATATCTTTTGAGTAGAGTGGCTACTACAATAATCCCAAATAATGGACTAGGCTTTTGGGAATAGCACTATATTATTCTGCAACAGTAAGATCCATAATTTCTCCGAATATATATATTATATGCGTCAAAATTCTGTAAGCTATTTTGCAAGAATAATCTGCACTCTTCACCTGTGATGAGTAGCTTTAGCGAAGTATTACAAAAGTTCTACCGCACCATTCGGTTTAACAATTTTCTTCTACCAGACTTGAACTTGAACCTTATTTATCTAGTTGCTAACCTGATTAATTTTATATTATTGCTTTTCTTGAGACTAGAAGAACCAGTGCCATATGATTGCTAATAGAGGCTAATTAGACCTTTAAAAGGGATAACAGGCTTTCTAATAGACCTAAAATTGAGCTTTATTTTCATGCTATTTTAGCACTTATAAAAAATTAAAAAAACTTTTTTCTATTTTTGGAAAAAAAATTGCTTAAATTACTTGACAAGTAAGCTTAAAGTCATTATTTTATGTATATGGACAAAACAAAAAATCACATAGAAGCTAAAAACTTAGTTAAAATATACGGTAAGCGAAGAGTAGTCAATGACTTGAGTTTGAATATCTCTCAAGGAGAAGTCGTTGGTATTCTAGGCCCTAATGGTGCGGGAAAAACTACGACCTTTTACATGATCTTGGGCTTAACAAAACCAAATAAAGGCAAAGTCCTTTTCAATGATACTGATATTACTCACAAACCCATGTATAAAAGAGCCCAATTAGGCATCGGTTATCTAGCTCAAGCTCCTTCAATCTTTCATAAATTAACTGTTGAACAGAATATTTTAGCAATTTTGGAAACTGTTGATGTGGCTAAGAAAGATAGAAAGAAAATGCTAGATGATTACCTAGCTGAGTTAAACCTAACGAAAGTAGCTAAGCAAAAAGCTTATACCTTATCTGGTGGAGAACGCAGAAAATTAGAGATAACTCGTTCCCTGGTAACCAATCCCTCCTTCCTCTTTATGGATGAACCCTTTGCAGGAGTTGATCCAATCTCAATCAATGATATTCAAGACATTATCCTTAAGCTGAAAGCTAAAAATATTGGGATAATGATAACAGACCATAATGTTACCGAAACACTTAAAATTGTTGATAGAGCTTATATCACTTTTGAAGGACAAATAATGGTTACTGGTACATCTGAAGAATTAATTAATAATCCTAAAGCTAGAGAACTCTATTTAGGTGATAGATTTCAAAGCAATACAGTGGTAAAATAAATAATGTTAGACCAAATTTTAACGATAAAACAGAAACAAGAGTTAGCGCTTAAACCAAAGATGCTACAATCTTTGCAGATGCTAACATTGCCATTGATGGAACTAGAGCTTCATCTCAAACAAGAAATAATGAAAAATCCCTTACTTGAAATGAGAGATATCGATGACTCAAACAGTGATGATGATATTATCAGAGATGAAGAAGTTAGTGAAGAAAAGGAAATTGGTGAAGAAAATGATGAGGTTTCTAAAACCTTAGAAGAAGCTCAGGAATTGACAGAGATTCTTGATTCTTGGAATGAATTTCATCAAATGACTAATCATAATAAGGACTATTCATACAATAAAGATGATGATGAAGGACCTTTATATGAAAAATATCTTAAGGCTCCAGAAGATAAAATGGCTGACTATCTCTTGCAACTTTATTCTTTCCCTATGACTGAAGATGAATATGATTTTGCAACATATTTGATAGATTCTGTTGACCAATATGGCTTTATTAGAGATAGTGATTTTATCAAAGAAGTAGCTGAGATATATGATATCCCACTCACTAGAGCTGAAGAAATTCATCAAATTATAATGTCATTAGACCCTAAAGGATTAACTGCCTGTAACATGGCTCAATGCCTCATTTCCCAACTAGATGAAGATCAGAAAAGTAATAAAATATTAATTGCTATCTTACAAGAAGATTTCGAAGACCTAATTCATAGACGCTATCAAAAACTAGCTGCTAAATATCAAGTATCCCTAGAATATATTACTTTCTTAAGAGATCAAATCTCTAAACTTGACCCTAAACCAGGCCTTAGATTAGTTGTAAGTAATGATAAATATATAACACCTGATGTAATTGTCAGAGAAATTGGCGATGAATTTCAAGTTATAGTTAATGACTCTTATTCACCTAACCTAGTAATAAATTCCAGGTACAGGAAACTAATCAACTCGGCAAGTGTAGATAAAGAAACTGTCCACTATGTGAGAGATAAGATAAATTCAGCTAAGTTTTTAATTAAATCAATGTATATGAGGGTTAGAACTTTAGAAAGAGTTATGACATCCATTATCAAACATCAATATGACTTCTTCTATAACCAATCAGGAGTTCTATTGCCGCTTAACTATTCTTCGATAGCTGAAGATATCGGAGTTAGTGAATCAACAATTTCTAGAGTCGTAAAGGACAAATACGCAGATACTCCTTTCGGTATTTACCCTCTTAAAAAATTCTTCACTTCAACAGCTGGACTTGACAATAATTTTGAATCTATTTCCAGACAGAAAGTTAAAACATTCATTCAAAAATACGTTGATGCTGAAGATAAAAAGAAACCATTAACTGACCAAGATATTGTAAAAATGCTTAAAAATGATGGATTAAATGTCTCAAGAAGAATTGTTGCTAAATATCGTGATGAATTAAATATTTTAAATAGTAGATTGAGGAGAAACTAATGAAACACTTTAAAGTAGCTATTATTGGTGGTGGCCCAGGAGGCTATGTAACTGCCTTAAGATTAAATCAATATAATATAGAAACCATTGTTTTTGAAAAAGAAAGACTTGGGGGTGTGTGTCTTAACTGGGGCTGTATTCCTACTAAAACACTAGTTAAAACTGCTGAACTCTTTAGCGAAATAAAGGAAGCAAAAGAATTTGGTATTAACTTAGAGAATCCAGAAATTGACTTTTCTCAAATATACAAAAGAAAAGATGAAGTAGTAGAAAAACTAGTGAGCGGAATTGAATTTATGTTCAAGAAACAAAAACTACCTCTTATTAATTCTCTAGTAACTAAAATTTCTAAATCAGATGATAAATTCTACATTACTAGCCAAGAAGAAGAGGTGAGTGCTGACTTTGTTATCTTAGCAACTGGTTCTAAACCTACTGAACTCCCTTTCATGAAGTTTGACCATAAAAAAATTCTTAGCTCAAAAGATATCCTACAACTAGAAGAATTACCTAAATCTCTTGCTGTTGTCGGAGGTGGAGTAATTGGATGCGAATTCGCCTCTATCTTCCAGCAACTTGGTACACAAGTTACTATCGTTGAATTTCTTCCTAGATTATTAGCTGGGGAAGATGAAGAAATATCAAAAAGAGTGGCTATGGCTTTCAAAAGAAATAAAATGAAACTTATTCTTAAGAAGGGCGTTAAGGATTATGAAGAAACTGATAATGGTATTAAATTGATTCTTTCTGATGATAAAACACTGGAAGCTGAAAAAGTATTAGTTAGTATTGGTAGATCACCTGCCTGTGATATCGATTTTACTAATATCCAGCTTGAAAGAAATAAGGGATCTATTGTCGTGGATGAATATATGAGAACTGGGGTAGATAACCTCTATGCTATTGGTGACCTTAATGGTAAACAACTTCTTGCTCATACTGCATCAAAACAAGGACTTTTGGTTGCAGAACTAATCAAGAGTGAATTAGAAGATAATCCCCATGATATCCAGGCTATAAATTACGTAAATGTACCTCGTTGTACTTTCACAAACCCAGAGGTAGCTTCTGTTGGCCTTACTGAGGAAGAAGCTAAAGAAAGCTATGGTGATATTCTTGTAGGTAAGTTCCCTTATACTGCTAGTGGAAAAGCAATGGGAATGGGTAATACCTTTGGCTTTGCTAAAACTATTGCTGATGCCAAAACTAAAAAAATTCTTGGTATGCATATTGTTGGCTTACAGGCATCAGAATTGATTGCTCAAGCTGGCATTTTGATAGGTAAAGATGCTAGCGTTCATGATCTTGAGAAAATAGTCTTTGCCCATCCTACTTTATCAGAAATTGTTATGGAATCAATTGAAGACACAATTTCTTTGTCAGTTCATAAAATTTGATTATAATATAAATATAAATTAGAGGTTGGTAATGTCGATGAATAAACTTAGAAAGCCTGAGTGGTTGAAAGCTAATAGATTAGGCAATGAACAAGCAAACATAGTAAGACAATACTTGTCAAAATTCAATCTACATACAGTATGCAATTCTGCTAGATGCCCAAATCAAGGTGAATGCTTTAATAGAGGTACTGCTACTTTTATGATTTTAGGTGAAGTATGTACTAGAAACTGCCGATTCTGTGCAGTTGATAAAACAAGCTCATTGCTTGCTCCTGATCCTTTAGAACCAATCCACATTGCAGAGTTATCTAAAGAAATGAAACTAAAACATATAGTTGTTACTACAGTGACTAGAGACGATTTACCTGATGGAGGAGCATCACAATTTGTTAAAGTTCTTAATGCTATCCATGATATATGCTCTCCTCAAGTGACAACTGAAACACTTATATCTGATTTAGAAGGCAATTGGCCAGCTCTTCAAACTATTATTGAAGCTAAACCAACTGTCTTGAACCATAATGTTGAAACAATTCAAAGGTTATATCCAGAGGTTAGACCCATGGCTAACTATCATAGGTCTCTGGAACTACTCAAAAAGGTTAAAGAAATTAATCCTGAGATAATTACTAAAAGTGGTTTTATGGTAGGCTTAGGTGAGACACAAGAAGAGGTAAAACAACTTCTCCATGACCTATATGACCATAATGTCCAAGTTGTAACTATCGGACAGTATCTCCAACCAAGTCGAGACCATATACCTGTTAAAGAATATGTTCACCCAGATATTTTTGAAAATTATAGAAAATATGGAGAAGAGCTGGGATTCATTTTTGTTGAATCTGGTCCTTTAGTAAGAAGCTCTTACCATGCTGAAAGAATACAACAATATATAACAAAGTAGGAGGCTTTATGCATATTACAATAACTGCTCGCCATTTCGAATTAACTAATGCAATCAGAGACTATGTTGAAGAAAGTTTGATCAAACTTAAAAGATATTTTGATCATATTATCACCATTCATGTTACCCTTGCGGTAGAGTCTAGTAGGAACCAATGCGAAATTGTTTTGCATGCTTCTAAGTTTACATTGCAAAGTAATAGCGAAGCTATGGACATGTATATTGCTATTGATGACACAATTGAAAAGATGGAAGCCCAAATCAAGAAACTTAAAGATAAAGTAACTGATCATCACAAAAAAGGATTGAAAGATAACTTTGATCCATACTTCTCTCGCGCAGCTCTTTATAAAAAAGGCGAGGCTGAAGAGAATCATAAATTAGTGAAAACTAAGAGAGTTGTTCCTGATACTCTTACAGTTGATGAAGCGTTACAAGAATTTGAAGCCCAAAAGAAAGAGTATTATATCTTTAAAAATGTTGAGACTGATAGAATCAATGTTTTAGTTAAAAAAGATGATACTCATTTTAAACTTTTACAACCATAATCTTTAACTTAAGAGGGTGTACTTTTCTTTTTAAATTAGTACACCCTCATTAACAACGGAACTAGGCTAATGAAAGAGATAACATTAAAAGATTTTTTTGAACTCAATAAAAACAGATTTGCTTTAAGTCTGATTACTGATGAAAAATCCCTAAATAATAGTATAACTTCACCTCACATAAACAGACCTGGTCTTGCTTTAGCTGGATTTCTCAACAGGTTCTCTGCAGATAGGATTCAAGTGCTTGGAGAAACTGAGATTAGATACCTACAATCTCTCTCAGAAGATGAAATATATGACAGGGTAAAGAATATGTTTACATATAGAATCCCTTGCTTAATTGTTACTAAAGGCTTAACCCTACCTTACATTGTGGAATATTTAGCTAATGAAATGAATATAACAGTCTTCTCAACTCGTCTGTCAACAATCAATTTTTATCATGCTTTATCCAAGTATCTGGATAAATTATTCGCTCCTGAGATGACTATTCATGCAACTTTAATTGAAGTTTATGGAATAGGTATAATGCTAACAGGTAAGAGCGGTATTGGTAAGAGTGAGTGTGCCTTAGATTTAGTCCACAGAGGTCACAGTTTAGTTTCCGATGATACTGTAAAAATTACTGTAATAGATGATGATCTTTGGGGTTATCCAGCAAAAGATTTTGGTCATTTCATGGAGATAAGGGGAGTTGGACTGGTAAATGTTGAAAGAATGTTTGGGATACAGAGAGTTAGACAGAACCTTAAGATTGATATGCAGATAGAGCTAATGCCATGGCGAGAAAATATGGATTATGAAAGAATAGGTTTAATAAATAATTTTGTAGAACATTTAGGTGTTAATATTCCAATAATTTATCTTCCTGTTTCTCCAGGTAAAAATGTATCTGTAATAGTTGAAGTTGCAGCTATGAACTTCATACTTAAAAATTATGGTTATGATGCAGCAGAAGACTATACTAGTAAAATTCAAGAAGAAATTAAAAGAAAATCATTATTACGTAAAATCAATATAAGCCAAAAATAATTTCAGCTGAGAAAAGGATTTCAAGATGATAGAAAAAACAATACAAGTAGAGAACAGGTTGGGCTTACATGCTCGTCCATCAGCAATGTTGGTTAAGGTAGCTACTAAATACCGTTCAGACTTCCATATTGAAAAGGAAGGTATGAAGGTTAATGGTAAAAGTATCATGGGGGTAATGATGTTAGCTGCTGAATGTGGGGCAGAGCTGAACCTAAAGATCGATGGTCCAGATGAGGAATACTTATTAAGAGAAATTGAACAACTATTTAATGAACGGTTTGGTGAGGCGGAATGATAACATTAAATGGGATTGGAGTTGCTCCTGGAATTGCTATAGGTAAAGCTAAAATAATTAAACAAAAAAGACTAGAAATTAAAAAAAGAGATATTAAAGAAGAAGATTTAAAGCAAGAAATTAATAAATTTGAAAAAGTCTTACAAGAAGTAATTAAAGATACTGATAATTTGATTGATGAATATTCGGTAAATCAGGAGAACCAGGAGATATTTGATTCGCATAAGATGATTTTACAGGATCCTGAGATGAAAGATGAGGTTGTTAATCTGATGAAAGACAATTTAATCGGACTTGAGCAGGCAATTCATCAACACTTTAATAAAGTATCAGCTTATTTTGAAAGCTTAGATAATGATTTCTTTGCCCAAAAAGCTATTGATTATACTGATGTTAGCCATAGAATTCTCAATATTCTGATAGGTAGGAAAGGTTTTAAGCAGAACAGGTTCAATCGTGATGATATTCCCTTATTCTATACAACAACTCCCAGTCAAATCATTCATCTAGCCCGTGAAGGAGTCAAAGGATTCTATTTAGAAAAAGGTTCAGAAACTTCTCATAATGCTATTATTGCTAGATCATTCGACTTAACATGCGTAGTTGGGATACCTAATCTTTTTTCTCAAATTGAAAATAACGATTTAATTATTATCGATGGTAACCAAGGGAAAATTATTATTAATCCTAAACCAGATATTCTTAATCAATATAGAGATAAATTACAGAATTTAAATAAGCACAAAGAGGAATTGCTTTCCTTAATCGAAGTTACGCCCAATAAAATCTTGGGAAATAGAATAAATCTCCAGATCAATATTGAAGTTCCAGAAGAAATTAATCATACTACTACCCTAGCACCAGATGGAATAGGTCTATTTAGAACAGAATTTCTCTTCATGGATAAAGATACTCTCCCTTCTGAAGAAGAACAGTATCACATCTATAAAGAAATGGCTGAAAAGATGGGTAATAAGCCTTTAATAATAAGAACTTTTGACTTAGGCGGTGATAAATTTTCCAATATTGTTACTTCTGCTAAGGAAGAGAATCCATTTTTAGGCAATAGAGGACTGAGATTTTCCTTAAGTCATCCTAATATTTTCCGGACTCAAATTAATGCAATTCTGCGAGCAAGTATATATGGTAAGATAAAAATTATGTTCCCTATGGTAATGGGTGTAACAGATTTTCTCAAAGCTAAAACATTTGTGAAAAAGATCATGAGTAATCTTATCAATAAGGGTTATGAAATCGATGAAAACATTGAAATTGGAGTCATGATTGAAATTCCTTCTGCTGCAATATGTAGTGAAGATTTAGCTAAAGAAGTTGATTTCTTCAGTATAGGCACTAATGATCTCATTCAATACACTCTTTCAGTTGATAGAACTAATGAGCTTTTATCAGATTATTATGTTCCTCATCACCCAGCTGTCTTACAGCTTATCAGACAGACAGCCCAGTCTGCCCATAAGTACAACATACCTATATCAGTCTGTGGGGCAATGGCATCAGTACCCAAATATATCCCACTTTTGATTGCTTTAGGAATAACTACTTTCAGTATTGCTCCTTCAGCTTTTCTAGATGTTAAGAAGAGGATTTTGGATTTAAAAGAAGAAGATATTTTGGAGTTGAAAAACTTTGAATTATCTACAAACATTGAAACAATTGAAAAAATGATAAGGAAGGTAACACCATGAGTTTAAGCTTTAATTTTACTAATTTATTTAAGAATGATTTAATCAAAACAGGTTTAAACAGTGATTTAACTATTTATCAAGATAAAATTGATAAAGCTCATCAAATGATCTTAAATCAAAGAAAAGATAATATTCTTGGTTTTTATGAATTGCCTGAAAAAGATACAGAAAGAATAAATAATTATATAAAACAGGTAAGTAATGATTTTGATAATATAGTTGTACTCGGAATAGGTGGTTCAGCTCTAGGCAATAAAGCTCTTTATTCTGCCCTCAAAGTGGAGAAAAGCCTTAACAAAAAACTCTATGTTGCTGACAATGTCGATCCTACTTTAGTTTATGATATTTTATCCCAAATTGAACTCAAAAGAACCTTATTCAATGTTGTTACTAAATCAGGTACAACTGCCGAAACAATGTCTGTTTTTCTAATTATTCTGCAAATCCTCAAAGAAGCTTTCCCTAATGATTATAAAAAACATATTGTTATCACAACTGATAAAGAAAAGGGATTTTTAAGACAGGTTATCCGCCAAGAAGGTTACTTTGATTTTGAGGTTCCAGATAATGTAGGTGGTAGATTCTCAGTGTTAACAGATGTGGGACTTGTAAGTTCTGCTTTCCTTGGAATTGACATTGATGAACTCTTGAAAGGGGCAGGTCTCATGAGAGATCTGTGTGCTAGTCCTGATATTAACAAGAATCCAGCTTATTTAATGGGCTTAGCTCATTACCTATACATGACAGAGGGTAAGAATATTTCTGTCATGATGCCTTATGCAAATGCTCTGTATGACATGGCAGACTGGTATCGTCAGCTTTGGGCTGAATCTCTTGGAAAGAAGTATAACCTAAATCAAGAAGAGGTCTATGTAGGCCAAACTCCAGTCAAAGCTTTAGGCACAACAGATCAACATTCTCAAGTCCAGTTATATCGTGAAGGACCTAATGATAAAGTTACCACTTTCCTAACAGTTGATTCTTTCAAGCATGATTATAATATCCCTAAAATCTATCCTGAAAGAGATGAGGTCAACTATTTAGGAGGTCAAACTCTTTCCAAACTCCTTAATACTGAAAGATTAGCCACTGAAATAGCTCTTGCAAAGTCTGATAGACCAAACTGTAATATCATCTTCCCTAAAATTAATGAGAAGAATTTAGGTGAGTTTATTATGCTTTATGAAATTATGACAGTATTTACTGGAGCCCTCCTAGAGATTAATCCTTTAGACCAGCCAGGTGTTGAAGAAGGGAAGATAGCTACTTATGCTTTGATGGGTAAAAAAGGTTATGATAAACAAAGACAAGAGATAGATAAAATATTAGGTTAAACAGGAAAAAGAATGGATTTAAACAAATTAATAGCAAATTTCAGAGATAAATTTTACCTACCAAATATTGTAGAAGAATTAGCAGAGAATAACTTATCTACAAATGAGTTAGCTAAGATAGTTAGACCTATCTCAAAAAGTGAGATTGCCAAATTAGAAAGTCAAGGAAACTCTTGTCAAGACTGGTCAAACGTCTTTGTAGAACCAGTCTTTACTCCAGACTTCATTAAGAATAATAACTTCTCAGGTAGAATCTTCCTAGGTAATTATTCAGGTAAAAAGGTAAGGATCTTTGATAATTATTTTCATCCTAATGGTATCTACAATTCAAACTTAGATGATGTCTTTGTTGATTCTAATTGCTTAATCAAAGATAATAAACTAATTCATAGGTACTACATAAGTGAAGATGTGATTGCAGTGGGTAATGACTACATTTACTCTGAAAAAAACTCAAACTTTGGTAATGGGAAAATTATTTCCCTAGGTTCTGAAATTGGAGGGAGAGATATTCCTCTCTATGCTGAACAAGATATTAATTATATTAGTGAACTGATTACAGGTAATCGTGAGGATGGTATTTATACTAAGTACTTAGAATTGGTCTCTGATTATGCTAAATCAGTTACTTCTTCTTTCGGCATTATCTCAGCAAAAGCAAAGTTAATCAATAATCGGAAAATTATTAATAGCTACATAGGCTACAGTGCTCATATAGATAATACTAGCAAAATCAGCGAATCAACAATCCTTTCTGAAAGTGATGAAGTAACTCACATCAAAGACGGTGCTATTTTAGAAAATGCTCTCTGTCAATGGGGGGTTGAAATCCAATCAATGGCTTTGATTCAAAATGCTCTTCTTTGTGAATACTCAGGCGTTGAAAGACATGGTAAGGTGCAAAATAGTATTATCGGACCAAACACAATTATTGGAGAAGGTGAAGTAACTGCTTCTATCTTAGGACCATTTATTGGCTTCCATCATCAATCCATGCTGATTGCTAGTCTCTGGTTTGAAGGTAGAGGAAATGTTGGCTATGGGGCTAATGTTGGTTCAAATCACACTTCCAAGCTTCCTGACCAAGAACTCTTTGCTGGTGAAGGACTCTTTTATGGACTTGGCTGCAATATCAAGTTCCCTGCTGATTATAGGAAGGCTGCCTATTCCATAATTGCTACTGGGGTAACTACCCTTCCCCAAAAAGTTGAATTTCCCTTCTCGCTAATAAGTCAGCCCTTTAGCCAGCCTAAGGGAATTTCTCCTGCTTATAATGAAATAATTCCTGCTTGGGTCTTGAGTGATAACTCTTATGCAGTTTTTAGAAATCAAGATAAGTATTTGAAGCGTAACAGGGCCAAAAGATTAAAGGCAGACTTTAGAATCTTTAGACCTCAGATAATACAGATGATTCTGCAAGCTTACTTACTACTTGAAAATGTTAAAGTTAAAGATATTTACACTGATAAAGATATTCCTCAATTAGGTAAAAACTTCATGACAGAAACTAATCGTCGAAAAGCTCTGAAAACCTATGAGCTATTTTTGAGATATTATTGTTTAAAAGAAGTATATGAGACTGGAAAATCTCAACTTACCCAAGAGATTATTGCAACTTTAAAACTTGACATAAATGATAAGAATCTCACATATTCTTATCTGAAAGTAAGTAAAGAAGTTATAATTATGGTCATTAATTCAAAACTTAAAGACCATAGAAGAGGTAGAAAGATTATCGATGATTATGAAGAATGGCATGCAGATATTGAAGATGATCAACTAATTTCAAAACTAAAAGATGACCTAGATAACATCAAATAATTTTGAAGGAGATCTTATGCAAGATGAAAAAGTAGATGAAACTCAAGGAAAAGACCCAGAGATAGATGAAGTGATTGAATGCTCAGAAAGTGAGTTTAATCAAAAAGACTTTGAAGAAGTGAAACTTCTAGGAGATAGAAAGTTCAAATTTTATGAAAAAATGAGAAGCAAGATTGATAAATGGACTAGTAAGAGAACAGGTAAAGCAGGTAACGAAATTGCCCAGTATCTTATGCTCTTGCCAGACTTGTTTATTTTAGTTTCTAGGCTCATTGTTGATAAAAGAGTACCAGCTGGCAAAAAAGTTTTTTTAGCTGCAGTTGTTACTTATTTAATATCTCCTATTGATATTATCCCAGATTTTATCCCCTTTATCGGATATACTGATGACTTATTCTTAGTAATTTTCGCCCTAGACAACCTACTTAATAATGTTAAAGATCATGTGATTATTGAAAATTGGTCTGGTAAAGAAAACATTATAGATTTAATTAGAACACTTCTAGATAAATCTGACCAATTTCTTGATAAAAATGTGCTAAAGAAAATAAGAAAATGGATATGGAAGAAGGCTTAATGAAAGTATTTATTGGTTCCAAAAATAAAGACAAAATTAAAGAAATTAGAGATATTCTTAAGGACTATGAAATTGTTTCCTTAACCGAGTATCCTCAGGCTCCTGAAGTTATAGAAGATAAAGACACCATCACGGAAAATGCTGTTAAAAAAGCTATTGAGAATGCTCAATATACAGGCTTATTAACTGTGGCAGATGATACAGGATTATTTGTCCGTGCTTTAAATGATAGACCAGGTGTTTATTCTGCCCGTTATGCTGGCGAATCTTGTTCTTATGAAGATAATAGGAAAAAAATGTTAGCTGAAATGAAAGATCAAAATGACCGCTATGCTGAATTCAGGACAGTTGTTGCCCTAGCTGATAAAAATGGACTGATTGCTACTGCTCAAGGAATTGTCCCTGGCCAAATTACCCAAGAAGAAATTGGTGATTCTGGATTTGGTTATGATCCAATTTTCCATGTAAATGAAGCAAATAAAACATATGCGCAAATGAGCGATAAAGAAAAAAATATGCTTAGCCACAGAGCTAAGGCTTTCTTCTTAATAAAAGAAGACATTAAAAAGTACTATCAAAGATAAAAGGAGAGATAAGTATGCTCAACAGAAGTATTTTTAGACAATATGATATTCGTGGACTTGTAGATAAAGATTTAAGTGTAGAAAATTTATACTTAATTGGTAAAGGTTTTGGTACTTATTTAAGAAATTTAGATAAAAAAACTCTAGTAATTGCTGGTGATGCAAGACTTACTACTCCTGACTATAAAGCTTCTTTTATTAAAGGTGCTAGAGAGACAGGTATTGATGTTATTGATGTGGGTTTTGCTGCTACACCAATTTTATACTTCTCTATTTGGTACTATAAAGTAGATGCTGGTACTATGATCACTGCTAGTCATAACCCTTCTGAATACAATGGAATTAAACTTAACCTCGGCCTAGCTTCTGTCTATGGCCAAGAAATCCAAGATATTTACGACATAATTGATAAAGGCGATTTTGCCACTGGTAATGGCTCACTTAAGGAAGATAGACAAGTTATTCCTGAATACCATAAATACATTGTTAATAACATTGATATGCAAAGACCATTGAAAGTAGTTGTTGATGGCGGTAATGGCGCTGGTGGTCCTTTCTTACCTGGTATCTTAAGAGATTTAGGTTGCCAAGTAACTGAACTTTACTGTGAACCAGATGGAACCTTCCCTAACCACCATCCAGACCCTACTGTCCTTAAAAATAATACAGACCTAATAGCTAAAGTTAAAGAAATTGGTGCTGACTTAGGTTTTGGTTTAGATGGAGATGCTGATAGAATCGGGGTTATTGACGAAACAGGAAATATGCTATATGGTGATCAAATTCTCAATATTATTGCCCGTGATTACCTTGAAAAGAATCCTGGTGCAACTGTTCTAGCTGATGTGAAATGTTCTAAAAATCTCTATGATGATATAGCTAAATATGGCGGAAATCCTGTTATGTATAAAACAGGTCATGCCAATATTAAAAATGAAATGAAAAAAAGAGATATTAAAGTCGGTGGAGAAATGTCTGGGCATGTCTTCTTAGGTGACCGTTATCTAGGCTTCGATGATGCAATCTATGTCTGCTGTCGTTTCGCTGAAATTGCAGCTAAAAAAGATATTCCTGTAAGTAGATTCTTAGAAGACCAACCTAAAATGTTTAATACTCCTGAAATTCATTATCAGGTTCCAGAAGAGAAAAAATTTGCTATTGTTGATCAAATTAAAGATGCTTTTATCTCAGAAGGTTATGAAGCTATTGCTATAGACGGCGTAAGAGTTACCTTTAAAGATGGCTGGGGCTTGTGTCGTGCCTCTAATACAACCCCTGTTTTAGTCCTTCGCTATGAGGCTGAGACTCAAGCAAGAATGAATGAAATTAAAGAACTGTTTGAAGAAAAACTTGCTAAGTTTGCTCAACAATAACTAAGTGGAAAGGTGGAATAGACTGTTTAACAAGAATAGTCTATTCCACTAATTTAACTTGTGGAGTGGAAGCATCCCTGCTTCCACAAAAATCTGACAAACAGGAATTATTATGGAGTGGAAGCATCCTTGCTTCCACACAGTTCTGACAGCAGAAATTATTATGGAGTGGAAGCATCCCTGCTTCCACACAGTTCTGACAGCAGGAATGCAGTCAGTCCATAACTGGGAAGACGGGTATCCCTACCCGCTATCAGCACTGTGGAAACAGTTAGCTATGGACTGGTGGCATCTTGCCACCAGAATAAAGATCCTTTCAGAGCCTCTTGTGTATGCAAGATGCATCCACTCACTACCTTTCTAGTTTTTGTGTACGCAAGATGCAACCACTTCACACAAGCTTTACTCCCAAGCATTTTCTGCCACTAGCGGTGTCAGGTTTTCAATTTAGGAATTACTTTCATAAAGACTTATCCCTGACTTGAACTTGAGCCTGCTATTTGTTGGAGACCAAACTTCCTCAGCCGTAGGCAAGGGACTTCGGGTGAAGAGTGTCGGAAGTCGCTACTCCGTGAGCAACTCCCGTCACTTCATTATTTTTCATTTTTCATTTTTAATTATTCATTCTTGCGAAGCAAGCATCTTACTTTCCCCGCTTTATTTTTCATTTTTCATTTTTAATTATTCATTCTTGCGAAGCAAGCATCTTACTTTCCCCGCCTTATGTTAATTCTTTAAGTTAAGTTAATGTTGCCAAGAGGAACATTTATATAATAATAATACTTGACATCTATCAAATATAAACAATAATTAGCTACAAAAATAATTTATATTTGGGAGATAATTATGAGATTTGATCAAAATTCTATTATTAATAAGTCCTTTGCTAATTTATTGCAAAAAAAGACTTTGCTAATAATCATTATTTTAAACACACTACTTGCGATTTTTGCTATTAATGGACACATTACAAGCAACACTACTTGGAATGAGGATTTAACAGTAACTGGAGATTTATGGATTGATGAGAATGTAACACTTACTATTGCAGCTGGAGTTACTATAACTATTCCTAAAATTGATCAAGATGCAGATGGGGTAGGTGATATAGATATTAATGTTTCAGGAAGAATGATAGCCTTAGGTTCTGCTAGTCAAAAGGTAGTTTTCCAATCTCTTGAATCAAGTCCAAGTCATAAAGACTGGGCTGGAATAAATTTCACTTCTTCTAGTAGTCAATCACAATCAAATTTAACTCATGTAGAAATTTATAATGCTAATAGGGCTATTTATATAGATGGAATAGGCATACAAGCAAACAATTTGAAAATAATTAATTCTGAAGAATATGGTGTTAAGATTGATAACACAATAAATATGACTAGGTTTATTGATACTATTATTGAGAATACTAGCCAAAATGGTATGTTTATCGAATCAGGAAGTGTAAATATGACAGACCTTTCCATTGGTAATTCAGGTAACTTAGGATTAAAAGCTGATTCACCAGTAACAATTGCAGGGACACGTGTCAATGTAGCCAGAAGTGGATCTCATGGATTATGGCTTGATAACACTCAAACAGTATCTTTTACAGATTCTAGGTTCAATAGTAATAGTGGAAACGGAATTCTTATTGAAAACATGAGTCCTAGTTTTAACAATTGTCAGGTCAATAATAACAATGGTGCTGGTGTTAGAATAAGCTCAACTAATGGTGTACCTTCATTTAACAATACCACAATTTCCAGTAATTTATTTGGTGTAAGTATCTCTAGTGTTCCTGCTGAATTTACTTACTGTAATATAGAAGATAATAGATTTGGTGGTATATCAATTTTTAGGGCTGAACCTTCAATTACTTACTCAAATATCACTAATAATGGTTATGAAATAGCTTCATATGACTATGATACTGAAGACGAGTATGAATGGAGAACTACATCAGGTTCTACTACAATGCCATTAGATTTATATGAAAAGTTAAATCCTGCTTATGCACCAATGTACATTGAGAGAATTACCTACAAGAAAGATGGAGATAACTATTATTGTAGTACTTCCTCATCCTCTTACAGGTACTATCGAAACTATACAAGGTTTGAGGCTAATGATAGTAACTATCTTGTTGATGAATTTACTTATTACTTCTCTAGTTATTATACCTATTATGATATGTCAACACAGACAGTTTCAGGTGATATAAATGAGCTTATATCCAATCGAACAGATTTAGTCTTGAACATGTATAACACACAAAATGTTCCTAATCCAAGAGCTTGGATATCGAATATTAAATACAATCTTAACTATTTTGTTTCAGTTGTTAATTTAGCCAATACAAGCGCTATTTTACAGAATAACTGGTGGGGACAAGTTACAGGTATAGATTCATTAGTAGCTCAAGATCTTGCTGGTACAGCAAATTATGAGGGAGCAATGGTAAGTAGAATAACAGAGGCTGGTTGTGATTTAATAAATACCCCTGCAAGCATAAGTCTTACAAGCCCAATGTCATTAGAAATCAATCCTACATCTACTACTATTTCCTGGATTGCTTCAGATTATGATGATAATGCTCAAATAAGCCTTTTCTACAATAGTGTAAATGATGAAAATGGAACTTTGATTACAAATAATTTACAAGAAGACAATGATTTTTCTTATGAATGGGATTTTACTGATACTCCTTATGGAAAGTACTACATCTATGCTATTATAGATGATGGTGTTAATAGCCCAGTCACTTCTTTTGCTCCTGGACAAGTTATGGTAGGTGAACTGAAAGTAGTAATTGATGACTACTATGCTTCAGCAGGTGATACTATCTCTGTTTCCCTGCAAGCCCTAAATGCTTATGAAAACTTTGATCTAAACTCCTTCCAGATAACTATAGGATTTACTCCTTCCTTATTAACTTATCTAGAAACTTCTACTGAAGCTTGCTTAACTCAAGATTGGACAGTTAATACTAATGGTCAAATTATGGGCGAAGTAGCTGTTAATGGTTTCAGTGTTGATAATTTGAATGGTTCAGGAGACCTCTTCCAGCTGAAGTTCTTAGTTAATGAGTCTGGACAAGACTTACAGAACACAGATATAACAATTAACAACTTCCAGTATAATAACGGCTCACCAGAACCAACAATAGAATCTGGACTCTTTACCTTAAGAAATGTTTATGATGTTTCAGGATGGACAAATTACTATAGCAATAATGGTCCAATTCCTGATGTAAATGTTACTGCTCTTGGTTTCTCTCAAGGGCAAACAACTAGTAATGACTCAGGTGAGTTTCTTTTTAATGACTATTATTATGGAGACTATAATCTAACTGCTGAATTTACAGGAACATTATCCGAAATGTTGATAAGCCCATTAGATGCTTCTATGGTAGCACGTTATGCTCTAGGTCTTATAAACTTAGATGGGAATCAAATTGTAGCTGGTAATGTTGATGGGGATGGCGATGTTGATATTTATGATGCTGGTCAAATTGCTCGTTATAGTGTTGGTATGGTTACTGAATTTCCTGCTGGTCAGATGGTCTTTACTCCTGAAAACCATGAATTTTTACTATCACCAGCCTTCACACCTAGAACTTTTATGGGAATAGCAATTGGTGATGTTTCAGGAAACTGGGAAAATACTAGAGATAACACTATCTCAGAATGTGTAACTTATCAAACTTATGAAGATGAAGATTTTATCTTCTTAGATATTGCAATTTCTGAAAGCTTCTATGCTCTAGCTTCAAAAGTTGCATATAATCCTGAAACTCTTGAGTTTGTTGAGTTTATAACACCTGATTCCCAAAATGGATTAACTTCATTTGCTAATGGTCAAGCAGGTCTTTTAAAAACAGCTTCCTACTCTGTTAATTTACAAGATCCAACTGAATCAATAATTGCTAAATTTAGAAAACTAAATGGGGCTGACTTATCCCATCTTCAAGTTCTTAGCTTAGTCGTAGATGAAAATAACTCAACAATAACAAGTAATAATAATGAAGTTACACAAGCTAGTGGTCAAGTCTATCAAAACTATCCAAATCCTTTCAATCCTAGAACTACCATTAGTTTCTATAACGCTAAAGAACAGAGAGTAAAAATTGATATCTATAACTTAAAAGGTCAGAAAGTAACTTCTTTACTCGATAATGAATTAGCTAGTGGACGTCATAATATTTCTTGGAATGCAGAAGAATTGTCTAGTGGTATTTACTTCACAAAGATTAAAATGGCGGATGGTTATCAAAAGACAATTAAAATGATCTTGATGAAATAGGGGTAATGATGAAATATAAAAGATCAGTAGTCCCACTGATTCTGTTAATCCTAGTATGGGCTAGTTTAGGACAGGCAATTCAAAGTACTAATAAGATTGACTCTGGAATCCTGGACCCTTCTGTCCATGTTTCTTTAGCTAAAGAAGCTATGAGTCTCAATGATACTCTTAGCTTAGCCTTGGAAATTAGCGGACTGTCTGGACAAGAAATCTATTCAACTTATTTCAGAATTGCTTTTGACCCTAGTGTCATAAACATTATTGATGTTGTTCAAGGACAAGTAACAGACCAGTGGAATCAACCAGTTTGGAATATAATAAATAATGAAGTTAGAATTTCTCATTATGGTCTTACTCCTTTCACAGATAATGGTCTTATGTTAAATCTTCTGATAACAAGTCAAGGACAAGAAGATTCTATTTCAGAATTGACCTTTGCCTTAGCTGCTCTAAATGAAGGGCAACCTCAGGCTGAGTTTCATGATGGAAGAGTCTATTTAGGTATACCTTATCCTCAGATAAGTCCTGTGCAAGATAGCCTCTTTATTGAAGGAGATAATCTAAACCTTACTATGCAGGTGCAAGATCCTCTTGATAGGGATTTGACATTATCTTTGGCTAATCTTCCTGAGCAAGCTAGCTTTCTTGATAACGGAGATGGTTCTGCTAATTTTAACTGGCAAACAGATTATTATTCAGCAGGAAGTTATTCTATGACTCTTATTGCTGAAAATGAAGATAATTTATCTTCAGAATTAGATCTAAATTTATTTATAGCCAATAATCCTCAAGCCCCCCAAATTGATTATCCTTTTGAAGATCTAGTTTGGGCTGAAGATCAAAGCTTACTTGCTTACAGTCTTTTGGACTATGTTTCTGATGGTGATTTAAATCAAGGGGATAGCCTCTATGTAAGTCTGCTTGCTGAAGAAGATATTAGTTTGACTTATGAGAATGGTCAAATAAGCTTTTCTGCACTTGCAAATTGGTTTGGAAGTAAAGAGATAAATTTAATAATTTCTGATAGCTATGGATATGAAACTAATCAGAATATTCTGGTGCAAGTTACTAATGTAAATGATGAGATTCAGCAAGAACAAAGTTTACCTGAGATTGAAATAGATGAAGATTACCAAGAATATTCTCTTAATCTCAATGACTATTTTTTTGATGTTGATAACCTGCTAACATATTCTATTTCAGGCAATGAACATATTTCCTGTCAAATAGTTGATAATATCTTATCACTTACTCCTCAAGAAGATTGGTTTGGACAAGAAAATATAGTATTAAGAGTTGAGGAAGACCAAGTTATTAATCTTGATGGCCAGATAGTAAATGATCAAGTTAGTATGAATGAAAGTCTTACTCTTGACCTAAACATTATGGTCAATCCTCTTAATGATGGGCCTGTAATTCTCAATTCTTTCTCAGAAATTCAAGTATTAATGAATTCTAGTTTTATTTTGGAATCAATCAGCTCCTATTTTGCAGATGTTGATTCAGAGTTAACTTATTCCTTTACTGGTAACCATAATATTAGTATTAGCTATAATGATGATTCATTTGAGATTACACCTAATCCTGCTTGGGTTGGTGTCCAAAGAGTTACTGTTACAGCCAGTGATGAATATAATCAATCAGTATCCCAAGTAATGCTTATTAGGGTGCAAGCAGGCTATCAAGCACTTGAAGATTTTGACCATGCAGGTTCTTTACCTCTTGGCTGGAATGCTAGTGGTGGATCTTGGCAAGCTGTAAACTTTTTTACTGATGACTATGCTATGCGAGTTTTAAATCCACGTATATCAAGAACACAAAGACTAACTAGTAAATCATATGATCTCTCAGGTATTTATGAGCTTCAATTAGCTTTTGACCAAGAATATGATTTACCTTTTGGTGTGTCTGCAATCTTACAATATTCACTTAATGGCTTTACTTACTATAATATAGAAAGCTTCACAGGTAGTTCTACAGCAAGCTATAGTGTCCAATTACCACAAGTTGCTAACAATGCTGATGTTAGATTTAGATGGCAATATACTTCTTCAACCCTAGCTTCTAACTACTGGAAAATTGATAATTTTCAGCTTACCGGAATAGTGGGCAATTATCTTCCTCCTGCTCCTGTAACTAATCTTAACCTTATTAATGCTACTAGTGATAATCTTAGTTTTCAGTGGACTCCTATTGAAAATAACTTCTTTAATCAATATGAAATAGCGGTAATGGATGGACCTGACCTAACTGACCAAGTCTTTATCTGGAATGGTTTAAATGATGGTGATCTCTATATTCAGGAAACAAGTTCAACTAGCATAAGTAACCTCAACTATAATGAAACTTACTATTTTGCTATTAGGTCTAGCGATGTGAGTGGTAATGTCTCTGAATGGTCTGAAATTATTGCAGCCACTCCTACAAGTAAGCCAAATATTACTTTCGTTACCCAAGAAGACTATTACTTCTCGACTCTTAATCCAGTTATTTCTCTTATAGTTACTGATGATGTGATGGTTGATGCAACAAGTTTATTTTATAGATTTGATGCTGATAATAATGGTATTTATGATCTTGAGGAAGACTGGCAAGCTATAAGTGGTTACTTCAATAGTTCTCAACTTGATATCCAGCTACCATTGTCTGTTGATAATGATGGACTTAACTACAAAATAGAAGTAAAATGTTATGATAGTCAAAATTCTCTCTTTGCTTATAGTGGTTCTGCTAATGAAGCTGGTATAGAAGATGATTTTACTTTCAATATTGATAGTCAAGCTCCTGCTAGTATTGAAGATTTAACTACTACTGAAGTTAATTCTACTTCTCTTAGCTTGGAGTGGACTCCTTACTTAGCAGATGATTTTTTAAGTTATGAGATTTATTATTCTGCAAGTCCACTAATCACAAGTGAGGATTATCTATTTTCTTCAGATTCTGATCCAAATCTAAGTATCAACTCTACCACTTCAACTACAATTGCTGGCTTACAAGAAAATCAAAGATACTGGTTTGCTATTCTGGTTATTGATAAAGCAGGAAATGCAAGTGAATTATCTAACATTGCTACAAATGTGCTTCCTAGTCAATTACCAGTTTTCTCTGATATTCAGCCTGCTCAAATCCAACCTCTGCCTTATCTAAATAGTCAAGAGGTTAACCTCTCTTGCAAGATAATTGATGCTTATGGGATTGACCCTAGTAGTGTTCAATATAGGATTGATGCTAATGGAAATGGCTTGTATGATCAAGATGAACTATGGCTGGATGCTTTTGCCAGAGAATCAAGTCTACTTAGAAATAGGTCTGGAAATATGACTCCCCAAGGTGACTATCTTCTAAATGTATCTGTTATAGCAAATTATTTAATTGATGGAACAAATCTTAGCTTTGAATTTCGTGCTAAAGATATTGATGGTTTTGGCTATGTTTATACAGGAAGTAATCAGATTGAAGGGATTGAAGATGATTGGATACTTAACATTGATTCTTCTTACCCACAAGCTATATCTGACCTTCTCTTAGGACTTACTACTACAAGTACGGTTCAAATAGGTTGGACTCCTAGTGGTGATGATAACTTTCTCGGTTACAGGATTTACTTCAGCTTTCAGCCTGGAGTAAATTCAGAATCTAATTATGTTTCTTGGGATCAATATCCACAATTAGGACAAGTGGGTTCTAATTTGAATATCTTTGATCTTGTTAATCTACAAGCTAATACCCAGTATTATCTAAGAGTGGCAGCTGTGGATATAGCTGGTAATATGACCTTTTCTGATGAGATTACCTTCACTACAAGCAGTGATGCTAAACCTAGGAAACCTGAGAATCTTACCCTTACTTGGCAGGAAGATAGCTTGATTTTAACCTGGGATCCTGTGATAGAAGATACTAATGGCAATAGTATTGATGATGTAATTTATGATATTTTTGTCTCTGAAAATCCTGATTTTGAACTTGATGGGTCAAACTATTATGACTCAACCTATGATAATCAGTATATATTTGAGAATATAGGATCTGTATTACCTAAAATATTCTTTAAGATACAAGCTTATTGTGATTAAGAAATAATAAGTTCTTTGTGGCTAAAGTCTAGTGGAAGAATATTATTACATTAATAATTTTTTTCATTAGTCTGATTATCCATAATAATATCCCCATCGGGGATTAATAGATTAGCCCAGGGTAAAATCCTGAAGTGATTGCAACCCTGGGTTATTATGTATATGAAAAATTTAACTTATTTTGCTAAAAGAATCTAGCACTCTTCACCTGTGATACCTAGCTTTAGCGAAGTATTATCAAAGTTCTACTGGACCATTCGGTTAAATTAAATGAAGATAATGCTTGACATACACATTATAATTGCTAAATTATGCATAAAATTGCAAATATATGAAATAGAGGTAAAAATGTACATAGATCTATCAGTAAAAAATTTGTTTTCATTTGGTAAAGAACAAACCTTTAGTTTTGAAGCTTACCATAAAATAATGGACTATGAGAAAGATTTTGTAGTAGAAATTGGTAAGTATAAATTACTTAAAATGCTAATGATCTATGGAGCAAATGCTTCTGGTAAAACAAATATACTAAAATGTTTTTCTCTTTTGAATGAATTGATTCTGGATAAGCGAGATATTGACAAAGAAATTAATAGCAAGCCTTTTCTTTTAGACCCAGTATTCACGAATCAACCATCTACTCTAAAAGCTAATTTTTTAGTAAAAAAAGTAGATAATTATATTCGCTATAAATATGAAATAAACTTTACATCTGAAGAAATTTATAAAGAGAAGTTAGAATACTATCCTTCAATACAACCAGCATTAGTGTTTGAAAGGACAAAAGATGATGATAATGAGAGAGGAATGATATTGAAAGTTGGCTCAACTATATCCCTATCCAAAGCTGACAGAGAAGTAATTTTAGCAAATACTATTAAACATAATACAATCTTATCTGTTTTTAATAGAGTTAATCCACTCTTTGAACATGCTAAAAATGTTTGGGAATGGTATAAGAGTAGAAGCTCAATGATTATTGATAATAGAACATCTACCCTCAAATTTACAGTTGATTTTCTAGAAAAGAACCAGACATTACTAGGGAAATTTAAAGAACTTATGATAAATGCTGATTTCAATATCTCTAATATTCAGATAGAAAAAGAGCAGAAGGAAATTGATGTCTTCACTAAACAGGTATATAATCTTTTCGCAAAAAAAGATAATGATACTGAACTGATTGAAGCATTAGACAAAATAAAGACTATAAATAAATATGATTTAAATTTTCAACATACTGTAAAAAAAGGTGATACTGAAATACTTCAACAGTTTAGTTCAAATCAAGAATCTGATGGTACTCTTCGTTATTTTAGTTTATTAGCGCCATTTTATATATCTAATAAAGAGTCGATGCTAATGTTATTCGATGAAATAGAAAACTCTCTTCATTATGATTTACAGAAACTTCTTTTATTAATGTTCTTAAAGAATAGTTCAGATTCTCAGCTTATAGTTACTACTCATAACCCACTATTTTTAGCCTGGGATATTATGCGTTATGATGTTATCTGGTTTGCTGAAAAACGAGAAACTGGGCAAACAGAGCTTTTCAGTTTAATTGATTTTAATAACTTAAAGAGAGAAAATGTGATGAAGAAGTACTTGATAGGAAACTATGGAGCTGTTCCTAATATTAAACAACAAGTAGAGACTATAGACTAATTTTTATGGCAAGAAAAAGAAATACAAGAGCGGAAAAAAAGAGAAAACTTCCCCAAATTAAGAAAGATAAATCAACTTTTGAAGCTAAAGGAACAAGAGCGGAACAATCTGTTGTCATAATAGTTTGTGAGGGAGAGACCGAACAAAACTATTTCACTGAATTAGCTAATAGGGAAGCAGAGAAAGGAATAAGAATTAAACCTGAACTCTCTAATAAATCTAATTGGAAAAGTATTTTAAGAAAATCTAATGAATATAATATTGATGACAATACAAAAGTGTATTTCGTGCTTGACTTAGACTGTATAATCAATCAAAAACAAATGATTAATTACATTGATGAGAGAAATAAGCTGATGGCTCGAGCTGTTGTCCCTGTTGAGTCTTATATCTGTTTTGAAACATGGTTATTGTATCATTATGAATCAAGTCCCAACACAAGTGACAAGTGTAGGAATCACGAAAGAGATTTAAATAAATATATTTCTAGTTATCAAAAAGGAAAGGGGAAAATTTATTCTATTACTAAGAATAATTTGCAACAAGCTTGTATTAATGCTGAGAAAAGCTGTTTATCTCGATCTAAGCAGATAAAGAAGGGTATAGTTGAAGAATCTGATTGCAGGTTATGCTTCTCTGAAGTGTGGAAAATTATTAGGGACTTAGGTCTATAATTTAGTAGTTAATGTAATATTTATGGCTCAAGTTCAAGTTTGGTGGAAAAAAACTCAAGTAAATCAGAAATTTAATGAAATATTCTCAATTTCCTATATTCTTCTCACCAGACTTGAACCCAAATAATGCAATAGTTCTTTGAGAATAGCACTATATTCTCTTGCAAAAGTAACTTCCATTATTTCTCCGAATATATAAAAAATATGCGTCAAAATTCTGTAAGCTATTTTGCTAAAAGAATCTAGCACTCTTCTCTAAAGCTCTATTGCACCATTTGGGTTGAACTTGAGCCAAAATTCTCATTATACTAAATTTATCCCACTAGGCTTAAACTTGAGCCTAATCTATTGATTATTTATCTTTTGGTAAGTATCTCTTCTTCTACTTTTTTCATATTGATTTCATTTTTATAAAGGGGTAATTTGTTGTATTTATATACTTGAAGATTTTCTTCAAAAGTTTTTCTATGTTTACTTTTATAAATAACTCCTAAGGGATAAGGATCACTTTCGAGAGCTTTTTCGAATGATTTAACCCTATTAGAATTATCAAAATCCTCAGGTAGATAATAGGTGTTTTCATCAAACCACTTGTAAGTGTTTATCTTATTGAAAGAAACACATGGTTGGAAAATATCAACTAAAGCAAAACCCCTATGCTCTATTGCTTGTTTCATGATTTCTTGAGTTTGTTTGAAATGTCCTGAAAAGGCTCTAGCCACAAAAGAAACATCAAGAGAAATTGCTAGGGCTAGTGGGTTAAGCGGTTGGTCTGCAACCCCAAAGACCTGTAAAGGCGTTTTCATACCTAGGCTGGAAGTAGGGGAGGCTTGTCCCTTAGTTAACCCATATATCATGTTATCATGTACAAACAAGGTGATATCTGGATTCTTTCTGCTTGTATGAAGTAGGTGATTTCCCCCTTCTCCATACATATCACCATCTCCTCCAAAGGCTAAAACCGTGAGGTCTGGATTACTAGCCTTAATTGCTGTTGCAGGAGGTAAGCCACGTCCGTGTAAACCATGAAAGAAACTTGCATTCACAAATTCAGGCATCTTAGCAGCTTGCCCAATTCCTGAGACTAAGACAAGTTTATCTTTATCAATATTCATTTCTTCAAGAACAGTTAGCAATTCTTTTCGGATGGAAAAATTACCACAACCTGGACACCAAGAAAAATCAATCTTCTTATCAAAATCAAATTTATTAGGCATGTTTTCCTCCATTAATTATTGCCTTAATCTCTTTGCTAACTTCTTCTACAGAGAAGCATCTGCCATTATATTTCAAGATTTTGTCCTTAACTTTGAAATCAGTAGAAAGTTGAATCAACTGTGCAAAATGACCTGTAGCATTGTTTTCAACAACAATAATTTGATCAGCAGTTTGTAGATAATCAATTAGATTATCGGCTAGTGGATAAATCCAAGAAAAGTGTAAGAGGCTAATATCATCTCTATCTAAATTATTAATAGCTTCTTTAATTATGTTAAAGGTTGAACCCCAAGCTACAATAAGAAACTTGTATTTATCAGGACCGATTAATGTAGGCTTTACAATATCTTCCTTGATAAGTTCTAGTTTATTTAATCTTTTCTGAGTCATCTTAACTCTGAGTTCAGCATCTTCTGTAATATGTCCACTTTGGGCATGCTCATTCGAAGCTGAGCATACTTTTCCTTGTCCATACCCAGGAATTCCTCTAGGCGAAATACCATTTTCAGTAAAAGCATATCTTTGATAATCTTCGCTTGTCTCAATTATCTGCTTTTCAATTTTAAGACTAGCATAGTCAAAAGCAGGTGTATTGTATTTACTATTCATGAAGTACTGATCTGTTAAGATGAAGACAGGGACTTGATATTTGTCGGCTAAATTAAAAGCATTTTGGGTGAGATAAAAAGCATCTTCTAAAGATGCTGGAGCTAATATGATTCTAGGAAAATCTCCATGGCCAGAATATAAGGCTAGGTTTAAATCGCCTTGTTCAGTACGTGTTGCTAGGCCTGTAGCAGGTCCAGGTCTTTGAGCTAAGTGGATTACCATAGGAGATTCTGCCATACCAGATAATGAAATTCCTTCACTCATTAGAGCCATTCCGCCACCTGAAGTAGTTGTCATTGCCCTAGCTCCTGCATACCAAGCACCCAGAGCCATATTGATAACACCAACCTCATCCTCGACCTGTTCAACTATTATATCAAATTTCTGAGAATGACATGCCATGTTTTGCAATATACCAGTAGCTGGAGACATAGGGTAACCACAGATGAAATTACATCCTCCCGCAAGGGCTCCATAAGATATTGCATCAGCTCCATTCATAAGTAGATGCTGGCTAACCTGCGATGATTTCGCAATATCAATATCAATGTTTGAAAAGTTCTTAACTAGTTCATAACCCCTAGTAATGGCTTCTTTATTTTTCTGCTGAATATCTCCACTTTTATCTGAAAAGTAATCTAGAATAAACTCCTGACAGGCAGCTAAATCTACTTTTAAAAGTCCACATATAAAACCAGCAGCAACACTATTGGAATAAATAGCATTTCCAATTTCTTTGGCTATCTGAGTAAACTCTACATCTATGATATCTTCATAATCTATTTTATCTTTTTCTCCAATTACAATAGTATTTGGACTTATTCTCGCTTGCAGGTGGTTTATTCCATCATTGTGAAGAGGAAATAATATGTCTATACGGTCAAGAAAAGCAGCAACAGGTCTAGAAGAGATTCTTATCTCAGTAGAATTAATTCCACCTCTGACTCTTGACATAAGTTCTGAAGTTGAAAAATAGTTATAGCCACTTCTTTTCAAGAGTTTTGCTAAAATACTCTCAATCGATTGAATACCTTGGCCAGCTTGTCCTGCAAGAACAAGAACTAAGTTATCTTCAAATTTTTGTACCACTGTACCTCCTTAATTTCTTTTTGGCTCCATTATATATTCTTAATATAAAGTTATGATATTAGCAAAATTTGGTCAAGTAATAAATAGAAAGTCAGCTAATTTTTTTATTGAAACTAAAGCCCATTAATGCAGTAGACCTTTGTGAATAACACTATATTCTTCAGCAAAAGTAAGATCCATAATTTCTCCGAATATATAAAATATATGCTTAAAAATTCTGTAAGCTATTTTGCTAGAATAATCTGCACGCTTCACTAAAGCTCTACTAGACTACCTGAGTTAAATATCTGACAGTAAATTATGTTTTCCGCTTGACACTTTAATAAGAAGAAGTAATTTTTGCTTTATAGAATCCAATTTTAGGAGAAATTTATGGTTGAACAACGCATCAGAAACCATCCGGTCCTTGATATGCCGGAAATTAACGATTTTGTTACTTTTTATTGGAATAAACAACCACTTAGTGCTCGTAGGGGAGAAATGATTGCTTCAGCTCTCATGGCAAACGGCATCCGCGTCTTTGGACATCACCATGCAGATAATACTGCCCAAGGAATATTTTGTGCTAATGGACAATGTGCTAAATGTACTGTCATTGCTAATGGTATTCCTGTTAAATCATGTATGACACCTGTTAAGGAGAATATGATTGTTGAAAGTGCAGAAGGCTTACCAGATTTACCTAATGATACTAAGCCTATCCAAATGTCTGACATTGAAGAAATCCCAGCAGAAGTTTTAATAATTGGTGGTGGACCAGCAGGTCTATCAGCTGCTATCGAAATGGGGAAAAGAAATATTAAAGCACTTTTGATTGACGATAAAGAAGAACTAGGAGGTAAACTAGTACTTCAAACACATAAGTTCTTTGGTTCGCAAGCTGATTCAAGAGCTGGAACTAGAGGTAATGATATTGGAAAGATTCTTGCTCAAGAAGTTTCTCAATATGAGTCTATCGAAATATGGACAGAAAGTACAGTCTTGTTTGTTTTCAGTGATAAAAAAGTTGGTGTACTTAAAAAAGATGAATACAAAATCGTAACTCCTAAACTCATTTTAAATGCAGCAGGAGCTAGAGAAAAGTTCTTAAGATTCAACGGAAATACTCTAGCTGGTATCTATGGTGCTGGAGCCTTCCAAACCCTAGTAAATAGAGATTTAGTTAAACCAACTGAACGATTATTTATTGTTGGTGGTGGAAATGTTGGTTTAATAGCTGGCTATCATGCCCTACAGGCTGGTATTAATGTTGTAGGTCTGGTAGAGGCTGCAGCACGTTGTGGAGGCTATAAGGTTCATGCAGATAAATTAACTAGATTAGGTGTTCCTATCTATACTTCACATAGTATCTTAAGTGCTAATGGTAGTGAAACTGTTGAAGGTATTACTATTGTAGAAGTTGATGAAAAATTTCAACAGATTCCTGGAACTGAAAAATCATTTGCCTGTGATACAATTTTAATGGCAGTGGGCTTAGATTCTCTTGATGAATTTACTCAAGAAGCAGTACAAGCAGGACTTCCTGTTATGGCAGCTGGTGATGCTTTTGAAATAGCTGAAGCTTCTTCTGCTATGTTCAATGGTAAGATTGTTGGTCTAAAGATTTGCAAAGAGATGGGGGCTGATGTAGCTGATGTTCCTCAAGAATGGTATGATAAGGCCGAACTACTTAAATCTCATCCAGGTGAAATTAAAGGCTATAATTATAGTGATAGTGAGGAAGGTGTCATGCCTATTATTCACTGCTTACAAGAAATTCCTTGTAATCCTTGTACTACTGTTTGTCCTGTAAATGCCATAAAAATAGATGATGGTGGTTTAATGGGAACTCCTTACTATACAGAAAATTGTATTGGTTGTGGCAAATGTGTTACTATCTGCCCTGGTTTAGCAATAACTTTAGTTGATTATCGAAAAGATAAAGACCATCCTCTAATTACTCTTCCTTATGAAGTTGGTAACTTTATGATTAAAGAGGGCGATATTGTAGAAGTTAATAATATTGACGGACTAACCCTAGGTCATTACCCTGTGATTAGTGTGCAAATGTTCCCTAAACAAAAAACACAAACTGTAAAAATTGAAGTAGATAGACAAGTAGCTAAGCAAGTAGCATCTTTTAGAATTCAAGAAGAAGCAATCTCTGCTCCTTTAGATAAGGCCATTGTTCCTAATATGGAAGATGATGGAATGGTATGTTTGTGTGAAAGGGTTAAGGTTAAAGATGTAAGAGAATTAATTAAACAAGGTATCTATGATATAAATCAAATAAAGGCTATTACTAGAGCTGGTATGGGACCTTGTGGAGCTAAAACTTGTGATGTCCTTATTAAACAAGTTATGAGACAGGAAGGTGTACCAGCTGATCATGTGGTTCCAAATACTAAAAGACCTGTCTTCATTGAAGCTCAGTTAAGTGTCTTTGCCGGTGGGAAGAGGGAGGAATAAGATGGATAAAAATTATGATGTAATAATTATTGGAGCTGGTTCTGTTGGTGTTCCAACTGCTGTTTCTCTCTGTGAAAAAGGTAAAAAAGTTCTTGTCTTAGATGAGTTATCTGGACCAGGACAATCAAACAATAAAAAGGCTATAGGTGGAGTTAGAGCTACTCATTCTGATTATGGTAAGTTATCAGTATGTAAAAGGTCTATTGAAATCTTCTCAAGCTGGAAAGAAAAACATAACTACGATATCGGTTGGAGATCAAATGGTTACTCATATCCAGCTTGGAATGATAAGGATTCCGAAACCTTACAAACCATGGTTAGGTCTCTACAGTCAATGGGACTCAATATCATGTGGGTTCCGCCTGATCAATATAACAAGTTAGTTCCTGGAATTAAAATGGAAGGTCTCAGAGGTTCAACTTTCTCTCCTGAAGATGGCTCATGCTCCCCTTTGATGGCTATGTCTGCCTTCCACAAAAGAGCTAGTGAGCTAGGTGCTGAATTTCATTTTAATGAAGAGGTGGAAGACTTCCAAGTTGAAAATGGAAGAATAATAGCAGTCCTTACTAATAAAGGGAAATATTCTTGCCAGGATGTAATAAATGCCTCAGGAAATAATGCAAGGGCAATAGGTAAGAAACTAGGACTTGATTTACCTGTATTTCCTGACAATCACGAAGCAGGTATTACCGAACCTGTCAAAAGATTCTTTGAGCCAATGGTTATTGATATGAGAAAAGCTCCAGGTTCTGCAAACTATTATTTCTACCAAAATCATGAAGGTCAAGTTGTCTTTTGTATAACTCCAGACCCACCAATTGTAGGTGTTGATAATCTTTCAACTTCAGAATTTCTCCCTCTAGTTACTAAAAGAATGTTAGATATTTACCCACGTTTGAAATATCTTAAGCTAAGAAGAACTTGGAGAGGTCAATACCCAATGACTCCTGATGGTTTCCCTATTGTAGGAAGAACTAAAGAATATCCAAACTTTATCAACGCAGTTGGTATGTGTGGTCAAGGCTTTATGTTAGGTCCTGGTTTAGGTGAACTTCTTACTAAAATAGTATTGAATGAAATTACTGCTGATGATGAAAAGCAATTAAAGTCTTTTGATCTCTACCGGGAATTCTCTGGTATGGAAGCCTTTAAATAAAGCATTTTAAGAAATAAACATAAGCCTATATCCTTCTCGATAGAGTTGGATATAGGTCTAATTTACTTATCAAGAAGAGGTTAATATGAATACAAATATTATCTGCGAACTAGTTGTTGTAACTTACGATATAGGACCTAGTCTTTCTCCCTTCGTAGCTCAAGTTATCGATTTCATTAATCAAAATACTAAAGTAGATCATCTTCTAACTCCCATGGGCTCTGTTCTGGAAGGAAAGTACGATGATGTCATGGACTTAGTAAGAGATATTTTCTATAAATTTGCTCCTGATTATGAGAGATTGGGAATTACTATTAAAATAGATTTCAGAGCTTCTAAACAAGATAGAATAAAGGGTAAGGTTAAGTCTGTAGAAGATAAATTGAAGAATTAATAAAGAAAGTCGAGTCAATATGAAAAGAGTTGTTAATACACTAGTTAAAATTATAGAGTCAGGATCTAATCAGTCAGTAAGTGAAATTGTTTCTGAACAGAAATTTATTGATGCTGGACTTGTTGATGTTAATACCATTGATCCTTCAATCCTGGTAGATTTAGTGAATTCTAATAGCTCGAAAAACTTTTTTAGAATGAACTTTTATGATGGACTAAATAAAGCATATTTACACGAAGAAGTGGCTTTAAAACTTTCAAAAGCACAACAAATTCTCAAGAACAAAATGCCAGGATATTCCTTATTAATTATGGATGCTGTTCGTCCAAATAGTGTATCGTGGATGATGTACGAGAGCTTAATCAATCTTTCTTCTTACTTCTAGGATGCAAATCATTAACAGCCTTAGTCAAATCTCTTAGTGACACATGAGTATAAATTTCTGTTGTGGAGAGATTGGCATGTCCTAACATCTCTTGGATAGCTCTTAAATCAGCTCCATGACTAAGCATATGGGTAGCAAATGTATGTCTTAAGGTATGAGGAGAATAACCTTTTTTCTGACCAACAAGTTTGAGGTATTGATTTAAGATAGTTGCTAGCTCTTTGCGGGATAATGGTCTTCCAGATTTGGATAAAAAGAGAATATCACCACTGAACTCTGAAACAAATGAATGGCGGATAGCTAGATAGTTATTAATAGCTTGAAGAGCTTTACTCCCTATGGGGACTAAGCGACTTTTATTACCCTTACCTAGGACCTTTACAATTTGTTTATTAAAATCAATACTCCTTAAAGTTAGAATAATCATTTCAGATATTCTTAGTCCTGAAGAATAAAACAGCTCCAGTAAGGCCAGATTTCTTACTCCGAACTTAGAAGAGAGGTTAGGTAGTGATAAGAGAAAATCCATATCCTCTTCAGAAAAGTATTGGGGTATTTTCTTCTCATACTTAGGATTTTTCATGGTGAGAGTAGGATTTTTATCAATATAGTTATGGGTAAGACAGTACTTAAAGATTCCTTTGAGAGCAGTTAATTTTCGGGAAATAGATCTGTTAGTGTTAGACATTTCTTCATAGAGATAACCCATAAAATCTCTAATAATATATCTATCAATATGACTAATTAATAAATCTTTATCGTATTTGCTAAAGAGAAAGTCCCTAAACTGATTTAAATCTCTTCGATAGGCAGCAAGCGTATTTTCACTTTTTCCTAAAGCTTTTAGATATTGCAAGTACTCTTCAATAATATTCTGAATTTTCATTAGATATTCCCTTAAGAATAAAAGAAAAGCCGAATTTCTCCGGCTTTCTTGGATGTGATTTAGATATATGAGAGGAGGATAAGTTCTCTAAAATTCATTATAGCCAGTTGGCATATTCTTTGTCCTAAACAACTTATCAACGCAGTCAATGTAATTTTTATTATCAATTTCAACTAATCCATGCTTGGCTGCTGAAGAAAACGACAATGAACCCATAAGAATAGATGAAAATCTAGCCAAGTTCATTGTAAGTGTTAAATCAACATTACTATCATTATTGACAATTTTGCCTATTGCGAAGTTATACGTCAATATAAATTTTTTATTTTTTTGAGATAACTCATTTTCAATAATAAATCTCACCTTTAAATTTTGTGTTTCAAAAGTTTTTGGATTTAGATTTTCCATAAAATCTACTGGATTAGCAATTTTATACATGAGCCCAGTTTTTTCAAAGCTAAAGTTCTGGTGAATAAGATGATAGTATTCTTTAGACTCATTTACTGAATTAGCAAAGTAGTGATAAAAATCAGGGTCATATGTCATATATTGAATACGTTTAACTTGGTCCATTTGCGAGTTTAGAAAAGTAGAAAACTGTCTCCAAACATCAACACTTTCAAACTGCATCTCCTTTATTTTAAGGTCAAAAGACCCTTTATCCTGAGCTGGTCTTTCTACAAATCCAAAGAACATATAGCCTTGAATAACCCCCTCATCCTTGTAAAGTAAACATCTTATTTGAGGTGATTTTAACCAGGCTTCAAACTCTCGTTCTTCTCTTAACATAGCTCCGTGTTCTCTGGTAACCTGCTGGTTGAAAAAGTTTGTTATCTCAGTTAAATCATCAATATTGCCATATTCAAGTTTCTTAGATTTTTCAAATTTAGGAAAATACTTTGGCTCAATAGAATAGGTATGTAGGCTCGAACCCATACCAAAGCCCATTTTATTATAAAAGTCGGGTCGGAAGGGATATAAAACCAACATATTGGTATTTTTATCTTCATAATAGTTTTGGTAAAATTCAATCATTTGCTTACAGACTCTTTCTTTTTTATAAAGCAAATCAACTGCAACCATTCCTATTCCACCAGCAGGAATCATGTGTCCTCTAAAATTCATGGTAAAATTATTAGTTACAAAGACACTTACTTGCTTATCTTTATAAAATCCTCCCCAAAAGTTTCTGCTTCCACCATCATCATTAATCTTATCAAACCATTCAAAAGCTTTATCTTGGGATATTTTCATATCAGGATATGAGTTTCCCAGTATTCTATAGGTGTCTTGGTAATTATCCTGCTTGATATTTTTTATATGTAAATTCATTATTCCTCATTTTTTTTTGCAATCATCATTATGGCTTTGGCTGGTGAATAACCATAGTTTTGCAAGTGTTTAATTATGTCTTCTGCTTTACTTACCAGAATGTCAGGAAGTTTAGTAACCAGCCTTTCTTTAGTCTGACTAATAATCCTAGTATAATTTTCAATAAATTTCTCATCTTTAGGATTAGCTATTTCCTGATTATAGATTTCCTCTTCAATAATCTCAAAACCATTAGATTTAACTAATTCCCTAAGTTTTTTACTTGTGTAAGTCTCATCATGAAAACGCCCCATTTGTCTATCAATCTCGGCAAACCAATGGTGGATTAATATATGACTTTGTTGAGCTTGGCTTTGTTCAGAATCACTAGTCATTTCATTAACAATAAGATAGCCAGCAGGAGATAAGACTCTTCTTGCTTCGGCTAATACTTGCCCAATCTTTTCGAAATGATGCAATGAATTATTAATAGAGATTGCATCAAAAGAATCATTAGCAAAAGGTAAAGATTCTGCATCCACTTTCATAAACGAAACCTTGCTCTCATCTTGAAAGTTCTTTTCTGCTTGAGCTATTGATCTTTCACAAATATCAAGACCAATCACTTGGGTAATACTCTTGTTTTCATTTAATAAGTAGGGTATAAACTGACCCACTCCGGTTGCTAAATCTAATATTCTGTTAATCTTTAAATCTGCAATCTTCATTTTTTCTCCTTACCTTTAATAAATAGTTGACTATGTTATAACTAAATGATGTAGTAGTACTTTGATATATAGCCTAATCTTCTTTTAGTAAAACATGTTACATAAAATTAAGTCATATAAAAATATATATTTCTGAAAATTATGGAACTTACCTTTACAAAAGTCAATCAGCTATTCGCAAAGCATTATTGCACTATTGGGCTTATAGCTACATTAGTATTAAGTTTAATACCAGATATGCTGTTCTTCCCGATATCGCTGTAAATCTTCGTCGTAGTAAATTTCACAGTTCTTCTTTTTTGAGATAAACAATTCTGTTACTGCAAAAAAGAGTCTTTGTTTCCATCTCATAAAAGCTAAAAACATACTATCTCCTTTACTTTAAATATCATCAACTATACTTATGGTATAATAATAGTAATGAAGAGTTATATGTCAAGGAAAAAAATAATCTCTTTAAATTATTAGTGTATTTTAAGCACGAAATCTCTAGATGAGTTGCTTTTAAAAACACTAAGTAGTAAGATGATTAAACCCTAGTAATGCAGTAGGCTTTAGCGAATTGCACTATTGAGGTTAAATTGCCCTAACTGCTCTAATTCATGGATGAATATCCTACAAGTAGCTTAGCATGAAAAAAAAATATTAACAGATATTTAACTTGACACAAATATCTGTTTCGATTAAATAACTTCCTATAATATACTCAATTACAAAAGACTATACTGTTAAACTCAAATAATGCTGTAGATCTTTGAGAATAGCAGAAGATGCACTCTTCTCTAAAACTCTACTGCACCATTCGAGTTAAAAATTTAAAAGAAAACAAGTGAATCATTTTGTTATTAAGGGAGAGAAAAATGTATTCGAACAAAAGAGAAGGAATGGTTGCTAAATGCGGATTAGACTGTTCTGTATGTGAATTATATCTATGTAAAGATAACCCTCAACTATTTGATTATTTACTTGCTCAAGGGATTCCTAAAGATAAGTTACCTTGCTCCGGATGCAATGCAAATCTGGGTAAATGTCCAGTAATGCAGGGCCAATGTGAAACTTATAAATGTGCTTTAGATAAGGATATTCGTTACTGTTTTGAATGTAATGATTTCCCTTGTTTAAAACTACATCCTTTGGTAGATGGAGCAGACAAGTACCCTCACAACTTAAAAGTATATAACTTAAGCCTGATAAAGAGTCAGGGTATTGATTATTTCTTAGATCAGTCTCAAAAAATTAAGGAAAACTATTTTAAAGCCAAGTTTAATTTGGGTAAGGGCATAAAATAAATTATTGACAGATTTGCATGTTTTAATAGATATGTTTAGATGAAAAAATACGAATATAAAGTATTAATAGATAAGAAAATAAACCTAAAATAATTGGGAGGAATAATGTCCGACATGAAGCGCGTTTATTTATTTGGCGATGGAAAAGCAGAAGGTAATAGCACAATGAAAAACCTATTGGGTGGAAAAGGTGCTAACTTAGCAGAGATGAACTTGATAGGTGTTCCAGTACCTCCAGGATTCACTATCACAACTGATGTATGTACAGAATACAACCAAGTTGGCCAAGAAAAATCAAAAGAGTTATTAAAAGCAGAAGTTGAAAAAGCTATTGCTAACTTAGAAAAGATTCTTGGAACAGAATTTGGCTCAAGTGAAAATCCACTTTTACTTTCAGTTCGCTCTGGTGCAAGAATTTCTATGCCAGGTATGATGGACACTGTTTTAAACTTAGGATTAAATGATGATGCTGTTGAAGGCATTGCTAAAAGAACAGGTAATGATAGATTTGCATGGGATTCCTACCGCCGTTTTGTCCAAATGTATGGCGACGTTGTTATGGATATGAAACCAAAATCAAAAGAAGATATTGATCCTTTTGAAGAAATCATTGAATCTGTTAAAGAAGCAAAAAATATTGATAATGATTTAGATTTAACAGTTGAAGACTTAAAAGAACTAGTTGCAAAATTCAAAGTAGCTGTTAAAGAAAATACAGGTAAAGACTTCCCTAACGATCCTTGGGATCAATTATGGGGTGCAATTTTTGCTGTTTTTGGTAGCTGGAATAATGATAGAGCTATCTATTATAGAAAAATGAACTCTATCCCTGGAGAATGGGGAACAGCTGTTAATGTACAGGCTATGGTTTATGGTAACATGGGTGAAAATTCAGCTACTGGTGTTGCATTTACCCGTGATGCAGCTACTGGTGAAAACATCTTCAATGGTGAGTATTTAATCAATGCTCAAGGTGAAGACGTTGTTGCTGGTGTTAGAACCCCTCAAGAAATTACTCTTGAAGGTTCACGTAGATGGGCTAAATTAGCTGGTGTTTCTGAAGAAGATAGAAAAGCTAAATTCCCTTCTTTAGAAGAAACTATGCCTACCGTTTATAAAGAATTAAATGATATTCAAGTAAAACTCGAAAACCATTATAAAGATATGCAAGACCTTGAATTTACCATTCAAGATGGTAAATTATGGTTACTTCAGACAAGAAATGGTAAAAGAACTGGTGCAGCTATGGTAAGAATGGCTGTTGAAATGGTTGAAGAAGGTTTCATTGATGAAAAAACAGCTTTATTAAGAGTTGAACCTAACAAGTTAGATGAACTTCTCCACCCAGTATTTGATAAAGAAGCCCTTGCAAGTGCTAAAACTTTAGCTAAAGGTTTACCTGCATCTCCTGGTGCTGCTACAGGAAAAATCTGTTTCTTCTCAGACGAAGCTGTAAAAAGATATGCTGCTGGTGAAAAGATTATCTTAGTTAGAATCGAAACATCTCCTGAAGATTTATCAGGTATGGATTCAGCTGAAGGTATCTTAACTGCTCGCGGTGGTATGACATCTCACGCAGCTGTTGTGGCTCGTGGAATGGGTAAATGCTGTGTATCTGGTGTTGGTGCTTTAAAAATCAACTATCGTGAAAGAACTTTAACTATTGATGGTAAAGTATATAAAGAAGATGATTACATCTCTCTTAATGGCTCTACTGGTGAAGTTTATAGTGGCAAAATCAAAACTATCGATCCTGAATTATCAGGTACATTCGGTAAATTAATGACAATTGCAGACAAATATTCAAATATGTATGTGAGAACTAATGCCGATACTCCTAATGATGCTCTAGTTGCTCGTAACTTTGGTGCACAAGGTATTGGTCTTTGCCGTACAGAACATATGTTCTTCGAAGGCGAAAGAATTAAAGCGGTTCGTGAAATGATTCTTGCTGAAGATACAGCTGGTAGAGAAGTTGCTCTTGCTAAGATTCTTCCTTATCAAAGAGAAGACTTTGAAGGCATTTTCAGAGCTATGGATGGCTTTGGTGTAACTATCAGATTGTTAGATCCACCTCTCCATGAGTTCGTTCCTCATGAGGATGAAAACCAGAAGATTATGGCTGATGAAATGGGCATTTCTGTAGAAGAAGTTAAAGCTAAAGTTGAAGAATTAGCTGAATTTAACCCAATGCTTGGTCATAGAGGTTGTCGTTTAGGTAACACATATCCTGAAATCACTGCTATGCAAGCTAGAGCTATTATCGAAGCTGCTGTTAATGTTAAGAAAGAAGGGGTTGATGTACATCCTGAAATCATGGTTCCTCTTATCGGTACTGTTGAAGAATTCCAACTTCAAGAGACTATAATCAGAGAAACTGCTGAAACTGTTTTTGCAGAAAAAGGCGCTAAGGTTGATTTCATGGTAGGTACTATGATTGAAATTCCTAGAGCTGCTTTAACTGCTGATGCTATAGCTAAACATGCTGAGTTCTTCTCATTTGGTACCAATGATTTAACTCAAATGACATTTGGTTATTCACGTGACGATGCTGGTAAATTCTTGCCAATCTATCTTGAAAAAGGTATCTTAAAAGATGATCCATTCCAAAAATTAGATCAAACTGGTGTTGGTCAATTAGTTCAAATGGGTACTGAAAAAGGTAGAACTTCAAGACCTGACCTTAAAGTTGGTATCTGTGGCGAACACGGTGGAGAACCTTCTTCTGTTGAATTCTGCCACGGCGTTGGTATGAACTATGTTTCATGTTCACCTTTCCGTGTGCCTATCGCTAGATTAGCTGCTGCTCAAGCTGCTGTTAAGAATCCTAGATAATAATTCTAAGAAATAAATAATATATAGAAGGGACTGAGAAATCAGTCCCTTTTTACGTTTATGCAACAATAGCCTCTTTTTGTGGAATTAAAAACTTATCATGAATGGAATAAACCTTTTATTGCAGATACTTTATACAAGAAAACTTAGAAAAAAGTAAATTACTATTGACAGACTTAAAAGCAAATATTATTTTTGTATTATAGATTAACTAAACAATTGAAGAGAATTTAGAAAAAAAAGGAGAAATTATGAAAAAGACTATGTTGATGACTTTGATGTTAATGTTTGTAATGTTGGCTTATGCTAAACAATGGATTAGTTTTAATGGTAGTCCAGAGTCAACTGAACCAGAAATTATTGTTCTTGATTCAAATGAGCAGGTAACAACTGTAAAAATTAAGTTGAATGGCTTCTTTAAAGAAGAAGTAATACATGATAACATTAAATACGATAATCTTTTATTGCCTGGTTGGGCTAACATAGCGAGCAAGGGTTCTCCTTCATTGCCTGGTTTATCAGCAGTAATAGGAATTCCTAATACTGCTGATGTGAATGTAAGTTATACAGTGGTAGATTCAGTTTTATTTTCAGATATGCTGATTTATCCATCTCAAGATATAAAAATTGAATCAGCTGAAGATACAGTATTCTTTTTGAATAATAAACGTTACTCAACTGATGAAATTTGGCCCTTGTCAACAATTCATAGTTCATCCCCTTATATTATGCGAGATATAAGGGTTGTTAATACTTCCATAAAGCCATTTAAATTCAATCCAGTTCAAAAAAAAGTAAAAATATATAATGAAATAATTATAACTTACAATTTCTCAGGTCTAAGTAATGATAATATTATTGATTTCCCACCTCGGTATATAAGACCTGAGTTAGAAGAAAGCTATAAAAAATACATAGTCAATTATGACTTTTTAGATATTCCTGATATAGATATAGCTGAAACTCAATTTGATATGTTAATCGTTACTACTAATTCTCATATAGAATTTGCTGAAAAATATGCTAATATGAGAAATTTAAGCGGTACCAAGTCTAAGGTCTTTGTACTACCCGAGAATTTAGGAAATAACTGGGAGAACTATAGAGATGCAATTTATGATGAATATCCTGTTAATGTTCCTAACAATCATCTATATTTACTGCTCATAGGAGATGCTGATTTGATACCTTTTAATACAATGTATAATAATGTAAGAACAGATAGAGTTTATTCAAAGTCTAATGGTAATTTCACTTTTGATGAGCTAATTTCATATGATGAATTAGCACAAACTAATATTTTGCTGTTTGGATATGATCTTATTGTTGGTAGATTGCCCTTCGAAGATGATGAAGCTCAATATACTCTTGATAACTATTTGACCAAAATAGCTTCTCATTATATGCATAATCAATATCAAACAAAAACCAATAACGTTCTTACTGTAGCTGGTTATAATAACATTGACCCTTTTTCAGAAGAAAACCCTTTAGTTTATATTCAAAATACTACCGAAGCATGGCAAAATATTAATAACTGGGATTATCCACAAAATTTAGAACAAATTAATTACACAGATTATTCATTTGAAGCTTTAAAATCCACAATATCCGGAGGAGATTTCGGAACTATCTTTTATCGAGGTCATGGTTCTTCTACAAATGGATGGTTAGTTGATCCTCCTATAAGTTATTTCACTTATGAAAATATGAGAAATACAGAAACAGATACTTCTCCTTTTGTCTTTGATATATGTTGTTCAACTGGTAATTTCGAGGCAACAAGTAGTTCTTGGGAATGGACTAAAAAGCAACTAGGAACAGTGGGTTTTGTTGGTCACTCAATTGCTTCTTATACTTTAATAAACAATAGATTTTATATAGGTATAACTGATGAACTTTGGAATCAATCAAATGAGAATTACTTAAATCACATAGGTCTTCAAATTTATGAAGCTCAAAGATATTCTCACCAAGTAACAGGTTCATCAGAAGAATATCTAGGCCCAGCATTTCAAGTTCATAACTATTTTTCTAATAACATAATGAGTGATCCAAGTTATGTTATAGATTATCCATCTAATGACGCTAATCTAAATTATGTCTTAGATGAGATGAATAAAACGATATCCTTATTTCCTACATCCAATGACGATAACACAGTTATTTATTTTCTTGATACACAATTTGAACCAATAGAAGAAATCCGGACGAATGATAATGGAATATATAGTTTTACTACTCCAATTTATAATCAGGACCTTTATAAATTAAATATTGGATATATTTATATAAAAAGTGATATATTTAATGATAGACTTATTCGTGTATTGCTGAACAATGATTTTTCTCAATTTTACCTAGTCTCTAATGATATATATTGTTGCCATAATTCGCAACACCAATTGAGAGATATAAATAGAGTCCCAAAAAATAGTAAAGTACATATAGCAAAAAATGCTTTTCTTGTTTGTACTAGCCAAGATTTTTTAGAATTAGATAGCAATAGTGAATTTATTATTGATTGCGATATTGAATTTATTGAACATCTGTCTAATGGAAAATTTAAATCAAAAGACTTAGATAATTTAGGAAAAGTTATATTTAGAGGTACTAGTATAGATATGAGAAATTTTGAGTTTGAGGATGTCAATGTCGAATTTGATAATTGCGAGACAGTAACTATTGAGAATACAACATTCAGTGGTACTGGTATAGTTTCTGTGAATATGGTTGACGAACTAAATATTACTGCTACAACTTTTAATCAATCAGTAACACTTAATCTATGCAATAGTGTAAATATCGATGAAGTTGAGTTTTACGATTCAGTAAATTATAATGACCTTGGTCATGTTAATATTATAGATTCAAACTTTAATCAATCTGCAAGCTTTAATTTATGTAATTCATTATTTATTGGACAATCTGAATTTACTGGTGGAGACAACTCTTTCACAGCTCTGGGGTCATTTAATATTCAAGATACCGATTTTATAACAAATGATAGTATTCAGGGTTTTGGAGCCTATTTTAGCAATTGTAATTTCAATAGAAATTTATTTAAAAACTGTCGTTTTTCTAATAATTCATATTGGGGATTATATGTTGCAAACTCAAATGCTACATTAGAAGCATGTAAAATAATTGAGAATGATCTTTGGGGCATTAATACCAGTGGTTTGTCTTTCTTAAAGATAAAAGCAGGGACAAATCCCGATATATATGATGAAAGTTCTCTGATTAAATACAACGGCTATGAACAGGTTCTTCAAATGGGTAATATTATTGATATGTATGAAGGAAAGAATAAAATAATTTCTGTAAATTTCCCTCTGACATCATCAACTATAAGAATTGCTACATACAATACTTTTAGAAATATAGATGTAAGAGGTAATTATTGGGGCTTAACACAACAAGGAATACCACTTACTCCTAATGATACCCATCTCTATCACCAAGAGTATGATGATAACCAAAATATACTTGGTTATAATGTAGTCCCTGTGTGGGATGGAAACACCACCCCTGTAATGTACAGTACTGATGATAGGATAGCGTACGATAATGCTCTCGATTTAGCAAGTTCAGGGGCTATCGATGAATCAATTGAGAATCTAAAGTACCTAATATCTGAATTCCCAGACAGTCCATATCTTAAGCCTGCGTCTGTTCATTTGTATGCTCTTGAGCAAGATAAAGAGGCTCTCAAAGATTATTATAATAATACGCCTAATCTTCAATTTAATGATATAGCTTCAACTATTGAGTATCTAAGCGCTCATTGTGATATAAAATTAGGTTCTTACGATGAAGCCATTAATTGGTTACAAGATCAGCTTAATAGTAATGTTTTACCAAGTGATTCTCTTATGTATGTTATGGATTTGGCTTATATACAGTTATTACAAGAAAAAGATTTGCCTAAGAATAATGATAACAATATTGAGATAAACTTAGCAATGAAAAAAATGTATCAAAAATATAATGATGTTGTAAAAGAATGCATTAATGCATTAAAAAAACAGGAATATGATTATGATGATAATTATAGCACTTTTGTAGAGTCTTCACCAAGAACGGTGTTATCTGCGAACTACCCGAATCCTTTCAATCCTGAAACCCAGATAGATTTTATGATTAATGCTAAAGATATTGTTAAGCTTGAAATATTCAACCTAAAAGGTCAGAAAATTAAAACATTATTAAATGAGACTTTAAACCAAGGCAAACATACTGTTTTGTGGAATGGCACTAATAATAGAGATAAGCAAGTTGCATCAGGAATTTATTTCTATAAACTGACAACTTCAAACAAATCATTGACAAAGAAGATGATACTAATAAAATAAATAGTCTAAGACAGATAGCTCATTCTGAGCTATCTGTCGGTATGGAAATATCTAAACTCAAAACTATTAAAAATCCTAAAAGGAGGTATTAATGAAAAAAGTTCTGATTACATTATTATTAGCTATTATAGCACTTTCACTTATGGCTCAAGTAGAGTTTGAAAGACGTCTTGCTTATTCTGATGTAAATCCATCTGTTGCTAAATACTCCAATTATGTTTATGTTGGAAAAGGAGATTGCATAGATATTTATAATATTAATAATTTATCAGATGGTGCGATTGCTCAAATATCTAATGTCTATAATTGTGATGATTTACGAGTCTTTGGAGATATTCTGGCTTTTAATAGTGCTTCTGGCCATATTGGAGAGCTTTCATATAGATCCTATTCCTTAGAAGATCCTCTTAATCCTGAATATATAGGAAATGTTCCCTTGAACTCTAACATGATAACTATCCAGTCCCATGATAATTATCTGACTTACATTGAGCTGATTAGAACAAATTATCCTTGTGTGAATTATACTTCAACACTCTATTTTGCTAATAGCGATGATTTTACAGTCTTTGATTCAATATTAGAAACTTATGCTTATAAAATAATGGCTGATACTTTATATACTGTAGAAAGACGTGATGATAATAATTATAATACTCTTGTAAAGTACCAGATAACTGAAGCATATAATCTTATTGAACTTGAAACGATAGATTTTGCAGAGTCTTGGGATGGTTCTCCAAATGGGTTTCTTTACTATGATGAAGAGAAGAACATGCTAATTTCTCATGTTATGGAGATTATAAGTATAGTCTCTTTAGATAATCAGAATATGCAGTTACTTTCAGAGACTTCATATTGGGCAGGTATACATCCTTTGAGTGAATCCCATTATTATAATGGTATTCTTGATGTCTGCAATTATGGAAGGTTCTCCATTAATGAGGATGGTAGTTTGGAATATTTAGGACCTCACTTTTATGGAGTAGATTATCAGGCTGTATATTTGATAAACAGCTCGGGTAATATGCTAAATGCCTTATATTATGAAATGAATTCAGTAATGTACAAACATTATATTATCAATATTGATACTGGAGAAAAAATCATGGTTGGTGATTGCAATTATATCACCTCATTCACTGTTAAAGATGATTATCTTTATCTGGGAAGATATAATAATTTTGAAATTTATGACATAAGTTATGGACAAAAGACTTTATTGTCATCCATAGATGTACCATACGTAAGTAGAGTACAATTTGATGATGATAACTTAATTTTGAATGACGTTTATTCATATACTTTTCGTGACGTATATATTTATTCTAACACCCCAACAAACCCTGAACCAATATCACAAATTCCCGGTGATATGTTATTATGTGATGCAGTTGATGGCTTTATTATAACTTTAAACAATGAAGGTTGTGATGTTTATAATATTCAAAATGCTACTAATCCCATACTGACTAGAACTATTGCTAATCATAGTGGGAGAATGAAAACACCAGATTATTATGTAACTATTTTATACAGTTCTGAAGATGGTGGTGAGAATATACTAAATTACTATGATACAGACAATAACTTTATGTTAGCTTATTATGCTTCTTTTAATTCTAACATCTTACATTCGGCAAATTGGAATAACTACATGTTATTTACTTGTGAAACAGAAAATGGGATAGTACTGAAATCGACTACATTAGCTCTCAACTTAGTGCCAGAAGTAGTAGAGCATTTTGTCACGAATAATCAAATGTTTATCATATATGAAGATAACTTGATAATTGAAGATGATGAAAACAATTACTCTGTTTATCAAATAACTGAAAATGATGATAATCTATCTCTTGAACTCCTCTACTCTTTTACTGCAGAAGAAGATATAATGAGTTTTAAAGTAATTGATAACAAGTTATTTTCTTCTAGTTTAAGAGGCTATTGTAAAACTATTGACCTTTACTCTTGTCCATTCCTCCCCACAGAAAACAATGAACATGAAGTGGTAAAACCTGAACTAACTTTGACAAATTACCCTAATCCTTTTAATCCAGAGACACAAATTGAGTTTGTTACCAGGAAAAGAGATAATGTTAAGCTTGAAATATACAACCTAAAAGGTCAAAAAGTTAAAACTCTCTTAGATGGTGTTATAGACTCAGGAACTCATAAACTTATCTGGGATGGTAGAAATGATAGTAATCAAAGAGTAGCTTCCGGATTTTATTTTTATAGAGTTGTTGATTCTGCAGGAGCTCGAACTCGAAAAATGATTTTGATGAAATAAAATAGATAAAATAACCATTACATTGCAGAGCTTCACACGAAGCTCTGCAATCAAAAAAAAGGATACATTATGAAATTAAGATTAACACTGCTAATTATAGTTCTACTATTAATGAGTAAGTTAGATTGTACTCTGATAGAAGTAAATTTAGATGGCACTGCAGATTATACTTCAATTCAATCCGCAATAAACTCTGCCAATGATAATGATGTAATCTTGGTCCATCCAGGGCATTACATAGAAAGATTAAATACCAACGGCAAGGATTTAACCTTGCAAAGTCTCTATGCTCTAGAGCCCTTGCAAGAGTATATCGATTCTACCATTGTTGATGGAAATAGACAGGTCTGTTTACGCATTGAAAATGGAGAAGATGTTACAGTCAATGGTTTTACTTTTTCTAATAATTATGATGATTTGAATGTGGTAGATACTAATCAATATACAACAGTTGGTGGAGGAATTAGAATATTTGAAGCTGGACATTTGGAATTAAAAAATATAAAAGCTATAAAAAACATATCCATAGGAGGAAGTGGCATTTCCGCTAGTGGTTCAAATACAAGTATTTATTTTGAGAATGTCGAGATATCTAACAATAGAGGTATAGAAGGTGGTGGAATGATTCTCAGTTCAGGTGTCCAAGTTGAATGCAATAACCTGCGTGTATTTAATAACTTTGGTTTATACGGCATGGATATCTTTATCGGCAACTACAATGATTATCAAGGCACTCAAATTGAGTTAAGTCTTGGTTCAGCTCTTATAAATGAGATTGATAATTATTATGTCTTAGATGGGGGGAATTCATCTCCTCCTTATGAAGCAGGTATTGGCAATGTAACAATCTCAGTTCAAGAAGCATATTTTCCTGAGATTGATCAAGATGTCTATGTCTCACCTGAGGGTAGCAATAGCAATAGTGGTCTATCTGCAACTGAACCACTACAAACACTTGTTAGAGCTATGCAGATGATAAAATCAAATCCAGATAATCCTAATACTGTTCATGTAGCCCCAGGAACTTATTCCTGGAGCCAAAATAACCAAAGATTTCCTTTTAGTTTAAAGTCTAACACAAAGCTCTTAGGAGCAGGAATAGATCAGACTATTATTGAAGGCGAGAATGGTTTAGTTAATATTGGTGGAAAATTTATGGAAAATACTGAATTTGGAGGAATGACTTTCCAAAATAGTAGTGGCTACAGCTATGCCCCAGTGTGGAGTCACGCAATAGGTTTTAACTATTTTCATGACTTAAAGTATGATAGAACAACTCATATTAATACAACAGGTTTTGCCCTGGGTGGACCTGAAGCAGATTTTCTTTTAGAGAACATAATTATTCAGAATAATAACTCACATACTTATTCTGATCTTAATGCCCTTGATTTTAGTGCCGGAACTTATACCCTTAACAATATCATCATTCGTAACAACAAAATGTTCCATGGAGATAATTATGAACTAGGGATATACGCAGTTAATAGCAACTTAGATATCAGAAATCTAATTATCACAGATTGCCAAGGCGAGGATGCAACTCTCTTAAACTACTATATAAATCAAGAACTTTATAGCGATTGTACCTTTGAGATGCATAATGCTCTTATTTTTGATAATAATGTTTTTACCGGTCCTGGGACTATTAGACCTGTTCGTATTAATCAGTCCTTTAATGAAGATTTTAGTATTTTAATATCAAACTCAACAATTGCTAATAATTATGGGAATCGACACTTCGCTGGGACTGTTGGTAATGCTAAAATATACAACTCAATATTTTATAATCCTAACAGCACAGGTGATTTCGATTTGAGTAACTTTATCTTAGGACCTAATTGGGAATGGGTGACTGTTGAAAGTAGTTTTTATAATAATCTTTTTTATGTTGAATCTCCATATATCTGGGTTGAAGATCAAGTAGAACAAGGAGATAACCTCTTTAGTACAAATCCTCACTTTTTAGGAGAATATGTTGACTCTTTGACTGTTTCTGACGTAGATTACTATAGGCTTTCAGATAATTCTCCTTGCATAGATGCTGGTTTTTCAGATACTTCTTTTCTTGCAAGTACAGACTTAGCAGGTAATGCTCGAGTCTGGGGAAATGCTGTTGATATAGGAGCATTTGAATACAACTCTGAGCCAGTTCATAATGAAGACAATGAGGTATCATCTATATCTGAGCCACAAATTTTAGTCTATCCCAACCCGGTTTCTCGAAGCAAGAGTAAAGGGAGTGGCATGAGTAATATTGAATTTGTTTTACCAAAGAGGATTAAAGATAAGCCTGTTCTAACAATATATAACTTAAAAGGGCAGAAAGTTAAGAGGATTTCACTAGAGAACAGTTATCAAGATATGCAAAGACATGCAGGACTTAAAACAAATTATGCTGATGGTCAGCTATACTCTACCAATTGGAACTTACGAAATGAGAATAATAAGCAAGTTGCCAGCGGATTATATTTTATCCAAGTAAAAGCTGGTGGATATAGTGCCAGTAGTAAAATAATGGTTTTGAAGTAGTATTATCTGACCCTTAACATTCTAACTTCCACGGGCAATTCTAAGGCAAATAAAAAGATTTATTAACATAAGAAAGGCAGGGCATCAAACCTGCCTTTTCCTTCTATAATATCCATAAAAATGATGTTTAGATTGACAAATATTGTGTTAATATTGAAGTGGTAAAATATTAAAAATAGGATTAGAGAAATATGACACGAAAAGAAATTACATCATTGATATTATTAGCTTTAGTTATAATTATTGCTATATATAAATTTGCCACTGTTGAATATGAATTTGTTGATAGTAAGTATTTGAACTATACTCCGACCACTCAGGGTAATAGTTTAAGAACTGAAATATATGTCCTAAGCGATAAAAAAAATGGGGAAGAGATTACAAGACATGCTTTTGCTTACATGCAAGATTTAATATATAAATTCTCTGAAGATTATGAGGAAAGTATTGTTTATAAAATTAATCATGCCCAAGGAAAAAAGGTTCCTATTGACCAAGATATTTATGAACTCTTATTAGAGGCTGATAAAATGTATAAGCTCACTGATGGAGAGTTTGATATAACAATCAAACCTCTTTATGATTTATGGCATTTTGATAAGGCTGAGAGGGGTAACTCTGAGTTTAATGCTAGCTTGATACCTGATTCAACCGATATTAAAGAAAAATTACAGCTAGTTGATTTTTCTAAAGTTCAATATGATAAAGACTATATACAGCTTCCTGCTAATATGCAGATTACTTTTGGGGCACTATCAAAAGGTTACATAGTTGATAAAACTGTTGAAATGATTCTTTCTCAAGGAGTCAAGGCTGGTTATGTTGATCAGATATCTTCTATTAGATATTTTGGTGATATATCTCAGAAGATTATTCTAGGTATTCAACATCCCCGTAACTCTTCGGATATAATAGCCCAACTAACTAATCTAAAAAATATGTCTGTGGCAACTTCTGGTGATTATCAGCAATATTTTGATGTAGGGAATATTCGCTATCATCACCTGATAAATGCTGTCACAGGTTATCCATGCCACCAAAATGCATCAGTAACTATTTTAGCTCCAACAGCTTTTGAGGCCGATGCCTTGTCTACAGCTCTCTTTATGCTTGATAGTGATAGTGCTATTGATTACTTAAAAACTCTTAATGACACTGAAGCTATTATTTATAGCGATATCTATGATGAAGTTGGTAAAACCTGGGAAGCAACCTCACTTAAAACTGAAAAAACTGATAATTCCAAAGGGATTGACTATTACTTATATAATGAATTTATTGATGGTGAATAATGAAAAATACAATTGATATCCAAAACTTGAATGATACCCGTAAGGTAACTATTGATAAAGTTGGTGTAAAAGGGGTTAAGTACCCCATTATAGTAGAAGATAGGACTAATGAAACTCAGCATACTATAGCTGATCTTGATATATTTGTGGAACTTCCTCATCATCATAGAGGAACACATATGTCTCGATTCATTGAGATTTTAAATGAGTATCATCAAAGAAATGTGATTTCTGAAATAGAGAACTTTGTTCTGGAAACAAAAAAAAGACTTGATGCTGATTCAGCTTTTGTGAATATAGCATTCCCTTATTTTATAAATAAGACTGCACCTGTTTCGGCAATTAAATCCCTAATGTCTTATGATTGTTTCTTTATTGCATCTCATCGAGATGAATTTGAAATGCAAATCGGGGTTAAGGTTCCGATAACAACAGTATGTCCTTGTTCCAAGGAAATTAGTGAATATGGTGCTCATAATCAGCGGTCTATTGTAACAGTAACTATCAAATACTCAGAATATGTTTGGCTTGAAGAGTTAATTGAAATTGTAGAAGCTGCAGCTTCTTGTGAAGTATATTCTCTCTTAAAGCGATCAGATGAAAAGTATGTTACCGAAAAGGGATATGATAATCCTAAATTTGTTGAAGATATTGTTAGAGATGTAGTTGTTGAGCTTAGAAAGGATAAAAGAATTACTGATTATAGTGTTGAATCTGAAAATTTTGAATCTATTCATAATCACTCAGCCTATGCTTCTGTAACAAGTGGGAGAAATAAGTAGATGATAAATCCCCATGTCAAGCACCATTTCCTCGATAATGGCCTAAAAATTATTGTTGCTAAGGATAAATCAAACCCTATTATAAGTCTTCAGCTCTATGTAAAAGTGGGCTCAGTTCACGAGAAAAGTAATGAGTCTGGATACTCTCATCTAATGGAACACTTAGTATTTAAATCTACCCAAAACTATCCAGATAATAAAATAATGGAAAAGGCATCTTCTTTAGGTGCCAATATCAATGCTTATACCGAGTATGATTCTACCTGTCATTATTTAACTCTTCCATCAAAATACCTTGAGAATGGACTTGAACTGCTGTCTGAACTTGCCATGAGAGCTAACTTTTCTGATGAAGAATTCACAACAGAAAAGAAGGTGGTTATAGAAGAATTAAAGCAGTATGCTAATGATCCTGAAGAAGATTTTGTAGAGAAAATACCTCAGTTTTATTTCCAAGAAAGCCCTTATCATAACCCAATAATTGGTCATTTAGATAATTTAGAAAGCTCTACTCCTGATGATTTAAGAGCTTTTTATCAAAAGTATTATAAAGCCAATAACTGCTTTCTAGTTATCAGTGGTGATTTTAAATTTAACTCTATAAAAAGTATAGTAGAAAAATATTTTGCTTCTTGGTTACCTAATGATAATCTTGAGTTTGAAAGCTGTCCTAATATCTACCAAACAGGCTTTTCTACTCACACAGTGGTTAATGAAGATCTAAATCAGGAAATTCTAGCATTTGTTATTCCTGAAATTAGTGAGAAAACAAAAGATGGCTTAGCTTTATCCTTGATTACTAAAGGCTTTGCTATCGGTAAAAACTCGCGACTATACAAGAGACTATATATTAAAGAACAGTTAGTTACCAGTATCCAAGTACAGTCAATATCAGGCCACTATGACGGTCTTTCAATAATTCTAATTGTGCCAAAATCTAATACTTGCCTAGAAGATATCTGTAGAATTTTCATTGAAGAGTATAATAGTATGAGAATTCAAGGATTAACTTATGAAGAGTTAAGAAAGATAAAAGTTGAACAGGAGCATAGTTGGAAATATGCTTTTGAATATGTTGAAAACTTTGCTAGTGTTCTAGGTGTTGAAGAACTTGATAGTGGCTATGAAGGTATTCTTCGTTATCCTGTTAGATTAGCATCTTTAGATATTCAACATCTTTTAGATGTAGCAAATAAATTCTATAAACTTGATAACTTGAAAATTATTCACTTAGGAACAAAAAATCACTTTCTTGATAAATTAGAAAAAGATATTAAAAGTAGTCAAAATGAAGTGTTAACCTCTAATGAGAATAATAATTACATGGAATATACCACTAGCAATGGTATGAAAATTATTATGAAGAAAGTTTTAGGTAAACCAACTGTAGGGATATCTCTAACCAGAAAAATTTCTCAGCTCTGTGAACCAGTAGAGCTAAGAGGGATTAACTTCTTTACCTTAGCTTTAATGCAATTTGGTACAAAAAAATATTCCTATGAAGAGTTAGTTGATTACTGCAAGCAAAGAGGGATTAACCTAAATGTTCATAATGGAATTGAGACTTCTGGCTTCAAGGTCAAGTGCTTTGGTGAGTATATCTCTGAAGGTCTGCAACTAATTGCAGACTTAATCAGAGAACCTCAATTTCCTATTCATCATTTGCATAATATTAAACAATCTGTCAGATCAAACTTGAGAAGAATTCATGACTTCCCTACAAAAGATGCAGTAAAGAAATTTAACCAATTCTTGTTTGGAAGAAATTCTAATCTTATCAATAAAACTGGTGAATTATCTGATGTAACTAAAATTACAAGAAAGAGAATTAATTCTTGGCATAAAGAATTCTTAGACTTATCTCAAATGAGCTTAGTTGTGATTGGGGATATTCACTTTGATAATATTATTAGAACTGTTGAAAATACTTTTAATTTTACTTCTTATCATTCTCAGGTAGAGGAAAAAGTCATCTATACTCCACCTTCTAAAAAGAGACATATCTTTGATTATGATAATGACCAATCTATTATTCATATAGGTGGCTTCGCCTGTAATGCCAATGATTACAGACTTAATGTTGCCTTCCACGTTTTATCCCAAATTATCGGAGGGGAGATTTCTTCTCGTCTCTTTAATGAACTAAGAGAGAAACTCGGCCTTGCCTACAGTGTAGGTTTTGACTTTACAGCCCTTTCTGAAGTTGGTTTCTTTGCTAACTATGCCATTGTTGATAGGAATAGGGAAGAACAAGCTATAGCTTCAATGAAAAAGATAATGAAGGATATTATTAAAAATAATGTTACTAAAGAAGAAATGGAACTTACTAAAAACTTTATCAATGGACAGCGTTTACTTGACGATGAAAGTGTGGCTTCTCAAGCCAGCTCCTTAGGTATCCTTAGCTCTTTGGGTTATAGCTATGACTTTTATCTTAATAGAGAAAAACGACTACAAGAGGTCTCATTTGATGATATTGCTCAAATAGCTGAAACTTACTTTACTAGCAATAACCTTTATACTCAAATCTATAGGTAATAAGATATGCTTACAATAGGAATTGATGTCGGCTCAACTACCAGTAAAATAGTCCTCTTTGATCATTCAAAAAATAAAATTATTGATTGGAAATATACTGCTACTGGAGTAACTCCAAAGCTTACTGCCCAAAAACTCTATGATAATATCTTAAAGAAACATAAGCTAGATAAAGTTGAAAGAGTCGTATCAACAGGTTATGGTAGGAAATTAGTAGACTTTAGAGATAAAATATCTTCTGAAATCATCTGTCACGCTCGTGGCATATCCTTTCTGAATCCAGAAACTAGAACTGTCATCGATATAGGAGGACAAGATTCTAAAGTCATTACCTTAGACGAAAATAATAAAGTAATTGATTTCGTTATGAATGATAAATGTGCTGCTGGAACAGGCAGATTCTTGGAAGTAGTAGCTACTATACTTGAAACTTCTGTAGATGAATTGTCTGATCTTGCTTTCCATGCAGAAACTGAAATTGATATTGATTCAACCTGTGTAGTCTTTGCTGAATCAGAAATAATTGGCATGATAGCTAAAGGCTATTCTCGCAATACGATTATAAAAGCTGTTCATAAGTCTATTGCTAAAAGAATTATTAATCAAGTCCATTCTTTAAACTGGCAGACACCTGTGGCTTTCACAGGAGGTGTCTCTTTTAATAAATCCATGAAAATTATATTGGAAGATTTGTTACAAGTACCAATATATACTTACCAAACCCCAATAATAACTGGAGCACTTGGTGCTTCCTTAATTGCAAATAATAACTAGGAGCTATAAAAATGAAAAGAAACACTTACTCAAATGTAGTAAACTCAATCGGGTTAATTGCACTTCTTTTAGGAGTATTCCTGACTTTTACATCTATTAAAGGTGATGTCGATGCCTATAATTTAGAAAAAGCTTCATATAAAAATCAATATGAACAAAGTAAAGAAATGATCCAACAAACTCTAAACTATAAGCAAGGTATTGGTACTGAAGAATTATCTGCCGAAGACCTTATGTATTTAGAAAGTCTCTCAGACTCTACTATTGCTTCTTATAGCGTTGAACTTGAAACAGAATACGAAAAAGGTCTAACAGAACTTAAATCTACTATGTGGGATAATATCGTTACTTCTTCAGGTAAACAAATTTCTCTTATCCTTTTAGGACTTGCCTTAATCTTCGTAGCTAAGGGGCTTAAAAATTTAGAAAGTCAAGAATAAATTTAATAAATATTTCAATCAAGCTTAAAACCAATCTTGCAGTAGGTTTTTAGACAATATTCAGCTATTATCAAAAATCTACTGTATTATTTTTGAGAAATGTTATAAGATTTTAAGGCTCTCTTCAAAGTAGTGAGGGAAATGCAATAAATGTGAAAAGAAAAGAAGATTCTTTACACTAATTAACCAGAAATAGTTCTAATTTCACAAATCATTTTTTCTATGACCATAAATAGGCACGCATTTATTTGACTCTGAGCAAGTGTTTTCTTTAGTACTTTCTATATTTAAACTTTTTTTTATTTTTTTCAAAAAACCTCTCTACTTTGGAGAGAATCGAATTTATTATTGGAGAATCAATAAATCCCGAAGGGATGTCATTTGATAGTCAGGTTCGGTAGACCCTGTATACATAATCCAAGATTTATCTTAGCCCTGGAAGGACGACATTATTATTGATTTTGCTGATATGGACATCCTCTCTTTTAGACAAAAACTGAACACATGAACTAAATTATACCAACTCTACTTTAGAGAGAGACCATTTTTTAGGCTAATTTACAACTAAGAAACAATTTATCTAAAAAAAGTAATTATCTCCTTGACAACTATTCTAAAAAAACTCTTTGTTGTTATAGATGTAATTTAACCCATATAAAGCAGTAGACCTTTGCGAATAGCACTATCTTCTTTTGCAAAAGTAAGCTACATAATTTTCAGGAATATATATATTATATGCCTTCAAATTCTGTAACTTACTTTTGCTAAAAGAATCTAGCACTCTTCATCAAAGTTCTACTGCACCATTCGGTTTAAGGAGTAGAAAAATGATAAACTTACAATATGAAAATGGATTAGGTCACAATACTATTAACCATCAATTAAGTAATTTTATGCATTATTTCTCTAAACCTATTTTAGTATTTTTTTTGTATTATAGTAGTACCCACTCTACTTAAAAGAGATCCATATTTAATTTACTAACATTTTAAAAAAAAAGGAAAAAATAATGAAGAAGATTTTAGTAATGATATTGTTAATGGCATTTAATTATCTTTACTCAGTAGATATATTTTTAAATGTAAACAATCCAATAATGCAATACAATGATAGTAACTTTAGGACTATTAGTGATGCAGTAGAATATGCTTCAGAAAATTACAATGATACACTTTATACAATAAAAATTGAAATATTTGAAAATCCTGAAATGATAAATAATCCTGTATATGAAGATGGTGCTTATCGAGAGAATGTGGTTACATCAGGTTTGTGTTGTTATGAGTTTTATTCAAGAGCGCAAAATCAAGTAATTATATATCCATTGTTACCCTACAATCCAGTTATATCCTTGTTAGGGGGAGGGTTTAAGACTATGAAAATTACTAATATAACTTTTCATAACGATAGTCAATATTTTTATGAATACAATATAGGGATTAATATCAAATCTCCGAAGACTGTTATTGAAAACTGTCGTTTCATTACAGGTCGATATCGAAGCCCATTTACTAATGATATAAAATTAGTACATGACAACCAAAATGAATCTTACGAGAAAGAGCTATTTGTAAATAACTGTCTATTTGATACTAGTTTGGACAGTTATATAGATGTTCCTCAGATAGAGTGTTATAGAATTTCTTGTAGTCTTATTGGTGATAAAACTTATATAACTACATATACTTTTCATGGGAACAATAATCGATTTATTAATACTGGACCAGCTGTAGCTTCTACAGGGACTAGGAACATATTTTGGAAAAATAACTATAGTGAATTACGTTACTGTGATCCAACTTTACCAACATTTTTATTCTCAAATTGTGATTTTGGAAATGGAATAATCTGCACTGATAACTTATCTCGAAAGGGTGGTTTTGAAATTTTATCTTTACCAAGATTTGTATCATTATTTGCAGGTAATATCTTCAATGGTTTTAGGTTCGCTATAGATTATCCATCAGCAAATTATGGAGTAAAGTCAAAATTTATAAATAATGTAATTGAAACCTTTGAAGATAGCAGATTCTCTTTCTTTTTAAATACATTTGTTTCTCAAGATACTATAAGCAACAATAATTTTCTGAATGAGGTTAATACTCAAGGTAATAGTCATCAACTCCTAACAATAGCAAGTAATCTACAAATACATAATAATATATTTTCTAATTATGAATTCTTACCAATAAATTTTGTTAGTCAAAATAATCTAGTTAGTAATATGTTCAATAATTGCAGTAATACTTATAATTATGATTTGAATATAACAGGAGAACCAATTTTCGAAAACACTGATGAATTAGACTTTTCACTGGTTTGGCCTAATCCAGCTATAGGAAATGGTTATTCTTCAAAATATGATGATGATTCTGAAACTGGCTTTGACATGAAATTACTCACTTATAAAGATGACACTATAGATATTGGAGCTATTCCCTTTGAACAAGATAGAAAACAATACCATCATTTTGATGGTGGAACTACAACCAAAAACTGGACAGGCTTCCCAGCCTTAGACCCTGATAATGAGACTACTATTGACTATGGTGGTATAACTCAGACACTTCCTAACAATAATATGATTGTAATGTTTAAAGACTTTAATGATCAGACATATAACGGTATAAGAGTTGACTATCTAGATTGGAATGAGTTTAATGAATATTTCCCTCACTTCTTTTACTGGCTTGACGGTGACGACCCTGAAAAATTAGTAGAGCCATATATTGGATATAAGATAAGAACTCAGAATGATATAGGACACTGGTTTGGAGGATTAATGCAGGATGCTGATGTTGATATACCCCTTCCAATGACTTCGAATGGAATTTGGTTAGGATATCAAGTCCCTTTTACTTCAGATGCTTTAGTTGCTTTCAATGAAATTTTAGGATGTTTGCAGATGATTAAACATAAAGATTGGGCATTATATTGGAATGGAACTCGATGGACTGGAAAAACATCTACTGGTAATACCAATCTTGAAATTGGTGATTTTGTTGAGATTAAATATCGCAGCAATGCAATTCCTCCTACTGCCTTTAATTGGACATATCCTGCCTATAGCAATCCAAATTCCTTCAAATACCAAGATGCAACCTATGTAATTTTTGAAGAGAAAAGTGATTATACTCCTTTCTTCATTGATATCCAAGAAAATTCTAACATAGAAGAGCTTGCTCTTTATGCCGATGAAGAATGTATTGGAGGAGCGAAGACTCAGGGTGAAACTACTGTAATGGTAAAAGCTTTTATGGAAGGTGTTCCTGATGATAGCGAGATATCCATAGAAATTTTTACAGGTGCTAAATCATCAATAAAAGTTAAGCATCTAGCAGAGTTCAATAGTAAATTACAGGTGTGGGATTATACTGATAATATTATTAAAGATAGAAGGGACTACTATCATGTATCATTAACCAAAGATGATAGTTCTATCATCGAAACAAATCAGATAGTTACTACTAATTACCCCAACCCCTTCAACCCAGAAACAACTATAGAATTTAATAATCCGGTTCAGGGGCAAGTCTCTGTAAATATCTATAACTTAAAAGGACAGCTTGTTAAGAATTTATTACAAGATAACTTAAACCAAGGTGTACATAAAGTTGTTTGGCAAGGAAGAGACAGCAATGAACAGCAAGTGGCAAGTGGTGTCTATTTTTATAAAATATCTGCTGGACAGAAGAAGTCTGTTACTCATAAGATAATCTTAATGAAGTAATTACTTGCTTTGCATGAGCAAAAAGATAAAAATGAAAAGTGAAAAATAGAGTTGTGAAGGTGGGAAAATAAGCCCACCCAAGCAATTACTAATTGTAAGGAAATTTTTATATAATAAATTCAACACAAAGGACAGATCAATGCACAAAATACTCATACCCATATTAATGCTGATTTCCTTTAGCCTGCATGCTCTTTTGGAAGTCTCTTTAGATGGAACAAAACCTTATACAGAGATACAAACAGCAGTTAATAGTGCTGAAGCAGGTGATACAGTCTTAGTATATCCAGGTACTTATTTTGAAAACATAGATTTAAGTAATACCAATAATCTTAGTCTAATTTCCCTGGAAGCAACAACTAATGATACTACTTATATTTCCATAACAACTATCAACGGTTCTCTTAATCAAAATAGTGTAATTGTCTGTAATGGTAATAATACAAATTTCTTAGTGAGAGGTTTTACTATAACTGGAGGAACAGGCTGGCAAGGAAGTGGTTATTCTGTTGGAGGAGGAGTTAATGTGTTTGTAGGTAATATGAATTTGGTTAATTCAATTATCAAGTATAACTCTGCAGATAGAGGTGGGGGAGTGATAATCTTCCCTAACGTTGGCTTACATCTTAGTGGGGCTATTATCCGAAATAATTTAGGATACGATTCAGGTGGAGGCTTACAAGTAGCCAGCTCTTATGATGAGCAACCGAGTATTATTTTCGATCAAGAAAACAGGTCTTCTATCTATGATAATTATGCCAGCTTAGGAAGTGATATCCATTGGTACAATCATAATGGCGGCAACTGCGATGTATATTTAAAGAAATTTACTGTTAGTGAAAATGATTTTTATTATGCCAGTTATTGGGATCCAAATGGTGGCTACTTAGATATTGGTTATAACCCCTATTATGTTTTTGATATTGAAGAAGGAATTCATGAGCAAGTAGATGCTGATTTATATGTGTCAATGGAGGGTAATGATAATAATAACGGCTTAACTCCTGAACAAGCTTTACGCTCTACTTATAGAGCATTCCAGATAATCAAGAGTAATCCAAATAATCAAAGGACAGTCCATCTTCCTGTTGGCTATTATAGTAATTGTGCTAATGGTTATGAAGATCTGCCAATTACGGTGAAGAGTAATACTACTTTGCAAGGAGTATCAGCTGAAGAGACTATTATTGATGGCGAGAATATTAAAGTTGTTCCCTTTACTGGGGTTATCAATGCATCATTGACTGGGGAGAATATTACGATTAAGAACATATCATTACCAAACAGAACAGGGTGTGTTCTTAGGTCTTCAGCAGTTATGAATCTTAATTTGGAAAATATTATAATTGATAATTGTCTAAACAACGATATTCGAGAATGCCCTCTACTTTTGGGAAGTGTTGCCTATTCATCTGTTAGAATGAAAAATGTATTAATCCAAAATTGTGTTTCTGACCTCTATGAAGCTGTTGGATATGTCCAAGGTATTGATGTTACTTTAGATAATGTAATCATAAAGGATAATACCAATACTCATAATAGTGATGTTGGTACTGTTGGAATATTTCAAGTATATGCTAAAAATCTGTTAGTTGTAAAAAATAGCCAATTTATTAATAATCATAGTTCTGTTCAGAGTTATGGTGGTGCTAATTTTAGATTTCTAACACTATACGATTCTCTTAATATAGTTATTGATAATTGCTTAATTGCAAACAATAGTGATGGAAATAACTCTAGGAACTTTTATACAGCTGGCAATAGAATTTTAGTTAATAATTGCACTTTCTCAAATAATACTGGTGGCATGGATTATACAACAGTTTTTATAGCAAGTGAATCAATCAAAGTTTATAATTCAATTTTATTTAACAATTCACAGAATTCTGCTTTTCATTATGGACCAGTTGCAATTGATATTGATAATTGCTTATTTAGTAATAACTTGGGAAACCTTTTTTCTCCAACTAGCAGTGGACTATTTAACTTAGGAGAAAACAATCTCTATGACACTGATCCTCTTTTTGTAGGAGGAGACCCTGCAATAAATTCTTATTATCAGCTATCAGGTGAAGAAGTGAGTGGCTACTCGCCAGCGATTGATGCTGGTACTGCAGATTTTAACTTTATGCCTGACTGGTATGAAGTGAATGACTTGGATTTATGGGGAAATCCCAGAGTATTTGGTGATAGAGTAGATATGGGATGTTATGAATATCAAGGTTATACTGGTTCTCATGATAACGAAATTGCTTTAAATAATTTTACAGCTACCAATTACCCCAACCCCTTCAATCCAGAAACAACTATAGAATTTAATAATCCAGTTCAGGGTCAAGTTTCAGTAAATATCTATAACTTGAAAGGACAGCTGGTAAAAAAACTATTACAAGATAATTTGTCTCAAGGTGTGCATAAAGTTCTTTGGCAAGGAAGAGACAGCAATGAACAGCAAGTAGCAAGTGGTGTCTATTTTTATAAAATATCTGCTGGACAGAACAAGTCTGTTACTCAGAAAATAATATTGATGAAATAGTTTCTTGCTTGACAAGAACGAAAAAATTAAGAATAAAATGGAAAGTGAAAAAAAAGAATTGCGAAGGTGAGTGAATTAAGCCCACCCAAGCAATTACTGATTGAAAGGAAATTAATAGGTCTTCTCTAGGACTATATTTTAAAAGTTAAATCTGCAAAGTGCCAAAAAAATATCATACTCTTAATCAAGTAATAACAAGTAAAACTTGTCCCAAAAAGCTGAAGATGTTTTCATAATAAAAATACTATTTGACAAAATAAACAATAGCGTTATATTGTGTACAGATTAAAACTAAGGATGGAGAGAGATATGAAATACAAAAATTTTGTTTTAATAAGCGCTATAATATTGCTGCTTGTTACTTTTGGTTGTGAGAACTCAACTAAAAGTGCTAGTAATATTGTTCCTGAAGCAGACTTTTCTGATCTTCAAATTGAAGACAACTTTGATTTTTCAACCACTGATAACGTCAATGTAGAATTAAAAGTATCTAATGGTAATAGTAATGGTGTTGATAAGATACCTTTCAAAATATACGATAAAGACCCACAGGAAGGTGGTAGATTGTTAGATTCAGGTCTCACTAATTCTAAGGGTGTTTTTTCTTCCAAAATAGTAATACCTTCCTATCTCAAGACCTTGTTTGTGGTTGGTTACATGGATGCTCGTGAAATAGCTATTCGTGATGGATTCGCTAATTATGAGTTTGGCTCTAATTCTTTCAATTCCCAAGCTGATAACAAAGAAATTATTAGTCCAGAAAAATCTACCTTAACATATTTAGATACTTATAACGTAGATGGTGTCCCAACTAATATGAGTTTTGAAGCAGTAGAAGCAGGCTTCTTATCTAAAGTTAATAATGCACTCCCAGAAAGAGTATCAGTGCCTGATAATAAACCTCATTACTTATATCCTGCAAATCAATTCAATGCTGTTATCATTAATCAAACAGCTGATCTTTGGATTACCTTTGTTCACGAAGGTGCTGGACACAAAAATGTCTTTGGTTTTTATACTTTCGATGCCAATAATCCTCCTCAAACAGCTGATGATATTGATGAAATTACAGTCGTATTCCCAAATGTATCAATGGTTGGATCAGGTGGTGGATTAGTCCCTGGTGATAAAGTATATATTGGTGAATTTGAGCCTGGCACTGTTGTAGCATGGGTGCTAATGGCCAACGGTTGGTATAATGGCTCACCACATATAGTTACAAATACATGGTACTCAGATAAAGAATTGAACTATACTGGCTATCAACAAAGCGTTCTCTTCTATGATGATGAATACGATAAACTAGTTATTGGTTTTGAAGATTTAATGTATAACTATGGAGATGATGACTTTAATGATGCCCTTTTCTTTGTTTCAGCTGAACCTAGTAATTCTATTGATACATCTGAAGTTACCCCAATTGGTGTTCCTAGTGATGATGATAGCGATGGCGTGCCAAACATGTTTGATGATTTCCCTCTAGACCCTGAAAGAGCATTTCAAACCAATGATTATAGTATGTCAACATTAGCTTTTGAAGATTTATGGCCTCAAAAAGGAGATTATGACTTCAATGATATGGTTGTTGATTATAACATCTTCTACCATAAGAATGCCGATAATGAGATTAAAAATGTAATTACTGAATTTGAACTAAGAGCTGTTGGTGCAAGATTTAGAAATGGCTTTGCTGTCCAATTCCCATTCTCTTCTGCTAACATTGAATCATATACAATAATTGATGGCTCTGACCCTCTAACTTACTCTACCTACCTGTCTGATGAAAACTTTACTCCAGAACTTGAAGCTGGTGCAAATGCTACTATCGTATATATAGACAACACTTTGGACTTGATTCAAGCTCAGGGAGATAACTTTATCAATACTGAAATGAATAATGCCTATCAAGGAACTATTAAGTTTGCCTTAGACATTAAGCTTACAAATCCAGAAGAAATTGCTAATTGGCAATGGAATGCACCTTTTAATCCTTTCATCTATGTTGATAGAGTTAGAGAACATGAAATTCATTTAGCTGATTACCCTCCAACTTCTGTAGCTGACTTAGCCTTGTTTGGTACTGATGAAGACTCTTCAGTCCTTAGTCAAAATAGATTCTATAAATCTGTTGAAAACCACCCATGGGCTTTAAACATAGCTGAAAGCTGGGATTACCCTTACGAAAAGAATAATGTTATTGGTGCCTACCTATTATTCAAAGATTGGGCAGAATCCTCAGGAACACTATATCCTGATTGGTACAAAGACTTGCCTGGTTACAGAAATACTGAAAGAATTTACGAACAAGAATAAAATTGATAAGATGACAGGGGAACTATTATGGTTCCCCTATTTTTATATTATTTTATTTTTAATTAAAAAATATTTGTAATAATGCAAAAAATAATTAGATTTTCTCAAATAATGCACATAGGGGAAGAATGTATGAAAAATAAAATGCTCACTTCTTTGATTCTAGTAGCTCTTTTATTAATAAGCTTTGCTTGTAGTAATGATGATTCTAATGATACAAACACAAGCCAAATTGACTTCGAAGACTTACAAATTCAAGAAGACTTTAATTATTCTACTACAGAATTAGTCAATATTGATCTCCAAGTCTTTAATGGTCAAGGTCAAGGCGTTGCTAATATACCATTTAAAATTTATGATAAAGATCCAAGTCTAGGTGGAAAACTTCTAGAAGCTGCTTCAACAAATGAAGCAGGTAGGGCAAGCTTTAAATCTACCTTACCAACATACCTAACAAGTATCTATGTAATGGGCTATATGTCTTCTTTAGAATTACCCATTACTAATAATAGTGTAAGTTATCAGTTTGGAACTGGTCTAAATGATAAGGGTAGAAATGATAAAAAACCCCTTAGTCCTCCAAAAACAGATTTAGAATATTTAAGCGAATATAATGCAGTAGGTGTTCCTCTTAATATGGAAAGAGATGATATTCCTGCAGCCTTTTTAACTAAAGTAGATGCTACTCTACCTGAAAGCAGACCTGTCCCTCAATATCACCCTACTTATCTTGCTGATGGTAACCAGCTTAATGTTCTTGTCATTGATGAAGCCGCTGAAGTCTGGGTTACTTTTGTGCACGAAGGAGCAGGACATTTGAACTCTTTGGGTTATTATACCTATCAAGCAGGCAATCCTCCTCAAAGTAGAGATGATATTGATCTTGTTAAGATTATTTTCCCAAATGTTTCAATGGTAAATTCTGGTGGAGGCTTGGTTCCTGGAGATAAGATTTCTTTAGGTATCTTCCAACCAGGTACAATCATTGGCTGGGTCTTGATGGATAACGGTTGGTACAGTGGTGGAGCTCATCTAGTTACTAACTCTTGGTTCTCTAATACAAATCTTAACCCAGATAATAATCAGCAAAGTATCTTAGTTTATGATAATGAATACCAAAAACTCTTGTTTGCTTTTGAGGACTTAGTCTTTAATATAGGAGATGATGATTATAACGATGCTGTATTCTATGCAACCGCTAATCCTATTGAATCTATAGATATTGACGATGTTCAACCAATTGATACTCCTGATGATGAAGATGGTGATGGAATATCAGATATCTTTGACGACTTCCCAAGTGACCCTAACAAGGCTTTTCATACTAATAACTATTCTAATTCTACTTTAGTCTTTGAAGATTTATGGCCTCAGAAAGGTGATTATGACTTTAACGATATGGTAATTGATTACAATATGTTTTTCCATAAAAATGTTCAAGGTCAGGTTACCAACCTCATTACTGAATTTGAACTAAGAGCTGTGGGAGCTAGAAAACAAAATGGTTTTGCAGTTGAATTTCCATTTAACTCTACTCTGATCCAAGATTATATTATTATTGATGGAACAGATTCTTTATCATATTCTAATGTGATTTCCCATGCTAGCTTTAACCCAGTCTTAGAAGATGGACAAAGAGCTGTTATCAGATTTATCAATAATACTAATGACTTTATTGCCCAAAATAATGATGACTTCATAAATACACAAGCAGGCACAAACTACATTCAACCTGTTAAAGTTGCCCTGAATATCATTTTTACTAGTCCGCAAGATACCGATAACTGGCAATGGTCTATTCCTTTTAACCCCTTTATCTTCGTTGATAGAGTCAGAGAACATGAAGTTCACCTTTCCGATTATCCGCCAAGTAATCTAGCTGATTTAACTCTTTTCGGACTTAACGATGATAACTCTAACATTAATCAAAACAGATTCTATAAAACTGTAAATAATCACCCATGGGCTCTTAACATTGCTGAAAGCTGGGATTATCCTTATGAAACTAAAAAGATAAACCATGCTTACCATAAGTTCCAAGCTTGGGCTGAATCCTCAGGACAATCCTATCCAGACTGGTATTTAGATTTACCTGAATACAGAGATAATCAACTAATATACCAACAACCTTAGATAAAACTCCTTTTTTGGTTGGAAAAAGACCCCTTTTACTGGGGTCTTTTTGTTTATATAAGTAAATTTAATAAGACTTAACTTTCTATAGCTTGGAAACTTCTAATTGAATTCTATTCCGCTCAATATCTAGAGATTTTACCCTAACATTGATAAGTTTGCCTGGAGGATAATTTTCAAACATCTCTTTTTTAGAAGCAAAATTGGAAACATGAACAAGTCCATCTGTTTTGCCTCCTAAACTAACAAAAAGTCCAAAGTCTGTTGCATTTTTAACTTCTCCTTGCCAGCTAGAACCAACAACAAAATCTTCTATACTAGGGACTTTATCTGAAAGCTTAACACTAGGAAGGGATTGCCTAGGATCAATATCCCTTTCCACAATAGCTGAATAGATAAAATTAATATCATGCTGAGAAAGATCTGGGCAAATAATTTTTTGTTTGGGAAGACTAGAAAATAATCTTCTTAAATCAGCATAAGTTAAGGAAGAAAGTCTTTGTTTAAAACCCATTGAGGAGAGAATTTTAACAACTTTAGGATAATCATCTGGGTGAATAATGGTATTATCTAGTGGATTAATAGCCTTTGTTACTCTGCAGAAACCAGAGGCTAATTCAAAAGCTTTAGGTCCAAATCCCTTTACTTTCATTAAGTCTTTTCGACAAGCAAAAGCTCCAGATTCTTTTCTGTAAGACACGATATTCTTGGCTACAGAAGGACTAATACCTGAGACAAATTTAAGTAGATAGGGAGAAGAATTATTCAAATCAACTCCTACATGGTGAACAATGGAAGTAACTTCAAAATCTAAAGCTTCTTTAAGTTTTTTTGAATTGATATCATGTTGATACATTCCTACCCCAATCGATTCAGGAGGTATTTTAATCATTTCATCTAGGAAGGATAATACCCTTCTGGCAATTGAAATAGCTGACCTAATAGTTAAATCTAAATGAGGAAACTCATCTTGAGCAATTTCTGAAGCAGAATATACTGATGCTCCAGATTCGGAAATAATCGTGAATTTTGTATTAAGATTATTTTTTTTTATTATATCTGATACTACTAAAGATGCCTCATAGGATGCTGTTCCATCACCAATTGCTATTACATCAAAATTATACTTTTTATATAAGTCTACTACAATAGCCTCTGTTTCTTTAATTTTGTTATAAGGAGCTACTGGATAGATTACAGAAGATTCTTGGTAGTTGCCAAACTGATCTACTACTGCAACTTTACAGCCTGTTCTAAAGCCAGGATCTATTCCTAAAACAGCTCTTGCTCTAAAAGGTCTTTTTAATAGCAAGGCCCTGAGATTATTAGCAAAGACTTCTAAGGAACGTCTTTCAGCATTATCGGTTAAATCATTCATAAGCTCGCGGACTAGAGAAGGCTTTATACTTGCTGAATAAGCTTTTTTTATAGCTTGGATGAGCTCATCATAATAAGCTAAATTTGGCTTAATTCTGAGTATTCTCTCAATTTTATAATGTATGTCATGGTCAATGTCAATATTACTAGTAAGGATCTTTTCTTTGACTCCTCTATTAATGGCTAGTATTTGGAAAGATTCTAAATATCTAAGTGCTTTTTTGAAGTCATAGTAGTTCCGATATACTTGCTCAGGGTCTAGATCTTGACCTTTAGCCTTTTCTACAAGAATATAGGCTTTTTGTTGGAATAGGTCTTTTAAAGCCTGTCTCAAATATTGATTATTGGCAATGTCATCAATAACTATATGGAGGGCAGCTGCAATTACTTCAGACTGATCATGATAATTCTTTCCAATAAATTTATGGAAGTCACTACTTCGCTTTTCCTTGAAATATCTTAGATTCTCAGCAACCTCTTCTAGTCCATTTTCTCTAGCTAGCATGGCTTTTGTTTTATGCTTTTTCTTGTAAGGTTTATAAATTTCTTCTAAAAGAGATATTTTGTCTGCTTGATCTAAGAGAATCTTAAGTTTAGCTGTAAGTTGCTCTCTTTCAGTAAGGGTAGCAATAATTTCTTCCCTTCTAGTATTTAATTTTACAAGCTTATCATACTCATCTAAGATTTGCTTAATATTTATTTCATTTAAATAATTAGTTTCTTCTTTACGGTATCTTGCAATAAAAGGTATGGTATAACCTTCACTAGTTAAAGCAAGAACCCTTTCAACTTGTTTTTCTGTTAACTTCGTTATCTCTGCTATTTTCTTATACATCTTATTCTCTTATTATTTTTTTTCTTGATTAACATTGTCAATCATCACTCATCAATCATCACTCATCAATCTTAATTCCGATAATGGTGCAGTTGGGCTTTAGAGAAGAGTGCATATTCTCAAAGTTCTACTGTATTATTTTGGATAATTCCAACCTTTTCAAGATATAATCGAATTGCTGCAGTTCCGATTTCAGTAAAGTCATTTTCTTCTAAAAACTTTTCAATCAGGTTACTAGGAATAAAGGATATTTCTGAATGTTCATTAAAATCTGGGGCTAGGTGAAGTTTCTCTTTTATCTCAGAAGAAGTCAGATCTGTTTGAGTATATAATAAAAATTCAGGTTTTTGGAAATTCAGATTTTCTCCAAATCCTAAACAGACCATATTTCTTATACAGGTTAGGTTTAACTCTTCAGCTAGTTCTTTTCGCATGACTTCAAAAGGACCATTCTCTTTATTTGAATAGTATTCGAGAGTCCCTCCTGGAACATGCCAGAGACAAGTACCTTCTGCTAATTGGCTGCCTCTTTTACCTACAATAAGCATATTATCACTAGTTTCAACAACCGTACATACAGCTAAAGTGTTAGCTAAATCAGATTTATCCTTGAGATTCTTACTATTTTTTATGTTTGTTCCATAATATGATTTATAATCACTCTCACAATAATAGATATGCAGGTCCCTGCCTCTTAGCTCGTAATGATCGAGACAGCTTACAGGTCCATTAAAAATAAAGACATCTTTGTTTCGGGTAACTTCATCCCATTCAGCATTAATTAAGGCATCTATTTGGCCTGAGTATTCCTTTTTATAGTGTAAATCATGCATAAAGATTTGAGTTTGCTTAAACTCTTGTTTGATATGGATTTTATAATCAATATCTATTTGCTTCATATCTCATAATCAGAATCACGATTACGTTTGTCACTCTTGTGATAATATCTCTCTTTATCTGAAGGTAAGATAATCACAAATTCACCTTTAGGAAGTTCAGAAGTCATGATTCTCATTTCTTTGATTGTTCCTTCTAAAAAACGTTCTTCAGGTTGAGTAAGTTTATAACCTAACATTATCTTACGATTACCTCCAAGAACAATTTCCATATCTCTTAATACTTGCTTTAATCTGTAAGGAGCTTCTAAAAATATTAAATCTAAATTGGTAAGTTTCTGATATCTTCTTAAAGCATTTCCTCTTTCTTCACGATTAGCAGGAAGAAAACCACAATATTGGAAAGAATTTAATTTTAATCCACTTATCATTAACATAGCCATTAGTGAAGAAGGACCAGGAATAGGATGTACAGGGATACCATTATCATTACACCTATGAACTAGTCTGTTACCTGGGTCAGCAAAGAGAGGAGTTCCTGCATCTGAAATCAGGGCTACTCTTTTCCCTTCTAAAAATATCTTGTTAAAGATTTCATCTTCATCTTCTTTATTACTATGTTCATTAAGCATCATGATTTCTTGCTTAATATCATAATGACGTAACAAGCGTGATCCTGATTTTCTTTCTTCACAAACAACGAAATCAACCTCTTTGAGAGTCTTTAAGGCTCTTAAAGTTATATCATCCCAATTACCTATATGGGTTGCAACTACATACAAACATGAATTACTCATAATTTTCCTTTAGTCCAAAATTTATTATCCCTAAAATTCTAACGCACTATTTGGGTTTAATGGACTCTTTTATTAGTCTGCTTATTATTTTAAGGAGACTAAATATGTCCATTATTTTTTTTAAACTTAGCGATAATCACATTAATAATCCACCCTAAAAATTATCCCTAAGTGGTGCAGTAGGATTTAACCCAATGGTGCAATAGAGCTTTAGAGAAGAGTGCAAATTCTTTTAGCAAAATAGCTTGCAGAATTCTGACGCATATAATATATATTCATGGAAATTATCTAGCTTACTTTTGCAGAAGAATATTGAGCTATTCACAAAGCCTACTCCACTGTTTAGCTTAATGATTGACTGAACTTTTAGCCTGGGTAAATAAGCTTATCCTTCTATTAGTTACTAGCAGAATATCTATGTAAAATTACACAACAAGTGTCTTAGTTACTGATAACTAATAAATAAGAAGAAATTAGGAAGGATATTAAACCCAGGGTATGGCAAAATACATAAAAAAGTGTTTGACAAATTGTGACTATTACTCAATTTGTTATAATTGTTAGTTTTTACTTAATCTAAGTTATTAATTAAGATTTAACAGAAAATTAATTTCCTGTTAAATTAGTTAATATAAAGCTTATTTATAATGATAAGGAGAAATCTATGCACAAAAACCGTAACAAGTCATGGTTGTCAGTAATACTATGCTTGGTAGCATTAAGTTTTTCTTTTGGCCTTTTTGCTGATAAAATTACAGCAGAAAACGCTGAAATTGAAGACTTTGTTATCGAAGACGTAGCTGGCGATTTAGGTAATGGGCTTACCCTCAAATGGAAGCCTTTACCAAATGAACTAAAAATTTTGGAATATAGAGTCTATCGTGGTACTACACCTGATTCTTTATTCTATTTAGGCAGCGTTGTGTTAAATCCTGTTGTAGGATTTGCAGGCGATGAAATTACTTACCTTGATAGTGGTTATAAACCTTTTGTTGATAAAGCTTCCCCTGGTGGAATCAAACTTGACGATAAGGTAGAAGCACTTAACGATGAGACTTTCTACTTTGGTACTGTTAATAATGGTTACCCAAGAGATTTAAAAGTCTTAGAACAAACTAATGGAAAATTTAACTTTATAGCTCAAATTGAGAAAAGCTCTTATTACAAGAGATTCGATAAAGTTGAATATAATGAACAAACTTTAGCTGGTTATCCTGTGGGTAATGTAAGTGTTTTAGCTAGTATAAAAGCTGGTGAAACTTATTATTATAGCGTTGTTCCAATTAATGAAAACAGACGTTATTTAAAACCATCAGAAGTAATTAGTGGAAGTCCTGTTCAAGATCCATTATTAGCCCCTGCAACAGAACTTTATGCATCCTTAATTGTAGATGGTAATCAGGCTATTAGCCTTAACTTTGATTGGGAAGATAAAGCAGGTTCATATGCAAGTCAACAAGCAATCTATATTTTTGACGAAGACTATGAAACAGCTAAAAACTACTTCCAAGCTAGTGAAGAAATGCCTTATGAAGCTAGCCAACCATTTATAATTCCAATTGATCAACAAACAAACGTTTATGCAAAAAAATCTATTAAGATTAATATGGAAGCTGGTCAAACTTATATAATGGATGCAGATCAAAAATTCCCTCTTGATATTAACAATCTTAACAGATACTCAGTAGCTATCCAAGCAGATGCTGGTGGCTTTATCTTCTTAAATGATAACAAAATGGAAAAATATCAAAGCATTTTTACTCAAGATGTAAAAGATACTCCTAGAACTCCTACTTTTAATGTTTATGATCTACCAAATGATAAAGGTGATACTCAAGTTGTAGTTTGGGAAAAACCAACAGTTGAAATTACTAAAACTTCATTTGATAACAAATTAGGTAACAAACTTATTGTTAACTATGACTTCTTTGATAATGAGTCTGAAAGATTGAAAGATTTTGATCTTCAACTTACAGTTAAAGGACAGGATCAAGCATTCTTTACTGAAAAAGAGTTCTACTTAAACAATATTATTAAAGCTGAATTACCTGAAGGCTATGCAAATGAAACCATCATTGCTAATATTACTGTAAGAACTAAAAATAAAGAATCTGAACCTTATACATTTACTCAAGAACTAAAATTTGATTCTATTTTAAAAGCATTAATTCCGCAAGCACTTGAAAAAGACGGAATTAAATTAAATACTTTCAACTATGAAGTCTATGCTAAGAGTGGTTCACCTATCTATAATACAATAGCTCCTAAAGTTGTTGGAAAAATGAATAACTATAGTGATGTTATATCTTATGAAAGATCTCTTTATGAACCAGTAGTTGCTTTTGATTCTGAATCTGGTAAAGTTCTTGTTAATTCAGGTATCCAAGTTTGGTATAATTCTGATGTAGAAAAATCCTTAACACTTGATAGATTCCCTGAAAAGGCTAAAGAACTTCTTGCAGCTGAAATTGAAGCTGTTAATGAAGAAATGACTCTTGAAGAAGATGCTCAATATAAAGCTCTCTTAGCAAATTATATTACATCCTTAAATGATTTAAATGCTAAGTTAGATGGTAATATCTCTACTTCAAAATGGATTTCTATTGTAAAAGACCACAGAGATAATAGCCTCAGACAACGTTCTTATAAAGTATTTTCTACTAACAATAAAGGCCTCTTTGCTTCTTATGAACTTCCTAAGAATGAAGACGGTACTTACAAATACTTTACACCTATTTCAAACCAATTTGACCATGAAAAATGGGCTGGTTTGATTGCTTCTATTATCTTTGCTATCTTAGTTGCTGTAATGGTTAACCTAGCTAAAAAAGGTAGAGAATTATATATCAGACCTATCGCTGGTATCCAAGAAATCGATAATGCTATTGGTCGTGCTACTGAGATGGGAAGACCTATTCTTTTCGTACCTGGTATGTCTTCAATTGGTGTTGTTGCTACCCTTGCTGCACTTTCTATTCTAGGTAAAGTTGCTAAGAAGGCTGCTGAATACGATACAAGAATTCTTGTTCCTACACGTGACTATATCTTAATGCCTATTGCTCAAGAGATTGTTAAAGAATCTCATATTGAAGCAGGAAGACCAGATACTTATGACAAAAACTCAGTTTTCTTCGTAACAACTGACCAATTTGCTTATGTTGCTGGTGTTAACGGAATCATGATTCGTGAAAAAACTGCTACTAACTTCTACATGGGCTCATATTTCGCTGAATCACTTCTTATGACTGAAACTGGTAACATTACTGGTGCTATCCAGATTGCTGGTACAGACTCTGTTACCCAGATTCCTTTCTTTATCACTACTTGTGACTACACACTTATTGGTGAAGAGCTTTATGCTGCTTCAGCTTATATGTCTAAAGAACCAATGATTCTCGGAACTTTGAAAGCACAAGACTACTTTAAGTTCCTTGTTCTCTTTTTCATTATCGTGGGAACTGTTCTTTCCACTTCGAAAATTACATTCTTACTTGATATATTCCCAGATAAATAGGAGTTACAATGAAAAAAAATATACCTATAGCAATAGTAATGATGCTTGGTTTCCTTTTTGTAGGATGGACTTTTATTCCTGCTAAATGGATGCAAGATGATGTATATATGGCTTACCAAGAATTTGTTAAAACTATGTCACCTCTGGCTGTTTTTCTTGGGGTCTACAGTTTAGTAAGTGTTCACTATAATAAAATTAGAATGAAAGCTCCTAAATGGGGATACTCAATTATAACCCTAAGTGGTCTTGTTGTTACTTCAACAGTTGGTTTTATCTGGGGAACCCAATCAGGAACTCCTTCTCAATGGATTTTCAGAAACTTAATGATGCCTATGAGTTCTACTATGTTCTCACTTTTGGCATTCTACATGGCTACTGCTGCCTATAAATCATTCCGTGCTAGATCTATCGAAGCTACTGTGCTTTTGATTGCTGCTATTATTGTTATGTTAGGTCAAGTTCCACTTGGTATGACTATTTCAAAAAGCTGGCCAATCAATATTTTAGATATTTCTCAATGGATTATGGATGTACCAAACCTTGCTTCTAAAAGAGGTATTTTACTAGGTGTTGGTCTTGGCTCTGTGGCAACATCACTTAAAATCTTGTTAGGTATCGAAAGAACCTACCTCGGTGGTGGAGATTAATAGGAGGAAATATGAATTTTATTAAAAACTTACAAGGCTTAGACAGAAGATATGTGTTTGTATTTATAGCTGTTGCTATCATTATACCACTTGCTTTCCCGTTTAAATCTGTTACTTATACAACTTCTCCTGTGGAGAGTCTATATCAAATCATTGACTCTTACTCTCCTTACGTGAGGGCTGATGACCTTAATAATGATGGTATCATCTCTGATGAAGAAGTTGATGCTTTTAAATTAGATAGAGCTATCTTTATCGATGTTTATCATGATGCTGCAACCATGCCAGAACTTTTCCCAATGGAAGTTGCTGTTATGAGACACTGTATTTATAGAAGAGTACCTTTCTATACCTTCACTATCTTGGCAACTGCTGTGCCTCTTATTGAAGAAGCTCTCTCAGTAGTTACTGAAGAAATTGAAAAGACTGGTAGGGTCATTGAAAGAGGTAAGGATTATATCAATATTGGTTATAAACCTGCTGCTCTTTATCTTCCTATCCTCCTTGGTATGGGTGATGATATTGCTGCTGCGGTGGAAACTGATTCAGATGGTAATAGAATTGAAAACCTTCCAATGTACAGAGATACTGCAATTAGAAACTACACCCAAATGAACCTAGTTTATGAAACTTCAGGTAATGACCAAGGCCTTTCTTGGATGATTTATGCTAGACCTCGTTTTGGTGTTAATGTTGGTGTTGGTTTAACTGCTGTTATGGCTGCTGACCAATATCCTTATATTCAATCAGGACAATGTGTTGGTATGACAGCTGGTCTTAAAGGTGCTGCTGAATACGAAAAACTTGTTGATATGTTTGCTATGAACAATATTACCTTCTCTAAGGGCCAATTAGATAACCCAACTGAAGAAATGTTAGCAAACCTTGATATCACAACTGATAGAGTGCCTACTTCATTCAAAATGGCTCGTCTTGGTATGAATGCTCAATCTGTTGCACACATTCTAATTATTGTTTTCATTATCCTTGGTAACATTGGTTACTTCTTGGAAAAAAGAAATCAAAATAAAAACTTATAGGAGGAAACATGACATTATTAGGCGAAATAGTTGCAGTTCTTTTGACCTTATCAATATTTTCCTTTCTGTATAAAGATAATCCTGCATACAGATTTGCTGAATATTTACTTGTAGGTGTTTCCTTAGGATATGCACTACCACTTGTATATAAAAATGCTTTTGAACCATTTGTCTTACAAAGAATCTTTGTAGAACATAAATATATATTTATTATACCTGTTCTTTTTGGTGTATTATATTGGTTCAGATTCTCCAGAAATTACGGCTGGTTAACTAGATACCCTATCGCTATTTCAATGGGTATGGTCGGTGCTGGTGTTACTATGAGTATGAACTCTATGGTGCTTGTGCAAGTTAGACAAGCTATGATTCCTATTGAGAATTTCAATATCTTCTTGATCTTCTTAGGAACCATTACTGTATTGTTCTACTTCTTCTTCTCCAAAGCCCATACTGGTGCTTATGGAAAATTCTCTCGAATTGGAATCTGGTATATGATGATTGGTTTCGGTGCTTCATTCGGTTATACTGTTATGGCCCGTATCTCACTTCTCATCGGTAGATTGCAATTCTTAGCTGATACCTTTAAAGGTTGGCTTGCATAGAATAATATAGATTTACTATAGATAAAGGGAGCTTACTAGTAAGCTCCCTTTTATATTATTAGGAGTAATATAAAAATTTAGGCTCTATATGAAGAGTGACGGGAGTTGCTCACGGAGTAGCTACTTCCGACACTCTTCACCCGAAGTCCCTTGCCTACGGCTGAGGAAGTCTGGTCTCCAAAATTTATTCCAGATAATCTCTCAAGCTAACATCCTCCTAATTTTTTTCTTATCCATCCCCTAATCATGCTTGATCCTTCCTTTACAGTCTTTCGATGAAACACGGACTTTCATCGAAAGACTGTAAAGGAAGAATAAATCATGCTACAGGTAGCTGCACAGGATTTCCTTCCAACCTGAACCAAAATATTAATGTTTTGCAAAGACTCAATATTCTGGCTTTAGGATGAATAGCTAAATAATCAAATTTTTACTTGAATAATTTTTAGCTTTATTATAACTTGTAAAAAAAAGAAAAATGAGGTAAATATGATTGAATCAACTTTTGGTAATTACTTTGAAGATTTTGAAGTTGCTTGTAAAATTAAACATGCCCTATCCAAGACAATCTTCGAATCAGATAATAACTTATTTTCTCTGCTTACTATGAACCACCATCCAGTTCATCTTAATCAAGATTATGCTAATGGCCAGCAACATGGTAAAATCCTAGTTGTCGGAACCCTAGTCTTTTCTCTGGTTGTGGGCATGACTGTTCCTGATATTTCAGGTAAGGCTATTGCTAATCTTAATTATGAGAATATTATGCATAATGGTCCTGTTTTTGTAGGAGATACCCTTTATGCCGAGACAGAAGTATTATCTGTTAGAGAATCTAAATCTAAAAGAGATAGAGGGATTGTCTATGTTGAAACTAAAGCCTATAATCAAAACAATGATCTAGTTCTTACTTTCCGTAGAAATGTTCTAGTTCCTAAAAGAAATATTTAAGTTTTAAAAGTGAAAACTAGAATTTATTTAAAATATAATGGCTAGGATTATGGATAAGCAGACTGAGATAAGCAAAGAAATGTTGATTGCTGATATAAAAAAAGCAGGTATCCAGAAAGGTGATATTTTAAATTTAAAAATATCCCTCAAATCCATTGGTTGGGTACAGGGGGGAGCTAGAACTGTTATTGATGCCTTTCTCCATGTAGTAGGAGATGAAGGTACGCTTATCACTGATTCATTTGTAAGTGTGAAACCATACCGCTACCTCAAGAAAAATATCTATTTAACACATGCCCAAACACCTTCCTATGCTGGAGCTATAGCTAATGCAATGCTAGCTTATCCACAAGTAAGAAGAAGTAATCACCCTATTCAAAAATTCGCTATTCTAGGTAAATATGCCGATAAATTAGCCAATAACCATAGTCCAGATGACTACGCTTATGATGTTCTGAGAAGAATGACTGAAATGGGTGGTAAAAAGGTTCGAATAGGCTTTCCTGGTAAAACTAAGGGACTGGGTACCTGTCATCTTGCTATTGGGGAGCTGGGGTTGCAACAGAAAAGACTCAAGTATGGAGTGCATTATTTACAAGATAATCAAGTTAAGCTTTTCCTAATTAATTGGGCTGGAGGTTGTGAAGAAGGTTTTAACAGACTAATTCCTCAATATGAAAAGCAAGCTTGTATTCTTTATCAGGGCAAAGTAGGTAATGGGGAAATTATAGTGACTGATATGAAGAAAACTTTCGATTGGGAAGTAGCTGCCGGTAAGCAGAATCCAAAATTCTTTTTCTGCTCTAATCCCGCCTGTATTGATTGCAGATTAACATGGAAGTTTTCTACTGGTAAGTTACTTAAAGTTGTTTGGGAGAATATTAGACGGAAAAGATTTGGTCACGCTTTATATGCTGTTTTAGTATATTTTAAAGGGATTTATCAACCTGAGAAGCAATGAATTTTTCATAACTACCAGTTTTCATAATGTCAATTGTAAATTTATTATGATCAATTTTGTTTATAATTACGCTATCGAAACCTAAAAGATCAAGTTTTTCAATTGTTGCTAATTCTTTTTCGCGTAATTGTAAAATATTTCTTAATAACCAATCTGAGAGTTGCTTATTGGGATTTGTCATCAATGCTTTTCCATTATCTTGGCATATTTTTGCACTAAAAATTTCTCCAGTAGGTATTTTAAGATCGAATGTTTCATTTTTGCTTGGAAAGAAATCTGGAAAGTATTTATGTATTATACTTGGTATAGGAATATATAACTCACCAATATTTCTAATCCTTCCTTTAGCATTCCATTGGTTCAATCCACTTTTTTCATATACCTTTCTGCCTCTGCCATATAAGGGTAATATAACGAAACTTGATGCTTCAGTTGCTGGTATTAAATCTCTCTGTTTAATAATATTACTCAGTTCAGATAAAAGTTCAAATGGATCTTTAAGAATGTTTATATCAATAGATATTGTATTATCTGGTAAAATGAACTTTCTATATAAAGTGCTTTTTGAATAAGAGTACTTGTAACAATTTATATTATCATGAAAAAATAAAGATTTATCGGTTGAATTAATATCACTAACATTATTCAAATCTATTTGTGAGTAATCTGTTTCAAAAAGAATGATTTTAGATTTTTGTCTTGCAACTATGTGATAAATTGATTCAGAAATCCCATATATTCTTTTTGCCAAAGATATTCTTTCATTTCTGAATACTGATAAGGAATGAGCTAATTCATGAGGTTTGAGAAGTTTTAGATGACTTGATAGTTTGTTGAATTCTGCTATTTTTTCATAACTTGATTTATTGGGAATTGTAAAGGTCTTTATACCAATTCCAAGTGTGTTAATTTTAGCATCAAAGGCAGTATCTGATCGGGATAAGTTTTCAGCATTAAAACACCTGCAAAATAAATTCTCGGCAAACCTATAATTTATGAAAGGAATATCACTCTCACTAAAAAGTCTTGAAAGTTTTGACATAATCTCCAAAAAACTAATATATTTATTGTAATCATCTGAGGTAGGTTCAAAAATCATAATATCACCTTTATTATCTGTTCTCCAATACGTTTGATTAATGGCATTGTCACAGAATTTCCTGCCTGAAGATATAATTTGCTATTAGCGATATTGGGTAGATTAAAATTGTCAGGGAATCCTTGAAAGTTTAAACACTCTCTAGGTGTTAACTTTCTAATCCCGAAATTATCTCTTATAAGTGGAACATTATGACCGCCAGTTCCCATGTTTGCGGTTAAAGTTGGGCAAACATTACTTTTGTTAGCTCTCACATATACTCGGCGCCATTGATAAATAGTATCAGGATCATTCATGGTTTTATCCAACTCTTTATAATACCTATGATCTTCATCATAATAATAAATATCAGCTTGTCTTTCGGGGGAAATCATATCTGATATTTTCTTTGTTAATGGTAGTTTGGTAGGAAATCTAAAATCTTCAAAATTTGAAACTTGTTTTGGGTCAAATCCTACTAAAAAGATACGTTCTCTATTTTGTGGAATATTGGCATACTCCATACTATTTAAAACTTTATAGAATAGAATGTAACCAAGTTTATTAGAAATAATATTTTTGATTGTCGTAAAAGTATTGCCTTTATCATGGGAAATTAAATTTTTAACATTTTCCAATAAAAAGGCTTTGGGGCGATGCTTTGCAATGATTTGTTCAACATCAAAAAATAATGTTCCTCTAGAGTCTTCAAAACCTTTTCTTTTACCAGCTATTGAAAAAGCTTGGCAGGGGAAACCACCACAAAGAATATCAAAAGTCTTAGGAATTAAACTTTTTGTTCGTTTCTTTGTGATGTCACCAAAAGGGATTTCTCCATAATTAGCAAAATATGTTTTTTTTGATGATATATTCCATTCACTGCTGAAAACACTTTTTCCACCGAGATTTTGCATTGCAATCCTAAATCCTCCTATTCCAGCAAATAAATCAATAAATGTGAATTTTGAATGAAATGGTGGTGGAAATGGGACATTATTGTTAAATTCATACTTAAGAGTATCTAGTAATGCTTGATCATTTTCATTGTCGAATAAGTAATTTTGTGGGTAATAATCACTTAAGTTAGCACTATCTAAATAGTGCTTCATGATTTTATTATCTTTGTTAGCTTGTATATGTGAATATAAAGCTAATCGATCTTCATTAAATAATTCATTTAGATAAGTTGATTTTAACCTTTTTGAAATATTACTCATTTTAATTATTTCCTTAGAATTTTAAGTATAGCTTAATTGTTCGGCTAATTATGTCAAGTCATTTCTTATAAATCTTAACTAATCTTTCAGCATCATATTCCCATAAGTACTTTTCTTGCAAGATTTGTTTAGCTTTTTTAGTTAAATCATCTGATAAGTTAGGATCAGAATACAATTTTAAGATTGATTTACTAAAGTCATTTATATCATCATATTTATAGATAAGTCCAGCTTGGTTATCTCCTAAGACTCTTATAAAGGGTGAGCAGTTAGATGCTACAATTGGTATGCCCGTTACCATATATTGAAAGAGTTTATGTGGTAAACCAGATTCAGTTTGAGGTGATTTGATATGAGGAATAAGAGCTATGTTTGCTTTTCCTAAGAGTTCTAAGAGTTTAGTAAAGCTTTGTCTTCCATAAAAAGTAAGAAAATCTTCAACCTTATGCTTAGCTGCCAATATTTTCAAATCATTTAGATAGGAACCATCACCAACAATCCAGACTTTTAACTCTGGTATCTTGTCAGCAAGTTTAGGCAATGCAGGTATTACAAATTGAAGTCCTCTATCAATAGTAACCCCACCACCATAAAAAAGGATAAAACTATCTTGGCTTTTCTGTCTAATAGCTTGAGTAAATTTAGCAGAATTGAAGGTGTTGGAGACTACTGTTACTTTTTCAGGACTTACTCCAAGTGAGATGACTCTCTCTCTCATTTCTTCTACAACTGTGATCACTTTATCAACTTGCTCAACCATTTTTGATTCATAAGCTAACCACTGCTTATAACTAAAGAATAACTTTCCTAAAAAAGAATTAGTATGTTTAGCTATTTTGAGCATATCAGGATAATTCTCATGTAGGTCAAGGGTAATAAAAAATGTCTTTGTTAGCTGTGTTCTTAAATTTATCACAACTTGACTAAGAGGGAGATCATGAACATGAACCGCATCATAGTGACCTGTAAGTAACTCCTCTTTGATTATTTTTTGCCAAAAATTAAAGTAGAAGGGAAAATTTAAACAGCCGATTGAACTTTTATAGATGAAAATTGGAATGAATACCCTAATGATTCTAGCCTGGCCATAAGAAGCATACTTTTCTAACTTCTGTCTAAAGCCAGCTATGATAGTAACTTGATGTCCTGCTGCAAGCAATGCATCTATTTCATTCTCAACCCGTAAATCAGGTGGGAATGCAGTTTCTAAGACCATTAGGATATTCATTTTTTAGACATTAACCTATTTCAGCACCTGTTTTAACATCTTTATCAGCAAGTAAAACAGATAGATTTTGACCATCATCAGCAGCAAGTATCATACCTTGCGATAATACACCTTTAATTTTGCGTGGTTTTAAATTGAGAAGCATAACAACTTTTTTGTTAATAATATCTTCTGGTTGATAAGCTTTAGCAAGACCTGCAATTAGTTCAATCTTTTTGCCACCTATATCAGCAGTAATCTGCAGTAATTTATCAGTCTTTTTCACTTTCTCAGCTGTAAGAATTTTGGCAATTCTGATATCAAGTTTCATAAAATCATCAAACTCAATTTCAGGTTTAAGCTCTTTGAAGTTTACCTTTTCTGCTTCTTTATTAGCTTGGGCATTTTCTTGGAGAAGTTTTAACTGCTCTTCAATCTGATTATCTTCTACCTTTTGAAAGATTCTTTTGATATTATCTAGCTGGATAGGGTAAGGGTCTGAAGCTAGTTGAGACCAGCTAGCTGGTTTTCTTAACCCCATTATTCCTCTAAGTTGTGACATGAAATTTGGTAGGATAGGAGTCATAACTACAGAGATTATTCTTAAGATTTCACAACAAGTATAGATGGTTTCTTGAACTGAAGTTTTGTCTTCTTTTATAGCTTTCCAAGGTTCTCTTTCATCAAAATACCTGTTACCTAATCTAGCAATATCCATAATAGTTTTAACTGCTTTTCTCACTTGATAACTTTGGTAGCAATTATCAATATCCTGGGTAAGATCATTTGCTTGCTTTAGTGCAGCTTGAGATGAATCAGATAATGTAGCTGGTTTTTCTACTAGTCCTTGGAAATGCTTCTTTGAGAAAGAGAAAACCCTGTTTGCCAGGTTACCAAGTACATTATTCAGCTCTGTATTAATCTTATTTTGAAAATCTTTCCATAAAAAGTCATTATCTTGTTTTTCTGGAGCATTAACAGCTAAAACATAACGAAGATATTCTCCATCAAAATACTTGATGAATTCATCAACCCAAATAGCCCAATTTCTACTTGTAGAAATTTTTTCACCTTCTAAATTAAGATATTCGTTAGCAGGAACATCATGGGGGAGAACATAATTTTCATTCTGTCCCATAACAAAAGAAGGCCACATTATAGTGTGGAAAGGAATATTATCTTTTCCAATAAAATGAATCAACTTAGTTTCTTTATCTAGCCAGTAATCCTTCCATAAGTCTGCTTTACCTTGTTTTTGAGCCCATTCGATTGTAGATGAAATGTAACCAATAGGAGCATCAAACCATACATAGAGAACTTTACCTTCAGCTTCCTCTAAAGGAACAGGTACCCCCCAGTTAATATCACGGGTAATAGCTCTTTCAATAAGGCCTTCATTGAGCCAACTTAAGATAAAGTTACGAACATTTTCTTTCCAGTAACTTTTGCTATCTAACCATTCTTTAAGCTGGTCTGTGAATTTTGGAAGTTCTAAATACCACTGCTTTGTATCTTTAATCACTGGCGTAGAACCAGATACTTTACTGATAGGATTTATTAGGGTTATTGAATCAATAAGCTTGCCACAAGCATCACATTGGTCTCCTCGAGCTCCAGCTGCTCCACAATGAGGACAAGTGCCTTCTACATACCTATCAGGTAGAAAGCGAGATTCTGCTTCATCATAAAACTGTTGAGTTATTTTACTGGTAATATATCCATTTTCCAGTAGTTCTGTAAAGAATTGTTGAGATAAGTCATAGTGGGGTTTTCTTGAGGTTCCAGAAAAGTTGTCAAAGTTAATGTTAAGTCCATCAAAACTCTCTTTAATAGACTTATGGTATCTATCAACAATAACCTGAGGTGATACACCTTCTTTTTCTGCTTTTATGGATATCGGAGCTCCATGCTCATCAGTTCCGCAGATATAAATTACATCTTCCTCTTTTAATCTTAAGTATCTTACGAAAATATCAGCAGGTAGATATGCTCCTGCAACATGTCCAATATGAAGTTTGCCATTAGCATAGGGCAAAGCACTAGTAACTATATATTTACTCATTAATCATTTATCTCCATTAATTTATATAATTTTTATGTAATTTGTTTAGTAGTTTATCAATATCTTTGCTGGAAACTATCAAATTGATACCTACAGCATTCTTCTTAATATCTTTAATCTCAGTATCGAGTTCTTTTACTTCTCTAATTAGTTGCATTAAGAAGTCAATATCATTAATAATTCTATGTCCGATTATTGATATTGACTGCACCTCGCATGCTTCTAAAATATTGTATCCTTTAAGAGATTCAAGACTATCTTCATAATCTTCTTTTTGCACAATAATAGTGTTGTTTCCATTAATATTAAAATCATAAATATCTATGTTAGCCTGGTTTAAACTATGTAGAAGTTGGATAGAATCTGCTTCTACAATGAACCTTATTAAGTCTGTTTTTTGGGCTAAAGAGGTAATTTTCTTTTCTTCCATAGTAAGTTTTTCCTTAATTATAAAAGTTCCAGTTTTAAAAGTGAATGAAGATTTAACTTCTAAAGGTATATTATATTTTTTGGCAAATTCTACTGCTCTAGGATGTATAACCTTAGCTCCGCCATAGGCCATTTCAAGAACGCTATCATAAGAAATCTCAGCAAGCTTCTGGTAATCTTTGATTACTCTTGGATCCCCGCTATATATACCATCAACATCAGTGTATATTTCACACTTTTCTGCTTTAAGATAAGCAGCTAAGGCAACTGCAGATGTATCTGAGCCACCTCTTCCTAAGGTAGTAACTTCTTTCTCTCTACTTACTCCTTGAAAACCTGCAACAATAACTACTTTATGTTTAATCAGCTCTTCTCTTATTCTAAAAGCTGTAACATCTATTATTCTGGCATTACCATGATGTGAATCTGTTATTATGCCAGACTGTGAACCAGTGAAGGAAATGGAAACAATACCAAACTCCTGTAATGCTATGGATAGCAATGACATTGATATTCTTTCTCCAGCTGTAAGCAGCATGTCTAATTCTCTTTTGCATGGCTTTTTACTTAGTTGATAAGCCATATCTGTGAGCTGATCTGTTGTGTCTCCCATAGCTGAGACTACTATTACATAGGAAGAATCTGTTTCCATTTCTTGATTTATTCTCAGGGCAATATTACGGATTTTATTTATATCCCCAACCGAAGTTCCACCAAACTTTTTTACTATAATTCTCATCTAAACCTCTGCCTTATGTAAGAAATAAAGACCTATCAACCCAAATATTACGTTAGGAGCCCAAGCAGCAGTTAAAGGACTAATTACTTCACTATAACCTAAACTTCGACTTATTTCTAAAGTAATTAAGAATGTAAAACAAACCAATAAACCTAACATAAAAATATAGCCTCGATTCTTGCTTCGGGTAGAGCTAGATACAATTGGGAAAGAGAAGAAGAGAATTATCAAATTAGCAAAAGGAAAGGATATTTTCATGTAAAGATCTACTAATTCTTCAGAATAATTATCATTAAGTTTCTTCAATCTATCTATATAAGCACTTAACTCACGATAATTCATAGACATTGTAGGCTTTCCTGATCGGATAAACTCTAGGGGAGTAATTGTCATTACCTTACCCTTAAAACTAGGACTATATTGATAATTAGTTAGCTTACCATTAGAAAATTCTCTTTGATAGAGATTATTATATGTCCACTCATCTTTATCCCAACTTGCAGACGCTGCTTCACTTCTATAGCTTATGGAAGAAAAATCAGGCGAGATAATAGTCTTATCTACTACTTTCATCTCTTGAGAATGACCATTGAAAAAAGCAACATAATTGTGGGTATCATCACCTTCCTGGAAGAAGATTTTAGTCCTCAACATCTTATCTCTTAAGTCTCCACCTTTGATTTCAACTTGATATAGTATTTGCCTTCTTTCTTCTGCTTTAGGTAAAACATAATCACCAAACCAACCAATAATTATACTAACAATAAGTCCTATAATTATCAAGGGGAATAGCATTCTTTTAATACTAATTCCAGCAGCTCTAACAGCGATTGATTCATTGTACTTGGCTAGATTATTCATAAGGAATAATCCTGTAAGAAGCATTATCACGGGAGATGTTAAGGTTAATAAGTAGGGTAATCTAAGAAGATAATAGAGACTCGCTTGATTAAGACTTGCTCCATGTTTTAACATTTTAGATAACTGGTCGATAATATCTATAACAATGAATAAAACAGATGAAGCTAGGAACATTACAACAAAAGTCTTAAGAAATTCTTTTATTAAGTATTTATCTAAAGTTCTCATTATTGCTTCCTCTTTTTTCTAAAAAGACTTTTGATGTCTATTCTGCTAAAATCAACTAAGGATCGTTCGAACTTAGCTGTATAGGTCAGAATTACTGCTGTAATAAAGAATAGAATATTAGAAATCCACATTGATAACCAAGGATTTAGTAGCCCTTTATCAGCTAATCTCTCTCCACCTATAAGAGAAACATAGTAGATTAAGAAGATTAGAGAACTTACTGAAAAAGAAGTACCAATTCCCGAGCTTTTGGTCATGATTCCAATAGGTATCCCCATGAGAGTAAAAACTAGACAAGCAAAGGCAAGAGCATATTTCTTGTGATATTCTACCTTAAATGATCTAATCCTCTCAAGAGAATAATTTGTCTCTTGTTTATTAACATTGAGTTTATTTCTATTTGAACTAATCTTCTGAGAAATTACTCTATTATCTGGATCATTCTTTAATTCATTCTGGTATTTTTCTATATCGTTTTTAATTTTCTCAATATTTTCTTGGTAACGCTCTATATTTTCTTGGTCTTTTTTTATAGCTACAACTAGCTGTTCAGATGACATCTCCCTATCAGAACGAAACTCTCTTTCTCCTATTTCCATCTGCTCATCTAAACCAAAGATATTTAAAGTAAACTCATCGAAAGAAGTTATTGAGTATTTAGCAGCATCTTTAGCATCTCTTTCATGCATCTCCCCATCATAGAGAATAGCTTTGAGACTGGCAGTGCTACTGATGGGTATGAGAACACCTCTATTAGCTACAATTGTTTTAGGAAATTGAGTATTACTACGATCATAAATGATTATACCTTGCATTTCTTCTTCTGTGGAAGATTTTACAATAACAGTATATTTACCAAAATCTATATATTCACCAGGAGTGATTATTTTCATTGGCTTTTTCATTGATACTTGCATTCTAAGATTAGAAAACTTATGATTAGTTTCAGGTAAAATTCTATTGTTAAAGTAAACCATAAAGAGGGAGAGGAGTAGGGCTAAGAAATATATAGGGCGTACAAGCTTAAAGATATTAATTCCACCTGATTTAATGGCAATTATCTCACTATCTACACTCAGTCTTCCAAAAGCTAATATTGTTGCCATAAGCACTGACATGGGTATTGATAAAGCTAAGAGGAAGGGGAGAGCTAAAGAGAAAATATTAAGAGTAGTCATGAAATCTAAATCTTTTTCTATTATTAGATTTAATAGTTTGATAATCTCATCTAGAAGTAATACAAAAGTAATAGTAATCAAAGTAACTACAAAAGGAGATAACATCTCTTTCATAAGATATTTTTGCAGTATTCTTGATTTTGAATATAAGATTATAACAAAAATTATGATAAGAGCGAAGAGAATCTCATTCAAGTAATGAGATATATAGGGTATTTGCATCAATTTATCATTGAAACTCTTAATGTACTGGGCAAAAAATTCTAATATATTCATTTATTAATCATTCCTAAAAAGTCTTCCTCTGTTAATATGGTAACACTTTTCAAGGTCTGTGCTTTGTCAAGTTTAGAACCAGGATTAGCTCCAATAATTAAATAATCTAAGTTTTTACTCACACTAGAAATGACCTTTCCACCATTAGACTTAATAAGCTCTTGGATCTCCTTCCTACTATATTTTTCCAGTGTGCCTGTAACTAAGAAGCTTTTCCCATTTAAGATATTTGATTGGGATTCTGCTTTTATATAAGTGAAGTTTAAGCCTATTTCTTTAAGTTCATTAATCAAGGAAATGTTCTTAGGCTCATGAAAGAAGTCATAAACTGAAGCAGCTGTCTTTTCACCAATTTCTGGAACTGCTTCCAACTCAACACTATCAGCCATGCTTAAATTATCTAAGCTTCCAAAATGTTCTGCTAAAACACCAGCAATTTTGGCTCCAACATATCTAATACCCAAAGCAAAAATTAACTTGTCTAGATTCTGTTTCTTAGACTTTTCAATTGCCTGCTTTAGATTTTTCACTGATTTTTCTCCAAAACCATCAAAAGTCATAATCTTCTCATAATCAAGTCTGTAAATATCTGCAATTGTCTCAATCAATCCTCTATTAATAAATAGGGCTATAACAGCCTCACCTAAGCCTTCTATATCCATAGTGTCACGAGAAGTAAAATGTTCCAGACTCTTTTGAATTTTAGCTGGGCATGAAATATTTATACAATACCATATTGCCTCTTCTGCAGCTCTTTCAAGTTGGCTATGACATACTGGACAATGGCTTGGGAAAACTACCTTCTTAGCTCCTGCTTGTCGTTTGTCAATATTAACACTTAGTATCTTAGGAATTATTTCTCCAGACTTAATAACTCTTACAGTATCATGATAATGAATATCTAATCTCTCTAACTCATCTGCATTATGCAGGGTGGCATGACTAACACTTGTGCCAGCAAGAAAGACTGCTTGTAAGATAGCTCTTGGTGTTACTGCTCCTGTTCTTCCAACTTGGAATTGCACATCAAGCAAGAGAGTTTCTTTTTCCTCTGCTTTAAACTTATAGGCTATTGCCCACTTAGGAGATTTAATAGTGAATCCTAAATCAGTCTGCAAATCTTTATTATTAATTTTTATAACAATACCATCTATCTCATAATCTAGGTTAGTTCTTTGACTGTCCCAGTGCTCACAGTAGTCAATTACTTCCTGTATGGATCTAGCATGTCCCCAGTTAGGATTAACCGAAAATCCTTGCTCTTTAAGGAAAATTAGCAGTTTATCTTGATTAATATCTAATTCAGAATCATGTTGTCCTAAAGAATAGATAAAGGAAGCCAATTTTCTTCTTTTAACTTCTAAACTATCTTTAAGTTTGATAGTCCCTGCTGCAGCATTACGAGGGTTGGCAAAGACTTTCTGTCCATTTTCTTGTCGTTCCTGATTAATTCTTAGGAAGTCGGAAAGAGAAAGATAGACTTCACCTCTAACTTCAATTTTCCCTTTATAAGGTATTTCTTGTGGGATATCTGCTATTGTTAAAGCATTGGAAGTGATAACTTCTCCCTTAAAACCATCTCCTCTAGTAGTGGCATATTGAAGCTTGCCCTTATCATAGAAAAGATTTATTGAAAATCCATCAATCTTCTGTTCTAAAACAAGATCAAAGTCATAACTAGGATAACTAGCATAGATTTTCTTAAAAAAAGAAGCTACCTCTTCTAATGAGTAGGCATTAGCTAAACTATACATTCTTTCTTTATGACTTATAGTTTCACCGTCTTGGACTAGGTCATTTCCCACTTTATCAAGAACTTTTCCTAGTTCAGCAAATTGTGGATACTCTTGAAGAAGCTCTTTAAAGCGAATCACTAAACTATCATATTCAAAGTCACTAATCTCTGGATCATTATCATGATAGTAGAGATTATTATGGTATTCTATCTCATTTTTAAGATTCTTTATCTCTTTTTCTATCTTTTTGTTATTTGCCATTATCTACTTAACCTTATATTTTTTTGCATTTTCTCATCTTTTAGATTATTTGTCAATACTTATGTTTGCTGAGGCTTCAGGAGACCTAGAGTTTGAAAGGAAAGATTCAGAATTTCTTCTTGACATTCCTCAATGTAATTTTATCTTATTAAAACTTAATTTTCAAAGGAAAGTAAAATGTTAAAAGATAAAAGAATTCTCTTGATAGTTACTGGTGGTATAGCTGCTTATAAGGCTATAGATTTAGCTAGCAGATTAAAGAAATTAGGAGCTCAAGTCAGAACTATTCTAACAAAAAGTGCTACAGAATTCATTAGTGAGATAAATTTCAGAGCCATTACAGGTCAAGCAACTTACACAGATCAGTTTGATTTAAATGAACCTATAGCCCATATTACTTTAGCCGATTGGGCTGATATAATGGTAATAGCTCCTGCAACTGCTAATATAATTGGAAAGATGGCTAATGGGATTGCTGATGATTTAGCAAGCTCAACAATGTTAGCCTTCCATAAAGCTATTTTAGTAGTTCCAGCTATGAACGTTAATATGTATCATAATCTTGCTGTTCAGCATAATCTGCAAGTAATACAGGAAAGAGGAATTCATGTCTTGATTCCTGAAAAAGGTATGCTTGCTTGTGGTTATGAAGGTAGGGGAAAGTATCCACCCAATGAAGAGATTATTCCAGCTATAATTACTTACTTACAGCATAAAGCAAATCTTAGAGGAAATTATTTAGTCACTTTGGGAGCTAGTCAAGAAGCAATTGATCCCATGCGTTTTATTAGTAACCACTCTTCTGGTAAAATGGGAATAGCTCTCGCTAGGGCAATTCATCTTAGAGGAGCAAATGTCTCAATTATTCATGGTCGTATTAGTCAAGAAGTACCTTATTATCTTGAACAATCCCATGAAAGTCTTTCAGCTCAAGAAATGTTTTTAAAGGTTAAAACTCAGGCCGATAAACATGATGTTATTATTATGTCTGCAGCTGTTGCTGATTATAGTCCAGTAAACAAAGAAAATCATAAGATTAAGAAAGCAGGAGACCTTACTTTACAGCTTAAGAGAACACAAGACATTTTACATTACTTAGGAGAAAATAAACGAGAGGGACAAATTTTAGTTGGCTTTGCTGCAGAATCAGAAAATATTATTGAAAATGCAAAAGTAAAATTACACAAGAAAAATCTAGACCTAATAATAGCTAATGACATCTCTGTATCTCAGAGTGATAATACCCTTGCTTACCTAATTAGTTCCAGCTCGGTAACAGAATTTAAAGGTACAAAATTTGACTTAGCTCACAAGATTATTGACACAATAGAAGATTTAAAAAATAGTGTTAAAGAAAATTAATTAATAAATTTGAGTTTTAAAAAAGGGTTTAACTATGGGAAATAAAGCAATTATAATAACAGGGGCTAATGGAGCTATAGGTTCAGTTCTAACAGCTGAATATCTTAAGAAAAGCTATCATGTAATTGCTTTGGTACACCGAAATATCAGTAGATTAACACAACTTCTGCAAGACTATCCTGATAATTTGCTTATTGAAAAATGTGATCTTACAGATTTTCAGCAACTTGCTTCCCTTGTTAAGAAATTAAGAGAAAGTGAAAAAGGACTTCCCAGCAAAGTTATTCATACTTCAGCTGTAAGATCTAGTGATTTTTTACCTCTAGCTGAAACTGATCCTAGGAAATGGTATTCTGTAGTTAACAATAACTTGTTCTCTACATATAATTTGCTAAGGAACTTGCTCCCTTATTACCAAGAGAAGGAAGAAGGAAGAATTGTTTTGATTGGCTCTAATATAAGTCGTACTGGCTTAAAATTTGGCTCTGCTTATGCAGTTTCCAAGGGGGCTTTAGGCAATTTAGCTCGAACTATTGCCTTAGAGTATGGAAAATATAATATTATGATTAATATTATCTCTCCAGGTCCAGTTGATGCTGATCAGTCACATTTCTCAGAAGAATATCAGAAATTTAGAGAAAGTTATTTTGCTAAAGAACTAGAGAATACTCCTCTCAAGAAACTAGTTAAAGCTCAAGATATCTTGGAAACTTGTGACTTTCTCTTATCAGCCAAGAATAGACTTATCACAGGTGAAGAAATTTTTATAACAGGTGGAAAATTATAACTTATGAAAGATAAAGATTTACTACAAAAAAGTTCATATCATTATGAATTACCAGAAGAATTGATTGCTCAGTATCCTCTTGCAGAAAGATCTGCTTCTAGATTACTTGTCTTAAACAAAGAGACAGGTCAGGTTCAACATGAGTCTTTTACAGATATTGTTGATCATTTCCAAAAAGGAGATATTTTAGTAGTCAATTCTACTAAAGTGATTCCTGCTAGATTGATTGGCACTAAAGATACTGGTGCTAAGATAGAAATATTTCTATTAAATCATGTTGTAAATGATACTTGGAGATGCTTAGTTAAGCCAGGGCGAAAGTGTCCTGTTGGTACAAAAATAACTGTTAGTGATAACTTCTCGGCAACAGTTATGGACTTAGCTTCTGAAGGTTCCAGACTAATCAAGTTTGACTATGAAGGAGAATTTTGGTCTGCCTTAAGTATGGCAGGCAACATCCCTCTACCTCCTTATATCAAAAGAGATGCTGAAAAATCAGATTCTTCTACCTATCAAACAATCTATGCTAAAATCAAGGGCTCTGTTGCTGCTCCAACTGCTGGCTTACATTTTACAGAGGATATTTTCCAAGCTCTAAAGAAGAAGGGTGTGGAAATAGTAGAAGTTCTCTTGCATGTTGGTTTGGGTACTTTCAGACCTGTTAAAAGTGATAATATAGAAGACCACAACATGCATTCAGAGTATTGTAGCATTAGTCAGGACGTTGCCCAAAAAATTAATAATGCTAAAGCTCAAGGAAGAAGAGTGCTTGCTGTAGGAACAACTTCTACACGTACTCTTGAAAGTTTCGCAGAAGGCAAGCAATTAGGCTACGGGGATAAATGGACAAGTATTTTCATCTACCCTGGGAAAAAGTTTAATATTATTGATGGTATGATTACTAACTTTCATATGCCTGAATCAACTCTAATTATGATGATTTCAGCCTTTGCTGGCTATGAAAATGTAATGAATGCTTACAAAATGGCTGTTGAAGCTAAGTATCGTTTCTTTAGTTATGGCGATGCTATGTTAATAGTCTAAGGAGAATATTGTGATTTTAGATGAACATCCTCTTTTCGATGAAATTATTCATAAGAATAAATTAAATTCTACCTCTACTTTTGCTCTATCGATGATTAAAGATAACCTAGCAAAAGGAAACTTCCTGGTAATTGCTGATGAACAATCTTCTGGAAGTGGAAGAAGAAAGAATATCTGGTATTCCCCTCAGGGAGGACTTTGGTTCAGTCTAGGACTTTATAATCTCGGACAAGATAGTTCTATAACCCTCTTCATGGCTGTGCTTATTCATCAAACAATAACAGAAATTTACCCATCTTTAAAAGATAAACTTAAGATTAAATGGCCTAATGATATAATGCTTGAAGATAGAAAGCTCTGCGGTATTTTGACTTCTTACTACTCTTGGGCTAAATACCTAGTTTGTGGTATCGGGATAGATTCAAATATTCCTGAAATGCCTCTAGAACTTTCCAATATTGCTGTTTCTCTCAGAGATTATCTAAATATTGAGGTGAGTAATTACTATCTTCTAAAAGTTTTTCTAGACAAACTTTACCAGCAACTTCCTTATTTTATTGAACATGGATTTGTCGAATATCAAGATTATTATAACAGAAGTGATTACCTTAAAGATAAATTTATCTCGCTTGATACAGAGTTTCAACTCTTTCGTGGAAGAGTACTTAAAACTAACAAGAAAGGGGCTTTAATCTTAGAGTTAGATGAAAATTTAATTCAACCTTTCTATCACGGAACCATTGTTGAAATTGATAAATAATAAAAAAAATAAAGAAAAGTATTGACTTATAATAGAATTATAATTTTTTTTAATAAAAGAATATTATCGTGGAGGATATATGAGAAAACTCATAGTAGTAATATTGAGTGCATTTCTATTTGCTTGTAGTATGAATGTAAGTTCATTCGAAGATCGTGAAAAGCCTGAAAAGGTTGATGGAGCTTTGAAAGTTGCTGTACTACCAATAGAAAAATTAGATAACAGAAGTGGATATATTAAAAAATTCTTAGAAAGAAGAGATATTCAGTTGCTTTTTGATTATACTGAAAACTTTATTCTAGTAGACCAAGAAAAAATTGATGCTGTCTTTTTCGATTATGGTGATATCGCTGTTGATGAATTAGATAAAGAAGAAATTCTTGACATTGGTCGTGAGTTAGCTGCTGATTTAGTTATTACAATGACTGTTGAAGAAGTTAGAAATCCCCAATACAAAGTAGTTTATACCCTCTATTCAACTAGAACTGGTGATGTTGCTGCTGGTAGAGCTAATGTCCTTAAAGATAAAGAACAACGCCTAACTACTCTAGATGAAAAATTCATGGGTAAAATTGATGATTTCGTAACTACTGAAATGTTAAAACTTATTGATATCGCTAAGCAAGCTTACAATACAAGACGTTATGATGTTGCTAGAGAATCATTTGAAAATATTTCTCAAATTGACCCTTCACTTGAAGAACCATACTACTATCTTGGATTAATCAATCTTAAAGAAGAAAAATATGATGATGCTCTTGGCTACTTTGACTACTTAGTAGAGCAAGATACTACCCAAAATATTTCTTATCTTGATGCCCAAACTCAAGTTTACCTTCAACAAGGTAAGTATAGAGAAGCTGCTGTACCTACCAGAAAAATTGTTGAAATTAGAAATACTAAAGACGATTGGTTATTACTAGCTGACTTATATGCTAGAGCTAATGACCTTAATAATATGAGAGATGCAGTAGCTAGAGCTATTGAAATTGACCCTGAAGACCAAGATGCTATCTACCGTTATGCTAACGTTCTTTACGATATGCAAAACTATCAAGAAGCTATCCCTTACTTAGAACAAGCTGTGCAACTCTTCCCTGAAGATGATATTATTGTATCAAACTTAGTTTCAGCTTACCAACAAACTGGTCAAATTGATCAAGCTATTAAAAACTACGAAGAAATCGTTAAAAAAGATAGCAAGAATATCACTGCCCGTCTTAACCTAGCTAATATGTATCTTTCAGCTGCCAAAGATGCTGAAAAAGCAGGCCAAACTAAAACTGCCAAAAATTACAAACAAAAAGCTACTAAAGCTTATAACGATGTTGTAAAAATTGATGATACTAACGGTGTTGTTTATACTCGTTTAGCTAACCTTTATCTTGAAGATGAAAACTATACTAAAGCAATCCAAAATGTTGAAAAAGCTATGGTCTTTACTCCTAACAACTACGCTCCATATCTTTTATCAGCACAAATTAAACAAACTCTAGGAATTGATAAGTTCCAAGCTGCTGCTAAACTTAACAGTGAAATTCCTAAAGCTACTGGCTCTAAAGCTCAAACTTTAGCTGACCAAAGAGATCAAGCTAAAGAACAAGCTAGTCAATACTATAGAGAAGCTGAAGAAAACTTAAAACAAGCTACTAAAGTTACTACAGTTCCTAAAGTTCTTAATATCGTAGAATCTCGTTTAGCTCGTCTTAGAGAATTAAATGAAAGATTAGAAACAAGCTTCTAATTGAAATAAAATAATTTAATATTATGCAAAACCCCTCATGTGAGGGGTTTTTTGCTAGCATGTTCTTAGAAAGTGCATGCATTCCTTTATCAATTACTAGCTTCCGTAAACTCAAAATCAGCTAAATTCACTATAGTGCTACTACACTTTCTGAGCTAAATCTTTCCTAAATTATTGTCCTCAAAATGGACTAGATAATAAGTCAATTTTACCTATAAATATATTCTTCAATCACTATACCATCCTTAATCCTTCCTTTACAGTCTTTCGATGAAACCTGGACTTTCATCGAAAGACTGTAAAGGAAGGATTAGGGATCCTTAAGGGGTATATTATCCCAAATAATGCAGTAGACCTTTGCGAATAGCAGAATCTTCTTTTGCAAAAAGTAAGCTATATAATTTTCATGAATATATATATTGTATGCCTTCAAATTCTGTAATTTATTTTGCTAAAAGAATCTAGCACTCTTCATCAAAGTTCTACTGCACCATTCGGGATTATTAGACTAGATGTTCGGACCTCTTAGTAAATCTCATTATCCTTAACTCAAATAATTATTTTTCTTGACATACTAATGTAAAATATAATAATAGAATTATTAAAAAATATTTTATAATACATTAAGTATTTAGGAGAAAATAGATGAAAAAAGGTGCATATTTCGGTTTTGGATGCTTAACATCCATTTTGATTTTTATAGGATTTTTCGGTCTGTTAATTTATGGATTGACTAAAGTTTCATCAAAAGATATTGTTAATATCAAAGAAAACTCATTACTCTCTATAAAAATGCAAGGACCTATTGCCGAATATTCACGTTTCTCCAATTCTACCTTCTTCGATAATCAGCCAACTGTCTTTGATATTGTAGATGCAATTAAGAAGGCGAAAAATGACCCAAGAATCAATGGAATTCTTATCAGACCAGAATTAGCTGTTATGGGTTATGCATCACTGAATGAAATCATTTCAGCCCTAGAAGATTTTAAAACTTCTGGCAAACCAGTACTTGCCTTCCTAACAATGGCCTCTAATACTGATATGTTATTAGCTTCAATAGCCGACAAAACAACAATTTCAGCTTCATCTTCTGCAGGTGTTTTCCTAAAAGGCTTTGGAGTTGATATGGCCTTTTACAAGAATCTATTTGATAATGTAGGAGTCAAAATGCACATTATAAGTGCAGGCAAATACAAAGATTACGGTACTCAATATTCAAAAGAAGCAATGTCTGATGAAACAAAAGAAAACCTTAATAGAGTTTTGAAAGCCAGATATGAACTTTTCATTGATCAAATTTCTCAACAGTTAAATGTGTCTTCAATCGTTATTGAAAGTATTATAAACAATGAAAAATATATGTTCCTTGAGCCTGATGAAACCATAATGACAGGTCTGATTCAAGAAAAAGCTTTTGAAACTGATTACCTTAGAGAAGAAGAAAAGAAATCTGGTAAATTAATCGACTATAATAAGTACTTATTAGGTTATAGATCAAAAATTGATAAAAAATTATATGATAAAATAGCAGTTTTATATCTCAATGGCTCAATTATGCCATTAGAAGGCAATTTTTCAGTACTCACTTCTAAATGGATAGAAGATGAAGTGGATGATATGATGAAAGACAAAACAATCAAAGCCTGTGTTATTAGAGTAAATAGTCCTGGTGGCTCTGCTTTAGAATCTGAAGAAATTTTACAAACTTTAAAACGACTTAACAAGAAAATGCCTGTAGTTGTCTCTATGGGTGATGTAGCAGCCTCAGGTGGCTATATGATAAGCATGGCCAGTAACAAAATTTTTGCAGACCCCTACTCTATAACAGGTTCCATTGGAGTAGTTCAAATGGTCCCAGATGCTAAGAATCTTCAAGATAAGATCGGAATTACCCATGATAAGTTGGAATATGGCAAGAAAAGCACTTGGCTTAATACTTTGAATGGTGTTTCAGATCAACAACTTGTCGCTTTAAAAGGTTCAGCAGACGCTGTTTATAATTCTTTTAAAAAGATTGTAAAAGAAGGACGCTCAGACAAATTTGCTAGTCTAGCTGATGTCGAAAAAGTAGCTCAGGGACAAATCTGGGACGCTCTATCAGCTAAAGAGAATGGTTTGATTGATGAAATTGGTTCTTTACAAGATGCAATTATTGAAGCATCAAAATTAGCAAATGTTCAAGAGTATGTTAAAGAAAACTTTCCCAAAAGACAGGATCTTTTTAAGTATATGCTTTCTGAAAGATTAGGTGTTACTCAAGTAAAAAATTTATTACTAAAAAATACTTCTGAAACTCTTTATCAACAAAAGGCTTTATTTGAAAGTTTTAAACAACATCCTACTCAAACACTTCTTCCTGTGAGTTTCGGAAATTAGTCGAGATGTAATTCTGTAAAAGGATTACAATGAATTTAGAAATAGTAGTAAATGTTACGCCCTTAGAAAAAAGGATTGCAGTTTTAGAAAATGGTAAACTTCTTGAGTTTATCGTTGAAAAACCAAACAATTCTAACATTGTTGGAAATATTTATAAGGGACTTGTGAAAGATGTCTTACCTGGTATGGGAGCAGCCTTCATAGATTTAGGTCTAGAAAGAACCGCCTTCCTGCACTATACAGACATTATGGTTGATTACCTTGATGAAGTTGAAGGTGATGGGAAGGTAACTAGTAAATCAAATGATTCATCTAAAATAGGTAAATATCTCCATCCTGGACAGGAAATAATTGTCCAAGTACAGAAGGGACCTATCAATAAAAAAGGTGCTAGATTAACTGGCCAAATCTCTATTCCTGGTAAGTTTTTAGTCTTCTTTCCTAACAAGACTAAGATATCTGTTTCCCGCAAAATACAGTCTTTTAAAGAGAAAAAAAGACTTAAAAGCTTCCTTTATAATCTTAAAGAAAAAGACCATGGTCTAATAGTAAGAACAGAAGCTGAAGGCTGTACAGATGAAGAATTAACAGCTGAATATCGTGCTTTAACCAAGAGTTGGAGAGTCATTGAAAAGCAAATTAAATATGCTAAACCACCAATCTGTATCTTTGATGAGAATAAAATCCAAAACACTCTAATAAGAGACCTCTTTAGAGATGATGTTAGCCGGGTTGTTATCGATGATATAGACTTTCTCAAAGAAATAAAAAGTGAGATTTCCGATATTGCACCTGACTTGCTTGATAGGATTGAATGGTATAATGAAGATACTCCTGTTTTTGATGCCTTTGGTATTGAAAAGAAGATAAAATCTATCTTTAATTCTAAATCATACCTTCCTAGCGGAGGAAATATTCAGATAGATCAAACTGAAGCTTTAGTCGCTATTGATGTCAATACTGGCTCTTTTACTGGTAAATCAAAGTATGAAGATACAATCACTAAGACTAATAAGGAAGCAGCTAAGGAAGTCGCAAGACAGATAAGACTTCGAGATTTATCTGGTATAATTATTATTGACTTTATTGATATGGGAGAAGATAAATCTAGAGAAGAAGTTTTGGATGTTTTAAAACGAGAGCTTAAGAAAGATAGAGCAAGAAACAAAGCCTATCCTTTTGGCCCCTTAGGACTAGTTCAAATTACCCGGAAAAGAATTCGCCCATCAATAATCTCTTCCTATTCAGAATCATGCCCTTATTGCTTCGGTACAGGAAGAATTCTTTCCTGCGATGCTGTCTTAGTTAACATTAGTAGATGGCTAAATAGAGCTGAATATTTCATTAAAGAAGACCAGCTAAGAGTAGAAGTAAATCCTGCTATTAGAGCTTTTATATTAGATCATCCTGATTATATTTATTCCAACTACAAGTTTAAAGTTGAATTTGTAAGTAATGAGAAACTTCATAGGCACGACTTTAGAGTTTATCAAGGAAAAGACCACGAAGATATAACAGATCAATATAGTACTTGACAAATTATCAAGTCTTAAATTTATAGTTTAAGAACTTATTTTATATATAAATAAAGGAGAAAAAATGTACGCAATAGTTCATTTTAAAGGATATCAGTTTAAGGTTGAAAAAGATGCTATAGTAAAAGTACCTTACCTTGCTGATCAAAATGCTGGCGATAAAGTTAGCATAAACGACGTACTTGTCCTTAGGGATGAGAAGGATATAACATTTGGTACTCCAAATGTTGCTGGAGCTCTTGTAACAGCAGAAGTTATTGGCCATAAAAAAGATAAGAAAATCATTGTTTTCAAAAAGAAAAGAAGACAAGGTTATAAGAAGAAAAATGGCCACAGACAGAATTTCACTGAAATCAAAATTACAGAGATAAAAAGATAGGAGGAACTAATGGCTCATAAGAAAGGTGTTGGCTCGAGTAGGAATGGAAGAGATAGTAATCCTCAATATCTCGGTGTCAAAAAATACGGAAATGAATACGTGATTTCTGGCAATATCATTGTCAGACAAAGAGGAACTAAATTCCATCCTGGTATTGGAACAGGTATTGGTAAAGATCATACTATCTTTGCTGTATCAGAAGGAAAAGTTCAATTTGTTACTAAAAAGAACGGTAGAAAATATATTAATATAGTTCCTGCCTAAATATAGTATTAAATTAAAATTTAGAGGCCAAACTTTATAAGTTATGGCCTCTTATTTTTTGGTCAAAAATTAGCCATTATTGAGTTTTTGAAAAAAACAGCTTTTTGTTAAGAAATGGTTAATATGCTGTTAAATAATAGTTTAGACCATATTTATCAGCTTTTATTTTTTGTATGCTTGACAAGTCATTTGTGAATCTATTTAATGCCCCGTGTGATTATTTCAAACAAAAAAAAATAAAATAAAATAAATAGAGTTCGGGAGGAACCATGGCTAGTAAACCTAGTGCTAAGTATTATAATAATCTGCAAGATATGTCTAAAATAAGAGCTCTTGCAGAAACAGTTGTTAATAATTCACGTGTAAGAAAAGTTACAGTTGCTCAAGCTTATGAAATGGCTAAAAAGCAAGCTGGTGTATCAGAAACTGATTTTTTAATATATCCAGAATATGCTAAGAAAGTAGGCTTACCTGAAGGTGCTAAAATTATTGATGACTGTCATGGAAAAATCATCGGTAGAACTGCTAAAGCAAGGAAATTCTATCATAGATTAGATATCTCCAAAAAAAACAAGGTTGAAGGTGACCTAAGAGAAGCTATCTTTGATATGCAAAAACAAGAACTAATCAAAGGTGAAGCTATTATCGGTTTAGATTCTGATTTAATGATTAAAGCTACTTATGTAACTACTGAATCAGATGCTGCTAATATGTTTAATTGGTTAACTAATTTTATTCCATATGAATGCCTTGAAGATCAATATAAAAAAAGCAAAGAACTGCCAATTCAAGATATTATTATTATTGCTTATAACGATTGGCAAAGTAATGACCCTTACTACCATAATGTTGGTGCTCCTCAATTAGCCCTTGTTGATGAAAAAGAAAATGTTATTTTCAACTTTGGAATGAAATACTTTGGAGAAAGAAAAAAAGGTACTTTAACCTTAGCATGGACTTCTGGAATGAGGTTAGGAATGGCTGCCTGTCATGGTGGTATTAAAGAGATTGACTTCACTACTTGTGATGAAGAAAAATATCATGAACTTGGTAAAAGATCAATAGCTTTCTATGGTCTATCAGGTACAGGAAAATCTTCCCATACTAACAGTGAAAATAACTGTGAAACACTTCCTGAAGGTTTCAAAAAAGTTGTTCTTCATGACGATGCTTTCCAAATTGATGTTGAAGAACAATTATGTAGAGTCTGGGAACCAAGCTTGTTTGATAAAACTGATAGTAGAAAACCAGATCATAAAGATTGGAAATACTGCCTATCACTTATGAACCATGCAATTATTGATATTGATGGAGTAAAAACACCAGTTGGTTTAGATTTAAGAAACTCTAATGGTAGAGCCTTATTTGATAGAGATTTATTAGGAGATTGGGTTAATAAATGTAGCTTCCCTAAAGCACTTGCTTGGTTGATGAAAGATACAATTCTCCCTCCTGTAATCAGATTTACTAATAAGCATCTAGCTGTATCAATGGGTACTGCTCTTATGACTAAAAGAAATAGAGCTGAAAACGTTACTGAAGAAGAACTTAACAAACTAGTCTTCGAACCATTTGCTAACCCTTTCCGTGTCTATGAACTATGGAAAGATGTAAAAGCCTTCATCAATGTTATTGAAGGTGGGGCAGATGTTTACTGCTTTAATTCAATAGGTTACTGGAAATCTTCAGACGATGATTTAGAAAAGATACCTCTTGCAACTTCATTAACTCTCCAATCAGGTATCCTCATGGATAAGATAGAATGGGAAGATTGGCCACTTCTTAATGGTGCTCAAATACCTACTAGAGAATCCATTGAAAAAATACTTCCTGGATATTATGATCGTTATGATCCTACAAAGAGAGAAAATATTGAAGAATATAAAGCTATTGTTGCTGATAGATTCAGACAGAGAATTGACTTCATCAGACAATCTGATGTTAATACTAAACCAGAACTATTAGCAGACTTGTTAAAGTCACTTAAAGTTCATTTATAAAAACTATTTGGAAAAGGCTGGGGAAACTCAGCCTTACCTCTTCTTATGGATATTCATTGGGAACGTTCATATCCTTACTACAAACTTGATAGTAAGCAACTTAAAGATATCTTTACTGTTTTTAAGCACAAAGAAATATTTGACGTAAAACTAATTGAAATTGGTTGTAGAAATAGTAATTTTATCCTAAGAACAAAGACTGCTACATTTTTACTCAGGGTAACTAGTCAAGACTCTGCTATGATTGTTAATGAACTAGCTTTAAACCAAGAACTTGCTAAAATCATTAAAATACCTAAATTGCTAGATTATTCACTTAAGAATAAGCGATATTTTATTCTCTATGAATTTATAAAAGGTGTTAATTTTTCTCACTTTCTTTGCCAGGAGGAAATTAGAGAAGAACATATAATTCAAGTTGGAGAATCCCTAGCAAAAATACACTCTTTCCAAACAAGATTAAAGATACAAGAATTTGATTTACCTCCTTTTTCAAGTTGGTTTAAGCTCTTTCTAAGCAATAAAAAAACTCAGAGACTTATAGGGGAAAAGAGAATAAAAATGATAGAAGATTTTATTGCTAATAATCAAAATCTTCTCAATGAAATTGAGATCTATAAGAGTTTTATTCACTCAGATTTTCGTCCAGCTAACATGATTCTAGCTTCCAGCGACGATATTTATATAGTTGATTGGGAATACTCTACTAATGGACATTCTTTAGCTGATGTGGGACAGTTCTTCCGCTACAGAGACTGTTTTAGCAAACAAGATAAAATTCTTTTTGCTAAGGCTTATAATACTTATGCTGAGACAAAGCTACCTGATAATTGGTATTTACTTGGGAGGTTAAGAGATTTAATTAATCCTTTGCAGCTAATCGGAAATGTGGAAAAAAAACTACAACAAGAGAAAGATTTGCTAGAGGTAATTGATGATATAATTGCTGATTTTAGTCAAAATTAACAAGTTTTTACTCAGAAAACTAGACCTAAAATCAATAATAAAAACTTAACTTAAAATATTAATTATAAGAATAGGAAAGTTCATTATAAAAGGTTTATTCTCTTAGTGTAGTCTTCATTAAGAGATAAATATCTATTTCTCTTTCAATTTTAAACTTGACAATTAATAATGTATTAGCATAAATAAATTTATTATGAGACACTAATGCATTATAATTATTATTAAGCATATTTGAAAAGGAACCCACAATCTTGGAGGAATATATGAAAATTTCTCGTGTTTCTTGTTATTATTTTTTTATGGTATTTATTATATTAATATGTCCTTTAACTATTCAAGCAAATAGGTTACCACAAGCCAACGTAGCAATTTCCTTTCCCACAGAAGATTCTAATCGTCTTGTAGAAGGAATCTCTATTAGTATTAACCAGGATAACAATACTTTAAGTCTTACTTGGGAACAAGTTACTGGTATAGATTCTTATAAGGTTTATTCATCTACTAAGCCTCAAAGTGAGTTCGAAGAAGACCTATCAGGCGTCTTTTCAGGTAATAGTTGGACTGGTCCTCTAAGCAATGAAAGAAGGTTTTATTATGTTGCAGCAGTAGCTAATGACAACCAAACAAATTTTATCTTAGTTGAAGGGGGAACATTTAATAATGGAACATCTAACATCACACTTTCCTCTTTTTACATCTCTAATTATGAATTAAAACAAGCTGAATATGAAGCAGTGATAGGAGAAAACCCTTCCAATAATTATGATAATGGTAATAATCCTAATCATCCAATAGAAAAGATTTCTTGGTATGATGCTCTAGTTTATTGTAATTTAAGAAGTGTGGAAGAGAATTTAACACCCTGTTATTCATATGCAGAATATGGTTATGATCCTGCTGCTTGGCCAGAAGGTTGGAATTCTACAGCTCTTTATCAGGTGAATTTTGCCTGTGATTTTCAAAATAATGGTTATAGATTACCAACAGAAATGGAATGGATGTTCGCTGCTAAGGGAGGTAATCTCTCAAATAACTATACTTATAGTGGAAGTGAAAACATAAACGCTGTAGCTTGGTATAATGAAAATTCCGCTAGTAGCTCACATGAAGTTGGATTACTAGCCCCTAATGAGTTAGGCTTATATGACATGAGTGGTAATGTTTTTGAGCTATGTTGGGATCTATATGGTGAATATCCCACAAATGATCAAACTAATCCTCATGGACCTAGTAGTGGCTCACATAGATGCATTCGTGGAGGTAGTTGGAGTAATCCTTTCTTAAATTCAAGAGTATTCCATAGGAGTATCTTAACACCAACATCAAGAAATGCGATTGTTGGTTTACGTTTAGTAAGATCAACCTTAGAAGAACAAGTTTCTATGCCAACTTTTAGTCCTCCTGCTGGAGTCTATAACGACTTTCAAAGTGTAATAATCTCAACTACTACACCTGGCGCTACAATACGTTATACACTTGATGACACTGAGCCAAATGAAAGTTCTGCAATTTATTATGGTCCAATTGATGTCTATTCATCTTTAAAAATCAAAGCAAAAGCCTATAAGAATGATATGATTCCTTCAATAGTTGGCCAAGCTGAATTTCATATCCAACCTGAGAGTTTTATTCTTGTAGAAGGAGCTACTTTTAATAATGGTACAGCAGATGTAACTTTAAGCTCATTTTACCTAGATAAGTATGAAGTTACTCAGTCTAGTTACTTAGAGATTATGGGAACTAACCCATCTTACTTTACAGGTAACTTAAATCGACCTGTTGAACAGGTAACTTGGTTTGATGCAATAGAATACTGTAACCGGAGAAGTATTCAAGAAAACCTAAATCCATATTATCGTTATGATTCTTACGGAGTTAATCCTGACAACTGGCCTAATGACTGGGATAATCATGATTCAAAGCAACATTATGTTTACTTAAATAATTATGCTAATGGTTATCGTTTACCAACTGAGATGGAGTGGATGTTTGCTGCTATGGGTGGTAATCAAAGTTCTGGGTATATTTATAGTGGTAGTAACAATATTTGGGATGTTGCTTGGTTTAATGCTAATGCATTATTTATTACTGGAGAAAGTGATAATCCTGATTACGGAACACATAGCGTAGGAACAAAACAAGCTAATGAATTAGGTTTCTATGACATGAGTGGAAACGTTTTTGAAATGTGTTGGGATATTCTGGGAGAATATTCTGAAGTTCAGCAAACTAATCCAACTGGTGCTTCTACAGGAGATGCACGTGTGATGCGTGGTGGTTGTTGGAATTGTTCAGAGAATCTTTGTCGTATTGATTATAGAACAGAATCTACAATTACTAATCTTTTTCAGCACATTGGTTTTAGATGTGCAAGAAATTCTTTAGACCGACAAGTTCAAGCCCCAATCTTCAATCTATCATCAGGAACTTATCTTAGCCCACAGTCCATAAGTATTACCTCTTCAAGCTTTGGGTCTGAAATAAGATATACTACTGACGGAAGTGAACCAAGCCAATCTTCTTTACTTTACTCATCACCTATAGAAATAAATTATTCTACTATCCTAAGAGCAAGAGCCTACAAAGATGATTTATATCCATCACTTATTTCAGAAGCTGAATACTTCATAGTACCAGATAACTTTATTCAAGTTGAAGGAGGAACATTTAACAATGGATTTGCTAATGTTACACTATCTCCCTTCTTAATTGATAAATATGAAATAACTCAGGTAGGGTATCAAGCAGTTATGGGAAATAACCCCTCCTATTTCGCAGATAATGGAAATAAGCCTGTGGAAAATGTTAGCTGGTTTGATGCAATAGAATATTGTAATAGAAGAAGTATTCAAGAGAATCAACTTCCTTGTTACAGTTATGGTATTTATGGGAGTAATCCTGATAACTGGCCTTCCGACTGGAATAGTGACTCAAACAATACTCTTAATATTTCTTGCGATTGGAGTGTAAATGGTTATCGGTTACCAACCGAAATGGAGTGGATGTTTGCAGCCAAAGGGGGAAATCAATCTTTAGGCTATACATATAGTGGTAGTAATAATGTGTGGGATGTTGCTTGGTTTTCAGGTAATGCTTCGCAAATATCAGGTGGAACTTCAAATCCTGATTATGGAACTCATGAAGTAGGAACAAAAGATGGTAATGAACTAGGTATTTATGATATGAGTGGAAATGTTTGGGAATGGTGTTGGGATCATGAAGGAAGTCTATCTAACACAAACCAGATTAATCCCACTACAGATCAAACAAATCCTTCTAAGGTAATTAAAGGAGGAGGCTGGCAATATGGTAATGACAATTGTTTAATAAATCATCGAGGATTTATTGCAAATACTACTTTGCATTGGGGGAATGGTTTTAGGTGTGTCCGTGGTATTCACCAAGAACAAGTATCTACTCCTAGCTTTAGTCATCCTGGAGGACACGGTTATGATACATTTAATGTTAGAATTGAATGTGAAACTTTTGGGTCTGTGATTAGATATACTACCGATGGAAGTGAACCTAACTCAAACTCAACACTTTATACTTCAGGAATATTTGTAACTAGTAATCATACAATATTGAAAGCTAAGGCATTTAAACCAGGTCTTTTTGATTCTGAAACTGGAGTTTTTGAATATTGGATTTTTCCTCCTGATTTTAAATATGTTGAAGGAGGCACCTTCAATAACGGATCTTCCCAAGTAACCATATCTTCTTTCTATATGGATAAATATGAGATGACACAAATTAATTATCAGAATATTATGGGAACCAATCCTTCTCATTATCCAAACTATTATTCAAAACCTAATCGGCCAGTAGATAGCGTCAATTTGGTTGATGCCATATCTTACTGCAATCGCAGATCTATTTCTGAGGGTTTGACTCCCTGTTACACATACCAAAATTATGGAAGTAATCCTGACGATTGGGCTCCTTTTATTCAAAATTATACTTTTAATGAAGAATATATCACTTGTAATTTTAATGCAAATGGTTATAGATTACCAACAGAAATGGAATGGATGTTTGCTGCTAAAGGAGGTAATCAATCTGAAAATTACACATATTGTGGTTCTAACAATTTAGATGAGGTTGGCTGGTATAATGATAATGCAACTTCTCATTGCAGTGTTGGACTTAAACAAGCTAATGAACTAGGTATTTATGATATGTCAGGAAATGTCTGGGAATGGTGTTGGGATTATTATGCTACTTACCCTAGTACTCCTCAAGTAAATCCGACAGGTCCAGTAGCAGGGGATCAACGTATGATTAGAGGAGGTAGTTTTGCGGAAAGTTCTTATGCCTGCACAAACATTGCAAGAGCTTCTATGAACTATGCAACTAGAGCTTGGAATATAGGCTTCAGACTTGTTAGAAGTATTCCCTAAAACAAAATTCAAACATTGAAACAATACTTGAGAAGAAGTATCTTCTTTTGTCTTTTTCAAATAAAGAGGAATGCCTAGGCATTCCTCTTTAGATTTGAGAGAGAGTGTTTTTTATTTTAGTCCATTAAACATTCATTTTTTAGCTTTTCAATTTGCTCTGTACTTAATTCTTTATAGATATCTTCCATAGCAGTAATTTTTGCTACTGCTAAATCTTGACGAAGTTCATAGATATCAGTAGTAACTTTTCTAGCTTCCTTAAAATTCTGAGCACGCATAGCAGCTCTTTTGTCTATTAATAAATTCTCAATCTCAGCTGTCTTTGAATTATTCATTTTACCAAAATCTGTTTGAATATCTTTAATTTTATCAATCTGAGCTTGAGATAAATCTATTTGGTCGGCCATGGCTAAAACCATTCTTCCTGGTAGCATCTTATGCATTCTCTTTCCACCATTACGATTATGCATACCCATTTCCATACCCATTCTTCCAGGATAATTCTTATATTGAGAATGAATGCCTCTTTCATCACCTAATTCTCTTTTAGCCTGGTATCTCATTGGTTGAGCTAAAAGACTTCCTAACAACACTGCCATTAAGGCAACAACTAATACAGTTTTTTTAAACATCATATACTCCTTTTTTGGTTTCTTTTATGTCTTCACCCCTTAAGACTTGACCATTTAGAAAATCCTGCATTTTATTTTAAAAAAAAGTGAGTTATCTTCTAACTCACTTAATATTCAAAGTTTTAAAATTACTTTATTTTCAACTTATAATAATTTTTCTTTTTTAATAATCTACTTAAAACTGTATTTATAACCAACTCGGATATCAACAGCTTGAAAGCCCTTTTCACCTTGGGCTAATTTAAATTCAAATATTTGATTACGGTTAGGAAGTTCAATATCTATACCTTCAGGTAAATTGGAGCTGTGAAAGAAGATTGACTTATAGGGAGAATGTTCCTTACGAGAATCTGTAATCCATAAGCCCTCATTGATTGAATTTAATACTCTAAAGAAACCAAAGTTCTTCTCTTTATTATAAGTATAGCATACTCCACGAACATAAGAACCAATCTCACCCCAATGTTCTTTATTGAGAGGAACTCCATATTCGTCTTGGACTGGTAATAAATCAGGAACTAAAAATCCTGAAACAAATATATCGGCTTCGTTTTTTAATAAATATGATACATTCTTAAAACCTAATACATCGACTCTGCAACCCTTATTTTGCAAGGCTCTGATGACCTGAAGAAAATCTCCATCTCCTGTCACTAATAAAACATAATCTAAATGATTTGATTGTAATAAAGCATCTACGGCTAAATCAAGATCAGCATTTGCTTTTGCATAACGATGACCTAGCTCATCAAAGAAAAATCTAACAGACTTCACTATGACTTTATAACCATAGTCACGTAAGTTAGCATGAAAATTTAGAGAATGGCGTCGATACTCAGCATCACTCTTAGCTCTTTCTTCATCATAGGCTAAGTAAGCATTCAATCTTACTGCTGTACCATGATTACGGCAAGCAAATTCACGCAACACATCGTAAGCTATTCCATAACCACCATTCTGGGCTATGTTAGCTACATCAACATAGATGCCTACTTTTTGGAATCCTGTTCTTTCCATAAAATCTCCTTTTTGTTAGTAAAATGATATTAATATTATTTGAAATATACTGTCAATAATAAAAAAAATCATTAATAAATTGACAAACATAGACCCTCAGTTATCTTAGTTTAAAGTTAAGAAGGAGAAAATACTTGCTTTACAGTAATGAAGATTCAATAGTTAAAAATGATAAATTTCTGTTCTCTAAGATAATTTTATGGAGCCAGCTGTTATTTTTTGGAGGTTGGAATGGACTCCAAATATTTTTACAGCCCCAAGATCTATCAGTTTTTGTTTCTGAGAGAAGATGGTTGGATAACTATTTTTTTACCATGTCTTACTCTTGGCAAAATATACCATTAATCTGCTCCATTCTTTTTGCTATACTTGTTATCTGGAACTATATCTCAATTTCAATTGATCAAAAAATTATTAATTCTTTTAAAAAAAGGGATGAAATTGATATAATACCTTACAAAGATAAGGATAATATTAATGTCTTTATTACCCTGATTAGTCTCTTTCTCTGGATGATTTGCTTTGCTATCATCTATTTTCTTCCACTTTGGGATTTGAATTTTTTAACTAATCTATTTTATGATATAGCTGGTCTAAACAGATTTCAAGAACCTCTTTATATCATTCTTGTCTTAACAACAGCAAGTATTACTATGATGCTGAGAACTCAAATTTTACTCTTCTATACTGGTGGAAATGAAGTCAGAACCCTGAATAAAATCTTTAAGTCTATTTCTCAAATGAAAAGCTATTATCTCAAAGCATGGTTAGTTAACTTGTTATTTATTACCCTATCTCTACTAATTTATAAACATGCATTGGTTAATATTTTTATTTATCTAAAGTCCTTATTTCCAGATATTCTCCAGGTAAATTTTCCTTTACTTGTAAACAGGATTGATATTATAAGTTCAATTCCCTCAATGATTTTACTCTTTATGCTTAGCTCTTTTATATTCTCTCCAATAGTGATTTATGTCCATAGAAGAATTATTGAGTCTCAATATAATTTCTATCAACAACAGTTTATTAAGAATAAAAATAAAAAAGATATTGACGAGAAAGTTAAGGTCTTCTTAGCTAGTAAATAAAAACATAAAGCGGAGGAAATAATGAAGAAAACTTATATGATCTTAGCCCTATTAATCCTTTTAGTCCTTGCAGGATGTTCTTCTTCAAGAGAGGTTAGTAGAAGAGGAGTTGATGAAAAAATTGACTTAAGTGGTAGGTGGAATGATATTGATTCTCAGCAAGTATCAGAAGAGATGGTTAAGGATGTAGTATCACAAAACTGGTTAATGAATTTTGTTGCTGAAAACTCTGAAAAACCTGTCGTGACAGTAGGAACTGTGCGTAATCTTACAAGTGAGCATATTGAGACTTCTACTTTTATCAAAGATATGCAAAGAGAACTAATAAACTCTGGTAAGGTAAGATTCGTTGCAGGTAAAGACGAACGAGCAGAAATCAGAGAAGAGAGACTACAACAGCAATCTTATGCTTCAGAAGAAACAGCTAAAAGACTAGCTGAAGAGCTAGGTGCAGATTTCGTACTTCAAGGTTCAATAAAATCAATTATTGATGCAGTTGAAGGCCAAAGGGTTGTTTATTATCAAGTTAACCTTCAGCTAGTTAATACTGAATCAAATGAAACTGTATGGATAGGAGAGAAAAAATTAAAGAAAGTTGTTTCTCAAGGTAAGTTTAAATTATAATAATCTTTTATAGGTAGCTTGTGTACAAGTTACCTATCTTTTTTCAGCTTAATATCTGTCCCTAGGGAGTTTTATGAACAAGAGTAAATATCTTATAATCATTTTAGTATTTATGTCAATTATTGGATGTTCTAATCTTAGAACCAGAGATATGTATAAAGAGTCCTTATTAACTAATATTCAGAATAGAAACTTTGAAGCTTCATTACAGGTTATTGAAACAAACAAAGAAAAGTGCTTTCCAGATAAAGATAGAGTTCTTTATCATCTCTATATGGGCATGATTTTACACTATAACAAAGATTATATTAAGAGTAATTTTCATTTAACTAAAGCTGAAGATGCTATTAGTGAATTATATACAAAATCTGTAAGTAGAGCTGCTTCTTCAATGTTGCTCAATGATAATACTTTGGCTTATGCAGGTGAAGATTATGAAGATATTTACATTAATATATTTAAGGCTTTAAACTATCTTAATTTAAATAAGCAAGAATCAGCTTTTGTGGAAATTAGAAGGGTTAATGACAAACTTAACCTTCTAGAAGACAAATATAAAGAATATGTTGAAAAATTAAACGAATCTGAAAATAGTAAAATTGATATCCAAGTTAAAAGTATTCAATTCAATAATTCGGCCTTAGCAAGATTCTTGAGTATGTTATTATATCGAGCTGAAAACAGATTTGACGATGTTCGAATCGATAATCGGTATATTGACGAAGCTTTTAAATTACAAGGTCATATCTATAATTTTTCCAAACCAAATTTAGCTGGTTTTAGTAGTATAAAGGCAGATAAGACTAAAATAAGTTTTGTTTCTTTTACTGGCTTAGCTCCTGAAAAATATCCTGTAACCTACCGAGTTGCTACTTTAGAGAATTTAGTAACTGTCTTTGTAGATGATGGTAAGGAGAGTCAAGGAGAACAGTTTATTTTTCCTGGTGTAGAAGCTGGTTATTATTTTAAGTTTTCTCTTCCTAGAATGCGAGAAAAAGACAGTAATATTAAAAAAATATCTATTGAAGTGAATGGAAAAGTGGTAGGTGAATTAGAAAAAATAGAATCAGTTAATAGAATAGCAAAAGAGACTTTTTCAGTCAAAGCCCGTATGGCTTATATCAGAGCTATTACTAGAACAGTTTTAAAGGGAATTGCTTCAATAGCAACCCAGAAGAAGATAGAAAAAGAAACAGGTGAGTTGGGTGGTTTCTTAGCAAAGTTGGGCACAGCTGCACTAACTGAAGCAAGTGAGGCTGCTGATTTAAGATCTTGCCTTATTTTCCCGGGCTATGCCTATGTAGGAGATTTTGATATTGCTCCAGGTTTTTATGATATTAAAGTTAATTACCATAATAATTATGGTTCAGTTGAATATTATGATGTTTTTAAAAATTATGAAGTGAAAGAGTATGGACTCAACTTACTTGAGTCATATTATTTAAAGTAGAGGTTTAATATGCGAAAATTTTTTATTCTTATAATAGTATTAATTCTTATGATGGCTTGTTCAGCTAATAAACAATCAGGTTCAGGAGGGAAACCAGAATGGATAGATAATCCTAAGGTTAAATATCCTCAAGGTATGTATTTAGCTGCAGTTGGTTATGGTTCAACAAGAAGATCAGCCGAAGCAGATGCTATGGGTAGTGTTGCAAGAATCTTTAAAACTGATGTTAGGGCTAATACCCATTTTTCAGAAAGATGGTCTGAACTAGAATCTAGTAAAGCTGAAGATGAAGTTTCTTTATTTGCCGAAAATACAAAAGATATCTTCATTAGTGCAGAACAGGACCTTATAAATATTGAGATTGGTGAGACTTACACAGATGATTTAGGTAAAGTATACGCCTTAGCTTATATTCATAGAAGTAGAACTGCTGATATCTATGATGAAAAAATAGTGCAAACTAAGGAAATGACTGATTTTTATATGACTAAGTATGAAGAGACTTCTGACCTTGTTAGAAGGTATGCTTACCTAGGTTTAGCATCAATTTTCGCTTATCAAAATCAAATTTTGCTTGATCAGTTAGCTATTATATCTCCTATGGATTATGAAATAGTTGGTGTAGAAAACAGATATCCTAAAATCAATTCTCTTATGCGAGAAATTGCTTCTCAGATTAGTTTTTCTATTCAGGTAGAAAACGACGAAAAAGGAATTCTTGCTAACACAATCAAAGAAATTATTAATGAAATGAATTTTAGTATTGTTGATAATCAAGCCATGCTTAAAGTTGTCAGTTCTTATCACTATCAGGATGTTGACCTGGGAAGAAAGGAAGATTTTGTAAAATATGAATATGATTTAAGTATAAGAGACAATAATAATAAAATAGTAGTTTCCTTAAACGAAAAGAGCCGTTCTGGAGGCATTAATAAAGAAGAAGCTATTGCCAAATCAAAGTCTGCAATAGTTAATTCTTTAAAGAAAAAGCTAGGGGTAAGAATAGAAAAGTACTTCGATTCTCTTGCTCAATAAAGCTAAATATTTTTAGTGAAGATCAATTTTTTCCCATTATTATAATAATTTATAAAAAAAAGATTATTGACAAATGGACAGGATTTTAATTTAATTAATGGAATAATTTGAAATGGAGTAATAAATGAACAAAAAGAAGTGGTATTATACCTTATTGATAGTAATGATATGGTTGCAAGTTGGTGTTTTACTAGCAGGTAACTCAATTTTTTCAATTACAGGATTACCTTATCAATATTCAGGTAATGATATCTATAGTCAGGGAATGGGAGATGTAGGAATAGGTGATGGCTTAAGACTAGCTCACGGATTTGGTAACCCAGCCTTAATAAATACAGCAAATACTGTTAATTTCTATACAGGTGTAAAATTAGGATATATTAAGTATAAAACTGATTCTAATTCAAGCTTCACTGATGATGCTGTAGATTTCCCTTTCTTTAGTATAGTGGTTCCTTATAATGAACATAAATTTGCTTTTCAATTCAACTCTTGGAAATCAGGAAACTTTGAAAATGAAGTTGAAGTTACCTACGAGATAGATGGTCAAGAGAATACTCTAATTGAAAAGAACTTATTCAGCTCCTATATTTATAAGCTAGATGCTTATTATGGATATAGAATGGCTTCTGGCTGGAGTCTAGCTTTTGGACCAAATATTTTTATAGGACATAGAGAACAGGAGTTAATTCAAGATTCAGATAGTGGTGTATTCAATACTCGAAACAAGTATAAGATATCTTTCACTGATATTGGTTTTAGCAGTGGAATACTTAAACAGGGAGCAACATGGTCTCTAGGTGCTAACTATGAGTATGGACGCAAGATTAATGCTGAGAAAGAGTTTTTTACAATTCATTCTAGCCAAGAATTAACTGATGTTGATTTTAATCTTCCTCATAAGATTGCTTTTGGTTTAGCTAAAAAATGGGCTGGTATCTTTAAGGTAGCTGGAGATTTTAATTATGAAATTTGGGATAGGTTTATGGGAGAAGATTATCATAATTCTTGGAAAGCTGGTATAGGATTTGCTTATGAACCTAAGCTTGGCCGAAAAGAATTTTATGAAGCTATACCTATTAGAAGTGGTTTCTCCTTAAGAGAGCTTCCTTTTGACTATAATAATGAAAAGATTTATGAGAAAACTGCTACAATAGGTTTTTCTCTACCTCTTAAATCAAGAATAGATAAATTAGATTTCGCTTTTGAGTATATGATTAGAGGTGATCTTGATACTCATGGCATAGAAGATAGATCTAGCATGTTCATGATAGGTGTTTCTGGTTTTGATATATTTAGAAAAGTTTATACAAGAAAAGAACCGCGAGATATACCTATTAAGGAAGACTTAAACTAACAAGGAAAATTTAATGAAATTAAAATGGTTATATCGTGATAGTGAAGATAATTTTATAAAGCAGATATTAGATAATAGAAATAAGAGCAAAGATGAATATCAAAAGACAATAGATGATTTGCCTGATGATTTCTTGTTAAAAGATCTAGATGTGGCAGTTGAGCGTATATTAAATGCTCTCTATAGTAATGAAAGAATAGTAATATTTGGTCATGATGACCCAGATGGAGTAACTGCAACATATTTGCTTTATGATTTTTTTGAAACATGTGGCTTTCAAAATCACTATTACTATATTCCCAATAGACTTGTAGATCACCATGGTATTCAGGATTCCTGTTTATCATTTTTAGCTGAAAAGAAGGCTGATTTACTTATTACAGTAGATAATGGTATTTCCTCAAAAGATAAAGTTGAGGAGATTAAGGCCATGGGAATAGATGTTATAATAACTGATCATCATCTCTTTGATCAAGAAAATATTCCTTTAGCCACTGCAGTAGTCAATCCTAAACGTTCTGACTGTTCTTATCCTTATGATATGATTGCTGGAGTAGGTGTCTCTCTCATGTTAGTTAGAGGTTTAGCAAAGCGACTTGAGAAAGAAATTAAACCTGCTTATTACTTTTGGACTGCTGTAGGTTCTTTAGCTGACCGAGTACCAATGGCAGATGTGAACTGGATAATTGTTCGCCATGTCTTGGATAAGTGGGATAAAATTAAAGGTAATACCATTGATATGCTAAAATCAATCTGTAATCCAATTCATACATATTATGATAAACTTAGTTTTTTAACTTATTCTTATCGAATGATAGCTAATGGTAGAGAGGTTGATGGCCAACACCATGGTTTAAGATTCATGTTAGCCAAGGATAGAGAGAAATATGATGAGTTTGCTTTAATACAGAATGAAAAGAAAGCTAATGAACACAATTTATTTGCGTTAAATACTATTATTTCCGAGCTCCTTTCTGAATATAGTGGAGATGGACTTGTCTATATAGACAAAGATGATAGAATACCTAACCCTCTACTTGGCACTTGTGCTACCTTCTTAGTTAACACCTTATATGAGCCAGTTCTTATGCTCAAAGAACGTGATGGCGTTATTATTTGTGAAGGGAGATGTAGTGAAGGTTTTAGTGTGCTTGATGCTTTTAAATACTGTGAGGATGCATTAATTCAGTATGGTGGCCATGTCAGAGCAGGGGGATTTACCATGAAGATAGACAACTTAGATAAATTTCTAAAACTCTATAAGGAATATTTCCAGACACAGCTTGAAACTATAGAAGCTAATAAGACAATTAATATTGATGCTGTAATTGATGTTAGCGAACTAGATAATAATGCTATTGAACAATTAGACTTCATGTTGCCTTTTGGTCATGATAATTCAGAACCAATGTTTTTAGTGAATAATTATGATTTAAGTGGTAATCACCATAAACTTAATTTTGATAATGGGCTTAAGAATAAACTACAAGATAATAAAATATACCAACTTGTAGTGCAGATTTCTAACAGTGGTCAGGCGAAAGTTATTGATTATAGAGAAGTAAATGAAGATCGAAATTAATTTTACTATATGTGATAAATGTGGTTGTTGTGTTGCTATTTGCCCACAATTAGCCATAGAAATTAGTGAACAAGCAGTCTATATAAACTCAAACAAATGCATTAGTTGCCAGAAATGTATAAATACCTGTCCATTAGGAGCCATCTCAAATGTCACAGAATAATCATATCTATGATGTAGTGGTCATTGGTGGAGGGCCTGGAGGATTAGTAACTGCTTATCAGTGTTCAAAAAATGGATTAAGTACTCTTGTTCTCGAACGTGATAGAGAGATTGGTGTACCAGTACGTTGTGCTGAAGGGATAATGAACAAGGCTTTAGATGAACTAGGGGAAATCCCAGAAAGTGTCATTGCTAGTCAAATCAAGCAAATCAATATTATCCCTCCCAATAAAATTCCAATAACTGTGCATAGTCCTAGTAAGGGAGTAATTCTTCATCGAGAACTTTTTGATAAGTTCCTTGCTAAGAAAGCTCTCATGTATGGAACTAAAATACTTTTGAAACATGATGTTAAATCTGCCACTTATGATGAATCAAAACAATTATTTAATATTTCAATAAGGAAGCAAGAGCAAGTTTATCAGTCCAGAATACTAGTTGCAGCAGATGGTATCGATTCTCAAGTCGGGCGGTGGTTTGGAATGTCTCAACAGTTATCGCTTGCAGATATTGATTCTTGTGCTCAATATCTAGTATATGATAAGACTATTATTGATGGTCAGTGTAGTTTTATTTTTGATAATAATTATGCTCCTGGAGGCTATGTTTGGATTTTTACTAAGGGAGCTAATACAGCAAATATAGGACTAGGTGTTAATCCTCAAAGAGCTGAAAAACCTGCACAGGATTACTTAGATAATTTTTTAAAAGACTATTATCCTCATTCTAACTCTCTTAGGTTAACTTGTGGAGGTGTTCCAGTTAGACAGACTAATCCAATTTTAGTTAAGAATAGGGTTATGTTAGTGGGAGATTCTGCTTATCAAACTAATGCTATAAGTGGGGGTGGAATTGATACAGCAATATCTGCTGGAATTCTATGTGGTCAAACTATTGCTAAAGCTGTTACACAAAAAGGAATTGATGATAAGAAACTATTAGCTTATCAGAATAAGTGGCATGCTAAACATAAAAATAAAGAGAAGATAGAACAGATTATTAAAGACAAAATTGTTGCAGCTAGCAATCCAAAACTTGATAGATATTTTGATATAATCAGGGATATATCTTTAGAAGAACTTAATGTCTTAAATATCTTTAAAACTTTAATTGTGAAGAATCCAAAGCTTTTTGCTAAAGTTTCTACAAAAGTTTTTTTTGATTTTCTAAAATAGGAGATAAAATGAAATTATCTTTTGTAATACCTGCCTTAAACGAAGAAGAGTCTTTAAAGCAACTTTATACTGAGATTATTGATAATTGCCAAGACCATGAATACGAGATAATTTTTATTGATGATGGTTCAAGTGACCAAACTTACCAAGTTATGAAGAATCTAGCATTAGAGGATAAATGTGTAAAAGTTATCAAATTTAGAAAGAACTTTGGTAAGGCTTATGCTCTTGATGTTGGTTTTTCTCAGGTTACTGGAGATGTAATCTTTACTATGGATGCAGATTTACAAGATAACCCCATAGAAATCAAAAACTTTCTGGAAAAAATGAAAGAAGGTTATGATTTAGTAACTGGTTGGAAGGTAAAAAGAAGAGATCCAATAAGTAAAAGACTGCCCTCAAAACTCTTTAATTGGGTTACTTCCCGTACTTTCAAACTAAAGTTAAATGACTATAATTGTGGCTTTAAAGCATACAGTAAAAACTTAGTTAAGGAGTTAGATATTTATGGTGAAATGCATAGGTATGTACCTGCTTTAGCAGATGCTAAAGGATTTAAGGTTGGCCAAATTCCAGTACATCATAGAGCTAGAGAATTTGGTAAATCTAAATATGGCTTTGAAAGATACCTCAGAGGTTTCCTTGACCTACTTACTGTCAAACTCATCACAAGATTTAATCGGTCACCCCTTTATTTATTTGGTGGGATTGGATCAATCTTAACAATAATCGGGACTATATTAGGCCTATATCTAACAATTATGAAGTATGCTATGGGAATGCCACTTTCTAATAGACCTGCACTTTTTCTTTCAATTCTCTTAATTTTAGCTGGTATCCAATTTTTCTCAATAGGTCTTTTAGGGGAATTAATAGTAAATCAAACCAGGAAAGACACAAAAGGCAACGCTATTTCAATTGAAGAGGTATGTAATCTTGAAAAAGACGACTAAAGCTAGAAAGAATTTTGTAGAAAAACTAGGTCTATCATTATTCCTTTGGCTCTTTAATATTCTTAGTGATAAAGGTGTTAGAAGATTAATGGACTTTATTGCAGTGAACATAGGTTATAGGATTGGGATTAGAAAAGACTTAGTTATTAGGCAAATGAAAAGATCACTTCCTCATTTATCTTCTACAGATATTCTCAAGCATACTAAAGCAATGTATAAGCATTATGGCTTGATGGTCTATGAAATTTTTAAGGCTGATAAAGATAAAATTGTTAAAGAAGCTGAATTCCAAGGATTAGAAAATCTAGAAGAAGCGATAAAGATGGGTAAGAGTGTTTTAATAGCTACTGGACATTTTGGTAATTGGGAAATACTTGGTTATTATCTTTTACAAAGAAATATCAAGCTTTCAGCTATTGCCAAGAAACAGAGAAATCCTTTTTTTGATGAATATTTTGTCCAATTTCGAGCTAAGTACGGTCTAGATGTAATTTACCAAAAAAGAGCTCTTAGGGGAATCTTAAAAGCTATTAAAGATGATAGGATGATTTTCTTTATTCATGATCAAGATGCTAGAAAATCTGGTGAAATAATGCCTTTTATGAACCATGATGCTTCTGTTTTCATGGGAATTGCTAGAATTGCCTTAAAGGCTAACTTACCCATTATGCCTGCTTATCATATCAGAACTAAAGAGGGTAAACATATTTTTAGGTTTGAAAAAATCTTCTATCCACAGGCAGAAAATATGACTGATTTTGATGTTATGTCCGCCTTAAATCAATCTCTTGCTTCCATAATTAACCAATATCCTTATCTTTGGTTTTGGGTTCATAAAAGATGGAAAAGTGTTGAAAAACTTAATCTGGAAAAATAAAATTTAAGATAAATTCTGGGTGAAATCCTACTCCAAACCCTTGTAGCATCATTTACCCTTCCTTTACGGTCTTTCGATGAAACTGGGACTTTCATCGAAAGACCGTAAAGGAAGGAACAAGCAAGGAATAAGGAAATAATCTAAAACAATGCAGTAGGATTTTGTGAATAACAGAAAATTCTTCAACAAAAGCAAGATCATTTTTTTTTCAAATATATTTTTTCTTCTGCTAGGCACCCAAACTACAAATCCTTACTTGACTAAAGCCCTACCCGCCTTTGGGTAGCAGGATTCCAGCTCGCGTTTACGCTGGTGGCAAGTGATTACGGATCCTAGTCTGCCTACCAAAACTAAGAGCGCCAGCATCCCTGCCAGTATTTTCCTAACACTGGGAACGCCAGCATCCTTGCTTGCTGGCATCTTCCTCTTCTGCCAGACATCCAAACTACAAATCCCTACTTGACTAAAGCCCTACCCGCTTTTGGGTCGCGGGATTCCAGCCCGCGTTTACGCTGGTGGCAAGTGATTACGGATCCTTGTGTAGATGGAAGTTTAAACTGGTACACAAATGGCAGTTTAATCTGGTACAGTTTTCAGGAGTAAAAAAGTAAAAATTCCTGGAGACAATATGAAAGGAGCCAAAGTGTATCATGCAATCAAGTCGTTAAGCAAAGCAGGTAATAGTGTAAGAGATATAGCCAAGCAGTTAAAAGTATCTAAAACAACTGTTTTACGCTATTTAAATGTACCTGATAATGAAGTAGAAGAGCTTTTAACAAAAGTTAGAAGACCGAGTGTTTTAGAAGTTCACAGAGAAGCAATAACTCAGAAAATATCATCAAATCCAAAGATGAGACTAAGCAAATTATACAAAATATTTAAGAGAGATTATGAAGATTTACAGATAAGTCAAAGAGGTTTTTTTAATTTTTCTAAAAGAATTAAAGAGAGCTTAGAACTACCAACAAAAAGATATTACAAAGTCGTAAGTTATAAGCCAGGGATTCAGATGCAAGTAGATCCTGGAGAATGTTATATTAAACTATCAAATAAAGAGCGGAAAAAGATATATTTTTGCGTGTTTAAATATTGCTATTCAAGAATGACTTTTGTGCATTTCCAGTTTAAGCCATATAATACAGATGATTTTATTAGTGCTCATAAAGAATGTTTTGAATATTACGGATATATACCAGAGACAATGATTTATGATCAAACAAAACTAGTAGTAATCAAAGAAATATATAGAGAGGTTACTTATAATAGTAAGTTTTTCCAATTTATGAACAATCTATCAATAAATCCATATTCTTGTGAGGGTTATGATCCTGAGAGTAAGGGATTAGTTGAAAGAGCAGTTAGAGAAGTAAAAGAAGATTTTCTTTATGGTGAAGTTTTTAGTGGTTTGTCAGAAGTAAGAGTTAGAGCAAAAGATTGGTTTGAAGAGGTTAATAATCGAATTCACAGTTCCTTAAATGAAACTCCACGCAATATGTTTAAAGAAGAAGAGAAGATCCTTAGATCCTATAATTTATATATCGAAGAACTTAGAAAAGTAGATAAAACAGGATTAATATCCTGGAAAAGAAATAAATATTCTGTACCTTATCTCTATCAGCAAAAGAGTGTATATGTAAGAGAGAATGGAACTTCTTTGGAAATATTAGATACTAAGAGTAGAAAAAAAGTTGCTTCTCACAGATTATCACAAGAAAAAAGAAGACCTATTATATCTCAATGTCATTATATCGATTATTCTCAAACAATTGAGAAATTAAAAGAAGAAATTAAGGCATTATTCCCCAATAAGATTAATATCTCCATTTTGCTAGATTCTCTTATTTCAAACAACAGCAAAAATCCAAGAGAGCAACTTTTAGCATTACTTAAATTTATTAATAATAATAAACATCTTAATTGGTCAATAATAATTTCCAAAGTTCTTAAATTAGAAGATATAAGAGCAACTAAAATTGAAAGTATAGTTAATGAAGAAAACAAAAAATACAAATTGCTAAACATCAAAAAGGCTAATTCATACAATCAAGAAAACACTAAAAAATCTTTAATTCAAAGAGATTTATCAATATATGATAGGATAATAAAATGATAGAAAATTTAAGGAAAAATTTATTAAGAATTAGATGCAGACATACAATTAATAATTTAGAATCATATTTAAAATATGCACAAGATAAAGAATTATCATATCTTAGTTTTTTATCTTATGTTATTGAAAATGAATGCAATAGCAGAAATCAGACATTGATATCTTTGCAATTAAGAAGGGCAAATTTCCCAATATTAAAGAATTTTGATGAGTTCGATTTTAAATATCAGCATTCAGTAACTAAAAGAATGATAACAGAGTGGAAGGAGTTTAATTGGATCGATAACAGAGAAAACAAAATATTAATGGGACCTCCAGGGGTTGGTAAGACGCATATATCTATTGCCTTGGGATATGAAGCTATTTTGAAAGGATACAAGGTAATATTTTACAATATGAATGAATTAATCGATGAAATGATTATAGCCAATAATGAAAATGATTTTAAAAAGTGGATATCTAAATTAGTAAAAAATGATTTAATCATTATTGATGAAATAGGATATTTACCTATTAAGGCAGTTAATGCAAGTTTATTCTTTAAGCTTGTTAATGAACTTTATGAATTCAGATCAGTCATAATAACCTCAAACAGACTTTTTCAAGAATGGGGAGAATCTTTTGGAGATAATGTTATCACTACAGCAATAGTCGACAGATTAGTCCATCATGCTGAAACTATCCTGATCGATGGAAATAGCTATCGAATGAAAGGAAAAATGTAGAAAAAAAATGTTTACAACAGTGTACCAGTTATGACTTCCAAAAGTGTACCAGTTTAAACTTCCATTGACACCTTGTCTGCCTACCAAAACTAAGAGCGCCAGCATCCTTGCCAGTATTTTCCTAACACTGGGAACGCCAGCATCCTTGCTTGCTGGCATCTTCCTAATACTGGGAACGCCAGCATCCTTGCTGGCATCTTCCTTTCTGTCAAATATCCAAACGGAAAAAAAAGACTCAAGTACAAGTCTGGTGGGATAATATCGGAAAATGAAAATATTTCATTACTATATTGATTCATCAAAAATCCAGAGTGTCGGAAGTCGCTACTCCGTGAGCAACTCCCGTCACTCTTCATATAATCTTACTTGTAACTTTCTATTATTCAAGCAATATGCTATAATGAAAGTCTCCTATTTACCAGCAGACTTGAACAAGAGCCATTTTTTTTCGAAATAATGGACCAAATTCATAAAAATGACCTCTTAAATATTATGAAGGGTTATAAATAAAGTTTAATTTATCTTGTAGTAAGCCAAGAAATCTTATTGCATTTTATAATAATTACAATATATTATTGATTATAGTCCTGTAGAATTAAGAGAAAATCTTAATATTTTTCTGCAAAAGCAAGCTACATGATTTTCTTGAAAATTAATGATTAAATTCTGTAAGAGATTTGTTATAAGAATGGGTATTCAACCTTAAAATTCTGAAAAACTTTTTGGGATTATAGAATAAAAAGTGAGGGAAATATGAAAAAAATAATTTTGATATTACTCATGATAATAGGAGCAATAATTATGTATAGTAAAGATAATAAACTAACTGATCTTGAGAAATATGTGATAGAGAATAAAGGTACTGAAGCCCCTTTCACTGGTGAATATGTTGATCATTTTGAAGATGGCTCTTACCACTGTAAAAAATGCGGAAGTGAGCTATTTGAGTCTTCAGCAAAGTTTCATTCTAATTGTGGCTGGCCAAGTTTTGATGATGCTATCCCTGGAAGAGTTAAGGAAGTTCCTGATAAAGATGGTATTAGAACTGAAATTGTCTGTGCTAACTGTGGTGGTCATTTAGGTCATGTCTTTGTTGGCGAGGGTTTTACTGATAAGAATATTAGACATTGTGTCAATTCTGTTTCTTTAACTTTCCAAGAAAAAGTAAGTCCAGCTAAAGCATATTTTGCTGGTGGTTGCTTCTGGGGTGTGGAATATTATCTTCAACAATTAGAAGGGGTTATCTCCTCTTCAGTTGGCTTTATGGGTGGCCATGTTGCTAATCCAGGTTATTATGAAGTGGTTAAGGGAGGAACAGGTCATATTGAGACAACAGAAGTGGTTTATGATCCTAATAAAATAACTTATGAAGAACTAGCAAAATACTTCTTTGAAATTCATGATCCAACTCAACTTGATCGTCAAGGACCAGATATTGGACAACAGTATAGATCTGTTATATTCTATTCTTCTCAAGCAGAAAAAGATATTGCTAGCAAGCTGATTGATATACTAAAAGGCAAGGGTTATGATGTAGTTACTAAGGTCCAACCTGCTCAAGAGTTTTATCAGGCTGAGAATTATCATCAAGACTATTATGATATGAAGGGAAGTCTGCCTTATTGCCATTCTTATCAAAAGAAATTTTAAAGAATTATTGACTAAATATCAGCTAATATAAGCTTGTAAAAAAAATTGGAGATCTTATGTATAAATTAATTTTAATAACCTTACTGCTGATAGTTTCTAATGTTTATGGACTAACAATATATGACTTGCAATATACGACAGACCCTGGCTCTGATGGGACTTATCCTTCTCCCTATGAGGGACAGACCGTTACTGTAACTGGTATTGTAACTGCTGATAATTATAGTAATAGCCGTTTCTTTCTTTCAATGCCAGAAGGGGGAGCTTGGAAGGGAATATATGTTTATAATAACTCAAATCTTAATGTGGGTGATGAAGTCTCATTAACTGGAGAAGTTACTGAATATTGGGGCTTTACAGAAATAACTGATATTTCAAACCTATCACTTTTATCCACTGGTAATACAGTTCAACCAACAATAATTACCACAGGTCAGCTTAATAGTAACGAAGCTTATGAAGGTGTCTTGGTAAGAGTTCAGCAAGCTCAAATCATTGAATCTTATGATCAATATGGTAACCTGAAAATAAATGATGGCACAGGTACAGGCAGAGTAGGTACAGGTGCAATTTCTTTAATGAATACTGGTTTTGATGCTATAGTAGGCAGTGTGATTGCCTCCTTAACTGGCGTTATAAGTTATTCATATGGAGATTATTACTTAAATCCTAGATCTACAGATGATCTTATTTTAGGTGATATGCCAATAACAATTTCAACAGATGATATTTTTGTAAATCAAGATGAAGAATTTTATGTTCCTTTACAGATTTTTCATCAGGATGATCTTCAAATAAACTCATTTCACATTGAACTGTCTTATAATAATAATATGCTTGAATTTACAGGCCTTAATTATACTTCTGCAGTTTTCTCTAATAGTCAATACTCTAGTACTTCTAATACAATCGAAATTGATTATACTGGGAACGCAACATCTACTAGTGGTTCTACCCTGTTAAACCTTAGTTTTAATCCCATAGGTATGGGGAATACTACCTTTTATGCTTTCGAGTGTTCTCTAAATGGAGAAGATATAGATTCTTTCAATTTTGGTAATCTAAACATTTCCATAAGTTCATCAGAAGAGGGTGATATTCTAACTACTGTGCAGAGACCTATCTTATCTGTACCTCAGATAAGTCATCCTGGTGAAAGTTTCGAAATCTGGGCCTCTGCTCCTGTAACTACTAGTGGCTGGCAGGCTTCTTTACAATATGAAGATTATAGTCTGGAACTAGATATTGTATCTAGCTATTATGATTCAGTTAGTGACTGGCATATTTTAACAGTTGAGACTCCTCAACCAGCTTTCTATGAGCTCTTTGATTTAATAGTTACTGCTCCTGGATTAGACGTAGATCATGTCAAAAATGCTGTAAAAATAGAAGAGATACCTGAAGATGATTGGTATTTTATTCATATAACAGATACTCATCTTCCTACTCACCTTTTCTCTCATGATAGCAACTACTATAATGATATGACTGAAATGGAAGATTTTTTAACAGTTATTGAAGATATTAACCTACTTAACCCAAAATTTGTTCTCTTTACTGGTGATATTGTTAATGAAGGGGAACTCGAAGAATATTTAGATGCCCGATATTATTCTATAGCTAAGAATATGTTAGGCTTACTAGAAGCACCAGTTTACTTGGTCTCTGGTAATCACGATATTGGTGGCTGGCAAGATACTCCAATGCCTGATGGCTCTTCTCGTACAAATTGGCACAACTTCTTCGGTTGGGATATTTTAGAAAATCCAAATGGTTCTTATCCTTACAGAACTCAAAACTATTCATTTACTTATGATGGAATAAGGTTTATCGGACTCGAAAGCTATATTAATTATGATGATTATCTCCCAAGTGTTTTTGGCGATGAAAGTTTTACTTACAACCAGATGACTTGGCTTAATTCTGAATTAGCTTCAGCAGAAGCTACTAAAGTTCTTTTTTATCACTATGATTTTTCTGACCAAATAAATCTATACTCTCAGAATGCTCAGATGGCTTTAAGTGGTCATATTCATTATGATGAGGGCTCTATTAGTCAAGCTCCCTATGATTTAGCCACTGGGGCTGTTTGTGATGGAAATAGAAAATATCGCATTATTAAGGTTAGTAATGGCGTTTTACAACCTCAGGCTTCTGTAACAGCTGGTTCTTCTGGAGAGAATTTCCAAGTTAATTATGATTTTCCTAATAATGGATCTGCAAGTAGCAATAGGGCAGAAGTAGTGAATTTTCATAATATTGCCTTCTCTGATCTTTTGTTAAAGTTTGAGATGCAAGATATTGATGGTAGTCTTGAAGTAGAAAATGGACTTATCAAGCAAGTAGTTACCTTAGATAATAAGAAAATTGTTTATGTCCAAACCCAAGTTCAAGCTAACTCAGTAACAGAAGTGAATCTTGCAATTAATACCTCAAATGCTAATGATGCAATAGCTAAAACTAATGTTATGGATAATGTTGTTATTTATCCTAATCCTCACAAATCTTCACTGCACAGGGGAGCAAGTTCTATTAGTTTTGATCTTACTTCTCCAGCTCAAGTTTCCTTATCAATCTATAATCTTAAGGGACAAAAGGTTGTTCAACTGGCTAACCACTTGAGTCTTAAAGCAGGAAATCACAACTTTAAGTGGGATAGTATCTCGCAACATGCTTCTGGAGTTTACTTGATTAAACTTGATGCTGATGATGAAAGTCAAGTTTTGAAATTTATAAGTATCAAATAAAAACACTATTTCAAACTTAGCTCCTTAGCAATCTAAATATTTGCTGGGGAGCTAAGATTTAGTATTGACAAGTAAGTGGTTGAAAACAAATTGGATTATAAAAAAATATTATAAAGTAGGAGAACTTTATGGAAGGCACTTTTAGCAACCAAACAATAAGCAGATTGCAGAAAGCTTGTAACCACGCACGTGGCTCAATCTTGAAAATGACAACACTAGCTAAATCAGGACATCCAGGTGGGTCAATGTCTACTATCGACCTCTTAATGTCAGTTTATGAAATGGCTAATATTAATCCTGATAACTTTAAAGATGATAAACGTGATTATGTAGTTGTTAGCAATGGACACATCTCACCAGCAGTTTATTCAGCCTTAGCTTATAAGAATTTCTTTGAGATTGATCAAGCTATTGGTTACTTTAGACTTGCAGGCTCAATATTTGAAGGTCATATTGAAAGAACAGTTCCTGGTGTAGAATGGGGAACTGGTAATCTAGGACAAGGTTTATCAGCTGCTTGTGGCTTTGCTTTAGCTTCAAAACTTAAGGGTATTGATAATCATACCTATGTCTTCATGGGAGATGGTGAACAACAAAAAGGTCAAATTGGAGAAGCAAGAAGATTTGCTGTTAAGTATGGTTTAAACAATATCACTGTTATTGTTGATTATAATCAATTACAAATTTCTGGTGATATATCTGAAGTAATGCCTCAAGATATTAGGGATAACTTCCTTTCTGATGGCTGGGAAGTAATTGAAATAGATGGACATAACTTCACTGATATCAGCAATGCCTTATATGATGCCAGAGATAATGAAGCTCCTGTAATGATATTAGCTAATACTATCATGGGTAAAGGTGTTTCTTTTATGGAAAACAAAGCTGGATTCCATGGTGCTCCTCTTAAAGACCAAGAGCTTGTAGATGCTTTAGCTGAACTCAAACTAGAAAATGATATGGATAAATTAGCACAAATAAGAGCTAATTTTACACCTGAAAAACACCCACAAGTAAATAACTTTAATCCAGATATTATTCCTGGTGATAACCGGGTTTATTCTAGCAAAACAGATAATCGGTCTGCTTGGGGTAATGCTTTAACTGACTTAGAACTTGCAAATAAAAATACTAAGTCTCCTTTAGTAGTCTTTGACTGTGACTTGGCTGGTTCAGTTAAAACAGCTGATTTTGCCAAGATAGCTCCGGAAAGATTTATTCAATCTGGAATTATGGAACATAACACTTCTGTTGTTTCTGGTGCTCTTTCAACCTGTAACTTCCAAACCTTCTGGGCAGATTTCGGTGTCTTTGGTGTGGATGAAGTTTATAATATGCACAGATTAACAGATATTAATCAAGGTAACTTAAATGTAGTAGTTACTCATGTCGGTTTAGATGTGGGAGAAGATGGAAAAACTCACCAGTGTATAGACTATATCGGAGCAATGAGAAATATCTTCGGTTTCGAAGTTATTGTTCCTGCTGACCCTAACCAAACTGATAGAGCTGTTCGTTATATGGCTACAAAAGCAGGAAACAAAGTCATTGCTATGGGAAGATCTAAACTAGATTTAATTACTGATGAAAATGGAGAAATCTTCTTTGATAAGGATTATCACTTCCAGTATGGAAAAGCTGATAAATTTAGAAATGGAGATAAAGCAGCTCTTCTTGTTACAGGTACTCTTGCGAATACTGCTGTTATGGTTGCTGATTCTCTCAAGAATAAAGGTCTAAATATTCAAGTATGGAACATCTCTTCACCATTAATGATAGATGTTCATGCTCTTAAAGAAGCTGCAAATACAGGCCTAATTTTCACTCTTGAAGACCATAATGCTAAATCAGGTCTAGGTCTATCTGTTGCTGAAGCTTTAGTTGAGAATCAATTAGCTAGTAAGCTGGTTAAGCTTGGAGTTTATGACTATGCCTTCTCTGGTAGCTCAGATCAAGTATTCCAGCTTTGTGGACTTGATCAAGAAAGTATTGAGAGAAAAATAATAGATGAAATTAAATAAGAATATCTTGTTGATTAAAGTTGTCATTTTTATAATGGCAACTTTAGTCATCCTTAGCTGTGGTACTGATAATGCCATTACTAATAATACAATTGTTAGTGAATATAATGAAAACGTTGTTTCCTTCGTAACCTGGAACCTGAAAGAATTCCCTCTTGATGATCTCAACACTATTAATGAACTTCAGTACCAAATTCCCCTCCTAAATGCTGATTTAATTGCAGTCCAGGAAATTACTAATACTAATGACTTTCAACAATTAGGACTTATGCTCAATGATTATGATGTTATAGCTTCTGAAAATTACATCTATGATCCTAATGATGAAGATTCTTACTATAATCCAATTCTTGGCTATATCTACCACAAGGATAGACTTACTATCAATAATGCTTATGAAATTTTTAGACAAGATAGCAGACTCTTTCCTCGAGAACCTTATATACTAGATATAACTTGGAAAAATATAGATTTTATTGTTATTAATAACCATCTTAAAGCTGGTGGAGATAATGAAATTGACTACTGGGATGACTGGGATGAAGAGGTTAGAAGGTTGGAAGCTTTGAATCAACTACATAACTATATTCTTGAAAATTTTAATGATGAAAATGTTATCTTAGTTGGTGATTTTAATGACCAGTTCCATGAAGATGTTTCAACAAACGTCTTCACATCTTTTCTTGATGATGATAACTTCATCTTTGCAGATTATGATATGTCTCTGAATACAAGTGATTTTTCTTATCCTAACTGGCCATCTCATCTAGATCATATTATCATTAATCAAAATCTTTTTCCCAGCTTTGGTAAGCCACTTTCAACCTGTTATACTATCAAGTATGATAAGCTGATAAGTAATTATTTTACTACAATTTCAGACCATAGACCTCTTATTCTAAAGCTAGATTTTGAATAAGTAAAAATATAAAATCTTGACAAATCGTGCTAAGAGAATTAATTTATACCTAGATTAAGTTCATATAATTGGAGAGAATATGAGTAAAAAAATATTAATAGTTGATGATGATCAATTGTTGCGTGATGTTGTAGGCCAATATTTAACCAAAAATGGCTTTGACGTTGAAATACCTAATTCCGCCCTCGAGACAATTGAAAGTTTTAAACCTGGCCAATATTCCTTAGCTATTATTGACCTTGTTATGCCTGATATTGGAGGAATTGAATTAATGGAATCACTCCTTTCTAAAGATCCAAATCTTAAAATAGTCATTATGACAGGATACCCTACTGTTGATAGCGCTTATAAAGCCATGGTAGATGGTGTATTTGAATATATTATAAAACCATTTAGAATGAAAGAGTTGTTAGAGGTTGCTCGCAAATTAATTGGATAAGATGGAGCTAATAGTAAAGTCTTGCAAAATCTCAGAGTTAGCAGATTCACAGCTGATTACTAATGTTTATCTCTATCCTGATTTTTTATCATTACTAAATGAGTATTTTAAACTAGAAGCTAAGTACTTGACTGTTAGAAATCTAACTAATAATCAACTCCTAGCAATAACAGGTTCTTTTGAAAAAAAAATACTAGGAATACCTTCAATTATTAATCCTAGAATAGTCTATTATCAGCCTATTGAAACTTTTCTTCCTCAAAGAAAGTATCCAAATGAGAACCAGCTCCAAAAACTGGAAATTTATCAGAAAATATCAGAATACTACCACAAATATTATTTCAAAATAAGTAAAAATCTCTCTCCTTTAACCTCTGATATTAGAGGCTTTCTCTGGTCTGGATTAAGCTCTAAAACACTCTATACTTATACTTTTGACCTTGAAAATTACTCTATTGATAATTATTTTAAACGACAAAGAGCTTCTCTCAGAAAAGCTGAAAGACTTCCTTATACTTTCTCCCAACATACTGATATTCCTAGCTACTTAAAACTGCTTCAAGGAACAAAACAGAGACAAGACTGGAACTTTGATATAGATGAAAAAGTCTTACATGACTTCTTAACAAAATTAACAGATTTAATGTATGTTAAACAATTTAATATATTAGATAGTCAGCAAAGAATAGTCTCAACTATGTTCTGCATTCTTGATTACAAGAATAAAATTGCCTATGCTTGGTTAGCTTCTACTGACCTAAAGGAACTATCTAATGGTCTATCAACTCTCATTATCCACCAAATTTGTCTTTATCTGAAAAGTGACTTCAAAATCTTCGATTTATGTGGTGCAAATACAGATAGTATAGCAAGATTCAAAGCCTCATTAGGAGCTGACCTAAAAGTATTTTATAGAATTGAACTTTAAATATTGACTATTTTTATAATCTCTCTATAATTTGTTTAATAGAAAAGTATAATGAGAGAAGAGGATATATGAAAAGAATCGTAATTATTGAAGGTGGATTCTCTAATGAGAGAGAGGTATCTCTAAATAGTGCTAATGAAATTTACAAGGCCTTACAAAATGCCAATTGTGAATGTATAAAAATTGACCCTTGTAATTTTCCAACTGTAGAAGATTTCTTACAAGCAATCCGTCAGTATAATGCTGATATTGTTTTTAATGGACTTCATGGGGGAGATGGTGAAAACGGTAATATGCAAGCTCTCTTCGAACTCGCTAAGCTACCCTTTACTGGCTCAGGTTCATTAGCGTGTAAAATAGCTATGGATAAATATCTTAACAAACTGATTGCTAAGGATATTGGAATCAAAACTCCTAAAGCTATTATTGTTGAGAAAGCAAGCTCTCTTACTAATATAAATCTTGATTTTCCCCCTCCTTATATTGTTAAACCTAATAATGGAGGCTCTTCTTTAGGTATTTCCAAAGTTGAAGATGCAAAAGACTTACCCTCAGCTCTAAAAGATGCTTTTAAACATGATGATAAAGTCTTGATTGAAGAGTTTATCCCAGGTAAAGAATTAACTGTGACTATCCTAGGTGATAAAACTTATCCCGTTATTGAAGTAAGACCTAAAAAAGGTTGGTATGATTACCAAAATAAATATACTAAAGGTTCCACAGAATATATATGTCCAGCAGAGATTCCTCAAGATAAATCTAGCAAAGTTCAATTAATGGCTTATAATCTCTTTAAGAGAATTTCTGGCAAAGTATATGGACGAGTAGATTTTAGATATGATGGAAAAGATTTTTATTTTCTTGAGATTAATACTCTTCCTGGAATGACTTCGTTAAGTCTTACCCCTATGGCTGTTAAAGCTAAAGGAATTAATTTTGAAACACTTTTACTTAACATAATTGATTTATCTCTTTCTAAGGAGGAGTTATGAAGAAAACAATAGTTTTTCTCTTATTTTTACTTGTAACAGCAAGTATATTTGCTAATAATACCTATATGGTATCTGGATCAACAAGTCAGTCAACTCTTAATATACTGAAGGTATCTTACTTTGATCCTTCTCAACCTTATTCGCAACCAATTTTATTCAATCTTAATATTTCCATTCCACCCCAGGCAGACAATGATGCTAGTGATCAGGCTGAATATGATGTAAACATTGATCTCTTTTGGAATGGTAATCTATTAACTGGTACTAGTCTTAGACCTATAGATGGCTTTAGTCCTGCTAACCAGTTTAACTCAAGTTTCAATGTTACTAACAGGGATCTTATCACATCTGAAAGCAACAGATTTTTTGAAGCAGAAAGTGATTTCTCTTTTGATGATGTTATGGAAAATAATTCTCAGTTTGAAGATTTCCTTTTAGAAACAGGTCGTTTTCCTGATGGACAATATAGGATAGAAATTGAGATTGTACCAGACAATTCACTATATCAAGGGGCATCTACAGTAGTTTCTTTTGCTGTTAGAGGAATTCAATCAGTTAGGCTAATATCTCCTGGACATGTAGTAGGTGCTACTAATATTCCATTAATTTCCAAACCCATTATCTTTAATTGGAATACTTCAGGATTTAATAATTCTTATGTAGTTGAGATAAAAGAATTTGATCAAGAATATGAACTTGATCCTTCAAATATAGAGTATAATGGAAGACTTGTAGAAGAAGAATGGGTAAATAATATGTCTGTATATAATCCAACATATAATTTTCAAGAAAACAAATTTTATGCATGGCGTGTGAAGGTAAAATATATAGGAGAGGAAAGTCTAAACCAAGCAGGTCATGACCAATACATAGCAAGTTCTTATAATGTTTTCCAATTTACTTGTGCTCCTTCAGAAAAGGTTCCTAATGCTTTCCAAGAACAATTGGAGAGCAACTTACTCAACTTGAATATTGCTGAAATAAACGTACTATTAAATGCTGGTTATCTTCCTAAAGATGGGATTCAGATTAATGGTAAGACTGTCTATGGTAAAGAGGCTGTTGATAGAATAAGAGAGCTTTTCTCAACCTATGAAATCGAAGTAAGTGTAGAGTAAGGAGGAGATAATGAAAAGAGCTCTAATTTTATTACTAATCCTAGTAACTAGTTTCGCAATGGCAGAGGAAATAGCTGTCTTTACAAAGATTCAAGGAAACATATATTCACTTGTTGATTCTGTAGAAGTGAGTTACAAGGCAGGTGATTCACTAGAAAATAATAGCAGTATTAATTCTGGGAACGATTCATATGCCTTAATATTTTATAAATATACAAATGCTTCTTTAAGAGTTTTTCCTAATTCATCCATTACTATAAAATCAGTAGATAGTTTGAATACGACAGTAAGCTTAAAGGCTGGAAAGATTCTTAATGATTTAAAGGATAAAATAAGTGGTTCATATATAGTAGAGACTAATTCTACTGTGGCGTCGGTAAGAGGTACTAATTTCGAAGTAGCTGTTACTGGAGAAGGAACCCAAGTAAGTGTAATTGAAGGTAATGTAGATGTGTTGAATAAGATATCTGGAAAGACTCATAGTTTATCAGCTAATCAATCATTGATATCTTCAGATGATGGCCAGATTATTGAAAAAGCATTTCCAGAAAAAAAACAGGAGCAAGGTAGGCAGGAAAGTGGTGGTCGTAGTATTGTTATTGGACCTATTTCAGATTTAAAGGTTCAGTCTAAAGAAGATATAGAAAAGTTAAAACATGTATTAAGTCCTATAGTATCTAGTCATATGGAACAAAGTTATTCTTCTTTTGCTACCCCATATTCTAAAGACAAAGAAAGTAGTCCTGAAAAACCACTTGTTGAAGTTGAAAAGAAAGAAGCTGCTGATCTTAGTCCTAAAAGCTTAAGAGGACCAGCTCCCAATGACGACACTCCTATTGCTGTGGTTTTAAAAATCAAAGGAAATTTAACTTTGGTCAGAGGTCAGGAAACCCTTGAATGTTCTGTTGGTACGCTTTTACAAAATAGAGATAGAATTCGTACTAATGATAAGTCTTTAGCCTTGATTAAAATGGTAGATAACTCAAGTAAAATAAGAGTCTTTTCCAATAGTGAAGTTTTGATTAGTGCAGAAGAAGATAATGAGCTTTTGAACAAAGAATTAGAGTTAAAAGGTGGCTCAATTCTATCAACAGTGAACAATAAAATAGCTGGTAAATACTCTGTTTCAACAACTTCAACAATAGCATCAGTCAGAGGTACTGAATTCTTAGTTGAATTAAAAGATGGTATTACTAAAGTTATCGGATTTTCTGGTAAGGTAGAAGTAGAAAACAAGAAATCTAAAGAGAAAAGTCTTGTTACTAAGGGAAATACTGTAAGCTCGACTGAAGATGGTCAAGTGGAAAGATATGAGACTGAAGAAGTTCCAACTGAGGTTGAAGAAGAGTTAGAATCTACCGAGTATGATAATACAATGAAAATCTACTTTGAGAATGATGATGGTTCAATAAAGACAATAATCTTAGAGTATTAGGAGGTAGAAAATGAAAAAAATTATATTTTTCTTATTATATGTATTAAGTATAACGTTATATTCTGAGATAATTATTGAACATAATCAGCCTTATGTTGCTTATAAAGATTCTATTTTAACGCTAGATATTTTTTTAGATGGTAATTGGCAGGAAGTTACAGACTTTCTTGTTTATTATCGGGAAAGAGGAGAAGTAGCTTATGAAATTGTTACTGTAGATCCTCAATCTGGTCGGAATGGTGATTATCAAGTTCCAATCTCAATATCTCAATATGCTAGAGGTTTAGAATACTATATAGAAGTTAAAACAATTGATAATCAAGTTGTGACTTATCCTAGTCAACAGGCAACTCTGAGTCCAATATTGGTTCAGGTTATTAGGGAAGAAATTGTTAGTGATTTTGTTGTTCTCAATGATTTAGAAGATGTTGAACAAGATAGTGATTTCTCACTTTCAGTTTCTCTTTTTAGCTTAAAAGATGAGATTGATTATGACTCGATAAACTTGTATATTAATGGGAAAGACCAAACCAATAATCTTATTGTTACTCCTACTTTACTAGTTTATAAGGTGGAAGACATCAAGGAATCTTTTAATTTCCGTATTACTGGCAAGAAATTATCAGGTCAAAATCTTGATTCAGGCCTATTGAAAGTTTCGGTTAAACAGAAGATGTTTACTTATGAGCTCCCTTATAATCTACGGGGAAATATTAATTATAAAGGAAATACTAATAGCTTCTCCTATGAAGATTCTAATGACAGGTCTTCTGAATCATCATCTAATAACCATTCAGCAATATTTACTGTAAGTGGAAATAACTCTTATAGTAGAGTTAATTCCAGAATCTATTTATCTTCTTTAGAGAATTCTGATAGGCAATCTGTTAACAGATACTCTTTTGATGTTCAAGTACCACATTTCGATATTTATCTGGGGGATAAGAGTCCTTATATCTCTGAATTTACTTTAAATTCTGCCAATATCAGAGGTTTTGGTAGTAAGTTACATTTCAAATATTTCTTACTAGAAAGTTATTGGGGAACTAGTGCCCGTTCAATTTCTACTAAAGAAGACAGTGGACAGTATATACCTGGAACATTCAAAAGGGAATCAGGGGCTGTAAGACTAGCTCTAGGTAATCAAAATGCTTTTCAATTTGGCTTAAATCTAGCCAAGAATAAGGATAAAATAGCGTCATTAGATTATTCAGACTATTATATAGCGCAGACTGATACTAAAGAGGACCAGCAAGATAAGCAAATAATAAATCCAGTTGATAATCTAGTTTTTTCTTCTGATGTTAAATTATCATCACCTCGCAAGTTATTTAATTTTGGGGCTGAATTTGCTATTAGTGCCTATAATTCAAATATTATTGATGGTGCTATCTCTGAAGATGAACTGGAAAATGATGTGGGAGGAGACTTACCCTTTGACCCCCAATCTATTGATGGATTTTTTATTATCAACAAGAATACTGAACCACTTAGTTTGACTTCTTCAAACATGGCTTATAAGGTATATTCTAGTTTATACATTGCAGGAAATTTATTTTCCATTAACTACTCACGAGTAGGCTCTTCTTTTAATTCATTGTCTGCTAAGAATGTTAATACAGATACCCATGAACTTACTTTTGCAGATAATATAAACTTCCATAATACAGTATTTGTTGACTTCTCATATAATAGAGTAAGTGATAATATTTCTGAAAATCTAGCAACAACAAATGTTCATAGTAATTATCAAGTTAATTCAGTTTTCAGAAAAGAGAAATTACCAGTCTTAAGAGCAAACTTTACTAAGGGAAGAACAAGTATCGAAAACAATGATGTTTTTGATATTAATGAAGATGATCCATTAGCTGTGATTGATGAAGCCCAAGAATATAGAAGTTTTGCCTATGGTGCAGGTATTGGTTATACATTTGATAAAGTTCCATATCTACCCTTTAGTCTTGACTTTGATTATCAAAACAGTGTAGATGAAGATGATTTAAGAGACATGTATGAGTTTGAGAATGATAGCTACTACTTAAGGTATATTTCCAAAATGACAGCTATTCCTCTTAAAACCCAAATCTCCTATAGCTTTACTAAATCTACAGGTCATGTTGCTGGTGTTACTAGTGCTAAAGAAGATCAATTCTACTATCAAGAAGAAGAATGGAATAGGTCTTCAATGCGGTTAAAACTTGAATATGATATTGATTATCTAAAACTTGTCCCATTTTTTGATTTTAGATTTAGCAATAATGAAAACATTAAGGATAGTGATGCCGATAATTCTTACCAAGCTACATCCTTTGGACTTAGCTATTATCCATTCAGGCTTACTTCTTTAACTTCTAGCATAAGCTTGAAAGATAGAGACTATCAAGCTAATCAATCTGATTATTCTTCTGTTAACTGGTATTTTAATATAGTACAGAAATTCTAAATATGTTTTTAAAGAGATATAAATTTGTAATTGTAGCCTTAATTGTATTTTTATTTACCTTTCTAAGCTCTTTTACTAATATATTTCTCCAACTAGAAGCGAAATTATATGACCTCTTTATGCAACAAAGAGGTCATATTTCTACTAGTGAGAAAGTAGCAATTGTTGCTATTGATGAAGAAACAATGCGTACTCTAAATATGCAATGGCCTCTTCCTAGATCCCTTTATATTCAATTAATCGAAAATATCCAAAGAGCTGGGGGACAGGTTATTGTGTTTGATGTCCAATTCCCTGAAACAGCTCAAATCTCTCTACTAGGTCAGGAAAATCAAGACTTGGTCTCATTAGTAAATCAAGAACTTGAAAGAGATGATTTTGATTTAGGAGCTATATCGGCAAACAGTAATGTCATTCACGCCTGTAAGATTGAAAGAGAAGGAAAAAATCACTTTTTACTACTACCAAATAAGCGTATCATGCAATCCAAGCCTAAACTGGGGCTTGTATCTAATTTCACTGATATTGATAACTTCCTCAGAAAATATCAAGTAATGGATACCTTAAATGACCAAGAAATCTATTCTCTGGCTCTCAAGGCTTTTTCCCTCTATACTAATAATCAGATACAAGTAAATAAAAAGAAAAAAAATATAACTTGTGGAGAGCAAGTTCTACCATACTATTTAAACTATATTACTCCTATAAACTACAGGGGGAGAGCAGGAACTTTTTCTGGGGATAATACTATCAATCCTGCTTCAACTTACTACTCTTTCATCGATTTGATAGATCTTTCCTCTAGCTTAACATCTGAAGAATTAGACTTCTTTTCTGATTTCGAGCTTGATGATGAACTAAGTCAAAAACTCACTGATATGGGGATTGATACTGAAGAAGTAACTAAAAGTAACCTAGAAAAACTTATAGAAAAACAAGCCTTCCACAATAAGATTGTCTTAATCGGTTCTACCTTGAAAGAACACCACGATAACTTCCATACTCCTTTCGGGATAATGCCTGGAGTAGAAGTACATGCCAATTTCTTAGACTCTCTCTTAGCTGATGATTTAATATTTTATCTTAACCATTATTTTTTTTACATTTCACTCTTAATTTTTCTAATTTTTACCAGTTACTTGTTCCATAAATATAATGCTTATAAATCTCTAATTATTTTAATTATCATTCTTTTTATCCATTACCTACTTACTCTTTCCCTTTTAAAATACTCAAACTTAATACTCCCTAAACTAGAATTTGTTATGCCTCTCTTTATTATCTATCTATATAACTTGATAGAAAAATATATCCAAGAAGCTAAAGCAAAAAGAGAAATTAAATCAGCCTTCCAGCACTACATGGCACCTGAATTAGTTAATCAGCTTATCTCAGATCCTAAACAACTCCAATATGGAGGAGCCAATAAGGAAATCTCTGTTCTTTTCTCTGATATCCGCTCTTTTACTACTTATACAGAATCCCACCCCATGGAAGATACTGTAGCCATGTTACGAGAATATCTTACTGAAATGACTAAAATAGTTATCGAAAATAAGGGGATTATTGATAAATTTGTTGGTGATGAAATTATGGCTCTTTATGGTACTCCTTTACAAGATGATAACCATGCTTATAATGCCTGTAAAACTGCTCTGGTTATGAGGGAAAGGTTGACTCAGCTTCAAGCAAAATGGGCCAAGGAAGGTAAGGATATAATTGAAATCGGAATTGGTGTTAATTCTGGTGTAGCAGTTGTGGGAAACTTAGGTTCAGAGCAGGTTTTTGATTATACTGCCATTGGTGATGTGATTAACCTAGGAGCTCGTTTAGAAGCTTCTAATAAAAAGTATCCTAGTAAAAATAAAATTATTATATCAGAATTTACCTTAAACTTACTAAAAGATAAAGCAAAAGTTGAATTTATCTGCAATGAATACGTAAAAGGTAAAAATAAGGGAGTTGATATTTATCACTTACATGAACTAAAAAAATAAGTTTTAGTTGAGAGTACTAAACAGAAAGTTACTTATAAATGTATCTTTATGCTAAGTTGCTGAGGGCTTTTATCATTAAGAATCTTGCAAGTTAATAGTTAAACCCAAATAATGCAGTAGACCTTTGTGAATAGCACTATATTCTTCTGCAAAAGTAGCTTCCATAATTTCTCCGAATATATAAAATATATGCGTCAAAATTCTGTAAGCTATTTTGCTAGAATAATCTGCACTCTTCACTAAAGCTCTATTACACTATCTGGGTTAAAAAATTAAGCTATAAAAAACTTGACATCGATAGATTTAATCAGCTTTATTGCAAAATATAAATAGATTATTAGGGGGAAAAATGTTAAGAATACCAGTTGAAAAACTTCATAAGTTTATGGTGGAAGTATTTACTAGGTTGCAAGTACCTGCAGAGGAAGCCAAAATATGTGCTGACGTCTTAATTGAATCAGACTTAAGAGGTATAGAATCTCATGGTATAGGACGTTGCAAGATGTATTATGATAGAATCAAAGCAGGGATTCAGTTTCCTGAAACAAAAATTGATATAATTAGGGATAAGTATGCAACTGCTGTATGGGATGGAAATCATGGTATGGGACATGTAATCTCACATCGTGCTATGCAAACAGCTATAGATAAAGCTAAAAAATATGGCATAGGTTGTGTAGTAGTCAGAAACTCAACTCATTATGGAATAGCTGGTTATTACGCTTCTATGGCTACGCAAGAAGATATGATAGGGATAACATTTACTAATGCTAGACCTTCTATAGCACCAACTAATGGGGTTGACCCAATGTTAGGAACAAATCCAATCTGCTTTGGAGCTCCTTCTAACTTAGAATACCCTTTCCTCTTTGATGGTGCTACTTCCATTTCCCAAAGAGGGAAAATAGAGGTCTTAGATAGAGAAGGAAAAGAAACACCGCTTGGCTGGGCTATAGATAGACAAGGTAAGCCTTTCACTGATACTAAGCAATTACTAAAAGATCTTATTTCTAAACAAGCTGCTATGTTGCCAATTGGAGGTGCTGATGAAGAAACAGGTTCTCATAAAGGCTATAGTCTAGGTGTTATGGTAGAAATCCTTTGTGCTGCTTTACAAAATGGAGCTTACTTGCAAGGCTTACATGGCTTTGACAAAGATGGAAATAGGATTCCTTATAAACTGGGTCATTTCTTCCTAGCTATTAATATTGACTTTTTTACTGAGATTGCAGACTTTAAGAAAATTACAGGTGATATAATGACCACCTTAAAGAAGTCTCAAGTTGCTCCTAATAAAGATAAAATATGGATAGCTGGAGAGAAAGAGTATTATAAAGAGAAAGAAATCAGAGACAAGGGTGTTCCAATTACGCCAGCTTTACTAGAAAATCTTAAAGTTATGCAAAAAGAGCTAGGAATTGAAATGCAAATATTAGATTAAGTAGAGTTTTTTCTTGACTTAATAATAATAATTTGTAAAAAATAGTTTAATAATAATAAAATTTAAGGGGTAATGATGAAAAAGATAATACTACTTTTTTTAATGATCTTCCCACTTCTTCTTATAGGTCAAGAAGGTGGAATGGATGTTTCTCAAGATGAAGGTTTTCAAATGGGAGGCTCTGTTGGAGCTACTACTATTAATGGTGAGACATACACAAGAATTAGATTAAATCCTGAGCTTGTATTCTGGAAATTTGGTCTAGGACTTGATATTGATTTTCTAATCACTGGAGAAGGCGATATTAGGGAAGAAGATTGGGATGAATGGCAAGACTATGTTAACAAAATACTCTATTTACGCTATGCCCACAGGGGAGATCCTTTCTATGCTCTAGTAGGATCTTTTCCTTCCTACACTTTAGCCAATGGTCTAATAGTTAATGGTTATACAAACATGTTGAATTATCCTGATAGTAAGAAGATTGGTGGCTATTTTGGTTTTAATACTGAGATTAGTGGTTTTGGAATGGAAATGTTTGCAGCAGATTTCAGTAAAATGGATATCTTTGCTTCCCGAGCTCATTTTAAGCCTCTAGAGCTTTCCAACTTCCCATTGTTAAGTCAGCTTGATGTAGGAGTTTCTTTTGCTCATGATCTTGATCAATACAAGCGTTTTGAAGATGAAGATGGCGATAATGTACCTGACATCTTTGATTCTTTCCCAGATGATAACAACTATGCGGTTGATACTGATGGAGATGGATTCCCTGATGAAATTGATATTGATGCCGATGGTGATAATATCTATGATCCTCTTGATGATGATATTCAATTAGATGATAAACCAATCTACGATAAAGAAGAAGATGTAACAATAGTTGGTACAGACTATACTTTACCATTAGTAGATTATGATTACTTTAAATTATACCATTATGCTGAATATGCAAAAATAATAGATTATGGTCAAGGATTCATCTTCCCTGGTTTTGGTGCTAAATTTGCTATTTTTGATATGAAATTAGAAGGAAGAAGATTTGAGGATGAATTTATCCCTGGTTTCTTTGATTATTTATACGATGATCAAAGAGCTTTTGTTAGAGGTCAGGAAATCTATACAAAAACATCTATTCTTGATGGTATAAAAGCTTCTACTGGTTGGTATGGTTCTATTACAGCTAATATTGGACAATTATTCTTCTTTGACTTAGCTTATCAAGATATGTATGGTGAAGATGTTGTAACTGGTAAATCTATCTGGGCTGGATTAAGAGCTGATACTTCTATGATTCCTAAGATTAATCAAGCTTCAATTGAATATGCCCAAAGAAATAAAGAATATATTAACTTCAAACATTTTAGAAATGAGAATGCAACGGTTACTGGAAAAATTTCTTACGAGTTAGGTGGCAACTCTTACTTAGTAGGTAATTATCAAGAACGTTACTCTGATATGAATAATGATGGTAAGATAAAAGGTGAAGATGAAATTGCAAAAACCTTTTCTTTTACTGTAGAATTTAAGTTCTAAGATAGAGATATGGATATTTACTTAATTGTAATTAATACTATCTTAATTACTTTGGTAGTTTACCTGCTTGTTAGTAAAAATAAGCAGGTAGCTACACCTCCTACTAATGACCAAAATAAGCAAAACAATCTCTTAAAAACAGAAACTGATAATAACCTCCTTTTCAGACTGCATTTGCCTGCTATTAGGATAAATCTTGATGGTTTGATTGAAGAGTATAATTATATGGCAAGGGATTTAATACCTAACATTGAAATTGGTAAAACTTCTGAACCTGATTTGATAATTTCTTCTTATGAACCTCAACTTCCCTTTAAAGAAGCATTTATAAAAAGAAAAGTTATAACAAAAAAGTTGCTATTAGCTTCAAGACAATATGAAATGAAGGTTATTCCCATTTATCATCACAGCAATATAGATGGCTTTTATGAGATATTTACAGATATATCTGAGCTCGAAGAACTTAGGAAAAGTAAAGAACAACGTTCTAAGTTAGAAACAATTGGTCACCTATCGATGGGTATGGCTCATGATTTTAATAATATTTTGCAAGTAATTATCGGCAATGCTGAACTCTGTTTAGATTATGGTGAGAGTAATGAAGTATATGTTGAAAATATTGAAACTATAATCCAAGCTGCCAATAAAGCTTCCTCTCTTACAAAACAGCTTTTAATCTTTACTAGAAAGCAAGAAGTTGAATTCGTTGATTTAAATGTAAATGAATCCCTTTCTTATATGAGAAAAATGATATCTCGTTTGATAGGTGAAAACATAAATATTGACCTTAAACTTTCTAGTAATCCTATAAAAATTAAAGCTGATGAAATTCAATTTGAACAAATTATCCTTAATCTCTGCTTAAATGCTCGTGATGCTATGGAAAATGGTGGAACTATAAAAATATCAACTGAAGAAATCGAAATCAAAGCTGATGATTTTAAAGATAATTTTGACAGAAGACCTGGTAAATACTTGAAACTATCTGTAGCAGATACAGGTGTAGGTATTTCTCAAGAACATATTGAAAAGATTTTTGAACCCTTCTTTACTACTAAAGCTGAAGGTAAAGGTACAGGTCTAGGCTTGTCAAATGTGCAAGGCATTGTTAAACAATACAATGGTTTTATTGATATTGAGAGTAATATTGGCTTTGGAACAGTCTTTAAAATTTACTTACCTATTCATCAAGCAAATGTTATTAATTCTATTGCCCAACTCGCAAAGAGTAAAACTCGAATTATAGGGAAAAAAGAAAAGGTCCTCTTGATTGAAGATGATGATTTGATTTGTAATGTTGTTCTCAAAATACTCAGAAAGAATAACTTTACTGTTGTTGCTTGTAGAGACATTGCTTCTGCATCTGAAATTATTAAAGAGCAATTTAATAATATTGATTTAATTATTTCTGATTTAATCCTGCCTGATGGAGATGGCTATAGTCTATATGAATCACTCAAAAGTATCCATAGCCAGGTACCTTTCATTATCACAAGTGGTTACTCAAAAGAAAAAGATGAACTAAAGAAATTAATTTCTCAAGGTATTCTCTTTTTACGAAAACCATTCTCATCAGAAGATTTGCTAAATGCAGTTTCCAAAACTCTTAAGAAAGAAAACTAAATCTTGTATATTGATAATAGGTGAAAAATGAATAAAACTCTCTTATTTGCTTTATTTATAGTGTTCTCAGTCTTTAATTTGTTTGGTCAAAAGATTAACAACAATTTAGAAGATAGAATTGCTGAATATTTGTTGGAAGGAAAAATAGATTCAACTCTTATTAATCTTTATGAAGAAGGTTATAATAATTATAAAGTAAGTGATCCAGTTAAGGCAATAATGTACTTAAAGAATATAGCCTCAATAAGAGATAAAGAAGGGGAACTAAATAAAAAATACCATAGATATGTACGTATTGGCCAGCTATATCAACAACTAGGTATGTATAACTTTGCCTTAGAATACCTATTTGAGGCTTCAGGTTATTTTCTCAAGATTGATGAAGAGGGTCCATTAGCTTGGCTTTATTCTGATATTGGTAATGCCTACTATGCTCTAGCTCAATATGATATTGCTAAACCATATTATGAATCTGGACTTAAACTTATGATAAAGCTGGATGATAAATATGGGCAATCAGTTATGCATAATAATATAGCTTTGTGCAAAGCATCTAATGGAGATATTGAAGATTCCTTTAAACATTTGGAAATAGGACTTAAACTTAGGCAAGATGTTGCTAATATCTATGCTATTTATCATTCTAAGTTTTTAATTGGTAAAAATTACTTTCTTTTTCAAGACTATGAGAAAGCTGAAAGTTACCTTAAGGATATCTGGGATAATTACAAATCAGATGACCTATATCCTGATGAAGCTAAAATATTAAGGTCTTCGGCTGGCTTAGGACTTTTTGGGGTGAAAAATGCTAAAGGTGATAAAGTAGCTGCTGAAAATTATCTTGATGAAAGTATTAAGCTTATTGAAGAAGTTGGTGATTACTTTTCTTTAGGATCAGCTCTGGCTCAAAAAGCCCAGTACTATGTCTTTAATAACAAAGAAGCTGAAGCCTTAGAGATATTTGAAGAGATCTTTAACTATGCTCTAGAACATGGCTTTATCGATAATGCTCATTTTTATTCTAACTGGCTAGTAAGGCTTAATTATAGACAAAATAACTTGGAAGAAGCTCAAAAGTATTTTAATATTTATACTGCTCTTACGGATTCTATATTAACTAATAGGTCTTCAGAAAATCTTGTAAAACTCCACTCTGTTGTTCAAAATCATCTTAAAGAAGTAGAAAATATTCAATTAAAAGAAAAGGATTTATATACTAGTAGATTACTTATTATTAGTACAATCTCTTTGTTAGTTATTATTATTCTTATTGCCTTAATTTATATTAAAGATAAAAAGAACTTAGATAAAATCAGAAAGCTTGCTAATGCCTCTTCTGAAGGTATTGTAGTTCATGATAGAGGAAGTATAATTGATTCTAATAATCAGTTTAAAAGAATGTTCTTTAATGCAGATTCAAAAAACAGACCAACTAATATCATGGACTTAGCCCCACAAGAAGAAAGAGAAAAGGTTCAAGTTTTACTCTTAGCTAACGAAAAATCTATTCTAGAAACTCATTTAATTAACTCAAAGAAAGATGTTATTGATGTTAAAATAAGCTCTCGTCCTTATATCTATAGGAGTAAAGAAGTCAGAGTAGCTGTTATTCAAGATACAACCCAGTTTAATGATATCGTTAAATCTATCAATCAAGCTAAAGAAAAACTTAGAGTTCTTAATTCAACTAAAGATAGGTTATTCTCTATCATTGCTCATGATTTAAAAAATCCTTTCAATGCTATCATTGGTTTTACCAATCTGATGAAAGATTCTTGGAGAGAAATTGATGCAAATGAAGTGGACGAAATGATTGCGATGATTAATGAATCTTCAATCTCAGCTCATACACTCTTAGAAAACCTGCTTGATTGGGCTAGAATACAGACTGAAAACCTCTCTTTTGAGCCAGTAAAGGTAAAAGTTTATGATGCCATAAGTGAGGCAATTTCTCTGCTTAGCGCACAAATTAAACTAAAAAATATTAGCATCTTTGTTGATTGCTCTGATGATTATTTTGTCTTTGCCGATTCTAGAATGTTCTCTACAATCCTAAGAAATCTTTTATCTAATGCTATAAAATATACTAATAGAAATGGAGAAATTTCCTTTAAAGTAAAACAAAATGCCTCAAATACAATTATTAGTATTGATGATGATGGAATTGGAATGGATCAAGAACAAATTACTAATCTATTCAATTTTGATTTAATTAGCAGTCAGCTAGGAACAGATAAGGAAAAAGGAACAGGCCTTGGTTTAATACTCTGTAAAGAACTGGTTGATTATCATAAGGGAGATATTGAAGTTAATAGTGAGCTAAATATAGGTACTATTATAACTATCACTCTGCCCAATAAAGTATCGTAAAAAAAAACTTGTCAGAAAAATAGAGGAAATTATTTAGGATTCAGTCGGGATGTAGCGCAGTCAGGATAGCGTACCTGAATGGGGTTCAGGTGGTCGCTGGTTCAAATCCAGTCATCCCGACCATTTGTTTAGTAAAACCCAAATAATGCATTAGACCTCTGTGAATAGCAGAATATTCTTTTGCAAAAGTCACTTCCATAATTTCTCCGAATATATAAAATATATGCGTCTAAATTCTGTAAGCTATTTTGCTAAAAGAATCTAGCACTCTTCATCAAAGTTCAAATGCACTATTCGGGTAAAAAATTGCTTGACTAAATTTCTATATTTTAATAATGTAATTTTATAAAGGGAAGATATATACAATACTAATACGACTTCTATTTTAATAATAAAAAATAATTATAAATAGGAGTTCAAATGAAGAAACTAACAATTACTGACTTGAGTAAAACCTACTCAAATGGGACTCATGCTCTAAAAGGAGTTAACCTAGAAATCAATCAAGGTATGTTCGGTCTTTTAGGTCCTAATGGAGCAGGAAAATCTACATTAATGCGGACAATTGCTACTCTACAAACAAGTGATACTGGATTAATTACTTTTGATACAATTGATATAAGTAAAAAGCAGAGCGAACTGAAAAAGAAACTAGGTTTCTTACCTCAAAACTTTGACTTTTATCCTAATCTTTCTGCTTGGGATACACTCAATTATTATGCAGTCCTTAAAGGTATCACTAATAATAAAGAAAGAAAAAATTTAGTTACTGAATGGCTAACTAAAGTTAATCTTTACGATCAAAGAAAAAAGAGAGTTGGTGGCTTTTCTGGTGGTATGAAACAAAGGTTAGGAATTGCCCAAGCTCTAATAGCCAACCCCGAACTGGTAATAGTAGATGAGCCTACTGCTGGTCTTGACCCTAAAGAAAGAAACCATTTTCATAATATTTTGTCAGAAATTGGCGAAGATAAAATAGTTATTCTCTCTACCCATATTGTTGATGATGTTAGTGACCTATGTACTGATATGGCTATCATTAATTTCGGACAAGTAATCTTAAAAGGCTCACCTCTAGAAGAAACTGAAAAACTGAAAGGTAAAATTTGGAGAAAATTAATTAAAAAGGATGAATTAGATTGGTATTCTAGTGAGTTTGAAGTAATATCTTCCCATCTTTACATGGGTGATATTAGGATTATTGTTTACTCTGATTCTCCTCTCTCAGGTTTTGAATTAAAAGAACCTGACTTAGAAGATGTATATTTTAAAACTATTCCTCACCAAGGTGAAAATCACGGAGGTGAATAATGTTTCTTAGTCTCCTCTCATATGAATATAAATATCTTCTAAAAAGACTTTCTACTTATATTTATGCCTTGGTATTTTTTAGCTTAGGATTCTTGCTCATGAATGCTTTTGCAGGGGCATTTACTGGGATAAGAGTTCAGACAATGAACTCTGGAGCAGAACAAAGTTTTACTAATAGTTCAATCAATATCATGATGATATCCTCAGGTCTAAATCTCCTTCTAATCCTCTTTATTGGTGGTTATCTGAGTGATATATTGCTAAAAGATTTTAGTCATAACTCTTTTCAACTAGTTTATACCAAGCAAATTTCCAAGGTTAAGTTGCTTTTAGCTAGACTCTTTGTGGGAATCACTACAGTAATAGGAATCTTCTTCTTTTTACAGTTGGGGCTTATGCTAGCTCAGTTCTCACCTTGGTTAAATGCAAAGCAGTTTCAACCCTTTAATATTTTATTATATTTGAATCCTTTCTTAAAAGTATCTATAACAAACGTTATTATTGCTTCATCTTTCTATACTCTGGTAGCAGTGCTTAGTAAAAAGAAACTTTATGTTAATATGTCTGCTGTTCTTATGTATCTAGTCTATACTGGGATTATGGCCTTTAATAGTAAATTAGAGCTAAAGGAAATTTCAGCATTATTTGATATGTTTGGCTTATCTACATTAGGAATAATGACAGAGAACTGGACTATTGCTCAAAGAAATACAGAACTTCTATCCTTCTCTTCATACTTCCTGTATAACCGTTTATTATGGTTAGGAGTAGGACTCTTTATCTACTTAATCTCTTTTAAGCTATACAAGTTTAATTATCCTTTGAATAGGAAGAAAAGCAAAGATAATACTAGTAAGGCTGAGGTGGATAGTCCTAAGTATATTCACTATGGTTTAATTTCTCAGAATTGGAATTTCTTAACCTATCTTAAACAATTCCATCATTACTTTAAAATTGAGTTTAAGATACTTACTCGCTCAATAATATTCAGAGTTTTTTCAGTAGTATTTATCTTATTTGTATTTAGTTCTTTATCAAATTATAGTGTAATTTACGACACAGCAGTCCATCCTGTAACTTATATAATTACCGAGAACTTAAAAGGCATAGTTTTAGCTTTTGCAGTACTTTATATTGCCATATTTTCAAGTGAATTAGTCTGGAAATCACGAAGCTCAAACTCCTATTACTTTGAAGATTGTGCTCCTATGTCAGATAACATAAAAGCAATATCACATGTAACAACATTAACCTTATCAATTGCTATAATGTGGGGAATAGGCTCACTTATTGGTATTGGTTATCAGCTATTTTTCCACTTTTATCAGATAGATTTCTCTCTCTATCTAATCTATGGTGGACTTCTCTTATTGCCTGTTATTATGTACTCAGCAGTTGCTGTCTTAATTCAAAACCTTATGCCTAATAGAATGGCTGGTATTTTCTTCTTCTTTGGTTTCTTTACCCTTATTGAATATCTGCCTTATCTTGGCTTAGAACATCCTCTCTGGCAGATGTTTAATATACCAAGTGTAACCTACTCTGATATGAATGGCTTTGGTTCTTTCCTAGCTAAATATTTCACACATGTTACTTATTGGCTTAGTTTCTCCTTGATTCTATTAATCTTAGGAATTAGACTTTACAGAAGAGGAAATGATTTAGGACTTAAACATAGGTGGAAAAAAATCTATCAAGCATGGACTCTTAGCCAAGTAATTTCCTTAGTAATACTAGCCTTTATCTTTATTGGAGCAGGTTCTTATATTTTCCATAATACAAATATTCTAAACAGCTACTATAGCCAAGAAGAAAGAAGACAAGCAAGTGTAAAATTCGAAAGAGAATATAAATATTTAGAAAAATTACCAGGAGCAAGAGTTACTGATGTTGATTTGGATGTGCAAATCTATCCTGATCTGCTAGACTTAAAAGTTGGGGGAGACTTAATCTTGATGAATAAAAGTGATTCACCAATTGACTCTATTCTCTTTTTTACTAATCAAAGTGAAGATAACTTCTCTTATCAGCTAGATAGAGAATTTGACCTACTTAAATATGATGAAGACTATAATCTATACTTGCTGAGATTGAAAGATCCCTTAAAGCCTCAAGAGACTTTTAAGTTTAGCTTCCAAGATTATTATGAACATAAAGGCTATGAAGTTGATACTAATATTTGTGAGAATGGTAGTTTCTTCAATAGCTCTATCTTTATGCCTGTCTTTGCTTATGCTGATTATTATGAACTTAGTTCAAATGAGATAAGGAAAAAATACCAACTTCCCCCTAAAGAAAGAATGGCAGAAAGTAATGATTTAGAGGCCAGAGGCAATACCTATATTTCTAAAGATTCAGATTGGGTAAATTTCTCAGCTACTATCGGTACTTCAGCAGACCAAATAGCTGTTGCACCTGGTTATTTAGTTGATTCATGGGAAGAGAATGGTAGAAAAAACTATCGCTATGAAATGGATCATCCAATATTGAAGTTCTTCTCGTTTTCTTCTGCTCGCTATGAAATAGCCAAAGATAAGTGGGTATCTAATTCAGGAAAAGAGGTAAACTTAGAAATATATTATCATCCAGGACATGATTATAATCTCAAGTCAATGATGAAAGCTCTTAAAATGGGATTAACTTATTATTCAGATAACTTCATGGAATATCCTCATAAGCAAATGAGAATCTTGGAGTTTCCTCGCTATGCTACTTTTGCTCAATCTTTCCCTAATACTGTACCTTATTCTGAAGGGATAGGTTTTATTGCTAGATTAGATGGCAAAGAAAATCAAGATTATCCTTTCTTTGTTACTGCCCATGAATTAGCTCATCAATGGTGGGCTCATGTAGTAATTGGAGCTGATGTTAAAGGAGCAGTTCTGATGAGTGAAGCTCTTGCTCAATACTCAGCTCTTTCTGTTATGGAAGAAGAATATGGGGAAGTTAAGATGGGAGAATTCTTAAAGCATGAACTACATTCTTATGTAACTGGAAGATCTTCTGAGAGCTCCAAAGAAATGCCTTTATCACAAGTTGAAAATCAGCAATATATTCACTATAATAAAGGTTCAGTAGTAATGTATGGGCTTAAGAAATATATCGGAGAAGAGGCTGTTAATACCGCTCTAAAGTCTGTTGTTGATAAGTATGGCTACCAAAATCCTCCCTATATTAATTCTGAGGAATTTTTAACTGAGATTTATCAAGTAGTGCCTGATTCATTAAAATATCTTGCAAAAGAGATGTTTGAAGATATTATATTGTATAGTAATAATGTAAATTCTGTTGAAGTTACCAAAGAAAATGATCTTTATAGGGTTGATATGGAGTTAGAGTGTTATAAGATTAAGGCAGATTCAATAGGAAATGAAGAAGAGATTCCACTTGATGATTGGATAGAAGTCTTAGCTTTTAGTAGAGAATATGTGGATGGAAAAGCTACAAAGCTAGTTGCTAATCCTGATAACAGATGGTTCAAACTCAAAAGTGGTAAGAATAATATAACATTCTATACAGAGACAGAACCAGTGGAAGCAGGTGTTGACCCTCTCTATAAATTACTAGATAAAAATGTCTTTGATAATGTAAAAGCAGTTAAAAGTATAAAGGAAAATATATGAAAAAAATAATACTTATTGGAATAATACTGGTAAGTGGTCTGCTTATCTGGTCAACTGAAATAAAAGATCCCTTGTGGTTAAAAGCTGTAGAACTAAAAAGAGCTGCACTTAATACATACCCAAGTCAGACAACTTATATTTCTCAGACAAAAGATAAGAAAGGAAATATTGATCAGGAAGAAACGATTATTCTATCTCATAGCAATAAAGAGGGAGAGATTATCAACTCTCTTGTTAAAGCTTTCAATAGTGAGGGAGACTTATCTGAGGATGATGACTCTGTAAAAAGATATCTAAGTATGGAAGTTATCTCCGATGATTTAGGTTTCTTTAGGACTGAGACTTCAGAAGAATTTCAACTAAAGAGACTGGCTGATGAGTCAATATCTGGTACGACTTATGCTAAATATGAAGTAAGAGAGACAAGTCAGAAAGACAACAAAACAATTGAGAGTGAAGGTTATGTTTGGCTTGATAAAGAAACAGGCTTACCTTTAAAAATGTCTTTAGAAGTTGATCCAGACCAAATGGTGGTTAAAGAACTCAAAATTGATACTTACTACTCACTCTCTCCTTCTGGTTTTCTTCAAACAGATAAAGTAGAGACAAATATAATTATTAGTTTAGTCTTTAAGAAGATGTATATTACTCAAATCATGACTAGAGATAATTACCAAAAACTAAACTAGATTAAACTTTTATAAATAATCCCAGATAGTGTAGTAGAACTTTATTTAAGATTGCAGATTATTCTAGCATAATAGCTTACAGAATTTAAACGTATATAATATATATATACTGAGAAATTATGGATCTTACTTTTGCAGAATAATATTCTGCTAATCACAAAGGTCTACTTCATTATTTGGGATAATAAAGCTTGTCAAAATTTGACAAGCTTTTTATCTTGGGTAAAGAAGAAAAAATGGAGTTGGAAAAATGAGTTTTATAATTCTAGATACTGAAACAACTGGATTTGCACAACAAGATAGAATAATTCAATTAGCTTATATTGTTTTTGATGGTATGAATCTAGAACCATTTGAAACATTTTGCTCTTGTGACCAGCCTATAAGTTTTTCTGCTATGGCGGTACATCATATTACACCAGAAATGATTGCAGGAAAACCTAGGTTAGTTGATACAGAAGTATATAAATTCTTAGAAGAACTGAATACTGAAGATAATTATCTTGTCATTCACAATGCACCTTTCGACCTTGCTATGTTAGCTAAGGAAGGATTCGTTAATAAAATGAAATTAATTGATACCCTAAAAGTTACAAAACATTTAGCTCCTAATCTGGAGTCACATGCTATGCAGTTTTTAAGATATCATAGAGGCTTGTATAAAGAGGAAGGGGAAATAGAAAAACTCTTGAATCTTGAAATTAAAGCCCATGATGCTATGGGAGATATTGTTGTATTGTTTCTACTACTCAAGAGGTTGCTTGATGGAAGAAGTCCTCAACAACTTGTGGAACTGACACAAAAACCTAATCTTATGAATAAACTCAGATTCGGTAAGTATAGGGGACAAATGATTTCAGATGTGATCAAGACAGATAGAGCTTATTTAGAATGGATGTTAAATAAGCTAACTGACTTAGATCCTGATGTTAAATACACAATTGAATATTTTATGAGTAAAGGTTAAACCCAAATAATGCAGTAGACCTTTGCGAATAGCACTATCTTCTTTTGCAAAAGTAAGCTACATAATTTTCAGGAATATATATATTATATGCCTTCAAATTCTGTAACTTATTTTGCTAAAAGAATCTAGCACTCTTCATCAAAGTTCTACTGCACCATTCGGGTTAAAAAATATTAATTTGAGAATTTAGACTTATCTGGCCAAAAGTTTAGTTGGATATATACATTAACAAGATGTGTAAATCCCTTGTTAGATTCTTGCCAAACAATTTGAGAATCAGAAGTTGTTTAATTATGGGTTAGTTTCAAATTAGGGAGACTGTATATGTCCTGATGTAATATTGCTTTTAAGTGGAAGCAATATGCTTCCACTTTATAACTTAGCACAGACTTGAAGTTGAGTCTATAAATTTATCAATACAATTTAAATATCTTTAGTTAACTACTTAGAAAATGTTTAACTTGCCCTTTTCTTCTGCTTCTTTTCTTAATTCTTCAACATAGGAATGTAGATAAAGCTCAGATTTATTTTCAATTAAACAATTAAGCATCATATCTTTCTTTTCATCGTTACTGAGTTTATTACTTTCACTTCTTTCGGTAACTAGAATCAAGTGGTAACCAAACTTAGATTTTACAGGTAAACTTACTTCGTTAAGAGGAAGAGAGAAAATAACATCATCCAACTCTTCAATGAAGGTATCAGCTGAAACAAAGCCCATATCACCACATTTAACACCAGCTGGGCATTCTGAATATGTATCTGCCATCTTTTTAAAATCTTCCAAGGTCTCAATATCTTTTCTAATCTTCATTAGTTTTTTAAAATTTTCATCAGTAACGCCTTGCAAAAGAATATTATACACATGGGCTTGAGGGCAACAAGAGAATAGGTCAGAATTACTATTTGCAAAGGAAGATATATCCTTAGCTACTCTTTCTTTAATGAAGCCATTGAATTTATCGAGGAACTTAGTTATTTGGATTGTTTCTTTAAGGAAATCTTCGTAGCGTACTCTAGTAAGCTTATGATTTTCTAGGAATTCTAAATAATGCTCTCTTGAATCAAATCCTTGAGCAGTATCAAACAACTTATCATTCCACTCATCATCAGTTACTTCAACCCCAAATTTCTGGGCTTGGTTAAGTAACAAATATCTATCAATCAAATAATCAATTGTTTTTTTATCGCTTGCATTGTCAGGGCATTGACAGTCTATAAGATGTACTTTCGCACATTCAAAATCTTCTTGTGTAATATTAAAATCATAAACATTTGCAATAATATCCATTAATAATCTCCGATATTTAATAATTATCGATAAATCTTTTTATAAAATTATCTATACTACTATATTTAATCGATTTTCTATAAAAAACAAGATTAAAATTATTTCTTTTGTACCAGGTAAGCTGTCTTTTAGCATAATTACGGGAATGTTGCTTGGCTAAGTTGATACAATCAGCTAAGTCAGACTTATGTAAGATATAGGGCAGTAGTTCTTTATATCCCACAGCTGTTAGTCCAGGAGACTTTTCATTATATCCCATTTCGATTAAAGATTTTATTTCATCCAGCAAGCCTGATTTGACCATAGTATCATATCTTTTATTAATTCTATCATAGATAGCTTCTCTTTCATCAAGAATTAAGATATTTAGAACTTTTCTTGTTTGCATAAAACCTTGTTCTTGCCAGTAAGTACTCAATTTTTTCTTAGTAGCATAGAAAACTTCTAAAGCTCTAATAATTCTTTGTTTATCATTAGCTGAAATCTTTTCTGCAACTATTGGGTCAATGGCTTGGACTTGCTTGTACATGTATTCATTGCCTTTAATCTCCCATTCTTGAATTAAGGCATGTCTTATACTATCATCAATTTCAGGTATCTTACATAGTCCCTCTAGGAAAGAGGAGATGTAGAAGCCTGTTCCACCACATATTATGGGAAAATTTAGGTCTGTTTCATCAACCAGATGACTTGCCTGACGGGCAAAGAGTCCAGCATTATAAGTTTCATCAGGATTAATAATATCAATTAAATGATGTTTAACTAAAGCTTGTTCTTCTTTGGTCGGTTTTGCAGTTGCTAAGTCCATGTATTTATAAACTTGTCTTGAATCAGCAGAGATGATATCAAGTTTAAATTTCTGAGCAATATCTAAAGCGAGCGAGCTTTTGCCTACAGCAGTAGGGCCTTGAATAATAATAACTGGTTTCATCAGATAATTCTTTTAAATTTCTTTTTAAAATCTTCTAGAGAATAGTTAATAATCAAAGGACGTCCATGAGGACAGTAATATGGTACTTTACAGCCAAACAAATCACTAATTAGTTTTATCATTTCTCTTGGAGTAAGAGCTTTTCCAGCTTTAATAGCAGCCTTACAGGAAACAGACTTTGCTATACTATCTCGGAAATCTTCTGTTTCTTCAAACTCCTGTTCAAGGGTTTGGAGAATTTCTAAGAAAATATCTCCTCCACTCCATTCTTCTAGTTCAACTGGTATTTCATCAATTACTATTGAGTTACCGCTGAATGTTTTTATCGAGAAACCAATATTATGAAAGTCTTCAATATTTTCTTCAATAAGTTCTTTTAGACTTTCAGATATATAATTAGGAAGATCAATGACAATAGGGAAGAGGAGTTTTTGAACTTCTGCTTCCACTCCTTTCATTCGCGCAATAAGTTTTTCGTATAAGATTCTTTCATGGGCAGCATGCTGATCAATAACCATTAAACCATCTCCTACCTGAATAAAGATAAAAGTATCTTGGAATTGCCAGGGTTTGACTGCTTCAATTTCACTTATTACTGGAAGGTCAATTCTAGTATTGTGCTTATTATTTACTGCTTCTTCAGGAGAAATATCAGCTTCATCAGTGTCATTATTCTGGTCAAAAATACTTGGTTGAACAATTTCACTAAATTCTTTTTTATAGCTAGAAAAGCGAACTTGTTCTGGTTTTTGGTAGGCAAAATTATTGGCAGGAGAAGACTTTACCTCTTGATTATGATTAGCAAAAGAATGCTTATGAAGAGTATTCTCATCTGTATTAGAATGGGGAATAGGGGAGTCTGTTCTAGGACTTTGAATAGTATTGTCTGTTTGAAATCTACTAGTAGATTGAGCATTATGCTCAATATATTCCCTATTTGATCTAGCAAAACCTTCACCAAATTGATTTCTAATAGATTTGAATTTCTCATCTTGGATCTTATTAAGTCTGTTAGTTATAGATTCTTTAACAGCGTTATAAACTAGATGGGTATTTCTAAAACGAACTTCTCTTTTTGCTGGATGTACATTGATATCAATTAGTTCTGGATCTATTTCGATGAAGAGAATATAGGGGGGTAAGACTCCTTGTTGCATATATCTTTCTTTAGCAATAAATGGTTGATAGGCAGTCTTTAAAGCTTTGATAACAACTTTATCATTTATATAGCGTCCATTAATAAAGAGATATTTATAGCGTTCAAAACCCTTATGATATTCTTCAAGTCCAGCAATATATCCCTTAATAGAGAGCTGGCTAGATTGGTATTCTAGTTCAACAAATTCTTGTTCTTGGAAGGATTTACCAAAGACTTCTTTAATCCTTCTTATATAATTAGAAACAGCTGGATAGTTGAGCTTCTCCCTATCATTAGAGATTAGTATAAAGGAAACGTTTGGGTAGAGTATAGACTGATAATGAACGTAGTTTAAGATGTGTTTAAATTCAACAATATCGCTTTTTAAGAACTTTCTTCTGGCTGGTACATTGAAGAATATTTTTTTTACTGTGATAGTCGTACCTGTGTTTGCAGCAGTTTTTCTTACATCTTTAAGCTTTCCACCATCTACAAAGATATCTACAGCAACATCTGATTCTTCATCTTTAGTAATCAGGTTGAAATGGCTAATAGAGGCAATAGAGGGAATAGCTTCTCCTCGGAAACCTAGACTTGAGATATGGACTATATCATCTACATTCCTAATCTTACTTGTGGCATGTCTTTCTAGGCATAGAAGAGCGTCATCACTAGACATTCCTTTACCATCATCAGTCACTTGTATTAGGTCTTTTCCACCTCTTTCTATTTTAATATAGATTGATTTAGCACCAGCATCTAGAGAATTCTCAACCAGTTCTTTAACTACAGAGACTGGTCTTTCAATTACTTCACCTGCAGCTATCCGATTAGTTACGTTTTCGGAAAGTACTTTTATTACATTCATTAAGTTTATTCCTTCTTGTTATTAGAATTCCTCATTTTCTAATTCATCAAAAGCCATACTTGCTCTTAATCTTGAATAGAGGACTTCATCACTTTTAAGAACTTTTAGCAAAGTGTTCTGAATAGATTTTTTATTTATTGAATACTGAACATAGCTTTTGTATTTATCTTGTCCAATATGGATAGTTTTAGCAAACTCTTTAGTAAGAGGATAGTCCTGTTTCATAATTTCAGCTGATATTTGATTTTTAAATTTAGCGAATTTTACTTCATCATACTCAGACAGTCCTCGGTATTTTTCAGCTTCTGTTCTGGCGTAGTTGTTAGCAATATTTAGCTTGTTACTTAGGCATTTTTGCATAGCTTTCTTTAATGATTCTTCTTGGCTTGAAGCCTCAGCGATTTGATTAACCATAACTTTATTAGTGTTATAACTTATTTTGAACCAGGCAGGCATTATATCTTGGTCATATTTAACACTTGGTGTCTCTTTCTTAATCTCTTTTTTTACATCTTTTTTTAATTCTCTTTTAGCTATATTTCCCTCATTATACTTGAAGTCAATACCTGCTTGTTGAAGAAGATATCTATAAGTTTGAGAATGAATAAATGTTTTGGCATATGATTTATCTTTATGGAAAAGTCTTACATATTCAGCTTGAATTTTTTCCAGTGGTAAACTAAGGGCAACAAAGGCTCTTATTTCATTATTTTTAGGAATAAAATCTGCTTTCTCAGCTTGTAGATATGGAGAATAATCACCTTCAAAAATCCTTTGATTTTTAGCATTTAGTTGGTTTGATTTAAATTTTCCTTGAGAATCACTTTCTTTGAGAATCATAGCTGTTAAATTAACCACATAGTCCTTTTTATAATGGAGTAGTTTTGCTTGAGCTGATTTTTCAGCAGAAGCTTTAGCACTTGCCTCATCAGGACCGTCTGCATAAGCATAAGAAAATAATTTGTTAGTATCATTTAAATTATTCCACCAATCTGGACGATAAGCTTCACTAAAATTAGTAGTTTCTATCTGATTTACTGCTTCATCATTATTACTAGTATTTTCTCCCTTAGTCCCCTCATTCTGACAGCCTATCAATAATAATAAAAACATAGCTATTATGCAAATATTGAGATTTTTCTTCATCATTCATAACTCCCTTTAGTCTTTTTTAAAATAAAAAAATATGGTGAGGATAAGTCAAGTAAATTATTAAATAAATACAAAGAGTGATAGAGTTATAGGGAAGACTCTTCTCTGATTAGCAACCCTAAGTGCTAGATCCAAATGAGACGTCTTCATTCACAAAATATAATTTGCAATTTACTAAAAAAAAATCATTTTATATAATAATTAACTAATAAAAGGAGAAATAATGAAAAGTTTAAGAAAGTCTATCATATTATCATTACTTTTGGTAACAATTCTCTTATCAGGATGTTATGGTAATTTTAATCTAACCAGAAAGATCTATAATTGGAATGGTACAGTAGGTGATAAGTATATCCAATCTGCAGTTGGCTGGGGTATGGTAATCATTCCTATTTATATGACTGCTCCATTAATTGATGCTGCATTCTTCAATCTAGTTGAGTTTTGGACAGGTGATAATCCTTTAACAATGAAAATTGGTGAAATTGATTCTCGGATTATTACTACTAAAGAGGGCAGATATGAACTTACTGCTAGTCAGAATAGATTTGACTTAGTTGCTCTTGATGGAGAGAATATAGGAGACTATATGAGTTTTGTCTTTAATTCCCAAGACCAAGAATGGATATTAGAAAAAGACGGAGAGAGTAAAGTAGTAGCTAAATTTCATGGAGAAACTGTTGAATTAATCTATCCTTCAGGAAAGACAGAGTTTTATAAGATGTAACTTATAAGTAAAAATAAGCGGGTGTTTTTTTTGCACCCGCTTTTGGATTGGAGAGTATTAAGTTTAGTGGTCGCAGAGGTTTTTACCAGCTACGAGCTCACCTTTAAGATATGTATTAACAATGTTTTCAGGACTATCTGTTTCAACTCCATAATAAACATCTACATTATTTTCTTTAAAAAGTTCTTGTGCTTTGTTACCCATCCCACCAGCGATAACAATGTTTGCACCTTTTTCAGCTACAAATTTAGGATAAAGGCCAGGCACATGTTGTGGTGGAGTTACCCATTCGATATTTGTAATTTTTCCATCTTCAGTAGTTACGAAAGCAAATTCTTCACAGTGACCAAAATGGGCACATATCTGTTTGTTTTCTGTTGGTAATGCTACGATTAATTTCATATTTTCTCCTAATTTAATTAATGTATTTTAACCCAAATAATGCAGTAGACCTTCGCGAATAACAGAATCTTATTTTGCTAAAAGAATCTAGCACTTTTTACCTGTGATGCGTAACTTTAGCGAAGTATTATCAAAGTTCTACTGCACCATTTTGTTTAATTTTGAAATTCTTCTAATTCATTATTAAGATATTTTTGTACAGCTTCTTGGGCTGAAATATCTTCTTTACATAGGTACATTTTAATATTTCCAGCTTCTAAAACTTGGAAGGCATTTTTTCCAGGACCATTTCCTGTAAGAACAACATTAACTCCAGCATCAAATACCTTTTGGGAAGTTTGAGGTCCTGCACCATGAGCTGCTTGTTGAATCTCTTGATTATCAATATAAGAATATTCTTCTGTTTCTGTATCATAAATTACAAAAAAGTCTGCTCTACCAAAACGAGCTTCTAACATAGCTTCTTTGTCTTTACCCTTTGTACTTACTGCAATTTTCATATTTATCTCCAATATTTATTTATTTATTTATTTACTAGTTCTTCTAATTTATTCCAAACCATAGAAATTTGATCTTTGGTGTAGTAAGGATCATATTCATTAATGGCTTGCCCACTCTTAACTGCGTGGATAAAGTTTTTACTATAAGCAAATTCAGTTAATAGGTTAATAGAATTTTCTTGTAAAAAGTCTTTAATATCCCGCGAAATATCTTTATTTAAATCAGCCTTATTGATTATACAAGCAGCTGGAATCTGAAACTTCTGTAAGAGTTCCACAACTCTTTTTAAGTCATGAAGGGCTGACATGGTTGGTTCAGTGACTAGGAGGGCCATATCTGCTCCGCTTAAGGAGGATATGACAGGACAGCCTATACCAGGTGAACCATCAACAATAATAAAATCTTTCTTATCTTTCTCTGCTTGTAGCTTAGATTCTTTTTTAACTTCTGCTACTAGTTTGCCTGAGTTCTCTCCACCAGGTAATAATTTAGCATGGACCATCTTTGTATTTGTTCTGATTTCTGATATGTAAAAATCTCCAACAAACCTATCAACCATACTTATGGCATTATGAGGGCAGATATGAGAACATAATCCACAGCCTTCACAACTTAAGGGATCTATCTTTTTATAATTGCTTAAAGAAATTACGGCATCAAAGCGGCATTTGACCTGGCATAAACCACAATTCTTGCATAATTCTCGATTGATAACAGCTTCTTTACCACTATAAAACCTGCGTTTCTCAATTGCTCTATTTGAGAAGATTAAATGCATGTCTGCTGCATCAACATCACAGTCTGCTACAATACACCTATCTTTTAAATGATAGGCTAAAGCTGCAGTAATAGTTGTTTTACCTGTTCCGCCTTTACCAGAAATAACTACTATTTCCTTCACTTTCTCCCCCTTGTTAGACTGATAATTTTATCTTCAATTTTCTTAATCTCATTCAAGAAATCTTGGTCTTCTTGATAAATCAAAGCACCACTTGAGTAAAGTTCAGCAATAGATTGCTTTTCTGGTATGGCTGCAAGTAATTCTAGGTTTTCTTTCCGACAAAAATCTCTAATTAGATTCTCCTCTCCATCATCTTTATTGATGATTATAGAGAAATCCTTCTTAAGTAATTTGACTGTTTCTACAGCTATTTTAAGATCGTTTAGTCCAAAGGGAGAAGGCTCTGTAACTAAAAAGACATAATCACAATTCTTGACTGTCTCCACTACAGGACAAGATGAACCTGGAGGTGAGTCTATTATTCCAATATCACAAGGAATATTTTCATCCATATAGGCAAATCCTTGCTTGATTAGGGGGACAGCTTGTTCTTGACCAATATCTAATCTAGATTCTAAGAAAGTTAAATTGTTATCTTTAATCTCAGTAAATTTACCTAAAACTTGGTCTTTCATTTGAATAGCCTCTTGGGGACATAATTCAATACAAGAATAACAACTATGACATAGTTCATTAAAAAATAAAACCTTATCTCCTAGCATGGTAATGGCATTAAAAGCACATACCTGCTTACATTTTCCACATGCAACACACTTGTCTGCAAGTAAGTATGGAACTTCTTTAAAAACTTTTTTTTCTTGCCATAATTCACCATTTACAAAAATATGTGAATCAGGTTCTTCTACGTCCATATCAGCTAATAATACTGATTGACTTTGGGCTAAATAGTGAGAAAGATTAGTGGAAACAGTTGTCTTTCCTGTTCCTCCCTTCCCACTTGCTATGGCAATTCTATACATAATTAATACCTCGATTGCGGGTCTAAAGTTATTTGACTCTTAGATGTTTTATAATTAAAAACATCTTACTAGATTTATATATTTTACTTGTTATCTAACTCAGTTAGTCTTTTTTTATAAGTATCTAACTTGTCTGATAGATAATTTACTATACTTTCTAAATAGGATTTGTTATATGAAGCGGGACTGTCTTCAAAGTTTTCAAATCCATTTCCTCGGCGGTAACCTAAACCCCTACCGCCGTTTCTTCTTCCATTTCCACAGCCTCTACCAAATCCTCTTCCTCTGAAGCCGTAGGCATCATTCTGATCTAGATTGGCATTGCAGTTTCCCATTCTTCGACCTGTCATTGGTCCATCACCATTAGGTCCACTTCCATCTCTAAAAGGCATTTCTCCTCCTATTTACGTCCTCTTCTGCGACAACATCTACCATGGCCAAATCTGCCAGCAAAATCAAGTAGGTTGTTAGAACCACATGAAGGACATTGTTTTACATCGATTTCTATATCTATTTTGAACTTATGCCCACAATCAAGGCATTCATAAAAATTCTCTCTAAAGTGAATATTTCCTCCTTCAATAACTAGCTCTTTCCCATTGATTAAGAAATCAGCTATCTTCTGCTGAGCACTGTCTAGAAGTCTAGTAAAAGTAGGACGAGAAACACTCATCTCTTCAGATGCTTCTTGCTGTCCTAGCTTATCATAATTAGCTAGTTTGATAGCTTCTATTTCATCTAAACTAATCACTATTTTTTCTAGGTTACTTCTTCGCACACCAACAGGTTTAAAACTATTGAAACGAGGAGGACTGGCCACCATACGTTTAATTTTCGGTCTGGGCATATTAACTCCTAAATTTTATAGTGCCATAATGAACAATGGTTCAAAACTGTCAAGAATTATTATTAGCATTTTTATTTTTTGGAGATTAAGACTGCTAATAGGGCTGAAAATTAAGTTTGAAATTTTTAATATCCGCAAAAATAAAAGAGAAAATCCGCAAGAAAAAAAGAGAAAAGTAGTTAAATCCTATTCTAATAGTCCGCAAGAATAAATGAGAAATTGTTTAAAATGAATGTAAAAAAATAAAAGTCTGCAAAAAAAGAAGAGAAATTTCTCATTTAATTTTGCAGACTTTTAATAAAATATTATAATGGATCTTCAGGTCCTGAAGCATCAATTCTCTTAAACCATACAATAATTTTATAGGTAGAACCAACCGTTAAACCACCTATATTAATCTTATCCAAATGCTCTTTAGTAATACCAGCATAGTCTTCTATTTTCTTATATATCTTAGTAGTGATGGTGTTTTCCTGAACATAGAAGTCACCTTCATCTTTAAGAATTTGGATTGCTAAGCCAGTGGATACAGATCCTCGTAAATCTGAGCGAAGATAAGCAAAATTCTTTAATACGCTTTCATTAATATCAACAGAAGTATTATCTGCTACATATCTCAAATCATACATATAAGGCATTCTTCCAAATATCAAATCCAATAACTGATAAACATTACTTCCATATGATAGACCCCATTGACCATAACTACATAATATTGAATTAGCCGAGTGTCCTCCAGTAAATAAATGATCACTCAAATCCTTCAAATTCCTAGTAAATTCACCAGGGTTAGTAGTCCCGACAATAGCTAATAACAGACTTTCCAAACTATCATTTACCAATGCATCAGCAGTTTGAGAATCTATTTGTTCTGCAGTATGCTTACTTGGAGTACCTGATAAATGCTCACTTAAAGCATCTCCAATCCCTTCATTAGCTTTCATTTTAGAATCAATCGCATCAAAGTTTCCGTTCACATCATTAGCCCATCCAGAAGAGCCTTCAGCAGGCTTTTTTAAGCCATAATTAGTTGTCTCAGTCATATTATCCTCCTTTTAGAATCCCCAGCTTAAACCCCATGAATTACCCCACCCAGGAGCCTCATCATAGTTAATAGGAGATAGTTCTTTATATATTGCTTTTAATTCAATTCTTGTTACTTCAGTAAAGTATCTTAAGTCATCAACTTGACTAGGGTATTTCTCTATAATCACAGGGAATTGCTTCTTACCAGTCTCATCATAATATTCTATATACAGTTTCCCTTCTTCCATTAGGTAGTCCTTAAGCTCGTTATATTGATCAGTATTTAGAATAGCATCAACTTTAAAGCTATCTTCATAATAAGGCTCTCTCCTAATCATTATTGTAGGATCATAGGCATTAGTCTTATCAATTAAGTACTTCTTATGGGGAGAATAATCTACTTCAGCATGTTCTAAGGTAAGCATTGAAACACTGGAAGCTATTCTGATAAATCTTACTTCTTTATTATACATTAGTCCTCCATGCTATTGCCTGGTATTCATCTTTGACATAATCTCTTTTAAGCTCTGTAAGGAATAACTGTTCTTCCTTAACTCTTATTATATCAAAGACAGACAGGTTATTCTTGTTTATATCATCTATTTTAAGCTTATATTTGATTGCTTTATTAGCAATTGAAGTATAATAGTCAGTTAAGAGAATTTTTAAAGGTTCAGCAGAGTTGTAAAGAGCATCTAAACAGCTAAAATCTGGTACTATCTGCTTAAAATTTCTAATCTCCTCACATTCAGTTACATCACTTGTTAGATCTCCATGATCAGTATTACCCCAGTGGTTCCTGACTATCCTTAAGAAGCCATCAGCCTCTCTTTTGATAATAGTGAAGTTATGAATTACCAGGAAGCATTTTAAGGCAGTAAGATACTTTCTATTATCAGATTTTAGGATTAAAGAAGTTGGAAATACCTTGCCTGAAATTGTAAGAGTTCTGTTATCAGAAGCAACCTTATAAGTTGTTCCGTATATCTCAAGGAAGGAATACTCTCTCCTGCCAATCCAAGAAGTGTCTTCATAGTGTTCAGGATAATCTTCTTTAGCTGTTTCAATAGCGTTTCTAGCACTATCAAGAGAAGAATAAACTCCAATCTTCTCACTCTGGATATCCATATCAATACAGACTTTATTTGATATTTCAGCAACAAAACTCCTCATTAATAAAGTATAGTCGTTATCTCCTTGATTAAGTACATCTCTTTCTGTGATAACCCAATCAATCCTCCTAAACTTAATTATTATAGCATCATTGTGAAAAGGAAGAGTATAGCTGTCATAACCAATATCTGAAGTCCTTTCTAAGCAGGCAGTCTCATAAAAGGAGGCTATCTCATAGAAAGGATAATCAGTCAGCTCAGTATTATTATAGATAATGTTTTTATCTAGGAAGTTAGAAGTTCTGTTATACCTTTCAGCTACCTTCTGACTTATCCCACTCATGATAAGATCTAAAGTCCTATTAGCAGGGAAGTAAGTAGTGTCCTTTTCTAAACTCAGCAAATATGAATAGGAATAAGCCTTAAATTTAAGCACTTTATCAGGATGTTTAAATCCAAGTCCCTCTAAAAGCACAGCACCTCTAAAATCAAGGATATTACCCCTATAAACCTTAATATCATAGCTACTAATAGCATTTCTAACTTCAAGTCCATTAACCAAGTTAGCCTTAAGCCAATCATCCAGGATAATCTCAATTTCAACTCTATCAGGTTCCTGGTCAAAGTTGTTATTGATAGCTACCTTCTGAGGGGAGTATTCTATATTAACTAAACCAGTATTGAAGTTATAAACTACAGGATTAAAGCCAAATTCAGCTCTAATAAACTCTACTCTATAATCTACCATCTGCTCCTCACAATACTTCCTTCTTCATTCTTTTCATTAAATTTAGCACTATCAGCCTTATCAATTACTTCATTGGCAGAGATGTAGTTATTTACAGTCATATTCTTTTCTCTAAATTCTTGTCTTAAAGATCTGATTTCAGTGATTAGATCATTAATGAAAGAATTGTTTGAAGATACTAAACCACCAGAAGCGTATGCTACTTTAGGAACAGCAGGGATATTCATCGTTGGTAATTGTATTCCAGTTAAAGCCTCTTTAACCTTATTAATTGGTGCATTATTCAAGAATTCAAAGAATGGCACACCAAGTTCTCTAACTCTCTGCTTTCTAGTAATAAACTCATCCCCTTCAGCTTCAATCAAAATACCTCCCTTAGCATGTGAAGGTCCTGCAAGCAAACCTGCTAGACCACCCTTTTCTGCCTTAGGAATATATTTTGTGTTTTTAATTTTGCTAATTTCTGCAACTACTAGAGCTCCCTGAGTGGCTGCAACAATCATATTGAATGGGAAAGGATAATCTTTAAATGCTCTAGCTGCAGCCTCGAAACCACTTATTGTTGCTTGTGCTATTGATAAGCCTTTACCAATTGAAAATAGTGATTTAGATTGACCTTGATAAGCATTCATCAGCTTTGCACCTATTGCTACAGAGCTTTGGAGTTGTTGAACTCTTACAGCAAGGATAGCTTTACTTTTGGCTTCTTCAATTTCAACTTCTGTTTTACCTGATTCAATAAGCCAATCATGATTTAAGTCATAATACTTTTTGATTTTCTTTATCTTATCCTCAAGCCCATCATCTTCTTCATCAAATTTTGATAGAGCTTCTTCAGAAGACAACTGATTAATTTTATCTCTATACTTCTCATATTCATCACTATCTTCTTTATATAGTCTTTTAAGCTCAGCCATTAAGTTTTCATATTGATTTAAGAGCTTTGAGTTTGAATCTGAATCTAAAGCATTAATTCTAGAAATAAAGTTCCCTTTCTCCTGAATCATCCTCATCTGGCTTGCTTTCTGAATGCTTTCTAATTCATCTCTTGTAGTTTGATACTCCTGGCTTTCTTCTCCATAAGCTTCTTTTACTTCTTTAAGGTAGTTAGCAAAGTCAGCTTTCATTTTATCATAGCTTATAGCTGATAATTGCTGAAGGTTAGCATAATATTGAACCATCTCTAACTTCTTAGTATTGAGAGAATCAAGCAAAGCTTGCTTAGACTTTTCTTCCTCTATGCTTTCTGCAACTTGTGCCTCTGATTTGATTCGCTTTTCTTCATCAGCAATTTGTTTTTTATATACTAACATCTGTCTGTCTAAATCTAATTTAGCTTCAGCATTTTCAGCATCAAGCTTTCCAAGAGCATCATATTCAGATTGTAGCTGACTTATCTTATACTGGTAGAGTTCTATACCTGAAAGACTTGCCTCATACTGCAGACGTTCCTTCTCAGCAAAATAATCTCTTGTAGCTTGAACATCAGCATCTCTTATCTTTTGTTTTAATACCGCTTCTTTGGCTTCCAGTTCATTCAGTTTATTGTAGAATTCATCAGCATCATCATTAGGAAAGTATATTATATCACTATCTCTATCAGCTCCTACCGAAGCATAAAGCTTATCTATAGATTCACTAATATCTTGCAAATCTTTCTTAGCTGTTGCATAATCTAATGTATCGGCATAAGCTCTAGCCTCTTTTGTAAGTCTTTTAAACCTCTCCTCTTGATTCTCTATACCTCTGTTAGACTCATCAATAGCTTCATTAAAATTAGTCTGTTTTTCTTCAGCAAATACTACTGAAGAGGCATAAAGTCCTACACCAATTGCAGCAGCTGCTACAAGTGAAACCCAATTACCAGTTAAAGCAACCCCAACAGCCTTAGCTGCATTTAGGGCTATTTGTTTTGTTGTAAGATATGCTATCCTAACAGCAAGTACGCCTAATACAGATATTAACACTTTTACAAGACCTGGGTAATCATTCAAGAAGCTAACGACTTTAGTAAGGACCTTTATTAAAGGAGTTAGAGCTTGATTTATAAAATCACCAACTTTCTCTCTCAGATCACCTACTAAGTTTTGATATTGAACCATTGCACCTGAACCGCTTTCTGTCTCTGCTTTAGATAACTCGAAACCATCGGCCATAGCTTTTTGTAATATAGCCATCTTCTCAGTTTCATCTTTAGCACTCTGCAATGCAGGGATATATCTCTGGAGTTGAGTAAACTCACCTTCATAAGCAAGAGCTATTCCTTTCATGGCAGTCTCTCTGCTAAGTCCTGCAGATGCAAAAGCTGTAGCCAATCCTATTGAACCTTGTAAAGCTTCTTCCATCTTATCTGTAGCAAGCCCCATATTAGTTGCAAGAGTAAGAAGTTGCATACTTTCCTCATCACCTACAGTAGTTAGCTTTTGAGTCTCGCTAGCTAATTTCATAACTAAATCAACATTCTTTTCAGTAGCAGTACCTTTAACTCTCATAGCATTTATAATGTCTAACTCTGCCTTTTCTTGAGTATAAGAAGCACTCACATACCCACCTAATGCGGATTTGACTTTACCGTACAGCATTGATAATCCACCTAATGCTAAAGTTATCTGGCTCATAGTCTGAATAAGTGGCTGACCATCGCCCACAAACTTGGTCTCTTTTTCATCAGGAACTTCTTCAATGGCTCCCTGGGCATCAGAAGCAGAATCAACTACTCCTGAAGCATCACCGTCAACACTAACAGTCTTACCATCAAGATCGTCAAGATTGCTTTCAGCCTCACTTACATCAATATCCAGCTTAACATTATTACCCAATGATTTTCGAACATCACTTATCTCACTTTGTATTACAGAGATAGCTCTACGAGCCTTATCTATATCAATCATCAAACTGAATTTTAAATTACTATTTGACATTTCTTACCTTCTTCTTATTTTTTCTATGTGAGGTGAAAATTATGACTTTTAATGAAGTTCTGTCTGTTATTGTGCCAATTATAGCACTTTTCATTATTATTTTTATCCCTGCTAAATGGGGTAAACCAATTACCTGGCTTCAAGATTTGGGAAGATATCCTCAATCTAAAAAGAAAGCTGAGAATATAACTAAAACAAAGACCTATCATATCAACATATCTCTTGATGAATCTCATCAAAAATAACTTCCTACTTGCTTTCATCTCTATATTTACTCAACAGATAAACAGCTTCATCAAGCTCAATATCATCATACCACAAACCCAATCTTTTAAGCATATAGATATAGTCTAAGAAGACATTCCCTGTGTTTTTGTTAGAATCCCCATTTTCTTGATTACTGATTCTGGTAAGAACTTGATGATACCTGTAAAAAAATCTGATACAAGTTGTTGCACCTCCTCAGGCTCCATTTCTCCAAAATCAACATCATTGTTTCTGGTAATTGTTTGTAAGAATTCAATAGCTTTTCCACCTGTTAGCAAATCATTTAACAGTTCATCTAAGTTCTTATTGGCTTTAGCTTCTCCATCAAGAACACCATTCAAACCTACTTCATCTAACAATCTCTTTACCTTAACCAAAGTATTAATATTTGTATATACCTTCATCTTATCTCCTTATATTCTCCACTTTTCATCATCTCAGATAGTTCTTTAGCTCTATAACCTACCTGCACAGCCCATTTTGATCTAAGCATCTCTTTACTAGCTTCATCAAAGTCTTCAGACTCTATCAAAGCAATTGTCTTCTTAAATGCTCCAAATCTTGGTATTCCTAAGTTAAAAGCCATATCAATAACAACAGCCTTTCTAACAGCATTAAGTTTCTCAAACCAGTCATATCTTGCTTTAAGAACTTTAATCACACTATCAATATCATGCTCTAACATTAGATAAGCTTCTTCTTCACTTATCCCATTATCCTGTAGATTGCGACCAACCCCAATAGTTAGCTTGCCTGTAGTACAGCGGTAAGGCTTAAGTTTTAGTCCTTCATGCTTTACTAACATCTTTCTAACTAATTCTTTATATTCAGCTTTAATGTGTCTCATCATTGCTTTCTCCCTAAGAGATGAAGCAGACCGTAGTCTGCCCTTGTTTAATAGTTCTTTATCAGAATCTCTGTCTTTGGTAGTGTTTTCCCTGATAGAGAATAAAGTGTTTCAGCCTCCTGGATATCATAACCTTTGTATAATTCTCTTACTTTAGGATGATCATTATAAGAGAGTAACCATTTGCCTTTTACCTTGCCAAGAAGCTCTCTAAGTTCCTTATGCTGAGTAAAAGCATCAACAGAATCTCTGTCATAAAGTTTCTCTTTCTCATAATAAGGAGGATCTACATAGAAGAAGGTAAAATCCCTGTCATACTTAGTAATTAACTTCTCAAAGCCAAGGTTATCTATTACCACATTAGCCAGCCTTTTAGACGCTTTATCAACTTTATCCTTATTGAATAGAGGGATAATGTTAGAGCCACCTCTTAAAGCAAATGAACGAGATAATCCACCAAAAGAGCAAGATAGCTTATAATAAAAGAATACAGCTCTCTCTAAGTCGGTTCTAGCTTTCATTTCTATCATCTCTTTAAAAAGCTCTCTGGAAACCATGTATTGTTCTAACTCCTTATGAAAAGCATCTGGGTGGTATTTGATATATCGCCAGAAGTTTATCAAATCACCATTAATATCATTAAATATCTCTCGGTAATTCGGTTTATTCTCTATTTTCCAATCTTTCGCATCATTGCTTTTCGCAAATAAAATCCAACCTGCTCCACCAAATGGCTCACAGTACCAATTATGTTTTGGGATAAGTGGAATGATCCTTTTTCTTAAAAGTCTCTTTCCACCTACCCAGCCTATTATACTACTCTCGAAAGTTTTATTTCTCCATTATATTACTGGGAACGCCTGCATCCTGCAGGCATTCCATGATTAAAACAGCTTCTTAGCTAATCCTTGAGCAAGTCCAGTCATAGCCGTTCGACCTAATCCAGTTGCTAAGTTTTTAAGCCAACCTGAACCATCTTGTTCTCCTGCTTTCCTAGCAGGTTCTGTTACTATATCATATACTTTCTGCACTGGATTATCCGTTGCTAGTTTCTTAGCTAATTTAGCCATTTCAGCAGAAGGAATATTCTTAATATCCTTCTCTATTTGTGATGCTGGATGTTCATACCTGGAAGCACCCAGTATCGCTTCTATTACTCTTTGAACAGTAGGGAGTACGCTATCGATAGAAAGCATTTTCTTTCTAATCAGATAAACTACTCCTATAATGATCATTGTTACTACCACACTTATTGCAGATACTACTGCAGGATGATTTAGTATTTCACTCATCTTATCCTCCTATTATCGGTTTCAAAACACTGGCTATCATTATTCCAGCCATTAACCCATTCAACCAGATGACTATATTTAGCTTAGTTTCCACTCTGCTTAATCTCTCTAATATCCCAGGTCTTCCATTACCATCTAACTTCTTTTTGATATCTTTAATATCTCCTACTAAACTCTCGTGGTGTTCGCATACTGACATTTCAACTCCCTTGTTTAAGCTTCAGGAATTGAATCAATAATAAAATACCTATCCTTAGTAGGACCTGAGTATTCAGTACTTATAGTAGCTGTATATAAGCCATTAAACTCATTACTTCTCTCATAGCTCCATCTCATGCCATTGAATATTAAACAGCTTGCTTTATCAGCTGACCATAAAGCAATAGTTCTAATTGCTTTGTTTAACTGACTTTCAAGCCAGTCTTTTCTAGCCTGATTAAGACCTATTAAAGTCAGTTCGATAGTGTTAGAACGCTTACCTTCAATTAAAAAATTAGTTGTTTTAAACTTAGCTACCTTAGATTCTTCTTTACCTGGATTTTCTCCAAGATCAGAAATCTCATCAAAACTAGAGTTTAAAAAACCTTCAAACGCTTTTTGTGATATAAGTTGCTCAGGAGGTATAGCTTCAATATTCTCAAAAGAACCATCTCCTAACCAACAAGTACCATGATTAAAAACAGCTATCTGTTCCTGGAAATCACTAACTTGTGTATCTAATGCAGTTGGTGTTACACCTGCCATAATCTACCTCCTTATGAAGTTGGGTCTGCAGTAGTTTTATCAGAGACCTGGTAAACCCAAGAGTCTTCTAATTTACCTCTACCAAATGTTCTGTAAGGTACATATCTATCAGTAGCAGATAAGTCATTAGTACTTGATAGAGTTTCCATTAATTGATTACCATACATATAGCAATACTTGTGGCCGAAGATAACAGGAGTACTATCATTTTTTACTGCAGTAGAGTTAATAGCACCAGCTTTATCTACCTTTGGTAAGTGATTTAATAGGATCACATCAAAACCCATCAATCGACCTATCAAACCATTTGGAATCGGCATTTTACTCTGTTGGCCAATTTTATCAGCAGAAATGAACTGATCAATTTTGAACAATTGAGATTCATGTTCAGGTCCAATTAAACAGAATCTACCTGTTAGAGGTGCATTCTTTTCATTAAGATGTTTTCTTGCGTTGATGAAGTCATCTAAAGTAATCTTATTAGCTGTAGTCGCATGACCCGCAAAATCAACCTTTTGCCCTGCAGGAATAGCTCCAATCAAACCTGTTAAAATATTAACATCTTCTTTTGTTAAAATGTGAGAACCAGAATCTTCAGACTTTTCTTTCAATGTTTTTACGGTAGTTTGATAATCAGTATCTCTTTGCACTACAAAAGGATTACCTGCTTTTTGATCTACTGTTAAATCAATAGAACCTTCCCCAGCACCTGAAGGAGCTTCGAAAGCTTCACCAATTCCCACAGTCTGGCCTGATTCAGTTGTAATATAAGGAACATGAATCACCTTCATTCCTTTCTTAGCAAACTTTGAGACATCATACAAATAGCTCATTGCATATCTATTATCCTGGCTCTTACGTTTAATTGCATTAAGGGTTTCTGTAGTGATTAAATCACCAAAAATTGTGTTACTTGCGTTTGGCATTATCTGTTATCCTCCAAGTATTTGTTTCTTAGTTCTTCGTATAACTTAGGATTTGTGTTATAGAGTTCTCCTGCCTTTTCAGGGTCCTGTATCAAAACTTCCCAAGTTAGTTCTTCATCAGCATTTGCACCCAGGGTGATTGTTTTAGTAAGGTCTGACTTACTATTACCAGCATTTTTAACAAACTCATCAAACAAAGCTTCATCTTTATTAATGAGTGTTGTCGCAAAGTCTTTCTGGGCTGGGGTTATCTTACCTTCACTTATCGCTTGATTGATTTTAGCTTCGATATTGATTTTTCTTAAGTCTTTTACTTCCGTTTCTAATCTCTGATTTTTTGTTCTTAAAGCTGTTACTTCAGTAGTTAAAGAATCAATCTTAACAACTGCTTCAGCCTTATCTTTTACACCTAATACTTCAAATAATTCTTCCATATTCTCCTCTCTTTTATTGTTTTTTATCCACTCTTGGTACTCTTGTTTACCTTCGAATTGATGACCAAAGTTGTTACTAACTACTACATTATCTACTATTGAATTAATGAATCCTTTCTCCTTTGCTTCTTTAGCAGTTAACCAGGTTTCCTGATCCATCAGACTGCCTATCTCATCTGCAGATAGATTACTGTGACTAACATAGATATTAACTATCTGTTCTTTAATTCTATCTAAGAGTTCAGCATTCTTTCTAAGTTCTTCAGAGTCTCCAGTAACATTGACCAAAGGATTATGTATCATAAACATACTATTCTCTGCCATTTCGATAGTCTCTCCTGCTAAGGCTATAATAGAAGCCATTGAAGCTGCAATCCCTTCAATTTTAGTTGTCACTTTTGAAGTATGAGCTTTAAGAGAATTATAAATTGCCAATCCATCAAAGACTTGCCCTCCTGGTGAATTGATATGTAAAATGATATCATTCTTAATCTGCCGAATCTCTTTCACAAAATCAGAAGCCCTAGTACCCCAGAAGCCTATCTCATCATAGATATAGACATCAGTATGCTCTACCTTATTAACTATCTTATACCACTTCATTTAACCTTCCTCATATCAAAAGTAATCAAATTTCTACCTAAGTTCGACATTCCCTCAAACTCACTTGTCGATAATTTGCTACAGTTTGTAATAGTGATATGACTCTTTGACTGAGCTGCTAAAAATATTAATTCCTCAATACTGCTATTGGTGAAGTTATCGTACTCTAGTATCACATTACTACCATTCTTTACTGCTTGTTTAATACTATCGAAGAACATTGTTCCTCCTTAAACTTTCTTTTAATCAACACCACCATATCACGGCTAATCATTTTTATAAAAAAAATGGGGTAAAATACCCACTTTTTTCAGTAATTTATTAACTCTATGATATCATGGCTCCAATAACTGGAAGGAGAGGTTCTTTTCTGGAGTTACGGGTATCTTTACACTTTTCTTTAACCTCTGTGAAAACCTCTGTGTTAAGGACCTTCTTCTTAGTGTGATTCGTGTAATTAGCCTGGGTTGGCATAGCTTTAGCGACGCCACCTGGATAGATTTAAAACATAACTGGGAACGTGGGCTTCTAGCCCGCATCTTAAATTATAAAAGGAGTAATAATGCTAAGTACTTTATTAGAAGAATTAATCGTAAAATTGAAAGACTTGGAAACAGAGGAAGGGAAACTATTTAAGCAGGTAGAACCTTATGAAGGACAGTATGATAACATTAGTGAATATACTCTATTTCCTCCTTCTGCTTTTGTAGAACTTTCTGATGCTGACACTAATCCAAATGGCAGACAAAACACTATCAGAACTAGTATAGCTGTTTATATCTCCACAAATCATATAAAAGGTAAGAAACCAACAGCAATCTTTAATATTATTGATGATATGCGTAAGTCACTTAATAAAAGAAGCTTCGCTAAGGGATTCTTATACTTTAATGGCTTTAGAAGACTTGCTATCTTCCCTGGATTTATAACCTACCAGGTAAACTTTATTCATGATGAATCTTAACACTGGGAGCGCCGACATCCCTGTCGGCATCTTCATTAACTGGGAACGTGGGCTTCCAGCCCGCATCTTAAATAAATATAAGGAGAAAAAATGTACGGTACAATAGATAATTTAAAAGACTCTTTTGGGTCTAAAAAAGACCTACTTTTACAAGATATTACAGATGATCAGCTAGTCTCAATGTTAGAGGATCAATCAAGCTATATTGATAGTTTTCTTCAGGTTAGATATGAACTGCCCTTACCTGGTTCAAATGCTATAATTAACAGACTCTGCATAATTCTTTCTAAAGCTGAATGCTACAGACTTTTTGCTTCTAATGACATCCCAGAAGCAGTTAAAGAACAAGAGAAACAAGTTTTAAAAGATTTGGTTAAAATTCAGAAAGGTCAAATTCTAATCATGAAAGAAGACACCCTGGAGGATGATATCACTTCTAAAGAAGTCTATTTTGGAGACTGGCTATGATTCAAGACAAAGAACTCCTTAAAGCAATTGGCCAAGTAATTGCCAGGAACATTAAGTCTAGGATAAGACAAAATAAAATCACTCCTGCTACTCCCAATAAGCTTAAAAACAAGGCTACTCTAACTGATAGTGGTAATCTTCTGAGCTCAATAACTTACGTTATTCGAGGTAATTCTGTTGTGGTTGGCACCAATGTAACTTATGCCAGAATACATCAGGAAGGAGGAACAATCACCCCTAAAAATGCAAAATACTTAGCAATACCTCTAACACCTGCCGCTAAGGTTAAAAGGCCTCTTGAATGGGAAGATACATTCATCCGTAAAGGCATCATCTTCAGAAATCTGGGAAAGGATAAAGTAGAGGCTCTCTATAAGCTTCAGAAGTCTGTAAAAATACCTGCTAGACCTTATTTGTTTATAAGTCCTGAAGATGAAAATCAAATCTCAAACATTATTAACAAATACTACGATAATAAGATAAGGAGTAAGTTCAATGGCTCATAAACGTATTGTAAAAGAACAAGCTGAAAGACTCTACATCATGGAAGGTAAGCCAATAAACGAGATTGCTACTATTCTAAAAGTCTCTCAGCAGACAATCTATGCTTGGAAAAAGAAACATGAATGGGATAAGGCCATCAGAGCTTCAGGTACCATTGGTTTAACTATCGAAATGACAAAATCTCTCTTTTCTGAAATGAATAAAGCCATGAAAGAAGGAAAGCTAACAGATCCTAAAACTGCTGATGCTTTAGCAAAGATTTCAAAAATAGCAGAGAAGCTATCTCCTGAAAAAATGATGCTTTCCAACATCTTTAATATGTTAGAAGACATTACTCATTGCATTCAGAACAAAATAAGAGATGAAGATTTTCTTATGCTCTGGGGCAAGTATCTTAGAGAAATTTCAGATGATCTAAGAAGAAAATATGCTTCTGGTAACAACTTTAGGATGTCTGATGAATAAGCAAATTACAGTAAAAGAATTTGATAAGAAACTCGAGCTCTTAATAGCTAATATTAAGAAGTTCTCTACACCTCTGCCTAATGATAGATTAGCTAAAGCAAAGAGAGTTGATAAAGCTAAAAAAGACTTCTTTTTCTTTGCTGAAACTTACTTTCCTCACTATATCCGCTGTAAGTCAGGAACTCCTCATAAAATAGCTCATGAAGAAACTCAAGTACTGGGTCAAATTACAGCTATTGCTGGCTTTAGAGGTATGGGTAAAACAACTCAGTTATCTATTATCAAACCTATCTGGAAAGCTCTTAAGGAAGAAATATTCTTTAATGTCAAAATTGCTAAATCTGATGATAAAGCAGCTGAAAGAACTGCAGCTATTAGAGCTGAATTCCTCTTTAATGAAAGAATAAAGCAAGACTTCGGTCAGCTCTTAGCATCAACATCTTCAGAGTCTGATTTTACTATTAAAACTGGTTGTCGTTTCATAGCACTTGGTTATAAATCAGGAGTTCGTGGTATTATCAATATGACTCACAGACCTGACTATATAGACATCGATGACTTAGAAGACCACCTATCTTTTAATGAAAGAATTGCTAAAGAAAAGCTTCAATTCGTTACTGAAGAAGCTTATGGTGCCCTGGAAGATGGACAAGGCTATATCATCTGGCTTGGTAATCTTACTCACCAGAAATCAGCTTTAAATCTCTTTAAGAAATCAACAGAATCAGGAGATCTCTCTGGTCGTAAAATGCTTATCTTCAAAGTTGATGATGGTCACTTTAATCCAACATGGCCAGAAAAACATACCAAAGAACAACTGATCAAAATCTATCAGACTATCGGTCGTTTTGGTTATGAACGCCACTTTAGGATGAATCCAGTAGTCGAAGGCCTTAAGTTCAAAGAAGCCTGGTTTAGATATTACTCACCTGAAGATATCGAAAACATCACCTTTGAGAAAATAGTTAACTACACAGACCCTTCTTTAGGTGAAAAATCTACTTCAGACTACAAAGCCTCCATGACTATTGGCTTCTATAAAAAACACTATTATCTACTTGAATGCTACTTAAGAAAAGCTTCTATTACAGAAATGCTTAAATACCTCTATTCTGTTCATAGTAGATACAATGCCCGTCTTTATATGGAGTCCAACTTCTGGCAAAAGGTTATCTGGGACTACATCCCTGATATTGCTCTTGTTATGGGTTATATGCTACCTCTTTCAGGAGTTGAAAACAAAGAGAAGAAAGAACTTAGAATTGAAAGACTTGAGCCTTACTTCGAGTGGGGCTGGCTTCTCTTTCCTAAACAAAAAACAGCAGAAACACAACTACTGGAAGACCAATTACTCGGCTTCCCTGATTATCCTAACGATGACGGTCCTGATGCCTTAGCAGGAGGAGTAAATTGCCTTAGAATTAACTCTCAAGAAGAAAGCTATGAAACAGTTGAAACAAGTCTGGCCACTCAATTTTCTGATGTCTGGTAACACTACTGGGAGCGCCGACATCCCTGTCGGCATCTTAATTAACTGGGAACGTGGGCATCTTTCCCGCATTAATTCGTGTTAATTCGCTTAAATTCGCGTTAATTCGTGTAAAAGCTCTTAAAATATTAAAGGAGAAAAAAATGAATATACTTGATTTATTTAAAAAAACATCAACAACCATCTTAACTCAAAATAAAATTGAGGAAGAAAAACCTCTTTGGTCAGCTAAAATCACACCTTCAGAAATGGATTTAGCTCTACATAATGCCAACAATGGAAGATTAAAACACCTTAATAACTTATATGATAGACTATATAAGCTTGATGATAACCTGGCTGGGGATACTGATGTCAGAGTAGAAGCTCTTAAATCAGCTTCTTTCACTTTCCCTGAAGGTCTCTCGAAGCAACAACAAGACTTCTTTAAAGCCTTTTTAGAGAACTTTTTTACAGTCCTCATTGACCAGGCTCTTGATTTAAAACTAACTGGTTCTCTCTTTCGTCAGATTACCTTTAAGCTGGAAAACAATCTTTATACCATAGACAAGTTCATAGAATACAAAAACCTCGATTTGAGGGCTGAAAAATCTGAATTGGTCTTGTATGTCGAAGATGAGAAGAAAAGCCTCTCTGATGATAAATTTGTGCGTCTATATCAAAATTATTCAGTCTATGAGTCTATTATCAAATACTATGCTTTCTTTTCCTTTGCTCTCAACAACTGGGCTTCCTTTGTTGAAACCTATGGAAAACCTATCAGAATTGGTAAATATAAACCAGGTTCAACTCCTGAAGAGAAGAACCTACTCAAGTCTATGGTAAAGAACCTGGGTACAGACTTAGGAGCTGTTATCTCTGAAAATACTCTAATTGAGTTCGCAGACTTTAAAAATGCTTCAGCTAATGCTAATCTCTACGCAACTCTTTTAGATTTCTGTAAAAAATCAATCTCTAAAAGAATACTTGGCCAAACTCTCACAACTAATACTGAAAAGACAGGATCCTATGCTCAAGCTAAGGTTCATAACATGGTCAGACAGGATATCCTCCAGGCTGACATCAGAGACTGCTCTAAGTATATCTCTTATATCTGCTCCAGGTTAAACAGATTGAACTTCGTTGACCAAGATATTAAAGTAACTCTTACTATCCCTGAACATGTTGATTTAAACACAAAGATAAACATCGATACTCAACTAAATAATATCATCGAAATCGAACCTGATTATTGGTACACCACTTATGGCATCCCTGTACCAAAGTCTGGTGCAAAACTAAAGGAGGTTGCATCTCAGCTCTTCCCTTTTCAGAATAGGGTTGGGGTTGGCTCCACTGGGAACGCTGGCATCCCTGTCGGCATAACTGGGAACACGGGCATCCCTGTCGGCATAACTGGGAACGCGGGCATCCCTGCCGCCATAACTGGGAACGCGGGCATCCCTGCCCGCACAGGCAGTTCAACTGACTGTATATCTTCAAAGTCCCCTTCAGGTGATTTAGGGGCTTCCCTCAAAGAACTCAAGAAAATCAAATCTCAAATCAAAGAAGCCAAGTCATTCAAAGATATAGAAAATATGTCTTATCCTAAAGACCTCTATTTAACCTATGCGAATGAGATGTATCAAACACTTCTTAAAGAATACTATAAGCTAAGAAAAGCTTCTCTAAAGAAGAAAGCTTCCTCTTCCTTAACTGGGAACGTGGGCTTCCAGCCCGCATCTTCTCTTAATTCCCCTCTTCGTGCCTTCGTGCCTTCGTGTGAGGTTTCTTCAAAGTCCCCTTCAGGGGATTTAGGGGCTGACTTCAACTTCGAAATAGACTGGACCCTGGAAGATACCAAAGCCCTCCATGCATTCAGAGCTGAAACCTTTATCGTAGCAGGAGTTACTTCTCAATCCATGCTTGACATGATTAAGTCCGAAGCGGAAAAAGCCTTTACTCAAGGTACTACATTTCAAGAGTTTCAGGAAAATCTAAAGCTAAAAGGTTTTGAACCTGATAATCCTTATCACCTAAGAACCAACTTCCAACAAGCTATTAAATCGGCTCGTGCATCTGCAGAATGGAAAGATATCCAGGACACTAAAGAAATCTTCCCTTATCTCCGTTATATTACCATGCAAGATGATGCGGTGAGAGATGAACATAGAGCCTTAGATGGTATAGTCAGACATGTAGATGATCCTTTCTGGGATGAGTATTATCCTCCTAATGGCTGGGGTTGTCGTTGTGGTAAAGAACAACTCACTGAAGAAGAAGCTAACGGAGACCCTGGACTCAAGAGAGATGTTCCTCCTGATTCAAATGTTAAAAAAGAATTTAAACGCAATGTAGGCAAAGACAATTCTCTCTTTGGGGATTGGTTAAGCTGTGAAGATGCTAAAAACATTTCTATTTTATACCCAGAAATGTCTATCAGAAGCAAGCGTTTACACATCTTCAACTCAGGTAAAAAGCATTGCCCTGATTTATATGCAAATACCTACAAGGATTTAAAGCTTAAGGATTGGAAAGATATGCCAGAGAATAAACTGCCAAAACTCTACGATACAGATGGTAAAACTAAAGATGAATTGCTAGAGGATTATAAAAACTTCTTGGGGGATAGACACTTAAAAGACTCCACCAATACTGATGTTTATCTCAGTGCAAAAGCAGTTAAGCATTTCGAAAACAAACCTCTAAAGGAAGTAGCAAGTCGCTTAAAATACATGAATACTATTGATGATGTTGTTCAAAATCCTGATGAAATCTGGAAGCATAATAACAACAGCACTAAAGTCTTCAGAACCTATTACCTCAAAAAATATAGTGATAACATCTGTGTTATTACCTATATCAACCAAGAAGGAAACATAGAATACTTTAACTTCTTTGATGCTAATGCTAAATACATGAACAAGCAGAGAATGGGCTATTTATTGAAATGAGTAAAAAGAAAAAGGGAGCACATCGTGTTCCCTTTTTTATGGTCTATCAGATACCTTAATCATATCATAGTTTCCGCTTTGATCAAACGAGGATTAAGCTCTCTCTCCACTTCTATGTTAATATTAAGACGCTAACACGCCACGAATCAACAAACGTCGCTTCCAGGTTAGCCCTTTCCGTCAAGGGGCTCGTAGTCTGCTTATCCAACTCCAGCCGTCCACACCAATCAAACGAGGATTAAGCTCTTTCGGTGCTTCTATTTATATCTTAATCACTTTCTTGCTTCAAGCAAGATTTATTCGTGTAATTCGTTTTAATTCGCCTTAATTAGTGTGAAGGTCTTCTCTTAATGACGGGTCTTGCTCACGAAGTAGCGACTTCCGACAATTCTGTAACTCCATTCCCACTCATCATCCTCATCTCTTCCATCAATCTATCCTTAGCATCACTTAGCATTATGTATATATCACCACTAACAGGAGTCCCAGTTCTACCAGCCTCAACCAACAACCTGGCATATTCATCTTGAGCCAATAACAAGTTCTCTATCTTTTCTCTTAGTTCTAACTTCATTATTTCACCTCTGCCAATAACTTTAGTGCTGTAAGCTGATACTTAGCTCCATTTCGTCTCTGTTGTGGTAGTGATATCCCAACAGCTCTTAGCTCACTCTCTCTTGTGTATATGGCTTTAATCCCAACTCCCAATATCTTTGCTGTCTCTTCCTGGGTTAATCCCTTCTCAAATCGATAATACAGTATCTGCTTATATACTTCATCCAATAAAGGATAAAGACTTACCAAATCCACTATCGGCTTCTTCTGGGCATATACCTTCTTGATTTCCTGTACCTTGAAATAGTTATTAACAAGCAATCTCTGTACCTGCCAGGACAAATCGTCTGTTAATGTCTTAACAAGCATTAAGTATCCCGACTCTGTATAAACATTAACTTTAGTTACGTTTTTAGAGGCATATGGACAAATTGAGTATATGGCTTTTTTGTCTCTTAGTTTAAAATAATCGACATTTTCAACAAAGTGTTTTTTGTTTCTGTAGAATAACTTGTTAATTGATTCTGGTTGTACTTGATGAACTTTAGCAACATCTTGACCTAAAACTACTCTTACTCCTTCATATTCGCGGACAGGAAGGTTCTGACCGTTAATTTCAACTGCGTTTGCCATTATAGGCTCCTTAAGGTTTTTTGCATTAAAAAAAGGAGAGCCAAGATTTGCACCGTTCCTTAAGTAACGTGATAGCCGTCACCGAACTATCAATCATTGGCTCTCCTTTAACTTTTTATTTAAGTTATCGAAGTTATTATCATTGCCTTCATTGGCATAAAAGAACAAAAGCCTTTGATAAGGGCAAGGCTCAACCCTTAAGGAACGTGCAATTCCTAAAATAAGAAGGAACTGCACGCTGTCAAGAATTATTTTAATTAACTGGAATCGTGGGCTTCCAACCCGCTTTAATTCCCCTCTGTGGAGGGGTGGCTTCGAAAAAGACGGGGTGGTCTCTTATATTTCTCTTTTATTTATTCATCTTCCATTTTCAGTTCAGTATATATCGAACAAGGTTCTGCATCATTGACACAATCACTGTATGGTGGTAAATCTCTTAACTGAAGTTTATTAACTGATATGATTTTCATTTTTCTTCTGCAATTCTCACAACAATATTCAACATTTCCACTTATTTCAATTTTAGGGAAAAAGTCTACTGTTCCTTTCATTTGCTTATAGTCTCTATATTTATAATGCTTCTTTAATAATGTATTAAACATCGTATAAAGGTTAGGGTTAATTAATTCATTATATCCTTTTATACTGTCACTAATCTGATCAAATTCATCAGTAGTTTCAACAGTTATCATTTTAGGTATGCTAAGTTTTTCTACAACTTCCGTAATATCAACACTATCAAGTATCCCATTAACATAATCATCTTTTTTTCTTACCTTAAAAGGCAATATCTTCTTCATGTCATTCAGGTTCAGTGTTAGCATGTAAGATTGATAATGCTCTCTTGAAGTCTCAACTCTTGTAAAGTATCTTGCATCAATATCTTCTTCATTATCAAAGTAATAAAAAGAATTTTCTGAATACCCACTGCATACATAATTTGGTTTGGTTATTACTTTCATCACATTTAAAGCACTCTTTAAACCTTTGAAACTTACGTCCTTATCTTTATCATAAAATCTGTAATAAAAATCTGGTGGTAATAAACCTTTTATTTTTTCTCTAAAACCATAATACCCTTCTCCAGAATGAAGCAAATCAATTAATGCCTTAAGCATCTCATCCGATACATCTTCAGAAAAGCCTTCTCTCATGTACTTCATATACTCTTTATCACTGCTATAATCATCTTCTTCCATGTCAAAATTAGCTAACTCAACTTGAAGATTATCATCTTCAACATTCTTGTTTTCTTCTTCTTTATCCACAATTTGTACTTCTAAATTAGCTTGTAGTTCTACAACATTGCTATTATTCGGTTTGATATCTTCTTTCTTTAAGGTTGTACTAGGTTTTTGCTCATTCTCTTTTGGCTTTCTGCTATAGATAACAATTGATATTATAACTAAACCAATTAATACATAGATAATAAGTTCCATATTCACTCCTTTTTTCACAAATAATTATCTTTTCCACATATTGGTCAACATTTTTCTCATTTATTATTGCCGACTTTCTCTTTTCAAATATCTTCTTAAGCATTATGATTAAGTTAATATGTTACTCGTGTTAACTTATTTAAAATACTTTTATAGTGGTTAAGTTCTGTTTCTAATCCTCTAATATAGTTCTTGTGTTTCCGTATATCTTTACGCCAATACAATTTCTCTTTTCTACGATTAGCAATATGCCTTTCTTTACTTTCTATGATTGAATACACAAATCTAATGTCTGTCATTTCTGCTCCTAATACCACTCAGGCTCTATAGCTTTCATATCTTCATCAACCGGCACTATTAATTGTCTGGTTACTATTGTCTCTCTCAAACACTTATTACAGTAATACGTGCTTGTCTTGGTATATTCGACCACAAACTTATTAGCTGCCTCATCATCATCTAAATATTTCATATCTTTCTTACTTTCTTTAAATATCCATTCACATTTATGAACTGTTGGTGTTTGTGGTTTTGGAGGTTTTTCTTTAACAGCTTCTTGATTAAAAAATGTTCCTGAAGTTGTATTGTTATTTCTTTTAGGTTTTGAAGGTGGTATTATCTTAGGTCTTGGTCCAGGGTCTAAGCCTCTTTTCCTAAGCTTGAGAAGTCTCCTTATTTCCTTGTCTATTGTTTTCTTGTTTTTTAGCTTTGTTTTTGCATCTTCTATATCTAGCTGGATTTCTAATAATAACTCCTCTAACTTGTTATCTGTCCTCTCTTTTAACTTCACTCCATAAACAACTCTTTCTCTAATGTCACTTAATTTCATCTCTTCCTCCTCCTTATCTTAATATATCTGTGTAAGTTATCCCTCTGTTTGTTCAACTCCACACTTAGATTTCGTACATACTTCAGGTCTTTATCTATCCCGGTTAACATCTCTTTTAGTTCGTCCATAGTCATATTTTCAACTTTCTTAATCTTCTCTTCTTCAATCACCTGACTTAGTGGGTTGAGCACAACACCTTTAGTCTCTTCTGTCGGACGGTGGAGATTCTCTCCGCCATTCTTTTCTTTTCTTTTTTCTTCTGTCATATTATTTCTCCTCCTTATTCGTGTTATTAGTGTGATCCGTGGATAGATTCATCTTCAACCACTGTATATAATACAACTTCACCAGGTTATCTTCTAGTCCCTTCTTAAAAGCCATCTGTTTAAAGGGTGCTTTAAGTTGCTTATAAAACTCCTTATAATCCTCATCACTAGCCTTTGCGAGTAGCTTCTTACTCAACTCCTCCCACTCTTTTTGCTTTTGAAGTTCTTCCTGGCTTATTTCAGGATCAGCTTCTCCTCTCTCAATCCTCTTAGCTTTCTCATACTCTGCTTTCTGTTGATCAAGTTTCTTCTGATAAGAATACCATTCTTGCAAATATCCCTCAAATTTACTACTAAACAAAGTCTTAGGTCGCAAGTATGGAGTAAATTTTTCATCTCCTAACCATTGTTTTGACTTAATAAATATCACCTTTTTAAAGTCTTCAGGACTAAAGCCATCATTTAACCTGGCTCTGATCAAGGCTTTTGTCTCTGTGGTATTCCAGCGATATTGTTTCCCTGTCTTTTGGTTAAGTTCTTCCACTATCTGTTGATAAATATCTACACTTATTCCCCTTTTGCTGGGAGCGCTGGCATCCTTGCCGGCTACTTCTTTCTTCTTCAACCTTTGCAGAAATTGCAGGGTCTTGACTTCCAGGATTTCAAGCCCTACAATCTCTATCAATTCCTTATATATCTGATTAATCTTCTCTTTTGTGGTCATAGTGGTTAGTCCTTATTCATCATCTCTACTAATTATCCTATCTCCACAAAATGGACAAAATACCATTGGGACGATTATTGTTTCAATAGTATCATATTTATCATTACTTACATTAAAAGGTAAAAAATACTTGTTCTTACCTGGTATTTGATACTTATAACCCACCCTTTCATTAGGAGCCTTTCGTATCTTTCGCATCTCACGGCAATGTTCTTTTATGCAATTACACATTTGATGTTTCCTCACTCTTCTCCTATTAGTACCAGTCTGGTCTTTCATAACTTGTTTCTTCGTGTTTAACTTCTTTAGTTTTTAAACACTTCTCACAGTAAAATCTATCTATTTTAGTGTAATTATAATTTCGATTACCTCTATACTCAGAAAACTTGTTTGACTCCATGAATACCCACTTGTGTACACATTGCTTTTTTTTTTCATTCATTCTTTTCTCCTATTCGTGTTAATTCGTTATAATTCGTGCTAATTAGTGTAAAAGCTCTTTAACCTTCAACTCTTCTTAAATCTCCAAATATCAGCCACTCTTGCTTCAGATAAAAAGAATTCCCCTGCTACAATTTTAAAGCAGTCTTTTAACCGAAACCCACTGCCTTTAAGTTCTTTAATCCTAACTCTTATTTTCTTATACTTCTTATTCACTTCTTTTTTCTCCAGTAGTACACATAGTGATAAAGTTCTACATTACCTGCCACAGCTTTACGTACCTGCTTTTGATGCTCCAAAAAACAGCGTCTGAGGGCACAGAACCTCTTTCTCTTAGTACTGCACCAACTCTCCTGACAAAGTGGCACCAAGCACCCCACACGCTTTTTATCTGGATTCATTTACCCTCCATTAATTCCCCTCTACGGAGGGGTGGCTTGGTATTTCCAAGACGGGGTGGTTCTTTCCCTACAGTGCTGAAAAATTCAAAGTAATTGATTTCCAGCTCCCATCTTCTTGCTTTTCTTTGAAGTTAAAATATCGCTTAGTAGAATCAATTCTGATAGCTTCAGAGATTAGATCCATTGCTTCTTGCCATTCAGGATGTTCAATCTTCAATGTCCTAAGGGATAGAATCTGTTTTACATCAACATTTCCCTTTTTATCTACATTAAAGGCCTTGTTTATAAGCATAACAATCTCTTTGCCTGCATTTTTTACTAAGCTTTTGATATAGTTATCAATCTTAGATTTAGCAATCTGTAGCTTATTATCAAAGCTGATTTTATCACTAATACTAACATCAATTCTATGTTTCTCAGCAAAGTCCATTATAACAGCATTGCCTTTCCATTTCTCATTATGTTTATGGGCTAAGGAATCTAGGTAATCATCTACCATTTTTGCTAGTTTGCTTTTGAATGAAGTTAAATCACTTACCAGTTTATCAACTTCACTAAAGACTTCAGTGACTAGCTTATCTCTATTCTGATCATCTTTATCTATATACCTGATTGGTACTTCATAGCCATCAGGATTTATCCATAATTTAGTTCTTCCATCAACTCTTACTTCTGCCATTCTTTACTCCTCTTTTATTAACTGGGATTGTGGGCATCCTTGCCCGCATTAATTCCCCTCTGTGGAGGGGTGTCAGTGTATTTCACTGACGGGGTGGACTCTTCAATTTGCTCTTCAAATCTTCTCTGCTTCTCTCTTATCACCTCATTAATTTTGTCTAAATCCATATCCTGGAAGTAGAGTGCTAATTTATAGTTAAGTTCTTTCCCAGAACAATTAAAGTAACCTTTCATGTTATCAATAAACTGCTCAACTAAGACATCTTTTAATGTCTTAGAATCCTCTTTTTTCTTAACTCTTATCTCCTTCACCTTCTCACTAAGCTCTTGTTGAGATAGTTCTTCAGCTTGTTTTAACCACTCCTCCTGGACTACATAATCAGAATCTTTAATAAGAGGATGAATAGTATTCAATCTATCCAAACCTATCTCCTGAACTGTAGCAGAATCAATGCCCATATCTTTAATAAAGTAATCATAAATCTTAACTAACTTATTAGCAACACTTGCAGGCAGGTTATGTTCAATCTCTACAAAATCTCTAAAGTTCTTATAACCTTTAATCTTGAATATGCGTTTGCTCTTTATCTCAGAAAGTATCTCTCCTAGGCTAATAAAGTCTTCTTCTAACCTGCCTTTCATTACTTCAACAGCCTTAAATCTCTCTTCTGGTGTCATCTCCACTGGGAGCGCCGACATCCCTGTCGGCATCTTCCTTTCATCTCCGCCATTAATTTTGCTTCTTCCAAATAATTCTCTACTCATCGTTTTTCTCCTTCTTGATTTTTAGTGTAATTTGTGTAATTAGCCTGGGATGGCGTAGCTTTGCGAAGACTCCTGGATAGATTCCTCTCCACTTTCTTCAAATAATTCTTAAGCATAGCAATACAACCACTCCTTTCTTTAGGTTCTAAAGCATTCCAATGTACAGTCTGATAATGCTTTCCAATAAACTTCCTAAATCTATCATTAGTCCAACCAACCTGTTGGATTAAACTCCATACATAATCACCTTGTTTATCAAACCTACCAATTCCGTATTTTTCTCTTGGAGAAACTTCTTTCTGCTTAGGATTTTCGTCTCCCTTAACAATCCTCAGCACAGTCTGAAGTTGCTGAATTGTTAGCTTTCTTAAAGAACTACCGAATCCCCAGGACTTCAACATGTCATGAAATTCTTCATTGCTCCAATTGTGTTGCTTCTTACTGCTTATCATTATATGCTGTCTCAAGCTCTTAGCATAAGCTTCTTGTTTAGGGCTATGGACTGGTGGCATCCCTGCCACCAGAGCATTCTTCTTTTGATTTGCACTACTCATGATATTCTCCTTAAAGGAATATATTCTTTATCTTCTAACCGAACTAATTCTAATACTTCCATATGTTGAAGTATTCCACGGGCTTGATTCTCATCACATCCCATTAGTTCAGCAGTTTTATCTATCGATATTTTACCTATTTTATAAGCTTCTGCTACGATGGTTTTCATATATGGATAAATATATGACTCTTCAACTTCTGCGAATGGATCAGCTTCTTTACCTTCGGCCACTCTCTTCTCAATCCTGTAAACAGTCCTAGTACTTACACCTAATTCCTTTGCCTTATCTGCTACCTCTTCTTGTCTGATAGTGGTCAACTTGTCCGCCCTCTTATCAAAGTCCCCTTTAGGTGATTTAGCAACTCTTATCACAGCCTTATACCTCTGTGGACTTACTGAAGCACCTGTCTTTTCAATCTCTCCATTTTCTAATAACTTATGGATTATCCGAAATGCTGAAGTCTTAGGTATATCTGTATTCTCATGAACTTCTTGAAGTGAAAATGCTGTTCTCATCTGATAAATATAGTTTCTTATTGTTCTCTCTTGTGCTATTGACATTTATCCTACCTAAACTCAATCTTGTATTTCTTAATTGATTCAATATCCATTAGTGCTAAATTATACTGATTAGCAACACTCTCACAAAGTTTTATGTATCTCTCTAATGCGTGCAAACTTCCACCCATTCCAGCTATCATCATTTTATAGACACCAGGAGTAGCTTCTACTTCCATACTGGAGGTAATCACACCAACTATATCTTCTTGTGAAGGTATCTCAAAGTTGCACCAATTCGTTACTCTTCCTGAGTAATGGGAGTCATATTTCTCTATCTTAGCCCTGGTATTTTCTTCTCCAATCAGAACAATCTTTGCTTCAGCAGTATCTCTAAAGTCTCTCATGATTTCCAAAATATCCCAGGCTCTGCGTTTTATAGCATTATTAACCTCATCAACAAAGAATACTAAAGGAAGTTGACCTTGATTAGCCCTGATATAGTTAATCTCTTGCCATAAGTCGATACTCTTTTTTACCAGTGTAGAAGCATGACCGCTTGCATGAATATGAGAACCAGTGTACAGGTAATGAAGTCTCTGATATATCTCCATTGCAAAGGATCTACCGCTTTCTACACTCTGAATCCTGTAATATCCCCAGTCTTTCTGGGCGAAATTCTTTTTAGCATACTGACTTTTACCTGTCCCAGTATAGCCGTATAATACCACTAAATCACCTGATTTTGTTCTGCACACATCCTTTAATACATTCTGTGCCTTCTTTACATTTTGTGTTGAATACAATACACTTTTCATTTCTACTCCTTTATCTTTATTAACTGGGAACGCGGGCATCTTACCCGCATTAACTCACTCCCATCTCTCTCAAAATACTCTCTATCTCATCATCTTCTTCAATTTCTTCTTCTTGATTCTCTCTTATCTTCTGCATAATACTCTTAATCTTCTCATTCTCAATTTCTTCACTCTCAATCTCAGCCTCTTCACTGGCTTGCTTAGATTTAGCTATATCATCTTCAGTAATTGTGATTTCATCTTCAGGAATAAGCTTAATAGCATGTTCAGAATTGTTATTTGGTGAAGGCATAAGCATCTTATCACCTTGTTTAATCTTATCTTGTTTCTTATCCTGGATAAATACTGTATCTGAAGTAGCTTCAAGCATTATCCTATTACGGGCCACATTTCCGCCTGCCTCATTAATTGCAGCATAAACAGACATCATTACTTTTTCTTGGTGGCGTGCTTCAATATAAGCACCCATGTCATCACCTACTTGCAGACCTGGATAAACTATCATTGCTGGTTGTTGAAAAATCTCACCATATTCAGTACCAATAGTAACTTCCTTTATATTCTTCTCGTCATAGTAAGTGTTAACATTCTTGCCCTCTAAGGCTCTAAAACTTGGATGCCAATATAATATGCCATTAACATTTATTCGCCCTCTACTGACCATATATGGGTTAGGATAAGCAAATTTTGTTATTCTCTCTAACTCCTCTAAAGGAAGAGTCTTGTGTTCTACCTGAGAATAAGCTTCTTGTGGAGAAAGTGTTTCACCTCTGCCATTAACTAAACATCCTCTTTTCCTGTTATTCCATACCTGTATAAACCTCTGAAGCAGTTCATCATATTGTTCCCAGGTTGGTATATACTTGCCGTATCGTTTCATTAAAACAGCATTGGTAAGTTTAAGAATATCAGGTCTGTTTTGAATATTATTACCAATCCAAACAGGGAATATCTTCTCAAACATTGATACACAGAAACCCCAAAATGGTTCAATACTCTTTGATTCAGGATTACCAGGTATCGTAAATCTACAGGAAATGCCCAAATTAGCATATAATCCCTTATCTCCCTTGCTTAACATCTCTTTAGCTCTTTTTACAGCAGGTGTTAGTCTTTTCTTACCTGCATAAGCTAAAGGTACAAAATCAGCATTCTTATATGCAGGACCGTTATCTAATCTAACCTCATCAGGTAATCCACCTTTTAGAATTGCATATCTTAAAGAAGTCCTGACCACATTTCTATTCTCTGATAATGTCAAAGTCCCATCTAATATAAATCCTGTTCCTACATCATACCAAACCATCAGTTGAGGTCTTACTAAATACTTAAACTCTGATTTATGAGCATAAAATGGAGAATATACTAAGTTATTCAGCTTATGCCCGTCACTCTCTACTATCTGGCCAGGTAAAGCATTATTGATTCTCTTTACATGAGGTCTTAAATTATCCTTTTCCCATTTCTTACCTTTCATCAAAGCTAACTTAGCTTTATCAGATCTGATTTTATTTACTAAATTAGTCAAAGTCCTTACACTTATTGGAAGCTCTTCTCCTATTAAAGCAGCACTTTCACTTAAAACCCTGTATATCTCACTGGCAGGAAAATCTTTATAAGATGTTGCATAATACTCTATTTCTTTCTCTAATTTGCTACTTACAAGACTCTTTCTTCCTACCTTACCCTTCTTATTATCCAATAAACTAACTGGGTAAGTATTATTTCCGCTGTCTCTCCAAGTTTTCTCCCATTTCTTTATAGTCTTTATACTCACAGAAACAGCACCTAACCTCTTTAATATACCTGGTAACAACTCATTATTATTTAGCTTTATTTCAAATTGCTTACAGGCTGTCGTTAAAGAAGTACCACTCGCTTTAGCTAATTTCCTGTAATTATAATATTCTTCAATTATGCTTTTACGAGCCCAAGCTACATCCTTATCATCTTTGCAATGAAGCTCAAACTCCTTCTTCTCCTGATGAAGAATACTTGCCAAATCATTATTATTTGCCAATACCTCTGCTCTCCACCGAGCCACAACCTCATTTGAAAAACCTGAAACCTCTATCAATGCTCTCTGCTTACTCAATTTATCAGGCACAGTGATTGAATAAAGCTCTCCACTCTCTATTCTTCTATATAGAGTCCTTTCGCTTAACCCAGACAAAGCACTAGCTCTATCTAAAGGAATCCATCTTAATGGATCTACTGGGAGCGCCGACATCCCTGTCGGCATTAATTCCCCTCGTAGGGGCGAAACATTTTTCGCCCTTTCCAAGACGGGGTGGTTCTTCTCTTCACCAAAACCACTTCCACCTTGATTTTCATTTGGCACGTTGGTGGCACATTGATTTTCATTTTGCACATTGATGGCACGTTGGTTTTTGTTTGGCATATTGGTGGCACGTTGTGGCATAATGCTATCTTCTATATTTTTCAAGCTTTTATCAATTTTGGCACGTTGATTTTCACTTTTTGGCAGAGCCGGGTCTGCCATTTTTTCCTTTTTTCCATCTTCAGAAACAAAATTTTTTACATTTTCTATAACTAGGTCTTCAGAAGTGGCACATTGGATTTGAGAACGATCTACACCATTATCTTCAAAAATGGCATGTTGGTCTGCTTCTGCAATAAAGAAGAAAGCTATAGCTTTTCCACCCTTAGGATTCTTAATCTTCCTGGTGGGCCATTCTCCGCTGTCTTTTCTACGTACAGCTGTTCTTCTACTAATATCATAGAACGCCATCAATTCTTTATATGTTAACCACATAAGCATCTCCTTTTCTAATTACCATAATAGCCCGCACCTCCACAAGATGCGGGTTCTTTATGGTAACTAGGAGGAGGTTTCTCCCGATTTTTCTTGACTTATTTTCTGCTCTAAATCTAATGGCAATACACTTTTCATGTTACACCAAGCTAATTTCATTTTTTCATTGCTTGCTTTTAGCTTGGTGTTCTCTTGATTTAACCTGTAATTACTAGCTTTTAAAGCGAAATTCTTCTTCTCTAAATCCGTTTCTTTTCCTATCCCTGATATGTCGTGCATCACTAACAAAACTACTATTACTGATAATATTACTATGGTGGTTATCATGCTTACTCCTACTAATGTAATTGATCTGGTTTGAATTCTAAATTGTTCATTTCCATAAACTTCTTGATTGCAACCTTCTTCACTTCATTAAGAATGCCTTCAAGCATAAAACATGCTGTAGTTGTCGGGTATCGAGAACTTAATATGATACTTTTATTATTAAAAAGCTCCCAAAGATAATAATTTACCGTAGTTCCATAGTCACATCTTCTTATCTTGCAAAACTCATTGAAAGCATCCTTTTCATCAATGCAGGACAACTTGTGCATATGATCAATCCCTAGTGTACCATTGTCTAATATGATATATCTAACTATTGAAATGTCTATACTACCTTTCTTATGCATAAATTCTGTAATTGTATCATCTTCAATTATAACCTTTTTACCTGAATTATATTTACTGTCATTATAATCTAGCATCTTACTCTCCTCTGCTTATTTTTTCATTAACAACATGTTCTGGTATCATAGCTCCTTCAATAATCTTGTTTTTAAGGACTTCTCTGTGACTTTCAATCCAAGGACCCAGCAAATCTTCTATCACTTTCTCAACTTCTGCATTATTACGAACTCCCATGATTATTCTCCTAATACTATCAGGTTTCAGGTCCTTTCCAATCTCCTGATTTATATAATCTGTTAATAAATCATTAGATAAAGAATTCGCAGTCATAGCAGCTCTTATTTCTCTTGCTTCATACTTCATTTTTATCTCCTTTAATTATTTTTCTTGACTTATCTAAATATCTTTTTTAGTCTGTCCATAGATAGGACAATAAATATATCATATATGAGTTCTGTCAATATAAAAATATCATATCAGATATAATTCAAATTGGTGAGGTATTATAACTTGTTAAAAGATAGGCTTTTAGAACTTAGAAAATATTTTGATTTAACTCAGAAAAGTTTTGCAGAAACTTTAGGTTTAACTCAAGGTAATTATAACAGGTATGAGAAAGGTAAGGTTGAACCAGCCTATTCAGTTCTAAATAATATATCAAATAAGTATAATGTTAATTTGAATTGGTTATCTAATGGGACAGGGGAGATGTTCCTCTCCAAAGACCAGGACCATCCTCCTAAACACAAAACAGAACTCAATGCCGACAAACTCAAACAGTACATCGACCTAGGTAAATCAAAACTAGATGATGAACAAGCTAAGAGCATTAATGATCCTTCCTCTGTTGTTTCACTTCCAATTGTAGGTGAAATTGCAGCAGGTAACCCTTTAGAAGTTAGAGAAGTTGATGTATTGGGTAAAATACTTGTTTCCTCAGAACTGATCAGTGATCCTGAAAACTTTTTTTGCTTCAGGGTAAATGGATGGAGCATGAGTCCAGAGATACAGCATAACGATGTCGTTATAGTTAATAAGATATATGACTATGATGATATGGATAACCGAATTGTAGCAGTCAGATTAGATGATGGTATCACCCTTAAATTACTTAAGCTGGACCACGAAAATGAATGCTCCTGGTTAATGCCAATCAATGATGACTACAAACCTATTTTAATAAATCAATACTCCTCAATAGCTATGCTGGGAGTATTAGAATTCCTTATAAGGAGTTATAAATAATACTATATAATATAGTATTTACTAATAAAATACTTACAGAAAAAACTAGGAGGATTAATGGATTTAAAGCAACAACAAGAAAACACAAGAAGAGTTATTGAACAAAACAACACTAACAATAGGAATGCAAAAATATTAGAAACGCTTATCAAATCGGATTATATTCATAATTATGTAAAAAATGCACTTGAAGCAATAAGTGTTCAGGAAGACACTTGTAAAGAATACTCTCTTCGCAGCAAAAAATTATTAGATATGAAAGATATATTTTCAGATACTCCGTTCAATTTTACTGCAAAAAGCAATATAATAACCTTTAGGTATTATCTTAACTCCATAGAATTCTCTTTTAGTGCTGAGTTAATGGAGAAGCTCCATACCAACATGAGCTATACTGCTAAAGGAATAAAGTTCAAAGATAAACCAGTTAGCACAAGTAAAGATACAGAAACTCTCTTAAGAAAAGAGTTAGGTGATTTAGTTTATTCAATTTTGGCTGCTTACAAAGAAGAGGATTAATTTTCTCATTTATTTTACATCCTTTTTAATATATAACAATCTATTGTGAACAATAGTATTGATAGTTGCCCTGGAGCAACAAATACAAAACTATATTCACATTTATGACCTTTAACCACTTAACAGGAGATATAATGAAGATTTTTTATAAGTATGAAATCATTGAAAATTCATCAGTGAAGTATGACATTGTGGCAAGAGATTTTTATGGTAATGAAAAAACAGCTATTATAATTAAATATCCTTTAGTAAATCATTTCCCTTTAGAGTTTGTAAATATGAATAATGAAGAACAGAAAGAACTCATAGACGGCTTTATTGATATTTCAACTATAGACAAGATGCCATTTTGTTCAAAAAATGACAATGCCCCAGATTATGATCTTTGGTATTTGGCTACTTTAGTTAAATTCGGTGATGACAGTCTGTACTGTTTCGCTGTTTTCAAGAACTTAAAACTTATTGGAACTGAATGTTACCCATCCTCATTTGATGTAGATCAGCAATATTTTGTGACACAAACAGCTCAGAAATTATATGATGAATATCAGAACAGTTAATTAATGTTCTCAAAATCGAGGTTGAAGTTAATTCTATATAGATAGTTTTCTCATTTAATCTTGCAGACTATTAAAGGTCTATATTAGTTTTTCTCATTTATTTTTGCAGACTTTCAACTAAGATAGGCCTTTTTTATTTTTCTCATTTATTTCTACGAATTTCTAAGAAATTCCACTTTTTTCTCATTTATTAAAAATACCAATAATCCCAGCAAGCCCACTTATAACACACACAACCCAACTTTTATTATTTCTCACTTATTCTTACCCCCCTTAATTTTCTCAGAAACTGTTAATATTAGCAAAAATAATGAGAAAAAAACTATATTCTCCTCTATTCATCCTTAATCCTTCCTTTACAGTCTTTCGATGAAACTGGGACTTTCATCGAAAGACTGTAAAGGAAGGATTAAGGATGATAAGGGTATTTGTGTTAAAGCTAATAATGAACTAGCCCTTTGTGAATAGCAGAATATTCTTCTGCAAAAGTAAGATCCATAATTTCTCCGAATAAATATATTATATGCGTCAAAATTCTGTAAGCTATTTTGCTAGAATAATCTGCACTCTTCTCCTGTGATACCTAGCTTTAGCGAAGTATTACAAAAGCTCTACTACACTATCTGGATTTAAGGCAAGAATTTTGCTTAAGGATAAAGATTAAGTAAATAACAATTGACACAAATGGCGGGTATTTTAAATTTATTAAAATAAGTAAATTATAATCAAGTGAGAATTAATAGATGAAGGATAACTTTCGGCACAAAAAGAAATGGGGACAGAACTTTTTAAAAGATCCAAACATAGTCAGAAAAATCGTAGTAGAATCTGGGATAAAAGCAGAAGACAAGATATGGGAGATAGGGCCTGGTAAGGGAATTTTAACAAAAGAGATACTGGCAATATCTTCTAATTTGGAGCTTTTTGAAATAGATGAAGATGTTATAGAGATTATCAAAGATAAGTTTGGTAGCAATATTCCTATTCATAAGGGTGATGTGATAAAGATAGACTGGCAGCCTCTTTTAGAAGAACCTATCAAGATAGTTGCTAATATTCCTTATCAGATTACATCTCCTTTATTATACAAGATATGTCGTCATTCTAGTAAAATTACATCTGTTACTTTGATGGTGCAAAAAGAGTTTGCTGATAGACTCAAGGCTAAGCCTAACACTAAAGAATATGCAGCTTTAACTCTCAAAACTCAATTTTTCTATAATGTTAAGCAACTTTTTAAAGTACCAGCTCATTTATTTTATCCACCTCCACGGGTTGATTCAGCTGTTATTCAGCTAACATTGCGTGAGGATATACCTAATATAGAAAATTTACCACTGTTCAATAGACTTGTTGATGCTGCATTTGCTATGAGACGAAAGACTCTGAGAAATAATTTAAAATCTTTTATAGGTAGTGATAATTTACAGATCTTAGAAAGGGAAAATATAATCGATTTGTCTCGTAGGGGGGAAACTTTAAGTGAAGAAGAGTATCTTAATCTCTATTCTTATCTTAATGATGTTCTTAACTTTAAGCTCTGAGATTAGCTTTACTTCTGATTATCAAGAGTATAATGATAATCACCAGTTAAATTATCAGTTTAAGTATGCCAAAAACATATCAAGGTATAATGTTAAGTTTGAGAATAGTCTGCAGAAATCAAACAATAAGATTTTTGACCAGATTAATTCAATTAACCAATTTAATACTAGTATAGCTAGATCTTCTGGTAAGCTTAATCATGGTTTGATTTTAACATATAAGAGGAAATATGATCATTATCCCCAATATCAAATTGCGGGAGATGTGACAGAAGATCAATACATTAGTGGCTATTTCATTGATATACCTCTTACTGATAGCTTAACGACTTCCGCTAATATTAAGTATGCTATAAGTCAAGAGGATAATCCTAATATTATCAATGATAATCTCGCTAACAAGGGATATTTAGCTAAGGTAACTAGTAATTACGGTTTTGAAGCACTGAAAAATAACTTTCATTTAGATTTGACTTATAATCATGATAATAGGACTCGGAACTATAATAATCAATTTAATTTTGTTCTAAGCCATAACCTTGATAATCAGCTAATTTATATGTATAACCAAGTATATTATCAAGCTTCGCAAGATGATATTTTCAAGTTAGAAGCTGATACTTATCAACAGACTGATACCCAGAAGAGAGATAATTTCAGGTTAGTTACCCAGGTGTCTAATAATTTTGGTGATAGATTTCAAGGTTTTTTTGAAAGTGTTTATAGTAAAAATAACAATAGGTTAGATGTAGCTAATAATAGAACTAATCAAGATAACAATATAGATATGACTCTTAATATGACTTATCAAGTTTTTGATAATTTTTCTTTGTTATTAGAGAATAATTACAACCTATCTAAAAGATACCTTTCCTTAGAATCTAACAATCGAGAAAGTGATACTAAAAAGCTTAAAATGGGTTTTATCCTTGCTAATGTAGTCTTTGATTCACTATCAGTAACTCATTCTTTAGAAAAGACATCAACAAATTTTCCCAAAGCAGAAAAGGGCTTTGATAATGATTATGTCTCAGAAATTACTTGGTTGAAGGCTAGAAAACTTTTTGCAGATGTGGTAAACTTAAATAACCAATTTTCATACAGTAAAATTCAAGATATTTATATTAATTCTTCTTATTCTGCTAGTAACAACATTAAAACAAGTTATTCTTTTCAACCTGATATTGATATTCTGCTTGGAGATAATTTTCTCATTTCTCAACTTTATTCAATTAGAATTAACTATGATGACTATATTTATGATAGTATTACTAACAGTGATGCAAGTCTAACAATTTATGATAGATTCTATAGGCAAGTTTCTGCGGAATTCAAGCTAAGATATGATAATTCTCCTGTGAGGTTAAGACTTAACCAGGCTATTTGGAAAAGGGGTAATAATCTAGTGAAAACTAGAGATTATCTTAATATTATTTTTAGCTATAAGTATTTTGCTAATGAAACTGGTGACAAGAAGAGTGATTTATATGAAAGGACTGGAGAAAGTGAAAAACATGATCTTTATCTTAAGGCTGAAAAGTCTTATGGCTACTTAACTTATAGTCTCAAACCTAAAGCTAGCTGGGGTAATACTCAGATCTATGAGATTGAATCAGCTTTTTCTTATAATCAGTCAGATGACACTAACCTAACAATTTCTTTCAAACCTAGGTATGAAGTAGAAAACCAAGAATTTGTTTATACTGTAAATACTGCAATTGGTATTAGATTTTAGTAAATAAAAAAGATTTAATTAATTATTAATTATATAAAAATATAAAAAATAAGCTTGACTTAATTAATGCAATCATCAAGATTGACCAAATTGAGGTGAAAATGAAAGATAAAATAATAATCAAAGGTGCTTGTGAGCATAACTTAAAATGTATAGATTTAGAGTTTAAAAGAAATCAATTAGTTGTTGTTACTGGTGTATCTGGTTCTGGAAAATCTTCTTTAGCTTTTGATACTTTATATGCAGAAGGACAACGTAGATATGTTGAATCATTGTCTTCTTACGCCCGTCAATTCTTAGGTCAGATGGAAAAACCTAAACTCGACTACATCGAAGGATTAAGTCCTGCTATATCAATTGAACAGAAATCAGCCAGTAAGAATCCTCGTTCAACTGTTGGTACTGTCACAGAAATTTATGATTATTTAAGAGTTCTCTATGCTAGGATAGGTAAACAACACTGTCATCAATGTGGTGATTTAGTTACTTCTTTAACAATAGATCAAATAGTTGATCATATTATGGAAAATCCAGAAAAGACTAAAATTCAGATTCTTGCCCCCCTAGTTCATAATAGAAAAGGTAGCCATGTTTCTGAACTTGAAATGATAAAATCAGAAGGATTTACCCGTGTTAAAATCAATGGACAAGTCAGGGAACTAGAAGAAGAAATCAAGCTTGATAAGAAGAGTAAACATACTATTGATGTAGTAGTAGATAGAATTATGCTTAAAGAAGAAGCAAGAAGTAGGATTACAGATTCTGTTGAAACTGCTCTAAAGCTTTCTGAAGGAAAAGTCAAGATTGATTATGTTTCTGAGCAAAGAGAAGAGATTCTCTCTGAATCAAATGCTTGTGCTCGTTGTGGTATAGGTTTTGAAGAACTTTCACCCCAAAGTTTCTCTTTTAACAGTCCAATTGGTGCCTGCCCTACTTGTAAGGGCTTAGGTTATACCTTAGAAATGGACCCTGATTTAATAGTTCCTGATCCAAATCTTTCAATCTATAAAGGAGCAATAGTCCCTTATGGTGACCTTTCCAAAAGCAAATCACATACTAAGAATACTATCTTACAACTAGCCCAAGCTTTTGACTTTGACCTGAAAACTCCTTGGAAAGATTTACCTAAGAAGATACAAGACCTAGTTCTTTATGGTTCTAAAGGCAAGAAATTTACTGTCCAATGGAAAACAAAATCTTCTTCAGGCGAATATGAAACTTCTTTTGAAGGAGTATTAAAAGTACTAGATCGGAGGATGAGAGAAACAACTTCTGAAGCTGCCAAAAGATATTATTCACAATATATTTCCAATAAAGCCTGCCCAACCTGTAAGGGTCATAAGTTAAAAGCAGCTTCTTTAGCCGTACTTGTAAATAAATTAAATATAGTTGAAATAACTAGTATGAGTGTGGAAGATGCTTATAAATTCTTCTCTGAAATGGAATTATCAGGTAATGATAAGATTATTGCCCAAGAAGTATTAAAAGAAATTATTAATAGATTAAGTTTTCTTATGAGTGTAGGACTCCATTATTTAACTCTTGATAGAAGAGCTCCAACCCTTTCAGGAGGAGAATCTCAAAGAATTAGATTAGCTTCCCAAATAGGTTCTCAATTGGTAGGAGTTATGTATATTCTAGATGAGCCTAGTATCGGTCTCCACCAAAGAGATAATGATAGACTTATCGAAATGTTAAAGCATTTAAGAGATTTGGGAAATACTGTTATTGTAGTTGAACACGATGAAGATACTATTAGAAATGCTGATGAAATCATAGATTTTGGTCCCAATGCCGGGGTTTATGGAGGACAGGTTGTTGCTCAGGGTAGTCTTAAGCAAATCTTAAAAGCTAAAAACTCTCTTACAGCCCAGTACTTAAGAGGAGAACTCAAAATTCAAGTTCCTCAAAAAAGACTAAAGGTTAATGATAATGTTATTCAGATTAGAGGGGCTAAACATAACAATTTAAAAGATGTTGATGTTGATATCCCTTTAGGAATGCTTGTCTGTGTAACAGGAGTCTCTGGCTCAGGAAAGTCTTCCTTAATAAATCAAACTCTCTCTCCTTACCTTCATAATCATTTCTTCAAAGCCAAATCTTCCTGGGGAAAAGTAGATTCTATAAGCGGTTTAGATCAAATAGATAAAATAATTACTATTGATCAACAACCCATAGGAAGAACTCCAAGATCTAACCCCATAACATATATAAAAGCTTTTGATGCTATAAGAAAACTTTTTTCAGAATTACCTGCTTCCAAACTTAGAGGTTATAAACAAGGTAGGTTTTCTTTCAATGTTAAAGGCGGTAGATGTGAAAATTGCGGAGGTGCAGGCGTTAATCTTATTGAGATGCATTTTATGGCTGATATCTATGTTACTTGTGAAGTCTGTAAGGGGAAGAGATTCAATAGTGAAACACTTCAGATAAAATATAAAGGGAAAAATATCTCAGAAGTACTTGATATGGATGTGCAAGAGGCCTACACCTTCTTCGAGAAAGTGCCAGCTATTGCTAACAAACTCAAAACTCTTGTAGATGTTGGTATGGATTACGTAAAATTGGGACAACCTTCAACTACTCTTTCTGGTGGAGAAGCCCAAAGAATTAAACTTGCTAAAGAGTTGAGTAAAAGATCAACTGGTAAGACTCTTTATCTGCTTGATGAACCAACAACAGGCTTACATTTTGATGATGTGCAAAAGCTATTAAGAGTATTAAAGAAACTTGTAGCAATGGGTAACTCAGTGGTTATTATCGAACATAATATGGATGTGATTAAAACTGCAGACTATCTGATTGATGTTGGTCCAGAAGGTGGAGAGAATGGTGGCACTATTATTGCTAAAGGTAGTCCTGAGGAAGTAGCTGAAGTTGCAGAATCATATACTGGCAAGTACTTAAAGCCATATCTTGAAAAGTAGACCGGGGAGAGTATAAATCCCCTTTCAGCTCGTAAGAGCGTTTGAGAGGGGTGGTCGAATAGACCGGGGAGAGTATAAATCCCTTTTTCTTTCTAAACCCCATTCTACTCAAGAGAAATACAATTCATTTACTATGCTAGCTTCCACTTTCTGAATTCCCTAACTAAGAGGAATGCTGTAACTGCAAAAGCCAAGATGTCAGACATAGGGAAAGTTATTAATACGCCAAAGAATCCATAGAATGATGTCATAATATAGAAGATGGGTATAAAAAAGAGTATCTGTCTAGCTAATGATAAAATCAGTGATTCTGTAGCATGACCAAGAGCTTGGAATATTATAGTACCAATAATTTGAAAACCTAAGATAGGGAAGAGAAGGGTCATTCTTCTAATAGCATAAGCACCTTCTTTAATTACCTGACTATCAGTAGTAAACCAGCTCATTAAGGAAGATGGAAATAACTGTATAATAATAAAAGCAGAGACCGATATTATGGTAGCCCATGTGAAAGCTAATCTGATAGCTTTCTTAGCCAAATCAATTCTCTTAGCCCCCCAGTTATAACCTAGGACTGGTTGAAGACCTTGAGCAATTCCAAACATTGGCATGAAGAATAGTGAGAAAAGTCTGTTGATAATACCATAAACAGCTATATAAGTGTCTCCAAGACTAAATGAACCCAACTTGTTATTAATTATGACAACTATAAATGAACCTGCAACCTGTCTTGAAAAAGCTGATAAACCAATGGCAAACATTTCTTTTTGGATTGCTAATTTTGGTCTGATAGATTTAAGTTTAATCTTGAAAAAACTCTGTCCTTTAGTAAAATGATAGATGAGATAAAAGACAACTAAAGCTTGAGAGATGACTGTTGCAAGGGCTGCTCCTCTAATTCCCATATCAAAAACAAAAATAAATATTGGGTCAAGTATGATATTTAACCCAGCAGAGATAATCATATTAGACATAGCTATTTTGGCATGACCCTCTGCTCTTAAGACATTATTGCTCATCATGGCAAACATGAAGAGTCCTGAACCAAAAACAATTATCCTATAATATTCCAGAGCATAAGGAAGTATAGCTTGAGTAGCACCAAAAAGAGTTAAGATTTGCCTAGGGAAAAAGAGTCCAGGAAGCATTACTAAACAAGTGAACAAGATTACTGAGAAGATTTGATTACCAAAAGTTAAATTAGCTTTATCAAAATCTTTAGCCCCTAAAGCTCGGGAAATAATAGACGCTCCCCCCATACCAAACATTTGACCAAAGCCCATAACAATGAGCTGGATTGGAAAGACAATAGCTAAACCTGCTATGCCATTTGGCCCTACTCCATGTCCGATAAACATTGTATCTACTATGTTGTAGAAAGCCATGACTAACATTCCTAAAGTCGCTGGAATAGTTAATTTTAATAAAAGTCTGGGTATATTTGTATCTGATAATTTATGTTCTTTTTCCACTTTTCCCTCTTTTTGATAATCTGAATTTACATATTTTAATAGTTAGTTTTTCTGACAAGAACTATTTTTTGCTAATGTTCAATGACTCTAACTGGGAAGTCGGGTATTATGGAGTGGATGCAAAAAGTTTATGGACTGAGACCACCCCTGGTCTCAGAAGATGTGGGAGCAAAAAGTTTATGGACTGACAGCAGTGTAACCGCTTGTAAGAATCCTACGACCCAAAGCAGAAAAAATAATTAATGATTCTTGACAAGCTTAACTAGTTGAGAATTTTGGAATTGATTTGTACAATTGAGTAAAAAATACAATTACGTATGTGATTATTATAGCCGAGTACAAAAATTCAAACAAATTAAAGGGAGACTATGATCTACTTTAAAGAAATGGCACTGAACATAGAGCTTCAGTCAGCCTTGGAGACAATTAATTTTGTCAATCCTACTCCAATTCAGGAGGCAACTATTCCTTATATTTTAGAGAATAGCCAGGATTTAATTGCGTTAGCTCAGACAGGAACAGGAAAGACAGCTGCTTTCGGGCTACCTTTGTTAAATATGTTAGATACAAGTTCAAAGGCAGTTCAGGCTTTTATTTTATGTCCAACTAGAGAGCTATGTTTACAGATTACAAGAGACTTAATGTCTTTTGCTTCTCAAATGCGAGGAGTGAATATTGTAGCTGTTTATGGTGGTGCGAGTATTTCAAATCAGTTAAGAGATTTGAGAAGAGGAGCAAACATAGTGGTGGGTACACCAGGTCGTGTAAACGATTTTGTTAAGCGAGGAAACTTAGATGTTTCTAATGTAAAATGGTTAGTTTTAGATGAAGCTGATGAAATGTTAAACATGGGTTTCAAAGAAGAACTAGATGCAATATTAGCTAATACTCCAAATGATAAACAGACTTTACTTTTCTCAGCAACAATGCCTAGAGAGATTCAGCAGATATCTAAAAATTACATGCATGAACCTCATGAAATTTCTGTAGGGTCTAAAAACACAGGTGCAGAGACTGTCTCCCATCATGTTTATACTGTAAGAGCTAGGGACAAGTATTTAGCTTTAAAAAGAGTAGCAGATATGAATCCTAACATCTATGGGATAGTCTTTTGTAGAACTAAAAGAGAGACTCAAGAGATAGCTGAGAAACTTCAATTTGATGGTTATAATGCTGATTCATTGCATGGAGATCTTTCTCAAGCAGTTAGGGAAAGTGTTATGGGTAAATTTAGAAATAAACATATCCAAATGCTAGTAGCAACTGATGTAGCTGCTCGTGGAATTGATATTGATGATTTAACTCATGTAATAAACTTTGGTTTACCTGATGATGAAGATGTTTATATTCACAGATCAGGTAGAACAGGTAGAGCTGGTAAGACTGGTATTTGTATCACTATTGCCCATAGTAAAGATGGTAGAAAATTAAAGTTTATTGAGCGTAGGTTAGGTAAATCTCTTGAATTTAAAGAGCTTCCTTCAGGAAGAGAGATATGCCAAAGACAGCTTTTCAACTTAATTGATGTAGTGGAAAAAGTTGAAGTTAATGATGCTGAGATTGATCCATTTATGGATGTAATTTTTAAGAAACTTTCATGGCTGGAAAGAGAAGATTTAATCAAACATTTCGTGGCAGTAGAATTTAACAAGTTCTTAGATTATTATAAAGATGCAGGTGATATTAATTATCGTCGTGACCATAATGATTTTGATGCTCATTTAGCAGATGGCTCTGCTGGTAGGAGTTCAAGATCTCGAGAACGTGGTGGAAAAGGAAGGTCAAGAAGAGCTGAAGCTGGTTTTACTAGATTCTTTATGAATATTGGTAGAGGGCAAGAGCTTACTCCACCTAAACTGATTGGTATCTTAAATGATTTAAAGGTTGCTCCAAGACTTAACATAGGTAAGATTGATATCAAAGATGGTTTTTCTTTCTTTGAAGTTGAGAGTATTTATGAAAAGGAATTGTTGAAAAAATTCAAGAAAGGTGTTAAATATGGTAGGAGTAATGTCAGAATTGAAATAGCTAAATAGTTATTTTAGTTTTAGAATTTTCCCAGTAAAATTTGCTTGGGAACTACTAAATTTAATAATATATATACCATTAGGGATTGAATTATCTGGTTGCCAAATCACTTGTTCACTCCCTTTCTTTATATCTTTAGTCAAATCGGCAACTAGCTGACCTTTTAAATTATAGACTTTCCCAGAGATAAGCCCGCTTTTAGAGAGAGATAATGTTACTTTATCGTTAAAGGGATTGGGGTATGATTGGATTTCAGGTAAGGGGACAACATTATTAGCTTGGTTAGATAGAGACTGGTAGTTTTGTAGGTAATAGACTCCTGCATTAGTACAGGCTAAGACACTTGGACTATCCAAGATTGTATTATTTACTAGGCGATTAACAAACTTATTTTCAAGTCCGCTAGACAAATCTAAAAATTCACCTTGATAATATCCACTTACCCTCTGCCAATCTTCAGGAATAAGACTTGGCATGTGAGAAAGAAAAACAAGTCCTAAGGCATCAACTGCAATATCACTATAACTAGGATAATTATTTATTCGTTGCCAGTTAAGGCCATCATCACTACTTTTCCAAAAACCATTATAGAGGTCATTATCATTTATAATTGCATAAAGATTACCATCGCTGTTGTTATACTCGCTTTTTTTGAAGGGGAGAGGTGAGGCTTTTCTCCAACCTAACTTAGAATAGAAATAAACCACTGCCGGAATGTTACTATATTCTTCACTAACTGTGAAATAACCATTGTTATCATATCGCCAAGCTATAGCTTCTCCTTGAGGTTCCATGATGTAGGGAACTTGGATAAATGGCTGACTTAATGCTTGGCCAATAGACATGTTTCTTCTTTCCCACATGTAAATGTTCTGGTAGTTTTTAATAAGGATAAAATTACCATCAGGTGAAATATCACCTCCTGTAGCACCTTGATAAACGAGTTCATCTACTGGGAAAGATACTTGTCCAACATAGCTAGCTACTTGAGGAGTTTCTGAGATAGTATAAGTTACTGAAAAAATTTGGTCATAAGTTTCTGGATCATTAGGATGTCTTTTAGTTATTATATAGAATGTTTGGCTCCTTTGGTCGTACAGGAGAGTTTCAGCATCATAGTTTTGTCCATTAGGATAAATAAAAGGGATAGTATTAATTGAATCTAGGGTAATTGCTTGGGGATTTTGAGTAGGGGAAACTTGAGGTTCACTGGCAATATAGATGTATTTGATATCATTAGACAGTTGATTGTCTCCAATATCTGCTAAGTAGATTTCGGCCTGACCAGAATTAGGATTCTTACCAATTGCCATATCTTCCCAGTCTCTATTTGTTGCTCCTGATAGGGTGTAGATTCCTAGATGATGACCAAGCTCATTCATAGCAAAAATGAAGTTACCACCACCAGAGTCATTATGAGTCCATAAAACACCAGGATTATAGCGACTAGCTACTAAACCAGAAGCCTCATTAATTTCATTTGATTGAACATTTCCAAAATTCTGTCTATTAGCAAAAAGGCCTGTCTGACTTGCTAGCTTATGATAGAAACCATCATTAGTAGTAGCAAATCGGTAGCAGGAAGATTCTGTAATATCATGTACCTCTTTATAAAAGAATTCTGCAGGCCTTGTCCATTCATTGTTCTGATTTATTAAGAAATTAGACTGACTACTAAAATAAATATCATTAGAGTGTTTACCTGTATCCAGGAATTTTGGGTTATAGTACCAATCTACTAAGTCAATATTACCTGAATCATCTATAGTATAGAGTCCATCACTGTAAGATCCTGAGCCTAAGGCAAGGTATCTTTCAGCCCAGGTTTCAGCTATACCAATAGCTCCTAATCCAGCATAAGTATATAGGTTAGAAGTATCTTCAGAGAATACCTTTACGCCCTGGTTAGTTGAATAATAGATATTCCCATTAGCGAGAGAGTTAAAAACGTGGTTAGTATTACTCTCTTCATTCATAAGATTAATCCACTCATAGCTAGCAAGTAATCCAGTAAATATAACAAGCAAGAAAGTCAGTTTATATTTCATAATATCCCCTTTAAGTCTTATAAAGATAAAATACTCTTATAGTATCTTTTGGGCAAGGATTTTTTAATTTTAGGAAATCAGATTCAATAATTTGAGATTTATAATAAATTAATGTAATTTTTCTTGACAACAGAGAGTTAAATCAAAATAATTATTAAAAATGATTTAGGAGAGCTATTTTGAAAATTCTATTAACTAATGATGATGGTTATTCTGCCAGAGGAATAAGACTATTATATAACACTTTAACTGAGTTAGGATTCGATACATATTTAGTCGCCCCAGAAACAGAGAAAAGTGGTGCTTCGCATTCGATAACTCTTCATAGAGATTTAGTTGCTAAGAAAATTGATGATAAAATATACAGTGTAAGTGGAACTCCAGCCGATTGTGTTATCTACGCTATACATGAAATTGCTGATGATTTTGATTTAGTTGTTTCAGGTATTAATGCAGGTCAAAATATGGGTGAAGATATTTTCTATTCAGGTACAGTTGCAGCTGCTACAGAAGCTTGTTTCTTAGGTTATCCAGCCCTAGCTTTTTCTATGTGTGCCTACGAGAATCAGATTTATGAAACAGGTGTTGAAATTGTTGTAAAAATTATTTCTATGAAGCTACATGAGCACTTAAAGAAGAATGAACTACTCAACATTAATATTCCCAACATTAAATTTGATGAAATTAAAGGTTTTAAGATAACAAAAATTGGTGAGCGTAGATATAAAAACTTTATTCACTATGTTGAGAAAACTGACAATAAAAGGGTTTATCGGGTAGGTGGAGATATTCCTGAATATGTTCAAGATGAACAGAGTGATTATTATGCAATCTCTCATAACTATGTTTCGATTACTCATTTATTGAGGAAGTCAGATTCTCATTTCAATCTTGAGACCTTAAATAAAATCAATAATTATGAGATTTGAGGATCAAAGAGAAGCTCTAATTAGTGAGTTAGAGAAGATGGGCATTGATGATGACTTAGTAATTTCAGCTTTTAGGTTGATTAAGCGGGAAGACTTTGTTTTAGAGCATTTCAGAGAATTTGCTTATAGGAATCAGGCTCTACCTATAGAAGACCAGCAAACAATATCACAGCCTTATATTATTGCTTATATGATGCAGGAATTAGAATTATCACCTGATGATATTGTTTTGGAGATAGGAACAGGTTCTGGTTATCAAACAGCTCTTTTAGCTAGTTTAGTATCTTGTGTATGTACAGTAGAGAGATTCAAGAATCTTTCACAGAAGGCTAAAGATACTCTTGCTTTATATAACTTCAAGAATATTTATTATAAAGTTGGAGATGGAACAAAAGGCTGGGTAAACAGCTATCCTCCTCACAAAGAGTTTGATAAGATAATTGTCTGTGCTGGAGCACCTAAAGTAGCAGATGCTTTGAAGAATCAGTTAAAAATAGGTGGGAAATTAGTGATACCAGTGGGTGGATTAGATTTACAAAGACTTATAACAATTTGCAGAACTGAAACAGGCTTTGTTGAAGAAGAGAGTGTAGCCTGCAGTTTTGTTCCATTAGTGGGAGAATCAGGATGGGAAGAAAGCTAGAAATAGTCATTGAATTTTTTGTCATGTGTTGGAAATGGTTCAAGAAGAAAAGGGATGCTTTAATTAATCTTACTGATAGTGAAAAGCAACTACAATATTTCAGTGTCTTTGAATCTTTAGGTAAGTCACAAATCAAAACAATAAATAACATCATTTATGAAAGAACATTTAAACCTGGTGAGGTTATCTATCAAATTGGTCATCCAAATATAGTTATGTATTTTATATTAGAGGGTGAGGTTGATTTATATGATTCAGATGATGCTGATAAGCCAGATATGACAATTGGCAAGGGTGGACTAGTAGGTTCAATTGAGATCTTTACAGGTTCTACACGTGTTTCAACAGCAGTAGCAAAGACAAAATGTAAGATGCTAGCAATGTCAAAATATGATTTTAGAAATATGATAAAGAACAATCCTCGAGTTGGTTCGAAGATTCTCTATGCCTTTAGTGAACGCTATGCAAACTCCCTCTACACCAAGATTATTGAGGATAAAAAAGATGCAGAAACGAAGTAACAGACTTGTCTTTAATATCTTTTTATTTCTTATCTTAGGTGTGGCAGCAGTCTTCTACTGGAACATCTTATCAAGTGTTATAGCAGGAATAATCTTTGCATTTATTCTCAATCCAGCTGTTTCTTACATTCAATCTTATGGGGTTAGTAGAACTCTTTCTATCATAGCCATCTATCTACTAATTGGCCTAAGTTTAGTTATTACAATGATTTTTGTTGTACCTAAGGTCATTTCTCAAGGGGAAAGTATCTTTTCTTACTTAAACAAATCTGAGATGGTTCAGAAAGCCATGGGCAACAAGCAAAAACAAACAGTTGGGCAAGGGGAAGAGGCAAAGAAGGAAATTCATATTCATCTTAATTACAATAAAGAGACTGATAAATTTGTGATTGATGATGATGGACGTTTGGTAAATGATTCACTGGATACTGCTAATAATCAGCAAGCACAAGTAAATATTACTAATCCGCCAACAATGGTAGATTCCTTGTCGCAAGAATCATTGAAGAAGTTTATGGAAATACCTATTTTAGCTCAGATTACAGAGTATGTAAATTATATAGATGATAAAATTACCTTCATTGATATTACTGATGAATTTAAGAATATGACGCAAGGATTGAAAGATCAGATAATTGAAGTTCCTGGAATATTAATATCAAATGTTAATAAAATTGTTTCAACTTTTGCCTTTGTTTTCATGATACCTTTTATAAGTTTCTTTATTCTTAAAGATAAAAATCTCTTTTCTAAAATGTTCAATTCCTTTATTCCTAATAAATTTTTCGAGTTATATATTACCATAACCCATAAGATTAGTGAACTAGTTTCAAGTTTTCTCCGAGCCCTAGTAATAGAAATCATAATTGTTGGTGTTTTAACTGCTCTAGTGCTTTCTATAATCGGGGTTAATTACGCTATTTTAATTGGACTTTTAGCTGGTTTTGCTAATATGGTTCCTTATTTTGGACCTTTCTTCGGAGTGGTTTTTGCGATTAGCTCAATTGTATTAACTGGACAAGACTTATCTATGATTCTCTATGTTATCTTTAGTATGTGGGGAGTACAAGTTCTTGATAACAATATTGTTTACCCTATTGTGATAGGTAAAAGTACTAATATTCACCCTCTTTATGTTTTCTTGACTGTTGTGGCAGGAGGATATTTATTCGGTGTCTTAGGTATGATTCTATCAGTACCAATAGTTTATATTGTGTCAGAAATTTCTAAAGAATTATACACAAGCTTGAAGAAGTATGATATAATTTAGTTCTTACTCTCCCCGCCTAACGGCACCCCTCTTATACCGCTCTTACGAGCTGAATGTCAAGTACCAATATAGTGGACACCTTTTTTATGTATCCTGAGGGGATAAGTCTTGAATCCCCAAAAGGGGATAAATAGTTTAGCCCAGGGTAAATTCCTGAAGGGAATGCAACCCTGGGTACTGGTGATGAAAAACAAAGCCTAACCCTGAAAGGGTTAAATAACATCATATATACCATAGACTTATTATAATCCCAAATAATGCATTATTTATCATTTTATTAAACCCTTACAGGGTAATATCTTTGGGCTAGCCATCTTTACCCAGGGTTGCGATACTTTCAGCATCTTACCCTGGGCTAAATTATTTTATCCCTTTCAGGGATTTTTGATGAATCAATTGTAGATGGCATTTTAAATTGGTACACAAATGGCAGTTTAATCTGGTACAGTTTCCTAGATAAAAAAATAGAGAAATCTAGGAGACAATATGAAAGGAGTCCAAGTGTATCACGCAATAAGAGTATTAAGAGAAAATGGCAAGAGTATAAGAGAAATAGCAGAACAGTTAAGTATCTCTAAAACAACAGTTATGGGTTACTTACAAAAAGACATTGAAACCGTAGAAAAAACTTTAATGAAAGTCAATCGAACAAGTAAGCTCGAAATTTACAGGGAAGAAATTAGCAAACATTTAACAAAATTTCCTAATATGCGATTAAGTAAATTATATCGTAAATTATCCAAACAGCATGGAAAATTACCTGTAAAACAAAGAGCTTTTTTTAATTTTTCAAAAAAAATAAAAAATAATTTAATACAACCAACTAAGCGTTATTATCGAGTTGTCAATTATGAACCAGGAAATCAGATGCAGGTTGATCCCGGAGAGTATAATATCTATTTATCTGATAAGAGCAAGTTAAAAATATACTTTTGTGTGTTTAGCTATTGCTATTCACGAATGAAATATGTACATTTTCAAACAAGACCTTATAAGACTCAAGACTTCATCCAAGCCCATAAAGATTGCTTTGAATATTTTGGATATATCCCAGAGACAATGGTTTATGATCAAACAAAACTAGTCGTTATAAAGGAGATTTATCGAGAAGTAACTTATAATAATAAGTTTTTTCAATTTATGAATAATCTAACAATAAGTCCTTATGTTTGTGAAGGTTATGATCCTGAAAGTAAAGGGTTGGTAGAAAGACAAGTTCAAGAAGTTAAGTATGATTTTCTTGATGGTGAAGTATTTACTAGTTTATCTGAAGTTAAGTTGAAATCAAAAAGCTGGTTAGAAGAAGTAAATAATCGTATCCACAGTACGCTTAGAGAAAGACCTATAGTAATGTTTAAAGAAGAAGAAAAACTATTAAGAAGATATAACCTGAATATTGCAGAGACACGAAAAGTAGATAAAACAGGTCTTATCTCATGGAATGGTAACAAATATTCAGTTCCTTATATCTATCAACAAAAGATAGTTATAGTTAAAGAAAATGAAGACACTTTAGAAATAATAGATAGGAATAGTAGAAAAAAAGTTGCATCTCATAGGATTTCCAGAGAAAGAACAAAACCTATCATATCTCAATGTCATTACATAGACTACTCGAAAACAATTAATAATATAAAGGAAGATATTTGCTCACTATTCCCCAATAATGACAAGATAATCCTTTTATTAAATTTACTCATAGCACATAATCACAGAAATCCCAGAGAGCAACTATTAGCATTTTTAAAAATGTATAATAAAAATAAATACTTAAATTGGTCAAACATAATTTCTAAAGCACTAGAATTAGAAGATATAAAAGCAACAAAGATAGAGTCTATAGTCAAAGAAGAGATAAAAGGCAATAAGTTATCTGCTAACTATCAAAATCAAGTCAATGGGATAATAGAAACAAAAAAATCAGTTATACAGAGAGATTTATCAATTTATAATAAGGTGGTAAAAAAATGATCGAAACATTAAAGAAAAATCTATTTAGACTAAGATGCAGGCATACTATTAATAATTTAGAATCATATCTTAAATATGCACAAGATAATCAGTTATCTTATATGAATTTTCTTTCATATGTAATTGATAATGAATGCAATAGTAGAAATCAAACGATGATAAATTTACAGATTAGAAGGTCAAAATTTCCTCTTTTGAAAAGTTTTGATGATTTTGATTTTAAATATCAGCATTCAATAACTAAAAGAATGATTACTGAGTGGAAGGACTTTACTTGGATAGATAACAGAGAAAACAAAATATTAATGGGTCCTCCTGGTGTAGGTAAAACTCATATATCTATAGCTTTAGGATATGAAGCTATCTTAAAAGGATATAAAGTTATTTTTTACAATATGAATGACCTAATTGATGAAATGATTATTGCTAATGTAGAAAATAACTTCAAAAAATGGATTTCAAAGTTAGTAAAAAATGATCTTATTATTATTGATGAGATAGGCTATCTTCCTATTAAGGCAGTAAATGCGAGTTTATTTTTTAAGCTAATAAATGAGTTATATGAATATAGATCTATTATCATTACCTCTAATAGGCTATTCCAAGAGTGGGGAGAATCCTTTGGAGATAATGTAATAACTACTGCTATAGTAGATAGATTAGTTCATCATGCAGAAACAGTTCTAATAGATGGAAATAGTTATAGAATGAAAGGAAAACTATAAGGAAATATGATTTACAATAGTGTACCATTTTAAACTGCCAAAACTGTACCAATTTAAACTGCTATTGACATCAATATTCTAATGAAATATTCTCATTTTCCTATTGTATTATTCCCACACCAGACTTGAACTTGAGCCTAATAAACACAAATTAACACTAATAATCAATATCTTAAAATCCTTAACACAGAGTTTTTAAGAAAAAGGAAGGAAGAAGGAAGAAAATTGCCTCCGAAAACACTGAAAACACCGATATTAATGTCTCTCTCTTTGAGTAAAAGCTCTTTCATTTTTCACTTTTAGCTGAAAGGGGAATGTTACTCTCCCCGCCTTACGGCACCCCTCTCATACCGCTCTTACGAGCTGAAAGGGGAATTAAGAGACAACAATCCCGCGACCCATTCCCGTAACCACTTGTAATCTGCATAACCGCGGGCTAGAATCCCGCGACCGTACGATAGTGATAGATAACTATCAGGTAGGTGAAAGTCCTACTCAGAACTTACATCAAAAGTTCTGTAACTGAAAGTAACTGCGTAACCGTGAGGTTGGGTGGGGAGTAACTGGAAGTGAAATACCAGTCCGTAACATAAGTGAACTCGATTCGGCAGCTAATAGTGTTGAGCCTCCGATTGCAAGGTGAAAACTGATGATGGTATTGCAGGAAGGTGTGAGAACCTACACCGCTTGCCATACACCTGATAAGCTGTATGATGTTTGAACGGTAAGCTATATCAGGACGTTAGATGTGGTTGGAGATGGAATGGTAAGAAGGTCGTTATCGGTAAGCTATGAGACCTGAATATAGGTAGAGATGTATTCAGGAGTCAGAGCTCTCATAGTAGTGTTGATATTCAGGACAACATAACCTGAAAGTAGCGAAGGGGAGCAGGATAATAAAATTTTAAAAGGAAAAACAGATGAAAGACAAATGTTCGTTAGTGTCACAAAAGACTAGACAAGGACAAGAAGAAAATTCTCTCATAAGATTAGAGTGGAAATGGACTGAATCGTCTGTCTGGACAGACAAAATGTTGACAGCTCTCCAAAGGGGAGTCAAAGGAGGCAAATGGTTTAGCTTAATAGATAAAGTATATTCAAAAGACAATCTATTATCAGCATGGAAAAGAGTAAAAGCTAATAAAGGAAGTGCAGGCGTTGATAATATGAGTATCTCTCATTATGAGAAACATGTAGAACAAAGGTTGCAAAGATTAGCTAAGCGATTAGAAATGCAGGAATACGAGCCAAATGCAATTAAAAGGGTAATGATAGATAAACCTGGAAGTAAGGAAAAGCGACCTTTAGGCATTCCAACAGTTGAAGACAGAATAGTTCAAACAGCAATAAGGAATGTAATCGAGCCAATATTTGAAATCAAATTTTCAGAAAATAGCTTTGGTTTTAGACCTAAAAGAAGTTGTAAAGATGCACTCAGAATAGTGTATAATAACCTTAAAAGAGGCTATCGATATGTAGTTGATGCAGACTTAAAAGGATATTTTGATACAATACCTAAATCAAAGTTAATGGATTTAGTAAAAGAAGAGATATCTGATAGTCGTGTACTAGAACTAATTCAGAAATTTCTGAATCAAAGTATATTTAATGGGCTAGATACATGGATTCCCGAAAAAGGAACACCACAAGGTGCAGTATTAAGTCCATTATTAGCAAATATCTATCTAAATAAGTTTGACTGGTTAATAAGTAGTAAAAACTATCAAATGGTAAGATATGCAGATGACTTTATAATTATGTGTAGAAGCCAGAAAGAATCAGAAGAAGCACTTGAAACAGTAAAGGAATGGACAGAAAAAGCTGAGTTAATTCTCCATCCTACCAAAACTAAAATACTTGATAGTATGCAAGATGAGATAGGATTTTTGGGATATAGATTTGTTAAATCTAAGAACTACGAGAAGACAAAGATTTTCTGAAAGTTTCCTAAACGTAAGAGTGAAAAGAAATTCAGGGATAGTATTAGGAAACATACCAGAAGAACAAATGGGAAAAGTTTAAAAGAAATAATCAAGAGGATAAATCCGATTATACGAGGCTGGTTTGAATATTACAAACACTGCTACAAAACAACTTTTCCAGATATGGACGGATGGATAAGACGAAGACTAAGAAGTATACTAAAGAAGTTTGAAAAACGAAAAGGAATTGCAACAACATATAGAGATAATTTCAGATATCCAAACAAAATCTTTGAAGACGCTGGGCTTCTCTCATTAACCGAAACCCATCGTCAATTATGTCAATCTCTACACAGAGAGTAAATTATTATCTGGAGAGCCGTATGCGGGAGAACCGCACGTACGGTTCGGAGGGAGGGGAGTCAGTAATGGTAGCTCCCCTACCCCTATCAAAGATGGGCAGGCTTTTAGCAAGGTAGATTTATGCAAAAAAAAAAACTCTGTGAAACTCCTCTTTACCTCTATGAACTCCGTGTTAAAGAGCTTTTCTTATTCGTGAAATTCGTTCTAATTCGTGTTAATTCGTGTAAAGAATCAAAGGGGAATGTTTACTCTCCCCGCCTAACGGCACCCCTCTCATACCGCTCTTACGAGCTGAAAGGGGATTGTTTACTCTCCCCGCCTAACGGCACCCCTCTCATAACGCTCTTACGAGCTGAAGGGGATTGTTTATTCTCCCCGCCTAACGGCACCCCTCTCATACCGCTCTTACGAGCTGAAAGGGGATTGTTTACTCTCCCCGCCTTAGATTATAGGAAAGAAAAAAGTCCAAGTGATAATAAAGTCATAATCACACCAGCAATGCTGACTCCAGCTAAGGCACACAAGATAGATTTCCAGAATTTTAATCCTAAGAGATAAGCTGCCAGTGAACCTGTCCAAGCCCCAGTAATTGGAAGGGGGATTGCAACAAAGAGAGTTAAACCAATTTCCTCATATTTTTCAATAACTTTACTTTTACTACGAGTTCTGGCAAAAATCTTAGCTAAAAGTTTTCTAGTAAAAGACCATTTATTCAAGATAAGGGTGATTTTTTCCATAAAAAGTAAAACAAAGGGAATAGGTATCATATTTCCAATGATAGCAAGACTTATGGCTTCCCACCAAGTCATCCCTAATAAACCTATGGCAATAGGAATTGCTCCTCTTAACTCAACAATAGGCAACATTGATATCAAAATTATGATTAATTGTTTGGGAATACCTTGTTCTTGTAAGAAGAGACTTATATCTTTACCGAACTCGAAAGCTGATAAAGAAGAAAAGAGAATTGTTAGAGAAATTATTAAGAAAAGCTTTTTTATATTCATCTATTTTTCCTTTTTTGAATTTATGTCTCCATAAGAGAGTTTATAGGAAAGATGTCAATAATTTTATTGACACTATAACCTCGGTTTAAAAAAATGGAAGTAAAGGAAATACTATGAAAAAAAACATAAATCTTGTTGAGGGTAATATACTACAAAACCTAATTCTCTTGTCTTTACCAATTATGCTATCTAATTTTATGGGGACTCTCTACAATCTAGTAGATACCTATTGGCTAGGTAAAATTGCAAGTGGAGCTAAAGAAGCTGTAGCTGTGACAGGCATGACCTTCCCTTTAAGCTTCTTTATCATGTCTTTTGCTGCTGGTTTTACAGTAGCTGGTACTGCAATTGTTTCAAAATTCAAAGGTATGAATGATACGAAAAAGATAAAGGTTGCTATAGGTCAGTTTGTACCAATCCTCCTTGTTTTTGGTCTAATCCTGATAATTATTACTGAGACTATGATACCCACTTTCCTAAGATTATTACAAACTCCTCCAGAGATTATTAATGATGCCCATACCTATATAACCTATATTTTATATGGTATGATAGCCATGATGTTTTTTATGGTTTATCAAAGTATAACTACTGCTTTTGGAGATAGTGTTACTCCTATGATTGTTCAGGTGATAACTGTTATTTTTAACTTAATTCTTGATCCTTTATTAATCTTTGGAGTGGGAATTTTTCCTGAAATGGGGATAAAAGGTGCAGCAATTGCTACCCTTGTTAGTCGTATTTTAGCTTCACTGATAGCCTTACTTATTTTTGTTAAAAAATATCATGATTTGATTCCTAGTTTACAAAACATGATTCCTAAAAAAAGTGTTCTCCAGAATATCTTCCAAATAGGCCTGCCAGCTTCAATAGGACAATCCACAACTTCTCTAGGTTTTTTATTAGTTCAAGGACTAGTAAATTCATTTGGAACAACTGTTATTTCTGCTAATTCCATTGGTAATCGGATGGTTGGTATCTTCATGTTACCTGCAATGGGAATCAGTAATGCTTTATCGTCTTTTGTAGGTCAGAATTTAGGGGCTAAAGAAGAAGAAAGAGCAGTGAAAAGTGTCCATTATGCTATGCTTTTAGTAATGACCATAATGACAGTAGGCTGTATTTTTATCTATAATTATGGAGGAGAATTAGTTAAATTCTTTGTTAATGAGCAAAGTGTTATAGAGGTTGGGCAAAGGATGTTTAAGATTACTGCTTATGCTACCTGGATATTTGGCATTTTAATGGTCTTTATGGGTGTATTCAATGGTGCTGGTCATTCAAAATCAACAATGGCTTTTAATGTAAGCAGACTCTGGTTATTCAGAATTCCTTTGGCATATATATTTGCAGGATATTTTATTGGAAAAGATTTAGGTTGGTTTTCTATCTTTGAAGAAGAGGTAAGATTTTTGGGAAAAGTTCTTGCTCCTTACCAATATGAAGCACTTTGGTGGGCTATGGTTGTAAGCAATAGTGCTGGTGTTCTAATAGCATTATTTTTATATTCAAAGGGTAAATGGAAGGTATCTAAAGCAGGCTGGTAGAATAAAATTTGACATAAAATTAAATCTGATTAAATTTGTTTTAGAGAGTGAGAAACATTACTGAAGAAATCTTTAAGGAGATTAAAATGAAAAGAATTATCTTAATTACAGCCTTAGTTTTAATGCTAACTATGGTTAATGGACAGCTTAAATTTGGGGATAATGGGACTAACTTTATGGCTAATAATTGGAGTCCTAGTTCATGGAAATGGAATCCTAATAATTACTCCCTGTTGAATCCCAACAATTATAGTATGAGTCATACTATGTCATTTTCAACTGCTTATTCTTCTGGAACATCTCTCTATCAATCACGATACACAAATCATATTTCCTACCAAGTAAATGATAAACTTGATATTAATGTTGATTTACATTTAAGTAATTTTGGTTCAGCTAATATTACAAAGGGCTTCAATATTGAGGGAAATGATGATAACTCAACTGATTTAGTTCCAGATTTTTCAGTTAATTATCGTCCTACAGAAAACACTTCTATTCATTTTGTGTTTCGAGGAGGATCTGAGAATCCATATTTCAGATCAAATAAATTTTGGAGGGACTAATTGGGTCTTGAACCGTTAATTATTGCCTTCCTAGTAATGCTAGGAATGGCCTTTGGAAGCTTTTTTAATGTAGTAATCTACCGTTTACCTCTTGATAAATCATTAATCCCATCATCAAAATGTCCAAAATGTGATTATGCAATCCCTTTTTGGCTAAATGTTCCTATCTTTTCTTGGTTATTTCTGAGAGGAAAATGCAGGAATTGTGGAGCTAAAATTAGCTGGCATTATGTAATTGTTGAATTTTTAACACCCTTAATTTATTTATTGGTTTATTGGAGATTCGGAGCAGATAACCCTGTTTTATTATTTAAATACTTAATCTTTTTTTCCTACGGGATAATAATAATTTTCATAGACTTATACCATATGCGAATACCTTTTAAGCTTTCTATTCCACTTAATATTCTAGGTCTTATTTCACTTTTTATTCCTGGAAACGAGACCAGTCTTATTAGTGGTTTAGCAGGTGGAGCAGGTTCATTTGCTTTCTTTATGTTAATCATGATAGCCTATTATTACATTAGAGGCAAAGAAGGCTTAGGTTTTGGAGATGTACTTCTTATCTCGGCTATGGGATTTTTTGTAGGTGGATTAAACTTAATTATGATAGTTGCTATGGCTAGCTTATTAGGTCTAATCGTAATGTCAATATTTATGAAATATAGTAAGGATAAGTTATTTCCCTTTGGACCATTTTTAGTTATATCTTCTTGGATATATATTTTATGGGGATATAAATTATTCGGTATGTACTGGAGTTTCATAAACTCTTATATTTATTAATATGAATGATAAAATCTTAAGATTTGAGTATTTAATTAAAAAGAATCCTCTCAAGGCTGTACACTTGATTAAAAAGGCTATAGCAGATGAGCCCCAGAATTATGAGTATTTACTTGCTTTGGGATTATACTTAGCCAAGGAAGAAAGAGATTCAGAAGCGGTTAAGTATTTAGAAAAAGCTAAGAAGATTACTGACTTAGATGCTAGTGCTTCCTTTACCCTAGCGTTATCCTATATGCGTAATGAAGACTATCGCTTAGCAATTAAAGCTTTTAAAGATACTGGTGAGATTTATCCAGAGTCTATTTATAACACAGCAATCTGCTACTTAAATCTTGGAGAAGCAGATAAGGCAGTTATCGAGGCAAGAAAACTACAGGATAATGAAAAACTAGGGCAATCAGCTTTAAAACTAATTATCGATATCTTATTATTTACAGAGCAGTTTAAGGAGGAGGCAATTGAGCTTGCTCTTTATGAAAAAAGATATGGACAAGATACTTACTTTCATTATGTAAAAGGTAATCATAGCTATATGAGAGGTAATTACTTAGCTAGTGCTTATCACTTGTCTAAAATTTCATGGGATGAAGTAGCACCAAATGTTTTTCTAAGAAAACTTGCCCATTCTTACCGGGCTATCAAACAGTATAATAAGGCATTGGACTGTTATAAGGCTATGGAAAATCTTGATCTTTCCCCTAGTTTATATGTCTTAAATTACCTTGATACTCTCTATATATTAGGTGAATATGAAGAGGTAATTAAGCTTGCAGAGAAGTATGAAAAAGATTTTACTAATAAAGATAGTTTGAAGAATGTTAAGGCTAAAGCCTATTATAAGCTCTACTTAGATAAATAATATTCACTTTACAAAAACTTGAGCTAACTTCTAATTGTATAGTAAAAATAAATTGCAGTAATAAAATACTTGACATAAAATTATTCAATATAAATAGTCGGTTAAGTTATGTATTCAACTAAATTATACAAGGTTTAAATCTTAACTATTTAGTAAATACCGACTAATTTTATATACCAATAAAGAAATAACAATAATTTGTATCGAATCTTATAATTGATGTAAATTTCTACAGGAGAAAATATATGTTTAGACAAGTAGGTCGTTTAACACCAGAAGATATGAAGGAATTACGACTAAAAGTAGGAGAAATTTTTGATCAGGTTAAGCTGAAGAAAGCAACATCTGTAACAAGAAGAATTAATTTGATAGCTAACACAGCCAACTACTTTGTTAGAGAAGAGTTGGGCAAACTACTTGCCGAATGTGAAGATTTAGAATTCATGGATGAAATCTGTCATAAAATGTTAAAGCATAAGATCTATGGAATAAGAGCAACTGCTCTCTTCTATTTTTACTATAAAAATACTACTAATGCTGAAGATGTTATTTTAGTATTAGACAAATATTACGATAAAGTGCCTTGGGAAGCTGAAACAATAGCTCTTAATATGTGGAAAAAACATCCCAAGACCATGAAAAAGTATATGCCACAATGGCAGAAAGATCCTGATGAAGTCAAAAGATCATTATCCCTACATGGCATGGAGAATATTGCTGCTAGCGATCCTAAATTCATTATGTCTTTTATTGGAAACATGATTGATGATGAATCTTTGGAAGTGCAAAAGAAAATTACCCACATTCTAACTCAAGTTGGACGTTCTAAACCAAATAAATGTTACCCTGTTGTCAAGGAATGGCTGCATGATGCTGATGATAAGAGAATTAAAACTATCTGGGTAAGTATGAAAAAACTTGCTAATATTATAACTCAGCAAAGCAATCGAGACAAATCAGCAGAATTTGTTAAAGTAACTACTAGAACGGTCAAAGAATGGAAAAAAGATTCAAACCAAAATGTTTCGGTAATGGGTGGGAAACTTGCCCAAATTCTTAAGATAAAATAGGAAAGTATTTAACTATGATTAGTAAGATATGACAGAGTAAGAGCTATTCTGTCATATTTTATTTAAAGGCACATAATAATGTTGATTTACAGGAATAGGATAAATTGATTAGCAAAGATTTAACAAAACACAAAGGATGATAAATGACTAGTGAGTTCTTAAACCTTGGTAAGAGTTTGGAAGACTATTTAGAGAGAATCCTTCTTTTAGGACTTTCTAATGAAAAGATTAGGGTAACTGATTTAGCTATAAAACTTGGTGTGAAGAAGCCTTCAGTAGTTTCTGCTCTACGTAAATTAGCTGAAGAAGATTTAATCATCTATGAGAAATATAAAGATATTATTCTCACTGATAAAGGGAGGGAGTTAGCTGGAAAGATTTATAGAAGGCATCTAACTCTTACTCGTTTTTTCAATGAAGTATTAGGCATAGAGCATGGTCAGGCTGATGCAGATGCCTGCCTGGTTGAACATGATATCAGTATTGAGACCTTTAATCGCATGTTTGCTTTTGTTGAGTTTATTGAAAGAACCCCTGAAGCAAAAGACTTGATTGAAAGATTCAAAAAGAAATTATAGAGGAGCAGGTAAATGTCTATAAGTATAAAAGAGATTATAAGTAAATACCAAAATAAAAAGGGGTCATTAATCCCAATATTGCAAGAGATCCAAAGGGCAGAAGGTTATCTTTCAAGAGATAGTATAAAAGAGGTAGCAGAGTTAACAAATATTACTATTGCTGAAATCTATGGAGTTGCAACTTTTTATTCTATGTTCCGTTTAACAGCCCAAGGTAAATATACAATTCGTATTTGCAAGGGGACAGCTTGTCATGTCTCAGGAGCAAAAACTATTTTAGAAGCACTTAGAGAGACCCTAGGACTAGAAGCTGATCAAGATACAACTAGTGATAACTTGTTTACAATTCTGGAAGTAGCATGTCTGGGATGCTGTTCTTTAGCCCCAGTAATCATGATTGAAGACAAAACTTATGGGAAACTCACTTCAGCCAAAATTCCTGAAATTATTGAAGCTTTTAAAAAAGAGGTAGGTAATGACTAATATTCAGATAAAAGTAGGTATGGCATCCTGTGGTTTAGCTGCAGGTGCTCAAGAGATTTATGATCAAGCCAAGAAACTCCTAAGTGGCGATAAATATAACTTTGAATTAAAACATACAGCTTGTAATGGTATGTGTCATGCTGAGCCACTTATTCAGGTGGTAAGTGATGATGGCAGTGATTCTGTCTATGGCAATTTAGTTGCTGAAGATTTAGAATCAATCTTCGATGTTCTCAACAAGCAAGAAATTGACCATGAAAAATTAGTTTATTCCAATAAGATTCCTGCTCAAGAAAACTATTTAATTGAGTCGCAGACAAGGATAGTCTTGCGCAATTGTGGTGTGATAGATCCAGTTATAATTGATGAATATATAGCTAGACAAGGCTATTCTGCTCTTAAAAAGGCACTAACAATGACTGGTCAAGCTATTATTAGTGAAATCACAGAGTCAGGTTTGAGAGGTAGGGGAGGAGCTGGTTTCCCTACAGGATTGAAATGGAAGTTTGCTTATGATAACAAGAGTGATAAGAAATATGTTATTTGTAATGCCGATGAAGGAGATCCTGGAGCTTTTATGGATAGGTCTGTACTTGAGGGAGATCCTCATGCAATAATCGAAGGTATGATTATTGGAGCTTATGCTATTGGAGCTGATGAAGGTTATCTTTATGTAAGAGCTGAATATCCTCTTGCCATCAAACATCTTAATATAGCTATTGAACAAGCCCAAGCTAGAGGTTTTTTAGGTGATAATATTTTAGGAAGTGATTTTTCTTTCCACTTACATATAAAAGAAGGAGCAGGTGCCTTTGTTTGTGGTGAAGAAACTGCTCTTATGGCCTCGGTAGAAGGCAAGAGAGGAATGCCTAACTTACGTCCTCCTTTCCCAGCTGAATCAGGTTTATGGCAATACCCAACTAATATTAATAATGTAGAAACTTGGGCAAATATTACCTGGATTATCCTTAATGGAGCAGAAGAATTTGCTAAACTAGGGACTGAAAAATCTAAAGGGACAAAAGTCTTTGCTCTAGCTGGCAAGATTAGAAACTCTGGTCTTATAGAAGTTCCTATGGGAATTAGCTTGCATGATGTTATCTATAAGGTTGGGGGAGGTATGAAGACTCAGTCACCTTTCAAGGCTGTGCAATTAGGCGGACCTTCTGGTGGTTGTGTTCCAGCTACACTCTTAGATACCATAGTTGATTATGATTCTATATCTCAGACTGGTGCTATTATGGGTTCTGGTGGTATGGTTGTAATGGATTATGATACATGTATGGTTGATGTAGCTAAATTCTTTTTAAATTTCACTCAAAATGAATCTTGTGGCAAGTGTACATTCTGTCGAATTGGTACTAAAAGAATGTTGGAAATATTAGCGAGGATTACTTCAGGAAAAGGTCAAATTCAAGATATAGAGATATTAGAAAATCTATCTGAAAAGATTATTACTACTTCCTTGTGTGGTCTAGGTCAAACAGCTCCTAATCCTGTTTTAACAACATTAAAATATTTTAGACAAGAGTATGAAGCTCATATTGTAGATAAGACTTGTCCTGCTCATGTTTGCACTGATTTATTAACATATCATATTATTGAAGACAAGTGTGTAGGCTGTACAGCTTGTGCTAGGGTTTGTCCAGTAAATTGCATTAGTGGTCAGGTTAAGGAAGCTCATCTAATTAATCAAGATAGCTGTATCAAGTGTGGTTCTTGTTATAAGGCTTGTAAGTTCTCAGCTATAGAGATTAGGTAGGAGGAATGATGATAAAGATTAAATTAAATAATAAAGAAGTATTAGCCCCTGAAGGTGCAACTATTCTAGATGTAGCCAGGAAAGAAGGCTATGAAATCCCAACTTTATGTCATGATGAAGAATTAAAACCCTATGGTTCATGCTGGGTATGTGCGGTAAAAGTTGAAGGTCGGAGAGGTTTTGTTACCTCTTGTGGAACTACTATAAGTGAAGGTATGGTAATTGATACTGAAGGAGACCAAGTTAAGCAAGCCCGTAAGATGGCTTTAGAACTTCTGCTTTCTGATCATTATGCAGATTGTGAAGCTCCTTGTAAGAATGCTTGCCCTGCTAAGATAGATGTCCAATCTTACATATCCTTGATAGCTAATAAGCAATATCATGAGGCAGTTAAAATTATCAAAGAACAACTACCTATGCCTCTTTCAATTGGACGTGTCTGTCCAGCCTTCTGTGAAGAAGAATGTCGCCGACAAGTCATTGATGAATCTATTGCCATTAGACAGTTAAAACGATTTGCTGCTGATTATGATGCCCAAGATTACTGGACTTACGTTCCTGAAAGACAGGAGAATAAAGATAAAAAGATTGCTATTATTGGTGGTGGACCTTCTGGATTAACCTGTGGTTACTATCTCTCTAATCAGGGATATGAGGTAAAAGTATTTGAAGCTATGCCTAAAGCCGGTGGTTGGCTACGCTATGGTATTCCAGAGTACAGACTTCCCAAAGCTATACTTGATGCTGAAATAGAAATTATGTGTGCTAATGGTATGGAAATCCAATGCAATGTGCAAGTAGGAAAAGATATAACTTTTACAGAGATTAGACAAGACTATGATGCTGTTTATATTGCTAATGGTGCTTCGGAAGCTGTGGCAATGCCTATTCCTGGCTCTAACTTAAAAGGTTGTTATCTAGGGGTAGATTTCCTCAAGGATTGTGCTTTGGGAAATGCACCTGAACTTGGTAAGAAAGTAGCAGTAATTGGTGGTGGAAATACTGCTATTGATTGTGTTAGAACAGCTAGAAGGTTAGGGGTTGAGGCAACGATTGTCTATCGTAGAGCTAAAGAACAAATGCCAGCAGAAACCTTTGAGATTGAAGCTGCAGAGAAGGAAGGGGTAGAGTTTAGATTACTAACTAACCCTGTAGAATATTTTGGTGAAGATGGAAGATTAAAATCAATTAAATTAGAAAAAATGATTTTGGGACAGCCAGATGCTTCTGGTAGAAGGTCTCCTCAAGCAACTGGTCAATATGAAACTATAGAATTTGATTCTGTTATTGCAGCTATTTCTCAAAAACCACAACTTGATTTTATGCTAGGTGAAGATAATTATATTGATGGAAAAGAGCTACCATTCACCAGGTGGAATACTCTTAATTCTTCTGAAAAGACTATGTACACTGGCCTAGGAAATGTCTTTGCTGGTGGTGATGTAAGAAGAGGACCTGCTACTGCTGTGGAAGCTATTGCTGATGGCAAAATTGCTAGTCAAACTATTGACAAGTATTTGCAAGGTCAGAATATTCAAAGTAATAAGTATGTTTTCAATTCAGTTAAAGCCCATAAGATAGAAGATATTAGAAAAGAACTTTATGCCGATATAGCTGAAATACCTAGGGCTAAGATGCCTGAGATTGATATTGCTCAAGCAAAGACTTCTTTTAAAGAAGTAGAAACAGGCTTCTCAGAAGAAGTAGCAATCGCTGAAGCTAAGCGGTGTTTAGAGTGTGGTTGTCAGGTAAATGAGACTTGTGCATTACGTAAGTATGCTTCAGAATATGATGTCAGTCAAGATATCTTTATTGGAAGCAAGAATGAACATCCGATTGATGATAGCCATGAATTTATCCTTAGGGATGCTAACAAGTGTGTAAACTGCGGTAGATGTGTCAGAACCTGTGCTGAGATTCAAGGAGCAGGAGTCTTGGGCTATATTTTCCGAGGCTTTAAGACACTAGTAGCTCCAGAATTTGGTGAAAGTTTGAATAATACAAGCTGTGAAGCATGCGGTAAGTGTATAGCTGTGTGTCCTACAGGTGCCTTACTTCCTAAGAATCTTAATTATAAGCAGAATCCTTTAGAAAACAGAAAGATTATTCAATCTTGTGGTATGTGTGGAAGTGGTTGTGATATCCTAGTAGATGTACATTCAGATAGGGTAACAAATATAGCTAGTCCAGCTGAAACACCAGAAGAATTTTTACCAATGAAGTATGATATTGAAGAGTCCTTTAATGGTAGAAACCTGTGTTATAAAGGAAGATTTGCTTGGCAGAAAATTGATTCAAAGCCAGTAAGTCCTCTGCAAAAAGTTGCAGGTAAATGGCAGGAAATTACTTACTCTCAGCTGCAAGAATTACTAAAGAAGGAACTGAAAGCTGGATTTAATACTATCTTATCACCTAATTTAACCTTGGAAGAAATGCTATTAGGACAAGAATTGGCTAATCACCAAAAACAAGCTTATAGCTTCTTACAAAATCTTGATCCTTTCCATCAAAAACTTCTTAAGAAGACTTATACTATGGTAGATAAAGCTAAACTTGCTCAGGCTGAAAACTACATTGTTGTGGGAGAAATTTCTCAGACACTTAGGACCTTACTCAGACTAGAGCAAAGAAAGGGAAAAAGTCTTACTTTAGTTGAATACCCGCAAGTAGATTTCGTTAAGTTTGCAGACTATAAGTATAATGATATATATGATTTAGACGGAAAAGTTAAAGAAAAAACTATCTTTATTTATAATATTGATAATATAGGCTTAGAAAAGGCTATTGTTATCTATCAGCTTGCCTTACTACTAGCTGATTTCAACAAGTCCTCTTTTATCTACCCAACTTCAAAATGGAATAACTTGAGGTCTCTAGCTTTCTTTAAGAGCAACACTATAAGCAGTAAAGGAAATAGTGATATCTACTATGGTGATTTACCTCATGGCTTCCAAAAAGAGAGATTTACCATTCTCATAAGTGATAGTTTTGATAAATCACTGGATATTGACCTTTTCATCCCTAAGCCATCTTACTTAGAAATTGAGGGACTTTCCTTAGCAGATGATTTGCGAGTGAAAGTTTTTTCTAATCCCAAGGGCTCAGTTCTACAAGATCTTTTAATAAATAGTCTGGTAGGAGCTGATTTATTACCAATTAGTATGGCAGAAGTAGTTAATTGGAACAATCGAGCTGACGACTTTTTACAGAAGATTGAATTGGATGATCAACTTGTCCTAGATATGACCAGGCAAGAAGTTCCCAAAGTCATAACTTTCCGAGATAAGAAAATAAAAAGATAATGATAACATACTGATGCCTGCTTGTTGCAGGCATCTTTTACTTGAGAGAGCCATATATATTATATGCCTTTATATTCTGTAACTTATTTTTCTGAAGAATCTGCACTCTTCCCTAAAATCCTACTGTACTACTTGGTATAACCCAAAAATTCTACTGCATTTCTAGTGGTTAAGAAGAATAAAAGCAAAATAAAGATTGACTAATTCGCTCTATTTTTACATTTTATCTTGTAATATGCAAAAAAGTACTTATTATAAATTTATAATTAAAATATTAAATAAAGAAGAAAGGGGCTTATGAAGAACATCATATTAAAGCAAGCTATGATGAATAAGGTATTGTATGCACTAATACCTTCCATCATATTCTCAATTTTTATATTTGGCTGGCGTTCTTTAGTGGTAATCTTATTTACTAATGCGATAGCTTTTTTAACTGAATACTTATTTGTTCGTAAAAAACCCAATGGAAAAGTCTCTATGGCTGTTTTTGTAACAGGGACTTTATTAGCCATGACACTTCCTCCTACCATTCCCTTATGGATAGCTGGTGTAGGTGGAATTATTGCTGTAGCATTCGGTAAGATGGTTTTTGGTGGTTTTGGTATGAACATTTTCAATCCTGCTATTGTAGGAAGGACTTTTATCTATGTGTCGTTTCCTCAGCAAATGACTATTGATTGGATAAAACCATTTACATCACTTCCAGGTGGCTTTACTAGATATATGAATTCTATTGATATGACTACTTCTGCTACTATCTTATCTTCCTCAAAATTGGGTGAAACAACAAATTACTCATTCATTGATGCCTTGTTTGGTCTTATCCCAGGTTCAATAGGTGAAACATCTGCCCTGCTCATAATAATTGGGGCTATTTATCTTATCATGACTAAAACTGCAAAGTGGCAGGGTATGTTAGCTACCTTAGTTTCCCTCTATATCTTCAATATCATTTTCTATGGTTTTGGCGATGCCTTATATTATCTAGTTTCAGGTGGAGCTTTATTTGGTATAGCTTACATGGTAACAGATCCAGTATCTCAGGCTAAGACTAAGAATGGACTGTGGATTTATGGTATAATGATAGGGTTTTTAACTGTTTTTATCAGAAAATATTCACTTTTTAACGAAGGTTTTATGTTTGCTATCCTCTTAGCTAACACCTTCATGCCTATCATAGAGTTCTATTTACAGCCTAAAAAGAAGGGGGCTAAATAGATGGAAAAAGAAAAGAAATTATTTAGAGAAACTCAATTTTATCAAGTATTCTTCATGGTTCTAGTAACAATCGTTTTTGTGGGAATCTTATCACTCTTTTATAATTCAGAAAAGGGAAGAATTGATGATAATCAAGAGATTTTATACTTTCGACAAATACTGGAAATATTCAACGATAAGATTAGTCAAGTGGACTTCTATCAGATAGAAGATGCAGATGTCTTAAAATATAAAGAAGAATTTCTCATTCCTTATCAAATAGAAAGTCCTAAAGGTCTCCGTGGTTATTATAAAGTTGTAGATAATGGTAGGGTTATAGGCTACTGTTTCGATATTATTGGAGCAGGACTTTGGGGTACAATGAAGGCAGTTGTTGGTTTTGAGCCAAACTTAGAGACTTTGATTGATTTTAATGTCTATGAACAAGTTGAAACTCCTGGTTTAGGTGGTAGAATTGCCGAACCAGCAGACAAATTAAATCTCAGAGCAGATATGAAGGGGTCAAGTTTTATGCAAGCTGGAGAGATAACCAAGTATAAGCTTATCTCGGAAGGTTCAAATCCAGAAAAAGCTAATGAAATAAGACAGATAACTGGTGCAACTATAACTTCTTCAAGTTTTTTAAAAATGTTAGATCAAGAGATGGAAATGATTATTCCTCTTTTCAAAGATCATTTGGCTAAAGGAGAGTAACAATGACAAAAAAACAAATATTTATGAATAGTGCTTTTACAGAAAATTCAATCTGGAAACAGGTCTTAGGAATTTGTTCTTCTTTGGCTGTAACTAATCTATTAATCAATAGCTTAGTCATGGGACTAGGTGTTATCTTTGCCATTGGTCTTGCCTCATTTTCAATTTCCTTAATTAGGGATTATACTCCTCGTTCTGTAAGAATGATGGTGCAAGTCTTGATTATTGCAGCTTATGTTATTATAGTGGATATCTTCCTTAAGGCCTACTATCCTGTAATTAGTAAGAGTTTAGGACCTTATGTCGGTTTAATTATTACTAACTGTATCTTAATGGGTAGGGCAGAGGCTTTTGCTTCTAAGAACCCACCAATTGATTCACTTATTGATGGTTTAGGAGCAGGGGTAGGTTACACCCTAGTCTTGTTAATAATCGCCTTTGTTCGTGAGCTTATGGGACAGGGTACTCTTTTTGGTATGAGAGTTTTAGGAGATTGGTGGGTAAACTGGTCAATCATGGTCATGGCACCTTCAGCCTTCTTCCTACTAGCTATTTTGATTTGGATTATTAACACTAAATTTTATCAAAACAAACAATAAGGAGTAAATAATGGAAATTAGTCCTTGGGTACTTTTTTGGGCTTCGATATTTACCAGTAATATATTGCTAACTAATTTTTTAGGTATGTGTTCTTACCTTTCTGTTTCTCGAGAAGTAGAGTCTTCTTTTGGTTTAGGAACCGCTGTTTTCTTTGTTACAACAGCTACGACAGCTATAAACTGGGCTGTTTATCATTATATTATTCTCCCAGCAGATATCATATATTTACAGTACATTATCTTCATAATCGTTATAGCTGCTTTTGTTCAGCTTACCGAGATTATTGTGGAGAGATTTTCACCAGTTCTTTATTATTCCTTAGGTATCTTCTTACCTTTGATAACAGTAAACTGTGCAATTCTAGGTGTCTCTTTATTCATGATAATAAGAGATTACACCTTTATACAGACTGTTGGTTTTGGAGCTGGATCAGGTATTGGTTGGTTGCTAGCTATTATGCTTTTAGCTGGCATAAGAACAAGATTAAAAGAAAAGTTCATTCCTACTGGTTTGCAAGGTGCAGGAATGAGTCTCTTAATAACAGGAATCATGGCTTTAGCCTTTATCGGATTCTCAGGCATTGTTAATGTTCAGTAGGGAGAAGTATGAACTATCAAAAAATAATTTATGAAATATTAATTCTAGCAGGCATTTCTGGGATTTTAGCAACTTTAATTGTGGTTGCTAAAGCTATTCTTCAAAATTATGGAGACTGTGAGATCAATATTAATGGCAAGCGGAAAGTAACTGTTAAAGGTGGATCATCACTGCTTACTTCTTTGGCTGAAGAGAACATATTTGTTCCTTCTGCCTGTGGAGGAAGAGGTTCTTGTGGTGCGTGTAAGTGTGTGGTTGTGGAAGGAGGAGGTCCTGTTTTACCAACTGAGAAACCATTTTTCACAGCTAAAGAATTGGCCGAAAACAATAGATTGGCTTGTCAGGTAAAAGTAAAAAACGATATTAGTATTCAAATTCCTGAAGAGATTTTCAATATCAGAAAATTTAAGGCTAAGGTAGCTAAAATAGAAGATTTTACTTATGATATTAAAGGGATAACTTTCGACTTGATAAGTCCTAATGAAATTGATTTCCAGGCAGGACAGTATATGCAGTTACGTTCTCCTAAATATGCTAAAGTAAGAGAATCAGTAACCAGAGCTTACTCAATTTCCTCTAAACCTAGTCTCAATAACCAAGTACAACTTATTATCAGAAAAGTACCTGATGGTATTTGCACAACTTGGGTACATGATCATTTACAAGAGGGACAAGAAGTAGAACTTACTGGACCTTATGGAGATTTCTATATTAGGGATACTCAGGCAGATATCATCTTTGTAGCTGGTGGTTCAGGTAAAGCACCAATTAAGTCTATGTTAGAAGACTTAGCTGAAAAGGGATGTGAGAGAAAAATGAGCTATTTCTTTGGAGCAAGAACAAGCAAAGACCTTTACTTGACTGATTATATGCATTCATTTGAAGATAAGTTCCCTGATTTTACCTATTATCCAATTCTTTCGCATGCAGAAGCTGCTGAAAACTGGCAAGGTCGAACAGGTTATGTAATGCCTTATTTCCCTGATGCTATAAGAGATCCAAAAAATACTGAAGCCTATCTATGTGGCTCTCCTGGTATGATTGCTGCAGTTACTAAAAGTCTCAAGGAATTAGGCATTCCTGAAGATAAAATTTATTACGACTCTTTTGCTTAGGAGGAAAAATGAAACTAAGTCCTAATGATAAACTTATCCAAGATAAAATGAAAGCTGGGGTACTAACTGCTGATGGCTTTCTTGGTTCAGATAAACGTAACTTTAGAGATATTATTGCTGAAGATATGAAAATAGTTAACACTTTTGATAGATCATTACATGAAATTGCCGATAGAATGCAATACCTCATGGAAAAATCCTTCCTGTCTTATGATGGCTCTATCGTCGTCGATAAAGACTATGAAGTTGAATATAAATCATATCGAGGTGTCTTGCTGAGTCCCTTCCCTAGAGCAGGTAGATTTGGCAAGGCTACTATAAAAGTTACTAATATGAAGAATAATATGAGTGTAGTGTGGACTCCTCTGCATGTCCATTTTATTAGGGATTATGGCTTTTTTGAAGGAAAGGGGTCAAGATTCAGGATTGAACCTGAAATGCTCTATAAAGCAATATTTGATTGATTAATCCGGAACTAACTGGGAATGCGGTACTAACTGGGAACGCTGGATTAACTGGGAACGCTGGACTAACTGGAAATGCGGTACTAACTGGGAACGCTGGATTAACTGGGAAAGCGGGCATCCCTGCCCGCAACAAGCACATGTAAGTGCTTGTAAAATACGAAGAAAGTGTCGGAAGTCGCTACTCCGTTAGCAGACCGGAGTTCCTCAACCGTAGGTAAGGGACTTCGGACTGAGGAGAATATTCTAACTGGGAACGCTGGACTAACTGGGAACGCGGGCATCCCTGCCCGCAACAAGCACATGTAAGTGCTTGTAAAATACGAAGAAAGTGACGGAAGTCGCTACTCCGTTAGCAACTCCCGTCACTCCTGCCGTAGGCAAGGGACTTCGTGTGAAGATGATAGGAAAAGAGGTATTTAATGTTTCATAACAGAATCAAAATCTACAAGGCAGGAAACCCTACTCCTGGCCAATATGTCTTGTACTGGATGCAGCAAAGTCAGAGAGTTACCAACAACCATGCCTTAGAATACGCTATCCAAACTGCTAATAAACATAAACTTCCCTTGTTAGTCGTCTTTGTTTTTGATATTGGCTTTCCTGAAGCAAACCAAAGACACTTTGCTTTTATGATTCAAGGATTAAAAGAAGTTGAGAAAGGGCTAGCCAAGCGGGGGATTACCCTGCTATTCAGACAGGGTAATATGGTATCTGAGATAGTAAAAGTTGCTCAGCAAGCAGCCTGCCTGATAAGTGATTTCGGTTACTTAAAAATTCAAAGACAATGGCGAGAAAGAATAGCTGATCTAGTGAAGATTCCCTTTGTTTGCTTAGAAAGTGACATCGTGGTTCCAGTTGAAAAGGCTTCAGATAAACAAGAGTATATGGCTAGAACTATCAGACCTAAAATTGAAAAGCAATTAGATGATTATTTAGTTCCTTTTGAAACTTATAAATACCAAGGGAAAAGACTAGATATTCAATCTTCTTTTGATCCTGATACTCTTCTTCCTTTACTTAATAATAGTCCAAGTATTGTCTCAGAAATAAGCGGTGGTTACTCTATAGCAATTAGCAAGTTAGATAAATTTATTCAACAAAAACTTAACAATTATCACCTGCCTAATAAAGATCTGGTTAATTCTAATTATTCTGAGCTAAGTCCTTACCTGCATTTTGGTCAAATTTCTGTCTTAGAAATAGTTGAGAAAGTGAAGTCTGCCCATGCTAACCTAGAAAGTCAAATTGCCTTTTTAGAGCAGTTGATTATCAGAAGGGAATTAGCTATTAACTTTTGCTATTATAATCAAAATTATGATAATTATGACTATATCAACCCTCAGTGGGCAGCTGATTCTTTAGATTTTCATAGTATGGATGCAAGAGACTATATCTATGATTTGCAGGAATTAGAAGAAGGTCAAACTCATGATCCAGCTTGGAATGCTGCTCAAATCCAAATGGTCAAAACTGGCTATATGCATAACTACCTAAGAATGTATTGGGGAAAAAAGATTATTGAATGGTCCTTATCACCCCGTCAAGCTTACTACAATATGCTTTACCTTAATAATAAGTACGAACTTGATGGTAGAGACCCTAATGCCTTTACAGGAATAGCTTGGTGCTTTGGAAATCATGATACTGCCTGGAAAGAAAGAGATATTTTTGGCAAGGTTAGGTATATGAATTATCAGGGATTAAAACGCAAGTTTGCTATTAAGGCATATGAAGATAAATGGAATAAATAGGAAGCTTATAGGGACGGAGAGATTGAGAGATTGAGAGATTGAGAGATTGAAAGATGGAGAGATTGAGAGATTGAGAGATTGAGAGATGGAGAGATGGCGGGGAGAGTAACATTCCCCTTTCAGCTCGTAAGAGCGGTATGAGAGGGGTGCCGTAAGGCGGGGAGAGTAAACATTCAGCTCGTAAGAGCGGTATGAGAGGGGTGCCGTATTGAATACATTGAAGGTTTTTTAATGGGAAGTCCTGAATGCAATGACAAGAGGCCAATTTAAGACTCTCCCCGCCTTACGGCACCCCTCTCATACCGCTCTTACGAGCTGAAAGGGGATTATGTCAAGTACCAATATAGTGGACACCTTTTTTATGTATCCTGAGTCATGTATCTCTTTTGAAAAATGAGACATTTACTCATACTTTTGAGTTCTGTTGTCGACTCCATTTTGCATTCGTAATTTAGTCGCATTTTCCAAAAGAAAATACATTCAGCTAAGTATCTGTTCATCATCTGGTAACCTCTTTTAATGATTTGCAAAATCATTTGGAGTAAAATACCCCAAACTTTTGTGAAGTCTCTGAGAGTTATAGATCATTACTGCATCTTTAGTAGCTTTTTTAAGACTTTCTATAGTGCTAAATGTCCGATTTAAACCAAATTCATGCTTCATTGTGCAGTTTATTCTTTCAGCAATAGGGTTATCATAGCATTTACCATCACCAGTCATACTAATCTTTATACCATGCTTTTTCAGAAGGCTAATAGTCTCATTACTTGTATATTGAGAACCATGATCTGAATGATGAATAAGATCGTTAGCATTATCAACATGGTTTAGCTGTCTTTTTAACATCCTTATATGATTATCAGTCAACATATTAGAAGAAACTTCATAATCCAATATCTGTCTAGTATACATATCACTTAGCAAAAACAAATAATAAAACCCTTTGCCTTTAGAAATATAAGTAATATCAGTTACCCAAACTTGATTTTTCCTCTTTACTTCGGTATCTTTAAGTAAATTAGGATATACCTTACTACCATCTGATATTGAAGTTTTGCAATATTTCTTCTTCTTCCTGATCAACATATTATGTTCTTTAAGCAGGCAGTTAAGATGATTTCTCCCAATTTTAAAACCATCATTATGTAGCATTTTCCAACATTTATAAGTGCCTGCATAAGGCTGAATTTTTCTATATTGTTTAACTCTGGAAAGACATAGGGAGTCATTTGTAGAACTCTGGGAGACAGTTTGAAGATATTTATAGTAACCTGATTTAGATACTTGTAATAAACTACACATTTGGCTTATTCCTGACCTTTTAGCAACCTTGAAATCAAGAGTTTCTGAGTATCTTCTGATAAACCTGAATCGATCTTTTTTTTTAAATCAATACCATTTTGTTCTGCAATATAATGAATATATTTCTCTAGAACTTCGTTGGAGAACTGACTATCTTCTAATGCTCGTTTTAACTGCTTATTCTCTTTCCTTAAAAGGTCAGATTCACGTATTTCTCTATCGGTCATAACTACCACCTTTTTTCCCACTCGTTCATTCATACCATAATTGGCAACCCATCTACTCACATTGCTATCTGAAATATTGTAAAGTCTACAAGCTCCAGCTTGAGTTAAATCTCCCTTCTCTATTTCGTCAACAACTTTAATTTTAAAACTTTCACTATAGGTCTTTTGAATCTTATGAGTCATATTCTTTTTTCTTTCCATTTCAAGCTCCTAGTTTGTTTAATTTTCTAGTCCACTTTTATGGAACGACACAACCCCAGTCACCCCGTCTCCATCACCCCGTCACCCCGTCACCCCGTCTCTCCATCACCCCTGTCAATAGCAGTTTAAATTGGTACAGTTTTGGCAGTTTAAAATGGTACACTATTGTAAATCATATTTCCTTATAGTTTTCCTTTCATTCTATAACTATTTCCATCTATTAGAACTGTTTCTGCATGATGAACTAATCTATCTACTATAGCAGTAGTTATTACATTATCTCCAAAGGATTCTCCCCACTCTTGGAATAGCCTATTAGAGGTAATGATAATAGATCTATATTCATATAACTCATTTATTAGCTTAAAAAATAAACTCGCATTTACTGCCTTAATAGGAAGATAGCCTATCTCATCAATAATAATAAGATCATTTTTTACTAACTTTGAAATCCATTTTTTGAAGTTATTTTCTACATTAGCAATAATCATTTCATCAATTAGGTCATTCATATTGTAAAAAATAACTTTATATCCTTTTAAGATAGCTTCATATCCTAAAGCTATAGATATATGAGTTTTACCTACACCAGGAGGACCCATTAATATTTTGTTTTCTCTGTTATCTATCCAAGTAAAGTCCTTCCACTCAGTAATCATTCTTTTAGTTATTGAATGCTGATATTTAAAATCAAAATCATCAAAACTTTTCAAAAGAGGAAATTTTGACCTTCTAATCTGTAAATTTATCATCGTTTGATTTCTACTATTGCATTCATTATCAATTACATATGAAAGAAAATTCATATAAGATAACTGATTATCTTGTGCATATTTAAGATATGATTCTAAATTATTAATAGTATGCCTGCATCTTAGTCTAAATAGATTTTTCTTTAATGTTTCGATCATTTTTTTACCACCTTATTATAAATTGATAAATCTCTCTGTATAACTGATTTTTTTGTTTCTATTATCCCATTGACTTGATTTTGATAGTTAGCAGATAACTTATTGCCTTTTATCTCTTCTTTGACTATAGACTCTATCTTTGTTGCTTTTATATCTTCTAATTCTAGTGCTTTAGAAATTATGTTTGACCAATTTAAGTATTTATTTTTATTATACATTTTTAAAAATGCTAATAGTTGCTCTCTGGGATTTCTGTGATTATGTGCTATGAGTAAATTTAATAAAAGGATTATCTTGTCATTATTGGGGAATAGTGAGCAAATATCTTCCTTTATATTATTAATTGTTTTCGAGTAGTCTATGTAATGACATTGAGATATGATAGGTTTTGTTCTTTCTCTGGAAATCCTATGAGATGCAACTTTTTTTCTACTATTCCTATCTATTATTTCTAAAGTGTCTTCATTTTCTTTAACTATAACTATCTTTTGTTGATAGATATAAGGAACTGAATATTTGTTACCATTCCATGAGATAAGACCTGTTTTATCTACTTTTCGTGTCTCTGCAATATTCAGGTTATATCTTCTTAATAGTTTTTCTTCTTCTTTAAACATTACTATAGGTCTTTCTCTAAGCGTACTGTGGATACGATTATTTACTTCTTCTAACCAGCTTTTTGATTTCAACTTAACTTCAGATAAACTAGTAAATACTTCACCATCAAGAAAATCATACTTAACTTCTTGAACTTGTCTTTCTACCAACCCTTTACTTTCAGGATCATAACCTTCACAAACATAAGGACTTATTGTTAGATTATTCATAAATTGAAAAAACTTATTATTATAAGTTACTTCTCGATAAATCTCCTTTATAACGACTAGTTTTGTTTGATCATAAACCATTGTCTCTGGGATATATCCAAAATATTCAAAGCAATCTTTATGGGCTTGGATGAAGTCTTGAGTCTTATAAGGTCTTGTTTGAAAATGTACATATTTCATTCGTGAATAGCAATAGCTAAACACACAAAAGTATATTTTTAACTTGCTCTTATCAGATAAATAGATATTATACTCTCCGGGATCAACCTGCATCTGATTTCCTGGTTCATAATTGACAACTCGATAATAACGCTTAGTTGGTTGTATTAAATTATTTTTTATTTTTTTTGAAAAATTAAAAAAAGCTCTTTGTTTTACAGGTAATTTTCCATGCTGTTTGGATAATTTACGATATAATTTACTTAATCGCATATTAGGAAATTTTGTTAAATGTTTGCTAATTTCTTCCCTGTAAATTTCGAGCTTACTTGTTCGATTGACTTTCATTAAAGTTTTTTCTACGGTTTCAATGTCTTTTTGTAAGTAACCCATAACTGTTGTTTTAGAGATACTTAACTGTTCTGCTATTTCTCTTATACTCTTGCCATTTTCTCTTAATACTCTTATTGCGTGATACACTTGGACTCCTTTCATATTGTCTCCTAGATTTCTCTATTTTTTTATCTAGGAAACTGTACCAGATTAAACTGCCATTTGTGTACCAATTTAAAATGCCATCTACAACCCCGTCTCTCCATCACCCCGTCTCTCCATCACCCCGTCACCCCGTCACCCCGTCTCTCCATCACCCCCATCACCCAGTCTCTCCATCACCCCGTCTTTTAGCAGAAAGGCAACTTGCCCACCCAGTCTTATACTGTTTTCTAAGCAAAAAAAAATAACCCAAATAATCCAGTAAATCTTAAGTCCAAGCATTCTACACTCTACTTTACTGAACTATCTGGGTTAAAAATTATTCTAAAAATTAATCAGCATTGATAATTCTTTCAGCTTCAGATTTATCATCTGAATAGGTAAAGGCATCAAGGATTTCATAATTATTTTCTGAATCAACACAGCCAGGATAAGAAATTGAAAGAGCAGAAATCTTCTCTTCACTAAAATCAAAACAATCTAGAATTCTAACAATTTGACTAACAGAAAAATCATGATTCTTTGCTGCAGTTCTTAAAACTCTCAATTGATCATCACCAAAAGATTCTCCATTGATTCGATTAATCAAATTAGAAAAATCACTGGCAGACATTGGATTCTTATTAGAAATAGGTGTGGTCTCAGTTACAGTTTGAGAAGTTTGGCCCTCATTAGTATTGATATTAATATTTACAGTTCCACCAGCTGCTGGGTTAGTTTGAGTGGAAGTGTTTGTTTCAGGTTTTACTAAATCAGAATTGTCTGGTAAAAGAGAAAGTAAGGTGTAAATATCATCAATAATATTGTTGACTCTTTTGCCATCTAACTTGTTAAGTTTAGCATTGTATTTAGCTTGTAGTTCCTCTAACTTAACAACAATTTGATCAATCACTTGACCTGAATTATTGACTGTTACTTTTGTTTCATTGCTAGAACCTTCTTCACCTGTTAAGGACATGGAAAAGCCTTCTTCATTAGCTGAAAAGCTGAAACCTTGAGCAAACAAAGCAAAAACTGAAAGCATTAATACTAGGACTATCGAAATCTTTTTCATTCTTTTTTCTCCAAATGTTTTATAGTATAAAAATTTTATAAAAGCAAACTTCATAAAATTATTGTCTTTGGTCAAGAAAAATTTATTATTTCTTTAAAGCCATATGGTCTAGTAGAGCTTTAGAGAAAAGAATCTGAATCTTCCCTAAAATCCTATTCCACCACTGGTCCAAAATAATAAGAGGTGATTATGACTAATAAAATAAATACTCTTGCTGAATATCTAGACTCTCTGCCAGAAGAAAGAAGAGAAATTATTGAAAAGTTAAGAAAAGTGATTAAGGAAAATCTTCCAGCAGGTTTTGAAGAAACAATAAGCTATGGCTCAATTGCCTATGTTGTTCCGCTAAAAATATACCCACAAGGCTACCATGTCCAAAGTGATACCCCTTTACCTTTTATTGGACTTTCCAACTGGAAAAACCATATTTCTTTTAGTCATTGGGGACTCTATATCAATCAAGACTTGCTAGCCTGGTTTAAAGATGAATATAGCAAGCAGGCTAAGTATAAACTGAGTATGGGAAAAGCTTGTGTGAATCTTAAGAGGATGAATGATATTCCTTATAAACTGATCGGAGATTTGTGCGGGAAGATTCAAGTTGAAGACTTTATTAGGATGTATGAGAGAGCATTTGTGAAGAAGGGGTAGCTTGTGCTTGAGAGTTACTAGATGGATGGCAAGTTTTGGTAGTGGTATTATTGTTTCTGATAATTGGTGAAATAAATACCTCAATTAATATCTAAGATTTCAGAAAAAACTACAATTTTACTTGACAGTATTAGTTAAGTTAGTGTTTTTTTGTCATACTAGGAAGTGAAATATTCTAATATTAAAATAATTAAGGGATTCTTTATGATATCAAAGCATCAGCAGAAGTATTTAGCTCATTATTTAACAAAAAGTGGTGGAGAGGGTATAAATAAGTTATCTCAATCATTATTTAATGCTAACGTAGATTTAAATCCACATCAAGTTGAAGGAGCATTGTTTGCTTTACGTTCTCCTTTTAACAAAGGTGTATTGTTGGCTGATGAAGTTGGTTTAGGAAAAACTATTGAAGCTTGTTTAGTAATATCACAATATGTGGCTGAAAAGAAAGATAAAATATTAATAGTAGCACCTGCGTCATTAAGAAAGCAATGGGCTATAGAGCTAGAAGAAAAGTTTAATTTACAGTCTCAAATAATTGATCATAAAAGCTACAGAGTAATATCTAAGCTAGGTTATATAAATCCTTTCATGAAGGATAATATAATTATTGCTTCTTATCATTTTGTAGCTAGAAAGTCACAAGATATTAGGGCTATTAATTGGGATTTGGTTGTTATTGATGAAGCCCATAAACTAAGAAATTCACATAGACCTAGTAATAAGATTGGGCAAGCTTTAAAATGGGCATTGGAAGATAAGAAGAAGATATTATTAACTGCAACACCTTTACAAAATTCATTAACAGAACTATATGGAATAACCAGCATTATTGATGATAAGATATTCGGTGATTTACCTACCTTTAGGACTCTTTATGCTAACTCTGATGGAGACTTAAACGATTTAAAGGATAGAATTTTAACATTTTGTAGAAGGACATTGAGAAAGGATGTTTTGGAATTTATAAAATACACCGAACGTAAGTTAGTTACTATAGATTTTAATACTTCAGATAACGAAAATCAATTATATAGGGCTGTGTCTGCTTTTCTTCAAAGAGAAGATACTTATGCATTTCCCAAAAGGCAAAAACACCTAATAGTTCTAATTGTTCGCAAGGTAATGGCATCTTCTATATATGCTCTATCTGAGACTCTCACAACAATAAAAAATAGATTAATATCTCTAAGAAACTCAGTACCAGAACAAGAGGAAAATTTTTTGTTAGAACTGTTAAACTCTGCTGATGTTGATGAAGAATTAATTGAAGATTATGATGAAAGTGAAGATGAAGTTAGCTCAGAGATTAATCTAAAAGTACTAGAGGAAGAGATAGAAGAAATTGAGAAATTAATCTTATGGGCAAAGAGTTTAGGTATTGATTCTAAAACCAAACATCTCATTAGGGCTATAGAAATCGGTTATCAAGAGATGGAAAAAGTTGGAGCAAGTCGGAAAGCAGTTGTATTTACCGAATCTAAAAGAACAATGTATTATTTGAAAGATTATCTTGAATCTAATGGCTTTTTAGGTAAAATATGTACCTACTCTGGTTCAAATACTGATGATAATTCTAAAATGATTTTCAAAGATTGGTTAGAAAAAAATAGCGACAAGGCTTCTCAATCAAAAGCAGTGAATATAAAACATGCCATTATTGATTTCTTTCAAAATGAAGGTGAAATTATGCTAGCAACAGAGGCTGGCTCGGAAGGTCTTAACCTACAGTTTTGCTCATTATTAATTAATTTTGATCTACCTTGGAATCCCCAAAGAATCGAACAGAGAGTTGGAAGAATTCACCGGTATGGACAAAAGCATGATGTAGTAGTAATAAATTTTTTAAACAAAAGGAATGCAGCAGATAGAAGAGTATATGATTTACTAAGATTTAAGTTTAATTTGTTTGAAGGAATTTTTGGTAGTTCTGATGGTATTCTTGGCAAGCTGGAAAGTTCAGCAAATCTTGAGCAGAGAATAACTTCAATATATCAAGAATGTAGGTCAGAAAATGAAATTGAAAAAGCCTTTAATAAACTGCAAAATGAACTTGAAGAGGAAATTAGTCAAAAGCTTGAGAGAACCAAGGAAGCTATTTTTGAACATTTCGATGAAGATGTTCACCGAAAATTAAAGATTAATTATAATGATGCTCTTAGCTCTTTAGATGAGTACGGCAAAAAATTTTGGCTTTTAACTAAAGCATTTCTTGGTGATAATGCAATATTTAATGATGAAAAATTAACCTTTAAGCTTACTAGGTCCCTTGCTAATATTCCCATAAAAAACTACTATTTACCTAATAAAAGAGAAGTTTACCCTAAAAATGGAGAAAGATATACTTTAGATAGTGATTTAGGTAAACTCTGTATTAGTAGTGTAAAAGCATATCAGCTAAGTGAAAAGCTTATTGAATTTGATTATTCGAATTACCTAGCTAAAATTTCTGTCTTGGATTCTATCAAAGGCAAAACAGGTTATCTACTTCTATCAAAATTAGAAATTGAAAGTCTTGAAAGAGAAGAACATCTGCTCTTTTCAGGTTTAGCTAATGATGGGAAGAATATTGAACATGAGACTTTCGAGAAAATGTTTAAATTAAAATCAACTGCTAAGGAATCTGTAAGGATTCCTGCTGAATATGTAAGTAAACTTGAAGCCAATAATCATATTTTCGCGCAAGCAGTTATCAGAGAGAACTTGGAAGAAAGCAATAAACTTTTTCAGGAAAGAAAAGATATGCTACATAGATGGTCTGATGATGTTGTAATTGCAGCTGAAAGAAATTTGCATAATATAAAGAAAGAATTAAGATTGGCAGAAAGACAAGCAAGTATGTGTAAAACTATGGAAGAACAGAAAGAAGCACAAGAAAAGATTAAAGAACTAGATGCAAAAAGAAGAGCAGCTAGAAGAAGGATATTTGATGTAGAGGATGAAATTGAAGAAAAAAGAGATCTTCTCATAAAAGAACTGGAAAAAAGAATGACACAAAATACTAATAATGAAAAATTGTTTATGATAAAATGGAAAGTTATTTAGGAGTGGGTAATGACAAAACTACAAGAATTAATAAATAAATTAAATCAACTATTTGAGTTAGATAAAACAGACTTAGATTTTGGAATATATAGGTTAATAAATCAAAGACAAGATAAGATAAAATATTTTATCACAAATAAATTACCTGATAGAGTAGCTAATATCTTAGGTTCTGCAAATACTCAGGACTTGGAAGATGCCTACAAAAAAGCCAAAGAAGAATGCATTGCTTCTTTTGGGAAAGAAGCTTTTGATAGTGAGGATAATCTCTCTGATATGTTTGCCCAAACTCCTGCTGGGAAAAGATTTCTTGAAGCAAAAGATAAGTTCCAAAATAAATCTCTTTCATCTCAGTTGGAGACAGAGGTCTATTCTCATCTCCTTGATTTCTTTAGTCGTTACTACCAGGATGGGGATTTCATATCTCAACGTAGATCTGCTATCAAAGATAAATACGCAATTCCCTACAATGGGGAAGAAGTTATTATGCACTGGGCTAATAAAGACCAATATTATATCAAATCTTCAGAAACTCTAAAAGATTATGTTTTTATGATTGGGGATAAAAAAGTAAAGTTTAAACTTGCTGGCTCAGATGCTGTAAAAGACAATAACCAAGCAAAAAGGCAAATGCTCCTATTTAAAGAGTTGGAAGGTGCTTATGATGAAGCAGATGGCAGAGTTAATATCCAAGTAAATGACAAGGAATTAATCATACCCTTCTATTTTAAGGAAGTTTCAAAAGCTCTAACTGAGAAACAACTCATAGAAGCTCTGGAAAAGAACTTAGAAAAGATTCTCCAAGATGATTGGAAAGAGCTTCTAAAAGAAGATGATCCTACTTATACTGGTGATAAAAACAGAAGTATTCTGGGAAAACATTTGCAAGCTTATGTGAGAAAACAGACCTCAGACTTCTTTATTCATAAAGATTTGGCTGGATTTCTAAAAAGAGAGTTAGACTTTTATATTAAAAATGAAGTAATGTATTTAGATGATGTTGTTGATAAAGAGCCAGATTACTTAACTTCTGAGATTAGAAAAATTAAAGCAATCAGAACTATAGCCCAAGAACTTATTGAATTCCTTGCTCAAATAGAAAATTTCCAAAAGAAACTCTGGTTAAAAAAGAAGTTTATCTATCAAACTAATTATTGCATAACTTTAGATAGAATTCCCCAAGACTTCTACCCTCAAATTGCTGATAATCAAGAGCAAATAGCAGAATGGAAAAAGCTCTTTGCTATTGAAGAGATTAAGACAGATGCTATCCATACCAGCTATGAAGACTTTGAAAAAGGCAATACTGAAAATAAGCTTAAATTCCTTACAGACAATAAATACTTAGTCCTTGATACTTCCTTCTTTAGCCAAGACTTTAAGTACAAGCTTCTTTCCACTATTGATAACTTGGATGAAAATACAGATGGACTACTTATTCATTCAGAGAACTTCCAAGCTCTTAATCTGCTACAGGAAAGATATAAAGAAAAGGTTAAATGTATTTATATTGATCCACCTTATAATACTGGTAATGATGGATTTAGTTATAAGGACCAATTTCAACATTCATCTTGGTGTACAATGATTATGGATCGTCTTAAAATGTCAATTATGATGTTCAATCATAATGGATTGTTTGTATGCCATATGGATGAAAATGAGCATTTATCTTTAGAGTGGATCGTTAAAAATCTGTTTGGAGAAAATGGAGATTTAGGAAAGTTGGTATGGGATAAAAGAAATCCGAAGGGTGATTCAAAGGGAATAGCTACCCAGCATGAGTATGTACATTTTGCTACTCCTAATCCTGAACATCTAAAATCTGTAGAAGGTGCTTTTGTTCGTATAAAAATAAATGCTGAAACAATACTAAATAAAGCTCTAAAGTTAATTAAGAGAGCTGGAGGCATAAATGATAATGCTCGTATCTTGTTCAAAAATTGGCTTAAAAAGCAAGACTTTACTGGAGGAGAAAAAGCGTATTCAAATATTGATGATGATGGAAATGTATATCGTCCAGTATCGATGGCATGGCCTAATAAAAAAAAAGCACCTGATGAATATTTTGAACCATTAATTCACCCACTAACAAATAAACAATGTCCGGTTCCAGCTAGAGGATGGAGAAATCCTCCAGAAACAATGAAATCTCTTATAGATGCTGATTTAATAATTTTTGGAAATGATGAAACAACTATACCAAATCGCAAATATTTTCTGAAAGATAACTTAATAGAAAATGTATCATCGCTCTATTATATGGGTGGTAGTGATGATGCTTTGTTTAGCGATATGAATTTCACATTTGAGAATCCTAAACCTATAAACGCTGCAAAATACTTTCTTTCAATTTCAGCTAGACCACAAAAATCAACAATCCTCGACTACTTCGCTGGTTCAGGTACCACAGGTCATGCAGTCATCAATTTAAACCGAGAGGATGGTGGTACAAGGAAATATATCTTAGTAGAGATGGGAAATTATTTTGATACAGTTACCAAGCCCCGGATTGAAAAAGTAGTCTATAGTACAGACTGGAAGAGTGGCAAACCTGTAACAAGAGATACAGGAATTTCCCATTGTTTTAAGTATATCAGAATGGAGAGTTACGAAGATACGCTAAATAACTTGACCTTGCAAGACCAGTCTCCTGATCTATTTGGGATAGATTCAGAGTCTGTAAACCAAGATTATCTGATAAATTATATGTTAGATATAGAGAGTAAGGCTTCATTAATGGATATAGACAGGTTTGATAGTCCCTTTGATTATCAGATAAAGATACACAACTATGAAAGTGGTCAAGCTGAGTTAAAGCAGGTAGATTTGATAGAGACCTTTAATTATTTATTGGGTGTAGAAGTAGTAGAATTAAAGGTGATAGATGGCTTTGTAAAAATTGAAGGTATAAATCCAGCTAATGAGAGAATCTTAATTATTTGGCGTAATGTAGATGTGCATGATAATAAAGCCTTAAATGATTTCCTTACTAAAGTCAGGGTAAATCCTGCTGAAACAGAGTATCGGGCAATTTATGTAAATGGAGACCATACAATAGAAGATCCTCATAAAAAGATATTTAACATAGCTCAAGTATTTAACGAGCTAATGTTTGAATGTGAGGATGTGTAGGATGGGGACTTTATCAACATCATCATTAGAAAGACAAAATATTTTAAATAATCCTTTTGCCATTGATGAAATTCAGAAAGCTACTGGTTTTGCTGGTATAATTTTTGAAAATGAAATCAAGTATACCATAAGCCAAGTTTCAAGAATATTTGAAACTGATGAGAGAACAGTAAAAAGATATCTAGAAAAGTACCCTGAAGAGCTAAAATCAAATGGATATGTAGTCTTACGTGGTAAGAAGCTGAAAGAGTTTAAGTTAATAGCTAACATGGAGTATGATAGTGACATGAATGTCCCTATCAAGGCAAATTCTCTAGGTATTTTTAATTTCAGATCACTTCTTAATCTTGCTATGTTGTTAGTAGAGAGTGAAAAAGCAAAGATATTGAGAGGAGTAATTCTTGATATAGCCATTGATACAATCAATAGTAAAACTGGTGGTAGTACAAAATATATTAATCAAAGAGATGAAGATTTTATATTAAGTTATTTTGAGAATGAGAATTATAGAAAAGAGTTTACTGAAGCTTTACGAGATTATGTCAATATGGGTAATGCTAAATACGGTATTTATACGAATAAAATATACAGGAGTATTTTCCGTGAAAATGCAGATGAATATCGTAAAATTCTCAAACTTGAGAATAAAGATAAAACACGAGATACTATGTATAGCGAGATACTTGATATTATCTCAAGTTATGAGTATGGTCTATCTCAAATTCTAAAAGAAGAATATGAAGCAAAACAGCGTAAACTCTACTCATATGAGGTTGACGAAATTTTTAGTGCTTTTGAGTCACAAGCATTGTATAAACCTCTTATAAATAAGGCTAGAATGAAGATGGCTAGTAGAGACTTGTGCTTTAGAGATGCTTTACATAAAAATTTAGAAGAATACCTAGGACCTGTTTCAACAGTAGATTTTGAAAGATTTCTGGGAGAAAAGAGTAAAGAGTTAGCCGAAAGATTAGAAGAAGCAAAAGATACTTTTAAAAGATTGAAGGATAGAGAGTAAATATGATTTATCCAAATTCTGAACAGATACACGAAACTTATGAAAAAACAATTTCTGTTAGTGGTGGTGGTGCATCAGGTATTTTAAAGCATGGTTGTATTGAAAGTATTGTTGATTTTATTAAAAACGATGATTACTACCCAACTATAGAAGAGAAACTAACTCATCTTATTTACTCAGTTAATAAAAATCATTGCTATAGAGATGGGAATAAAAGAATAGCTATCTCATTGGGTGCTTTATTCTTGCTTCTTAATGGCTATGTTTTTTTAGTTCCTGGATTTATCAAGTATATGGAAAATATAAGTTATCATGTAGCTTCAGGTGCTATTGATAAGTTGTTATTACAAGATATAATAACAGCAATAATGCTAAATGAAACAGAAAATGAAGAATTAAAGATTAAAATTTTCAAAGCAATTAGTTAGAAAGGACATATAATGGCAACATTAACACATAGATTAGTTTTAAATGAATGGATATTTTCAAAATTAGGTTATCAGTCTGCTAAAGAAGGAATGAATGATTTAAGCAGCAGATTAGAAAGAGCAGGCACAGGCTGGAATGAGCAAAATGTATTTTATTTTTCTGAAGCATTAAAGCTTAACTTATTAGACAATAGTTCCATAAAAAAAGATAACATAGATGTTTATGAAAGTAATATATACCAACATTGGAATAATATAACCAAAAAAAGGGTCATAGCAGAGCATAGAGATATTTTCCCCCTCTATTTTCAATATCTTTCTCTTCTGTTTACTGAATATTACTTAGATAGATTTTTTCAGGATTTACAAGCTAAAACTACTAAATTAGTAGATGAAATAAATAATTTTAGAAAAACTTTTAACAAGAGATTTAAGCAAAAGAATGATAAAATTCCTGAGTTTACTAGTAATGATTTAAGAAAACTTGCCTTCTGGATGGCTACCGGTAGTGGCAAAACACTGCTTATGCATTGTAATATTCTACAAATTAACTACTATCTTGATAAGTATAATCTTTCTAATAGATTCAATAAACTAATTTTGATAACACCTAATGAAGGATTATCAAAACAGCATTTAGATGAATTTGAGCTTTCAGATATTTCTGCTAAGATTTATACAAAAGGTAGTAATATGGGTAGAGCTTATGTTGATATTATCGAAATCACTAAGTTGAAAGAAACTTCAGGTGTTACTACTGTTGCAGTTTCGGAGTTTGGAAAAAATAACTTAGTATTTGTTGATGAGGGACACAGAGGTTCAGGTGGAGATGAATGGTTTAGCAAGAGACAAGAGTTATGCCAAGATGGTTTTTCTTGTGAATATTCAGCTACCTTTGGTCAGTCTGTTAATTCTTTAGCAAAAACCAAGCAAACAGAAATGAGTAATCTCTATGCAAAGTCAATACTTGTTGATTACTCTTATAGGTATTTCTACGCAGATGGCTTTGGTAAAGATTTCTATATTACAGTATTAGAAAAGTTAAAAACTCAATATCAAGAAAGTGTAAGTCAACAACTATATCTAACTAATAATCTACTTAAATTTTATCAACAATGTAAGCTTTATAAAGAGAAAAAGCATAGCTTTACAGATTATTTAATTGAAAATCCTTTGATGATTATGGTGGGAGGAACAGTTACAGGAAAAAGAGAGACTCTAAGGGATACAGATGTTGTTACTGCTTTAAAATTCTTAGCTACTTTTATTAAAGAGAAAGAAGCTTCTTGTGTCAATATTAAATTACTTATTGAAGGAAGAGCAGAAATTTTAGATAATGACAGACATTCTTATGATTTCTTTGATTACTTAGATTCCCTTTATCCCATGACTAATTCTGATTCTCCTAAGAAAATTTATGATGATATACTTGACCTTGTTTTTAATTCTCCTGGGGGTGGACTTCTTCATGCTGTCTATATGAAGGGTAGTGGAAGTGAAGTTGGACTAAAAATAGGAGATTCTAATGACTATTTTGGAGTAATAAATATTGGTGAACCTAGGAAACTATGGAAAATGTTGGAAGATGATACTGATATAATAACAACTGAACAAAGTGTTTCCTACTCACTGTTTGATACTATTAATTCTGACCATTCTAATATTAGACTCCTGATTGGAGCTAAAAAGTTTTCTGAAGGTTGGAATAGCTGGCGAGTTAGCAGTATGGGTTTGATCAATGTAGGTCAAAATGAGGGTTCACAGATTATTCAGCTCTTTGGTAGGGGTGTTAGATTAAAAGGTTTAGATTTTTCACTGAAAAGATCTGTAGCTAAAGATAATCCTCCTAAATATTTAGACTTGCTTGAAACACTCAATGTTTTTGGTATCAATGCAGATTATATGGCAGAATTTCAAGAATATATAAACGAAGAAGGTGTGGTAAAAACTGATGAGGTAGAGCCTATCACATTGCCTCTCATTCAAAACATTGCTAATAAGGACTTGAAAGTTATTCTTCCCAAAAATGATATGCCTGATTTCAAGAAAGAAAAATTATTAGATTTCAAAGTAGAGCCAAATATAAGAACTATGATTCAATCTGATTGGTATAGTAGGATAAGAAGTATAAGCAATAAATTTAATTTAAATTATACTGATGGAAACCTACTGCACAAAGATTGGCTAAAAGAAGAGCATCTTAAATACATTGATATTGATAAGCTGTATTTGGAGCTACTTAAGCATAAAAAATCTCAAGCTTATTATAATATAGAAATTAAGAAAGACAATTTAGAAGCAATGCTTCGTGACAGCTCATGGTATGTACTTTATATACCTCAACATTTATTAGTATTTGATAGTTTTAAGAAGATAGAATTGTGGAATGAAATAGCCTTATCAATATCTAAAGCCTACCTAGATAAATTTAATAAATATCATAAAAACCTCTTCCAAGCTCCTTATAGAGAGTATAGGACTTTGAAGGAAGTACTAGAATCAGATGATAATGCATGTTTAGCCTTTAAAAAGAACTTGGAGTTTGAATATAAATTAGAAATAAATAAAAGTAAAGAAATGCTAATTCGAAATATAAAAACTATTAAAGAATCTTTAGATAAAGGCGAATTAGGAGATTTATCTTTTGATGGATTAGATATTTTTAATATCACAAAACATCTTTACAATCCTTTGATATATGTTATTAATGGGACTACTGAAATTAAAGTGACTCCAACAAGAATAAATTTACATGAAAAGAAATTTGTTAATGACTTAGAAAATTGGTGTAAAGTCAAAGGGAAAGAATATTTAGCTAAGCGGGAATTGTATGTCCTTAGGAACCAGGAAAGAGGAAAGGGTGTTAGCTTCTTTGATGAAAGTAATTTCTATCCTGACTTTATAATCTGGCTGGTCGAAGAAGGAAAACAAAAGATAATTTTTGCTGACCCCCATGGGCTTAGACATGCAAGAGGATTTGATGATGCTAAAATACTTTTAGCGAAAAATATCAAAGATATCGAAAAGCAATTAAATGACTCAAGTGTTTCTCTCCACTCTTCAATTATTTCTCCAACGAAATATAATGAAGTAAATCATTGGCATAGTGGATTACCATCATCAGAAGCTTTTGTTGAACATAATGTCTTCTTTATGTATGATGATGAAGATTATATTGATAAGATGATTAAGATATAACTAACTAAAGGTTTTAATTAATAATTAGGAGGTTTTTAAATGTCTCGAGATATAAATACTTTAGAGACTGATAAGCATGATATAAGTGTACAAGAAAAGCAAGAAATAATCAAAACAAAAGAAGGTATTTATAAAAATGGCAATACTCGTACTAAAGTTGACTATATTAATGGTAAAAAGCATGGCCAATTTATAGCTTATCATAAAAATGGTAATTTGCATATTGAAGCTAATTTTCAATCGGATTTATTAGATGGAGATTACACAGAGTATTTTGATAATGGGAAAATCTATATTCAAAGTCATTATTCTTCTGGATTTATAGATGGACCATATCTTGAATTTTTCAGGAGTGGAACACTGATGCTAAGACAAAGATTTTACAAGGGTGTTCTAGATGAAAGCTCAGTTGAGAAATATAAAGATATAAATCAAACTTACAATAAAGATGGTAAACTTAATGGTAGATATGTTATCTATTATGAAAATGGAAATAAAGCTATGGAAACTGACTATAAAGATGGTGAAATAGAAGGGGTAATATATAGATTTCATGAAAATGGAAATATAAGTTCAATCATTAATTATACAAATTTTCATTTAAACCCTGGAACAATAGACTTTGATGAAAATGGTGTATTTAAAACTAGCTCAGAACAAATAGATAATGTTTGGCATAAAGAAGTAATCACTAGAGATGAAAATGGTCTGATTGAAGCTATAGAAAATATGCAAAATGGAGACTTACAGGGAAAATCATACTATTTTGATGAGTTCGGGCAAAAATACCTAGAAATTGAATACAATGAAGGAGAGATTGAAAGAGGTTTTTGCTTCATTAAGGTAAGGGGAGAAATTCTAAAATTTGAGTGTGATTTAGACTCTTTAAAGTAGTGTCGCCCCTCTAGGGCTGAGATTTCTTTAGTATCTGTAACAGTGTCTTTGAGCACTGTCTAATATATTTTCATCCCTCTGGGATTTTTAAGAATTTCCAAGCTATCGCTTGGAAGCGGATGTGGTCATCCGCATTCTCAGTGAAGAGGTGATTGTCAGATAAAAAAGACATGCATTCAATTTAAACCCGAATGGTGCAGTAGAGCTTTAGGGAAGAGTGCAGATTCTTTTAACAAAATAATCATTATTTAAATCCATTTTGTGAAAATATCACAAAAACCTTGACATTTTATTCAAGATGATAAATATTTGAATAAATTAAAAGGAGTAACTATGTTGATTGAATTCAGTGTTGAAAACTATCTTTCCTTTAAAGACAAAATTACTTTTAGTATGTTAGCTTCTTCAAGAAAATCATCTGAAGAGAATAAGGATGCATTATTTGATGCTAACAAGCAAAAGTTCATTAAAAGTGCAATTATCTTTGGAGCTAATGCAAGCGGAAAGAGCAATTTTCTTAAAGCATTACATTTTATGAAGAGTAAGATTCTTGATGCTTCTTCTCATGAGCTTGTAAGTAATTTCAAGTTAGATTCTGCTTGCGATGCTGAACCCTCATCTTTTGAAATTGTTTTTTTAGTAGAAAATAAGTCATCTTTATCAAGTTTAGATTATCTTGAATTTAGATATGGATTTCAGATCAAAAAAGAAGTAGTTGAAAGTGAGTGGCTTTTTGGAAGATTTACTGCTCAAGAATCCATGTTGTTTATTCGCAAAGGTAATGACTTTGAGATTGGTTCAAAATATAAAGAAGCTAAAAAAGTGTATAAGACTTTAGGGAAAATCAATCAAGAATTGATGTTTTTAAAAGTAATGACAGATATCAAAGGAGAGGAAGACGACATTACCTCAATGGTAAAAGGATTTTTTCAAAAAATTAATAATATCACCTTCATAAGAGATATGAATTTATGGACTGTTACTCAAACAGTAAGTGAGAATCCTAGATTAAAGAAAATGATTCTTAATATGCTTAAAGTTGTAGATTTAGGTATTGAAGATTTCTTAGTTCTTGACGAAGATTTTTTATATAATCAGGCACAAAATGATTCTGCAAAAACAAGAAGAAAAATCAAGAAACTTAAATCTATTCATAAAGTTTATGAAAATCAGATTATGACAAAAAATACAGTGGAATTTGATTTTTATAAAGACGAGTCTGAAGGTACTAAGCGTTTTTTTGCTATCATCGGACCACTTCTAGAAGCTTTGGACAAGTCAGAAATTGTAATAATTGATGAATTAGATTCTAAAATGCATCCTCTGTTATTACTTTTTATTATTAAGCTCTTTAACTCCTCATTCAATAAAAATTGCGCTCAGCTAATTGCTACTGCTCACAATACGATATTGCTTGATAAGGATATTCTTAGAAGAGACCAAATCTATTTTACAGAAAAGTCATTATCTGGAATTTCATCAATCTATTCCTTAAGTGATTTTCAACATTATAGAAAAGATGCTACTTATAGCAAAGATTATTTATTGGGAAAACTAGGGGCTATTCCTTATATCTCAGATATTAATTCGCTATTCGAGGAGGATGAGTAATGGGAAGTGATGATTTTTTTCATAAGAAGAAAAAGAAAATTACAAGAGATTCTAATAGAAAGAATAAAGAGATGATTGATAGTATGATGATTATTTGTGAAGGACAAACTGAGTCAAGCTATTTTAAGTCTTTTCCTATAAATGCTTCTGTAAAAATTCTCATTGAAGGAGTTGGTAAGAATACATTAACTTTGTTAGATGATGCTTTGACCAAATGGAAATATCATTTTGATAAAGATGAAATCTATGAAAGTATTTGGATTGTAATGGATAGAGATGATTTTCCTCAAGACAATTACAATGCTTGCTTTATGAAACTTGATAGCATTGAGAATAAATTAAATAATTACCTCAAAAGAAAAAGAATTAGAAATACTAAAATTAAACTAAAAATTGCATATAGTAATCAAGCTTTCGAGCTATGGTATTTATTACATTTTAATTATGTTGATCGAGCCTATGATAGATCAGAATTTGGAAAGATGCTTTCCCAAAAATTAGGGAAAAAATATATCAAAAATGATAAAAATATTTATAATGATCTGATTTTGCTTGGTCAAGAATCTAACCACAGCAAAGGACAAGAATTTGCTATACAAAATTCTGTAAAACTAAGAAATATCTGTTCTGACAAACAATATTATAATAATAATCCCTCGACATCAGTTGATATGTTAGTTACTGAGCTTAATACTCATTTAAAGAAATAAAGAAAATCCATTTTTTTAAAAGTTTTTTTAATATAATATTACTGATGCCTTTCCCTACAAAGAGAATACTATTCTTTGTGATTTTTCTGTTAACTTAGATTTGAAGATATTTGTATAACCCGAATGGTACTACTGATTATTGGGTTTAAATCAAAGGAGCTAGCATGAACAAATATGAAGCTGATAAGATGAATGCAACTCAGGGAAATACCCTCTATTATGATAGTCAAAAGAAAAGGCTTATTGTGTATGATAAGTCAGGTGAGTATCTTTCCGAGATCGGTATGGATATTCATACTTGGGAAAATTTATCAGATGATTTATTAAAGCTTTATATAGATTCTAAATTTGAGCCATGGACTGATAAGGATAGGGAAGAAATAGCTGAGGCTTTGCATAATGCTAGAGACTGGAAAGAAGATAGAATTGCAGAAAGGGAGCTTAAGAATAAAAAAGATGAAGTAGAGATTGAGTGGGAGTGAGGGCTTGAACAATAATTTCGTTAATGAAGAGACTTAAGACTTATCTCTAAGTTTTTGGACTATTTTGGTTATGATAAGGATGATTTTAAGATATATTTGAGGGCTGATTATAATGATTTGCATGGGGAATAGGAGAGTAGGAGTTTATGACAAACAAATTCTACCGACACTGTCGGGAAAATTCGAAAAAATAGAATGGCAGTTTATTAAGATATTATTTAAATCAAAGAAATAAAGGCTTTTAACCTAAATAATTTATCTACTCATGAAATTGTTAAAATTATTGATGATATATAATCTATATTACTCGATGAGAATGACTTATATCCCCAAAGGGGATGAATAATTTAGCCCAGGGTAAAAGCCTGAAAGGCTTGCAACCCTGGGTACAACAGCATAAAATAAAGCCTCTACCCTGAAAGGGTTAAATAAATTAATCCCACAAATAACGTTCATCGATTTCCATTTTGTTTTTCGTCATGAACATTCTGAGTTCTTCTTGGAATGAGATTATTTTATGATGTTCGTTTTGCTTGTTAATATAATTGATTGTTTTTTGCTTCTGTTGTTGACCTACCGAAAATCCCCCATAACCAGCTTGCCAGTAGAAGTTTGAATATTCATCACCCTTAGTCTTTATCCATTTAGAAGTAGATCTCTTAATCTCTCCTATTATATCTTTAAGACAAATATTCTTTGATAAATTGAAAAAAATATGGATATGATCTTCATACCCACCAATACAAATCGGATATGAATCATTTTCGTAGATTATTTTGGCAATATATGAATATAATTGTTCACGAATATCAGAATTTTTGAAAAAAGGTACTCTATTCTTGGTAGAAAAGACAAGATGCATATAAATTTGAGATACTGACTGTGCCATTGATATTACCACCTTATATTAATTTGACAATATTAATTCAATAATCATTATTTGTCAAATAAATTATTTATGCATCCCTTACAGGGAATTTCTAAGATGGAAACCATCTTACCCAGGGTTGCAAGCCTTTCAGGCTTTTACCCTGGGCTAAATTATTTATCCCTTTTGGGGATTTAAGATTTATATATTCTCAGTCATTTTTGATATCTTCTCAAGGTTAAGATTATTATATTTTTCTTTGCAAATCATGATTTTAGTTCCATTATTGAAACTTCTCCGTATGTCAGTTCATATAATTTATAAACCATTAAATTTGAGATGCTCATAAAATTCTTATTATTTTCTATAAGAATTCTTTCTACTATATCAAGTAGAAGATTATTTACCCTCAAATCCAGCAACTTATTTTCCTAGAAAAATCCGCAATCTTGGCTAAAATCCTTCAGCAGCACCTGGGTTAATTAGCTTATACCATCCTATACCCTTCCTTTACAGTCTTTCGATGAAAGTGGGACTTTCATCGAAAGACTGTAAAGGATGGATTATGGATGATTACTGAAAATATAGCCAAATGAGAGTAATTTTCATTTTTTTTAATCTTTTTTTTAAAAAGTGGACCAAATTAGCAAAAATGTCCTCTTAAATATTATAGAGGCACTTGAAATCTTTCAAGTAGATCAGACTTCATCAACTCTAGGCAAGGGACTTCGGGTGAAGATTGTCGGAAGTCGCTACTCCGTGAGCAACTCCCGTCACTCTTTGGGCTTAAGGCAAATAAATACTAGCGATTTTTCTTGCCATATTTATCGAGATAAATTTCATGACCTAAAAATAATATTATAGAGGTGAATGATGAATATTTCACATCGTGTTGATTCTATGCAAGCTTCTCCAATCAGGAAGTTCTTGCCTTATTCCGATGCAGCAAAAGCCAGAGGAATCAAGATTTATCATTTAAATATCGGGCAACCTGATATTGAGACTCCTAAAGAGATGATGGATGTTTTTCACAATTTTAGTGATAAGATTTTAAGTTATGGACCTTCTCAAGGTTTAGCTTCTTACCGTAAGGCATTAGTAAGTTACTATGGTAAGAATAATATTAATATTAGTGTAGATGATGTAATTGTTACAACTGCTGGTTCAGAGGCAATTATTTTTGCTATGTTAGCTACCTGTAATCCTGGAGATGAAATACTAGTACCAGAGCCATTCTATACAAATTATAATGGTTTTGCATCAATAGCAGGTGTCAAACTTAATCCTATCACAACCTATGCAGAGACTGGTTTTGCTTTACCAAGTAGAGAGGAAATTGAAAAGTTAATCACTGCTAAGACAAAGGCCTTTATGATATGTAATCCTGGTAATCCTACTGGGAAAGTTTACTCACGTGAAACTATAGAGATGGTTGCAGATATAGCTAAAAAGCATAATTTATTTGTTATTTCAGATGAAGTTTACCGTGAATTTGTTTATGATGGATTAAAATCAACTAGTATCATGGAAGTAGAAGGAATAGAAGAACATGCAATTATTGTTGATTCTATTTCTAAGAGATACAGTGCTTGTGGAGCTAGAATTGGTTGTATTGTTTCTAAAAATAAGGAATTAATGACTGCTGTCTTGAAGCTTGCTCAAGCTAGATTATGTCCTCCAACTATTGATCAGAAAGCTGGAGAAGCATGTGTCTATTTAGATGAAAAATATATAAATGATATAAAAGACGAGTATTGCAAGAGAAGAGATATTGTCTTCAATGAACTCCAAACTATTGATGGTGTGGTTTGTATTAAGCCAGAAGGAGCTTTCTATATTGTAGCCAAGCTTCCTATTGAAAATGCTGAAGACTTCACTCAATGGATGCTTGAAGAATATAGTGTTGATAATGAAACAGTTATGTTTGCTCCTGCTACAGGTTTCTATGCAACCCCAAATATGGGATTAAATGAAGTTAGATTTGCCTATATCTTAAATGAAGCTGATCTTAGAAAAGCAATGGCTATTTTTAAAAGTGGACTTGCAGAGTATAAGAAACTTGCAAAATAGTAATAAATGTATATAATATAAGAAGAGAGTGGGGACTTTGATTAGTCCCCATATTTTTAGATAAATAAGAATTTTAAAAAGAGATTTGGAGGAAAGATGAGTAACAATTTCAAGACTTTAAAAAGTTTTTCCAGTTTGTTTGAAGCTGAACTAGTTAAAGAACTATTAGAAGAGAATGATTTTACTGTTAATCTACTTAATGAATACACAGCTTCCAACTTACCTGGCATTGCTGGTAATGACTATATGATGATTGAACTGCAAGTCCCTCAAGAAGAATATGAAGGTGCAGAAGAATTTATTGAAGATATTGGAGATGCTTATATCACTGATAGGATGCTAACAGAAGCAGGTGCAAAGCTTGATGGACACTTTCTTCTAACCTCAGGAAAGCATAGTAACCAGTATTTTGAAAAGATAAAAATAATCCAAGATCCAGAAAAGTGTTCTACAATTTGTAAAGCCTTAGCAGAACGATTTGCAGATGAAGATGTGGATATTGTGATAGGACCTGCTTATGGTGCTATTGTCTTAGGTTTTGAAGTTGCAAAATATCTCAAGAAACCTTTCGCCTTCTCCCAACGTAATGAGGGAAAAATGACCTTCCGTTCAGGTTTTGATGTAAAAGCTGGAATGAAGGCTCTTATCATAGAAGATGTTACTACTACTGGTGGCTCAATCTTTGAAGTTATGGACCTTCTCAAGGAAAAAGGAATGCAGTGCATAGGTGTGGGATTGCTAGTTGATAGGTCTAATGGGACTATTGATTTTGGTGTACCAGTAGAAGCAATGCTGACTGTTGATGCTAAGAGCTGGGATCCTGAAGAATGTCCTCTTTGTAAGCAAGCTATCCCTTTAACTAAACCTGGTAGGAGCGATAAATAGTGAAAATTATTGGTATCTCTACAGGTGATCCGACAGGGATTGGACCTGAAGTTACTAGCAAATCACTGCGTTATCATAATCTTCTTGCTGATACAGCCTTGCTTGTTTATGGCAAAGTCTTAGCATGTCCTAATGGTCATCAAGTTACCAAGATAAGTCATGTCTCACAAGTAAAAGAAGGTGGGAGAATATATCATATTGAGATTGATAATCCTGAGCTAAATCTAGGAAAACCTTGTGCAGAAAGTGGTAGGCTGGCTATAGAAATTTTGGAAAGACTTGCTGAAGATGTTAACAATAAGAGTCTGCATGGCATTGTAACTGCCCCTGTTTCCAAAAAACATATTAGAGAAGCAGGTTATGATTTCATAGGGCATACTGAGTTTTTGCAGAGTAAATTAGATGTTGAAAATGTGGCAATGACCTTCTGGTCTGATGATATTAAACTAGGCCTTTTAACAACTCATTTACCTCTTCATCAACTGGAAAAAGTGCTTACCCCTGAATATTGCTTGGCTAAACTCAAGCTTATTTACCGAGAAGTTCATAAATTGATGGATAGACCTAAGATAGCCTTGTTGGCTAAAAATCCACATGCGGGTGAGAATGGAGCTTTTGGTAATACTGATCTTATGTTTAAAGAAATTCTAGATGAGCTTGGTCAAGAGGATATTAAAATAGATGGTCCCTTCCCAGCTGATACCTTCTTCTCTTATAATCGGGAGGATTATGATTTCATAATATCAGCTTACCATGATCAAGGTTTGATTCCATTTAAGATGTTGGCTGGGGGAAAAGGAGTCAATGTAACACTAGGTTTACCTGTTTATAGGGCTTCTGCTGAACATGGAACTGCCTTTGATATTGCTGGCCAAGATTGTGCTGACTTCTCTTCTATGCAGTCAGCTCTTTATTGGGTGGAAGAGAAACTATCACAGCATCATAAATTAAGCAAAGAATATGGTGAGTTTAGTAATTTTTATGACCATTATATGGCACATGTTAATTATGATCAATGGGCTGCTAAGATAAATGTCTGGATAGATCAATTTGCTAAGATAAAAACTAACAGAATCTTTGAAATTGCTTGCGGAACTGGAGAGATATGTCGAAGATTAGTTCGTGACCAAAGACAAGTAATGGGGGGAGATATCTCTGAGATAATGCTGCATATAGCTGAAAAGAAATCTCGAGATATTAAGCTCTTTAGACATAATATGCTAGACCCTCTTCCTGTTGATAAGCTGGATTTAGCTGTCTGTGTGTTTGATAGTATCAACTATCTTTTAGAAGATAAATTTCTTCTAAATCTCTTGCAAAATGTCTATTCTGCTTTAAATCCTAAAGGACTCTTCATCTTTGATATTTCTACAATCTTCAATAGTGAAGAAAATCTTGATGGTTTTATTAATTATGAAGAGTATGATAAGTATAAAGTCTTACATACAAGTGACTGGGATCCAGATAATGAAACTCAGAAATCTTACTTAGATATTTTTAAGAAGAATAAGAGTTTTTATCAAAATTTCTCAGAGACACATTATCAGAAAATATATCCTGTTAGGAAGATAAGAGCACTAATTGAAGAATCTGGTTTAGAAATATTGGCTATCTATAATGGAACAGATAACTTAAACTTACTAAATTACTATCCAGAAGACTTAGATGAGAGATTTGCTCGTATCTATTTTATAGTGCAAAAATGAATAAACTGATAAGCAATGAACTTGAACTGTATCAAGAATATAAAAGTATTTGTGGAGTAGATGAAGCTGGACGTGGCCCATTGGCTGGTCCAGTAGTCTGCTCTGCAGTAATCTTCGACCTTGAAGAGCTTACCAAGATAGCAAATCCAGAAGTTGATTACCTCCTATCAAGTTTGAATGACTCAAAAGCTATTTCTGAGAAGAAAAGAGACAAACTTTACCCGTATATCATAAAATATGCAAAAGCTTATTCAATAGTCCAAATTGAGCCTGGGGAGATAGATAAACTCAATATACTCAATGCTACTCTGGAAGGAATGGACAGAGCTCTTGAATCACTCGCTAAGAAGTGGGAGATTGCTCTCATTGATGGAAATAAACTTCCACCTCGTAATCAGGAGAAAGCTAGGTTTGTTATAAAGGGCGATTCTAACTACTTTTCTATTGCCGGTGCTTCTGTTTTAGCCAAGGTTACTAGAGACAGGATTATGCAAAAACTACATAATGATTTCCCTCACTATAATTGGTTAAGAAATAAAGGTTATCCTACTAAGGAACATGTTCAAGCAATAAATTTGCATGGTGTATGTAAACATCACAGGTTGTCATATGGACCTTGTAGCCAAATTACTATTCCAGGTTTGGAACCATAATTAATCTCCTTTTTGAACTACATTCAAGGTTTTCTTTTCAATTAATTGATCTATTAATGCCCAGGATATTTTACTTTTTCCTTTTTTTATTGGGCTTTTGATTTCTCGTTTTAGTTCAGGTGGCGCATCTTCCTTTTTACAGGTTGCTAGCAGTGTTGGCATGATTGGAATTTCAATAATTTTTAGCTTATTCTGCTTGGTGAAAACAAATTTAAAAAGAAAGGCTTGGGTTAGATTGTCAAAATTTTGATAGAATATTATTGCCTGATTGTATTCTTTCCCTCCAAAATCAATACTGATTTTTAAAAGACATTTAATTTTTATCTTATCAAAATTGGGGTTAATCTTACAATCATGTAAGGACTTGATATATTTATCTAATTCATTGTTCTCTAATGACTTTTTAAGTTTTTGGACTGAATAATAGATAGCATGATTCATCTTGGTTCCAGTAATTGAAGGTGTAAAAAATTTCTCTTTCATCCTATGATAAAGTAAAATTTCTTGAGTTAAGCGATATATGAGATTTTTTAATTTCTTTAGTTCAATCTTATGATTCCTGGCAATATTCGATAAAGATACATGATCCAAAAGATAACTTTGGAGAATTAATTTCTCTTTATAAGAAAGAAAATCGTAAACTGAGATATCTATTTCTTCTTCTTCATAATACTGAGGACTATTATCTGCAATATTATCTAATATTTTTGATTCTAATAAAATTTCATGATTTTCTTTTGCTTGCTTAATTCTTTTTAAACAAAAATTCTTAGTAACAGTGAAGAGCCAGTTATCTGTTTTCTCTTTATTAATTTTTTCCTTGTTCAGAAAATACTGAATTGCTGCTAATTGAGCTATTTCCTCGGTAACATTTCTGTCTTTTATAAAGCGACTAGCAATTTGATTTGAATACCTTAAAACATTATCATAACTTATTTCCATTAGACTACACCTCTGTAAAGCATTTAAGTATAAGCAATTATGAGATTTTCAATGAGATAATTCCATTTCTGACTCCATATTAGTAGAGAAGTTAGTTTTTAGGAGCAAATTATGAAATGGAAAATTATTATCTTACTACTGATATTAATATGTAAGATCAAAGTATTTAGTCAAGAGTTTTATCAAACAGACCGGAGTTCCTCAACCGCAGGTAAGGGACTTTGGACTGAGAACAATCCCCCTCTCAAGCAGACTGGGGTTCCTCAACCGCGGGTAAGGGACTTGAGACTGAGAGAAAATGATTCTCATGAAATAGTTGACAGAAAAAGTAATTAATCAATAGTATAATACAGAGGGAGGATGTCCTCTCTCTGTATTCATTTTAATAAATAGGAGACCTCATGTATAAAATAAACATATTAATGCTAATATTGCTAATAGCCAGCATTAATATTACAGCTACAGTATTAGAAGTAGGACTAGGGCAAGATTTTACTTACAACACTATTCAATCTGCCGTAGATGCAGCGGTAGATTATGATACAGTTTTAGTTCACCCAGGAAGGTATATTGAAAATGTAGAAGTTTTAGAGAAAAGTCTTACTCTTGGGTCTCTATTTCTAATAACAGGCATTCAAGCTTATATAGACTCAACTATAATTGATGGGAATAATCATTGGAGAGTTATATTTTTTAAGCACAATAGGTATTTACCTTCAGTTAAGTTGTTTAGAATAAGTGGTTTATCAATAGTAAATGGTAATACTTTGACTAACCATAATAGCTTGCCAGAGGGGGTAAGTATACATGGAGGGGGTATTGCAATTAATGGTTACAGCTATCTAAATCAGCAAGCTTCAATTATCGAATATTGCAAAATATATGATAATACTTCAAGCCAAGGTGGTGGAATAGCAATCTCTGAAGCCAATGTTGATATTGCAGGATGTGAAATTTTTGATAACAATGGAGGACAATTTGGTGGTGGTATCTACAGTGTGGGAATAGATTACCAATTAGAATTATCTCAAGCATATCCTAATTCTGTTTATAATAACAGTGCAGGTAAGGGCAGAGATGTTTATATTGAACCTGTAAATAGTAATCCTGCTTATCTAAACGGACTCTATTTTGATAAAATATCAGTAGCTCCTGAAGATGATTTCTCTCACTACTATTATGTTTCAGATGTAATAGAATGGGATGGAGAGATTACTTACAATGAAACAGCTTATGAACGCATCGAAGCTGATTTATATGTTTCTCCTACTGGCAATGATAATAACACAGGCTTGAGTCCAGCTCAAGCACTAAAGACTATTTCTAAGGCATGTTCAATCTTAAAAGCTCGTGGAAATGGAGATTATAATATTGTTCATGTAGCTCCAGGATTATACTCTCCTGATACCACTGGAGAGATATTTCCAATCAGTATGGATAGAGGGACCAAACTTGTCGGTGCTGGCTCAGCTGATACAATCTTAGACGGAGAAAATCAGATTTGTAATTTTTTCTATCTTGAAGATAACAGTGATATTTCAGTATCAGGTTTTAGCTGTAAGAACTTATATTCAAGAGCAGGCTGGGCTGGGATTGTAAGGGCAAACAATGTTGAGAGTTTAGAAATGAAAGATCTTAATGTTGAGAATATCCATACTGATGGTGTTTTAGTTATATTTTACTCAAGTAACATATTGCTTGAAGATATTTTCTTGAAGAATTACAATTATAATGGATTTGTGATTGCGGCATCTCAAGGGATTATTCATAATGTTTGGGCCGATAGTCTTAATGTTACAATGGAGGTAGAGGGCCAGCCAAGCTCTATGCCAGTATTAATTGATATAGGGAGTTACCGAATATCTAATGTTGCCATAACTAATTCTGTTATTCCAGGTGGGAGAGCTTTTCAATATGGTAATGCAAACAATGATACTGATGACTTTGTAACGGTAAACAACCTGTTAGTTACAAACTGTTCTTATACTCCTTTGGATTGGAATTACACAACTGTAGCATTTGCTGGAGAGCACATATCTCAAATAAAAGTTAATAATATGACCCTAGTAAATAACACCAACAACTGGCCAATATTGGGTATTAGAGGGGATGTTAAAATAAGGAATTCAATTTTTGATAATCCAAATAGCTCTTATGAAATCTATCTGATGGACCCAGCTGAAGTACCTACACCTGGTGTCTCATCCCTTGATATAGATTACTCTTTAGTAAGAGGTGGTATAGATGCATTAGTAACAGATTATGATGAGGAATGGATTCTAAATTGGGGAGATAATATGCTTGATGAAGATCCTGGTTTTGTAGGAGGTGATGAAAGCTTATGGTCATCTTATTTCTTAGCTGAAGACTCCCCTTGTATAGATGCAGGAATACCTGATACAACAGGTTTTTATATGACTGCTATGGATTTAAATAGTTGTGAAAGAGTCTATGGCTCAGCAGTAGATTTAGGTTGTTTTGAATATGGTTCTCCGGTACCTAATAGTGATAATCACGATATAGAAGTGGTACATAATAATATCATGATCTATCCTAATCCAGCTCAGCTTAATAATGGCTTAAAAGGAGTAACCACTATAGAATTTACTTTTCCAGGAGCTAAAGCAAAAGATATCAAGGTGGGAGTATATAATCTCAAAGGACAGAAAGTAAGAGATTTAAGAGTAGGTCAGAGTTTTTATAATAATTTAAAAGCTGATAATCCAACCTATAGTTTACACTGGGACCTAAAGAATAATAGAGGGAAAAATGTTTCGAGCGGTATATATTTTATTAAAGCTGATGATAGACAAGGGCATTCTGTTATTACTAAATGTTGTGTGATGAAGTAATCTATCCACTAATTTCACGAATTACACTAATGTAGGGGCTAATCAATATTAGCCCTCGCAGGAAAATGAAAAGATAAAAATTAAAAATGATTCTGAACTAGGAGACTTAATGTATAAACTTAATATATTAATTATAATATTGCTAATAGCCAGCATTAATATTACAGCTACAGTATTAGAAGTAGGGCTAGGGCAAGATTTTACTTACAACACCATCCAATCTGCCGTAGATGCAGCGGTAGATTATGATACAGTCTTAGTTCACCCCGGAAGATATATTGAAAATGTTGAAGTTTTAGAGAAAAGTCTTACCCTAGGGTCTCTATTTCTAACAACAGGTGATGAAGCATATATAGACTCAACTATAATTGATGGGAATGATGAGGATACTGTTCTTAAGATTTATCATAATAGATATGTTCCTGAATTAAAATATATCAAAGTAAATGGACTTTCAATAACTGGTGGTAACACCTTGACTGACCATTTTAATGAAAATGAGGGTAGAAATTATAAGGGAGGAGGAATTAATATTCTAGGGTATAGTTACCTTGATTCTGAGTTTTCATCAGTCGAATATTGCAAGATTTTTAATAATACATCTTCAACAGGAGGTGGAATTGCAATTTTTGAGTCAAATATATGTATTAAAGCTTGCGAAATCTTTAATAATAACGGAGGTCGTACTGGTGGAGGTATCTACAGTGTGGGAATAGATTACCAATTAGAATTATCTCAAGCATATCCTTCTTCTGTTTATAACAACAGTGCTGGTAAGGGCAGAGATGTTTATATAGAACCTATAAATAGTAATCCTGCTTATTTAAACGGACTTTATTTTGATAAAATTTCAGTAGCTCCTGAAGGTGATTTTTCTCACTACTATTATGTTTCAGATGTAATAGAATGGGATGGAGAGTTAATTTATAATGAATATGTCTATGAGAGGATAGAAGCAGATCTTTATGTTGCTCCATCTGGCAATGATAATAACACAGGCTTAAGTCCAGCTCAAGCACTGAAGACTATTTCTAAAGCATGCTCAATCTTAAAACCTCGAGCTAATGGAGATTATAATATTGTCCATGTTGCACCTGGATTGTATTCACCAGATACAACAGGTGAGATATTTCCTATAAGTATGGATAGAGGGACAAAACTTGTCGGTGCTGGCTCGGTTGATACAATCTTAGATGGAGAAAATCGGATTTGTAATTTTTTCTATCTTGAAGATAATACAGATATTTCAGTCTCTGGATTTAGCTGTAAGAACTTATATTCAAGAGCAGGCTGGGCAGGAATTGTAAGGGCAAACAATGTTGAGAGTTTACAGATGAAAGATCTTAATGTTGAGAATATCCATACTGATGGTGTCTTTGTGATCTTATACTCAAGTAATATATTGCTTGAAGATATCAATTTAAAAAATTATAATTATGATGGCTTTATAATCGCAGCATCTCAAGGTATAGTTCATAATATATGGGCAGATAGTCTTAATGTTACAATGGAAGTAGAGGGTCAGCCTGGCTCTATGCCTTTTATGATTGACCAAGGTAGTTATAGAATCTCCAATATAGCCGTAACAAACTCCATCATTCCGGGAGGAAGAGCTTTTCAGTATGGTAGTGATGCAAGTGAAAGTGATGACTTTGTAACAGTTAATAATCTATTAGTAGCAAATTGTTCTTATACTCCTCTAGATTGGAATTTCACAACAGTAGGTTTTATAGGAGAACACTTACCCCAAATGAAAGTGAATAATATGACCTTAGTGAATAATACCAATAACTGGCCAATATTAGGTGTTCGAGGGGATGTTAAAATAAGGAATTCAATTTTTGATAATCCTAACAGTTCTTATGAAATCTATCTGATGGACCCAGCTGAAGTACCAACACCTGGTGTCTCAGCCCTTGATATAGATTACAGCTTAGTTAGGGGTGGGATAGATGCTTTAGTAACAGATTATGATGAGGAATGGATTCTTAATTGGGGAGATAATATGCTTGATGAAGATCCTGGTTTTGTAGGAGGTGATGAAAGCTTATGGTCATCTTATTTCTTAGCTGAAGACTCACCTTGTATTGATGCAGGAATACCTGATACAACAGGCTTTTATATGGCTAGTATGGACTTAAATGGTTGTGAGCGTGTCTATGGCTCAGCAGTAGATTTAGGATGTTTTGAATATGGTGCACCTGTAGGAAATAGTGATAATCATGAAATAGAAGCTGTGCAAAATAAGATTATGATTTATCCTAATCCAGCACAGCTGAATAGTGGCTTAAAAGGAGTAACCACTATAGAATTTACTTTGCCGGGAGCTAAAGCAAAAGATATCAAAGTGGGAGTATATAATCTCAAAGGACAGAAAGTAAGAGATTTAAGAGTAGGTCAGAGTTTTTATAATAATTTAAAAGCTGATAATCCAACCTATAGTTTACACTGGGACCTAAAGAATAATAGAGGGAAAAATGTTTCTAGCGGTATTTATTTTATTAAAGCTGATGATAGACAAGGGCATTCTGTTATTACTAAATGTTGTGTGATGAAGTAATCTATCCACTAATTTCACTAATTTCACGAATTACACTAATGTAGGGGGCTAATCAATATTAGCCCTCCCAGGGAAATGAAAAGATAAAAATTAAAAATGATTCTAAACTAGGAGACTTAATGTATAAACTTAATATATTAATTATAATATTGCTTATAGCCAGCATTAATATTACAGCTACAGTATTAGAAGTAGGACTAGGCCAAGATTTTACTTACAACACCATCCAATCTGCCGTAGATGCAGCAGTAGATTATGACACAGTTTTAGTTCACCCAGGAAGGTATATTGAAAATGTTGAAGTTTTAGAGAAAAGTCTTACCTTAGGGTCTTTATTTCTAACAACAGGTGATGAAGCTTATATAGACTCAACTATCATTGACGGGAATAATGAGGATACTGTTCTTAAGATTTATCATAATAGATATGTCCCTGAACTTAAATATATCAAAATATATGGACTTTCAATAACTGGTGGCAATACTCTTACTGACCATTTTAATGAAAATGAGGGTAGAAATTATAAGGGAGGAGGAATTAATATTCTAGGTTATAGCTACCTTGATTCTGAGTTCTCTTCAGTCGAATATTGCAAGATTTTTAATAATACATCTTCAACAGGAGGTGGAATCGCAATTTTTGAATCAAACATATGTATTAAAGCGTGTGAAATCTATAATAATAACGGAGGTCGTACTGGTGGTGGTATCTATAGTGTGGGAATAGATTACCAATTAGAATTATCTGAAACATATCCTAATTCTGTTTATAATAACAGTGCTGGTAAGGGCAGAGATGTTTATATTGAACCTGTAAATAGTAATCCTGCTTATTTAAACGGACTCTATTTTGATAAAATATCAGTAGCTCCTGAAGATGATTTCTCTCACTACTATTATGTTTCAGATGTAATAGAATGGGATGGAGAGATTACTTACAATGAAACAGCTTATGAACGCATCGAAGCTGATTTATATGTTTCTCCTACTGGCAATGATAATAACTCAGGCTTGAGTCCAGCTCAAGCACTAAAGACAATTTCTAAAGCAAGCTCATTATTAAAAGCTCGTGGAAATGGAGATTATAATATTGTTCATGTAGCTCCAGGATTATACTCTCCTGATACCACTGGAGAGATATTTCCTATCAGTATGGATAGCGGGACCAAACTTGTCGGAGCTGGCTCAGTTGATACAATCTTAGACGGAGAAAATCAGATTTGTAATTTTTTCTATCTTGAAGATAACAGTGATATTTCAATATCAGGTTTTAGCTGTAAGAACTTATATTCAAGAGCAGGATGGGCTGGGATTGTAAGGGCAAACAATGTTGAGAGTTTAGAAATGAAAGATCTTAATGTTGAGAATATCCATACTGATGGTGTCTTTGTTATCTTTTACTCAAGTAACATATTGCTTGAAGATATCATTTTAAATAATTATAACTATCATGGATTTATAATAGCAGCTTCTCAAGGAGTGGTACATAATGTCTGGGCCGATAGTCTTAATGTTACAATGGAGGTAGAGGGTCAGCCTGGCTCTATACCAATAGCTTTTGATAAAGGCAGTTATAGAATCTCAAATATTGCAGTAACTAACTCTGTTATTCCTGGAGGAAGAGCTTTTCAGTATGGTAGTGATGCAAGTGAAAATGAAAGTAATGATTTTGCAACAGTTAATAATCTATTAGTAGCAAATTGTTCTTATACTCCTTTAGATTGGAATTTCACAACAATTGGTTTTATAGGAGAACACTTACCCCAAATGAAAGTTAATAATATGACATTAGTGAATAATACAAATAACTGGCCAATATTGGGTATTAGAGGGGATGTTAAAATAAGGAATTCAATTTTTGATAATCCTAATAGCCCTTGCGAAATCTATCTGATGGACCCAGCTGAAGTACCAACACCTGGTATCTCAGCTCTTGATATAGATTACTCTTTAGTAAGAGGTGGTATAGATGCATTAGTAACAGATTATGATGAGGAATGGATTCTAAATTGGGGAGATAATATGCTTGATGAAGATCCTGGTTTTGTAGGAGGTGATGAAAGCTTATGGTCATCTTATTTCTTAGCTGAAGACTCACCTTGTATAGATGCAGGAATACCTGATACAACAGGTTTTTATATGACTGCTATGGATTTAAATGGTTGTGAAAGAGTCTATGGTTCAGCAGTAGATTTAGGTTGTTTCGAATATGGAAGTCCTGTAGCTAATAATGCTAATCATGAAATAGAAGCAGTGCAAAATAATATCATGATCTATCCTAATCCTGCTCAGCTGAATAGTGGCTTAAAAGGAGTAACCACTATAGAATTTACTTTGCCGGGAGCTAAAGCAAAAAATATCAAGGTGGGAGTGTATAACATAAAAGGCCAGAAAGTAAGAGATTTAAGAGTAGGTCAGAGTTTTTATAATAATTTAAAAGTTGATAATCCAACCTATAGTTTACACTGGGATCTAAAGAATAATAGAGGGAAAAATGTTTCGAGCGGTATTTATTTTATTAAAGCTGATGATAGACAAGGGCATTCTGTTATAACTAAATGTTGTGTGATGAAGTAATCTATCCACTAATTTCACGAATTACAATAATGTAGGGGCTAATCAATATTAGCCCTCGCAGGAAAATGAAAAGATAAAAATGAAAAATGATTCTGAACTAGGATACTTTATGTATAAACTTAATATATTAATAATAATATTGCTAATTATCAGTATTAGTATTAGTGCTACAGTCTTAGAAACAGGATTAGGTTAGGTTAACAACTTGATAAATAATTTTGTTCTACAACTCTAAAGTAAATATTTATCAATTTAATTAAAAGCAACAAAAAAAAGATGAAAAGAGTTGGTGTTAATCTTTGAAAATGCCCTCTATATCTTGAACAATTTTAATTTTATTCAGCTTAACTAAATCTTTGAACAATTGTCTATCTACTGATGTTTTACCTTTCTTATTTACTTTTTGGGCACTCTTCAACTCTTCTGGAATATCATTAGCTGAGTGAGAAACAACATACTTTGGAAGGATAGGGAATTCAACTAACTTAATTTTCGCATCATTCTCTAATTGAAATTTTAAAATAAATACTTTTATTTCATTAGCAAAATTTCTGTAAAATATTATTCCTTTATAGTATTCTTCTGAACAAAAGTCAATAGTGATTTTTTTTAGAGTTTTAATATGAATATCATTGATAATGTCATTTATTTTACAATCAGAAAGTGATTTAGAAAATTCAACTAATTTATTTTCATTTAAGGCCTTGATAAATTTTCTTAGAAAATAATAGATACCATTATGGAGTTTTGTTCCTGAAATTGAACTAATAAAAACATGATCGTGCATCTTCTTGAATAAGATGATTTCCTGAGTTAAGTTATATATTTTATTTTTTAACTTCTTCTTTTTTATCTTATAAGCTTGGGCTAACTGACTAATCTCATAATGTTCGTTATAGTATTTGTGTAATAATTTTTGGTCAGGATTTTTGATGAAGTCATAAGAATAAAAATCAAATTTGTACTCATCCTTTTCTAAATCATCAATATCGATATTCTCTAAAAAAGAAGGTTCAAATATTAATTCCTTACTTTTCTGAGATATCTTGAATTGTTTAAAACAGAAGTTTTTAGTTACTGTATATAACCAATTGTCTAACTTTTCAGGATCAATCTTGTCACTATTAACAAATAATTGGATAGCTGTTAGCTGAGCAATATCATGAGCTTTGTCTTTATCGTTAATGTATTTATATGCAACTTTTAAAGAATAATCTAATACTTTGTCATAATTAAAATTCATTTAACTGCACCTTTGTAATATTATGTAACTCATATATATATAAGATTTTCAACGAAAATAACATGTTTTTTGACTCTAATATATATAATAATTTATTTGGGAGTCACATAATGAAAAAAATCGTGTTATTTCTTACAATTGTCATTTTTTGTACATCTGTATATTCAAGTCAAGGAGAATTTACAGAATATAGACATTTAACGTTAGCGGAAATTGAAAATGTTGATTATCAAGTTGTTTTAAGAAATGAAAATGGTGATATAATTCTCGTAATTATTGATGGGGAGGTATTCTATGTAGATGATGAACAATAATGCTATTTCATGATAATCTAAGAGAAAAAACATAAAACAGATTATTGGAAAGAAAAATTAACATGTAAAAGTTGTAGGTGTGATTGTTTGAGATATTAAATTAATCAAACAGAATGTAAATATCATATCAATCATTGAAGTATGGTTGATTATTAAGTGAAAAAGTAAACTTAATCTTATTTAGCAAAGGAACCATAATGAAAAAAACCTTTTTTTTACTAATTGCTTTATTCCCAATATTGGCTTTAGCTCAGATTTTACCAGGCTATAATCCTTTTCTTGAACATGGTGTTAATGAACAATTGTTTAGAAGTGATACTAGTAGTTTATCTGCACCATTAAATCTATCTGATTATTATTACTCACTAGGTTATAATGAAGTACAGTATAATGCAAATAATTCTACCAAATATGATGGTTGGAGAGTCTATTCAACAGATGAGAATACTAATGATCCAGAAAATTGGCAAATAGGTTATTATAATACACCATTTTATGCTCATTGTATGTACTATAATATCGGACTAGCTCCTGCAATATATCTTTGGGATATTGATTGGGGAGATGATACATCAACTAATGAAAGTAACATGAACTTTAGTAAATCCCATTCTTATTCTGCTGCAGGTCAGTACGAACAAGAATTGACTGTGTATAATTTAAGTGGTGATGTCGAAGGTGTTTACTATAATACTGTTACTATAGTGGATGAATTATTTGATATAGACCACTGGGAAAATAATTATTCAAGTCTTCATTTTTTAGATCGAGGATTTAGCAATAATGTTCTTATTATTGAAGGTTGGGATCCAGTATATAAATATAATCCAGGATATGCATTTGATAATTTTGATTTAAATGAGATAGATGGGAATATTTGGTATTTAAATTTTACAAATCCTAAAGCAGATTTGCGGATTTTATCAATGGCTACAGCGAAAGCTATTAAATTTATTGATAATTTTCAAGAAGAACCTTTTATTGTAATTGGTACATCAATGGGTGGTGTATTAGGACGTTTTGCATTAGCTTGGTTAGAAGATGTCTCGCTCGGTCACAATGTGGATAAATTATTAACTTTAGACTCACCTCATCGAGGGGCACTATTAAATAAAAATCTCCAAATGGATTTAAAACACATTTATGATATGATTGATGATCTCCCTGAGGATGTAGCTTCGAATTTGTTAAACACAATAGGTATGCCATTTCAGAACATGGTCGAAGAAAAAGTTATGCTAGCATCATTAAGTGAAAAAAGAAATGCCTATAACACCTTTATTGGGAGTATTAGTCCTTCAGCATTGCAAATGGTTAGAAACAATATATGGGGGATTCATTCAAATAGCATTAATGATAATGGAGGATTATACCCAAGCACTTATGGGACCAAAGAGTCATTGTATTTTTACTCATACTTAAACCCCTCAGATAGATTTCTTTACAATCAATTGTATGGTAATGATTTACCACCTCTTTTAAATAGTGATAAAGAAAAACCAGGCTATCCCAATAATAATAATATAACATGTGCCTTGTTATCATTAGGTAGCACTTCAGAAATTGATATTTCGGGGGTTTATTCAGATCTAGAAATTGAGTTTGAAGGTAGTGGGGTTTTAATGGGTAATACATGGGCTACAGAAATGATTACCGAAACTGATGTTGATATGGATTATTATCCTGGTTCATATTTTTCTTGGGAAGTTTCACCGTACACAAGCGATTGGATAGGACAACAAGGTCTTGCTCATGTTAAATATACTATTGATCATATTATTGGTCATAAATCTTGTTTTATGCCTACCTACTCTAGTCTTGATATTGAAGATACAAATGATGAGTTTATATATACTCCACATCAGGTTATTACCCAATCAATGACAAATAGAAGTAGAGGTAGCTATATATTGTTTGATAATAGCATTCAATCTCATGGCAATATGCAGTATTATAATGATGTTGTATCAATGTTTGTTGAAAACAAGTGGAAAGTTAACTTTGAAGGACAGGCACTAAGCAATTTAGGTCTACTGGACAATGTTGTTGTAAAACTAAAAGACTTTAACGAAAATATTTTATCAGAAACAGTAACTGATATTAATGGCGTATACAGTATTAATGATATGATTTTAGATTTAGGGCAAAAGCTGAAGATAGAATTTAGTAGGTCAGACATCCCTACCAGAACTTACCTTGTTTCGTTGGGAGATATAGATTTAGGAAATAATTCAACTATAGAAATATGTTCTTATATGCAACTAAGCGATCAAACCATTCTATTTGTTAACAGAGATAGTAATGACCCTTCACTTTTTCATAGTGTAGATGATGCTCTTGAATATTTAAATGAATATTATGAACTAAATCCTACAACAGAAGCAATTAATTCTTATATTATTGTTCAACATGATATAGAGGAAGATAATATATTCTTTACATGGGCACATAGTAATCCTCTTAATGTCACAATAGATGGAAGGGGGCGAAGCCATAAGAAACTCTATATGGCTTTTGTTAATGGTATATACACCTTAAGAAATTTTAATTTCGATCAAAATGAGTCAGAGTTGGAATTAACATTAGGGGGGGAAGTTAATCTTACCCTAAAAAACTCTTCATTCAATGATATCAATAATGTTCCAATTTTAATAACAGTAGAATGTTTTTCTCCAACTGTTAACCAAGTTGATGTATCAATTGACAATTGTGTGTTTGAAAACAATAAATCTGGAATTAAAATTGATAATTTCATAGAAAATAATTTAATTTCAATAACAAATTGCTCATTTACTAATAATAGTAATACTGCTACTTACTATGACGACTATGATTTAGCTTATCTGAATACAGATTCAATCATAGGGGTTGGTGGAGCAATATATATTAATGGTGGAAACACATTAGAAAATGCTGTAACAATAGATAATTGCACCTTTAGTGATAACCACGCTAAAGTTGGAGGAGCGATTTTTGTTAAGGGAATACCTGAGCTAACAATAGAGAATTCTACATTTATAGATAACTATATTGATAGTGAAAATATTGTATATAACGGTATTTACAAAGCATCATCAATCTATATTCATGAAACAAATCTGAACCTTAATCATAATATATTTGATGAATTTGTAGATAATAGTACATTTATGAGTCCTGATGCTCTCTTGTCTTTATCTGGGAATTCTGAATTATCTTCCTTGAACAATACTTATATCAATAATTATAGTGGTAGGAGTATTTTATGTTATGATAATTCCCAAATTAGTTGCATTAATGATATTTTTCTAACAAAGGAAAATGTAAATTATGCAGTAGGATGTTATAATGGCACACAAGGCGAATTATCTAATTGTATAATTTATGGTTACGCTTCTTCTAACCCTGTTTCTATGTCCTCAGGATATGAAATTGTAGACCCTCTCTTAGACACTAATTATCGCCCAATCTGGACATTGACACAACAATCTCCTTGTATTGAAGCAGGAGTTAGAGATTTAGACGGTGATGGTGCATGGTGGTTTGAAGATAAAGACGATCAGGATGTTTTTGGTACTAGACCTGAAATTGGAGCAATCCCTGCAGATATGGATGGCTGGGGTCATGTTCTTCCTGCCGATCAAGTTCGTTGGATTTGCTTCCCTTATACTTTAGATGATCCAAGTCGATATGAACTGACTCACTACCTTGAAGGTGCACAAGTGAACTTGATTGAACATAACTATACTAATCAATACGGTTCTCAGGCTAACACTCCAGTTTTCGGACAAAAAGGCTTTAAGATAAGAGCGTTTGTAAATGATTATAAAATTGATCATTTTGGTAAGCCTGTTGGCCATCCTCTGCATTATCCAAGTGGTAATCAGATTATCTTATCTCGTTTACCATTTACTCAAACAGGATCTAACTTAATAGGCTATTACAAAGAGGAAAGCTGTAATCCTATGGATGCTTTCCAGGACCTTTTAGATTCTGGTATGATAGAATCTGTTAAGGGTGAAGATTGGGCAATCTATTATGGATATCCTCAGAGCCCTAAGGGATCTACAAATGATTTAGGTTGGCATTTAATCTCTCATACTGGGAAAAAACCATCCCTAGATCTGGGTGAAGCAGTAGATGTCGTTTATTGTGGAGAAAGTGAGCAAATTGAGTTTAACTGGAGTGATGGACTTACTGTAGTTCCCAAAGTTAAAAGTACTAAACCATTTACTTTTACTTACCAAGAAAAAGAGAATTATCTACCATTACAAGTTAAAATAGCAGATTTCACTCCTGATAAATCTTCTGAGCCTTCTGGAGAATTAGGTGTTTATATTAATGGTCAATGCAAAGGTGCTGGTATAATAGCAGATTCAGTTGTTACTGTTTTTGCTTACTTGGATTCTTTAGCATTAACAGAAAATGATACTATCTCCTTTGTTATGCATGATTATAATGACAGTAAAAGTGTTAAGAGATTTGCAGACTACAGAGTTTATGATTCAGTTATAGATAATTATGTAAGGCAAATTAATCATAAGGTTGAGGATGAAATTGTATTCTTTGATTTAACATCCAAGGATGACCAACAAAGTAATGCTCTACCTGTAACCACTGAGATTAGATCAATTTATCCTAATCCATTTAATCCTGAAACGACAATTGAGTTTAACCTAAAGGAAAATAGCCAAGTGAACATTCGCGTATATAACCTCAAAGGTCAATTAGTTAAGACTCTTATTAATGGTAAATATGAAGCTGGGAATCATAAAATAGTATGGGATGGTACAAACTCAAATGAACAGAGAGTTGCTTCAGGACTTTATTTCTGCAAAATGGAAACGAAAGAAAAAAGTTTCACTGAGAAAATGATTCTCATGAAATAGTTGACAGAAAAAGTAATTAATCAATAGTATAATACAGAGGGAGGATGTCCTCTCTCTGTATTCATTTTAATAAATAGGAGACCTCATGTATAAAATAAACATATTAATGCTAATATTGCTAATAGCCAGCATTAATATTACAGCTACAGTATTAGAAGTAGGACTAGGGCAAGATTTTACTTACAACACTATTCAATCTGCCGTAGATGCAGCGGTAGATTATGATACAGTTTTAGTTCACCCAGGAAGATATATTGAAAATGTAGAAGTTTTAGAGAAAAGTCTTACTCTTGGGTCTCTATTTCTAATAACAGACAATCAAGCATATATAGACTCAACTATTATTGATGGAAATAATCATTGGAGAGTTATATTTTTTAAGCACAATAGGTATTTACCTTCAGTTAAGTGGTTTAGAGTAAGTGGTTTATCAATAGTAAATGGTAATACTTTGACTAACCATAATAGCTTGCCAGAGGGGGTAAGTATACATGGAGGGGGTATTGCTATTAATGGTTACAGCTATCTAAATCAGCAAGCTTCAATTATCGAATATTGCAAAATATATGATAATACTTCAAGCCAAGGTGGTGGAATAGCAATCTCTGAAGCCAATGTTGATATTGCAGGATGTGAAATTTTTGATAACAATGGAGGACAATTTGGTGGTGGTATCTATAGTGTGGGAATAGATTACCAATTAGAATTATCTCAAGCATATCCTAATTCTGTTTATAATAACAGTGCTGGTAAGGGCAGAGATGTTTTTATAGAACCTGTAAATAGTAATCCTGCTTATCTAAATGGACTCTATTTTGATAAAATATCAGTAGCTCCTGAAGATGATTTCTCTCACTACTATTATGTTTCAGATGTAATAGAATGGGATGGAGAGATTACTTACAATGAAACAGCTTATGAACGCATCGAAGCTGATTTATATGTTTCTCCTACTGGCAATGATAATAACACAGGCTTGAGTCCAGCTCAAGCACTAAAGACTATTTCTAAGGCATGTTCAATCTTAAAAGCTCGTGGAAATGGAGATTATAATATTGTTCATGTAGCTCCAGGATTATACTCTCCTGATACCACTGGAGAGATATTTCCAATCAGTATGGATAGAGGGACCAAACTTGTCGGTGCTGGCTCAGCTGATACAATCTTAGACGGAGAAAATCAGATTTGTAATTTTTTCTATCTTGAAGATAACAGTGATATTTCAGTATCAGGTTTTAGCTGTAAGAACTTATATTCAAGAGCAGGCTGGGCTGGGATTGTAAGGGCAAACAATGTTGAGGGTTTAGAAATGAAAGATCTTGCAGTTAGGAATATTCATACTGATGGTGTTTTTGTTATTTTTTACTCAAGTAACATATTGCTTGAAGATATCAGTTTAAAGAATTATAATTATCACGGATTTAAAATTGCAGCATCTCAAGGAATTATGCATAATATCTGGGCAGAAAGTCTTAATGTTACAATGGAAGTAGGGGGGCAACCTGGCTCTATGCCTTTTATGATTGACCAAGGCAGTTATAGAATCTCCAATATCGCCGTAACAAATTCCATCATCCCTGGAGGAAGAGCTTTTCAGTATGGAAATGCTTCAGGTGATGATGATTTTGTCACAATAAACAATCTCTTAGTGTCCAACTGTGGATACACTCCACTAGATTGGAATTACACAACAGTGGGTTTTATAGGAGAGCACATATCTCAAATAAAAGTTAATAATATGACCCTAGTAAATAACACCAACAACTGGCCAATATTGGGTATTAGAGGGGATGTTAAAATAAGGAATTCAATTTTTGATAATCCAAATAGCTCTTATGAAATCTATCTGATGGACCCAGCTGAAGTACCAACACCTGGGATATCAGCCCTTGATATAGATTACTCTTTAGTAAGAGGTAGTATAGATGCATTAGTAACAGATTATGATGAGGAATGGATTCTTAATTGGGGGGATAATATGCTTGATGAAGATCCTGGTTTTGTAGGAGGTGATGAAAGCTTATGGTCATCTTATTTCTTAGCTGAAGACTCACCTTGTATAGATGCAGGAATACCTGATACAACAGGTTTTTATATGACTGCTATGGATTTAAATGGTTGTGAAAGAGTCTATGGTTCAGCAGTAGATTTAGGTTGTTTCGAATATGGTTCTCCTGTAGCTAATAATGATAATCATGAAATAGAAGCAGTGCAAAATAATATCATGATCTATCCTAATCCTGCTCAGCTGAATAGTGGCTTAAAAGGAGTAACCACTATAGAATTTACTTTGCCGGGAGCTAAAGCAAAAGATATCAAAGTGGGAGTATATAATCTCAAAGGACAGAAAGTAAGAGATTTAAGAGTAGGTCAGAGTTTTTATAATAATTTAAAAGTTGATAATCCAACCTATAGTTTACACTGGGACCTAAAGAATAATAGAGGGAAAAATGTTTCGAGCGGTATCTATTTTATTAAAGCTGATGATAGACAAGGGCATTCTGGTATTACTAAATGTTGTGTGATGAAGTAATCTATCCACTAATTTCACGAATTACACTAATGTAGGGGGCTAATCAATATTAGCCCTCCCAGGGAAATGAAAAGATAAAAATTAAAAATGATTCTGAACTAGGAGACTTAATGTATAAACTTAATATATTAATTATAATATTGCTAATAGCCAGCATTAATATTACAGCTACAGTATTAGAAGTAGGGCTAGGGCAAGATTTTACTTACAACACTATTCAATCTGCCGTAGATGCAGCAGTAGATTATGACACAGTTTTAGTTCACCCAGGAAGGTATATTGAAAATGTAGAAGTTTTAGAGAAAAGTCTTACTTTAGGCTCCCTATTTCTAACCACTGGAAATCAGGCCTATATAGATTCTACAATTATTGATGGAGATAATGAATGGAGAGTTTTATATTTTGAACATGATCGATTTCTTCCTACATCTAAGTGGTTTAGAGTGAGTGGTTTTTCTATAACTAACGGCAATACTTTGACAAATCATGATAATCTACCTGAGGGGCTTCATACTGACGGAGGCGGAATTGCAATAGATTGTTATAGCTATCTTCAACAGCCCTTTTCTGAAATCAATAATTGTAAAATTTTCAATAATACTTCAAGTAGAGGGGGAGGTATAACTTCTTATAATTCAAATATCACTATAGCTAATTGTGAAATTTTTAATAACAATGGAGGACAAATTGGAGGAGGAATTTATGCTTTTGGAATAGATTACCAATTAGAATTATCTGAAACATATCCTAATTCTGTTTATAATAACAGTGCAGGTAAGGGCAGAGATGTTTATATTGAACCTGTAAATAGTAATCCTGCTTATTTAAACGGACTTTATTTTGATAAAATATCAGTAGCTCCTGAAGATGATTTCTCTCACTACTATTATGTTTCAGATGTAATAGAATGGGATGGAGAGTTAACTTATAATGAATATGTCTATGAGAGGATAGAAGCAGATCTTTATGTTTCTCCATCAGGCAATGATAATAACTCAGGCTTGAGTCCAGCTCAAGCACTAAAGACAATTTCTAAAGCAACCTCATTATTAAAAGCTCGTGGAAATGGAGATTATAATATTGTTCATGTAGCTCCAGGATTATACTCTCCTGATACCACTGGAGAGATATTTCCAATCAGTATGGATAGAGGGACCAAACTTGTTGGTGCTGGCTCAGTTGATACAATCTTAGATGGAGAAAACCAGATTTGTAATTTTTTCTATCTTGAAGATAACAGTGATATTTCAGTATCAGGTTTTAGCTGTAAGAACTTATATTCAAGAGCAGGCTGGGCTGGGATAGTAAGGGCAAACAATGTTGAGAGTTTAGAAATGAAAGATCTTTATGTTGAGAATATCCATACTGATGGTGTTTTTGTTATTTTTTACTCAAGTAACATATTGCTTGAAGATATCAGTTTAAAGAATTATAATTATCACGGATTTAAAATTGCAGCATCTCAAGGAATTATGCATAATATCTGGGCAGATAGTCTTAATGTTACAATGGAAGTAGGGGGGCAACCTGGCTCTATGCCTTTTATGATTGACCAAGGCAGTTATAGAATCTCCAATATCGCCGTAACAAATTCCATCATCCCTGGAGGAAGAGCTTTTCAATATGGTAATGCAAACAATGATACTGATGACTTTGTAACGGTAAACAACCTGTTAGTTACAAACTGTTCTTATACTCCTTTGGATTGGAATTACACAACTGTAGCATTTGCTGGAGAGCACATATCTCAAATAAAAGTTAATAATATGACCCTAGTAAATAACACCAACAACTGGCCAATATTGGGTATTAGAGGGGATGTTAAAATAAGGAATTCAATTTTTGATAATCCAAATAGCTCTTATGAAATCTATCTGATGGACCCAGCTGAAGTACCTACACCTGGTGTCTCATCCCTTGATATAGATTACTCTTTAGTAAGAGGTGGTATAGATGCATTAGTAACAGATTATGATGAGGAATGGATTCTAAATTGGGGAGATAATATGCTAGAAGAAGATCCTGGTTTTGTAGGAGGTGATGAAAGCTTATGGTCATCTTATTTCTTAGCTGAAGACTCCCCTTGTATAGATGCAGGAATACCTGATACAACAGGTTTTTATATGACTGCTATGGATTTAAATGGTTGTGAAAGAGTTTATGGTTCAGCAGTAGATTTAGGTTGTTTCGAATATGGAAGTTCTGTAGCTAATAATGATAATCATGAAATAGAAGCTGTGAAAAATAAGATTATGATTTATCCTAATCCAGCTCAGCTTAATAATGGCTTAAAAGGAGTAACCACTATAGAATTTACTTTGCCGGGAGCTAAAGCAAAAAATATCAAGGTGGGAGTATATAATCTCAAAGGACAGAAAGTAAGAGATTTAAGAGTAGGTCAGAGTTTTTATAATAATTTAAAAGTTGATAATCCAACCTATAGTTTACACTGGGACCTAAAAAATAATAGAGGGAAAAATGTTTCGAGCGGTATTTATTTTATTAAAGCTGATGATGGTAATGGCCATTCTGTGCTTACAAAATCTTGTGTGATGAAATAGAGGTTTAACTGGGAGCGCTAGCATCCATGCTGGCATTCTTTCTTTTGCCTTCAGGGATGAAGGCGTTCCCAGTGATGTTCCCAGTGATGTTCCCAGTGATGTTCCCAGTTTGCCAGCAGAAAAATAATAGTATCTTAGTTTTGAGCTAAAACCCAAATACCCAAGTAGCGATTGAGAAGTAAATTACAACACCTAAAATGTCAGAAATAGAAGTAATTAGTGGGGCAGAAGCAGTTGCAGGGTCTAGTTTAAACTTAGTAAAGACAAAGGGAAGAGATAGACCGATAAGGCTACCTGTCATTACAGTTAAGACCATGGTGGAAGTTACTACCAAAATAATTTGAGGTGCCCTGTAAGAGGCTATCAATCCTACCCCCACTGCCATTGTTAAGCCTAGTAATAATGAGACTAAGAACTCTTTTCCAATGAGATAAAACCAGTCTTTCATTTCCACATCACCAGTAGCCAAGGAACGAATCATTAGGGTAGCAGATTGAGCTCCGGCATTACCTCCACTGCCTATTAAAAGGGGTAAAAAGAAGATTAAGGAAACAACTTTTTGAATTATATTATCAAATTGGGCAATAGCTGCTCCAGAAAATACATTCATAAAAACTAAGGCAAACAGCCACATAATTCTTCTTTTGTAGAGAAATCCTATAGTGGCATTAAGAGGGTCTTCAACTGCATCTTGCATAGCACCAAAACGATGGAAGTCTTCAGTTGTTTCTTCTTCAACCAAGTCCATAATATCATCAAAAGTAACAATACCAATAAGAGTGCCCTCTTTATCTACAACAGGAAGAGCAACTTTATCATGGTCTTGAAAAACACGGATAGCTTCTTCTTCATCATCGAAAGCTGATAAAGTAACAAATTTGCCATCCATAAGGTCTTCAACTTTTTCTTCTGGAGAAGCAAGAATTAATTCTCTGATTCTAATATCGTCTAGTAATTTCCATTGATTATCAACGACATAGATAACATTAAGTGTCTCTGAATCTTGACCATATTTTCTAATGTGTTCTAGAGCTTGGGCAACAGTCATATGTGATTTAATGGCAATGAATTCAGGAGTCATGAGACGTCCGATAGAATCTTCAGGGTAGCCTAAGAGGGTAGTTGCAATTTTTCTTTCTTCAGGAGCAAGAAGTTGGATGAGTCTCTGAGCTACCATACCAGGTAACTCTTCTAGAATAGCAGTTCTATCGTCAGGATCTAAGTCATTGAGTAAATTAGAGAGTTTATTAACATTAGATGCCAGTCTTTCAATAATTAGCTCTTGTTTATAAAGGGGGAGTTCTTGGAAAGTATCTTTGGCTAATTCACGGGGTAATAATCTAAATAGGATTATATCTTCAGGCTCAGAAAACTCATCAATAATCTCAGCAAGGTCAACAAAATTCATATCGTCAATAAGATGTCTAATCGTCATCCATTTCTTTTCTTCGATTAATTTTTCAAATAATTTTATAGTTTCTTGCATATTGACTCCTTACCCTTTTGGACCAGACTATTTAAGATCAATCTTGTGTCAAATTAATTGTTAGACTCTACTAGACTAGCTTAAATGAAAGAGGGTATAATCTAGTTTTCAGGAAAGAGAAATTATTATATAAAAAAGCTTGACATAATATCTTATACAGAAAAAATTACCAAAGGTAATAAAATAAAAGGTCCTAATATGAGGCAAACGAGAAAGAAGATAAGTAAAGATAATATTATTGAAGAAACTCTAACTATAATAAATGAGAGAGGCTCTAGTAATTCTGTTACAATTAGAGATATTGCGACTAGAATGGGGTGCTCACACCCTAACATTTATAATTATTATCAGAGTTTGGATATGTTGAGGTGGGATTGTCTAGAAGCAGTAATGATTAGGATGGTCAATAGGGTAATGGATCAGGTATCTCAGGTAAAAAATGAAGATAATAAGATGGAGTATTTCTTTGAACATCTACTTGATTTCTATCTAGCTAATAAGGGGTGGTATAGTTTAATTTGGTTTGATAATATTGGAGGCCCAATACCCGATAAAATTAAAGAAGTGATAGTTATGCCTAGGCAGAAGTTTTGTCTCTTTTTAAGTGAATGTTATCCTAAGCATAAACTTACTGGAATAGGTGAGGAAATTACCGATACCATTCATTCTTATATACATGGGCAAATGGCTAAGTATGTGACAGGAAGGTCTTTCTTCCCTGATTTAATGGAACTAAAGCAGAGAGTTATAAGAACAGCAATGGAAATTATTGATTATTACATAAAAAGAGAGGAGAAAAGGCAATGCAAAAGAAAATCATAAGTTTATCTATAATAATAATAATATTTTCACTACTTGCTTCGCTTATAGGAATTTTGGATAAATCAGGACCAGGTAGATTTACATATCAGTCAATAAGAGGCCAAGAAATTGAGATTCATGGCCTTGGTCTTTACAAAGACATGTCTGCAGAAGTAGCAATTCAAGGGATAGCTCAAGACTATGTAACTCTGTTTGTTGCGATTCCACTAGTCATTTTTTCTTTGATTATGTATATCAGGAAATCACCTAAGTCTTCAGTCATCTTAGGTGGTAGTCTTTTCTACTTCTTTGTAACATATCTCTTTTATTTAGCAATGGGTATGTACAATAAGATGTTTTTAGTCTATGTTATCCTTTTAGGAGCTTCTTTCTTTGCTCTTATCCTCCATCTGATGTCTATTGATTATGCAGAAGTAAATAAAGGTTTTACAGACAATACTCCTCTTAAATCATCTGGAATATTCTTAATCATTAATGCTTTATTGATAGCATTACTATGGCTAAGCATTATTCTTCCTCCGCTTATTTCAGGGCAAATTTATCCTAAAGGTATTGACCATTACACAACAATGATTGTGCAAGGTTTTGATTTAGCTCTACTCTTGCCTATGGCCATTGTATGTGGATATTTAATGATTAAAAAACATCATTTTGCTTATGTATTTGGGACTATTTATCTAGTCTTTTTAGCAATTTTAATGACTGCTCTATCTGCTAAAATAATCGGTATGAAATTGCAAGGTTATAATGTAATTCCTGTGATATTTATTATTCCTAGCATAAACATAATTTCAATAATATTTTCTTGGTTAATGCTTAGAAAAATCAAGAATAAGGAGGCTTAATGCTAAGATTACTACCATTCTTAGGAATATTATCTTTAGTATCATTTGTAGAGGCCCAAGCCTTAACACAATATTTTAGAGATAGAACAAGATTAGTTGATTTTGAAAAACTGAAATGTCTTTATAAAGAAGAAATTTTTAAGCATTATCAAGAAGCAGATACTTATAAGATTAACTTAGATAAAGACTTTGGTATGCCACATCTTGATCTTGTTTTTGGAGAAAGTTCTTATCCTCTGATTCTTGATTTTGGAAACAATGGAAACATTATTATTTCAAATGCTATTTCTGATAAGATAGATTATAAAGAGATTAAAAAGTCTTATACTTATACTCCTAATGGAGAAATTAGAGGTGAAGCTGTAGAAATAGAGCTTCCGACTTTCAAACTCTTGAACAAGACCTATGAGAAAGAGAAGTCAACCCTGGTTGATTGGTCAATCTTTTCAACAAGCCCTATGAATGGTTTGATAGGTTTAAAGTATTTGCAGAATTGCATCTTTACCCTTGATTATGAAGCAAGAATACTAGCTCTTAGTCAGGAAGATATTAACTTAGAAGGTGAAAAAATCCACCTATTAGATTTACCTTATCATCCTTATGGTATTCATTTTATTGGTAAAGTTAATGGGAAGGATGCAATAATTTATCTTGATACAGGGAAGAGTCATTCTGTAATTAATTCTGCTTTACTTGATAAGGATGAACTTGTTGAGGATAAAAGTGGTAGATTTTATCAAGGACTTATTGACATTCAGCTAGGAAATAAGCATTTTTCTATTGAATATCCCAGAGTTAAACATATGCAAAGAGACATAGTTTCAGAATATCCATTAGGCATTTATATTGGCAGTGATATTTTAAAATATATGACTCTGACACTTGATAGAAGAAATTCAAAAAACTATTTAATAATTCATTAATTAACTTATGCTAGTAATAATTATACTTATTATGTCTTCTTGTATGGTAACCAGTCTTACAGCAACTAAAAGATTGGATATCAAGATTAAAGATGCCCAACAAACTCTTGAATGGCTTAATCAAGAAAATAAGTCTCAATCTATATCAAGAATTGCAATGCTACCAGCTAATCAGTTGATGGAACAATTGTTGTTGCAAAATGAAAAAGAAGCAGAGACTTTTGCAACTATCTTAAGTAAGTTTTTGCAAGGTGATTCTTTGCCAGAGATTGATTATCTGATAAATGATGCTTGTTCTCAGAAGGAAGAAATCACTGAATTAATACAACACATTTCCAAAAATGACTTCTTAGATGAAGTATATGAAAGAGCAGGTTACTATTTTCCCAACACATGGCAACCTAATTCAACCTATGAAGTATTTTTTTCAGTGACAGGGTGGAAATGGGGGGATGCTATGACTTTCAAATATGAATGCAAGAATAACAAATATCAGCTTTCACAAAGTGGAAAATCTGCAATAATCTTTAATCTTACTCTTGTTAACACTACTTATGGGCAAAGTATAGATCAAAAGATTAAGACTCTACAAAATGTTATGTCTCATGAAGTATTTCATGCACTTTTTGCTGATTTTAATAAGGAAAAATGGAAAGGTAATGGCAATAAAAGCTTTGCTGATGAAGTTATTATTCTAATGTTTAATGAAGGCTTGGCCCATTATATTGCCAATGGAAAAGAAATAGCTGAAATTTATAATCAAAGCCAGAATATTAAAGATAAGGAAAAAAAGGCCTTTGAAACACTTAGAGATAAGGCGAAAGTTATTTTCTCAGATGATGAAGATATTACAAAGAAAAGAGAGCTTGCTCTCCAAGGGACCTATGGTCAATTTTGGGATAAATATCTTTGTATACCTGCATTATTCATGGCCTATCACATTGAAAAATATCAAGGTAGAGAGGGAATTGAGCTTTGTTTAAAAAATGGTTTCCACTTCTTCATAAAAGTATATCACGAGCTTTCTGAAAGAGAGGAAGAGATACCTAAATTACCAGAAGAAATTATACAATGGAAAGATTTGCATGAAAGTAAGAAAGATTGAAAAACAAGATTATGGCTTGTTAAGTTTTTCTTAACCTTTAAGGGGAATGTTTACTCTCCCCGCCTTACGGCACCCCTCTCATACCGCTCTTACGAGCTGAAAGGGGAATGTTGTTCTCAGCCCGAAGTCCCTTACCTGCGGTTGAGGAACACTGGTCTGCTTGAGAGAGAGCCTTTTTTTATAAGACTTTGATTCATTCTTGACACTTTTAAGTTACTAAGGAAATTTGCATTTATTAACAGTGTTAATGAATTAAGACTTAGGAGAAAAGATGAAGATTAAAATTGTAGGGATTATTATTTTATTCAATGTTGTAGTTTTATCACTTTTTGCTCAGGCATTAATGCCTCAGGGATCTGGTTCTGCTAGTGATCCATATCAGATAGCTTCTTTTGAAAATTTGTTATGGATAAGTGAAAATACAGGTTCTTGGACAAGTAATTTTATTCAAACAGCAGATATTGATGCTTCCCAGAGTCAAAGTATCAATAATGGTCAAGGTTGGTCTCCATTAGGTTACTGGCATTCAGAGACGGATTTTGAAAGATTTACAGGTACTTATAACGGGAATAATCATGTTATCTCAGGTATTTATATTAATAGACCAAACACAGAAAATGTTGGCTTCTTCGGAGAATTAAACTCTGCAAGTGTAAGTGATTTAGGATTAATCAATCTTGATATTACAGCTCAAGGTTATGCAGGATCTTTGACTGGATATTCTACTGGCTGTAGCATAACAAACTGTTTTGCAATAGGTTCTATTAATGCGGAATATTGGGTAGGTGGTCTAATAGGTGGTAATGTTGGTAACAGTCATATAGAATCTTGCTTTACCAATGTAAATGTTAACGCTAGCGGTGAATATGGATCTTACGTAAGGGCTGGTGGCTTTGTTGGTGTAAACAGAGATTCTGCAATTATTAATTGCTATTCTTTAGGTGATGTGACTTCTGAAATTGATGGTTTAGTTGGTGGTTTTATCGGTTATAATGCTAAAATTGTGGCTGAAATGAATGATGCTATTATTCAAAACTGCTATTCTATAGGAAAAGTTATTGTTGAAAATAATTATTTGGTAGGTGGATTTGCTGGTGAGAACCATGTTAATGCTCAGATTATCAGCAGTTATTGGGATATTGATGCTTCTGAATATCCTACTAGTGATGGAGGTCAGGGAAGAACAAGCCAAGAGATGACCTTCCCTTATAGTGATAATACTTATGTAGGATGGGATTTTCAAGTAGATTGGAGTCAAGATTCACAAATGCTTAATGGTGGTTATCCTTATTTGCAATCTAATAGTGAAGTAGCAAATGACACTAATGAAATTGCATGTATTTCTCTTAACCTAGAAAACTATCCTAATCCATTTAATCCTCAGACAAGGATTTCCTTCACTTTAATAGCTGAAGAAAATGTAGCTTTATATATCTATAATCTTAAGGGGCAGAAAGTAAGAACTCTTCATCAAGGAAAATTACCTTTAGGACAGCATAGCTTTAGCTGGAATGGTAAAGATGATAATAATAAAAAAGTAGTATCTGGAATATATTTTACTAAGATTATTACTGATAGTAAAAGTGAAAGTCATAAAATGATTTTGATGAAGTAAAATCTAGATTAATACGGTAAAATCGGTAAGTATAAAATAGATAGCCCTGCTTAGACAGGGCTTTGTTCTTATAAAATAGTAGAAAGTTTTGAATCAAGATCATGTCTGGTGAAAATTATGGCTCAAGTTCAAGTCTGGTGGGAATATTATAGGATAATGAGAATATTTCATTACTATATTGATTCATCAAAAATCCCTGAAAGGGATAAAATAATTTAGCCCAGGGTAAGATGCTGAAAGTATCGCAAGCCTGGGTAATGAAGGCTAACCCAAAGAGATACCCTGTAAGGGTTTAATAAAAGGATAAATAATGTATTATCCCAAATAATAGTGCAGTAGACCTTTGTGAATAGCTCAATATTCTTCTGCAAAAGTAAGATCCATTATTTCTCAGAGCATATATATTATCTAGGTTAAAATTCTGTAAGCTATTTTGCTAGAAGAATATGCCTCTTCATCTGTGATAACTAGCATTAGCGAAATATTACTAAAGTTCTACTATACTAGCTGGGTTAAAAGATATAGCTTGACTAATTTACAAAAATTATTATTATAATAATATAAGTTAAATAAATGAGGTTAATGATGAAAAGTATTCTATTAATAGCCATTTTAATGCTAGCAATTGGAATATCTGCTTATGAAGTAGATAGTTACGATAAAGTATTCATAGATAGTTCTCGTAATAATCGAGAAATCAATACCAAGATATACTACCCAATTAGTGAAGACAAAGCTAGTGGTAGACTAGATTCATTTCCTAAGCTAATATTTGGTCATGGTTGGTTAATGACACCAGCTAGTTATTCTCAATTAGCTCAATTCTTTGCTAGTCAAGGATTTATTGTAGCCTTACCATATACTGAAAGTGGTTTTTACCCTAGTCACAGTGAATTTGCTCTTGATTTAACATTTCTGGTTTCAGCTCTAGATGGAGAAGGAGAAAATGACAACTCACCTCTTTATCAAACAGTAGCTAACCAATCTATTGTTTCAGGTCATTCTATGGGAGGTGGTGTTTCTGTTTTAGCAGCATCTCAGTCTAATATCTTCTCAGCTTTGGTTAACTTTGCTGCAGCAGAGACTTCCCCTTCTGCCATTGATAATGCAAGTGATATTTATGTTCCCTCACTAATCTTTTCAGCTTCTAATGATAATATTACCCCAGAAAATAGTAATCAAATACCAATATATCAGAATATATCTGCTGATTATAAAAGTATAGTTTCTCTGCTAGGAGAGAATCATCTAGGTATCACTGATAATAATCTGGCTTATAATTTAGCTAAAGCCTTTATTGATTATGCTTTAACAGGGGATAGTAATGATCAGACAGATTTTGAGAATTTACTTTCTGATTATCAAAATAGTGGTCAGATTGAATATAATTTAACAAATAATGTAAGTGCTTTTGATCAAGACACCCTTCACCCTTGTCAGATAAAACTGATTAATTATCCAAATCCTTTTAATCCTAACACAAATATTAGCTTTGAGTTAGATAGGAATTACCCAGATTTGCAACTTCAGATTTATAATCTTAAAGGTCAGTTAGTTAACAATTTTATGATAGATGCCAGAAAATCAGATAATTATAATATTCATTGGGATGGCAAAGATAAAAGGGGAGTAGAGGTAGCTAGTGGAATCTATCTTTATCTACTGAAGACTAAGGGACATGAGTTGGCCAGACGAAAAATGATAATGCTCAAATAATCAATTTAGATGAGATTATCAATTTTACCAGCTAGCAAATCAAGATATTCCTTTTCTCTCTTTGATAGACTTGGATAGATTTTTGAAGAAACAGCTTTAAAGACTTGAAAGCCATTCTCTATTCGTTCTTTAATCCCAGATACTTCTACTAGACCAAAAGCAAGCAAAGAAGTTTTCTTTAAGGCTCGAGTAAAATCATTGAAAGAAACAATTTTATCAAAAAACTCATTATCTGTTATTGGGATTATGTTATAATAGTATTTGAGGGTGTTAAACATTCCAAACGATAAGCCATGAATACCTTGAAGCATTTTGTTATGGTCATTTGACTTGTATCCTGAGATTGCTTTTTGTACCTCTTCAAGCCAAGCAATAAACTCTTCTTTTGCTTTAGTAGTTTCATATTGCTGGCTTCCTATTTTATCTCTAGCATGAGTAATAATATTATCTAAGAAGCCTCTTTCTCTTTCATAAATTATTTTCATATAAGAATAACCATGAATTTCAGAAATATGAAGATTAGAATGTCTGAAAAGCTCATTAATGTAGTTTTCGTCAACAATATTAATCACATAATACTTATCTCGGATTATGATATGGTCTGATGAAGCAATATTACATGTAATACAAAGGATATCAACATCACTTGTTTCATCATAAGAATTATTAGCATAACTACCAGTTAATCCTATAGCTAAAAGTTTGTTGTCAGGGACTATTTCCTGAACTATTTCCTTTATAGTCTTTCTAATGTTTATTTCAATCATACACCTCTAGTTTTTTATTAACCTATCAATTTTTGCTTTATCAAAACCAACTACAGGCCTATTATTTATCCATAATTGAGGGACGCCCATTTGTCCAGATTTTCTGACCATATCTTTCATTGCTCTTTGATCTCTAGATACATCAACTTCTTTATATCTGATTTGCTTTTCCTTTAAATAAGTCTTTACTTTCTTGCACCAAGAACATGTAGGGGTAGTGAATACTATTACTGTAAGTCTCTTTTCCATTATCAATCTCCTTTATTTAATATAATAACAGAAAATAATCCATAAAAGCTATTTGGCAAATTATGAAAATAGCTTTTTTATCTTAGCTGATAATTATTTCTCTGCAATCATAATATAACTAAGGGGTACTTTACCTTCTTGTTGATTCAAGTAAGTTCTACATAAAGCTATATCATGGGCATATTCATTAAATTTCTTAATGGTAAAACCTAGGTCAGCTAATATATTGATTAAATCAGAGATAGTGTATGTAAATTCATATGAAGGACTGGATTTATAAGTTTTGCCACCATAATAATCAATTCCCTGGTTATCAGAATAAATCTCCTTATTGAAGTACTTATATTTAGCTTCTAAGACTCCTTTATATTCATCATCATAGGGGAAGACATCTCCAAAGGGATGATGTTCATAGATAAAAATTTTGCCTTGAGGTCTCAGAAGCTTATAAGCAGTATCGAAGTACTTTCTTTTATCTGGAATCCATGCCAAAGCTCCAACAGTGATATATACCAAATCAAACTTACCAAAGTGGTCAGCAGTAATTTCTAAGACATCGCTTCTAATAAACTGACAATCAATTGAAAATTTGCTAGCCCTCTTCTCAGCTTCTTCAATTGCTAGGTCGCTTATATCGAAGCCAAGACACTTGCCTGCACCTAGTCTCTTCAACGACATAAGTTCGATTCCATTATTGCAGGATAAATGAGCAATATCTTTGTCTTTAATAGCAATTTCCTTCAACTCTTTAAGTTCAGGGTCTTTTTGAAAGATGAAGTTGGGATCAGAAAACATCTTATCCCATTTCTCATCCATTGCTTCTTTATGATAGGGGGTAGCTTCATTCCAAGCTTGTCGATTAGATTCTGTATATTTTTTATAATTTTCCATATTTACTCCTTTATTCTATAAAAAAATTGACTAATACAGTGTCAAATTATATTTTGAACATATTAAAAAAAATATACTTATATAATTGATATTATAATTATAGTATAATAAAGGAGATGTTTAGATGAAAACGAAGTTAATCATAGTAAGTGGTATGAGTGGTGCTGGTAAATCTACTACTTCCCAATATATATCTAAATTATACAAAGATAATGGGATTGATAATATTTGGTATCATGAAGAAATGGATAAACACCCTATCAGATGGAAGGATGGGGGAGAGTTTAAGGTTGCTGATTATAAAACTGAGCAAGGAATGAATCAAAACATTGAAGATCTTTTAAGTAGATGGAGAGTCTTCATAGAGTCCATTAAATCATCTGATAAAGTACATGTTATGGAAGGTTGCATTTTCCAGAACATAGTACGTTATTTTTTTCCAGTTGCTTATAAACATGAACTGATTAAGAATTTTTATCATAAGCTATTCGAAATAATTAGTCAAGTTGATAGTACTTTTGTATTTCTCTATTCAACTAATCCTCAAAAAACACTGGAAAATGCGTTTATAACTAGAGGAGAAAGCTGGAAGAAGATAATATTAGATCCTGGAGATGAGCTTTATTACAAAATAAATGGCTATCAGGGAGATGAAAGTATTTATGCTATGTGGACTGATTGTCGCGATTTATCGAAAGCTATTTTTGATAATCTTACTATTGACAAGTTAATCTTAAAAATTAATCCTGAAGAAAATCAATGGCAAGCTCATCATAAGAAAATAGCTGAACATTTTGCTCTTTCTTACATGGGTGAAAATGATAGTAGAGTTGACCATGCTGATAAATATTGTGGCAGGATGTTCACTAAAGAGGGTGATAAGACATCTGTAACTATCAGCAAAGAAAATAATCGTCTTTTTCTACATTTCTCCTGGTTTAACAAGATTCTACTAATTCCAACTAAGCAAGATACTTTCCAACTATCAGCCTTTCCCACTAAGATAACTTATACTTTCGATTCCTCAGCAACAAGAATAAAGTTTGACGGCAATTATGGTTGGGAGATTAATGGACAGGAATTTATAATTAAAGCAGAATAAGGCAGTATCTTTAGTAAAGTATATGCAATCTTGTCTAAAGCTCTACGCCCAATTCGGGATTATGTTTAATAAAAAGTGAGGTAAAATGAAAAAGTTTATAGCATTGATAGTTAAAGATTTTAAGATTCAATATAAAAGCCCTTTTATGCTGATATTTTCGCTAGGTTTACCCCTGCTCTATCTATTTTTATTTGGATATATGGAGAAATCTTCAGCTGATAATTTAAAGGTATGGGTAGATAAAGATTTGGCTTATGAATTTGATAATAAGTCAGAAGACTATTTTGAGTATTTAGAAGAAAAGTTACCTGTTAAAATAGAGTATATGGATAAAACAAGTATGCTGGAAGACTTTGAAAAAGGGAAGTTACCAGTAATCTATTATTTAGATGATGGAGAGAGAACTCTCTATTTAAATATGAATAAGAATAAATCAACTTTTGGATATCATTTAATTAGAAGTAAATTTAATCCGATGACAAGCAAGCACTTTAACCTTAAGAAGAAATTTTCTATGAACTATGCTCTCTTATCCATGGTTTTTAACTTTCTCTTAGTTTTCTCATCCTTAAACTATGGTACAGCTTTGTTGAGCTTGGAGATAAAAAAACATAATATTTTGATTTTACTAAAATCTGGGATTAGCAAGGCTGAACTGATTATTAGTAAGCTTATAGGTGTATTTATTATGCAAGTTTTAACCTTTGCAGTGTTTTATTGCGTTGCTATCTTAACAAAACAGCTAAGCCTAAACTTAACTATGATATGGTATTTGCCATTTATCATTATCCCAACTGCTATGTTAGGGATATTTATTGCTTCAATGACAGCTAATGATAATATTAAAGGTATTTTACCAATGCTCTTCTGGTTTCCTTCCATATTCTATGGAGCCCTGAAAGATTCGATTTCACCTATTACAGAAACAATCCTTAAGTTCAATCCTCTTATCTTAGTTTCTGAACTAATCGAACAAATTATTAGAAATGATGTTTCTTGGCTCTTGTTAAGTACAATATCTGCAATCACACTAGCTTTTTTCTTCTTAAGTATTTTCTTTATGAAGAGAACGATAATTAGGTCAATGTAGGGAGGGAATATGTCTTTATTTAGATTTGAAAATGTTAATAAATTATATAAGAAGCAAAAGGCACTTGATAACTTCACTTGGGAAATTGAAGAGGGTAAAATACAAGCTCTTTTAGGTCATAATGGAGCAGGTAAAACAACTGCTTTTATGATCGCCAATAGGGTTATTCCCTTCAATAGTGGTAGTGTACTTTTTAAAGACAAAGATATTAAAAAGATGACTAAAAAACAGATTCAAAGAACTGGTTTTATGACAGAAAAACTCAAACTTTATGATGAGTTAAACGTTAAGGAAACCTTATCCTTCTTTGCTGATATTTATGGTATTAAGGATAAGAAACAAAGTATAAGCAAACTTATAGACACTTTTGATTTGGGTGATTTCCTCAAGAAGAAAATATCTAAACTTTCAACTGGTATGTATAAAAAGACTGTTATCTGTACTACTTTTCTTAATCAGCCAGATATTCTTTTCTTAGATGAACCTTTTGCAGGCTTAGATCCTGTAATTGTTAAGGAAATATCATCTGTTTTGAAGTCTTATATCAAGAGTGGAGATAAAACAATTATTCTGTCTTCGCATAATCTTAGTGAGATTGAAGCAGTCTCAGACAAGATTACTATCATGAAGGATGGGAAGCTGATTGTCTCTGATTCTTTGAAGAACTTAATAAATAAATACAAGATTGATAAGTCTTTCAATATTTCATATTTAGATGATTCTCAGGAGAAGTTGTTAGTAGTTAAAGATGAAAAAGAGCTTTATAATAATTTGAAAGAACTAGAAAATAATCATATTCTTTCTATAACCGAAAACAAAATATCCCTTGATCATATCTACAATCAAATTTATGCTGGAAAATGAGCTAGCAAGAGAAAGTGAGTTAGAATGAAAACATATTTAGATTGTATTCCCTGTTTTATGAAACAAGCATTAAAAGCTGGTAAGATTGCTACAAAAGATGAAAAGCTAATTAAAGAAATTTTAAATAAGGTGGGAGAATCTATAAAAGATATTCCCCTGGATAGTACTCCACCTGAAACTGGAGGACTTATCTACAAGTTAATTTCTGACATAACTAAAGTAAGAGATCCTTTTAAGGAAATTAAGAAGCAGAATATTAAGCATGCTTTAGAACTTTATCCAGTTTATTTAAGTCTAGTTGAAGGAATAAAAGATACCAAAAAAAGATTGGAAATGGCTGTTAAAATCGCTGCAGCAGGAAATGTTATAGATTTAGGAGTGGATAGAGTATTTGACTTGAAAAATGATTTAAATGACGCTATAAATGCAGATTTTAAAATCTGGCATTTTGAATTATTCTACCAAAGACTTTCTAAAGCTAAAAGTATTCTTTATATTGGTGATAATAGCGGTGAAGCAGTTTTTGATAAAATCCTGATAAAGCAATTTAATAATAATCTTGTTTTTGCTACTAGAGATATTCCTGTTTTAAATGATATAACCCTAGAAGAAACTAAACTTATTGGTCTTGATGAATGCTGTCAGGTTATTTCTTCTGGTGTGAAATCTCCTGGAGCTATCAGCAAGTTCTTTACTCCTGACTTCAAAGAAATATTTGATAAAGCTGATTTGGTAATAGCCAAGGGACAAGGTAATTATGAAGCTTTATCTGAAGATAAACGAGAGATATTTTTTCTCCTTAAAGCTAAGTGCCCTGTGATAGCTAAGGATGCAGGAGTAGAGGTTGAAGACTTTATTTTTGAGTTAAGCCCAAATAATGCAGTAGACCTTTGCGAATAGCAATATCTTATTTTGCAAAAGTAAGCTACAAAATTTTTATGAATATATTATATGCCTTCAAATTTTGTAAGCTTTTTTGCTAGAATAATCTGCACTCTTCACCTGCGATACGTAGCTTTAGCCAAGTATTACTAAAGCTCTACTACACTATCTGGGATAATCTGGATAGCATGCTTGTATGTGGCTATTTTTTTCCCCTTAATCCTTTGGCGAGATTTTTTAAGAAAATTATGGCTCAAGTTCAAGTCTGATGAGAATAATATAGGAAAATGAGAATATTTCCTCACTATATTGATTCATCAAAAATCCCTGAAAGGGATAAAATAATTTAGCCCAGGGTAAGATGCTGAAAGTATCGCAACCCTGGGTAATGATTGCTAGCCCAAAGATATTACCCTGTAAGGGTTTAATAAAATGATAAATAATGTAACATAATGTCTTTATGGAGTGGAAGCGTCTCGCTTCTACAAAACCAAGCTTGAAAAGCTTGGTGCCAGCAGGAATGCCAGCGCTTATCCCTGACTTGAACTTGAGCCTGATTTTTGCTGGAGACCGGAGTTCCTCAGCCGTAGGCAAGGGACTTCGGGTGAAGAGTGTCGGAAGTCGCTACTCCGTGAGCAACTCCCGTCACTCTTCATATATTCTTACTTGTAACTTTCTATTAATCAAGCAATATGCTATAATGAAAGTCTCTTATTTACCACCAGACTTGAACAAGAGCCAAAATTATTTTAAAAGGACAAATTATATAAAGTTTGGCGAGATTTTTTTACTTAATAGTTTGGCGAGATTTTTTTATTTCTTTGGTAAAGTGGACACCTTTGGGGGAGTTTGGCGAGATTTCTCGCTGAAATTGGCTGGGGTTATTAGTTATTAAGTTTGAAAGGGGAAAAATGGCGGAGATGTAGAGATTCGAACTCTAGATAGGCTTGCACCTATACACGGTTTCCAACCGTGCTCCTTCAACCACTCGGACACATCTCCAGTTCTTTATGTCAAATTATATTGGTCAGAATAACTGTCAATAAAAAAGGCTTAACTAATATTAGTTAAGCCTGTAATTTATTTATTGTTAATCAACTAATCTAAGTAAATAATTTATTAAATCTAAATCAAAACCATTAGCTGAGCTTACTATCTGATCATTTTCGAATAAAAATAGAATTGGATAATTATCCAGTTTAATATCCTCATTAATAATTTCTGGTCCTTGGAGATAGACAAAATTATCCTGCTTGATTTCTGTTAATTTATTAATTAACCTATTTTCAGAATATACAATTACTTGAACCTGCTTCTCATTGAATTTTCCTAAATTATTAAGCAATTGTTCTAACATCCTTTCTTGGGGTTCATTACCTTGTTCATTGAGAATCATCAGCAAGCTTTTCCCTGAAGAAGAGCTAGCATTATACCTAAGATTATCAATATTTGCTAGGGTTTCTTCAGACCATTCAACTAAGTTCTCATGACTTGTCATAGGTGTTTTGAAATCCATGACAAGAGTAGATGTATTTTCAGCAAGGGGTTTGATAATTAAGTTAGCATCGCCATTCTTGTTTCTGATAAAACCTTGAATATACTTATTCTTATTCTCTTCTTGGTAGAATTTTACAATAAAAGTATCATTTACTTCTGCAAAATCAAACCAATCATAGGTAAGGTGGCCATTATCAGACTGGGAAGCAATTAAGAAGTTACCCCAAGGCTTAGCTGACTCCGCTTTATCGTCTATGGTTATCTTAAGCTCGAATTCAACAAGCTTTCTGGCTACAGGCGGTGTGTCATTATCTTCATCAGAATCATCCATAATTATTTCAATCCACTTTGTGCCATTGTAATATTCTAAGAAACCTTGCCAGCGAATAGGAATACCTGCGTTTTGAATTAAGGCTGCAGTTAGATAGATTTGCTGACTTCTGCTTAAATATTTCTTGTTAATGTACTGTAGAGGTGTTAACGAACCTCCAAAGTAACTCCAGCTTGGATGATTATCATGCACAGTATTTTCCTTAAGCCATTGATCAATATTTTTGATAGTTTGATCAATTTTTTTACTTCTTAAATCTTTAGTGATTTTATAAAGGTCTGCATGCCAACCAGTTTGAGGAAATGGGTTCGTTCCTAAAGGGAAGAGAATGACATTAGAGATAAAGAGGTCATTTGTAATTTTGTCTTGATAATAGATTCTGCTATCAGATAAAGTTAAAAGAAGATTTTCAATTGCTTTTTCATCTGGTAACTCAATTAAGTCTTTAATATCCCAGTTAATAATTAAGTCAATCATGATATTTCTGGTAACTTCTGGATTAGGGTAATCAGAAATTTTGGCATCAATACTAAGCCAATTATCGGCATTACCTGCGAGTTCCTGACACTTGTTTAAGAAATTGTCTCTTTTTAATTTATAGTCATAACTATTTTCATTAGCTTTAGGAAGAGGATAGTTTTTTAAGAAGTTAAGTCCTTTCTTATTTGTAAGAAGTCTGTTTTCTCTTTTCTTATTTGCTAACTCAGTTAAATTATTTATATATTGCTTATTTTCGGGAGTAAGCTGGAAATTCTTATCTGCTGAAGAATCTAGTGGGAAATTAAGAATAAGGTTATCTTCAATAATATTATTATCTGAAAGAGTTAATTTAATAGTATTTGAATTGGTAAAAGAGTTTATTAATCCATAAGCACTTTTGCCATCTTTGCCAGCAGTAACAAAGACAGATGTTGGTCGAAAGTCAACTTTTGCTATGCCATTCTCATCAGTATTTATTTCAAGCATATCGAAAAGTCCACCAAAAGAAGTTGCATAGTAGATTACTTGGGCGTCAGGAACAGGTTTATTTGCTTGGTCAACAACAATAACTTCTGTCGTTACTATATCTCCGTAAACATCAGAGATATTGATTTTTGTATCATACTTTGTTTTCTGAAGACTGCTACTTGAATCATAAGATCCAAATGCTTGACTTGTAATAAGGGGAGCTTTTCTAGCTCTATCAACTTCCCAGGATGATTTCCTGTATTCTAGAGGATAGGCTTCAGGAACAATTCTCCAACCTTGAGGAGTCCATACTTCAGTCCAAACATGATTACTATCTGTAAAAGACCAATAAGGTGCAGATGCAGGGCGACAGGGTATTCCTACAGCTCTGAAAACTGCCATTTGCAGAATCATCATCTCTTCACAGCGACCATAGCCTCGTTTTATGGAAGTTAATGGCCCTTGATCCCTACCACTAGTTTGTTTAAAATAGATTCCTTCTTGGTAAAATAAGTCTGCTATTAATATAGCTTCGTTAATGGTTTGAGCTTGAGAGACTTGTGGGTAGAGCTTATCATAGAATTCTTTTCTCCATTCTTCAAAGGGTTCTTGAGAAACTCTTAAAGGTAAAACAAAATGAAGAAAATAATCTTCTGGAATATCAGCAGTGTAGGGAAGATCAAGTGTTTTAAGGGCATAGGTGATGTGTTCATCAATATATTCAGGGCTAGCAGTAGCTAAATCATTATCACTCATATGATTTATAATGTAGTCAGTGTAATATGATTTTAATCCTGAAAGACTATCAAGATAGGTAAGTAAAGCATTAGCATTTTTTCCTGAATAGCGATTAATTCTTTGAATTAAAGATTCATTAGCATAATTAAGAGCAAACAATGATAGGAAAAGAATAATAAAAGTTAATTTTAGTTTCATGGTACCTCAAAATAATGTTTTATATAAATTAATACATTTATTGTTCCAAAAGAGAGAAAAATTAAATCTAATTCCATAATTTATAAGTGCTTCTTTAAGATATTATGGTATACTGCAGAAGAATATCCTGCTATTATAAAAGCCTACTGCACTATTTTGCTAAATGAATTTGCACTCTTCTCTAAAGCTCTATTGCATCATTGGGTTAAACAAGTTTTCCTGAAGAATAGGCTTTATAGTCTTTATAACTGAAAAATGAAGCTAAAGCAAAAAAGCTAAAAGACATAAGAAAAGCACCGTAAATACCTAGGTAATTTTTTGCAAGAATTCCTAATACAGGAGCAAAGAGTCCTCTGATACCAGTAATAGTGATATGTAAGCTTTGATACATTGAGGCATCTTCATCTCCAGCAAAATGGATAGAAGACATATTCCAAGCCATGTTAACACCTGACATTGCAAAGCCATATATTAAAAAGGAAAAATAAATAGCAATCAAGCTAAAGGTATGATTAGCAAAATTTCCTGTAATAATTAAGAGGAGTGGGAAAATCGCTATTGCGCCAAAGGAATAAGCAGCAAACTTGAAAGGATGGAAATTATCATGGAGTCTACCAAAAATAGGGGATAGAATTAAAAAACCAATTTGGGCTAAGATACCTTTAGAAATAAAGGAATGAGTATAGTTCAAGTTTAAGTTATCTACCATAAAGATAGGTATTACAGGAGCTAAAGATAAAAAGCCAAAACCATAAAGGGTAAAATCTCTTTGGAAATGAGCATAAGGTTTATTATTTTTCAGCAAGCCTAATGCTCGTTTAAGGGGAGTAAGGAAAAATTCTTTTCTTAGCATCTTCTTCTGGTATTTTACTTTATTATCTTCGATTCTGATAAAGCTTAAGACAGAGGCAGAAGTAAAACCTGCTAGTGATACTACAATGAAGATTAATTTTAAATTAGCTTCAGAAGAGTCTAAGTAACGACCAGAGATAAAGGCAAAGATCATACTTATAAAGGAAGCAAGACTCATAGTATAGCCAAAAACTTTAGACCTATTATTAGGTAGATTACTTTGATAAATAGAATTAGATGCGGGCGAAAGAATTCCATTAAAGAAGGAGACAAGTCCAAAGATAAGCAAATAGATATTCATGGAAGTAGTAAAATAGGCCATGAGTAGGGATAATCTGCCTAATACAGCTACAGCCCAGAAAAACTTAGCTTTATTGGAAGATTGTTCTAGAATTTTACCCCACCAGATTGATAAAAAATTGGTTACAGGCCAAATCATAGTCAAAATCATTAATTGCCAATCAAGTGCGTTAAATGCCTTTCTAGCAATAATGTCTTGAATTCCAGTGAATCCATTAAATACTCCATTAAAGAGAGCAGATACTAATAACAAGGATACAGTACTTTGATAAAGACTTTTTCTTTTCATATTTTCCCCTCTAAGTAGGCTGTTGATAAACCCACCAATTCTTGAATTGTCTCAGACACTAAGCTACATCTAGGTAATTTAGAAATTTTATTAAAGTCGCTATATCTTTATCCAAACTCTCCACTGCAATGTATTTAAATACTATTTTGCTCGAGTTTGAATAAATCTATTAGCGATTTCTTTTTGTAAAAAAGAGACCCAAGACTCAAAGAAGTTGACTTTGTCAATACTTCTCTCTAAGGTCAACTATTTAAAAGTCAATTTTAAAGCAATAGAAATTTTTATTTTATAGATTCAGACCTGTGGAAGTTCTCCTACACATCTTGATTAAAATTACTTTTTCCTTGACTTAATTTTCCCTAAAGTTTAATAATAATAAATATTTTAATTTTAGGTAATTATTAATCTAAGGGAGGACAGATTGCGACTAATATCATGGAACATAGATTCATTAAACGCTGCTTTAACAAGCGATTCTAATAGGGCCTTGTTATCAAGACAAGTGATTAAAACTATAATAGATAAAGATGCTGATGTTATAGCTTTGCAAGAGACTAAACTACCAGCTAATGGGCCTAGTAAGAAACATAAAGAACTTTTAGAAGAGTATTTTACAGGATATAATTATGTCTGGAGATCTTCTCAAGAACCAGCAAAAAAAGGTTATGCTGGAACTATGTTTCTCTACAAAGAAAAATATTCACCAGAAGTTACTTATCCTACTATTGATGCTCCTAGTACAATGGACTTTGAAGGTAGGATTATTACTTTAGATTTCGGTAATTTCTATCTTACTCAAGTTTATACTCCTAATGCTGGAGATGGACTTAAAAGACTGGAAGATAGGCAAGTATGGGATAAAAAGTATGCAGAATATTTAGCCTCATTAAAGAAGAATAAGCCAGTTATAGCTACAGGTGATTATAATGTTGCTCATAAAGAAATTGATCTGGCAAATCCTGATAGTAATCATATGTCTGCTGGTTTTACTGATGAAGAAAGACAAGGATTTACTAATCTCTTAGGAAAAGGATTTACAGATAGCTTTAGACATTTGCATGGCGATGTTCAAGGAGTTTATTCTTGGTGGGCTCAAAGAGTAAAAACTAGTAAATTAAACAATTCTGGCTGGAGAATAGATTATTGGTTGGTCAGTAATGAAATTGCAGATAAAGTTGTAAAATCTGAAATGATTGATTCGGGAGAAAGACAAGATCATACTCCTCTTTTACTAGAAATAGATATTTAGCATGTAAGTCAAATATTATCCCTAATAATAATGCAGTAGACCTTTGAGAATAGCAGAATATTCTTTTGCTTGAAGAATCTGCACTCTTCTCTAAAGCTCTACTGCACCATTGGTTTATTACTTTCTTATTAACTAATGATTATAAGGGTAAGAGTTTTTTACCGTGTGCTTCATTAATAACTTGGGCAAGAGCTTCATACATAGCTAAAGCACCACATAAAATACCTTCATAACCTGCTATGGTGTGAATATGATGATTGCCAGTAAAATTAGCAGTTGCTAAGAGCATAAAGAGAATAAAGAGGGTTCCAAATACCATTTTAGAAACAAGTACTGATTTAAAAGTTCCTATAAACATACCTAAGGTGAAAAGTCCCCAAAGTAATAAGTAAAGTCCTAAAGATAGAGGAGTGGGAGCTTGTCCAATCCCCATTTTAGGTAGGGTCCAAATCATAACTAAAGATAACCAAAAGAAGCCATAAGCAACAAAAGCCACTGTCCCAAAGGTCTTATTATTATTATACTCTAAAATACCTGCAATAATCTGTGCAAGTCCTCCAATGGTAATTCCCATTGCCATAATTACAACATCCAAAGGAAAGAATCCTGCATTATGGATATTTAACAAAATAGTAGTCATTCCGAAACCGATTAACCCAATCGGAGCCGGATTCGCTTTAATAGTTTTTTCCAACGTATCTCCCAATAGTTTATTTGTGATTTCTACAAAAAATATTCATTTGATATTCTGTCAAAATAAATTAGTAAAATTATTTTTCTAGGTTAATTATCAAGGTAAATTAACTATGATAAATACTATTAAACCCAGGGTAGAAAAATTATTATTGACAATTTATACAAACTGATTATATTGGTAATATATAAAATATTAATCACAGGAGAAAAATATGTCTGAACAAAAAAATAATCCTTTAATGACAGGGGAAAGATATTCTAAATTCGAAGCAATTCCTTTTGACAAATTCAAAACTGAACATTTTATGCCTGCTATCGATTGGGCACTTGATATTGCTAGAAAAGAGTTTAATGACTATATCGCTAGTCCTGAAACACCAAATTTTGCCAATACAATTGAAGCTGAAACAGGTGTAGAGTTAGATTACATAACATCTATTTATTTCAATCTTTTAAGTAGCAATGCAGATCAAGAGTTTTCTGCTTTAGCTGGTGAAATCTCACAAAAGCTTGCTGAGTTTGGAAATGAAACTATGATGAACCCAAAGATGTTTGAAAAGCTAAAATATGTCTATGATCATCAAGATCAAGAAAATCTTAATGCTGAACAAACACGTCTCTTAGACAAGGTTTATAAATCATTTATACGTAATGGTGCTCTTTTACCTGAAGATAAGAAAAAAGAATTAATGAAGATAAATATGGAAATGTCTCAATTAGGTCCTAAGTTCTCTCAAAATGTGTTAAATTCTACTAATAAGTTTGAATACATTGTAGAAGATGAAGCTGAGTTAGATGGGCTTCCAGAAAATGCAAAAGCTCAAGCAGCCTACATGGCCAAAAAGAAAGGTCATGAAGGTAAATGGTTATTTTTACTTCAACCATCAATGTTTATGCCTATTCTTCAATATGCCAAAAATAGAGATTTAAGAGAAAAATTTAGTAAAGCTTGGGGCGCAAGAGCCTTCCGTGATGAATTTGATAACCAAGAACTTGTTAAGCAAATTGCAAATCTTAGACATAAAAGAGCTCAATTATTAGGATTTGATACTCATGCAGACTTTACATTAGCAGAAAGAATGGCTGAAAATCCTAAAACTGTTAACGAGTTTTTAGAAAAGATCCTTAATGTTGCTCTTCCTGTTGCTAAAGAAGAAGTTAAGGAAATAGAAGCTATCGCTAAAGAAGATGGAATTGATCAATTTATGCCTTGGGATGTTTCTTACTACTCAGAAATACTTAAAAAGAAGAAATTCAATTTTGATTCAGAAGAGTTAAGACCTTACTTCAAAGCAGAGAATGTAATTAATGGTATCTTCACTGTAGCTAATAAATTATACGGACTTAAGTTTATTGAACATGAAGATTTACCAAAATATCATGAAGATGTTAGAGTTTTTGAAGTTATTCAAGAAGAAGATGGTCGTTACATGGGGCTTTTCTATGTTGATCTCTATCCACGTGATACCAAAAGAGCTGGTGCTTGGATGACAGGTTATCGTTCTCAGGGCTTCCAACAAGGAGAAGTAAAAAGACCTTTCATTTCTATTGTTGGTTCATTGACTCCTCCTTCTGAAGATAAACCTGCTTTATTATCTTTAGGTGAAGTTACTACTATCTTCCATGAATTTGGTCATGCTCTCCATGGACTTCTCTCAGATGTTCATTACAAATCTTTAGCAAGTCCAAATGTTTATTGGGATTTTGTTGAACTTCCTTCCCAAGTTATGGAAAATTGGGTTCTTGAAATGGAAACTCTAAAGCTATTTGCTCACCACTATGAAACTGGTGAACTTATCCCTGAAGAATTAGTTAATAAAGTTAAAAAAGCTGAAACATTCAATAAAGGTATCTTTAATGTTAGACAAGTATCTCTAGGACTTATCGATATGGCTTGGCATTCTGCAGATCCTTCTCATGTTGAAGATGTTGCTGAATTTGAAGGTGAAGTTACTGAAAGAACTAGACTTTATCCAAAAGTTGATTGTGTAAATACATCTTGTTCTTTCTCACATATCTTCCACGGTGGCTACTCATCAGGTTACTATTCATACAAATGGGCTGAAGTGCTTGATGCTGATGCTTTCTCAAAATTCAAAGAAGACGGTATTTTTAATAAAGATACAGCTAAATCATTTAGAGAAAATATCCTAGCTAAAGGAAACTCACAACATCCTATGGACTTATTTATTAAGTTTAGAGGAAGAAAACCAGATCCAGATGCTATGCTTAGAAGAGATGGTCTGATTAAGTAAATAATAAGTTATAATTGATATTAGAAAACTTTTGTAGTATAATTATTAGCAAATACTTATAACTATGAAAATAAATATTGTTTGGGGAGCTTCTGGTAAGCTCCCTTTCTTTTTTACCCAGAATCTTATCTGAACCGACGGACTAAAAGGAGTCCTGACACCCAAGTGACAAGAAGTCAATCTGAGGTCAAGGGGATTGCAGGTTACAGCAGAGGCTGAAGAAGAATATTTACCCAAAGAACACAAAGATATCAAATTTCTCCCTATCCATCCTTAATCCTTCCTTTACAGTCTTTCGATGAAACACGGACTTTCATCGAAAGACTGTAAAGGAAGGATTAAGGATGCTAAGGATAATATAGTGCTATTCTCAAAGATCTATTGCCTTATTTGAATTTATATTCAAAGATTTCTATAGTCTTGAGCTTGACCTTGACCTTAATTTATATTTTTGCTCTAGTGGATATCTTCATTATCAGATTTAGAATCTGGATCGATTTCTGAGTTAATATTGGATAATTGAATCCAAGCAGGATTGAGAGTAAAAACAATATCAATATCAGAATAGAACCACCAAGCCTTGATTTCTTTCACCATTTCTTTTCTAATCTTATCTAAAGTCTTCATTGTCACTTCCTGATTTAGATAAACATGGGATATCAAATAAAGACTTCTTCCTCTTTTTTCAGAAAAATTTTCAATATTGGCAAAAGCATATTTATCTTGAAAACCCTGCATAATTCTTCTTAACTCTTCCTGAATCTCTATGGGTGGTGCTGCTGAAACCATATCTCTGAAATTAACTAGAAACATAGTAAAAAGTGCTGGTAACATTAAAATTACAAGACTTAGGGTAATTAAAGGGTCTATGTAATGGGTTAGTGAATCAGCTCCAATGTAATTGAAGAAGGCGATAAGGAGGAAGGCTAATAAGACAGCTGCTGAAAGAATAGTATCTAAAAACCAGCCATATGCTTCCGCTTTTAGCACAGGAGATGTGTTTTTTCGAGCTGTTTTTCTTAAAATTATCCAGATAATTAAGCAAGCCCCTGTACTTATTAAGGAATAAATTAAGGCAAAGGAAGTAACAATTGAATATCCTCCCTGAAAAAGAGAAGTTATGGCTTCATAACCTAAAACCATGTACATCCCGAAAAGGAAAATTGATCTAATAATTATCAGTAATGGTTCAAAAGCACCATAACCAAATTGATATTGAACAGTTTGCCCTTTAGTTATTAATCTAACAACTCGAGCTGATATTAAAGTAAAGAAACTTAAGACAAATGAATATAATCCATCGAAGAGGATTGATCTTGAGCTAGTAATAATAGCAAAGAAAATTCCTATTAAGCCGAAGCAAAAGTTTCCTATAGTTGAGAGTTTTATTAGCTCAATCTCTTTCTTTCTTCTATTAAAAGCTCTTTGAGTTATTTGGTCCATTGTAAAAATTTTATCCTTTCTGTTTTTCTCGAATGCATACTTGATTATGTCATTAAAAGTGTCAACTAAGAATTAAAGTTCAAATCCACAATTTGAGATTAACAATAGAAAAAGGCTCAAGTTCAAGTCTGGTGGGAATAATATAGGAAAATGAGAATATTTCATTACTTATTGATTCATCAAAAATCCCTGAAAGGGATAAAATAATTTAGCCCAGGGTAAGATGCTGACTTGTGAAGGCGTAGCTTTAGCGAAGATTCAAAGTATCGCAAGCCTGGGTAATGATGGCTAGCCCAAAGATATTACCCTGTAAGGGTTTAATAAAATGATAAATAATGCAACATAATTTCCACCAGACTTGAACTTGAGCCTAAAAAAAAGAGTGTTAGAAAGTCTAACACTCTTTAGTTATAAATAAATTTAAAGTTCTTATTTTAGTGGATGAATGAAAAGGCCTGATCTAAGTTTTGGTTCAAACCAAGTTGATTTAGGAGGCATAATTTCACCTGCATCAGCGATATTCATTAACTCTTCGATTGAGGTTGGGAACATAGCAAAAGCCACAACTTCTCTACCAGAATCAACTCTTTTTTCTAACTCACCTAAACCTCTAATGCCACCAATGAAGTCGATTCTTTCATCGGTACGAGGGTCGCCAATATTAAGAATTGGGTGAAGGAGGTTTTCTTGAAGAATAGAAACATCAAGTGATTTTGTAGGAGACTTTTCATCGAAAGTTCCTTCTTTAGCAGTTAATTTATACCATTGACCTTGGATATACATGCCAAAATTATGTCTTGCTTCAGGGTGGTAAGCAGTTTGACCAGCAAACTTTTCAATGTCAAATTTTTCTTCAATAAGTTTGAAGAAATCTTCTTGAGAATGACCATTTAAATCTTTGACAACTCTATTGTAGTCCATTATATAAAGATCATTATCAGGGAAGATAACAGTCATAAAGAAGTTATATTCTTCTTGACCTGTATGGTTAGGATTTGCTTCTTTTCTGAGTAAGCCAACTTTTGCAGCAGAAGCAGTTCTATGGTGGCCATCAGCTACATAGAGGTAATCCATGTCAGCAAAGGCTTTAGTAATAGTTTCTATATCTTGATCATCAGAGATAACCCATAAAGCATGAGCAATACCATCGTCTGCGACAAAGTCATATTCTGCAGGACCAGCAATAGTTTTATTTACAACAGCATTAATATCATCTCTGTGTCTATATGTGAAGAAAACAGGAGAAGAGTGAGCATCACAGATATCAACATGTTTAATTCTATCAGCTTCTTTAGCTGCACGAGTAAGCTCATGTTTTTTAATGATATTGTTCATGTAATCTTCAGTAGCTGCACAACCAACTAAACCAGTTTGTACTCTGCCATCCATAATTTGACGATAAACATAGAAAGCAGCTTTTTCATCTTGAATCATATGACCATTTTTCACATAGTTGTACAGGTTTTCTTTAGCTTTATTATAAACTTCGTCACTATAAAGACTTGTACCTTCAGGAAGGTCAACTTCAGCTTTTTCAACATGAATAAATGAAAGAGGATTCTTTTTAACTTCTAAACGAGCTTCATCAGAATCCATAACATCGTAAGGTAAAGAAGCGATTTCTTTAGCTTTTGCAGGAACAGGTCTAACAGCCTTGAAAGGTCTAAATATAGGCATTATAACTCCTTAAATATTAATTTTTAGTATTTGTTTCAATTAAAAAACAAATCATAAATATGTCAATTATTTTGTTAGTGTAATTAACAGATAGGAAGTAGAACAAAGACCTTTAATTGAACTACAAATATATAATTGACAAAATATTAAAAGTATTTTATTATGAATAAAAGAGGTATAAATATGAAAATTGCTTTAATTGGCTATGGAAAAATGGGGCAAATGCTCCACTCTTTATGCGAGAAAAAAGGACATGAAATTGTTTCTATTATCGATGATAGCATGTCAAAATATAACAAACAAATAAGCAGAGATAGCTTAAATGGAGCTGAGATTGCTCTGGAGTTTACCCAACCTGAGGGAGTGGTTAGACGGATAGAATCTTTAGCTAAATGTGGTGTAAACATAATCATAGGAACTTCAGGTTGGTATGATGATATAGAAAAAGTGAAAGTTATTGCTAATAAATATCATGTAGGAATAATTTTCGGTGCTAATTTTTCTGTTGGGATGAATATTTATTTTCAGATGGTAGCTTATCTAGCTAAAATGATGAATAAGATTCCTGAGTATGATCTCTATGCTTTTGAAGAACATCATAAGGAGAAAAAAGACAAACCATCTGGTACTGCTAAATATATTACTGGTCTAGTAAAATCTAACTATTCTGAAATGAGACCAGGATTTGAATTTGAAGCTATTCGAGCTGGTAAGAAACCAGGAACCCATGTCCTTGGTTTTGATGGTAATTTTGATTTCATTGAAATGAAGCATCTAGCTAGAGATAGGGCAGCATTTGTTTCAGGAGCTGTTAAATCTATTGACTGGATTGCTTGTAAGCAAGGATTTTATAACTTCAGTGATTATTTTAGAGAGATTTTTGCCTTAGATGAATAAGAATATTAACTTTACAAAAATTACAGCCCAAGGAAATAATTATATTTATGTGGATAATAGGGATTTATCCTTACAAGATATAGATTTGACTAGTCTAGCAATAGCTGTTAGTGATATTAGATTTGGCATAGGTTCAGATGGATTAGTGGTAATTAATCCAGATGTAGAAGCTGACTGTTTTATGAGGATATTTAACAGTGATGGTTCTGAGGCAAAGATGTGTGGAAATGCTCTTAGATCTCTGGCTTATTTACTTGCTCAAGATATGGGTAAGGTAGAGATAAGTATTAATAGTTTAAGTGGAGTGAAACAGGCGAAAGTTGATGTTGAACAAGCTTGTGTAAGGGTAGAGATGGGTCAGCCTAAACTAGTAAGAAATTTTTTTTCACCTAGTCTTAATGGTAATGTTATTGATATTGGTAATTTACATCTTATTGTTAATAACAAAGAGGCAAACTTGACTCGTGCTGAATTTCTCAAGCTTGCAGAAGATTTACAGAAGACTAGAGATTTTCCTGATGGAATAAATATAGAATTAATAGATGTAGTATCTCCAAAAAGAGTAGAGGCAATAGTTTATGAACGAGGTAGCGGACTTACCTTTGCCTGTGGGAGTGGCGCTAGTGCCCTTTTTTGGGATTGTTATCAAGCTAGTTTAGTAGATTCATCTATTATTGTTGGATTAGATGGGGGAGACCTAAAGGTTTTTCAGAGTAATAATAATGTAAATTTAGAAGGTGAGGTTAGAATAGTCTGCCAAGGTACCTTCAAATGGAGTTTATGATGGATAGTATAGGACAATATATAAGAAGTATAAGGGAAGAACACAATCTTTCAATAGAAGAGTTAGCAGATATTACATTAATCAAAAAAGACCACCTTGTCCTATTAGAAGAGGATGATATAGAGTCTTTAGGTGGCTTTGGAGTAGTAAAGAGTTATGCTTATACAATTGTAAGGAAGCTAAATATTAATCAGAGTAAGATTATTTCAATCATAGAAAGCAAATATCCTGAATATAAAGTAAATAATTTCAAATCATTAGAGTATAAGCAAGAGCGAAAGTTTCTAATTTCTTATAATTTCATTTATGCTTTGCTTATCATCACAGTAACAGTGTTCTTAGTTGTTTATGTAATAGATATGTTTAAGAATAATGAATTTTCAATATTTAAAGCACATAGTGAAATCCAAGAAGCTGAAGCTGAGCCAGAACCTGAAAAAATAATAATTGAATTACCTGCTCCTTCAGAAAGAGATAACTAGTGAAACAATTAATTCCTTTATATTGGAAGAGTCTAAAGAGACTTAAAAAATCCTCTTGGGGGAAGAATTCAATATTTATGATACTTGGTATCATAATAGCTGTAGGGGCACTAAGTCTGTCTATGATTCTCTTTGAAAGTTATGAAGAAACTCTAAGCCAGGCCTTTAAAGCATCTCAGCCTGATATAGTTATCGTGAATAATAGTCAGGAGCTAACTTCTACTCAGGAAGCTAAGCTGAATAGTATTCTCGCGAATTACAAGAATGATATTAGAGCTATAGCAAATCGCAAGAAATTATCTGTAATTATTAGTAGAAAAGGGGAGAAATCTCCAGCCTATTTAGAAGGATTTTATCAAGAGAATTCTGCTTATAATTCTCTTGTTTATCCTTTTGCTAATAATAAAAGTTTCCAACTTGGAAAAAATCAAATAATTCTTGGCCAATATTTAGCTAAAGAACTTAATGCTCAGGTTGGTGATACAATTCAAGTTATACTACCTAGTTCAATTAGGTATTCTATATTTGGATTAGTTAACCAATCTCAAGACTTAATGGTCAAAGATGTTTATAAAACAGGTCTTTATGACATTGATCTTACTAGGGCGATTGTTTCTTCCGATAAATTGTTAACATTGAGTGGTAAAAAGCTGAAAGATTCTGACTATTCTCTAATTTTAAATCAAAGAAATAGCGATAAAAGCTCAGAGATTGCTAGCCAACTCAACAGAGATTTCATGACAAGTCTGCCTATTCTTTATGCACATGATGTAATTTCTTATGATTCATCTATTTTTGCAGCTCTTACCCTACAAAAAATGATGATTTTTCTGATTCTTTGTATTATTATCATTGTAGCTGCTTTTAATGTAATAAGTACAATCAGTACAATCATTAATGAGAAGATTGAAGAAATTGGAATTCTAATGACACTTGGGCTAAAAAGAAGTCAGGTAAAACTACTATATTATATCTTTTCATTACTTTTGACTCATATAGGTATAATACTTGGTTTACTGGTAGGTTATGGTTTAGCCTATCTATTAACTCATCAAGATTATTTTACCTTAAAAGCTGATATCTATTTTATAGATAAAATAATGATAAACCCCTCATTCTCATCACTCATTTTGATCTACGGAACTACTCTTCTTATTATGTCTGTTACTATCCTACTATCTCTTAGATCAATAAATAAACTTGAAATAATAAAAATATTGAGACGCTAAAATGGAAATAATTAAACTAAATAAAGTTAGTAAAAGTTATCGCGATGCTAATCATAAACTAAATGTACTAAAAGAAATAGATCTTACAGTAAAAAAAGGCGAATTTGTAGCAATAACAGGTGCATCTGGTTGTGGTAAGAGTACCTTACTTCATCTCATTGGCTTATTAGATAGCCCAGATTCAGGAGAGATTTCTTTGGATGGAAAAGTTCATACTAAAATCTCTAACATAGAAAGTTTCCGCAACAGGAACATTGGCTTTATTTTCCAATTTCATTACCTCTTAGAAGATTTTACCGCCTTAGAAAATGTAGCTATTCCTCTGCTAGTGCAAGGTCTTAAGAAAAAAGAAGCTTATGCAAAAGCTCAATCTATTATCGAGAAATTAGCCTTATTAGATAGAATAAATCATTTCCCTAATCAACTTAGTGGGGGAGAAGAACAAAGAATCGCAATTGCTAGAGCTATCGTTACTAAACCAATGATACTTTTAGCTGATGAACCTTCAGGAAATCTTGATAATGAAACTACAAAAATTGTAATGGATATTCTTAGAGATTTAAACAAACAAGGATTGACTATAATCTTTGTTACTCATGATCTAAGTTTAGTATCTACAGAAGATACCCACTATACTATCCGAGAGGGTAAACTAAGTCTTATATGAAAAAAATCACTAATCAGTCTAATAAGATTCAAAAATCTAAAAAGAGATGGAAGAAAAGGTCAGTAATATATATCTTGCTCTTAATATTTATAACTCTTATCTTTACTCTTGTTTGGAAAAGAAATGATATTGCCAAGTATCTCTTAGAAAATACAGTAGCTGATTTAGCTAAGACTGATATAAGCATGTCTAAGATTGATATAAATAGTACTGGTATTTATTTCGATGACCTAATAGTTGAATCGCAAAATGATATATACTATTATCTAAATACCCCAAAACTGAACTTAGACTTGAATTATTCATCCCTTATTAATCCAACAAATTGGCTAGTGCAAGTTGTAGATTCTCTCTATATTGATAGTCCTAAAATAAAATATGACCAGAAGTTCTTAGAGAAAGAAAAAACATCCAGAGAGAGAAGAGACAAAATAGAAGAAAAAGAAAATGATAAACCATTTGATATCAGGGATTATGTTAGGAAGGTTACTATCGAGAAAGCAGACCTTGAAGCTGAGGTTGTTTATAAGTCTTATTTCGGTATCAGAGATACATTTTCGCAAGCTGATATAACTTTTGATAATCAGAGAGATAAAAATCTGCAAGTCAAGATGCTTGATAATAGAAAGAATGATTTTCAAGTAGCTTTGAAATTTACCGATACAGGCCTTAATGAAATCACTTTAGATCTAGCAGGTTATAATCCTGATTCCCTCTATGTTCCTGTAGCTAAAGATTTACAATTAAACTTAGTAGGTTCAGCTAAACTTGAGTTTGATTCTCCCCAAGGACTATTCTTAAGCTTAAACTTATTTAGTAAACAGGCTAAAGCTAATCTTTTTGACTTACCTCTGCAACTAGATGAACTACTTATTACAGGGGATAGTCAAGACTTGTTGGTAAAACCTGCTAAATCATCATTTATGAATATTCCAGTTAGTGTAGAAGGTAGATTGATAAAACTCTTTGATAGGCTTGAGATTGAAGCAGATGCTAATGTTAAAAACTATCAAATTGCTAATTCCTATAATTTTATGAAAGGAATTGTCAATGCTAATGTAGGAGTGAGTGGCTATGCATCTGATTTACTGATTACAGGCCAGATAAAGTCTGATACCTTAGATTTTAACTCTCTCGTTTTAACTAACATTGATGCTAGCCTAGACTATCAAGAACAACTAGAATTACACCTAAATAACACTGAACTCGACCAAAATCTTATTACTGGTCATGGTATCTTACACAAAAACTATATAGCTGCTGACCTTCTGATTAAAAATAAAGAAGACAGTAATATAACCCTACAGGGAGACCTTCTAACTAAAGGTATTATCCTAGAAGGTAACTCATATTTTAGATTAGCTGTAAGTGACTTTACAATTGGTTATAAAGAGACCTTGCTACCCCCAATTTCTGGCTTTGTTAGTTTGGATAAAGATTTCTTATCTGCTAATTTAGATAATAATAATTTTTCAATGAAGGTTGAAACAGATTTAGCCTTTTCTAATTCTCAGGCCTCTCTAACCTTCCTAGATTTTCAAGCAAACAAGGCTTATACTAGCTTGAAGAATGATTCATTCTCTGAATTAAATCCTCTTATTAATGGCAAAATAGATCTAAGAAAAGATAATGATAATGTTCAAGCTGATTTAAATCTAGAAATTACCGCCCTGTCTGATAATATTTATCTTCCTCTTAGAACTAATGTACAATGGAATCTCGCTGACAAGCAACTAGCTCTTTCCAATAACACTATTAATGGTAAGCTATATAATCAAGAATTAAATATCCTAACCCAAATGTCTCTCAATAAATTTGCTGAACTTAATGCTGATCTCAAAATTAATCAAGAGATAGTGATCAAGGGAAGAGACTTATTGTCTGCTGATAGAGGTTTAAAACTTGAGGTTAATCAACTTGCTTTGCGAGACTTTAAAAAATTCTTACCTAAGAAAATAGCTGAAAAATATCCTAATGGTTTCATAACTTTAAATATTGATTATTTTTGGTTCAACGAAATGATTAAAGGACAAGTAAATATTACTGGTCTGGAGTATGCTGGCTTTTCTGGTTATGGATTGAAAGCTAGCTTTGAAGGCTTAACAGATTTAATATCTCTAGAAGAACTAATAGTCTATAATGAGAGACAAATACTTATCTCAGCCACAGGTTCTATTGAAACTGAAGATGGTTTGCAAGCAGATATTGATGCTCTTATCAAAGAAATAGATTTTAAAGATTATCAGAATATAATTCCCTTACAAGGCTTTGTTAGTGGAGATTTAACTTTTAGATATGACTCTAGAGAAGAAGACAAGTACAGATTTAGATTGAAAGGGGTTGGCTCTGACTTCCAAATTCAAGATATTGCAGTTAATGATGTCTATTTTAACCTCCTCTACCTTCCTCAAAGAATCCATGTAGATAATCTTTACTTTAATTCCCATAATTATGCTGATGTTAATATTATCGGAGACTTCTCTTATGATCTCTTTAAAAATGAATTTATCCCTTCAGAAGAAAAACTCTATGTTAAACTAGATGCTGATGTTTTTAACATTCTCCAAAAGTTTACTCCTGATCTTTTAGAAGCTGGAACATTTGATTTAACAAGCGAACTCATTGTTGGTGTTGATGAAGAAGGTTTTCAAGTCTATGAAGGCTATATTAACACTGAAGACAGCTTTTTAAAACTTGTTAATCAACCCCAGACTATAGAAGATATTGATATCACTGCTCAATTTAAAGATAATCAACTTGACCTCGATAGATTTAAATTACAGCTGGGTGATGGTTTTCTGACAATAGCTAATAAAATCTCTGAAGATAATGATAATTTTTTTATAGGAAATCTAATCTTAGGACAATTTAGCATATCCACATCTCAGAAAGGTATCCTTGCTCATATACCACAATATATGCCTAAAAATGAGGCTGCTCTGGTTAAGATAGCTGGACTATCAGATAACTTTGCTACCATAAAAGGTCCTTTTGATGACATGAAGATTGATGTGGAGGTTAATGTCTCTAATGCTTCTATTATCTACCCTCCTAATACTGAAAACTTATTATCTATTATTACATCAGCTTCCCAAAGTACTTTTAGTAGAAAAGAAAAGAAAACTCAAGAAGAAGATAAAGAATCTAATCCCCTACCATTTGAGTTAAATGCTAGATTACAAGTGGGAGAGAACTTGAAGTATGTCACTTATCCTACTGATATTTCTGTTACACCTAATAGCTACTTATACCTTACTTATAAGAATAATGAGTGGTCTGTACCTGATGCAAGATTTCTTGCTGAAGAAGGAACAGTCACTTTCTTAGACACTGATTTTGACGTTGATTTAGTGGAGATTCTCATTAATGAAATTGATTTTTCCATTAATGGAACATTTGTTAAACGAGTGCAAGATGGTTCTACTGTTACCTTAAAAGTTTCTAATGGACAGAGTAATCAACTAGGTATTAATGACTTAGTCTTAACCCTAGCAAGCGATAATCCAGATGATAAAACTCAAGCACAAGCTATAAATAGATTAAGAATTTCAGATAGCTCCTATGATTCTCAGCAAGAAGATCAAAATGCCTTACAAAATGAAACAATTCTTATGCTAGGTTCAAATGTTGATAATACCTTTGTTAATAGTTTCTTAAGACCTGTTGAAACTTTCTTTAGAAGAAGACTCTTACTTGATTATTTCAATATTAGACCAGGTTTTGTTAAGAATATGGTTAATAATTATGTTATTAACGATCAAAATGCTGGTCTAAATCAAGGGCAAACTCAAGAAGTTTCAGATTCGGAACTAGCCCAATTCTCAAGTTCAATACTACTCAATAATCTTACAATTAACTTTGGAAGACCTATCTACAAGAGATTATACTTTAACTATGAAGGTTTTTTCCAAGAGATTACTGACTTAAATAGGAGAACTAAAATTATTTATGATCAAGACTTTCAGATTAGAACAAATATTAACTTCAATACTAAGATGTCTTATACATACAAATATAGACCTTCTGGAGATAACTCGCACGAAATTATGTTGTTCCACACAATAAACTTCTAAAGCATATGAAAAAAATACTCTTTTCTTATCAACCACCCATAGCAGGCAAGTTTGATATTTACTTAGTGGGTGACTTTAATAATTGGAAGAAAAACTCACTTAAAATGCAAGAAGATTCAGGTATTTATAAGCTGGAAATCCAACTCAAACCAGGTAAATATAAATATTACTTCCTTAAAGATAATCAAATAATTCTAGATCCCAAAGCTAATACAGTAAGCCAAGGAAGGGAAACATTTTCTCTGCTTAATATTCCCTCTGATGATGATTTACTTTATATAATACCTATTAAACTAAAGAATTCAAAGAACTATGAGGAAATATCAATTGTTGGGGATTTTAATAACTGGTTACCTAATGCTAATCAATTACATTTGGATAAAGGTTTTTTCAAAAGCAACCTGTTTCTTCCTAAAGGCCAGTATCAGTATAAGTATCTAGCTAAAGGAGATCGCTGGTATAACGAGAAAGAAGCAAACTCCCAGACTATTAAAGAATCACATGATAATATTTCCCCTAATTCAGTTATTAAAACCTCGGTGACTGATCATATCTCTATTAATCCAGTCTTGATTGATTCCTATGATTCCAATGATATTTTCCTAAAAGACAAAATTATCAGAATATATAGATACTATGCTGATTCTTTTGAATTTAAGATCCTAGTACCTAATTTTCCTCAACTTGAAATAAGCTTACAACTAAATGATGAATCACATAAACTTGTCTGCCTTGCTAGCACTAATCAGCAAGTTACTTTCCACACAATAATTAAAATACAGGACATATATAAGATATATAAATTTTCTTTAATACTTAAAAGTAAAGACCTTATCCTATATGCAAACCAGGATAAACTCAGCAATAATAAAAGAGTAAGATCCTGGTTTAGACCCTATTCTCTTAGGATTATCCAAATAGATTCAAGCCTACATTCAAAAATAATCTACCAAATTATGCCTGATCGTTTTGCTAACGGAGATTCTAGTCTTAATCCCCATTTTCAAGAAACTTATTATCAAGGAAAAAATCAAAAACCTCAAGTTAGAAGTCTTAATAAAAATGAAGAATACTATCATTTAGCTGATTGGAATGATATCAAAATACTAAAAGAGAGCCCTTACTCAGCTCAAGCTAATCCTGATTGGTTTGCCTTCTACGGAGGTGATTTGAAAGGAATCCAATCAAGAATATCATATCTTAAAGAATTAGGAATCTCATTAATCTATCTCAATCCTATCTTTACAGCTAAATCTCCCCATCGATATGATAGTATAGATTTTAGGCAAATAGATCCCCATCTAGGTGGTAACCCTGCCTTTAAAGAACTTGTAGACATTTTACACCAGAATGAGATAAAAGTAATTATAGATATAGCCTTAAATCATTGTGGATATGACTTTTTTGCTTTTAAAGATTGTCGAGAAAAAGGAGATAAATCTAAATATTGGAAGTGGTTTGATTGGTATAAATGGCCTCTTCCTAAGAAACTAGATGAAAACTTTATTGCTGAAGATTATTATCAATGCTGGTGGGGGGTAAAAGATTTGCCTGAATTTAACTATGATCTATCTCGAGGACCAAAAGCTGAAAATATGGTTAAAGATATTGAAGTAGCTGACCTTAATCATGATTTGGTTAATTATTTGCTAGTATCAATGAAAATCTGGCTTACTGAATATGATATAGATGGTTTTAGATTAGATGTTCCAGAAGAAGTACCATTTTGGTTCTGGCAAGTCTTTAGAGATATGGTAAAAGGAGTCAAAGCAAATGCTTACCTGGTAGGAGAAGTTTGGAATGATCCACAAGAATGGCTACAAGGTGAATATTTTGATGGAATTATGAATTATCACTTCTTCAAAGATCCTCTACTTGCTTATTTCTTTAACAAGTCAACATCCCTAAGTACTTTTATTGAGAGAATCTCTAGTGGTCTGCTTAATCTTCCTTGGCAAAGTATCAAAAGCCAAATGAACCTCTTGGCTAGTCATGATACTCTCAGATTAAGAAGTTTAGCCAAAGATAAGCTTGCTAGGTTAAAACTAGCTATCGTCTTCCAATTTACTTTTATCGGAATTCCTCACATTTATTATGGTGATGAAGTCTTTTTAGCTGGAGAAAAAGACCCTGATAATAGGAGACCTTTCCCATGGGATTACGAGACAGATGAAGAAAGACTTGATTTATTAGATTTTTATAAGAATATTATTAAAGTTAGAAAAGACAATCCTCTTCTTTGGGATGGATATATAGAGTTTATTGAAGATGAACACTTACTTATCTACAAACGATGGAGTCTGCAAGATACCAAGGAAATAATAATAATTATCAATAGAAGTAACTTACAAATTGAGATAAGCTCCTTTATAAGTCAATATCCAATCAGCTTATTTGAGAAAATACAAGATAATCAAATTCCTGAGTATGGTTATTATGTAGCTAAAACAAAATAAATCTTTGAAAATTAGTTTAATTAGTTAAATTATAATAGATAGTGTGGTAGAAATTTATTGCAAGATCTACTGTTTTATTAGGGATTATTAGTAAAAGTTGGAGGAAATTATGCTAATTAAAAGGATTAAAGTAAATACAAATGCTAAGATTGATATGATTGAAATCACTAAGATTGTGCAAGCATTAGTTGAAGAATCACCTCAACACAATGGACTAGTAAACATCTACATCCCGCACACTACTGCTGGTGTTACAATTAATGAAGCTGCAGATCCAGATGTTGTCTATGATCTAAAGTTTGCCTTTAAAAGAATTTCTCCAAACTTAAGAGAGTATCTGCACCAAGAAGGCAACTCTTATGCTCATTTTCTCTCAAGTATAGTGGGAACATCGATTAACATTCCTTATGAGGCTAATGAACTTCTTTTAGGTACTTGGCAGGGAATATATTTCTGTGAGTTTGATGGTCCAAGACAAAGAGAAGTAATAATCTCAATCTAAGTTATTGGTTATTTCCTGTAACCATAAAGTTGATTTGAAAATCTTGGTCTAAATTGTTTCCTAAAAAGTCTTTACTTTCACTGGAAATAGTAAAAGTATAGCTATTGAAACTCTTTAGTTTATTTTGGGGCTTGAATTTAGCAGAAAAAGTCTTACTTTCTATTATATCAAAATCAATAAGTTTATTAGTTTCATTCTCTTTTAAACTAGCTTTGATATCTTGTCCCATAACAATCTTATCAAATTTTACATAAATTTCTGGAAAGCTTTCGTTAACAGTAGAACCGTTGGCGGGAAATGAATCAAGAATTTTAAAATTAAGGGTGTCAATATGACTTGATCCTTTGAAATTAATTCTTGATACAGGAGTTAGGTTATTATTATTATCAAGCAAATTGAAGATTGCTAGACGATAGTCTAAGGTATCTTGTAGGCTTGTAATAATAAAGAACTTGTCTTCTTGAGAAAAGGCATGACTGAAAGATAAAGATGAAGAATCTGCTGGGTTAATAATACTTAAAGAATCCCAACTTGCTAAATCTTCAGAAAGGCTTACTTCAACAAGTTGATTATTAAGAGCGCTTGCCCTCTGGGTTAGGACTCTTGAGGTGTCCACATAAGCTAAGACAATATCACTTTTACTGGTTTTAAGAGAATCTATATACTTTTCAAAATAAGGCTCTTTTTCAATATCATATCTTCCATTGTTATTTTTATCTATAAAAGATCTTAGAATATAAGGCCTATATTCTAAACCATCAATATCATAGTTATGACCTGAAAAAGTCTTGATAAAGACTGTTACAGAATCTTGATCAAGCAAAATCAGCTTTTTATCTTCAGCTTTATCTTCATCTTTAGCATAGATAACTTGACCAAAAAGTCTAGAGTCTTGCAACTTACCATTACTAAAGGTATAAGTCGTATTAGAATCTAAGCTGTTGTTACGAGTATCTTTTAGGAGATTAGATATTGTTAAATAGTAGTTTCTATTCTTTAGCAGTTCCTCATTGATTACTAGGCTTATTTCTCTATCATCACTTATAATATCAAAGGATTCTAGGGGAGGATAAAATCTAAATGCATTTTGGGCTGATCTTTTATCTACTTCTTTGTTGAAGGTTATTTCAATCTTTTTATCACTTATAGAAGCATAATTATCTGGAAATATAGAGATAATTTTTAATGCTTCTTTGTCTTGAGGACCACCAGTAGGACTTTTGGCTTTGCCACAAGCAACCAAAAGGATAATTAGTAAGAGAGAAAACTTAAAAACCTTGTTCATATAACCATGCTTTTGTTATTTGTGAAGCTGATGATTGTTTCTTTAACTCTTGGCTTCTAAGAATATATTTACCTATAATATCGAACTCAAGATTAACATAATCGCCAACTTTAACAAGTGATAAGTTAGTTAAATCTTCAGTTAAAGATATTAGAGCTACTTGCAGACTTTTATTATTAAGTTTAGCAATAGTTAAACTTACCCCATTGATTGCAATTGAACCTTGAGCTACGACAAGATCAGCATATTGCTGGTCTAGAACTACTTCAATATAGCGTGTATTATTTTGCTTTTTAACAGTAAGAACTTGCGAGATAGTATCAACATGACCTTGCACGATATGCCCATCTAGTCTACTATTGAACCTTAAGGCTCTTTCTAAATTGATAGAATTACCAAGCGACCAATATTTAGCACTTGTTTTAGCAATTGTCTCATTCATGGCTTCAATAGTTATTGCTTTATCTGTAAAACTTATTAAAGTTAAACAAATCCCATTACAAGCAACTGAATCACCAATTTTCAAGTCACTATTTATTTTACTAGCTTCAATGGTAAAATATTTCTTGCCCCCATGATTGCTAATACTGGAAATTTTTCCAATTTCTTCTATTATTCCTGTAAACATGGGCCCTACTATTTCATGTTAAATCTATGCTTTAAAGCATTAGCAATAGTAATCTTATTAGAATACTCAAGGTCTCCACCGAAAGGAATGCCTGTAGATAATCTACTTATTTTACCAGACCAATCCTCTAGTCTATCTGCGATATAAGCTATTGTTGTTTCGCCTTCAACAGATGGACTTAATGCTATGATTACTTCTTCAACATCATAATCTTTTATTCTTGATAAGACTTGGTCAATATGAATATCATCAGGACCTATTCCATCAATAGGAGATAGTAAGTTGCCTAAAACAAAGTACTTACCATAAAACTCTCCAGTAGATTCTAACATAAAAACATCAGCAGTATGTTCTACAATACAAAGGCTTTTATCATTGCGATTTATATCACTACAAAATCTACAAGGATTATCATCTGTAAGCATATTGCATATTTTACAATTTTCAATTTTAGCAACTGCTTGTAGGATAGATTCACCTAGCTGGCTTGAATATAGCTTATCTTGAGATAAAATATGCAATGCCAGGCGTTGAGCAGTCTTTTCTCCAATGCCCGGCAAAGTCTTTAAAGAATCCTTTAAGTCTTCAATGGCTTTTATCATTACTTAGTTTAGAATAAGCCTGGTATCTTCATTCCACCTGTAACATCAGACATGGAAGATTCATTGTTTTTAGAGACTTGTTCAAAACCATCTTTAAGAGCTGCTAAAATTAAGTCTTCTAACATTTCAACATCATCAGGATCGATGACTTCAGGATCAATTTTGATAGACTTTACTTCAAATTTACCATTCATGTCAATTTTAACCATACCGCCACCTGAGGAAGCTGAGAATATTTTATTTTCCATCTCTTCTTGAGCTTTCAAGAGATCTTTTTGCATTTTTTGAGCTTTTTTCATAAGCTGTTTCATATTTCCACCTGGGAACATAAGCGACTCCTTAGAATTTTTTTACAAAATTAATTATTAGTTAAATCAAGTCAATTGAAAAATATAAAATAACATCAAAAAAGGCTGAGAAATCCCAGCCTTGAATATTTAGTTTAACAAAAACTTAGTTTTTTTAAACATCAAATTCTTTAATATTATCAGCTACAATTAATTCTGCTTGGGTATGATTAAGTACTTCTTCAACAGTTAATCCCGCAGCTATTTCTTCAAGTATAGCACCCTTGTCAGTGATTCTAATTAAAGCCATATCTGTAACAATAAGAGTTACTTTTCCCTTAGCTGTCAGTGGTAAGGTGCATTCCTTAAGAATCTTAGAATTACCATGTTTATCACAATGTTCCATAGCTACTACAACATTTTTAGCACCAGTAACTAGATCCATTGCTCCACCCATACCAGGAACCATTTTACCAGGTATCATCCAGTTTGCTAGGTTACCCTTACCATCTACTTGTAAAGCTCCCAGAACGGTCATATTAAGATGTCCACCTCTAATAATAGCAAAAGAAGTAGCAGAATCAAAATAAGAAGCACCAGGAAGAGCTGTGATATGTCCACCACCCGCATTGATTAAATCTTGGTCTTGATTTTCAGGACTTGGTGCTGAACCAACACCCATGATGCCATTTTCACTTTGGAAATGAACAGTAATTCCTTCGGGGATATAATTAGCTACTAGTGTGGGAAGTCCAATACCTAAGTTAACAAAGTCTCCATCATGAAGCTCTTGAGCAATTCTTTTTGCTATAAGAGCTCTTTTGTAGTTTTTATCATTTCTATCCATTATGCCTCCCTTTTTACTATGTAATCAACAAACACACCTGGAGTAACAACAGCTTCTGGGTCAATTTGGCCAACTTCAACAATTTCATCAACTTCAGCAATTGTGATTTTGCCAGCCATAGCCATATTAGGATTAGAGTTACGAGCAGTTTTATTATAAACTAAGTTTCCTAATTTGTCTGCCTTATGAGCTCTAATCAGAGCAAAATCAGCATGGATTGGTTTTTCTAAAATATAGAGTTTACCGTCAGATTCGATAACAGGTTTTCCTTCTTGAGCTAAAGTGCCTAAACCTGTTTGAGTTAGAATGCCACCTAAACCAGCACCAGCAGCTCTTACTCTCTCCATAAGTGTTCCTTGGGGAACTAATTCAATGTCGATAAGTCCAGCATTCATTTGTGCTTGTATTTCTCTATTTGTTCCTAAATGGGAAACTTGAGCTGATTTAATTTGTTTGTTTGCAACCAATTTACCGATTCCTCTATTTTCATAATCAGATGCAATAACGATTGCGTGTAAGTTTTTTACATTGCTTTTCACTAATTCATCAATTATTGTTTCTGGGGCTCCAACTGCAAGAAATCCACCAATCATAAGTCTATCATTGGGTCTAATCATCTCTGCAGCCTGTTTAGAAGTAATAACTTTAGCCATCTTGACTCCTATATTAATGATTTTTTTGCATATTAAATCTTTCAAGGCAAATTCGTCAATGAAAATCTTGATTTAATAGAATAGTTTTAGTGGTAGGGAAACATTTGTTGTGTTCAGTTGCTTATGGTTTAGCTAAAGTCATCTTCCGTTTGAATTACTTTAGCAATCCCTTTATCTTTCATCTCATCAATTGTGCCAAGTTTGTTATTATACACACCTTTCCTATTTGTGAGTTCTTTAGTTGGGTTCTGATGGGCAACATGTTTTTTATCAATCACTAAAACCCTTTTAGGTAAAATAGGCATTTCCAAGACCTGAATATTTCCAGACTTAGTGATTGAGAAATTAATAAAAAAAACTCTTATTCGATTTTCAAAATCTAAATAGCCTACAACCATTTCATAATTATTATCTTCAATTACTTTTATTTTACATGCTTCATAAGATTTAATCTTAATCTTCTTGATTGAATCATGAATGATAGCCCCTTTGCAATATCTTCTCATAGAAGCTAAATTATTGTTTTGGAGAGCTTTTACTAGAGCTTTAATTAAATTATCTATCTTTTTAGCCAATTTGGTATTTGTGATAGGTTTAAAATAGATAACATCACTAGTGATCAAATGAAACAGTTTAATCTCATTTTCTAATGAATGTATTTTTTGCTTAAGCTTACTTTCCTTAATCTTGAAATCTTGAGCTAATTTAAAGATAGGCACATTTTGATTGTAGTATTTCTTTAATAACTTTTTATCTGCTTGAGAAATAAAAGCATAAATATCTATGTCAAGCTCTTCATTTATCCCAATTTGTGTATAAGCTATGGCTTTACTTAAATTCAAAGGATCTACTAAAATCTCTATAGTCTCATTTTGTTTTTTTAAAATGTCCAAACAAAGATTGCGAGTAACAGCAAATAACCAGCTGTTTATCTTTGTTTTATCAATTTTATCAAAGTTTAAATATAACTGAATAGTCGATAATTGAGCAACTTCTTCAGCAATATCTATATCTTTGACATATTTTAAGGCAATAAATTTAGATCTTTCAAAGGCCTTACTAATAACTTTATTCATTTCGCTGTTCCTCTGTAGCATTCAGTATAATAGGGGTTTATGAAAAACTAGCACATTTTTAATCTCTTTTATAGTCTATATATATAGAGAGAGGTAAAAATGAAGTTCAAACTTTTAATTATTATTATGTTATTATTATGTTGTCCCTTAATAAGTCAAGAACTATATCAAGGCTTAAGAGTTGTAACTTGGGAAGAGGTTCAAGGAACAGATTATATTATTCTATCAGATGATGATGAAGTTGTTACTCTTGAAGTTAATGGAGAAACTGTAGTAATCGAAAAGCATTAAAAAGTGTTTAAACAAAAAGGAAGAAAATGAAAAAATTATTGCCTACAATGAGGAGGTGACTTATGTAGTAAAAAATAAATAAACAAACCTTGTGTGAAATGAAAAGGATTATTGAAGTTATTAGTTATTTATACTTGACTAATAAAATGAGAAATTAAAATTAAAAAAGGAGTGACATCTATCAAATATTTGGTATGGAGGATTCTGAAACAGATAATGTTGTCCCTCTAACTCTGAAACTTCATCAAAATACCCTAATCCATTTAACCCAGAAACAACAATTAGCTTTGATATAGCAGATGAGTCGGTTGTGAAGTTACAGATTTACAACATCAAAGGACAGCGTGTTAAGACACTTGTGAATAATAAGTTAAGTCCAGGAATTCATTCAGTTGTTTGGAATGGTACCAATGAAAACAACAAAAAAGTATCTTCAGGCATTTATTTGTATAAAGTCTCTTCTGATAATGATAATGTTGTTAATAAAATGATTCTTATGAATAGTTGACAGAAAATGTAGATTAATATAATATAATACAGAGGGAGGATGTCTCTCTCTGTATTGATCTTAAACTTAAAGATATTGAGTATAATATAGAAAAGGGAGTAAAAATGAAGTTATTATTTGTGACTGTGCTATGTGTTTGTAGTGTTATGTTATGTGGTCAGGGGCTACAAGCTCCTGGTTTAGGGACAGAAGATGACCCGTATTTAATAAGCGAATTTGCTCATTTACTTTGGTTATCTGAGACTGAAGAGGTTTGGGATAGCTATTTTCTTCAAACAGCTGATATTGATGCTTCTGAGTCTGCTAATGTAAATGAAGTAGCTGAATGGAATGATATTTGGTTTTCTGGACAGTATGATGGGGGAAGCTATGAAATTCTCAATCATTACCTTAATCGTGGAGTTGATGGTAATGCTAGTTTCTTCCGACAGATAACTGGTGGTCTAGTTAAAAATTTAACTTTAAGAGATTTTAATTATACTGGTTCTATTGTAGGCTTATTGGCTATAGGAATAACTTCAGAAAGTTCTGTATACAATGTTACTGTATCAGGAAGTATTTTATGTTATGAAAAAAGTGGAGGCATTGCTACATTTGTAAATAGTTCATTGATAGAATATTCTTCTTCCGAAGTTGTGATAAACATAGCAGATATTTCTCAATCTCCTGGAGATATAGGTGGATTTGTTGGTTCTTCTTCAGGTTCAAGGATTCAAAATTGCAGTAGCACCTTAGAACTTTACAGCGAACATTATGTTTTAGAGATAGTTGGAGGATTCATAGGTAGTAACGATGGAGAGATTTTTCTTTGCCAAAGTGAATCATATATTGTGCTAAATGGAGGTTCTTATATTGGAGGCTTTGTAGGAAGTAATGGTTATGATATTGTAGATTGTCACTCCTATACAGAGATAGAATCATTAAATAATGAAACGCTAGAGTATGTTGGTGGATTTGTAGGGAACATGAGAGGTGCCGATGCTGATAATCCAGATCCTCAATTCCCTGAAATAGCCGGTTGTAGTGCAAAAGGGTTTATAACCGGCTCAGATTGTACTGGGGGGTTTATAGGTTCTGCACTGTTTTGTTTTATTTCTAATAGCTACACTATGGTTGATATCTATGCCCAGGAGAACAATAATCCAATGATTAATCTTTTTGCCGGTGATTTTTATGTTCAACTTAATGGAGGTATTAATAGATCATATACAGCTAACCGAATTATAGGTTCAGATAGGGATGCAGGTTTTACAATTCCTTTTGGGGGAGAATTCTGGGTAGGATATGATAATTATGTAGATTATGAAGTGGCAGAGATAAATCCTGAAGTTTTGATTCATGCTGATGGTATGACTACTGCTCAAATGAAAGATGTCGCAACTTATACTCAAGTTTATGATTATCTTCCATGGGATTTTGTGGGTGATCCTTATGGTGATGTTGCAGATTGGGATGTCTGGGATATTAACCCTGAAATTAATGATGGTTATCCTTTTCTAACTTATAATATTATTGCAACTGATAATGACGATTTAGAAGAAAATATAGACGTCAACGCTGTTTCTGATATTAGGATAAACTCTCTATATCCTAATCCTTTTAATCCCACAACTACAATAGCTTATACTCTTAAGAAAAGCAGTAATGTATATGTCGAAATTTATAACATTAAAGGGCAAAAAGTCTATACAAAAGACTTAGCTAAGCAATCAGCAGGCACTCATAACTTTACCTGGCATGGGGTGGATAATCACAATAGAAGTGTAGCTTCAGGCTTATATTTGTTTAGGATTAGAAACAATAATGAAGTTAGTACTGGCAAAGGGATACTTTTAAAATAGGACATACTTGGTTTCAATGAAAAGTTAAAAATGGAGGTATTTCTTCCCTTTTTGTTTTAGTTTCTGCGGATTTATCGCAATGACATTAAAGTCTCGTTAATTCGGGGCTTTTTTTTAAAACTTAAATATTATGATAATCAGTAAAAATAACAATTAGAGGTATAATTCAACAAAATAATATTTTCTATTGACTTTTAACTAAGATCACTTATAATGACATAACATAATAGTTATTTACTTTAGGAGCAGAATAATGTTTAAATTTGTAAAAAAGCTAAAAGATAAATTAGCTACTACTAAAAATAATTTCATAGGTAAAATAGCCGAAGCTGTCAAGCTTAGAGGCGTAGTAGATGAAGAACTTTTAGAGCAGTTGGAAGAAATCTTACTTCAGGGTGATACTGGAGTTGAGATGACCACTAAAATTATTGATAAGTTAAGAGATGAAATTAGAATAAATAAAATTAAAGAAACAGAACAAGTTCAAGAAATTATAAAAAATATAATGACTCAAGAGCTAATGGCTGATTATGAGGAAGAAGGTCAAGTTTTTGAAATGACAGATAAAAAGCCATACATAATCTTGTTTATTGGCGTTAATGGTGTGGGTAAGACAACTACTATTGGTAAATTAGCCAAGCGGTTTAATGATGAAAAAAAATCAGTTTTAATGATTGCAGGAGATACCTTCCGAGCTGCCGCTGTAGAACAGTTAACTATTTGGTCTGAACGAGCAGATGTTGATATTGTTAAACAAGATCAAGGTGCAGATCCTTCAGCAGTAGTATTTGATGGAATAAGGTCTGCTATAGCCAAAAATAAAGATGTTGTTATGATAGATACGGCTGGCAGACAGCATAATAGGGCTAACTTAATGAAAGAGTTAGAAAAAATCTATCGAACCATCAAGAAAGTAGCACCTGATGGCCCCCATGAAGTATTCTTAGTCTTAGATTCTACAACAGGTCAAAATGCAATTAATCAGGCAAAAACATTCAATGGTATAGTACCACTTACTGGCTTAGTATTAACTAAACTAGATGGAACAGCCAAGGGAGGCATTGTCTTGAATATTAAAAAAGTATTAAATATTCCTGTAAAACTAATAGGTGTTGGAGAAGGGATTGAAGATTTACAAGATTTTGATGCAAAGGAATTTGTGAATGCAATGTTCACTTAAGGAAGACTAATGGAAGGAAAAGCACTAGAACCAAAGAACTATGAATCAGCTATCAAAGAACTTAATAAAGTTGTGGCAAAGCTGGAAGAGGCTGAGATTTCCCTTGAAATGATGATGGAACTCTATGAAAGAGGCAAGTATTTATTAGATTTTTGCGAAAAGCAATTAAATAAGTTTGAAGAAAAAATTGAAGTTATTAACCGAAAGAATCAGGAGAAGTAATTAGATGTCTAATCAAAAATCAATGATGATTAAAAGAGATATTAGAGAAAAGAGAGAGATAGTTAATATTATTTTAGATAGGTTTTTACCTAGAAAAGATGAATATCCTAAACAGATTCATAAGGCGATCAGGCATACCTTGTTTGCTGGTGGTAAGAGGATTAGACCCTACTTAACACTTTCCATATACTCTCTTTTTGATAATGATTTTTCTAAAGTTAAGTATCTTGCTGGCGCTATAGAATTATTACACACTTATACTCTTATACATGACGATCTTCCTGAGATTGATAACGATGATATGCGGAGAGGGAAAAAGTCTTGTCATGTAGTTTATGGCTCTGATATTGCCCTTTTAGCAGGTGATGCTCTCTTGGTGTCTGCCTTTGACTTGATTGCAGATTCACCCTTTACTGATGAAGAAAAAATGATGTATATTAAAGAATTAGCATCTACTGCAGGTTCTGATGGTATTATCTCAGGTCAGATGAATGATATTGCTTATGAATCAAAAAAAGTAACTAAGAAAACTCTTGAGTACATTCATGAGAACAAGACTGCTAAACTTCTAAACTTAGCTGTAAGATTTGGATGTTTAGCTGCTAATGCACCTCAAGATGATATCGAAAGATTAGATAAATATGCATCTAAAATAGGATTAGCCTTCCAGGTGGTCGATGATATCTTAGATGTTGAGGGGTCTTCTGCTCTCTTAGGAAAGACTATTGGTAAGGATGCAGAGGTTCAAAAAGCTACTTTCCCAGCTGTTTATGGTTTAGATAAATCACATGAAATGGCAGAAAAATTAATTTCTTCTGCAAAGAAAATACTTTCCCACTATGGAGAAAAAGCTGAGAAACTAGAACTTTTAACTGATTTCATACTTACAAGAAAATTCTAATGAGAATAGAAATAAAGAAATTGAATGCTAAGGCAATAATGCCTAAAAGGTATTCTGAACATGCAGCAGGATATGATATTTGTGCTTGTTTAGATAAAAATATAATTGTGGACCCTAATAGTTTGGTGCTTATACCAACAGGACTAGCCATAGCTATAGAATCAGGTTATGAAGTTCAAGTTAGACCCCGTTCAGGACTAGCCTTAAAACATCAGATAGGTGTTTTAAACTCACCTGGTACCATTGATCCTGATTATAGGGGAGAAGTGAAGGTTATTCTCTATAATTTTGGGAATGAACATTTTACCGTTACTGATGGTATGAGGATTGCTCAAATGGTGATAAGTAAATATGAGGAACCTCAATGGGAAATTGTAGAGGACTTATCGGAGACAGTTAGAGGTCAGGGTGGCTTTGGTCATACTAAGCTCTAAAAACTCAAAGGATTTGAAAAGAAAAGCTAAATAGTTTTTCCTTTACTTAGAAGTTCTCAACATACTAGCAATTTTTAGAAATTACTCCCTGCGAGCATGGATAAAGATTAAAAGTTTGCTAGAGCTTAACTTGCTAGTCATGAAAAAGACTAGCAAAAACTAATTCAGATAGGAAAATAAAAAAAATAAATAATATAGAGGAAAAGATGGAGACCAAAGACATAATTCAGGAAATAAATAGATTAAAGAAAGAGAAAAATGTTGTAATTTTAGCTCATAATTATGTAACATTAGACGTACAAGATATTGCAGATTTTGTTGGAGATTCTCTACAATTATCAATTGAAGCAAGTAAGGTTAAGGCGGATATAATCCTTTTTTGTGGGGTAAGATTCATGGCTGAAACAGCTAAAATTCTTTCACCTAAGACCAAGGTTTTACTGCCTGTACAAGATGCTGGCTGCCCTATGGCAGAAATGATTACTAGGGACCAGTTAATTCAGTTCAAAAACAACCATCCAAATGCGATAGTTATGTGCTATGTAAATTCTACTGCAGAGGTTAAGGCTGAAAGTGATATCTGTTGTACATCTTCTAATGCAGTTAAAATAATCGAAACTTTCCCTAAAGATCAAAAGATTCTTTTTGTTCCAGACCAAAATTTGGGTACTTATGCTGCCCATCAAACAGGCCGACATATAATTGTCTGGGATGGTTACTGTCCAGTTCATCATATCAAAATGTCTAAGCAAGATGTAATTGATGTAAAAAAAGAATATCCTAAACATAAGTTATTGGTTCATCCTGAATGTCCTACTGAGATCATAAAGTATGCTGATCTTGTAGCTTCAACAAAGGGAATGGCTGATTATGCTAAAGATCATGATAATTTAATTATCGGAACTGAAGTAGGCTTATATGAGCAGATTAAAAGGGATAATCCTGGAAAGAGTATAATAGCTCTAGCTAACAAAGCAGTTTGTGTAAATATGAAAAAGATTCACTTAGAGGATGTCTTAGCCAGTTTGCAAAATGAAGAATTTGAAATAGATTTACCTAAAGATCTGAGGATAGCTGCTAAGAAAAGTATTGATGCAATGCTAAAATTATCTTAAGTAATGATTCTTGACTCCTCGTTGAAACAAGCGTGTACATTAGTTACTTTACCTGATGGATCTAAAATCTATCAGCATAAAGATGGCCAAAGAGTTTCAACAGATAATGAGCTCTTCAATTATTTCTTAGTTCAAAGATTTAGTCAGTCCTCTAAGGAAGTAAAGAAGGTCTTAGAGCTAGGTCTGGGAACAGGGATTAATGCTATAATGCTAAAGAAAAGTTTTCCTAACTGGGAGATTTCTGGACTTGAGATAGACCATGAACAAGCCCAAATAGCTCAATATAATTGTCAGAGCTTAGGTTTAGATATTAAGGTAATTACAGGTGATATAAAGGATTATCAGGCAAATGGTAAGTATGATTTAATCTTAGCTAATCCTCCTTATTTGAAATTAGGTCAGGGGAGACTGAGTCCTAGTCATAGAAGGAATCTTGCTAAATTTGAACTTGCTTGTAGGATGTCAGATGTTTTTACTTGTGTTAAAAGGAATCTGGCAGAAGCAGGACAAGCTTATTTGCTTTATGCTAAGAATAGGGAAGATGACTTACTAGCTCAAATAGTTAAAAATAGATTAGAAATGATTGAAAAGATAAATGAAAACAAGATAATAATAATTGGATTAAAACATGCTACAGATAAATGATTTAGAAGTTATTAGAAATAAAAGAATTGTCATAAGAGTCCCTGAAATGATGCTTCCTGAATCTACTATAAATGCTCTTGTGGGTCAGGAAGGAACTGGAAAATCACTATTTGTTAGAACTGTTCACGGTTTATATTCTAGTTATAGAGGGATTATAGATTTTCAGAATATTAATAAACATAGAATAGATTCCTATTTATTATCAAGGGAAGTAAATCTGCTAGCAGATAAGAGTGTGAATGATAATTTAAGATTTGCTTCTAAGTACAGATTTGATAGCATCAGTGAATATGTTATTATTGCAGACTTAGAAAATGATCTTGAAAGGCTGGTTCAGGAACTAACTTACAGTAAAAAGAAGTTCCTAGAGCTAGCAATAGCCTGTGGTATGAACCCATGTTTATTAATTATTGATGATTTTGACAAGTGTTTTAATCTAAAAGAATTGTCTCTAGTTGGTAAAATTCTGAGTAAGTATAAATCAGAGGGAGGATGTATTTTATTGACTTCAAGTTTGAAGATACCTGAAATGGATTTTACTTTTGTAATTGATGAAGATGGGGTAGTGAAGTTATGAAAAAGAGATTTATAAGCCTAAATATTCTTATTTTGATATTAATCATGACTATTTCTTGGGGATATCAAAACTATTTACAGGTTATCAGTAAAGCTACAGGTAAGCAAGCACAGTCTATACTTGCTCAAGCTGAAAATAAGATAATAAATGATTTATCTGATTTAAAATTCTCTATCTACAGTACTAGAAGTAATGAACTAAAGCAAGTTCGTAATGATATAATGGCGAAATTCACAGAAGAGGACTTCCAGAGTATTACTATTCAGCCTCAGGCATCATTTATCGATACCCTCCTCTTTGATAGTAAATTAAAAGATTTTATGAACTCTTCCAACCTGAATAAATCTAATAAGTCACTTCTCAATAAAATGAAACTTTATCTTCCTAACGAGCTTCTTATTTCCTTCCTAGCTGACCTGCAAGCTATGGATCAAATTATCGCTATTGAAGACTATCTCCAAGAAAATGGTTACTCCTACCTTAATAGTAATGTAGTGCCTTCAGTAAAATCCAATATTAAACACTATTATTATGATAAAGCTAAGTTCTCTGAAATTATGCAAGATTATTCCAATATTATTAATCAAAGAGACAAATACATAAAAGAGTCTACTTATCAAAATTATCTACAAGCTATTATCTTAATTATTACCCTCCTATTGGCTACTATTTTTATCCAAGTTTTTGATTTCTATCTCAAAATGATTAATCAGGAGAAGATTAACTTCTTACTCAAAGGACATATTTCTCCAAAGCAATACTTTAGAAATCTTTGGTGGAAAAAATCTCTAACTTTAATGTTGAGTCTTGTTTGCTTACTTACAACTTTTATTATTGATTTTCAAGAGATATTAAATATTAATATTGACACTAGAAACGTGTTTTTTATTATTATTTTAATAGCTACTAACCTAGCAATATTTATTCTTAAAAAAGAGAGGACTAGTCTATAAAATGAAACATATACCGAATATACTAACTATGCTAAGGGTTGTGATGATTCCCTTCTTTATTTACTATTTTGTGCAGAATCACTTAATGACTGCCTTTTCCCTTTTCATGATAGCTTCAATTACCGATTATTTTGATGGCTATTTGGCTAGAAAATATGAAGTTATTTCTAACTTTGGTAAAATCATGGATCCTTTGGCTGATAAACTATTAGTGCTTTCAGCTCTTGCTCTCTTAACCTTCGGTAAGCATGGCTACCTATCTATGTGGATATTCATCATAATTACTGGTCGAGAAATCTTAATCACCCTTCTAAGGGATATCTATAAGAAAAAGAAAATCTACCTAGCTGCTAACTACTGGGGAAAGATAAAAACAGTTACTCAAATGGTGGGATTAACACTTTCTCTCTTCTTGCTAGGTTTGAGTATTAATCTTTCTGATTACTCCTTATACTTGAATATCTACTTTTGGCTTGTAGCTCTAGTTACTATACTGTCAGGTTCTTCATACCTTAAGAATATTAAGGAGTTGTTTTAATGAAAAACTTACTCTTTATCCTACTAATTATCCCTGTATTATTGTCTTGTCATAAATCAGACCAAGACTATATGCCAGTTAGTAATTTTACAGATAACAGCAAGCCTGTATCTTATGGTAACCATCAAGATGTATATCTTTTCACTAATGAAACTTTACAAGAAAATACTGCAAAAATAATGAAAGACCAATTTGGTTACCCTTTTGAAGGAGCTCAAAAAGAGAGAACCTTCTTCTTAATCTGGAAGAATTTTGAAGACTTCGAAGAACTAGAAAAAGCAAAAAATATTATTTTTATCTGTAATCTTTCAATTCCTAGTAATTTCACAGCTTTTATTGAAAGTAAAGTCCCCCAAGCTAAACTTGACCAAGTCATGGCTGGAAGTCCAACTATTCTTACCTACCAAAATGAATGGTCTGATGATCAATTAGTAACTTTTATCTTAGCCTCTGATAGTCAAGGATTAGATAGAATTATTCTTTCTCGAATTGCTAACCTTTATCTTGATTATGAACAAAGATTTTTAGCCAGAATGACTAGGAGAGTTTACTATAGGGGAAGTTTAGATTATCAGTTTAGTAATTATAACTTTAGCATAACATTACCTTCAACCTTCCAAGTCTATAAAGAAGATAAAGAGGATAATTTAATCTCATTTATCTATAGATATAAGAAGAAAAATACTATCCTACCTGATAAATTTATCACTGTCTTTAGTGAAAAAATTGAGATGGATGATTTTAATCAAGAATGGGTAAAGGCTAGTCGCAGTAAAATCGGGAAAGATATTCTCGATGGAGATAGAATTGATTGGATGAGGACAAGAATTTTACCAAAAACCTTCACAACTTGGGATAAAGTAAGCTATAATGGTTTTATTCTAGAAGGTGCTTGGGAAAATGATAATACAAATATGGGGGGGACTTTCAAAAGTTATACTTTTTATGATGAAAGTACAAGCTCTGCTTACTTCATTGATACCGCAGTCTATTACCCTGCAGGAACTAAAGTTCCCTTTATAACAGAACTTGAAGGTATCGCAAAATCATTTAAAATAAAGGAGTCTAAATGAAAAAAATATTCTTGATAGTTTTATTAATCTCTATAACATGTATCTTGCTAGGTGTTGATGAATTTAACTCAATTACTACACCTAGTCCAAATGTTTTAAATAGGGGAGAGTACAGTTTTGCTAGCAAATTCTATGGCGATAGTTCAATGAGATTAGCTTCTAATATTGGACTTTTTGATAGATTATCAATAGGCTTCTCTTACGGAGCAGAAAACTTCGTTGGTAATAATGAACCAGATTGGTATGATCATATAGACTTCAAGGCAAAGTTTCAACTCTTAAAAGAAACTGTAAATATTCCAGCTTTAAGTGTTGGATTCGATTCTGAGGGACACGGTAAATGGGTTGAAGGTCAAAATCGCTATGAACATAAATCTCCTGGCTTTTATGCAGCAATTGGTAAAAATGACCTCATTCTTAAGGGATCTAAAATAATCTTTGGCATCAATAAATCAACAGAAAATGATGATGGTGATAAGGATATAAATAGCTTTCTTACTCTAGGACAAAGTATAGGCCAGGATCTAAACTTCCTTTTAGAATACAATTTTGCCTTTAATGATAATGAAAAATCAACAAATGATTTTGAACATTATGGAGATGGAAAAGGCTATCTTAATCTATCTGCGGGCTGGTTTATTATCCCAGACTTACAGTTTAAATTCACTATATACGATCTACTTGAAAATGCTCCTAATTTCCATGGTGGAGAAAAGATAACTTTTGATAGAGCATTCCAAATTATTTATACAACTAGATTTTAAGAGGTAATATGAAAAAAAAGAATATAAACAAATTAAACCTAAACAAGACTAACTATATCTTGTTAACTATAGCAATAATTGTCATAATCGCAGGCTATATTATTATGAAATATGCTGGTGATGATTTAGGCGATAAAACTTTATCTCCTATAATCTTATCTATCGGCTACCTTATTTTAGTTCCCTTAGCCCTATTTTATAAGAAAAAGGATTAATGAATAAACTTATAACTGAAAAAGTTGTAAATACACTTGATGCCTTTCATCTCAATGTACAAGAGATTGTTGAAGGCTTTATGGTAGGACTGCATAAGTCTCCCTATCATGGTTATAGTGTAGAGTTTGCAGATTATAGACAATATATTCCTGGTGATCAAATCAAGGATATTGATTGGAAGCAATATGCCAAAACTGATAGGTATTATGTAAGAAGATTTGAAGATGAGACTAATGTGAATGCTTATATATTGCTTGATCATAGTAAATCTATGAGCTTCACTTCTCACAAAGTAGAAAAACTAGAATATGCAAAGCACTTAGCTGCTGCTTTGACCTACCTCATTAATAAGCAAAACGATGCCGTAGGGCTAGTAACCTACAATGATGAAATCTCTTACTGGCAACCTCCAAAAACTAATCAAGCATTCATTGCTGGTATTTATAAGAAACTCTTTGAACTTGAAAGCGATAGCAAGACTAACAGCATCAAAATCTTACATCAGATTGCTGAGAAAATAAAAAAGAGATCACTAATAATTATCATTTCAGACCTTTTAGATTCTGCTGAAGACCTTGTTAAAGGCCTTAAACATTTTAGATATTTAAAACATGATGTTATCGTCTTTCATATTGTTGATCAACAAGAAGAAGATTTTAACTATTCCAAAGAAACTATCTTTGTAGATTCTGAATCTAAGTCTGAAATCAGAGTTTTTCCCTGGCAGATTAAAGATAAGTATCAAGCTGCCTATTCTGACTTCTTTAACTACATAAAAGAACAATGCTTACACTCAAAGATTGAGTATGTCTCTTTTACTAGTCAGACAGCTCTTGAAGATAACTTGCTCAAATACTTGATAAAAAGATCTAAATTATAAATTTAACCAAATATCAGAGGGTTGACAAAGTCAACTTCTCTGATTTTTTGATTCTTTTTGCAAAAAAAGATCGCTAATAGATTTATTTAAACTATTTATCTTTTCTGCTCCCTCATCTTCTATCCTAAGGCAATAAGACTGCTTATAGTTATAAGTGAAAATTAAACCTTGACAAATTATTAACCATTACTTAATCTAGTCTTATTAATAAAGAGGAGACTACTAAATGATAGGTTCAAGAATTAAAGAAATCAGAAAAACTCGTAATATCAAGCAAATTGAGCTGGCAGACAGACTAAATCTTAAAGCTTCTGCTCTATCTCAAATGGAATCAGGTAAAATCAAACCCTCTATTGATACTATGAATAAGCTCTGTAACCTATACGGAATAAATCTTCACTGGTTAATTACTGGCAAAGGTAATATGGTTATTGAAGGTTCTAAGGTTAAAGAAATAGATCAACTTGAAAAGGTCCTTGATAATCATATTCATAAAGTTATTGAAGCTAAAATGAAATTCTTTGATGATTCAATGATTACAATTCCCATCTCAGGTGAAATTTCTGCTGGTATGCCTATAGAATCAAAACATGATGACTTTGGAGATGTTAAATTCTCTAGAGACCAGATTCATGGCAAAGCTGAAAACTACCTCTGTCTCAAAGTTAATGGCTCTTCCATGGAGCCTGTGATAAAGAATGGGGATGTTATTCTTATTGAGAAATCAAATGACTGGGAAAGAAGTAATGGTAAGATTTGTGCTGTAAGATTAGATGGGGAAGTAACATTAAAGAAAATGAAGCTTGACAAGAATACCCATCAGTTATTATTAATACCATTGAACGAAGGTTTTGAAACTATTGTCATTGAACCTCAAGATCACGCTGATTGTGCTCTAATAGGTGTCATGACATTTCTCTATAGGAAGTTTGAATAGAAGGAGCTTATATGGCTAAAAGAATGCTTACTGATAATGAAATTGCAACAATACCTAAGAATTTACTGGATAGGTATAACAAGATGGGGTATATACCTTATATCGATGATGAAGATCCTGAAAATGAGATTATGTGGGGAACGGAATCTCAGGTAATTTACGATAAGATAGATAAGAATAATAGTAATTCTGTCTCTGTACCTAAAGTTCATTTTTGGGCTAGCATTCATATGCTTTATGCTAATTTTCTCTGGGTTATTCTTTTTGTTGCTTTAGTAATTTTCACAATTCTCCTGATGATGTATGATTTTGATATTAATAAATTATACAGGGCTATCAAAAGCCTGTTCTACGATTATGTTTAAGGGAGAATAATCAGGAAATCAAACTTAATTATTTCCTGAAAATTAATAAAAAAATCTTAGTTATTGACAAAATTATCAAGAATAATTATATAGCCACAAGTTTTTTAAAAGGTGGTTGATATGAGAATACTACAAATAAGTGATTTTATTGATGAAACAAGAATTAAAGACTTGCAGGCTGACAACAAAACTGATGCCTTGAATGAGATGATTGATTTGATTTCAAGCTCACAAAACATTACTAACATAACTGCATTTAAGAAAGCAATTTTCAAAAGAGAATCCTTAATGAGTACTGGTATTGGACTTGGTATTGCCATTCCTCATGCTAAAATACCTGAATGCGATGATTTTGTTATTGCAATTGGTAGATTGAAAAATGGTATCGAATACGAATCTCTAGATGATAAACCTGTAAAACTAATTTTTATGATTGGTGCATCAGATAAGCAAGATAAGGAATATATCAGACTTTTATCAAGATTAGTTCTTAGATTAAAAGATAATCATGTTCAAAAAGAGCTTTTAAAAGCTAAGGATAAATACGAAATTTATTCCATTATTACTTCTACTAAATAGCTGATATCATGTCTGAAATTGCATTAATCTTTTTCTTTCTAGCAGTATCATTACTACTTTCAATACTAACTAGCCGGGGAGTATCATTACTCAAAGCTCCCTTACTTTTAGGCTATATCATTACTGGGGCTATTGTCGGAATAGTATTAGATTTATCTATCCCAGTTAGCAATCCTTGGCAATTCCGAGTTGATGATTATGAGATAGTAAATATTATCACCCTCTCTTTAATTGGATTTGGTATTGGTACTGAACTTGAGTATAAGGAACTAAAGAAAGTAGGCAAAACAGTCTTCTGGATAACTCTCTTCGAAGCTACTCTTACCTTTATAGTAGTAAGTTTAGTTATTTCATTCTTACTGCATTTCAGTATGGGGTGGAAGATTTCTATTCCTTTAGGTCTCTTATTTGGTTCTTTTGCTTCTGCTACTGCTCCAGCTGGTACAGTAGATGTCATTAAACAATATCGAGCCTCTGGGAACCTAGTTACCACCTTATATGCAGTACTTGGGTTAGATGATATATTTGCCCTTTTAATTTTTACAATTACCCTACCAATCGCGATTATGCTACTTGGCTCAAATGAACTTAGTATTGGACAAGCCTTGATTCATTCAGTAATAGAAGTTATTCTTTCTATAGGTATTGGCTCAGCAATAGGTTATGGACTTGCCTATTTTGGTAAAAAAGTACATGAGAAATTTATGTTAACTTATCTAGCCTTAGGTAGTATTTTATTAATGTGTGCTATTGCGGAACAAATGAATTTATCACCAATTTTGATAAATATGTTTGCTGGTATTGTAGTTGTAAATAGAAGTAAATTAATCGCTAGAAAGCTAAACATGGCACTCACAGAATGGTCTCCTCCAATATATGTTTGGTTCTTTGTTTTAATAGGAACCAGACTTGACATCATGCTTATCCAAAAATTCTGGTTATTAATAGTAATCTATATTGCTTCAACCATGTTTGGAAAATATAATGGAGCTTATTTAGGTGCTGTAGTAGCTAAGGCTCCTCTGAAAATAAGAAAATACTTAGGCTTTACTCTACTTTCACAAGCTGGTGTTGCTATTGGTTTATCAATTGCTGCTAGTAAGTATTTGATGTCTGCGGGATATGAACAAGAAGCAAAGTTAATTACTTCTGTTATGACAATTACAACTTTCTTAATTATGCTTATAGCTCCAAACTTTGTGAAGTATGGACTGATAAAATCAGGTGAAGCTAAACAACATTAACAACAAATAACAATGACTATATAGGAGTAGATATGTACATGATATTTCAACTTTTCTATGAAAAGTATATATCTGATGTTTTGATGGCAATTGCTGAAGCAGGAGTGGAAGACACCATAGTTCTTTCTGGTGAAGCTACTGGACATAAATTAATATTTGATAATCCTCTTTTTGCATCTTTTAGAGATACTTATGGAACACAAAGAGACTACGGTAAAGTAATTATGGGTTTTGCAGATGAAGAACAGGTAGAGTTTATTATTGAAGAATTAAAACATGCAGGTATTGACATTATTGGAGAAGAGTTAGGTAAGATTATTTTAATCAACTCTCATAAGATTTACGGGTAAAAAACTATGGAACAGTATTTATTTTTAGGTTTTTTAGGTGTTTCAATATTAATGTCCATTCTTATGGCTAAAGGAGTATCTTTATTCCATGCACCCATGGTTTTAGGATATATCCTTGCTGGTGCAGTAATAGGACAAGCTATTTATCTTTTTGGAATTGATGTTGAATATGACACATTTGATTTAATAAATTCAATAACTCTTTCTCTTTTAGGTTTAGGAATTGGAACTGAGCTAAAACTAAAAGATCTTAAAAAACTTGGCTCTGGGATAATAATTATTGTGATATTTGAGGCTACTATGACATTTTTAGTTGTAGGTGCAATAGTTTATCTAGTAACTCAAAATATATCCCTGGGAATCATTTATGGAGCTTTAGCAAGTGCAACTGCACCTGCAGGTACAACTGATGTGATTAATCAATATAAAGCTTCAGGAAATTTAACAAAAACTCTTTATGCTGTTATGGGATTAGATGATATTTATGCCCTATTGATCTATTCTGTAGCCATTCCAATTGCAATTATTCTGCTTGGTTCTCATGAAATAACAGTTTCTCAAGCTCTCTTAAAAGCTGGAATTGAACTTATTTTAGCTATCTCAATTGGTATTGCATCTGGCTTCTTCATTGTCTGGATAGTTAAGAAAATTCATGATAACATTATTATGTTGCTTTTTGCTTTAGGAATGCTTTTTTTAAATTGTTCAATAGCAATTGGTTTAGAAATATCTCCAATCCTTTTAAATATGTGTGTGGGTATAGTTCTTGTTAATAGAAGCAGTTTACTCTCAAGAAAGTTAAACACTTCTCTTAGTATCTGGTCACCTCCCATCTACGTTATATTCTTTGTTCTAATTGGTACAAAACTTGACTTTCATATGATATATGCCAATTGGGTTATGATTGTAATTTATATTCTTACCAGAACATTTGGTAAGTGGAGCGGAGCTTTCTTAGGTTGCAAAATCTCCAAAGCACCAAAGTTAACTACTAAGTATTTAGGTTTCACTCTTTTATCACAAGCAGGTGTGGCCATTGGACTTACCTTGGCTACAGCCCATTATCTAATAAATGCTAACTATAAAGCTGAGGCACAACAGCTTGTTAGTATTATGGTTGGCACAACATTTTTAATCATGTTAGCTGGTCCAGCTTCTGCTAAATATGGACTTAAAAAGGCTGGCGAGATTAAAAAATTACAATAAAAGACAATAAGCAAATCCTCTGGAGCATACTCTTACGTGAATTTTATCACTGAAGGTATGACTCCTCAGGAATGAAATTATTTACTTTAAGTGGTCTTTATTTATCAAAATTATTATCTAAAAGAAGTTGATAAACTTGATTCTTTTTTACAGCCCATTCTTTACTTATTTCTTTGGCTATTTTACTTAAAGAATAACCTTCTGCAAGAAGTTTTTTTGCTTCAACTAGTATTTCAGTATCTGACATGTCCCTTTCTTTATATCCCTCAATCACCAGAACAAATTCACCCTTAAGAGTGATTTCAGAGAAGTTATTAATAAAATAACTAAGCTTACCCCTGTAAACAGTCTGATATAATTTACTAATTTCTCTAACAATTGCAATATTTCTATCACCTAAATTATCATGAAAGTCGTGTAAAGATCTTTCTAAACTATGGGGCGAGACATAGAATAATAGACTGCTAGAGATCTCTCTTATCTTAGAGAACAGGATAGTTTTATCTTTTTGTTTATCTGGTAAAAAGCCATAGAAAGCAAAAGAATCAGTGCTTAGTCCAGAGATAACAAGGGCAGGAATAGCTGCAGTAGGTCCAGGTAAGACATCGATATCAACATTATTTTCTATTGCATCTTTAATGATATAGGAAGAAGGGTCTGAGATACCAGGGCTACCAGCATCAGAAATAATTGCTATATTTTTACCTTGGATAAGTTTAGAAATCAATTCTTGTGATCTTTGTTTTTCGTTAAACTTATGGTAGCTGATAGTTGGTGTTTTTATCTCAAAATGTTGTAATAGTTTTTTAGAAGTACGAGTATCTTCACAGGCTATGAGGTCAACTTCTTTTAATATTCGAATTGCTCTAAGTGTGATATCTTCTAGGTTGCCAATAGGTGTTGGTACAATATATAACATAATCTCCCTAAGAAAATACGCTGAAATTCACTAGAATCTCAGCGTAGATAATCTATATTTTAAATAATTTCCATTTCTTTGCCAATTTCGATAAAGGCATTGATAGCTTTATCTAGCATTTCTTGAGTATGAGCTGCAGATAATTGTACTCTAATTCTTGCTTTGCCTTTAGGAACTACAGGATAAACAAATCCAATTACATAGATACCTTTAGCTAAAAGTCTGTTAGCCATTTCTACTGCTTTAGGTGCATCATAAAGCATGACAGGAACAATAGCAGTATCACCTTTAACAATATCAAAACCAGCTTCAATCATTTTGTTCCTGAAATAATTCGCATTATCCCATGTTTTTTGAATAATAGAAGGGTCTTTTTCAAGTAGTTCAAGAACTTTAAGGGTTCCACCAACAACTGATGGACTTACAGTGTTTGAGAAAAGATAAGGACGTGATCTTTGTCTTAACAAATCAATAATTTCTTTTCTACCTGAAGTACAACCACCATTAGCACCGCCTAAGGCTTTACCAAAAGTTGTTGTAATGATATCAACTCTACCTTCTACACCACAAGCATAGTGAGTTCCTCTGCCACCTTTACCAATATAACCTGTAGCATGTGAGTCATCAACCATTACTAAAGAATCATATTTATCTGCTAAGTCACAGATCTCTTTTAATTTAGCAATATCACCATCCATTGAGAAGACACCGTCAGTACAGATTAATCTATATTTAGCATCTTGGGCTTCAATCAATCTTGCTTCTAACTCTTCCATATTAGAATGTTTATATCTATATCTTTTAGCTTTACAAAGTCTAACTCCATCAATAATTGAGGCGTGGTTTAGTTCATCTGAGATGATTGCACATGACTCATCAAGAAGGGGTTCAAAAATACCACCATTAGCATCAAAAGCTGCAACATATAGAATAGTATCTTCAGTTCCTAAAAATTCAGAAACTTTAGCTTCTAGTTGCTTATGGATATCTTGAGTACCACAGATAAATCTGACTGAAGATAAGCCATAGCCTCTTTGGTTCATGATTTCTTGTGATGCAGTAACTACTTCAGGATGATTAGCTAAACCTAAATAATTGTTAGCACAAAAGTTCAAAACTTCTTGGCCATCTGCTAATTTGATAGATCCACCTTGAGGAGATGCTATGATTCTCTCTTCTTTGTATAAACCTTGTTCTTTCAACTCAACAAATAAATTCTGTAAATCTGTTTTCATCTGTTTGAACATTTTACTTCCTCCATTCTTTTAATATTTATTATTTATTATTCTTTTCATTTGATTAACTGCTTCAGCTAAACCTGTAAATACAGATCTAGAAATAATTGAATGACCAATATTATATTCAGTAAAAATGTCTAATTCTAATAAGGGATAAATGTTTTTATAGTTTAATCCATGACCTGCAACTACTCTCATACCAGCTGATTTAATAGCTTTCGCACCTTTTAGTAGCCTTTTAAGCTCTTCTTCATAATTGTCTTCTTGGAATTTCTCAGCATATTTACCAGTATGAAGTTCAACAGCATCAGCACCATATTTTCCAGCTAACTTAATCATATCAAGATCTGCTTCAATAAAAAGACTGACCTCAATGTTAGCTTCTTTAAGCTGACCAATAACTTCTTTAACTTCATTAGTTATTAATAAGCCTCCCTCAGTTGTAATTTCCTCTCTCTTTTCAGGAACTAAAGTAACTGTGTCTGGCTTAATTTGCTTTGCTATAGTTACCATTTCTGCTATAGGTGCCATCTCTAAGTTTAATTTAGTTTGAACACTTTCCCGTAATATTTGTACATCCCTAAACTGGATATGACGTCTATCCTCTCTTAGATGAACAGTAATTTGGTCTGCTCCATTAAGTTCAGCAATATAAGCTCCATGAACTGGGTCTGGTTCAATACCTCTTCTGGCTTGTCGGATTGTAGCAATATGATCAATATTAACACCTAAGGCTATCATTTATTTCTCCAAATATTAATTTGTGTTTAGATAAAATTATCACGAATATTTGGCAAGGAAAATTTGAATTAACTTTATTAGAAGACAATAAGAGGGTTAAATTCTACCTGGCTTAAGCAGAATAAGACCTCTGATATCCCTAAGTGATGTCATTTAATAGGCAGGCTTCTTTAGACCCTGTATATATTCGCCAAAGCTTTATCTTAACCCTGTAAGGACGAAATTATTATTTTTTCTCACCCGATGTACCTTACCTAGGTTTGAGGAAGATCGGTCTTATTAATACCCTTATCATCCCTAATCCTTCCTTTACAGTCTTTCGATGAAAGTCCCAGTTTCATCGAAAGACTGTAAAGGAAGGATTAAGGATGAATAGAGGAGAATATAGTTTTTTCTCATTAATTTTTGAGAAATTAAACCCAATAATGCAGTAGACCTTTGTGAACAGCACTATATTCTTCTGCAAAAGTAACTTCCATAATTTCTCCGAATATATAAAATATATGCGTCAAAATTCTGTAAGCTATTTTGCTAGAATAATCTGCACTCTTTACTAAAGCTCTACTACACTATCTGGGTTAAATAGGGCTCTCTCCAAGGTAGAGTAGGAAATGTGATAAATAATTTCAACCCTTCTGTTTTTATTATTGGTGGTTGAACAGTCTCATAAGAAAAGTCTTAGCTAGAAAGTAAATAAATCTTTACAAATAAAGTAGCTAGTATTATTGTTAGAAAAATTCAAGAAGGATAAGAAGTATGAACCCAGTTGGCTATTTTGAAATACCAGTTTTAGATTTAGAAAGAGCAGTTTCTTTCTACAGTATTGTTTTTGATTATGAATTTATAAGAGATAAAGTTGATGAGCTAGATATGGCTTTCTTCCCCTTTGATAAAAATAAAGACGGTATTACAGGAGCTTTAGTTCAAGGACAAGTATATAAACCAAGTCTAACAGGCATTTTTATTTATTTTAATACAGAAGATATTGATTCTCTCATGGAAAAGGTTGTCAGTAATGGTGGGGAAGAACTTTATCCAAAAACTTCTGTTGGCCAATATGGTTTTGTAGCTGAGTTTAAGGATTCTGAAGGAAACAGGATTGCCTTAACAGAGAAGTTGAAGTAAGGTGTTTTAAATTATGCTAGCTCATGTGGGTGTAAAAATCTTAATCAACCTATAGAGGCGGATTTTATTTATCCGCCCCTCTTCAATAAAGGTCTGTTACATTATATGGTATCAAGTTTATTCTTTATAGTAGTCCAAACCTAAAGCTTCCATAACTGCTGCAAGGACAAAGTTAAATGGCTTGTTAAAGTGTGGTAAGAAATAGACATCTGTAAATGCTAAATCAAGTAAAGTTAAATTTTTTTGAATAGCTAAAGCTAAATAGTAAATAGTTTCAGTATGACTTTCACCGTGTGAAGAAGCAACTTGGGCACCTAAGAGTCTCAGTGTATCTTTTTCATACACAATTTTGAATTTTGTAGTAGTATATTCTTCCATCCATTCAGGTCTATCATTCTCTTCAACATAATTAACAGCAACAGGAATTCCCTGTCTTTTAGCTGCTTCTTCGCTTATACCTGTTGATGCCATTTTGTGGCCAAAAACATGAATAGCATTGGTCCCAACAATAGAATCAACTTTCACAGCTTCATTACCATTAATATTTGATGCTGCAACTATACCTGATTTTACTGCATTTGTTGCTAAAGCTACTTGCATATTGCGTTCATAAGCTGCATGATACATTGCTACGGAATCGCCTATTGCCCAAATGTTAGGAAGAGATGTTCTCATATGCTTATCAACTATTAAAGCTCCACCAGAAGTTTTTTCTGCACTTGGAAGGAGGTCAGTGTTAGGTTTAAAACCAATACATTTAATTACTAAATCAGCTTCATATTCACCTTTATTAGTTATTACTTTTTTTACCTTTCCATTTTCACCAACAAAATCTACAACTTTTTCTCCCAAGGCTAAAGTTAAGCCATCTTTTCTAAGATCAGCTTCAACCTGGCTAGTAAACTCTTCATCAAAATAACTTGGTAAAATTCTATCCTCGAAATCTATCAAAGTAACTTTCTTACCCTTGATGTGATAGGCTTCAGCTAACTCAACACCTATATAGCCTGAACCAACAATTGTGACCTGCTTGATATTAGGATCATCTGCCTTTCTAATTAATTCTTGAGCATGCTGGAATAATTTGCATACTTCAATATTTTCTAAATTGGCATTTTCTTCAGGAATTCCAGGAATGTCTATTGGCCAAGAACCTGCTGCATAGATTAAATTATCATAAGTTTCTTCAAAAATGTGCCCAGTCGCTAAATTCTTTACTTGTACTTTCTTAGCTTGTGGATTTATGGCTATAACTTCATGATTCATGTTAATAGAAGCACCTTTATCCATCAGTTTTTCAGGATTGCAGTAAAAGAGAGAATTTGGGTCTTTTACAACACCACTGACTGTTAGGGCTATACCACAACCTAAAAATGAAATGTTATCATTTCTATCATAAGCAATTATTTCCATATCTTTATTTTGGGCCATAAGTGTTCTTATAGCAGATGTTCCTGCATGATTGATTCCTACAACTATTGTTTTCATATTTTCTCCTATTTAATATTCATGATACTTTTATAATAAATACAAAATTTGATTTTGCAAGAAAATTAATCATAATGATAATATAAAATCACTTTGACTTAATAGATTTTCAAGAGTCCATTAATGCTAATATTGATTATCTTATTCAAAAAAGTCTATGCATTACTACTATATTAATTATTAAAATTTATAAATGAGGAAAAGAAACTAGGTAAGCTTCTACTCTACTATACATTGACATAGGTTTTTTCCTTGTAGCGACAGCGTAGCTTCCATTTTTAAAGATAATATTACCAATAGTTAACTGGTGTTCAATACTTATTAGTCGTTCTTCAACATTAGAACTTATGTGCTCATATTTGTGAGAATAGGTTGTAGTTTGACTACTCTGACCTGAAAAAGCTGTAACTATGATATCTACTGTATCACCATCAATAATACCATCTAAAGAGTCTTCTGCTATAAAGAAAAAAGAACTAGCACTAGTTACTTCAGCTAAGGTTCTACCAGCCTTTATTATTCTTATATTCCAGTTGTGTATGTTAATCAATGGCATAACGCTACACATAATTCTAATACCACTTGTTTGATTAGTAATGAAAGCAGATACAGTAACACTGCTTAAATCAGGATCTAAGAACTTGAGAGTATTTTCTACGCTAGCTAGCCTTGAATCATTTTGACTTAAGATTGAGGTTAGTGATGTGCCTTCATTATTCTTAATATTATCAGTGCTATGGGCATGACTTGAATTAGCATAATCATGAGTGTGACCATTATCTGCTTTACTTGAAAATAGTGTTGCTAGTTTAGTTTCAACATCAGAACCATCAGTTGTCTTAACTTGAGATGCTGTGTGTTTGTTATTGCCTAAACCTGTGTGATTAGCAATAGAATCATGAGCTGATTTTATCTGCGTATCTATGATATCAACGGACTGAAATATCTTAACTATATAGATTATGGTCATTCTTCACTTAAGCTGAACTTTGAGTTAATTAAATATAAAAATCAACGAGCTAGGGATAATCAACTCAAGAGTGTTTTAATTATAGAAAGGCACGACTAGCGCCGTGCCTTTAATTTATTTATCATATTAATCATGCCTTATAAAACCCCTTATAACAGGATTCTATAGTTCATGGTATCATATGATACTATTTCATAAGCATTATCTTTTTAGTTTTAGTTTTCTCTTTAGAAGTTATTCTTGTTAGATAAACACCAGAAGCAACTTTTTGATTACTATCATTCTTACCATTCCAAACAACAGCATGATAGCCTGCTTTAAAGTGATCTTTTACAAGTTTTTTAACAACTTGTCCTTTTAGATTGTATATCTTTATCTCTATGTCACTATCTTCAGGTAAACCAAACATGATAGTCGTTTCAGGATTAAAAGGATTTGGGTAGTTAGATAGATTAAGCTTGTTAGGAGGAAGAACATTATAATCTGATTCATCATCTTTTGTCATATCATTATATATGTCCCAATGCTTTGCATGTTCTTCTTCGAACTTCTCAAATGTCTTATATTTATATTGAGCAAAAGTTGTATTAACCTCAGATTTACCTTGCGAAGCGTTAGCCAATTTTAGTACTATCTCTAAATCAAGTACAGCACTAAGAGAGTCAATTTCAGAAGTTGGACAATTAATTCTATTCTCGAGAATAGTTATAACCTCATTGTAATTCTTGTAAAGTAAATGAACTCTCATTATATAGTTGTCAATCATTTCTGATAAGGAGTTATCAATAGATGAAAATTGTTCTACTTTATCTTCCATATAGCTATCAACTTCTAAAATATCAATACCAATAATATAAGAGTTTCTATAAATACCATCAACACAACTAGCCCAGAGACTACTCTCAGTTGGTATAGCTTCATCTAAAATTAATTTATATATTAGATATGCTTCTAAGTTATAACCACTATTTTCTTCACATAGGGCTTCATAAAATCTATCGGGTGTTATAGAAGGTGGGTAAAAAGAATTTGAGACAGGATCGAATTCATTAACCGAAACATAATTAGACATTGATGCTGGTGCAACTCTCACTGTAGAAGTTGAGAACCAATTATAACTTGCATCTATACCAATCCTATTCATAATAGGTACAGTAAAATCAAAATCATTTGCTAGTGTATTTGGTGGAGAAAATCTATGGTAGAAATCGTTATGCCCTTTTAAACACTTTATTAAATAGTCATTGGGTTCATCTGTTGGAAAATATAAATTTCTAATCGAATTATCAAAAATATTATAAGCATTATAAGAAATATCTAAAACTGAATTTGTTAGAGATTTGATACCTGTTATATTTTCTTGAAAAGTATTCTCTTCCAATCTTGTTGTGGATTCTCTACCTTCAAATCCAGTATCACAATACCTAAAAGTACAATCTTTTATCTTAGCTACAGTATTTGAAATTGTTAATTCTTCTTTAACACCTACTGTTAAATTAGAAAATATGGAATTAGAAATAAATGGAGATATACCAGTAGTAGATATTCCTGTACCATTACCAGAAAATGAACAGCTATCTATATTGACGCTTGTATTAGTATTGAATATATATACTCCAATTCCTTCATCATCAATATTGTTAAATGCAGTTGTGTTTATATTGATTTGTCCAAAAGAAGGTGAATCGGTGAGCAATATTCCACTATCGCAATTGTTAAATTCACAATCAGCAATCACTATATTTTCAAAATATGAGGGTGAATTATTAAAACTCACAATATTTATTCCTTTATTAAAGTTGTTAAAGGTTACACCATCTAAAACTACAAGACCTAAAACAGAACCTGAAAGTTCAATGGCTTTCAGATTTGAAGAACCATTAAATTGTGTGTTAGTTATATATATGTTTCCTTCCAAATTTGAGTTAAAATAACGAAATCCATTGTGTTCAAAGTTTAATATTGAATTATGGATGTTAGTTGTAACATTTTTAAGAACAGTATACCTTTGAGTAAAATACAGATTACTATCATCAAGAATAGTCAGAAATCCATTGTGCATACTAAGATTACTAAATTGTTTTAACTCACTATTTTTAATTATAATACAACTATTTAAATTTGCTAAATTATCAGAATATAGACCGCCCCATTTATCTGTTATAGCTTCTAGTGAAGAGTTTTCAATTATAATTGTTCCGTTATTGGCATTTAACTTAACTCCATCTCCTAATAAACATTTATAAGTATTAAGTAATTCAAGTGTTGCTAAAGAATCAGCATTTATGGTACTATTTATTTCTACACTTCCACTTAATGATAGCTTTGCATTTTTGCAGATATTAATTATTGTACTATCTTTTATACATACTCTTGACTCAGGAGAAAATGATAGACTAACATTATCATCAATATTTAACGTGTCACCTATCACATAATGTCCATCTAAATATGGCAAAGGTGAAATCGTTATATCCCCAGATAGATAATTTACAAATTCTAACATTTTACCCTCTCCAGGTTTAAGTTCAACACTTATTACATTTTCTGAGTTAGGTCGATAAATTTCTTTTGAATAAGGATCATATAGGGCAACATGAGAACCGAATGAATTATTAAAATCCTCAGTTGCATAATCTAAATCAAAATTTACACATTGAGGAGAAGCTTGGAAAAATGATACTTGATCTTCATATCTTGAAGTTAATATATCAGGGTTTAAAGTATTCATTAAGCCACTACTATCTTCAACAAAATCAGTACGCCTATTCACAAGCATATACTTCTGATGACCATATTCGTCTTCAAACAATCCGATGTGAATGTAGCCATTATAGGTGTCTCTATCATTATTATTCCCAATACTAGAAGTTTTTATTCCTCCAGTTGGGAAGTATTTATAGATACTATTATTAAGGGGTTTATCTTCACCTTCTTCCTGATTTTGACCAATAATATAGATTTCAGAATCTAGAGCTTGAATACCATTTGCTTTAATAGTAGTAGCATCTAGCCATGTTAAATCTTTAAGAATATTTCCATATCTATATACTTTTTCATTGGCTTCTTTTATTGCATAGTATTGTGGTGTAATATGCCGTCCATTAGGATGAATGGAATCATTATCATCATCATTAACTAGGGCATACCAGCGATGACCATTATCTTCAGGGTCATTATCATTAAATGTAGTATCTTTATAAAATGGAAAATCTATTATTCCATCAACCCCATAACAGAGAGGTAAATATTGCAGACATTTAATCATGTTGATCGTCGGATATTGATATCCTACCCATATATTAAAACGATTATCCCATTTACCAGCAGTACAAGGCACAACATAAAATGGTCTATCTTCAGCTTTATGTTTTGCTCTTCTATAGTTTGCACAAGCCCACCAATCTATTAGGAATTGAACAAAATTATCATCATCAATATTATTCCAATTAGCGTCAGGTTTTAGTGGATAAAAATCTATCATTAAATCATCAGGTTGGGCTTGTTCTACAAATTGCCCTGGATGAAAATATCTAGTATTATTTGGTTTTTTCTCTTTAAAATTTATTGGCCAATTAGTTGTGATTATGTTATAATTATTAAGTCTTTCATCTATCAATTTATGAGAATCAAAGTGAGTAAACTTGGGCTCATCTACAGTATAGTGATTATGTACTGAGGAGTATTTATTTAATCTATTTTCTAAAGCATCAAGTGCCACGCCATCCACAATTTGTTTATGTACGTCATCTTCAAACTCAATATAATCGATTCTAACATCATGATTACCTTCCCAGTATATGTATGGGGTTATGCCATTTAATCTTTTTCTGCTATGAAAGTTATATAGATATGATCTACTATCATCATTGTCTCGACTATTAATTTCTCCATCCAACAAACTAGACAATTCTAACTCGAAAGTTATCTTCCTAAAATCTGAAAATTCCAATGTGTCTACATATGTTATTGCAGGGTCATTAAGTTCCTGTGCTGTATAGGTCAACACGTTTCCATAATCATTATTCATGGTATTTCTAATCTCTTTAAAATACCACTCTTCATTATCGTTGGCATCAATGTTAAGTAACTTTAGACCAAATTTTAAAGCAGAAGAGGTGTCTGAACTAACCTTATAACAAACTGTCATATATAACTTATTGTACTGGATATAATTTAATTCATCACTACCATTAGAGAATTCAAATGCTTCCTTGTAAGGTAAATAATCAGCATTATCAATAAAATCTCCATCAACACCATTTTTGTGATTTTTCCACCTATGCCTTAAATTATCAACAATAACATCTTCTGTCATTGTAGTAGGTGAACAAAACAGGAATCTTCTTCCGAATGCTTGATTTATAGCCCCAATTCTATCAATATCAAAATGATAATGGTAAATGTCATTATTCTCTTCTATATGCCTATCACTTTCAGGAATATTGTTATCTTCTCTACTATCAAACTCAGCTTCGAATTTTGCATATATACCCATGGAAAGATTTCTTGGGCTTATTTCATTTATCACACCATTGGAATAATTAGTATAATTATCATAAAGAATTGGAGTTAAATCGCATTGCTCCATTTTACTTAACATTGTACTCAAATCTCCCCATGGATACTGGGTAAGTTTTACCGGCGAACAAATTGATGAATTATAGTTGGCTTCTTGCATTAAAGTGAACAATCTAGTATATGAAGTTTCTCCATAAGCTGGATGAATGTAGCCATAATTACCAATAAGGAAATCATCTCTAATTGATGACCAACAACTTAAAACAAATATTGCAAGTGATACTGTTACAAATAACCTTTTCATTTTTTACTCCTTATTTTATTAAATTAAACTTACTAGAAGCCAAGACTTTATTGTTTTCTTTAATTTCAGCAATGTAACATCCTGATGGGACTTGAGGTATGCTAATTGTGTTATCTTTACTATTAATACTTGTTGAATAAATTTTTTGACCTTTAATGTTGTAGATAATTAGCTGTGTACCCGAAATATCTCTACTTAAGGAACCTTTAATAGTGTACTTAATATCCATACTAGATTTAGAAGGATTCGGGTAGATATTTAATCTTATACCATGATTTTCTTCAACTTCTTGGTCACTATTAGCTACAGCCGTATCAGCTAAATCAACTGATCCTTTATAAATATAAACTTCTCCATTAAATCCATCTTCTAAAGAACCTGCTCGGTGAGGAGAAGAGATAGCAATATCATCCAATCCATCACCATTAAAATCTCCAACTTTAACTTTGTAGCCAAATTGATGAACTACAGTTGGACTATTTAATCTAATATCACAATCTCCGTTTGGGGTTGCCCTGCCAAACCAGATTCCGGCAGCTCCATCATCTATAGCATATTCCATATTAGAACCAACAAAATCACTAAAACCATCACCATTAAAGTCTCCGTAACCTATAGTGTAGGACATAGGTCTAGAAGCGTCTAGTAAAGGTTGGTCATAATAAAATTGTTCTACATGAAGTTCATCTGACTCTAGTATCTCGTCAGCTCGTATGGCTAAGGCATAATAGTCGTTTGACGCATTATTTGGTACTGGAAAAAGAAAATCATTTAATCCATCCCCATTAAAATCACCAATAGTCTTTGCCCCTTTAAACATGTATTCGGAATTAACATAGTGTTTGTAGTCAATAAAACTAGTTGTAAAATCTTCTCCTCCATAGAATATTCTTGTATGTTGATGTTCCGTACCATGTGCTTCATATCCATAACCAACTGAGAAATCAGCTATACCATCATTGTTGATATCTCCCATAGGTTCAATATTAGGGAAAAAAAGAGTTGACTCTTCAGCAGGAATAATTTCCACAAGTTCAAGCGTATTACCAAGTAATATCTTTAAAGGATAACCATTACCCTCAAATCTTTTAAGCCCAATATCATCATAACCATCATTATTAACATCTCCTAAACAGGTTCTTATCCCATACCAATCTTGATCATTATCACTATATGAAAATTCTTGATCAACTTCAATATCAGGATTGGGTCCACCAAAGTAGTAGCGAAAGGCGTAATCATTCGGGTCTCCAACACCATCACTATGAACAAAAGCATGACTTATAAAATCATCATAGCCATCACCATTAACATCTCCGCAGTAGAAGACACCTTCTCTTAAATGACCAACATGATCTCCTTCTATTACCATATCAGGTTCATTACCGAAATTACTTCCACCAAAGTAGATATTTAAAGCTCCATGATAAACACCATATTCTCCAATATGATAAACGATTAAGTCATCTATACCATCTGCATTAAAGTCTAATACTGCCATGTGTTTCCCAAACCAGGATGGAGCCCACTCTCCACTAAGGGTAATCCAAGGTTCTAGTTCGTTGTCTGCGTATAGTTGTAGAATTGCGGTCAGCAACAATAGAATTAATAGTACAAATTTTCTCATAGATACTCCTTATTTTTAAGTTAAAAACTTACCACTTGGCAAAATCTCATCTTCTGTTAAATTTCTGTAAACAAAATCCTAGTAAATATGCTAAAGATATTTAAGCCGTATGTTCTAGTAATGTCAAGTAATTTTTAGTAATTTTTGGCATACCCCCATTTTTTTTAAGAAAAATTGATCTTCAGCTGTAACTTGTCATGATATTCACCTTTGCAGGGTAAAATCTTGTTAAGTTTTGTATTGCTGAATATATGTTTTATGACTCTGCTAAGCTTATAATATACATATTTATATGTCTGTTCTTTCAAATTTCCAAATTCTGGGTATAAGTATAATAGCTCATCTAAATATTTTATAGCAGAGTATATTATATCAACTGCGACCATCAGGATTGTATTTAAATTTTTTAATCCTACATAACTCATTAACTGGATATTTTCCTAGTTAAACTCTTGTTGTTAACTGTTAGTTCTTTGTATTCCATCATTACCTCTTTTCGCAACTCTCGACTTCTATGTTAGTGTGTTTGCGATAAATTTCACTTATCTCATCAAGCTCAGGTTGAAGAATTTCTAAGACATCTTCTGCTTTTCTTATATGTATTCCTTCATTAATAAAATAATCTAATGATCTTCTGGAGATGAATAAGCGTTCGGCTAATGCCTTTGTTGTGAGTCTTTTAAGCGTCATAGCTGATCTTATTACAGCAGGATGATATGGTGATCTCATTCGAACCTCCTAAATTTTTATTGACATTGTTCGCAATGTTGCAAATAATGATTACTAAATCTATAAAGCAAAATATGCGAAAGTAGTCAAGGAAAAGTTTCAGTCCAACGCATCAGTGTGCAACAATGCGAAATGGAATGATATATAAGATAGGAGATTAAATGGATATAAAAGATAGGAGATTAAATGGATATAAAAGATAGGCTGTTAATGTTCGTAAATGCTCTTGATATAAAGCGTTCCGAGTTTACGAATACTATTGAGGTCACATCAGGTAATCTATCAGATTGGTTGAACAGAAAAAACAAGTAAACCTCCAGCAACAGCCATGGCTCGTATCAACGAACGCTATGGTTTAAACTTAAATTGGTTATTAACTGGTAAAGGTGGAATGTTTGTTTTAGATTCTGATGGAAATCTCTATGGAGATGGTCATAAAAAGAATATAGAAGAGATGACAGGAAATAACTCAGTATATAAACATAAACTCAACCCTTTCGATTCAAGGGTTATAACTCTACCTATATATGGAGAGATTGCTGCAGGTACTCCAATGAATGGTTATGATGATGCTCCATCAAAGTATATAGAGATACCAAAAGCTTATTTGTCAGATCAAGAGAACAAGTATATAGCTCTCAAGGTTAATGGAAACAGTATGTTCCCAATAATTGCTCATGGAGATGTTGTTGTTATAAGAGAGAACATAGATATACCAAGTTTGAATGGTAAAGTATGTGCTTGTCATACACCTGAAGGTGCTACTTTAAAAAAACTACAATTTGATAAAGAGAAGAAGAGGGTTATACTTAAACCACTTAATCCAGATTTTGATGTAATAATAATAGAAGACTTTGAACTTGAGACCTTCAGGATCTTAGGTGAGATGGTCTTTCTGTTTAGGGTTATTTAAAAGGAGAAATGTTTGTCCTCAATTATTCATAAGGTAGCTATCCCTAGTTTTGGACTAGTCTCTATAAAATTTTATGATATTGCTCGAAGTGTTTATTCATTGTATGAAACTGAAAAAGAGTTTGATAGACAGAAAAGAATTAAGCATTTGGGGTTGATTGAAAAAACATTTGATGGAGCATCCCATAGCAGGTATGAATATCTGATGTTACAGTGTGCTATGGTTGATTTATTTGATAATATTCATAAAGGCTCGAGTTTTTCCCTAGGAAGTATCAAAGTTAACGGTCAAGAATATACAGGTAACAGTATTCTTAAAAGTTGGTTTATGCTGTCAAATTTTGGGCACACTAAGAATACATATGCAGATGAACGATCATTGTTAAAGTTTGCAAAAAAGTTAAAAGGATTTAAATCAATTTTCTTATGTAATTTAGATAATGAGCTTGAAGAAATTGCCAATGTCATAATTAATAATTTCGATGTTTCAAAGTTTCATTTTTTAATTTCTTTGCATAGACTAGATAGAAACTCTTCTTTGAGTACAGAAATGAAGCAAAGTATTAGGTTTTTGTTTAAAATGTTGCTAAGTTCTAACTCTTGCAAGTTAAATATTCATAAACTTCAACAATTAACGGATGTTTATGGAATTATACGAAAATTATCAATTATCTCAATAGATGCACACTATTCGCATATACCATTTAATGCTGATATTTTTTCATTCATTAACTCTTTAAATAATTCCGATAGAGTTGTTAAATTGAATATTAATAGTAGTTTAAATCCTTTTGTAAATGAACTATATGATTCAATTTATCATGATCCAGAAGTTTGTGCACTACAAAAATCTTATGAAATTGAGTCATTGAAAATTATTGATGTTAAGAAGAAACAAGCATCACAATATAAAGAAATTATCAGAGATGCTATTCAAACAGGATTAGTTACTAAAGAAATAAAATCTTATATTCCTTATGTTAGATTCAAATTACCAGTCCACAGATCAAGAATTAATTTTTATGATGAAGTTAGAAGAATATCAATATTAAGAAAGCACTGCGTTGGCATAGAAACGTATTTAGATCACAATCCGATTACAAATGCTAGATCAGCAGATATTTTTTTTACAGAAAAGTTTACTTCTTCAAGTTTTGTTACTATCAATTTTAATATATGTAATATGTTATTAAAAGAAAGTGAATTGCAAGTATCTAACCCAAAAATGATTCATAATGTTATGTTTAATGAGCTCAAACAAAGAGCAAAACAAAATGGCATACCAAGTGAAAAGTTAAATAATATCTTTAAAACAGATACAAATGCCCATAAGTATATTTTATTCAAAGTTTTAGATAAAGATCTAATACCATCTTATGAAAATCTATTTTGGGCAATACTGAAATTCATATTTAAAGATGATTATAGATTGAGTGAAGTACAAGAAATAGATCACCAAAAATTTTATATCAAAACACCTCATGATAATTTTGAATTGATTAAGGAAGACTTGGACAGGCACCAAGAAGGTATCTCAGACAAAGGCAGGAAACATGAAGTTAATCATTTAAAGAATACACTAAGAAACTTTGAAGGATTTGCTCTGATATATAACTCGAGAATAAATATTTATGACTTCAGAAAGAAACCAAGTGAATCTTGCATAACAGATATTGATTCAATAATCATAGAACTAAAAAATGATTCGTTAAAAATTAGATTGCTAGAAACTAAAAGCTGCAAGAGCAAGAATAAAAGAGTTTCTACAGCTAAGAAAGAACTGAAAACTGTTCTAAGCAAAACTATAGAATCTAAATGTCGATACAGAATAATCGAAAAGAATTTATACGGAGCGAGTTTGGACGTTACTTTTCAAAAATAATTAACGCTATATTGTTAATAAAGTTAAAATCGTTTTTACGGTTTTTTATCAATAATGAAAAAACTCTGTCACTTCTTCAAAATCGTTTTTACGCTTTTTTATCAAATGTGAGAAACCGAATCGTTTTTGCAGTGAGAAAAAAGCGTAAAAACGATTTTTTTCAATTGCCTTAAAACTACAAAATAGACTAATTCTTTATTTATTAGATGTTTAAGGTTATTAATGGTGTTCTTTACAACCACAAAACTACTTTAAAAGTATAAATCAAACGATAAAGTTTCCTGTGAAAGCAGTTAAATTGGAAATTTTGAAAAAACGATTGAAAATAGGTGTAAGAGTTTAATGTGTGGGATTTTATGAGATATATGGATCGTTTTTGCAGATGGAAAACTTGGGTGTCACTTTATACTTTTATACTTTTTCCTGTAAAAATCCCATTTTTTCAGGGAGACTAACAATTAAAGAAGAATAAGATGCTAGCCTATAAGGAGAATATAAAAAATAAAAAGACTTATTAACCTTCAATTAATCAATATGATAGCTAAGTATCACTAAAAAAAGTTAAAAAATATGCTTGACATAAAACCCCCTAGTTTTTTTATGCAAAAACGATGTGCGCCCATAGCTCAATTGGATAGAGTGTCTGACTACGGATCAGAAGGTTAGGGGTTCGACTCCTCTTGGGCGTGCCATTCTATATAGTGTGTTAGTGTTAATCAATCTTTCCTGATTGATAAGTGAAAATCAAATAAATGAAAATTTTACTTGACAGAAAAACACTATTTTATAAATTGATAAAACTTGACGCGAGATGGAGCAGTTTGGTAGCTCGTCGGGCTCATAACCCGAAGGCCGGAGGTTCAAATCCTCCTCTCGCTACCATAAAAATGGCGGCATAGCTCAGTTGGTTAGAGCATCGGAATCATAATCCGAGTGTCCGGGGTTCGAGTCCCTGTGCCGCTACCATTTTAATGTGCGCCGCTAGCTCAGCTGGATAGAGCAACGCCCTTCTAAGGCGTGGGTCAGGGGTTCGAATCCCTTGCGGCGTGCCATTCTTTTAAAATTATAAAACACACATTTTACCTTAAATATGGTGGCTGTAGTTCAGTTGGTAGAGCACAGGATTGTGGTTCCTGGCGTCGTGGGTTCGAGCCCCATCAGCCACCCCATTTTTTATTGTCGCGAGATGGAGCAGTTTGGTAGCTCGTCGGGCTCATAACCCGAAGGCCGGAGGTTCAAATCCTCCTCTCGCTACCACACAAAAACTTATTCTTTATACTTCAACTAACATATTCTTACCCCAACTTTATATCCCTAATGCAGTATTCCTTTGTGATTAACTCCTTTTTCTTTTGCAAAAGTAAGTCGTTAAATCCCAAATAATTTTTGTTAAAAATATTCTTCCTTATCTTCTTCGTGCCTTGGTGTGAGAATCTAATTCCCCTTTCTGCTCATTAGAGGGGTATGAGAGGCTTGCCGTTAGGCGGGGGGAGTAAATGAACTGTTGAAAATTTGATACAATTAATAAAAATTTATCCAAGCAAAAAACATCTATTGGTGGCTTAATTGGTAAAAGTAGGAATTAATAAACTGAAACTAATAATCAAGAATTTCACTACTAAGAAATATTAAGTTAACAATATAAAAAATTAATAGTGGAAAAGATATTAACACTGTTAAGATAGATTTAATTATCGCAAAAAGTTAAAATATTAAGAAAAATTAAAAATAATACTTGCCAAGAAAAAAATAATATGCTTTCTTTGATTTGTATTAAAAGAATTTGCTACCACCATAGCAAATAGATACTTGTTATCAAGTATATTGAGCACAATCCAAAATTAAGGAATTTATTAAACACGATTAAGGAGTGACTATGCAAAAGAAAATGATTGTTGTTTTAACATTATTAACCTTGATAATGTCCTTAAATGCAGTCTTTGTACAGGTTGGTGATGGAAATGAGACCTCTAGTTATATCCCAGCATATGGCTGGTATGATTACGGTTGGTCACGGACTATTTATCCTGCCGCAGATTTAGAGAATGAGATGGAAATTAACAAACTTTCTTATCATGTAAACAACACACCTAGCAACTATGAGATGCTTAACCAGACTTTCTATTTAAAAAATACTACCGAGGAAAACTTCGTAAATCCAACATATATTGATCCTACTACTGATGAAACATATACTGAAGTTTTCAGTGGTACTTTAACTTATAATGGAACAGGCTGGTTTGATATAATTTTTGATCAAACTTTTACTTACAATGGTAGTGATAACTTAGAAGTTTTAGTTATTAATAATGATGGATCTTATGCATCTTCACAACCAATTTTTACAGCTACTTCAGCTTCACCTGAAATGGCTTGTTTTAGTTATTCTGATGGAACATTTCCTGCTGCAGACGGTCAGTTATCTCCTGTATTCCCAAATACTAGATTCCATTACCTTTCAGAAAATGAACCAGGACTCCCAACATTAGCAAGTCCTGCTAATGGTTCTTTCAATCAATCATCTCCTGTTGAACTAACTTGGACAAATGGAGTTAATACTGATTGGGTTAACGTTTATTTAAGTGATGTATATACTGATGTTAGTGATATGACAGAAGCAGCCCTAATCTCAGAAGAATATACCCAGCAAACAATAACTACTGATGATCTAAATCCCTTAACAACTTATTATTGGAGAATTGAAGCAGGAAATAACTTGATTGAATTCACTACACCTTCTCCAATCTGGTCATTTGCTACAAGTGCAGAAGAGGGATCAATTGTTATTGGTAACGGAACAGAGGCAAATACACACCTGCCTATGGAACCTTTTTATGGTTATTCACTTACACAAATGATCTATGATCAAGAATGGTTAAATATTGAAGACCAAAGAATAGAACAAGTATCTTTCTATTATAATGGTAATAGCGCTTGGACAGAAGATAATGTGCAATTATATTTAGGTCATACTCAAATAGACGCCTTTGCGGATGGTGATTCTTGGCTTGATATTAATGATTTTGTCTTGTGTTATGATGGCCCTTTATCAGTTCCAGCTGAAGAGGGATGGGTTACACTAGCTTTAACCATACCTTTTAATTATAACAATAATGACAATTTAGTTATTGCTTTTGAAGCTAATACACAAGGTTATACTTCATCAAGCGACGAGTTTCATGCTACTTCAACGAATGGAAATAAAAGTATTTACCACTATAATGATGTAACTAATTATGGTTTTATTTCCCCTCCAACTGGAACTACTCAAGCATTTATAGCAAACATTCTTCTTACAATGGGTGATATACCAACTACTCCTCAGTTGATGATAACCCCTGAAGAATATAACTGGGATGATACAATAATAAATACTGTCACAAATGCTACAACTTTCTCAATGAGAAATACTGGTTTAGGAACTTTAACAATTAATAGCGTAACTATTGACCAAACAAGTGATTTCATCTTTACAGATGATAATACTTACCCTTTAGAAATTACAGATAATGTTGGACATTTTTCTGTTGCTTTTAATCCACAAAGTGTGGGAGATTTTACTGCTAACATTACTATTAATGATGCAGAAAACGGTGATACAGTGATACCACTTACTGGTTCTGGCTATGATGCTATGATTTATGATTTCCCTCATTTTGAAGGTTTTGAAGATGTCGAAATTGGACAACTTCCTCAAGATTGGGCTTCAGTAATAGAAAACGCTGCAACATATTCTGCTGTTGGAGTAAATACTTACGGTGGTTATGAAAGTCCATCTACGTTAAGATTATACAATGCTGATGCTACAAACCCTGACCTCTATGCTATTACTCCACCTATAGACGACCTTACTACAAAACGTATTCGTTTTATGGGGAAATCATCTACTGATGGTGGACAGATTGTTGTTGGTGTAGCTCATAACAATGTTGGTGAGTTAAATTTCACTGCAATTGATACTATTACCTTTAGTTCAGATTGGCAACAGTATGTACAAAATTTTGCTGGTGTTGATGAAAATGCTAGTTTTATTGTTCTTAAATATTTAGGAACAGGTGGTACTTATGTTACCCAATATATAGATAATTTCTTTATTGAATATATTCCTACTGGTCCTGCTATAGTAGTTATCCAAGACACTCTTCACTTCGGAGATGTTTATTTGAACAGGACAGGCGTAAGTAACCTCACTGTAGAAAACTGGGGTGTAAGTGATTTAGAAATCCAACTTTCTTCTACAGGTACTGAACTTACTTTCAATCCAACAACTCTTACAATCGAACCTGAAACTAGTGAAATCATAGATGTTAGTTTAAACCCAATTGCTGAAGGAGATTATTCTGGTTCATTTACTGTTACTTCTAATGATACTAATAATGAATCAATAACTATATATACAGATGCTTTTATATTACCGGCATTACCTGATAATATCGCTGTTATTGGTACAGGTACTGCTACGAATTTGAATATGCCAATTGAACCATATTATGGCTATACCTATTCGCAAGTAATCTATTATGCTAATGAGATAGGAATTACTGATTCTCGTATTGAAAAAATTTCCTGGCATTATAATGGAACTGGGGCTTTTGGTCCAGATGATTTCAAAATATACATGGCTCATACAGATATGAATGAATTTGCTAATAATGAAGACTGGATTGATATTGGTGAGTTTATGCAAGTTTATACTGGTACTCTAAATGCCCCAGCAGAAGATGGTTGGATTGAATTTGAATTAGATATTCCATTCGTCTATGATAATACCCAAAACCTTGTAGTTGCTGTTGAAGAAGATACCCCTGGTTATCATTCAAGTGATAATGACTTCTATTGTACCCCTTCTAACTCCACTCGAGGTATTATTTATTATAGCGATTCCACAAATCCTGATCCTGTCGCACCACCAAGTGCAAATTATATTAGAGATGCCTTTGCTAATATAAAACTTGAATTTGGTGATATTCCTGATGCTCCAGATTTAACAGTTTATCCTACTAATAGTCTATTTGAGATGACTCCTGTAGATGGTAATTCAGTTGAAAAGACTATTACTATGAGATCTATTGGTCTCCAAGATGTAACAATTGCTAATGCTCCAACTTTAGGTGGAGATGATGCAGATCAATTTACAATAACAACAGATAATAATACTTATCCTTTAGTATTACCTTTCAATAATATTGCTACTATTGGTGTAGCTTTCACTCCTAACTCAGAAGGAACGAAGTCTGCTACCATCCAAATAGTTGATGATGCAACTAGAGTTACTCATGAAGTTGTTATTTCTGGTTACGCTTATGCTGATGATAATAATGATGTTCCGGAAGATGCTGTTACATTAACTCTTCCTGTTGATGGTGATACTTATGCTATTATGCCTATTGGTGATATTGATTGGTATCTAATCCCTGCAATGGGTATTAGTGATACTCTACTTTGCTCAGTAGAAGATGCTGGTGGCTCAGATGTAAATCCTTCTATGTGGCTTTATGGTCCAGCTAACGATGCTAGTGAAATTGACCCAGCTGTTTATCTTGATAATGGCTCAAATATTGAATTTGTTCTACCTCAAAGTGGTAACTACTACCTTAGAGTAGCCAAATCTAATGTTTACCCTCAAGGTGCAACACCTCCACACACAAGAAAGAATGAGAATGGAGAAAATGAAAGATTAACTAGAGAAGATACAGGATTGTATAATCTCTATGTTGATGCTAATTATAACTATGATTTCAATTCACCTCTAAACTTAGAAGCTTCTAATCAATCTGGTTATGTTGCATTAACCTGGGTTGAACCTCCTTATGAAAGATACCTAACAGGTTATCATATTTATAGAGATGGTGAAGTTATTACTGAAGAAATGATCCCAATTGGAACTAATCTCTACCATGATGCTAATGTGGTTGTAGGTACAGAATACCACTATCATGTTGTTGGTATGTATGAAGATCCTGAAGGTTTCTCCCTACCATCAAATACTGCTATTATTATCTACTATAATATTGGTGAACCATTATGGGGAGATGATTTTGATGATCATGAAGACTTTACCCTTAACTTACCTGGTTGGATTCAGCATGATATAGATGGTGGAAATACTTATACTATTAGTAATGTTGATTATGATAATGCTGGTTCAGCAATGTCTTATATGGTCTTTAATCCTTCAGCAACTACTCCACCTATTGAAGATATGATTCCTCAAAGTGGAGATAAATTCTTAACATCATTTGCTTCTACAGAAGGACAGAATGATGACTGGATAATCACACCTAGATTCACAGTAGGAACAACATCAGTTGTTTCCTTCTATGCAAAGTCTTATACTGATGAGTTTGGGTTAGAAAAATTCAGAGTTAAGATGTCTCTTGGTGGTAGTGAAGCTAGTGATTTCCAATACTCACTTCACCAAGGTATTGATTATTTAGAAGCACCAACTGAATGGACTCTTTACAACTTCAATGTTAGTGAACTTACTGGTACAACTGTAAGATTTGCTATTGAATGTATAAGTAATGATGCCTTTATCTTTATGGTTGATAACTTCAGAATAGACTCTACTCCTGACGGTGTTGATAATGAACATGTAGAAGATATTCCACAAATAAATTCATTAGCTCAAAACTATCCAAACCCATTTAATCCAGAAACTTCAATTGCCTTTACTACTAAAGAAGCTGGTAATGTCTCAATTGATATCTATAATGTTAAAGGACAGAAGGTAAAAACTCTCCTTAATGACTATAGAAATGCTGGTAACCATAGTGTTGTTTGGAATGGTAGAGATGATAATAATAAAGCTGTAGCTTCTGGCCTTTATTTCTACAAAATGAGAAATGGCAAATTTAGCTCAACTAAGAAAATGATCTTAATGAAATAAGCTTACCTAACAAGTAAGAAATAAAAATATAGGCCCTGATTTTCAGGGCCTTTTCATTATGGAAAAAAAGTTAAAAAAGTTCTTGCCAAATTTTTAATTAAATCGATATTTCGTATATAGACATTATAGTAGTTTAGAAGTTCAATGATCTCTTTCATACTTTAGCCTATATTTTCTTCTAAACTACTAGAGTTAATGTGAAAATTCTATCGTAGAAATTAACTAAGCACTAATAAATTCGAATTCTTAAAATGAAATAAAAAGCACAACTCAAAATTAAGGAAAAAGAAAAAGGAGTGACTATGCGAAAGAAATTATTTTTCGTGGCTATTTTAATGCTTCTCGCTTTAGCAGCAAATGCTATTTATGTAGAAGTAGGAACTGGAAGTGAAACTACCAACTATATCCCAGCTTATGGATATTACGATTACGGTTGGTCGAGAACAATTTATCTCCAAACAGATTTAATTAACGAAATGGAGATTAACACCATATCTTATCATGTCGGAAACTCACCTAGCAACTACAATATGCTAAACCAATCATTCTATATTAAACACACTACTGATTCATCAATCTTATCGACAGAATATGTTGATCCAACAACAGATGACTCTTATGAATTAGTCTTCAATGGAGACTTAACTTATAATGGTGGGGGATGGTTTGATATTACTTTAGACAGCTCTTTCGAATATAATGGAACCGATAACTTAGAAATCTTAGTATTGAATAACGACGGTTCTTACACAACTGGTTACCCAAATTTCTTAGCAACTACAGCTACACCTCAACAAGCTGTTTATAAATATGCAGATGGAACTTTCCCTACAACAGCAGGAACTCTTTCATCAGTATTTCCAAATACTCGTTTTCATTTCACTGCTGAAAATGAACCTGGAATGGCTACTTTAACTGCACCTGAAAATGGCTCAATGAATCTTACTCCACCTGTTGAACTTGCATGGACAAACGGAGAAGATACTGATTGGGTTAAAGTTTATTTTAGCTCTGAATTTAGTGAAGTTGCTGATATGGACGCAAATGCCCTTGTTGCTGATGAGTACACTCAAGAAACTTATACCCTAGATAATCTAGAGCCTTTAACCAACTATTATTGGAAAATAGTTTCTGGTAACAATATCTCTGAGTATCTTGTTTATACTCCTATATGGTCTTTCTCAACAGCTGCTGAAGAAGGATCAATAGTTATTGGTAACGGAGCTGAGACTAATCAACATCTACCAATGGAACCCTTCTATGGTTATACTATTTCACAATCAATCTATGATCAAGAATGGTTAAATATTGACAATCAAAGAATTGAACAAGTTTCATACTATTATAATGGTAATTCTGCTTGGACTGAAGACAATGTTCAACTTTACCTTGGGCACACAGATTTAGATACTTTTACTGATGGTGACTCTTGGTTACCTCTCGATACTTTTGTTTTATGTTATGATGGACCTTTAACAGTTCCAGCTGAAGAAGGATGGGTAACTATACCATTATCTGTTCCTTTTAACTATAATAATGAAGATAATTTAGTCATTGGTTTTGAATCAAATACTCAAGGTTACTCTTCTTCAAACGATGAGTTCTTATGTACAGCCACTAATGGAACAAAGAGTATTTATTATTATTCTGATAGTACAAATAGTGATTTTATTACTCCGCAAAGTGGTACTGCTCACCCATATATACCTAACATTCTCTTAACTGTTGGCGATATCCCAACCACACCTCAACTTATGGTAACACCTGAAGAATATAGTTGGGATGATACTATTATAAATTCTTCTGCAAATACTGTTACTTTCACAATGAGAAATACTGGCCTAGGTACACTTACTGTTAATAGTATTTCAATAGATCAAACTACTGACTTTATCATGGTTGATGATAATTCTTATCCTTTAAATCTTACAGATGATACAGCACAGTTTACAGTTACCTTCCATCCTTTAACTGTGGGAGATTTTACTGCTAACCTTACTATCAATGATGCAGAAAATGGTGATACTATAATTCCTTTAAGTGGTAGTGGTTATGATGCTATGATCTATGATTTCCCTCACCTTGAAGGATTCGAAGGTCTTGAAGCAAATACCTTACCTCAAGATTGGAATTCTATATTAAACTCAACATCTAGTTATGCTTCGGTTGGGGTTATAACATCAAATCCAAATACAGGAGATAATTCATTTAGATTCTATAATTCAGGTGATTTGGAAGCTGATTTAATTGCTTTTACTCCTCCAGTTTCTGGACTTACTACAAAAAGAATAAGAGTCTATGCTAAATCATCTGATGAAAATACTCAACTTAAAGTTGGTGTATGCGATAGTAACTCTAATATTGATAACTTTGAATTAGTTGAAACATTAACTTTAACTACAGAATATCAAGAATTCTTTGTTAACCTTAATGTTGAAAATGATAATAACCAATTTATCGTTTTTAAAGCTGATGCTTTCTTAAATACCTATGACTATGTTTATATTGATGACCTTTCAATAGAAGAAATGCCTACAGGACCTGTTGCACTGATAACACCTCTCGAGTGGACTTATCCTGCGACTATCTTAAACACTTCTTCTCTAGTTGAAATTACCATACGTAATATTGGTTTAGGCACTTTAACTATTAATAGTGTAGTGCTTGATCAAACTACTGATTTCATTCTTGTTGATAATAATGAATACCCTCTAAACATAACAAATGCTCCTGTAGTTATTGGTGTGAACTTCCATCCATTAACTGAAGGAGATTTTACAGCAAATCTTACAATTACCGATGATCAAGGATCTGAAACTATTATTCCTTTAGCAGGAAATGGTTATGATGCTATGATATCAGATTTTCCTCATTTTGAAGGATTTGAAGGCTATGATACTGGTGCTCTTCCTTTAGACTGGTCAACTGTCGTTAATAGTACAACAGATTATGCTAACGCAGCAGTTAATACTTCTGCTTTTGAAGGAGAAAGAAGTTTTAGATTTTATAATTCTTCTGATACTGAAGCTCAAATTACTGCTATTACTCCTCCTATAAATAACTTAACTGCAAGAAGAATAAGATTTATGGCTAAATCTTCTACAGCTGGTGCTGGAATAATCATTGGTACTGCTTCAAATAATAGTGGAGATATTAACTTCACAGCTCGTGATACAGTCTACTTAACTACTGAATATCAACAATTCCAACACGGTTTCTCTACTGCTCCTGAAGATGACCAGTTTATCGCATTAGAATATCTAGGATTAGGTACAACTTATCTTTCAGTATATATTGATAACTTCTTTATAGAATCAATTCCTACTGGTCCAGCTATTGTTGTTACTCAAGATACTCTTAACTTCGGAGATGTTTATTTAAACAGAACAGGTGTTGCTCAATTAAATATTCAAAACTGGGGTATAGCTCCTTTAGAAATTGACTTCTCTCAAGACGGAGATGAATTAATATTTATACCTAATGAATTAACAATTGCTCCTAATGAAACTCAAATTGTTGAAGTAAATCTTACTCCAATAGCAGAAGGTGCCTATAGTGGAAGCTTTAACATTCTATCTAATGATACTGCTATACCTTCCATAGAAATTGCTACAAGTGCCTTTATCCTTCCTGCTTTACCTGATAATATTGCTATCATTGGTAATGGTGAACTAACAGGTCAAAGCATACCTTTTGAACCATGGTACAGACATACTTGGTCACAAAGTATTTATTACTCAGGTGAGATTGGTATTGCTGATCAACGTATTGAAAAGATCTCTTGGCATTATAATGGCAACTCAGCTTGGGGTCCAGATGATATGAAAATCTACATGGGCTTAACCTCAGAAGTTGATTTCGCTGATGGAGATTCCTGGATTAGCTTTGAATCTCTAATGGAAGTTTATAATGGTAGTATTACAGTTCCACAAGAAGATGGTTGGGTGGAATTTGAATTAGATATTCCATTTATCTATGATAATAGTCAAAACTTAGTTGTAGGCGTTTTCCATACTGTTCCTCAGTATCATGCCTCTGGTGATGAATTCTATTGTACAGCTAGTGATTTAACAAGATCTCTTGTTTATTATAGTGATTCTACTGTACCAGATCCTGCTGCACCACCTACAGCTAACTACCAACGTAATTCATATGCAAATATTCAACTTGAGTTTGGTGCTATTCCTGATGCTCCAGATTTAACAGTTTATCCAACTAATAGTCTATTTGAGATGACTCCTGTAGATGGTAATTCAGTTGAAAAGACTATCACTATGAGATCTATTGGTCTCCAAGATGTTACAATTGCTAATGCCCCAACTTTAGGTGGAGATGATGCAGATCAATTTACAATAACAACAGATAATAATACTTATCCTTTAGTATTACCTTTCAATGACATCGCAACTATTGGTGTAGCTTTCACTCCTAACTCAGAAGGAACAAAGTCTGCTACCATCCAAATAGTTGATGATGCGACTAGGGTTACTCATGAAGTTGTTATTTCTGGTTACGCTTATGCTGATGATAATAATGATGTTCCAGAAGATGCTACAACACTAACTCTTCCTGTTGATGGTGATACTTATGCTATTATGCCTATTGGTGATATTGATTGGTATAAGATTCCTGCAATGGGTATTAGTGATACTCTACTTTGCTCAGTAGAAGATGCTGGTGGCTCAGATGTAAATCCTTCTATGTGGCTTTATGGTCCAGCTAACGATGCTAGTGAAATTGACCCAGCTGTTTATCTTGATAATGGCTCAAATATTGAATTTGTTCTACCTCAAAGTGGTAACTACTTCCTTAGAGTAGCCAAATCTAATGTTAACCCTCAAGGTGCAACACCTCCTCACACAAGAAAGAATGAGAATGGAGAAAATGAAAGATTAACTAGAGAAGATACAGGATTGTATAATCTCTATGTTGATGCTAATTATAACTATGATTTCAATTCACCTCTAAACTTAGAAGCTTCTAATCAATCTGGTTATGTTGCATTAACCTGGGTTGAACCTCCTTATGAAAGATACCTTACAGGTTATCATATTTATAGAGATGGTGAAGTTATTACTGAAGAAATGATCCCAATAGGAACTAATCTTTACCATGATGCTAATGTGGTTGTAGGTACAGAATACCACTATCATGTTGTTGGTATGTATGAAGATCCTGAAGGTTTCTCTCTACCATCAAATACTGCTATTATTATCTACTATAATATTGGTGAACCATTATGGGGAGATGATTTTGATGATCATGAAGACTTTACCCTTAACTTACCTGGTTGGATTCAATATGATATAGATGGTGGAAATACTTATACTATTAGTAATGTTGATTATGATAATGCTGGTTCAGCAATGTCTTATATGGTCTTTAATCCTTCAGCAACTACTCCACCTATCGAAGATATGATTCCTCAAAGTGGAGATAAGTTCTTAACATCATTTGCTTCTACAGAAGGACAGAATGATGACTGGATAATCACACCTAGATTCACAGTAGGAACAACATCAGTTGTTTCCTTCTATGCAAAGTCTTATACTGATGAGTTTGGGTTAGAAAAATTCAGAGTTAAGATGTCTCTTGGTGGTAGTGAAGTTAGTGATTTCCAATATTCACTTCACCAAGGTATTGATTATTTAGAAGCACCAACTGAATGGACTCTTTACAACTTCAATGTTAGTGAACTTACTGGTACAACTGTAAGATTTGCAATTGAATGTATAAGTAATGATGCCTTTATCTTTATGGTTGATAACTTCAGAATAGACTCTACTCCTGACGGTGTTGATAATGAACATGTCGAAGATATTCCACAAATAAATTCATTAGCTCAAAATTATCCAAACCCATTTAATCCAGAAACCTCAATTGCCTTTACCACTAAAGAAGCTGGTAATGTCTCAATTGATATCTATAATGTTAAAGGACAGAAGGTAAAAACTCTCCTTAATGACTATAGAAATGCTGGTAACCATAGTGTTGTTTGGAATGGTAGAGATAATAATAATAAAGCTGTAGCTTCTGGCCTTTATTTCTACAAAATGAGAAATGGCAAATTTAGCTCAACTAAGAAAATGATCTTAATGAAATAAACGATAGTAATCAAGTTAAAGCCTCGCTGAACAGCGAGGCTTTTTACTTGTCTAGGATATTATGAAAGGCTCAAGTCCGAGTCTAGTGGGAATAATATAGGGAAATGAGAATATTTCATTACTATATTGATTCATCAAAAATCCCTGAAAGGGATAAAATAATTTAGCCCAGGGTAAGATGCTGAAAGTATCGCAAGCCTAGGTAATGATGGCTAGCCCAAAGATATTACCCTGTAAGGGTTTAATAAAATGATAAATAATGTATTATCCCAAATAATGCAATAGATCTTTGAGAATAGCACTATTCGGGATAATAAATAAATGCAGAGTGTGTTTTTAAAAATACAAATATTGTTATTAATAAAAACAAATAATCATAGTTTAGTAGATATTTATTAAATTTTAGATTTGTAAACTCAAAATTAACAAAAATAATATTGACTAGATTTACTGATAAATGGAAAATTGAACTATATATAAACTTAAGATAGAGTTTATAAGATAATAATCTTAGGGAAAAAGCACAAATTATAATTATAGAGGAGTGACTATGAAAAAGAAAATATTATTTTTCACTGTATTAATGTTATTGATAGCATCCTTAAATGCTGTCTTTATTGAAGTCGGTAATGGAAGTGAAACAACAAGTTTTATCCCTGCCTACGGGTTTTATGACAATGGTTGGTCTAGAACAATTTATTTGGCTGAAGACTTAGAAAATGAAATGGATATTCACACTATAAGTTATCATTTAAATAACTCACCTGTTAACTATGAAATGCAAAATCAAGCTTTCTATATTAAACATACTACAGAAGACAGTTTTTCTGCTACAAATTATGTTGATCCTGAAACTGATGAGGACTATGTTCTAGTTTATAGTGGAACTTTAACTTATCATGGGACTGGTTGGTATGATCTTCCTTTAGATGTAACATTTTCTTATAATGGTACAGATAATTTAGAAATATTAGTCTTTAATAATGATGGTTCTTATCAAAGTGACGAACCATTATTTACTGCTAGCTCTGCTGATCCTGCAAGAGCCTGCTATAATTATGCTGATAGTTTTTTCCCTGTGGCAGATGGTATTATCTCTTCACTTTATCCTAATACAAGATTTCATTTTACAGATGAAAATGAGCCTGAAATTCCTGTTTTAGTTACTCCTGCAAACGGTAGTTTTAATATAGATGCACCAGTTGAACTAACATGGGAAATTGGTGAATTAACAGATTGGGTGAATGTATATTTTAGTGATAATTTAAGTGATGTAAATGAAATGGTTCAATCTGCACTAATAACTGAAGAGTATACACAAGAATCAATTCAAATAGATGAACTAAATTCATTATCAACATATTATTGGAGGGTTGTAGCAGGTAATAATTTAAATGATTATCTTACACCATCACCTATCTGGTTTTTTGGCTCTAGTGGAGATGAAAATGCTATTATTATTGGTTCAGGTGACCAAACTGATACCCATCTCCCAATGGAACCTTATTATGGCTATACCCTAAGTCAAACAATTTATGATCAAGAATGGATAAATGTTGATAATCAAAGAATTGAAGAAATTTCATATTACTACAATGGTAATGGGGCTTGGACAGAAAATAATATTCAAATCTACTTAGGCCATACTCAAGTTGATGAATTTATCGATGGCGATTCTTGGATATCTGTTGATGATCTTGTTCTAGCTTATGATGGTCCTTTCTCTGTTCCAGCTGAAGAAGGCTGGGTAACAATCCCTCTTACTATGCCTTTTAACTATAACAATAGTGATAATCTAGTCATTGCTTTTGAAGCTAATAGTGATGGATATACTTCATATAGTGATGAATTTTATGGTTCACTTGTGACTGGTAATAAGAGTATATATCACTATGATGATGGGAACGATCATGATTTTGTTACACCGCCTACTGGCACTGTCCAAAATATCATTGCTAATGTTCTTCTTACTATTGGTGACGTTCCTACAGAACCACAATTAATGATAACACCAAATCAATTCAGTTGGGAAGAAACTATTATTAATAGTGTTACTAACTCTGTGATTTTTACTATGAGAAATACTGGACTTGGTACTCTAGTAATTAATAGTGTTTCTTTAGATACAGATATTGATTTTCTTCTAAATGATTCTAATACATACCCTTTAGAGCTTACTGATAATATTGCCCAATTTTCTGTTGCTTTTAACCCACAATCTGTTGGAAATTTGGAAGATAATATTGTTATAAATGATGCAACTAATGGTAACACATATATTCCACTAAATGGAATAGGTTATGATGATATGATTATAGAATTCCCACATTTTGAGGGATTTGAAGAACTAGAATCCCTTGAATTACCACAAGATTGGACTAGTGTAGTTTCAAGCACTTCAGATTATGCAGGAGCTGGAGTTACTACTATATATCCATACGAAGGAGATAATGCTCTCAGATTATATAACTCAGGGGATGCAGCAGCAGAAATTATTGCTATTACACCTCCTGTAAGTGAACTTAATACAAGAAGAGTACGTTTTATGATCTATTCAGGTGATGTTGGTGAAGAACTTATCCTTGGAACTACTAATAGTAACTCTGGTGATATTGAATTTACAGCCCTTGATACAATCTCTTGCTCATCGGATTACCAATATTATCAACAGGGACTTGATATTGCTCCAGCAGATGATCAGTTTATTGCTATGAAATATGTCGGTTCAGGTGATACATACCTTTCAGTTTATATTGATAATTTTGTCATAGAATCAATTCCTTCTGGTCCTATGATACAAGTAGCTCAAGAAGCACTTAACTTTGGAGATGTTTATCTTAATAGAACTGGTCTAGCATTACTTAATATTCAAAATATTGGTACTTTACCTTTAGAAATCGACTTCTCTCAAGACGGAGATGCATTAACATTTATACCTAATGAATTAACAATTGCTCCTAATGAAACTCAAATTGTTGAAGTAAATCTTACTCCAATAGCAGAAGGTGCCTATAGTGGAAGCTTTAACATTCTATCTAATGATACTGCTATACCTTCCATAGAAATTGCTACAAGTGCCTTTATCCTTCCTGCTTTACCTGATAATATTGCTATCATTGGTAATGGTGAACTAACAGGTCAAAGCATACCTTTTGAACCATGGTATAGACATACTTGGTCACAAAGTATTTATTACGCAGGTGAGATTGGTATTGCTGATCAACGTATTGAAAAGATCTCTTGGCATTATAATGGTAACTCAGCTTGGGGTCCAGATGATATGAAAATCTACATGGGCTTAACCTCAGAAGTTGATTTCGCTGATGGAGATTCCTGGATTAGCTTTGAATCTCTAATGGAAGTTTATAATGGTAGTATTACAGTTCCACAAGAAGATGGTTGGGTGGAATTTGAATTAGATATTCCATTTATCTATGATAATAGTCAAAACTTAGTTGTAGGCGTTTTCCATACTGTTCCTCAGTATCACGACTCTAATGATGAATTCTATTGTACAGCTAGTGATTTAACAAGATCTCTTGTTTATTATAGTGATTCTACTGTACCAGATCCTGCTGAACCACCTACAGCTAACTACCAACGTAATTCATATGCAAATATTCAACTTGAGTTTGGTGCTATTCCTGATGCTCCAGATTTAACAGTTTATCCTACTAATAGTCTATTTGATATGACTCCTGTAGATGGGACTTCAGTTGAAAAGACTATTACCATGAGATCTATTGGTCTCCAAGATGTAACAATTGCTAATGCTCCAACTTTAGGTGGAGATGATGCAGATCAATTTACAATAACAACAGATAATAATACTTATCCTTTAGTATTACCTTTCAATGATATTGCTACTATTGGTGTAGCTTTCACTCCTAACTCAGAAGGAACGAAGTCTGCTACCATCCAAATAGTTGATGATGCAACTAGAGTTACTCATGAAGTTGTTATTTCTGGTTACGCTTATGCTGATGATAATAATGATGTTCCAGAAGATGCTACAACACTAACTCTTCCTGTTGATGGTGATACTTATGCTATTATGCCTATTGGTGATATTGATTGGTATCTAATCCCTGCAATGGGTATTAGTGATACTCTACTTTGCTCAGTAGAAGATGCTGGTGGCTCAGATGTAAATCCTTCTATGTGGCTTTATGGTCCAGCTAACGATGCTAGTGAAATTGACCCAGCTGTTTATCTTGATAATGGCTCAAGTATTGAATTTGTTCTACCTCAAAGTGGTAACTACTTCCTTAGAGTAGCCAAATCTAATGTTTACCCTCAAGGTGTAACACCTCCTCACACAAGAAAGAATGAGAATGGAGAAAATGAAAGATTAACTAGAGAAGATACAGGATTGTATAATCTCTATGTTGATGCTAATTATAACTATGATTTCAATTCACCTCTAAACTTAGAAGCTTCTAATCAATCTGGTTATGTTGCATTAACCTGGGTTGAACCTCCTTATGAAAGATACCTAACAGGTTATCATATTTATAGAGATGGTCAAGTTATTACTGAAGAAATGATCCCAATAGGAACTAATCTTTACCATGATGCTAATGTGGTTGTAGGTACAGAATACCACTATCATGTTGTTGGTATGTATGAAGATCCTGAAGGTTTCTCTCTACCATCAAATACTGCTATTATTATCTACTATAATATCGGTGAACCATTATGGGGAGATGATTTTGATGATCATGAAGACTTTACCCTTAACTTACCTGGTTGGATTCAATATGATATAGATGGTGGAACTACTTATACTATCAGTAATGTTGATTACGGTAATGCTGGTTCAGCAATGTCTTATATGGTCTTTAATCCTTCAGCAACTATTCCACCTATCGAAGATATGATTCCTCAAAGTGGAGATAAATTCTTAACATCATTTGCTTCTACAGAAGGACAGAATGATGACTGGATAATTACACATAGATTCACAGTCGGAACAACATCAGTTGTTTCCTTCTATGCAAAGTCTTATACTGATGAGTTTGGTTTAGAAAAATTCAGAGTTAAGATGTCTCTTGGTGGTAGTGAAGTTAGTGATTTCCAATATTCACTTCACCAAGGTATTGATTATTTAGAAGCACCAACTGAATGGACTCTTTACAACTTCAATGTTAGTGAACTTGCTGGTACAACTGCAAGATTTGCAATTGAATGTATAAGTAATGATGCCTTTATCTTTATGGTTGATAACTTCAGAATAGACTCTACTCCTGACGGTGTTGATAATGAACATGTCGAAGACATTCCACAAATAAATTCATTAGCTCAAAATTATCCAAACCCATTTAATCCAGAAACTTCAATTGCCTTTACTACTAAAGAAGCTGGTAATGTCTCAATTGATATCTATAATGTTAAAGGACAGAAGGTAAAAACTCTCCTTAATGACTATAGAAATGCTGGTAACCATAGTGTTGTTTGGAATGGTAGAGATGATAATAATAAAGCTGTAGCTTCTGGCCTTTATTTCTATAAAATGAGAAATGGCAAATTTAGCTCAACTAAGAAAATGATTTTAATGAAATAAACGATAGTAATCAAGTTAAAGCCTCGCTGAACAGCGAGGCTTTTTACTTGTCTAGAATATTATGAAAGGCTCAAGTTCGAGTCTGGTGGGAATAATATAGGAAAATGAGAATATTTCATTACTATATTGATTCATCAAAAATCCCTGAAAGGGATATTTGTTTCCCAGAGCAAGATTAAAAAAAAAGACAAGCTTAACAGGCTTAGAAAGTGGATTTATTGTTGTTGTAACTAAAAAGTTACAAAAATATATTGACTAATTATTTTTGCTTTATATTATTTGTCCATAAGATATAAAAGGGAGTGAAAATGCCTGATATCATTGAAAGATTAATCAATATTGGATTAACAAAATACGAAGCAAGCGTCTATCATGTTTTGCTTCAAAAGCCAGATTTAGCTGCTACAGAGCTAGCTAATCTAGCAAATGTTCCTCGAACTAGAGTTTATGAAGTTATTAATTTATTGCATGATAAAGGATTTTGTAAAAAATCTGATGATGATAAAATTAAAAGATTTAATGCAATTAATCCTCGTTTTGCTTTTAACAATTTATTAGAAAAAAACAAAGAAGAGTATGAGAAAAAGGTAAAGAGTATCAATCTTTTGTCTGAAGAGCTTGAACCAATTTACGAACTTTCACAAGAAGGTAATGATGATCCTTCCAAGCATATTGAAGTAATTGTCGGTAATAATGAAATATTAGAAAAGATCAATGAATATGGTAAAGATGTTAAAGAGGAAATTCTTACTATGAATAAAGCTCCTTATGTCATTGATTTCTCGGCTGTTCAAAAACGGGGTAAGGTTGCCTATTATCCAGGTCTCAAATACAAATTTGTTACTGAAAAGGCTGATATGAAAAATCCAGAATTTGTGCATTTCTTAGAATTATGGGAAGAAAATGGGGCAGAGGTAAGAGTTGTTGATGAAGTACATACAAAATTAGTTGTTCTAGATAGGAAAAAAGTTATTTTGAGCATAACTAACAAAGATGCTCTACTGACAACCCATACTTCAATGTTTGTTGATAATCCACAATTAGCGAAGATGTATGTAAAAACATTTCACAGTTATTTTGATGAGGGTATTCCTCTTAAAACATATTTGAAAACAATTAAAGGAGAATAAAAATGAAAAGAGTGACTATTGTATTATTTATCTTGTCTTTACTTACACTGGCTTTTGGTCAAGAAGTAAAAACAGTTGATACTAGTGGTAATGGCGACTATTTAACAATTACTGAAGCTATCAACTATGCTAACGGTTTGACAGAACTACCAACTGATGGACTGATAATTAATGTAACTGCAGGACAAAGCTTTACAGAAGACCTTCCAGCTATCACTATTGTTGCAACACAAGCTGCACCAATTGTGATTCAAAAAAGTGGAGAAGGCGCTAACCCAATAATTTACAATGAAACAATTGATAATCATGTCTTCAATTTTTCTCAAGCTGCTTATATAACAGTAGATGGTATTCATATCCAAGATCCAAATCTAGTTAATGATGATAAGTATTTAAGTGGTTTCTATCTTGATTCAAGTGACCATATTACTATTAAGAACTGTATTATTCAGGACTTTAATAAGTATGGGGTAAAAACATCAAGTGCAACAACAAACACAAGTATAACTAATAATGAACTCTTTTATAGTGAAGACTTCTTTACATCTGAATCTTCTGTTTATGGTATTCAAATTGCCTATAATTCTGGTGCAGAGAATGCTGAAGTATTAAAGAATAAAATATATGGAATAAAAGAAGCAACTTCAACAATATATGGTATTGATTTTAATCAAGTTACAGGCATCTGTGCTAATAATATGATTTCATTACCCTATGATAATAATGATAAAGTTTATGGTATAAGAATAGTTGGTCGTGCTGACAGAAGCATTGAATGCTATTATAATAGTGTTTATCTAGCTGGAAGTTCTAGTGACTCTGGTTATGGTATCAATATTTCTGGTGGTGCTGGAGATGTTATAGTTAAGAATAATATATTTGTTAATAACAGATTAGGTGAGGAACAGTATGCTCTTTGGTATAGCTTCCAACAACCACAAGTTCAATTAGATAATAATATCTACTATGCAGCTAGTCAAGAAGGTTTCTTTGGAAGACTGGTAGCTGTGGAATATACTGATTTAGCAGAATGGCAAGCAGAAATTGGCATGGATAATCTTTCACAAGTAATCTTACCTGAATTTGTAGAATTTATGGAAGGAGATCTTCATCTTACAGGAAGTTCTTTAGCTAATCAAATTTTTACTGCATTACCAATAGAAAATGTTCTTGATGATTTTGATGGAGAAATGCGTCATGCAAGTTATCCATATATAGGTGCTGATGAAAATCTCGAAAATCCACTTGTTAGCTTACTAGAATCTGAATATGTAATTGATAATACTGGTAATGGTGATTATACAACAATCCAAGATGCAATTTTAGCCTTAAATAATGGTATCATTCCTCAAGGTGGTATCATTTATAATATTCAAGCTGGTCAGATATTTACAGATTCTCTATCAGCTATTACAGCTCTTGGTAGTCAAGAAAATCCAATTATCTTCCAAAAAGTCGGAGAAGGTAACAATCCTTTAATTGACTATAATTATTTAGAAGGAAATGTAATTGAATTTAATAATGCTGCCTATATTACTTTCGATAGTATTGATATTACTGATACTAATGATGATGATATTAAATATGATAGAGCTTACTACATATATGCTTCTAATAACATCACAATTAAAAACGCTAATGTCTCAAACTTTGGTAATTATGGTTTCCATGTAAGAGATGCTTCTTACGATAACATTATTCATAATAATACTATCTTTTATACTTCAGAATATTATACTCCAGAAGTAGCTGTTTATGGGGTATATGTTCAATACAATTCTGAAGCAAATAATGCTAAAATCACAAATAACCACATTTATGGTTTAAAAGAAGCCACAGCAAATATCTATGCTATCAGAGTTCAGAAAGTTTCAGCTGATATAATTAATAACTTTATATCTGTTACTGAAGATAATAATGATAAAGTATTTGGACTTAGATTAGATGCAGGTAATTCTGACATGACACTTAATGTCTATAATAATACTGTTCTTTTAGCAGGTATAGGTACTGACGATGACTTCTGTGTACAAAAAACAGGTACAGACGGTATTATAAACTTAAAGAATAATCTCTTTGTTAATAATCGTTCTGGTGATAATGATCACTATGTTATCGATTATACCTTTGGTGGTGGTACTTGGAATGCTGATGATAATGCCTATTATTGTGAAAATGGTTCTATTGGTTCATGGATTAATACTGATTGCCCAGATTTAGAAACTTGGCAAACTACTTCTGCAACTGATATGAATACCAGTGTCTTTAATGCTGAATTTGTTTCAAATTATGACTTACATCTTACAGGAATATCTCTAGGTGATTTTGCTTTAGCAGGAAATCCTATAGATGGTGTTGAGTATGATATTGATGGTGATTTAAGACATCTTGTGAATCCTTATAAAGGTGCTGATGAAAATCTTGAGAATCCACTAAACCCAGAAGATCAATATTCAATAACTGTTAGTCCTCAAGCACTAGATTTTGGTACAATGTATCAAGGAAATGGTGAAAATATCTTGACTTTTAATATTCTTAATTCAGGTATTATGCCTTTAACTGTTGATGAAATTACTGCACCTGAGTATTTTAATCTTCAATATGATAATGACCAGTGGTTATCTACTCTTACAGATATTACTATCCAGCCTGCAGAAACTGCAGTTATTCAAGTTAAATATGCTAATAATGTCTCTGGAACAGTTAATGATAGTCTTATGATTTCATCTAATTCTGTTGCTGATCCACAAGTATATGTTGATTTACTAGCTAACTCAATTACTGCTGAAGTTGAATATTCTGCTGAATCAATTACTTTCCCTGCTACAATCAATGGTAGCCAATCACCTATAATGTCAATGCAGATTATCAATCTCAATGAAATGCCTATTAATTTTGAAACTGTCACAGTCTCAGATAACTTCTTAATAGGACTTGCGGGACAGGTAACAGGTCAAACTCTTAATGATCTTGTTTTAGAAGATACATTAACTATTAGTCTTGCAATGAATTTCCCTGAAAGTGGAAATCACTCAGGTCAATTAGAAATTCATAGTCAGCTCTTACATGCTGATGATACAGGTCACATTATCGAGTTACTAGGTGAAACTTACTCATTTGGCTTCCAAGATATTAACGCAGGAATGGAAGGCTTCTGGCAAAGTGAAACTGAAGCTGGTGATTATGATAATGATGGAGATTATGATATCTTAGCTACAGGCTATGTTGTTGACTCTAATACATCAGCTATTACTATTTATAAAAATAATGGTGATGGCCAATTTGAAAGACTTGAGTTAGGTCTTGATGGTACAGGTTTCGGTTGTGTAGATTGGATAGATTTAGATAATGATAACGACTTAGATATCTATACTTCAGGTCAATATGAACAAAATAACTACATCAGTAGAGTATATGTAAATGAAAATGGTACTTATACTGAAGTTGAAACTAACTTACCTCCTCTTAAGGGATCTAATACAGATTGGAAAGATTATAATGGCGATGGACTACTTGATGTTCTCTATACTGGTGTTTTAGATCTAGAGATTGGAGATGTTGATTATACTAGAATTTACGTAAACCAAGGTAATTATCAGTTCGAAATGATAGCTCCAGAAGTTCATCAATTGTCATCAGGAGATGCTAAGTTTGCTGATTTCAATAACGATGGCTTACTTGATATTGCTACAGCAGGAAGAGTAGATAGCTGGGATTGGAGAGTATCTGTCTGGAAAAATGAAGGAAATAATGAATTTACAGAAATAGACTTAGGTATTGAAGGTGTACGTTATACAGTTGTTGAATGGGGTGATTATAATAATGATGGATTAATGGATCTTTTCGTTACTGGTTCTATTCAACTAGAAATACCATCTGTCTTGTACATTCTTCGTAACAATGGAGACGATACCTTTACAAACATTAATCTTCCTGAAAATGAAACTTATATTGCAGGTATCAGACAGGGTGATATGAAGATTCATGACCTTAACTCTGATGGTTTACTTGATGTAATTGTTAATGGTGTTCAAAATCAAGAATGGTGGACAGGACAAGTTCACTTCTATCAAGGTAATGATACTTTTACCTATGCTGATAGTTTAGACGCTTTAAAATATGGTGAACTTACTATGATTGATTATAATGGTGATGGGAATTCTGATGTTCTATTAACAGGTAGATATGACTACTTAGATTACTATTGTAATTTATATGAAAATCAAACTGAGTTAAGTAATTCTGCTCCACAAGCACCTGCTATGCTTAGTGCTGTGGTTGAAGATGATATGGTTGCCCTAGAGTGGGGTATGGGTTCTGATAATGAAACACCTCAGCTGGGCTTAACTTACAATATCAAAGTTGGTACAAGTTCTGGTGGTAATGAAATCTTCTCTTCTATGGCTACTAATGATGGTTTCTTACTTAAACCACATAATGGTAATATGCTAAACAGTCTTGCTTGCTCTATCAATAATCTTCAAAATGGAACCTATTATGTATCAGTTCAAACAATTGATAATTCTTATGTAGGTTCTGCATTTAGTGATGAGATTTCTTTCGAAATAACTAATGGTATTGTATCTAATGACTCTGATATTGTTCCGATGATTACTAGATTAAATAAGAATTATCCTAATCCATTTAATCCTGAAACTACAATATCATTTGATATTAATAAAAGCCAACATGTTAAACTTGAAATCTATAATGTAAGAGGACAAAAAGTGAAAACTTTATGTAATGATAACTTGCAAGCTGGAAATCATAAGTATATCTGGAATGGTAGAGATCAGAATAACAATAAAGTTGCTTCTGGAGTTTATTTTGCAAAAATGACTTCTAAATCCTTAACTAAAACTCAAAAGATGATATTAATGAAATAGTATCATAAAATCATTTATTGATTTGATACAAGACTAAAGCCCTGCTTAGCAGGGCTTTATTACTTCATGGGTTTATCTGAATTTGAGCCACATTTTTTAGTAATTGCAAAAATGCAATAAATTGCAGTAGATTTTGCAGTATTGCAATAATTATTTTCTATAATCACACTTATAGCTTTAAAAAATATAAGACTAAAAATCTTAACTTATTATAAATCAATACAATAGCCTAGATAAATATTCCTGAATAAATCTTGGAATAGTTTCTGCACTATATTAATCTATAAAATGTAAAAGATTTGAATAGTTTGAGAAAGAAATCATTGTTTCTTAGGTCTTTTACTAAGTAGTTGAAGAAATAAAAAAAGAAAGGAGAAAAAAATGAAAAAGCTACTTGTATTTTTAATGTTAATTATGTGTTTTGGACTTTTTGCAGATTTTATTGAGGTAGGTGGTGGTACTGCTATCACTTCTTATGTACCTGTTTATGGATATTATGATTATAGTTGGTCAAGAGTGATTTATACAGCTGAGGAATTAGCTAATCAATCTTTTAATGTAACTGGACTTGAATATCAATTTGCTAGAGCGACTGATGACTATGAAATGTTAAATCAATCTATTTATATTCAGCATACATCCTTAGATAATTTTCCAATGCCAAACTATGAGGATCCAATCACTAATGGTGCTGTTAAGGTTTATGATGGAAGTATAACTTTTACTGGCAATGTAGGAGATTGGTTCACTTTAGATTTTAATGTTAATGACTTTGCATATAACGGTACAGATAATATTATTATCTATTGGGAAAATAGAGATGGCTCTTATACTAGTGGTTATCCAAGATGGTACTATAAATCAGACCCAAACAGGTGCGTTTATAAATATAAAGATGACTCTTTCCCTCTGATTAGTGGTTCTCTCAATATGTATAAACCAAATACTCGCTTCCTAACAGAAGACTCATTAGCCTTGCCTGAAAGTGTAGATATCCCAGCAGGAAATACTGATATCTATGAAACAATTGGTTCTTTAATAGAAATTGCCTTTACTGAAAATGATCATCCTGATATTAATATCTCTATCATGCTCAACGAAATTGCCCCAAGTGTTGTAGGTGATCTTCCAGAAACTATTTCAAGCTTATTACCAGTCTATTGGACTATTAATACTGTTACTGGTCAAGGTCATAATTATACTATCACTTTTGATTTAGCAACAATAGAAGACTATAATGGAGATATAGAATATAGGATACTAAAAAGAAGTGACTCAAGTCAAGTTTGGTTTGATGTTACTTCTATTCCAGGAGTAGCATTATCATACAATGGAAGTAAGGTTACTGTTACAGGTTTAAATACATTCTCAGAATTTTCTGCAGGTATTCCTTCTGAAACTCTTCCAGTAGAATTATCATCATTTAGTGCTACTATCACAGCTGAGAACTACGCACAAATAAACTGGGAAACAGCTTCTGAATCTAATTTATTAGGTTATAATATCTATAGAAATGAAAATGAAGATTCACAGACAGCTCAAAGATTAAATCCTGAAATTATTACTGCTCATAATACTGCAAATGGTGCTAATTATTCTTATCTTGATCAAGAAGTTGATAATCAAACAACATATTACTATTGGTTGGAAAGTTTAGAGTTAAGTAATGAAAATACTCTTTATGGTCCTGTTACTGTAAAAATTGAAAGTCAAGAAAATAATAATGTACTTCCAACTGCAACTAATTTATCATCAGCTTATCCTAATCCTTTCAATCCTCAAACAACAATTAAGTTCAGTGTTAAAGAAAGTGATACAGCCCAATTGATAATTTATAACTTAAAAGGTCAGATTATCAAAACTTATCCAAAATTCCTTCCTGGTCAACATGTAATAGTTTGGAATGCAAAAGATAATAATAATAAAGATGTAACTTCAGGAGTATATCTCTATAAACTAATTTCCCATAGCTATAGTAAAACAAACAAAATGATCCTTATGAAATAGTATCATATAATTTAATAATATAATATAAAGCCTTGTTATTACAGGGCTTTATTTTGTTATCTCTAGAAATATTAAAGGCTTTATTGTATTATTCGATAAATCGAAAGAAAAAGAGTAATTATCACCTTTTCATCTATGATTCTTCCTTTACAGTCTTTCGATGAAAGTCCGACTTTCATCGAAAGACTGTAAAGGAAGGGTAAATGATGGTATAAGCTAAGTTTTTTAATTTTTTTTATGAAAAGCGGACCAAAATTCCAAAAAAGTCCTCTTAAATATTATGAAGGCTTGTTTTTGTATTGGATTTTTATTTTAGGTCAAAGAAGAAAAATCTTAAGTTGAAGGATTAATACTCAACTTTTATCTAGGTTTATATTCCATTTCGATTCTTTACACGAATTAACGCGAATTAGACCGAATTTCACGAATAAGAAAAGCTCTTTAACACAGAGTTCATAGAGGTAAAGAGGAGTTTCACAGAGTTTTAAGAAGGAAGAATAAGCCACCGAAAACACCGATAATAATAAGTGATTTACCACAAAGGCACGAAGACACAAAAGGAAAAGAAGATTCTAACTGGGAATGCGGGCATCCTTGCCCGCGGTTATGCAGATTACAAGTGGTTACGGGAATGGGTCGCGGGATTGTCTCTTAATTCCCCTTTCAGCTCGTAAGAGCGGTATGAGAGGGGTGCCGTAAGGCGGGGAGAGTAACATTCCCTTTCACACACAGACCGGAGTTCCTCAGCCGTAGGCAAGGGACTTCGGGCGGGTGGGCGAAAGAGTGTCGGAAGTCGCTACTCCGTGAGCAACTCCCGTCAACATTCCCCTTTCTCCAAATATATAAATTATATGCGTTAAAATTCTGTAAGCTATTTTGCTTGCTAAAAGAATCTTGCCCTCTTCACTAAATTTCTATTAGGCTATCTGGTTTAACTATTAAGTTCTGAATTAGTTATAAAATTTATATACAGCATATAGGGTAAAAAAGTCATATTTTGTCATAATCACAATATGTACTAACATATTTACTCATAACTACCCTTTAAGTTACCTAGTTTTGGGCAAAAATTCAAGTAAAAATAAGGATAGCTTACTTGGGAAGGTAATTTTGGGCATAATGTTTAAACTTATCAATTAAACCCGAATGGTGCAATAGAGCTTTAGAGAAGAGTGCAAATTCTTTTAGCAAAATAGCTTACAGAATTTTGACGCATATATTTTATATATTCGGAGAAATAATGGAAGTTACTTTTGCAAAAGAATATAGTGCTATTCTCAAAGATCTATTGCATTATTTGGGTTAAATAAATTAGGGAAAATCATTAAAAGGCAAAAAAAGGCAAATGCCTTTTTGAAAACCAGCTACAAGAGAACAAAGATAAATCAAAATATGTAATAAAAACTAAATATTACACTGCAATAAATATCTATAAAGTAGATAGTTAAGCTATATTTTACCTAAAAGGAAAAAAAGTAAAAAAAATATTTGACATAGATTAAGTAAAGTCATATTCTGTCATTGTAAGGTAAATAAATTCATTTTAAGTCAAAAATGGGAGAAATAAGGAATGGCGATAACAGGAAAGTTCAATGGAACACATATTAGTAGCATAACTCAGAACAGAGTTGTGTTACCTAAGCAGTTCAAAGACATATTGAACACTTATCAATCTGATAAGATTGTTGTTTCCCAAAGCCCAAATTACGATTGCTTAGTTCTTTTTCCCAAGGTTGAATTTGAAAGTATTTGTGATGTTTACCGAAGTCAGGGTGATGATATAAACGATTGGAACTTGAGCATATTAGAAGATAATTCAATGGGAATCCAATCATTAGAAGGTTCAGCTGGAAGATTTAGAATTTCTCCTGAGCTTATAGATCGAGCTAATATTACTGATAAAGTTAAGTTTGTTGGTAGAGGAAATTATGTGGCTCTTTGGTCGCTTGAGAACTTTGATGCTCACCAAAGATATCTTATGGATCAGATTAGAAACAGTAAAGAAAGACCGGTGGTTAGAATATGATGTATCATAAGCCAGTTATGTTAAAGCAGTGCATTGAAGCATTAAATATCCGAGATAATTCTATTATAGTTGATGGTACAATGGGAGGTGGAGGACATTCACAATCTATCCTAGAGGCCAATGATAGTGCGATATTATATGCCTTTGATCAAGATCCAGATGCTATAGCTTTTGCTAGTAAAAGATTAGAAAAGTTTGGCAAAAGAGTCAATATTATTCAAGATAATTTTGTAAATATGCGAACCAGACTTTCTTTCGAGGAAGTGAACAGGGTTGATGGAATACTTTTTGATTTAGGAGTTTCTTCATTTCAGATCGATGAAGCAGAACGAGGATTCACTTTTTCTCAAGATTCTCCTTTAGATATGAGAATGGATAAAAGTAGAGATTTAACAGCTGAAGTAATTATTAATACTTATGATTTAGATGGATTAACCAAAATTATCAGAGATTATGGGGAAGAGAAGTCTGCCCGAAAAATTGCAACCTTAATTGTAAGCCAAAGAGCAAAAAGGCCAATAAGAACATCGAGTGATTTAAACAAGCTGATAGAAGATAACTTCAAAATTAATCCAAAGTTCCTAACAAAGATGCTTTCTCGTCTATATCAAGCTTTGAGAATTGAAGTTAATTGCGAAATGGAAGTATTAAGTTCAGTCTTAAAAGATGCCTTAAATATACTAAATCCAGGTGGTAGATTAGTTGTCGAATCTTATCACAGTTTAGAGGATAAGATAGTGAAAGATTTTATGAAATATGAATCTCTAAATTGTACATGTCCACCCCATTTTCCAATATGTATTTGTGGAAAAAAATCAACACTCAGTATTTTAACTAGAAAGCCAATAGTCGCTGATAATGAAGAACTTAGCAATAATAGTAGGGCACGTAGTGCTAAGCTAAGAGTGGCCGAAAAACTTTAAAACATCTTAAGGAGTTGGGATGAAAAATATTATTAAAATTATTATTACACTTGCTGTAATTATTTCAATGTATATTCTAGCTACTGGAATATTAAACTATTATAGTGTGAAGTACAGTAAAGAAGCTATAAAATATGAAAGACTGTACAATAAAAAAGTAACTACCTATACTAGCAAGAAATCAGATTTATCTTATTATAAGTCAGGATTATATATCAAGAGAGTAGCGACAGACAGATTTGGTTTTATAGAACCTAATGATGATTCATCTCTTGTAACTTATAGTAAAGTCATAACCAATGAGAAAAACGTAACATTTACTGTAATACTAGACCTATTTTCATCAACATTGAGTGCAGATGAACTTAAACCTATATATTCATATTAGTATCCTAAGATGGCTGGCAGAAGATACAATTTCATATTATTTATATTATTTTTAGTAGCTGTACTATGGATAGTACAGCTATTTTTGATTCAAGTTAAGGATGTTTATAATTTAAAACATCTTAGATTGAGAAGAAATAGTCCAGTCAAAGAATTCATTAACCCGATCAGGGGTTCAATCTATGATAGAAAGAATGAATTGTTGGTAACCACAGAGAAGTTTTATCAAGTAGATATAGATTTAACAGCAATTGAGAAATATTTGCTAAGAAATGATGATGATGGTAGAACTTTGCAAGAAGTTAAAGAAAAAATTGCTAAGCTAAGTTCAAATATAACTGGTGAAAATTATAGGACATTAATAAACAGATTAAATTCTAAAAGTCCGATTTTATTCTATAATTTAAATGAAATGTTATTAGATAAGCTAATAGAATCTTTTAATAGAAATAAAATTCCAGGCTATATTACAGAATTCATTGGTTATAAAAGAAAATACATGTCGGAACACGTTGCCTCAAGACTCATAGGACATGTAACAGAAAGTAGAGAAACAATATCTAATACAAGAATAAATAAATCTAAATACTCCATAGAAGGTGAAACAGGGATAGAGGCTTCTTTTAATGAAGAGCTGAGTGGAAAATTTGGCTGGAAAGAGGTAATCAAAGACGCTCATGGGAATAATATTCCTGCTATAGGATTACAGAGTAAAGAAGTAGTCGATGGTTATAATATATATTTAACTATAGATAGCGAAATGCAATTTGAAGTTGAAAAAATATTGCAAGAAAAGATTATAGAATATGAGGCTAAGGTAGGAATGTGTACAGTAATGGATCCTTCTACAGGAGAGATTATAGTTATGGCAGGATTTGAAAAAGATGATATTGGTAAAGATCCTGCACTATTGAGGTCTTCAAGCAATTTTCCTGTAAGTTACCAATTTGAACCTGGTTCTACTTTTAAGCCATTTACCATGCTAGGAGCAATTGATAGTGGAGTTTATGACCCTAATGTAGGGATTGATTGTAGAACATATTACCCAGATTATACAGGTCAAAAGAAGAATCAAGAACGTAAGATAGTCGATGATCATCCTTTAGACTATCCCTTACGAGGAGAAGAAATAATTGCCTATTCTTCCAATGTTGGTTCAGCCAAAATTGCTGAAATGCTGGGGCAAGAAAAATTCTATCAGCTCTTAAGAAAAACTGGTTTTGGAAGAACAGTATCTACAAAATTATATGGCTTGGCTAAAGGCCAGATAAGTCCTATCTATCAATGGTCACAGTTTTCTTTACATTCAATAGCTTTTGGTCAAGAAATTGGTGTAACTCAATTACAGCTAGCAAATGCCTATTGTGCTATAGCTAATGGGGGAGAGCTATTAGTTCCTAGAATAATTAAGATGATTACTGATAGTAAAGGTAATCTAGTAAATGCTTCTGAAAGACAAGTTTCCAGAAGAATTGCTAAAAAGACTTCTGTTGATACAGTAAAAAATTACTTAGGAAAAGTTTTCGAATACGGTACTGGAAAATATTTCAATAATGAGTTACTGGGTTTAGCTGGGAAAACTGGTACTGCTGAGGTTAAATCGGCAAAGACTCGTGGTACAAATAAGTGGGAATATACATCTACATTTGTAGGTTACTTACCCAAAGATGACCCAAAATATGTTATTGTAGTTACTTTTGATAAACCAGCTAGGAAGTATAGATTCGCTGCAACTTCAGCCTTACCTACTTTTGAAGCAGTCTATGAAAGACTCTTAGCTTCCGAGAAGGGAGTAATGAAGTTTGATTACCAGGTAAAAAATAGTGATATGCTAGTAATGCCAGATCTAAATGGATTAACAATTGAAGAGGCAGAGAAAATAATTAGTAATCTAGATGTCAATTACCTGACCAATAAAAGCAATATGGATGCTATAGTTAATCATCAATACCCTGAACCTGGGGTAATGTTTAGAAAAGAAAGAAATAAAGTTCTATTTTATAGTACTATTGCAACCAATGTAGATAGTAATGTCTTACCTGATTTTAGAAATTCAACATTAAGAAAAGCATTAGAGTTTTGTATTTCCAAAAATATTAAAGTAGATGCCAGGGGGAAGGGAATTATTTATCATCAAAGTCTGGCACCAGGCACAGAAATTACTGATAATATGAAACTTACAATTAAGTGCCACTAGGAGAAATAATGAAATTAAATACCAAAAAGATTATTCAGATTTTAAAAAATGAAAAGCTTTTTATTAATTCAAATATTGAAAATGATCAATTAATTATAAATGATATTACTATTGATTCTAGGCAGGTCTGCCAGCTAGCTGCCTTTGTTGCTATAGAAGGATTAGAACAAGATGGACATGATTACATTGATAAGGCAATTCAGGCTGGAGCAAATCTTATCATCCATGCAAAGGATATATCAGTGAATGCAAATTCTATTCTAGTAAAAAATTCACGAAAAGCAGGAGCTTTAATTGCTGCTGAGATCTATGGAAATCCTTCAAAAAAACTTAAGTTAATTGGAATAACAGGCACCAATGGGAAAACTACAACCTCTACTATCATTTTTGATGTCTTAAACAAACTAGGTGTTAAGTGCGGAATAATAGGTACTTTAGGTTATTCATATGGGGGAGAGATGATTCCCTTAAGTAGGACAACTCCAGATCTTTCTGATCTAAATAGAATATTAGCTCTGATGGTTGATCAAGCATGTCAGGTTGTTGTAATGGAGGTATCTTCTCATTCTCTTGTCTTAGATAGAGTATTTGGCCAAGAATTTGATGTAGTAGGCTTTACTAATCTTACCCAAGACCATTTAGACTTCCATACAACTTTTGAAAATTATTATTTGGCCAAGAAAATTCTTTTTGATACAGCTGAAAAACAAGATGCTATTGCAGTTATAAATACTGATGATGAATACGGAAAGAAATACTACAATAATTTCATTAGTAAAAAAGTAGCTTATGGTTTAAATCCACAAAGTGATGTTTATGCTTCAAACATAGAGAATAATTCAGACTTTACCAAATTTACTCTAAACTATGGAAATCTTAAAGAAGATATTGAAAGTAATTACATTGGCGATTTTAATGTCTATAATCTTTTATTGGCCTTAACAATATGTAGGCAACTTTTCCCTAAATTAATCTTCAAAAAGGATATTCTTAAGGAACTCAGACGTACCAGTGGGAGATTAGAACCGATTGATTGCTCAGCTAAAAGTAAAGTTTTCATTGATTATGCTCATACTCCTGACGCTATAGAGCAAGTACTAAGTACACTTAGAAAAACAGATCACAAGAGACTTATAGTCGTACTTGGATGCGGTGGTGATAGAGATAAAAGTAAGAGAAGTTTAATGGCTAAAATAGCAACTAAGTTATCTAATCTAGCTATTTTTACCGATGATAATCCTCGATGGGAAGATAATAATCAAATAATAGCTGATATGGTTTTAGATTTAGAAGCAGAAAATTACTTTATTATTAGAGATCGTAAAATTGCTATTGAATCGGCTCTTACTTTAGGACAAAAAGATGATATTGTGATCATTCTTGGAAAAGGTCATGAGAATTATCAAGAAATAAAAGGTCAAAAATACCCATTTTCTGATGCCAATATAATTAAAGGCTATTCAGCTGAAGATAATTCCGATAAACTAGCAATTCCTTATGATGCAATTAACCTTTTAGATTTAAAATTAAAATTTGAAGGTCTCTCTGACAAAAGCTTGTATGATAATTATCCTAATATGATAATTAATTACATATCCACTGATTCAAGACAGATTAAAGAAGAATCTCTCTTTATAGCTATAAAAGGTGAGAATTTTGATGGTAATAATTTTATAGACGCTATTCATGGTTCTCCTGGAAAATATTTTACTGTAGGTGAGATTAGGCATCCTTCAAAGTATCATTTACAAGTAACAGATGCACTTCAATTCTATGGTTTTTTAGCTAAAAGATTCCTAAAACTCTTTAATATAAAGAAAGTTGCTATCACAGGCAGTACAGGTAAAACCACAACTAAGGAAATAATTACTAGTATTTTAGAGCAAAATCACTCTCTACTCAAAACTTTGGGAAATGAAAACAATTATATTGGCCTTCCCAGAACTATTTTTAGAGTAAAAGCCTCAGATGATATTGCTGTATTTGAAATTGGAACAAACAATTTTGGAGAAATCGGTTATTTAAGTGATATTATTGAACCAGATTATGCCTTAATAACATCGGTAGATTCTGCTCATTTAGAAAAATTAGGATCACTAGAAGGAGTTTATAAAGAAAAAACTGCTTTGTTCAGAAGAAAGCTCAAGACCTTTCTTTTCCCAGGTGATAATATCCTCTTCTCTGAATTTAAATCAGAAGAGTATAGAAATTTAGCATATTCAGTTGGACAGAATAATGATAATAGCTTCGTATATAAAATTGTTGACTTAGGTCCACATAGTATGACCCTTCAAATTAATAATTCCCATTATGAGATAAACAATATTATTCCTTATTTTGCCTTGAATTATGCCTTTGCAATATCATTAGCTAGACTACTGGATATCAATATTAATGATATTGTTTTTGCATTAAAGAAGGAAATTAAAAGCAATAATAGAATGAACATTATTACTAGAAAAGATAAAATAATCATAGCTGATTGCTATAATGCTAATCCTAAATCTATGAAAGCAGCAATAGACTTTTGGGCAAATTATCAGCCGCATATGCCACATATAGCTATCTTGGGAGATATGCTAGAACTAGGAGAGAAGGAAAGTAAATTACACTCAGAAATAAAAAATATGTTGAAAGATTTGACAAATATCAAAGTTTATACTGTTGGTAAATTAGCAAAGTTATATGAAGGTCATGCTCATTTTGCAAGTGTTAGTGATCTGATTAACTCTGAAATTATTAAAGAACTTTCAAAAGGAGTTATTCTGATAAAGGGTTCTCACGGTATTCATCTAGAAAAATTATTGGAGATTGTATAGTGTTATATCATCTATTTAGTCAGTATATTGAAATTTTCAACCCGCTTAGGGTTTTTACCTATGTCACTTTTAGATCAGCTGGTGCCTTTATAACAGCTTTGATCTTTAGCTACCTCTTTGGTCCAGCTATCATCAAAATCCTAAAAAGCCACTTAGCAGTTGAAACAATTGATGAGGATATGCCTGATAGACATCATGCCAAACAAGGCACTCCTACCATGGGAGGTTTAATTATTCTTATAGGACTCTTAGGGTCTTCACTCTTGTGGAGTAGGTGGGATAATTCCTATATCTGGATGATGTATTTAACAACAGTTTGGTTAGGGATTTTTGGTTTTGTAGATGATTATCTTAAGAATTTTGCTATCTCTAGCAAAGGCTTAATTCCTAGGTATAAACTTTTAGGACAAGTAAGTGTTTCCTTAATGATTGCTATGTTTTTATACTTTAGTAATGATATTGAATATTTAGCATATATTGACCTTCCTTTCCTGAAGCATACTGCTATTTATTTAGGAATTGCTTTTATTCCGATCGTTATCTTCATCGTGGTGGGAACCTCAAATGCTGTTAACTTAACTAATGGACTTGATGGCTTAGCAGAAGGAATATGTGCAATTGTTGCCTTTGGTCTGGGTGTTATGTCATATTTAAAAGGTAATATTAATCATGCAGATTATCTTAATTTAGTATATATACCTAAAGCAGGTGAACTAACTGTCTTTATTGCTGCCCTAGTTGGTACTTTAATAGGTTTTCTATGGTATAACTGTAGGCCTGCAGATATATTTATGGGTGATACTGGTTCTCTTCCACTAGGTGGAATATTAGCTATGTTATCAATTCTTCTAAGAGAACAGATATTTTTAGCAATTGTTGGTTTTGTATTTATTGCTGAAGCTATGTCTGTTATTATTCAAGTCAGATATTTTAAATATACAAAAAGTAAATTTGGTGTAGGTAAGAGGATATTTAAGATGGCTCCTTTACATCATCATTATGAACTGCAAGGCTTTGCTGAATCTAAAATAGTTGTAAGATTTTGGATTATAACAATCTTATTATTAGTTATCGGTTTAAGCACAATTAAACTTAGGTAGGTTATCTTATGAAAAAAATCGGAGTTTTAGGACTTGCTCGCTCAGGAATTTCTGCAGCAAAAAAAGCTAAAGAATTAGGCTATGACGTATTTATTTCAGAATATAAAAGTATTGAAGATTGTGATATTAACGAAGGTGATTTACGAGGATTAGACTATGAATGTGGTGGTCATTCAGATAAAATTCTTGATTATCCTCAGGTAATAGTTTCTCCAGGAATCCCACTTAATGTTCCAATCATTAAGAAGTTGAAGGAAAATGGTAATGAGCTAATAAGCGAAATAGAGTTTGGTTTTAGAATTAAGCACCCTGCAACAAAGGTCATAGCCGTAACAGGTTCCAATGGTAAGAGTACTACTGTTTCACTAATTTACCATATTCTTAATGAGTTGAATATTAAAGTAGCCTTGGGAGGTAACATCGGCATAGCCTTCACTAGTTTGCCGATAGAAAAATATGCCTATGAATATATAATACTTGAATTAAGTAGTTTCCAGCTAGAATTAGTAGATACATTTAGACCAGAAATTGCAGTTTTATTGAATATTACTCCTGATCATTTAAATCGCTACGATTCATTTGATGCTTATGCTTTAGCAAAATTTAATATCTTTAAAAAACAAAGAAAAGATGATATTGCAATAATTTATGATAATGATACACAAATCATGAATTTTGTAAATTTAATCCCTGCTATAATTAAATCTTTTAGTTTAAAAGCTGACAGTCAAGTTAAAAAACTAGATTCTTTTCTTCATACGCCAAGATTAAAGATTGATATGAATAAGACTTCACTAAAAGGAGAACATAATATCTTAAATATCATGGCAACAATGTTAGTTTTGGAAAATCTAGGTATAAAATTGGATAATGAAGAAGTTCAAAAGGCTTTTTCAACTTTCAAGGGACTATCTCATCGTCTGGAGTATGTCGCAGATATTAATGGTGTAACCTTTGTAAATGATTCTAAAGCAACTAACACTGATTCTGTGAAATATGCCCTAAGTGCTTTCAAACAGAGAGTAAGAATTATTATGGGTGGTTCTGACAAAGGTGAAGATTTCTCTATTCTCTTAGAACATCTAGATATTTATGCTAAGAAAATTTATCTTATTGGTGAAACAAAAGATAAAATGCTTAAGCAGTTTAATTCCTTTCCTTCAATTGAGTCCTGTCAAGATTTAAAAGATGCAGTTAAGAAAGCTTACCATGAATCTACTAAAGGTGATATAATCTTGCTTTCTCCTGCTTGTGCTAGTTATGATTCATTTAAAAACTATGAGCACCGAGGAGCAACTTTTAAAGAAATAGTAAAGAGTTTGGCTAACCATGAATAATGATTATAAATATAAGAAACTAGATAAGTATGCCTTAATTTTATATATTATCTTAACCTTTATTGGTTTCGTTACTTTAATGTATTATTCTAAGGCAAATAGTTTAAGTTCTCTTAAAAAGCAAGGCTTTGTCTTTGCTCCAATGTCTATGATACTTCTAATAGTTTTTGTTAGAAGGGGAAATATAGATATCTTTAAAAAATATGAATACTGGCATTATATTCTTTCTACAGGTCTTTTATTAGCTGTTTTAAAGTATGGAAAAGAGATTCTAGGAGCAAAAAGAGCACTGGACTTATTTTTCTTTTCTTTTCAACCAAGTTATTATACCAGAATTATAATTATTAGCTCACTTGCAATTTATATAGCTAAGCACCATGATTTAATTGAGAATAATCAGTTAAAAGTCTTTGCTAAAAAATCTATAATATTCATTGGATTTTATCTAACTTCTCTAGTCTTGATCCTCAAAGAACCCCACTTGAGTATTATCCTTATTACGTCTGCTGCTTTGTTTGTTATGCTCTTTCTAGCTAACCTGAACCTAAAAATTATCATTTCTACAATCTTGATTGGTATTATTCTAGTTTCAGGAATATTCATGTTTGGTCAAAGCTACAGATTCAAGAGACTCAAGGTATATTCAAAATACTTGTTGTTAAATCCTAATAGAAAGCAAGTTGAAGTTAGTGCCGATAGAGAACGCCAGATAGTGGAAAGTTTAGGAGCATTATCAGCAGGAGGACTCTGGGGTACAAAATCAGATTTTGGTTCTGCTGCCAGAAAATTCGTACCAGAAGCAAATACAGATTATATATTCTCTTTTATTGGCGAGGAATATGGTTTTATTATCTCTTCAATAATTGTAGCAATATTCTTTGCACTCTTTTTTAGATTGTTTATGCAGTCTATAAAGGTTAAAGATTTGTATCGCAGATATTTTGCTTTAGGCCTAAGTCTTAATTTTATCATAACGGTTATTGTAAATATAGGTGTTGCAATATCAACACTTCCTTCCACAGGTGTATCTTTACCATTCATCTCTTATGGTGGATCTGCTTTTTTAATGGATTCATTTTCCTTGGCAATAGTACTAAATATTTTAGCAAGAGAAGGATTAGCAAAATGAAGTTTATTATCTCAGCAGGTGGAACAGGTGGTCATATTATGCCAGCACTAAGTATTTCTGAAGAACTTATATCTAGAGGACATGAAGTTTTATTTGTTGGCAATAAAAATTCTATGGAAGAGAAGATTATTGGAAAGAAGAATATCGATTTTGAAGCTATAAACGTGCAAAAACTCTACCGTAATTTTACTATTAAACACCTTCTTTTTCCGTTTAAACTCTTTAATAGTATAACTAAAGTAAAGAAAATTTTTAAAAGATACAAACCAGATGCTTACATAGGTTGTGGTGGTTTTGTTAGTGGACCTTCTGGTTTTGTTGCTCGAGGAAGGAAAATTGCTTATTTCCTACAGGAACAAAATTCTTATCCAGGCTTAACAACAAGAGCTTTAGACCTGCAAGCTAAAGCAATATTTATTGGTCAAACAGATGCGAAAAAGTATTTAAAGAATGAACGGATAATTTATAGTGGAAACCCTATCAATAAAAAGCTTGTGGAGTCTAATCGTCTAGCAAATATGGGAGAATACAGTTTTGACAAAAACAAGAAAACTATCTTTTTAATTGGAGGTAGTCAAGGTTCCCAAGTCTTAAACAACTTACTTAATCTAGCTCTTGATGATTTATTAAAAAGATATAATGTTATCTGGCAGATGGGAGTAAATAATTTAGATCATTTTCAAGGAATTCATCAGGGTAAACCAGGCTTATTCATGTTTGGATTTTCTTATGATATTGATGCTCTTTATAACATAGCAGATATTGCTATATGTAGGTCAGGAGCTATTACTATAGCAGAACTCGAAGCAAAGAAAATACCCGCTATCTTGATTCCGTTACCTAGTGCAGCTGAGAATCACCAGTATAAGAATGCTGTAGAACAAAGATCAAAAAAAATAGCTGTAATTTTAGAACAAAATAATCTTGACGTTAAAACTCTAATCAGAGAAATAGATAAGCTGAGTGATAATATTAATGACTATAAATCAAGATTTGCTAATTGTGTTCACATAAATGCAGTTGATACTATCGTTAACTCAATAATTGAAACTATGGAAAAGGAAAAATAATGCTTGGAAGAACAAAAAAAATACATTTTGTAGGAATTGGAGGAATCGGTATGAGCTCAATAGCTGAGCTCCTCCATAATCAAGGACTGACAATATCTGGTTCCGATATGAAGAAAAGTGAAATAACCCAACATTTAGAAGATATCGGTATTACTATTGTAGAAGGACATGGTCCAGAAAATATCGGACAAGTTGATGTTGTTGTGAGGTCTTCTGCTGTTAAAGATGATAATTTAGAAGTAATAGCTGCTAAAAAACTGAGAATTCCTGTAATCAGAAGAGCTGAAATGCTTGCTGAGATAACTAGGATGAGTTTTAGTATTGGTATAGCTGGTACTCACGGTAAGACAACTACTACTTCTATGGTTGGTATTATGCTTGAGAAAGCAAAACTAGATCCTACTATTATTGTTGGTGGTAAGGTGAAAAATTTTGGATCAAATAATCTTATGGGGTCTGGGAAATATATTGTTGTTGAAGCTGATGAATATGATCATTCATTTTTAACACTATCACCTATTATTGCTGGAATAACCAATATTGATGCAGATCATTTAGATTGTTATCGTAATCTTGATGATATTAAATCTGCTTTCTTAACATATGCAGACAAGGTTCCTTTTTTTGGTTCAGTTATAGCTTGCTTAGATGATAAAGGTGTTCAGTCTGTTCTTCCTGAAATTAGTAAAAATGTTGTTACTTATGGCTTTTCCAAGCAAGCAGATGTAAGAGCTGAAAATATTGAGATGATTGATTTCACCTCTTCTTATGATTTGATATACAAGAATTATAAGCTTGGTAGGATTAAATTACAAGTTACTGGTAAGCATAATATATTAAATTCATTACTTGCTTCATCTGTAGGTCTTGAATTAGATATACCTTTTAATTTAATTCAAGAAGGATTGTTTGAGTATAAAGGTGTTTACAGACGATTTGAAAACAAAGGAACTTATAAAGGTATATCCTTCTTTGATGATTATGCTCACCATCCAACTGAGATTATGGCAACTCTTGATGGTTTTAGAGATTCTACAAATAGAAGAATTGTTGTACTTTTTCAACCTCATCTATTTTCCAGAACAAGGGATTTTGCAGAAGAATTTGGTAGAGCATTTTTCTCTTGCGATAAACTCTTAGTAGCCCCCATCTATCCTGCCAGAGAAAAACCTATTGAAGGGGTTACTGGTCAATTAATAGTTGATGAAGCTATCCACTCAGGTCATAAAAATGTTACTTTTATAGAAAGTGAAGATGAAATTATAGATAAAGTTCTTGAAACATTGAAAGAAGATGATATCTTCATAACAATGGGAGCTGGAAGAATATATGAATTTGGAGAAAGGATTATATCCAGATTGAAAGAGGACTAGATTTGATGCGAAAAACTTCAAAGAGTACTTTCGTAAGAGGTACTAGAAGGTACTTTATTTATTTTTTTCTTTCAATAGTTTTAATTGTTCTTACTATAATGGGTTCGTTCGAGATTATTAAAAGAACTGACTTGTTAAAATTAGAAAGTCTTGATATTATTGGAGAATCTGAGAAGTTGAGTTATCATATTGAGCAAGACCTATCTTCCTATTATGGCATAAATTTATATCGTTTAGATTTAGATGTGATGTCTGATAGTTTAAAATCTAGATATCCCATTATAGCTAAGATTGATATAAACCGCAGAATATTAAGTAAATTAAAAGTAAAGTATTTAATGGAAAATCCATTTAGCATAGTAAATTTTACGGATGGAAAGAATTACTATGTAACCAAAGACCTTAAAGTCTTGGAACGCGTAAATTATGGATATCTAAAGAAATCTTTACCGATAATTACAACAAAATGTAAGTCCACTGACTTTAGTAATGGAAGTGTAATTAGTGATTCCCTTACTATCTTGATGAATGAATACTTACAATATGTATTGCAAGAGCGGCCTGATTTCCAAGAGAGGATATCTGATATTTTCATGGATGGGAAGAAAATATATATTCGAGAAATGTTTAGAGGAAATATTGTTTATTTAGGTAGAGAAAACATTAGTGAAAAGATTGACTTGTTCCTTAGTCATAGCAATTCTTTCACTTCTGGTTTATATATAGATTTAAGTTATAAGGATCAAATAGTAACACGAAGAGCAGATTATTAACGGAGAAGAGATGGGAAGTAAAATAATAACAGTAGTTGATTTAGCTACATCAAAAACTTTAGCAGTTACAGCAGAAGTTTTTCCTGATAAGAGGATTGACATTAAGGGGATTGGCCAAGCCCCTACTAAGGGCCTTCAGAAAGGTAAAGTAATGGATATAAAAGATCTTTCTGAAACTATAAAAGAAGCTTTTGATAGACTTAAAGAATCAACCAATATGGATATTCGAAATCTATATGTAAGTGTTTCAGGAGACTATGTAAAATATCTTGATGCTGAAGGAAAGGTTACTCTTTCTTCTGAAGGAAAGTCAACAGAAATCAAACAAGATCATATTGATCAAGTACTTGAAGATGCTAAAAATAGTGTTTTGAAACAAACAGGTTTAGAAGATTATGAAATTATTCATACTATACCTAAGTTTTTTCTAATAGATAACAACAGCGAACATTACAAGCTTCCCTTAATGTTTTCAGGAACAAAGTTATCAGGAGAAATTACTACAATCTTAGCCCAAAAGAGTGTTTTACAAAATATTGCTAAGTGTTTTGATATCAATGGTTATAAAGTAGATTCTTTTGTCCTTGCAAGTTATGCTTCAGCTCTAGCTGTTTTAACTGAACAAGAGAGAGAACTTGGTTGTATTATGATTGATATAGGAGAAGGCATTTCCGATGCTATTATTTTTAGTAAGAAGTATATTCGTGGTATAAGTGTTAATTTAGTGGGTAGTGAAGAGATAACTAAAGATCTTTATACAGTACTTAGAACTTTACCTAAAACTGCCTATGATTTAAAACTTGGTTTTGGGCAACTAGACTATTCTAAGCAAGATTTTAATAAAGAAATTGAATATCGAACATTCGATCGCAACATTACTAAAAAGATTAAGTTACAGATAGTAAAAGAAATTATTGAACGTAGAATCCAAGACTCATTGGAAAATTCTTATAAGGAACTAGTTAAATGTTATAAGCCTGAAATGATATCTGCAGGATTAGTTCTTACTGGCGGAGCATGTAACTTAGAATCATATGTAAGTATCGCTAGAGAAACCTTTAATTTACCACTGAAGATTTCCCAACCTGGTATGGATAATATTAGTGGTAAGACAGAAGCATTAACTAGATTAGAAGGAGCAACTGCCATTGGTATGTTGCGTTATTGTGCTTCAATATGTGAGCTTTCAAGTATGAAAAAAGTAAGTTCCTTTAAAATAAAATCCATAATTGATGAAATTAAAAAATTCTTTTCTGAATAAAGAGGTATAGAGATGTTTGAAATTAATGAAGCTTCAGATTTTGTATTAACCCAGATTAAAATAGTAGGAATTGGTGGAGCTGGTGGCAATGCTATCAACACCATGATAAATAATAAATTAGAAAATGTTGAGTTTATCGCAATGAATAGCGATGTTCAAGATTTGAAAAAATCTCTTGCCCCAAACTTAATTCAGTTAGGACCCAAAGCTACTCATGGAAGAGGAGCAGGAGCACTACCTGAAATAGGTGAGAAGGCTGCAGAAGAATCTTACCAAGAAATTAAAGAAGCCTTATCAGGTGCTGACCTTATTTTTCTTGTAGCTGGAATGGGGGGAGGTACTGGTACTGGTGCTATCCCAATAGTTGCTAGAGCTGCTAAAGAACTTAATATCCTGACAATGGCTGTTGTCTCTAGACCTTTTCCTTATGAGGGCAAGATTAGAATCTCAAATGCTGAAAAGGGCTTACATAATCTTAAAGAACAAGTAGATACTCTTTTAGTGATACCAAACAGTAAAATTCTTGAACACTATCCTGACATTGGTATTATTGAAGGCTTTAAGAAGTCTGATATGATTATTTATAATGGTGTTAAATCAATCTCAGATATTATTACAAAAACAGGATATATAAATGTAGAATTTTCTGATATAAAAACAATAATGACTAATATGGGTTATGCTTTAATAGGGTCTGCTGAAGCTGAGGGAGAAGACAGAGCTATTGTGGCTGCCCAAGAAGCTATTACTAACCCACTTTTAGGAGATATTTCTATTGCTGGCTGTAAGGCTCTTTTAATCAATATTTTTGCTGGTAATGATATGAAGATGAATGAACTTGAGAATGCTTGCAATGCTATTACAAGTCAGACTGGAAACAACATAATATGTATAAATGGTTTTTTCTGTGATTCTGAGTACGAAGGTAAAATTAGAGTTACTGTACTTGCTACAGGTTTAGAAATTGATGATGAAGTTATTGAAAATACTCCTGCAATGAAAAAATATGCTAAGAAGACTGAGTATTCTTCAGTAGAAGGATATGGTATGGGTAATAGTATGAAAGATTTTACATCTCTTCAAAAGAAGTATGATAAAACTGATGAAGTAGCTTCGGAAGATAACCAAGATCAAGAAACTGATAGTAAATCAGATATTGATATAGAATTACCTCCATTTTTAAATTTATTAGACTAGAATGAAGAAGATATTTTGGTTGGCTGGTGAGAAATCTGGCGACTTACATGCATCGTATGTAATGAAACAACTTAACTCATCAGCTAATTTCAAACATTATGGCATTGGTGGTCCTTTAATGCAAAAAGAAGGACTAGAGAGCCACTTTGAATATTCACGATTTAATGTTATGGGGTTTGTTGAAGTTATAAAACACTTAACTTTTTTCTTAAAAGTAGAGAAAGAAATTAGAGATATCTTCATTTCTGATAGACCTGATTTAGTAATATTAGTCGATTATCCAGGTTTAAATTTACGAGTTGCCAAAATAGCTAAAGAGCTTGATATTAAAGTTTTATATTATATATGTCCTCAATTCTGGGCCTGGAAGCATAAACGAATTTTTAAAATAAAAGCTTATACTGACTTTGTCTGCTGTATAAATCCTTTTGAGTCTAAGCTTCTAGATGAATATCATATACCTAACTCTTATGTAGGCCATCCCGTAGCTGAAGAGATTTCAGCTCAAATGTCTAAGAATGATTTTGCCGAGCATTATAATTTAGATCTTAACAAAGAATGGATTGGCCTTTTTCCTGGTAGTAGAAAATCAGAAATAGAAAGACATATAGAAATATTTTTACAAGTAGCTAATAATGATTCGGACAGAGAATATCTCATATCTCTTGCTGATGAATCATTTTTAAATTTTTTTCAGAAAAAAGAGATAAGTAATAATATTACCTTTATCAAAGATTATAACTATGATATCATGAAACATAGCGATTTTGTAGTTGCTAAATCAGGAACTACTACTTTGGAAACTAGCCTTTTTGCAACTCCCTTTATCATTGTTTATAAGGCTAATCCCTTAACAGTAGCTATTGCTAAGAGAATTTCTAGAGTTAAATATATAGGATTACCAAATTTAATAGCTAATGATATGATTGTTAAAGAATTAATTCAAGAAGATATGACAGCTGAGAATATTAAAAATGAAATCGAAAACATACTTTCTAATGATCAGAGAAAGCAAGAATTTAAGCAAATCTTAAAGAGAATAAAAAGCCTCCTCGGTGATAAAAGCGCATCCAAAAACTGTGCAAAAAAGATAAAAGAGATAATTTATGAATAAGTTTTTACTGAAGTGCGAAGAACATTTAGGTGCTTTCCTACTAAGGTTAATCAACCTAACTATTAAGAAAGAAATTTATGGAAATTATCCTCAAGAACCAACTGTCTTCATGATATGGCATAGAGATCAAATTCCCTTAACCTTATTAAATAAAGATAGAAACATCGGTGTTCTAGTATCTCAATCTAAAGATGGGCAACTTATTGCAGGTCCTATTTCAAAATTAGGTTATGTCCCAGTGCGTGGTTCATCTACTAGAGGAGGAACGAGTGCTTTAAGAGGTTTAATTAAACATCTAAAATCTTCTAGTATAGCTATCACACCTGATGGCCCTCGAGGTCCAATTTATTCAATCAAAGATGGACTTCTTACTACAGCCTATCTTTCTCAAAGAGATATTATGCCTGTAGCTATTGATGTAAATAGGGAATGGGTTTTTAATTCCTGGGATAAGTTTAGATTTCCAAAACCGTTTTCAACTATTAGGATGAAATATGGTAAGCCACAAAGAGTCAAATCAAAAGAAGATTTTGTAAAAATAAAAGAAACTTTAAAAGCAGAAATGAATTCAATGTACCAAAGTATCAAGTTCTAATAATTAATTCTGCCTAAACTATTTCATTAAAATTGCTTTTGTAACTTCATGTTTTTGGGAGCTTTGATAACTTATAATATATAGTCCAGCAGGCATCTTCTCTTTTTTACTATTTTTTCCATCCCATATTAAAGATTTTTCATTGCTAGTAATTTTATATTCTGTAACAAGCTGCCCTCTAATATTGTATATTTTTAATTTACCGTCTTCGTGCTTATCTGTCTTTAAAGAGATTTCTAAATTATTATAAAAGGGGTTGGGAAAAACTTTTAGGTTAGAGTCAAGAGCAATTTCTGAATCATGAATAGAAGTGAAATTGTGGAGGACTTGTGTTGAAAAATTTAAAGCCTGACTAGCTTGTTCATTTATATAAGAAGCAATTATTGAATCGTTTATATCATCTTCTAACCATTCATATTTCAATTCTTCGAAAGTACTATAGATTTGACTCTCTCTACTTGTTATTTCTTGTAAGAGTGAAAAATCTTCTGAAAGAAACTTGGAAGTATCTAGCAAATAATCATTATCACTAGACCAAAGTCTTGCTACTAACTCAGGAGAATTTTCAGAAATACTGTTTAAAATAGATAAATTTAAGTCTAGATCTACCAGAAGAGGAATAGCATATGAGACGAAGGGGTTACCCATTATTAACCACATAGTAGTTAATTTTGGGTCTTCATCAGGACCTACACCTTCAATAACAACTGCAGAAATGGTATTTGATCTATTAATGCTATAAGAGGTATCTAAAAGTGGGGTAGGGTCACCATATTCCCAAGGTAAATCTAAAGCTTGGGAATGGGCATCAGATACATCACGAGTATGTTGAGAAAGCAGATTAGTGACATTTAGTTGGTTAGTAGTAACTAAATTCTCAAGAATATTTCTAGATCTTACTAATCTTTCAATACCTTCCATACCACCACCATTTATTGAGTGATTAGTTCTAATTTGAAATGGATTATTAAGAGAATTAGTAGGAAAAGTCCAATAATTATTATTGTTTACTTCATATAATTTACTAGAACCAGAAGCATCAAAGGCTACGAAATTACCTCTTAGTTCAAGGTCTAAACTAGAGGCATTTAAGAAATCTAAGTAATCTTCTAAATCTTCCAAATCAGAACATGTTCCTAAGGCATTGAATATTAAGTTGCCATTATTAAAAGTCCCTTCACTAACTGTTAAGTCGTTGGAAAGAGAATTTGCTAAAGCCAATCCTTCCTCATTAATTCCCATCCACATACGATTCTGTCCTGGAGAAGTGACTCCTAGGAAATCATAATTAAGAATATCTACATGTCTAACTGTGTTAATAGTTGTGGGACTAATATCTCGAGATTTCCAGAGGATAGGCCTGTTAGACTCATTAATAGAATTAGAAGCAACCCCTATGGTACAGGGATAGCTCATATTCAAGATAAGATATAATAATGTAATCAAAGTTATTTTTTTTCTCATATATTATAGTATAAGCAATAATTGAACCTAATGATAAAATATTTTTTAATCTTCCGAAAAGAGTTGAACAATTCCAGAAAGTCTATTTAGCATTAATCTCTTTTTATCAACACCTTTGATATCCTTGCCTAGATTCATTCCTGAAATAACAGTCTTGCCAATTATATACCTGCCTTCATTTCGCCAAAAGCCTTTAGTTCTTAATCCCCAAATATTATGCATAACCAGTGCTTGACCATCCTTATGACCTACATATAGCATAATATGGCCAGGAATTCTAACAAGACTTAAAAAAGGAATAGCATTATCCACAATGAACTTATTATAATATTTCTTATCAATATTTTCTGGAGCAAGAAAATAACCTCCTTTTGTAGCTTGATGATTACCATTTCTTGGTAAGATTAAACCGAAAGGAGTGAATAAATCAAGAGTCATTTGTGAGCAATCTCTATTAAAATACATACCTCCCCATCCATAGTTTTGATTTATCATTTGAGAAGCAATAAGTGCTATATTCTTTTGAGTTAGGGGGATAGGCATTCTCTCACCAAAATCTTTAGCAATGTTAATGACTATAAGGTCTGCATAGCCCCATTCATTTCTTTTAACAAATGTAGCTTTATGATTAATCTCATCAGAAAACAAATAGGGAAAGAAAGTTCCAATATCAGCGAATCCTAAATATTCATTTGTCTTGGAGTAAATTGGTGTTTTATCTTTAATAATAGCAATTCTGTTATTTTTTTGTAGCTGTGAAATAACTTCATCTTTTATGTAGGCAGCTTTGTCTTTTCTTACCCAACCAGAGCAGAGATGGCAGGTTATCAAAAGCCAGTTATCGATTTCATGATAAATAAAAATTGGAGTTGCCATAGGAATGGTAGAGTTTTGCCAGTAATCAAAAGGGTAGCCTTCACCAGCTTTATCGAAATCTAAAAAGTAGGGTTTGTTAGTTGGTAAGACTCTTATATCTGTAGTTTGTAAGATTATTCCCTTTTTTAAAGTATTAAAACCTTCTTCTAGCTTACATTTCTCTGACATTTCATAATAAAATGTTGAATCTCTTAGTAGTTTATTTTCACCTATTCCTGGATAGTCTCTAAGATTTTGAATCTTTTCTAAATAATAGGTCTGTAAGTTCAGAGATGTTAGGCTATCACTTGCCAGAGAATCACTCCAGCAATAGTAATATCTACGCATGGAAAGGGAATCAGTCTTGCTTTGCTGTAGCTTTGTTACCATTAGAGAATCTCCATTTACTGGATCTAGATAATCCAAAGGATTTTGTGAGTAGATGGTTAAATCCTTTGGGTAAGTAACTTGATTAGAACAGCCAATAACTACAATAAAAATTAAATAGAAAGCATATTTAGTAAAATTAATCATATAGACCTCTCAATTACTAACTATTTAGAAGCATAATAAAACTGTCAATTAAAATCGAATCATCTTTATGTGTGGTAGAATTTATCCTAGAAATATTATGAAAGCTTTCTAAATATGTGCTTTACGCTAAATATTTATCACCACACTTGAGCATGATTAATTCATAAAACAAATAATTCTTGCCTTTTAAGACAAGTTCTTAAAAATTGCAAAAAAATTATAAGGTAATATAAGAATGAAGAATATAAATATTGTTGGAGCTGGACTTGCAGGTTGTGAAGCAGCTTTAAATTTTGCTGATGCAGGTTGGCAAGTTAAGCTTTTCGAAATGAAACCAAAAAGTTTTTCTCAGGCCCATAAGCTTGAGACATTTGCTGAACTTGTATGTAGTAACTCTCTAAAATCACAACTTACTACTACTGGTTCTGGACTTTTAAAAGAAGAATTGAAACTCTTAGGTGTGAAATTACTTCCTTTAGCCCAAGCTTGTGCAGTACCTGCGGGAAATGCTTTGGCTGTAGATAGAGATGACTTTAGTAACTTAGTTACTAATAAAATTTTGAATCATGAAAATATAAAGGTTTTTAATCAAGAATATGAGCAGATTGATGATTCCTTAACCATAATAGCAACTGGTCCCTTATCTTCTGATAAAATCATTGATGCTCTTTCTCCTTATTTGCCTCAATCAAGTCTCTACTTTTTTGATGCAATTGCACCTATTGTAGAAAAAGACTCTATCAATTTCCAAAAAGCTTACTACAAGTCACGCTATGATAAGGGAGAGGCCGATTATATAAACTGTCCTTTCACTAAAGAAGAATATTATAATTTCGTTGAAGGACTTAATCAAGCAGAAAAACACCAAGCTAAAGAATTTGAAAACAAATATTTTAACGATATCAAATTCAAGTTTTACGAAAATTGTACTCCAATAGAAGAGTTAGCTCGGAGAGGTAAAGATACGCTTAGGTTCGGAGTCTTGCGTCCCGTAGGCCTAGAAGACCCAATCACAGATCGAAGACCATTTGCTGCCCTCCAGTTAAGAATTGAAAACTCTGGCAAGAATGCTTATAATCTTGTTGGCTGTCAAACTATGCTAAAATATGGAGAACAGAAACGAGTCTTTAGACTAATTCCAGGCTTAGAAAATGCAAATTTCTTGAGATATGGTTCTATACATAGAAATACCTATCTTAATGCTCCCCAAGTTTTGAATCATAATTTATCTATAAAGGGGAAAGATAATATTTTTATTGCAGGTCAACTTGCTGGGGTAGAGGGATATGTTGAATCAATTTTCATAGGACTTTTAGTCTTTCATATTATCAATAATAATTTGCAGGAACTTCCCAAATATACTATTTCTGGTCAGCTTTGGAATCATCTTCAAACTGAACAGAAAAACTTCCAACCAATGAATGCAAATTTTGGTTTATTACCTGCTATTGATATGAGAGATAAGAAAAAGAAAAAGGAAATGTATGCCCAGAGATCATTAGATAGTTTAGCTAACTTTCTTAAGGAAAAAGAAGATAACTAACATACCCGCTAGTAGTTTATCGACTTTAAATTATTAGGACTCTTCAAGCATTTAGCTGCAACAAATTCTTGACCTAATAAGGGCAAAAGTAAATTTATCATAAAAGAGGACATTATGAAAATACTTAGAAGAAATTTATTAATCATTATTTTATTATTAATAAATATTAGTTTATCTGCACATCCTCACTTGTTTGCTGGAGTAGATTTAGATATTGATGCTACATGCTGTGATACTTTAGTTATAAGTCAACGCTGGATGTTTGATGATTTAACAAGTATAATAATATTGGAAGACTTTGATACCGATGGAGATGGGGATATAAATTCTCAAGAATTAGCTGATTTAAAAGAAAGCGTACTTCCAGGATTAAAGGAGGTAGGCTATTATACAGATTTAGTGTTAAATGAAGAAAAACAGCCCATTAAAGATGTCTATAACTTTTCAGTAGGAAGTCAAGATATCTATGTCTATTATAAGTTTGATATAAAAGTCCCTGTTGGCTTAAGTGAGGAAGAACAAATTATAAAATTGAATATTTATGATAGTGAGTTTTATACAAAGTTCTATGTAAATACAAGTTCAGGACTAAGAATTATCAAGGAAGATAATATTGAAGAAACAATAGAAGTTTATGAAAATGAAGATAAAGCATATTATTTTGGTCAGTTAAATCCTTTAGAAGTTAAAGTTACACTCAGGAAGGTTGAGAAATGAAACTAAAGAACATAATTTTACTTTTACTAGTATTAATATCTATAGCTTTACCAGGTCAGTTTAATCATTCACAAGAAAGAAGACCTGCCAAAGAAAATACTAGCAGAAAGATTGAAAATATTGATCAGCCTAGTAAGAAAAGTTTTTTAGAGAAAAATACTGACCAACAAAGAGAAATCAGGAGAAGCATATCTCTTAAGTTACGAGAATACAAGACTAATAGATCAAGTAAAGTTCTATTTTTAGCTTTAGGAATAGCTTTTCTTTATGGTATAATTCATTCTTTAGGACCAGGTCATGGAAAGGTTTTTCTTGTTAGTCAAGTAATCGGTTCAAAAGTCAAGTATGCTAATATAGTTGCTTCTTCATTTCTTTTTGCTTTTCTTCATTCATTATCAGGTTTAACTTTAGTTGCGATTCTTAAACTGCTAAGTATGAGTTTATTCAGAGATTCTACTCGCTTTTCTATTATAGCTCAGAATATATCCTTTGGTATAATTATACTTTTAGGTATATATATTTTGATTAAAGCTATTCTTAATAAAAGCTCTAGAGACCATTCTCATGAAGGTAAAAATCTCTTTTTAACTGCAATTATGATAGGGTTTGTTCCTTGCCCAGGATCAATCATTATAGCTGTATATGCAATGAAAATGGGAGTTTATTCTACTGGTGTGTTGATGGTTATAGCTATGGCCTTAGGAATGGCATTTACTTTAATTGTCTTGAATAGCTTAACCTTGTTTATTAAATCATTAGCTAGTTTGTCTCTAAAAAAACAAGCTTCGATAGCCAAGATCTCACGTATTATGTCTTTCATCGGAGCTATTCTCTTAATCTTCTTAGGTTCAGTTTTTCTATATATGAACTTAGGGTAGATGAAAAAAAGGTTAAATGAGAAATATTGTTAAGTTCTTGACATAATTTAGCTATTGAGTGAAGTTGATAAGAAAAAATAAAGGCTTGTAATGCATAAATTTAAAAAAGTAATAGAAGATTACAAAAATAAATATAATTTGATAATTAGCGGAAGATTAGCAATAGAGGTTATTTTTCTTTTGATAACTCTATTTCAAATCTTTAATGTTGCCTATAACCTAATTGAAGGGCATACTTTAGAACTTTTCTATACAGCTTTAACCCTGAGAGTTACTGGAGCTTTATTACTTATCTATATTATATTTTCTGCAAAAGATAGATTTTTAAACAATTATTTATCTGCTAGAAAAATTGATAAAATTAATGCAGATAAGAATGATACTTTTTTATCAACTCTTGAATTACTTGAATCTCAAGATTATAAGTCTGATGATCCTTTTATAAAGAAGATTATCAAAAGGAGTGATGAAAAAGTAATTTCTACAAGACTTATCTTTCCTCCTCTATTAACAAAAAAATCACTAGTTTTTTATGTTTTCTTAGCTTTAGGACACCTACTTCTCTTCTCAGTCTTCTCCGCAAACTTTAAAGCTACCTGGACCTCATTTTATCTAAATGCTATGCCCAAAGCCCAGATTGATTATTCCATAAATCTTTCTCCAGGAGATACAAGCCTAGTTACTAATCAAAACCTTCCTCTAACTATTCATAATTATAACAAAGAACTAAACTATATTTTGTCAGTGAGAAGAGATGAAAAATGGAGAAATATCCCCTTAACATCTGATACTTATGTTTTTGAAAATCTAGATTATTCTCTTGATTATTATGTGTCTAATCAGCATGCAAAAACCCCTATATACAGAATTAATGTATATGAAAGAATAGCTGTCAATCAAATCAGAGTAATTTACACTTATCCAGCTTATACTAGACTTGAATCAGAGCAAGATACTCTACTTCTAGGTAATATTTCAGCTATTGAGGGTAGTCAAGTAAAGATTCTAGTAACTACTAATAGCCAGATAAAAGATGCTTGGATGGTTTACCGAGATGGACAGGCAATTAAAGGAAGTAAAGTAGGAGAAAATCTAGCTCTATTTGATTTAACTCTTAGTGTAAATGCTGATTATCAATTAAAGATTATTAATACATATGATGACCAATACATCTCTCCCTTTAAAAAGATTAGTGTAATACCAGACCTTAAGCCTGAAATCGAAATCAGTGATTATCCCCAAAATGGTAAAATGGCTAAAAATCAAATTATTCCTTTAACTATAAAAATAAGTGATGATTATGGCTTGCAAAACTTAAAACTTTCCTATGAATTATCAAATACAGTCAAATATGATAGTCTTATTTTTGCTTCTATAAATAATAAAATTTATAACTATTCTATGTTATTAGACCTTTCTGAATATAAGATGTTTCCTGGAGATGAAGTTACCTTCTGGGCTTCTGTAGAAGATAATTTGGGTAAGAAACATAGGGTAGAGTCTGATAAGATAAATCTCAGAATACCTACTTTACAGGAAATTTTTCAAGATATAGAAGAGGCTGAAGAACAACAAAAGGCCCTCATGAATCAAACTTTAAAAGAATCTGATCAACTTCAAGAAGACTTTGAGAAAAAAAGACGAGAGCTACTTAAGAAAGACCAACTTGAATGGAAAGATAAAGAAGAAATAGAAAATATGCTTTCTCAACAAGAAGAACTTTCTCAAAATGTAGAAAAATCAATTGAAAAAATGCAAGAAATGATACAAGAAGCTAGTAAGAATGAAGCCTTAACTCAGGAAACATTACAAAAGATGGAAAAGATTAAGGAGTTAATGGAAGAGATAAATACAGCAGAAATGCAAGAACTAATGCAAAAGATGAAAGATAAAATGTCTGAACTTGATTCAGAAGACTTTAAGAAAGCTCTGGAAGAAATGAAGTTTTCAATGGAAGATTTTAATGAGAAGTTAGAGCAAACACTTAAGATGCTGGAGGAACTTAAAAAGAATCAGAGTTTAGAGAAAATGCTAGGTTTAACCCAAGAAATGCAGGAGATGCAGGAAAATCTCTTAGAAGACACTAAGAATAATGGAGATAATCAAGACTTAGCAAAGCAACAAGATGATATTCAAGACAAGCTAAAAGCCTTGCAAGAAGAAACTGAAAAACTCTCTCAAATGCTTAATTCTCCTTCTGATAAACCAGTCAAAGATGAATTAAGTAAGATGAAAAGTCAAGTTGATATGAATCAGATGTCTCAGCAAATGCAAGCTATCTCTGAGCAAATGAAAATGGATAAAGCGACTAGCACTCAAACTTCTCAAGAACAAATGCTTTCTCAGATGGAGAAGATGTCACAATCAATGATGTCTATGCAATCTATGATGTCTAGTATTAAAAGTAAAGAAGCCCAAGCAGCAAAAGATAAATTGATAAAAGAATTATTGTATTACACAAAAGATCATAAAGATTTAAGCCTTCTAATGGACAATGATCCTTTTTTAATTTTTGATAATATGATTGTTCAACATGACATGCTTGATAAATCTATGAGAAAATTCTTTTCAGTTCCTGAAGTTATGCTATCACTTAATCCTAAGTTTATGTTTGACCTCTCAAACACAATGTCTGCCTATAATGCTTTCTTTACAGATGTGAGTGACAAAAAGATTTATACTGCCAAAAATCATATGAAGGATATTCAAGCAGGTTTAAACCTGATGATTTTTGCTCTCCTTGCTGATGAGGGAAGTCAGCAATCTGGAGGCTCAGGGGGTATGCAAGATTTCATGCAAGAAATGCAGCAAATGGGACAAGAGCAAATGGCAATGAACATGTTAGCTCAAGAAATGATGCAACAATTAGGACAAGGTAAGCCACAATTATCTAATGAAATGAGAGGTCAGATGAGACAAATGTCAGCTGATGAAAACAGGCTTGCTGAAAACTTGAAAAGAATGATTCAAACTAACCCTCAAGCACAAAAACAAGCTGCAGGACTAAATAGATTAATTGAAGAGCTGGAAGATGTTTCTCAGAAGTTACGTTTTAATAAAATGGACCAAGAACTACTTAAACAACAAGAAAATATTCTTTCACGTATGCTTGAAGCTACCAAATCAATTAATAAGAAAGATCAGAGTAAGAAGAGAAAAGGACAAGAAGCTGATGATAAATTATGGGATAGTCCAGAAGAACTTGAACTGAGATTTAAAGAACTAGAGAAAAATGCCCTGCTTGAAGAAGAGTACAGAGCTTACTCAAAAGAATATCAAAAGATTATACTAGAATACCTTAAAAGAATTAATAGGGATTAAAATGAATAGAAAACTTATCACCATTATCTTCTTTCTGATTTGCTCTATTGGCCTCTTTGCAAACTATGATGAGAAAAAGATATTACTAAATAATGCTAACGATATGATAAAAGTAAGAAAATACTCCTTAGCAGAAGAAATATATCAGGAAGCAATTACTAAATTTCCTCAAGATGAAGACGTAATTATAGCACTTTTTGAACTCTATATCAGAACTAATAAAGGGCAAGAAGGACTAAACTTACTTAAGAAAAAAACTAATCTTCTAGCAAATGATCATAAAATTAAATATGAGATTACTTTTATGCTCATGGATAAGAATTTTGAACTTGCCCTGGAAAAAGCAAATAGCTTCTTAACAACATCCTCTTCTCAAGCTGATTATATAAATATGGGAAAACTATTCCAACGCTATAGAGCTTATGAAGAGTCTATTGATATCTTTCTCATAGGAGACCAACTTTTTCCCCATAAGTTTGCTTTTGAACTTGCTGATTCTTACTATTTCGCTAGAAACTACTCGCAAGCACTTAACTATTACCTACTAGCTCTTGAACATGATAAGGCAAGTAAAAATCTTATTAACTCTAGAATTAGAAATATATTAAAAAATGATCCTAGCTCAATTTCTGTATTAATTGACCATTTCGGTAACGATAGTGAAGAAATAGAGATAACTAAAGATAACCAAGCAATTATTGATATCTATATACATGCTCTTTTAACAAATGACCGTATTCCCTTAGCTTTAAGCATATTGGAAAATTATGATGCTAAACAGATTTATACCAAAGCAGAGCAGTTTAAAAGATTAAAAGAATATAAGATTAGTCAGCTTTTATATCAAATGGCAATTGCTAAAATTGATGATTTAAGATTCTATTATAGATATACTTTAAACTATGCTCAAATGCTCTTTGAAAGCGCTAGTTATGCCCAAGCAGATTCTCTTCTAAATATTGTTATTGCTGACTCTGATTATGGGTTGAAAAGGAATCTACTATTTGATGCTTATTTGCTCAAGGCAGATATATCAACAAGAAATAAAGGATTATCAAATCAATACGAAAACCTGTTAAATCAAGCAGAAAAATACGCTTATAACAATAACCAGAAAATGTCATTGAAGTCAAGATTGAGTTATTTCAAACTCTTACAGGAAGATTATTCACAAGCAAAAAAATATTTAGATCAGTTAGCAAACTATGGTAAAAACTCTAACTACTTCTTTAATTACTATTTGTTTGAAATCTTTCAAAATGGTTCTATTGCTGACTCTTTAGCTACTGAGCTAATTATCCAAGCTCCTGAATCAGATTTTACTATTGAAATGCTTGACTTAAAATACATCCTAAAATCTTTAAAAGATAATGAAAAGAATCTTTTTCTTGACGCATATCGTAAAGAAAAACTATTCTTACTTGAGCAAGCTGATTCATTATATAGCCAACTCTATCATGCAAGTGGCAATGAATACTTTCTTATAAAAAATGCTCAAATGAATATTGATAACATGAATTATCAGAGAGCAAGAAAATTACTTTCTGTTAACTTTAAAGAAGATTTTGCTCGCGACTATGCAGCAGTAATCTTGCTTTACTTAGAAGATGATAAATCACAGTTAGCTCAAGATATGGCTAGAAACTTTTTAACTCAATATCCTAACAGTAGCTTTGCAGCAAAAGTTAGACAGATATTAATGATAGATCAAAATAAATAAATGTAGGCAAATATGGAAATAATTCGTACAGAAGATTTGGTTAAAACCTATAGCATGGGAAAAGTTCAAGTAAATGCTCTTCAAGGTGTTGAAATTAGTATTAAACAAGGTGAATTTGTCGCTATTATCGGACCTTCAGGTTCAGGTAAATCAACCCTAATGCATATACTTGGCTGTCTTGATTCCCCCTCAAAAGGTTCTTATATACTTGATGGCATCAATGTAGAAAAATTAAGTAAAGGCAAATTAGCTAAAATACGGAACAATAAGATTGGTTTCGTATTTCAGACTTTTAACCTTTTACCTCATATAAACATTCAAAAGAATGTTGAACTCCCACTCTTATATGGTGGCGTTTCTAAGTCTAAAAGGGAAAAAAAGGCTATTGAAGTTCTTACATCAGTAGGCTTAGGAGATAGATTAAAACATAAACCTTCAGAGCTTTCGGGAGGGCAAAGACAAAGAGTTGCTATCGCAAGAGCAATTGTGAATAGTCCTTCTATCATCTTAGCTGATGAACCTACAGGCAATCTTGATACAAGCTCTGGTTCTGATATAATGTCAATTTTCAAACAACTTCATTCTCTCGGGAATACTGTTATTGTTGTTACACATGATAAGTCTATTGCTGAAAAAGCTGATAGAGTAATCACTATTGTAGATGGGAAGATACATAATGGCGATTTCCTTTAAAGAAGTAGTTAATCAAAGCCTGCAAGACTTCTGGGCTAAGAAGATTAGAACCATTGTTACTGTTATGGGAATAATCCTGGGTACAGCTTCCATTATCATAGTTATGAGTATTGTGCAAGGTTCTATTAAACAAACTACTAGCTGGATTGAAGAAACTGGTGGTTTCAAGAAAATAGAAGTCTATGTTAACTGGGAGTTTAATGAACAGGTAAATAGAAGAAAAAGATTTGAATATGATGAATTAAAAGAATTACTCAGACCTATCCAGGGTATTGAAAGTCTTGATTTAAACTTAACTGTATGGAATAACTCAATAAAATATGGGAAAAATGATGTAGCTCCTTGGTATAGGGCGGTAGATGATGATTTCTTTAAAGTTGAAGACTGGGGTGTGCAGGAAGGACGAATGTTTAATCAGTTTGACTACAAAGCAAACAATGATGTTGCTTTAATAGGTTCCAATGCAAGAATGAATCTGTTTGGGTCTATAAATCCTATAGGTAAGAAAATAAATGTTGGGGGAGATTTCTTAACTGTTATAGGTATCTTAGATTATCGTGAATTTATGGGACAATCTGAACTAGGTCAAGGAAACTGGCTTGAATGGAAGAATGATATGATCCTAGTACCCATAACTACGTCACTAAAATTAAATCCTAGATACAATAGTATAACCAACTTTTCCATACTTACTACAGATGAATCTTTGACTGAGTCAGTTCAAGCCAAAGTTGAAAAAACTTTAAATGCTCAATTCAATAATAAACCAGTTTATAAAACCAGTTCTAACTTGGAGCGAAGAGAAGAGATTTTAGAAAATTCATCTAAATTTAATATAATTTTCTATTTCATATCAGCTATTTCCCTTTTGGTTGGTGGAATTGTGATTATGAATATCATGCTGGCTACAATCAAAGAAAGAACTCGTGAAATAGGGGTAAGAATGTCAGTAGGTGGTTCAAAATTAGATATTTTCCTCCAATTCTTAATCCAAACTATTATTATTACGACCCTAGGTGGAATAGTTGGAATATTTGTGGGTATTGGCCTGGCAGATATTGTTGCAGGTTATGTTAATGTTAGTATTGCAGTTACCTCGCAATTAATTATTATTGCCCTCTTAATGTCTTCAGGAGTTGGACTTATCTTTGGTGTTATACCTTCCTGGAAAGCCTGCTCTCTTAATCCTGTAACGGCTCTAAGGACTGAATAATGATTACTTTAAAAAGGATAGTTAGCAAGAGTTTTAAAACATCTAAGATATTTGTCTTAAAAATTTTCGAACTAGGTCTAATGAAAGAAGCAGCTAATCTTACCTTTATATCCATGGTTGCCATTATCCCTATGCTATCCTTTGCCTTCTTAATCCTGCCAAATATTCTAAATGTTGATAAAAGTGTCTATATTGCTAGAATATTAGATAACTTTATTCCGGAAACTGCTGCTAAGGTTAAAGAATTAATCGAATTAGCTCTCAATAAAAAGCTTAGCTTGAATATATATTCCTTTATCTTTGTTGGCTTTAGTTCATTCTCTATGTTTAATATTCTTAACAAAACTTTTGATAAGATTCTTGACATTCACCAAAGTCATCAGATAGATATTTTTGCTAAACTAACAAAGTTTATAGGCTCAATATTTTTTGGATTCCTACTAATGATTCTTATATTTACCCTTGTTTCAGCTTCTGTGATTCAAGAAATTCCTGTTATTTCAACATTTGCCAGAATCATCTCTTATTTCATACCCATTATTCTGCAATTTACCTTGCTTACTATCCTTTACCTCTTTATGCCGAGTATTAGAATAAGTAAAAATGATTTGATAAAAGGAACATTAATTACTACCTTGGCATGGTATATAGCAAAGTTTGCTTTTGATATCTATGTTAGGAACTCAATAAACTTTAATTCTGATTTTGGTCTCCTTGCTACAATCCCTATTACTGTCCTGTGGCTCTATCTTAATTGGCTACTTATCCTCTTTGGTATCCTAATCATCTCTATGTTTAGAAAATCATCTTCTGGAGAGTCTTTCCAGCTTTCTCAAAACCAAAGATTCCATAAACTACAACTTGATATTAGAGTCTTGCTCGATTCAAAAGAGTATTCTAATCTAAAATATAACCTAAAAGAAAATCAATTTTCTTCTATATTAGATGTAATTAATAAAAGTATAAATAATGATAAGAATGGAGAAATTAATGAAGAAGAGAGCTCTGATTAGTCTTTCAGACAAAAAAAACATTTTACCCTTTGCCCAAAAATTGATTAAATTAGATTATGAAATTATCTCTAGTGGTGGAACAGCCAAATATCTTAATGATAATGGGATTGAAGTCCTCTATGTTAGTGATATTACCAAGTTTCCTGAAATTATGGATGGAAGAGTCAAAACCTTAAATCCTTTAATTCATGGTGGAATACTTGCTAATCGCCAAATACCTCAGCACCTTGAACAAGCTCAGCAACTCGATATTCATTTAATCGATATAGTATGCGTTAATCTTTACCCATTTAAGAAAACTCTAGATAATCCAGACTCCACTCATGCTGAAATCATTGAAAATATTGATATAGGTGGACCAACCTTAATTAGGTCTGCTGCTAAAAACTATGACTCTGTTTATGTTATTACAGATAGTGCAGATTATGATAAGACAATTGAAGTTATTGAAAATAAACTAGATACTAAGGAATATAGACTCTACTTGGCCCAGAAAGCTTTTATGCATACTGCGGATTATGACACTGCTATTGCAAATTACTTCATGAATCTTAATCAGGATTTTTCGCAACTTAATATCTCTATGAAACTAAATGATACCCTTCGCTATGGAGAAAATCCTCATCAGAAAGCTCACTTCTATCAAGAAGAAGACATAATTGAAGTTCTACACGGCAAGCAACTTTCTTATAATAACCTACTTGACATTGACGCTGCCTTAAAAACAATCATGAAGTTTAAGGAATATCCTACTGTAGCTATTTTTAAACATACTAACCCTTGTGGCATTGCCTCTGGATTAAACTTACTAGATGCTTACGAAAAGGCCTTTGCTACTGATACTCTCTCTCCTTTCGGAGGTATTGTTATTGTTAATAGATGTCTAGACCTAACCACTGCTAAGGCAATTAATAAAATCTTTACCGAAATAATAATTGCTCCTGAATATGATCAAGGTGTTATTGAGTTTCTACAAAAAAAGAAAAATAGAAGACTTCTTTCTTTTAATGTAGATAAACTAGACTTGCTTAAAAAGCGTTCTAATGTTGTCTCATGTATGAATGGATTCTTAGTCCAAGACAACGATATTGATAAAGATAATCCTGATAACTGGCAGGTAGCTACTAAAAGACAACCTACAGAAAAAGAATGGCAAGCTCTTAAATTTGGCTGGAACTGTGTTGCTTCTCTTAAATCAAATGCTGTAGCTTTTACTAGCAATGATCAAACTCTTGGACTAGGTATTGGACAAACTTCTCGAATAGATTCAACTGAAATAGCAATCTCTAAAGCAAAAAAATTCTCCCTGTCTTTAGAAAATTCAATCTGTGCTTCTGACGGTTTCTTCCCTTTCAGAGACTCTATTGATCAACTTGTTCAATACGGAGTTACTGCTGTCATTCAACCAGGTGGTTCTAAAGGAGATCCTGAGGTTATTGATGCTTGTAATGAACATAACATCGCTATGGTAATGACCTCGACAAGACACTTCAGACACTAAATATAAAATGCTCAGATACTTGTAAATGTCTTGAATCTTCAGCTAATCTAGTGATTATTTTTACTAAAAGAGGTAGACTTAGCGAGGTAGACTTAGCGAGGAAGACTATTAACTCACTTAAATGTGAAAATGTTTAGCCCAAGATTTAGATACTAATGTTATCATAATCTTGGGCATTTATACTTTACAGATTTTAACCCTAATAATGCAAGAGACCTTGACGAAGAGCAGAATCTTCTACTGCAAAGGTAAGATCCATAATTTCTCCGACTATATAAATTATGTGCGTCAAAATTCTGTAAGCTATTTTGCTAGAATAATCTGAACTCTTCACTAAAGCTCTACCTGCCAAAACTAGGAGCGCTAGCATCCCTGCTGGCATTTCCTCTTCTGCCAGACAACATACAAACTGCCATATCTTTACATTGCTAAAGCCCTACCCGCCTTTGGGTCGCGGGATTCCAGCCCGCGTTTACGCTGGTGGCAAGTGGTTACGGATCCTAGTCTGCCCACCAAAACTGGGAGCGCCAGCATCCTTGCTGGCATTTTCCTTATACTGGGAGCACCAGCATCCCTGCTGGCATTTCCTTCTCTTACCAGGCACAAAAACTGCAAATCCCTACTTTGCTAAAGCCCTACCCGCCTTTGGGTCGCGGGATTCCAGCCCGCGTTTACGCTGGTGGCAAGTGGTTACGGATCCTAGTCTGCCCAGCAAAACTAGAAGCGCCAGCATCCCTGCAGGCATCTTCCTAATACTGGGAGCGCCAGCATCCTTGGTGGCATTTTCTCTTCTGCCAGACAACATACAAACTGCCATATCTTTACATTGCTAAAGCCCTACCCGCCTTTGGGTCGCGGGATTCCAGCCCGCGTTTACGCTGGTGGCAAGTGGTTACGGATCCTAGTCTGCCCACCAAAACTAGGAGCGCCAGCATCCCTGCTGGCATCTTCCTAATACTGGGAGCGCTAGCATCCCTGCTGGCATTTTCTTTCTGCCTGACAGCCAAACTAAAAAGGAGCTCAATCCCTCTCTTCTGAGCAAGATAATTTTCTATTATACCTAATAATAGAAAATATAAAAATCCTCTTACCATCATCTATCCTTCCTTTACACTCTTTCGATGAAAAACCGACTTTCATCGAAAGAGTGTAAAGGAAGGATAGTGAAAGAAAGGGTAACAGAATACTAAAATTTTTCTCAACAGTTGAACAGCTTTATCGGACGGTGGGCAAGAAAAAACTGGGAACGCCAGCATTCCTTCTAGCATTTTCTTCTCTCACCTGGCACCCAAACTGCAAATCTTTACTTTGCTAAAGCCCTACCCGCCTTTGGGTCGCGGGATTCCAGCCCGCGTTTACGCTGGTGGCAAGTGGTTACGGATCCTAGTCTGCCCACCGAAACTAGCAGCGCCAGCATTCCTGCAGGCATTTTCTTTTCCTCACTCTTTTTCCTGTTTTTTCTCTCAGCATTAGCATTTTTCACTCACTCATTTTTAAAAAAGCAGACGAAAAACTTTTAATATCAAAAAAAATATCAGATAAAAAAACATAGCATATATGACCATTTTTCAGTAGCTAAAAAGACCAAAATGTCTATGCATTTATCAAGAAAAATTAAAAAAGATAAAAAAAGGTATTGACAAGAATACCCTCTCCAGTAGTTTGACGGAACCAATGCACGGGAATTAAAGTTCCAAAGCAAAGGAAATGATCTTTGAATAATTTTAGAAAGTTAAAAAGTTATAGAGTGAATGAATGAAGTAAACTTGCGAGAGACAGGAACACGATTTATTATAATAATGGAGAGTTTGATCCTGGCTCAGGACGAACGCTGGCGGCGTGGATTAGGCATGCAAGTCGGACGAGAAAGTCTCCTTCGGGAGATTAGTACAGTGGCGGACGGGTGAGTAACGCGTAGATATCTACCTTTAAGTTGGGGACAACTCAGGGAAACCTGAGCTAATACCGAATGTGGCTGCAAAGCTAAAGGGGGCCTTGGCTCCCGCTTAGAGATGAGTCTGCGTCCAATTAGCTAGATGGTGAGGTAATGGCTCACCATGGCGATGATTGGTAGGCGGCTTTAACGAGTGGTCGCCCACACTGGGATTGAGATACGGCCCAGACTCCTACGGGAGGCAGCAGTCGAGAATAGTCTACAATGGGGGAAACCCTGATAGTGCGACGCCGCGTGAACGAAGAAGCTTTTCGGAGTGTAAAGTTCTTTTCTGTATGAGCAATGCTTTATTGTTTAAGAGATAATAGAGAGAGATATTAGTACAGGAATAAGCCACGGCTAACTCCGTGCCAGCAGCCGCGGTAATACGGGGGTGGCAAGCGTTGTCCGGAATTACTAGGCGTAAAGGGCAGGTAGGCGGATATTCAAGTCAGGTGTTAAAGGCATCAGCTCAACTGGTGTACGGCATTTGAAACTGGATATCTAGAGTCAGGTAGAGGTAGATGGAATTCCTAGTGTAGCGGTGGAATGCGCAGAGATTAGGAAGAACACCAAAGGCGAAGGCAATCTACTGGGCCATGACTGACGCTAAACTGCGAAGGTGTGGGTATCAAACAGGATTAGATACCCTGGTAGTCCACACAGTAAACGATATACACTAGATGTCGGGGGTAATATCCTTCGGTGTCGTAGTTAACGCGATAAGTGTATCGCCTGGGGAGTACGATCGCAAGGTTGAAACTCAAAGGAATTGACGGGGGTCCGCACAAGCGGTGGAGCATGTGGTTTAATTCGATGCAACGCGAAGAACCTTACCTGGGCTTGACATACTCGGACGGCTTTAGAGATAGAGCTTTGCCCTTCGGGGAACCGGGATACAGGTGCTGCATGGCTGTCGTCAGCTCGTGCCGTGAGGTGTTGGGTTAAGTCCCGCAACGAGCGCAACCCTTATTTTTAGTTGCCATCATTAAGTTGGGCACTCTAAAGAGACTGCCATAGTAACAATATGGAGGAAGGTGGGGACGACGTCAAGTCATCATGGTCCTTATGTCCAGGGCTACACACGTGCTACAATGGTCGGTACAATGTGTTGCGAGACCGCGAGGTTAAGCGAATCACAAAAAGCCGATCACAGTTCGGATTATAGTCTGCAACTCGACTATATGAAGCTGGAATCGCTAGTAATCGCGTGTCAGCATAACGCGGTGAATACGTTCCCGGACCTTGTACACACCGCCCGTCAAGTCAGCCGAGTTGATTGCACCCGAAGGAGGTGGGCTAACCAGCAATGGGAGCAGCTTACGAAGGTGTGGTTAGCGAGGAGGACTAAGTCGTAACAAGGTAGCCGTACCGGAAGGTGCGGCTGGATCACCTCCTTTTAAAGGAGAAATAGTTTCTTGATAAGTTTACTTTTTCATTCTATAACAAATAAAGGATTTAGTTCTAAGTAAGGGGGCTTGTAGCTCAGTTGGTTAGAGCGCACGCCTGATAAGCGTGAGGTCGGCTGTTCAAATCAGCCCAGGCCCACCATATAATATATTAAATTAGTGGGGGATTAGCTCAGTTGGGAGAGCACCTGCTTTGCAAGCAGGGGGTCAACGGTTCGAGCCCGTTATTCTCCACCATCTTATACTTATATATAACCTAATCAGACTAAATTCCGATACATAAAATTTTACAGTAAATAGAGTGCAATAGAGTGTGTATAATTAATTTTTTGTAAGAGCAAAAGAGCACATGGTGGATGCCTAGGCACCAAATGGCGAAGAAGGACGTGGTTAACTGCGAAAATCCTCGGAGAGCTGTAAGCAAGCTTCGACCCGGGGGTATCCGAATGGGGCAACCCGGCACAAGTAATGTTGTGTCATCCGAAAGGAGGCTAACGAGGGGAACTGAAACATCTTAGTACCCTCAGGAAGAGAAAGTAAAAACGATTTCCTAAGTAGCGGCGAGCGAACGGGAAAGAGCCTAAACCGGTTGAATAATCGGGGTAGTGGGACTACAATATAGAGAAGTAAATGATAGACGAACCCATCTGGGAAGTTGGACCGAAGAAGGTGAAAGTCCTGTAGTTAAAATTGTTTACCATCTTAGTAGTATCCCGAGTAGGTCGGAACACGAGAAATTCCGATTGAATCAGCGAGGACCATCTCGTAAGGCTAAATACGTTTGGTGACCGATAGTGAAACAGTACCGTGAGGGAAAGGTGAAAAGGACCCCGGGAGGGGAGTGAAATAGAACCTGAAACCGTGTGTTTACAAGCAGTCAGAGCTTAATAGCGATGGCGTGCCTTTTGCATAATGAGCCAACGAGTTAATCTAATCAGCGAGGTTAAATATTACAGATATGGAGCCGAAGCGAAAGCGAGTATTAATAGTGCGATTAGTTGATTGGATTAGACCCGAAACCGGGTGATCTACCCATGTCCAGGTTGAAGGTGAGGTAACACTCACTGAAGGACCGAACCAACTGATGTTAAAAAATCAGTGGATGAGATGTGGGTAGGGGTGAAAGGCCAAACAAACCCGGAGATAGCTGGTTCTCTTCGAAACATATTTAGGTATGGCCTTAGATTAATTTATAGGAGGTAGAGCACTGAATGGGCTAGGGGACTCACCAGTTTACTGAACCCAACCAAACTCCGAATGCCTATAAATGATGTCTAGGAGACAGCCCGTGAGGGATAAGCTTCACGGACGAGAGGGAAAGAACCCAGACCACCGGCTAAGGTCCCCAATTTTATGCTAAGTGATTAAGGATGTTTAATTGCATAGACAGCCAGGATGTTGGCTTAGAAGCAGCCACCATTTAAAGAGTGCGTAATAGCTCACTGGTCGAGTGGTAATGCACCGAAGATGATCGGGACTAAAGTATAAAACCGAAGCCGTGGACCGCCACTCATTTATAAATTCTAAATTAATAGTTTAAAGTAGCTATATCTTTATCCAAACTCTTCATTTGAAGTATAAAAATACGTCTGCATTTGAGTTTGAATAAATCTATTAGCTATCTCTTTTAAAAAAAAAAGAGACCAAAAATAAAGATTTACCTTCTTAAGATTTAGTAAGAATGATTAAATAATTAAATTATAAATTATTAAATTAAAGAGTAAATAAAAAGAGTTTATAAGTGAGTGGCGGTGGTAGAAGAGCATTCTAAACAGCAACGAAGGTGTGATGTGAGTCATGCTGGAGCGTTTAGAAGAGACGATGTTGGCATGAGTAACGATAATGTGAGTGAGAAACTCACACGCCGCAAGTCCGAAGTTTCCTCAGTAAAGATAATCTTCTGAGGGTAAGCCGGCCCCTAAGGCGATGCCGAATGGCGCAGCTGATGGGAACCAGGTTAATAATCCTGGGCCTGAGATACAGAGTGATGGAGTGACGCAACTATGCAGCACAGACTACTGTTGGAATAGTAGTTGAGTCTATGTAGGAGAGAATACAGGCAAATCCGTATTTTCAATCCGAGGTAGAGGACGACAGCTTAGCTGATAAAGTGTGTTTATAAGGTTGCCAAGAAATAGCTTCTAAGCGATGAAGTATATCAGACCGTACTGCAAACCGACACAGGTGGACGAGGAGAGTATCCTCAGGCGTTCGAGAGAATTCTGGTTAAGGAACTAGGCAAAATGACCCCGTAACTTCGGGAGAAGGGGTGCTACATTAGTGTGAGTATGTGCAATACAGAGCATGAAGTAGCCGCAGTGAAGAGGCCCAAACGACTGTTTATCAAAAACACAGGTCTGTGCGAAGAAGTAATTCGAAGTATACAGACTGACACCTGCCCGGTGCTGGAAGGTTAAATGGAGAGGTTAGCTGTAAGGCGAAGCTTTGAAATGAAGCCCCAGTAAACGGCGGCCGTAACTATAACGGTCCTAAGGTAGCGAAATTCCTTGTCGGGTAAGTTCCGACCTGCACGAATGGTGTAACGATTTGGGCACTGTCTCAACCAGGAACTCGGTGAAATTGTAATAGCGGTGAAGATACCGCTTACCCGCGAAAGGACGGAAAGACCCCGTGAACCTTTACTGTATCTTGGCATTGTAACTTGGTTTAGTATGTGTAGGATAGGTGGGAGGCTTTGAGACATGGTCGCTAGATTGTGTGGAGCCGTTGTTGAAATACCACCCTTATTAAATTGATTTACTAACGATATGAAAACATATTGGACATTGCCAGGTGGGCAGTTTGACTGGGGCGGTCGCCTCCGAAAAAGTAACGGAGGCTTACCAAGGTTCCCTCAAGATGGTTGGTAATCATCTGCAGAGCATAAAGGTATAAGGGAGCTTGACTGCGAGACTGACGGGTCGAGCAGGTAGGAAACTAGGTCTTAGTGATCCGGCGGTTCTGAATGGAAGGGCCGTTGCTCAAAGGATAAAAGGTACTCCGGGGATAACAGGCTGATACCGCCCAAGAGTTCATATCGACGGCGGTGTTTGGCACCTCGATGTCGGCTCAACTCATCCTGGGGCTGAAGAAGGTCCCAAGGGTTCGGCTGTTCGCCGATTAAAGAGTTACGCGAGCTGGGTTCAGAACGTCGTGAGACAGTTCGGTCCCTATCCTTCGTGGGCGCAGGAGATTTGAGAGGATCTTCATTTAGTACGAGAGGACCGGTGTGGACGAACCTCTGGTGTATCGGTTGTGGCGCCAGCTGCATTGCCGAGTAGCTAAGTTCGGAATGGATAACCGCTGAAAGCATCTAAGCGGGAAGCCAACCTCAAGATTAGATCTCCCCTTAGAGTCATTGGAGACTACAATGTATATAGGTCACAGGTGTACGCATGGCAACATGTTCAGCCGAGTGATACTAATAACTCGATCGTCTTACTTAATATTTTTTATATACACTCTATTATCTCTTACTGTTTAACAACAGTAAGAGAAATGAAGAATTAATAATGAAAAATGAAAAATGAAAGAATAAGAATCATTTTAAAATTAATTATTCAGGCACGATAAACTAAGTAAAATAAACATTTTTGACAGGGGTCAAAGATGGTGGTAATAGCAGTGAGGCTACACCTGTTCCCATTCCGAACACAGAAGTTAAGCTCACTCACGTCGATGATACTGCACTGGCAACGGTGTGGGAAAGTAGATAGCCGCCATCTTTGACCCCTGTTGTATTTCAACAGGGGACAAAGATGGAACTACTTCAGGCTGGCCATCTTTGACCCCTGCTTTTTTTAGTGAAGAGTGACGGGAGTTGCTCACGAAGTAGCGACTTCCGACAAGTTTCTTGGCCCGAAGTCCCTTGCCTAGGGCTGAGGAACTCCGGTCTCCATAGGGGAACGTCCATAAAATATACAAGTTTATTACTTAGATGGAAACTTCTTAATCCTAACATAAGTTAATCGAAGTTTTAAGTATCCACATAACACTTACTATTGCAGGTAATGATACTATTTCTAGTAAAAAATAAAAGGATTGTTCAACTCATTTGGCTAATGAAAGTTATTCGATATTTTTCTTGACGTATGTGATAAGTAATTCAAATTGAATCAAAATTAAAAATTAAAATATAATGATAATTAAGGGGTAGATATGAAATTTTTTATAGATAAGGGAGATTTGTTACATAATATTCAACATCTTTCTCAAGTTGTTCCAAGTAAAAATACAATGCCAATTTTAACTAACTACTTGATAGAAGCCATTGAAATAGATAATTTGATTAAAATTACTACAACAGATTTAAAAATAACTGTTATTGTTACTTTTAATGCAAGTGTAATGGAATCTGGTACAATTGCAGTAACAGCAAAAGATTTCAATGAAATTATATCTGCCTTACCAGACTCTCAAATTACTTTCACTAAAGATGATGAACTTTTAAAAATTCATTGCGAAAATATTGATTTTAATTTAAATCTATCCGATTACTCAAACTTTCCATTAATACCAGAAGCAGTTTTTGCAGACTCAATCAAATTTAAAGCTTCTGAATTTGATAAAATGATTAATAAAACCATTGTGGCTGTTCAGAAAGATCAACATAATTCAATCTTCTCTGGAATTTTATGGGAAATTTCAGCTGATAAACAAGCAATGGTAGCTACTGATAGCAAAAAGATTGCTCATATTGCTATTGATTCAAAAACAGATAATTTTGTAAATACGATTGATGAAGAAGAAGAAATTATGAAAATAGTCCTACCTACGGGCGGTATAAGTTTCTTACAAAAAATTATCTCAGATGAATCTGATATATTAGAAGCTGAAATTAGCAAAAATAAAGTTGTATTCAAGTATAGAAATTTCGTTGTATTTTCTCATCTTATGACAACCAAATTTCCAGATTACAATAAAGTATTCCCAGAAACATTACCTAATGAGCTTCTTTTAGATAAGCAACAGTTAAAAGCTGCAGTTAAAAGAATATCTTTAGTTGCTCCTGAAGATAGCTTCAAAATAATGTTTAATATTAAAGGAAGTCAACTTGAATTAGCTACAAGTAATGATGAAAAAGGTGGAGCTAAGGAATTTATTAATGATATTAAATATAATGGCGAAGATATTAGTATAGCATTTAACTTCAAATTTTTAACAACAATTTTAGATAGTATAGATACTGATAATGTTAAAATTTGTATGGGCCAAGCTAAGAATCCTGCTCTCTTCTATAATGAAAAAGACCCAGAAGGTAGCTTGTTAAGATACCTCTTAATGCCTTTGAGAGTTGCTAGATAGTAAGTGTATATAAAAGAAATTTCTCTTTATAATTTTAGAAATTATACTAAACAGACTTTTAGTTTTGAGAATCAGGGTAGTCTTATCACAGGCAAAAATGGTATTGGTAAGACTAACCTGCTCGAGGCTATTTGCTATCCTGCTTTCGGAAAATCAATCAGACAATATGCAGATTCTGATTTAGTTAATTTTGATGCTGATGAATTCTTGATTAAGAGTAAGTACCTTGATGAAAATAAAGTATATAATTTTCAGGTAACTTATAACAAAACTAAGAAAAATATTAAACTCAATAATAATCCTATTACAAGAATTAGTGATCTCTATAATTATTTGAAAATTGTTTACTTTTCTGCAGATGATATTTGGTTAGTTAACGGTAATAGGCAGAAACGAAGAAGTTTTTTTGATCAAGCTATAACCCAATCATCAGTCCTTTACAGTGAAATATTGCGAGATTATTATAGAATTTTAGAACAAAGAAATTCAATTCTCAAAGACTCACGATTTCACTCTCAACTAAAGCAATGGAATAAACAGTTTATTACAAAAGCTATGGAAGTTGTAGAATACAGACATAAGTACTTAAATAACTTTGTAGATTACGCAGAATCTACTTTAAATAACATAACAGAATCTTTTGAAACACTTGAAATTAAGTATGAAAGTAATAATCATGTTATCTATGAAGAAGAATGGTTGAATGACTATCTGATAAAGATTGAAGAAAGTGAAATTGAATACAAAAGATCTCTCTTTGGACCTCATCTAGATGAATATAACTTTGATATAAATGGATATTCAGTAAAGAGGTATTCTTCACAAGGACAGAGACGATCACTTGTTATTGCTTTGAGATTTGCGCAAATCCAAATGATTAAAGATAATCTGAATACATGTCCAATAATTATTTTTGATGATGCTTTATCAGAACTTGATAAAAATAGGGTAGATAAAATACTTGGGCTATTAACAAATGATCATCAAATATTAATAGCTTCTCCTAATATTGATAATTATTTAAACTTCCAATTTCCTATTATTAACTTATCAGAAGGAAATCGCAATGAAGATAAATAAAAGCATCTTTGGTTGGATGGCCTATGATTTCGCTAATTCTTCATTTACTACCATTATTGTAACGGTAGTGTATAGTGTATATTTTAAAAATGTCGTAGTAGGAGATAGGCAGATGGCAGTTTTTTATGGGGTCTATCCTTAGCAATATCAATGTTTTTAGTAGCTTTAACTGCTCCCATTTTCGGTGCTGTAGCTGATTACTCTAGAGCTAAGAAGAAGTTTCTCTTCTATAATACTTACCTATCAGTAATTTTTACAATGCTACTCGGTTTTATTGGGCCAGGATCTATTTTCTATGGCATGTTATTCTTTATAATAGCAAATTTTGGTTTTCATTCAGCAATTGTCTTTTATGATTCTTTTTTATCAGAGATAGCCTCAAAAAAGCAGTTAGGGAGAGTATCTGGTTTTGGCTGGGCCTTTGGATATGCTGGAGGTTTGCTTTCGCTTGTTTTAGCCTTATGGCTAGTTAACATAGAAAAAATAAGGTATGTCTTTCCAATGGTTGGACTATTTTATGGATCATTTGCTATAATAACATTTGTTATGTTGAAAGAATTTAAAAGACCTTCTAAACGTTCAAATTACTTTAGAATAGCTTATTCACGAATTAAATCATCATTTAAATCAATTAAGTCATTTAAAGATTTGGGGAACTTTCTCTTAAGTTTCTTTTTCTATAATGATGCTATATCTACGGCTATAGGTTTTACAATGATATATGGACATGAACGCTATGGCATGACTTCCGAAGAATCAATTAAAATATTTATCTTAGCCCAGTTAACTTCAATTTTAGGTGCTTTTGTATTTGGATTTATAGCAGATAAAATTGGTCATAAAAAAACTTTAACTGTTTGCCTTTTAATTTGGTTGTCTGTTATTTTTTGGGCTTTCTTATCTCCAGCAAAAAAAGATTATTACTTTGTAATATTACTTGCAGGTTTCGCAATAGGTTCAACTCAGGCAAATAGCAGAGCAATGATAGCTTCTCTAACACCCCAGAGCAAAAATGCAGAATTTTTTGGATTTTATACAGTAACTGGAAGAATGTCAGCTGTGATAGGACCAATTTTATTTGGCTTAGCCAGTAAAATAACTGGTGATATCAGGTATTCTATATTAACAGTTATTCCTTTTTTCTTATTTGGTTTAATCTTCCTACAAAGAGTAAATGAAAAGAGAGGACAAGATGTTGCAAGTTCCTGGCAGGAATAAGCAAATAGATGAGAGGATAGAAACTATTGTTGCAGATATAACAGCTTTAGGTGTAGATGCAATAGTCAATGCTGCAAATACCTCTTTGCTTGGCGGGGGAGGAGTAGATGGTGCTATTCACAAGGCTGCAGGTGAAGAACTGCTTGATGAATGTAAATTACTCAATGGTTGCGGAGTAGGACAAGCTAAGATAACAAAGGGATATTTACTTCCTACAAAATATATTATCCATACAGTTGGCCCGATTTATCAAGTTGGTCATCATGGACAAGAAGAGGAATTAGCTAATTGTTATAAGAATTCATTAATTCTTGCTAAAGAATTTAATATAAAAACTATAGCTTTTCCTGCCATTTCAACAGGAGTTTATAAATTCCCTAAAATTGAAGCAGCTAGGATAGCAATTGCTACAGTTAAGGATTTTTTAGATAAGAATAATATGCCTAATAAAGTTTTTTTTACTTGTTTTAGTGAAGAAGATTATGAAATTTATGTTAATTTGCTAAAAGAAAGCAAAAGATAATTGACATATTATGATTTCCAGTTATTATAGATAATGAATTTATACATAAAATATAATTTACTGATAAATAATAGATTATCGAAATTTAAATACATGATTATCCAGATTTTTAAAATCTGTTTATCTGTAAAAAATAAAAAAAAATTTAATAATATGGTGAAAATGGTTGACACAATTTCAGGGTTAATATTTTTAAGAAATATGTTGTGCATCCGTAGCTCAGTTGGTAGAGCAGCTGACTCTTAATCAGCGGGTCTAGGGTTCGAATCCCTACGGGTGTACCACCTTTTTAAATTCTACAAACTAACAACCAAATTTTCCATTTAGGAGTTTCCATGAATACTTATGATAACATCTTTGAACTAACCGTTCCAGAACTTCATCAAATAGCTAAAGATTTAGGTCTAACTGGTTATAGTACAATGAAAAAATTAGAAATAATCTATTCTATCTTAGAGTTTAATGCCTCTCAAGAAGGATTAGCTTTCATCACTGGTTGTTTAGAGCTTATGCCAGATGGCTATGGTTTTTTACGCTTCCAACATAACAATTATTTACCTGGTAGAGATGATGTATATGTCTCATTAACCCAAATTAAAAGGTTCAATTTAAAACATGGTCATATGATTTCAGGCCCAGTTCGTTCTCCAAAAGAAGGTGAAAAATACTATGCACTTCTTAGAGTTGATGCTGTAAATGATGAATCTCCTCAAAAAGCATTTGAATCTAAACATTTTGATAATTTAACTCCTTATTACCCAACAAAGAAGATTAATCTTGAGACTGAGAAAGACATTATCTCCACAAGAATTATAGATCTCTTTACACCAATTGGTATGGGACAGAGAGGTCTAATAGTTGCTTCTCCTAGAACTGGTAAAACTGTTTTATTACAAAATATTGCCAATGCAATTCTTACTAACCATCCTGATGCCTATCTCTTAGTTTTACTCATTGATGAAAGACCTGAAGAGGTTACTGATATGAAAAAAATCTTAAAAGAAGGAAATCAAGAAGTTGTAAGTTCTACTTTTGATGAATCCCCTAGAAACCATATTGCTGTAGCAGAGATGGTACTCAATAAAGCGAAAAGGTTATGTGAATTAGGAAGAGATGTAATTATTGTTTTAGATTCTATAACTAGATTAGCTCGTGCTTACAACAATGTTCAACCTTCTTCAGGAAAAGTTCTCAGTGGTGGTATTGATGCTAATGGACTTACTAAGCCAAAGAAATTCTTTGGTGCTGCTCGTGATACTATAGAATCAGGTAGTTTAACCATAATATCAACTGCTTTAGTTGATACTGGTTCTCGTATGGACCAAGTTATTTTCGAGGAATTTAAAGGAACAGGTAATATGGAGCTTGTTTTAGATAGGTCAATCAGTGATATGAGATTATATCCTGCTATTGATTTAGTTAAATCAGGAACTAGAAGAGAAGAGCTCTTGCTTACAGAAATTGAAAGAAATAGAATGTATATCTTAAGAAATTTCCTTAAAACTATGAGTCCTGCTCAAGGTATTGAAACCCTAAGAAAAAGAATGTTAACTACAAAAAATAACCAAGACTTCTTAAAATCAATGAGTAATTAAATGGAAATATTAGCTCCTGCAGGAAATCTTGAAAAATTAAAATATGCCATATTTTATGGGGCAGACGCTGTTTATACTGCAACGTCAAGATATGGACTTAGGGCAAAAGCTGGTAATCTTACTTTAGAAGAACTAAAAGAGGCTACTGAATTCTGTCACAGTCTCAATAAGAAAATATATGTAACAGTAAATATATTTGCTCATAATAGACATTATAAGGGTTTAGCTGAATACGTAATAACTCTGGAGGAAATTGGTATTGATGCAGTAATAGTTTCTGATCCAGGCGTATTTGCTGTTGTTAAGGAAAATACTAAGCTAGCAATACATATAAGTACACAAGCTAATGTGGTTTCTTGGAAGTCGGCTGAATTCTGGCATAAGCTAGGTGCTGAGAGAGTTATTATTGCTAGGGAGCTTACTTTTCAAGAAATTACTGAAATATCCCAGCAACTACCTAGTCTTGAATTAGAAATGTTTGTTCATGGAGCAATGTGCATTGCTTATTCAGGTCGTTGCTTGTTATCAGCTTTCTTCAACAATAGATCTGCTAACTTAGGTCAGTGTACACAGCCATGTAGATGGAAGTATTCTTTAGTGGAAGAAACAAGACCCAATGAATTTTTCCCTGTCACAGAAGATGAGTTTGGTACCTATATTATGAATTCTAAAGACTTAAATTTAATCTATAGACTTCAACAGATTTATGAAGCTGGTCTTGCTAGTATTAAAATTGAAGGAAGGATGAAGAGTCTGCACTATGTCAGTAATGTTACTCGAGTTTATAGAAATGTTCTTAATAAAATAGCTAGTGGGCAAGAAATACCAGAAAGTTATTACCAGGAGCTAAACAATATTTCTCATCGTGTATATACTGAAGCCTTTTATTCTGGTTTTGATGATTCTGATACACAATTTTATGATAATTCAGCCTATATCCGAGACTATAAATTTATTGGGAAAGTAATTAATCAAGAAGAAAATCTTGTTAAAATTCAGATTTTAAATAAATTTGAAATAGGGGATGAAATTGAGATAATATTTCCTGATATAAAAGACGACCTAATAATTAAAGTTAATAATATCTATAGTGAAGATAAACAAAAGATTACCTTCACTAAACCTAACACTAATGCTTATATAGAGTATAATGGATCATTACCTGAACATGGATTAGTAAGGAAGAAAGAATGAAAAGATTATTAATTACTCTTGTTATAATAGCTCAGTTTTCACTGATTATAGCTGATCAGTACGAAGACTTATACAGTAAAGGGCAAGTTGCACAACTCAGACAAGAGATATTTTCCAAACCTCATTTTGATCAATCTGAGTTACCTAGAGCCGCTTATTATGAATCTTTAGTGACTAGTAAAAATTTTGACCAAACTCTGCAAGAACTGATAGAAGGTTTTCCTGAAATGGAGTATAAGGATCAAGTAAATTTCAAATTGGGTGTAATAAATTTCTTTAAGAGAAAATATTCTCAATCTGAATTTTACTTTAGTAAGATTGAAGATGATAGTAAGATTCCTGAGTATTATTATTGGTTATCTCGACTCTACTTTATGAAACAAGAACATAAACAAAGCTCAAAATATGCCTCAATGTTCATTGAAAAATGCTCTATTGAAGACCATAAATATGAACTTAGTTATTATATGTTAATTGAAAATAGTATAACTCAAGGGAACTATCAAAAAGGAATAGTACTTGCTGAAGAGCTTTTGAGGAATAAGAAAGATGGCATAAACAAAGCTTATTTGTATTATAGAATAGGTTATAGTTATGAGAAAGTTGATAACTTAAACCTAGCGGTTGAGAATTATAGAAAATCATTTATAGAAAATCCATATGGTCAATATGCTTCTATTATCGAAGAAAGATTATACGAGTTAAGAAAAAGTGTAGATAATAACCTTGATATATCTTTTTTATACACAAAGAATTATGCTTCAGATGATAAGTCTGACTTGATAGCACATGAATCTAATATGAAAATATTTAATGTAAATGAACTTGTAAGAAGTGACACTTCTTCTGTATTAAGCAAGTTTTTTGCTAATAATTATCAAGATGCTGAGGAAGAAGTTATTGAAATTGAAGACTATAAAGCTCCTGCCCAAAAAGGTAATAAGAGTAATGAAGACTCATCTATTCTTAATAAGAGGGATAGGGAAGTAGTTGAATCTACTTCACTTTATAGTGAAATAGGAGATAATAAAGATCAGGAAAGTAGAGGACGTCAAGAAGTAATCTTAGAAAATGTTAATGATGATGGAGCTTTATTAGAACGCCCTAAGAATATTCAGACTGAAGATTATATTTATCTAATGAATAAACCGCTTGGAAAGTATTTTATTCAAATCGGAAGATTTACCAAAAAAGAATATGCAATAAATAGGGTTAAAGAGTTATTTTATTTGCAAAAGACTTGGAATATTATTAGAGATGTGAAGGGTGAAGATATTACCTATGTGATATGGAGTCAGCCTTACGATAACGCTAATTTAGCAAAGCAAGATATTGCATACTTCAAATCTAAACAAGTTGATTGTTTTTTAATTGCTAATGACTAAGACTAAAAAGACGACTCCAATGTTGGAGCAATATTGGAAATTCAAAGATTTACATCCAGATAAGATATTACTCTTTAGAATGGGTGATTTTTATGAAACTTTTTTTGAAGATGCCAAAATTACTTCAAAAGTTTTAGGAATAACACTTACAGCTAGAAACAAGAGTGAAGATGACCCAGTACCATTGGCAGGTTTCCCTTATCATGCTTTAGATAATTATTTAAATAAGTTGGTAGCAGCAGGACAGAAAGTAGCTATCTGTGAACAAGTTGAAAATCCTAAAGAAGCTAAGGGTATTGTAAAGAGAGATATTGTTGATATCATAACACCTGGTTCTCTTGTTGATAGTAACTTGATAAGCAAACCTGACAATAACTTTCTTTCTACAATACATTTTGGTAAAAAGGATATAATTGGCCTCGCTTCCATTGATGTTTCTACAGGAGATTTTGTTTTTACAGAACTAAAAAAAGTTAATCTCAAAGGTGAAATATTAAGGATTCTCCCAGCTGAGATTATTGTTAAAGATGAAAAAACAAAAGTAGAAGTAGTAGAGCTCATCCCTGATTACACTCCTCTGATAACCATTTATGATTCATGGCAGAATGAAACTTCTGAAGCCTTGAATATTCTTAAAGATCATTTTCATACTAAATCGCTTGAGAGTTTAGGTGCAAACAGGAAGAAAGTTGGTGCTAGTGCAGCAGGTATAGCCCTAGCATATTTAAAAGAATTAAAGAATGATGATCTAGTTCATATTAATCATCTAGTATATTACTCGATAGAAAATTATATGTTACTCGATGATATAAGTAGACGTAACCTAGAGCTCACAAAATCTATTCGTTATGGTAATAAACATGGATCACTGATTTCTATCTTAGATAATACTTTAACTCCGATGGGTACTAGATTGTTAAATAATTGGTTAACTCATCCTTTATTAGATGAAGAAGAGATATATTTAAGACAGAAGTCAGTTCAACAACTAAAAGAAAGAATTGAAGTAAATAATGCGATTCGAGATATTTTAAGTGAAATTGGTGATATTAGTAGAATAATCTCAAAAGTAGCTACTTTAAAAGTTAATCCCCGAGAGTTAATTGCTCTTAGAAATTATCTGAATTATTCTCCTAAAATTATTAATTATTTGCAAGAATTTGATTCTCAACTATTGACCTCGCTTTCAACTAATATTGCTGATTATTCTGAAATGATTGCACTTATAGACAATTCTATCATGGATAATCCTCCCCAAAACATCAAAGATGGTAATATAATAAATGATAATTTTAATTCTGAACTTGATGATCTAAGAGATCTGAGTCGGGATGGTAAGGCTTGGATTGCCAAATTAGAAGATTCTGAACGAGAACAAACTGGAATAAACTCACTTAAAATAGGCTATAATAGAGTCTTTGGTTATTACTTAGAAGTAACTAAAACTCATAAAGACAAGATACCAGAACATTACATAAGGAAACAAACTTTAGTTAATAGTGAAAGGTACATCTCTCCACAACTTAAAGAATATGAATCAAAAGTTTTAGGTGCTGAAGAGAGAATTAAATCACTCGAATACGAAATATACAGTCAAATAAGAAGTAAAATTCAAGAGTATATTGAAGTTATACAGCAATTTGTAGAAGTTATTTCTGTATTAGATGTTCTTTGCTCTTTTGCTTTCACAGCCCACAAGAATAGATATGTAAGGCCTTCTTTCTCAACTGATGGTAGTATGGAGATTAGTGAATGTAGGCACCCAGTTATCGAACAGCTCTTAGTTGATGAACAATATATCCCTAATGATGTAATTTTAGATAACGAGAATAATAAGATAGCTATAATAACTGGACCAAACATGGCTGGTAAATCTACATATTTAAGACAAATAGGCCTTATTGCCATTATGGCTCAAATAGGATCATTTATACCTGCAAAAAAAGCTGTGTTACCAATTTTTGATAAAGTATTTACTCGGGTAGGTGCTTCTGATAACCTTGCCCAAGGACAGTCTACTTTCCTTGTTGAAATGATAGAAACTGCAAATATCTTAAACTCTGCTACTGCTAGTTCCTTAATCCTTTTAGATGAAATTGGTAGAGGTACATCTACTTTTGATGGACTTAGTTTAGCTTGGTCTATTGTAGAATATATTCATAATCATAAGGGGGCAAAGACTCTTTTTGCTACTCACTATCATGAATTGACAGAACTTGAAAACGTATTAGATTCTGTAAAAAACTACAATATTGTAGTAAAGACATGGAAACAAGATTTGATTTTCCTCAGAAAAATAGAGAGAGGGGGAGCAGATCAAAGTTATGGAATTCAAGTAGCTCATTTAGCTGGAATGCCAAAGACAGTTCTTAAAAGAGCAAAACAGATTCTAAAGAACTTAGAAGAGCATGAATTATCTCCACAAGGTTTAGTTGGAAAAATCAAAAAACAATTATCTACAATGGATGATCAAATTACAATATTTGATTTACTGGAAGATAAAAGTCAAGAGAATCAAGATCTCTTACAGGAGATAAGTGAAATAGACTTGAACCAACTATCTCCCTTGCAAGCATGGCAAAAGCTTAAAGATATCCAAGATAAAATAGATAATAAAGATTAAGAATAAATAGGGGTTCATATGAAAAGAGTTCTCAAGACTGCTATAGTATTGCTCGTTTTTAGCGTGATTTTAATATCATGTTCTACAAATAATGAAAAACAAGAGCAGTATGCTGGAGAGATTAATGGGCAATTGATTGAAAGATCAATTTTCACAACAAATTTTTTGTATAATTATAACGATTTAATAAAGGGTAACAAAAACTATAAACCAACAACTAAGGAAATAAATCGGCTTGAAGATGAGACATGGAATGAGATTATTAAGAGTGTTATTATTAGTCAATTTGTTTCAAAACATAATATCGAAATTAGCCAGGGAGAAGTAATTGATTCATTATTAAATAATCCACCAAGTAGCTTAGTCGAATCAAGCTATTTTAAAACAAAGGGTAGTTTTGATGAAGAAAAATATAGGTCTTCAATCATTAACAATGAACCTGTAAATACCGAATTTATTAAATATAACTATAATCAGCTTTTAACTTTTAGAAGAATACAAGAAGTACTTATCAAAAATGCTGATATTTCAAAGTCTGATGTTGAAAAATATTATGAAAAAAACTATTCAACTTCAGATATAATACTTCTCAAAATGTATTTAAATAATTTTCAACCTACTGTCACTAATACTGAAGTTGAACTTAGATGGGCTGAGGACAAGAATAAGTATTATTATCAGCCTTCTTTAGATATTAAATATTTAATCCAAGAAATTGAACCAACAGAAAGAGAAATTGCCCAGACAAGAGCCAGTATAGACTCTTTATATTTTAAATTATCTCAAGGTGGTGATTTTGATAGTGCAGTTCTTGAATTCTCATCAAATCTAAGCTTGTATCCTATGGGTAAAATGCCCTTTATTAAGATTGAAAATGTTCCAGAGATTATCAGAAGTTATGTAGCTTCAGCCCAAGTGGGTGATGTAATATCTCCTGTCTCCAAGAAGAATGTTTGGTATATCTATAAGGTATTAGAAAAGACCAAGAGCATGGTTAAGTTACAAGAATTAAAACATCCTGTTCAGATTAGCCAAAATACAATTTTGCAAAGACGAGAAGAATTCATGCAGGTAGAAGAGATGATTCGTCAAATAGGAATTGAAGAGGCTGCTTTTGAGTTCAATTGGCAAGTTTACACTAGTCAAGGTCTAAATCTAAACAACACCTTTGTTGATAATTTAGGTGATTTATCAGATTTGATAAAAGATGCTTATGGTAAAGCTGATGGTTATATCTATCCACCTATCTACAATAAAACTGAACGTTTTTTAGTAATGGTACAGATAGAGCAAAATAGGTTAAACAAGAAGAAAGAGCTTGATCTTGTTTTTAATCAAATCAAAGAAGAAATTTTAAAAGAAAAGCAATTCAATTTAGCTACAAATAGATTAAGAAATCTTGCAGATGATTATGAAAATATTGATAAAGATCAGCTTAATGATGTTGTCTATGAACTTATTCTTGATGTTAATAAAGATTCTTCATTAATGAGTGACCATAATGATAAGCTAATTAGTGATATCTTCTCATTATCTTCAAAAGGTCATTATACTAAAAGTTTTCATGACGATGAAATGGCTTATATAGCTGTCTTATTAGAACATAATGATGCAGATAAGGAATATTTTAAAAAAAATTATTATATTATCCAAGGCCAATATCGTCATGATGCTTTAAACAACTATTATACAACTTGGTTAGACCAAGAGATAGATAGTGCTAAAGTAAAGAAATGGTTTAATATGCAAGATTTATATAAAGGAAATAATTAATGAAAAAGGATATATTAATTTTAACAACTGGTGGAACTATTGGCATGAAAAGGACTCAAAATTTAGGAGTTGTTCCAACTACTGAATTTATTGAATTTCTTAACTCTTTCCCTCAGTTAACTGACATTTCAAACATAGAAGTTATCGAGTATTCTAATTTACCTAGTCCTTATATGACTCCTGAAATTATGTTAGATTTATCTCAAAAGGTTGATAGTTATCTTCTTGATTATGATGGTATTGTTATAACTCATGGTACAGACACCTTGGAAGAAACTGCATATTTTCTTGACTTGGTTACTACAAGCAGGAAGCCTATTGTTCTAACAGCAGCTATGAGATCTGGTTCTGAATTAGGTTTAGATGGGCCAAGAAATATTATTGATGCAGTAAGAGTGGCTAGTCATCCTGAAACTGTTGATAAAGGTGTTTTGGTAGTCATGAATGATGATATCCATACAGCTAGAGATGTTTTAAAGTTTGATTCAGGCACAGTAGATGCTTTTAGATCTCCTAAGTATGGTCCTATAGGTACTATTGATCCTGATATGGTTATTTATCACAGAAATAATTACTTACGAGAGTCTGTTTGGACTAATGTTATTGAACCCAAAGTAGATTTAATAAAAGCTGTTGCTGGATTGGATGAGACTTATATAAATGCATCAGTTGCTAATGGTGTTAAAGCTATAGTAATCGAGGCTTTTGGAAGAGGAAATTTACCTGTTAGTATCTTGCCTGCAATTCAGAAGGCAATTGATGTAGGTGTCTTAATAATCATAGTTTCTAGAACAATTACTGGTAGAGTATTAGCAGAATATGGTTATGAAGGTGGAGGAAAGAGTTTGCAAGAGATGGGTTGTATTTTAGGTGGTGATTTACAGGGTCCGAAAGCTAGAATTAAGCTAATGGCTCTCTTTGGTAAGTATCAGAGTGCTGAGATGGTTAAGAAATTTTTTAATCAGAGTATATTATAACTATGTTAGAAGATATTAAAGCTGTAATTTTTGATTTAGATGGTACTTTGATAGATTCAATGCATGTTTGGGATCAAGTCGATATTGATTTCTTAAAAAAAAGAGGAAAAGAAGTACCAGCTGACTTATTCAGTCATTTACCTTCAGGAGATGGACTTCGTGCTATAGCAGTTTATTTCAAGGAAAGGTTTAATCTATCTGAATCTATACAAGATATAATAGCAGAATGGAATTCAATGGTTTTAGATTTTTATTCTAATCTTGAATTAATACCTGGGGCTTTAGATTTGCTTGATAAAATTGAAAAATCTGGTAAGAAATTAGCTATTGGTACAAGTAACTCTCAAGTTTTGACCCAAGCTGTGTTAGATAATAACAATATTACGTATAGATTTCTTAGTATTGTTACCGGTTGTAAGATTAATCGAGGCAAACCATTTCCAGATATCTATTTAAAAGTAGCTAATGAGCTCGCTGTGTCTCCTAATCAATGTTTGGTGGTTGAAGATACCATCCATGGTGTTGAGGCTGCTATCAATGCAGGAATGAAGGTTGTTGCTATTTATAATGATTATTCTAAGAAGGATAGTGATAGGCTTAAGAGTAAGGCCCATGCCTTTGTTAATAACTATTCTGAGTTAGATACTTTGCTTTTTCAAAATTAAATATTATATTCTTTATAAAAAGATAATAGGGAGTTTTTTATAATGACTGATCATAAATTAATAATAGTAATTGGTGCTTATGGTTCTGGTAAGAGTGAGTATTCAATTAATCTAGCCAAAGATTTTAATGATAAAGACCATGATGTAGTTTTATGTGATATGGATGTTGTTAATCCATATTTTCGTAGTAGGGATGTGAGAGAGCAATTTGAAGAAATTGGTATTCAAGTTGTAGCTCCAGAAGGTGAGTTTAAGCATGCAGATCTACCTATGATATCACCTAGAATTAGAGGTATGATAATGAAGACTGACAGAACAGTAGTTCTTGATGTTGGTGGTGATCCTGCAGGAGCAAGAACTTTAGGACGCTTTGTTCCTGAGATAAAGAAAAGAGGTTATGAACTTCATTTTGTTATCAACACAAACAGACCTTTCACAAGCAATGTTGCTGAAATCAAACAGATGATGGAGATGATAGAATCATTATCAACTCTTAAAGTTACAGAGCTTATTTGTAATTCTAACTTAATGGAATTTACTGATGAAAGTGTAGTCAAAGAAGGGATAAATGTTGTTAATGAGCTTGCAGAAGAATTGAAGTTACCTTTTCATAAATATCTAGTATTGGAAAAATTTGCTGAGTCAATTCCACAAGGTCTGGGTGGTAAGGAAAGAGTTGTTCTAAAATACTTTCTTAATAAGCCATGGGAAGAAAAGTTAATTTATAAAGGAATCTAAATAATAGCCAAAATATGTTTATATAAAGCCAAATAGAGGAGTAGATTTTTAGGGAAGAGTGTAGAAATTGGCTTTCAAGATAAAAGTTTTGTTGAACTTAAAATTGCTTAGAGATTAGATTAATCTAAGCAATTTTTTTTTGCTTTCTTTTCTATGACATTCAAGGATTTGGTAGATAAAATAATCAGGATTAAAAGTTTCAGATAACTTTAGACTTTGCTGGTATTTATCTACTGCATCACTCTCCAGAACAATAAATTGTTCATTGTTTTTAAGTTCAAATTCAAAGAGTTCTGGGTATTTATCTTCAGATAACAGACCAAGTAGAGAAAGGTTATCTAGCGATTTTATACTAAAATTATCCCATTTCGGTCCTAAGGATTCGATTTTTGAATTTATAACTCTAGCCATCAATATTCTACCGTATCTTAAGGCTCGCACTTGATTATCATTGATTAAGATAAGTCCTAATGAAATTCCCTGATTATTAAGAGGTAGATTGCGCAACTTTCCTGCTGATATCCAATTTAAGTCATTCATAAAGCTAAGTAATTTATCTTTAGAAACATCTTTATTCTGATCAAGAAAAGTAAGGATTAAATCCATAATTTCCCCTAAAGTATCATAGACAATAGGAGTGTCTTCAAAATAATGTATAAAAAGAGAGAAGTAATCCTGTCTGCTAGGATAATAATCAGTAAAGGCAATTTTATTGCTAAAAGAATTAGAAATAGAGATTTGTTTTATCAAAGATTATCTCCACCATTTTATAAAGGATCTATAGAATACTCTTTTAAGTGTGGGAATATCCATTAACATATTAGTATAAGATGCATTTGCGAGAGGACAATGGCATTCTTTTTTATGAATTGACACTCGCTCGAGAGCCATTTCAGGAGAGTTCCATATTTTCTTGAAGTTATAATCATTTTCTACTAAATTTCCTAATGATTTTGCTTTTATGCAACAAGACCAAACATCGCCATTAGGAGCAATCTGACAGGATGCTATACCTGAATAGCAGGGAATCACTTGTGTTTGATCTCTGAGTATTTTCTTTACTAAGTCATAATACTCAATCCTAAATGCCATAGTGATTTTTTGAAATCCATAAAACTTACTGTTCTTTATCTTATGAATCAAATAATCAATAGCTGAACGATATTTAATCATATTAGGAGTGATATTAGCATTAATAGTATCTAATTCATTTCTTTCTTCAGCAATTTCGGTTATATATGAATCTGGATTCATATCAATGAGAGTACGAGCAATATTAGAGAAATTACTAACATTGAAGTTCGATATTACTGTATGAATACCAATGGATACGTTTTTTATGTTTAGTTTTTTTAATGTTTTGAAGGTTCTGATAACCTTTTCATAATTTCCAGGAACCCTTCTAATGTCATCATGTTCCTTACCAATACCATCAATTGATAGATTAATCACAATCTGGCTTTTCTTGCAGTGATTAGATATGATTTTAACATTATCGACAATCTTTTTTGTTAGTATTCCATTTGTAGGAATATTAATAATTTTTGGTTTGGAAACATCATAAATATTAGTGACAACATCTGCGATATCATCTCTGAGAAACGGTTCACCACCACTAAAAGTTATCCAATAAGGAGAATGACCAATTTTTTTAAAAATCTTACGATACTCTTGAGCAGTGAGTCTTTTGCTACGTTTTTTCCAGATATTACAAGTCGAACAACGGGAATTACATTCGTAAAGTAAAGAAACAGTATAGTTCATAGGCATTATATGTGGAATACCTATATTTTTAAACATTTTATAAGCAATTATTTTGGGAATAAGAGATAGCATTACTTAACCTTTTCTAAGATTTTTGGTTGAATCAATGATTTCCCAAGTTGTGGGATTCTTACCTTTAATATAATAATCGATCTTACCTAGTAATCTAGCATATATTTCTACAAGCATTACTGCAAAAATTTTAGGTATATCGATGGGATTTTCAATAATTTCACTTATCATTAGGTCTAACAGAATGGATTTTTTCTGGGATACTACCTGATATTTGTGTTTTTTGGTTAACCATAAATGACCTGTTTCAATTCTTTTTCTTTGTTTAATAAAACCTTTAATATCTTCAGGTCCTTTATTATGAATTATTGCATCAGGGATATATAATTTTTTTAGCTTATTTTCGTTTATGAGAGCTTCAATGCTAGCTTCATCAACAGCACTTTCAGGAGGTATTGAAGTAAAGACTTTTCTAAAAGCAATCATTTCTCCTAATTTAGGAGATTTTAAGGCCATTTTATGGTGTAGTTTCCATAAGAGATTAACTGCATAACCAGGGAATGTTATACTGGTATTAATTGGAACAGGACGTCCACCAGTCATTCCGATTTCAGCATCTCTGAAGGGTATTATTAGCTTTCTTATTGTTCCTTTAGCAGGTATTGTATCTCCACTTTCAATAATTACAAGCTCATTCTTAGCATTTTTCAAAAAGATGTTGATGGCAGATGATTTTCCACTTCTTTCAGACTCAGTAAATAGTTTTACCCTAGAATCATGCTTAACATAAAAATCTACAAGTTCATCAGTACCATCTGTAGAACCACTTGATACTACAATTATTTCATCTATATGGACATCAGGATATTCTTCTGATGTTACTCTTTCTAAGAGATTACCAATATTTTTGGCTTCATTATAGACAATAATACCGATACTGCAATTAAGTTTATTCATTGAATGTTTCTTTAACCTTTTTAAAGATAGAATCTAGAATCCCATTAATAAATCTTCCAGAGTTCTCGGTGCTATATTTTTTTGAAATCTCAATTGCTTCATTAATGATAATAGCAGGATGTACCCTTTTATAGACAATTTCGTAAGTGGCCATTCTGAGAATATTTTTATCTACAAGAGCTATTCTACTAAATTCCCAATTTTCAGATTGTTCTTTAATTAGTTGATCAATCTCATCTAAATTAAGAAGTGTATTTTTTACTAAATCTAAGGCAAATTCATAGACTGAAGATGAATTTTTAATATCAGCTTCTAAACATAAACTGTCTAATTGATCGGCATAGTTGTTTAAGGCAGTGTAAGAATCAATACTTTCTGTTTTATCTGGAAAGTCTAATGCATACAATACCTGTAAAGAGATTTCTCTTCCTTTTCTCCGCATACCCATTCTTATACTATATCCTTTGGAATAAATTTGTCATTTCAATTGCAGTTAATGCACTATCCCAGCCTTTGTTACCAGCTTTTGTACCTGCTCTTTCTATTGCTTGCTCAATTGAGTCTGTAGTTAAAATACCAAATATCACTGGTGTTTCAAATTCTAAACCAACAGCTCCAACGCCTTTAGCTACTTCATTACTTACATAATCAAAATGAGGTGTAGCTCCACGAATCACAGCTCCTAAACAAATAATAGCTTGATAAGTGTTTGTCTTAGCAATTTTCTTAGCGGTTACAGGAATTTCAAAAGCTCCTGGTACCCACACAACTGTTATGTCTTTTTCATTTGCTCCATGACGTAGCAAACAGTCTATTGCTCCAGAAAGTAACTTGCTGCTAATAAATTCATTGAACCTACTTACAACAATGCAGAATGCAGTTTCTTGAACTATAAGTTCGCCTTGAATAGTGTTATACATTATATCTCCAATTTACGTAATAATCATAAGTAATTTAATTAATTTAGAGGTATTAATCTGTCAAGTTAAATTGATTCAGAGAGAAGTCGGTAAGTTAATTACAGCATTAGATAATCTAAGATAATGAAAAGCAGACAGTATAATTTAATTGCCTATAAGCAAATCTTATGCAAGGTTAAGACACCTCTTTTATCTATGTAAGTTCATGTAATGTAGATTACTCCAATATATCTTATCTATCAGGGGGCTATTAGTTATAAAGCTAATGGAGAAGTAATGAACCCTTAATAGAGGCCTAATAGAGTATAAAGAAATAATGTATCCCTCCAAAAAGTGGACAAGAATTTTCAGTAAATGGATAGTTAGTTTATAAAGTCATGTTGGAGTGAGTTATAGACGAATTACTAAAGATTATCATTTTTTTTATGATTGATTATGTAGATAACTCCGATGAGAGCTGGTAATAGCATATTAATGAAGAAGATTAGCAGGGCAACAGTTACTGCAGCAGTATTAGTAATACCATATTGGGCAAGAACTTTTATAGCAAAATATTCTCTGAGTCCTAAACCTGAAAATGTTATTGGAATAACATTCGATGATAAGATTAATGTTGTTGAAATACAGGTGTGGAAAAAGGATATATCTGTAAATGAGATTAAAATTAACCAATACTGAACAATGGTAAGTGGGATATAAATCATTTGAGAAAGTATTATTTTAGGAAAGATTTTCTTAAGAACAGGTAGATGGATTCTAAATTTTGGGATAAAATAGATAAAGGCTAGTAAAAGAAGGGGAGAGATGGTAACAGTTAGAGGTATAAATAATTTTAACCAAAAGGCTAGATCTTTAAAGAAGTAAATTACTGCAAAAGAAGCATAAAAGAGATTTCCCCAAGTTTGGAAAAACTTCTCAATCAAGACAGAAGCAAAAGTAGCTTTTTTGGAATTTTGGATAAAATACATTTTACCATAGGTAGCGTGACCACCAGGTAAGACAAAGCCTAATGAAAGACCTATCAAGTAGGATTTAATAATTTCATGGAGGCTAGGTTTGTATTTAGTATTAATAGTTAGTGCATAATACCAGTTCAAACCTTGGGTAATATGTTTTAATAAGGCTGTAATTATGAGTAATGTTAAAGTAATGAATGATAGTTGTTTGATATTGCTAAGAAAAGCATTAATATCAATTTTTGAGTAAATAAAAACTAAGATTACTAGAGAAATCGAAATTTTCAAAAAGAATCCGATGCTTTTTTTTACTTTTTCCATTTTGCCTCAGTGAATGTTCCTAAACAGGAAAAATATAACATATAATATGGATAAATGATGGTAAGAAAAATATCTTCCAGATAAATCTTTTCTTTATGAAGCAAAGAGGCACAAAAGTAAAAGAATATATTTCCTAACCAAAATAGAAATAAGATTGAAGGCTGAAAAAAGACAATCACAGGGATAGATAGATAAAAAAGGCTTGTTATAATAAAGCCAATTTGATAAGTCTTACTTGAAATTGCAACTTTTCCATAGTGTCTGATAGCTTGTTGATAAGCTTGTTCAGAAGTTAGGTTTCTTTGTCTTTCGATAACTTTTATTTGCGAATTATAAGCAATCTTGTATTTACTTGCTTTAATCAAATTTAGCATTTGTTTGTCATCACCAGAAGGGAAGTCTTTTATACTTGCATAACCATCTACTTGCTTGAGAGCAAGTCTCCTAATAGCTAAATTTCCACCAGAACAGGAAAATGCTGATCCCAGACTGCATAAGGAAGCAAAAAGTCCAGATGAGAAGATTCTTTTGTAGCGCTTTAAGCCTTTGATATTTTCTCCTCTAATATAGCCGATAACCATTCCTGTTTGAGAGGTGAACAGGGAGTTATGGCTTTTTAGCCATTGTTTAGGAACAAGAGCATCTGCATCAGTAAAAACTACAATTTCATTCTGAGCTAGATCTAGAGCTGTTTGTAGTCCAGCTTTTTTACCCTTATAATCTGAATACTTCTGATCAGTTATGATAGCTTTGATAAATGGATATTTACTAGCATAATCAGCAATAAGTGAAAAAGTACTGTCTGTTGACAAATCATCAACTAGGATTATTTCAAGTTTTTCCACAGGATAATCTATAGCTAAGAGAGATTCAAGAAGAGGGCTAAGCATTTGTTCTTCATTATGAGCCACTACAACTATTGAAAAGCTATGCAGATAATCATTAATTGTGGGATATTGGCGGAAAAGAGCCAGTCCTAGAATAATATGAACAAAGGTTATGATCAGAAAAATTAAAAAGATTATGGTCATTTTGTTTAGAATCTAGTTTGATAGCCTATAACAATTTCAGACTCTGAAGAGCTTTTTCTTATTTTACTCAACTCATAAGATAGTTTAATTCTATGACTGTAGAGGAAGGAAAAATCTAACTCTTGTTTTAATCTATAAGTATCAGTAATTTCGCCTTCTAACCAGGAAGCTTTTGCATTATCAGTGTCATCAATTTCATATTCATAATTCAATGAAAAGTTGTTGCCTTGACTACCTTGTCGCATATATGAGGCATTGATATTCCAATTTATATTATTATTAAAGAAAGCTAATGAAGTATCCAAGGTGTATTTTAGTAAATTTGACCCATCAGCAAAGCCAAGGGGATTGTTGTCATTAGAAGCCTTTGTATATAAGTATTTATGAGTATATATCCAGGGTCTGATAGCTGTAAATTCTAGGCCAGCATGTTTACAGGTAAAGAGGGGAGATGTGTAGATATTTTTCTGCATTAGACCTGTTTGTAGGGCATATTTATTACCCCACCAGGAAGTGAAAATTTTACTCTTGGAAAGTTCATCAAAGATTATATTAGTATAGAAGGAAAGGTTTTTAAAAGGAGAATAATCTGTTCCAGCGAAAATTAGGATATTATCGCGATCGGCTTGATTATGCTCAGTAATTCTCCAAAAACCTACAGGAAGGAAGTAATTATAATCAATATTTCTATTTCCATAAAAGATTTCTTCTCCTACAAAAATGAAGAAATTATCAGAAGGTCTCCAGCCAAATCTATGTAAGGCAAGATATTTATCAGGAGCATCAGTCTTGGATATTGAGCCAAGTCCACTAGTATTAATACTATCAGCAATAAGAGAGGCATGGGCAAAGTCTAATGAAAAATCACCAAACTTGTAATGGTAGTTTAGATAAGTGTAATCATTAGTTTTTTCATCATTTAAGATTATTGAGCCACCAATATTACTGGCAATATCTAATTTACCTCTTTTTAAGGCTAGATAACCAAAATCTGCTATGTCATACTTAATCTCACCTTGGATTTTATCTATATAAATCATATTATCATCTCTTTGGACCCAAGAGTTTATGAGATAATTACTATTAGCATAGTCATTATTTTTATTAGTATGACCTTTCCACCATTTACCAGCCAAAGAGAGGGATTTATACTTAGCTTTTACTTCAAAACCATAGTAGGGTAAAATGTAATAATCAGAATCGTTATTTTGATAGTATTCTAAGCCTCCAAAAACATGGCCTTCAACTTGTCTCCCATTTTCTTGGTAAAGTAAGAGGGACTGTTTTTTATCTTTTGCGATAAAATAGTTAGTTAAAGTTCTTCCTAAATTAGAGAGTAGAGGTTTATGTAATGGAAAATCATAAGTAGTTAAGGAACTTGTAACCTTGTAGTTTGTTTGATAGTTTTCTCCAGTAAATGCCTTATTATAAGGACTTGATACCCCTTTAGAAGTTAGGTCATCAAATGCCCAAATGGAGAATATTACAAGCATGAAGCTAATGCAAAGAATTTTTTTTATCATTAGAGATGTCCTTCCTTATTTATCGTTGCATTGATAATATCTAAAGGAGTGTTTAGTTCTTTAGCAATATCTTCTGCTTTCCAGCCACTATTAAAAAGCTTGATTATCATTCTATCTTTTGTTTTACTGTTCTCAATAATGCCTTTTTCAAGTTTATTTGCTAACGCTTTAAGTTCATACTCACTATTTTCTAGTTTTGCCTGTAATTCTTTTAATTGGATATTTTTTCTTAAATTTTTAAATAAGAGGAATAGACTGAAAATTAAAGATACAATAAAAGCAGTTAGCAAAATAATATTAGTTTGAATATCTTCTTCGCTGGTAAGTCCTGCTTCTTCTCTAGTGTTTTCCTTGTTTTGAATATTATCTGAAGTATTTTCTTTAATGCTTTGTTTATTTCTTGTTTCCTTGTTAGATGAATTATCATCTTGTCCAAGATCATTATCTTTCATTGGTGTATTCATGCTATCCGCCATCAGCTTAGACTCTGCAATAGTAGAATTTAAACTATCAGCTGGGATAAGAAAATCAGGTTTTATTTCTCCACTTGGAAATTTATTCTTTTGTAAGTTATCAATATAGGCTTGGGCAGTAAAATAGAATTCTGAAGTGGAATCAACTTGGGAAAAGAAAGATATTGCCTTATCCTTCATTGTGGTATTAGTTGCATATAAACGGCCTAAATAGAAATTTACTAGGGGGTCATTTGGGTATTTAGCAGAGAACTCATTGATGGTAGAATCATAGCTTTCAAGTGAAAATTTTTGTCCTTTAAACAAAAGACTGGTTAGTCCTTTTTCTTTATCAACGTGATAAGCTTTATCATAAATATCAAAAACAATTATATAGTTCTTATTTTCCTTGTAATAGGCATATGAACTAACTTCGATAGGATAAATAAAGTCAATATTAATATCTGCTGTGTTCTTACTTTCCACAAGCTGGATTTCTTGAATATTATTTGAAGACTCCACTGGTAAAATGATACGACTTTCTTTCAAAGAATTTATCTTTATAGCTAGCCTATTATCATTTTCACTGCTAGTGTAATCAACCTTTCCTGTGAACTCAAAAACAAGTCTGGTAATACAACCAAAATCTCCAACCCGCATATCAAAAAAGTGAGATTGAGCCCCTATTATAGATATCATAATTATCATAAAAGATGATAACAAATATTTTTTCATTTAGTCTCCTTTAAGAGTTTGCTACTAAAATTTATATTTTTCTTAATTTAGTCAAGAAAATAATCTACCAGATCCTGATAGGAGCTATCAGCTTTTTGTGAAAGTTGAATTGCTCCCAAACATCATAGGCTTCTTTAGATAAACGAATTTTAGCATCTTCTGTTAAGGCTCCAGTATGAGGTGTCATAAGAATTTTAGGATTATCTTCCCAGCCTTCACATTGCCATGGTTCATTCTCCATAACATCAATTCCAGCTCCCAGAACTTTTCCCTCCTTAATTCCTTGATTAAGGGCATCTATATCAAGAATACCACCTCGAGCAGCATTTATTATGAAGACTTTATTTATAAAGTTAAGACTTGTTTTATCAAAATAGTGTTCAGTTTTAGCATATAATGGACAATGATAGGTTATTAAATTAGCCCAAGAAAGACCTTCTTCATAGCTTGTGGCACTTATTCCTTCTTTTTCTACACTATTTGCATCAATATATGGATCAACAAATCGAACCTGTCCTCCCATACCTTTGAAGAACTTACCCACTAAAGAACCTACTCGACCAAAACCAACAACAAGAACTCGTAAATCTGATATTTCTAGGTTAGAATCTATTCCATTTCTCCATTGATTATTCAAGACATTTTCGTTATGGGGTTTGTGATGTTTTATTAAAGAAAAAATTAAGCTTAGGGTATGTTCAAAGGCTGAATTAACGTTTGCTTGAGGTGTGTTTTGAACATGAATATTATAGTCTTTAGCCTTTATTACATCAATATTATCATAGCCTGAACCAGCTCGTATGATGCATTTTAGATTTGGGAATCTTTTATAATGAGATTCTGTAATAACAGACTTAGTTCTCAGAATAATTATCTCAATATCTTCAGAAAAAAGAAGTTTTTCACTTGTGAAAAAAACTTCATATCCATTATTTTTTACTTGCTGCCAAAAATAATCAGGCATTTCATCAAGGACTAGTGTGTTTTTTGTGTACATAAAAAAATCTCTCCGCTAAAAAATCATTTGTTGTAGAGAAATTTTAGAGAGAGATTTAGACAAGCTTTTTTTATTCTATTTCATTAATATCATCTTGTTTGTTTTTGTAAAAGAGTCTGTTTTAAGATGGTAGAAGTATAGGCCAGAGGCAACATTCTTACCATTATTATCCTTGCCATCCCAGATAACTTTATTTTCTCCTAAGTGGTAATTATGACTTTTGAATGATTTAACAAGCTGCCCTTTTAGGTTATATACTGTTAAAGAGGGATTATTCAAAGCTTGTAAGTTGAAAGAAATTGTTGTAACAGGATTAAAAGGATTTGGATAGTTCCTGAGATTAGTGTCAGGATTGATTTCTACATTATTATTAGCTACAAATGCTAAGTAACTTGTAGTAATATAGGAAGAACAGTAAGGAATATCAGAGTCAGAAGCATAAGAGTAAGTATTTTCTCGACATTTATTCCCATTTTCATCATTAATCATTTCTAGATAATAAACCAAAGAATATTCTTGGCCAGCTACACTATAATGGTCTATTTTAGTTAAAAGATTATTTTCATCATAAGAATATTCATGCACATTATAATTATAAGAAGTAGAATCTCCAATAACAATAGATGTAATATTTCCATGGGAATTATAGGAAAAATATGACTGACTTCTGATAGAAATTTGATTATCAGGATAGATTTTACATGATTTTACAGAACTTAATCTTGAGTAGTCATCATACTCAAAAAGCATATAATCTATGACACTAGTAGAAATATACTCATTATTACCATCAAAGTAATCAATTCTTGCTATAAGATCATTATCATTGAAAGTGTAATCTTCTATCTCAAAGACCACTTCATCTTCCATAGTTTTAGATATGAAGTCAATAAGATTATTATCATCGTAATAATAGTTATGATAAGTAGTATTCATGAGTATTTCAAACTCTTCGTAGGATTCAAGAGCAATAGTTTTTAATAAATCATCTTCATAATCATAATTATAGATTGAATAAAGAATGATTTGGCCACCTACATGTTGATTATAATTTGAAGTTGATAACAACTTACCATCATCAGAGTAGGAGTAATCTATTACAGCTATAGGGGCAAAAACAGGCTCTTCATTAGGTTCGCTTGTCCTATAATAAAAAGAATCCATATCTGGTTGATATAAATTGTCTCTTTGTGATAGAAGATATTCTTTGGGGAAAGTCTCATTTTGAAGAAAAATTTGGTAATTTAAAAGGATATTATCTCGATTAGTTCCAACATTTACGGCTGATAAAGATATACTTATAAAAATAAGTATAATCAAAAAGAATACTTTTCTAGAACAGGTCATTATTATGCCCTCCTATATTTTTAAAAATAATATTCAAATGTGTTATTTAATGTCAAGTATAATTTTTAATAATATTAACATCAATAATTAATATCAAAAGCTATTGACTAAGATTACAAAAATATTGGAAAGCAAGTTTACTTTAATATTAATTAATTTTCATTACTTTTCTGCTTTGATTTTTACCTCCATTTGAAAGCTTGAGAATGTAGATTCCATTAGGAAGTTTATGGTTCTTAATATTTTCTGTGTTCCAAATAAGAGGATTATTTTTTTCACCTTCATAAAGTAACTTATCAATTAACTGACCTTTTAAATTGTAAATTTTAATTTTATAATCATTTTGACTATCAATAGAAATATTTAATTTTTCTTTAAAGGGATTTGGATACAAAGAGATGATCTCAGAAGTTTCAACAACAATTGGTGGTTCAGCTTGTTGGTCTGATGGAATGTTTGATGTAAGTTCACTAAAACTGTCTAAAAAGACAACCTCTATCCAGTAATAGTGGTCTTGACTTGCTGAATATGTATCTGTAATGGAAAATGTAGATTGATTAGGTGAAGTGGGTATTAGGGATGATATTTTCTCTGAATTAGAGAAATCACGATTACTGGAACGATAGATATTGAAGCTATTAATGTTAGGATTTGAAAGAATTTCCCAGTTTAACCTAAATTCATTATTATCTAATTTTTCCACATATTTACTTATAAAATTAGTTTGTAAGATAGGGGATAGACTTAAGGTATCAATTAGGCCTGAGCTTGAAAATTTAAGCATTTGATTTTTTGCTATTGTGTTTTCTAGATTAGTATTGGTTTTTATCGCCAGAAAGTTATTAGGATAAACTTGATAGGATAGATTATAGGATGTTCCTAATAGGCGAGAAGAGCGATATACATAGGAATCTATTCCATCAGATAAAACAAAATTAAGAATAGCAGAATTGTTATACTTGAACATATACTCCATATCAATATTACCTACTCGCTTGTTAGTAAAGGCCATACTCAAAGCTTTTGAAATATCTTCAGGATATTGGATAATATACTTTATAAGGTAATGAAAAATTAATTCACTATCAATAAAAGAATAAGTATCTCCATATTCACCATACCATTGAGATGGATATTCTTGGAACCACTCCTCACCTAAGAAATTCATTAATTCTCTTTTGGCATTATTAAAAATATAGCCATTGTGCATGAAAGTATAAGTCTTATTATTATGATTGAAGATGAATGGATGACTGCCCTGTCCGCCAGTACCAGATCTAGCATGGACGAAAACTCTTTCAATATTAGGATTATCATAAAGAATATTCATTGCTTGATAAAGAGCTTCATCTGGATTGTTTGCATCAAAATGATTGCCCATACCAGTCTTATACCAGATATAATCTCTACTTACTATTTCACTATCTATGGTATAAGCTACAATTCCATATCCATCTCTATTGCCTGAAGAACCATCAGCTAGAGACTTGAAATCTTCAAAGTAATCATAGGGATCATTAAAATTCCCATTTAAACTAGGATATGTTAAGAAAGGTGCCTGGTCTATAGCTTGTAACATGAACATATCACAAGCAAATAGAAGAATATTTATAAACTGTAGCATTGCTATTATTAGTATTATTTTTTTCATTTTTCAATTTCTCTTGCAAGTTAATCAATAGTCAAGCAAAATATTAGACTATTAAGTATATAATCCCAAATAATGCAGTAGACCTTTGTGAATTTACTTGTAGCATCCTTATTCCTTCCTTTACACTCTTTCGATGAAAGTCCAGGTTTCATCGAAAGAGTGTAAAGGAAGGAATAAGGATGGAATGAGAAAGAAGATGGTTTTCCAAATAGTACTTTCCCTAAATCCTACTACACTATCTGGGATAATAGGAAATTCTCTAGAAGTCTATAAAAGTATAAGAGACTATTGGGATAAATTGCTGTTTATTCCCTATACCTGCATGTAACTTCTTATAAAATTAGCCCAAAAAAATGTCTAAAAAAAAGCTGTCTATTCACTAAAATATTAGACAGCTTAGAATATTTGTTGGTTAGTGCTATTACTTATTCCATTTCACTAATAAATTTTTCAGCATAAAAGGCTGCAATAGCCCCATCACTACAAGCAGTAATAACCTGTCTGAGGGGAGTCTGTCTTAAATCACCAACAGCATAAACACCTTTAACATTAGTTTCCATAATTTCATTAGTGATAACAAATCCTGATTGATCTAACTTTATATCTTCTTTTAATAGTTCATTGTTAGGTAAAATTCCTACGTAAATGAATATTCCATCTACTGGAAGATCACTCTTTTCTCCTGTTTTCCTATTCTTTAAAATTAAATTAGTTACGAAATTTTCACCTTGGACTTCTTCTACAACTGAATCCCATATAAATTCCATCTTATCATTTTTGAAAGCTCTTTCTTGAATAGATTTAACAGCTCTTAATTCATCTCTACGATGGATAACATAGACCTTTTTGGCAAATTTAGTAAGGAACATACCTTCTTCAACGGCTGAATCACCACCACCTATAACAGCTACAACCTTATCTCTATATAAAGCACCATCACAAGTAGCACAATAGGAAACACCTTTGCCAGTATATTCTTTTTCACCAGGACAATCAAGGTAACGAGGTTGAGCTCCGCTGGCAATAATTATAGTCTTTGCTAAATATTCGCCATCCTCTGTATAGACCTTTTTATATCCATCTTTACTTTCAAAATCAATCTTGATAATTTCTTCATCAATGAATTCTGGTCCAAACTTATCAGCTTGTTGTTTAATTCTGTCTGATAACTCAAAACCACTTAAAACTTCAGGAATACCTGGATAGTTCTCTACTTCATAAGTAACATTGATTTGACCACCAATTAATGACTTTTCAAAAACTGCTGTGGAAAGATTACCTCTAGCAGCATAAATAGCAGCACTAAGTCCAGCTGGGCCACCTCCAACAATAATAACGTCATAAGATTTCATCTGTCTCCACCTTTTTTTAATATTTAATTTTTCTAAATAATAATCTAATTGCACTTAGATGCAAATACTTTAATAAGAAAAGAGCATGTGACCATGCTCTTTTATAAATTAATCTTTAGTTTAAAGCTTTCAAGCCTATTCCATGATATTTATGGCAACATAGGAAATAATATTATTCCTGTTCTTGGATGCCACTAAAAGAAGGATTCTTTTAATCTCATCATCTGTATCAAGAGATTTCTTAATTTCATCTTCAAACTCTTCAACTGAATCTACTTGAACATTATTTACCTCTAAAATTACATCGCCAACTTGTAGATTGGTGGTGCTTGCATGGGAGGAAGGAATGATAGACTTAATAACAACACCTTTATCTGAATCATTGGTAAATTTTTGAGCAAAATCACTATCTCTGTCAGTTACTACTATACCAACAGACTCTTGCTTCTTATTTGAGTTATAATCTCCTTCTCCTTTAAAATCTGGATGCTCTGTTAAAACAGCATGAAGGGTCTTGTGCTTTTTATCTCTTATAATTGAGATATCTACAGGTGAATTTATTGGGCTGTGGGCAATTTCAGTTCTGAATTTATGGATATTATGTATTTTTGTACCATTAAGAGCTTTGATTATATCACCTTTTTGCAAACCAGCCTCTTCTGCAGGAGTATCTTCTACAACATTAGCTACTAAAACACCAGCTAATTCTTCTAAATCAAAGTTTATTTTTAAATCTTCGTTTATTTCCTGTGGCAAGATTCCTAGATAAGCTCTTTTAACATAGCCATATTCACGAATATCAGATGCCACTTTTTGAGCTAAATTTGAAGGTATTGCAAATCCGATACCAACATTTCCACCAGAAGTACTCGTAATAGCTGCATTAATTCCAACTACTTTTCCTTCAATATCTAGGAGAGGACCACCACTATTGCCAGGATTAATAGCAGCATCAGTCTGCACGTAATCTTGGAAAACAGGAGAGTTATTACCAAAATTCAAACCTGCACGACCTAAGGCTGATATAACGCCAACAGTTACAGTCCTATCAAGTCCTGAATCACCAAAGGGATTACCTATTGCAATAGCCCATTCTCCAATTTCTAAAGCTGAAGAATCACCAAAAGGTAGGACTGTAATCTTCTCATTTTCTGGAACTTGAATTTTAATTACTCCTAGATCAGTTGCTGGATCTAAGCCTACGATTTCAGCCTCAGCACTATTTTTATCAGCCAAGGTAACAGTAATCGTTCCTTTTTCACCTAATTCTACAACATGATTGTTAGTAAGTATATAAGCAATGTTTTCATTTTTATCATAATCGAAAATAAAACCACTACCTAAGGATACATAAGGTCTAACACGTGGTTGTTGAGGGAAAAAGAATTTAAAAAAATCATCATTTTGGAAAGGAGATCTATACTGATTAGCAATAGTTCCTTCTACTTTTATCTGAACAACTGCATCTCTACTTTCTTTGATTATATCAACAAAAGGACTCTTTGCTTTAGCTAACAGACTAGTAGATACAAGCAACATTAACAATAAGGCGATTGAATATTTAAAAGATTTTGTCATTTTTCTTCTCCATCTTTTTTTATTGTATAACGTAGGAGTAAATGCAGGTTACATCATTTTTTCTGGTATGAATCAATAATATGACATGTAACATCATCAATTAAGAGAACTGAGTTATTTTCAGGAATAGTGATAAACACTCTACCAAACTCTGAATTCACTTTTAAATAATCAGAAGTTAAACTATAGGTTTGCCAGTTAGTATCAATAGTAACATTTCTGTAATATTTTGATACAATTTTACCATTTTCAGAAAAGGTAAGAAAGTGAATAGCTATAGGGATTTTTCTCAAGACTGATTTTGCAGAGAACTTAATTCCATAGACATTTCTATAATGGGTGCTAAAAGGTTTTGTTACTAATTGCATCTCACTAGTCGCTTGAGAGATCTTAAGGCAGTTCTTACCTGTGAAGCTTCTAGTAGAATCAATAGCTACTTTGTTAACAGATAATTTATCAATAATCCAGCCAGGATAGTCAGCGTCTAATGGGTCTTGATAAATTTCAAAAGAACTATTTTCAATGAGATTGCTTGATAAATGTTTTGAGAAATTCTCTTCTCTAAGTTTGGCAAAACGAGCACAGGATGTCATAATGAATCCCAATAATATCAGTAATAGAATTTTTTTAATCATTTCATAAATCCTTTTTCTACAAGAAACTTTTGTACCAAAGCAATTGATACAGAATTAATTAACAAATTAGAGCCACCATAACTAATAAAGGGGAGGGGGACTCCAGTAGTAGGTACTATTCCAATATTCATTCCAATATTTACGAAGAGTTGGAAGAAAATGAAAGTAAAAATACCAACTGTTGCTATCTTACGCTCAAGAACGTATATTTTGTCAATTGATTTTATTATTTTTATTAATAAGAAGAAAAATAAGGCTAGTAAAAGAAGTGATAACATAAAGCCTAACTCTTCTCCATAAACCGAAAATATGAAGTCGGTATGGTGTTCAGGTAAGAAATCTAAGTTTTTCTGAGTTCCTTGTAAAAATCCCTTTCCCCACATACCTCCAGAACCTATAGCAATCTTAGATTGTATTACTTGATAACCTGCTCCTAGAGGGTCTCTAGTAGGATCCATGAAAGTCAGAATCCTATTTATCTGATAAGGTTTGAGTATCTGCCAAAAAATCAATGAGCCAAAGACATTAGCAATCAAAGAAAGAGATTGAATAACCCAATGGAATCTTAACTTAAATAAGCAGAAAGCAATAACTAATATATAAAATAAAGACCAGTAAAATGAAAATATTACTAATGATATTGAAACAATTGGAGAAACTAAGATAAGTAGGTAAATGATTGGGACTTTTGCAGCTAATAGCATAGCAAATAAGACAACCCAAAATACTAAGGTTGTTCCAAAATCAGGTTCAATCATGATTAAAAATATAGGAATGATAGAAAAAGAGAAACCAATCAGAATTTTCTTAGCATCACCTTGATGAGGCTTAGCTAGAAATTTACTGATTGTTAAGATTGTCATTATCTTCGCAATTTCAGAAGGTTGTAGGCGGAAAGAACCCAGCTGTATCCATCTATTCGATCCATTTATTTCAGGAGTAAACAAGACAATAACTAATAGTATAATTGAAAGAATATAACCTGGTATTATTAGTGTATCAATAACAAAATAAGGAATTTTCTGTATTAAGTAGAAGATTGGAATGATTATCAGGAAAAAGACTAGCTGTTTCATATAATAATTATTAATTTGGGTGTAATCACCATAAGTTGAAATTGAGGCAGTGTAGATAGTAATTATCCCAATAGAAACTAACAAAAACCAAGCAAAGAAAAGTCCGAAATCAAAGTTTTTAATTCTTAACATTATTAGCTTCCTCTTTATTGTAATAATAGTCAAAGACTTTTCCAGCTATAGGAGCTGCTACACTTCCTCCGCCACCTGCTTCTTGAACAAAAACTGTTATAGCAAGCTTTGTATCTTTTTCATAACCAGCAAACCAAGCATGGGTTAATCTTCCAATCTTATGCTCAGCAGAACCAGTTTTACCATATATAAGCCTTCCTTTTCTATTAAGAGAGTGGGCTGTTCCATCACTTTTGATAATTACTCTTCTTAGACCTTCTTCAATTGTTGCTAAAGTTTCAGGACTGTAAGGCAAAGTAACTTGTGTATTATCGTTGAAATCACTAAAAGTTAAAATAGAATCCTCTCTTACTGCTTTGTTTAAGAGATGAGGTTTCTTCCAAATACCATTATTCGCAACACCAGCATAGAGAGCGCATATTTGCAAAGGAGTCATAAACATTTCTCCTTGGCCAATAGATAAATTAACTTTATGGCCTGTTATAGATGTGTAAATTCCATAAGTATTCTTATACCATTTACTAGTGGGGAAGAAGCCTTTTGCTTCATCTGGAATATCGATACCAGTTTTTTCACTTAACATTGAATCTTTAACAAAGTAGCAGAAATCGTCTAAATCAAATCTAAAAGAAAGATCATAAAAGTAAACATCACAGGAAACTTTTAAGGCATCAATGACATTTAGGCTACCATGTCCATAGTGATTCCAGCACTTTACATATTTATTACCAACTTGCATGCCTCCGTCACAATAGGCTAGTTTAGTCCATTTGCTAACAATATTATTCTCTAAACCTAGGGCTGCAGGAACAATCTTAAAGACTGACCCAGGAGGATAAACTGCTTTACTGACTCTATCTAAAAATGGTTTAGTCGTATCAGCCTTGATTGAATCCCACATAGTAGTTGGTATTCTAGACATAAATATATTCTGATCAAACTCAGGGCGAGAGACATAGGCTAAGACCTCACCACTCTCATAGTTCATCACCACTACAGCCCCTCTTAAGTCAGGAGGGAATGTATCATCAATGTATTTTTGAAGATCTAGATCAATGGTGAGGAATAAGTCCATACCATTTTTGGGTTGGATGTTGATATTATCTCTATCTTGAGATATGGAATTAAAGAGATTTAAGTTTCTTCCCTTAGCATCAACTAAATTTAATTGTACTCCATCGCTACCTTTTAAAATACTCTCATATTCTTTTTCAATACCTGTTTTTCCTAAAAAGCTATTATAATGGTAGTCTTTATCTTTTAGTACTTCATATTCTTCTTGATTTATTCTGCCAATATAACCTGTAAAATGATTGGGTAAATGGTATCTTCTAGTATTACTAATCGAGAATCTAATTTCTGGAAAATAATTTATATCTTCGGCAATTTTAGCAACTTGGTCTTGATTCAGGTTTTCATAAAAAATATTTTCACGATATTTCCTATATCGGGTATCATAAATGAAGGAATCATAATCTTCAGTGTTGATATCCAGTTTGCTAAAGAGAAAAGCTTTTAAAGAATCTTCATTTGTAATAAAGCCAGGAATTATGGCTAAGTGAATAGCTGGATAGTTTTGGGCAATAGGGAGTCCATTTCTATCATAAATTTCTCCTCGATTTGCTTCAATTCTACTTTTTTTTACATAGTTATTATGGGCATATTCACTATATTGCTCACCGTCAATTAATTGTAGTTTTGCTAACGCTAGGGTAAGGATAGTAAAGCCTACAATCAAGAATAGGGTAAGAATCTGAGATATAGCAAATTTATTCATTAGTTGGGTCAAATTTGAGCATTCTGAGAAAATCTAACAAGGAAATAACCAAAAAAGAAAGAAGAGTGTTTAGGGCACTACTAACAATGAAAGTGATTGCCATCTCTAGGTAACTTTGCTTATAGACAATAGCTGACATTAGACTGAATAAAATATAAAAAGCAGCATTTGAAAGAGAAATCATAGCAATTTTATTGGCAAAAATATCTAAATCAATATGATTCTTGATAAGTGTTATTAGATATGATAATGTCATAAAGCTAAAAGTGTATATCCCAAACAAGGGTGGGTTGTTGCAATCCATAGCAAGTCCAATTAAAAAGAAAAGAAATGTATGAAAATTAATATGTAGGTAAAAGTGACTAAATATTAATAAGGATACTATTATGTTAGGAATGAAGTAAACGAAAGAAACTTCATTTAATACTAATGTTTGGTAATATAGACTTAATACAGAAAGTATAGTAAGAGAGAGGGCCTTCATTATTCTTTCCTAATGATACAGAAGGGGGTAAGTTCATCTCCTTGCCCTTGCGGGTTATCTTTCATAATAAGTTCAACTAATTTCTTATCAACATTTTTTGTTGCACCAATTGCCCATGAACCACCGATATCATTAATATCCATAATTACAGTATCAATATTTGTAGCATCATAGATTTCTTGGGTAACTTTTTGAGGGTTTTTGGGACCTTTGATGACACATTTATCGTAGGGAGGAACTGGTGATGTCGTCGCTGCATCTATAAGCGCAGCTTGCATACCAGCAACTCTATAGAACATACCTTTAATACCAAAAAGTTTTGTAATAGCAGCAATAGCAGCAGCTAATATAATTCTTAATCCGCCTACTTCATCAATAGCACATTGCATACTCTCCGGAGCTCTTAAACCAACACCATAGGGAACTTTGGCAACAAATCTCCACATAAAATTAGCTAGCCAACCAATTTTTAGTTCACTAACAGGAATTGCTCGTCCTTGCGTAATAGCTACAGGAGACTCACTCATTGCCACGATATCACCCTTCTGGTAAAGGGGAAGGACGTATTCTTTGATTAAATCTATAATATCGTCATTAGGAGATAATATTCTTGTCTTTATTGGAATTCTTCTGTATTTAATGTTGTTAACAACCTTAACAGGTTTAAAATCTTTCATTATTTTTTACTCCTTTTAATCACAAAAACATTTGTGAGATTATTAATTTGAGTGAATGAAGAAACATATGCTTCTAAATATAACTCGTTTTCTGCCATAAAAATCGAATCTACTTTCCCAACTGGGGCATAGTAATTAGTAAAAATATCAGATAGATTTGACGTATAAAGAGTATCACCAACATTAATATCTGAATTTTTTTCTATGAAACTCATTTTAAGACTACCTAAATAATCAGCATTAAGAATTCCCTGAACATTTCGATTATTCATAATTGAGAATTTAGCATTATAATTAACAATTGGAAGGACTATTGAATGTTGAGGACCAACACTGATAATCTTACCTACTATTCCATATTGTGAAATTACGGCATCATTAACCATAATATTATAGTCTTTGCCTTTGTTTAGCATGAGAACTTTTGAATAAACAGGAAAAGTATTTGATATCACTTCTGCAGAAATTATATCTAAGCTTAGGAAGAGAGAATCTGCTTCTGAAAACCATCTATCTTTGAGCCCTAGTTTAGACTTAGTCTTAATCAACTCTGTTTTGAGAAGCCCTGAATAGACTTTTTGCTTATACAGTTGGTAAGTAATTTCTTTAAGTTCTTTTTCTTTTTCTTTTAGGGATTGAAAGTAGTTAATACTTTCACTATAAGGATATAGAATATAAGAAGAGAAGAAGTTTGCTTTTTTAAACTTATTCTCTTCACTCCCTATAAGAAAAATAATTGAAACTGCAAGAAGAATCAATCGTATAAAGGAAAAATTTTTCACTATGATTAGTCTTCAATTTTTTTAATCAATACTTCTCTGTAAGTTTCTAAGTTATCTAAAATTTTACCTGAACCTTTTACAACACAGGTTAAGGGGTCAGGAACAACATGAACAGGTAGGTCAACTGTAGTTTGAATTTTAGTATCAAGTCCTCTAAGTAAAGCACCTCCTCCTGTTAAGAAAACACCTCTTTCAGCGATATCTGAGGCTAGTTCTGGTGCAGTTTTCTCAAAAAGTTTTTTTATAGCATCAATCATTATATCGACAGTATCACTTATTGCCTCTCTGATTTCTTCAGAATTGATTTGAACAGTTACTGGATATCCGCTGACAATATCTCTTCCTGCAACATTCATAGATAATTCTTCTTTGAGTGGGACACAAGATCCAATTTTCTTTTTAATATCTTCGGCAGTTTGAATACCTACATGTAGGTTATTCTTTTTTCTTAGATGATTAATGATATCTCTATCTATAGAGTCTCCACCAACTCTGATAGAGTTATGTACAACAATATGTGAGAGAGATATAACAGCTATTTCAGAAGTACCACCCCCAATATCCATAACTAAGTTACCATAGGGTTTGTGAATCATTAAGTCAGCTCCAATAGCAGCAGCAATAGGTTCAGATACAAGATAAACTTCACGTGATCCTGCATGTAGAGCAGAGTCTCTAACAGCTCTTTTTTCAACTTCCGTAATTCCCGAAGGAACACAGACAATAACTCTAGGTCTTATATGGAACTTATTTTTCTGAGCCCTTAGTATTAAATTTCTAAGCATAATTTCGGTAACCTGAAAGTCTGCTATAACTCCATCTTTTAGGGGTTTAATAACAGTAACTTCATTAGGATTTCTGCCAAGCATTTCTTTAGCATCAGCGCCAATAGCGAGCACTTTCTTAGTGTCAGTTGCAAGAGATACAACAGAAGGCTCATTAATAACAATACCAGAATTCTTTTTATATACTAAGGTATTTGCAGTACCTAAGTCAATGGCTATATCATTTGATATTTTACTAAACAATCTTTGTAATAACATAATTTCTCCAGATTTTCAATTAGTCAGATTTTTAATAATCTGATTAAGCTTGATTTCGATTTACTTCAGCTTGAGATTTTCTAATATAATAAGGTTGAAGTTTAGAATTAAAATCGAAGTCAAAAGAAGGATGAATATTTTCAATATGAATTATAGAAAACATTGATTCTGCCTTTGCTAGGTTTTTTTCTAAGATATTATTAATCTCAATATAAGGGTTATCCTGTAAGGTATCTTTATAGATATCAATACCAGAACCAACAGCAATAGTTGGATTTTTAATTAAATTAGCTACATCACAAGGTTTAATACAGGTTGGGGGGATGATTTCATTTAATTTTGAATCATAGAGGGCAATATAGACTTCTTTCATTTTTGCATCTTGCATAACTAGAATATCTTTACTTATCCCGTAGTAATTCATAGCGACAATTTTCAGAGAAGAGATTGGAATAAGAGGAATCTCATGAGCAAATGCAATGCCTTTAGCAGTAGCTAAGCCAATTCTCAAACCAGTGAAAGAGCCTGGTCCTTGGGCAATAGCAATGGCATCTAAATCAGAAGTAAGTAGGTTACACAGACTCAATGCCCGATGAATCTCGGGCATTAAAGTCTCTGAATGCGTAATCTTTATATTGAAGAATGAGCTGAATACTAGGTCATTCTTCTTAATGATAGCAATGCTACCAGAGCTATTTGAACTATCAATAGCTAATATTATCATTGCTTATTTCCTTAAATATTCTTTAGGAGTAGAGTTATCATCTCTAATCCAGCGGTCGTCGATTCTAGTCTTTATTGGAGAGTTTTGCTTAAAGTGATTAGCAATAGCATCTCGAAGATTCAGATAGTTATTGGAAATTTTATCTTCAGGAACTTTAGTTAAGAGGGTTAACCCAGCATTACCTTCCATAAGGAAGTCGGTAGTAGCGACTGTATAAATTTTATCAGGATCCCATTCTTCACCACCGATAATAAGTTCAGTAATTCTATCAAAGTTTTCTCTCTCTCTACTAAAAGTAACTTTTGCTCCAGAGCAAATCATACCAGCTCTTGAACCTTCAATTCTTGTTTCAATAACTTGCTTCAAGAATCTACCATCACATTCAAAAGTAATCAATTGATTATCAAATGGCATAACTGCAAAGATATCTCTGTAAGTAACAGGACCAGCTCCAATTTCTGCTCTAATACCACCTAAATTTAGGAAAGAGAAGTCAGCATTAGTTTGCAGTCTCATAGCATCAGCGACAGTATTTCCCATAGGTGATTGAGCTTCCACATTTTGTCTATGAAGATGTACTTCAGCCACACCGATTACATCATCCATTCCTGCTTCAGCTAGTTTCCTATTCTTTTCAATAGCAGCATTGATCTCAGGATCAAGAGGGAATTCATCTTCAAACATGGTTATCATAAGACCATTTGATAGTGAAGGAAGCTCATAACCAGATAAAGTTTTAGTCTCTTCATCTATCTTTAAAGTAATCCAACCTACATTTGATCCAAAAGCATAACCTTGAACAGCCATACCTTGAGTTACAGGGTCAACCCATGGTTCAGAAAAACCCTTGTGCATATGACCACCTACTAAAAGGTCTATACCAGGGACAAAGTGGAGGATTTCTTGAGAATCCCAACCATAGTATCTTTGTTTTTTCTCCATAGAATCATTAACAAATCTTTTTTCATAAGAAGCTGCAGGATCGTAAGGAAGCCCCATATGTCCAAGGACAATTATAATATCTGCACCTTCAGATTTAACGATAGGAATATATTTTTTTAGCGATTCAATTTCATCTAAAAAGTCAATACCTTCAATATTATCAGGGAAGCTCATTAGTTTTGTATCGATAGTTGTAAGACCTATTAAACCAATTTTAACTCCCATTTTTTCAATGATGACGTAAGGTTGCACATAATCAACTAGTTTTCCAGTGTTTTTATCTACGATATTACAAGAAAGAATAGGGAAATTAGCCATTTCGAGAGTTTCTACAATTTCCTTTTCTTTAATGTCATACTCATGGTTACCGATAGTTAAAGCATCATAACCTATCATATTATAGTATTCTATGATTGCTTCACCATTGGTAACAGTACCTATTGGTTTTCCTTGCCAGAAGTCACCAGCATCAAGGAGCAAGTTATCTCTTTTATCATTAGCCAGGCTTCTTACATGTTTAATTAATGTGGCATGAGAAGCTCCACCACCTAAACGGGGTGGAAATTCTGGATTCATAAAGGTTGCTTGGTCACGAGATATTCCTCCATGAACATCATTAGTAAACATAATATCCAGTCTAAGATCTTCAGCATTAAGAGCAAAGAAGCTTAGGAGGGATATAATTATAATTAATTTTTTCATAATTTACCTTATTGTTTTAGTAGGTTAAATATCCAAAGTTAATGAGAACATAAAGTCAAAGATGTTTTCTTTAACAGTATCAGGATTTGACCAATCGCGATTTTGGAGATTAATATGAGTATTAGGCCAGAGTGATGAATAATCATAATATTCATCCATGAATAGGTCTAGAGTTTCAAATTTTCTAAAACCGTAAGTAAATCCTAGATCAGCTCTAAGTGATTTTGAAATTTCAAAACCAGTACCAAGGGCAACGCTTGGAGTCATTAACTCAACAGCATATGCATACTCATTATCATAAGCAATGTCATAACTTTGTGTAGATGAAAAGCCTAATCTTACAGGTACAGTTTCGATAATTTTATGTTCGACACCTAAGTAGTAGTTAAATTTATCTTCGAATAGTTTGTTTGTTTCAGACCAACGTACCAATTCAGCCTCAACATTAAAAGTAGTTTTAAGCACGTTACGTGGCTTAAGCTGGAAAGCTAATTTGAAGGAAGATGGTAGGTCATAATCAGCCATCATCATTTCATGCTTAAGTGAATCAGCACCAGTATAGGTGTAGTCAAGCATGCTAGTAGAATCTGCAAAAGTAAGGTAATTATTAATACTAGAACTAGCATCTACTTCGATGGTTGTTTTTGGTGAATATACAAGAGAGAAGGTTGCTCTATGGTTAAGTTGGTAGTTCATACTCAACTGACTTGCTATACCTGATAAGTCTCTGTCATATTTTTCTTGATAATCAGGTAGGTTACCATAACCTGCAGTAGTATGAGCCCAATCAGTAAATCTAATTGTTTTATCTGATTTTGCATTACCAGTAAGCATTTCAATATTTGCTCCTAAAGCTAAACTTTTTAAATAAGTCAAGTTTTCGAAAGAATATTTGTAGGCCATAGAGAAACCGTAGGCATAGAGATTTCCTTCATTATCAATTGAGTTTATAGCGATTTTTGCAGGGAAATTATCATCATTGGAGTTATCGTTATTTCTAACCTCTTCATTATAATCACCAGCAAAGCTATATTTTGGAGTCATGTATAGACCAAAACCAATACTATTGGCTTTATTAAGTTGCTGTTTAAATGTAAGAGCAGCGGCAAGATTATAGAAGATTTCTTCTTGTGCAGTATATGTTGATTCATTTATGTAAGAGTTGAAGGAATTATACATTGGTATAGATCTTTTGTCTTCAACTTTACTAGCATTAATAGAAGTCTCGAAAGCAAAAGTATTCTCTTGATTAAGAGAGTTAATGGCATTAAGTGTTATACCAAACGGGTTTGAAGAACCAGCAGTTCCAGTGTTGCCCATACTAACAGCTGTAGCATCATATGTGTTTAATTTATATCCGTAATGAAACTCATTCAACGAATAACTACTTAAAGTTCCAACAGCCATCACTGTTAGTAATAAAAATATAATTTTTCTATACATTAAATCCTCCAATTAAAATCTATAATCAATTTGTAATCTAAATGTGTTATCTTTCTTTTCAACTCTATCATAGTAGGTTGGCATCTCTTGGAATCCTGGATCATCAGTTGTATTGTACTTTCTGATGAAGAGTTCTTGAGTTCTATATATTTTAGTTTTGTATTTAAAAGTTAGGTAGATATTTTTGGAAATATTGTTTTGGACTGAGAACCAGTACTTAAATCCTCTATCTCCCATGAAATCAAGTTCGATATCTTCCCAATCCCAATGAGAGATGTCATAACCATTCCAGAAACAAACTGAACCTTTGACTTTAAGTTTTGGACTAAAATAGTGGGTATAGTTTGCTGCAATATAATCTCCATTCATATAGGACATAGATTGGGCGTAAGAATTATCTCCTTCTTCAACAGGGTTTGTTAAAGATACGTATGGGGGAGATTTAACAGTATTATAGCGATATTCAATCTCAAAGAAATTTCTGTTAGACATTAGCATACGAGCATTTAGAGTATACTCTTGAGTATTAGAAACACCTCTTTCAGCATCGTCTGCATATCTGTTAACTTGATTCTTATATTTTAATTTAAAGCGAAGTTGATGGAAGGCTCTGTATTCTAATTCACTTTGGAATCTTACAGTGTTTCTACTATCAGCAACTCTTTCAAAGATATCAAGGTAAGTTCTGCCAAGAATAAAGTTTCTATGGAATTGATAACGTGTTTCAAAATAAACACCTTTTTCAGCTTGAGCTTGAGATGAGTTTTGATAAACATCAGAAACAAGAGGGTTAACAAGGGCATAGATGTTTTTATCAAGAACTGTATCATCGTATTTAGGTTGTTCTGCAAAGGCATTAGAGTATGGGTTATCGAAGTCCAAATCATAATTTCTATAAAGGGTTAAGAAATAGAAATTATTATATTGAGTATGGGCTTTAATCAGATAAGCTTTAGGATCATCACCTAGTTTCATATCGTCACCATCAACACTAAGTTCAGCATATTCACCATCGATTGATACATTATTAATAACAGTACCACCATCGAAACCGATAACTCGTCTATAGTCACGATCATATTTATCAGTTTTAGTTGAGTACATAGCTGCTAAAGAAGAATTAGGTTGTTTCCACTTATTGTAGTTATTGTTATTACGGATCAAAAGACGCATTAAATCATCACTTTCAGGAACAACAAACTCGGCATTATCGTAAGTAGCGGTATAGGTAGTAAAACCTAAACGGGTACCAATGATTGGATTGTATTGAACATGACCACCGATGATTTGTTCATTAATGATATTCTTTCTTGGAGCTAAGCTCATATAATCAACATCATAACCTGCAAAATCACCAGTATGCTGTTCTTCTTGAATACCTAGTTCTTCATTGAAGTGGGCCTCAGCATCAGCTAGGTCATCATTATCAAATCTTATGGTAGAGTTTATGTAAGATAAAACTTGATAATTACCATTTTCATCTTTAACAGGTACAGACCAAGTTTTACCATTTTGATCAACATATTTTTCCATGTAAACAAGAGCATCTTTTTTAGCTTTTGAATAGAAGAACGAAGAGGTAAAGTAGTCATTTTTAACTTCTACAGCGCCACCTCTGAGAGCGGTTGATTGGCTTTTTGATAAGTCTGGAGTAATACCCATGATTCTTTTTGAAAAGCCTAAGCCTGTCTTACGTGGTGAATAGTAGTCTGTATTTTCCATTGTAAGGCCTTCACCATAAGTAACTCTGTAATGTCCTGCATAAGCTTTTACAAAGTAAGATCCTCCAAAGCCATTATAAGCTTTGAATTTATCTTCATAACCAGCGTAGTACTTAGCATCATCTCTTAGATTTGTCCAACCCTTATCAATTGTAGGGTCGATTGTTTTATCTGAGAAATCCATTAAGCCAAATTTATATTTATTACCATAACGGGCTCTGAATTTATGAGAAACAGCTGGATTATATTTATCTAAGTTGAAATAACCATAATAAGAGTTATCTCTTTTTCTTATTTCGTTATAGATTGCTGGTAAATCATCATAATCTACATTGTAGGTATCTCTGATCTGAGGTTCTTTATACATATCGGTTGAACCTTCTTCAAAGTCTTGAGATTCCATTTTAAACTGGTAATCAAGATAAACCCTGTTTAAAGCTTTTGCATCATCAAAGAAAACATATCTTCTAAGATTAGAGTAGCCATAATAGGACATGCCTTGGGTGGTTCTAATATCACGAATATTACCAAATCTATCGCCGTTCTTGCGTTTCTTAAGGATAGAAACAGCATCAACAGCTGATACGTTAGGAATAGAAATTAAGTCTTCATAGAGCATATCATTGATATTTTGGGGAGACATTAAATAGTCTTGCCAAACATCATTCATGCCTTCTGAAGAACCTTCACTTTCGCCTAGTCGCTCAAGCAAATAGCCAATCTCTTCTCTTCTTTCATCAACTTCGTCAGTATCAGTATAGCGTGAGATTTTTACTTGCTCTCTGATTCTAAGCATAGTTTTTTGATCAATAGAATCAATCTTTCTTAGATCAAAAATACTCCCAAAGAAAGAAACAAATTCACGATACTCAAAAATATCTTGAGCTTGTTTTTCAGTGATAGGAAGAGTTTTTAATTCTTCCAGTGTCGCTGTGTTTAAATCGATAAGAGCTTGTGCGAACGACCAAGCAAATATCACTAATAATACGATCAATATTTTTTTCATATGGTACCCTATTATATTATTTTCATATTTATATAACATTATATAAGATATTCTTAAATTTGTAAAGAATTTTATTTACTATATTTTAATATGGCTTGCAGTTAACTATCATTTAAGACTTTACGAAAGTTCTTACAGCAAAGATCCTTGATAAATATTTTTCATCTTAAGAATGTGCCATAAATCTTTTAGCCAAATTTGTTTAATACCTGGGAAGGGGTGTATGGCTATTAAGTCCCTTCTGAGGTTAGACGTGAATAAGCGAGAAACAGTTTTCTCAGGTGAAAGATTACCAAGTACTAATGCAAGTAAGTTTAGGTAATCTGTGTACTTAATGATTTTATCTTCAGAGTAAATTTGGGCTAATCTTGTCCCAGCAAAAATTACTAAGTTATGAAATTTGACATCTTTTATGATTTTATACTTGTTGATGAAATCGATAGTTTCCAGAATCATAGACTTGTCTTCACTAGGAATTCCTAAAATTAGGTGAATACCCAGAGGAATATTATACTCTTCACAAAGTTTAATAGCCTTAATACTATCCTGGTGCTCATGATTTCTATTTAACCATTTAAGCGATTCATCATGAATTGTTTGCATTCCTAGTTCAATAGTAACAGGAAGATCAACACTCTTAATAGCTGTTAAAATATCATGATTTAGATAATCTGGACGGGTAGAGATAATCACTTCTTCAAATATATTGCTTTTTATAATTTTAACAAGTGAATCTTTTAAGAAAGATGGAGAACAAGCTGTAGAAGTTTCATCTTGTAGGTAAGCTATAAATTTTTTAGCCTTAGTATTACCTTGAATTTTAGGTATCAAATGGTTTATCTGCTCTTCTAAAGAAATATCCTTGCCATCATTAATTGCATCAGTAAAGGTAGATGGTAGGCAGAATATGCAAGATCCCTTGGCCCGATTAGGGCAGACAAGTCCAAGACTAAGTCCAACTTTCATCACCTTACACCTGTATTTTTTCTTCCAATTTTGAGATAGTAAATTTATATGTTCTTCTAATCTCATAAATCTAAATTGAACAAATTCTGTAATGAGGATGATAATTCAGTCTATAAATATCACTATGATGAAGAGCTTGACCTTGCGAAATATCCTTGCTTGTTAAATCATCAAAAATAGCTGGTTTTAAATTGAAAATAAGTTCTTGAATTTTTTCCCATTCGGCTAACCAAGCTTGACATGTCAATCTATTAGGGTCAATTGCTAATTTATAAAAGGCATCAGCTATGAAACTAATATCATATTTTCCAACTTTAATAGAGTATAGACTAATTCTGCTAACCTTCAAACGATAAGAAATATCATAAGTAGGATAGATAAAACATTTTTCCTCAATATCCTGAATTTCTGAAAGAATTCTGTTTTTTATAAAATTTAGATCTTGCAGATAATGTTGACTACCGCAGCAGTTTTGATAAAAGAGCTTATAAAAGTCAGTTAAAGTAGCTTTAGGAAAAAGATCTAACTCTTGCTCTATTAAGAACTTTGCTCTTCGTTTAATAAACATGAATAAGCTCCCCTTGGGAGATGACTGCTAAGATGGAATTGTCTAAGAAATTACCTTTAGTGAAGGGGTCATTTTCTAAAACAGTCATATTGGCTAAATTACCAACTTTGAGAAATCCTTCAGAATCATTACCTACAAGTCTGCTAGCATTTCTTGTGTAAATTTGGATTGCTTGTTCAAGAGAAAGTTTTTCTTGGGGATTATGATGAGATATAGCAGCTTGTAACTGGTCTAAGATGTTAAGACTAGTTATGTACCAGTCAGAAGAACCTGCTAACAAAACCCCTTTGTCAAGTATAGTTTTGAATCTGTTAGTTTGCATACTTCTTTCTAATCCTAAAACTTGAGAATAAAAATTATCAGGTCCGCCCCATAAATGATCAAACATAGGTTGCATTACTGCTGAAATATTATAGTCTTTCATAAGTTGTAAAGACTCATCACTCATTAATTCATTATGGATTATTTGATGTCTAAGGTCTTTTTCAGCTCTTTTTTGGGCTTTGACATATGCATTAACAATTTGACTTATTGCTGCATCACCAATACAATGAACTCCAACTTGCAGGTCTTTCTTGTGTGCATCCCAAATAAAGCTTTCCCAAAATTCATCAGTCTGGTACAATGAACCATAATTGTCATTTTGGTCTTGATAGGCTTTAGTAAGACCAGCGGTATGAGAGCCGAAAGATCCATCAGCTAATATACAGCCTCCTATTCTTTTAGAAGATCTATCTAAAGCTTTATCTACATCAAAGAATTGAGGGTATAAAATAAATTGAGTTGTAAATCTAGCCAGATTATCTTGAATTAGAGGAAAGTGATTATAAGAATATTGAGCATCTCCAATCATAGTGTGAACACAAGTAAGACCTGCTTTAATAGCTAACTTATCAGCTGCTTGGTAAGCTGCAATTATAGCATCATCTGTTAGGGTGTTATGAAAGGTATGGGCTGCAATATCATTATCCTCTTTTTTCAGTAAACCATTAAATTTGCTAGGTAAATCATGAGGAAACTTGATAATAGATAAGGCTTGACTATTTATTATACAGGAATGCCCATCTATTCTTCTGAGTAGAAGAGGGTTATTAGGAACTATTTTATCTAATTCTTGCAGACTAGGAAATCTTTTTTCCTGGAGTTGATTCTCATCTAAACCAAAAGCAAACTTATAATTACCTATAAGCGGAGAGTTATCAATAAGTTCAAATACTTCAGCTAGAGAAGTTGCCTTTTGAAGATCAGCACCCATGCTATAAAGTCCACCTTCAAAAGAATGGGTATGAGAATCTGTGAAACCTGGAAAAACTGTAGCTCCCTTAAGATCAATATATTCCGGACTAGAGATTTTAGGTTTGCTAGCAAAACATTCTTTTATCCGTCCATCTTCAACTAAGATAGCCTGATAAATTTGCTTAGTAGAATCCATAGAATAAAATTTAGCATTGTAATAGAGTTTCATTATTTGACCTCTTTTTGCATGATTTTCTTAATTTCACGATAAAATCTATTAGCTGGAAAGCCCATTACATTAAAATAACAGCCACTTATTTTTTTAATAAATTGACTCCCGTATCCCTGAATGCCATAAGCCCCTGCTTTATCAAAGCTTTCACCTGTTTCTATATAATTTTCGATATCGAAATGAGATAAGTCGTCAAAATCAACAGAAGTTTTTTCATAAAAAGTTTTAACTAATTTCTTGTAGCAGATAGTCACACCTGTATAAACTTGATGACGTTTACCTGAAAGTTTTTCTAAATAATCATAAGCTTGATACTTACTAGATGGCTTTCCTAGGATTTTTCCATCTAGGGCGACAACTGTATCAGCACCAATAACTATACATTTATGGTCTAGATGCTTAGCAACTTCTTTAGCCTTACTAGCTGAATGCTGCATTACTAACTTGTAGGGGGCAATGTCAAGCATCTCTTCTTCTACATTAGAAGGAATGTGAAGTGGATTTAACCCAATATTCTTAAAAATTTCTTTTCTGCGTGGGGAAGCAGAAGCTAAAACTACTTTTTTCCCTTTTAATAATTCTGCTATCATAATTTATATCCTTAAAGTTAAACAATATTTGAAGATGCTCAGCTGAACTTAAGACAAATCAAAAGGAATTACATAATCTTCATGTTCAGTCCAATTGACTAAATAGGCATTAATATAGAGAAAAAGCACTTTATAGAGTAACACCTTTAAAGTATCTCATCTCAAATATCAGCCTATAAGATTAATTTCAAAATAATTAGGTTCGGTAGAGCAAAGTTTTTTCTTTCTTTTCAAATGTCTTTTATTAACTATTTTGTCCATATATTTTTTAAATTTACCCTTTTAAATAGCCAATATGATCTAATAAAGAAGTTTTTAAAACACTGAAAAATAATAATATAGGGAGAAATGTTAAAAAAGTGCCTTGAGCAAAAGCTTATTCATACTTCACTAGCTTTCCCTGGATTATTTCTCCTATCTGTGCAAAAACTTCTAGATTATTTTTTTAGTTAAACACTAGAAATTGAAGCATGAAGAATAATCCAATTGCTACTTGCCCAATATCTCTATTTAAAAGTTTCAATTGTTAGAAAGACTATTAGATGATTAATACTTCCTTTACAGTCTTTCGATGAAAAGCGGACTTTCATCGAAAGACCGTAAAGGAAGGGTAAATGATGGTATAAGCGAGAAAAGAGCAAATCTTAATAAAAAATGCTTATAATTAGTGCATTTAATTAACAATTTATAAGGTCAGAATAAGTGTTATTTGCCTACTTAAAAAATTAATAACTAGACTTCTAATAAAAAATCAACTAATAAGTCTCAATAATTAATAAATTTCCTTGCCAAAGAAATCAGCAATTTATATTTTGGTATCAAAAATAAAATTACGGAGTTTTAATATGGAAAACAGAATTCACAATTTTAACGCTGGTCCATCAGTATTACCAGTGGAAGTATTAAAAGATGTTCAAGCTAACTTAATTAGCTATAAAGGTTATGGACTTTCAGTGATGGAAATGTCACATCGTTCTGCTGAATATCAACAAATCATTGATGATGCAATGGCAAATGCTAAGAAAGTTATGGATTTAGGTGATGACTATGAAATTCTATTTCTTGGTGGCGGAGCTTCAACTCAATTCTTAATGGTTGCTATGAATCTTATTGGTGAAGGTCAAGAAGGAAATTATATCAATACAGGTACTTGGGCTACAAAAGCTTTAAAAGAAGCTAAGAAAATTGGAAAAGGCATGCACATAGCTGCTTCTTCAGAAGACAAAGATTTTACTTATATTCCAAAAGAATTTAAGCTTTCTGAAAATCCTGCCTTCTTACATATTACTACAAATAATACTATTCGTGGTACTGAATATGCAGAGACTCCTCAAGTTCCTGAAGGTGTTAAATTAGTTGCTGATATGTCTTCAAACTTCTTAAGCAGACCTTATGATTTCAAGAAATATGACTTAATCTATGCCGGTGCTCAAAAGAACGTTGGTCCAGCAGGTGTTACACTTGTTGCCATTAGAAAATCTATTATCGATCAAATGAATAAAAATCTTCCAACTATGTTAGACTATAAAACTCATATTGATAAAGATTCTATGTTTAATACTCCTCCAGCATTTAATATTTATGTTGTTGGTGAAGTACTAAAATGGATCGATAATTTTGGTGGCTTAGATAAACTTCATGCTCATAATGTTAAAAAAGCAAACTACATTTATGATGCTATTGATAATTCTAATGGTTTCTATAAAGGAACTGTTGTTAAAGAAGATAGATCTCTTATGAATATTCCTTTCAGATTAGCTAGTGAAGAACTGGAAAAGAAATTTATCGCTGAAGCTAAAGCTAATGGTATGATTGGTCTTAAAGGTCATAGATCTGTTGGTGGCTGTCGTGCATCTGTTTATAACTCATGTCCACTTGAAAGTGCAAAAGCTTTAGGTGAGTTTATGAAAAAATTCCAAGCTGATAATCAATAAGTATTAGCTTAAGAAATATATGTTAAAGAGCCTTGCTAGCAAGGCTCTTTTTTTTCATCTTAATTATTTGCCTCCCTTTAGTAAAAATCATCTCTCCAATTTTATCCAGCTTTATAGTATAGTTCTTTTTGGATATGCTAGAGGGGAGGGTGGCTTGATGGTTGAAGAGTTTCCTCGGTAATAAATCATTGTTCAAACAAAAAAAAACTTTACATAATTCTAAATGATCCTAAAAATGGAATGATTGACTAAAGGAAGGAAAATATGGAATATATCAGATGTAACATACTCAATCCAGTTTCTAGGACAGAAGTAGAATATTTAAAAGACGTAATTTTAACAATTGATAATAGTAAAATTAATAATATACAAGCAGTTACAGACTTTGATATAACCAACAAATCAATCATAGATAAGAGGGATAAGCTGGTCATTCCTGGTTTAATTGATACCCATGTTCATCTGTCCCAATGGAAAATCAGAGGAAGGTACAAGAGTGATTTGCTAGACTGGTTAAGTAGCTATACTTTTCCAGAAGAAGCAAAATTCAATGATAAATTTTATGCTAGACAAGTTGCTAATGATTTTTTTAAGAATTTAATTAAGACTGGAACAACTTGTGCCTCAATTTATGTAAGTGTTTCTCAAGAAGCAACAAATATTGCTTTTGAAGAAGCTCAAAGATTGAACTATCGTGCCTTGATAGGCAAGGTCTGTATGGACCAAAATTCTCCCCAAGACTTATTAGAAGATAGCCAAAAGTCTTTTGATGAATCTGTTGAACTCTGTCAGCAATGGGATAAAAAACCCCTCTTAGATTATATTTTTACTCCTAGATTTGCCCCTGTATGCAGTCATAACTTGATGTCAATGATTGGTAATTATGCTCAAAAAAATGACCATTATATTCAAACCCATCTTTCTGAGAATAAGAATGAAATAGCTTTAGTGAAAAAGCTTTTCCCTCAAGCAAAATCCTATACTGATGTCTATAATAGAGCTAACATTTTAGGTCCTAAGACAATTATGGCCCATACAATTCATTTAGAAAATAGTGAAATTGCTTTGTTAGAAAAGACTAAGACAAAACTAGCTCATTGTCCTGATTCTAACTTCTTTTTAAAGTCTGGGCCCTTCCCCTATAAAAAATTAATTGACAGTAATCTTACTATTGGTTTAGGTTCGGATGTGGCTGGAGGAACTTGTCTAGATATGTTTTATCATATGAAAATGGCTAACTATATGCAAATGAATTATTCTTTAGAAGTGGAAGAAGCTTTTTATTTAGCAACCTTAGGTTCTGCTCGAGTGCTTTCTAAAGAAGATATAATTGGATCAATAGAGATTGGAAAGTCTGCTGATTTTTTGATTATGAATGTTAATCCTGATCAGACAGCCCAAGAGATACTGTCACAATTGATTTTTGTTGAGGGAGCTTCTGCGATTGAGGAAGTTTATATTAATGGAAGAATAGTTAACACATAAAAAAGAGAGAATTTATGCAAACAAATATTATTAAATTCGTTTTGAATGGGGAAGTTAAGACTTTAGAAGTGACTCCCTCTACCACCTTGTTAGAAGTTATAAGAGATGAATATAAATTAAATGGAACCAAATCCGTTTGCAATGAAGGAGACTGTGGGGCTTGCACAGTAACAATAAGTGAATATGTAAAAGGCAAAATCTCCTACAGGGCAGTAAATTCATGTTTATATCCAGCAGAGAAGATTTTAAATAAGCATGTAATAACAGTTGAGGGTTTAACAGATGGTGCAGACCAGCTTCACCCAATACAAGAAATACTTTATAACAATTATAGCACTCAATGCGGTTTTTGTACACCTGGAATAGTTATGTCTATCTTTGCTTATTTAGCCGAGAATGATTCTTATAATGAAGAGGATTTGAAAGAATCTTTGAATGGTAACTTATGCAGATGTACAGGTTATGTTCATATAATTAAAGGTGCTTTAGAGATTATAAAGTATTTTACTAATAATCATGATAATTTATTTCCAGCAAAACTAGTTGGTGCTAATAAGACACTTGCAGAACTAGCTAAAATAAATGATTTAGAGACTAATGAACAGTCTATTTCTGAAAGAGGTGTTCAAGGTTATTATCTAATTAAGTCATTAAGTAAATACCAAGAAGTAATTAACAAGCTTTCAGGTAAAGGAACTATTAAGGTTATTTCTGGGGGGACAGACTTATATGTAGTTGGTAATCTCAGACGAACTTATTTTAAAAATTATCTAGATATTAGTTTCATACCTGGAATGAAAGAAATAAAATATCAAGGAGACTATTTAGTTATTGGTGCCTCAACTCCTTTAGAGGAAATCAGGACAAATAGTCTAGTTAATCAACATCTTCCTTGTCTTGCCCATGTTGCAAGTAAAATGGCAAGTAAGCAAATAAGAAATATAGCATCAATTGGAGGCAATGTTGGTAATGCTTCACCAGTTGGAGATTGTGCTACAGCTTTAATTGGTCTCAATGCTAGATTAATACTCTTTGGAAATGAGGGAGAAAGGCAAGTCTCAATTGATCAATTCTACAAGGGTTATAAGGAAACTGTTCTGAAAAAACATGAGTTTATAAAAGAGATTATAATTCCGCTACATATTACTGGTTATTATAATTTTGAAAAGTCTGCTAAGAGAAAGACATTAGATATATCGTCAGTCTGCTCCTTTGCCTATATTGAACACGATAATGGTGTTGTTAATGTAAGTCGATTTTCTTTTGGGGGAGTTGCTGCTTACCCAAAATTAGCTTTAAGTATCGCTTTAGAAATAAGAGGTAAGCATATAAAAGATATAGATATGGGCTCTGTCGCAGATAAAGTTGCTGATGAGTTCACTCCTATTAGTGATATTAGAGGATCAGCTGAGTACCGTCAGATATTAATTAGGAACCATGTTTTCAAACATTTATATAAATTTAAAATGGAGGTGACTGATGAAAGTTAATTCAAAACACCTCTCAGGAAAATTACATGTTAAAGGCTCTTCTACTTTTGTTGAGAATATTGCCCAAGGAGTAGCTGAATGCCTATATGCTTATCCACTGGTAAGTTCTAAGGCAAAAGCTAAAATACTTAGTATAGATTGTCAGGCTATTGAAGATAATCCCAACTTTGTTAAGCTTTTAACATATAAAGACCTTCCTGGAGAAAATAATATTGCTCATGGAAATGGTGACCAGCAACCTCTTTTAGCTGAAAATCAAGTAAATTATGTTGGGGAACCTATTGCTATTGTGGTAGCTAAGACTTTAGAATCTGCTATTAGTTTGAGTAGAAAAATAAAAGTAGAATACCAAGATTTGAAGGCAATTCTTAAAGTTCAGCAAGCAGTGGAAGCTAAAACTGAATATGGCCCAACAAGGCTATTCCAAAGAATAGACAATTTCCCAGACCAAGAAGAAGATCTAAAAGTAATATCAGGTCAATTAACAGTTGGAGCTCAGGAGCATTTTTATTTTGAAACACAAAGATGCTTTGTTAATTGTGAAGAGAATGGCTACTTTACTGTCTATAGCTCTACACAAGCTGTTTCAGAAGTTCAGGAAATATGTGCCAGACTACTAGGAGTATCTTCTAATTACATTACTGTTGATGTGAGAAGGTTAGGAGGAGCTTTTGGAGGTAAGGAAGCACAAGCAACCCTCTGGGCAGGCATTACTACTATTGCAGCTTATAATCTCAAAAAACCTGTGTATTTAGCTCTTGAGAGAAAAGATGATATTAGTTGGACTGGTAAGAGACATGAGTTTGTTAATGATTATACTATAAAATTCAATAAATCAGGAAAGTTGTTAGACTATAGGCTAGACTTAAAGGCAAATGGTGGTGCTTATATAGATTTATCATTCGCAATTCTAGAAAGAGGTTTACTTCATTCTGATAGCGGTTATTATATCCCTAAAATGCATGTTACAGGAACTGCTTACAGGACTAATTTGCCTTCTAATACTGCTTTTCGAGGTTTTGGAGCTCCCCAGTCAATTATTACTACTGAACTAGCCTTAGAGAAAGTTGCTTATTCCTTAGGAATGGATTTGCTAGAGATTAGGAAGAAGAATGTTTATAGGGTAGGTCAAACAACCCAATACGGAATGGAAGTTAAAGAAGCCTTAGGCTTAGAGATGTTAGAAGAACTTGAAGCAATTTCTAATTATAAAAAATTAAAAGCTGAAATCAATGACTTCAATAAGAAGCATAGGTATAAAAAGAAAGGAATAGGTATTGTTACAGGTAAATTTGGTATCTCTTTTACCGCTACTTTCCTAAACCAAGGATCAGCCTTAATCTGGATATATTCAGATGGCTCTATATCTCTCAGTCATGGCGGGATTGAAATGGGCCAACAATTATATACTAAGGTTGCTACAATTGTTAGTGAAACTCTAGGTATCTCTATTGATAATGTTAGAAGCGAAAGTACTAACACTAAAAGAGTGGGGAACTCATCTCCTACTGCAGCTTCTTCAGGTTCTGATTTAAATGGAAATGCTGCTAGACAAGCTAGCGAAAACTTGAAAGCTAGATTAAGAAAAGCTGCTGTAGATTTACTAATAGAGAAATATCAAATACAAACTCAAGAAACAGATATTGTTTTTGCTGATAATATGGTTTATTCTAGTAACTTTCCTAATGAGAAAATTACTTTTAAAGAACTTGCCCACTATGCTTATATGAATAGAATTGATCTTGGAGAACATAGTTTTTATAAGACTCCAGATATACATTTTGATAAAATTACAAATAAGGGAAATCCCTTTTATTATTTCGTTTATGGCGCGAGCTTAATAGTCTCTGAAGTTGATATCCTAACTGGGGAATATAGTTTTGAATCAATTTATATTGCTCATGACAATGGAATTCCTATTAACAAAGAGATTGATTTAGGTCAAATATATGGAGCTACGGTTCAAGGATTAGGCTATTGTACAATGGAAGAAGTAAGATATAATGACAAAGGAGAAAGTATGGCAACTACTCCTTCAACCTATAAAATTCCAACTATGAGTGATGTTTGTTCAAATTTCGTGGTAAAACAAGTAAATAAAGAAAGATCTCAGGCAAGTGTTCTTGGGTCTAAGGCTGTGGGAGAACCACCTTTCCTTTATGGCTTAGCAGGTTGGTTCTCAATAATGAATGCTATAAGTTATGTAACTAAGTCTCCGGAAACTATTAAGCTAAAAATGCCAGCAACTCCGGAAGCTGTCTTGTTGGCAATTGAAGATATTAAAAAGAGAGGTTTATATGTATAAATTTTTAACTGATGCCCAATTTAAAAATGAAGTAGATAGATGTGTCTACTGTGAAGAAATGCCTTGTATGGATGCTTGCCCAGTTTCTTGCTCACCTGCTGAATTTATCAAAGCGGTAAAAAATGGGGCTGATAGCGATATAAAAAGAGCTTCTACAATTATTTTATCAAAAAATATTCTAGGAGGAATCTGTGGTTCTGTCTGTCCAGATTATCATTGTATGGCAGCCTGTTCCAGACAAACTTTTGATAACCCCATTAAAATTCCTGATGTACAAGCTAAGATTATCCAGATGGGTAAAGACTTAGGTTTTAAACCAGAATTCCAGCAAAATGAATCTATAAAAAAGAAAGTGGGTATTATTGGTGGAGGACCTTCAGGTATAGGATGTGCTAATATTTTAGCTCAGTATGGAGTAAATGTTGATATCTTTGAAAGAGAAGATATTTTAGGTGGTATGTGTGATTTTATTCCAGAATACAGACTCAATAAAGAAGTTTTGGAAAGTGATATTAATCAGGCAATAAATCATGATAATATCAGAGTTTATAACAAAACAAATATTATGGATTTAGATAAGTTTGCTGAAATGTATGATGCAGTTATTCTAGCTAGTGGTCAAGATCAAGCCATAAAACTAAACATTCATGGCAAAGAGTTAGCTCATGATTGGAAGTCATTCTTGAGTCTAGCAAAACTAGAAGACAATTCCAGATATGCTATTATAGGTGGGGGAGCAGTAGCAATGGACTGTGGTATGAAAGCAGTCAATAGTGGTGCTGAAGTTGTTGATTTCTTCACTTTAGAGAATTTATCTGAAATGAGATTAGATTCAAAAGAGCAAAAAGAGTTACTTAACAATAATTTTGGAAATTATTTTAGAACTATTGTTAAAGAAATAGAGTCTGATGAAAATGGCTTAAAGCTTCATTGCCAAAGAGTAAAACTACATGGTAGAGACTTTGACTTATCTAAGATTGAAAAAATAGCTAATACCGAGTTTCACTCTGATTTTTACGATTATGTTATTTTTGCAGTTGGTAGTAGATCCAGTATTGAAAATGACATTGCTAAGGGTAAAGTTTTTAAATGTGGTGATTTAAGAAATAATGCTACAACAGTTGTGGAAGCTGTAGCTAGTGGTCGCAACTGTGCTGTTGAAGTTCTAAGAAGTTTCGGACAAAGCATTGATGCAGAAATACCTGATAAACATGTTAAATCATATTTGGGGCTCAAAGATACTTATACAAAAGATGTTTCCATAAAGGCAGACTTCTTTGGAAGAGAAATGATATCACCATTTATTCTTTCAGCTGCACCACCTTCTGATGGTTATGACCAAGTTAAAAAAGCATATGAGGCTGGTTGGGCTGGAGCTGTTATGAAAACTGCTTTTGATGATTTAGATATCCATATCCCACACGATTATATGTTCGAGTTTAACCAAGAAACCTATGCTAACTGCGATAATGTTTCTGAAGTACCACTAAGAAAAGTACTGGCTAATGCTAAGAACATTATTACTGAATTCCCAGATAGGTTAACTATAGTATCTACTGGTGGACCAGTAACAGGTCATGATGAGGAAGATAAGGCTGTATGGCAAGCAAATACTAAGCTTATAGATTCTGCTAAAGTTCATGGTGTTGAGTATAGTTTATCATGTCCTCAAGGTGGAGATGGAACTGAAGGCGATATTGTCTCACAAAATGCAGAACTAGCCGCTAAAGTGATAGATTGGGTATTAGAGGTTTCTGATTCTGAAATCCCTAAACTTTTCAAACTAACTGGAGCAGTAACTTCAATTGTTCCTATTTTAGAAGCAATTAAGCAAGTTTTTGCCAAATACTCTAATAAAAAAGCAGGTATAACTCTAGCGAACTCCTTCCCAAGTGTTGCTTTCAGAAAAGATGTTAAAGAGGAATGGGAAGATGGAATAATGGTAGGTATGTCTGGAGATTCTGTTAAGTATATTTCTAATCTTACCCTATCAAAAGCAGCTCCTTTAGGCCTGACAATCTCTGGCAACGGAGGAACTATGAACTATAAAGATGCTGCTGATTTCCTTGCTTTAGGCTGTAAGACAGTTCAGTTCTGTACTGCAGTAATGAAAGATGGAGTAGGGGTTATTAAAGATTTAGAACAAGGCTTAGCTTATATGATGAAAGATAGAGGTATGAAAAGTATCGATGACTTAATAGGTGTAGCACTCCCTAGTCCAATACTAGATTTCATGGATATCTCTCCTGTAAAGAGAATCTCAGATGTTGACCCTGATTTATGTGAACATTGTGGAAACTGTAGCAGATGTCCATATCTAGCTATCACATTAAATGAAGACAAAATACCAGTTACAGACGCAAGTAAATGTATTGGTTGCTCCATATGCGTGCAAAAGTGTTTCAGCGGAGCCCTATTCATGCGTCAAAGAAGTCCAGAGGAGGCAAGAAGCTAATGAAAATATTAATTAAGAATGCAAGAGTAATTACTTTAGATAAAAGTAATATCTTATTGGAAAATAGCAATATAGAGATTGATGGAAAATATATAAAAAGTATCAACAAGGATAAACTTAATGAAGATGCTTTTGATAGAGTAATTGATGCTAAATATAAGATAGTTATGCCTGGATATATAAATGCTCATACTCATTTTTATAGTTCTTTTGCTAAAGGTATTGGTGGTATAGCAGCTTCTGATAATTTTGTAGAAGTACTAGAAAACATGTGGTGGCGTCTAGATAAGAAACTTCTCTTAGAGGATAGTCATTATAGTGCATTAACTGCTATTATGGATGGAATTAAAAAAGGTGTTACTACTTTCATAGACCACCATGCTAGCCCTTATGCTGTAACAAATTCTTTGCCTGAAATTGCTAAGGCTGTTGAAAGAATGGGTGTTAAAGCCTCTTTGTGTTATGAGATTTCTGACCGCGATGGTCAAGATATTAAAGATGCTGGCATCTTAGAAAACTTCTCCTTTATCCAAGAGAATAATAATCCAGATATTACTGGTTTGATAGGACTTCACGCTTCTTTTACTCTTTCAGATGATACCCTTAAAGAGATTGTTACTAAGAATACTCAAGCTTATGGTTATCATATTCATGTTTCGGAAGATAAGGCAGATGAAGTTGATGCTCAAGCTAAATATGGTATGTCGGTAGTAGAAAGATTGGCAAAATTTGGTATTGTTAATGAAAAATCAATCTTAGCACATTGCGTGAATATTTCTGATACTGATAGAGCTATCATAAAAGAAAATCAGGGTATTATCGTACATAATCCTGAATCTAATCTCAATAATGCTGTGGGAATTTCTAATGTTCTTAAACAGATTAATGATGGTATTTTAGTAGGACTAGGCACAGATGCTATGACAAATAATATGGGTAATGAAATGAGAATTGCTCTCTGGTTACAGCATATTAAGCAAAACAATCCTTCCTGTGGCTTTATGGAAATTGCTTCAACACTCTTAGAAAATAATGCAGCAATAGCTAATAGATTATGGGATACTGATAAATTTGGTTTAATTAAAGAAGGGAATTTTGCAGATTTAATTATTCTTGATTACGATCCTATCACGCCTTTGAATAAGGATAATGTCTATGGCCATATAGTCTTTGGTATTGCTGAGGCAAATGTTTCAACTACCATATCTAATGGAAAGATTTTATGGCATAATAATCAGTTTGAAGATTTCATTGATCAACATCATATAAACAAACATTCACGTGAACTAGCAAAAAAATTATGGGAGAGATTATAAAATGATAAGCTATGAAAATATTTTAAAAGAATCACAAGAAATAGAACCACAAATTGCAGATTTTTTAAGTAGATTAATAAAATGTAGATCACATTCAGGAACAGAGAAAGAAGTTGTCCTCTTAATCAAAGAAGAAATGGAAAAATTAGGTTATGATGAAGTCAGGATTGACCAACTAGGTTCTATTATCGGTAGAATTGGTTCCGGACCAAGACTAATTGCAATTGATGCTCATATAGATACTGTCTATGAGGGAAATCTTGCTAACTGGGATAGAGAACCTTATAGTGGTGAAATTGATGATACTTATGTATATGGAAGAGGTACTTCTGATCAAAAGAGTGGACTTGCTTCCATGGTTTATGCTGGTTGGTTGATGAAAAAATACGATCTTCTTGAAGACTTTACTGTCCTTATTACAGGAACTGTGATGGAAGAAGATTGTGATGGCATAGCATGGGAACATTTAATTTTAGAAGATGGAATTAAGCCAGAACTTGTAATAAGTACAGAACCTACAAGCTGTAATATTTACAGAGGTCATAGGGGAAGAATGGAGATATCTATTGAAGTTAAGGGTATATCATGTCATGGTTCTGCTCCAGAAAGAGGCGATAATGCAATCTATAAAATGTCTCGTATCGCCTTAGAGATTGAAAAATTAAATGAAAGATTGAAACATGATGATTTCCTAGGCAAAGGAACTATTACAGTATCTGTGATGAAATCAGATTCTCCATCTCAATGTGCAGTATCTGACTACGTTTATCTTCAATGTGATAGAAGATTAACTGATGGAGAAACTAAAGAAATAGCTGTAAATGAGCTTAAAGAATGTTGTGCTTTAGCTGGTTATCCAGATGCAGAAGTTAAGGTTCTGGAATACAAAGAGAAAGCATACACTGGTAAAATATATCCAGTAGAAAAATACTATCCAACTTGGGTTTTGAGTGAAGATTCTAAATATTTAAAAGTTGCAAAAAAGGGATATTCCTCTATATTTAATAACGAGCCACTTGTTGATAAGTGGACTTTTAGTACTAACTGTGTTTTCATTATGGGTAAACATCCTGAAATCAAATGTTTAGGATTTGGACCTGGTGATGAAGATCAAGCACATGCACCAAATGAAAAGGTGAAAAGAGAAGATTTATGGAAGGCAACTGCATTCTATACTTCTTACATTAAAACACTAAAGGAGTAAAAAATGAAGAAAATTCTATTTATTGCATTAATCACAATGTTATTAGGGACTATAGTAGCTCAAGAAAGATGGGAATATTCTTTTGATGTAAAAGGGACCTTATCTCAAAGTTACTATACTGATAATTGGGATGGTGAAGAAGAATCTAATATTAATTGGTTGATTCAAGGAAATATGACAGCAAATAAGCAATTATTATACTGGTTCAGATCTATGAATACTTTGAAACTAAAATTTGGTCAAATATATGATACAGAAAAAGATGAACAAGGTATGCAAGCTCCAGGTTGGCAAGCTCCCAGGAAATCAGATGATGAAATTGATTTCTTATCATTAGGCTTATTAACCTTTGATGGCTGGGTAGATCCTTATGTTTCACTCAGACTTGAAACTGTTTTCGAAGGTGAAAGTAAGAGAGCTTTAGATCCTGCAAGATTCTCTCAAGGTATTGGTGCTGCTAAAATCATACTTGAAGAAGAACGTTTAGCTCTAAATACCAGAGCCGGTCTTCTTATGAGAGAAAATTATGTTTATGGTATAGCCCCTATGATAGATGGTGGTGCTGAATCTGTGACTGAATTCATGTGGGTTTGCCCATTAGAAAGAACAAAATTTACTTCTAATCTTTTCTTATTCCAAGCTTTTTTCAACTCAGAAGAAGATGAAGCTTTAGAGGGTAATGATGACTGGAAGCAAATTGATATAGAATGGACAAACGAAGTCAGTATCCAATTATACAAATATCTTTCATTCAATGTTTATACTCAACTTCTATATGATAAAGAAATTGATTATACTGGAAGATTCAAACAGACTTCAGGTTTATCTTTAACCTATAAATTGTTCTAAAGCTATTGACAAAACTTATGATAAATTATTAATTGATTGAGGACTATAATGGTCCTCAATCTTTTAATATATAATAAATAAATATGAAGGAACTATGAAATACGTATGTAGTAAGTGCAAGAGAGAATATGATATTAACCAAATCAAATACTTATGTGATGATTGTGGTAAAGAGTGGACACCTGGTAATAAGCTTAGTGGTGTCTTAGAAATTATATATGATGAAGATGATAAAGCTTTAATTAAAGAAGAACTAGATATTAACAAATTTTTCCCTTTTAATGAAAAGGATCTGCCCAACATTAAAGTTGGTGATACCCCTTTCTATCATGCTGATAAATTAAGTAAAAAAGTAAATCTAGATATCTGGTTAAAAAATGATACAGTTAATCCCACTGGATCTTATAAAGACCGAGCTTCTTACTGGGTTTTAGCTCAAGCAAAACACCACAATATTGATAAAATAGTTTGTGCTTCAACAGGAAATGCTGGATCTTCATTAGCTGGAATCTGTGCAGCAACAGAAATTTCAGCTAAAATTTTTATACCTGCAAAAGCCCCATTAGGCAAAAGAGCGCAAAATATTGCTTACGGTGCTGATTTAGAGCTAGTAGATGGTTCTTATGATGATGCTTATGAAAAATCAATTAATTACACTAGTCTTTATAAGACACTTAACAGAAACACTGGCTATAATCCAATAACGATTGAAGGCAAGAAGAGCTCAGCAATCGAGATTTTCAAGCAAAATAATTATAAAGTTCCTGATTATGTAGTAGTTCCTGTTGGTGATGGTGTGATTATTTCTGGTCTTTATAAGGGCTTTAAAGATTTACAAGATCTCGGAATATCTTCTTCTGTTCCCAAAATTATTGGAGTTCAAAGTAACAAATCTAACGCGATTTATAGGTATTGGAAAAGTGGAAAATATAAGTCGCTTGATTGTGCAGATACAATTGCAGATTCAATTTCTGTGAAGAGTCCAGCTTGTGCAGACTTAGCTCTCCGTGCAATTCAAGAATCTTCTGGCTTTATGCTTGAGGTAGAAGATGAAAATATTGTTGATTACCAATTTATTATAGCTAGTAATACAGGCATATTTTGTGAGCCTTCTTCAGCTGTTGTAGCTGAGATTTTCAATCTTACAGATAAATTTATGCAAAATTCACAGATTGTTCTATTACTTACAGGTCACGGGTTGAAAGATATAAATTCAATTTTAAATTATTAGGAGTGAAATGAAACTATTAAAGAATTGTAGCTTAATTAGTGAAGATGTTATTATAAATCAAGATATATTAATTGATAAAGATACTATTGTAAAAATTGCTGATGAAATTAAAGCAGAATCTGACTGGGATGTTACTGATATTGATTTTAAATTTGTTTTACCTGGCTTTATAGATTTTCATGTACATCTAGATGATGAGATAAACGGAATACCTATTGCTGATAACTATGATTCAGGTACTAGAGTAGCTTTAAAGAATGGTATAACAAGTCTATTTAGCTTTATCACTCAGAGGAAGGGAGAAAGTTTACGTCAAGCAGTTGAGAGGACACATCAAAAAGCCAAAGATAATTTATGGTGTGATGTTGGTTGGCATTTAACTCCTACTACTTTTGATGAAGAAAGCCATAAAACAATATCAGAACTCATAGAAGAAGGTTTTACTACTTTTAAATTATATACAACCTATAAAAAAGCTGGAATATACTCAACTTACCATGAGATAGAAGAATTTGCTAAACGATATGTTGATAAACAAGTTTTAATATTAGTTCATTGTGAAGATGATGACTTGATAAAGACTAAGTCTATAAAACTACACAAGACTTCTTTAAATAACATATCGCGAGTACGATCTAAAACTGTAGAGTTAACTGCTGTTAATAGAATTCTTAGAATTGCTCGTTCAACAGGTGCTCATTTCCATATTGTTCATGTCTCAACTGTTGAGGCAATGGAGCTAATTAACAGACTTAAATACAATAATTATGTTAGTTGTGAGACCTGTCCTCAGTACATTTTCTTAGATAACACAAAATATACTGAGTCATATGGAGAGCAATTAATCTGTGCGCCTCCACTCAGAGATAAAGAAAATGCCAGAAAGATAGCTGAAGGTTTTAAATTAAACTATTTTAATATAATAGCCTCAGATCATTGTCCTTTTACTATCAATCAAAAGATGATAGGTAAAACATTCTATTCTAAGGCTCCAGGCGGACTTGATGGTTTAGATTTCATACCTTATTTAACAGCGAATATCTTTGATAGAGATTTTGATAAAGCAAAGTTTCTGCAAAATAAATTTTCATCAGAACCTGCCCATCTAGCTGGCTTATATCCAGATAAAGGAATAATCAAAGAAGGTTCAATGGCAGATTTAGTTGTTATTGATTTTGATCGTGAACACCCAATTGAAGGAAGACAAGGTATTTATAATCCATATGAAGATTTAACAACTTCATTAAATATTTATAAGGTAATGAAAAGTGGTGACTTCTTAGTAGAAAATGGAGAATTTCTTACAAACACACCAAGAGGAAGTATTATATGACCCAATGGAGAAATGATGGAGTTGCAAAAGTAACAGGAAAAGCTAAGTATGCTGACGATATAAAGTTATATGGTATGCTTCATTGTGTTCCTGTATATTCTGATCAGGTACATGCAGAGATTAAAAGCATAGTATGTGGAAAAGCTGAGTTAAGTGAAGGGGTTGTCAAAGTAATTACAGCTTCTGATATACCTGGAGTTAAGAAGTTTGGACAGATTCGCAAAGATTATTCTTTATTAGCTGAAGATAAGATAAGGTATGAGGGAGATGTAATAGCCCTTATTGTGGCTGACAGTCTTGAACATGCTATGCAAGCTATACCCAAAATAGAAGTGACTTACCAGCCTTTAACAGCAATTCTTTCTCCAGAGGAAGCTAGTAAAGATGAAGTATTAATTCATGAAGTATATGGAAGCAATTTAATAAATCATCATAAGGTAAGAAAGGGTGATGCAAAGTCTGCTTTTGCAGAGTGTGACTTAATTCTTGAAGATCATTATGAAAGTAATTTTGTTGAACATGGTTACCTAGAAGCAGAAGCAGCAGTTTGTCAAGTGAGAGATGACGGCGTTATTGAAGTATATGGATCAATGCAGCATCCTTTTTCCACAAGAAGATTTACTGCAGCCATGCTAGGAAAAAAACTTTCTGAAATAGAAGTTATTACTATTCCTATGGGAGGAGGTTTTGGTGGTAAAGATGATACCGCTGCTATAGTATGTGCTAGAACTGCTTTGGCTTCACTCTTATGTAATAGACCAGTAAAAATGACTTATACAAGAGAATGGTCGATTAAAGAAAGTTATAAAAGGCATCCTTATAAAATGGATTATAAAGTTGGCATTAAAGCTGGCAAAATTCATGCTTTAGAATGTAATATCATAGCAGATGGGGGAGCTTATACCTCTGTTTCTCCTTGGGTTACTTGGAGGTCAACTGTTCAATGTGGCGGACCTTACATAATCCCTCATGTCTATACTGATGTTAAATCATTTTATACAAACAATGTTTATACAGGTGCTTTTAGAGGCTTTGGATCTCCGCAAGTAAACTTTGCTATAGAGCAAATTGTTGAAATTATTGCGGAGAAATTAGGAAAGGATGCTATCGAATTTAGAAAAGAGAATATGTTAAGGCAAAATTCAATAACTGTTTCTCAGCAAAAACTTGATAATCATATTGTTTCTTTAGATCAAGTTTTAGATAAGGTAATTAAAGAGAGTGATTACTTTAATAAAATCAAAAAAGTTTCTTATGGGAAAAGTCATAACTCAAAACTCTATGGCATAGGTTTAGCAATGTCCTATAGGGGATGCAGTCTAGGAGCCGAAGGTAAGGATTTTACTTCAGCAATAATAAATGTTCAGTTTGATGGCTCTATTTTACTTGAAGTATCTATTCATGAAAATGGTCAGGGCTCAGAAACTGCAATGATGAAAATTTTACAGGAAGAACTTGGTGTTTCTTTCTCAAAAATTCGTTATAGAAGATCATCTACTTCACAGATACCTGACGGAGGAACAACTGTTGCTTCTAGAGGTACTCTAATGGGTGGGGGAGCTTTGATGGATGCTATAAAAAAGCTGAAAGTTATTATTAATAATGTTATAGCTCCTCATTTAGGTTGTCAGCCTAATGAAATTATCTACCTTAACGATACATTGAATAGTCCACAAGGTAAGAGTATCTCTTGGGAAGAGGCTATGTCGATAATGTATCAGAACTGTACTTATCCCTATGCTTTTGGAAGTTTCGAAGCTCCAGCAGTTACTTGGGACGAAGAATGTGGCGCAGGTAAAGCATATTTTACTTATGTCTATAGTGCTCAAGTAGCCGAAATTGAGATTGATACTGATAGGAAAAATTTGAAAGTCTTAAATATTTATGCTGTTCATGATATTGGTAAGGCAATAAATAATGGACTATTATCTGGTCAGATTTATGGAGGAATTGTTCAAGGTTTAGGAATGGCTTTAAAGGAGAACTTAATAATAAAAGATGGTCATATTATAACAGATAACTTTAACAAGTATAGAATTTATAGAGCAAATGAATTGCCTAGAATTCATGATTTTGTGCTAGAGAATCCAGACCCAAATACTCCATCAGGAGCTAAGGGTATAGGAGAACCAGCATTAGAAATTATATCACCAGCAATAGCTAATGCCATATATAGAGCAAGTGGCCAGAGAATGAAAAAATTACCAATGCTGTTGGAGGATTTATGGAAACAATTATAAATGGTAAAAAAATAACAATAGATAATGCAGACCTAGAAAAGCAGTTATTAGCTTATCTTAGGGAAGATTTAGATTTAACAGGTACAAAGAACGGATGTAATATCGGTGTTTGTGGAGCTTGCACTATTTTAGTTGATCAAGAAGCAAGAAGATCATGTAAAATGCTGGTATCTGATATTATTAATAAAGAAGTATTGACAATTGAGGGAATGTCAGAAAATAATGAACTTCACCCCTTGCAAAAATCATTTCTGGATCATGATGCAGTTCAATGTGGTTTTTGTACTCCTGGTATGGTCCTCACAGCACATGCCTTATTATTAAAGAATAATAAGCCTAGTGAAGATCAAGTTAGAGATGCTATAAAAATTAACTTATGCAGATGTACAGGATATCAACAGATTGTTGATTCTATACTTGCAGCTGCAAAATTTTATAAATAGGAGAGTTTATGAGAGAAAACATGACTAATTTATTTGAGAAAATAATGGATTTCAATTTTGATAATTATGGAAGAAACTTCTTACTTACCAAAGATAAGTCTTTTGATCATATTAAAGCTACAGTTCTTCTCGCTGATTGGCTTAAGTTAATCCACCAAAATCATAAATCATTTAGAGTCTTTGATAACGGCTTGGCTATATCAATTTTTCGAGATAATTCAACAAGAACTAGATTTAGTTTCTCCTCAGCAGCTAATGCTTTAGGATTAGGTGTACAAGATCTTGATGAAGTTAAATCTCAAATTGCTCATGGAGAAACTGTTCGAGAAACTGCTAATATGATATCCTTCCTTGCAGAAATGATTGGTATTAGGGATGATATGTATTTAGGTGAAGGTCATACTTACATGAAAGAAGTGTCAGATGCCTTAGATATGGGTTACGAAGAAGGGGTACTCCACCAACGTCCTGGTCTAATAAACCTACAATGTGATATAGATCACCCAACCCAAACCATGGCTGATTTAGCTAAACTTCGAGATTATTTTGGAGGATTTGACAAGTTAAAAGGAAAGAAAGTTGCTATGACCTGGGCTTATTCTCCAAGTTATGGTAAACCTTTATCAGTCCCTCAAGGAATTATTACTTTACTTCCACGTTTAGGTATGGATGTTACTCTTGCTCACCCAGAAGGTTATAATCTACTTGATGAAGAAATAAATTATGCAAAAAGAATTGCCTCTGAATCAAACTCTAAATTCTCAATAACTAATTCTATGGAAGAAGCCTTCCAAGGTGCAGATATTGTTTATCCAAAATCATGGGCTCCAATGCAAGTAATGCAAGAAAGGACTGAATTACTGATGGCCAAAGATAAGCTTGGTTTAGATGAATTAGAAAAATCTTGTTTAGAGAATAACAAAAAATATGTTAATTGGGAATGTGATAGAGCTAAAATGAACTTAACAAAGAATAAAAAAGCTCTCTACATGCATTGTTTGCCTGCTGATATAACTGATGTAAGTTGTTCTCAAGGTGAAGTTTCAAAAGAAGTATTTGAAGAGTATCGAAGAGAAACTTATCATCAAGCTAGCTTTAAACCATTTGTAATTGCTGCAATGGCTATTCTTACAAGGTTCGATTCACCAGAACAAATAATTAGTAAAATTCAAAACAACTTAAAATATCGTTTTTAGGAGATTTAATGAAAAACTTAACACCAGAACAAAATAAAGTACTTGAAAATACAATCCAACGCTGTAAAGAAAGAAATATTATTATCCCAACATACGAGCAAATGAGAAATCCAGAACTAATTCCAGATAAAATTGTCGATAAACTAAAAAATGTTGGATTGTGGGATTTAAACCCATTAAATCTATTTAGAATAACATGGAAGAATGAGCCAACTAAATTTGGGGGAGGCTATCAAGGTGTTAATCACATTGTAATTCCACCTGAACTAAGTGGTGTGAAGAGTCCAATCGTAATACTAATTGGTAAGTTTTTTCCAACAGGAGCTCATAAGGTTGGAGCAACATTTGGCCCTTTAGTTGAAAAGCTAGTTACAGGAAGGTTTGACCCAACTACTCAAAAAGCTCTCTGGCCATCAACAGGTAACTATTGTCGAGGTGGAGCTTATAATTCATCACTATTAGGCTGTGAAGCTATTGCTGTGTTACCAGAAGAGATGTCTGCAGAAAGATTTAATTGGTTAAAAGAAATTGGTGCAGAGGTTTTTGCAACACCAGGTTGTGAATCTAATGTTAAAGAAATATACGATAAAGCAAAAGAACTTCTTCATGAAAGAGGTGATACAATAGTAAATTTAAATCAATTTGCTGAGATTGGTAATCCACTCTGGCACTATGCTGTTACTGGACCTGCTATGCAAGAAGTCTTTGAAAATATCAAAAGAGAAGGTGATACTTTCTCTGGTCTATTCTTAACTCAGGGTTCTGCTGGCACATTAGGTTCTGGAGATTATCTTAAAGAAGTATATCCTAACATGAAAATAGCAGCTGGCGAAGCCACTCAATGTCCTACTTTGCTCTATAATGGATATGGAGGACACCGGATTGAGGGTATTGGAGATAAACATGTTCCATGGATTCATAACATAAAAAATATGGATATGGCAATCGCTGTAGATGATAATGATGTTATCAATGTAATGCGTCTTTTCAATGAAAAAGAAGGACATGACTTACTCAGACAAAAAGGCATAGATGAAGACTTAATATCAAAGTTAGATTTATTAGGAGTATCATCAATAGCTAACTTACTTGGTTGTATTAAAATGGCAAAGTATTATGAGTATGATGAAAATGATTACATCTTTACAGTGGCAACTGATTCAATGGAAATGTATCAATCACGTGTTATAGAATATCGTGAAAAACAAGGCCAATATAATAATGTGATGGCAAATATTCATTTTGAAAAGAATCTTATGGCAGTGAAGACAGATGATATGATTGAAATGACCTATTATGATAAACGCCGAATGCATAATTTGAAATATTTCACTTGGATTGAACAACAAGGAAAGACTGTTGAAGAATTAAATGCCCAATGGTATCAAAAAGATTACTGGACTTCTCAGTACTCTCAAGTTAATCAATGGGATGAATATATAAAAGAATTTAATGCTCGAACTGGGCTATTGGATGCTCTCAAGTAAAACAATAGCTTTAATATTATCAGCTGGTGCTAGTAAAAGATTCGGATCTCACAAAGCATTAGCAAAATTTAAAGGAGAGACTTTTTTAGATATTATAACATCTAAATGTCTCTCCCTTAACTTGTCGGTCTTTGCTGTTATCAATTCTGACTTGCATCATTTAATTAATCCAGAGAGACTTTTTACTACTATAATAGGTGATAGTAAGCTTGATATGTATGATTCAATAATTAAAGGTATTGAAGAGATTAAGGATTTTGATAATATTATTATTTGGCCTATTGATCATCCTTTAGTCAAAGAATCTACTATTGAAGAAATGTTAAAATTTAGAAGTAACTCTAAATTTATCATACCTGCTTATAAGCAAAAATTAGGACACCCTATTATCATGCCTAAATTAGCCTTGCAGTATCTAAAAATTAGTGAAACTTTAAAAGATTTGACTAAAACATGTGAGCGAGAGATAATTACTGTAAATGATCCAGGAATTTTGAAAAATATCAACAGAAAAGAGGATTTAATTGACAATGAAAAATTATTATAGACATTTATTGGATTTATTAGCCAATAACGGAAGTGGATGGTCTGTTACTGTAACTAAAGTACAAGGATCTTCTCCAGGAAGTTTAGGCCAAAAGATGCTTATTGCAAAAGATAATGACGAGATATCTGGAACTATTGGTGGTGGAAATCTTGAGTATCATATTATTGAAAAGATTAGACGGGAACAACCTAGCAAATTTATAACCCTAGTTTATCCTCTTTCGAAACAAGCAGAGCTTGGTATGGTTTGTGGTGGCGATATTGAACTGATTGTCGAGCCAATTAATGTTAAAGAAAGGGTTGTAATTTTCGGTGGAGGTCACTGTTCGCAAGCTCTTTCCAGACTATTAGCACAATTAGATTTTAATATTACTATTTACGATGACCGAGACCAATGGCTCAAACCAGCTAATTTCCCAGAGAATACCACATTTATTAAAGCAGATTTTACTCATATAAATGAAAATATAGCAATCAGTCCTGCTGATTATATTGTTATAATGACTTATGGTCATGAATTCGACAATATTGTAACTAACCAACTAATCGATAAAGATATAAAGTACATTGGGGTAATGGGAAGTAAGAGTAAAGCTCATGAATTAAAACAATATTTATCTGAAAATCATACAGAAGAAATTATTCAAAAAGTTAGATGTCCTATTGGCCTCGCTATGAGATCTCATACTCCCTATGAAATCGCTGTTAGTATAGCTGGCGAGATAATCAACTTTAGAAATTCAAAATAGACTTAGGAATGTTCTTACTTGTTCTGCTGACAAGTCTTTCTAAAATCTCAAAGTTAATTAGCATTTAAGTCTGCCTTTTCAGGTTTTATGGTAGGTCAGCTACAAGACTATATGCAATAATTAAGGTAATTATATAGTAACTATCAGGTCGCTATTACTTACTTTAGCAATAGATGCCTAAGTAAGGTCTAATAGAGGCCCAATAGACCGTAAAGGAACTATAAAAAATAAAAGTAACATTAATTTGGAACATTAATATTAATCTTAAGATATTTTCACCATTTTTTTATCTTGCTTCTTTTATTGAGCACAAATAAATTAAATCAGTTGACAGTAAGAATAGTCTGCAATAAAGTTGCAAAAGAGGATATATGAAAAAAAATAAAGAGATTTTAGTAAGAGTAAAGAGATTAAATTTATACATTATCATCAGTAGTTTAATTATTATAGCTACTGTATCAATCTTTGTTGACTTTTATTTTTACTCCAGAAACCTAGATTTCTTGAACAATAAAAGAATTTCAGATTCTCAAAAAAATCTTTCTAATATCAATAATAGGATTGTCAGATATACACAGCAATCTTATGACAAAATTGATGATTTAATTATAGAAGAAATAAAAAAGAAAACTGATCAAGGAAAACTAGTTGTCGAGAAAATACTTTCTAAGTATAAGACTGCAAGTGATGTTACGAAATTTGAACATATTGAAAATGCATTTAGAGTCTCTAAATTCTTTAATGGCCGTGGTTATTACTATATATTAGATAAATCTGGTAAAATTATATTTAATTCGGTTTTTCCTGAACTTGAGAATACTGATATTGCTAATGACGAGTACACTGAAAAAGCTCAAGTAATTATGGATAATGAAAGTGAAGGACTGTTCAAAGGAATGATGTTTAAACCTGGTGCTGAAAAACAAGGTAAATTTCTTAAATGGTCTTATCTCTCAAAGATTGAAGGTACCGACTGGTATATTGGTACTGGTGAATATTATTATGATTTTGTTGATGAATATAAAACTAAACTACTCAATGATATATTGATATTAAAAAACAGTAATTATGGCTTCTTTTACATCATTGATATTTTGACTAATAAATTTATTATTATAAACAATCAGATTGCTATCAACAACCCAAGCATTTTAGACACTCCCACTAAAGTTGATGATAAAATATTAGAAGATGCTATTAAGGTTACTCAAAAGAATGGCGAAGGGTTTATTGATTTTCACTTTTCTGAAGGTGACCCAAGTATTAAAGAAAAGGCCTTAGTTAAAATTGATAAGATTCCAGAAGTGAATTGGATTGTTGCATCAGGTATTTATGAAAACTATATTAATGCCTTCTTTGAAAGTGATCGGGATCAGTTCAGACAAAAAGTTATCACAAATCTAATTATCATTTCATCTTTAATCTTTTTAATTTTAATCATATACCTCCTTTTAAATAACCGAATATTAGCAATTTTAAAGAATCTCTTTAATAGTTTAGAGAACTTCTTCCATGAATCAATTGAAAATGACCAGTTGATAGCCAAAGATAAGCTAAAATATCAAGAATTCCAAAATATTGCAAATTCTGTAAACAAAATGTTAATTTCTAAAAAAGAGATTTCTGATAAGTTAATCAAGGATAAAATATATATTGATCAGTTAATGATTGAAAATCCAGAAGCAATAGCTTTAGTGGATAAAGAAAGCAATATTATGAAGATAAATCCTGCTTTTACTAAAGTCTTTGGTTATACAATTGAAGAATGTAAAGGTAAAAACATTGATGAACTTCTATGTAGTCCTACAGAGATTTTACAAGCTAAAAATAATACAAAGAAAGTTGCCTCAGGTATTACAGTAAAATTTTATGCTAATAGAGTAGCTAAGAATAATCAAATAATGAACATGTTTATAACTGGTATTCCAGTAATTTATCACAGTAATATTGAAGCAGTCTTTGGAGTTTATCAAGACAAAACTGATATTATAGAACATGATATTGCACTTAAAGTAGCTTCAGAACAAGCTTTGAAAACAGCAAAAACAAAGTCTCAGTTTTTAGCAAACATGAGCCATGAAATCAGAACACCTATGAATGGTGTTATTGGAATGGCAGATTTACTTGCAAAGACAAATTTGAATGAAGAACAACAAGATTATGTTGATACAATAAAAATGTCAGGTGAAAGTCTATTAAGAATCATAAATGATATTCTTGATTTCTCAAAATTAGAATCAGGAAAAGATACATTTAACTTCTCTGATTTTGTCTTGTCAGATTGTATAGAAAAATCATTGGATGTTATAGCTTTGAAAGTACAGGAAAAAAATGTTAAACTTGCCTACATAATAGACGAAGATGTTCCGACATATATTAACTCTGATTTTGATAGGCTAAAGCAAGTCTTAATAAATACTCTCAATAATGCTTATAAGTTCACTAATCAAGGTCTAATACAAGTTAAGGTTAGTAAAGAATCTTCTTATAATAATGTTTTAATGTTGAAATTTGTAATTTCTGATACAGGCATTGGAATTCCTGAAGATAAAATTTCAACTATTTTTGATTCATTTTCACAAGTTGAATCAGAGCAATCTAGAAATGTTACAGGAACGGGCTTAGGTTTAGCAATCTCCAAAGCAATAATCACTAATCTTAATGGGAAAATTTGGGTAGAGTCTAAATTAGGAGTTGGAACACGTGTCAGCTTTACTATTGCCACAGATTCTAGAATATTGGTTTCTGAACATAGAAGTAAGTTTAAATATCTTGAAAATATTAAGCTTGGTGTTATCTCAAGTAAAGATGTATTTGATAATTTAAATTCAATACTAAAGAAATATTGTAAAAGTGTTGACCAGGTTGCAGACAGTGACTCACTAGATAGTATTGAATTTTTCCTTGATGATTGGGATATTATTATTATTGATTACTCTATTTATAAGTCATATTCAGATAATGTGAATAAATTTATTTCCAACTTGAATATAACTAATATCGGAATTGTTTTCTTGAAAGATATTAAAGAGGTAAGGCAGATTGAGGATATCAATGTACCAAGATATCAATTTGTTAATTACCCTATTCACAGACAGAAGTTATATGAGAGTTTTAGGAAACTGCTTGGTTTAGAAAATAGTAACCTGAATAGTAAAAAAGAAGATGTAACTGAAGATGATATCACCAAACTAAAAGTCTTGGTTGCTGAAGATAATTTAATAAACCAAAAACTAATGAATAGATTATTTAAAAAATTACAGATAACAGCGGATTTAGCTCAGAATGGACAGGAAGCCTATGAGTTGGCACTGAAAAATAATTATGATGTTATTTTCATGGATATTCAAATGCCTATTCTTAATGGATTAAAAGCTACAGAGATTATTAAAGAAAAGATGCAAGAAAAATCTCCTATTGTTATAGCTCTAACCGCTAATGTATTACCTGAGGATAAAGAAAAATGTATAGATGCTGGCATGGCAGGTTTCCTACCTAAGCCAGTTAAATTGAGTGATATTAAAGAAATTTTACAAAAGATTATAAAAAAGGAGATTCTATGAGGAGATTAATTATAATTTGCCTTGTTTTATTATCTACGGCTTTTCTTTTTTCAGAAAATGTCTTAGATAGGGGATTAGGTTTTACCGCAGGAAAGGTTTCTGGAATTGGGATTGCTTATAGACAATTTTTCGAAAAAAATGGTTTTCAATTTACCTTAGGCCTTTTATCAGATGCAGATGAAGTTCCTAAATTTCCAGTTACCTATTATAATGAATATAACACTAAAACAGGTTGGGAAGTTGATGGTTGGATTAGTGGAATGTATTTAAGAGTTTTAAGACAGAGTGAATTTACAAGATTTTATTGCTTTTTAGGAGCAAGTATGAATATTGATTATAAGAAGAAGTATACCCAGGAATATGTTTCTGGCCAGATATCTGGTTCACCAGTTAAAAAGACTAAAAATGATAATGCTTACTATTTCGGACCTGGAATAGGTATAGAATTTAAATTAAGCAGATTTATTTCTTTTAATGCTGAACTACCAGTTTCTGTATCTTCAAATTATAAAATTGATACTTACATTCCTCAAGCAGGAATAATTGTAAAATTTTAAAAAAATAGGAGAATAATATGATAGCTTTATTAGGAATAGCAGGGGTAGCCCTAGGTTTGATAGTTTTCTTTGTAGCGAAATCACAAGTAAAGAAAGATGGAAAAATTGCTGGTAATATTCTAACTTTGATTGGTATTATAATAATACTTTCTCAGAGTTTTACAATTATTAATCCAGGAGAAGTTGGTGTTCAGGTTTTATTTGGAAAAGTATTAGATACTACCCTAGCAGATGGATTTAACTTAAAAAGTCCTTTTATCGATATAGTTCGTTTTGAAGTTAGATTACAAGAATACACCTTATCATCACTACCTAACGAAGGAGATGTTTATGGTGATGATGCAATTAAGGTAATTACTCGTGATAATCTTGAATTGACAATAGATTTATCAGTCTGGTACACGGTTAATGCTGATTTAGTAACTGATATTTATAAGAATATTGCTAAAAATAATTATGATCTAAAAGCTAAGATTATCAGGCCTTCAGTAAGAAACATAACTAGAAATGTAGCAACAAGATACTCTTTTAGAGAGACTATTGAGAAGAGAGAGCAATTCTCCCAAGAAATGGAACAAGGTCTCAAAGAAATAATTGATACTAAAGGTATCACAACAGACAGGGTTTTAATCAGGAAGGTAGATCCACCTCAATCTGTTAAAAATTCTATTGAAAATAAATTAGTTCAAGAGCAAAACTTAGAGACTAAGAGTCTTGAACTTCAAAAAGCTGCCAAAGATGCTGAGATTAGAAAAGTAACTGCTCAAGGTATAGCTGATGCTCAAGAAATTATTCAAGATAAATTGACCCCTCTTTATATACAATATGAAGCAGTCCAAGCTTATAAAGAACTGGCAGAAAGCAATAACACAACATTCGTTATTGCTCCAACTGACCCAGGAGCATCTGGAATGCCTTTGATTCTTGATCTAAATAAGAGTAAATAGATATAAAGTTATAGAAATATAATTCGTGGAGGATAAATGAAATTAGAAGGAAAAGTTGTTGTGGCTCAAGGTGGCGGACCTACTGCAGTGATTAATCAATCACTTGTAGGCGTAGTCTTAGAGTCACGTAAATTTCAACAAGTAACCCGAGTTTATGGTGCTGAACATGGAGTTGATGGCATATTAAATGAAAACTTTTTTGATTTGAGTCAAGAGACTACTAATAATCTTGAAAAAGTTGCTCAAACACCATCTTCCGCTCTTTTATCAACAAGAGTCAAACCAGATGTTAAGTACTGTCAAGAAATGTTCAAAGTACTTAAAGCTCATGATGTAAGATATTTTTTCTATATAGGAGGAAATGATTCCTCAGATACAGTTAGGATCGTAAATGATGAAGCAGCAAAAGCTTCTTATGAGTTTAGGGCTATTCATATTCCTAAGACTATTGATAATGATCTTGTCCTAAATGATCATACACCAGGTTTTGGTTCAGCAGCAAGATTTGTAGCAAATGCTTTTGCAGGAGCAAATCTTGATAATCGAGCTTTACCAGGAGTTTATATTGGAGTTGTCATGGGACGTCATGCAGGTTTCTTAACTGCAGCTTCAGCCTTAGCTAAGAAGTATCCAGATGATGGTCCACATTTGATTTATCTACCAGAAAAGAAGTTTAAAATAAGCCAGTTCTTGGAAGATGTTAAAAAAGTATATGCCCAATATGGACGTTGTGTTATTGCTGTTTCTGAAGGTATATCAGATGGTAAAGGTATCCCAATTATCACTAAACTTACTAAATCGCAAGAAAAAGATGCTCATGGAAATGTCCAGTTATCTGGAACAGGTGCTCTTGGAGATTTACTAGCAGATGAAATTAGATCAAAGCTTAAGATTTCTCGAGTAAGATCGGATACTTTTGGTTATTTACAAAGATCCTTCCTAGATTGTGTTTCTGATGTTGATCAACAAGAGGCTAGAGAGGTAGGGGAGAAAGCTGCTCACTATGCAATATGGCATAATCTAGATGGCTCAATAAGTATCAAAAGAACAGGTAACTATTCAGTAAATTATTCTTTAGAAAAATTGGAAGATATAGCTGGAAAAACAAGAGTAATGCCAGATAACTTTATTACTCCAGAAGGTAATAATGTTACACAAGACTTCCTCTTTTATTGCAGACCATTAGTTGGGTCAGGTTTCAAACAAGCCCATAGATTGAGAGTTCCTAGAGCTGATAAAATACTTTAAATAATGTTGAGTGCAACCAGGTAACTAGTTGCACTCTCTACTTTTTATAAGATTCTTAATTTCGAATAAAAATGATGTTGAATAAGCTTATATTGCTAATATAATTAGCAAACAAAATATAGGTCACTTATTCTCCTAGAGATATTATTCATAGTCTCTATAGGGATAACACTAAGTACAAGATAAAGGATCAATTATGAAAATACCAAATGAAACTCAAGAGTTGCTTTTACAGAATGCAAGATTGGCTATTGAATACCATCTTCAAGCACAAGAATTCAAGTATCAAATTCCACCTCTAGCAATACTAAATGAAAAACATGGTGTTTTTTTGACAATATTTGTTGATGAAAAATTAAGAGGAAGTCTAGGCTATGTTGATAGCCAAGATTGTCTAATGGAGAGTGTTATTGACCTGGCAAAAGCTGTCTCTCAAGGTAATACTAAGTATCCTAAGCTTGAGAAGTTTGAATTGCCTTACCTAACAATTCAAATAAGCATTCTCTCAGCTTTAAAACAGATTTATACAAAACAAGAAATTGAGATAGGCAAGCATGGTTTGTATGTTAATCATCCAGAAGGACAGGGTTTGCTCTTACCTCAAGTAGCTATAGAAAGAGATTTTGATAGAGTTATTTTTCTAAATGAGGTTTGTCATCAAGCTGGTTTACCATCTTTTACTTGGGAAGATGATGAATGTAAGGTCTATATCTTTGATACAGTCTCTTTTTCCGATAAGAAAACACATTAAAGTTGACTTAATTCTTAATCCATATTTATTGTGATTAGAAATAAATCAATAGAGGATAATGTGCAAAGAATAACTAATGAAGAAGTTTATGAGGAAAAAATAGAAAGAAGCAGATTTATTGTTAATCTCAAATATATTACTCAAGTGGAGCAGGCTAAGGATTTCATAACTCATATCAGTAAAGAACATAAAAATGCTAATCATAATTGTTGGGCTTATGTGATAGGCAAACAAGGTGATTGGGCTCATAGTTCTGATAATGGTGAACCTTCTGGTACAGCTGGAAAACCTATTCTTAATGCTATAAATAAATATGATTTAACAAATATTGTGGTAGTAGTAACTCGTTATTTTGGTGGTGTTAAGCTGGGGATTAGAGGTCTAATTGATGCTTATGGGGGAATAACTGAAAGAGCGATTGAATTAAACAAAAGACAAGAACTTGTTGATTACCACTATTTTAAAATCACTACTAGCTACGATTATAATAATATCTTACAATATAAACTCAAACAATTTGACTTAGATATCATATCTTCAGATTTTGGTATTGATGTCCAAGTTACAATAAAAATATCTGAACATATCTTACAAGGTGTAACATCTATGTTAGATGATTTAACTAATAACAATAAAATTGAATACCATAAAGAGGAAAAATGACTTATTTTAATTTAATCCTGATTTCTATAATGTTGCTTGGATTTACAAGCATTTCTGCTGAAGAATATAAGATTGTTGAAGCTGAAAGTGGAAAACCTTATGATTTAACTTCCATGACTAAAGAATTGTTAAATTATGATGTAATATTTTTTGGTGAACTACATGATGATGCTTTACTTCATAAACTAGAAGCAGATCTCTTTGAGAAGTTAGCTTCATCAGCTAAGGAAATAGTTTTATCAATGGAAATGTTTGAAAGAGATAATCAAGATATCTTAAATAAATATATTAATGGAGAAATATCCTATCAAGATTTCTCAGAACAAGCTCGTTTATGGCCTAATCACGAGACAGATTATGAACCCTTACTTCAGATTGCTATTAAGCATAAAAGAGATGTAATTGCTGCTAATGTCCCAAGGAAATATGCTTCTTTACTAGCTAAAGAAGGTCAAGATGCTCTTGCTGAAATTCCTCAAGATGAAAAGAAATACATTTCCCAAGATTTGCTTGTTTTAGATGATAGATATAAAACAGAATTTTACAATACTATGAAAGGTATGTTTGATCATGGTATGCCTAACAAAACAGGCCAAGATAGAATCCTCAATATTTATAAAGCCCAATGTCTAAAAGATGATACTATGGCTGAATCAATGCACAAATACTTGCAAGATAATCCTAAAAGTAAAATTCTCCACATTAATGGTGACTTTCACAGTAGATACTTTTTAGGTACTGCTCAAAAATTAGCTTTAATGGATGGAAATTTAAAAATTGCTGTTATTGCACCTGTTACTTTTTCTGTTGAAGATAAGCTTGAGTGGAGTCCTGAATATTCTGATGCAGGTGATTTTTTAATCTTAATACATAGAGAAGATAAGTAAGGGAAATAAAATTTAATGAAGAAAATAATATTACTATTAATGATATTATCATTTAGTGTGATAGCTTTTGGTCAGGAATATAAAATCTTTAAAGCAGAGACTGGTCTGGAAATAAATTTAGATAATCTAGTTGATGAGTTAAAAGATAAGGATGTTGTATTTTTTGGTGAATTACACGATGATTCTCTCCTTCACTCGATTGAGAAAGAACTTTTAGAGAAATTAACTTATGCTGATAGCAATTTTGTTTTGGGTATGGAAGCTTTTGCTCGTAATGACCAAGTAGCCTTGAATAAATACCTAGCTGGAGAATATTCTTATGAACAGCTAGATGCTAATGCTAATCTTTGGTCTAATTATCAAGAAGCTTATTCTGGAATTATTGATTTTGCTAAAGAGGATTCTATAAAAGTTCTAGCAACTAATGTTCCTATATATATAAGTGGTTTAGTTGCCCAACAGGGCTATCAAGCTTTAGGAAACTTATCAGAATCTGAACGTTCGTATTATGCAAGAGTCTTAAAACTATTTGAAAATGAATATAAAGAAATGTTTATTGATGAAATTAGTCTTCTCTTTCCCAACAATTTGGAGGATATAGACCCAATAATTATTGATAGACTTTATCAAGCTCACTCTTTAAAAGATGATACAATAGCAGAATCAATCTTTGATTATTTAGAAAATAATCTTAAAGCTAAGATATTTCATATTAATGGAGATTTTCATTCCCGAAATCACTATGGAATTTATCAAAAGCTAGAACTTCTAAACCCCATGCTTGAGATTGCTTCTATTTCCCCCTTATTTTTACCAGCAGATAAGAATCTTGAATGGGACTATAATCTTTATGGAAGAGGTGAATACATTATTATGTACCATCGTGACGAAGAGTCTGCAATTAGTAATAACAAGGCTGATAGTCAAGAATTCCTTAATATAAGTGAGCACGAAATTTCATTTATCTTTGAACCAAGTGCCAAGGTTTTAACAGTTTCAGATATTATTACCTTCAATCAAGATTTAGATAATAATACCTTATTACTTAGTAAGGATATTAAAGATCTTAAGGTTTTTAAGGGTGAAAAAGAAGTCGATTTTGATCTTATTTCGGGTAAAAAAGAATTTAACAGAATCAAGATAAATACTAAAGCTAGACAATTAAAGTTTGTGTATATCTATGATTATCCAAAAGATAAACAAAGACCTTATCATTTTAATTTACAAGAATACAAATGGCATCCTGTTGCAAAATTAGGAGAAAAATCTTTCTATAAAGTTAATGCCTTAGGACCAAGTAGGATGAAATTCATTGCTCCTGCTGAAGTAACGATAACACCTCAAAAAAAAGATGCTATTTATTATTCTTGGCAATCATTTGATCAAGAGTTTGGCTTCTCTATTATTGGAGACTTGTATTTTACTAAAAGTTCTGATATTAAAGATGTTTTAATAAGTTTTTATTCCTTTGAAGATGAATATTCTCTTTTAGATGATTACCTCTATTTTACTGAACAATATTTTGAACTTTATAGTCAATACTTTGGCCAGTTCGGTTATGATACATTTTCTGTTATCCAATCGGCAAATAATGCTTATAAGTCATTTGATAACATGTTACTAGTCTCTGATAATGTTTTCAGAACTAAAGATATCTTTATTACTCCAGGAGTTTTTGGACATGATTTAGCTAAAATCTGGATTAGTTCTCAATGTACTTGGAATCAAGAAGGTGGGAATTGGCAAGAGATACTAGCAAATTTTGTAGCTAACTATCTTTGGCTAGAAAAAAATAAACCGGAAGATGCTTACCTTTGGAGAAAAGATGCCTTAGAAGATATATCTTCAATTCCTCAAGAAGAGATTAGATCACTCCAAGAATTTTCTTTTGCTGCAAATAAGTTCGCTGCTGTAAATGGATATAAGATTGGAGGCATGATATTATATTACGCTTACAATAAATCAGGAGAGACTAGATTTTTTGCAGCTATTAGAGATATTCTAGCTAGCAATGAAAGTCTTTCTGGATTTGACTTCTTTAATCTTCTTGCAGAAAAAACAGGTGTTTCAGAAATTAAAAACATGTTAGATGAAGTTATTCCTCCTAAAGTTTATATAAGAAATGCTGAATCTGAGGGCACAAAAACACGTTTTAAAATAATCAGTTCCCTAGCTGATAAAAGTAATTTTAACATAGATATCAAGCTTTCTAATGATAGTAATTTTGTTCAGACAGCTTATAAAATTAACAAAGAAGAAACTGTTTTAGAATTCAATTTTGAAGCTACTAAAATAGAATTAGATCCCGAATATAAACTTTATAGATATTTAGATAATAAAGATCATATCTTTAATTTAAAAAGGACTTTTTTAGAGAAACCAATTTTAATTGTTCCTTCTGATAATGAACATTTCACTGATATCTATACAATAGGCAACACTCTCAGGAGCAATGGAGTTATTCTTGATATGATGCCATTATCAAGTTTGAAAGATATTAATTGGGAAGAAAAGTCTATTCTCTACATTGGTGAGTTTTATAAGAACCCAATCTTTGAACAAGTAGAAGCTTATTTGCCTCCTAGCTTCGAGTTTGGAAAAAATAAATTCTCATACCAAGGAAGAACTTTCGATAAAGAGAAATATTCTTTAATTTTAAATACTCAAAATCCTTTTAACATCAATAAGTCAGTTTCCTTTTGGTTATGGAATAGTGATGAAGAGATAGGTAATATTCAAGCTATTTTTGATTATACTAGTCCATCATGGGTTATACTAGAATTTGATGGAGAATCATTTATTGAGATAGATAAGGGTAACTTAGTTGATGAAGTGCTCTTTCCAACAAGTATTAACATAAATAAGTAGGAGAGGTAGTTAATGCAAGACAAGTTATATATGAAGTATTTTGAATTCTCTCCTGAGGTTAAGCAAGCCTTTGCAGACAATAAGGCAATACTTGCTTTAGAGTCAACTATCATTACCCATGGAATGCCTTATCCCCAAAACTATGAAACTGCTTCTATGTTAGAAGATCTTTGTAGAGATAAAGGTGTAACTCCAGCTACAATTGCCTTATATAAAGGCAAAATACAAATTGGATTAAGCTCAGATAAGTTACTTGAACTTAGCAAATTAACTAGCCAAGTAGAAAAGATATCAATAGCTGATTTAAGTTATTGTTTAGCTAAAGAAAAAAGTGGAGGAACTACTGTTGCTGCCACTTCCTATCTAGCAAAATTAGCTGGCTTAGAAGTTTTTGCTACTGGAGGTATTGGTGGTGTTCATAGGGGGGTTACCGAAAGTTGGGATATCTCAGCTGATCTTAATTCTTTGAAGAATAATGATGTCATAGTTGTATCAGCTGGAGCAAAAGCTATATTGGATATACCAAAAACTTTAGAAGTTTTAGATTCTTATTCTGTCCCTGTTGTAGCTTATAAAACTTCTGATTTCCCAGCATTTTATAGCTCAAAAAGTGGAAATAAAGTACGTCAAGTAGATACTGCAAAGGATATTGCCTTAATGTGGCATAGTCATAAAGACCTATCATTAAAATCAGGATTTCTGGTTGGTAATCCTATTCCTCAAGAATATGAAATTCCAGCAGAAGATATAGAAATTGTGATTCAAAAAGCCTTAGCAGAAATAGTAGATTTAGGAATCAAAGGAAAAGAAGTAACTCCATACCTCTTGCAAAGATTATACGAATTAACTAAAGGACATTCATTAGATACAAATATTGAGCTAGTGAAAAATAATGTTTTACTAGCTTGTGAAATAGCAAAAGAGATAAAGTTATTATGAAAATAGCAGTTTATGTTACATCCCATGGATTTGGCCACGCGAGTAGAGTTTCAGCTCTTACTCAAGTTTTAATTAAATATGGTTGTGATTGTTATATTATTACAGATAGACCAAAATTTCTTTTTCCAAAAGAGGGATCTTTTTGCCATTTAATAGAGAGAAAAACAGATACAGGTATGATTCAAGAATCATGGAAAGTACCTTCAATTTCGCAAACTTATCAAGAACTAACTAACCTATGGGAAAATAAAGATAGGATTGTTGATTTAGAAGAAGATTTCTTAAAGTCAAATTCCATTGATTTAGTAATTGTAGATATACCTTTTTTACCAATTTTAGCAGCTAAAAGATCTGGAATCCCTGTCTATGCTATAACAAATTTTGATTGGTATTTTAATTATGTAGAACTAGTAAATGACCAAACTCCTAGCAAGATTAAAAATATTATTAATGAAATTAAGAAGATATACCAGCTGTGTAATAAATCCTTTATTCTTCCTTTTTCAAATGATAAAAGTGTGGAAGCTTTACCCAATCAGGTAAAATGTGGAAATTTAGCTAAAAGTTCTCAAGCTAATAGGGATGAGATTTGTAGGCAATTTAATATTGATAAGAGTAAAAAGCTGGCTCTAATAACCTTTGGTGGGATTATGTCTGATATATCATATTTTGAAAACCTAACTAGTAATAAAGACTATGTTTTCCTAACAAACTCACCAATTGGCCAGGCTGATAATATAGTTTTACTTCCTAGAGATTATGATTATTCACTTCTTATCGCTTCATGTGATCTAGTAATTACTAAGGTAGGGTATAGTACTTTAGCCGAGACTTGTGCTGCAGGAACATATCTTTGTTACGCTACTAGAGACAATTTTCCTGAAGACAGACCTTTGGTTGAGGAATTAAAGAATTATCCTCATAGTCAGCATTTTCAATTATTAGACGATAAGATAGATATTTATCTTCCTAAAGAGAAGATAGATAAATATTATAGTCCTAGATTTGCTTTAAAGAATAATGAAATTGGCTTAGCTATCATATCTTCATATTTGCAAGAAAAATCATCAAATCTAGGGGCTGTGATTGATTTTGGTACTAACAATTCTACACTTTTAATTTACTCTTTAGATAATGACAAACATCAAGTTATCTATTATGATATTAGAATTACAGGTATAGGCTTAAATATTGATCAGGGACTTATAAATCAGAAATCTATGACTAAAGCGGTAAGAGAATTATCTATCCAACTAGATTTATGTAAGGCTTCAGGTATTATTCCACATATCCTCGTAACTAATATTGGAAGAATATCACAGAACTTCAGCCAATTTGAAGAAAAAATTAATAGAAAATATAGTGTAATCTGGGAAGTGATTTCTCCTAACAGAGAAGCAAAATTAGGTGTTATTTCATCTCTGAATGTTGATAATAATAATTGTGATTTTTATAACCTTGATATTGGAGGTTCATCTACAGAGATATCCTTAATAAAACAAGGAGAGATTATTGAACTATTAAGTTTACCGCTCGGTATTCTCATTTATTATCAAAGATTTAAAGACTCACGTTATAACTTTGAGCAAATTTCAGAAATAATTCAACAGGAGATAGAAGAACTGATTAATGATAATAATTTCCCAATAAAAGAAGGTTCATGTATCTATGGAGTAGGAAAGGTTTTTCAGAATTTATCTTGTATCTATGAAGGTAAGACACATTATGAACACTTCTATGAATTAAAAAATTATGATTTGCAGGATTTTATGTTTACTCTGCATGATATGATAAATCATAAATCAAAATATAATTACCATGATTATAATGGTAAAAAACTAAATGAAAGTATTTTTTATATATCTTTAGCTATTTTGCAAGCATTTAACAATGTTTTGCATACAAATGATTTAGTTGTCAATCCCTGGGGATTGGAGTTTGGTTATTTAATCGAAAAGGAGAATAAGAATGAAGTATAACTTTGATGAAATATATAATAGAAAAGGATCTGGATGTTTTAAATATGATGCTATGTCTGCTGTTTATGGACGTGATGACCTCTTAGCATTATGGGTAGCTGACATGGATTTTGCAGTAGCGCCTGAAATTCTTGCTAAGATTAGTAAGAGAATGGAACATCCAATTTTTGGTTATAATTTTAAACAAGCAAATCATTTCGAAGGATTTATAAATTATATTGAAAAAGGCCATAACTGGAAGTTAAAAACAGAATGGTTGCAAATGTCTCCTGGAATAGTTCCTGCAATAAATTTTATGGTCAAGATATTCAGCAAACCTGGAGATAAGATAACTATCCAAGAACCTGTTTATGCTCCATTTGGACAAGCAGTTCTGGCCCACAAGAGATCCTTGCTAGTTAATAATCTAATTGAATCTGATGGTCATTATACCATTGATTATGCTGATTTGGAAGCAAAGCTAGCCGAGAGTAAGATATTTATCTTCTGTTCTCCTCATAACCCAGTTGGCCGAGTTTGGACAAAAGAAGAACTTAGCAAAATTGGAAATCTGTGCAAGAAACATAATGTTTTAATATTCTCGGATGAAATTCATAATGATTTAGTTTATCCTGGTGCGAAACATATTCCTATAGCTTCTCTTGAAGATTTTTCTGATTTCACTATTACTATGATGTCTCCTGCTAAAACGTATAATATCGCTGGTCTGCAAGCTTCTGTTATTATCGCTCCTAATAGTGACTTATTTGATAGAATTAGGACCTATCTTTTTGATATTCATGTATATGGTTCAAATGCTCTAGGAACAGTTGCCTTTAAATCTGCATATGAAGATGGGGAAGATTGGCTAAAAGAACTCTTAGTATATCTTAAGAATAATCGTGATTATCTCTTCGAGAGAATTGCTAAAATGCCTAAAGTAAAAATGAATAAATCACAAGCAACTTATCTAGCTTGGTTAGATTTTAGAGAATTAGAATTAACCGATGAACAATTAGCTGACTTCTGTAAGAACAAAGCGAAATTAGCCTTAAATGCTGGTGTCTCATTTGGTCAAAGAGGATCTGGTTTCATGAGATTAAACTTTGCTTGTCCTCGTTCTATTCTTGTGCAAGCAATGGATAATCTTGAAAATGCTTTAAAGGACCTGTAAAATGATTAAAGAAAAAATATTAGCAATCTATGAAGACAAAGACTTTAATAAAATTCAAGCAATAGAGATTTTTAATCAATTTATCAATCTCTTGAACACAGGAGAAATACGATCTGCACAGCAAGTAGATGGAAAATGGATAGTTAATGAATGGGTAAAGAAGGGTATATTATTAGGCTTTAGGCTTGGTGAGATAATCGATATGCCATATTCGCAGAATAAAAACTTCACAGATAAAAACACTTATCCAGAAAAAAGTATAACAGCAAAGTCAGGTATTAGGATAGTACCTGGTGGTTCATCGATTAGATCTGGCGCTTATGTAGCCAAAGGCGTAACAATTATGCCTCCAGCTTATATAAATGTAGGTGCTTATGTCGATACAGGAACAATGGTAGATTCTCATGCTCTAGTAGGTTCATGTGCTCAAATCGGCAAAGGGGTTCATCTTTCTGCTGGTGCTATGGTTGGAGGAGTTTTAGAGCCAATAAATGCCCAACCAGTTATAATTGAAGATAATGCCTTCATAGGCGGTAATAGTGGATTATATGAAGGTGTAATTATTCAAAAGAATGCTATTTTAGCACCAGGAACAATAATCACCAAAGCTACTCCTGTTTTCGATGCAGTAAATGATAAGTATTTAGATTTTGAGAAGTCTCCTTGCATACCAGAAAATGCAGTTGTAGTACCTGGTAGTAGACCACTTAAATCAAACCCAAACTTTCACTTATACTGTCCAATTATTGTGAAATACCGTGATGCTAAGTCATCTGCATCAGTAGAATTAGAAAAACTTTTAAGATAAGGTATTATCAATGGAAAAGTCTATAATAAGGCAAATATTTGATTCAGCTCCACCTGATTCTATAAATCTAGGTTTAGGTGAGCTACAATTTCCTATGCCAGAATACTTACATAGTGAAGCAGTAAAAATTTTGTTCAATGAAAACTTGCGTTATACACCTAATGCAGGCTTAAAGAACTCTCGCATAGCCGTTGCTAATCAATACTCTGGAGCCAATTACCAGCAGGTTGTATTAACTAATGGAGCGCAAGAAGCTCTCTATGCTAGTCTAAAAACAATTCTTAATCCAGGAGATGAGATTATTCTCCCTGATCCTGGATTCTCTGCTTATCAATCTATTGTTAAAATGCTTGGAGGAGTTGCTAAATATTATAAGTTAGATGAAAGACATAATTTTTCCTTAGATAAAGATTCTTTGTTTTCACAGATAAGTCCTAAAACAAAAGCCATTTTGATAAATAGTCCTGGAAATCCTAGCTCAACTTCTTTAAGTGAAAATGAGCTTAATGTTATTGCAAACTCATGTAGAATTCATGATTTATACCTAATTTCAGATGAAATTTATTCAAGCCTCTATTTGGAAAAGCAAGCCCCATCTGCTCATGAAATCTATGATAAATCCATTATAGTTTCGGGATTATCGAAATCTCACTGTATGACTGGTTGGAGGATTGGCTGGGTTAAAGCTCCACTTGAAATTGCTCAAGAGATAAGTGTAACTCACCAATATCTTACTACTTGTGCAAATTATCTCAGTCAACGTTTATGCGAATATGCTTTTACCCAAGAAGCAGACCTCTATCAAAGAGAGCTGAGGGCTAAATTACGACTAAACTATCGCAACTTTCATGATATTATGTCAAATTTATCTCCAATTAAATCAGATGCTGCTCCCTATATTTTTATTAATATTCTTAAAGATGGTTACGAATTTGCTAAAAAAATGTTAGAATACAAAGTAATTGTTATTCCTGGGATAGCCTTCTCTCCGAGGTTAGCAAATTGGATAAGAATTTCTTATGCCTTGCCTCAAGAAGACTTAATTACTGGAGCACATATCCTTAAAAAATATATCTAAATTTGGGCAAGTTTCTAATAATTAAGGATCAAGTTCAAGTTTGGTGAAAAACTTAAGTAAATCCGAATATTTCATTAATAGTGTGACTTATTATCAAATATCCCTGTAAGGATTAAATAGTTTAGCCCAGAGTAAGATGCAGAAAGTATCGTAACCCTGGGTTAAATTATACTAAGCTATTTGTGGCATGACTAAAATAGGGGAGAGTAAACATTCCCCTTTCAGCTCGAAAGAGCGGTATGAGAGGGGTGCCGTAAGGCGGGGAGAGTAAACATTCCCCTTTCGCTAAAAGTGAAAAATGAAAGAGCTTTTACTCAAAGAGAGAGACATTAATATCGGTGTTTTCACAGTGTTTTCGGTGGCAATTTTCTTCCTTCTTCCTTCCCTTTTCTTAAAAACTCTGTGTTAAGGATTTTAAGATATTGATTATTAGTGTTAATTTGTGTTTATTAGGCTCAAGTTCAAGTCTGGTGTGGGAATAATATAGGAAAATGAGAATATTTTATTAAATATTGATTCATCAAAAATCCCTGAAAGGGATAAAATAATTTAGCCCAGGGTAAGATGCTGAAAGTATCGCAACCCTGGGTAAAGATGGCTAGCCCAAAGATATTACCCTGTAAGGGTTTAATAAAATGATAAATAATGCATTATTTGGGATTATAATAAGTCTATGGTATATATGATGTTATTTAACCCTTTCAGGGTTAGGTGTAGATGGCATTTTAAATTGGTACACAAATGGCAGTTTAATCTGGTACAGTTTCCTAGATAAAAAAATAGAGAAATCTAGGAGACAATATGAAAGGAGTCCAAGTGTATCACGCAATAAGAGTATTAAGAGAAAATGGCAAGAGTATAAGAGAAATAGCAGAACAGTTAAGTATCTCTAAAACAACAGTTATGGGTTACTTACAAAAAGACATTGAAACCGTAGAAAAAACTTTAATGAAAGTCAATCGAACAAGTAAGCTCGAAATTTACAGGGAAGAAATTAGCAAACATTTAACAAAATTTCCTAATATGCGATTAAGTAAATTATATCGTAAATTATCCAAACAGCATGGAAAATTACCTGTAAAACAAAGAGCTTTTTTTAATTTTTCAAAAAAAATAAAAAATAATTTAATACAACCAACTAAGCGTTATTATCGAGTTGTCAATTATGAACCAGGAAATCAGATGCAGGTTGATCCCGGAGAGTATAATATCTATTTATCTGATAAGAGCAAGTTAAAAATATACTTTTGTGTGTTTAGCTATTGCTATTCACGAATGAAATATGTACATTTTCAAACAAGACCTTATAAGACTCAAGACTTCATCCAAGCCCATAAAGATTGCTTTGAATATTTTGGATATATCCCAGAGACAATGGTTTATGATCAAACAAAACTAGTCGTTATAAAGGAGATTTATCGAGAAGTAACTTATAATAATAAGTTTTTTCAATTTATGAATAATCTAACAATAAGTCCTTATGTTTGTGAAGGTTATGATCCTGAAAGTAAAGGGTTGGTAGAAAGACAAGTTCAAGAAGTTAAGTATGATTTTCTTGATGGTGAAGTATTTACTAGTTTATCTGAAGTTAAGTTGAAATCAAAAAGCTGGTTAGAAGAAGTAAATAATCGTATCCACAGTACGCTTAGAGAAAGACCTATAGTAATGTTTAAAGAAGAAGAAAAACTATTAAGAAGATATAACCTAAATATTGCAGAGACACGAAAAGTAGATAAAACAGGTCTTATCTCATGGAATGGTAACAAATATTCAGTTCCTTATATCTATCAACAAAAGATAGTTATAGTTAAAGAAAATGAAGACACTTTAGAAATAATAGATAGGAATAGTAGAAAAAAAGTTGCATCTCATAGGATTTCCAGAGAAAGAACAAAACCTATCATATCTCAATGTCATTACATAGACTACTCGAAAACAATTAATAATATAAAGGAAGATATTTGCTCACTATTCCCCAATAATGACAAGATAATCCTTTTATTAAATTTACTCATAGCACATAATCACAGAAATCCCAGAGAGCAACTATTAGCATTTTTAAAAATGTATAATAAAAATAAATACTTAAATTGGTCAAACATAATTTCTAAAGCACTAGAATTAGAAGATATAAAAGCAACAAAGATAGAGTCTATAGTCAAAGAAGAGATAAAAGGCAATAAGTTATCTGCTAACTATCAAAATCAAGTCAATGGGATAATAGAAACAAAAAAATCAGTTATACAGAGAGATTTATCAATTTATAATAAGGTGGTAAAAAAATGATCGAAACATTAAAGAAAAATCTATTTAGACTAAGATGCAGGCATACTATTAATAATTTAGAATCATATCTTAAATATGCACAAGATAATCATTTATCTTATATGAATTTTCTTTCATATGTAATTGATAATGAATGCAATAGTAGAAATCAAACGATGATAAATTTACAGATTAGAAGGTCAAAATTTCCTCTTTTGAAAAGTTTTGATGATTTTGATTTTAAATATCAGCATTCAATAACTAAAAGAATGATTACTGAGTGGAAGGACTTTACTTGGATAGATAACAGAGAAAACAAAATATTAATGGGTCCTCCTGGTGTAGGTAAAACTCATATATCTATAGCTTTAGGATATGAAGCTATCTTAAAAGGATATAAAGTTATTTTTTACAATATGAATGACCTAATTGATGAAATGATTATTGCTAATGTAGAAAATAACTTCAAAAAATGGATTTCAAAGTTAGTAAAAAATGATCTTATTATTATTGATGAGATAGGCTATCTTCCTATTAAGGCAGTAAATGCGAGTTTATTTTTTAAGCTAATAAATGAGTTATATGAATATAGGTCTATTATCATTACCTCTAATAGGCTATTCCAAGAGTGGGGAGAATCCTTTGGAGATAATGTAATAACTACTGCTATAGTAGATAGATTAGTTCATCATGCAGAAACAGTTCTAATAGATGGAAATAGTTATAGAATGAAAGGAAAACTATAAGGAAATATGATTTACAATAGTGTACCATTTTAAACTGCCAAAACTGTACCAATTTAAACTGCTATTGACATTAGGCTTTGTTTTTCATCACCAGTACCCAGGGTTGCATTCCCTTCAGGAATTTACCCTGGGCTAAACTATTTATCCCCTTTTGGGGATTCAAGACTTATCCCCTCAGGATACATAAAAAAGGTGTCCACTATATTGGTACTTGACAAAAAATACTCAAGTAAATCAGAATGTTTCATTGAAATTGTGGTTTAACCTCAATAATGCATTATTTGGATTAAAATGTACTATTGAGGAAGTCTAGTCTTCTTTGGAGAGAACCGATTTTTTGGTGAATCTCTATTATTTCCCAAAGTTCAATTACATAAATCAGGGTTATAGAAACATGCATTTAACTTATATTCATCCTTGTAGCTTCCTTTACACTCTTTCGATGAAAGTCCGCTTTTCATCGAAAGAGTGTAAAGGAAGGAATAAGGATGGAATAAGAAAGAAGATGGTTTTTATTTCAAAATTATACTTTAATAATTTCCTAAAAGAATATAGGACTATTCACAAAAGTCTACAGCTCTATTTGGGTTAAACTTAAACCAAAAAACCCCTCTAATTAGAGGGGTTATACTTATATTTATATTTATGTTAATTATTTCATTAACATTACTTTTCTTATCCTAGATTTTTCACCTTGTCTATCAAGTTTCATAAAGTAAATACCTGAAGCAGTTTGTTTACCTTCAGCATTTTTACCATTCCATACAAAAGTTTGTCTTCCTGCACTTAATACGTCATTGCAAAGACTTTTAACTTTTTGACCTCTTAAGTTATAGACAGAAAGTTGAACCTTTCCTTCCTTTTTAAGATCAAAAGATACTGTAGTTTCAGGATTAAATGGGTTTGGATAAACATTGAAGATAGAGGCAATAGGATTAACATCTCCATTTTGATTATCTAGTGGGTTATCAGCTATTTTGAGTGTAAATTGATGTTCTCCTATTTCAGTAGGAGTGAATTCATAATCATGGTCTAAATCAAAGTAATAAATATTACCATTGAATTCAAGAGCACTATAAAGAGATGTTTGAGGGAAATTATCTGATGCAAAAGTCAATGTAATAGGTTCAAGACTTCTTGCATTAACAATAAAAGTCCAATCTTTTATCTCTTCTGGAGCAAGAGGAGCTTTAATATCTTGTTGTCCGTAAACTTCAAGATCATCTTGATAATTAGTATAGATATCAACACCATCATATGGTTTGTTTGGTGCTTTTGGGAAATCTAAATTAGGATCTAGATAATCACTTGCATAATCTGAGAAACCAATAACAAAATTATCTTTGTCTTCATTAGCTTCTGCAATGATTTTAGCAGTCCAATTAGTAGGAATTTCATCTAATTGCCAATGATGTCTATAAGGAGTATATGTTAAAGTTACATAATTAAATTCTCCTAAAGCACTATAAAGGAAGAAAGCTTCCATACCTGCAACTCTATCTACTAATTTATAACCTTGGTCATCATGGGTGTAAATGCCACGAGAAACATAGTTATAGGTAATCATCTCTCCAAGAGTATAATCACTACCATCAACATTAAAGATTAGAGAAGAAAGGTCAATTTCAGAAGGATAAGGATTTCCTAAAAGATTCCAGCCTTGATGAATTTCCACAGTTACTTCTTCATTATTTATATCACCACTGTTGGTTGTTTGATAGGCTTCAGGAAGATTAGCCCAGTAACCATTACCTTGGCTATAGAACAAAGTTGGTTCATAAACCTGACTTGGCATATATTCAACTAGACTAGTTCCAGGACCAAAAATTTCACTTGCGGAAGGTGCATCAGCTTCCCAAACATGGGATACTAATTGCCAACCAGCATCAAAGTCATAGGTTAACTCTGTTGGTAGCACACCCATATTCCAGCTTGATTCAAAACGTCTGACTTCACCATCATTAGCAAAGGCAGTAATAACAAATTTTGCATCCTCAATACTTGTTTCATATGGAACTAACCAAGGGAAGAAGTAGGTGTCTGCTGATACATTATCTTCAATATTAACAGAATCAGTTGCGGAAATTAGATCTAATCTATAGTGATCTAACATTTCATTATTTTGATATGACCACTGGAAATTAATAATATCATTAGGATGATGTATCTTTTCTGCAGGAGCTGAAGACATTACAAGGGTTGGGTTTATGTTACCATAATAGAGGGTGAATGTTTTAAAACTAGAATTTGATACAGTAAAATATAGCGGTTCTTGGGTAAGATCAACATAGTTATTATTTGATTCTTTTAACCAAACTTTTCTAGAAAATCTATCTTGAGCAAAATCTTCTAAAGTGATTTTTAACTGTTGATTATAAAGTGAACTTTTAACTTGGAATGTATATGTTTTATAGTCTTCTTCTAAATCAATATTGCCATAGATATTTTTCTCTAAATACCTTTGTGCACTTTGATAATATTGTTCATAGAAAGCAGCTAAGACGTATGTTCCTGTACCAGATGTTGAAGTTGTTTGGTCATACTTACTCTCATAAGAATCACTAGCATCTTCATTCACACCAAAGATAACTTGGTCAGAGACTGTTCCATCATTATTAGAAGCTACAAGAGTTAAGAAGTCTGAGAAATGAGCACTAACAACAAGATCATATTGATAGGTTGAACCAGCTTGATTATAAACCTGTAATTTATACTCATAATAATTTCCATATTCTGCACTTTCATCATACCATGTGTAAGTATTTAAATTTGCAGAATTATTAGCTAAAATGTTTTCTGAAACTATTTCCCAATCTTCACTACCTAAATTCCTACGCATTACTTTGAAGATTGATAAATTAGATTCATACATAGTTTTCCATTCAATTTGAATATATGGGTCATCAGCTTTAGCTTCAAGACTAAGAAATTTTACTGGAGTAGTATAAGCAGTGATTTCTTCATGAGTCTCTGAATAATTTCCAGAATAGTCTTTTGCTCTAATTTGGAAGTAGTAATCTGTATCAGGGGTTAAGCCAGTTACATTAACTTGAGTAGTTTTTTGGTCTGCAAGGCTATTATTATTGCTTCTATCAAAAACTTGATAGTTAAGACCTGTAATTGGTTCTGTTGAATAAAGAATTTCATAGCTTTGGAAATTATGGTCAGACACAGGATCCCAAGACAGTAAAATATCACTATAGTTCCCTGCAACCATGGCAAAGTTCTCTGGCATTGCAGGAGCAGGAGAATCATTATCAATACCAATAAAAGTATCAATATTCTCTGCTATTATATCAATCCAGTAAGTATAGAAATTTTCTGTCATTAGATAGATATTTTCAGGAACAAACTTTGCAGTGGTTGGATCATATCCATAAAACCACCAGTAATTGGCTTCAGTTTGATCATATACTTCAGGAAGTTCATCAATTTCTATATGGAAGAAAGGATCAACAACATCATAATCAGTGGTTCCTGATAAAGTGTATTGCATTTGTCGGTTTTGACTGTACCCAGGAAGATCTATATAGGTATTAATAGGTGTTTCAGGATTGTTGTCATAGTATAGTTCATGGACAGTATTATGGATACCATAATATTCATTTCTATCCACTTGTCTATGAATTCCAAAAGTATTAGCTGGGAAAATTATCTCATCTGACCAATGAAGTAAGTCTTGTCCATTATTAGATTGGTCAAAAGTAGGAAGATTTACATTACCTCTAGAACTTCCAGCAGAGATTTGAGTGTTAGGATATCCAGTATGGCGGTCGTTCCAGTCATATGAATGCATTTGGGCTGAGAATTCTAATCTTCCATAATTATCTCTAATATAATCAGCAAAGACATGGTAACTCTCATTGTAAGGATGGTCAAGATTACGAGTTGGATCACTTATAGATTTTGAGTTCCAGTAGGGAGGAACATTAGTCCATTTCACTTCTCTACCAGCACCTGAAACCATCAAAAATGCAGAGTCCCATTTCACAAAAGTGTGATAACCTAAAACAATTGTAGGATAATCATCAGTAGGATGAGGAACAGTAACGATTATTGGGTTAGCTGCATCTGGATTGAAGATATATAAACCCCAACCATAATCAAATGAACCAACAACATCATCATCTGTATCAGTGTCAATATTGTTATCTGTGTCACTATTTAAAACTTCCCTAAGCATGTAGTATGTTCTGTCATAATCAGTATCATTAAACTGAACAACATTATAAGGGAATCCATAGAAATCTAAAAGGTCTTGAGCACCTTGCCAATCTTGGTCTATGAAGGATTGGGAAATTTGAGCCCAAGCATCTAATTGACCAGTATTGGGGATAATGAAATCTCCAAAACCGTTTGTTTGAGGATCAAAAGGTGCATAATAGTTATAGTTGGGAGAAGCAATTCCTTCAGAGACATGAGATACGTAATTATCATACTCTAAAGTAGGTTCTTGTCCATATAGGAATTCACGTAGACTTCCTGTTTCAATAACTAGAGCATTCATAGAAAAGATACAAGTTAGTACAAAAAACGTAAAAATAAGTTTTTTCATTTAAGCCATCCTGTTTAGTTATTTTATCTATATTATAATATTATTATCTTTATATAATTTATGCAATTAATATTCCATTTATGTAAAGATAGATGAAGCAGAAAATAAAAAGGACAAATGCCTATGGTAAAAAAATTTATTATATTTCTTTAATCATGTTATATAATAAAGGCTATAAATAAACATTAAACTAATTATAAGTATAAAATCATGATAAAAAATTATAAAAATAAAGATTTTAAAAAAGATAGTTGACTAATCTGATACTTTTAGAAAAATAATTCTTAAAAGAGAATTACTAAGATAAAATGCTAATTTCTTAAGCTTTCTCCCCTGCATAAACACTGTCTTAAGTTATTATTTAACATGGATAAAGGGCAAGTTTTATTGCAAAATTATTAAGTAAAGATGAATTTCAATAAAAAATATATAATATTGGAGGAAAAATGTCGCAAATAGCTAATTACGACAACCAAATGTACAGAGAGTTGAAAGAGATTATTTCTGAAAAGAAAAAGCTCAGAAACCCTTTGATTGAAGTATTGAGGGAAGCTCAAGCAATTTTTGGTTACTTACCAATTGAAGTACAAGAGTTCATTTCTATGGAACTTGATGTACCACTTAACAAGATTTATGGTGTAGTAACTTTCTACAACTTTTTCTCTATGAAACCTCGTGGAAAGTATGTTATTAATGTTTGTACAGGAACAGCATGCTATGTTAAAGGTGCTCCTAGAATTATTCAAATGATTGGTGAAGAACTAAACATTGAAATGGGTGAAACTACTCCTGATGGCTTATTCACTCTTTCAGCAGTAAGATGTGTTGGTGCTTGTTCATTAGCACCTGTTTTTGTTATAGGTGAAGAAACTTATGGCAGAATCGAAACTAAAGCACAAGTTGTTGAAATTCTTAACCACTATCGTTAATAATAATGCAAGATTTATCACTCCATCTATTAGATATTATTGAGAATTCAGCTAGAGCTGGAGCTTCACTTATCCAAATATTTATAGATGCTGATGAAAATAATGATATATTGAAGTTTAAAATAACCGATAATGGTTCTGGGATGGATGAAGAAACTCTCAATAATGCTTTGAATCCTTTTTATACATCTAAAACATCACGTGAAAAAAAAGTTGGCTTAGGTATTCCACTTTTTATGCAAAACGCAGAACTATGTGATGGCTCCTTTGATGTTAAAAGTAAATTAGGACAGGGCACAGAATTGGAAGCTTCATTTAAAAAAAGCCATATTGATAGAATGCCAGTTGGAAGTCTGGCAGACACTATAATCGGTTCCTTAATTGGACATCCGGAAACAGATTTTTACTTACGAATTTCTCATAATACGCAGGAACAAAATTTTGAGTATGAATTTGATACTAGATTAATTAAAGAGGAGTTGGGAGACATTCCTTTGACTTATCCGGACGTTATTCAATTTATCATGGAAGATGTAAATAATGGAATAAAAAATACAAAAATGGGAGAAATCTGATGAAAACATTAGCTGACCTCAGAAAAATACGCGAGAAAGCTCAGCAGGATATGCAATTGAGAAATGCGGGAAGTAGAATAAAAATAGTTGTTGGCATGGGAACTTCTGGTATTGCTATGGGAGCCCGTGAAGTAATGAAGACTTTCTTAGATGAAATAGCAACAAGAAAAATTCTTGATGTGGTAGTAACTCAAACAGGTGAAAAAGGCCTTTCTTCCATGGAACCTGTAGTTGATGTTATTGAAGAAGGTAAAGAAACTATTACTTATGGAAATATGAGCCCTGAAAAAGCAAAAAAAGTAATTTCAGAACATATTGTTAACGGACAACCAGTAAACGATTATATTATAAGCAGAGACTAAACGAGGTAGAGATGAAAAGAATTGACTTACTTATATGTTGTGGTTCCGGTTGTGTATCAGCTGGATCTTTGAAAATTAAAAATAAATTTATCGAATTATTAGAAAAAAATGACTTACGCTCTGAAGTAAATATCATTGAAACAGGTTGTATGGGACCATGTGATTTTGGCCCTGTTATGATGGTTTATCCTGAAGGTGTCTTTTATCAAAAAGTTACTGTAGAAGATGTAGAAGAAATCGTTTCAGAACACTTCTTAAAGGGAAGACCTGTTCAGCGCTTAATGGTTACTGAAGATGAAAAATTAAAAGCTACTAAAAAAGAGATTCCTTTTTACCAAAAACAAGTAAAAGTTGCTTTAGAAAACTGTGGACATATTGATCCAGAATCAATAGAAGAATACATTGCAACAGGTGGATTTGAAGCTATTGGTAAAGTACTTTCAGAAATGAGCCAACAAGATACTATTGATGTAGTAAAAGAATCAGGACTTAGAGGCCGTGGTGGCGGTGGATTCCCTACTGGTCTTAAATGGCAATTTGGTTTTAACAATAAAGCTGATCAAAAATACATTATCTGTAATGCTGACGAAGGCGACCCTGGCGCATTCATGGATAGATCACTTCTTGAAGGTGACCCATATAGAGTTATTGAAGGTATGATGATTGCTGGTTATGCAATTGGAGCTTCAAAGGGTTATTTCTATATTAGAGCTGAATATCCTCTTGCTATTAAGAGAATTAATATGGCTATGGAGAACATGCGTGAAGTAGGGCTCCTAGGTGAAAATATATTTGAAAGTGGTTTTGCTTTTGATGCAGAAGTTAGAACTGGAGCTGGTGCTTTTGTTTGTGGTGAAGAAACTGCTCTTATTCATTCAATCGAAGGTATGAGAGGACAGCCTACTCCTAAACCACCATTCCCTGCTGAAAAGGGTTTATGGGAAAAACCAACAGTTGTAAATAATGTTGAGACTTTAGCTAACCTTACTTCTATCTATACTAAGGGTGCAGAATGGTTTGCATCAATGGGTGTAGGTAAATCAAAAGGAACAAAAGTTTTTGCTTTAACTGGTGATGTAAAGAATACAGGTCTTGTAGAAGTTCCAATGGGGATTACCTTAAGAGATTTAATCTTTGAAGTTGGTGGTGGAATCACTAATGGAAGAAAATTTAAAGCTGTTCAGCTTGGTGGCCCTTCAGGTGGTTGTCTTACTGAAAAAGATTTAGATACTCCTATTACCTATGAATCACTTCTCGAAAAAGGTGCTATGATGGGTTCTGGTGGTGTTATTGTTATGAATGATACTAACTGTATGGTAAATGTTGCAAAATTCTTCTTAGACTTCTCAGTTGAAGAATCTTGTGGTAAATGTTTCCCATGTCGTTTAGGCCTGAAACAAATGTATGGTATAATGGAAAACATTACTAGTGGAAAAGGTAAAGAAGGGGATATTGAAGAGTTAATCAGACTAGGCAACGATATTAAAAAATCATCTCTATGTGGTCTTGGTCAAACAGCTCCAAATCCTGTATTAAGTACTATTAGATACTTTAGAGAAGAATATGATGCTCATATTAAAGATAAATCATGTCCAGCTAAAGTTTGTACTTCACTAATTCACTTTGATATAGATAAAGAAAAATGTATTGGTTGTTCTCTATGTGCAAGAAAATGCCCTGTAAACTGTATTACTGGTAGTAGAGAAGAAAAATATACTATTCACCAACTTGATTGTGTTAAATGCGGTAACTGTGCTGATGTTTGCCCTGTTCATGCAGTTAATATTATCCCTGGAATGCATTACGAAACTCTAAATGCTATCCAAGAAAGTAAAAAAGATATCTACTAAATTGAAATAATAACGGGAGGATGAATCTGGTGGTTCAGTCGGTCTTCAAAACCGATAAGAGGCGGATAAAACCGTCTTTGGCAGGTTCGATTCCTGCCCTCTCAGCCAAATTTGAGTCGGAGAAATCCGACTCATATTTTTAATTAAATAGTTTAAAGGAATGATTCAATGAATGATTACACGGTAATTCCATCAATAAACTCACTTCTGGAAAACATTGATTTGCAAGATTTAATTTCTCAACTAGGAAAGGACAAGGCAAAAGATCTTCTTAATAAATCTATTACAGACATAAGAACAAAGATCAAAGCTGGTATGAAAATTGAAAAAAGTGATGTTATACATATGATTAAATCTGACCTTAAGAAATATAAACCTACTGAGCTTAAAGCTCTAATAAACTGTACTGGAACACTACTCCATACTAATTTAGGAAGAGCTATTCTCAGTAAAAAGGTTATGAATCAAGTCACTGAATTACTAACTAATTATGTAAATGTTGAATTTGACCTACAAACAGGCAGACGTGGAAAGAGGGGAGACTACATAAAGCAACTTCTCTGTAACTTAACGAATGCTGAATCAGCTCTAGTAGTTAATAATAATGCTTCTGCAACCTATCTGATACTTAATGAATTTTCCCGTAACACAGATGTTCTAGTTTCACGGGGAGAGCTTGTTGAAATTGGTGGGTCTTTTAGAGTTCCTGATATTATGGCTATGAGTGGAGCAAATCTTAAAGAAATTGGTACTACCAATAAAACTAAATTATCCGACTATCAGAATAATATATCTAATAATACTTCTATGATTATGAAAGTTCATCAATCTAACTTTCAAATTATAGGGTTCACTGAAGAAACAGATATTAAAGATTTAATTCCTTTAGCAAAAGCTAACAGTCTGATTTCTTACTATGATCTTGGTTCAGGTTTAATATTACCTAAAGATAACATAAATATCAAATGGGACCATTCAGTTAAAGAAATTATTGATATGGATATTGATCTAGTTAGTTTTAGTGGAGATAAGTTACTCGGAGCAACTCAAGCTGGTCTTATTGTAGGCAAAAAAGAATATATTGATAGACTAAAAAAGAATCCACTTTATAGAATACTACGGGTTGGTAAGCTAACTGATGCTGTTCTCTATTACACCCTGAAAAATTATTTAGATTTTGAAAATGATTATGGTCAGATTCCTTTCTTTAAGATGCTAAATCAATCTCAATCAACACTTAGAAATAGAGCAGATCAACTATGTAATCTTATTAGTCAAGATATTAAGCACGATGTCATTTCTTCCAAAGCTAAAACTGGTGGTGGTTCTATGCCTGGTGAAGAATTAGATTCTTTTGCTATCCAAATTAAAGAAGCTGAAGAATTAAATGCTAAAAACTATCTTAAATTATTAGAACTAGATAAACCTATAGTTACTTATTTATCTCAAGGTAACTTAATTATCGATATTATTAGTGTCGATGATTCTGACATACAATATATCTCGCAAGAGATCAATAAACTATACTTATAATTATGAAACACTTAATTCTTGGAACAGCTGGTCATGTAGATCATGGTAAAACTTCGCTAATCAGAGCCTTAACTGGTTTTGACTGCGATACTCATAAAGAAGAACAAAGTAGAGGCATTACTATTCATTTAGGCTTTACTAATATCTCTATTGATCAAGATCATCAGGTAGGTGTTATCGATGTCCCAGGTCATAAAGATTTTGTTAATACTATGATATCTGGTGCATCTGGAATTGACTTTGTTATGTTAGTAATTGCTGCAGATAGTGGAATCATGCCACAAACAATAGAACATATGAAAATTATGCAATTACTCAATATAAAATCTGGTTTTATAGCTTTGACTAAAATTGATTTAGTTGACGAAGATTTGCTTGAATTAGCTATTGCAGAAATCCAAGAATTTACTGAAGGAACTTTCCTTGAGAATTCAAATATTATCAAAGTTTCTACAAAAAGTGGTCAAGGTTTAGAAGATATAAAAGCTGAAATTGTTAATCAAATTGATAATACTGATGAACGAGATTTAGGTTTAATTTTTAGAATGTATATTGATCGTATTTTTACTTCTGAAGGACATGGGACAATCATAAATGGTTCTGTCTTGAGTGGTAAAATTCACAAACAAGATGAACTTACCTTGTTACCCTTAAGGAAGGATCTAAGAATTAGAGGAATGCAAAAGTTTCATAAGGAAGTTGATGAACTTAAGGCAGGTGATAGAGCTTCTTTAAATGTGGTTGGTTTAAAGAAGAGTGACTTCAAAAGAGGTATGCTTATAACAAACTATCCCAGAGAGATGAGTTTACTCCTAGATTGTGTTTTAGATAACTTTTCAGCTAGTAAATTAAAACTGTGGACTACTGTTATATTTCTCTCTGGAACTTTTAAGAGTAAAGCTAAGGTTCATCTTATTGATTGTGACGAACTCAAAGAAAATTCTAGGGCAATTGTCCAGATTACTCTTGATACAGGTTCATTTTTCTATTATAATGATAAGTACATCTTAAGAGATACTTCCAATAATTATACCATTGGAGGAGGAAGAATTATTGATGCATTTCCTCTTAAACATAGAAAAAGACCTAAAGGACTTATAGAAGATTTACAAAAACTAGCAGAATCTGATATGAAATACTTGCTACTCCACGAAATTGAAAAAAGTATTGATATCGAAAATAGCCGAGACTTAAGTCTAAAACTAAATATCCCAGAAGAAAGAGTAAGAGATTTAGCTAATTCTTTAGCAGATGAAGTGGCCATTATCCAGCAAAATGATTTAGAAATATATATAATCTTATCTCACTTAAACAAGATTCATAATGAGATTATTAGAATTGTGAGACATAATCAGATCAATAATTGCCTATCTGAAAAAGGTCTAGATGTAAGTGATATTGCTAAATATCTTCTTTCAACAAAGGAAAAACTAGATAAGAATAGTATAAAGATAATCTTGGATAACATGGTCGATTCTAAGAAACTTAAGATTACTCAAAATACTTATTGTCCGATAAATCATAATCCTCAAGATTTTACTGATTTACTGAATAAAAGACAAGATATAATACAGTATATCAATAGTTTTAAAAAGGAAATCCCAGAAGAAGTTACTAAGGAAAATATTAAAATTAAGTATAATCTTAAGAATCAGGAATTCAACTCGATCATGAATTCACTAATTGAAATGAAAAGAGTCCTCTTTTATGATAATCTATATGTAAGTCTTCAAGAATTAGAAGAAATTCTTTCAAAAATGAAAGAAGAGTTCAAAGACCAAGCTTTTAGAATTGCAGACTTTAGAGATATGCTTGGAACAAATAGAAAGATTGCTCTTTACTATTTAGAGATCTTTGATAAATTAGGTATAACTCAGAGAAAAGATGATTACAGAAACATCACTAAGAAAAATTTAATATGAGGTTTTAGATGTCATACATAGTGTTAGCTAGAAAATATAGACCCCAAACATTTGCCGATGTTTACGCTCAAGATCATGTTACAAAAATACTTATAAATGCTTTAGAACAAGGTAGAATAGCCCATGCTTACCTGTTCACAGGTCCCAGAGGTGTTGGTAAAACTTCGATGGCTAGAATATTAGCAAAATCTTTGAATTGTCAAGAAGGTGAAAAAGGTCACCCATGTAATTCTTGTTCTATCTGCCAAGAAATAACTAATGGTACTTCAACTGATGTGGTCGAAATAGATGGTGCTTCTAATACTGGTGTTGATGATATAAGAGATCTACAAAGGGATCTCTTATATACTACAAACTCAGCACAATATAAAATATATATTATTGATGAAGTTCATATGTTATCTAAGAATGCATTTAATGCTTTGCTTAAAACACTTGAAGAACCACCTGATAATGTAATTTTCATTTTTGCTACCACAGAACCTCATAAGGTTATACCGACAATTATTTCTAGATGTCAGAGATTTGATTTTAAAAGAATACCAATTGAACTGATAGTCAAAAATTTAAAGAATATTTGTGGACAAGAGAACTTAAAGTATGAAGAAGAAGCTTTGTTTCAAATTGCTAAAAAAGCTGATGGTGGCATGAGAGATGCTTTATCATTAATGGACCAAGTTATCTCTACGGGAAATGAGGTTATTAGTGAATTAATAGTACGAGATGTTTTTGGTATTCTACCTTTTGAAATCTATGAGAAAATATTATTGGCAATAAACTCTGGTAATTCAGCTCAAGTTATCAGGAACCTCCATTCTATAATTGAAATGGGCAATGATATTATTGAGATAGTAAATGGATTTCTAGATTATTTACGACTATGTTTACTTGCTTATTATGATGTTGATACAGGGGAGATTTCAAAAGCACAACTAGCAGGCATTAAAAGCCTAGTAACTAAATTTGATGATCAAGATTTATTGTATATCTTATCAATATTAATGAAAACAAAAGTTGATATGAAAACTGGTGATAATCCAGCTATTCTATTTGAAATAGTTTTGATTAAACTTTCTAAAATTAAAGATCTTGTTGATATAGAATCTGTTAATAATCCAATCCAACCCATAATAGTTAAAGCTGATAATCTAAATCAGAAAATCTCAGAATCTATTCCTGACAATATAGGCAATAAAACACCTGCGTCTACTTCCAGCCCTAATCCTAGACCAGTTCTAGAAAAGCAAACTATCTCAAAACAAGAACAAGCAGTAAAAGATTCACCTAAAGTAGAAAATACCTCAAACACTAATAATTTAAAACAGAGATTCGAAGAAGAATTTAATAATAAAAATTCTCAAGTTGAGAAAAAAACTATAAAACCCAAGCAAGCTCCAAGTGTTAAACCCTTAGGTGAAGAAGCTCTTGTTTTTGATATAGATTTTATTAACAAACATTGGGATAAGTTCATCAAAGTTATTGCTAAAAAAGATTCAATGCTTGCGAGTATGCTTAATTATGTAACAATTACTAGTGTTACTTCAAGAGTTATCAGAGTGAATACAGAAAAGAAAATGACTGCTGATATATTAGCCAAAAATAAAGAAAAGTTAAGTAAATATTTAATTGATTTCTTTGGAAGAGATTTGATGTTTGAGGTTGATTATACTGATAAGGAAGAGAAAGAGGAAAAAGAGTTAACAATGGAGGCTATCCAAAAAGATATTCCAGAGTTAGCCAAACTAATCAAAGATACAAATTCAAAGATAATTAATCGAATTGTTAAGAAGAAAGATTTTTAGATGCTAGGAATAAGTTTTTTAATATTTTCAATAATCTATATATTATTAATCTCGTATTTAATACTCGGTCTCTTAAGAATTTCTCGGAAAAGTACTATAGACAATAATAAAAAAAAGCATATTTCTGTTATTATTGCAGCAAGAAATGAAGAAAATAATGTACTTAGCTTATTACAGTCCTTAGAAGACCAAACATATCCTAAGGAATACTTTGAGGTAATAATAGTAGATGATAGAAGTTATGATAACACTAATCGCTTGATATGTGGCTATATGGAAAGTTCAAAGCTAGATATGAAACTTTTTGAATTACCTGAAAAAGGAAGACGAAATGGCAAGAAATATGCTATTGCTAAAGGAATTGACCATGCTAGTCATGATATTCTCCTTTTTACAGATTCAGACTGTATAGCTAATCCTAAGTGGATCGAGACCTTTGCAAAGGCTTATGATGATGAAACTGATTATATTTTAGCCTATACCCATGTTAAGTTTAATAAGAAGACCCTTTTTAATAGAATTAAGACTTTTGAAGCTATATTATATCGAGTTATTGCTGCTAGTGGCTTAGGGAATGGAACTCCAATGACAGCTTCTGCTTCCAACATGTCTTACCGAAAAAGTTCTTATCTAAAAGCTAAAGGTTTTGGTAGGTACAAAAATATTAAATCTGGTGATGATGATTTACAGTTATTTAATCTTTGGATTCATCTAAGAAAGAAAAAGTATCTCTTTACACCTCAAGCATCAGTAATTACCATGGAGAAAGAAAGTTTTTCATCACATGTAAATCTTGACACTAGGAGAGCTTCCAAATTTAAGTATTTCCCATGGGCTTTAAAACTTTTTAGCCTCTTAGTGTTCTTTTATTATATATATTTTATTGTTATGGCAATATTACTCCCATTTAATATGGATTCATTGCCTATGTTTTGTATATTATTGGCTTTAAGAATAGGTTTTGAACTTTTCATGATGACCTATTTTTGTATAAAAATTAATAAAAAAAAATATATCATATACTATTTTTTATTTACACTAGTATATGTTTTAATCTTCATAATTTTCTCTTTAAGAGGTGTAATTATGAAATATAAATGGAAAATTTAAGGAGAATTATGAATCCTGTCATTATAGGAATAGCTGGTGGAACTGGCTCAGGTAAAACATGTGTTACTAAGGCAATTCAAGAGTCTATCTCTGATCATATAACAGTCATCCCTCAAGATGCATATTACAAAAATTTTACAGATTTAAATTATGAGCAGAGAAATGCTATTAATTATGATCATCCTAGTGCTATCGATACTGAACTGCTAATAAATCATATAAGAGCTCTTAAAGATTCAGTTCCAGTAAATCAACCAATTTATGATTTTAAAACTCATTCCCGAGCTGAAGAAACTTGTAAAGTTTACCCCAACACAATTATTGTGATAGAAGGTATATTAATCTTTGAGAATGAAGAAATAAGAAAACTTCTTGATATTAAAATCTACGTAGATACTGATTCAGATATAAGAATTTTACGTCGTATAGAAAGAGATATGGCAGAGAGGGGTAGAAGTTTAGAATCTATCATGCATAGATACCGTACTATGGTTCGTCCTATGCACATAAGATTTGTCGAACCAACAAAGCGTTATGCTGATGTTATTGTTCCTGAAGGTGGACATAATAAGATAGCAATAGACATGATAATTTCACGCCTAAAGCATATTCTTGTTGAAAGGAAGAAAATAAGCTATGAATAATTACATAGATCTTCATATACACACAAGGGCTTCTGATGGTACTTTTACTCTTGAAGAAGTATTAGAAGGTTATTATCTAAAAGGCTTTAGGGCAATAGCTATAACAGACCATGATACTGTAGATGCTTTTAATAATTTTGAAAGTGATTATTATAAAGAAATGAGAGTAATTCGTGGAACTGAAATATCAAGTAGATATGCAGGTAGAGAAGTACATATTTTAGCCTATGATATTGATTATACCAACCCAGAATTACTTAAATTACTCAATATCATAAAGAATTCCAGAATTGAAAGAGCTAAAAAGATTCTTGGTCTATTAAGTGATAAGGGCGTAGATATAGAGTTTTCTGAAGTAAAAGACTTAGTTGGAAATGAGAATATTATAGGCCGACCACATATAGCTCAGGCTTTAGTAAAACGAGGAATAGTGAAACATCAACAACAGGCTTTTGATAGATATATAGGTGATTCAGGTTTTGCCTATGTTCCTAAAATAGAAATAGCTCCTCAAGAAATTATCGATACTATCCATAAAGCAAAGGGTTTCGCTGTTTTAGCTCATCCATATAAGTCTATTAATATTGAAGATATTCATTTTTTTAAAAAAGCTGGAATTGATGGAATTGAAACCTATTACTATGATCATTCTCCATCGCAAATTAAAAGATTAGAAGGCCTATGTCGTGATATGAATCTTATTTCCACAGGTGGAAGTGATTTTCATGGTTATGGGAGGAGAGAAGATTTAGGTTCATATCAGGGAAACATAAAAATATTTGAAAACATAAATAGATTATTAAAAAACAAAATAGAGGTGGAAGATGCCAAAAGATAATTTAATTGATCCTGCAGAACTGATAAATATTAATCAGAAGAAGGGATTGCCTAGAAGTTACAGATTTAGTTTATTAACTAGACTTATAATTCTCTCATTTGCAGTACTTGTTTGTATCTATGCTGTTTATTATCTTCTTACTAAAGTTGCAATTTCGCCTGATGCAACTATGGTAGCCAAACTTATTCCTATCATTATTTTCTTTGCTGGATTGAATACCATATTACAGAATTTGCTAAATATACATACTTTAACTTTTACTAAAGAATTTTTAATTGCCAAATCTTTAATAGGTATAAAAAGAGTGATTCCTTTTGATGGTATTACAAAAATTAGTATGAGTAAAAGTAAGAAACGTTATGTAATTATTGATTATATTGATAACAAAAACAAAAAACGACAATATAACTTGATGTTAGTATTCAAGAATATGATGGAAATTCTTAACAGTATAGGTGAAATGGCAAGCAATGCCAAGTACGACGATTTCATGTCTACGATAATCGTGAGTGCTAACCCTAAAGATAATCTCAACAAAGGTAAGAATAGTGAAAAGTAATGTAATAATTATTGCTGCTGTTTCTAAAAATGGTGTGATTGGTTTAAATAATCAGATGCCTTGGAATATTCCAGAAGAGCTAGCAAGTTTCAAGAAAATTACCTCTGATAACAATGTTATTATGGGAATGAATACTTATGAATCAATAGGTAAGTTGCTTCCTAACAGAAAGAATTATATTATGACACGTAAAAATGATATTGAAATTCCTGATGCTACTATAGTTAAGGGTTTCGGTGAAATGATGTTTCATTTACTTGAAAAAGCTAATGAAACTTTCTATGTTATTGGTGGAAAATCTATTTTTGATTTATATTTACCTCTAGCTGGTAAGTTAATAATTAGTGAAATTGATATTGAAGTTGATGGAGACACATATTTCCCTAAGATAGATTTAAAGAATTGGAAACTAGTCAAAGAAATTGAAATTCCTAACAAACAGAATATTAAAATTATTCAGAAACATTATGCAAAGGTTTATTTTTAAACTAATCTTTTTATTTTTATTTTTATCAGTTAGCCAATTAGCAAGTATAATGGTCTATAAAGATTATATTAGTTATGACTATATAAATGACCGTTATCAGGCTAAAAAAGTATATGACTTTTCTAGGATTAAAGACATAAGTCTACGAAAAAAAATGTTTTGTGACTTTATGTCATTGATAATTCAATCTGAGAACCAGGAAATTTTGGCTAATAGGCAAGAGATAATTGAGCTCAGCAAAAAAAATAGTTTGACACAAGACCAGCTTAATTATATTAATAATATAGAAAAAGTTTATAAGATTGATATATCGCAAAGTTCTGATTCAATAGACTGGCAAGAAATCTTACGCAGAGTAGATATTATTCCTCTTGAGTTAGCTATCTCGCAAACTGCTATAGAGTCAGGATGGGGAACTTCAGTCTTTGCTAAGAAAGCTAACAATATGTTTGGGCATTGGACCTATAAAATTGGTTCTGGTATTGTTCCTTCTAAGCGGGATGAAGGTCAGACTCATGAGATAGCAATATTCAATTCTGTAAATGACTCAGTAAAGAAGTACATGCTAAACTTAAACACCAACAGAGCTTATGGTCATTTTAGAGCTCTAAGAGCTGATTTAAGAGATGAAGATAAAATCATCGATGGTTCAATATTAAGTTCTGGCTTGGTAAATTATTCTGGAATTGGTAAGGATTATATCAGGATGATAAATCTAATAATAAGAGACATTTCAAAATACTGGAGAGATGATGATTAGAGAAGATAATAATTGGTTTTATTATAAAAAAATACTTAGTTGGACTATTTATGGGATAACTGCTGTAATTGGGGTTTTTACTATTTATTTTATTGTTGAGTATTTTTTTGAAAAAACATTTGAATCTCGTGGTGTTCAGTATGTGACTTATCAAGGTGGATATACATCTGAGCCAGGTTCAGATCCTGGACCAGTAGATAAGAGTAAATGGCAAAAAAAGTCAGTTGATAGATCTTGGAATGTACCTGTTTTCAATCAAGGAGTTATTCATCCCTTAGTAGCTGTTACTATCGCTTCTATAATCGTTATAGCCATTATTGGGGGGATTATAGTATTTAGAAGTCAGACTAAAAATCCCCATCGTTAACTAGTATATAATAGCTAAATCAAATAAATATTATATAGGATAATAATCTAATCAAAATATTTTACCTTATTTACCCCAACAATTCTCTTAAGACTTTGCAGTAGAATAGTTAAGTTTTTAAAATGCTTACTATCAAATTTTACATAGTAAGTGAATCTATCTCCTCGGGCATTAAAACTATTTTCTAAAATATCAATATTAAAATTACTTATAGTTTCGACAATTTCATAGAAAATTATTTTGTTGTTATAACCTGAAATTTCTATAGTTTTAGGCTTCCTAAAGATCTTCTCTTTATCCCAGGAAATTTTGAAAACTCGATCTGCTTCTGTTTTTTTAATTTTTAGAAAGTTCTTATTATGACAATCAGCTTTATGAATTGTTATACCTCTACCTCTAGTTACATAGCCTAGAATTTCATCTCCATAATGTGGATTGCAGCATTTAGCAAAATTTACCATCAAATTATTTATATCATCCAAATAGATAGTATCTTGCATAGTCTTTTCAAGAGAAATATCATTGCTTTCTATAGTTTGCTCATCAATTTTAGTTTCCACATCTTCTTTTAGAAAATCTAAAACATCAGAAAAAGCTAATTTTCCTGAGCCTAATCCAGCATAGAACTCTTGAATATTTGGGTATTTAAAATGCTGGGCTAATTTCAATACATCACAATCTTCTTTAACTCGGTAAGGACTTTTCCTAATTCTTTTGTTAAAAATCTCTTTGCCAAGAAGGATGGAATCAGCTAACATTTTTTTCTTAAAGAAAGACTTAATATTAGCTTTAGCTTTAGCAGTTTTAACAACTCGTAGCCAATCATAACTTGGATTTGCTTTGGGAGATGTAATAATGGAAACACTATCTCCGTTATGCAAGATAGTTCTTAGAGGTACAAATTCAGAATTTACTCTTGCTCCTGTACAGGTTAAACCAATCTCAGTGTGGAGAGCAAAAGCAAAATCTATGGTTGTTGAATCAATTGGGAGTTTTATATAATCGCCTGCTGGGGTAACAACGATAATCTCATCATGTAAGAAATTACTTTTAAAAGTCTCTATGAAATCTTCTTCAATATTTGAAAGGCTAATAAAAGATCTTATTTTCTCAATTTGCTTAACAAAATTATGTTCAAGATTCAAATGGTTTTCTTTATATTTCCAATGAGCAGCAATTCCTTCTTCTGCAACTAAGTGCATTTCTTGAGTTCTTATTTGGAACTCTATTTTTTTGGCATCAGGTCCCATTACAAGTGTATGGAGTGATTGGTAATTGTTCTCTTTAGGTTTAGAAATATAATCTTTAAAACGGTTATTTATTGGTTGGAAGAGTGAATGGATTACTCCTAAAATTCTATAACATAATTCTATGGATGTAGTAATAATCCTAATTGCTATGAAGTCATAGATATCATCATAGGAAATATTTTTTCGAATATGTTTTTGATATATAGAATAGAAATCTTTATTACGACCTTGAATATCAAATTCAATATTTAGATTTGATAAGGCTGTAATTGTTTCTTTTATGACATCTTTAATGTATAAATCTCTACTCAAACTTTTCACTTTGATCATATTAGCGATGATTTGATATTCTTGGGGGTTTATTATTTTAAAAGATAAATCTTCAAGCTCACTCTTAATTATTGAAAGTCCAAATCTGTTTGCTAAAGGAGCATAAATTTCAATAGTTTCCTGGGCTATTCTCATTTGTCTTACATTATCCATAAAAGTAATTGTGCGCATATTATGGAGTCTATCAGCAAGCTTTATAAGAAGAACTCTAACATCCTTAATAGTGAAAAGTAATAATTTCCGAAAGTTTTCAGCTTGTTTAATTATCCTATTTTTTTTCCTTACATAATGAAAAGTATCTAATTTAGTAACACCTTCAACCAAACGAAAGATGGTGGGTCCGAAATCTTTTGTGATATCTTCTTCTGTTAGGTGGGTATCCTCTAATGTGTCATGAAGTATTGCAGCACAGAGAGTTTCAGTATCTGAGTTCATTTTTGCTAGAATTAAAGCAACATTCAGGGGATGAATAATATAATTCTCCCCTGATAATCTTTTCTGTTTAGTATGAGCCTTTGAAGCTACATCAATAGCTTTGTTAAATATAGCTAAATTTAAGTTAGGAGTTAATGAAATAATTTCATTAATAATCTCTTCTTCTACTCTACTATTTATAGTCATAATATTTTACTTCATTAAAATTACTTTCTTTAAGAATTTACTATTGTCATTATCAATTGATATGAAGTAAAGTCCTGATGAAAGATCATTACCATTATGATTTCTGCCATTCCATTGGATAGTATGGTAGCCAGTTTTTTTGCTAAGATTTATTAAATCTCTAACTTTTTGACCTTTTAGGTTATAGATTGATATTCGGTTAATTGGCTTATCAAGGGATTGATAGTAGCGAATATTTAAGCATGGATTAAAGGGATTAGGATAGCAAGAAAGTTGATTTACAAGTGGCATGATATCATTATCTGAATTTTCTGTTGCAGAAGGTAATTGCACTAGGTCAATCCAAGCACAATCACTTCCATCTTGCACATAACCATCTTTTTCATATACCCATTTGAAGGTATTATTGCCTGCATTTACTGGAAATTCAGCATAAGACCAGTCAATTTCACCACTCCATGATCCTCTCAAATCATCATTTATATAGAAGGAGAAGAAATCATAACCATCTTCACTAGATACTTTATAATAGAAGGAAATAACTGCTGCTTGTGTTTCTGTTTCAATCTGAATATTAGAAGAAGCATCATTGCCAATGATACCAGATCTTAAACTATAAGCTCCATCTAAAGATTCATTATTTGTTCTAGTCCAAGGATTATTACTAGAAGAAAACCAGTCTGCAGAAAGTTCATTTTCAAAACTAATAGCTGTTGATTCTTCTAAAGAAATTTCTAAAGCTGGGGTATTTTCACTTATTTGAATCTCAGTAATATTTGTCTGATAACCACTTGCAGATACAGTAAGAGTGTAGTGTCCACTATAAATATCTGCTATCGCGAAATAACCTTCAGTGTCAGTGGAAGTACTATAGTTAGAAGAACCTGTGAAAGTAACTGTCGCATCAGCAATAGGTTGAGAAGCTTGGTCAAGAATATTTCCTTGCACAGAGGTTAAAACAGCAGGATTTAGAACAAAGTTTACTTGGGTTGCAGAATCATATTGAACGCTAACGTTATCAATTATCTGGCTTTCATAACCAGGTGCAGAAGCTATGACAGAGTAAGTGCCTGCAGCTATTGGTCTATAATAATCTCCATGTAGGGGAGAGCTAAAAACAAAGGAGTTGTCTTCTTCATGATTTAAGATTTCAATTTTCGCTTCAAGAGGGTTTCCCTGAGCATCACTAATAAAGCCTCTTATACCATATTGAACTTGTTTTAGCCATTCAATCATAGCTTGATAATTATATTCCCAATGGGCATTTAACTGATTAGCGGGTACAGTTTTATTAAAAGATAATTCTATAGTTATCTCACGGCAGTTACGATAATAATTAAACCAGTCTTGACGAGACCCAATGGCAACATACCAAGCAAAGCCATTTGTGATTCCATTTTCAAAATCTGTCATATATGGTGCTGGAGCATTCTCTTGCACTGTATCTGCATATAATCTACTTACATACTGGAACCAATCATCATCAGGATGTAGTCTTGGCCAAGTATCCCAAGGATAATTAACAACTACAACCCCACTATGCGAATTTGATGACATTACAAATCTATGTTCTTCTGCAAAATTCATCATAGCTAGATTCTCCACCTGAACAGGATTATCATCTGGATTTGGATTGCCATTTGCACCAGGATAATTTCTGTTTAAATCTACACCATTTGCATTATATCTTGTAGCACCATAGACGCTTTCATCATTATCAGTATATAAACCATCTGGATTAGCTAAAGGATTAATATATATCTGACTATTATTGATTATCTGAGAAATCTCAGGATCATTAGCATAGTTTTCCAGTAAGTAATCAATCAATCTTAAAAAAAGTATAGAACACACAATTTCATCACCATGCATCTGTCCTGAATAAAAAAACTTTGGTTCTGCTTCATCAATAGCCACATTATCTGATATCTTGGCAACAATTATTTCTCGGTTATCAACAGACATCCCAATTGTTTCTACACTGCATAAATTGGGATAATCTATAGCAAATTGATTCATCATAGTGACATAAGTTGAATAGGAAGGATAGGAATCCCAATCTCTCATCTCTGATACATTTTTGGCCATGGGGACTTGAAATTCTTTAGATGGATTGGTAAGTAATTGGTATTTAGGAAAATTTAGGATTACTTTAGCAAATTCTTGGGGATTTGCATAAGCATAAACGAAATGCTTGTCAAATTTATCAACTGAACATATTTCATTAAGTTCATTGATTTTCTTATTACTTTGATAAGGGACTTTGAAATAGTACTCTTGATAGTCACTTGAATAAAGATTAATCATAGTGGTAAATAGCAGGGCTATAAATAAAATAAATTTTACTTTCATAGGCTTGAGCTCCTAATTTATATCTTTTTTATGCTATGATAATTTAGCCTGATTAGATGTCAATAGGAATATAAGCTGTATCTTAAATAATCTAATGAATCCCTTTTATCACTCTAATTAGTCTTTCTAGCTCAGTTTAACCATTCTACAAATATCCCCCCTGGAAATCTACTACTTATCCTTTCAGGATTGCATCCTTTTTACCAAGCAACACCTACTCCTATCAGTAAAATTAGGCTCAAGTTCAAGTCGGTGGTAATAATATTGGAAAATGAGAATATTTCATTACTAATTGATTCATCAAAAATCCCTGAAAGGGATAAAATAATTTAGCCCAGGGTAAAATGCTGAAAGTATCACAAGCCTGGGTAATGATGGCTAGCCCAAAGATATTACCCTGGAAGGTTTAATAAAATGATAAATAATGTATTATAATAAGTCTATGGTATATATGATGTTATTTAACCCTTTCAGGGTTAGGCTTTGTTTTACATCCAGTACCCGGGGTTGCATTCCCTTCAGGAATTTACCCCGGGCTAAACTATTTATCCCCTTTGGGTTAAAGGAGACACCAGAGGATTTAACCTTCTTAATTAATGATAATTTTAGTCTCTTGTAAGTTTTCTATAAGTGATTCTTTTAGGAATAAGAGCTTTTTCTCCAAGTCTTTCTAATTTATTTTCTTCATATTCAGAGAAGTTTCCATCAAACCATTTAACCTTTGAATCACCCTCAAAAGCTAATATGTGAGTACAAATTCTATCTAAGAAGTATCTATCATGACTAATCACAACAGCACAACCAGCAAATTTCATTAAGGCATCTTCTAAAGCTCTAATAGTATTAATATCTAGGTCATTTGTAGGTTCGTCAAGTAGCAAGACATTTCCACCAGTTTGCAGAGTTAAAGCTAAATAAGCTCTATTTTTTTCTCCACCTGAAAGAACCTTTATTGGCTTGCCATGTTCTTTACTTGAAAAATTGAATCTAGATAAATATTGTCTTACATTAATTTCTTTATCTCCCACCATCATAACATCTCTTCCATCACCAATCAATTCTAAGATTGTTTTATCAGAATCAATAATCCTAGCTTGGTCCACATATGATAATTTGACTGTTTCTCCGATAGTGAAAGTTCCCTTGTCTGCTTGAGTATTGCCAGTTATCATATTGAAAAGAGTGGTTTTACCTGCACCGTTTGCACCGATAACGCCAATGATACCACCTGCTGGAAGGTCAAATGTTAAATCTTCATAAAGTAATTTCTGATCAAACCCCTTGGCAACCCCTTCAGCTTTAATAACATTTGTACCTAATTTAGGTCCGCTTGGTATGTATAGCTGGTCTGTTGCATTTTCTCTTTGATACTCTTCAGAAGCCATCTTTTCATAGTTGGCTATTCTAGCTTTACTTTTAGCATGACGTGCCTTAGGGCTAGACTTAATCCACTCCAATTCTTCCTGCAAAGCTTTTTGTCTTTTAGATTCACCCTTGGCTTCAGTAGCTAAACGCTTTTGTTTTTGATCTAACCAGGAAGAATAATTACCTTCCCAAGGAATTCCTTCCCCTCTGTCTAACTCTAAAATCCAACCTGCTACATTATCCAAGAAATATCTATCGTGAGTTATGGCTATAACAGTGCCTTTATATCTCTGTAGATGATGTTCAAGCCAAAGAATGGTCTCAGCATCTAAATGGTTAGTAGGTTCATCTAATAATAAAATGTCTGGTTCTTGAAGTAATAAGCGACATAAGGCAACCCGACGTTTTTCACCACCAGATATTACTCCACACTTTAAATCACTTGGTGGACATCTCAAAGCATCCATTGCTAAGTCTAATCTACTATCCAAATCCCAAGCATTTAGAGCATCAAGCTGGTCTTGTACCTTACCTTGTTCTTTTAAGAGCTCGTCCATTTCTTCATCAGACATGGGTTCAGCAAACTTTAAGTTAATTTCTTCAAATCTTTCTAAGAGAGCAACAGACTCTGCAGCACCTTCTTTTACAATATCTAAAACAGTTTTTTCTGGATCTAATTGAGGATCTTGCTCTAAATAACCTATAGTATAGCCTTTAGACATGGCAACTTCACCTAGATAATCAGTGTCAATACCTGCCATAATCTTAAGAAGGGTAGATTTTCCAGAACCATTAAGTCCTACAATACCTATCTTAGCTCCATAATAAAAACCTAAATAGATATCTTTTAATATTTGCTTATTACCATCTATTACTTTTCCTACTTTACTCATTGAATAAATTACTTTATTTTCTTCCATTTAAACTCCAATATAATTTTTAACCATAATATTTTTAGGGCATAATGAGTCTATATTTTTTTGTAAGATCTTAAAAGATTAGTTTAGTAGGAGGAAAATTGATTAAAACTCTTAGAATTTAAGACATAGATGAGATGCAATTCTTCTACTTCTCTAATGCTCTACTACACAATTCGGGATTATTCTGAATCAAGATATATAATTAAACACAAATAATGCATTAGCACTCTTCATCAAACTTTAAATGCACTATTCAAGTTAAAATAACATTAATAAATTTTCTAGTAATTCCACCTTATCATCCTCTTACCTTCCTTTACAGTCTTTCGATGAAACTGGGACTTTCATCGAAAGACTGTAAAGGAAGGGTCAAGGATGAATATAGGAAAAAGCTTATGGTTAAATAAATTTTATAATCCACAATATAATATTTTTAGATAAGCCTTGTTAGTAGATTACTATGAAAAAATATAAGTTTTAAAAATCATTGACAAAAATATTTTTAAGTTATATATTCATCTTATAGACAGATAGTTAGGATGTGTGAATATTTCTATAATGAAAATATACTAAGCCGTACTATATTAGGTCATAATAGCTATACAATCACTAATAACAAGATGTTTTAATATTATAATGTAAGAAAATAAAAGAATAAAATATGATTCTATAACCACCAAAATACACATTAGAACATATTTTTGAAAACATAGTTGAATATTTGCAGAAGTGTAGAAAAATATCAACACTTTTACGGATTCTAAGTATTGAAAATATTATACATAAAGCCTTTGAGGGAGGATTAAATGAAGAGACTTGGATTATTTTTTAGTTTAATCATGCTTATGAGCATGACACTTTATGGACAATACGTTGAGGTTGGAAATCAAGAAACCACAATTAGGTATATTCCAGCTGATGGTTATTATGATTACAGTTGGACAAGGACAATATATCTTTACTCTGACTTATTACAAGAAATGACCATTAACAAGATATCCTACAACATAAGTAATGATATTAATAGCTTTGCAATGAATAATCAATCTATTTATATGAGGCACACTAGTGCTTCTGAATATAGCTCTACTGATTATATAGACCCAAGTACGGATGATTCTTTCCAATTAGTTTTTTCAGGAAATGTAATTTTAGAAACAGGTTGGAATGATTATGATTTAGATGTGACTTTTGACTATAATGGTAGTGACAATCTTGAAGTTGTCTATATAAATAATGATGGTTCTTATGAGTCTGGTTATCCAAATTTTTATGGTCGCAACAGTGATGCTAACAGAACGCTTTATAAATATCGAGATGGGACATTCCCAAATATGTCTGGAAGTTACAAAACTTTTGTTCCAAACACTAGGTTTAACATTTTGAATGATAGTCTTCCTGGTATCCCTACCATTATTGAGCCCCAAATGGGGTCTGTAAATGTAGCAATCAACACTAATTTTATATGGAATAATGGGGTAAATACAAGTTATGTAGTTCTTTATATTGCAGACAATGAACTCTTTTATGATGCTCTTATTGTTAATCCAGCTTCTTCTCCTTATTATTATCCTGATACAGAATATAATAGTCAGTATTACTGGAAATTAGTCGCTTTCAGTCCCCAAGGAGAATCTTCTTCTACTCAAACATATACTTTCTATAGTGATTATGGGATAGCTCAGCTTCCTTATGAGGAAAATTTTGATTCTTATCAAGAAGAAGACAAAGTAAACGGGTGGATTGTTTTAGATGATACTGGCAATAGTTATAATTATTGTCAAGTGGATTATGGACAAGCTTTTTCAGAACCTTCATCTCTCAGATTGCATAATAGTGGAACTACTTCGGGTAACTACATATTATCATCTCCTAAAATTGAAAATGCTGGTAACAGGGTTAGTTTTTCAATCATTGGGGAGGATAATTTTCCTATAGAAGTTGTTTTAGGAACAATGAGTGATGCATCTGATGAATCTACTTTCTCAGCACTGGGCGTTATTTCTCTCACTAATGAGTTTGTTGACTATTCATATAACCTACCAAATGATAGAGAAATCAAACATATTTCTTTTAAGCATTCACTGCTCTCTCAATATCAAAATATATATATTGATGACTTTCTTATAGAAGAAATACCAGAAAATGAACCTTCAATAGTTAATTTGATCAGTCCTGAAGATCAAGCTACAGATGTTTCGGTAAATACTCTACTAGAGTGGGAGATAGGTGAAAATACAACAGGTATAAATCTTTATCTTTCCTCTAATCTTGAAGATGTAGAAAATCTTGAAGCTTCTGCTCTGGTCCTTACAAATGACTTGTTAAGCACCTATGAATGCCAGAACTTAGAAAACAATACCAACTACTATTGGAGGCTTTCAGCTCTAAATAATATCAGTGGAATTGTAGTTCATAGTGATGTAAGACAATTTACTACTGAATTGCCTGATAACCAAGTTAGCATTACTATAGGTGATGGACTACTAACAAACACTAGCTTACCTATTGATTCTTTCTTTGGTTATACTTACTCTCAAACAATCTATTATCCAGAACAGATAAATGTTAGTGGAGCCATAGTATCTCTTAGTATCCATTATAATGGTAATTCTACTTGGGGTCCAGATGATTTAAATATCTATATTGGGCATACTCAAGAATCTAATTTCCAAAATACTACAAGTTGGATTCCTTATGATGAACTTACCCTAGTTTATGCTGGTAGTATGAGCGTTACTAGTCAAGACCAATGGCTTACATTCAATTTAGATACACCCTTTCATTATAATAATGCCGATAACTTGGTTATAGCTTGGGATGAGAATACTCAAGGATATCATTCTTCAAATGATGAATTTTATAATACGTCAACTATAAATACTCAATCATTAGTTTATAAAAGTGATTCAACGAATCCTGATCCTCAAAATCCACCTGCAGGACAAGCAAAGTATGCTTTTCCAAATATACAATTAATCCTAGCAGAATCTGATGAAATATACCCTAGTTTACCTCTTGTTATTTCTCCAGCAAATAATGAAATCAATTATGAACTTGAGTATCCCTTAGAATGGACAAATGGAGTTAATACAGACTACATAAACTTAACTATTGGAACTTCTGCAGATCTGACTGATGCAGAAACATTCACTAATGTTCAATCGCCCTTTTTCTTTGAACATCAATATAACACAACTTACTATTGGAAGTTGCAAGCATTTTCTTCAAGTAGTAATTCCACGGAAAGTCAAATATTTAAATATACTACAGACTATGGATTCGCCCAAATACCTTTTATTCAAAATTTTGATAGCTACTCTGAAGGTGATCATCCAAATGGTTGGTATGTCTTAGATAATACAGGCAACAGCTATAATTATTGCCAGGTAGATTATGGCCGAGCTTATTCTGCTCCAGCAGCACTTAGATTACATAACAGTGGAACAACATCAGGGGATTATATACTATCATCTCCAAGGTTTGTTACCCAAGGAAATAGAGTAAGTTTTTCAATAATTGGCCAAGATAATCTGCCAATTGAAGTAGTTATAGGAACAATGGATAATCCTAATAATGCAGACTCTTTCACTGCTATTGACACTCTTTCTGTAAGTGAAGAATTTCACAATTATACATACTCATTTTCGGAAGACTACTCAATTAAATATTTCTCTTTTAAACATTCAATGCTATCTCAATATCAAAGCATATATATTGATGATTTTACTATTCTTGAAATACCAGAAAATGAACCTTCGCAAGTGACTTTGATTAGTCCTGAAGACCATGCTACAAATGTTTCAGTAGATACGATTTTAGAATGGGAGATAGGAGATAATACCACAGGTGTTAATGTTTATTGTTCCAGTAATTTGCAAGATGTTGAAGATATGAGTTCTAGTGCTATGGTGATAGAAAATCAACTGATAAGCTCTTATGAATGCTCTGATTTAGAAAACTCTACAAGTTATTTTTGGCGGGTATCTGCTGTAAATAATCTAAGTGGACTTGTAATTGATAGCGATATTAGGCAATTCACAACAGAACTAAGAGGAAATCTAGTTAGTATTACTATTGGCGATGAAGAATTAACAAATACAGGCTTGCCTATTGAACCTTACTTTGGTTATACATATTCGCAAACAATTTATCAAGCTGACCAAATAAGTCATGAAGGAAGTATAGTAAGTCTTAAGATTCATTATAATGGAAATTCAGCTTGGGGACCTGAAGATTTAAATATTTATATGGGACATACTCAATTAGCAAGTTTTGAAAGTCAAACAAGTTGGTTACCACTAGAAGAACTAACCCAAGTTTATGATGGTACAATCACAACTACTAATCAAGATCAATGGCTTTCCTTTGACTTAGATATCCCCTTTAATTATAATAATACAGAAAATTTGGTAATTGCCTGGGATGAGAATACTTATGGATATCATACATCTTCAGATGAATTTTTCAACTCAAGTTCCAGTAATACTGTATCCATACAATACAGAAATGATACTACTAATCCAGATCCAGCAAACCCACCAAGTGGAACATTGATAAGTGCTTATCCAAATATTGAAATTATATTAGATTCAACTGAACCAGTAGATGAATATCTACCACCAAGAAATCTCATTGGAATAGCCAATAATGGTTCAGTTCAATTATCATGGAATAGCCCATTGATATTGAATGAAACTAGTCATATTCCTCTTGGATATTATGTCTATAGAAATAGCATTCAAATCAGTCCAACTGTTGTTGTAGATACTTTGTTCAATGATCTAGATATTCAACATGGGGAAATCTATGAATATTATGTAATCGCTTTATATAGTTATAATCAATCGCAAGCATCAAACACACAAGAAGTGCATGCTTACAATTTCTCAGGACAAGGAAATTATGAATCTCCTTATATAATTGAGACACTAACAGACTTGAGAGTGTTGAATGAAATACCATCTTTATGGTCTGGAAGTTTTAAGCAAACTGGAGATATTGATGCTTCAGATACTTATAATTGGAATGAGGGAGCAGGATTTAATCCAATTGGTAGAGATTCTCAGAATATGTTTACAGGTTCATATAATGGCCAAGGTTTTTCAATAAGTAATCTTTTTATCAATAGACCTTCTACTAATAATATTGGAATGTTTGGTTATGCAAGTAACGCTTCTATTTCAAATTTAAAACTACTTGATATTCAATTCTTAGGAAATCTATATATTGGTGGCTTAATTGGCAATTCTAACTCAATCATTCTTAGCAATTCTTGTGTTACTGGAGATATAAGTGGTTCTTATGGTATAGGAGGCTTAATGGGATCAGCTAATGCTTCTAATATTAGTTATTCCTATACTTCTGTAGATATCAGTGCTAATGATATCTATATTGGAGGATTAATTGGTATCGGTAGCTCAGTATCTATAAGCAATTCTTATGCTAGAGGCTCTATCAGTGGAACGTATATTAATGGAGGTTTAGCAGGTAGAATATATAATAACTCAACTATCAATAATTGCTATGCTGCTATTTCTGTTAGTGGTAGTGGTTCAAGTGGAGGATTAGTAGCAGATAATTCTTCAAGCTCTGTGAACAACTCTTTCTGGGACACAGTTATCTCAAACCAATCAACAAGTGCTGGTGGTACAGGTTTAACAACTGAAGCTATGCAAACTCTCTCAACCTATCTTGATGAAGGCTGGGATTTTGCAGACGAAACAGAGAACGGAGAAGAGGATATTTGGATATTTGTTGCTGATAATTATCCCCATTTAGCATGGGAAGGATATGCTCAAAATTTATCTAATCCTCCAAGTAATTTACAAGCTAATTTAGTTGGTAACTTTATAGATTTAACATGGTCTCCATATCAGTTTACTGGAAGTAGAACAAGAGCATTGCAAGGCTATAAAGTCTATCGAAATAGTATTGAAATCACTGAATCTGTTATCCCAGATACTCTTTATCGTGATGCAAATATTGAAGTGGGTAATATATATTCTTATTACGTAACAGCAGTTTATGATGAAGAGGAATCACAAGCTTCAAATGTTGTAGAAATAGAGATTACTAATGATTATCCTGCTCCAACAAACTTAATAGCTCAAGTAGATTATCCCAACATTAATCTAACTTGGGACGAGTTTATAGAATCAAGTATAGAAGAGATTAAATGGACAGATGAAAATTGGCAGTATTTTGCAAATGGTGAAAATACTTTTGCTATATTAGCTGAAAATACAAGTTCTTCTAATATGCAAATTAATACAATTGGCTTTGTCTTATATGGGACATTAACAAATAATTATATAGATGTTAAGGTCTGGTCTGATGATAATGGCCTTCCTGGAAATGAACTATATTCTTTAGCAACAACAATCAATCAGATTCATCCAGATTGGTGTAATATAGATGTTTCTGATCAAAATTGGACTATACCTGCTAACACTAACGTTTTTATCGGTATTGCCAATTATGAAAACTCATCAAATTTTGGATTATTAATGGAAACAACTAGTAGTCCTGCTAATTCTTACACATATGCAAATGAGCAATGGCAAAGTACCCTAGATGCTTATTCATGTTCTAATGTAGCCTTAAGAGTAGAAGTAGAGACTGGGTCAAGTTCAGGAATTATTCCAGATTCATATAGTGTTTATAGATCTGCTGATAATGATAATGATACTTATTACATGATAGCATCTGTCTTTGAGGGAAACTATCAAGATAACAACCCAATCTTTAATACTCAATCATATTATTATGTGACTGGTGTTTATGGGGATATTGAATCATTCCCATCCAATATTGCTCAAGTAGAAATTAATGAGCTAATTCTCCAAGGACAAGGTAGCCAAGAATCACCATACCTTATAAATGATATAGATGATTTATACATATTAACCAAAAATAATGAATATTGGGGACAAGGAATCTATATTGAACAAACAGCTGATATCGATGCGGAATCAAGTCAATATGTTCAAGGTTCAGGCTTTAGTCCAATTGGTTATGAATGGGGTAATTTATTCAGGGGTAACTATAATGGTAATAATCACTCTATAAGCAACTACTACATTAACTTACCTCAAGCAGAATATGTTGGCCTTTTTGGTTATACATATGGAGCTACAATATCTAACCTGCTTGTTTCTGATATTCAAGTATATGGAAATGAAAAAGTTGGAGGTTTAGTAGGTAGAACTTACGCCAATACACTTATAGAAAATTGCTCAGTAACTGGTATTATAACAGGTACTGAGGCTAGTAATACGATGGTTGGAGGTCTTGTAGGTAATAACTATGAATCTACAATAAATAATTGCTATACTGAGGCTATTTTGAATGGTTCATATATAGTAGGAGGACTTGTTGGTTATAATATTTCATCAACTATTTCTAATTCCTTTGCTCTTGAAAATATTGATTGCTCTGGCCACTTTGTAGGTGGTCTTGTAGGCTACAGTCAAAGTGGAGCCTCAATTGAAAACTCTTACGTTTCCTGTAATGTTCACGGGGTAGAAAATGTGGGCGGATTAGTTGGTTTTAATGATGGTTCTCATATCTTTAAATCATATAGTCAGGGACAAATCTCTTCTATTGGTTCTTACACAGGTGGACTTGTGGCTAAGAATATGGCAGGTTCAACAATTACTCAATCATATTCTTCAGCAAACGTTAATGGTGCTGGTTCTTATGGGGGAGGTCTGGTAGCTGACAATAATGGTAGTATCTCAGATTCTTATGCTAGTGGTAATATTCAAAGTTTGGATGATTATGTGGGAGGATTTGTTGGTCTTTCTTCAGAGTCAGGACAAATAGTCAATTGCTATTCCACAGGTAATGTCTCCGGAAGTAATTCAATAGGTGCTTTTATAGGTTTCAATAATGGATCTATAATAAGTAATTCACTCTGGAATAATGAAACTTGTGATATTGAATTAGGAGCTGGTGGTAATACTGGTAACTTAATTAATTTTGCAGGTATAAGTAGTCTTGAATTTCTAGATCAAGCAAACTTCATTGATTTAGGCTGGGATTTCCAAGGAGAATCTGCTAATGGAAGCGAAGATATTTGGACTTTCTCATCAGGTCATTATCCTTATTTAAGTTGGGAAGATAAATTTGTTGCACAATTTACTGTATCTCAACAAACTATCTCTGCTAATAGTGAAGTTACTTTTACTAACTTATCCCTCGGTGATATTGACACTTATGAGTGGGATTTTGGCGATGATTCTTATTCCAGCCAAGCTAATCCTAACCATACCTACTACTATCCAGGTACTTATGATGTTAAGCTAACTATCTATAATGATGATTCAAGCGATATTGAATATAAAACTGAATACATGACTGTCTATGTATCTTCACCAAGTGGACTAAGTGCTTATGTAGAGGATAACGACAATGATGTTATTCTAAACTGGCAAGAAGAAGATGGTGTCTGGTTACAAAAATGTAATGACACGTCTTATAATGGTATAGGAACTAATAATGCAGCAGAATTCTCAGTAGCTCTCAAATATACATCTGAAGAACTCTTGGCTTATCAAGGTATGTACTTAACTTCTATTAAAATGTTCCCAAGAGTTGCAGAGGCAACTTATACTCTCAAAGTTTGGGGTGGACCATCAGGTATGGATGAACTTTATTCTCAGAATATAACTTCTTTTGAAAATCAACAATGGAATGAATATATTCTTGATTCAACAATAGCTATCCCTACTAGTGGCCAACTATATATTGGCTATAGAGTCAATACTCCATCAGGATTACCAGCTGGAGCTGATAATGGTCCGCTTGTTGAAGGTGGAAATATGATTAGGTTTAATGATAGCTCAAATTGGGATTATCTCCATAATCTTAGTTCATCATTAACTGTAAACTTTAATATTAAAGCCTTCGCTTCCTATTCAGGACAAGATAGACTAGTTTCAAACTATCAACCTCTATATCAGCTAACATCAAAGGCTAATAGTAAAAAGCAAAGTCTTCTAGCTAGCTATACAAGACCAATTGCTAGTTCGACCGACTACTCCTCTAATACAAGAGATTTGACAGGCTATAAAGTTTATCGTGATGAATCTCTGATTGCTAGTCTTGATGCTCAAACTATGACTTATGTTGATTATGACTTACCTAATGGATCATATGAATATTATGTTACCCAAGTTTATGGAGCTGTTGATTCTAATCCTTCCAATAGGGTTAATGTGACTGTTCATCAACTTATAGCTGATTTTTCAACTGATAATCTGCAAGTTATCACAGGCCAAGAAGTCCAATTTACTAATCTTTCCACTCAAGGTGATGTAACTTATTATTGGGATTTCGGAGATGGTAATTTTTCAAACGAGTCTAATCCACTACATACCTACACACAAGCAGGTAGCTATAGTGTTTCTTTAACTATTTTTGAGGGCGATGATAGTGTTACAGAAGTGAAAGAAGACTATATAACTGTTCTCAATAGTAGCTATCTTTACAATAACTTTGCTAGAACAACATTAGCTTATGAAGATGATTCCAATTGGGATGAAATTATCAACAACTTGCTTGGAAATGATTATAGGGTAGCTGATTGGTACGATTTAGTTGCTTATCATAACCGCGGTGAAGACTTGCTAGTATTGTATGATAGTTTAGGTTTAGAAGATCATGGAAGTTCAGCTTATGTAAAAAGAAATGGTGACCCAAGTTATAATAGTTCTAGGTATTATTATGCTTCACGTCATGAACATAATAAACCTGGTAATTATATGGCTCATGATAATATTGATAATTATCTAATATCTTTAGGCTCTTGGTATGGAAGCAACTATATATTTGCATATATTAATTTAAATCCTGCCTTTATTGCTTCTGAAACAATATGTACTCAATATGATGAGTTGATTTTTACTAACCAATCAATTGGTAATAGTAATTCCTACTTATGGGATTTTGGAGATGGAACTTCTTCTCTTGAAGAAAATCCATACCATGTTTATCAAGAACCAGGAAGCTATACTGTCTCTTTGACTATCAGTAATGATAGCGGTTCAGTTACAGAAACTAAAGAAGATTATATTAGGGTTAATGCTATTAATCATAACCCAAACATTAATCTTCCAGAATTATTCACTTTTGAAGAAGACACTACTTTAGATGTAGATTTCTCTGAGTATATAACTGATATTGATGAGGATGATCAACTTATATTAACTTGTGAAGAAAGTAGTAATATTTATACTGAGATTGATGGTTTTATGGTTACCTTTTCTGCAATGCCTGATTGGTTTGGTAGCGAGGTCTTATACTTCACAGTAGATGACCAAGCAGGAGATGGGATTTCTAGAGTTAATGTTGGAAGAACACGAGCTATTGCTTCTGATAATATTGAGGTAATTGTTACTTCGATAGATGACCCAATGTCTGTGAATAATCCAATTGATAATGTCTATGAACCTATGAATAGTCCCGACCTTGAGATTAACCTAGCTGAAAGATTTTACGATGTTGATAGTCAGATAACCTCTTATGAAATAACCCTAAATACTTTCGAAGAGCTGGTAACAACTAGTATAAGTGATATGAATTTAACTTTGAGCTTTACTGAAGACATGTTTGGTAGTGCTGAAATTGAATTAACTGCTTATAATAACCATTCTGATCAGATAAGCCTAAGTTTTATGGTAGATATTTGGCCAACTCCTGAGATGAGTGTAAGTCCAGAAAACTTCACTATTTCTGTTTTAACTGGTGAGACTTTCCCAAGTACTTTCACAATTGAGAATAATGGTCTAGGTTCCTTAGAATGGGGACTTGAATCTGTCACTTATCAAGAAAGTGGACTTGCCGAATGGCTTGATATCGCCACTAGTTCTGGTAATATTGAAGTCGATGAAAACCAAGTAGTTGACATAACATTCTCTGCTTCAGATTTAAATGCAGGTGTCTATCATGCCAATATCTTATTTAATCATAACAACCCTAATCAGGAATTTATAGAAGTACCTGTTACTTTTACAGTTTTAGGTTTACCTGAAATATCTGTTTCTACTAATTCACTTGATTTTGGTCAGGTTTTCGTTAACAGTAATCAAGTATTACCTTTAGTAATCAATAATACGGGATCTTCAACATTAACAATTAATAATATCAGCTCAACTGGTAATTATTATTCAGTTAATTATAACAATTTTGTTATACCTGTTGGTCAAAGTAGAACAATAGAAGTAAGCTTTAATCCAGAAACCATAGGGAATGATGATGCTTCTTTAAACATATATTCTACTGATTATCTTCATAATCCTTTAGTTCTTTCTCTTTTTGCCCAAGCAATAAATCCTCCAGAAATTGAGGTAATTGGTCAAGACTTGGAATTCTATGTTCTTGGCAGTGGTCTTGATACAGAGACAATTCTTATTAGAAACAACGGTGCTTCAACACTAGAATATAACCTTGAATCAGATGATAACTGGGTTAGTTTTAATCCGTTTATGGGGCAGTTAGAAGCAGCTGGTGAGCAAGTAGTTACCATAACAGTTAATCCAATTAATTTAGTAGCTGGTATCTATGACAGCTCATTTTCTGTTAACAGTAATGTGCCTGGTAGCCCAGTAACAAATGTTAACTTACAACTTGTCAGACAAGTCTATAATGTTACAGATTTTGATAATGATGACAACAGTGGTCTAGGTGTTAGTGATAATGACTTAGATGTTCTTGTTGGTTATAACAGTGCTAATGCACCAATAGAATTTAACATCTTTAGTAACAATCCTAATCCAGAGACTGTTAAACTAAGCCTTAGAGCTTGGAATGTCGATAATGCAGGTGGTGGAGTTCATAGAGTTTATCTTAATAATTATATTTTAGGTGAATTAAGAGGATTAAGTGATACATGGACAACAACTTTATTTGAAGTTCAACCCAGTTATTTAGATGGTAGTTTAGTAAACAAGGTCGAGATAGAAGTAGACAGTGACTTTGTCGGAAATTCTATCAAGGTAGATTGGGGCCAGTTAAGCTATGATAATACAAGTCTAAATGCTTCTATTAGATATATCGATTTAGATCAAACTTCTTATTATGCGGGAGCAAATGTTGGTGTTACTGAAGAGATTGATACTAATCTTGCGAATCAAGAGATTAGAGTAGAGACCACTATCTATTCTCCTTGGGACACTATTGTAACAGGTACATCACGTGTTTTAACAATAATTGGAAGTCAAAGTGATGCTTTTAGCGAATCATTAGAAATTGCTGACCATTATAGTCCTGGTATTTATGAGCTTCAAGTAATAGTATATGATAATAATAGCAATATTCAGCAAGCTTTATTCACCAGTAATTTTGAAGTAAAACCCTATGAATCTGAGATTTTTGTTGAAACTAACACTATAGATTTCGGACCAGTATTAGAAAATGAAACAAGCCAAGAAATCATAACAATAACTAATACTGGGCATGCTGATTTAGTTATTTCAGAAATTTCAAGTGATCATGCAAACTTTATTTCAAATATTACTTCTACAACTATAGGATATAATGAATCGCAGAATATAATAATTTCTTTTACTCCAAGCTCTCTAGGGCAAGTGGAAGGTAATTTGACTATTATAAGTAATGCTTCAAATACTCCAGCTTTCCTTATAGCTTTAACTGGTATTGGTATAGAGAATGTTCCATATATTGAAGTTTCTCATACTTCTCTTGATTTTGGTAATGTCTATACTATTGTACCAGAAAGCCAAGAAGTTACTATTAGAAATGTAGGACCTGCTCCACTGGAAATTACTAATATCATTTCTGATAATCAATACTTTATTGTGGATGATAATCTGGCAGGAGCTATTATAAATACGAATGAAGAGCTTCTTGTTAATGTAACGTTTGAACCTTTTGCTGTTCAACAATACTCAGGTAATATCACAATTATCAGTAATGCTGATAACCAACCAAACTTCGTAATCAGTGTTTCTGGACAGGGTTCAATTGCTCCTCAAGTAACTTATGCTCCTAATGACATCGAAATTGCTATGAGTGTAGGTGAGAATATTAGTGAAAATCTGGAGATAAGTAATACTGGAGGAAATGAATTAACCTGGAACATCAAAGATAACTTTGGAATGATGTTTGAAGTAGATGGATTTAACTCTCCAAGCGTTGATTATGGATATATAAGAAATAGAGCTCCTATTCAACTCTACGGAGGAAGCTTTAGTGTTGAACTATGGTTTAAAGTTGATTCTAACCTTGGTCAAAGTTCTAATGGTTCTATCTATAATGGTGGTAAGCAATGCATAGTTAGTAAATCTGTATCTTCACAGACTGGTTCATTTGGTATTTATACTGATGGAATAGATAATCAAGAAAGTGATAAGAATCTTAAAGTTGCTCTTAACAATGGAAGCAATAGAGAATTCTTAGTAGCTAATAATATTGAACTTCATCAATGGTATCATGTAGCAGTAACTTACAATGATAATATCATGACCGTTTATCTAGATGGCAATCAGATTACTCAAGAAGAAGTAGTTAATTTCACTGGTAATTATGCCCCCTGGATATTGGGAAAGATGAGTGAAACTGGTTCTAACTGGTATCGCTTTGATGGAGGCATTGATGAATTCAGAATTTGGGAATCTGCTAGAAGTCATACTGAAATTGCTAACTACCGAAATGTTAGATTATTAGGTAATGAACAGAATTTAGGTGGTTACTGGAACTTCGATCAAGAAGACCTTCGTGATGGTTCTTCTTATCAAACAACTGGTGTTATTTATGGTAATGCTGGGATTTCAGAAAGTAATGTCTCTACCATTCCCAGCTGGATTTCATTCTCTAACACTTCAGGTCAACTTGGACCAGGAAACCTAACTTCTCTCAATATTAATTTAGATGCTTCTGATATTATTGGAGGAACTTATAACCAAGTAATAGAAATGACTTCTAATGACCCTGATGAGAGTATTATAGAAATCCCACTAACTGTAAATGTTACAGGTATTCCTAATATAGTAATCACTCCTGAGACTCTTGACTTTGCTAATAGCTATATAGGTTACTCTGATACCCTATCTGTCTTAATTACCAATACAGGAAGTGATGTTCTAAATCTTAGTAATTTTAACATATCAGAGGATGTCTTCACTACTGAAGTTACTCAGTTAAGTATTCAAGCAAATGAAAGCCAAAGAATCATTATTAATTTCACTCCAGAAGCAGAAAGGGTTTATTCAGGTCAATTTACCTTTACTACTAACTTACCAGGTAATGCAGTGAGAAGTCTTGAGATAACTGGTAATGGGGTTTATACTCCTCAAATCGCCTTATCCACATCTTCCTTCTCAGCTACTGTTAACAGTGGTCAGGTAACAAATCAAGAGTTAACTATAAGCAATATTCAAGGAGAAGAACTTAACTTTGATATTGAGCTTATAGAAGTCTTAGATCGTGATGTAGTATCTGGTGTCTTTGATAATCTTCCTAACAGTAATAAAGGTATGGTTTGGGTAGATGGATACTTGTATATTATTTCTTATAGCCAAAATAAGTTATATAAATATGACATTAGCAATGAAAGCGTAATAGCTCAATATCCTATTCACTCTTCACCATTCGGGATTACTTATGACGGAACATATTTATGGATAGGCTCATCTTCAAGTACCTTCTATGCTTATGACTTAGCTGGTAATCAGGTAGATCAATTTAACAGTATTCTTACAGGTAATTATGCAATGACATGGAATGGAGAAAACTTTATTATCTCTCCTTCTTCAGTTAATAATCCTCAAATCTATACTTTAGATACTGATGGTAGCGTTATTAGTACTATAGATACTAATTTTAATGGCAAGATGAATCAGATAGTTTGGGTTGCTGACCACACAGGTGGAGAACTTTGGGCGCTTGATTATTCTGCTCATAAGATTAGACAATTAAATCCTACAGATGGAAGTTTATTGAAGCAGATTAGCTATAATGAATTTAGTGGTACTTCTTATGCCCTAGCCCATAATGGCAGAGATTTATGGATTGCTCCTGATTCAGAGACTGATTCGAAATTATACAGAATAGAAGACAATATCCATGAGTTTAACTGGTTAACTGTAAGTCCTGATTCAGGTTCATTAGTAGAAGGTGAAAACCAAATTGTTACTTTAGAATATAATGCTAGGAATCTCATGGCAGGCAGATATGAAGCAGTTCTAGATATTCATAGTAACGATGCAGAAACGCCAAGCTCAGAAATTTATGTTATCTTAGATGTTATCGGACAAGCTGTGTTAGTATCATCTGAGAATGAGCTTGATTTTGCTACATGCTTTATTGGACAAACTCTCACTGAAGAGATTGAATTAGCAAATGCAGGTTCTTCAGACTTAGAAATAAACAATATTATGTTTAATAGTAGTGATTTCTCTGTAACAGAAACCCAGATAAGTATTGAACCTTTAACAAGTCAAAGTATTAGCATAAGTTTTACTCCACTATCCAGCGGTGTGAAAACAGCTCAAATGACTATTTACTCTAATGATATAGCTAATAGTGAATATATAATTCAATTATCAGGTATTGCTGAAGGAGAACCAACATTTGAAGTCAATCCTGCTTCCCTTCTTGCTAATCTCACAGTAGACGAAGAAGAAAGCCAAGTTCTTAGGCTGACTAACAACGGTGGTTCAAATTTAATTTATTCTCTTGCTCTTGATGAAGTAAATTCACGTGAAGAGAATTTTATTAATGACTATGAGTTAAGAGAAATGGGTTTCTTTGCAGACCAAAGCCGAAATATAGTCATAAATGACTTACCATATCAAAATTTAGTGACAAGTGAAGCTAATAGATTCCTTGGTGATCAGATAGCTACATATCCAAATATGCCTGCTTGGAATGCTGGACTATACTGGTTAAATAATGAACTATATATTGTTGATTTTAACCGTGATAATGAAGTTCAAGCTACAGGAAGATTGCTTAAGTACGATTTAGAAACTTATCAAATTACCGAAAGTTATCCTATTCATACTTTGCCTTATGGAATTACTTATGACGGTACCTATTTCTGGATTGGTAATCAATCAGGTAATGTTTATTGTTACGACCCAACAACCTTGAATACTTCTACAAATCCTCCTATTGCATCCTTCTCCTCACCTGTTGATTACTTCCCTGCTCTTACCTATATGGGGGATAGTTTCTTAATTAGCCGAGCATTTGGAGATAATCCTGTGTCAAGTATTTATCGAGTTGCTCACAATGGTGATATTCTCGAGACATATAGTGCTTACCTAGGTATGAATATTAGCCAGTTAGTTTGGGTAGAAGACTATTATAACAATGAACTATGGGCTTTACAGAATACAATTGAAGATGAGGTAATTATTGGTGGAAAGATTCTTCAACTACAATTAGTAAATAGCTCAATTGTAGTTACAGAAGAGAATTCATTCTGGGATAACGATGTAATCTACTCCTTTACCAGCAATGGCAAAGATCTATGGATAAGTGATGTTTCTGGTCCTCTTTTCCAAGTAGATGATGGTCGTTGGTTATCTACTGATAATACTTCAGGAACTATTGCACCTGGCCATTATCAAGACATCAATATTACCTTTAATCCTACAGGTATTTATGGTGGTGATTATAGTGGAAGTGTTAGATTAACATCTAATGTACCACAGAATTCATTAATTAATCTTCCTGTAACTATGCGTGTTCAAGGTTATCCTGAGTATGAGATTAGTGACAGTCAGATTAATTTCGGTGAAGTTGCAGTCGGTTATTCAGATATTCAGAGTATAAGCCTTAGCAATATAGGAAGCGATGATCTAGCCATTGAATCAATTACTTTCACACCGCTTGGAATATTCACAACAAATACAAATATAAGCTCTTTAGCACCTGGAGCATCAAGCGATATTAATGTTGAATTTAGTCCTGATAACAACATTGAATTTGATGCTATAATGGATATTCAAACCAATATTGGATTAGTATCAGTTAATCTAAATGGACAAGGTTATCTACCACCAATCATAGGTTTATCTATTGAAAATATTGTTTCATCATTAGAGTACGGACAAAGTGAAGATAGAGAGCTAATTATCTCAAACTCTGGAGATAGAACACTTTCCTATGAGATAATGATTAATGGAGGGAGTAGAAGTGATGATAATAGCAGAAGTAGGAGTGTTGAAGCAAATGATTGGTTAAGTTTGACTCCAACTTCCGGAGACATTAATCCAGGAACTAGTCAAACTGTAACAGTAAATCTATCAGCAGCTGATGTATATGCAGGAAATTACTCAGCCTTATTGCTGGTGAATAGTAATGACCCTCAAGGCAGTCAAGAAATCCCTGTTCAACTAAATGTATCAGGTAATCCAAGTATTTCAGTTTCTGAGACAGATATTGACTTTGCTTCAGTCTTGATTGGAAACTCAGCAAATCAGACATTTACTGTTTCTAACACTGGATCTTCTATTTTACAAGTATCTTCGGTTAGCCTTGAAAGTAATGAATTCTTAGTAAGTCCTCCATCCTTTACCCTTGCTCCTGAAGCATCTAGAAGTGTTACTGTATCCTTCACACCTTTAAGTCAAGGTGCAAAGACTGCAAGTGTAACTATTCTTAGTAATGATGAGAATGGGGAAGACCATGTTGCTTTGACAGGTTACGGTGTTGAAGCGACTGCTGAAATATTGGTATCAACTGATAATTTAGACTTCTCGCAAGTCAATGTAGGAAATTACAGAGAATTGGAATATACTCTTTACAATCAAGGAACTGGAATATTGAGAATTACCAATATCGGTTCTTCACACCCTGATTTTGTTTCAATGTCTCTTCCAACTTTGAACAGTCCTATCAATATCCAACCTGGTAATAACAGAGTAATGCTTGTTAGATATACTCCAACAGGTGATACTGAAGAAACAGCTGTTTTGACTATTACTTCAAATGCAAATAATGAAAGCAGTCTAGAAATAAATATGAGTGGTAGTGGAGTTAATGTTCCGCAGATTACTATAAACAAAACATCCCTAGATTGGTTTATTCTGGATAACACTCTTTATTATGATGAATTAGTTATCAGCAATGAAGGACAAGCTCAACTAGATTATTCTCTCTCTACCGAGACATTAGCGCTTCCTTGGATTACTGCTAATCCTGCTTCAGGAAGTATAGAAGCTGGTGCTTCTGCTACCATAAATCTAACCCTAGATACCAGGAACATAGACTATGGCTCATATTTTGCTAATTTCACTATTACAAGTAATGACCCTGATAATTCAGAATTATCTCTACCTATGATTCTTAATCATTCTAACTTTAACTTCACCGATACTGATAATGCTGGCAATGATTTTGTAGAAACTACTGATAATGATCTTGGGATAAATATTAGTGAGAATTCACCAAATGCTCCTGTAGAATTCTTTATTTATACTAATGAGTCTGAGGTTGACTACGCCAAATTAAGAATCAGAGCTTATGATATCGACTCAGGAGAAATCAATTATGTCTTTGTAAATGGTACTTGGGTTGGTCAACTTGTTGGCAGCAATAACAATTACAGTATTACAGAATTTATGATTAATCCTGAATTAATTAACTTAGGAGAAAATGTTGCTAATGAGATTGAGATTTCATTAGATGTTAATAGTACAGATTCTGGTTATTCAAGAATAATTTGGGGTCAGTTTGTCTTTAATCAAGCTCCGATTTATGCTACTATAAGTTCTTTAAATTTGAATAGATCAAACTATTATCCTGGAGAAGAAGTTCAAGTTAATTCTATCATAACTACTCAGCTTTATAATCAAGCTGTCAGAGCTGAATATGAATTGTTGAATCCAGATTTACAAGTGATTGACACCTATCAAGAGACTCTTAATCTGTCTGTAACATCAAATCAGCAAACAAGTGCAAACTTAGACTTACCTCCTGATAGTGAAATTGGCACTTATAGTGTTAAGCTTGCCATCTATGATGTTGCAACAAATATAAAACAAAGTGAAAGAACTACTAATTTCAATATTCTTTCAGGAGACCCAGTTCTAAGTGTGAATAATGAAATCAATTTTGGAAGCAACTATATTGGTTATCCAAAAATGAAAAATATTCAGATAACTAATCAAGGTTATGCCCCTCTTAGTATTTCTTCACTTACAACTTCAAATGGTTTCTTCAGTGTAGTTAACAGAGCATTTGTACTTCAAAATGGAGAAAGTGAAACAATTACTGTAACCTTTGAAAGTTCTGAAGCTGGAACTTTCACTGAGAACTTAATTATTGAGTCTAACGACCCAAATAACCAAAGTCAAATCATTACCTTAAGTGCCACAGCTATAGAAGCTCCTCAAATTGAGCTTTCAACTACTTCAATAGCTACAACTATACCACGCTTTGGAACAGATAGTGGTCAATTCACTATAACAAACGCTGGGAATAGTAATTTGCATATCTCATCTATAAGGGTAAGTGGAACTTCCTGGTTAAGTGTTGAACCAACTTCATTAACTATTCCTCAAGGTTTAAGTGAAGAAGTTGAACTAAGTTTTTCTGCTTACGATTTAACTGAAGGAAACTATAACGCTATTGTACAAGTTAATTCTGATGACCCAGATAATTCAACTTTATTAATCTATGTAACCATGACAGTAACAGAGAGATTGATTACAGCTAACTTCACAGCTACTCCACTTAGTGGACCAAAAGAGCTTGAAGTTACCTTCACTAACTTAGCTCAAACTTCTGACGGTTCCCAGATAAGTGAATATCAATGGGATTTCCACAACGATGGCATAGTTGATAGTTATGAGATTCATCCTAGCTATACTTATGAAAATAGAGGAAGTTATTCAGTAAGACTAACTGTAGAAAACGAAAATGGTGAAAGTCATTCACTTCTTAGAAATAACTATATAAGTGTAATAAATACTATTCCTGTGTTAACCTCACCAATACCTAATATAGTAATGGAAGAGGATGCTATTAACCAAGAGATTGACTTAAGAACATATTTCAGTGATGGTGATAATGATAATCTCATCTTCACAGTATCTGGTAATCATAATATTCATGTAAGCATCACTAATGGCATAGTAACTCTAGCACCTAATCAAGATTGGTTTGGAATTGAAGAATTAACTTTCACAGCTTCCGACAATCACCAAGGTATTGTGAGTGATGTTATTACTGTTACAGTTGTCGATGTTGCCGATGCTCCATACTTCATAGAACTTCCAGAGTCTATTACTATCTTACAAACTACCAGACAAGTGATAGATTTTGCAAATCATGTTTATGATCCTGAGCAAAGCTTATCATTGTTGAGTTTAAGTATTGATAATAATGAACATGTAACTTACAATATTCTAGGTCTTGAAGTTACCTTCTATGCTCCTCAAGATTGGGCAGGAACAGAAACATTGACAGTAAATGTAAGTGATGGTTCAGGCAGACTAGTTACTTCACAGGATATTGATATTACAATAACTGATTCCTTTAATGCTGAATTTACTGCTGATAATACAGAAATTCTTTCAGGACAAACTGTTCAATTTACTGATTTAACCCAAGGTAATCCAAATCATTGGGTTTGGTATTTAGATAATGATGATGTGCCAGATTCATATCTCCAAAACCCAAGTATCAACTATAATATTGGGGGGGAATATTCAGTATCACTTGTAGTATCTTATATCGATGAAGACGATATACTAGTAACTTCTGATAGTGTAAGATATGAGAATTATATTAGTGTTGAAGGAACTTCTATTCCTGGTGGTAATTACTTTGGTGATTGGCAAGTAGCTCTGTCTCCATACAATGTTTATGGTCAAGTTTCTGTAGAAAGTGGTACAAGTTTAAACATTGAGCCTGGAACTGTTATCAATATCATGGAAGATACATACTTTATTGTTTCTGGTGGCTTGATTGCAGATGGAGTCACTTTTGGAACTGTAGCTGGTGAAGAAAGACAAGTAGGTGAATGGGAAGGGATCAAATTTACTTCTACAGACGAAATATCTAGTCTTTCCAACTCTTATATCTTAAATGCTAGAAAAGCAATCGAGATTAATGGAGCTTCCCCAAATCTAACTGGCTTAACTATTCAAGGTCTGGATAGTGAACATTCAGCAATAAAGATTTCTGGACCTAGCCAAGCTATAATTGATGACTTAGATATTGATAAATATAACACTGGTATTGAAATACTAGGTGATGCTTCTTTAGATATTCCAGTAATCACAAATATCAGGGTTAGACATACTACTAATACTTCTAGAACAGAAAACGATCCTATAGCTGTTAAAATCCATAACTCCAACGTCAATATTGATAATCTAGATATTGAAGATTTTGCTAAAGCTATTGAGATCAAATCTACTCAAGGTTCAAGTGCTCCTGTTCTTACAAACATAAGAGTTAGACATACTACTAATACAAGTAGGTTAGATGACACTTATGCTATAAAAGTAGAAGGGGATGCTTCACCAAACATTAGCAATATTGAAATTGAAGATTTTTCTAAGGCTATGTCTTTCGATGCCTTGAACTCTTCACCTAGTCCAGTATTAACAAACATCAGAGTAAGACATACAACAAATACTTCACGTGAATTAGCCGATACTGCCCTTGAATTTACAGGAAGTGTTAATGCTGTAATTGATAGCTTAGAAATCGAGGATTATCTCACTGGTATTATTTTTGATAATTCTAGCAGAACAGAAGCTATTACTCCTACTTTAACCAACATAAGAGTCAGACATACAACTAACACTTCAAGGACTAATGCGTATGCCTTGAAATCTCTAGGCAAGGTAAATATGAGTCTTAATGACTTTGAATCAGATAATATCTATAATGGAATACTCTATGATTCTTCAGAATCGATAAATCCAACTCTCACTAATATCAGAGTAAGACATACAACTAATACATCAAGAGACTTAGGTGGAACTGCTATTACCTGTATGGGTAATGTATCTCCACAAATGTCTGATGTGATTTTGGAAGATTATGTCACTGGATTGAACTTTGACAACTCTAATAGAAGTGAATCTAGTCTTCCAGTTTTAACTAATATCAGAGTTCGTCATACAACTAATACATCAAGGACTGACGCTCTAGCCCTCAATAGTGTAGGCTCAGTAAATCTTTCTCTTGATGATTTTGAATCTGATAATGTTCATGATGGAATTTCAATTTACTCATCATCTTCCTCTAGCCCTGTATTAACTAATATTAGAGTCCGCCACACTACTAATACTTCTAGAGAATTAGGTGGTTTTGGTATCCACATTAGTGGTCAGGTTGAAGCTCTACTTGATTCCCTTCTCATTGAAGATTGCTTAACTGGTATTTACCTAGAAAATCTTTCCCGTACAGAATCTCTTACTCCTGTTTTAACTAATATTAGAGTTAGACACACTACTAATACCTCTAGAACTGACGCTTTTGCTCTCAAAAGTATTGGTTTATTGAATTTAGATTTACATGACTTCGAATCTGAAAATGTAATGTCGGGTATTTATCTAGATTCATCTGATGAAACTATCCCGACCCTAACAAATATTAGAGTAAGACATACTAGTAATACTAGCAGAAATTTAGGTGTTGGTATCACTTTAAATAATCAAGCTAACTCCTGGATTAGAAACTCTGAAATAGCAGGCTTTGCTTGTGGATTAAAAGTTACTGGCAATAATAATGCCATTATTGAGAGAAATACTTTCCTCGATAACCTAGTTTCTTTTGATCTTACAGGTAATGAATGTTTGCCTCAGATTCATCATAATCATATAGAGAATAGCTTAGGTGATCTTGCTACCTTCCTCTTTGCTTCTGATATCCAAAATGTTCAAATCTTAAATAATAATATACTTTCTTATTCTAAGATTGTTAATGCAAATAACAGCTCTCTCTATTTTGGTCAGAATATTATTTGGGGTAGTCCAATTAGTGAAGCAGATCTTGCCAGTGGAAATGATATTGAAACTACTTTTGAATATAACAATATTTCCATGGCTATTGATAATGCACCTGGAATTGGCAATATGAATACTGACCCTTTATTTGCAGATTCAGATCTTCATAATTTAGAATTAAGTATTCACTCTAATTGCATAGATGGTGGTAACCCTAACCTAGATTTAGACCCTGATGGTTCAATTGCTGATATTGGTATGAACTATCATCACCACCTAGCAAATTTCAATTCAAGCAGTAGATTCAATACTCCTGGAATACCTATCTACTTCGATAATAAATCAGAAGGTCATGATGATCCAACTACTGATATCTTATGGGAATTTGGAGATGGTCACTCAAGTAGCTTACGTAATCCTGAACATATTTACCAATCACCAGGTATCTATAATGTTACTTTGACTATGACAACTGGTTCCTTCACTGATATTGTAAATAGACAAGGTTTCGTGGTTACTCAAGATGACCCTCTTCCTGCTCCTCAATACCCTCTTATTTCAATGTCAAATACTGATATTATCCTAGAATGGAATGAAATTAGTGAAAGTATATCAGGTTCACCTGTTGCCAATGTTTCCTATTTAATCTATTCTTGCTTGGATGCAGATGGTATCTATGAGTATAGAGATAATGTCACTGAATTGACTTGGACAGACTCTAATATTGCTGAACTTGCTCCAAGACAATTCTATTTCATTATTGGTTTTGTTAATAACCAAAGAATGTCTTTAGAAGACTTTATCAACACTCACAGATACCTTACAAGGGATGGTAATATCATCAAACCTTCTCTATCAAAGTCTAAAAAGAATTAATTAATCTATGACACAGAGAATAGCACTTGTTATTCTCTGTGTTTTTTTGAGAAATTACTTGTCAAAATCTAATCTAAGTTGAATATATATTTTATCTTTGCCTGGGAGAGAAATCATGCTTAATTATTCCAAATTACTTCCTAATATAATTAGAAAAATTATCAGTCGTCAAGACTTTTGTCTTGATAAAATACCCTATTCTACTAGTATCGATGCAGGAGTTTTATTTACTGATGTTAAAGGCTTTACCAAACTTACTGAGAAAATAAGTCAAGCTGGACATTATTCAATTGAACGAATTACTGACATGCTTAATACATATTTTGATGAAATGTATCGTGTATTAGAAGCTAATGGGGGAGACCTTATCAAGTTTGGTGGAGATTCTATACTTGCTCTTTTCCCAGGTGATCAAGACATAGCAAGTAAGAGAATCTTAATAAGCCTTTCCCAAATGAATAAAGCTCTTGAGATTCTTAATAAAAAATTTATGAACATCTATAAATTTCAGATTGCTTTTCACGGCAATTGGTCTTGGGGTAAAGTAAATATTAATATTGTTGGTGATATTAAACACCATCTGGATTATTATATTTCAGGAAAAGCCCTTGAAGATATTTTTATTCAAGGTGATAAAAACTTAGAGGTAGGAAATTTAAGTGAACTACCTCTGATAACAAGTCAAGATTATCTAACAACTAGCGAATGTTCAAGCTACTTTCTTCCTAAAAAAGTTTCATACTGGCTTAGCTCAGGAAAATTTAGTGGTGAATTAAAAAACTCTGCCGTAATTTTTATCCAACTAGAAAGTACTCTTCTAGAAAAAAAAGAAATTGATATTATCCATTATCAAGATTTTTACTCTAAACTACAAAGTATTGTCTATTTTTATGATGGTACAATTAACAAGATAGACTACACTGATAAGGGATATTTAATACTAATAACCTTTGGTGTACCATTTATCCATAAAGATGATATTGAAAGAGCTTTTGCCACATGTTTAAAAGTATCCAAGCTTGAAACTCCTGCTATAAAAACAAAAATTGGCCTAACTTACAATAATATCTACAGTGGACTTTTAGGGGCAATAGACAGATATGAATATGGTATTATAGGAAATGGGGTTAATATTGCTGCAAGATTAATGAGTAAATCTCAAGATAATGACTTTGCTTTTTCTTCTGAAATCCTTCCATTTATCAAAGGACGTTATCAAACACAATTCATAGATAAAGTTAATGTTAAAGGAATAAGCAAAGATATTGAAATTTATCATGTTAGTAATGAGTTTTCTGATTACTGGACAGCCTATGTTGACAAGTTTAAAAATAGTAAATTAATAGCTTATAATGATATTTTAGCAGATATGGATAATAAAAAGCTAAACCTAATTTATGGTAAATCAGGAAGCGGAAAATCTCATCTAATTTATGAGTATTTAAAAAACAAAAATGATAATCAGCATGTAAAAATTCTAGTTTTGAGTGAATATGATAAACTAAAATCCTTCACACTCTTCTATAATATTTTTAATGCTTATGCTAAACTAGATAATATTCTAACAGATCTTTCCCATATTGAAGATTTTTTGAAGAATAAGCAAATTAACCTTGATTTGACTTTAATTGAAGAATTTTTTAATGAAAGTGATAGTGAAATTAAGCAAAAAGAATTACCTCTACTCCTAGATCTTTTATCCGAAATATTAATCCTACTCTTAGAAGAATATCAAATTCTAATTCTAGAAAATCTCCAATGGTTAGATTTTGAATCAACCAAACTACTAGAAATTCTTATTCCTAAATTACTTTCTAAAAATATAAGACTTAGTATAACTTCTAGTAGTTTAGATTCTTTTCTTAGTTATGGATTATATTCCCAAGATATTATTAAAATGAAAGATTTTGATGAAGACTTACTAAGGGATTTTGTCTCCTTCCATAAACTAAGTATTACTCCTGCTGCTTTAAAAGAGATTTTGAAGCTTGCTAACAATAATCCTGCCTATATAAAAGAAATATGCTCTCTTATTAAAGAAAATTTAACTGATAATTATAGCACATTTGATCTTAATGATTTTAAACAACTTGTAAGAAAAGGTAAATTACCAAATACTTTCGAAACACTTCTATTAAATGAATTTGAATCTCTTGATGCTCAAACTAAACAAGTCCTAAAGTATGCCTCTATCATGGGGGTAAGTTTTAATAATCAAGTTTTAAATATCTTTTCTGAAGACTTCGTTCAAATCCAAATCGAAAAGGTCTTAGAAAATCTAACTCAAAATCAACAACTCTTTAAAAAAATAATTCTACCCGAAATTGAATATTACTTTAATAATTCATTGATGAGAGATGCTATTTACAGAACAATCTTATTCACTGAGAAACGTAAGCTTCATAAAACAATTGCTAATTATTATCTACAAGAATTTAAAGATAATCTACTTCCCTTCTATGAAGTCATTGCTAATCACTTTATTTCTGCCCAAATACCTGCTCAAGCCTGTAAATGGTCTCTTTTAGCAGCTGATAAAAACCAAAAGCAAGCTTCCTATTCAATATGCTCATATTACTATGTAAAAGCCCTTTCTTTTGCTACTGATGATTTTACAAAAAATCAAATAAAACTAAAGTTAGTTAATTCATTCTTAGAACAAAATAAAGCTCCTCAAGTAACACAATATCTTGATTTAATAAATATTGATTTTCTAAATGACCAAGAAAAAGATCTCTACTATCTGGCAAAATTTAGATTGTTAGATATCCAAAAAGACTATAAAAACCTAGTATTACTTCATGAAGATATAAAAAAACAAATCAATTCTACAGAAATAAAACAAAGAATTGATTTAATAATGTTGGATTATTTCAGAATGACTAATGCTAGAAATAAATTCTTTAATTTAAAAAATAAGTTAGAAAATGAGATTAGTAAGCAATCACCTTTACTACAAATAATCTATTATTCTATTCTTGGACAAGATTCACTAGATCGAGCTGAATATGATATAGCTAATGCTAGCTACCAAAAATTAGGTAAACTAGCCTCCCAAAATAATAAAAAGATTTTCTTGCGCATCTCTAAAACTTCCTTAGGTATTATTGAGATAAGAAGAGGTAATCAAGATCATGCCTTAAAATACTTTACAGAAGCTCTTGCTATAGCTGAAAATATCGGGGATAAACATGGTTTTGCTAAAGTAAATACCGAAATAGCAATGATTCTCTTCTCTCAAGGTAAAGATCAAGAAGCCATTGATTCCTTAGATAAATGCTTATTGATGGCTAAGTATATTGGAGATAAACAACAAGAGCAGACTGTTCTTTACAACTTTGGTTATGTACACAGCATTCTGCAAAATTTCGACCTTGCTATAAAATATCTTCAAGAGGCTAAATCTATAGCTCAATTAATAAATGATAAAATTGGTATTACTTATGCTAATGACGGACTTGGTGATGCTTTTTTCAATAAACAAGACTTCAAACAAGCTAAAATATACTATGAATCAAATTTAGAACTTCAAAAAGAGCTTCAAGATAAAGAAGGAATTGCCCATACAATAGGGAATCTTGCTAATATTCTCAGAGAAGAGAAAAATTATCCCAAAGCCTTAGAATTTTACCAAATTCAACATCATAGCTTGCAAGAAATCGGTGATAAGATCGGACAAGGAAAGGCCTTATTTAACTGGGGTATTACCTTTGAAATTTTAGCTAATGACCAAAAAGCTATTGAAAAACTTGAAGAAGCTTATCTCCTCTTTAAAGATGCTGGAGATGTAAATTATTCTGATTTTACTCAACAACAAATCGACAGAATCAAAAAAAAATCTAAAAATAATAATTAACCCTAACACAGTAGAATTCTTGGGAAGAGTTCAGAATTCTTGGGAAGAATGCAGAATCTTTTTATAAATTCTAGATATGTCTCTTTATCCATCCATTATCCTTCCTTTACAGTCTTTCGATGAAAGTCCGCTTTTCATCGAAAGACTGTAAAGAAAGGATCATGGAAGAAATAAGGGATTTTGCATTTTATAATAGATTAGGGACAGCTTTAACCAGTCCCTAATCTACTTAAACTTAAATAATAATCTTTGCAGAAGCTTTATGGTAAATTATTGCTACTCACCTAATCATAATGCACTGTTAATCTTGAATATCATATCGATCATAATAGACAAAATCATGAGTTGATCGTCTTTCTGGTATTACCTTAAATTCATCTGCATATCCAGTAGCAATAGCACAACTAATATGATATTCTTGGGGAATATTAAAGTAAGACTTTACTTGGTCTTTGTTCATATCAGTAATCCAACAACTAGCTACATCATAGCTATAAGCAGCTAACATAAAGTATGTAGCAGCAATATCAGCATCCTGTTCAAGTCTTCTAGTTTTAGTATTATCAGAAATTACAAGAACAGCCATTGGTGCTTGTTTTATAGGATTACCAGCAGGTCCTCTGCTATTAGCTAACCAGTTAAGATCTTTTGGGTCTTGAATTACTAAATAGTAATAGCTTTGACTATTTCTAGCAGTAGGACTATAACGACATAAAGAAAAAATCTTATCTAAAACTTCTTTTTCTACTTGTTTGTCCTTAAAGTTTCTTATTGAGCGTCTTTTAACTAATCCTTCATCTAGTGAATGATAAGCATTCAGTGGGTGTAAGAAGGTTTGAAATTCAATTTTCCTTCCTTCAGGATCACAGATATAAAAATGGTATATGTTAAACTTTTCGTTAACCTTTAGATCTTGAGTTACTAGATTAGCATATTTCTTGTAATATTGATCAATTTCTGTTTTTCTTTGATTAAAAATAGTGATTATTCCATGAGTTTCAGCTTGATCAGATTGGAGAAAACCAAGAATGAGATTACCTTTTTTATAAATATAACAGTTAGCTTGTTCTAGCCATACTTCCATTTCCAAAGTCTTGTGATAAAAGTGATGGATATTTTCTAATGACTTAGTTTTAAAAAATACTATTCCAGACATATCATTCTCCTTTACCTATAATTTTTCCTTTACATCGCCATGTGAATAGGCATATAGTAGCTTTTTTAAATCAGTGATTTGTTGCTTTAAGATTGAACCTGTATCTGTGTCTTTAACTCTAATTCTTTCATGTGAAGTTTCTAATATCGATCTTTGAGAATCAATATCAATTCTTTTATTAATTGCTTCATCCTTAGAAACGAAAGGTTGATGAGCAGTTAGAGTTAATCCATGAGAATTAGCAATCAAGGTGTATCCAGCAATACCTGTTACTTTTTGATATGCTCTGGAAAAACCACCATCAATTACAATAAGTCTTCCATTTGCTTTGACAGGTGATTCTCCTTTAGCTGTCTTGACTGGTACATGACCATTAAAAATATGAGATTTTTCAGGATTTAAGCCAAACTCTTCTAAAAGCATTTTGCAGGTCTTCTCATCATTTCTAAACTCATAATAAGGATTCTTTTCTTCAACATGAGTTTCTTTATCTTTGATGAAAAGTCTTTCAAAAGTTGCCATCTTTTTCTTACCAAAAAGAGGTGAATCAACTCCAGACCAAAGATACCACATAATATCTTCACCATATTTTTTAGCAACAATATCCTTACTCATACAGCCTTGTCTAACTATTCTATCAAATTTATCCATTAGCTTTTTACCTGTGTATTCTTTACCCTGAACTGGTAGTTTTTTTAAAGAACCATCCTCATTAAGTAAAATACAGCCATGAAAGAGAAGATTATTATTATGAGTCTTATAAAGTGAACCTTTTGCTAACAATAACTGGATATGTCTCTGAAGTTTTTCATTAGTTATAAAAGTTTCTTTCAACTGTTTAACAATATGTTTTTCCTCAGGAGAAAGTTTATTAGGATTTTCAGGATCAATAGTTGGAAAATTACAAGAACTTAACTCATATTCATTACCATCAATAACAACTCTTCCCTTTGTGTAATCTATCTTTTCCAAGAGAAGCCTATCATCCATATCAAAAGCAGGTCTTCTTTTAATCAACTCAGCTTCTAGTTTAAACTGTAATATTGCAACTGCTTTTGAGATTTTAGCAAGGTTGTTAGCATTTTCAGATTCATTATTTTCTTTGGGCATGAACTCAAGACATGGGTCGTCTTTGTATGTATCTAGAGCAAACTTCCATAAAGGTCGTAAATTTATTCCATAACCATCCTCAATTGTATCAATGTTACCATACCGAAAGGATATCCTAAGAAGATTTGTAATGCAGGCTAAAGAACCAGCTCCAGCTCCCATCCATAAAATATCATGATTTCCCCATTGAATATCAAAACTATGGTGTTTTTCCAAGAGATCCATTATTAAATGAGGGGAAGAACCTCTATCAAAAATATCTCCTAGTATGTGAAGATGATCTACTGAAAAACGCTGAATAATCTTGGATATTTCAATAATAAATGATTCTGCTCTGCGTAATTCAATAATAGTTTTTATAATCTGATTATAATATTCATGCTTATTTTCACCCTGCTCATTTAGTAACTCATCTATGATATAGGCAAATTCCTTGGGAAGAGCTTTTCTAACTTTTGATCTTGTGTACTTAGAAGCTGATTCTCGGCACAACTGAATTAATCTAAAAAGAGTTACTGCATACCAATCATTAAGATTTTTATTTTCATTTCTTTTAATCTGCAGAATCTCTTCTGGATAATAAATCAGAAAAGTTAATTCTTCTCGCTCTTGACTTGTAAGAGTTATTTCAAATAAACTTTTTATCTTTCCCTTAATAACCCCAGAAGCATTCTTGATTACATGCTGAAAAGAATCATACTCACCATGAATATCAGACAAAAAGTGTTCAGTTCCTTTTGGTAAATTTAATATTGCTTGCAAGTTAATTATCTCGGCACTTGCAGCTGCTATTGTAGGAAATTTCTCAGATAATAGCCTCAAAAAAGGCAAGTCAGATTGACTAATTTGTAAATTAGACATGATAACTCCTATTTATATTCTTTATTTATTTTTTTACTATATCAGTATTATTAACTAAAATAATAGACTAGAGCTTAATGAAGATTGCTATTGAATATAGTTCTACCACAAAGTCTAATACATTATTTAACTTTACCCATTATTAATTAGGAGAGAAAGTAATCAAGCTATTTTTTCTTGACTTATTATTAGCTATATTTAAATTAATGATAAGTCAATAATAGGAGTATTAATGCCAAAGATATTATTAACAGGAATTAGTGGTTTTGTGGGAAAAGAAACAGCAAAAGAACTTGTCAAAAATCCAGAAAACTCAATAGTCGGTTTAATCAGACCAAATACTAACCCCAAGAGAATCTCTGAACTCTCAGATAAAGTTAGCTTTGTAGAAATCAACCTTTGTGATATAAACAAGTTAAAATCATATTTAAATGCAAATAACTTTGATATTATTGTGCACATTGGAGCTATAAGAGGGGGGAGACCTGACTCTAAAGATAAATACTATTTAGCTAATATTGAAGCTACTTCCATTATTGCTCAACATTGCTTATCTAACAAGACAAAACTAGTCTATTGCTCATCTGTTGGTGTCTTTGGAGCTATTCCTAAAGAATTACCAGCAAGTGAATCAACGCCAAGACAAGATGATAACTATTATCATTTTACGAAAATACGTAGCGAAGAGATTATTAATGATCTAATTACCCAAGGATTATCTGCCATAATAATCAGGCCTGCCATTACTTATGGTCAAGGAGATTATGGTTTCCCCTATACTCTCTGTAAATTAGTTGATAAAAAATTAATGCTTGTCCCAAGAAGACAAGTAAAAATACAACTCACAAATATCCATTCTCTCGCTAAAGCTTTTGCCTTTTGTGCAAATAACCCAGTCAAATCAGGATCAAAATACATTGTAGCTGACCAAGAAGCAATTTCTCTTATAGATCTAGTTAACTATATTTCTAAAGAAATTCATGGAAAAGCACTTCCAAAGTCTAGAATAATTCCTTATTTCTGCTTTTCTTGGGCAAGGAAATTAGCTTCTATCCTTAAAAGCGAAATATTTGTTTCCCGCTTTGAACTAATATCTCAAAGTTGGTATTATGATGTCTCCAACACCTATCAAGAACTACCTTTAGAAAAATCTGATACATTAGACAACTTCCACGAAGTAATTGAATTTTATAAGGAATCGTAAGAATGGCTATACCAATTATTCACTTTTGGAAGAAGTATTACCAAAATCCTGATGAAGGCTTAGGTTCAAGCTATGAACGCATAATTATTCATGAAAGAATTATGAATATAATTACTAAATATAATATAAAAAGTCTTCTAGAAGCACCTTCATTCGGTTTCACTGGTATGTCTGGAATCAACTCAATGGGATTTGCTAAAGCTGGAGTTGATGTTACTCTTATTGACCACGATGAAGACAGATTATCATTAATTAATCAAGTTTGGCAAGAAGCAAATATACCTCTAAAATCTCTTTATACCAATAATTATTCAAGCTTAAAGCTTGCTGATAAAAGCATGGATATGGCCTGGAACTTCTCAGCCCTCTGGTTCACTAATGACCTGACGTCATTCCTTACTGAATTAGATAGAATAACTAATAAAATAATTGTTCTTGCAGTCCCTAATAGATGTGGTCTAGGTTACCTAAGTCAAAAATACCTTGGTAAAGAAGATCTTAACAAATACCTTATTGAAGATAATATCAAACATAAAAACTTCAACGCAATCATGAAAAATTTAGGCTGGAAACAAGTCTATTGGGATTATTTTGATTGCCCCCCTTGGCCAGATATCGGTATGGCTAAAGAAGACTTCTTAAAAAAACTAAAGCTAGACTTTCTTATTAATGAAAAAACTAATTCTGTTAATAAAGAGATTCTTACTGTATTGGATTACTGGACAGATAAAAAGCCAAACTTCGCCCATGATATGATGAAATATTATTGGTTAGAAAAATATGGCCCAAGATTTCTCAAACTCTTTTGGGCTCACCATAAATTCTATGTTTATAAAAGAAAAACGAGGTAATAATGACTAAATCAATTTTTATTTACTTTTCTTATTCTGGTGATAATGAAAAGTTTGCCAAAATCTTAGAAAACACTTTAAATTGCGATATCCTAAGACTTGTCCCTGAAAAAGAATACACTAATAGTAGTATAAAAATTCTCTTTCAAGGTGGTAATGAATCTCTAAGAAAAAAAACTCCAAGTTTAAAAAAATACGACTTCAATCCTCAAGATTATGATCTAATAATCTTAGGTGGACCTGTCTGGGCCTGGACATTTGCTCCAGTTTTAAGATCTTTCTTAACATCAGTTAATCTCGATAACAAAAATATTGTTCTGACTTGTTCTCATAGAGGAAGCCCAGGTAAAACTATTGAACATCTTCAAGAATTATTACCTGAAAGCAAGATTCTTTTAACTAAAGAACTGCATGCACCAGTTGAAGATAACTCAAATCTACAAGATTTTATCAAGCAATTACAAGAAATCTATAAAAAATTATAATAATGATTATTAATGGATGTGTTAAGATAAAAAGCATTACTTTTTTTAGTAAAATCAAAAAAAAATAATATTTTCTTGACACCTAATAATTTATTGTCAATAATGGTTATTAAATTGAAAAATCCATAAACGGGGGAAAATTAATGAAGAATTATGACATGAAAAACATTCGAAACATAGCCTTATTAGGTTCAAGTGGAGCTGGGAAAACTACCCTCGCAGAAAACCTACTATATACAACTAAAATGATTACTCGTATTGGTAAAGTCGATGATGGAAACACTGTTATGGACTTCGATCCTGAAGAGATTGAAAAGAAAAACTCTTTATCTCTTAGCTGTGGCTTTATTGATTATAAGAATCATAGAATTAATATTATAGATGCTCCAGGTACTCCAGACTATATTGGTGACCAACTCTCAGTATTTCCAGCTGTTGAAACAATCTGTGTCGTTGCTAATGCTGCTGGTGGTTTTGAAGTTGGACTTGAAAAAGCTCTTGAACAATTAGAAGGTTCATCTAAAGCTAGAGCATTAATTGTTAATAGATTAGATCAAGAACATTCTGATTTCAATAAAGTTATAGAAACTATTTCTGAAAACTCAGATTTTAATGCAACACCTTTTGTTATTCCAATCGGAAGTGAAAGTGCCTTCAAAGGTGTTATTGATATTTTAAAAAATAAAGCTTATATTGATGGTAAAGTTGCTGATATCCCTGCAGATATGGCTGATGAAATCGAAGAAAAAAGAAATACTCTCATGGAAGCAGTTGCCGAATCAGACGAAGAACTGTTAGAAAAATTCTTCGATGCAGGTGAGCTTACCCAAGATGAAATGATTAAAGGTGCTAAAACTGCTATTAAAAATGGTTCTATTATGCCTGCATTCGCAGTTTCTGCAGCTAGCCAAGTTGGTCTAACTAACCTTCTAGAAGCTATCCTTGAATACCTTCCAAGTCCTGCCGATTGTGCTAACATGGAAATCTTAGAAAAAGATGAGAAAAAAGAATTTGTCTGCTCCCCTGATGGAAAAGTACTAGGTTTCATTTTCAAAAACTATGCTGATCCAACTATGGGTGATATTGCCTACTTCAGACTTTACTCTGGTTCTTTAACTTCTGGTACCGATGTCTATATTCCTGAAAAAGAAAATAAAGACAAAATTGGTAACCTCTACTATGCTCAAGGTAAAAATAGAGTTGATGCTAGTGAAATTAAAGCTGGTGAAATCGGAGCTTTAGTTAAACTTAAATATGCTAGATCTATGGATTCTATTGTAGAAAATGCTTCTAACATGCAATGTCTTCCTGTTAAGTTCCCAGACCCAGTAATGTGGAAGTCAATTGTTGGTGAATCACAAAATGATGAAGATAAAATTGGTGTTGCTATCCAAAGATTAATGAATGAAGATCCAACTATTAACCTTAAACTTAATGTTGAAACTCATGAAAATATTCTCTCTGGTACTAGTGAACAACAATTACTTTTACTACAGAAGAAACTCAAAAATCGTTACAAGGTTAATGCTGTTCTCAAAGCTCCAAGAATTCCTTACCGTGAAACTATCACTGGAAAAACTGATGTTGAATATAAACATAAGAAACAATCTGGTGGTAAAGGTCAATACGGACATGTCTTCATGAGAATTGGACCAAAAGCTAGAGGCGAAGGCTATGAATTCATTAACTCTATTGTTGGTGGTACTATCCCTTCTGGTTATATTCCTGCTGTTGAGAAAGGTATTAATGAAACAATGATAAATGGTATTATTGCTGGTTATCCTGTTGTTGATATCTATTGTGACCTTTATTACGGTTCTTATCATGATGTGGACTCTTCAGAAATGGCTTTCAAATTAGCTTCTACTATGGCTCTTAAGAATGGATTCACAAAATGTAACCCTATTCTTTTAGAACCTATCCATAGTATGAAAATTGTTATCCCTACTGAATACATGGGTGATGTAATGGGTGATATCTCTACTCGTAGAGGTAAAATCGTTGGTATGGAACAAGAAGGTAGAAAACAGATTCTTACTGCTGAATTACCTCTTGCAGAAATTTATAAATATTTCCCAACCCTTAAATCTCTAACCCAAGGTAGAGGTAAATTCACTCAAAGCTTCTCACACTATGAAAAAGTTCCAAATGATGAAGCTAACAAAATTATTGAAGAATCAAAACAGGAACAAGAATAAATTGACAAAAAATCAAACCAAAATAAATTTAACTAATAGATAACTTATAATTCATGAGCCGACTTATAAAGTCGGCTCTTTAAAAATTTAAAAATAGTGAGGAAAACCAATGTCAGGACATAATAAGTGGAGTTCGATTAAACATAAAAAAGGTGCTGCTGATGCAAAACGTGGAAAAGTTTTTACTAAACTAGGTAAAGAAATTGTTATCGCTGCTCGTATGGGAGGAAGTGATTTAGAATCAAATCCTCGCTTAAGAACTGCTGTTCAAGCTGCACGTTCTCAAAATATGCCTAAAGACAATATCGAACGTGCTATCAAAAGAGGTACTGGTGAAATTGAAGGTGTAGTCTATGAAGAAATCACCTATGAAGGCTATGGACATGGTGGAGTAGCCATTTTAATTGACTGTACAACTGATAATAAGAATAGAACTGTTGCTGAAGTTAGACACACTTTAGGAAAATATGGTGGATCAATGGCTGAATCAGGTTCTGTTTCCTGGAACTTTGAACAAAAAGGTTTCTTCTTAATTCCTGCTGAGGGAAAAGATGAAGATGAATTCATGATGGAAGCATTAGAAGCTGGTGCTGAAGATGTAAAACTTGAAGATGATATGTTTGAAGTTTATACTGTTGCTTCTGATTTTCATACTGTGATGAAAAACTTTGAAGATGCTGGTTATGAACCACAAGAACCTGCATTAATCAAAGTTCCAAAAACAACAGTTAATGCAGATGATGTTGCCGAGAAATTAATGAAACTTTTAGATCATTTAGATGATTTAGATGATACTCAAAAAGTATGGGCTAACTTTGATATATCTGACGAAATAATGGAAAAATTAAACCAAGAATAAATGGTAATAATTGGCTTTGATCCTGGTAGCAGATTTTGTGGTTATGGGATCTTGCAAATTGAAAAGAAACGGATTGTTGCTGCAGGTTGTGATGTTATCAAACTTAATGCTAAACTTAAATTAAGTGGTAAATTAGCTGAATTATTTACTAGAATTACCGAGATTTTAGAAGAATATAAGCCTGATATTGCTGTAGTGGAAACTATTTTCTATGGTAATAATATACAATCTGCAATTACTTTAGCACATGCTAGAGGTGTTATACTTCAAGCATGTGCTTTGTCTCATATCACAGTATATGAATATTCCCCTCGAGAAGTAAAAAAGGCTGTAACAGGAAATGGAAATGGGAATAAGCTACAAGTAAGACATATGATACAGAAGATAATTGGACTTAAAGAAGAAATAAAATCTGATGATGCTTCTGATGCCTTAGCAGTAGCTTACACACATTTTAATAAAGTTAAATTTGGAAATTTAAATCTTATAGAAGCTGGTTATGCAAAAGAGACATAAAGATAGAAAAAAGTATTTTAATGAGCAAGTATATACAAGCAGAAAATATGTAATTCCTTACTTAAATACTTTTCTTTCAACTAAAGAAATTAGGGTTTTAGAGATAGGTTGTGGGGAAGGTGGCAATTTAGTTCCTTTTCTTGAGGCTGATTGTCAGGTGGTAGGAGTTGATTTAGCTCAAGATAAAATTACTAATGGCAAAAGATACTTATCAGATTATATTAGCAATAAACAATGCCATTTATATAGTAAAAACATATTTGAAATGGATTCTTTAGGAGAATTTGATTTGATTTTTTTCAGAGATGTAATTGAACATATTGAAGATCATGAAAGGCTTTTAGCTTTTTGTAGAGGCCATCTTAAGGCAGATGGATTTATCTTTATTGCTTTTCCTCCATGGCAGAATCCATTCGGTGGACACCAGCAAATGTTAAATTCATTTCTATCTAAGCTACCTTTTATTCACCTCCTTCCGAGTGATTTTTACAGAGGATTACTAGTTCTTACTGGAGAAAGAAAAGCTGTGATTGATGAACTTGTAGATCTTAGAAAATCTAAGGTTACTCTAGAATATTTCCAAAAGCTAGTGGCAAGAAACTTGCTTAATATTGTGGATTTACGCTTATATTTAATAAATCCGAATTATGAAATAAAGTTTAAATTAAAACCAGTAATTCTCAACAAGTTTTTTATGAAAATCAGATATGTTAGAAACTTTTACTCAACAACCTGCTATTCAGTGCTAAGGAAAAAGGAAATTTAATGTTTAATTACTTGAACGGTAAACTTACAGAGATTAATCCTGTATATTGTGTAATAGATTGTAATGGAGTTGGTTATGAGGTAGAGATACCCTTAAGTACTTATGAGAAGATCAATAGACTAAGTCAAGTAAAGTTACTGATTCATTATCATCAAAATGATGAGGGTACTAGGTTATTTGGATTTATAAGTGCAGAAGAGAAAGCACTTTTTCGCCAGTTAATATCAATATCAAGAGTAGGTCCTAAGATTGCAATCTCAATGCTTTCAGCTTTACCAGTTAGCAGTCTGATTAATTCAATTCTCAGTGATGATTATGCCTTATTATCAAAGGTTCCAGGATTGGGAAAGAAAACAGCCCAAAGATTGATTATTGAGCTTAAAGACAAGGTAGGTGATATTGAAGTTCAATCAAGTGAGATTGGTGTAACTAAATTAAATGATGTTGCTAAAGAAGCGGAATCAGCCTTATTAACATTAGGATATAAAGCTTTTGAAATAAGGAGAGTTTTTCAAGATATTATCTCTAAGGAAGCAGATATTGGTGTAGAGGAATTGATTAAGAAAAGTATTAGAAGTCTTTATAAAAAGGGTTAAAAAATGTTAGAAAGAAAGCATGCTTATAAAGTTATAAATAAAGTTTTAAAGAATAATGAGATGTCTTCTAGTTTATTAAACAATGAAGCAAAAAAAATAAAGAAGAGTAAGGGTAATCATGAGTTTTTTTATACACTTGTAAAGGGTGTTATTAAAAGAAAATTGTTATTAGAATTTATCTGTCAACAACTCACTGAAGAAAGCAAGTATAAAAAGACAGATTTAAAAATAAAGATTCTCTTATATCTTGGTCTTTTTCAGATAAAATATCTTGATAGTGTTCCAGACCATTCAGCTGTAGATACCACTGTTGAACTAACTAAAGAACTTTTTAGTCAAAATACTGCGGATTTTGTTAATGCGGTACTTAGGAACTATCTAAGGAATCCTGAAATAGAATTACCTAAAGATGATATTGATAGAATAGCTATTGAGCATTCATATCCTAAAGATCTAATAGAAAAATGGATACCAATCTTCGGTATTGAAGATACTGAGTATTTAGCAATGTATTTCAATGAGTTTCCTGAGATTAATATAAGAGTAAACAATATTGCAACTAACATTGAGAAATTAATTCCTTATTTCGAGAAGAGAGGCGTTAAACTAACCACCTATCCTGGTGTAAAGAATGTATTTAAGGCAGATAAAGCACAGATAGTTCTGGACGATGTAGCTTTTTCAGAAGGTTATTATTCTATCCAAGATGCGGCAGCTGCATTAGTTGTAGATTTAGTTTCACCTCAAAAAGAAGATAACATTCTTGATATGTTTGCAGGACCAGGTGGAAAAGCATCATATATGGCTGAGTTAATGGCTAATAGTGGACAAATTATTGCTATAGATAAGTTTCCTAAAAAAGTTAAATTAATAAAGCAAAATATTGAAAGACTACAATTAAGTAACATTAAGCTTATTACTCAAGATGCTTTAAGTTATGGTCCAATAGCCCCAGCTTATGATAAGGTCTTACTAGATGTTCCTTGTTCTGGTTGGGGAGTTTTAGGTAAGAAATCAGAATTACGTTGGCAATCACATCAAAAGTACAATGAACTTTTAAAGTTACAGTCTTCCGCATTGAACTATGCTGCTAAATTTGTTAGACTTGAGGGATATATGATTTATTCAACTTGCACCATGAATCCAGTAGAGAATGAAGAGCAGATTGAAAAGTTTCTAAAGAAGCATCCTAACTTTGAGCTTGTTAGTGCTGATAATTTTATCGATAGTAGATATACTTCAAATGGCTATTTAAAGACAATGCCCCATATTCATTTAATGGATGGTTCTTTTGGAGCAAAATTGAAGAGGAAAAGTTAATATATGAAGCATTTAAAAGCATTTGCAATTGCCGTTTTATTGTTTATAATATTTATATCCTTTGTCTTGGTTATCGCAACAAAGATTGTTATACCTGTCAAATTAGATATAGGTAAGTCTTTAGAAGTACCTAAGGTTATTGACTTAGAGCTTTCTGAAGCAAAAAAATTACTTAGAGAAAGTGGCTTTGTTCTTAATGATTCTTTATCAATTGAGTGGATTAAAACGCCTAAGTATCCTGATAGAACAGTAATTTCTCAGTTTCCTAAGGCTGGAAAGTTAGTTAAGAATAAAAGTAGAATTAAGCTAGAAGTATCAAATGGTGGACAGCTTGTTGTTATTCCTTTGATACTTGAGGAGAATGCAATTAATGCTAGTTCTAGACTAAAACAGCTAGGATTAGAAGTTGAGTTAGTGAAAAAGAATTATGGTCTTTATGACCAAAATAGTGTTGTAGAAGTTGAACCTGAAATAGGTAGCAAGGTTCTCAAGGGAAGCCTAGTTAAGCTTTATATCGAGTCTGAAATCGAAGATATTGAAGTTATAGCAGATTCTTTAAGTGAGTCAGTTACCCCAGATAGTCTATCTATGAATAATGATTCCAAGGAATATACAACAATAGAAGAAATTTTAGAAGATATGTAATAGTAATAGTTAATTTGTCTAAAGAAAGGATAAAAAGATGAGAAAGATTTTCCTGGTGACTTTAATATTATTCAGCTTGCAAGTAATTATTGCCCAAGAGCTACCATTAGAACTTTTTAAAGGGGTTGAACGTTGTTATGTAAAAACACATAGAATTCTACCAGAATATGATTTACAAAGAACATACATAACTACAAAGAAATTTTATGAGTTTGATGATGAAGGCAGAATAAAAGAAATTCAAAGTTATGGTGGAAATAATTCATATCAAGGATATTATACTTTTTCCTATTCTGATACTTTAGATGTTAGGTCTTTTTACAGTACCCATAATGTTATCACAGAGAGATATACCACTGAACATTTGAATGATTTAGGTGATACTGAGGAAACACTTTACTCTTGGGGTGGAAAGCTACTTAGGAGGATTATTAGTTCTACTAATGCAGCAAAGACTCAAACAAAATATGAGTATTATAATGATGCTGGATATCCTCTTTACTCTGATGTTAAACATAAGTTTCCTGATGGTAGAATTGAAAAAATTATAAGCTATGATTATGATGGATTTCCTGTTTATTATGATTATTTCGTATATGATGAAAACAAAAGAATTGATTCTCAAAGAAAAGTAGATTATTTAGATTCTTTGATAACAGTTGTAGAATATGATTATGATGAAAATGATAATTTAATTAAAAAGGCGAGTATCAATTTTAAAACAAATCGTTCTATTGTAGAAAATTTTGCCTATGATATTCTTAATAGACTTACCCTCGAAACCATTTATGAAAAATCTGAAGATTTTGGTGGAATTGAGGAGTTAATCATGAAAAGAGAGATTTATTATGAAGGTTATGAATATATTCATGATGATTTCTATCGAGGTGATGATGCTAAGAGGAATCTGCAGGCTAAGCTCCAAGAAAAAGCAGAGCGAGATGCAAAGAGACTTGCTAAGTTAAAAGAAAAGCAAGATAGGGAAAGAGAAAAGGCAGAGAAAAAAGAAAGAGAAAGATTAGAGAAAGAGAATCAACTTCTTGAGGAAAGAGATGTTTATAAATTAGAAAAATCTCAAGTTGATGAATCTGAAAAAGATAAAGAAGAAGAGGAAGCTACTTCTCAAGAATAATAGTTACAGGTCCATCATTTAATAAAGAAACTTTCATATCAGCACCGAAAACACCTGTTTTTGGTGCTTTATATTTGACCGTTAATCTTTCAATAAAGATATTATAGAGTCTTTGAGCTTGATCTGGCTTTGCAGCTTCAGTAAAATCAGGTCTTAGGCCTCTTTTAGAGTTTGCATAGAGAGTAAACTGCGATATCAGCATTATCTCATAGTTTAAATCAGATAATGATAAATTCATTTTACCTTGATCATCTTCAAAAATTCTTAACTTAATAAGCTTGTTTACTAACCAGTCTATTTGCGACTCATCATCCTGCTCAGCAATTCCTATGAAGACTAATAAACCTTGGGCTATCTTAGATATTTCAGTCCCATCAACAACCACAGAAGCTTGAGTAACTCTCTGAATAAGAAGTTTCATTTAGACTACACCAGCTTTGATTAAATCATGAAGGTGGATTACACCAATAGGACTTTTATCTTGGTTGAGAACTGGAAGAACGGTAATATTGTATTTCTCCATAAGATTAAGTGCCTCAACTGCGAGCTTATCATCCTGGATATACTTTGGATTTTTCGTCATTGCTTGGGTAACCGGATATTCTTTAATTGCAGAATGCCCTTGCTGTAAAAATCTTCTTAAATCTCCATCAGTGACAATACCAATTAATGAATTATCTCTGACAACAAGAGTGCAACCTAATTTCTTAGAAGTCATTTCCATAATTGCAAGATCCATAGTGTCAGTATAATCAGTAAAAGGGATTTCATTATTGCCATGCATTAAGTCATTAACTTTAAGCAGAAGCTTTTTACCTATTGAACCACCTGGGTGAAATTTAGCATAATCTTCTAAAGCAAAATTACGTTTTTTAAGTAAAGCAACAGCTAAAGCATCGCCCATAGCCAGCTCAACGGTTGTACTTGCAGTAGGTACAAGGCCTAGTTGTTCATAGTCTTTGGGGACTGAACAATCTAATGCTACATCAGAATATTTGGCAAGTCGTGATTCCATATTACCAGTTAGGGCAATAAGTGGTATATTATTAAATTTAATATAGGGAATAATTGAGATTACTTCTTCAGTATTTCCGCTATTTGAAATTGCGATAACTACATCATTTTTTTCTAGCATTCCAAGATCTCCATGAATACCTTCAGCAGGGTGTAAGAAGATAGAGGTAGTACCTGTAGAAGCTAGGGTTGCAGATATCTTTCTTGCTATTAATCCAGCCTTTCCCATACCTGTAACAACGACTTTTCCTTGACATTTGATTAAAATATCAAGAGCTAAAACAACCTTTTCGTCAATTCTATCATATGCTTTTTTCAATGCATCTGACTGTCTTAATATTTCTTGCTTGAAATCTTCTATATACTTATTCATAATTCTGACTCATATTAGAAATAATGCGGGTAAAACCCGCATTATTTATTATTTATAGTTATGTGATTATTCTTTATCATTAAGTACTAAATCAATAGCTTCTTCAAGTTTGATTTGTCCTAAATTTCCTTTTGTATGTCTTCTAACTGATACAGATTTTTCTTCAGCTTCTTTTCCACCTATAACAAACATATAAGGGATTTTTGCCATCTCTGCTTCTCTAACTTTAAAATTTATTTTTTCTGATCTTTCATCAATTTCTGCTCTGATACCCTTAGCTTTAAGAGAAGCTAAAACTTCATTAGCATATTCAGAGCTTGCATCAGAAATTGGTAATACTTTAACCTGGATAGGGCAGAGCCATACTGGGAAGTTACCCGCATGATATTCTATAAGAGTACCGAAAAATCTCTCTATTGAACCTAACAGAGCTCTATGAATCATGTATGGTCTATGAGCCTGATTATCACTTCCTATATAATCCATCTCAAAACGAGTAGGAAGATTAAAATCAAATTGGATAGTTGTACATTGCCATGATCTGTTTAAAGCATCTTTAATCTTGATATCTATCTTAGGACCGTAAAATGCTCCACCACCTTCATCAATTTTATATTCTAAATTATGTTTTTCAATAGCATTACGAAGTGATTCAGTAGCAGCCTTCCATTCTTCAGGATCACCAACAGACTTTTCAGGCATTGTTGAGAGATAAATCTCAAAGTTTTCAAATCCAAATTTTCCTAATACCATGAGAGAGAAGTCTAATAATTTTTCAACTTCTTCTTCTAGTTGGTCTGGTGTACATATGATATGAGCATCATCTTGAGTAAATCCTCTTACTCTCATTAAACCATGGAGAGCACCTGAAAGCTCATTACGATAAACTGTTCCAAGTTCTGCTAACTTCATTGGTAATTCACGATATGATCTCTTAGAAGACTTATAAATCATGATATGGAAAGGGCAGTTCATAGGTTTAACATAGTAATCAATTCCATCCATCTCCATAGAATCATACATACCATCTTTATAGAAGCTTAGGTGTCCAGAAGTTTCCCAGAGTTGGCCTTTGCCTATATGAGGTGTATAGACTAAATTATAGCCATATTCAAGATGTTTTTCTTTCCAGAAAGATTCAATCTGATGTCTAATCATAGCACCTTTAGGATGCCATAAGACTAAACCAGGACCGATATCATCATTTATAGAAAATAGATCTAGTTCTTTACCAATTTTTCTATGGTCTCTCTTTTTAGCTTCTTCTAGATTATTAAGATAAACTTTTAATTCTTTTTTAGAAGGGAAAGAAATACCATAAATTCTCTTAAGCATTTTATTATTTTCATCACCTCTCCAGTAAGCACCAGAAGAACGAAGTAATTTGAAAGCTTTAATTTTTCCTGTATGAGCTACATGAGGTCCCCGACATAAATCTGTAAAATCACCTTGTGTGTAGAGAGATAATACTTCATCTTCTGGAATCTCTGCTAAGATTTCAAGTTTATATGGTTCATCCATTTCTTTAAAAATTTCCATTGCTTCGTTACGAGAGACTTCTTTTCTCACATAAGGAAGTTTTTCTTTGGAAAGTTCTTTCATTCTTTCTTCAATCTTTACTAAATCTTCTTCAGAAAAAGCCTTATCACTATCAAAGTCATAATAGAAACCATTATCAATAGCTGGACCAATGGTAACTTTTACTTTAGGGAATAGCTGTTTTACAGCTTGTGCCATTAAATGAGCTGTAGAGTGCCAATAAATATCTGGTCCTTCTTCAGAGTTAAAAGTAATAATTGAGACATCTGCATCTTCCATGATTTGATAATCTAAATCAACTTTTTTCCCATTAACAATTCCAGCTAAAGAAGCATTAGCTAAACCATCGCTAATACTTCGAGCTACTTCTAAAACTGTAACCTTACTTTCAAAGTCTTTTATAGCACCATCAGGTAACTTTATCTTAATATTCATTTATATTCTCCATTAATTAATTCTTTTTATTATCTTCTATCCTTTCTTCTAAATCACGAGCAACACTATCAAGTAGTTCTTTTAATTCAGACTCAGATAGATTCTTATTTTCATTATAAATTGGTTCCAAAACAAACTTTTCAATATCAGTTCTGGTTTTTCTCCATTCAGAGATACTTGGTTCTGTATCCGCATAATTCAATTGCTCATAGACCTCAAATAAATTAGCATTATTTTCCAGTCTTTCTTTCAAAGGTGATACCACTAAAGCGCTCTTTCTTAAAGGCATGTAATAAGTATCATAAGACCACTGAGCTGTTTGCTCTTTGTCTGTTAACCACTTAATAAATTTCCAGGCAGCTTCTTCTTTCTTAGAATTACTTTTGAAAATCGCAATGTTTGTTCCACTTATTACATTTTTCTTCGTTCGGAAAGAAGGGATTGGAGCAATGCCAACATTAAACTTCAATTTGTTTTGACCAGACATAAAGGCCATAGAAACACTAGAACCTTCATACATAGCAACTTTTGAGGCTAAAAAATCATTCTGTCCTTCATAACCTTCAGATAAATAAGCGACCTTAGAATCTACTACTAGACCTCTGAGATATTTTAAGGCTTCAATACCTTCTTCGCTATTAAATCTGGCTCTTTCTCCATCATAAATCTTTCCTCCAGCCTGTAAAATTAGATTTACTAGCTGGGTTGCCGAACTATTTATGTTAGTTAAATAGACCTTTGGATTACCATCTTCATCCCTTTCAGCACAAATTATCTTGGAATATTCTATAAATTCCTGCCAAGTTTTAGGGGTATTCTCAGGATCAAAACCGTATCTTAAAAACATATCTTTGTTATAATATAAAACTCTTACACTCTTATTGAAAGGGAAAGTCCATAATTTCCCTTCATAAGTATTACTGGAGATAAAGACAGGGAAAAAGTCTTCATTTATATCTTTTTGTAGTTCTGAATCCCTATCAATGAATTTCTGTACAGGTACTAATACACCAGACTTAATATAATCAACTGTTGAATTTTCATAGAGTTGAGCTAAATCTGGTTGATTACCTGCTTGAATAGAAGCAGTAAGTTTCTGAGTTAAAGCAGTGTAATTCCCAACTGAAACTCCTTCTACCTTGATTTCTTTTTGACTATCATTAAATTCTTGGATTAGCTTATTTAAAGCAGAACCAAGCGGACCACCCATACTATGCCAAAACAAGAGGGTTGTCCTGTTAGGACTTGTTTCACTTTTTCCACAAGATAACATAAGTAAGCTTAAAATAATAGTTATAGGGATCAGTATTTTCTTCATTTTATCTCCAAGGTTACATTTAACTCAAATAACATTAGGTCTTATGGTTAAGTTTTTGAGTAGACATTTCTATAATATTCTTTAATCATACCCTTAACTAGATGAGAAATAATTGGATATACTTACCTAACAATATCAGCTGATAAGTTCTTTCCACTCATCCTAAAAACACATGTTTATTTAAGTTTAATTATTTTTAATCATACTCTTTTAGACTTGTAATCAAGTCAATCTTTTTTTTACTTTTAACATGAAAATGATATTTCTTGTTAAATTTCTCTGCGAATCCCCTGTATCATCATTAATCCTTCCTTTACAGTCTTTCGATGAAAGTCCGTATTTCATCGAAAGACTGTAAAGGAAGGATTAAGGATGGTATAGTAATATTTATAATCAAATTCTTAAACCCAGATAGCGTAGTAGAACTTTAGTGAAGAGTGCAGATTATTCTAGCAAAATAGCTTACAGAATTTTGACGCATATATTTTATATATACGGAAAAATTATGGATCTTATCTTTGCAGAAGAATATTCTGCTATTCACAAAGGTCTACTGCACTATCTGGGTTAAAATAAGTCCTTTATGTAGAAAAGTAATATGCCACTTAAATTAATATTATTATATGGCTAATCTTTGCTAGCTAACAATAAAGTAAATTTGTTATTGAAAGTGATTATTTGTACTTGAGAAAATAGCTTAGCTAAATGCTTGTGATATCCTAGGTGCCTATTAGCAACAATTAACAATTGCCCCTTACTCTTTAAAACTCTGTAGCAATCTTTAAATATTAAATCTGCAGTTTGGATTGAAACTTTATGTTTATCATGGAAGGGTGGATTCATTACTATTAGGTCAGCGAAATCAGATTCAAAAGAATCTAAAGCATTATCAATAACAAGAGATATTGTTTGAGGATTAAGATTACTCATTTTAACAGTTGCTTTAGCAGATTCATAAGCAGAATAACTTATATCTGTTAACCAGAGTTTAGACTGAGGAAGTGCTTTTTGTAGAGTCAGACCTAAAATACCATTAGCTGAACCAACATCAATGATTTTAGTGATATTTGCAGACAAATCTATATTTTCTAGATTATCTAGGAGGAATCTTGTTCCAATATCTACTTTATCGCTAGAAAATAAGTTTGGATAATTACAGAGAGTTAAATTATAATCAGCCAGAATGTTTAAGAAAGTCTTATTGTCATGTATTCCTGATAATTTAGCCATAATTATCTTAGATTTTTTCCAAGAGAGGGAATAGGTAAAAGTAGAAAAATAAGCTTGGCAATAATCATAAATAGTTGGGTTTAGATATTTCACTTTTGCTCCAGCAATAAGAGGAGTATTAGAGGAGTAAACTTTATTAAGTTTATTAAGTAAAAATTCTAAATACTTATTAATCTTGGGCAACTTGATAATAATTAAGTCAATATCTTTTGGAAAACTAGCAAAAGGAGAAATAAAATGAAAGTTAGCAGTATCTCGCTGATTAATTCTTAGATTATTATTAATTCCCTTTGTAGATAAAATTGAATCATTAACAAAGTAGATTTCTTTTGCTGATATTGAAAGGCCAATTGCTCCAAAGTCATCTTCAATAATCAAGACTTTATTTAGATCATGATAGTTTTCACCAATATGATTAACAATATATTCATCAGCTGAATCCCAGGCTTGGAATTTATCATTTTTGATATAGGGATAACGTTGGAGCTTTAAGTTAGCATCTTGAGAAAATTCAAACATTACTTAATAATAATTTTTGCTAGTTTTGTATCTAAATTTCCATTTTTTAAGGATTTTTTCCAATGGGCTCTTAGCCTCAATTTCGAGACTAGATCAGCAGATCCGCATAAAATATAAGCAGTAGAGTGAGGGCATTTCTGTTTGAGAAAATCGCCAATTTCATTGTATAATTGAATAGTTCTATCTAAGTTACCCATACGAACACCATAAGGTGGATTACAGACAATGGTTCTGTTTTCTCCTAGAGGAAGGTCTTGGAATTTTGAGACTTGGAGTTTTACCTTATCTCCCCAAGGAAGTAAGTCTAGGGCTTTTCTGGCACAAGATAGGGATTTAGAGCTTACATCAGATCCACAAATAAGTCCTTCAGGCAATTCAATTATTTCATCGTTTGCTTTTTTTCTTACTTTAAGCCATAAATCTTCATCAAAATCAGGTAAATAATAGATTCCATTATCGTCTCTTAAGTAGCCAGCTGGTATTTTGCAATAACGCATTAAGGCTTCAATAAGAAGAGTACCAGATCCGCACATAATATCCATGAGGACAGTTTGTCCATCCCACTCAGTTAGTTTAATAACAGCAGCGGCTAAGGTCTCTTGCATAGGTGCAAGATTTACACCCTGACGATAATTTCTTTTATGGAGGCTTTTTCCAGCTACATCAAAAGAAACAGTTGCAAGGTTTTTTCTTATATGTAAAGAAAAAGTTATATCAGCTTTTTTGGCATCAAAAGAAGGACGAGCATTATATTTATCTCTAAACTGATCACAAATAGCATCCTTCATTACCTGGCCTGCATATAAAGAGTTACCAATTTTAGAATCACTAACGTTACTTACTATGGAGAAAGTTTCATCTAGATTAAAAAGTGAAAGCCAATCTACATTTTTATAAAGCTGAGAGTAGAGATATTTCTCGCTATGACATTCTAAAGAAATTAAAGGGGCCAGAACCCTTTGTACAAGTCTAGCCTTATATATTATATTATATAAAGTCTCTTTACTACATGTAAATCTGATGCCTCTAGGGACTTCCTGGATTATTTCTGCACCTAATGAAATCAATTCTTCTTTTGCATGAGCTTCTAGTCCTCCTGCAATTTGAGCAAAGTATTTGCCTGTCTTTAAATATTCGAACATGTTCCCTCGTGTTTTATAAATTTGCTTTAGCTGAAATATCTTTTATAGTAACCTCTAGCATTGTTACATTAGCTAGGGATTGGTCGGAGTGTTCCCTAAACTCTCCACTATGATGTTCAATTAGATATTTCAAAGCTCTTTGTTTTTCTTCTTTTGTTTCAAGTATTCTAACTACACCTTGTCCAACAATAGACTGATACTTCATAGTTGTACCATTAATTCCTTGAACCATTTTAAGTTCATTCTCTATCTCGAAACCTACATTATTATTCTTTTTGAGTAGCTCCAATTTTAAGCCTTTATTAGCAGTATGCAAGTAAAGCTTATTATTATAATAACCATAGTTCATTGGTATGATATAAGGAGCTGGTTGATTATGAAAAGCAATTCTGCAGATATATGATAATTTAAAAATTGATTCAATATGGTGAAGATTAGTTACTTGTCTGTCTGATTTATACATGTCTAAAATTCCTTTCTATTTTAATACTTCATTTTGATATTCAATTAATTTCATAATAGCTTCTTGGGCAGAAGAAAGCATGATATCAAGGTCATTTCTAGTAAAAGGCGCTCCTTCAGCAGTACCTTGTAATTCTATCAGCTTACCTGATTCAGTCATTACAACATTCAAATCTACTTGTGCAGAAGAATCTTTAGCATAATCCATATCCACAATAACTTGCTCATTCATAAGTCCAACACTAATAGCTGCAACTTTTTCTTTGAGGGGGTTTACTAGTAACTTGCCTTGACTTAGTAGCTTATTAAAAGCTAAATCTAAGGCGACACACGCTCCTGTAATTGAAGCTGTTCTGGTGCCTCCATCTGCTTGAATCACATCACAATCAACAGTAATCCCTATACCCTCAAGGGCTTTTAAATCAATAACACCTCGCAAAGCTCTACCAATTAAGCGTTGGATTTCAGCTGTTCTGCCTGATATCTTACCTTTTGTAACTTCTCTTCTAGTCCTCTGATTGGTTGCTGATGGTAACATACTATATTCAGCAGATAACCAACCTTGTTCTTTTTCTTGACAAAAAGAAGGAGGATTATCATTCAAACTGACATTACACAGTACTTTAGTATTGCCAACTTCAATCAATACAGATCCTAAAGACCACATATTGACATTTGGAGTAATTGTGACTTTTCTCATATTATATATCCTTAAATTATTATCTTAAAGTGCTATTTCGCCATGAACTTTTTTTTTTACGATTATGCTCTTGATAGGATGTTGAGAAGACATTGTTTCCCTTAAAATCAGCGAAGAAATATAAATACTGAGTTTCCATATTAGAAACAACAGCTTGATAGCTATCTAATCCTGGTGAGCAAATTGGCGTGGGAGGAAGTCCTAGATTCTTATAAGTATTAAAAGGTGAATCAATTTCCAGATGTTTATTTAAAAGAATTTTGGGAGGCTTTTGTCCTCTTTGATAGAAAATTTTATTATGAGTAGCACAGGAAGAAAGAGTCATTCTATTCTTTATTCTGTTTTTGAAAACAGAAGCTACAATGGGTTTTTCTTCTTTAGTTCCTGATTCTTTTTCAACAATAGAAGCCAATATTAAATTATTATAAAAGGAATCATCATTAATATAAGCAGAAAATTCTTTTTTAAATTCTGCTAAAGGATACTTAATCAAAAACTCCTTCAAATCTAAGCCATCTTCATAGTAGTAAGTTTTTGGATAAATAAAGCCTTCCAGCGAATTAGCTCTTAGTCCTGTATGTTGATAGATAAAATCTTTATCATAGAATACTTGTTTGATTTGACCACTTGTGGCTAAACCAGATTCAATTAATTTTTCTTCAATTTGCTCAAGAGTTAGACCTTCGGGAATAGATAGCTTATTTGGGTGAAAAAATACTTCTTGATTATTTCCTGAGATATAATCCACCAGCTGGATAAGATTCATCCCACCACTTAGTTTATAGAGCCCACTCTTGATTTCTTTATCTTTACCAGAAAGCTTTGTATAAAGTCTAAACCAATTAGCATTATTTATCAAGCCACTTCTTTCAAGCTTTTTAGATATGGAAATCACTGAAGCTCCACGTTCTATTTCTAAGGTAATAATTGTAGAAGAATCTGGTAAATTGGGGACTGTAAGCTCCCTATATCCAATAAAAGCGAAAATTACAAGAGCTAAGCTAAAAACAATTAATATTTTCTTGTAGGAAGTTCTCATGCTAACTAATACCTCTCCATATATGATTTTAAAATCATACTTGCCGCTACCATATCTATAAATTTTTTTGCTTCCATATAATTGTAGCCTAATTTTTTTAATTCATTATTAGCATCTACGCTTGTAAATCTTTCATCATGGAGTATTACTTCAACATCTAAAGATTTGACGAGTAGCTTGTGAATCTTTAAAACTTCTAAAGTCTTTTTTGTCTCTTGTCCGCTTTCTCCCAAAGGATGTCCTAAAATTACCTTAGATACAGATTGCTCTCTGATTAAATCTTTTAATTCAGCTATGAATTTCTGTTTGCCAGAGTTACTTAAGACTTTAAAAGGTTTAGAAAACATCTTTAAAGGATCTGATAAGGCTATTCCTATTCTCTTTTCTCCATAATCAATTGCTAATAATCTATCCATAAATTTATATCCTAATAAATATTTGATTCATCACGCCAAATCGCTATCTTCCACTCTCCATCTATTGGCTTTAAATAAAAGCGAACATAACCTAGAGCACTTAAATTTGACCCATCATCGAATCTTAGATTTAAAGTAAAGTATGAAGATAGGATTTTCCATCCTTCATGACCATCTTCAGTATCATCATCTATTATTGGTTCACCTCCAAAAGAAAGATCTATTTGATCTGGAGGAGGATATTGTCCATCTGAAGAACCACTTTCAAATAAGTTCTCATGATACTGGATCTCTTCCTGAAAGCCCCATTCATCATCAGCAAAACCATCATTATCTAAATCAATTCCTATATCACTAACTTCTGTAGAAATTAATTGAAATCTAAAATCCTCAGCTAAACAATACTTATATAAATCAAGATTTTTTTGTCTATATGAATCTTCTAAATTTCTAAGCAAATCAGTAGGTTCATCATTTGGCGTGAAATCTGTACTTGTATTAACATCATTAGAAGATGGGTTAAAAGGATTCTCGCAGGCAGTTATCATTAACATAATTAAGGCTATTATAGCAATCTTAGAATAAATATTCATTTTTAAAAAGTCCCCATGTTTCATTTGTAGTTGTTCTAAAATCCTTCCAGCTCTCTATCTTCCATAGACTAGTCTCAGGATCTTGTACTAGGTTAAATTGTGCTTTACCACGGTAATTTCTTAATTCAATTTCAGTATTAGCATCCATAACCTTAAGGTAATAATTACGAAAAAGTATTGCTGAAGCAGAATCAAGAATATCTTCTTGCCCTTCAATTTTGGTAAGTGAATCTATTCTAACCATTTCATTATAATCTCCAAGAATTTTGTGCATATTAAAAATGATGCTAGCTTCCTCTTGGAAATCAATCTGACTAGGGGTTGAATGCTCAGAAATATCTTGCGAAGCAAACTCGAAGATAAAATCATCAGTAAAAATTTCGTTATATTTATTTTGATTTTCTGGATACTTATAAGAGAATTTTAGATTCATAAGTACTTGCTCCCTGTTAATAGGATAATCAATCCATTCAGCTGGGTTTTCTGGCTCTTCATTATCTCTGGGCTCAAAAAGACCACAGGAGCTAAGAAGAATAAGTACAAGTAATAATAAACTTTTTATAATTTTTTTCATCTTTAAAATAAGTATATCCTTTGATTTTTATATTTACACTCAATACTATAATAAAATTTGATTAGATAGTGTCAATACTAATTTGATCAAAAGTGAGCAAATAATCTATCTATAAGAAAAATAACTCTTTTTTTATAGATTATAGTAAAAATTTCTTTACCAAATATTTATTCTTTTTATAATTGAATTAAATAAATATAAACTTGGAGAAATTATGAAAGAAGCTATATATGATAAATGCTTTGCTTGCGGAAAAGATAATCCAATAGGACTGAAATTAACTTTTGAATACACTGAAAATCAAGCAATAGCTTATCACTGTATTGCCGAAAACTTTCAGGGTTACGATGGTATCACTCACGGTGGAATTGTGGCAACACTTTTGGACGAAGCAATGGCTAAAGTTATTCTGAAATATGGCCAAGAAGCTGTAACAGGGGAGATTATAATTAAATATCGTAGACCAATCCCCACAGGAAAAGAAGTCAAGATTATCGGACAAATTGTTCAAGAAAAAAGTAGAACCTATAAGACCATAGGGAAAATTGAGTTTGATGGTCATATCTGTGCGGAAGCTAATGCTACCTTTGTGAAAATAAAAAAATAATATCATGAAGAATTATTTACGAAACTATCTTACACCTAGTGAACAGAGACTTCTCTACCTACTAATTCTTGTCTCCTTTATTTCAATCATAGCCTTCAATATCTCGAGTAATTACCTTTATTCTGATGAAGTTAATCAAGATTCTTTACTTGCCGACATTAAAGACCCTTATGAACTATCAATAAATATTATTACAGCTTCTAAGGATGAAATGATACAAATAAAAGGTCTGGGACCAAAAACAGCTGATAAAATTATTGCTTTAAGAGATACTTTTGAAATCACTTCCAATAAAGACCTTTTACTGATTAAAGGAATAGGAGAGAAGACTCTTGCTAAATGGTTGCCATATCTGGAAAAACTAAAGAATGATAGCTTAAACAATAGTGGACAAGAGATTATTCTTGCTAAAGAAAATTCTCATTCAGATAAAATGAATATAAATCTTGCAAGTATAGAAAATTTAACAAAAGTAAAAGGTATTGGAGTAAAAAAAGCTAGTTTGATATATGAATTTATTCAGCAGAATAAAGGGATTTCCGACCTTAATGAGCTTCTAGTTATCAAAGGTATTGGCAAAAAAACTCTTGCTAAAATAGAAGAATTATTTTATGTAGGTTCATAATAATGATTAAGGAGTCTAAACTGAAGTTTAAATTTAATCCAACACCAACTCTTGCGAAACTTTATGAACAGCAGGGTTTGTATCAAGATGCACTGAGAGTCTATGCCTACTTACATAAATCTGGTAAGTATGATTTTGCAGATAAGATAAGTGAAATTAAGGCAAAATCTGATCCAAATTATGATTCAGAAGTAGAGACAGAACCACTTTCAAAAAAGCTAGTCTCGCTCAATCAAGAGATTGATATTGAGACCCCATTGAACGATACAGTTAAAAATCTCTCTAGAGATGAAGTTGGTTTTCAAGAAAATGTTTTACTTCCAGAATATGATTCTTTAATAAATTTACTTTTTAAAGATGAAGAAAAGAGTTACTTTAAAATTGTTCCTTCTGAAGAATTTTATTTTAACCAAAATGATGAACTTGTAACTATTTTTACAAAGCAGAAAGATAGTAAAAATGACAGTGATGTAGAGGATGTAGTGGAAAATAAATTTGATCAAAGTTATAAAGAAATCCTAGAATCTAGTAATGATATTAACCCAGAAGTAACAGTTGAAGACTTTGTTAATATTCTCTATACTTATTATAGTAAAGATACAAAGATTTCTGAAATCAAGATAGGAGACCTTTTCCTCCTTTTATCATCAATTAAATTAGAAAACAGCTAAATAGATTATGAATATAAAAGATAAAGATAAAACTGAATATAATTCCTTGTGTCTCAAGTGTAAAAAAAAGTGTAAGCAGTTAAAAACACTGGAACTATTAACATGTCCTAACTTTCAACAAAAAGAAGAACAGTTAGAAATAAAATTTACAGGTTATTCAAGGAAAAAGAAATGAGAATTATTGCTGGAAAATTTAAAGGTATGAATATTTTCTCTGTGAATGGGAAAAGCACCAGACCGACTACTGATTACTTTAGAGAGTATATATTCTCTGTATATCAAGATTTAGAAGATAAAAAAGTGCTAGATCTTTTTGCTGGAACTGGAGCCTTAGGTTTAGAAGCTCTTAGCAGAGGAGCCAAAACTGCAGACTTTGTTGAAATGTCTAACAATGCACTACAAGCTCTTTTTGCTAATATAGAAAAAACTAAAACAAAAAATCTTTGCCGAATTCATAAAAGGAATGTTCTTTCTTTTCTTAAGAAAAGCCAAGATAAATATGATGTAATTCTAGTTGATCCTCCCTATGATAAAGGTCTAATAGGAAAAACTATAGATTTAATAATTGAAAATAATCTTTTAAATATTAATGGTGCTATTCTTATTGAACATTCACGCAAAGAATCAATACCTGACAAATATCATTCAATGATATCTTATAATTGTGATAAAAAAATGGCAAGTCTTACTATCATTGAAACTAATAACGAAAATATAAATATTACTGAGGATAAAAATGAAAATATATAATACATTAACCAAAAAGAAAGAAGAATTTAAACCTATAGAAGCTAATAAGGTTAAAATGTATGCCTGTGGACCTACAGTTTATAACTATTTCCATATTGGGAATGCCCGTCCATTTGTTTTTTTTGATGTGGTTAGAAATTACTTTGAGTACAAAGGCTATCAAGTCACCTATGCCCAAAACATTACCGATATTGATGACAAAATTATAAACAAAGCAATTGAAGATAATTCCTCTTTTAAGCAAATAGCTAAAAAATATATTGCAGCTTTCCAGGAAGATACCGAGAAATTAGGCATTAGAAAACCTGACTTTCAACCTAAGGCCTCAGAAGTTATTGGTGAGATAATAAAACTTATAAAAGATTTAGAGAATAAAGGTTTTGCTTATGAAGTAAAGGGTGATGTTTATTTTTCTGTTGAAAGTTTCAAAGACTATGGAATGCTCTCAGGGAAGAAAATAGATGATCAAAAAGCTGGAGCAAGAGTAGAAGCTAACACGAATAAAAGACATCCAGCTGATTTTACACTGTGGAAGAAAGCTAAACCAGATGAACCAACATGGAATTCTCCTTGGGGACAAGGCAGACCTGGTTGGCATTCTGAATGTGTAGTGCTTTCTCAAAAATATCTCCAATGCCAATCATTTGATATTCATGGAGGAGGAGTTGATTTAGTTTTTCCTCATCATGAAAATGAAAATGCTCAAGCTCAAGCTCTATCTAATAAGCCTTTAGCCAATTACTGGATGCATAATGGTTTTATTAATATTGAAGGTGAGAAGATGTCTAAAAGTCTAAACAACTTCTTTACTGCACGAGACATTTTAAAAGAATATAATGCTGAAGCGATTCGCTTTTTCTTCTTGTCAAAGCATTACAGATCACCTATTGATTTTAATCGCTCTATAATGCAAGAATCAGATACAGCAGTGAAAAACTTCTATTCTGCTCTAAAATCAATAAATTTTACATCTAGAGATGAAGAAGTAAATTACTCAGACAGATTTGAAGGTAAAAAAACTGAGTTCATTACTGCGATGGATGATGATTTCAATACTGCAAAAGCCTTATCAGTAATGTTCGATTTAGCTAAAACTATAAAATCAACTAAAGAAAATGAAGAAAATAGAAAGCAAGCAGCTAATTTACTTGTAGAATTAGGAAGTGTTTTAGGCTTTTTCCAGGATCTAGCTGCTAAATTATCAAATGATTTGGGTGATCTATCTAGTAAGTTATTATCCATTTTGATTGATATCCGCAATAGTGCTAAAGAGAATAAGAATTGGGCGTTATCTGATAAGATTAGGGATGAACTTCTAAAAGAAGGTATTCAGTTATTAGATACTAAAGATGGTACTAAATGGGAGAAAAAATAAATTTATGCTTTTATATTGACAAGATTCTCTTAAAGGTAATATTTATTATTATCATTTAATTATAATAGGAGTCATTATGAAATATAAGTATATATTGTTACTAATTACGTTAATTATTTTCACCTTATCTTGCAGCAGATTCGAAGAAAAGCAAACTATAACTAAAGGCAAGTATGAAAAATACTACCAATTTATTAAAGTTAATAATGACTTAACCTTAACAGGAGTTAATGAACTTGAACAAGATCAACTTGAAAATAATGAATACTTTCAGTTCTTCTATGAGAATCAGCAATTAGTTAAGATTAAATCTTTCTCTTCTATTGGAAATTATTTTCATGAGTTGAATAAGTATATCTTCAATGTTAATAAAGAGTTTAGTGAGATAAACATTAATACGAAAAGTAATTCTAAAGAATATACCTTTTTAAATAGCAGAGATCTAGTAAAGTTTGTGCTTACTTATAAGGATGAGCGACCAACATCTGTGCAGGTAATTCCATTTAACATTAAATATGATAATTTCAATATCTTAGGTAGGTCAGTAGTATATTCTGCTAAGATACTAAGTAGCGATAATAGAATTAAATCAATTGACTGGAATGATAGCAATGCTCAATATAAATTTAATTATGACAAAGCAGGAAGTCTGATATCTAAAGAAATTTATAATAATAATAATATACTTTATGAATATAAATTTGATTTAAATAATAATGGTATAGCAGTAGGTATTAAGTAATATGAAAGAAATTATGGATAAAGTTTATTCATTTTTAATCGAGAAATCCTTATCTGTAATTGAGCCTTACAAAGGTAGTAATATATTACTTCAGATTATTATTTTACTTGTTTTAGGAATTGGTACTTTCTTTCTCAATCGCCTAATAAACAAGATAATTAAGAATAATTATTATCGGATCAAGAAAAGTCAAGCTGGCTCGATTCTTTATGATTCGATTTACCCAGTTTATAAGAAGCTAATTCTAGCCATAGTTTTATCATTCACCAATGAAGCATTTAAGTATGCAGAGATAAAGTTACCAGTTATTGAGCAAATATATATTATTTTATATTTATGGGTAGGAATAAGGGTTGTTTCAAGGATGATAAAGAACAAACTTTTCAAGAAAGTTCTTATCTGGAGTGCTTGGATTATTATTATACTCAATATTCTTAACTTATATTCTGATACAGCCATTTTGCTAGATACAATAGCGGTTACTATTTCAGGTATCAAGATATCTATCTATGGTATTATCAGATCTATAGTCTATTTTGGAGTAATTTTTAAAATAGCAACACTTTTCATGGCTTTTATTACACAAAGAATAGAACAATCTGAAGATTTAAATCCAACAATTAAAGTTTTGATGATAAAGGCTATTACTGTATTAGTTTTTGTCTTTGCCACTATTTTATTTATAAATATTCTGGGTATAGATTTAGGTTCGCTAGCCCTATTTACATCTGCACTTGGTGTTGGTATCGGTTTTGGTCTTCAAAAGGTCGTAGCAAACTTAATAAGTGGCGTAACCTTATTATTGGATAATTCTTTGAAGCCTGGAGATATTATTGAGGTTGCAGATCAATTTGGAACTGTCAAAGTCATGGGCTCCCGTTATACATCAATTGTTACTATTGAAGGTAAAGAACACCTTGTTCCCAATGAGTTTTTTATTACTAATGAAGTAGTTAATTGGTCTCACTCTAATAAACTAGTTAGGCAGTCAGTTAATGTTGGTGTGTCTTATAATTCTGATATTCATCAGGTAATGAAACTTCTAGAAGAGGCTACTAAAAAAGTTGAAAGAATACTTAAAAGGCCTAAGGCAATTGTTCAGTTAATTGAGTTTGGAGATTCTTCAGTTAACTTTAGAGTTCAATTTTGGATAAATGATCCACAGAAAGGTGTTTTAAACATTAAGAGTGATTTATTAATTGAGATTTGGGATTCCTTTAAGGCTAACAATATTGAGATTCCATTCCCGCAAAGAGATTTACATATCAAGAGTGTAAATAAGCAAAATTGATAAAATAAAGTGGTTAAAAGCTAGGTTATTTTTAAAATCTTGACTAATTTACCATTAAGAAAAACATGTAATAAATTCATAAATCTGGAGAATTAATGGAACTATTCGAGTTAAAGAAGATAAAAGAAGATATTCAAGATAAAATCATTCACATGCGGAGGTTACTTTGACCAAGCTGCAACTGAGAAGGAAATAAAAGAATTAGAATCTTTAATGAATAATCCTGATTTTTGGAATGATCAAAAAGCAGCAAGAAAAGTTACTATTGAATTGTCGCAATCAAAAAACCGCTTAGATAAAATAAAGAAAATTAACACAATTTACGATGATATTGAGACCTACTTCTTAATGATAGAAGAAGAGGAGGAGCAATCATCTGATTTAATCAATGAAACTAGCAAATATATTAATAGAGTATTACCTCTGATAGATAAAATGGAGGTTGAACTATTATTAAATGGCAAATTCGATAAAAATAATGCTATTTTAAGTATTCATCCTGGAGCAGGTGGAACAGAGTCTCAAGACTGGGCTGATATGCTTTTAAGGATGTACACTCGTTGGTGCGAGAAGAATAATTTTAAATATGAAATAGTAGATTATATTTCTGGTGATGAGGCTGGTATTAAGTCTGTTTCACTTGAAATCGAAGGAGAGTTTGCTTATGGATACTTAAAATCAGAGATTGGAATTCATAGATTAGTAAGAATTTCTCCTTTTAATGCCCAAGGCAAAAGACAAACATCCTTCGCTTCAGTTTATGCTTATGCAGAAATAGCAGATGATATTGATGTAGAGATAAATCCTAAAGACCTGAAAATAGATACTTATCGTGCTAGTGGTGCTGGTGGTCAGCATGTTAATACAACAGATTCTGCAGTAAGGATAACTCATCTTCCTACTAATATAGTCGCATCTTGTCAGAATCAAAGATCACAGATTCAGAATAGAGAAAAGGCCATGTTAATTTTAAAATCAAGATTATATGAACATTATGAAGAAGAAAGGAAGAAGGAAAGAGAGGCAGAAGAGCAAACTAAATCAGAAATTGGTTGGGGAAATCAAATTCGTTCCTATGTTTTTCATCCTTATCAAATGGTAAAAGATCACAGGACCAACTTTGAAATTGGAAATACAGACAAGGTAATGGATGGAGATTTAAACGACTTTATGAATGCATTTCTCAAACTTAATGCGGAGAATAATTAATGGAAAGATATCAAGAGCTCATGAAGAGAATAGATAAAAATCGAGTACCAAAACATATAGCTGTAATAATGGATGGTAATGGAAGATGGGCTAAGAAACGTCTGCAAAACAGACTTTATGGTCATAAGCATGGAGCTGAAGCAGTAAGAAGAGTCATTGAAGGATGTCATGAAATAGGTGTTAAATATTTAACGCTATACACATTTTCAACTGAAAACTGGAGCAGGCCAAAGAGCGAAATCACTGGATTATTCAAGCTTATAATTAACACCCTTTTTAAAGAATTTGATGATTTAATTAAAAACAATGTAAGATTAAAGTTTATTGGTTCTAGAAAAGAACTTGATGGAAATTTTATTGATCAGATAGACAAAGCATGTGAAAAATCACTGGCTAATACTGGATTAACAGTCCTTATAGCCATCAATTATGGTTCACGCAGAGAGATATTAGATGCCGTCAATAGAATTATTGAGGATAAAGAAGCTGGAAAATTAGACTGCCAAGAGGTAACAGAAGACATTTTATCTTCTTATCTCTACACTGCTGGTGTTCCTGATCCAGAACTACTTATTAGAACTAGCGGGGAGATGAGACTTTCAAATTATTTACTTTGGCAAAATGCTTATACTGAGTTTTGGTTTACTCCTGAGCTTTGGCCAGACTTTTCAAAAGAGAATTTAATGCAAGCGATCATTGATTATCAAAATCGCGATAGACGATTTGGAGCTGTATAATGGAATTACTAAAAAGAGTTATTGTATCCATAATTTTTATTCCTTTGCTTCTACTAGTATATTTCTATGGAGGCATATCTTTATTAGTTTTTTTAGGATTAGTTAGTTTTGCAGCTATGTGGGAAATGAGAAATATCATAAAAGAAGGTAAGAACTATTATATTCCTGTTTTACTGATTCCCCTATCAATACCAGTCTTCCTTTTATCTGCTTTAAAAGGCTTTGAATATATAAACTTTGCCATTATCGGCACCTTTATTATTGTAGCGGGTAACAATGTGATAATGAATAAGATAGAGCACACAGCTTCCATCATTGGTTTTTCATTAATGGCAATGGTTTATACAGTAATAATGCCTGCCTCAATTTATAGGATATCTAGTCATTTTCCAGACTATAAACTTGTCTTATTATTACAAGTATTTTGCTGGACAACAGATTCCTTTGCCTATTTTGTAGGTATGAAATTTGGTAAGCATAGAAATATTTTTAAAGCTAGTCCTAAGAAATCCTTAGAAGGTTTTTTAGGTGGTTTTTTCTTAACAGGCTTAGTAGGTGCAATTATATATTTAACAACTGATTGGTTCATGGGCTGGCACATTGTATATGCTATTATTTCAGCAGGTATATTTGGACAGTTTGGCGACTTGATAGAATCAATAATTAAACGTGATTTAAACGTAAAAGATTCTTCTAATCTGATACCAGGTCATGGTGGAATTATTGATAGATTTGATTCTTTATTTGTATCTGCACCTATATTCTATTTTCTATTGTTAATTTTTGAATTTAAAGGAGTGTAAGATGATTATAGTAACTGGAGGAGCTGGTTTTATAGGAAGTGTTCTAGTCTCATATTTAAATAAAAAGGGAATAGAGGACATTGTTATAGTAGATAATTTGGGTAAGACAGAAAAGTGGAAGAACTTAGTAGGAAAGAAATATAATGAATATATACATAAGGATAGATTTATAGAAGAATTACTTGAAGGTGTTTATCCTCAGGTAGAGGCAATCATCCATATGGGAGCCTGTTCATCTACAACTGAACTAGATGCTGATTACCTTTATCAAAATAATACAGAATATACCAGAATACTGATGGAATGGTCTTTAGAAAATCAAGTTCGTTTCATTTACGCAAGTTCAGCAGCTAGCTATGGTGATGGAAGTCTTGGTTACTCAGATCAACATGATAATCTTTTCAAATATCGTCCTTTAAATATGTATGGATATTCTAAGCAATATATGGATGAAGTTGCTTTAAGAATGGGTTTTATTGATTCTGTATGCAGTCTAAGATTTTTCAATGTCTATGGCCCTAATGAATATCATAAAGGGTCTATGACTAGTGTTGTTTATAATTCTTTTAATCAGATTAAAGCTAGCGGTCAAGTAAAGCTATTTAAGTCATATAATGAGCAATATTTAGATGGTGAACAAAAGAGAGACTTTATTTATGTAAAAGATGTAGTAAAGATAATCTGGTGGATGATGAAAAATCCATCAATAAATGGAGTTTTCAATATTGGGACAGGTCAGGCAAGAACATGGAATGATTTAGCCAGAGCAGTATTTACTAGTTTAGGTTATCAAGAGCAAATTAAATATATTGATATGCCTGAACATTTACAAGGAAAATATCAGTATTTTACGCAAGCAGATAATGACAAGTTAATTGAAGCTGGCTGGGATAAAGGCTTTACTAGTCTTGAAGATGGCGTAAAAGATTATGTACAAAACTATTTAGCTAAGGGTATGAGGATCTATTAATGTTAAAAAGAATTTCACTTACATGTATATTACTACTAATGATTGGATTAGTATTTAGTCAGGGCTTAAAAGCGGATTTAGAATCCTATGCCCAAGAGATGGAGAAGTATCAGGATCTTGTATCAAATCCAACTCTTGAGGACTTATTAGAAAGAATCTCACAAGAAGATTCTCAAGCACTATATGAACTTATTGACTATTTACAAGGGGATTATTTAAATTCCTTAGAAGAGTATTTAAAGGCTATAGTTAAAATTAAACCATCTACAGTGAAAGTTAAATTCTTGCATACTCAATTTATTGAATCTTACGATGCTCTCTATTTAGCTTTATCTGCTATTAGTAGGATTGATAAAGAGGCTCTGAAGGCTGCTGAAAATAGTATAGATATAGAGGTTCCTGACGAGTATAATGAGTTTATTTTTGGCATAAATGTTTTTACAATAAAAATGAATACCTATAGTGCTTTAAACCGAGAATTATCATTTTTAGTACAATTTGAGTAGGAATATATTCTCTCAAACATATAAAATTAAATAGTCTAAAGGAATTTTAATAATAATAATGAATGAACAATATAAAAAAGTAGATGTGAGTAGCTTACTTGCATCAGTTAATAAACCTTCACGATATATAGGTCTAGAATTGAATGCCTACAATGTAACTTTATCAGAAGATTTAGTAAATATCTGTTTAGTATTTCCCGATCTTTATGAAGTTGGTTTTTCTCATCTAGGTCTTAAAATACTATATTCTATTTTGAATAATCAAGAAAATTCAATAGCAGACAGAGCCTATGCTCCTTGGCCTGATATGGGCGACTTGCTTAAAGCCAACAATAAGCCACTTTTTGCAATTGAAAGTAAGGTTGCTTTGAAAGATTTTGACCTTTTAGGTTTCACACTCCAATCAGAGTTAAATTTTTCTAATATTATCTATATGTTAGATTTAGCTCAAATCCCTTATTATGCTAAAGATAGAGCTGCATTCCCTTTAATTATTGGAGGAGGACCTAGTATCACAAATCCAGCTCCTTTGAGTAAAATTTTTGATGCAGTTTTAATTGGTGAAGGGGAAGAAGCTATTATTGAGATAAAAGATTTAATAGCCAAACATGGAAGAAATAATAAAAAACAGATACTAGAAGATTTAGCAAAATGCCCTGGTTGGTATGTACCTTCTCTTCAACAGGAATCCGTAACTATTCGTAAATATTGGAAATTTTCGGACAATTCAGCCAAGCATAATAATCAGCTGATAGCTTGGCAACAAGCTACTCACGATAGATATGTAGCCGAAATTATGAGAGGATGCTCTCGAGGATGTAGATTCTGTCATGCTGGATATTTTTACCGTCCTGTAAGAGAGAGGAATGCACAAGATATTCTACAAGACATGTTGTTAGAAATCCAAAATAATGGTTGGGAAGAAGTAAATTTATCTTCCTTATCATCTTCAGATTACTTCTGTATAAAGCCTCTGTTAATCGAAATGAAAAAAAGATTAGGTGATTCAGAAACAAAAGTTTCTTTGCCTTCTTTACGGGTTGATACCTTAGATGATTCTCTTATAACACTTGTTGAAAATTTAGGTAAAACAGGGCTTACTATAGCTCCAGAAGCAGGGTCTCAAAGATTAAGAAATATCATAAATAAAAATATCACTGAAGATGAAATATTAGAAGGCATTGATACTGCTTTAAGATTCAATTGGCAGCTTGTAAAATTGTATTTTATGATTGGTCTTCCTTATGAAAATGATGAAGATATTGATGAAATTATCAATCTTATTAATAAAATTAGACTTAAGGCTGGCAAGAAATTAAGCATTAATGTGACTATTTCTCCTTTCGTACCTAAACCTCATACTCCTTTCCAATGGGCAGCTATGCTTGATAAAGAAAGACTTTTAGCCCGTGCTATCAAGATTAAAAATGCTTTTTCTTCCTTTAAATATATTAAAATTAAATACCATGAAATTGAATCTTCTCTGCTCGAAGCCATTTTCGCTAGGGGTGATGCCAGCTTAAATGAAGCCTTAATTAAAGCCTATGAAAATGGAGTATATTTTGATGGTTGGAGAGAATTCTTCGATTTTAAGAAATGGGAAAAAACATTTGCTGATACTGGGATAGATTATAGCAGTTTTATCAAAGAATATCCTCAAGATTATGTTTTCCCTTGGGATAAAATTGATTTAAGTATTAAAAAAGAGTTCTTAATAGCTGAGAATCAAAAAGCGATAGCTGAAGAAACTACTGAGGGCTGCCTGAGTTATTGCACAGATTGTGGAGTTTGTGACCAAGATCACAGACTAAGCTTAGGGAAAAATATTTTCACTAAACTAGCTGCTGATTTTGTTTTAAAAAATAACTCGCAAGAGCCATTAAGTGATATCTCACCTAGATATTACTACCGGATTTATTATCAAAAGACTGGAATCCTTAAATATGTTGGTCATCTTGATCTCATGAGAATGATTTATAGAATAGTAAGAAAGAGTAATCTACAGGTTATATATACTCAAGGCTTTAATCATCATCCAAAAATTAAACTAGCACCTCCTTTATCTTTGGGTATCGAAGGCTTGAACGAATTCTTTGAAATTCAATCTAATAGCAATTATACCTGTCAAGAAATCTTGCAAGCTTTTTCTTTCGTTGATTATAACGAAATGAAGATTTTTGATGTTAAAAGACTAACAGGAAATGATAAACGCAACCTAGATTCAATTTCATCAGAACTCATTAAAATTATTCCCGACCAGAAATTTGCTCTTAATATTATAGAAGGCGTCAAGCAATACGAAAATCAATCTTCTTGGAAAATTACTAAAGAAAAAAAGAAAAAGACTCTTGAACTAGATATTAAAGATAATGTTTCAAAAATTCAGCTCTTAACTAATGGTCTTTTAGTAGAAAAGAAACTTATTGGGATTAATATCTTTGATATTCTTTCCTCTGTTTTTAATATTGCAAGAGAGGAAACTTCCACTTTCTCTATCATACGTGAAAAAATTATCATCCCAGATGATGTTGTTGAGGACTAATGCCAGAACTTCCAGAAGTACAAACTGTTGTTAATGATTTGCAAGAAATTATTCTCGGTAAAGAAATAGTCTCTATTGAAGAATTCTATCCTAATACTATTAGGCTTACCTGTGATGATAGTGACTATTCTGCTAAAGTTCTGCAAGTGGACAGAAGAGGTAAATATATACTGATAATACTTGATAATGACTTTGCGGTAATTGTTCATTTAAGAATGACAGGAAAACTTATCTATGAAGAGTTAGATCAAGCTCCTTTAAAACATGAACGAGCTAGAATCAATTTCTCTGATAATAGCTATCTTAGATTTGACGATGTTAGAACCTTTGGGACTATTGATTGCATTCCACAAGCCGATTTCCCTCACTATTTTCGTAATTTAGGAATAGAACCTCTTTCTGATGATTTTAATCTTAACTACTTACAAGACAATATCAAAAAGATCTCTGCACCAATTAAATCATTCTTGTTAGACCAAAGAAAAATAGCAGGATTAGGAAACATCTATGCCTGCGAAGTTCTCTACCGAAGCGGAATAAACCCTTTAAAAGCTGCTAATAAATTAACAGATAAAGACCTAGCTAAAATTGTTAAAGAAATTAAATCAGTCCTACAACAAGCTATTGAATGTAACGGTACTACAATTTCTGACTATCGAAGAGTAGATGATAAAACTGGCTCTTTTCAAAACTTTTTGCAGGTCTATGGTAAAAATATATGCCCTAAAGGACATGATATTGATAAAATTAAGATAGGTGGTAGATCAACCTATTTCTGTAAGATTTGCCAAAAAGAATAGTTGTTTTTTTGATAATATATTATCGATAAACTACTTATTTTTATATCTCTTTTTTGTCTGCAGCTCATTTATGTTATTTTTGTTAGTCTGTTATTAACCCTTATAACAGTAGCTTATAAATAATTATAATTATTTTTTTTGAAAAGCTTGACAAATAAATGTGATATTTTAAATAAGACATAAATATATAAAAAAAATTGATGGAGGTTCGTAATGACCGCACAAGAATTTGTAGCTCAAGTAGAAGCTAAAAACCCTGGACAACCTGAATTTATTCAAGCTGTGAAAGAAGTTGTTGACACTATCTGGGAAGCTTACCAAAGTAACCCTGCTTTTGTAGATGCCAAAATTTTAGACAGACTTGTTGAACCGGAAAGAGTAATCATGTTCCGTGTTCCATGGACTGATGACAAAGGTGAAGTTCATGTAAATAAAGGTTACAGAATTGAATTTAATAGTGCTATTGGACCATATAAAGGTGGATTAAGATTCCATCCTTCTGTTAATCTTTCTATCCTTAAATTCTTAGGTTTCGAACAAATCTTTAAGAATAGTTTAACTACCCTTCCTATGGGTGGTGGTAAAGGTGGATCTGATTTCGACGCTAGAGGTAGATCTGATGGCGAAATCATGAGATTCTGTCAATCTTTCATGATGGAATTATTCCGTCATATCGGCCCTAACACAGACGTTCCTGCTGGTGACATTGGTGTTGGTGGAAGAGAAATTGGTTACATGTTCGGTATGTATAAAAAATTACGTAACGAGTTCACTGGTGTTCTTACTGGTAAAGGTAGAACTTGGGGTGGATCTTTAATCAGACCTGAAGCTACAGGTTTTGGTGGCGTATATTATGCTAAAGGCATGTTATCAGACAAAAACGAAACTCTTGAAGGTAAGAGAGTTGCTGTTTCTGGTTTCGGTAACGTTTCATGGGGTGTTTGCCAAAAAGCTACTGAGCTTGGAGCAAAAGTTATCACTCTTTCTGGTCCTGACGGTTATGTTCTTGACGAAGAAGGTATTAATACTCCTGAAAAATGGCAATGTATGTTAGACTTAAGAGCTTCTAACAATGATAGAATTGCTGACTATGTTAAATCATTCCCAAATGCTAAATTCTTCCCTGGCGAAAAACCTTGGGGCGTAAAAGTTGATTTAGCTTTCCCATGTGCAACTCAAAACGAACTTAATAAAGAAGATGCAGACAAATTAATTGCTAATGGCGTTCAAGCTATTATCGAAGTTGCTAATATGCCTTGTACTGCTGATGCAGCTCATGCTTTCCATACAGCTAAAGTTCCTTTCGGACCTGGTAAAGCTGCTAATGCTGGTGGCGTTGCTGTTTCTGGTCTTGAAATGTCTCAAAACTCTTTAAGATTCAACTGGACTGCTGAAGAAGTTGATGAAAAATTACAACGTATTATGTCAGACATCCATGAAGCATGTGTTAAATATGGAACTCAAGATGATGGTTTCATTGATTATGCTAAAGGCGCTAATATCGCTGGTTTCATGAAAGTTGCTGAAGCTATGCTTCAACAAGGTATTGTTTAATAAATAATTTAGTTTTACTACTAAATAGATAAACATTAATGGGATATCCTAGGATATCCCATTTTTTTTGATTAAACCATAATAGTGCATTTGAACATTGATAATACTTCGCTAAAGCTAGGTATCACAGGTTAAGAGTGCTTGATTCTTTTAGCAAAAGTAAGCTAGCGCTATTCGTAAAGGTCTAATACATTATTTGGGATAAATTTGCTTATGATATACAAGTTGACTTACTTGTCTAAATCTCAGATATTATAATAAGGCTCAAGTTCAAGTCTGGTGGGAATAATATAGGAAAATGAGAATATTTCATTACTATATTGATTCATCAAAAATCCCTGAAAGGGATAAAATAATTTAGCCCAGGGTAAGATGCTGAAAGTATCGCAACCCTGGGTAATGATGGCTAACCCAAAGATGTTACCCTGTAAGGGTTTAATAAAATGATAAATAATATATTATTGTATAAGTCTATGGTATAATTGATGTTATTTAACCCTTTCAGGGTTAGGCTTTGTTTTTCATCACCAGTACCCAGGCTTGCATTCCCTTCAGGAATTTACCCTAGGCTAAACTATTTATCCCCTTTGAGGATTTAAGACTTATCCCTTCAGGATTTAGTACTTATCATCCCTTATCCTTCCTTTACAGTCTTTCGATGAAACTGGGACTTTCATCGAAAGACTGTAAAGGAAGGATAAGGAATGAATAGAGGAGAATATATTTTATTCTCAGTAATTTTTGTAAAATAAAATAGGGCTCTTTCCCAAGTAGAGTGGGAAATGTGATAAATAATTTTAATCCAGATAGTGGAGTAGAGCTTTAGTAATATTTGGCTAAAGCTACGTATAAAAGGTGAAGAGTGCAGATTATTCTAGCAAACTAGCTTACAGAATTTTGACGCATATATTTTATATATACGGAAAAATTATGTATCTTACTTTTGCAGAAGAATATTCTGCTATTCAGAAAGGTCTAATGCAGTATTAGGTTTAATAGAACAAGCTTACAGCTTGGTGCGGAGAGAATCTACATCGTCCGACTGAAGAGGCAATCTTAACTTAAATCAATCCTGATAAAATGTCCAAAAAACCTAAAGAAGGCAATATTTTTTACTTCTTCCAGGATAAACTATTGGAAAGAATGACTTGATGGTTGAACAGACTCATAGCTACAGTCTTATTTAGATTAAAAAATAGATTGACACATAATTCACAATTACAATAATTAAATAAATATTAAAAGGAGATTAATATGAAGAAGACAAAAGGTAATATTCAAGTTCAGGGTATAGGATTTTTAATAACAATTACAGGTTTACTTAAATATTTATGGAATAAATTGTTCCCAGAATTGTTTGGAACAAAAAAAATCTCTTATTGGCAGAGCATCATGCTTTACCTTATCTGCAAAGCACTCTTTGATTTTAGATATAATATTAAAGATTCTTTCAACTTTGGTAACAATACCATTAATGGTGAAAAAAGTGAAAAGACAGATAAAAAAGATAATAGTCAATCTTGCCAAGATAATGTTAAAGAAGAAAGTGAAATAGAAGTAGAAATTACAGAAACTGAAGATACTTCTACTTCTCAAGAACCTGAAAAAGCAGAAGTTAAGTCTGAAGAAGAAAATGATAATAAAGAAGTTTAACTTCTTCTTTTTTATAAGTATCTAACATCTTTGAAGAATTAACTTTCTTAGAAAATAGGAATATTCTTACTTAAGAAAAAAAAATCTTGTCATCATAATTCATTATATAAAAGTAACACAAAGCTTATAACTAAGTATTTATAAGCTTAAAAAGTTAATAAAAAGAGGAATCATGAAGATTGGGATAACTACTTCACTTCCAGTAGAAGTGATTTATGCAAGTAACAATATTCCTATTGATTTAAATAATATATTAGTTTCAGGAAATGCACTTGAAAGTGTAACACAGGCTGAAAAGAGGGGCTTTCCTAGAAATATTTGTGCCTGGATTAAGGGTCTATATACTGTTGCAAAGAATTCAGGAATTGATGAACTTATAGGAGTAGTAGAAGGTGATTGTTCTAATACCCACTCCTTAATGTCTGTAATTAAAAATGAAGGTATTACTGTTTCATCTTTTTCATTTCCTTATAATAGAGACCAAAGTAGTCTTAAAAAAGAAATTGATAATTTTGCTAAACATTTTAACGTTTCATTGGAGCAAGTCAATAAGAAAAAAGAAGAACTTGACTCAATCAGAGCAAAGTTAAAGAAACTAGATGAGCTTACTTACATTGATAATAAAGTTACTGGATTAGAAAATCACTTATGGTTAGTTTCTTCTTCAGATTTTAATGGTGACTATATAAAATTCAATGATGAACTTGATGCTTTTCTTGAGGAAGCTCAAGCTCGCCAAGCAAGAAAAAATGAACTTAGGTTAGCTTTTCTGGGAGTTCCCCCAATTTTAACTGATATTTATCAAACATTTGAAGATTTAGGTGCTCGTGTAGTCTTTAATGAAGTTCAAAGACAATTCTCTATGCCTTATCTAGAAAAAGACATAGTTAAACAATATCTTCGATATACTTATCCTTATGATATTGATTTCAGGATTGAAGACATCTTGATTGAGCTTAAAAAGAGAAAGATAGATGCTGTAATTTCTTATAGTCAATCTTTCTGTCACAGACAAATTGATAATATTCTACTTAAGGAAAAAATTGATTTACCTATGCTTCTAATAGAGGGAGATAAGCCAGGCCAACTTGATGAAAGAACAAAGCTAAGAATAGAGAGCTTTTTAGAAATGCTAGAAATATGATATTCATATTTGAAACTTAAATAATGCTGTAGATCTTTGAGAATAAGAGAATATTCTTTTGCAAAAGTAAAATCCATAATTTTCTGTATATATATTATATACATCTGAATTCTGTAAGTTATTTTGCTAAAAGAATCTGCACTCTTCACCTGTGATACTTAGCTTTAGCGAAGTATTACTGAAGTTCTACTGCACCATTCTGATTAAATTAAAAATAAAAAATAAATGGAGAAAATAATGCAAGTTGTAGATAAAATAATTATAAATGCTAATCAGTTAATCACTGTAGCTGGTGGAGATAAACCACGTGTTGGTAGAGAAATGTCTAATTTAGGTATCATAAGCAATGGTGCTTTAGCTATTAAAGATGGTTTGATCGTTGCTGTAGATACTACTGATAATATTTTAGATAATTTTAGACCAAATGAGATAATAGATGCCATGGACAAGGTAGTTATGCCTGGTTTTGTTGATCCTCATACTCACCCCATATTTGTTCATACTCGTGAAAACGAATTTGAGATGCGAATTCAAGGGAAAGGTTATGTTGAAATCTCCCTAGCAGGCGGTGGAATTAATTCAACAATTTCTTCTACTAAAGATGCTTCCGAGGAAGACCTTTTCCTCCTAGCTCAGCAGAGAATAAAAAAGATGATTTCATGTGGAACAACAACCATTGAAGCAAAATCAGGATATGGTTTAGATACTAAAGCTGAGCTTAAACAGCTAAGAGTTATTAATAAACTAAAAAATGAAGAAAAAATTGATATAGTTCCTACTTTCATGGGAGCACATGAATTTCCTTTTGAATATAAAGAAAACCATCAAGGCTATATTGATATTCTTACCCAAGAGATGATTCCAGAAGTAGCAAAATCTGCTTTAGCTGAATATTGTGATATTTTTACAGAAGATCACGTTTATTCTATTACTGAATCTAGACAAGTTCTCCAATGTGCAAAAGAACATGGTTTGAAACTTAAAATGCATGCAGATGAAATAGTCCCAATTGGTGGAGCTGAACTTGCTGCAGAATTAGGATGTGTCTCAGCAGATCATTTAGGTGCTGCTTCCGAAAAAGGTATCAAAGCTCTGGCTAAAAAAGGAGTTATTGCCACACTCTTGCCAGCAACCATTTTTTCTTTAGGATTGACATCTTATGCTGATGCTCGTAAAATGATAGAATTAAATACACCGGTTGCTTTAGCAAGTGACTTTAATCCTGGCTCTTGCAATTGTGATAATATGCAATTTGTCATTTCTCTTGCTTGTCTGCAAATGAAAATGACCCCTGCAGAAGCTATTGTTGCTTCAACAATTAATGCAGCACACGCAATCGGTATGGCTGATAAAGTAGGATCAATTGAGATAGGTAAATATGCTGATATATTGATTACAGATATGCCTAGTTATCAATATCTTCCTTATCACTTTGGATCAAATAATATATTAGAAGTTTATAAAAAAGGTGAGTTAATTCACCAAAATTAGGAGAAAAGTTGAGTTTAATACAGGTTAATGATATAGAAATGACTTTCGCAGGATTTAACTTGCTAAATAGTATTTCATTTAATATAGATCAAGATTCAAGAATTGGCTTGATAGGAAGAAATGGTTGTGGTAAAACTACACTAATGAAGATAATTAATCGGGAGATTGAAGCATCTTCAGGATTGATTAATTATGCTTCTACAACTAAAATTGCTTATTTGAAGCAAATTAATACTCTTAATCAAGCTCACAGTCTTTATGAATCAGTTTTAGAGAGTAGGAAGGATTTCTTAGTAAAGCAAAAAAAACTACAAGAAGCTCGAGAAAAGTTAGCACATGATCATTCTGATGAAAATTTAAATCTACTTTCTAAATTAGAAGAAGATTTTTTTACTCTCGGAGGTTATGATTATGAAACTAATATTAAGTTAATCTTAACTTCTCTGGGCTTTAAAGAAGAATGTTGGACTAATAAAGTTAAGAAATTCAGTGGGGGAGAGCAAACTAGAATTGAATTAGCAAAAATACTACTATCTGATTTCAATCTTTTGCTTCTTGACGAACCTACTAATCACCTTGATTTACATATGATTTCCTGGTTAGAAAACTACTTAGTCAACTTAGGAATACCTTATATCATTATTTCTCATGATAAAGAATTTTTAAATAAAACAATAACTAAAATCTTTGAGATAGAGAATAAGACTATTACTTCATATAGTGGTAATTATTCTTTTTATGAACAAGAATCTAAACTAAGAAAAGAACAACAACAAAAGGCTTATCAGCAGCAACAAAAACATATTGAGACTACTATGGATTTCGTAAGAAGAAACATAGGATCACAAAAAACTATACAAGCTAGATCAAGACTGAAACAGTTGGAAAAATTAGATATAATTGATGCTGTAGGTAATGATAAACGTTATAATTTAAGTTTTTCCTCTTCTGAAAGAACAGGTAATGATGTCTTTATTTTTCAAAATGCTCAGTTAGGCTTTCCAAGTCTTCTCTTAGCTAATAAGATTAATATTAGAGCTCAGTATCAAGATAGAATAGCTATTATAGGTCGAAATGGTTGCGGAAAAACTACCCTCATTAAGGTCCTTCTCCAGGAAGAAAAACTCCTGCAGGGCGAATGTAAAAGAGGAAGTAATATTAATATTGGTTACTTTGATCAATTCCATAGCTCACTTGACCCTAAATTAACACCAAAAGAAACTATTTGGCAGATGGTTCCTAGTCAACCTATTGGTTATGTCTTAAAATATTTAGCCCGTTATGGTTTCACTGGGGATGATGTTGATAAACCTATTGAATTTATGAGTGGAGGAGAGAAAGCCAGACTTAACTTAGGTGTCCTTATTCATCAACAACCAAATGTCTTGCTTCTAGATGAGCCTACTAATCACCTAGATATCATGATGGTTGATGATTTGATTAATTCACTACAAGATTATTCTGGGACTATTATCTTTGTTTCTCATGATCGTAACTTTATTTCTAAACTTGCCAGCAAATTCTGGTTGTTTAAAGATAAAAGAGTAAAAGAAACTAATGATGATTGGAATAATATTCTTACTGAATTTTTAAGTGATGCAAATCCTAAAAAGGATAACAGTGAGCTCTCTACTAATAAAAGTAAAGATACTGACCGTAAGAAAAGAGTAAATCCATATATTTTGGAAAAATTAATGTCACAAATTGAAGAAAAAGAAATATCTATAAGTGATTTAGAAAATGAAAAAGAAGAGATAGAAGATATGTATAGTGATCCTTCTATCTATAGTGACCAAGAATTAGTGAAAACTCTTAAAGAAAGATCTGAAGAGATAGATAATCTCTTAGATCATGAATACAATCAACTTCAGATTCTTGAAGAAGAGTATTTACTGCTAAGTGAATAAAGGAGATTTAATGAAACACTTTGATGTGATTATTCTGTTAGGAAGACCTGCTTCTGGGAAATCAGAAATTATTGATTTTATCAAGAGAAGGAAGACAATAGATAGATTAGAGAATTATCATATAGCAAATATTTCTGAATTAGATGATTTTCCCATGCTATGGACTTGGTTTGAAGAAGACCATATCCGTGAACATGTTTTAAAAGTTGAAAGAATCCATTCCACTAAAGATGGTTATTTTCTCCATAACTATCAATGGAACTTACTTATTGAAAGATTTAATCTGGAGTATGATAAATTACTTACTGAAAAATCAGATTTTTTCCAAGAAAACACTCTTTTAATAGAATTTTCAAGAGGAAGTGAACACGGTGGTTATCAAACTGCTTTTAAGCATCTTAGTCATAATATCCTAAAAAAAGCTGCTATCTTTTATGTTGATGTAACTTGGGAAGAATCTTTAAGAAAAAACAGAAGAAGATTTAACCCTGATAAACCTCATTCTATCTTAGAACATGGTTTACCTGATGATAAGCTTGAAAGACTTTATAAAGAGGTTGATTGGCAAGAAGTTATTGCAGATAAAGAAGACTACTTAATTATTAATAATGTTAAAGTACCATTTATTGTTCTTGATAATATGCCAGAAATAACTGATAAGGATGAAAAAATGCAAGATCCACTTAAGAAACACTTTGATAGGTTATGGAGTCTTTATACTAATAAGTAGATGCTTAATTACCAAATATCTGTAAAAGATTTAATAGCTTTCTACTATTGTGAAGGATCAATTTCCTCAACATTTTTAGGGAAGTCTCGAGCTAGTCTCGGGACTTCTGTACATAAACGTCTTCAGGATTCCAGACCTGATAATTATACTAAAGAGCTTTTTCTTCAAGATACTATTAAGAAAAATACTTTTATCTTAAAGATATCTGGTAGGGCTGATGGACTTTATAGTCCCCAAAATGACAAGCCTGCAATTATAGAAGAAATAAAATCAACCTTCCTTGATTTAGACTACCTGCAAGCTAATCCCAGTAAGCATCATTTAGCCCAGGTGAAAGTCTATGCCTACCTATTTCTTAAAGATAATAAAGCTGAAAACATTATTACCCATCTTACCTACTATAATCTTAATAGTCATAAAAATATTGTAATTACAGAAAATTATTCTTTTAGAACTTTAGAAATATTCTATAATCTTCTTATAGATATATACTTATCTTGGTTGAGTAATCTAAGTACTGCTCAAATAAGCAGAGATGAATCTATCAAACAGTTAGACTTCCCTTTTGCCAACATGAGACCAGGTCAAAGAAAGATGATGGTTTCAGTATATAGAAATATCGAAGAATTTTCTGCTATTAGGATTCAGGCACCAACGGGTATTGGAAAGACAATGGCTGTTATTTATCCAGCCCTCAAATCTCTAGCTTTCCAATTAAATCATAAACTCTTCTATCTAACAACCAAAGGAACAATATCTGACATAGCTGAAGCAACTTGCCAACAACTTATTTCTCATGGTGCAAACTTCAAAGCAATCTTTCTCTCAGCTAAATCTAAAATATGCTTTAATCCTGATAAAACCTGTGATGGTAAAGATTGTATCTATGCTAAAGATTATTATACAAAACTAGATAAAATGAGATATGAAGTTTTTAAACATAAACTTTTCAATAAAAAATTGCTAGAAGATTTAGGCCACCAATACGAAATGTGCCCTTTTGAACTAAGCTTAGACCTTTCTTTATACTGTGATCTTATTGTTGGAGATTGCAACTATTTCTTTGATAGTAAAGCTAGACTTCAGAGGTATTTTACTGAAATTACCCAAAATTATACTCTTCTTTGTGACGAAGCTCATAATTTACCCGAGAGAGTAAGAAACTCTTATTCAGCAGAAATTAACCGAGATAAAATTGTAGAAATCAGAAGAGAAACTAAATCAGCTCCAAAAGATATCAAAATTCATTTAAAAAACTTAAATAAACTACTTATTGAAGAAGAGAAAAACTTTGATTATGGTAATTGGATTATAAGTGAAATTAATGACAGTATTCTTAAGTCCCTAAATCAATATTTACTGCTAATGGATGCCTGGTTAGCTCAAAACCCTCTATCAGAATCAAAAGCATTTCTCTTAGATTTATACTTCTACATAAACGACTTTCTCAAACTATATAATAATCTAGACAAAAGTTTTGTTCTCTATATTGAAAAAAAGAAAAGAGTTAATTATAAAGTCTACTGTCTTGACCCTGCACCTATAATCTCTAAACTTACTTCTGAAGTGAGAAGTTTAGTTTACTTTTCTGCAACCTTAGAACCTGATGACTACTTCTCTTATCTCTTAAATGCTGGAAATAAAGAAAACTATTACCTAGCTTTGGATTCACCTTATCCTCCAGAAAACATGTGTGTAGTTTACGATAGAATTATTGATACTAGCTACAAGCATAGAGACCAATATTATGATCAAATTGCAGATAAAATTATCGCAACTGTAAAAGCTTACCCAGGTAATTACATTGTTTTCTTTCCTTCTTATAAATACCTGGAAAACGTTTATGAATATGCCCAAGAGCAATTAGCAGACTATAATCTTGTAAAGCAAGCAAGTGAACTCACTAGTGAAGAAAGAAAAGAAATATTAGCGCATTTCCAAGTTAATAATAATATTTTATTTGCTGTTTCAGGTGGCTTCTTTGCTGAAGGAATAGATTTACAAGGAGACTTGCTAAAAGGATGTATACTTGTTGGTGTTTCCTTACCAATGGTAAGCTTTGAAAGAAAATTAATCCAAGATTATTATTCTCAAGAAGGCAAGAATGGCTTCGATTATGCTTATAAATTCCCAGCTTTAAACAAAGTTATTCAAGCTGGAGGAAGATTGATTAGACGTGAAACTGATACTGGTATATTACTCCTTTTAGACAAAAGGTTTTTATATTATGGCTATAAGCAATATTTACCCCTTAGTTGGAATAGTAATTATATAGCAGCTGACAGACTTGATATTACTAATTATATTGTGGATTGGAAACAAAAATATGATAATTAAATGGAGTTTGAACTTATGAATAACATATATGTATTTTGGGGTTTTAGAGTAGTTTTTATTATGATGCTTTTTGAAAACTATTACTTTAGATTTAAGCTTAAAAGTCAATATTCAAGATTCAAAGATACTGCTTTTTGGCAGTTACTGTTAGGATTTCTTTTACTTTCTAATAATATTGAAAATGCTGATAAAATCTTAACCATCATGCAAACATCTATTCTTATTCTCTTTTGCTTATTTTTGATAGAACTAGTTAAGATTCACTGGAAAAAAAGAAAAAACAAAAATCATAAGATAAATCCAAGGAAATAATAGATTAATTAAAGTTTTTTCTTTACAAAAACTGCCTCTCTGAATAATTGGAAAGAACTTATGTTAATAAGTAAAAATAATAAGATTAGGAGGCTGAAATGGCTTTATCAACAGAAGCTAAATTGGCTGTCATGGCAGAGTATAAACTCCATGATCTAGATACTGGTTCACCTGAAGTGCAAATTGCGATTATGACTAAGAGAATTCAAGAATTAACTGAACATTTAAAAGTTCATAAAAAAGATTTCTCTTCAAGAAGAGGTCTTTTAGTTATTATCGGTAAAAGAAGAAGATTACTTAATTATTTAATTAAAATTGATGTTGAAAGATATCGTAAAATAATTAAAGCTTTAGGAATCAGAAAATAATTTAATTTAATTAAAAAGGGGATTCAAATCCCCTTTTGTCTTTTCAGATTTATGAATAATAATAGACCGGTTAATGAGCAATACACTAAATATATGATAGTAAATATATTCAGTATATTGCTTTTCTCCGGTCGCAAATAAAATGCAATAGGAGAATATATGCATAACTTTAACATTACCAAAAAGTCATTTGAATTTAATGGCTACACAATTACTGCTGAAACTGGAAAAATAGCTAGACAAGCTAATGGCTCAGTTTTTATATCTCAAGGAGATACAACCCTATTAGTAACCGCAACTATGGGAAAAAAAGCTAATGAAGGCACTGATTTCTTCCCATTAACAGTTGATTACGTTGAAAAAATGTACGCTTCAGGTAAAATACCTGGAGGCTTTATAAAAAGAGAAGCTAGACCTAGTAATGATGCTACTTTAACAGCTCGTGTTATCGACAGATCTATCAGACCAATGTTCCCTGAAGGTTTTAGAAATCCTGTTCATGTGGTCGTTACTATTCTATCTTTTGATGGTATTAATGACCCAGCTATGCTCGGTTTAGTAGGTGCTTCTCTTGCTTTAACAATATCTGATATTCCTTTCCACGGTCCTATTGCTGGTGTAGCGGTGGGCTATGTAGATGGTAAACCTGTAGTAAATCCTCCAATTAATGTTTTAAAGAATGAATCAGATCTACACCTAAGTCTTGCTGGCTCTGCTAGCTCAATCTGCATGATTGAATCTTCTGCTAACGAACTATCTGAAGAACAAATGGTTGAATCTGTATTTGCTGGCTTAGAAAAGATTAAAGAATTAGTTCAATGGCAAGTTGAATTTGCTAAAGATTGCGCTAAAGATAAAGCTGAAATTGAATACGATGTAATTCCTGAAGAAATACTTGCTGATGTGACTGCTAAATATCAAGATAAGGTAACTCAAGCAGCCTTAATTAAAGGCAAATTAGATCGTGATGATGCCTTCGAAGCTGTAAAAGAAGAACTCTTAGAAGCTTATTTGAATGAGCTTGGAGAAGAAATTTTCGCTGAAAAAGAAAGAGATTACAAGAATGCTTATGAAGAACTTATCAAAAAAAGTGTTCGTCATGCTATATTACACAAACATCACCGTGTTGATGGCAGAGGATTAGATGATATTAGAGATATCACTTGTGAAGTTGATGTTCTTCCAAGAGTTCATGGTTCTGCTCTCTTCACTCGTGGAGAAACACAATCACTAGGTACTGTTACTTTAGCTGGTGCAGATTCAATGCAAATTGTTGATGGACTTGCTGAAGAATATAAAAAAGACTTCTATTTACACTATAATTTCCCACCATATTCTGTTGGTGAAGCTGGTTTCATGAGAGGTCCTGGTAGAAGAGAACTTGGTCATGGAAACTTAGCCGAAACAGCTTTAATTCCCATCATTCCTGCCAAAGAAGATTTCCCTTATACAATAAGAATTGTTTCTGATATCACTGAATCTAACGGTTCTTCATCACAAGCAACTATCTGTAGTGGAACTCTTGCCCTAATGGCTGCTGGTGTACCAATTAAAGCTCCTGTTGCAGGTATTGCTAATGGCCTTATCATGGAAGGTAATGATTATGTTGTCTTAACCGATATTATGGGCTTAGAAGATCACTTAGGCGATATGGACTTCAAAGTTGCCGGTACTAGAGAAGGTATTACAGCAATGCAAATGGATATAAAAATTGAAGGCATTACTGAAGAAATTATGAAAGAAGCTTTACAAAAAGCTAATGTTGCTAGAAATTATATTTTAGACAAAATGGAAGAATGCCTTCCTGAAGCTCGTAAAGAACTTTCTGAATATGCACCTAGAATCGAATCTCTCCAAGTTCCTGTTGATAAAATTGGAGAAATTATTGGTCAAGGTGGTAAAACTATTAAGAGTATTATCGAAAAAACTGGTGTTGATATCAATATAGATGATGATGGAACTGTTAACATATTATGTGCTGATAAATCTGCCTTAGACAGCGCTAAAGCCATGGTTAAAAATATTATTGAAATGCCTAAATATGATACAATCTATGAAGGTGTAGTTTCAAGAGTTGAAGCTTATGGTGTCTTTGTTAAAATCATGGATGGTTTCAAAGAAGGTCTATGTCATATTTCAAATATGCATGAAGATAGAGTAGCTCATCCTGAAGATATCTGCACAGTTGGTGATACAGTTTATGTAAAACTCAAAGCTATTGAACAAGGAAAGGTTAACCTTACTATGAAGGGTGTCCCTGGTAATCCTGAACATAAACCAGACCCAAATCGCCCTAAAGAAGAAGCACGTAGTCATAGTGGTGGAAGAAATGACCGCAATAGTAGTCATGGTGGTAGAGACAATAGACGCCGTGATAATAATAGCAGAGATAATAGAAATAGAGATAACAGAAGCAGAGATAATAGAAATAATCATAGATCTCATGACAATAATAAAAGAGAAAACTAAGGTAAAATATGGAATACAAAATTAAAGATATCGAATTAGCTAATTATGGTAGAGAAGAGCTTATCCTAGCTGAAGAAGAAATGCCAGGTTTAATGGCTTTAAGAGAAAAATATGGCCAATCGAAACCTTTAAAAGGTGCAAAAATTACTGGTAGCTTGCACATGACTATACAAACAGCTGCCTTAATAGAGACTTTAAAAGCACTTGGTGCAGAAATAAGATGGTGTTCTTGCAACATCTATTCAACCCAAGATCATGCAGCTGCAGCAATGGTTAAAGCAGGAATCCCTGTTTTTGCTTGGAAGGGTGAAACTCTTGCTGAATACTGGTGGGCAACTAAGATGGCACTTACTTGGGGTGAAAACCAAGGTCCAGACCTTATTGTTGATGATGGGGGAGATGCTACACTAATGATTCATGAAGGTATCAAACTTGAAGAAGAATATGCAAGAACTGGTAAACTTCCTCTTATAACAACCGATAATAAAGAATTTGCTCTCTTGCAAAAGACAATTTTGGAAGATCTTGAAGCTTATCCTACTAAGTGGTCAACAATAGCTAAAGAATGTAAGGGTGTTTCTGAAGAAACTACTACAGGTGTTCATAGATTATATCAGATGTTAGAACTTAATGAACTTAAATTCCCTGCAATAAATGTTAATGATTCAGTTACTAAATCTAAATTTGATAACCTTTATGGTTGCAGAGAATCTTTAGCAGACGGAATCAAACGTGGTACAGACATAATGGTTGCTGGTAAAGTAGTTGTTGTTTGCGGTTATGGTGATGTTGGAAAAGGTTGTGCTCAATCTATGAGAGGGTTCGGGGCAAGAGTTATTGTTACTGAAATAGATCCAATCTGTGCTTATCAAGCAGCTATGGAAGGCTTTGAAGTAACTACTCTAGAAGATGTGATATCATCTGGAGATATCTTTGTTACTGCAACTGGTAATTGCGATGTTATCAGAGTTGAACATATGCAAGCAATGAAAAATAATGCCATTGTATGCAATATCGGTCACTTTGATAATGAAATTCAAGTTGAAAAGCTTTATGAATTAGAAGGCCTTGTGAAAACTAACATTAAACCACAAGTAGATAAGATAACTTTTGCTGATAAACACAGTATAATCCTTTTATCTGAAGGCAGACTTGTTAATCTTGGCAATGCAACTGGTCACCCATCATTTGTTATGAGTAATTCATTTACTAATCAAGTTCTAGCTCAATTAGATTTATGGGAAAATAACTATGAACTTGGTGTTTACAGATTATCAAAAGTCTTAGATGAAGAAGTAGCTCGCTTACATATCAATAAGATTGGTGTAAAATTAACCCAATTAACAGACAAACAAGCAGATTACATTGGTGTAAAAAAAGAAGGTCCTTACAAACCTGAACATTATAGATATTAATAAGTATAATAGGGGAGTTTGCTTTCAAGCTCCCCAAATACTTCAAGGAAGAATAGATGGCAACACATAAACCTGTATATGTTGATGAACTTTTTGGAACTTTAGAGGTTAGCACATCTGAGGCATATAAATGGTATGTTATCAGGACTAAATATCAGAGTGAAAAAGCATTAGCTAAATGGGCAAAAGACAATAACATAGAGTATTACTTACCACAATATAAATCTACAAAGAAATATCAATATCGTAAAATTGAAACAACTAAACCATTATTCTCTGGCTACATTTTTGTTAAAATGAATTATGATCAAAAGATTACCCTTCTCCGTCCAGGCTATATTATCAGAGTAATAACAGTTAAACACCAAGATATTCTAGTTGAAGAGCTTAGTAGATTCTATTTTATCCAAGAAAAAGGATATAGTCTGTTACCTGCAAATATAATTGAAAAGGGAACAAAAGTAAAAGTTGTTAGTGGACCTCTAGCAGGAACAATTGGTTTTGTTCTAGAAGGAGAAAATCCCAACAAAATAATCATAACAGCTAATATAATTAATCAAGCTGTAGAAGTAACTTTAAAAAATGAAGAGATAAAGATTATACAGGAGTAGCTATGAAACTATTATTAACAGGTGGAGCAGGTTATATTGGAAGTCATACTTGCATAGAACTTTTAGATTTAGATATAGAAGTTGTGGTTATTGATAATTTATCAAACAGTTCTTATCAGGCAATAGAGAGAGTTGAAAGTATCACAAACAAGAATATTACCTTCATTGAAGGAGATGTCAGAGATAAAGATCTCCTAAAATCGATATTTAAAGATAATCAAATAGATGGAGTTATTCATTTTGCAGGCTTAAAAGCTGTAGGTGAATCAAATGAAATACCTTTGCAATATTATGATAATAACCTAAATTCTACAATTACTCTGCTAGAGGTTATGGAAGATGCTGAATGCAAAAATTTAATTTTTTCTTCTTCTGCAACTGTATACGGCAATCCTGAAAAACTACCAATAACAGAAGACTTCCCTCTATCTGTTACTAATCCCTATGGTAGAACTAAATTAATGATAGAAGATATTTTAAGAGATGTATCTAAAGTAGATTATCATTGGAATATTGTCTTACTTAGATACTTTAATCCTGTTGGAGCACATGCTTCTGGTTTAATAGGTGAAGACCCTAATGGTATTCCCAACAATCTCTTACCTTACATAAGCCAAGTAGCAGTTGGAAAACTCGATAAATTACATATATTTGGCAATGACTATTCTACTCCTGATGGCACAGGAGTTCGTGATTATATTCATGTTGTAGATTTAGCTAAAGGTCATGTAGCAGCATTGCAAAAACTTAAAATTGGTTCAGGATTAAATATTTATAATCTGGGAACTGGAAGTGGTTATAGTGTTCTAGAAATGGTTAATGCCTTTAGTAAAATCAATAATGTAGAAGTTAATTATGAGTTTACAGATAGAAGAGAGGGTGATATAGCCATGTGTTATGCAGACCCTTCAAAGGCTAATAAAGAATTAGGCTGGAAAGCTGAGTTAGGACTTGCTGATATCTGCAGAGATGCTTGGAATTGGCAAAGTAAAAATCCAAACGGTTATAAAAATTAAATAAAAACGAGGTAAAAAATGAAATTATCTGTTATCGGAACAGGCTATGTTGGTTTAGTAACTGGAACATGTTTCGCCGAAATGGGGAATAATGTAATTTGTGTTGATAATGATAAAAGTAAAATCGATCTTTTAAACAAGGGTGGTATTCCTATCTGGGAGCCTGGTTTAGAAGATATGGTGAAAAATAATTCAAAAGAAGGAAGACTTACCTTCACTACTGATATAGCAAAAGCAGTAAAAAATTCTGATATCTGTTTCATTGCAGTTGGTACACCACCTGATGAAGATGGTTCTGCAGACCTTCAATATGTTTTATCAGTAGCTAAAGATATAGCTACTCACATGGAAAGCCATAAAATTATTGTTGATAAATCAACCGTTCCTATTGGAACAGCAGACAAAGTAAGAGCAGCAGTTCAAAAGATTTTAGATGAAAGAGGACTTGATTTAACCTTTGATGTTGTTTCTAATCCTGAGTTTTTAAAAGAAGGTGATGCTATTTCTGACAGTATGAAACCAGACAGGGTAGTTGTTGGTACAGATAATCCAAAATGTGCTGAAATTATGCATGAATTATACCAACCATTTGCTCGTACTAGAGAAAAGGTTATTATAATGTCTATCAAGAGTGCAGAAATGACTAAGTATGCAGCAAACTGTATGCTTGCAACTAAAATTTCATTTATGAATGATATAGCAAGACTTTGTGAGTTAGTTGGTGCTGATGTATCAGAAGTAAGACATGGTATAGGTTCTGATTCTCGCATTGGTTATCAGTTTATTTATCCAGGAGCTGGTTATGGAGGATCTTGTTTCCCTAAAGATGTCAAAGCATTAATTAAGATTGCTGAGAAAGAAGGCATGACAGCTAGAGTTCTTACAGCCGTAGAATATGTTAATGAAGATCAAAAAAGAGTTTTAGCAGAAAAAACAATGCAACACTTTGGCAAAGACCTTACAGGTAAAACATTTGCAATATGGGGCCTATCTTTCAAACCTAAAACAGATGATATGCGAGAAGCTCCTTCCAGAGTTATAATTAAAATGCTTATTGATGCAGGTGCTAAAGTTGTTGCTTATGATCCTGTAGCTATGGAAGAAGCTAAGAGAATCTTTGGTGATAATCCTGCAATTACCTATGCAGAAGGTAATTATGAAGCTCTTAAGGATGCAGATGCTCTGCTTTTAGTAACTGAATGGAATCAATTTAGAAATCCTGATTTCCAAGCTATCAAAGAAAGATTAAAAAATCCAATTATATTTGATGGTAGAAATCAATATAACCCTAACGAAATGAAAGCTATGGGCTTCACTTACTACTCTATTGGTAGATAATAAGTTTGATTAATAATTCTCTAGATTCATTTTTCATGCAAAAAGCATTGGATATGGCCAAGAAAGCCTATGAAAGTGATGAAATACCTATTGGTGCTCTACTTGTTAAAGATGATATAGTGGTTAATCAGGAACATAATAGGACTAAAGAGTTTAATGATCCTTTAGCTCATGCTGAGAAATTAATCTTAGATAAAGCTCCTGAGAAATATCTCTATGATTATACATTATATATTACACTTGAACCATGTTTAATGTGTGCTGGTATGATTATCTGGAGACGTGTAGGGAGGATTGTGTTTGCTGCTTATGATAAGAAAGCAGGAGCTGTCGGCTCTGTCTATAACGCACTGCTGGATAGGCATTTTAATCATAATCCCAAGGTAACGGCAGGTCTTTTTGCTAAAGAATCACAAGAACTATTAATCAGTTTCTTTAAGAATAAAAGATAGGAGAGTTGCCAGAGTTGGTTGAATGGGACGGTCTCGAAAATCGTTGTAAGTGAAAGCTTACCTAGGGTTCGAATCCCTAACTCTCCGCCAAATATTTTATGAGGTACTTTAAAGTACCTCTTTTTATTTTACCCTTGTAATGTAGGGAATGTCGGCAAAAATAAACGAGAAAAAACCTGAACTTACTTAAAAGTTGGCAAAAATAAAAGAGAAATATGAAATGAATTATATTTCTCTTTTAAACCCAGATAGTGTAGTAGAGCTTTAGGTTAGATAATCATCTAGAACTTCATTTTCATCTACTTTTTCGACATACTTATTTATTGCATGATAGGGAAGGGCTCCATATCTTAAATATCCTAAGAAAACAGGAATTATCATTAAGATATTAATTGCTAGAATTAAAAGATAACCGAAAAAGAGTTGCCATCTCAAATCTTCAAATCCCTTTAATGATAAACGAAATAGCTTATACATAGATTTCGAGTACTTGGTTAGCATAACAGGCATAGGAAGCAGTACAGCTAGCCACCAAAGGACTAAAATAGGTCTTATTAGAGTAAGCACAGAATCCCCAATGCAAATAAACTTAAACAAGGCAAAGATTAAAATATTAATAAAGACAAAGAGATAATATTTAGGAAGAAGTTTAACAATATACTTGTTTAATTCTTTCCCGTAGCCTATCTCCATAATAACATTCTGAATACCAAAGGGTACTATAAGAAGGGGAACAAATATTAGATAAATAGAATTTTCTACTAAATATCTTATCCAATCATTTGCATAATTAAAGATTGAATAATGAAGACTAAGGATTGTTATAAAAATGAAAGTAATTATAGCAAAGAATAAATTAAATTTAAAGCTATAGTTCTTAGGATCTTTTACCTCTTCATAACTTTCCTTAAAGGTATTCCAAATCAAAAAGTTTTCCTTAATACTTTGTGTTTTTTTTCTACATTTAGGACAATAGATATCACTATTATTTATTTGTGTATTACAATGTCTACAACGCATGCAAACTCCTTAAAAAGTTTTATTATTATTAAAAATTTAATTCATTTATTATGTCAAATATCTCAGCAGGATCTTTTGTATGATTAATCTTATCTCTCAGCTGAGACCCACCTCTTAAGCCTTTGGAATAATAGTTAAAATGTGATCTCATTTCTAAGATAGCATGTTCTTGCTTATCTGGTCCAGCATTTTTTAAAGTCAAGTTATAATGTGCCAAAATTATCTTATGTTTATCAATATGACTTATTTTGCCCTGATAATAGTCTTTAATTTCTTGAAAAACCCAAGGTTTACCTAAAGCACCCCGCCCAATCATGATACTATCACAATCAGTAAGCTGAAACATTTCTCTGGCATCTTCGATACTATTAATATCTCCATTACCTACTACCGGTATCTTGACCTCATCTTTTAACTCTTTTATATGTTGCCAATTACTGTGTCCTGAAAACATTTGAGATCGAGTTCTAGGATGGAGAATTAAAGCATCAGAGCCTGCATTCTCCAAAGCTTTACCATATTGTAAGAAATTTATATGTTCTAAATCCCAACCTGAGCGAAATTTAGTTGTTACTAAGAGCTTATGTTTGAGAGCAACTTCTTTAACAGCTTCTGTTATTCTACAGGCCAAATCAATATCTTTCATCAAGGCAGAACCTGCCATTCTATTTACTACTTTCTTAACAGGACAACCCATGTTTATATCAATGAAATCAGGATTAATTGAGCTAATTATCTCTGCTCCTTTAGCCATCATTTGAGGATCTGAGCCAAACAACTGAACTCCAAAAGGGCGTTGATCTTCTTCAAATAGGGCATAAATAATAGAGTTATCATAGTTATAATATAGTCCATCAGCAGAAACCATTTCCGATACAATTACATCTGCACCACATTCTTTTGCTATTGTGCGAAAAGTTTTATCAGTATAACCTGCTAAGGGGGCTAACCAGAATTTCTTATCTGTTAAGGAAGTTATTTCCATATTTATTCCTCATCAGAGTGTAAAGACAAATACTTGTAGCTACTGAAGCATTTAAAGACTCCATTTTATTAGATATTGGTATTGTAACAATCTGACTTGCCAGCTGGCTTATATGAGAAGAAACACCTTCTGCTTCATTACCGACAACTATAATCATATTTTCTTGAAAATTTTCAATATCATTTATAGGGCATCCTCCAAGTTCAGTAGAAAATATATCACATTTTTCTATTTCAAATTCCTCAAGTTGAATAACCTTAAAAGGCATACTATAAATAGCACCTAGAGATGCTCTAATTACCTTTGGACTATATACTTCACAAGAATCAGGAGAGATCAAGATTCCATCAATATCAAAAGCTAAGGCAGTTCTGAAGATAGTTCCCATGTTACCAGGGTCTCTTAAATTATCTAAATAAAGAAAGTTACCTTTTGTAGGTAGCTTATGGAATGGCTTTTTGAACAGGGCTACTATATCTTGAGGAGACTTAGTTTCTGTTAATTGTGAAATCACATGGGGAGCAACATATTCGATTATTTTCCTCAGATTTTTATCAAGAATGTTCTTATCTTGTTTATTGTCCTCATTAATAAAGACATGTTCAGGTATAAAACCATTATTGATAATTTGAGAAATAATTCTTTTACCTTCTACCAGAATCTCTGAAGAAGCATTTCTATATTTTTTCTGGGTTAGTTTTTTAATTTCTTTTAATCTATTTTTACTAATCATTTTTTTGTATCTTCTTTTTTATTGTTTCTATATCTACTTCATCAATTTGGATAGCAGGGACATACTTCTCAGCATATTCTTTATAAAGTCCTGAATCTAAAAGAAATTCAAAAAGATCTTTATCGATATGATTATCTAGAACATTATACATCAGGATGTTCATGGCTTCTGATAGCTTTTTCCCTTTTTTATAAGGTCTATCTGGAGCTGTTAAAGCTTCAAAAATATCAGAGATTGCTAGGATTCTCGATTGCATAGGTAACTGTTCTTCAGTAAATCCCCAAGGGTGGCCCGAACCATCGAGACGTTCATGATGAGAAGAAGCAAAAAGGGTAACATTTTTAAATTTCTTAGGATAAGTTAACTGATTTAGAATTTCATAAGTGTACTTAACATGATTGTTCATAATCTGTCGTTCTTGATCATTCAAGGTCCCTCTTTTGATCTTCAAATTCTCATTCTCTAAAGAATTAATTAAAAACTTCTTTTCTTCTCTAACCTGGTATGTAAAATTACTTATTCTATCAATCCTAGCTATTTTATCATCACTAAGAAATTCTCCACCTAAATTTGTAGCTTTTAAAAAGCTATAATCTTCTGTTAATTGTTGGAAAATTTCTTCACGATAAAGCTCCCAAGATGGGGGAGAAGTTTGTAAATAATCGAAGTTTTCTTTACTTGCGAATGCTTTTTTCACATAGGCTTCTTGATTATATAGAGAATAAATTGTATCAAGTCTTAAGTCTATAATTTCCAGGCCATTAGTAATTCTTTCCAGCTTAGAAGCTTTGTTCATAACATTATCAGGAGTTGCAATCTTACCTACATCATGTAGCCAAGAAGCAACTGAGAGTTCATCAAGTTCATCATCGGTGAATGAAAAGTCTTTAAAATGTCCAAAATCTATTTCATTGATTTTTTTGGCCATCAGCTTTGAAATAATAGCTACTCTAGCAATATGGCCACCAGTATCCTTTGATTTCCTATCTATAGCTAAAGCAATTGCTTTAATAAACTGCTTGAATAGTTTTTCTAAAGATTTTATCAGTTGCCTATTGGTGAAGGTAATAGCTGCTTGAGAAGCTAAAGATTGAACCATAACTATAGATTCTTTTTTGAAAGTAATTATTTCAGAAGTATGTGTATCAAGAGCGTTAATAATCTGAATAATACCCAAAATTTCATCTTCATAATTCTTTAATGGAATTGCTAACATAGATTTTGAACTGTAATTGTTAGACTTATCCCAGGCCTTAGTTCCAGAAAAATCAAATCTATTTTCATCATAACAATCTTCAATATTTAACATTTCTTTAGAATGAAAAACACATGAAGCCATATTAGAAAGGTTTGGGGATTTATCATCTTTGTATAATGGTACTGGAGGTAGAAGTATAGGACCAAAAGAACCTCCAGCTCGAAGATTCTTTGATTTAGTCTGCATAACTTCAAAGTTAAGAAACTTCTTATCATCTGATACTGAATATATGGTTGCAGCATCGGCATTGGTATAGGCTAATGCCTCTTCAATAATTAAATCAAAAATCTTATCCGCATCTCTTTCTTGAGAAAGGGCTAATCCAATATTTGAAAGTCTATTGATGTGATCTAATTGTTCTTCAGCCAATTTATTCACTCTATTAACTACATCATTCAAAACACTGTTGATTTTTTCATTCTCACTTAAATTATACATTCTTACCCCATCAATCTTTTCTAAAAAAAAACTTGTCATATTTAGTTGTCAAGATAAAGCTGTTTGTATAAAAGTCAATAAAATAATGGAGGAATAATGATTTTTACAGAAAATAATACTCTTTTTTTGATGATTGATATTCAAGAAAAGTTTGAAAATGTAATTTTTGGGATAGATGAAGTTGTAAAAAATACTAATATTCTCAACAAAGGAGCAGAAATACTTGGTATTCCTTTAATTGTTACAGAACAGTATCCTAAGGGTTTGGGTAAGACAATGGAAGCTATTTATATTCCTACAGCAACAGATATTCTGGAAAAGAAACAATTTTCGTCTTTCCTACCTCAAGTACAAGAATATATAGAAACTAAATCAATAAAAAATGTTGTTATATATGGAGTTGAAACTCATGTATGCCTAACCCAAACAACTCTTGATCTCTTAGCAAAGGGATTAAATGTAGGTATCGTTGCAGATGCAGTATCATCTAGACATGTTGATAACAAACTCTATGCCCTAACAAGATTAGGCAATCTAGGAGTTCAAATCTTAACAACCGAAATGCTTTTATTTGAGATAATGGTAACTGCTGAACATCCTAAATTTCGTCAAATATCAAAATTGGTTAAATAATTTCATTAATAGATATTTTTTCTTGCCAAAAAAACACAAGAGTAAATTCTGAGAAAAATAATTTTGAGGTAGCAAATGAATCAACATATAGCAGAGAGTGCTTTAATTGGAAAAGATGTTAAAATTGGTTTTAATGTTGTAATTATGGATAATGTTGTTATTGGTGATGGTTGTCAAATCGCTAATAACGTTGTAATATATCCAAACAGTAAAATAGGTAGCCATGTTAGAATAGATGATAATGTTATCATAGGTAAAAGACCTTTATCATCACCTAGATCAATATTCAAAGTGAAAGATAACATGGAAGCTTCTGTCATAGGAGATATGTGTCAAATTGGTGCAAATGTAGTTATATACGTACAGGCTACAATTGGTTCTAATAATTTAATAGCTGATCTAGCAACTATTAGAGAAGATGTAGTTATTGGTGATTTAAATATTATTGGTAGAAATGTAACTATTGAAAACTTTACAAAGATTGGTAATAGAAATAAATTTGAGACTAATGCCTATATCACTGCTTATTCACAAGTAGAAGATTATTGTTTTGTTGCTCCCTGTGTGGCAACTAGTAATGATAATTATATGGCAAGGGATAAGGAGAGGTTTAATCACTTTAAGGGTGTAACTCTCAAAACAGGTTCTAGATTAGGGGTTAATGTTACTATCCTACCTGGTAAAGTTATCCATACTGATGCTACTGTAGCAGCTGGAAGTCTTGTAACTAAAGATCTTTCTCAAGCTGCAATTTATGCTGGTTGTCCAGCTAGAAAATTTAAAGATGTTCCAGAAAAACAAAAATTAGAAAATAATTTAGACAAATAAATAAATTTTAGAGGGTTCTGTGAAAAGTTTAGTAATCATACCAACTTATAATGAAATAGATAATATTAAACGAATTATTGAAAGTGTTTTACCCCAAGATAATTCGATCGAAATCCTTATTGTTGATGATAATTCTCCTGATGGGACAGGAAAAGTCGTCCTTGATATAATGAAAGAAACAGATCGACTTCATTTGATCGAGCGTAAAGGTAAGCTTGGTTTAGGAACAGCCTATGTAGAAGGCTTTAAATTTGCCATACAAAATAGGTTTGATTATGTTATCGAAATGGATGCTGACTTTTCACATAATCCTGATGATGTGCCCCGTCTTTTATCCGAGATTCAAGACCATGATTTAGTTATTGGTTCCAGATATGTTTCTGGGGTAAATGTAGTAAACTGGCCTATGTCTCGTTTAATTTTAAGCTATTTAGCTTCCTTTTATGTAAAGGTTATAACAGGAATGAAGATAGATGATCCTACTGGTGGTTTTAAATGTTTCAGAAGATCTATCTTAGAAAAGATAGATCTTGATTCTATTATTTCTGATGGCTATTCATTCCAAGTAGAAATGAACTACCGCGTTTATCATAGGGGATATAGGGTAAAAGAAATTCCTATTATTTTTTATGAAAGAAGAGATGGCAAATCTAAAATGTCCAAAAACATTGTAATTGAGGCTATTTGGAAAGTCTGGAGACTTAGATTAATGGCAATACTAGGAAAACTATGATACTAAAAAATATTAAAATCGATAAAGTGATCTTCAAAGGTTTTGGCTTAGGTACTTACCAAGGCAAAAAAATCTTCCTTCCCTTTACCTATCCTGGGGATGTTCTTGATGCGAAAGTTCTTTCTGAGAAAAAAGATTATTTTAAAGGCCTGCCAGTAAAATTTAGTCATTATGGAGTTGAAAGGGTAGAATCTCCTTGTCCTGTATTCAAAGAATGCGGAGGGTGTAATTCTTTAGATATTCCTTATGCAAATCAGTGTGTTTTTAAAAAACAAGTTATCCAAGATATCTTCCCTTCATATACAGATATTATTAGTGATACTATAGGCTCGCCTAGTCAGTTTAATTACCGGAATAAAGTTTTCTTTCCTGTTACGAGCTCCAATGACAAAATTACTTTTGGAATGTTTAAGAATCTATCCCATTCAGTAGTTTCAGCTAAGGATTGCCAGCTGGTAAGTCCCCTCCTACTGGATATAGCTCAAGAAGTATGTAATCACCTAACAAGTGTCAAAGAAACAGCTTATAATGAAAAATTAAAAAAGGGAAATATTAGACATATTGGTTTAAGAGTTAATTCTCAGAACCAAGTCATACTTATTATCGTTACCAACAAGAGTAAACTTGCCTTTACTAATACTCTTGTTGCTAGTCTAACCACAAAATTCCCTAATATTGTATCAATAATTCAAAACATTAATAAAAGTAACACTAATAAAATATTAGGTGATTATGAAAAAATATTGTATGGACAAGACCATTTTATTGATGAAATAGCGAATAAACGATATAAAATTCATTACCAATCTTTTTTCCAAGTTAATAGACAGCTTACGGAAATTATCTACCAGCAGATTAAAGATGATATATCTGCAAATAGTAATGTCTTAGATGCCTATAGTGGTGTATCAACTATTGGACTTTTCCTGGCTGATAAAGCAGCTTCCCTTATTTCAGTTGAAAGTAACAAATGGGCCAGTCAAGATGCCCAGTTTAATATTAAACTTAATAAAGCTAAAAATATTCAGGCTATAAATGATAAACTAGAAGATAATTTTGCCAATATTATAGCTAATCATAAGATAGATACAATTGTTTTTGATCCACCAAGAAAAGGCTTAGAAAGCAATATTAGATCTCTTATTAAAGAAAGCTCAATCAAAAAAATTATCTACCTATCATGTAACCCAGGAACCCAAAAACGTGATGTTGATGATTTTCTCCTAGCTGGCTTCAAGGTGAAAAAGATTATTCCTTTTGATATGTTTCCCAATACTTATCATATTGAAAATTATATGCTTTTAGAAAGATAGAACTATTTTCTACAATAGACTTATTTTAATCCTTTTATTAAACCCTTACAGGGTAATATCTTTGGGTTGCCATCATTACCCAGGGTTGCGATACTTTGAGTCTTCGCTAAAGCTACGCCTTCACAAGTCAGCATCTTACCCTGGGCTAAATTATTTTATCCCTTTCAGGGACTTTTGATGAATCAATATAGTAATAAAATATTTTCATTTTCCTATATTACTCCCACCAGACTTGAACTTGAGCCTTACAGAACTATATGGGTTAATCCTAATTTTGGGGAATTCAATAGCTAGTCTTACCTTTTCATCCATTCCCCTTCCTTTACAGTCTTTCGATGAAAGTCCGCTTTTCATCGAAAGACCGTAAAGGAAGGACAAGGAAAGGATAAGGGAGATATAGAAAAAAAAATTTGTGAGTATAAAGAAAGGCGTTACAAAAATAGGTAACGCCATAAGTTAAAATTTATTTAGAATTATTCTGCTTTTTGTCTTTTAGCTTTAATTCTATTTCCTTTAGTATTTGTGTTTGATTCTTTCTCTTTTAAATTAGCATTCTTCTTAGTAATTTCTTTACGGTATTTTGCTTCGTCTGGTAATGCTTCATAAGCTTCATCACTAGCTTTCATTTCTGTAGTATCAAAACCAGCAGCTGCTATTGCTTTATGAACTTCTTCCCATACAACTTCATTTGTACCACTAATTTTAATAGTTTTTTTATCCATATCCCAATTTGCAGCAGTAACACCTTGAACATTCATCACAGCTTCTTCTATAAGTTTTTTGGCAACTTCGCCTTGACCTTGAACAGTAAAGTTCATTGATACAACTTTTTCTACAACTGGTGTTTCTTCAGCAACTGGGGTTTCTTCAACAGCAGCTTCTTTTTTCCCGCAAGCAAATAATAGAAGGCTTGTAATAGCAATTAACAATAAAAATTTCTTCATAATTCTTTAATCTCCTAAACATAATTTATTTAAATTTTGTATTAAGTGTATAAAGTGTCAAGAAATATTTATTTTTAACAAATAAAATCAACTTCATAAGAGGTAAATTTTGTTTAAGATAAAAAAATTCTTGACTCATATCAAATAGTCTTTTTATTGTCTAATGAATTAAAATATTAAATTATAATGAGATAATAAGATGATAATTAAAAATAAAATTTCTATAAAATACTTTTACATAATGCTAGTACTTATATTGATAAGTATTGGTTTTTCAGTTATTTCGGTTAAGTATATTATAGATAATAAAGATAAATTAGAGAATTACTCTAGTCTTGAGAATAAGATTGATTCTCTTACTATCCTTAACCAAGAAATAATTGAGAACGTTCAAACTTCTTTAGATTCTATAAACCAGTTTTATCAATTGTATGATAAAGGTGAATATGAGTTAACTTATCCTGATTCAATTCTAACCTGGAATCAATTGATTCAAATTAATAGTAAAGGCAAGATTGATACATACCACAGTTACAGATTAATATCTTCCCTTAAAGAGAAAACTAGGGCTATTGTATTATTTAATGAACTAGCTCATGGTAATTACGATTTTTATGTTAATTCTTTAAATGAAGAACCTCATATTAGTCCAACCTTTGGAGTTTTGACATCTGCTTTTGGTTATAGAAAACATCCTGTCTATAAAAGGAGAATCTTTCACCGAGGCCTTGATATTGCTAATGATTTAGGTACTCCTATTTACGCAACTGGTGATGGAGTAGTTACTAAATCATCTTGGGATTCCAAGTATGGCAGATATGTAACAATTAAGCATGCCAAAGGATATGAAACTAAATATGCCCATCTTAATTCTAGCTATGTTAAACCTGGAACTATTGTTAAATCAGGTCAAGTAATAGGGGAGATGGGATCAACGGGAGTTACAACTGGAGTTCATTTACATTTTGAAGTAAGACGTAACAAACGAATTTTAAATCCTAGCAAATATGTAAATTCTTCCTATAGAAAGATTAAAAGAAAAGACAGCATAATATAATGTCTAAAAGCTTTCTATTTACTAATTCACTCTGTAGTGAGGGAATTAAATACTTAATTACGCCTGATGATTATATAATTGGAGTTGACGGAGGAATAAACACCTTAGAAATTATTAATTTAGTACCACATATAATCATTGGTGACTTTGATTCTGTAAAACAAAATAATGTTTTCTTAACTCAGAATATTCAGCAAATCACCCACCCACCAGAAAAAGATTTTACTGATACCGAGTTGGCAGTTAATTATGCAATTGAAGAGAAATTTTCAGCCATAATAATTGTAAATAACATGCAAGATAGGATCGACCATGTCTTAGGGGTTATGGCTAGTTTGAGATATTTACACAGACTTAACATACCTTCATTAATACTAGGTGATAAGCAATTATTTATTATTCTCAAAAATAAAAATTCCTTTTATCTTCCCATGAATACAACAGTATCCTTAATTCCTTTATCTGATTCTGCTCAGGGAATTACTACTAAAGGCTTATATTATCCACTTATTGATGAGCAACTCACTAGTGATAGAGCTAGAGGAGTGAGCAATTTGGTTACTAATGAGCATATTGAAATTACCGTGAATAGTGGAGATCTTCTACTTATAGTTAATTTTAACAAATTTGCTGATATAAAAAAAATTATTGATTCTCTTTAAACCAGAGTAGTGCATTTTAACTTTAGTGAGGATTGCAGATTATTTAAACTCTACCTAATTTATTATCATAAACTAGGTAGAGTTAATTTTAAAAAGATTTAACACAGATAGTTTAGTATTATTTGGGTTTAACTCAATATTTTATCAAGCTTATCCAAAGCTAGCTGAAGATTATCTTCTTTCTTTGCAGGGTCTGCTGTGGAATAAGAGATAAAAGCAACATCTTTAATTCCCATAAAAGAAAATTCTTGATTAAGTAAGCTTTTAACAAAATCATATTTTTCATATTCACTACCCTCAGGATAAGAACCTCCATGAGAATACAATACTAAAATCTTTTTTCCTTGAATCATATCTTTCTTATGAGAATCTGATATGTTAAAGAATTCCCCGTTAAACATAAAAGAGTCTATGAAGCTCTTAACAATTCCAGGTAGAGAAAAGTTGTGCATAGGGAAAGCAAAAACTAAAAAATCAGCAGATTGTACTTTTTGGATAATTTTATCAAAAGGTAAAATTGCTGCTGCTTGTTCCTCATTAAGTGCTTTTCCAAGATAGTTTCTTAGATAATAAGCAGTTATAGATTCTTGGTTAAATATTGGAGTTTTACTTGCAAGGAGATCTATTTCTTCAAGATCCTTATTGTCTATGTTCTTTTCCATAAATCTATCTAGTAGTTTTTTTGTATTTGAGTTTTCCCCTGAAGGAAGATATTTTATTATTAATGTTTTCATTTTATTCTCCATTTTGTTTTTTTAATTAATAATTGATTCTTGAAAAATAGCAAATAAAATGTGCTTATTCATTATACTTAGGCTCTTTAGAGATAGCCCACACTCTTTATGCAAAATACTTACCGAAATTATAATTAAAAAAAATTTCAGAAACTATTGACATTTAAGTCAAGATATTAAGATTTGACACAATTATTTATGACTTAAATATATTGAGGAAAAAATGAAAATATTTGAAACTCATGCTCACTTGGATCTAAAAGATTTTGATAAAGATAGGGCAAGGGTAATTGAACAAAGTAGAAAAAACGGACTTGAATATCTAATTAATATAGGATATAATCAAGAGACTTCCGAAAACGCAATAAAATTAGCTTCAGAATATGATTTTATTTTTGCATCAGTAGGATACCATCCTCATGATGCTACTGAATTTGATTCTAAGTTAATTAGAAGATTAGCTCAAGAGAGTAAAGTTGTTGCCATAGGAGAGATAGGTCTAGACTACTATCGAAATTTATCACCTAAGAAAATTCAAAAACAAGTTTTTGCTCAGCAAATTGAAATAGCTAAAGATTTAAATTTACCAATTATTGTGCATGACAGAGATGCTCATCAAGATTGTTATGATATTTTAAAAGAGCATAATGCTAAGCAAGTTGTTTTTCACTGCTTTTCTGGAGATGTTGTCTTTGCTGAACAAGTCTTACAGGAAGGTTGGAAAATATCTATTACTGGTACTATCACCTTCAAAAATAACCATTCTTTAAGAGATGTAGTGCGAATGCTACCTGAAGATTCTTTCTTCATTGAAACAGATTCTCCCTATCTAGCTCCTGTTCCTCATAGAGGCAAAAGAAATGCACCTTATTATTTACCCTTAGTCATTGAGGCAATTGCTAAAGAGCGAATGGAATCTCCTAATATGGTTGCAGAAACAACATTTAATAATGCAGTAAAATTTTTCTTTACAGATAAGATCAAAATTAAATAGTAAATTAAAAAATAAAAATCAAGAATAGTATGAAAAAATACTGGAGGAAATAATGTCCGAAAACGTTGAAAAAGATAAGGTCGGAACAATTATCCACGGAGAAGATACTCCCGAAAAAATGGAAGTGGAGTATAATGAAGTTAAAACAGCAGGTGATTTAGATTCACCAGTTTATATTTACTACAATTGGTGTAAGAAATGTGGTATATGTGTAGCATTTTGTCCAACTGGTTGTTTAGAAAGACAGGCAGATGGATCTCCATTTGTAGCACATCCAGAAAAATGTATTCATTGTGAAACTTGCGACAGATTATGTCCAGATTTTGCTATTACTGGTGCCTTAGTTAAGAAATCGGAGGATTGTAATGAGTAAAGAAAAAACAAGCCCAAAGAAAACTGTCAAAACTGAAACTAAGATAGAAGAAAAGAAAGTTACTAAAGCAATCATTATGCAGGGTAACGAAGCTGTTGCTAAAGGTGCTTTAGCAGCTGGATGTGATTTCTTCGCAGGATACCCAATAACTCCTTCAACAGAAGTTGCTGAAATACTTGCAAATGAACTACCAAAAGTTGGTGGAACCTTCATCCAAATGGAAGATGAAATTGCTAGTGTATGTGCAATTATTGGTGCATCTCTTGCAGGTGCAAAATCTTTAACAGCTACTAGTGGTCCTGGCTTCTCTTTAATGCAAGAAGCTATAGGTTTTGCTAAAATTACTGAAACACCATCAGTGGTAGTTAATGTTCAAAGAATGGGACCAAGTACTGGTATGCCAACAAGCCCTGGACAAGGTGATCTTATGCAATCACGCTGGGGTTCACATGGCGATGCTCCAGCTATTGTGTTGTATCCAGACTCAGTAAAAGAGGCTTTTCAGTTAACTATTAGAGCATTTAATTTAGCTGAAAAATACCGTTCATTAGTTGTCTTACTTCTTGATGAAGTTTTAGGCCACATGAGAGAAGCTGTTACATTACCTGATTTATCAACTGTTAGAGTAATTAACAGAATTAAACCTACTGTTCCTCCACAATGGTATAAACATTATGATGAAAATCAAAAATATCTATCACCAATCGCTTCTTTTGGCGAAGGTTATCGTTTCCATGTTACTGGTCTAACTCATGATGATCATGGTTTCCCAACTAATAAACCAAACGAAGCTGCTAAAATGATGGAAAGATTAAATAAAAAAATTAAACATAATATCAGAGATTTAGTTCAAATTGAAACTCAACATATCGAAGACGCAAAAGTTGCTGTCTTTGCTGCTGGTATTATGGGTAGAGCTTCTAAAGAAGCTGTTAAAATGGCTAGAGCAGAAGGATTGAAAGTTGGACTCTTAAGACCTCTAACTATTTGGCCTTTCCCAGATGATGCTGTAACAAAAATGCTTAAGAATGTTGATGCAGTTGTTGTTCCTGAACTTAATGAAGGACAACTCTTCCATGAACTTGAAAGATTAGTTCGTGAAAGAAAAGATGGTTCTCTCCACAGATTAAACAGAAATGATGGAACAGTAATAACTCCTTCTGAAATATTGAACAAGATTAAGGAGGTTTATAATGCCTAAGATACCTCAAAGAAAAATTCATGATTATTTAAGACATGATAAAAAATTTCCCCATGTATGGTGTGCTGGATGTAGTAATGGTATTGTGCTAGGTGCTACTATAAGAGCAATTGATGAACTTAAATTAAATAGAGATAACATAGTTATGGTCTCAGGAATTGGCTGTTCCTCAAGAATGCCAGTTTATGCTGATTTTAATACACTTCACTCACTTCACGGCAGAGCTATTGCTTTCGCTACTGGTGTGAAAATGTATAAGCCAGGCATGAAAGTTATCGTTATCACTGGTGATGGTGATGCTACTGCAATTGGTGGAAACCACTTCATCCATGCTGCTAGAAGAAACTTAGATCTTTCAGTGATTTTAATTAATAATAGCATTTATGGTATGACTGGTGGACAATATTCTCCAGCAACCCCTCAAGGTGATAAAGCTACCACAACTCCTTACGGTAATATTGATCCTGATTTTGATATCTGTAAACTTGCTATTGGTGCTGGAGCTTCTCATGTTGCTAGAACTACTGCTTTCCATGCATTAGAACTTCAAAAACACATTAAAGAAGCTATAGAACATCCTGGTTTCTCTCTCGTCGAAGCTGTTTCTGCTTGCCCTGTTATCTATGGTAGATTAAATAAAAAAGGTGATGCACCTGCTATGATGAGACATATGAGAGATAATTCTATTCCTATTAAAGCAGCTGAAAAATTACCTGCAGAACAAGTTAATGGTAAAATTATTCGTGGAACCTTCATTAAAGAAATGAGACCAGAATATACTGCTGCCTATAGAAATTTAATGGAAAAGTTCAGTCCAAAGGAAGGTAAATAATGAGTAAAAAGAAAATGGTTAAAGAAATACGTTTCAGTGGTTCAGGTGGACAGGGTTTAATTCTTGCGGGAATTACTTTAGCTAAAGCTGCTGTTGAAGATGGACTTAACGTTACTCAAACACAATCATATGGACCAGAATCACGCGGTGGCTACTCAAGAGCTGATGTTGTTATTAGTAACGAAGATATTAATTATCCAGAAGCAACCAGTCTTGATATATTACTTTCTCTTACCCAAGAAGCCTGTGATAAATATATATTTGACTTAAAACGTGAAGGTGTTTTAATTTGTGATACAAGTCATGTAAAGAACATCTCAATCGTTAATGATAATACATATGAAGTACCTTTTACAGAAATTGCTCAAAAGGAACTTGGTTCAGAAATGCCAACCAATATTTTATCCTTAGCATTTGTTGTTAAAATAACAGGTGTTGTGTCAGTAGAATCATTAGAATCTGCTATCCGCTCTTCAATCAAACCTGCTTTTGTTGATTTAAATATCAAGGCTATGAAGTTAGGCTTTAAGCTAGCTGATGAATACAAAGGATAAGTCACATGATTAAGAATTTAAGTCATATTGGAATTGCAGTAAAAGATCTTGATGAAGCTATAAAAATGTATGAAGATTTAGGTTTAACTTTAGATTCTACTGAAGAAGTTCCTTCTCAAAAACTTAAAGTAGCCTTTTTTACAGTTGGAGATACCAGAATAGAACTCTTAGCAGCAACATCTGAAGATAGTCCAATTGCTAAATTCATTGAAAAGAAAGGTGAAGGAATTCAACATATAGCTTTAGGAGTAGATGATTTAAAGGCTGAGTTACAAGAGAAATCAGACAAAGGCTTCAAATTAATTGATAAAGAACCTAGACCTGGTGCTCATGGTGCAGATATTGCCTTTTTACATCCAAAATCCACTAAAGGTGTTTTAGTTGAACTTTGTAAAGATAAGCACTAAATGAGTTAAATCTAATAAGATAAATAGAAATAAAATATAATAAGGCGTAAGTTTTTTCTTACGCCTTATCTTTTTTCAAAATAATGTTATCTATCTTACTTTGATAAAGTAATTTTTTTTGTTTGCTTAGTGTGGGATGTTCTTAATTGGCACAAGTAAACCCCGGATGCAAGATTATTATTATCTGCATCTTTACCCTGCCAAGTAACTGAATGATGTCCATGTGCAAAAGACTTATATTGTTTAACCTTCTGACCTTTAATATTATATATAATTAGGTCTGCTTTTTCATCTTTATCAATATAGAAAGAAAGAGTTGTTTGTGGATTAAAGGGATTTGGATAAGCATTGATAAAGTATGAAGTTGGTGGTACTTCATTACTATTAGTATCAATATTTGTTGCTTGAGTCCATCTTAAATAGGGATATGAGTTGTTTATTTCAATATCATGATTCCATGTATTTTCAAAATCCCAACCTGCATTGATAAAGCTTTGAGGATTTTGCATTTCCAAACTTGTTAAGCCATAAGAATCTTCAGAGCCTGAACTAATCTCATAGTTAGTAGCTTCTTTATCCCAATAACAGGCAGAGATATTAGCAGATCCACAATAACCAATCAAACCACCTCCAAAATCACCTGTACAAGTAATACTTGTGGCAGAATAGCAATTAGTCAAATTACATCCCCAAGTTGAACCTATTAAACCTGCAACATCTTCTGGCCCATTAACTGAACCTAAGGCAAAACAGTTAAGGAAATCTGAATTATCACCATATCCAGCTAAACCACCACTATACCAATCACTAGCCACTAAATCTACATTAGCCCATGATTGACTAATTGAAGAAAACCATACAGCACCAGCTAGACCACCAGCATTTTTATCAGCTGTGATTTGACCACTTACAGAGCATTTAGTGATATTAGAAGACTCAGGATAACCAACCAAAGCTCCCACATACCAAGATCCTGTAATATTGACATCTTCAACTATGACATTTGAGATATTGGCAAAAAGAGTGTAGCCAAATAACCCAATATTGCTGCTTGCTGGTCTATTAATAAATAAATTAGATATTTTATAACCATTCCCATCATAGTTTCCAGAAAACAACCTTTCATTATTTGAATCAAGGAAATCTCCTATTGGAGAAAAACCTTGTCCATTGTTCCAATTAACAGCTTCAGAAGCATCAATATCAGCTGTTTGTAAAAAATAAATACCACTACTCCAAAGCTCAATATTTTCTGACAAGTATTCAAGATTAGCAAGATTAGCAATTAGATATGGATTATCTTGGCTTCCTAAACCTTGGGGAATACTTCCTTGAGCATATAAAGCAATACTTAGAAATAAAAAAAGAAACATAATAATTCTTTTCATTAACTTCCTCCATTACAATATTTGGTTTAATTATGAAAGCAAGTGAATGTTTGTCAAGAATTATTCTATTTGTATTAATTTACAATCTTTCAATAATCAAAGTTAGAAATTCCTTATCCATCCTAATTAAATATATTAGAGATTCATTCTTCCCTTTTAACTTTAGCTTCTGGATTACTTGATTAGGTCTCTCAGGAAAACCTTTTACTTTAACCACCAGCTTACCAATTTCATTTTCTTTGATATATTTCTGTAAAAGTTTTTTATTATAATGGAATATATCTTTGACTTTGTAGGCTTTTATAAAACAATTAGCTAGTTTCTTATCTGATGTTAAGATTGCTAAATGCTTATTTATTAGTTCTCCACCTATGGATTGTGCTAAGTCTTGAACTAAACCAGATCTTATAATTGAAGGATCTAAATCATAGATATATTTTTTTATTCCTGTAACAGTTACTTCTTCATTAGTCTGTTGAAAATACATATCAGGTAATAGAACCGCTTTCTTGTGAATATCTTTTGTTGCAAATCTACCAGTACAAAGTAGGATTTCCTTCAAAACTCCATCTTCTGAAATAAACTCCCAAGTGTAATCTTCAACAATACTTTCATCTTCATATTTGAATACAGGGGAGAGCTTCACTACAACATTCTTGTAAGTAGAAATTATCTTTTTTATTTGGTCGAAATTAGGAGAAATATCAATCCCTTGAATTACTCTTCTATCATCAGGTCGCCTATCAGGATCAATAAAGATACCATCAACTTGTTCAGAAAAGCCCTCTGCCTTATCTTGGATAAAAATTATATTATTAAGTCCCAATAATTTTGCATTGAATTTACTACAACTAAGAGCTGTATTAGAATAATCAAGAGCATAAACAAGGTTTTTACCTTTAGCGAGATTAATTAAATCAACCCCATTACCGCAACATAAATCAGCTATTCTTGAACAAAGAGCAAACTTCTCGGCATGATATACAGCCACATTAGTGGAAGACGATTGCTCAACTCCTTTAGTAGTAAAGAGCATCTTATCGGCATCTTTAATTCTTTTACTAGCATTTTTTCTTAACCGAATGAGAGTTAATAGTTCTGAAACTGGATAATCAGCAAACTTAGTTTTTAATCTATGAATTTGGTTAATTTCATTAATATTTTTACCTTTAATATAAGCAAAAAAGCTATCAGCTTTATCACTTAACAAAAACTCATATAGAACTTTAATATTCATTTTACTATCCTATTATTTTAATGATTTGACAATTTTATAACTCTTTTGATAATTGCTTAATCTCTAACAATAGGAGCAAAATAATGAAATATGATATTGTCAAAGATAAAATTGCTTTTTTTATTGCTTTATTTCCTTTTCTAAGGAAATGTTTTTATAAAGCATTAAACATCATAATATTACGTCAGCAGTATGTTTTGAATTTGATAAAGTCTATTTATCCTGATAAGCAACAAACATTCAAAATGTATGATGCTGGTGGTGGTTATCTACAATACAGTGATTTTGTATTATCTAACTATCCAAATTCTGAAGTTTTTGCTGTTGATATAAAAGAAGACTATATTGATGAATATTATAATTATATCAGAAATAGTGATAAAGAGACTAGATTCAGTCATCATTGTGCTGACTTACAGAAATATCTACCTAAAGATAAATTTGATCTAATAATTGCAATAGATATTTTGGAACATATTGAAGATGATAGAGCTGTGATGAATAACTTTTCTAAGGTTATAAAAGCAGATGGTAAATTAATAATTTCTACTCCAAGCACCTTTGATGAAGCGGCTGCTTTTACTGAAGAACATGTAAGACCAGGCTATGATATGAGCGATCTAAAAGAAAAACTAACAAGTGCAGGCTTTGATATTGAAATGGCAAAATACACCTATGGGAAATATGGTGCCTGCTACTGGAAAATAGCTTTAAAGACACCTCTCTTATTACTTGCGAAGAGCAAGATAGCTTTCCTTTTCTTACCTCTTTATTACTTGATTACTCTACCAATATTTTTTGTATTAATGAAAGTAGATCAGAAAATTTCCAACAAGATAGGCAACGGCATCTTAATTGTTGCTTCTAAAAAATAAACCAATATAGTTAAGGATACTTATGAAAATCATAATCACAGAATTAGACAAAAAACAAAATAAATCAGAGTTATTTCCTAAAATTAACCTTGAAGTTGTATCAAGATCAGGACTTCATAGAACCGAATATAATCTTATCGAACAAGATATTAAGGAAAAAGATCTAGCACACACACTTTTTATTAATAATCGAACTGGAGTATTACCTATTTACCTTGCTAAAAGCTATCCCCAAACATCTATTAATATCCTGAATATTGATTATCATTATTTTAAACATGTTGAGCAAAATATTATCAACAACCATTCTCACATAAACAATATTTGTGCCTCAAATTACCAGCCTGATAGCAAACTATCTCAAATATTCTTACAAATAGACAGTAAAACATTCAGTAAAGAGTTTTATCTTGATATATTTACCAAGCATTATAGAATGCTTAAAAATAAGGGAAAAGTCTTCATTGCCAGTGATAAAAGAGTTAAATGGTTTGAAGATTTTTTAAGATCTAATAGTATAAGTTATACTTTAGAAATGATTAATAAACAGGAGAATATCATAGTTTTACGTAAATCTTTAGACCTTGATAATTCTATAAATTTTGATGATTCATATAAGCTAGCACTTCCAGATAAAGCAGAATTAACTTTTTATTCAGTCCCAGGTGTATTTTCTCATCATAGGATTGATGAAGGAGCTTTAGCTCTAATTGATACAGTCGAGGTGAAGAAGAGTGATACACTTATTGATATGGGTTCTGGAATTGGAACTGTAGGTATTGCATTAAGCAAATTTAACTGTCTAGAAAGGACTATCTTTGTTGATTCAAATGTAAGAGCATTAGATTGTGCTCGCGAGAATGCTAAGCTTAATAAACTGAGCAATTGTGATTTCTTTCTCAGTGATGATGGTTTACAGAAAAGTAAGGCTAGCCTTTTTGTAGGAAACCCTCCTTATTTCTCTAATTTTAGGATAGCAGATTTATTTATTGATAATGCTTATGATAATTTAAGAAAAGGGGGGAGAGCATATATAGTGGCTAAGAATATTAAACATATTCATAGGGCTATGCTTAAGGTGTTTGACAATGCCACCATAACCTCACGTAGAGGTTACAGTGTCATTATGTCAAATAAGTTATAGTTTATTGGCTAATTATGAATTCACCGTATCTGATATAAAGGTCTTTGTCATATTCATCAGATGAGAAAACAAGTTTTCCTTTATCTGTAATGCCTTTAACATAACCTTCATGGATGATACCATCAATATCAACTTTTACGTGTTTATTAAGTATATCAAGATATTGAACCCAACGATCTAAGTGTTCTTCTACTTCTTTCTTTTTGAATTTCATATATTCATCATTGAATATATTTAAGAACTTAGAAATAATGTCATTTCTATTGAAGTCTTTTTCACAGATTGCATTTAAAGAAGTAAGACCTTCTTCAGCAATAATTTCTTGCTCTTTTGTAGTCAAGTTGATATATGCACCAAGGCCCATAACAGTTTTGCCAACACCGTCAATATCTGTGAAACTTTCAGTTAGAAGGCCTGCAAATTTCTTACCTTTATAAGTAATATTGTTAGGCCATGCTAATTGTAAGTCATCTAGACCAGTAATTGATTTAATAGCTTCAATGAAGCTATAAGCAGCGATAAGGTTAACTAAAGTAACTTTGTCTAAAACGTGTCTTGGGTTAAGATAGATAGATAGATAAATACCTTTACCTTTGATTGAAATCCAGTTAGTATCATTTCTTGCTTTACCTTTAGATTGGTTTTCAGCAATAACTACAGTTCCTTCTTTGATTTCTTTCTTGATAACTTGACGAGCAACTTCAGCATTGGTAGAATCTAATTTTTTATGTAAAAAGATTTTATTACCTACTAGTTGCTTTTTATCGTTAAGAATAATTTCGTATGTATAGATTTTATCGTCTGCATCCATGAATCTGTAACCTCTGTTAGTTGAAGCTAAGATTTTTACACCATTGTCTCTCATGAGCTTAACATGCTTGGAAACAGCATTTCTACTAATTTCAAGTTCATCAGCAATTGCTTGACCTGATACCCATCTTCCACTACTTTCACGAAGTAATTTGAATATTGTTTTTCTGTTGTTCATCTTTTCTCCCTTCATTATTTTTGATGACAGTACAAAATTACGAAATGCTGTCATTTATGTCAATAATAATTAATAAAATGTAATAATCAAAATGTTTATCGTAACTTTAAAAGCCACTAATAATAGGCATTTTTTACAAATCATTAATTATTTATTTTTCTGCATCTGGGTCTTTTGTTTGATCATTTTTACAAAAGATATTATATTAATAATCATAAAAATTATTTTACCAAATTATTTTTTATTTACATTAGCAATATGTTGTGTTGATTCATATACGGACATTGTGATTCAAGTTCATTTTTATTAATATAACAGATATTAGCTACTACATAGAGGTTAGACTTTTAATCGTAATCTAAGCTTTACTAACATGCTTTAGATAATTTCATTTTGGAAATAGTTAATTGATATCACATAACTGAATTATTACTTTGAAAATATAAATGGTTACGATATTTACTAACCAATTGGAATTTTATCATGGAATAAACTTATAAAGCATTACTAAAGCATTTCTCTAGTATTTTTTGTTAGCGTCTAATAAGTAAGAAAGTTTTACAAGAGTAAACATTATTCACAAAATTTTTAGTATTTAGTCATGGATTTATAGATATGTAAGCTAGCTGAGTACCCATCTAAATTTGAGTAATAACAGTAAAAAATTGAATAGTTTGATAAAGTAAGAGCTATCGAGAGATTATAAATATGAAAAGTTAAGCATCATTGTTCTCATAAAAAAATACTACAATTTCCAAGATATCTAATCAAGTTCAAGATAAATTCTCTTAATTAATTCTCAAAAAAAAAATGAACCTCTTTACTATTACTATCTGGATTGCATAAGATATATTCTTGTATTATAGAAAGTTAGACTCATTTAGATATCAATAAATATATTTCTCTAGAATTTTGAAACTTGATAGAACATGTTTTTAAAAGTAGTAAAAGCTCATTAGTAGAGAAAACTATTGACAAATAATTCAGACCTTATAGTATTATATTAAAGATAATAGAAAGAAGGGATAATGGATTTAAAACAGTTAAACTATCATTATAATAAATTCAAATTTGGTGAAGATAACTTTCATTATTTAATGAAAAAGAGAGTTAAAGATATCTTAATGGTATCATCATTTTACGATGCTTATATTTTTGAGCAAGATGGGAGACTGTCTGAACAGATTTTTGGAGAGTATAAGCATCTAAATCTAACTACTATACCACGAATCACTTCAGTACCAACTAAAGAAGAAGCTTTAAAAAAGGTTTCAATTCATAAATATGATTTAGTTATTACTATGATGAGAGTAGGGGAGACAATCCCCTATGAGCTTTCAAAATCAATAAAGGATCTTTCTCCCAAGACACCTGTCCTCTTACTCCTAAATAATACAGGTGATATCAACTTAATTAAAAAATTCCCTGATAAGATGGTTCATATTGATAACGTATTTTACTGGAATGGAGATAGTAAGCTCTTCCTTGCTATGATCAAATATGTTGAGGATAGATGGAACTGTGATTTCGATACAACAGTTGGTTTAGTTAGAGTAATATTATTAGTTGAGGATTCAATTAACTTCTATTCCTCTTATCTTCCTTTGCTTTATGCTGAGATCATGAAGCAAACTCAGCTTTTAATCGATACTGAAATGAATGATATGAATAAACGCTTACGGATGAGAGCTAGACCAAAAGTAATTTTGGCTAACAATTATGAGGATGCTATTGATATTTATAATAAATATAAAGAGTTTATCGTCTGTTTAATCTCAGATATTGATTTTCCAAAGCAAGACGATGATTATCTAGGTGCAGGTATAAAACTTTTACAAGAAATAAGATCTATGAATGCAGACCTACCTATTTTGATGCAGTCTGCTAATAAAGAGTATAAAGACCAAGTTCTTAAGCATAAGGCATCTTTTATAAGAAAACATGATAGAAACCTCATGAAAGAGCTAAAACACTTTATAAAAACAAATCTGGGTTACGGAGATTTTATTTTTAAAGATGAAGCTGGAAACCAATATGGAAAGGCTAATACTTTAAAGGAATTTGAAAATATACTAACAGATATACCTGAGATAAGCCTATTGTTTCATTCAAGAAGAAATCACTTTTCTTCCTGGTTAATTGCTCATGGTGAATTTCTTGTTGCTAAGAAAATAAGACCAATTAGCACTAGTGAATTTTCTTCAACCACAGAGTTAAGAGATTTTCTACTAAATACTTTCAAGGAAGTCAGATCTTTAAGGGCTAGAGGTAAGATAATTAATTTTGATAATGCTGAATTTAATTTAGAAGATCAAATTGTTAAAATAGCAGAAGGATCGCTGGGAGGAAAGGGGAGAGGTCTAGCTTTTATGAACTCTTTACTAAATTCAATGGAGTTTGATGAAAGCTATCCAGATTTCAATATTTCAGTTCCTGCAACATGCATTATTGGAACTAATGAGTTTGATAATTTCATTGAATTAAATAATATTACTAGTGATATTACTGAGCAATCTGATGAGGAAATTGAAAGATACTTTTTGACTTGTAGGTTATCAGAAGAACTAGAACACAGACTTTACCAAGTGATATTAGAATTAAAGAAACCTCTTGCAGTTAGGTCTTCAAGTTTACTTGAAGATTCTCAGGCACAACCTTTTGCAGGTATTTATTCAACTTATATGTTACCTAATAATTCCAAAAAAGTTATTGAAAGATATCAAGATCTTACTAACGCGGTAAAACTTGTTTATTCTTCGATTTTTGTTAAAAAAGCACGTGATTATATAGAGAATGTTAATTATATGATTGCTGAAGAGAAAATGGCTGTAATAATACAAGAAGTAACTGGTTCCAAGTTTGGTAAATATTATTTTCCTAATTTTTCTGGGGTTGCCCAATCTTTCAACTTTTACCCAACTTCAGATCTTGAGAACTCAGATGGTATTGCAACAATTGCTGTAGGTATGGGAAAATCTGTAGTAGAAGGTGAAAACACTTATAGATTCTGTCCTAAATTTCCTAAAAAAGAACTTATTTCTGGAGAGTATTTAGTTGGTAATTCCCAAAAAGAATTCTATGCAATTGATTTAACAGATGATTCATATGACCTTTTAAGTGGGGAAGATGTCTGTCTCAAAAAGGTATCAATCAGAGATAATGAAATTAAATCTGCCTTAAAAGATATTGTATCTTATTGGGATTATAACAGTAAGGCCTTTATTTCAGGAATGTTTGGCGAAGGCATGCCAGTAGTAACATTTGAAAATATTGTTAAATATAATAGATTCCCTCTTGCCAGTATTTTAGAAGATCTTCTCTCTATTGGTGAAGTTGCAATGGGAGTTCCAGTTGAAATTGAATTTGCTGTGAATCTTCAGGCAAATAGTCAAAAGATAAAACAAGGAACTTTTTATATTCTTCAGATTAGACCATTATCTATAAACGCTGAAGATGTTGTTATTGATTCACATGAGGCCCAACCACAAGACTGCTTGATTTATTCTAATTATTCAATGGGAAATGGTATTATTGATGATTTAGAACACATAGTCTATGTTAAACCTCAAACATTCGATAATACAGAAACTATTGAAATAATGAATGAAATTGATGATATTAATAAAAAGATGCTAGACAAAAACATACATTATGTCTTAATTGGTCCAGGTCGATGGGGATCTAGAGACCGTTTCTTAGGCATTCCAACCGCCTTTAGTAATATATCAATGGCCAAGGTTATTGTTGAAGCTGGCCTAGAAAACTTCAGGGTTGATCCTTCTCAGGGAACTCACTTCTTCCATAATATTTTATCAATGAACATTGGCTATGTTTCAGTACCATTCGCTGAAGACGATAATTTAGTCCACTGGGATAAACTAAACAATCTAGAGGTTATTGAAGATAAGAAGTATGTTAAACTTGTTAAGACAAACAAGCCTTTGTCTATCAAAATGGATGGTAAGAGAGGTATCTGTTATGTTAAAGAATAAGAACTTAAGAGCGAAAAGAATTGGAATAAAGAAATTATCGCATAAGACTTATTATGTAAACTTACATATAGATCAGTCTAACAAGACTTTATAAATATATAATAAAATGGAGTAATATATAAATGTTTAAAAGTATGACCGGATACGGTAAATATAATTTAGTAAATGACAAATATGATATTGAAGTAGAGATTAAATCGTTGAATTCAAAATACTATGATTTTAGGTTTTATTCCGCACGTGAATATTCTTACCTAGAATCTTTTGCAAGTAAGCTAGTCAAAGAAACTATAGTACGTGGTAATATTGAATGTAGAATAAATATCTCAGATTTAAGTGAGCCAGAGTTAAAAATCAACGAAGGAAAGTTAAAGGCAATCTGGGAAGCAGGTCAAAGAGCAAAAAAACTATTAAATACCACTAGTGACATTTCTTTAGACAGGATTCTCTTATACCAAGGTATCTTAGAAATGAAATCTCAAAAAGGTAATGATGAAGAGCTCCTTGATAGCCTAAGCTTGGCTATAACCAAGGCTTTAGAAGACCATCAAGCAATGGCTATCCAAGAAGGATCTATAATGTTAGATTTCTTTAGGTCTTCCCTATCTAATATTGAAGAATCGACAGACAAGATTAAAGAAATTATACCTAAGTATAAAGATCTTATATACAACAAGATAGTAGATAATATTAAAGAAATGCTTAAATCTGATATTACTGATGATATACTCAGAAGAATAGTCGTTGAAGCTGCCTTTTATGTAGATAGAAATGATGTTACCGAAGAGGTAGTTCGTCTCTTAGATCATATAAATAAGTGTAAAGCTCTCCTTGATTCTCAGGAAAACTGTGTAGGAAAGTCCTTTAATTTTATTATCCAAGAGATGCATAGGGAAGCAAACACCTTAGGTTCTAAATTTAGTATACCTGAGACTTTTGAATATATTTTGAGAATTAAAGAGGAAATAGATAAGTGTAAGGAGATGATTTTAAATGTCCAATAAGAATCATAAAAGTAAGCAAAATAAGTCTAAAGAGGAAAAGATTCATTTTGATTTTACCTCTTTCCCTTTTATAGATAGACCACGTACCTCTACCCTATTGATAATATTTTTAGTATTTTTATCATTATTATTAAGATGGTTTATTCAGAATGCTTTACTTTTACCTATAACCTGGTTTTGGGTAAGTATGTTACTTATCTTGATTAGTATATGGTCTTATTTTATACCTAGTAGATATATATTTTATGATACAAAAGTTGTTGCTAAATATATCTTTATGAAAGTACAAAGGCCATATAAAGACTTTGGATGTTTTTATTCAGATAAACATGGGGTAATGCTTTCTACTTTTAAAACACCCCGTAGATTAGACCCATTTCGTGGAATGTCAATCAGATATTCTAAAGACCAGCTCGAAAAAAAAGAGCTACTTGATTTTTTAGCAATAAAAATAGGAAAGAGATATTAATATGTATATTAAAGAAATTGGAGATAGAGTGTTGACTCTTTTTAGTCAATATCCAGGAGCACAACTCAAAATAAAAGAGATTTCAAGTATTTTAACTATAAAGAAACATGACTTTAAGAATTTAAATGACACAGTTAGAAAATTAATTAAAGACAATCTATTAATTAAAGAAGGGCAATATATTACGGCTAATAAAGAAGGTATCTCTAATAGTCAAAAAAATCCTAAATCTAAAAAGATTTCAAAAAATGATAATGACATGAAATTAATTGAAGCAACCTTTGATGCTACATCTTTAGCAAAAGGTTACTCTTTTGGTTTTGCTGTAACTCCTGAAAATGATTATTTCCTCTCATCCGAGGACCTCTTAAATGCATACCACGGTGACAAGATAGAGATTGCTCCTTTTAAGCAGAAGAATGGTAAGTTTTATGGTATAGTAAAAAATGTCGTAGAAAGAGCTAATCAAAAAATGATAGGTAATGCTACAAAATACGGTAAATCTTATATATTTATTTGTGATAATCATAAAATCCATACATCTATTATTGTCGATAGTCCTCAACAGAATATTGATAATATGAAGGTAGAGATTGAAATAACAAACTGGGGAAACAAACAAAAGGGTAAGTTACCTACTGGAAAAGTTTTAAGCATACTAGGTGATGCTCATGATCCAGAAATTGAAGTATTAGGAGTCATTAAACAATTTAATTTACCTCTAGATTTCCCTTCCAAGGTTATTGAAGAAGCAAATGAATTAAGTGAATTCATACCATTAGCTGAGAAAGAGAGAAGAGAGGATTTTCGAGATATAGTTACTTTAACTATTGATCCGATTAGTGCTAAAGATTATGATGATGCAATCTCATTAGTAAAGGAAGATTTTGGTTATACCCTCTATGTTCACATAGCAGATGTTGGTCATTATGTTAAACCTTCTTCAAACTTATTTAAAGAAGCTTCTAAGCGAGGTAATAGCTTCTATTTCCCTAAAAGAGTGATTCCTATGTTACCAGAACAAATATCCAATAAGATTTGTTCTTTAAGACCTAATGAAGAAAAGCTAACCTTATCTGTAGTAAGTAAATTAAATCAAGACTATAAAGTTATTGAACAGTACGCAGTTGAATCAATTATCAATTCAGATGCTAGATTAAATTATGAAGAAGTTGATGAATTTTTCGCATCAGGGAAATTAGATCAAAACGATGAAATTAAAGAAATGCTTAATGAATGTTTAAGGATTTCAAATAAATTTTCTGCAAAACTTAAGAGTAATGGCTACATAAACTTTAGACTTCCAGATGTAAATTATATATATGATGATGAAGGACATCTTGAATCAATTGTTGAAAATGAAGAAACAGCTTCTCATAAGTTAATAGAAAACTTCATGCTCTTAGCAAATGAATATGTTGCTACTTTTTTAAAGGAAAGAACAAAAACTACTATTTATCGTGTTCATGAATTACCAGATAAAGAAAAAATTGAACGGGTATCTAATCTTTTAGCTTATTATGGTCACAGGATAAAATTTAATGGCAATCTTAATCATTCAATTCAAGAGGTTCTTAAGTCTTTCGAAGGTAAAGTAGAAGAAAAAGTCTTTAATAAAATGATACTAAGGGCAATGAAAAAAGCTCAATATACTACCAAACATAACTTACATTTTGGTTTATCTATTGAAAATTATACCCATTTTACATCACCAATTAGACGTTTATCAGATTTAGTAATCCATCTGCAATTGAAAAATATTCTGGGAAATGATGGCTGGAGATTTAATTCAAACACACTCACTAAACTAGCAGATATAGCTACTGAACAAGAAGTCTTAAGTGATGAGGCCTATAGAGAGATTCTAAACAAAATGGTTCAATACTTTATGAAAGAGAGAATTGGAAATCAGTATGAAGCAATTGTTTCTGGTATGAATTCTTCAAATATTTTTGTAACTCTAGAAAAATACCCTATAACTGGTATCGTTAAGTTAAGCAATATACCTGGTGACTATTATGTGGTTGATGATGAAAAAATGATAGCTAGGGGGAAAAAGAAAAAGAGAGAATTTAAGCTTGCTCAAGTTGTTACTATCAGAGTAGCAGCAGTTACAGATGATATTTACTTTGATCTTCTCTTGAAGTAACTTAGCTAACTATATAGTGACTATTATGTATCTATTAGCTATTAAACCCAAATGGTGCAATAGAGCTTTTCAGAAGAGTGCAAATTCTTTTAGCAAAATAGCTTACAGAATTCTGACGCATATAATATATATATTCGGAAGAATTATGTAAGTTACTTTTGCAAAAGAATATAGTGCTATTTTCAAAGATCTATTGCATTATTTGGGTTAAACTAATGGATTACTAATGATTGCCAAATAGAAGCCCAATAGAATATCAAGAATTAAGAAAAAGAAAAAGAAAAAGGATAAGATATTATATATTATATACCTTATCCTTTTTATATTGTTTATTTATTTTTCTTCTTTTTCTCAGCTGCAGCTTTTATGAAACTAGAAAAAATTGGATGTGGTCTTAATGGACGTGATAAAAATTCTGGATGAAATTGCACAGCTACAAAGAAATCATTTTTTGGATACTCTATGATTTCGACAAGTAGTTCATCTGGTGAAGTACCTGATATTACAAGTCCATTCTCTTGCATAATTTCCCGATAGGCATTATTAAATTCATAGCGATGTCTATGCCTTTCTGATATTTCACTAGATTTGTAAGCATCCCAAACTAAAGTATTTTCTTCCACTTTACAAGGGAAAGCTCCTAATCTCATAGTTCCCCCCATTTTATCAATATAAGTTTGATCATCCATGAGGTGGATGACAGGATTTTCACAAGAATTATCAAACTCAGATGAGAACGCATCTTTGATATTGCAGATGTTTCTAGCAAATTCTATAACTGCTACTTGCATACCTAAACAGATACCAAAGAAAGGAATATTATTTTCTCTTGCGTATTTTACTATATTAACTTTACCTTCAATACCTCTTAAGCCAAACCCACCAGGTATGAGAATCCCATCTATCTTTTTAAATTTTTCTTTTTGGTTTTCAGTATCAAAACTTGTTTCAGAATCAATCCATTCAATTTTTACATCAATCCCATTAGCAATACCAGCATGTATGATTGCCTGTTCAACAGATTTATATGCATCTTGGTGTTGAACATATTTGCCACAAACTGCTATTGTTACTTCGGATTCAAGAGCTTGAATTCTCTTTAAATAATTATCAAGTTCAGTAAAATCAATATCTCGACATTCAAGTCTTAGCTGATTACAAATAGTAGAGTGTAGTCCTTCAACAAAATAGTTTCTAGGAACACTAAATACAGATTTTACATCTATAGCATTAACTACTGATTTTAATGGAACATTTGTGAATAAAGATATTTTACTGATTATATCTTGTGAGAAAGCTTTTTCAGATCTACAAAGCAAAATATCTGGTTGAATTCCAATTTCTCTGAGTTTTATTGCACTATGTTGAGTTGGTTTTGTTTTTAACTCCCCTGCTGATTTGATAAATGGTACATAAGTTAAAAGAACAAATAAAGAGTTTTCAGAACCTACTTCCATCCTAAACTGTCGAATTGCTTCTAGAAATGGGAGAGATTCAATATCACCAACAGTTCCACCTATCTCGGTAATAACAACGTCATACATCTCCCCTATTTGTTTAACCTTGGATATAATTTCATTAGTAACATGAGGAATAACCTGAACTGTCTTACCTAAGTAGTCTCCCCTACGTTCTTTTTTAATCACTGATTCATAAATTTGACCTGAGGAAACACTAGAAAGTTTTGAAAGTGATACATCAATAAATCTTTCATAATGTCCTAAATCTAAATCAGTTTCTGCTCCATCATCAGTAACAAAAACTTCACCATGCTGATAAGGACTCATAGTTCCAGGGTCAACGTTTAAATAGGGATCCATTTTTTGAAGCCCAACATTGTAGCCCATTTTCTTTAAGAGGAGTCCAATTGAAGCTGCAGCTATTCCTTTTCCAAGGGATGATAACACCCCACCCATAACAAAAATATGCTTTGCCATTTTTTTTCCTTTTATAATAAAATATTTTTCATGTTTAGATTAGTTAATTCTACACAACTTGAGCTGATTTCAATAGTATGATTAAGCTCGTCATAAAAGACAAGACTAAAATTATTATCAATACAGCGGTCATAATAGTTATAATTACAATGAGCAGTTACTCCATTGTTTACCCCTATAAAAAATTCAACTCTTTCTTTACTATTAATCATACCTACTTTAAGTATTTCTGAAATTGACTTGTTTTCTGGAAATTGAATTGAGACAATATTACCATAAGAAAAAGTTATTTCAACTGCATCTATACAGGTATCTTTATAGTAGAGTTTCTCAGCTTTAATTGTACCATCAAGCTGGTTTTTATCGACCGTAAAAGCCACATATCCATAGGGAAGTACAGTATAAAAATTATTTATTTTATTAGTAATGAAGTAACTTTGTTGATCGGAAATAGTTATTTTTAATTTTTTACTATCATCCTCTTTATCTTTAATATAATAAGCAGTAGCAGGGAGCAGTCGATTCAATATTTTACTCCCTTTAGCATTCATCTTTTTGTCAATTGATTCAAAAGTTGATTTATAGAAATCTTCTAAAACACTTAAGTCAATATTATAATAATCTGCTATTGATTTTTTAGGGAAATTTGGTAAGAGTACTGTCTTTTCAGCAATTAACATATTCTTATAAATTGTATGCAAGGACTTATTAATCAAGTCTTTCTTTTGTGCAGTAAAAAGATTATCAGTAAAAATATTCCTAATTTCAGGAAAACTTAAATCGATAATAACATCAATGAGCTTAACCCAGTTCAAGTAGTAGTCAGTTGGTACGAAATACTTTTCTTCAGGAGTTTCTGCTAATATTCTCAATTTAAGAGACTTAGAAGAGAGGTCTAAAGAAGGAAAAGCTCCTTGATTTCTAATAATTAAAGCTAATTCTTCAAGATGAGAAATATCTGATGTGTGGCTATTATCTTGTGGATCTATAAGACCTGAAAGTACAACAATTTGCTCAGAAGATATTTTAAGATAATCTTGAATAAGATATTTATAAAGTTCTTGCATTTCCATTATTCAACAAACCAGCTTTCACCAAGATTGACTTTCTTCAAGTTAGATACTTTTTTCTCCAGAATCATATTAGCAATTTTAACAAACTTGTCTTCATTATCACTTACATAAAAAAGGTCTTGTCCAGTTTGACTTGCAGATTTTGGAATATGTCTATTAATATGTTTGATGATAGCAAGAGAGCTATCAACTAAATTTACCTTTCCCTTAAAAAATTTATCTATTGCAGGTTTTAGTACTGGATAATGGGTACATCCTAGGATTAATGTGTCAATATCCTCATCTTTGAATTTAGTTAAATAGTCCTGGATTACTAAATCAGTTACATCTTTATTCAACCAACCTTCTTCTACCAAAGATACAAAAAGAGGACATGCATGAGAAGTAATATTTAAAGATTTATTTAATCTTAGCAATTCCTTTTGATAAGCTTGGCTATTGATTGTACCTTCAGTTCCGATAATACCAATTTTACCTGTTTTAGTTAAAGAAATAGCCTCTTCTGCCCCAGGTATAATCACACCAATAACAGGCAGCTTGGTCATTTTCTGGAGATGAGGAATGGCAACTGCTGAGGAAGTATTGCAAGCAATAATTAATAATTTAATATTTTGCTGAATTAAAAATCTGGTATTTTGAATAGAATAATTAATTACAGTATTTTTAGATTTAGGACCATAAGGGACTCTTGCAGTATCTCCAAAATAGATAATATCTTCATTGGGAAAGTGTTGTCTGATTGATTTAAATACAGTAAGGCCGCCAACACCTGAATCAAAAATACCAATCGCTCTTTTTTTCATTTTTCTCCAGTGGTTTTATTTTTATTTTTTTCAAACTTATATATTTGTCAAGCGTCTTTAAGATTTTATACTATTTTTTTACTGATATCTTAAGACAAGATTATTATTTATGTGGTTGCAATATGCTAAAATAATAAACAAAAAAAGAGAGACTGGGATAAACTCAATCTCTCTCTTAATCTATTAAGTTATTTTACTAACTCAATTCCTTTTTGAATTGCAATTAGATTCATCTTTAACAATTCAGGATTTTTCTTTTGTAAGAAGGCAGTTAAATCTTCTTCAATTGTTTCATACTTTATCATATCAGTTAAACCTATTACCATACCTATAGCTAACATATTAAGCACTTTATCGCTTCCTATTTCAGTAGCTAATTTTGATAAAGGAGCTGATACTGTTTTTACTCCTTCAAATGTAGGAATATTAGGACAAAGATCTTCATTTGCAATAATGAATCCACCTTGAACAACATTAGCAGCAAATTTATCTAATGATGGTTGGTTGAGAGCAACTAATACATTAGGGAAAGTTACTATTGGTGAAGCAACTGGTGTCTCTGAAATAACAGCAGAAACGTTAGCTGTACCACCACGCATCTCAGGTCCATATGATGGTAACCAAGAAACATGCTTACCTTCTTTCATACCTGCCTTTGCTAAAAATTTACCAATAGTTAAGGCACCTTGACCACCAAATCCAGAGCTAATAATTTCATACATCATGACTACTCCTCCCCTCTATCTCTTAACTTGCCAACAGGGAAGTAAGGAAGCATCTTTTCTCTAGCCCATTTTAAAGAATCAATAGCAGTCATACCCCAGTTTGTAGGACATGTAGAGAGTAATTCTACAATAGTAAATCCTTTTCCTTCTTTATTATATTGAAGAGCTTTTTTCACTGCTTTTTTTGCTTTTAAAATATCAGCTGGTGAAAGTAATGATACTCTTTCTATGTAATATGGTGCTTCTAATGTGTTCAACAATTCACATACTTTTATTGGGAAACCAACATCATCTGTCTTTCTTCCGTATGGTGAAGTAGTTGTTTTCATTTCTGGTAGAGTTGTTGGGGCCATTTGACCACCAGTCATACCATAAATAGCATTATTAACAAAGAATACTGAAATGTTTTCGCCTCTATTAGCAGCATGAACAATCTCAGCAGTACCAATTGCAGCTAAGTCTCCATCACCTTGATAAGTGAAAACTTGCATTTCAGGTCTAGCTCTTTTAATTCCTGTTGCAACAGCAGGAGCTCTACCATGAGCAGCTTCAGCCATATCCATATCAAAGAATTTGTAAGCAAAGACAGAACAACCAACTGGTGCTACGCCAGTAGCAGTATCTTGAATTTCTAATTCATCTATAGCTTCGGCTATCAATCTGTGTGCAACACCATGAAGACAGCCTGGACAGTAAGTAAATTGTAAATCAGTTAATGATTTAGGTCTTGTTGCGATTACTTGCATTTTAACTCCTATAAGTTTTCTTCGATTTTTGCTTTAATTTCTTCAGGTGTGAAGACTATTCCACCAACTTTACCAAAGAATTCTACTGGTATTTTTCCATTAACTGCGAGTTTTACATCTTCAACCATTTGACCTAAGTTAAGTTCGAAAACCATAACCTTCTTAACTTTGTCATGTAAAGCATTTGCAATAGTTGCATAAGGATAAGGCCAAACTGTAATAGGTCTGATCAAACCAATATTTCTACCTTGAGCATTAAGTTGGTCAACAGCTGATCTTACTATTCTGGAAGCAGTACCAAAAGCAACACAAACAATTTCATTATCATCATTAATGTTATATTCTTCAACTTTGATTTCTTTAGATTCAATAAGTTTATACTTCTTATCTAAATCTTCAACGTGCTTTTCTAAAACACTTGGGTCAATTTCTAATGAGTTGATTTCATTATGATGAGGAGCTTCACCTTCTTCTTTTGGATGAATACACCAATCTTTATGACGATTATTCATCTTTTCAATTTCTTCATCAGTTGCAGGATCTTTAAACTCAACAGGTTCCATCATTTGACCTAACATACCATCAGAAAGAATCATAACTGGTATTCTATATGTATCTGCTAATTCAAAAGCTTCACTTGCCATATCAGCAAACTCTTGAACAGAAGCAGGAGCTAAAACGATTGTATGATAATCTCCATGTCCACCACCTTTTGTAGCTTGGAAATAGTCACCCTGTGCTGGCTGGATATCACCTAAACCAGGTCCACCACGTTGAACATTCACTATAACTGCAGGTAGATTAGCACCAGCAATATAGGAAATTCCTTCCATCTTAAGTGAAATTCCAGGAGAAGAAGAAGAGGTCATAACTCTTTTACCTGTACCAGCTGCTCCATAAACCATGTTTATTGCAGCTACTTCACTCTCAGCTTGTAGAAATGTTCCATTTACTTTTGGAAGCATTCTTGACATATATTCAATCAACTCACTTTGAGGAGTTATAGGGTAAGCAAAATATAATCTACAACCAGATCTGATTGCAGCTTCAGCTACTGCTTCATTACCTTTCATTAAGACTTTTGCCATTATCTTCTCCTTATTTTTCGATAGTTATCGCTACATCAGGACAAGTTGTGTAGCATAGTTTACAGGCAATACATGCTTCTTGATCAAAACATTCAGCATAGTTATAACCTTTCTCATTAATATTCACAGAAAATCTGATGATCTTCTTAGGGCACGCAGCAATACATAGTCCACAACCCTTACAATATTTAGGATTGACTGTCATTCTTGCCATAGCACGACTCCTTTATTTATGTTTATTGATTTCTTTTTTGATAACATTAGCTAATCTTCTTACACCCTCTAAATTCTTTTCTTCAGTAGCATATGAGAAGTTTAGTCTTAATGTATTAGTTCCACTACCATCGCAGAAGAAAGAAGAACCAGCAACAAAGGCTACATTCTCTTCTTGAATAGCAGTTTTAATTAATTCATTAGTATTGATATATTCTGGTAAGGTCATCATAGTGAATAAACCACCTTCTGATTTTGTCCAAGTAACACCTTCTGGCATATTAGCTTCAAGTGCATCCATCATTATATCTTTTTTAGCACTATACATTTTTATGATTTTCTTTACATTTTCTTTTAATAAACCTTTTTCTAAATATCTTGCAGCAATTCTTTGAGTGAAAGGAGGTGTGCAAAGGTCAGTAGCTTGTTTAGCTATAACTATTTTATCTAGAACATCAGGATTACCTAAAACCCAACCAATTCTGAAGCCAGGAGCAAAGATTTTAGAGAAAGTACCTAAAAGAAGAACATGTTCTGTGCCATCTAACTGATACATTGTTCTTTGATGCTTACCTTCAAATCTTAATTCACGGTATGGAGAATCTTCAATAATAAGAATATCATATTTATGAGCAATTTCTAAGATTTCTATCCTTCTGCTCTCTGGCATTGTGATACCAGCAGGATTTTGGAAATCAGGGATAATATAGATAAATTTAGGTAACTGATTAATAGTTTTTAACTCAGCTAATTTTTCTTCTAAAAGATCAGCTCTCATTCCTTGTTCATCTAAAGGGATACCAATCATATCTGCACCATAAGAATTGAATGCACTTAATCCACCTAGATAAGATGGTAGTCCTACAATAACCTTATCACCAGGAGAGATAAATACTTTGGCAATTAAATCTAAAGCCTGTTGTGAAGCTGTGGTAATTATTAGATTATCAACAGTCACATCATGACCTTCTTCCACATACATTTTCACTAATTGTTCTCTTAAAAGTGGGTCACCTTCAGTTGCTCCATATTGGAGTACTTGAGTACCATCTTTTTCTAAGACTTCAATTGCAATATCTCTTAGCTCTTCAACTGGAAATGATTCAGGAGCAGGTAAACCACCTGCGAAAGAGATAATATCAGGATTATTGACTAACTTTAGCAATTCTCTAATAGCTGAACGTTTCATACGCTTAACATTAGTTGAGAGAATGGAATCTAAATTTTTAATCATAATTTCCCCCATTTATTTTATTTTTTGTTTTTGTCACAATTACGAGTTAATGAATTGTAATTCATGGTATTTATCTACCTGCCTTTTAATCTCTTCATATTCATTATCTGATATATGTAAGGTATACTCATAACTCTTATTTTTATCTATATACAATTTTTTAGAACTAGTGTATTTTTTGTCAAGAAAAGAGATTAAAGATTTTAATTCTTTAGGAATTTCTATTCTTTTTTTATCTTCTTTACTTAATATAACTTCTTTTATAATATCATTTATAGCAGATATATTAGTTTTTTCTTTGGCCGAAATAAAGATAGAATTTTTGTAGGATAAACTAATCCCTTTCAAGAGAAACTTAGAAGATAATCCTTCAATAATATCAACTTTGTTAAAAACCATAATAACAGGTATGTCTTCGGCATGAATATCTTTAATTACATTATTAACTTCTTCGATTCTTCTTTCTATTCCTGGTTTAGAAGCATCAACAACATGAAGAAGTAAGTCTGCATCTACTACATCAGTTAAAGTAGAATAGAAAGATGAAACTAAACTTGTAGGAATATTTCTAATAAATCCAACTGTATCAGTAATGATAATCTTTCCAGCCTTGTTATAAAGTAGCTTAGATTTTGAATCAAGAGTAGCAAAAAGTTCATCAGCTACATAAATCTCTGATTTAGTTAGTGTATTGAAAAGAGTAGATTTACCTGCATTTGTGTACCCAACTAAAGCAATCTTAAAAAAAGTATCTCTATTTTTTCTCTGTTCATGAGTAACTTTTTTTAATTTATCAACTTTATTCTTTAAAAAACTTATTCTCTTCTGAACTAGTCTTCTATCTATTTCAAGCTGGCTCTCACCTGGACCTTTTGTTCCTAGTCCACCTACAATTCTTGAAAAATGCTGCCAGAGATTTCTTAACTTGGAATAATTGTACTCTAGCTGAGCAAGTTCAACCTGCATTTTAGCAATAGAAGTTCTTGCATGCATAGCAAATATGCTGAGAATAAGCTCAGTTCTATCTACTACATTAGCTCGAGTAAATTCACTAATATATCTAGCTTGAGAAGGGGTTAGATTATCTACAAATATCAAGTTATTTATATGATATACTTGACAATACTCATTAATTTCCTCTAACTTACCCTTACCAATATAAGTATCAGACTTATATTTAGGTAAAGCTTGAGTGAAAACTTCTATTACTTCTAAATTAGCTGTTTTACATAAAAGTATTGTTTCTTCAAGCAGTTCTTCAAACTCAGTATAGTCTGAATTCTTTTGGTAGCTCCCTACAATTACTACCCTTTCTAATTCTTTTTTTTCTTCTTTAAGACTCATATACTAATACTTTCTTAGTGTCTTGCCTCCATTTCCTATATGCTTCTTTAATTTCTATCTCAAAAAGTGTCTTTTTATCTTCAGAAGAAAACATAATAATGCTCATATGATGAGGTCTGCCATCTTTGCCCTTAAAACTTTTGGTAGGAAATTCTACCTTAATATCATCATTAATTTTGTCATGTAACATTGTTATTTCATTAATGAAAATACCTGGGGCTATTTCAACAACAGCTCTAGCTAAAACTATACCTTGAGAAACATCTCTAAATTTTATATTCATATTAATCACCTATAACCTGTATTTATTTTAATATAGCAAAAAATTTCCATTAAAATATGTCAAGAAAATTAATTACTAGACAAGACCTGGGTAACTTCTCCTATTAGGTCATACTCCCAAGCATCAGTAATCTTAACCTTAACAATATCACCAATCTTTCCTAGTGTCTTGTTATCAGTCAAAAAGACCATTCCATCAACATCTGGAGCATCAAACCATGATCTTCCTTCATAATCATACTCATCATCTTCAGCTAACTTATCAATAATACACTCAATCTCCTTACCAATAAATGATCCCATGATATCAGCTGATATATCTTGTTGAATTTGCATTAGCTTATTATAGCGATTAGTCGCTGTTTTTTTAGGAACTTGGTCAGTAAAAGCATAGGCTGGAGTATCTTCTTCTGGAGAATAAATAAAGACTCCTAATCTAGCAAATCTTCTTTCTTTAATAAATCTCTTAATCTGTTCATAATCCTGTCTATCTTCACCAGGGAAACCAACAATGAAGGTAGTTCTAATCATTGAATTTGGTATTCTCTTGCTTAAATAATCTAGAATATCATTAATATGTTCACTAAATTTCTTCCTATTCATACCTCTAAGAATCTTGTCACTAATATGTTGAAATGGTATATCAAAATATGGAAGTATCTTGGGTATCTCTGCAATTTCATCAATTAATTGATGCGTTAGATGAGCAGGATGTAGATAGAGTAATCTTATCCACTGTATTCCAGGAACTTGAGATATTTTTTTAAGAAGTTGTATTAACTTACCTTCTGGATATATATCTCTTCCATACTGACTAGTATCTTGGGCGGTAATAATTAACTCTTTAACTCCCTGATTGGCAAGTCTCTTTGCTTCTTCAACAACATCTTCCATAGGGATAGAGGTTAATTTACCTCGAATTAAGGGAATAGCACAATAAGTACAATTGTTATTACATCCATCACTTATCCTAAGATAAGCATAATGTTTAGGAGTCATTAGTTTTCTATTATAAGCAAAATCCTTTAAACCTAAGACTTGTGCAAATTTTTTAAAATCTTTTAAATTGATTAAGAAATCTATTTCAGGGAACTCTGTTAGTAGTTCATCAAAATACCTCTTAACTAGACATCCAGTAACTATAAGAGTTTGACATATTCCTTCTTCTTTCATTCTTATTGCTTCAAGAATAGTTTCAATTCCTTCTTCTTTAGCTGAAACTATAAATCCACATGTATTTATAATAATTAAATCAGCTTTGGTACTATCTTCAGTTGGTAAATATTTAGCTTCTTCTGTAAGGAAGGAAAATATTTCACTATCGATTAAGTTTTTAGGACAACCTAGACTTATTAAATGATATTTTTTTAACAAGATTTCTCCTCTTGTGCTTTATTTTGATATATATTTAGAAGATATTCAACAGCGTTTGTTGGAGTAATGTCACCTGAAAGTAAGTTTGACTCTACTTGAGGCATAGCAGACTTTATTTCCCCATTATGATAGAAGTTACTTATTAAATATTCTTTTATCATGGAATCAACCCAGCTTAATATTTGCTTATTCCTGCGTTTATCGAAGAAACCATTTTTACTTGTAACTTCCTTAAACTTTCTTATAATCTTCCAGATTTCAGGCAAGCCTTGTCCTGTAAGTGCTGAACAAGTAAAGGCTTGAGATTTCCAGCCAGGAGTAGATGGTGCTATATAATGAAGTGCAGTAAGATACTCACCTTGAGCTAGTTTAGCCTTGGAAATATTATCTCCATCAGCTTTATTCACCACAATAGCATCTGATATTTCGATAACACCTTTTTTGATACCTTGCAATTCATCCCCTGCTCCAGCTATCTGTAAAAGTAAAAAGAAATCAACCATATCTCTTACTGTTACTTCATTTTGTCCAACCCCAACTGTTTCTACTAGAATAACATCATAACCAAAAGCCTCACAAAGAAGGATACTCTCTCTTGTTTTCCTCGTAACGCCCCCTAGTGACCCACCAGAAGGAGAAGGTCTGATAAAACAATTCTGCTCCCTTGAGAGCAATTCCATTCTGGTTTTATCTCCTAAAATACTTCCTTTAGTTACACTAGAAGATGGATCAATTGCTAATACTGCAACTTTATAGTCTAGAGAAAGTAAGTATAATCCAAATTTTTCTATAAAAGTAGACTTACCTGCTCCAGGTACACCAGAAATACCAATTCTTATACTCTTACCAGTATGGGGTAATATTTCTTTGATAACTTCCTGAGCCAGAGCAAGATGTTTTTTTGAATTACTTTCTATTAAAGTGATAGCCCTAGCAAGCCTTGTTTTGTCATGGTTAAGAATCCCTTCAACATAATCATCAACAGATAATTGCTTTCTTTGAACTAACGGACTGGTTTTTCTAACACTAGAATGACTATTGGGGAAACCATCATGATTACTAGACTTCCCAGGCATTACAGATGTTGAATACTCTTCCCCAGCATTTTCAGGAACCCATTCAGGTCTATTCTTTTTAATAATATTTACCTCACTAAAAAATAAGAGAGCTAGCCTAGGCTAACTCTCTCTTATTATATTATGATTAGTAGCCTAATCTTTCATTTAATTTTGTCATAATTGTTTTTGCTGCGTATGGTAGGACAGTTCCAGGACCAAATATTGCAGCAGCACCTTGTTCATATAAGTAATCATAATCTTGAGATGGAATAACACCACCAACAATGACCATAATATCTTCTCTGCCAAGTTTCTTTAGCTCTTCGAAAAGAGTTGGTAGTAAGACTTTATGACCAGCTGCTAATGAACTCATACCAATAACATGAACATCATTTTCAACAGCTTGCTTAGCAGTTTCAGCAGGTGTTTGGAAAAGAGGTCCAACATCTACATCAAATCCCATATCGGCATAAGCAGTAGCAACAACTTTTGCTCCTCTATCGTGACCATCTTGTCCCATCTTAGCTATCATGATACGTGGACGACGTCCTTCATTTTCTTCGAATTCATCAGTCATTTTTCTTACTTCATCCACATCATCTGTCTTAGCATATTCTGAACTATAAACATTTGAAATAAGTTTATTATTTGCTTGATGTCTTTCAAATACTTTTTCCATAGCGTCTGATATTTCTCCTAGAGTAGCTCTTGCTCTAGCAGCTTCAATAGCTAACTCAAGCAAGTTACCCTCACCTGTTTCAGCTGATTTAGTGATAGCAGCGAGAGTTTGTTTAACTTTATCATTATCACGTTCAGCTTTTAGTTTTGCTAGTCTTTTTAGCTGAGAAGCTCTAACAGAAGTGTTATCAACTTCAAGAATTTCAATAGCTTCTTCCTTATCTAAACGATATTTATTAGTTCCAACAATAGTTTCTATACCAGAGTCAATCTTAGCTTGTCTTCTAGCAGCAGCTTCTTCAATTCTTAATTTAGGTAAACCAGTTTCGATAGCTTTAGCCATTCCACCAAGTTCTTCAACTTCTTGGATATGATTCCATCCTAAATGAAGAAGGGCATGAGTAAGGGATTCAACATAGTAAGAACCACCCCATGGGTCAATAACATTACAAATACCAGCTTCATTTTGTAAGAATAACTGAGTGTTACGAGCGATTCTAGCAGAGAAATCTGTTGGTAGGGCAATAGCTTCGTCAAGAGCGTTAGTATGAAGTGATTGAGTATGACCCATTGTTGCAGCCAAGGCTTCAATACAAGTTCTTGTTACATTATTATAAGGATCTTGCTCAGTTAAAGACCAGCCAGAGGTCTGTGAATGAGTTCTCAAAGCTAGAGATTTAGGATTCTTAGGATTAAATTGTTTAACTATTTTAGCCCATAATAGACGAGCAGCTCTTAGTTTAGCAACTTCCATAAAATAGTTCATACCTTCAGCCCAGAAGAAAGATAAACGAGGAGCAAATTTATCAATATCAATACCAGCATCAATACCAGTTCTGATATATTGAAGTCCATCAGCTATCGTATAAGCCATTTCCAGGTCAGCAGTTGCACCAGCTTCCTGCATATGATAACCAGAAATTGAGATACTATTAAATTTTGGCATGTATTTTGAAGTAAATTCAAATATATCAGCTATAATTCTCATTGAGCCTTCTGGTTTATATATATAGGTATTTCTTACCATATATTCTTTTAAGATATCATTCTGAATAGTTCCTGTTAGCTGTTCCCATTTTACACCTTGTTCTTCAGCAGCAACAATATAGAAGGCCATAATTGGCAATACAGCTCCATTCATTGTCATGGAAACAGACATTTTATCAAGAGGAATCTCATCAAAAAGAATCTTCATATCTAGAATTGAATCAACAGCAACTCCAGCTTTACCTACATCACCAACAACTCTTTCATGGTCAGAATCATAACCTCTATGAGTTGCTAAATCGAAGGCAATAGATAAGCCTTTCTGACCCATCGCTAAGTTTCTACGGTAAAAGGCATTTGATTCTTCAGCAGTAGAGAAACCAGCGTATTGTCTAATTGTCCAAGGTCTGCTTACATACATAGATGCATAAGGACCTCTTAGGTTAGGTGCAATACCAGCCATATAGCCAAGATGTTCCATATCTAATAAATCATCTTGAGTATAGAGAGGTTTTACAGGAATTTTTTCATTTGTATCCCAGTAAAGTTTAGCAAAGGATTTACCTGTTTCTTCTTCTACTTTCTTTTGCCATTTAGAAAGATCATTTTCTTTCTTATCAGCTTGTAATTTTATATTTTTGAAATCTGGTTTAATAGTCATTATTCTACCCCCACTTTAGTCCAGAGACTATTCAATATAGCGTAGCAATTAGCTTTGACATGAATAAACTCATCCACACCTGCTTCTTGATAACTTGCAATTTGATCTTTAGGATAACCTGCTAAGATTACAGTTATATCCTTGCTCTGAGCTTTTAGTTTTGAAACAAATTCTGTTACAAATTCTTGATAAGCATCATCAGTAGAACAAATGCATACTATTTTTGCTTGTGAATCAAGACTAGCCTTTAGCATTTGGTCAATATCAGTGAAACCAAGATTATTAAGTACATTATAAGCTCCTACTTCAAAGAAACCTTTTGCAAAGTCAGCTCTTGCTTTAAATTGAGCAATAGGGCCATAGTTAGCTAAAAATACTGTAGGTCTAACTTCAGCACTTTCAATCTTTGATCTTAAATCTTCAATCTTGGAAGTAGCTCTTTGTTGGACAAGTGGAGTAACCTTAAGTGGTTGGCTCTTAGTCCACATATTAGCATAAATTTCCGCAATTGTGCCATTCTTAACAAAGAAGTCGCTAATTTCATCTAAAATATGTTTGTCATGTCCTGTTGAACAGTCACATTTATTACTACAATTGCATTTACAGTCATGACCTACTTCTACATCTTCTTTATTAACGAACTGATAGATTTCTTGAATTCTTGCTTCAATCTTCTTATCAAGTTCAGCTTCATCAAAGACTATTGGCTTTTCTTCTAAGTTAGCAAACATATTTGTTCCAACAAAAACATCCTTTCTAGAACCAACATTCTTCATCTTTAATTCAGCAATATCAGTAACATCATCTTGAATAAGGTCATTTTGCAATGCTAATAAAATTCCGCCTTCAGCTTCATAGGTCTGGAATTGTTCCCAAGCCTTCTCAGCAATTTCACCAGTCATACTCTCAACATACCAAGAACCACCAGCAGGATCAATTAGACGATACATATTAGTTTCTTCATTTATAATAATCTGTTGATTCCTAGCTACTCTACGAGTAAACTGAGAAGGTCTTGCCATTAATTCATCAAGGTGACTAACTTGGAGTGAATCTATACCTCCTAAGACTGCCGAGAATGTTTCTGTTGCAGTTCTAAGTATATTAACAAAAGCATCGTATTTTGTTTTATTCCAAGCAGATGTTTTAGCATGTACATAGGCCTGAACTTGACAGTTTTTATCATATGATGTAATAAAATTATGCCACATAATTCGGAAAGCTCTAAGTTTAGCTATTTCCATAAAGAAATTTGAACCTATAGTTAAATTGAATTGCATATGACTAAAGATATCTTCAAGAGATAATCCTCTTTCCTGCATCTCATTAACATAATAAGTAGCTGTATTAAAAGCAATAGCTAACTCTTGAGTAATTGTTGCACCATTGTCTGCATAAGGACTAGTATTAATAAGAATAGTCTTCATCTTAGGAGCATGTTTCACTGCCCAGTCTGTCATACAGGCCATATAGTTAAAAGTTTGCTCTAAATCAGTATCTAACTGTCCATCAGTTACTAATACTGAAATTGGGTCTAACCCTATGCAACCAGAAAGTAAATTAGTAGCAAGTTCTCTTTCTTCAGCAATAGCTTTCAACATTGAAAGATAAGCTGGGGCCATAATCCCTGCATTAATATCAATTTCAATATGTTCAATTGATACATCTTTAAGAATCACTCTTAAATCTTCTAGTCTGCTTATTGAAGTACCTTGATACCTATGACAACCACTTAACTTCTGAGGATTCTTACCATGAGCAGATGGGTAATCAACTCTTAAATTAACTTTAGTTAATCCCCTGTTTAATTCCTGCATTAATGTAGCATTTACTTCTTCTGGTAAATAATCTGTTTGCTCTTGAGCAACAGACCATGCATCTTTTAAATAACCCGCAACTTTTGCAGATCTAACTGAACCACTCTGACCAGGTAAATCACCTATATGAGGTAAGTTTTGAACATCTTCTTGGCGATAGATTGGTTTTAATACTATATCTTCGTATGTCTTGGTAAACATCGCTTTCTCAAAAGGCTTACCTTTTAACATAGCTTCGACTGCTTGCTTCCACTCTTCATAAGTTGGTGGAATAAATTCAGTTAATAACTTTTCTTTTGGCTTAGCTTGAGCCTTATCCATAAGCTAACTCCCTGTTATTTATCTTTTTTTTTGTTGCAAAATAACAATTTATCTAATTTCTTTTACATTATTTTAAGCTTATTCTCCTGTCAATAATTTTCTTAATCTATAAGCTTATTGAAATTCTGAGACTGTTCAACCACAAGCTATTCTTCCCAATAGTTTATCTTGAAAGAAGTAAATAATATTGACCTTCTTTAGGTTTTCTTAAGAAATCTTCTTATAGCCTCAAGGGATGATATATAATAGGACTGGTCGTAAGACACTCCATATAATACGAGCAGAAGAGAGAGGCCTAGAGGGCGATATAGCCTAATCAAAATAGTTCACTAAAACAAAAAATTCCTTGACTGATTCTTTGATTCAAATAATCTAATAAAAATGTAACAAAAAATAAATGGGTATAAAAAATGAAAAAACATATCTTTCTTATAATACTAACTCTATTCTGCATAAATCTATTATCTTATAATTCAATCTCGGACTGGAGATATATCAGACATGGTAGATATACCATCTACTACCCACAAGGACAATATTTATACGCTAAATATACCTTAAACACCTTAAGAGAATATGCAGACCAAATAGATACCATCACAAGTAATAAGCGCGAGCAAAAGCTTAATATTATTTTAGAAGATACTGGTGAATACCATAATGGATTAGCAAATCCTGTTGAGAATAAGCTAAAACTATTTCTAAATAGTCCTAGTACCCATAGCACTTTTACCGCCCAAGAGTGGTTAAATACTCTAGTAATTCATGAATACACCCATCATTCTCATCTTACAAGTGCTAATAAGACTCCCCTAGCTTTTTCTAAAGTATTTGGTAATATATTTTCTCCCAACCTCTACTCCCCTATGTGGATGGTTGAAGGTATTACTGTAAGAAACGAATCCTATTTCTCTCCTTATATGGGTAGATTAAACAACAGTTATTATACTGAAATTATCAAAGCTCAACTGAGAGAAAATAAATTTCAAAATCATATAAAGGCTAACTATTATCTAGATGATTTCCCTTTAGGTAATTATTATGTATATGGAGGAGCTTTTGTTAAATGGCTATCTGATATTTATGGAGAAGACCAATTAACTAGATTCTATAATAATTATGGTTCAAACTTAAGAAATGTAATATGGAGTTCATTGTTTCCCAAATACACCTTAGATAGATCTGCTAAGAAAATCTTTAATAAGTCTTTCCCTGAGCTTTTTACTCAATGGAAAAACTACCTTGAAATGAGTGCTAACTTTGATAAAGAATACCATAGCAATTATCTTAATTATGATTGGGATAATTCACTTTTAGTAGGTAATTTTACTAGCGATAATGATAATCTCTACTTTTTTGAAACAAAGAATTACTTTAATCATTATAGAAACAATATCATCTCTTATAATGTAGAAACTGAAACTTATGAAAAATTATATGAAAGTAACTCTTCACTCTCCTCAAACATGGAGCTTGCCAAGCAAAATTTATATTTTGCTGAAGAAGACCTACATTTTACAGGAGATAATGTTGTTAATATGGGATATTCTGGCCTTTCAGTGCTCAAAAAGATGGATTTAGAAAACAAAAAAACTTCAATCCTCTTTAAGAAAGCTTTTAAAGACTTTACTGTCGGGCCTAACTCCTACATTTATTATACACTAGAAGACAATAACACAGGAACATCAAGTCTGTATAGATATGCCAAAAATCATCACTCCCTGATAGAGAATTATCCTTTCTTGCTAGGGGAACTAATCTATGATAATAGTAATAATAAGATATACTGTACCTATAAGTATCCTAATTCCTCTTGGGATATTGGAGAGATATCAGTTATAGATAAGTCTTTCTCCCCCTTAATTACTAGTTATTCTCAAGAGAAGAATATCAGTATTCATGATAATCTGCTAGTTTTCACCTCTAATCAGGCTAATCTTGCTCAAGCCTATCAATATAATTTAGAAACAAAAACAATCAATAAAATAAGTCAAGACCACTATACTGACATTCCTCAGATTATTGGAAACAAACTTTTTTACAAGTCAATATCAGGAAGTGGAGAAAGAATATCTTCACAAGATTTAGTACGACTAGCTTCTGATTTAGCAATAGTTGAAGATTCCAGATTACTTACTATTTTAGACGATGAGTATGAAGAAAATAAAGCACTTGGTCAATCTATGAAAAATTTGCTTTTCCCTTATGTAAGATACCCTTTTGGATTTTTTACTAGTGATGGTATAGGTTACTTTGATGCTAACGCTAATTGGTATCTGGATAGTAATGGCAAGGGTATCCTAGGCTTAAACCTCTCTACTTCAATCCTCTCTCCTTTCCGAATTAATTTATATTTAGATAGTGAGTTGGACAATTATTTTTCTAGCCAGGTTGATATCTATAGATCTTCTATTAGTTGGTTGCAAAATATAAGTCTTATAGGACAAACTGATTTTGATGATGACTATTATCTAGGTAATCATATTTATATGAGAAAATTTAACACTTCACTCATCAATAAATATATGAGGAATTTAGATAATTCAGGCTATACTAACAAAACTATAATTAGTCATAATTTAAAGAAAGTACAAATTACTGGATTTTATGAAAAAGTAGAAAAATTCGATGAATCACCTAATTTCTCTGAATTTAAAATTGAAGATACCATATCTTCTTATCATGATTATGGTCTACAAGCCAGCTTTAACCTATATAAAGTCAGAGATGGCTTTTGGACACCTAATGTTGCCATGAAGGATATTGATGTAAATCTCGGTATTTTCAGAAATAATTATAAATCACGTGAAGATGTTACTTATTACAAAATCTCATCTCAGTCTATTTTTTACGCTGCATCAGTCTTACAGTTTAATATCGAGACTGGCTTCTATTTTAATGATGAGAAAATTATTCCTATGCTAAGTTTTGGCACTGATTTCTAGTAAAAGATTCTTGCTTCATCCCTAATCCTTCCTTTACAGTCTTTCGATGAAACACGGACTTTCATCGAAAGACTGTAAAGGAAGGATTAGGGATGCCTAAGGAAGCTTACTAAAATTTTTAATCTTAAAAAAAATAGCTCTTGTTGAATATTCTACTAAAAATCTATGATTCGTATTGAAATCAAAAATCAGTTTTTTCTTAGAAAAAAAATCTTCTAATCTATTTCTAAAGCAATTTTATTCTCATTCTTAACTACTTTTTTTATAATATGTTAAGATACTCTTTTGTACTAATAACAAGGCTTTGAGATACTTTATCTCCATCATAAAAAATAACTTTTAAAATAATTTAATAAATTACTGGACAATCTAACAGTAAGTAAAGAAATGGTTCTAAATATTATTAGAGTGTTAGTTAATTACTAAAATATATATCAAATATAGGAGCTTTGTCTATGGTTTCACAAGAAAACGAAAATTATGCAAAATTATTAGAGGAATCCTTCAATAATACCTCTGACCCTAAAATGGGTGATGTGGTTGAAGGCGAAATTATTAATATCACAGAAACATCTATCTTTATTAATATGAATGGCAAATACGATGCTTATGCTGATATTGCTGATTATAAAGATAAAAATGGCAAATTAAAACTTCAAGTTGGCGATTTATTAAGAGGCTTTATTGTTGAATTTAACGATGATGGTATTAAAGTATCAAAATCATTAAGAAAACAATTTGCTGATAAAACACAAATTAGAAATGCTTTTGAAGAAAAAATACCTGTTGAAGGTAAAGTATTCAAAGTTGTTAATGGTGGATATAGCGTTGATGTACTTGGTGTAAGAGCATTCTGTCCTAAATCACAAATGGATATTATGTTACATGAAGACTCTCACTATCTTAATAGCAATTTCACCTTCTTAGTAACTGAATATGAAGATAACGGTCGTAACATTATCGTTTCCAGAAAAAAACTCCTACAAGACGAAGCTAAAATCATGAAAGAAGAGGCTCTTGCCACTCTAGAAGCTGGAAAAGTTGTTACTGGTGTTATTAGAAGACTAACTGATTTCGGTGCATTCGTTGACCTTGGTGGTATCGAAGGTCTCTTACATGTATCTGAAATTGCTTGGGCTCATATTAATAAGCCATCTGATGTACTAACTGTTGATACTGAAGTTGAGGTTAAAATCCTTGCCATTAATGGTGAAAAAATATCTCTTTCAATGAAAGCACTTCAAGAAAATCCTTTAGATATAGCTATTAAAGAGTTAGAGACTGGAACAATAGTTGAATGTAAAGTTCTCAGACTTCATAACTTTGGTGCTTTTGTAGAGATTATTCCTGGTGTTGAAGGACTTATTCCTATTTCAGAAATGTCATGGGGTAAGAATATTCGCCATCCAAAAGAAGTTTTAAAAGAAGGTGATATCGTTTCTGCTCAAATTTTCAAACTAGATGAAAATGAAAAGAAAATCAACCTTTCTCTAAAAGCTTTAATTGAAAATCCATGGGATACAATAGATGACAAAGTTCAAATTGGTGAGTTGATCACAGGTACTGTTGAAAATAATACCAACTTTGGTGCTTTTGTAACTATTACTGATGGAATTACTGGTTTATTACCTCGTTCTAGAATGCCTATGACTATGAATCTAAACTCAGGTGATGAAATTGAACTTAGAGTTACTAACATCGATAAAGATTCAAAAAGAATCTCTTTAGAACTTAAAGATCAACCTGCTCCTGAAACTTTACCTCAACAAGAAGATAGAAGACCTAGCTTCAAGGGTAAAAAACGTGGTGGAAGACCAGCAGAATGGAAAAAATGGGCTGAAGATAAACCTGAAGTTCCTGAAGATAACCCATTCAATCAATTATAATTGACAAATAATCAAATTATATAAATGTGGAAGCGGGTTTAATAACCCGCTTTCTTAATATAAAAAATAAAATTTTCGGAGGCCTTGTGGATAATACAACACAAATCCTAAAACTAAGAAGAGAAAAATTACAGAAGATTATTGATAAAGGGATAAATCCTTATCCTGTAAAGTCCGAAAGAAGTCATAAAATAAATGAACTCTGGGAAAATAAAGATACTTTTCAAGAGAATAATACTCAAGTAATAATTTCTGGCCGTCTTATCGCTATGAGACGCCAAGGAAAAATTGGCTTTGGAAACTTAGCTGATATATCTGGGAAAATTCAAATCTTCGTTAAAAAAGATGAATTAGGTGAAGATAATTACGAACTCTTCAAATTATGTGATATGGGTGATTTTGTTCAAGTAACAGGATCTTGTTTTACAACTAAGACTGGTGAATTCTCTGTTAAAGCTACAAATATCAAACTTCTAACAAAGAACCTCCGCCCAACTCCTGCAGTAAAAGAAAAAGAAGTTGATGGAGAGATTGTAAGATATGATGAGTTCTCAGATATTGAACTTCGTTATAGAAAAAGATATCTAGACCTACTTCTAAATCCTGATCGTAAAGAGACTTTTATCCAACGTTCTAAAATCATTCAAGAAATTAGAAACTACCTTAATTCTCTTGACTTTATTGAAGTTGAAACTCCTATTCTCCAACCTCTCTATGGTGGCGCTAATGCTCGCCCATTTGTTACTCACCATAATAGCCTAGATATGGATCTCTATTTAAGAATTGCTACTGAACTTTACTTAAAAAGATTAATTATCGGTGGCTTTGAAAGAGTATATGAAATTGGTAAAAACTTCCGTAATGAAGGAATGGACCGTACTCATAATCCTGAATTTACCGCTATTGAACTCTATCAAGCCTACTCTGATCTTGAAGGAATGATGGATATAACTGAAGGTATTATTCAATCTATAGCTAAAAATGTCTTCAATAAATCTGTTTTTACTTTCAACGGTAAAGAGATTAATGTTGGCCAAGCTTTCAGAAGAGCCTCTATGGCTGATCTTGTTCAAGAGTATTCTGGATTCTCAGCACATGACTTAGATTATGATAAAATGGCTAACTTCATGAAAGAGAATAAACTTGATCTTCCTGAGAATGTAGGTCCTGGTAAACTGCTTGAAGAACTTTTTGAGCACTTTGTTGAACCTAAGCTTATTCAACCTACTTTCGTAACTGACTTCCCAACAGAAGTTTCTCCTTTAGCTAAAATGAGAGCTGATAATCCAAAATTTGTCGAAAGATTCGAGTTGTTTATCTGTGGTAATGAATATGGTAATGCCTTCTCAGAACTTAATGATCCTATCGACCAAAGAAATAGATTAGAAGAACAAGCTAAACTTAGAGAAATGGGTGATGATGAAGCTAATGTAGTTGATGAAGACTTCTTAGAAGCTCTGGAATACGGAATGCCACCAATGGGTGGACTTGGTATAGGTATTGATAGACTTATCATGCTCTTAACAAATAATACTTCAATTAAGGAAGTTATCCTATTCCCAACCATGAAACCTGAATAATAAAAAATGAATAAATGTACCTTTATAAGTAAACGCTATTTAAAAGGGAAAAAATCTCGCTTAGCCGGTTCTCACTGGCTAAGCCTTCTTGGTATTATAATAGGAGTCTCAGCTCTTCTGGTAATTCTATCTGTCATGAATGGGATGAAAGAAGTTGTCATTGAAAGGATTTTAGCTAGCTCACCAGAAATAGAAATCCAAGTAAAAGCTCATGATGATGTAGAAGATATCATTAATACATTAACAACATTCGATTTTATCAAGTATCTTAATCCTGTCTATGAAGAAGACTTAGTAATCCTATCTGATAATCAGACTATTCTCGCAAAGTTTATAGGTATTAATTTAGCAGAAAGTAAGCAAAATAATCCTCTTTTCAATAAACTAACTTATTCAAGTAATATATCTTCCCGCACTGGAATAATATACGGTGATAATAATCTTAATTTATTTGAAAAGAATGGTGCTTTCATAGGTTATGAACTAAGCAGAAAATACTCTCTCAATATTGGTGATAAAATTACTGTCATATCGCTAAGTAAATCAAATTATTCTTCTATAGGTAGAATACCTCTTACCCAAAACTTTACTGTCCAAGCTATTTATTCTAACATGATACCTGAGCTAGAATCAAGTATGGTATATGTGTCTGCTAGTAATCTACAAAAACTAACCAAAAGTAAACAAGCATATAATAAGATTGAAGTCTATAGTAATGACTTCTCACAAGCTAATACTTACAAGCAAGCTATTCAAGAGCTTCTTCCTGATAAGACTATTACAACGTGGAGTGATAAAAATTCTAACCTCTATGATGCTCAAAAACTAGAAAAAAATGTCATGTCATTTGTCTTAAGTTTAATTATCATTTTATCATCATTTAATCTTTCTGGTTCCTTCCTGAAAAAAGTCTCAAATAAAAAGAAAGAACTAGGTGTTCTCTCTACTATTGGCTATTCACAAAAAGATATTATGAAAATTTTCCTCTATCAAGGTCTTATCTTAAGTATATCAGGTGTTTTAATAGGAAACTTGCTTGCCTACTCTCTACTTACTATCCAAGAGAATTTTAACATCATTTCTATGCCTGTTAATATAGCTCATATCTTCCCTACCCTCCCAATTTCCATTGAACTAAGTGACTTTATCTTAGTAACTTTTTTCTCCTTTATTTTTTCAATTATCAGCTCTTTATTTCCAATTTACAGAATAAAAAAATTAAATCCAATAGACTTAATAAAGGAATAATTTTAAATTATTTTAGCAATTTTCTCCATGCCTAATCTTTAGAGATTTAACATACTTGACATTTTTTTAATGCTGAATAATTTTACATTCGATGAAAAATAATAAAATATCAGTAAATAAAAAATATATCTTAATTGCTCTCTTTATGTCTATAAGCTTGCTAATTTTATGTCAAGACTATAGCCTTACAGAGACTAATTCTAACTATAATGAAGTTGATACTCTAGCTATAGATGATTCCCTAAGTACACTTCCTGATACCCTTTACAATCAAGTAAAATACCAAGATTATAATCAGTCTGATTCTCTTCAATATTCAGGTAAAAGCTCTTCTCTAAACCTAACAGAAGATTCGATATCCCTATCAGGAAATGCTAAAATTACTTACCAGAATATCTTCATTGAAGCAGACTCTCTTTACCTCAATCTTGAGAACAAGAATGCCTTTTCCTATGGAGATGCCATGATAAAACAAGAAGGTCAAATCTTCTTAAGTAAAGATATTAAGATGGATATTGAATCTAAAAGAGGAATTCTTAAAAATGGTTCAGGGTCTCTTGAACAAGGCTTTATATATGGCTCGCAAATTAGGAAAATTGATGATAAAGTATTCGATATTGATAATGGTATCTTCACTACTTGCGATGATATTAACCCCCACTTCTACATCAAATCCAAACGCTTAAGAATATTCCAAAATGAATCAATTGCAGCTAAACCTGTTGTCTATTATGTTAATCATTTCCCTGTAATGGCTCTTCCCTTTGCAGCCTTTAGTATTGAAAGAGGAAGAAATAACGGCTTTTTAATCCCCCAACCAGGCTGGAATAATAGTGATGGTAAATATCTTAAAAATATTGCCTATTATTATGCTTACAAAGACTACTTTGAAAATAAAATTGCCTTTGATTTTTATGAAAAGAAGGGGTGGAATTTTAACATAACTAATAAATATATAGTAAGATATCTCTTCAATGGTGGCATGAATTTTAACTATAGAAAAAGAGACTATAATAATAATACTTCAACAGACTGGTCTCTCCAAGCTAACCATAGACATACTTTAAAAAATAACTCTTCCTTCATTGCTAATATAAACTACGCAACTAGCGAAGTTATTTGGGATAATTCAACTAATATAGATGATAGACTTACTGAATCAATTAGCTCTTCAGCCACTTATTCCAAAGGCTTTGATAATTCAACCTTGAATATCTCAAGTTACTATTCAGAAAATTTTATTACAAATACTAAATCAATTACCTTACCCAGTATCAGATATTCAGAATCAACTACTCCTATCTATGAACTTATTGGTATGAAAAGTAATCAAGTTAAAGATGCTTGGTGGAAATCTCTTTCTTATAACTACAGTTTTAATGCTAGTCATGCTGGAACAATCAAAGACCAAGATGCTTCCTTTGAAGATATCATCTGGAGTAATGAATCTTATACTGATAGTCTTGGCAATGAAGTAATTGTTAACCAGCATAACTTAGGAGCTCTACATAATTTATCTTTTAGTTTTAGTCCTGATATTTCTAACTACTTCAATATATCACAATCAATAAACTTCAGAGAAGCTTGGTATGATAGAACTAAAGAAGAAAAGGGCTTCGCCAGAGGCAATTCATTCTCTCTTTCTAGCTCAGCATCTACTAAGTTATATGGACTGAGAAGGGTAAACATTGCTTCACTAAGAGCTATTCGTCATGTTGTAACACCAAGAGTTAGTTTTTCTTATACTCCTGATTTTTCTGAAAATGATGAATTCTATTCCTTTTCAGGTATCAGTTTAGCTAGTGGAAAAAGAAGAAGAAGTCTTAATTTTAGTCTTAATCAGATATGGCAAGTTAAATACTTTGATGAAATTACCGAATCTGAGAAGAAAAATAACAATCTCTTTTCTATGAATTCTTCATTTAGTTATGATTTAGAAAAAGAGACTAACAAGATGTCTAGAATCAATCATAGCTTAAAATTTAACCCCAACTCTTTTGCATTAAGAAATATTCAAGTTTCTTATAATAATTCTGTTAGCTTCTCTCATGATTTCTACCAGAAAACTTGGGGAAATCTTAACCTGGAAAATTGGAGATTTAATCAGACTTTAGGATTTTCAGGTTCTTTCAGATATTTTCATTACTTCCCTAAGACTCAAAATCCTTTAAAAACAGGTCAGAGAGTTGTACAGGATACAATTAAATATGCTGAGTTAGATTGGGATTACTATCAATCATCTTCTGAAAGAAAGAATTGGACTCTTAACTTTACCCATGCTTTATCTTTTGACAAAGACTTTCTAGACCCAAATTCTAACAATCTTAATATAGCATTAGATATGCATTTAACCTCAAATTGGCATCTTGGTTATTCCAATAGAGTTAATATTATAACTGATGAAATTTTATCTCATAATCTTTCATTAAGAAGAGATTTGCACTGCTGGAATCTAACCTTTGATTATAGTAGATCAAATGAATTTTGGGAATATAAAATCATCCTAACAAACAACAAACTTAGTGATATACTTAAGTTCCCATTTGAAGCGAGAAGATAATGAATAAAGTAATTTTCTTAGATAGAGATGGTACAATTAATATAGACGAAGATGGCTACATAAGTAATCCTGATGATTTGCAACTTTACCCCAAGGCAGGAAAAGCTATTTCCTACTTCAACAAAAATGGCTTTAAGGTTGTCTTAGTAACCAATCAATCTGGTATCGCTAGAGGTTTTTTCACTTATGAAGATCTTAGTAAAGTTCATGAAAGATTAAAGAACTTACTTGAGAAAGATCATGCTTACTTAGATGATATTCTAATCTCACCTTACCATCCTAAAGGTGTAGTTGAACCTTATAATATCGCACATGAGGATAGAAAACCTGGTATTGGTTTATTAAAAAAGTATTATGCAAAATATAACTTTAAAAGTTCTCATTCCTTCATGATTGGTGATAAAATTTCTGATATTGAACTTGGTCATAAGTTCAATTTGAAGACAATTTTAGTCCTATCTGGAGAAGGTAAAAAGACTTTTATAAACAGAGATCTATATGATGTTAAACCCCATTTCGTTGTAAACGACTTATGGCAAGCTACTAAAATTATCGATAAATTAAAAAAATAAAGGAGATTTAATGATGAAGAGATTTATTCTATTTCTCTTAACAATTTGTCTTGTTTCACTCTCAGCTATTGAATTTGAAAATCTAGGCAATCAAGTTAAAGAAATCAATCTTAAAAACGGTGCTAAAGTCCTTCTATTACAGGACGACTCTGCTCCAATAGTTCACTGTGTAACTATGGCTAATGTAGGTGGAGTTGATGAAACTCCTGGCATAACAGGTATTGCTCACTTCTTGGAACACTTAGCTTTTAAAGGCACACAAACAATTGGTACTAGCGATTATGAAGCAGAAAAAGAAATTTTAGATCAACAAGATGCTATTTTTGAACTTCTTTTAGAAGCCAAAGAAAACGGAAATGAAGAACTTGTTGCTAAATACCAAACTCAATTAGAAGAACTTGATGTAGAAGCATCTAAATATGTTATTAACAATGAATTTAGTCAAATTTATACTCAAAATGGTGGCAGAAACTTCAATGCTGGTACTTCTAAAGATTTTACTATGTATCAGATTAGTCTTCCTTCCAATAAACTAGAATTATGGTACACTCTTGAAGCAGATAGATTCACTAATCCTGTGTTTAGAGAATTCTATAAAGAACGTCAAGTTATCTTAGATGAAAGACTTATGCGTGAAGTTAATAGTCCACAAGGCCAATTAATGAAAGAAATGATGAGTACTGCTTTTAAAGTACATCCATATAGATTCACTACAATCGGTGCTAAAGAAGATATTGAACAAATCACTCGACAAGATGTTAAAGATTTCTTTAATAAGTATTACGGTGCTAATAATTTAACTTTTATTATCTACGGAGATTTTTCGGAAGAAAATGCTATAGCTCTTTCCCAAAAATACTTATCAACAATTCCTGCTAGAGAGAAGTCTCACCCTATCACTGATCTTGAACCTGAACAAACAGAAGAAAGAACTTTTACTATCGATTATGATGCTTCTCCTATGGTTATGATTAGTTATCATGTACCTGCAGCAAGTCATCCAGACAATACTGCTGTCGAAGCTTTAGCAGCTATTTTCGGTCAGACAGAAACATCTCCTTTAATGAAAACAATGGTATATGATAAGAAACTTGCTCTTTATGCTTATTCATTTGCAGGTCTTCCAGGTTCAAAATATGACAACTTATTTAGTATCATGTTTGCCCCTAATAATGGTGTAGAAGTTGAAGAATGTATCACTGAAATTGATAATATTTTAGCTAATTTCTTAGAAAAAGGTGTTAGTGATGAAGAGCTTACATCTTATAGAAAGAATTCTAAAAAAAGCTATTTAACAAGATTAGATACAGGTATCTATTTACCTATTCAAATAGGAATGATGGAAGTTGTTACTGGTGATTATAATGACTTCTTTTCCTCACTAGATAAAATTGATAATCTTAGAAAAGATGAGATCGTGAAAGTAGCTCAAAAGTATTTAATCCCTACTAATAGAAGTGTTGGTATTTTAGAAAAGGCAGGTGAATAGTTATGAAAAAGATAATATTATTATTTGTATTGGCAGTAATCTTACTAGCTGGTTGTTCTTCCAATAATGCAAGACCTGTTGATAAATTGAAGTTTCCTCCTCTTAATGAGATTAAAGTTCCTGAAGTAGTTACTCACACATTAAGCAATGGTATGAAAGTCTACTTCTTAGTTGATAATAGATTACCAATTATCAGAGTTGAAGCTGAAGCTCATAGCGGAACCATAACAGACCCTAAGGATAAAATTGGTTTAGCAGAATTAGCTTCATCTTCTATTTCAACAAGCTCTAAAGAATACCAAGCAGACGACTTAAAAGAAATTTTAAACGATAATGCTATAAGTCTTGGAAGTTATGCATCATCACGTCATTCTATTGTATATATGAGTGCTCTTGTTGAAGATAAAGATCTTGCTCTATCTATTTTCTCAGATGTTTTAAGAAACCCAACATTTGATGAAGAAGAATTTGAAACAGAAAAAACTAGGACTATTTCTAACATATACAGAAGAAATGATGAAGCTTCTGCAATTGCTTTTAGAGAATTTCAAAAAATTATCTTTGGACAAGACTATCCTAGAAACTATCAGCAAGAAATTTATACAGTAAATAATATTTCTCGTGATGATGTTCAAAGATTTTATCAAGAATATTTTTATCCAAAAAACATTACTTTAACTGTTCATGGTGATTTCGATATTGAAGCAATGAAAGCTGAATTAGAACTTTATTTTAGTACTTGGTATTCTCCACAAGAATACAAGAATATTACTTTACCAGAGCCAAAAACAGATTCTGATACTAATGTTTATATTGTAGATAAAAAAGATGCAAGTCAAACTTGGGTATTAATAGGTCATCGTTCAAATTTACTTTTCTCTGATGATGATTACCCAGCTATGCAACTATTAAATGAAATTCTTGGTGGTGGCTTTACTAGTAGAGTTTATAAATCTGTTAGAGTAAAAAAAGGCTTATCCTATTCTCCTGCAGCCTTCTTATCTGCTACTTTCAATGCTCCAGGTGCCTTATACCTTTTAGCACCAACAGCAACTGAGAATACCTTAGAAGCAGCTCAAACTCTAGTAGAAGAAGTTAGAATAATTACTCAAGAAAAAGTAACTAAAGAAGAACTTCAATTTGCTAAAGATTCTTATTTTAATTCTTATGTATTCAAATATGAAAAACCTGAATACACCTTAAATGCTATAAAAAACTATGATTATTATGGCTATGATAGAGATTTTGCTAACATACTTAAAGAAAAAATTGAAGATGTTACAATAGATGATATCTATAGGGTTGCCCAGAAATATCTAAAACCTGATGAGTTGATATATCTTTTTGTAGGTAACAAGGATGATTTCGTAGAAGATGTTTCGACACTTGGTAAAGTAGAAGTTATTGATATCTCCATAAAAGAAAGCAAGGATGGTGAAATTCTTGATTATGCCAAAGGAAAAGAGATCTTTTCAAAATTCCTAAATCAGGTTAAGAGTAAAAAAGAAATCAAATCATTATCAAGCAAATCTACTATTACTCAATCTACTCCTATGGGAGATATGAATTTAGATAAAACAACTCATATCCTTTTCCCAAATAAGGTTTTAGATAAAATAGCATCACCTATGGGTGAGATTTCTACTACTATCAATATTGATAAAGGTATCCAATCTATGCCAGGAAGAAATATGCCTCTTCCTCAAGAAAATCTTACTGCAATCCTAGACCAAATACATTTCTCCTATTTTGGCTGGTTAAATGATCCTTCTAAACTATCTATAGGTTACTTGCAAGATGAGATTGTTGAAGAAGTAGAATATCAAATTTTAAAACTAGAATACAAAGACTCTAGTATGAAAGTTTGGATTAACAAAGCAAATGGACTTCCTGCTTTCACTGTTGAAGCTATGGAAACACAAAACGGTGTTATGAAAGTAAAGAGTACTTTCTCTAACTACCAGTTGAATGACTCTGTGCTTTGTCCAATGGATATTGATACTAAGCTTATTGATGGTACACCAATTAATACAACTTCATATAAATCAATTAAATTTAATGTTGATTTTGATGATACTACATTCAACTTTTAAATAAAAGTTATACTATAAAGAAAGAGAAGTTTTTTATAACTTCTCTTTTTTTATTCCTTCTAATATGGTAGAATTCTGGCTGTAATAAAGTATGGTTCAAGTTCAAGTCGGTGGGAATAATATAGGAAAATGAGAATATTTCATTACTAAATTGATTCATCAAAAAATACTGAAAGGGATAAAATAATTTAGCCCAGGGTAAGATGCTGAAAGTATCGCAAGCCTGGGTAATGATGGCTAGCCCAAAGATATTACTCTGTAAGGGTTTAATAAAATGATAAATGATGTAACATAATGTCTTTATGGAGGGGGGCGTCTCGCTTCCAAAAAACCAAGCTTGAAAAGCTTGGTGCAGGCAGGAATGCCAGCGCTCCCAGTCTATGGTATTTATGATGTTATTCTTTTTATAATCTAAGTAACTAATATATAAATTATCTTTGAATCTTCTAATGCTTGCAATTCTAAAGAATCTTCTTTATCAATCAAAACAAGTAGATCTCCACTAGACATCCTTTCTTTTTCATCCAAACAATGAAATTTCCCTTGTATTAAATAGATTCCTACCAGCTGTTGATTGCCCTTCTTCTCTAATTTCAGTTTGCTTTCTTTATTAATTACTTGGTAGTTTAATTCACCTTTAAGAGTTTTAGAAGTCATTAGATTGAAATCAATTACTTTACCTCTAGCAGACGTATTCCAAGCACCATCGAAATAGTCGCATTCAAAGGGATTAAGAATTTTAGAATAATGACCTTGATGCTTAATTTCTAATTGCCCTTGCAATAGCATTAAAGCACGTTTGTAGTTAGGAAGTGAAGTAAAGTTTGATTCTTCTATATCAACACTTGCTGAACTTATTCTAATAGCAAAATTTCTTGCTGGGTAACTACTTTCTGGTGGGTAAATGAAAAGCTCTCTTGTTTTTCCACCAGACCATGAACTTTGCTTAAATTTGCTACTTGTTATTATCATTTATATAAGGAATTGGATCTTCAAGTCCAGCTTCTTTAAATGCTTTTAATCTGAGAAAACAAGAATCACATTTACCACAGGCTAGATCATTATTTCTATAACAGGACCAAGAATATTGAAAAGGAGCCTTAAGCTCTTCACCAAGTTTAACTATTTCTGCCTTTGTTTTATGGATTATAGGGGTTTTAATAGTAATATCAGTTTCATCTTTAGTACCCAGATTGATAGCTTTATTCAGGGCAAGATAGAAAGATTCTCTACAGTCAGGATAACCAGAGCTATCTTCTTCTACAGCGCCAATATATATTGATTGAGCCCCAATAACTTCAGCCCAAGAAGTTGCAATTACAATCAAGTTACCATTACGGAAAGGTACATAAGTTGCAGGCACTTCATTTGCTTTTTCTGGATCATGATCTTCAATCATATTATTACCTATTAAACTTGTACCCCCGATTTTTTCTAGATATTCCAAATCAACTGTCAGAATATCTTTAGGAGAATAGTATTGCACTAAATTATCAAAACATTCTTGCTCTTTAGTCTGAGTTTTCTGTCCATAATTAGCATGCAGAAAATATAACTCATCATTTTCTTGATTCGCAATAGCAGTAGTAACTAAGCTATCCATTCCTCCACTTAATAAAATAACAGCTTTCCTTTTCATTTAGAACCAATCCTCCATCTTAAACTCAGTTTCAATCTTTTTTTCAATCGTATCATCTAATTTATAAAAGAAATCTATGTTAGTTCTTTCTTCTATCATATCTATTGGAAAGGCATAGTTCTTCAGTTGACCATTATTCTCTCCATTTGAAAAAATAAAACCAACACCTTTTATTTCATCACCTGATAAATCAGCAACGACTTTGTAGTAATAATTAGGTACAGATACCTGATTTGATCCTATTTTAACTTTGATACCATCATTTAGAATAGGACCAGTAGCCACATAAACTTTGCCATTCTCAATAGCCCAATCTCTTACTTGCTTTTCTAATTCAGCCCATATCTTTCTGTTTAAATCAGGATGTTGGGGCGTCATATTACTCATATAAAAGCTCTCTTCCATTGCTTGTTGAGACCAACGATTATCAGCAGCTGGGCATAGATGTCCCCTATCGTAACCACTTTTATAATAGTCCTTAGGAGAGGCAGAAGTTATTGATTGAGATGGATCACTAATAAACTTATCTTTACGAGGAACCGCCTTATTAAGTACTTCTTCTTTTGTTAACTCATATAAAACCCAATCAGCCTGTTCATGATCTTCATTATAGTCTAAGCTATAAGCAAGATGTTCAACAATACCACCATTATTCAGATTTGCTGTCGGATAATAATAGGCTAATTCATAAGCATCTAAGCCAGTAGTAGTCTCTGTTTGAACTTGAGTGTTCAGACTATCGATACTACCCATACTTTTATTGTCATCTCTGGTCTTAAGAAAAATGAAGATAGCCAATGTGATAAGTATAATTACAATAGTAGAATAATTAAGTCTTTTCTTTACTTTTTTCTCAGTCTTTTTAGTTTTCTTGCTTTTTTTTGCTGGACTTTTCTTTTGAGGAGGTTTTTTTTTAGTATTTTTCTTGCTTGTTGCCATAATAATTCCTATTAATCAAAGTAATAAACAGCTTCAATAGGATTAACTTTTGCAGCCTTATAAGCTGGGTATAATCCTGAGATAATGCCAATGAGTAAGGCAAAACCTAAACCTACAAATATACCAGTATATGGTAATGTTAATGGAACTTTTAATGCACTTGCCAGAAGTACAACTGCAATTTTAGCAATAGAAATTCCTATAGTAGCACCAATAAGTGTTAAGATTATTGCTTCAGAAAGAAGAAGTGTAAAAATATCAAATTCAGAAGCACCAATACTCTTTCTTATACCAATTTCGTTCATTCTTTCACTAATTGAAATTAGTAAGGTAGAAAACAAACCTATACCACCCACAAAGAGTGATACTGAGGCAATAGCCATTAGGATAGTATTCCATTTGGATAACATATCATTAAGTTGCTGAGTAAATTTTAAGATGTCCTCTGGTTCTGAAACAAAAGTAAAAGACTCTGTCATATTGTGATTTGCAAGTAGTAGTTGCCTTGCTTTATTCTTGTTATAGAGGAAGAGATTAGCATTATCTGATTGAACATATATCTGCTCAATTTCCCGATTTACAGAGTAATATTTTACTCCTGTTTCCAAGGGAATGAAAATAGAACGTAAGTCCCAACGTCTCTCCCACTGATTAAAATCAAATTCACTCTTCTTTCCAGCTTCTTCTCCGATAATACCAATAATTGTGAATCTGTGATTACCTAAGGTTAATTTTTTCCCTATAATATTAGGATCTGAATTCATGTTTCCTTGCCAGAAATTGCTTCCGACAAGACAAACATTAGCTTCGTTCTTGATATCAAGATTATTGAAATTTCTTCCTTTTAAAAGATAATACTTTTTAAAGTTAAAATAATCAACATTAGTAGCCTTTATCTGAGTCCATCGGGAATACTTACTATTTCGGTCATGGGAAGTAGTTGATACCATAGCGTAAATATATTTAGAATCAAGCTGGTCCTGTAAAGTATAAAAATCATTTATATTTATCGGTTTAGCTTCTCTTTTATCCCTACTTCTTCTCCACCAGCGCCTACTTGACCTCTGTGTTTCATCTTGATCACTCTTAGTGGTAATAGTAAAAGAGTTATCCCATCCCATATTCCCTACACTAGTATTGATAGCTACTTTTACACCATCTACTGCAGAAAATATGGAAACAACTGCTAACACACCAATAATTAGACCTAATAAGGTAAGCAAAGTTCTTATCTTATGAGAAAGAATTATAGTTAAGCTAGATCTGATATTGTTTCCTAACAACATTAGAAGACTTCCTGACCACACTTAGGGCAAACTTTATAATTTCCTTTCTCTTTTGAGTACTTTTCTTCCATGTAGTAATTATTACAATTAGGACAAGTAATCTTAACTGGTTTATTCCAAGTAGAAAACTTACAATTTGGATAATTAGTACAACTATAAAATGTTCTACCCTTCTTAGATTTCTTCTCTGTAATCATTCCTGTCTCACAATCAGGACATTTTATCCCAAGATCAATTGGTTTAGTAAACTTGCATTTAGGATAATTTGAGCAAGCAATAAACTTACCAAATCTTCCATTTTTAACAACTAAAGGACTATCACATTCAGGGCATTTTTCATCAAGAGTTTCTTCTTTGACTATATGTATTTTACCATCTTTATCTCTTTTAAAATTCTTGATATCTTTACATTTAGGATACTCTGAGCAACCTAAAAACTCTCCCTGACGACCTGTCCTAACTATATAATGACCTTCTTTACACTTTTCACAAGGAATATCTGTATGTTCTAAATACATCTCCTTCTCTTTAGAAAGATCTACTTGCTCAATCATTTTCTTGAGTTCTTGATAGTATTCATCCAGAACCTTTTCAAATAGTTCATTACCCTCTTCAACTTTATCTAGTTTCTTCTCCATATCTGCGGTAAAGAGTACATTGAAAGTTGAATCAAACTTCTTAGTAAGGAAACTATTTACTTTTACTCCAAGCTCTGTTGGATGAAGATATTTCTTTATCAATTCAACATATTTTCTATCTGTAATAGTAGAAATAATAGAAGAGTAAGTTGAAGGTCTTCCAATTTCTTTAGCCTCTAATTCTTTAATGAGAGAAGCTTCTGAATAACGAGCAGGTGGTTGAGTAAATTTTTGTTCTGAACTTACATCACTTTTTTCTAAGTCATCACCTATTTGATATGCTTTATCTATCAATTCTCCCATTGCAGTAGATACATAAGCATATGCTAGAGAAAAACCTTTATCAAGAATAATAGCACCCTTGGTTAAAAATTCAGTTTTACCTACTTCCACGAAGACTTGTACATTTTCAACCAACATAGGGATCATCTGTGTAGCAACAAACCTACCCCATATTAAACTATATACCCTAAATTGCTCTGGTGAAAGATAGCCTTTTATGCTTTCAGGTGTTTTATTAACATCAGTAGGTCTTATGGCTTCATGAGCATCTTGAGCTTTATTCTTATTGGCAAAATTCCTTACACTTGGATTTAATTTTTCCTTACCAAATCTTTCACTTATAAGAGCTCTACATGCATCTTGTGCCTCTGTTGAAATTCTTAATGAGTCTGTTCTCATGTAGGTTATAAGACCTGATTGTTCCCCTCCAATAGCTATTCCTTCATAGAGTTCTTGGGCTATTTTCATTGTTCTTTTAGGACTAAAACCTGATATTCTTGAAGCATCTTGTTGTAGAGTAGAAGTTATATAAGGTGTAGGAGGTTGAACTTTTTTCTTACTTTTTTTGATATCTTGTAAGACAGCTTGAGAATTTTTAATCTCTTCCAGAATCTTATCTGCTTCTTCTTTGTTGGCTATCTTAGCTTTTTTACCATCAATTTTATTTAGTTCCCCTTTGAAAGGTTGGTAATTATCTTTCCAGAAATTAGCATAAATCTTCCAATATTCTTCAGGAACAAAAGCATTTATTTCTTCTTCTTTTTCACAGACTAATCTTAAGGCAACTGATTGAACCCTTCCAGCACTTAAATCTTTAGCAATTACCTTCCATAATATTGGACTTACCTTGTAACCAACTATTCTGTCTAAGATTCGTCTTGCTTGCTGGGCATTGACCTTATTGATATCAATATCTCCAGGATGTTTTATCGATTCAACTATTGCTTTCTTAGTTATTTCATTAAAAGTAATCCTATGAACTGGTTTGCCTTTAATTTCTTTTTTTAAGAGTTCTGTTAAATGCCAGGCAATAGCCTCTCCTTCGCGGTCATGGTCACTAGCCAGGTAAATTTCAGGAGCACTTTTTGCTTTCTCTCTCAACTCTTTTATAATCTTAGTTTTGGTTCTATCACTCACATATTTAGCTGCATAGTTATTATCAAGATCTATTCCTAATGATTTTTTAGGTAAATCTCTAATATGACCCATTGAAGCTACTATATTAAATTTATTATCTAAGAACTTACTTATTGTTTTTGCTTTTGCTGGAGACTCTACGATTATCAAACTTTTAGACATATTCCCTCTAGTGTTTTATTTTCTGAGTATTCATCTGATATTTATTTTCGTTAATAAGGGTATCTATGAACTCTTTGATATTGGTCTGATTAAAATCTGAGAAATTAATCATGGTTATAATTTTATCTAGTTTTTTCTTTGAAACTTGCTCTTGAGTAATATAATAAAGGTGCATACATATCTGAATTACTTTTTCAAAAGTTACTTCAGTTAGGGAACCTATATTATACATACTCATCATATATCCATAAGCATCTACTGAGATGGCTTGGGACTCAATAATATCTAAATTCCTGTAATAAGGTCTTTTTTTATCATCTTGTTTTTCCAAGAGTTCAATCAAAGTCTGCAATTCTTCTTCATTTAAGTCTTGCAGAAACTCTTTTGAATGTTTTCCTGAAAGCTGTTTCTTTATATAATCTATATCTTTCTTCATTTATTCATCATCCATTATGTTTTTACCACAGCACTTTTTGTATTTCTTTCCTGATCCACAAGGACAAGGATCATTCCTGCCTATCTTATCAGCATTCACAATTGGTTTCACCTTAGTTTGAACTTGAGGTCTATTCATATTTGGCATTTGTGGCTTAGCTTGTTCTTCAATGGCCGGACTAGGATTATTGAAAACATTTACTTCATTATGCATAGTTTTTATCCGGTCTAATACATCTTCGATATTTGCTTGATTTACCAGTACCCTAGTAAAGACCTTCTGAGTAACTTGTTCTTGAATTCTATATATCATATCTTCAAAAACATAGAAAGATTCTTTTTTATATTCTATAAGAGGATCTTTGTTACCATAAGCCCTTAAACTGATACCTTCCTGGAGAAGATCCATTTCTCTTAAGTGCTCTCTCCAGTTTGTATCAACTACTTCTAAAAGAGATCTTCTTTCTAATTCTCTTTGATTTTCAACACCTACAATTTCTTCTTTTTGCTCATAAGCTCTAAGAAGTCTTTCTTCCATAACATTCCTAAGTTGGTTAACATCTAAATCAGGATTCATGATTTTTTCATAATCAGTTGGTACACCCAAATTTAGTTTAACCCATTTACAGACTTCTTCAACCTCATGATCTTCTACAAAAGTCTTACTTTCAACAATTCTGTCAATTACATTATTCACAGTATCGCTAATCATATTAATTATTTCATTTTTTAGATCATATCCCTTAAGCACATTATTGCGATACTGATAGATAATTTCTCTTTGAGCAGTCATCACTTCATCGTATTTAATTAATCTCTTTCTAATTTCAAAGTTATGTTCTTCAACTCTTTTTTGGGCCTTAGAGACAGCATTGGTCATCCATGGATGAACTATTGGTTCATCACTTTTAGCTCCTAGTTTCATCATCATAGGTGCTATTCTATCAGATCCAAATAAACGCATTAAATCATCTTCTAGAGACAAATAAAATCTTGAGGTACCTGGATCCCCTTGACGACCAGCTCTACCTCTTAACTGTCTATCAATTCTTCTAGATTCATGACGTTCAGAACCAATAACATGCAATCCGTCTAGTGGACCACCGTAGGGTAAATCTTTGCTAACTTGATTATTAGCATTTAAGTAGTCTTCATGGCTTTGGGTAATTACAGAATCAGCAATTTTAATATCTGTTCCTCTACCAGCCATATTTGTAGCTATAGTTACAGCACCAGCCCTACCAGCACCAGCAATTATTTCAGCTTCTTTCTCATGGTTTTTAGCATTTAGAATATTATGAGGAATCTTATTCAATCTCAGCATTCTACTAAGAGTTTCAGAAACTTCTACACTTGTAGTACCAACCAAAACAGGTTTATCCTGACTATGCCAGTATTCAATTTCTCTTATAATAGCTTTATATTTTTCATTCTTAGTTAAATAGATGAAATCATCATGATCCAGCCTAGTGATTGGAACATTTGTAGGAATTTCAACTACTGGTAATTTATAAATTTCCATGAATTCATTTTCTTCTGTAACAGCAGTACCAGTCATACCAGCAAGTTTATCAAACATTCTGAAGTAATTCTGCAAAGTTATAGTTGCTAAGGTTTGAGAAGCTTTTTGAATTTTTACTCGTTCTTTAGCTTCTAAGGCTTGATGAAGACCATCACTGAATCTTCTACCAGGCATCAAACGACCTGTAAATTCATCAACAATTTGAACCTGATTATCCATCACAACATATTCTTTTTCTTTTTCAAAAAGCGAGTAGGCTTTGAGAAGCTGCTTGATATCATGTTGTTTTTCACTCTTGTCCATAAATTCACGAGTTACTCTATCTTTCTTTTTCAATCTTTCTTCAATCGATAAAGTATCGTCCTTATCTACGGCATCAAGAAGTTCGTCCAAGGTAGATGTTATGAAGAGATCTCTTTCATAATCATTAATAACATCCTGCCCAAGTTCACTAAGTTCAACAGTATTAGCCTTTTCATCAATACTGTAATAAAGTTCTGCATTTAGTTCATGCATTTTTTTATCGCGAATATATAGGCCTTCAATATCGTTACAAAGTTTTTTAAGATCTCCTTCTTTCATATACTTATTAAAAGCTTTATTTTTAGGTGATCCTAATTTCATTAAAAGCAGCAATTTCCCAATCTCGTTTGAATCTGAATTAGGATCATCAAGTAAGGCTTTCACCTTGGAATTAAGATCCCTAAGTAGATTATTTTGTAGCTTAGTTAACCTCTCTATGTAAGGTCTTAATTCTTGATAAAAATTCTTATCATCATCAACAGATCCAGATATAATTAGAGGAGTTCTGGCTTCATCAATAAGAATACTATCAACTTCATCCACTATAGCATAATAAAAGTCTCTTTGCACTAATTGCTCAGAGTTAACAGCCATATTATCTCTAAGATAATCAAAACCAAATTCACTATTCATACCATAAGTAACATCGTATCTATAGACAGCTTTCTTATCTTCAAAGGACATTCCATTAACTATACAGCCAACTTTCATGTTGTGAAACTCAAAGATAGGACTCATCCATTCAGCATCACGTTGAGCTAGGTATTCATTTACAGTAACAAGATGAGCACCCTTACCTATTAAGGCATTTAAAAAGAGAGGAAGAGTCGCAACTAAAGTCTTACCTTCACCAGTAGCCATCTCTGCAATATTACCTCGGTGCAAGACAATACCACCAATCATCTGAACATCGTAAGGTATCATATCCCATTTAGCAGGATTACCCCTAACAATATATTCATGGCCTATTAATCTTCTACAGGTATCTTTAATAATGGCAAAAACTTCCACTAAATTATCATCTAATAAATCTTGAACCTTTTTCTTTAAATCTTCTTTTATTTTATCGAGTTCATTGCTTAATCTATCTTTTTTACTTTCATTTATCTCTGTAATATATTCTTTCTTAAGCTTATCTAAATTCTCAAATTCTGGATCTAATTCACCTTTCAACTTGCTTTTTATTTCAGCAATTTTTGAACGTAATTCATCATCTGACAGTGTTTCGAGCTCTGCATATCTATCATTTATATCATTGATAATCGGGTATATAGTCTTTAAGAATTTTTCGTGCTTATCACCAAAAATCTTTTTTAATAATTTTTCAAACATATTTTACACCACTTTTTTTTATTATCTAACCAAATTAAAGGATAATGGCAATTTGTCAAATTAAATATCTTCAGAAGGACTAGCATATTCTTAGGAATATGTTTTTTTGAGGAGCAATATTTTCTTTGTCCAAAGGCTTAGCTAGAGAATTTTCTTAGAAAAATCATTTAGAACTTTCATTCTAATAAAGTAATCCTGTCTATCTTCATTCCTAAACCTTCCTTTACAGTCTTTCGATGAAAGGCGGACTTTCATCGAAAGACTGTAAAGGAAGAATTAATGATGATAAGAGAAATCTAGCCATAGATTATCTGATTTCTGGAAAATATCCAATAAAATTCATTCACTGCTTGACAAAATACGCAAACGATTTTTCCTAATTTTCAAATAATATGATAGGTGGAAATATAAAAATGATAGAAAGAGCATTTGATCAATATGCATCAAAATACGATGAATGGTTTTTAAAAAATGTAAATGTCTTAGCTTCTGAAGTAGCCTTAGTTGCTCACTTCTTAAATAATCCAGGAAGATCACTTTCAGTAGGTTGTGGATCAGGATTATTTGAAGCGATTTTAAAAAAAGAATATAATATAAGCCTTACAGAAGGTATTGAACCTGCTGAAGGTATGGCAGAAATAGCTTCTAAACGTGGCTTAAAAGTAACTGTTGGCACTGCTGAAGATACTGACTTTGGAAATGAGATCTATGATACTGTTATGTTTAATGGTACTCCTAGTTATATTACTGACTTACAAAAAGCACTTGATAAAGCCTATAAAGCCTTAAAACCAGGAGGCATGATTCTTGTAATAGATGTTCCTAAAGAAAGTTCTTATGGAATTCTTTATAATTTAGCTAAAGAAATTGGAACATGGGAACATAATTATTTCAATGAAGCTAAAGCTCCAAATGCCTACCCAATATCATTTATTAATGAATCAAATTGGCGCTCTACTCCAGAAAAAATTAGAATGTTAGAAAAAGCAGGCTTTAAAAATCTTGATTTCGCTCAGACTCTTACCAAACATCCTGCTTACTCAGATAATGAAATGGAAAAACCTATCCCTGGTTATGATTGTGGAGATTATGTTGCTATTAGGGCATATAAATAATTTCTTATATCAAATTTTTAGTCCTAATAAACTAAAAAATACATCTAACTAACAAAAAATTCATATCTTAACAGATTATTAAAGGAGTAATAATGAACCTTAATGTATGGAATGATATTGAAAAAATAAGAGAAAGTTCTCCTCTTATCCATAATATTACTAATTATGTAGTAATGAATAATACTGCTAATGCTCTACTTTCATTAGGTGCTTCACCAGTTATGGCTCATGCTATTGAGGAAGTTGCAGATATGGCTCAAATAGCTTCAGCCTTAGTAATAAACATTGGTACCCTTAGTGAACACTGGATTGAAGCTATGAAAGTTGCTATGCAAACAGCTAGACTTAGAAATATCCCAATCATTGTTGATCCTGTTGGTGCTGGTGCGACGAAATTCAGAACAGCTACTGTAAAAGAACTCTTCAAAATTGCTAAACCTAGCGTAATTAGAGGGAATGCATCTGAAATAATGGCCCTACTTGATACAAGTATTCAAACTAAAGGGGTTGATAGTTCACATTCATCTGACAAGGCTGAATTGGCTGCTAAAAACTTAGCTGAACACTATAAATGCCTTGTTGTTGTATCTGGAGAAATAGATATAATTACTAATGGAAATGAGACTATTTTTATCGATAATGGACATAGTATGATGCCTAAAGTAACTGGCTTAGGATGTACTGCTACTGCCTTAACTGGTGCTTTCTGTGCTGTTAATGATAACTATCTGCAAGCTTGTGCTAATGCTATGGCCCTTATGGGTATATGTGGCCAGTTAGCGGTTCAAGATTCTAATGGCCCTGCTTCCTTACAGCTTAACTTTATTGATAAATTATATAATATCACTCAAGAAGAAGTTGCCAAAACACTGAAATATCATGTCTAAAGATAATATCGATTATTCTTTATACTTAGTTACTGATAGGGCTTTGACTTTAGGAAGAGACCTTATTTATGTCATTGAGGAAGCTATTTTAGGTGGCACTAGCGTTGTTCAATTAAGAGAAAAAGATTGTTCAAGTAGAGAATTTTATGAAGTAGCAAAAGCTGTTTCTCTTGTAACTAAGAAATATAAAGTTCCTTTAATTATTAATGACAGACTTGATATTGCTTTAGCAGTCAATGCCCAAGGACTGCATATTGGGCAATCTGACTTACCTTATGAAGTTGCTAGGAAGATTTTAGGTAAGAATGCTATCATAGGATTGTCAGTAGAATCACTAGAAGATGCTAGAGATGCACTATGCTTAGATGTTGATTATCTTGGGATTAGCCCAGTTTTCTCAACTAATACTAAAATTGATATAGCTAAACCCCTAGGTTTAGAAGGTATTAGAGATATTAAAAGCTTTTCTAAACATAAACTTGTAGCAATTGGAGGAGTTAATATCCATAATACAAGTGATATTATTAAAGCTGGTGCTGACGGAATTGCTGTAGTCTCTGCAATATGTTCTGCAGATTCCCCACGTCAGGCAAGTATAAATCTTCGCGACCAAATACAAAAAGGAAAACTTTGAAACTTACATTAACAGTAGAATATTCTTATTAACATTTAAGACTTATTCTACTGTTATTCTTATGATTAAATTACTTCCAAGGAGAAATGATTGAAAAAATATACTAGACTTTTGACTATTGCCGGCTCTGATAGCGGTGGAGGAGCTGGTATTCAAGCTGATTTAAAAACATTTTCAGCTTTAGGCTGTTATGGAATGTCTGTTATTACAGCTTTGACAGCTCAAAACACTTTAGGAGTAACTGGTATTTATCCTGTTAGCCCTGACTTTGTGAAAGAACAAATTGATGCTGTTTTATCTGATATTGGTGCTGATGCCATTAAAATTGGGATGTTAAGCAGTCCGCAAGTTATCGAAATAGTTGCAACTTGCATTCAAGAATATGGTATTGAGAAAATTGTTCTTGATCCGGTAATGGTGGCTAAATCAGGAGATAAACTCTTGCATGATAATGCTATTGAATCACTCATAGCAAAACTCTTGCCTATTGCCCAAGTCATAACCCCTAACTTAAGTGAAGCCCAAGTGCTTACTAATATGAATATTTCTAACAAGGAAGATATGCTAACTGCTGGTAATAAGTTACTTTCATTTGGTTGTAAAAACATTATTCTTAAAGGAAGTTTCTATAAAAATGACTTGCTTCCAGACCTATTTTTATCCCAAAATCAGCAAGCTATTTGGCTAGAATCCGAAAGAATTGATACTATTAATAATCACGGAACTGGTTGTACTCTTTCCTCTGCAATTGCTGCTTATCTTGGTCAGAATTATGATGTTATTTCTGCTGTAGAAAAAGCAAAAGATTATATTACTAAAGCTATTTCTGATGGAGCTTTTTATAAACTTGGTAAGGGTAAAAGTCCTGTTAATCACTTCTATAATCTTTGGTAAAAGGAAAGTATAATGTTAACTACAGACATTCTATGGCAGAATGCTAGTCATATTATTGCAAAACATTTCAATCATCCATTTTCAAAATCTCTTGCTGCAGGAAATCTACCATTAGAAGCTTTTAAATTCTACTTACAACAAGATGCAATCTATATCAAGCAATATGCTAAAGCAATGACACTGCTTTCTCAAAAAGCCCCGAATGCTGAGATATCAGATGTATTCGCTAAACTTGCTCTTGAGTCTTATGAACTTGAACACATCTTTCAAAAAGACCTCTTTTTAAAGTATAATATTGAAGCTACAGAATTTATGCAACCTGCCTGCCTAGCTTATAGCTCTTTTTTAATTTCTACAATCTCTACTGAGAAATTCTTACATGGCCTAACTTCTCTTCTCCCCTGTTTTTGGCTTTATCTGGAGAATGGTAAAAATATAGCTAAACATAGTGTCTCAGGAAACCCCTACCAGTCTTGGATTGATACTTATGTTTCCGAGGATTTCATAGCACAAACTAACCTGGTTAAAAGATATGTGAATGACTTTAGTATAGATCTTTCTCAAACTGAGTTCTCCAAAATTTCCCAAATATTCAACTACTCTTGTAGCTTAGATTATCAATTTATGGATCATGCTTATTATCTAAAAAGGTGGCCTAATGAAGGATGAGATTTCAAATCCTAGTCCAAGCTCTGAGAAAAGCTTTACTTTAGAAATATGTGTTGATTCTCTAAAATCAGCTATTATTGCTCAAAGTGCTGGAGCGGATAGGCTTGAGTTATGTTCAGATCTACTAGAAGGAGGGATTACACCTTCATATGGACTTATCAAATCTGTAAGATCTAATATTTCACTAGATTTATCCATCATGATTAGACCAAGAGGTGGAGATTTTTGCTATTCTGATGAAGATTTCTTGGTTATGAAAGAAGATATAATCATGGCTAAAGAATTAGCTGCTAATTGTGTAGTATTTGGTATTCTTACAAGAAATGGTTATATTGATATAGACAGAACTTCTCAACTTGTGCAATTAGCTAGACCTATGCAAGTAACTTTTCATCGGGCTTTTGATTTTACCAAAGACCCCATTCAGGCACTTGAAGATATAATATTTAGTGGTGCTGATAGGATTCTTACTTCAGGACATGAGCCTACAGCAATTAAGGGAAAGAATCTCATAAGAGACTTAGTAAACTTATCAAAGGGTAGGATATCAATCATGGCTGGGTCGGGAGTGAATCCTGATAATAAAGATGAATTACTCAATCATTGCCGAGTTAAGGAGTTACACTTAACAGCTAAGTCCCTCGAGGAAAGTAAGATGGTTTATAGACCTTGTCACATGCCTTTTACATCCTCACCTAATCCTAATCAATATTTACGATATACAACTAATTTTGAAATAATTAAAAGAATGAGATAAGATAGCTTACCTCATTCGCTTTTTTAAATTTTCTATCATTCTGACAATATCATCTTCTTTTTTTATTACGATTAACTTTTTATCACCATTCGCTTGTAAAATTTTTAGTTCTGACTTTCTTTTCCAGTAAGTTTTTAATATCCAAAGTAATAAACTATCAGCAGAAAACAATGACTTATAATTTTCTATGTTACCATTGCATACTCTTCTTTTAAAAACTACCCTATCAAAAGTTCTTTTGCAATATCTATAAAAAATCTTAGTAAAAGAATAATCTAACCACACTTGATAATCATAATCTACTTTTAAACCTTTATATACTTTGCTATAGTTACCATCCATTACCCAAGATTCAGCTTTTAGTTTTTTCTCTACAACTTGCAGAAATTCATTAAGTTCTCTATTTTGCCAGTTAGGTAGCCAGTAGCATTCATCTAATTCTATATGTTTAATATTTAGTTCTTTAGATAACCTTTTGGCTAAAGTTGTTTTACCTGAACATGACACCCCTCTAATAGAAATCTTCATAAGCACCTCATTTCCTTCCATAAAGATAGCCCCTTGACGGGGCTTTATTATATAATTTAAATATTAACTAGTAAGTTTATACTTACTTAAAGAGTTTAGCTAATCTTTTGACACCTTCTTCGATAGTATCAGGGTCAGCAAAGGTGAAGTTTAATCTTATTGCGTTATACTTCTCTTGTCCTTTAGGATAGAATTTAGATCCAGGAATGAAGCATACTTTTTCAGCTTTCGCATCTTCAAATAATTGATCACCACTCATTCCTTCTGGGAGAGTAATCCAAATAAACATACCACCTTCAGGTTTTGTCCATTTTAGGCTTTTTGGCATATGCTTTTCAAGTGCATTCAACATTGCCTCAAGACTAGGTTGGTAAATATCAGAAATCTTTTGAATTTGCTTTGCTAACATACCTTTTTCAAGTAATCTAGCAACTACTCTTTGAGTAACACAATCACTACTAACTATGATTTTTTGTAGCCAAAGGGCAACTTTAGCAATAATAATTTCATCTCCCATCATATATGCTGAACGCATTCCTGGTCCTAAAACTTTGGAGAATGATTTAACTGAAGTAACTATATTCTTTCCTTGCATTCTGGCAATTTCAAAGATTGAATCAATCTTGTTACCAGTATAGCGAAGTTCACCATAAGGATTATCTTCTAAGATTGGGATATCATATAAAAGAGCAAGTTCAATTAGTTTATCTCTTTTTTCCCTAGACATAGTTACACCAGTTGGGTTTTGAAATTCAGGGATTGTATAAATAAATTTTATCTTTTTATTTTCTGCTATAAGTTTCTGAATATCCAACTCTAATTGTTCCATATTCATTCCATCATCTTCAACTTCAACACCATGTAAATTAGCTCCTAAAGCTTCAAAAGCAACAACAGTTCCCAGAAAACTAGGAGCTTCACAGATAACATAATCACCTTGGTCAATAAAACATTTTGCATAAGCATAAATTGCATTTGTTGATCCAACACTTGTAATAATCTCTGATTGTTTTAAATTAGCTTTTGCTTCATAGTTTATTAAAGCTTGTTTAAAGATAGGGTCACCTTCTGAAGCCCCATATTGAAGAACTTCACAACCTTCATTTTTAACAACTTGAGCATATAAATCACTTAATTCTTGGCAAGGGAAAGTTTTAGGAGAAGGGAAACCACCAGCAAAGGAAATTAAACCTTCAATTCCTCTTGTTGAAGCAACTAACTCTCTGATCATTGACGAACCTTGATTTCTCGTGCTTTGAGAAAAGATTTGGCTATAATCCATAATTTTTTACCTACTTTTTTTTTATTATTATTTATCTTGCCATAATTTAGGAATACTTAAAATAAGTCAATAAAGAAATAATGTCTGCTAATTCTGTCAGACATAAAAATATTTTATAGGTATGTTTATGAAGATAATAGAAGAGATAATAATAAATGATTTAGATGGGTCTCAAAGATTGAGTGATATCCACTTTAGTAAGTTTGATTTTATTCATAGTAGAAAAGCCTTAGTTAAAGCTATCAAGCGAGGTAATGTATTACTTAACCAGGCAAGAGCATATACTGCAGACTATGTAAGTAATGGAGATGTAATCAGTCTTATTGAAGATGAAAATATTACTTATAAGTCTTACAAAAGGAATTTAGAGATAATTTATGAAGATGATTCACTTGCTGTTATAAATAAGCCAGCTGGAGTTGATGTAAGTGGAAATAAATTCAAAACAATTGAAAACATGCTATTAAGCAATATTAAGCCAAATCTTACAAGTGATGGTTTGAAGAAGTTGAGACCAGTTCATAGATTAGATAATCAAACTTCAGGTCTTCTTCTTATTGCTAAGACTTCTCATTCTTTAATTGAGCTTTCTAAACTATTTCAAGATAGGAAAGTGGTAAAAAAATATACTGCTATAGCCATCGGACATTTACCTGAAAGAGGTGTTATTAATAGTCCAATCGGTAAAACACATGCTCTGACAGAGTATAGAGTCTTGAATTATTATAATTCTCTCAAAGCAGGCCAGCTTAGTCTTGTGGAAATTAGCTTACATACAGGAAGAACTCATCAAATTAGGAAGCATTTTGCGTCAATTGGCCATCAAATTCTGGGAGATAAATTGTATGGTAATCCAGACTTAGTATTAAGAGGTAAAGGTCTTTTTCTAACAGCTTCTTATCTATCTTTTAGACATCCATTTAGAGATAATATCTTAGAATTTAATTTAAGTCTTCCCTATAAGTTTAAATCTCACTTAGAAAGAGAATCAAGAAGATTTAAAAAATATCAGTAATTTTAGGCAGGAATAATCTCTCTATTAGCTTGCTTAGCAAAGGCAAGTTTTAGTTCTGCGTAGGTAACATCCTCAAGTCTTGCGAAACACGACCCAGAACCCATATCATTAAGGTAATGGGCATCTGAATTTCTAATAAGAGTAATCCCATCTAAGTAAGAATTGTTGGCTAGAAAGTTCTTTATATCGCACCTAGCAGTGATTCCAACACCATCAATAGGCAAACCTGCAGGCAAGAAACCTAGCTGAGAGATAACTGAGTTGGCCTGGGCATCGATATGAGCAGGAAAGCAAATGGAATCAAACTCTTTAACCTTATTCACAGTAGTTTCAAAATCCCAAATCACTGAGTTTATCAAGGCTCTTTCTTCCAAACCAATAATGTTTTCATCTTTATCGACTATGACTTGATCTCCAAAATAATCTGGATTATTTTCAATAGGAAGTAGAGCTTGGTATAATATTTTATCGAAAGTTTCAGCTGTTTCAATATCAGGAAACAAAGCAATAACATGAATCTCTTCCATAGTCTGGATTTCGACTCCTGGAATTACACTTATTTGATAATCCTTGCCTAACTCATAATAAGCTTTGCAATTCTTACAGCTATTATGATCTGTTATGGCTATCATATCAAGTCCCAACTCCTTAGCTCTTTCTAAAAGAGCTGTAGGGGACATTTCTAAGCCCCCACACGGAGATAAAACTGTATGGTTATGAAGATCAATTTTATACTTTTTTAGCATTAATCCTGGTGTAAAAGCTTATAAAGTACTCCAGCAGCATCAAAAACAGGTAAAGATGTTTTAATCAGTACTATGCCTTCTTCTGTTGCTTTATCAATAACAGCTTGTTCGGGTGGCGTATTCTTTCCAAAGATAATACATGGTATATCGGCCATGGAAGCTACAGCAATTACGTTCATATGACGCATTATCGTGAACCAAGCCATATTATCTTTTGCTGATCCCATAACATCTGATAACAAATCTGAAACATAACCAGTAGATAGTTCAACTTTATCTAATGGTAATTCTGGGTTTAATACTTGATGGTCAATTTTCTCTAGATATTCTTGTAATTTTATCATTTTATTTTCCTTTCTTTTCTGTTTTATCGAGATTTCTCTTATAGAGTATTACACAATCTTTAATTGTTGCTTTACCTTGAACAATATCTTCTGCAAGTGCATAACAAGTAGGACAACCACAGGCACTACAATTTATGCCAGGAAGTTGCTTTGTTATCTCTTGGATTTTTTGAATCTTTTCTAATGCTGCAAATAAGTTATCATCTAGCTCCATAATAGAACGAGGTTTAAGCTTTGGCACAGCAAATTTACCTTTTTTATTCAAGGTCCAAAATTCTTTATAATCAAGCTTATCATCATTTTCTTTTTGAGCAAGTTTCTTCAACCTACTCATAGCAATGAATTTATTTTCAACATTCAATCCCCCACCGACACAACCTACATCACAAGAACGTAGGACGACGTATTGATACTGGTCAAAATGATGGTCTTCTATACGGGAGAGAATTTCAATACAGTTATCAATTCCAGTAACGGATAAAACTCTGATATCATCAGAATCTATTTTATCAGCTTCTTTAGCAGCAATTCCATATGTTAATCCACTTTCATAAGTATCGATTGGCTCTTCATCATACCAAGCTTCTTTAACTACCTCTTGAGCTTTACTATAAATCTGTCTAATCGAAAAAGCTCCATCTTGATAAGATTTGTAAGTTCCCTCAGGCTGGTGAACAGCAGTTACTTGCGAAACACAGGGAACTATCAAAAATACGCCAATTTCATCATCTGTATACTGAAATTTTTCTTTAGCTTGCTCTCTTAAGTAATAAGAAAGAATACTCATAGGGGCTTCAATATGGAAAAGATTAGGTAGTAAGGATGGGAATCTAACTTGAATCAATCTTACAATTGCTGGGCAGCCACTGGATAAAACTGGTCTGATATCTTCATTATCACGAATATACTTCTGAATCATCTCAGTCATAAAATCAACAACACTTGATTCTTCTGCGACTTCATCAAAACCTAGCTTTAAAACCGTTTTTTTGATAGTTGCATAGTCATTTTCTTCAGTAAATTGCCCTGCATAAACTGTTGAAAATACAGCTATTCTATATTTATATTTGTCTATTATATCAAAATCATCTGAATAAGGAACAATAGCTTTAAATGAACATGCTTCAATGCAATTACCACAGTCGATACATCTTCTTTCGTCTAAAATTACTGTTTTATTCCTAATTCTAATTGCTTCGGTAGGACAGACTTTTACGCAAGCTGTACAACCCGTACAATTATCCTGATTTATTCTCAAAGCATGAAAATATTCGTTTTCCTGATACATATATTCCTGCAATTTATTTAAAATATGTTATAATCTCTAATATAGTATTTCTTCCTCTTACTGAATCTAAATGCATTACATCTGAATTCTTTTTTATATTAGGCAAGCCTAATCCTGCCCCAAAACCCATTTCTCTTACATACTCAACAGCGGTAGAGAATCCTTCTTCTAGAGCTTTGTTAATATCTTCAATTCCTGGTCCAACGTCTTCAAATACTATATGTACTAAATCCCCATGCACATGACTTTTCATTACTCCGCCATCTGAATGAGCAGCTAAATTTATCTCTGCTTCGTAAGATGCAACTGCAACTTTTCTTAAAACTACAGGATCCACACCTAATTTTTTTAGCATTCTTTTCAGTTCTGCCGAACCATTCCCCGCATTATTAAAGTCGTGCTTAGTTACCTTATACTCTAAAGAGATAGCTGGTTGTGGTTTGTCTTTTAAAAAAGCTTCAGCTCTCTCTTTAAAGTTTTCATTAATGTTCCAATATTCTGCCATATTAAATCTGACAACTTCTTAAATCTTTATTATAGAGAAGTCCAGCAGATTTGTACATGGTCATTTTAGTTGTTATCAATGGTAGTTCTCTTTCGATAGCCATATCAATAAGATCTTGAGGTGGTCTCTTACCTCTAACAAAAACGACGCCTAACAAATCAATCATATCGGATAATCTAATAACTTGCGGGTTAGTTAATCCTGTTAATAACAGTGTTGATTCTTTGGTACACATCAAGATGTCTGAAATTAAATCAGACCCAAAAGCACAAGGTATATCAACCTCTATATCAGCATCTGGTGTTAACAATTCACCTTCTAATAACTCTAAGATATCTTTCAATTTCATGATATTCCCTTCTTATTATTGTATTATTTACTAATATTTCGATTCAGCTATTTTAAGTCAAGAATAATATACTAAAAACACTAGATTGCCATCATTTGCCCTAATCAAGCATAGCCTAGGTAATAAGAGAATTATGTTTAACCCAGATAGTCTAGTAGAGCTATAGAGAAGATTGCAAATTCTTTAGCAAAATAGCTTGCAGAATTTGACGTATATTATATATATATTTGGAAGAATTATGTAAGTTCCTTTTGCAAAAGAAGATATTACTATTTTCAAAGATCTATTACATTTTTTTGGGTTCAATAAAAACTATGGACTTATGGCATCCTTGCCATAAGAAAAATGTGGAAGCAAGGATGCTTCCACTCCATAAGATCAACTACATTATTGGGTTTAAAGTCTATCCCCCCTTTATTGGGCGTCTATTAGGCCTTTATTAGATATCCATCACTATTAGAGCTAATGAAGTCCCAATAGTCAAGATATGAATACTTTTAGGACATTACTTAATCTTACATTTAAGCATTGAATAATCTAGAAAAGAGATAAACTTAAAAATTTCCTTTTAAATAAATATTTGAGTTATGTAAGCAAGAAATACATCGTCTTACAGTCCATCAAATGACATAACTTATTTAACGTCTGCAAGATACTATTCTTCTATACTTATTTTTTATACAAAACTCAGCTAAGTGCATTTAAGCAAGTCGAATTACTTTTAATGACAAATAATCTATGTTTTTTCTATTAATCTTCTTTTTATCTTGACACCTTGATTATGCTAACTTATTTTAGTAATGTAAATATTTAAAATATGAATGGAGGAAATATGAAGTTAACAAAATGTATTGTAGTATTAATGCTAATAACAATAGCAATATTGTCAGTTGCATGTTCATCTAACAAGGGTCCTAAGAAAGAAAACCCTGAACACGTAATCATGTATTATCCAGAATGGTGGGATTCACAAGATAACCCTGAATTTGTTTATACTTATGGTGAAGGCGTTAAGATGACTAGTTCTCTAGCAAAAGATGCTGCCTATGCTAATGCGATGCTACAAGCAGCTAATTATGTTGAAGCTAATGTTAAAGGTATGATAAAGAATTTTGAAGAAGAGTCAGGAGTTAATGATCCTCAATTACTTGCCTTAACTTCTTCAGTTGTTAAAGTTGTTTCTAATGCTAAATTTAAAGGCACAAGCATTGATAAAAGTGAAACTATCAAGCAAAAAGACAACAAAATTAAAGTTTTTGTAAGAGTTAGAATTCCTCAAAGTGAAATCAACAAGCAAACACTTTCAGCAATAAAAAATGAAGAAGCTTTATATAATGAATTTAAAGCTTCACAGAGATTTGAAGAATTAGAGAAAGAATTAGGTAACTAATTTACTTCTTTAAATAATGTTAGCGGTCTTAGGACCGCTTTTTTGTTAATTAAATAAAGGAGAGAGAATGATAGACTTATCCAAATATAACTATATCCAGGATGATGTTGTCAGTAGATTTTTAAAGTATGTTCAGATCGATACTACTTCAGATGAAGAAGGGAGTCCTAATCCGACAACCACATGCCAGTGGGATTTAGCAAATATTCTTGTTACTGAGCTAGAAGATTTAGGCCTTTTAAATGCTCATGTAGATGAGAATTGCTTTGTCTATGCAGTTCTTCCTGCATCAGATAGAGTTAAAAGTGAGCCAATAACCTTCTTATCACATCTTGATACCAGTCCTGCTGTATCAGGACATAATGTTAAGCCCTTAATGAGAAAATCTTATCAAGGAGAAGATTTAGCTTATCCCTATAATGATGATCTTATACTAAGTCCAACAGACTGCCCAAAATTACTTGATTATATAGGAGACCATATCATTACTTCTTCTGGAGATACCCTACTGGGAGCTGATGATAAAGCTGGTATAGCCGAAATTATGACTTCCCTCAGAGTCTTACAATCAAACCCAGATATTTTGCATCCTGAAATTAGAGTCTGTTTTACCCCTGATGAAGAAGTTGGTGCTGGCACTGCCAATATAAACCGTTTAAAATTAGGTCGGATAGCCTATACTATTGATGGTGGAGAAATTGGTGAATTAGAGGATGAATGCTTTGATGCCCATAGTGTTAAAATCCAATTCAAAGGTCATAATGTTCATCCAGGCAAGGCTAAAAATATCATGATTAATGCTTGTAAAATTGCGGCTGAATTCATTAGTCTCCTCCCTAGCTGTGAGAGTCCTGAAAATACAGAAAATAGAGAAGGCTTTTATCATGTAAGAAGTATAAAAGGTGATGAAACTATAGCAAGAGTTGACCTACTTTTAAGAGATTTTCTGGAAAGTAATAATGAGAAAAGAGTTGAATTAATTGAGACACTCGCTGAATTTTTAAGAGTTAAGTATGATGGACTTGCTATTGAAATAGACCATTCTCACACTTATCAAAACATGAAGACTGTTCTAGATAAGTACCCACAAGTTATAGGAAAAGCAGAGAAAGTAATGTTAGACTTAGGAATAAACCCTTTAAGAAGGCCTATTAGAGGTGGAACAGATGGAGCAAAATTATGTTATTTAGGTATTCCTACACCTAATATTTTTACTGGTGGTTTTCTCTATCACTCCTTAAAAGAATGGATTCCTGTTTCCTCTATGGTTAAGGCTGTTGAAGTTATAGTTAACTTAGCCAATAGTTGGGCCGAATAAAATGTGTGGAAGATTTGCTCAAGTTATTAAACATAAATATCTTAAGAAGTATATTGATGAAATAGCTAATCCAGAAATGACTATTCCAATAAACTTCAATGTTAGCCCTAGTCAATATGCTGGAGTTGTATTTAAACATGATGGTGCAATTATTCAAGATTTCATGCAATGGACTTTGCTAGCAGCTTGGGCAAAAGATTCTTCCAAATATAAGATAATAAATACGAGAATTGAATCAATTAAAGAAAAAGCATACTGGAGGGGTTTGTTTCAGCATAAAAGGTGTCTTATACCTGTAACAGGTTTCTATGAATGGCATAAAAAGACTAAACAACCTTATTTTATCAAATCAAATAAAGGTGACCTAGTTTTTCTAGCAGGAATATATGATATAACTAATTATGCGAATGGTTCACTTAAGGCAACATTCTCAATATTAACAAAAGATGCTAACTCCCAAATATCTGAATTACATCATAGAATGCCTATTATTCTAGAAGATAATGAGTTAACAAATTACCTTACAAGCCCTGATTATAAAGAAGTGTTGATAAAATGCGACAATATGTCTAACGACAACTTGGTCATGTATCCTGTTTCTAAAGCAGTTAATAAAACTTCTAACAACTATCCCAGTTTGATTGAAGAAGTTATTTTAGAAGAAAATTTAAGTCTATTCTAAAGGAATTAAGTCTATTGTTATATAAAGAATGCAATAGATTACATTGCAATGAAATATTGTGAAAGTCTTTTGTCTTAAACTTAAATGCAATTATCAAATCTTCTGAATACTTGTAAAAAGTGGCTATAATTCTCTGATCTAAATCTTGGACAATTTCTTCATTTTTGTAGTTATCAAGAATAGTTAAACTTGATTTAAATAAGCCTATTCTAGTTTTTAGATTGTAGTTAAGCTTATATCTATGGGCAAGACCAGACTCTTTTTTAGTATTGAGGAGATAGTTAATACTTATATTAGAATTAGAGAATTTCATAATTTCTGCATTAATCAAATGACTGTACTTCTCATGTTTTTCAGCTTGATAATCTTTATATACTTCCTTTGTTAACCTATATTTGAATTTATTTAAATTAGACATTTGTAGATATTCCTTACTAGACCATTCAGAGATACGATTATTTGATTTTACTTCATAGGCTAGCTTAAATTTCATCATAAATAATGGGAATTCTATGAATCCAGCAATAATCTCAGTATTAGAATTGTATTTATTACTAATTCCTGAACTATACCATGCTAATGATTTTTCTGGAAGTTTTTTATATTTCCACGTAATTTCAAAATCATCTCGGGAAAAGCTGGACAAAAATGCGTAAGCAAAATTATCAAATTGATAATTACCTTCATAGGCAAGTTTAATAAAAGATTTGTGATAATCTAAATAATATGAGAATAAGGAGCTAGATTTCTTATTTGCAAAATCCTCTATATAGCTGTCAGTGCGAAAATTAGTATATAATAAATCTACAGCCAAACAAGAAAAACTATAACTCGTTTTGATACCATATTGTTTAATTTGACTTTTATTGCTATCATAATAAACAATCTTTCTGGTCAAATCATCCTTCACTATTGTATTTATATTATTTACTGAATAAAATAAATCTAGGCCATAATTAATGGTATTATAAGCTAAGAATAAGCCATTTTGATCAAGACTAGATGATGAAAAAACTTTATCATTAAAATGCTCTTTACTATTCTTGTGATAAATATTACCTAAACCAAAGCTTGTTTCATAGCTTCCAAATCCAAAATTATAATTATCTTGAGCTAGAGACATATATAATCGCGAATGATCATTACCTTGCTGACGAAACTTAAAATCAACATTACTTGTTTGATAGCTTGCAAGATATTGATTCTCATAAGAAGCACATAAATCTGTTCTATATGTTAAAAAAAGTCTTTTATTTGACCATACTTCATATAGAGTCTGTTCAATACCATTATTAATTCTATCGATTAATTCATCTTTTTCTTCATAATCATAAATACTCGTATCAGCATAAACACTAACATGAATGATAAATATTATTATAAAGAAAATTATTCTAAAATGCATAAATTAAGGATATTGTATGAGTTAATCCTAATTCTAAATGAGATTCAAGAGCATAAACAGTCTTAATCTTTTTGTAATCAACTTGCATACCTGCAAACAGTTGATTTGGATCAAGTGAGTATCCTGACAGCAGTTCAAGTGATTTCAGAGCTTTATATCTTATAGCAATTTTTGTTGTTTGCTTGTAGTTCTTTTCTTTTTCAAGTCCTAAAGCAAGACCTATAAACTGGTTAAGTTTGAAAGAAATCTCTGAAGTTAAGATATTAGGTAATTCAGTATGGCTACTTTTCTTATTTAATAAATTAGAATAACTCACTGCTAATCTTACATTATCTTTGTGAAGTAGCAAACCAATATTAGTCTCAGGTAAGTTGTAATTTTCTTCTTCTCTAATACTAACAATTTTATAACCAATGCCAAGAATAGCATACTTATCAAACTTATAATTCATAGCAAGATTATTGGAAAAATAAGTGTAGTGGGGACTAATCAGATAGTTGCTAGTAATTGTAATGTTATACTTCTGAAAGTCTTTAGAAATTGATAAATTACCCTTATCAACATCATTAAAACCATAGGGCTGAGATATTGATGATGAGATTCCTTCATGAGAAATTGCAGGATTATAGTAAGAAGTAATCGGAGACTGCGAAAGTAAAGAAATATTAGCTACTCCAATTCTATCAGCACAATTGTTTAAATAAATATGCCCATTTAATAAGCTTATTAAACAAAATAGTAAAATTACAAGACCAAACCTTTTCATATAACCTCAAAAAAAATGAGACCCTTATGAATAGGGTCTCGATAAATTATTTTAACTTAGAAGAGAGAAAGTTCACTCTCCTTATCGAATATTTTCACCTTTTTCATATCGATAGTAATTTTAATATTTTCATCAATTTTTGGCATCTTTTTAGGATCAAAACGAGCGGTTAGCTTTGAATTCTTAGTCTTTAAAAAGACAACAAATTCATTTCCCATAGGCTCCACAATATCACAATAAGCTTCTATTCTCTCTGGATTTTCAGCAAGATCATCATAATCTGAATCATAAATATCTTCAGGTCTGATACCTATAATAACTTCTTTGTTTTCGTAAGCTTTTAAAACTTCTTTATGCTCATCATCTATTCTTAAAACAATATCATTATCTGTGAAGTAGAACCCATTATCTTTTTTAATTATCTTACCTGTAAGCTGATTAATCGCAGGAGAACCAATAAAACCAGCCACAAATAGGTTTGTTGGATTATTATAGAGGTTAAGAGGACTGTCAATCTGATGAATAATTCCATCTTTCATAACTACAATTTTATCGGCCATAGTCATAGCTTCAACTTGGTCATGGGTAACATATATCATGGTTGTTTCAAGAGTTTTGTGAAGTTTAATAATCTCAGCTCTCATCTGAACTCTCAACTTAGCATCAAGATTTGAAAGTGGTTCATCAAATAAAAATACAGCAGGCTTTCTTACAATAGCTCGACCTAGAGCAACACGTTGTCTTTGACCACCAGATAACTGCTTAGGTTTTCTATCAAGAAGATTTTCGATACCTAAGAGCTTAGCAGCATCTTTGACTTTTTTATCAATTTCTTCTTTTGATTCTTTTCGTAGTTTCAGAGCAAAAGCCATATTATCATAAATAGTCATATGTGGATAAAGAGCATAGTTTTGAAAAACCATAGCAATATCTCTATCTTTGGGGGCTATATTATTTACAACTCTATCTCCAATCTTAATCTCACCATCAGTTATATCTTCTAAACCAGCTATCATTCTTAGAGTAGTTGTTTTACCACAGCCTGAAGGCCCAACTAAGACTACAAATTCTTTATCTTTAGCAATAAATTCTGCTTTCTTAACAGCATGAAAGCCGTTATCATATATTTTATTGACATTATTCACAATTACTTGTGCCATAAATATTATTCTCCTGTTTGATTATTTTCCTGAGTTTTGATGAGTTTTATAACATGTTCGTCTTTTCTCTGCATTCCGTATTCTTCACGAGCTATCTTTATCAGATATTCTTCATCATTCAGAATTCGATCAATTTCTGCATCTGTTTTTTCAATTTTAGTCATAATTTGCTCATACTGTTGTCTTTTCTGTTTAGCCCTTAAACTATTCCGATATACTCCTAAAAAGCTTCCTCTACCTACAAAACTAACTACAAAGAGAAGACATGCTACGGCAGTTATGAACATATACTTAATTTTTTTTGAGAGTGGTACTCTCCTTTTTAATCTATCCATATTCTTCTCACTTTGTTTGGTATTTACAATTTAATGGACTTCTATTATATTAGTCAAGACTTTTTTTCTTAATATTCTTCACTATAAAATTACTTTCTATCTGATTAGCTAAATTAGTAAAAGTTCATTCTAAATATTGATAAAATTATCCAGGGATAATCTTACTAGCAATTGAAGATTTTTGAATTTCAATAGCTTGGTGAGGACAAAACTCATGGCAGCATAAACATCTAATGCAAATGCTATCATTTATCTTCAAGTTACCTGAGTCATCAGCTTTTATAGCATCAACAGGGCAACTTTCCAAGCAAATATTACACTTCTTGCATTTATCAGTTATAAAAGGTTTATACCAGAACAAGGACTTAAAAATCTTACTTACACTATTGGGGATAGTATTTAGGAGTTTATTCCTTAACTTAACAATACCTGTATCAACATCTGGAATAATATTTTTTTGCCAGAGAAAATTACTAGCAATTCTAGAAGGTAAAATACCATCAGCTTGCATGGTAAGATTTATTAAATCAATACTTAAAGGCTTAAAACCCATCATATAGGCAGCAACGTAATCTAATGAGGAAGCACATTCCGAGGCAAAAAGGTAAGCAAAATTTCTTGCTTTTCCCCCACTTGGTCCCTTACCTTCCATACCTACAATTCCATCGATTACAGAGAAAAGAATTTTCTCTTTAAAAACTTCATAGAGTGAAGCTAATAACTGAGCAAAATTATGAGAGTTAGGGTACTGTCTATGATAGTCTGCTTTTTTTAATCCTGGAACTAGGCCATAGAGGTTTTTAACTGCCCCTGTGAATTGCATTAAGCTATGTGTTTTATACTTAGCTAGATTTATTATATAATCTACTTGATCATAAATCTGACTATAAGCTAGAGAGAAATTACCATGCATTATATTTATTACTTTATAGTGATTCAAATTAACTATTTCAACATTGTATTTATCAGCAAGATTCTTTATACCACATTTATTTATAACTGATTGGTAATTAACAGAACCACCAGGAGAATCTCCTATTAGAATTTTACAGTCAATTGTCTGGAGAATTCTAATAATAGCTTCTAAAATTACAGGATGAGTTGTAACAGCTTTATCTGGAGTAAAAGCCCCTAAAAGATTAGGCTTCAATAAAATCTTTTTCCCTTGTAATTTGGGGAGAACTTTATCCTTATGAAGGTAGCTTCTCTTAAAGAATGCTTCAATCTTGTCTAAGTTATAATCTTCTAATCTTTTTATTAAAACTTTGTTCTTAGTCTTCATCACGACTCTTTGGTGTATATTTGGTTATATCGAAATCAGTTAAGTTAACACCAATAGACATTGAAAGTTGAGTGGTTTTCATCTCTGAACCAACAGCCTGCATGCCACTTAGATTAAAGGTTAGCTCTTCCATATTTAAGGTATAACCAATAGTTAAGAAGGTTTGTTCAGTGGATAGTATATTCTCTATTCCATTGTTAAAATTATTTGGATAATGAGGTTCTATCTGAGAATCTAGATTAGCAATTGGTAGATTAACTTGTCCTGAGAATGTAGATGGAATATACATAAGTCCAAATCGAACTATACTATTTCTTATCTGTTGTTCTAGTCCTAGTTTGAAGATATCTAAATCATCATAGTAATCACTCATTTGACTATTAAACCTCTTTTCATAATCTAAATTTACAATACTATCATAAAGATAATAATAAGAGATACCTGCAGAGAAACTTACAGGAATACTTACATCCCATGAATAATACTGGGTAGTAAAATCTATTTCAGAACTATGATTGTAAGCAAGTCCAAGATTCAATCTATCACTAACTTGATAAATAGCTCCTGTGGAGAAGGAAACAAGGCTTTCGTCCAAATCAAATTTAGCAGAAGATCCATTTAGTAACATACTCTTTATTGAGTGGATATCATATTTTGCATTAAATCCAAGACTTAGTTTACCAAGTTTGTAAGAATTAACTAAGCCAAAACTATATTGGTTATATTCAGGTTTAGAATTTTGAATCAGAGCAGTACCATAATCATCAATAGTATATCTATCGTATTTAATGCTATTTGGTAGTGAATAGTAAAGTCCAGTAGATAACTTATCAATAATATTAAATCCAAAGCCAACAAAAGTGAATGGTTTATTAGAATGATAGTTTTGATCATATAAATGTCCAATTTCTTTTTGTTCAGGTTTGACCATGAACTCTATATACATTTCTGAGTGATCTGTTGAGAAACCAGCAGGATTTAATAGAACATTTTCAATATTTTCTATTTTTGCTACTCCTGTATTTCCTCTACCTGATGCCAATGTATTGATATAGTTTCTAGAATAAGCTTGGTAATATGCCTGCATAAATTCAGGGGCACTATAGTTAACTTGAGCGTCTGCTATACTGATTTGGATTAGAAGTAAAGTAATTACTATAAGAAAAGACCTTTTCATCATGAACTCCTTAAGTTTAATGTATTGTTTTAAGCAAATAGCTAATAATTTTATAATTATTTAAACGACCCTATATTATATATAATCACTTTTCTACTCATATCTAGAAAAAGTATTAAGAAAGTAATAAAATAACCACTCAAGAGTACTAGTGAACTCTTGAGTGTAAAATAACATTTATCTAAAAATAGTTTGATGTCTTCCTGGACCAACTGAGACAATAGAAACTTTTTTGCCAATTTCTTTTTCTACAAATTTAACATATTTCTTAGCATTTTCAGGCAGTTTATCAAAATCTGTTATTCCTGAAATATCTTCTTCCCAACCTGCAAGTGTATGGTATATTGGCTGACATTCTGCTAGTACTTGCGAACTAACAGGAAATTCTGTAAGTTTCTTACCTTGATATTCATAAGCAGTACAAACTTTTATTTCTGGTATGTTCATTAAAACATCTAGCAGAGTTAAAGCAATTTCATCAACATCATTTAAATTAGCAGTATAACGCGATGCAAAGAGGTCAAACCATCCACATCTTCTAGGTCTGCCAGTAGTAGAGCCAAATTCATTACCCTGCTTCCTGATTTGTTCACCAGTTTCATCAAATAACTCAGTTGGGAAAGGACCATCACCAACTCTAGTGTAATAAGCCTTATAAACACCAATAATCTTATTTACTTTTCTTAAAGAAAATCCACAACCAGTAGTTATACCGCCAGAAATTGTATTTGAAGAAGTTACAAAAGGATATGTTCCATAAGTAATATCCAGAAGTGTGCCTTGAGCTCCTTCAAAAATTATATTCTTACCAGACTGATAATATTCATCAATCAGATAGGTGATTTGCTTTATAAAAGGTGCATAGAAATTCTTTATATCTCCGAGTTCTTCAATAAGGGTATCAATATCAGCTTCTTTGATTTTGATATTATGATAATCATAAAGGTTTGAAATTTTACTCTTTAAATCACTATCATCTACTAAGTCAATAAACTTCATCCCTTTTCTAGCAACAGCATCTGAATAAGTAGGTCCTATTCCTCGCTTGGTTGTGCCAATTTTACTTGTAGTATTCTCGTTTAAAGAATCTAAATACTTATGAATTGGTAAAGTTAAGTTAGCTCTTGGGTCTATAAAGAACCTACCATCAAACTCAATTCCTTGATTTTTTAATTTCTCAATTTCTTCTTTTAGAGACCAAGGGTCAATGACTGTTCCAGCACCGATAGCACATTTCATTTTAGGATAAAGAATACCTGAAGGGACTAAGTGAAAGACATACTTTTTATTTTCAATACAAATAGTATGACCAGCGTTATTTCCACCTTGGAATCTGACTACTAAATCAGCATCTTTACCCATTACATCAACGATTTTGGCTTTAGCCTCATCTCCGAACATACAGCCTAATACGGCAAGTGAACTCATTTCTTCTCCTATTATTGGTTATTAACATTAATTCATTATAATTTTGTTTTGTTAGTCTGTCAACGAAAAAGAGAATTTTATCAAAAACAAGGGGCTCAAACTTGATGCATTCTTAAATATTCATTTAAATTTTAGGCTTGTTATCAATGAAAAAAGTGGTACCATAAACATAATACCACTTAAATTCATTCTATCATTATCTTAAAAAGCAAGTCCACTAAAGGTTATCATCAGTACTTCAGAATAAGTTGTAGCAGTTCCATAATTTGTATCATCCGAAGGATTATTTACAAAGTATTCCATACTAATTCTGTAATGCTTAGCTAGTTCATAGCCAAAACCTAAAAAAGCTCCAGCCCCCTTATATCTATCATCAATATCACTATCAAAAGGAGCAGACCATGAAGAAATCCCTACACCTCCACTAAAGAAAAATGATGGGTGCCATTCCCCACTTTTCAATTTTGGTTCAGTAAAATATGAAAATCCTATACATCCAACTCCATCAGCAATGACAATATCATCACCATAAGTATTTGATAAATTAATCCAAGCAGTCTTACTTGTATAATAAAATTCAATATGATTAGCAGGAGCGTAACCTATTTTGAAGTCTGTTACAAATCCATATTCACTAACACTTGGTGCTTTGATGGTTTCGCCAAAAAACTCTACTTCTTGCTTATAGGAAACACTAGAAACACCTCCTCCAAAACCTAATAGAAAACCTTTTCTATTTCCATCAAAAGCCACCAAATTAGCCAATATACAAATAAAAGCTACCATTAACCCTATTTTCTTTTTCATACATACTCCTTTTTTATAATATTTTTCTTAAAGAATTAAAATTTTAATATACAAAAGCATTTAGTGAAAGTATAAAGGAATGAGAATATCTTGTTTTATCTCCATTATCAGAAGAAGTTTCTTTAGTGTTTGAATAATAATCTAATGAAAGTCTTAGATGCTCAACAAACTCATATCCCACTCCAACAAAGAAACCCAAGCGACCCTTATTACCATGACTTTCACCAAAGAAATCAATCCAATCCAAACGACCTATTCCAGCAGATATATAAGGTGATGGAGCCCATGTTTGATAATCAAGCTCTTTAGATAAAAAGTAGGTTATACCAGTAGCAGATAAGAAATTAATTATGAAGTCATCTGAAGATCTTTGGTTAAATTTATCTCGTTCATACCAAACATTTTTATTAGTGATAAAAGCTTCTAATCGATTAGAAAATCCATAACCAACCAAAGTATTAGTTGCAAATCCATTGGCAAATTTTACATCAGATTCGAAAGAACCTTGTGTATTTTCTATTTCAGTTTTATAGAGAACAGGTGAGTATCCCACACCAATTCCAACTATGAATCCTTGGTGTTTTCCATCAAAAGCAAAAATACTAGTAATCATTGTAACAAGTACTAGAAGTAATACGTTTTTACAATTCATAGTTATTCCTTTATTTTATTTATCGTCATAAATGGTTTTAGAATTTAATTGTCAAGTTAAAACTATTTTTAATATAATTTATGACTAGCTGATATAAAAAAAATAATTTATTTTGTTACTTTTTTGATTTTCAGTTTATAATAATAGTGCTAAAAATAACTAAAGGATATTATTATGAGTAAAACTGAAAATAAGGAAGAATCTATGTGCTCAGAGAAAGCATCTATTAAAGCGAAATTTAAAGATTTGAAGCTTGATGAAGGGACAAAAATAATAATGACAGATTTTATAAAGATAAGAGAATACGATGCAAGATTTGAAATATGGTCATGGGATGGGATCTATGCATTCTCATTGATATTTTTTAAAGAAGATGTAAAAGATATCAATGAACAGCAGTTAATTAATCTTATAAATGAAAAATTTGATATATCTGATAATTATACTTATAGAGACAATGGAAAGTATATTTTCTTGTCTTTTAATTTTATAGTTTCTTAGTATTTAAAGATAATCTTATTTTCTTATCTGTTGATAAACTTTGCTTATTCCTTCAATTCTATTATCTTGATTAATAGAAATAAATAATTTTGGAGAAATAATGACCACTGTTAATGTATATCTTAATTTTGATGGTAATTGCGAAGAAGCCTTTACCTTTTACAAATCTGTTTTTGGCAAGGAATTCACCTATCTTAGTCGTTTCAAAGATATTCCCTCTCAAGCTGCTTTTCCAGCTATTGATTCAAAGCATGCTAATAAAATCTTGCATGTTAGCTTACCAATTAGTCAAGAGACAAGCTTAATGGGTTGCGATAATATTGAAGATAATAGTGGAGCTTTTCAGCATGGGAACAACTTCTCAATATCTATTACAAGTGATTCTAAAAATGAGGCAGATAGACTTTTTAGAGCCTTATCTAAGGATGGTAAAATTCAATCACCAATGAGAGATGCCTTCTGGGGTGATTATTTTGGTCAATTTACCGATAAGTTTGGAATAAACTGGATGATTATTGTTGAGCCAAAATCTCAAATAGCAGACAAGTCTAAAAAAGTTCGTGGTATTGGAGGTATTTTTTTCAAATCTAAAGACCCTTATAAGGTTAAAGAATGGTATTCTAAACACCTTGGACTTAACACAGATGAATATGGTACAAGCTTCAAGTGGTGTCAATACCCTGATAAAGAGAATATTGCCTATACTCAATGGTCTCCATTTGATGAAAAAACTGATTATTTTACTCCTTCTGAAAAAGATTTTATGATTAACTACCGTGTTGAAAACCTTGAATCTTTAGTTGAAGAAATGAAAGCAAATGGAGTTAAAATCCTAGATAAGATAGTAACCTACGATTATGGAAAATTTGTACATATTCTTGATATAGAAGGAAATAAGCTTGAATTATGGGAACCTTTAAATCAAAATGCTGAACGTGATAACCATGGAATTACAAGCTAGTTTAGATTTCTTGAAAGTTACATCTAAAAACTTTTAATTTTCTTTCTTGCGATATTAATTTAATCCCGAATGGTGCAGTAGAACTTTAGTGAAGAGCACTAGATTCTTTTAGCACTTAATTCTTAATAGCAAAAAAGCCCAACAATGTTGGGCTTTTAAGTTTGGTGCAGAAGGCGGGACTTGAACCCGCACACCCGCAATGGGCACAAGATCCTTAGTCTTGCGTGTCTGCCAATTCCACCACTCCTGCTTTTAAAAGTTTTATCTTACAGGTGTTTCACTTGCTGTTTCTGAAGTTTCTTCAGTAGCAGGTATTTCCTGAATATCGCCTTCTTCGAGATCTAATTCTTGTGCAGGTGAAGTCTCTTGAGTGTTGACTTGACCTGTTGATGCTGGAGCAACATTATCAACTGACTTACCTGACTTAACATTAATAGCTAAGAAGACACAAGAGATCAAGAAAAGTCCTCCGATAATCTGAGTCCATTTTTTCAACATTTCAGAAGCAGAACTTCCAAAAACGTTAGAAGCAGCTCCGCCTAAATTACTATCTAATCCATTACCCTTAGAAGTTTGAGCTAAGATCAATAAGACCAAAGCAATACTAATAAGTATATGTATTACTAAAAGAAATATTTCCATTTTTTCTCCCTTGCGATAAGTTTACTCATATAAATTTAAGTTAGTTTTTTTGTCAAGAATATTTTCTAATATTTTAAATAATTTTTAATCAATACCGATAGATTTTCTTAATCTTTTAATGGTAGCTGAAGCTATATCTCTCGCTTTTTCAGCACCTTCAATCAAGATCTTATCAACATAGTCTCTATTCTCTAATAGGTCAAAATATTTTTCTCTTGGTTCTTTTAGTTGGTCATTTACTGCTTCAAAGAGGGCTTGTTTTGCCTCTCCCCAACCCATTCCACCAGCTAAATATCTTTTTCTTAGTTCAGCTTGTTGGTCAGGTGTGGCAAAGACTTTATAAAGAGAGAAGACATTGCACTGGTCAGGATCTTTAACTTCTTCAATAGTCTGAGAATTAGTAACTATTTTCATAATAGTTTTTCTAAGTTTCTTTTCTGGTAGGAAGAGAGAAATTTCATTGTTGTAACTTTTACTCATTTTTCTACCATCTAGTCCGACAATAATACCAGCATCAGCATGGGTATAAGGTTTTGGTAGTTTAAGAATTTCTTCTTTATAGTTGAAGTTTAGGGATTGGGCAATATCATTTGCCATTTCAATGTGTTGAAGTTGGTCTTTACCTACAGGGACTATATCAGCGTCAAAAAGTAGAATATCAGCAGCCATTAAGACAGGATAAGTAAAGAGACCAATATTTACCCCATCATCAAGAGGGTTTCCTTCTTCTTCATTTTTTTGAACAATAGCCTTGTAGGCATGGGCTCTATTCATTAAACCTTTAGGAGTGAAGGCCATTAAGGCGATAGCTAGCTCAAAGGTTTCAGGAACATCTGATTGACGATAAAAGAGAACTTGTTGGGGGTCTAAACCACAAGCTAACCAAGCTGAAGCTACCTCAAAAGTCATATCTCTTATTTTTTTTGGGTCTTTTATTTGATTTAAAGCATGATAATCTGCAATAAAGTAACGAGCATCATAATCTTTTGCCAGCTCCAAAGCAGGTCTGATTGAACCAACAAAGTTGCCAAGATGTGGCATACCAGTTGGTTTTATACCAGTTAAAGAAACTTTTCTATTCATACATCCTCCGAAAAATAGATTGAATAACAATAAATAATGTTAAAGAAAAACAGTCCAGTATTTTTTCCTATAAATCCCCATAGCTTGCTATGAAATAAAGCTAGAGATTAGTGTTTTTTAAGTTAAAATATACTTTTTATTTTATCTTCAACCCTACATTTTCGGCATCTTTCAAATCAGCTACAAAGGAACCGAATTTAACTTCAGATTCCATTTTTACAGGAATTTTAAATTCATCATCGGTTAACCAGATATAAATCTTACCTGAATTTTTAAAGATTGTCTCTTGGGTAAGTTGAGGTTCTATTTTCAGACAGTTCTTTTTACCGAAAATAGTTTTTAGTTTTTCTCTTTCATGAACAACGATATTAGCATCAAAGGTTACACCATCTCCAGACATGGTTAGCCTAATAGTATCGCCAACGGCTAATTCTTCTTGTCTAATATGATAAAATGCTCCTAAGAAGTCATAAGTATCTTTAGTAATGGGGATATTTTTGGTTGAGAATTCTTTTCTTCCAAAAGACCATTTTTGATAGATACAGTTTTCATTTTCTCTATCATAATAATGGAGTCTTCTTTGTTTATAGCCACCTTCTCTCAGGTTCTTCTCATAATAGATAGCTTTGCCACTATCTTGTTCAGAAATGGATGTTATCCTATCTCTGACTTTAAAAAAGACATCAAAAAAGGAATAAGTTTCTGCTTTAGAAGTTACCTTCAATGCTTCAATAGGTTCAGTATAGATCGAATCAGTATGAATTATATAGCGGGTAAAAAGTTCTGCTTCTGCTGCAGATACAATACCATACCTGATATTAAAGGTTAATCTTTCCTGATCTTGGATTGCAAATAAAGAGCAGGTAACAAGCATAATCATTAGTGTTATTATTCTTAATTTCATATATAAATCCTTATTTAGTTTATTTAAGTTTTTTCAAAAGGCTTATTATGTCAATCTTCTTTTATCTTGAATAGCGAATAAATTATAAGAGAAAGAGAAAGTTTTTCTTTCGCAAGCTAACTAAGCTTTATTTTCTACTAGTTCTTTTCGATAATTATAGTTAGTTACCAGGGTTAAACACAGATAGAGTAGTAGAGCTTTAGTGAAGAGTGCTAGATTCTGCTATTCGCAAGGGGCTACTGCATTATTCTGGGTTAAAGGTTTTATTTGAGTTAACAATTATTTCAAAAGTTATTTGTGTTGAAAGGCCTTCTTGAGAAACTAGGTGTAAGTGCTTTTTACCAGGATTTGTTTTAATATCTAGTTTATGAACTTTAGTAGTTTTCCCTAAGAATTTATTATTTAGAAACCAATATAGCTGGTCATGATCAGAAACTGCTTCAGCCTGGAAAGAGTTTATTTTTCCATTCAAGTCAATAGGTAAATAGATTTTACTATTGTTGATTGGATACTTAATAATTAATTTTTCTTCCTCTTGAATTCTTGTGCATTGTGGATTATGTTTAGGTAACTTAGGGTAAGTGATAGAATTTTCTTTAAGGTGATAATCTACATTAGGGGGATAGTCCAAGACAGAAATAGTCTTATGTTTAATACCTTGCCAGCAATCTGAACATACTTGCATTGTTTCCTCACTATCCACAACTACACTTTTATGATAAGGGCAGTTAGGTAATATGTTAGCATTCTTGGGTACATCTATCCAAAGGGTATCCTGGCAATTTTTAGTTGGACTATACCCTGATACTTGGCAGATTGGAACTTGTTTTAAATCAGACCAAGGCTTTATAAAAAAACTAGCATGAGGAGAGATTAAACCACTAGCAACTTGGAAAAGAATATCACCTGCAATGTTTCTTCCTGATAGCTTATGATTGCCTTCTCCTGTGAAGTTTCCTGCCCAAACCGCAATTGTCCAATCTTCATTAAGTCCAACAGCCCAAGCATCTCTAAAACCATTACTTGTTCCCGTTTTCCAAGCTATATTAAGATTATTTGCGGGAAAGGAATCAGGAACTTTAAGACCTCTTAAGATGTCTAGAATTTGATAAGAACTTGCAGGAGATAGCAGACTTGTCTTTTGATGAGCTTCACTATCTTTAAGGACACTTAGCTTATTATACTGTCCATAATTTCCCAGAGTCTGGTACATTTGACTGAGATCCCAGAGATTAGTTTCCGCTCCTCCTACACAGATTGAAAGACCATAAGTTGAAGGATCTCTTGTCAAGCTTGTCATTCCTACACTTTTGAGAACTGAGGTTACATCATAGAGACCTATTTTTTGAGTAATCTCATAAGCTGGGATATTAAGTGACTTTTGTAGGGCTTGAGAAACTGTAACTAATCCTCTATATTGCTTATCATAGTTCTGGGGTAGTAACATACCATAATTTTGTTTAGTATCTTCTAAGAGAGAGTTAGGAGTTATTAATCCTTTCTCAAGTCCATATCCATAAATAAAGGGTTTAAGTATTGACCCAGAGGATCTTAAAGCAAGTACTCCATCATTAAAGCCATTAGTGGATTTAGAAAAATAGTTTTGAGAACCTATATAAGCTTTTACTTGGTGATTTTTAGTATCACTAACTAGGATTGCTAAATTCTTAATTCCCATAGTATTTAATAAATACCCTTTTCTGATAGCTAAATCTTCAAGTTTCTTTTGCAAATCACCATTAATAGTGGTATTGTAGATAGCTGGTCCTTGACTGTGGAGTTTATCACTTAAGTGGGGGGCTAAGAGAGGGAAAGAGTAATGCTTGTTTGGGATCCTTTCTCTAATTGAATTTTTGTATTCATTATCAGTAAGATAACCTTGTTCTTTAAGTTTATTAAGAAGTTTATCTCTTTTATCTTTTAGTCTGTTAGTATTGCTACCTGGGAATAGATAGCCAGGATTATTAGGTAAGACTGCAAAGAGGCAAGCTTCAGCCCAGGTTAGTTCTTGAATTTTTTTGCCATAGTATTTATAAGCAGCAGTCTCTATACCAACAATATTGCTTCCGTAAGGTGCATTATTAAGGTAAGTGAGAAGGATTTCATCTTTAGTGTTCAATACTTCTAATTTAATGGAGATAAGAGCTTCTTTTATTTTATTAAGAAGATTTCTATCTCCTTGAGAGTAAAGTCTAGCTACTTGCATAGTTATAGTAGAACCGCCGCTCACTATGGTCCCAGCAGAGATATTAGTATATAAAGCTCTGAGTATTGAGAAGGGATTAATGCCTGGATGGGAGTAGAAGTGTTTATCTTCAAATTGAAGAATAGCTATCTTTAATTTTTCTGGTATAGGAGCATTGTAGGCTAAGTGCCATTGGTCATTTACATCCAGATAAACTCTTAAGAATTTACCATTTTCATCTAAAATTTGAGAAGAATAGTCCCAGTCAGAATCTTTAGGTGCATGAATAAAAATAATTGAGCCTAAGAAACTAAGAGTAAAAATAACTAATAGCAGACCAAGTATTTTAATTTTCTTTCTTTGCATAATCATGACTAAAGATTCTGACCTAGACAAGTATTATTTTACTTCTATGATTTTTCCCTTGATACTTGCTCTAATCTCAGGGTTGTAAAGGTCTTCAACAGACGCTGCGGGAATAATATATTTCCCTTTAGAGACAGCATTAATAATCAGCTGGTGGCCTATTCTGGAAAAATAGTTTGCCTTACCATAGAGAATAGCTCTATCATCACGGAGGTCAACATATTCAGGTTTAGCCATGTTAGGCTTAACGACCATCTTTGATTCATCCTGAGAAGCAAATTCCCAACCTGAAGGTAAAATATAGGTAAGAGCAAAATCATTTTTTGATTCTTTGGGAATTACTTCGAAATTAACAATAAAGATCTGTCCTTGTTTAAGAGAAGATATATCTAGTTTATTTCCATCAAGGTCTTGATAAGTAATGAATAATTCAATATCATTTGAATATGTTTTGGTATCTTCAATCTTAGGAACATAAGTATTGTAGAGGGTAACCATAACATTTTCACTTTTATTTGAAAGACCTTTAATCTCAAGTTTTTGTCCTTTATAAGGAGTCAAATCTAATGAGCTGAAGTCATTGACTTTAATCTTATTAGTCTCAGATGCTGATGATACTTGCAGTTCCTGAGTTTGATAATCATTAAAGTCTTTGGGCAGGTTACTTATATATGCAGATAATCCAAATAAGTTCCAGCTCATGTCATAATAATTCCAGTAGTTGCTTTGAGATAGTTTATTAGCAATAGCGTTAGCTTTAGCCATGTTTTTAGCTTTATCCTCTCCATTGCTATTCTTATATATAGAATTAAGGTAGAGTTCTAAAGCAGACTGAACTTCCTCTATAGGATTAAGAATTCTGCTAGACATTTGATCATTAATAACAATTACAGGTTTCAAGTCTTTTTCAATTGTCTTGATATCAAAGCCTGATTCACCATAGGCCATATACAGCATATTGATAGCATTACTATTAACTTTTATCCCTCTTTTCTCAATGTAGTAATTTAATTTAGCAATATCAGCTTGGCCAGCTAAGGCTAATACATAGAGTTGGTAAGCATCTTCGAAATCAATCTCTTTTCTATCAGTTTTACTCTGAGACAGATAGTTCAATATTTCAGAATAAACAAACTCGTTTATATTATAGCCTTTTTCTTTAGCAATTATGGCAGTATGAAGAGCATAGATATTTAGTAATTTTCGTTCTGAACTTTCTTTCCAAGATCCTTGCCATTCGTATAAGCCTTGGCGATTATATTTAACAATATTTTGGAAGTAAGTGTTAATACCTTGATCAAGTCTATTTCTTAAATTAATATCCTTAACAAAGTTGCTTAAGAGTAGTTGATTAAATGTTAGCGCTGTTTTCATCACAGCTCCCCCATAAGGGTAACGAAGAGATTGTTGGACTAGCTGATCAGCATCAAAGACTAGGCCTTGGGTAAAAGTAAGATAGACTTGATTACTGTTAGCAAATCCTTTATTAGGAATAGTTAAATTAATTAAGTTATCTTTAAATTCTAGAACTTGTGAATCAGTTTCATAAGGAGCTGGTAATCTTACCCCTATCTCGATATTCTTTTCTCCACTAAATTTCTTACTATTAGAAGTAAATTTAAAAGTAGCTTTACCTGTATTATCAAGGACTTTAGCCTTGAAGATAAGCAAAGCAGATTTTTCTCCTTGTGGGATAGTAAAAGAAGTTTGTGAACTCACTTGAACTAGTTCATTAGTAGATAAGCTAATTGCTACAGGACTCTTTATATCATCGTCAATAATAACATTTACTGGTATTTCAATTTCATCCTGAGGAGTTAAAACTCTTGGTAAGGTTGGCATAGTTATAATTTTATCTTTAACAATAGTATATTTAGTTGCTTGTCCAAAGGCTTGTTCATTTACAGCTATGACACAAACCTTGAGGCTACCAGTATAATCTTCAATATCAATATGAAAATCACCTTTACCATTGTTATCAGTTTCTAAGATTCCAAGGAAGTAAGTAACTGGGTTAAATCTTTGTACTCCTGTTTCTTGAAGTCTATTCATTTCTCTTAGGCTAGCAAGGCCATCCTTACCCATAGCAAGAAAACTTGCCTCTGACTCATAAAGGCCACCACCAATCAGAATACTTCTAAATATATCTAATTGTTGGGCATTAATAAAGTAGGAGAAATTATCAAAATCACGGCCATAATAAGCTTCAGATTGGTAGAATAATGACCAAGGATTAGGGATTTTGTAGTTTGTTTTGTTAATTAACCCTTGATCAACTACAGAAACAATATACTTAGTTTTCTTTCTAACACCTACATCAATGCTTCCTTCTAACCTAGAGTTAGATGATATTCTTTCAGGAATATCTAAGGTGATATCTAGTTTACTAGCTTTATCAATAACTCTTATTGGAATTATACCATAGAGTCGTAATGGCAAGTCATTTTCAATTTCATTCTGGCCTTGAATAACTCTTACATCAGCGTAGATATTTGGAACCATGTCCTTATCTGTAGTAAACTCATAGATATAATTTCCATTTTCTGATGATTTTACAATATCTTGTTTTAGAATTTTATCTTGCTTAGATATTGTTATATAAAGCAAACTGTTCTTTGAGCTAGGGATATTTAATTTAACTTTGTCTCCAATCTGGTATTCATCTTTATCAAGTTTTAGTTCAAGAGAAGTATCTTGGGTTAGTTCGCTACTATCTCCCCAGTAGCTATTGTAGTACTTTCTGGAAATTTCATAATTTTCTTGTCCAGTTATCTTGGCTTCAATGATAAAAACATGGAAGTCTGAAGACTTAGGAGTGAATTTTATTATATTGTCTTTCCCACTAGTAACTACCCCCTTAGTGACTATAGTAGTAGATTCAGAGTTTTTAAATGACGACTGATAGAAATCATCATAATCCCACCACCAAGAACCACGTTTAGCATATACTACATATTCAATCTGACTAGCTTCAGTAAGTTTATTTCCTTTTCCATCAACAATAATGAAAGGTAGAGAAAACTCACCTGCTTTAGCCTTAAGATACCTGTTATTGCTAAGTCCAATATACTTTTCTTGAGGTGATACAGGTAAAACAAGCTTTCTTTCAATTGGTCTCCCTCCCTTTTCTGTTACTTGAGCATGAATATTGAGGAAGTAAGGACTGAAAGTTTCCTTATTATTTAACAAATCAACTCTTGTATTTATTCTACCATTACTATTTGTTTTAAGAGTAATTTGTTGGCTATACATAGAATAATCAAAATTTTTGTAATCATCATAAAAAGAATATTCAGCAAAATAATCATTAGCAAAAGAATAGTCATGATTATAAGAAATATTGACCTGACATAGGGCATCAACTAAAGGTTCACCAAAGAGATATTTGCTTGCTAGCTCTAGATTAGCTCTACTATCCCTAGCATTATAGAAATCTTTATCTGTTTTTATACTAGTATTAATTCTCTCAGGAACAAAAGTCTCTAGGGTGAAATTAACATATTCTTTAAGAGATCCATATTTAAGCTCTATTTGCCATTGACCTGTCATAGAACTTTCTTTAGTTGAAAACTTATAAGTAGCAAGACCTATTTCTAAATCTTTAATTTTTTCACTAATAACTTTTGTATTATTGGCATCATAGACTGTTACTATGAGGGGTATATCTTCTTGGACTATTTCATTATTTTTATCTCTTACCATAGCAATAAGATTTACATCTTCACCAGGCCTGTAGAGATTTCTATCAAGGAAGGCATGTAGCTTGTATTCACTATTTGAGTAATTACTTTCCACTTTAAATTTAGAATTATCTAGATACATTGATTGACTAGATAGAAAGCCAATATTATCTCTTTTTTCTGCAATAATAAAAAAGTCACCATTTTCTAATGGATAGTTTAGTTGATCAAGAATCAACCAGCCATTTCTATCAGTTTTACCACTAGCTAGTAAAGTATTATTAAAAGCCCTAAGCTCAACATCAGCCCTAGAAATAGCTTGTCCTGAAAGCACATCAACCACCCTTACAGCCACTTTATTATCAAAAGCTTTGGCAGTGATAGCGTAATCAGTAGCTAAAAGAAGCTTGGAGACCTTATGATTCATCCAAGAATATCTTCTTGTTCTCTTTAAGTTAAGGTCTTCTCCATTTTCTGTTTTCCCAATTAAATTTAATATATATATCTTCTTAGAATCATGTTCAATTACATTACCTAAATCAAGTTTGATAAAGCTTTCTTTATCTTTTTCTACTCCAGTTTCAATATTTTCTTCTTTAAGTAACTGGCCATACCAATGTAAGTTATCTCTTCTATAATAACCTTGATTACTATTATTACTATAGGAGAATAAGTTTAGATTATGAATCATTTCTGCTATATTATCTACTTGGACTGACCACAACTCATAGGTAAATTCTGAGTAGTTAATAACCTTGATATTAGTAGAATTATTATTTTTTCTTGATAAGAAAATACCTTTATCTACAAATTCTAGTTGTCTTTCTCTGTTATAGGTCGTTAACTTTTTATTAATGTCCTTTTTTAAAACAGAATTATCGAATGCTCTGATTCCAGCTTTAATATCAAGCTTATAGTCTTGTCCTAAAATAAAATCCCCTGTTAAAATAACTTTATTGAAGAATTTGGAAATGTCAGAACTAGCAAACTCTTGTCCATCAAGGAAAAGATAAGCAGCTAATGATTGATTAGTATCAAGGTTTTTAGAAAAGGTAATTTCTATTCTAGCCTGCCCTTGATTATCAGTGATAGTATCAATATTATTAATATTAAATTTTAATAACTCTTCTATTGTGTTAGAATAATATAGTTCCTTTTCACTCTGGGAGTTAAAGAGTTTGGTTTTTGGTCTAATAAGTATTCTTGCTCTTCCAGAAGCTGTAAACTTCTTACTAGTAATATTCATCTGACCATTAGCTTCAGCTTCTACATTAGCTACTAGTACTTTCTGATTACCTACATTGATCATAAGCTCATTCTTATAATCTTCTTCAAGGTAACTTCCCCTGTATTGATGAATATTAAATTTTAAATAGTATGTATTATCTTGATCTAGACTATAGAGAGAAACTTGTCCCATTTTTAAAATCGGGGAGTCATTGAAAAAAGACATCTCGACTGTAGCCATTTCTTTTCCAAAGAGTCCACTTTGATTTAGCTCAACCTTATATTCTGTATCTCCTTCAAATCTATCATCAGGGTAAAATCTGATTATTTTGCTATCAATTTTCTCAAACACTCCTGGAATTTTAGGACTTAGCTTGATATATTTAAATAGGTTTCCAGATAAAACATTTTCTAATAAGTCTTCATTAAAAGCTATCTCATAGTAATCTCTTTGCTTATTCCAGGAATTTAACTTACTATAAACAACTGCTTGACTTGCTGATGAGTTATGGTCTTCAAACTCTACTTCTGGCTCATATCTTGGTGATTCAGACCTCAGGCTAGTACCCAGAGAGCTATGCTCCATAAGTGGATTAATAACTTGTTTATCAGATTTAATTTTCTCAACTCTTTCTTCTTTTTTTTCTTGCTCTTTAGAACATCCCACAAGTAATAATACAATTATCAGCAACCAATAATAACTTTTAATATTTCCAAACATAATTACCCCAGAATTTTTTTTTATATGATTTTAATTTCAATACTATATGTCAAGAAGTTAATTAACTTTTAACCCAAAAGTTGGAGACTCAGTTGGAGACCAGACTTCCTCAGCCGTAGGCAAGGGATTAATACCAAGTAGTGGCTTAAGGCGGGCAGAGTAGAAAGAGATTCACCACAAAGGCACGAAGACACAAAGGAAAAAGATTTTCGCCTTTTTTTTGGTTCAAAGATGGGGAGACGGCGAGATAGAGAGACTGGCGCAGACCAGACTTCCTCAGCCCTAGGCAAGGGATTAATACCAAGTAGTGGCTTAAGGCGGGCAGAGTAGAAAGAGATTCACCACAAAGGCACGAAGACACAAAGGAAAAAGATTTTCGCTTTTTTTTTGATTCAAAGATGGGGAGACGGCGAGATAGAGAGACTGGCGCAGACCAGACTTCCTCAGCCGTAGGCAAGGGACTTCGGACGAATATAAGTTGTCGGAAGTCGCTAAGTTGGAGACCGGAGTTCCTCAGCCCTAGGCAAGGGACTTCGGACGAATATAAAATGTTTTTCTCTTAAATTCTTACTTTCACTTCCATTTTGTGGCTTGTTAACTTTATCTTTCTTGTTTTGAGATTTTACGTGTCTTTTTTCTTTAAGAGCTTGACGACTAATCCCTCTATAATATTCTCTAACAAATTGAATCCAGTCTGACTTAGTACTTCCTTCCTTTTTTCTCCTTTTTTTCAGTGCTTGCTTTTCAGCATCATTAAGCTTTCGATAAGATATTTTTAGTTCTTGCATGGTATTGCCGAACTTATGATGATTTTTCCCTATTTTAGGAGAATTCTTTTTTCGGAGGTGATAAAATGGCTGATTTGAATATTTTACTAGAGAATATCCATCTCTTCTAGCTTTGGCTTTTAATCCATGTGGTATTTTAAATTCAATAACAACCATTGCTTTATCCTCCTTTTCTTAGATTTTCTTGAAGTTTTTTAACAAGCCCTCATAATCTTTAAGGGTCCATTTTTTTCAAAATGGTCCTTTTTTGCAAAAGAATATTCTGCTATTCTCAAAGATATATTGCATTATTTTGGGATAATGTAGTCCTTCCAGGGCTAAGATAAGTCTGGGATAAACTCATAATATAGACTATTGCATCCTTAATCCTTTCTTTACAGTCTTTCGATGAAATCCTGACTTTTATCGAAAGACTGTAAAGGAAGGATTAGGGATGATAAGGGTATTGATAAGACTGGTCTTCCTCAAGCGTAGGTAAGGGACTTCGGGCGAAAAAAAATAATAATTTCGCCCTTACAGGGTTAAGATAAAGCTTTGACTAATATATACAGGGTCTACCGAACCCTGCCTATTAAACCCAGATAGTATAGTAGAGCTTTAGTAATACTTGGCAAAAGCTAGGTATCACAGGTGAAGAGTGCAGATTATTCTAGCAAAATAGCTTACAGAATTTAGCTAAAAAATCTTACTTAACTAATACATGTTCAAAAGCCTGGTTTTCGATAACAACTAATTCTCCATTAGGCAAGGCTAAGAGTGAATAACCACTCTTTCTATCTTCTAATGAGTCAACAAATTTCAAGCTTAATCCAGCTTGCAGCTTCTTGTTAGTAGAATAGATTCTTCCATCCTCATCTTTATTAATTCGGGTGTTATTTTTAACAATAACTACCTGCTGATTAGAAGCATATTCATAGATTTTACTCACTGAGATTAGAATAAATAGGGCTAGAAGAAAGATATTAAGCGTTAAATAAAATCTTTTGGCAAAAATAGAGATTGAAATCTTTTGTGAGAGAAATATAAAAATGAATAAACCTAGAGTCAAGACAAGTAAAAAGACAATAAAGGCTAATCTGTTTAAACTTAACCAATTATAGATAGCTGATAAAAGTCTATTTGTAAAAGATGATTCTGCAAGAGTAGCAGATATAATAGTATTTTCTATTTCATTTAAGGCTTTTCTAGCTTGCCAATTACTAGAATCTATTCTTAATGCTCTTTTATAATAGAGAACTGCAAAGCCCTGTTCATTGATTTGAGAATAGCAATTACCTATATTATAATAGAGATTAGTATCATTTGATTCTTTCTCCAATTCTTGATATATCTTGATAGCATCATAATAATTACCTTGCTGAAAAAAGTTATTAGCTTGTTTAAACAAGAGATTCAATTCATTAGCTTGCAATTTAAAAGGTAGTAGGGAAGCTAGAATAATTATAATCATGACTATAGTAGACTTTTTTATGTTTTTATAAGAAAAATATCTGTTCATAATCTATCCTTGACTATTTTTTATCTCATTAAAGATAGCTAGAAATTTCTGATAATCATTTTGCATATTTTCACTGCTTTTAAAGTTTGGTCTATATTTTATTTGCTCACAATAGGTCAGAAAAGATTTAATTTTATCAACTGTTACGTTGTTAATATTGCTTTTCTTAAGTTCTTCTATTAATTCCTCTTGAGACAACTGCAATGAAACCCTAGTAATCTTAGCTATAAACTTCAATAGATTGTTTTGGGCATTGGTATAAAAGGTAATATCCTTATTTTTAACCAATTCTTCTGATTCTTTTATTGCCTTTTTGAGAATTAATATAGCCTCTCGTCTCCTGACATAGTTAATGTTATTCATCTTATTATGATTAATCTTATTTATCACAATAAAGGTAATTATGGCTAAAATTAAACAAGTTAATAAAATCCAATAAGCGCTTTTGTGGATTAGTAGGTAATCAGACTTTATACTTGCAAGATATGGTTTATTTTTGCTGTATAAGACATTATAGCTATTCTTATCTTCACTAGAAGCTGAGTTTGCTTTCTTCTTAACTGTTAGATATGAAGTTTCAGAATAGAGAGTATTATAAGCCTGATTCTCATCATCAAAATAATTAAAACTAATAGGAGGTATTTTAAATCTGCCTGCTTCATAAGGTATTATATCATAATGTAATACTAAGGTACCTTCACCAGAAATTTTATAATCTAAACTTGCTTTTGGTTTAAGAATTTCCAATCCAGGAACATCAGGTACCTGCGGATAGAGAATTTTATTAAAATTACCCTTTCCCTTAATAGTTAAGACCAACTGATTTTGCTGATTATCAAACATAATATTCTGGTTAAGTTTGGCTTCCATAGTAAACTGCCCAATTGCGTTGGAAAAATCTATTGCCTTTCCCTTGCTTGGTAGTTCCTTTACTAAGACTTTCTTAGTAGGACTTTTGGTAGTATTACTTGTTAAAAACCTACTCTCATTTACTGTTATAAGCGGAAGAGTAATTACTCCTGATTTTTGAGCTGATATTGTGAAGGTTGTTATTTCAATTCTAAAATAATTCTTACCTTTATAGCTTACTCGTTCCCAAGATTCATTATCTTTTGAGGAGCTATCATAACCATATCCATCAAAAGCTTGCATATCATAACTTATACTATTTCTATTATCACTTGTGTAAAAGATGTATTTTGCAATGATATCCTGTCCTATATATATTGAGTCAGCTGAAAGCTCAACTTCAACAAAAGCATCTGTTCTTACCCTAGAAGGAAAATCATCAAAATCTGAGTCAAAAAAGGAAGAAAAGGGAGATCTAGATCTGCTTCTAGCTTGATTCTTAGCTCTTAATGATCCAGCAACAACTTCTATGGTATGACTTTGACTTGTGTAACTTTTACCATTTACTATCACTTTTACTTGAGGAATTTTTAATATTCCTTCTGATCGAGGATAAACAGTATATTTATGAGATTGGGTCCGAGATGATGACATCTTTCCATTAATGAATGATGTGGACATAGATGTAGAAATGCTCGGTCTTAAATAATCAGCTGGGAAATTATCAAATTTCACATCAACATCTAGCTGCTGGTTTGAACTTGTTTCAACACTTATTGTATAAGTAAAAGAATCTTCAATACCAATTTTATCAGCCGATACAGAAGAAACAACTTTAATGTCATCTGCAAACAACTTAAAAGGAAGTATAAAAAGACAAATCAATATAAGTCTGTTTACTTGTAGATTAAACTTATTTGTTAAGTAATGACTCATCACTTCTCCTGATTACCAATATTTTCCACTAGGTCTATTCTGCCTAAACTTTGTTTTATCTTCATTATCATCATCTCTAGATTGTTCTTGCAACAAAGCATCAAGTTTCTTTTCAGCTTCTAATTTCTCTTTTTCTTCCTTACTTAAATCATCATACTCTTCTTGCTTCTCTTTAGCTTCTTGTTGCTGTTGTTCTTGTTCTTGATCTTGCTTACTTGAACCTTCTTGTTCTTGATCTGACTTCTTCTTGTCTTGATTCTCTTGCTTTTCTTGACCAGATTGCTGTTCACTCAGCTTTCTCAAAGCAATTTCATAGTTAATTCTAGTCGTTTCAGACTTAGGATTTAATCTAAGGGATTCAACATAATAGTTTATAGCATCCTGATACTTACTCTGCTTGAAAGCACTATTACCTAGATTATGAAGAATCTTTTGCTTATGTTGTTGGTCCACACCAGATACTATAGATTTGTACATCTCATCTACCCTAGTTAATAAAGAATCATATTCAGGATTCTCCTCAGCAAATTTATATATTGAATTAGCTAAATTATAAACTAGGTCCAAATCAACACTGGTTGAATCAAGGTATGTAGCTGACTCCTGATAATTATTTACTGCTGAAGCATAATCCTTCAGGTTATAATAGGCATTAGCTTGGTTATAATACAAAGCCTGCAAATTGGTTCGACTTGTATCAGCCTTAGCTTTTTCAAAACTTTCAATAGACTCAGCTAAAGCAGATTCATTTCTATATTCTTCAAATTGCTTTAACTTAGTTAGACCATAATTATAGTTAATAATTGGATTATCTGGATCTTTTTCTAATATCTCTTTTAACTCTTCTTCAGCATTATATAAAAGAGTATCATTAATTGCCTTTACAGCTTGGTTGTTTTTAGAAACACGACCAAAGCCATAAGCATTAATGGTAATAAATATTAATAAAATAAATAACATCTTTTTCATACTTAACTCTCGATATAACGTTTTAGTTTAGTTTTTTTAACATAAGGAATAAAAGTCTCGATTAACAGAAGTATTAAAGCTATCACTAAGGGTAACCAGAATTGTTCTTTATAAAACAAAGGATTATTAGAAGAATATCTATTCTTATCATACTCTTGAATAATCTTTTCTAACTCTTGTAGGGCATTAGTATCCTTATTTAACCCAATATATTTGCCATCAGTTGATTGGGCTATCTTAGTTAGTAAATCTTCATTGAGTCTTGATGTAACATTTGTGTTATCTTTCAGAAATTGCCCTTTAGGAGTACCAACCCCGATTGAGTACAACCTAACACCTCTTCTTTTTAGTTTTTCTATTTGCTCCATAATTTGATTTTCTCCTTGCTCAAGGTTCTCACCATCACTAAAGAGAAAAACAACTGCATTCTTTTTTGCTGCCCTTTCAATTAACTTATTGGTTTCTATCAGAGCAAGAGGTATGTTAGTACCCATGACTTTTACATCATCAGTATTAACTAAATTCATCATTGAATTAGCAATTTTAATATTATCTGTAAAGGAAAAAACTGTATTGGTATCTCCTGCGAAAGTTATGAGAGCAATTCTATCCCCTGATAACCTCTCAGATAATATTCCTATCAAAGAAAGAGATCTTTGCAGTCTAGATGGGGCAATATCACTTATATCCATACTTTTAGAAATATCTAAGAGATATACAATATCTATGCCTGATCTAGCATATTCAGTTTCTTTTTTTCCCCACTTAGGATTAGCTATTGCTATTACCATCATGACTAATGCTAGGGCGAAAAGAAAAGTACGCAGGTTCCAGTAAAAAGGAATAAATCCTTGATTCCAAAAAGAAAATAATCTCTCAGAAGAAAACTTAGCAAAGTTTGCTTTTCTTCTTCTATCTGTTATCAGCATAACAATTAAAGACCCAACAAGTATAATAGGGGCAATAATAAATATTAATATCTGCCAATACTCATTTCCCCAAATCATCTAATACTCCCACAAAAACTATCTAAATTTTTATTTTTATTTATAAGACTACTGTACTTCATAGTAGGCAACTTTCCTTAAGTAAAATTCAATTATAAGAAGAATAAAGGCTGCAATAAGCAATATCTGATGTATTGGATAATAAGCGTAGGGTAAGTCTTTATCTTCATGAATATTTTCTGATTCACCGATTTTATTAATAATTCTTTCTAAAGCTTCACTTGAATTTGCTAATTCAGCCCGACCACTTCCAGTTAACTGAGCAATTTTATTAAGAGTTTCGATATCAACATCTGCACCTGTAAAACCTCCCTGCCTAGCAGCATTAAAGCCAATAGGATAAATCTTAAGATCGAAAGGTAAAGCAAAAGTTTCTGTTGCTTCAATTGGCTGATAAATACCAGTATTATTAACACCATCAGTAATCAGGATTATAAATTTTGATTTAGCAGGAGAATCTTTCAAAACAGCTGAAGAAAGGGCAATACCCATACCAATAGCAGTTAGAGACTGCTTGTTTCTATCAATTTCTATACTCTTAGTTTTATCAATAACCATAGAGTAGTCATCAGATAGCGGAGTTAGTATCTGAGCAGAATTAGAAAAAGTAATTAAAGATACTTGTTGACCTCGTAGTTTATTTACAAAGTTTTCTATAACAAGTTTAGCGTCTCTTAATCTATTAGAAAAGACATGGGAAATTAGCTTATTATTTCTAGTTTCCATTAGCATGGATCCACTAACATCTAAGCAAATAACAATATCTGTATCACTCCTTTCCCAAGTAGCAGTAACTCTATTATTACTCCTAATTTCAGCTTCTGCAAGTGCAAAAATCATAAAGAATATAGCAATATATCTTAGGATATCAAGGGCTGAAAAAGACCTTTTTTTATTATTATTAGCCTCCAATAATAACTTTAATCTAGGAAAGACAATCTTATTACTGTAACGTTTCCTAAACCAAATTTGAACAAGTATATAAAGGGGTATTATTAGTAAAAGTAAAAGCATTAATGGATTTTGAAATCTCATTTTTTCACCTCCATCTCTTGAACTTTCTTCTCTTCAAAAGACTTAATATCAGCTAAATAGTCTCTAAACCACTGATAAATATTGTCAGTATTAAGATTTTCACTTAATTTCCCTTTTGTGTATTTTACTTGGTCAAGTTTTGCTAATATCTCAATTAGCTTATCTTTTTCTTTGATATCCAAACTCTTAAAATCTCTTTTAAGCTCAGAAGTAGTTCTTTCTGCAGCTGGGAACATGTAATATTTCTCTAAAAATCTTCTCATTAAGAGGGATAATTCTATCGAGAATAGGTATTCTTTGCCTGGAACTAAGAGCATTCTATCTTTAATAACCTGTAATTCCTGCAAGGCATATTCCCAAGGCAATAGTTTTACAGTATCTTGGCTTAGTTTATTCTTTAAGAAACTATCTCTTATGCTTGGGTAGTAATGATATAAGAGGTAAAGAAAGAATATAATAACAATTATAATTACCAGGTATTTAATCAGTTTATAAACCCAGGCAAATTGAGTCTCCATGAGGATTGCAGCTTTTGAAGGTTGAATAGCCTTAATGTCTGTTAATTGAGAGCTTGAATCACTAACAGCAGTTACTAATATGTCAAATGACTTAGTAAAAAGAGTATCTGCACCTAGTTCATCATAAGTAATAATTTTAATTTCAGGAACCTTAATTTCACCAGGTTTTAAGGCCATCAATGTGAGATTTAAAGAATCTGTTAAGGTAGAAGTCCACTGATCTTCATCTGAGATAAGAAGATTGTCGGGCTTATCTAAATGGGCTTTTATTAAGTTAAAAGGCTTATCAAACTTAACCTGTATAGAGAAAGGATAAAGAACTTTCAGCGGCTGAGGAACCTGATTCTCTTGTTCCCAACTAAAAACATTACAAGTTAAAATTAGGAAAAGAATAGAAATTAAAAACTTTTTCATCTCTAAGCCTTCCTCTTTCTTTTTAGTCTTTTATTAAAGAACTTTTGCAATTCTCTAACATACGATTGTTCTGTATTTAAGTTTAACATATCAACTTGACATTCTTTCATTATGTTAATGGTATCAGTCTCAGCTTGGTTAGCTTGAGCTAAATAGTTTTTCCTAAAACGAGAATTATTAGTATTAATTACAATATCCTGACCACTTTCAGGATCTATAAAGTGGACAATTCCCATTGCTGGTAAAAGAGACTCTGCAGGATCAGTAACTTTTATTGCTATAACATCATGCTTATTTTTTAGATGCTTGAGTGCATCAGCATAAGCAGAATCTTGGAAATCAGAAATAATAAAGATAATAGAACGTTTCTTGATAACTTTTGAGATAAACTTGATAGCCTTGGCAATATCAGTACCCTTCTCTTTAGCCTCATAGAAAAGAATTTCTCTTAGCATTTGCAAAGCACTCTTTTTCCCCTTGCGAGGTGGAATATATTTCTCTATTTCATTTGAGAACATTAGGAGACCACATAAATCCTGATTCATAAGTGCAGAAAAAGACAATACTGCTGTAATTTCTGCAATGTATTCAGATTTTAGCTGATTCCTTGTACCAAAAATGTTAGAAGCACTACAATCTACTAGAAACAGAACATTTAGTTCCCTAGTTTCTTCAAAGGTCTTTATGAATGGCTTTTGATTACGGGCAGTAACATTCCAATCAATTAACTTATAATTATCACCAGGGGTGTATTCTCTAACTTCAGAGAACTCCAGGCCTTGACCTTTAAAGAGAGAGTGATACTCTCCAGCAAATAGTTCTTCTACTATATTTTTAGTAGATATCTCAATTTTCTTTATCTTTTTTATAATATCCTTAGTTTCCATACTATGGTACTTCAACCTCATCAAATATTTTGCTTATAATCATATCTGAGTCATATTGCTCTGCTTCAGCTTCATAAGACAAGATAATCCTATGTCTTAAAACATCCTTACTAATAGCCTTAATATCATCAGGAATAACATAGTTTCTATTTTCAAGATAAGCATGGGCTTTAGCAGCCTTAGCTAAACAGATAGAAGCTCTAGGAGAAGCTCCAAAATCAATATAGTTCTCTAATTCTTTTAAATTACGATAGAGTCCAGGCCTTCTAGTAGCAAAAACTATATCAACTATATAATCATAAAGTTTTTCATCCATATATATGTTTTCTACTTCTTGTCTCATCTTCATGATATCTTCAGGCTTAAAGATTGAGTTAATTTTAAAAACACTTGTCTTTACCATTCTTTTTAGAATCTCTTTTTCTTCATTCTTACTTGGGTATAATACCTTAAGTTTTAACATAAACCTATCAAGCTGTGCTTCTGGTAAAGGATAAGTTCCTTCTTGTTCTAAAGGATTTTGAGTTGCCATGACTAAGAATGGTTTAGGAAGAGAATAAGTCTCATCACCTAGGGTTACCTGTTTCTCTTGCATAGCTTCAAGTAAGGCAGATTGTACCTTAGAAGGAGCTCTATTAATTTCATCAGCAAGGATAAAATTAGCAAACAGAGGACCTTTTTTAGCTGTAAAGTCTGCTGTTTTTTGATTATATATCAAAGTTCCTGTAATATCAGCAGGAAGTAAATCTGGAGTAAATTGAATTCTTTTAAACTCAACATCTAAAGTTGCGGCAATTGTACTTACGGTTAATGTTTTAGCTAAGCCTGGAACACCCTCAATTAGAATATGACCATCAGCTAATAAGCCAATTAAGATTCTCTCGACCATATAATCTTGCCCAACAATAACCTTTCTAATCTCACTAATTAGTGGCTGTAAATCATAAGTGTTTTCACTCTTTGGAATAAATTGATTATCCATCATATACTAACTCCAATATATTATCTTGATTTTTTATAATTTTAAATCTCTGAACTAAACCTGAAACAACTTCATGCATTTCTACAGTTAAGTCATTCTTACCAAGGATTAATTTAACAAAGGAGGCTAACTGTCCCCTATCTTCATCTAATTTTAAGTGTCCTGGATTAATTAGGATATTTCCTGAATATCTGCTAACTTGGGCAATATGAGTGTGACCATAAAAAATCACCTGGTTGGAAGTCTTAGAGAAATTAATATCTTCAATATTATGAACTAATTTTACTGGTATTCCATGTAAATCTAAGTCTTCAATTGCAGGAAGATTGCCATTCCTATAACCAGGATGATAAATACCAGGAACACGATAAAGGCTTTTAGAGTAGTCTTTAAAATTTGCTTTCTGACTGTCTTCCCAATAATCACCTAAATGGATTAGCATATCAGATTTATTCTCGGCTAATACTTTCCTAAATAAGGCAATATTATTATGTGTATCAGAGACAACTAAGATATTCATATTTCTCCTTATAAATTTAATCCCACGTTGTTAAACGCGGGATTAAGGTTCAAGTTACAAATTTTTTCAGCTAAAATCTATTTTGTAGATGGCTTTTTTGTAGTAGTTTTGGTAGTTTTTTTACTTGCATCACTAGTTTTCTTACTAGTTTTTTTAGCTTTTACATCAGTCTTTTTAGTTTTTTCAGACTTAGCATCCTTAGCAGAAGCTTTTTTAGTAGAAGTTTTCTTGCTTGTTTTTTTATCAGCAGGGTCAGAATCTTTGCTTACTTTAGTTTTCTTTTCTTTTTTAGTAGCAGATTTTTCTGAAGTAGAAGCCTTTTTATCTGTCTTCTTTTTGCCACTAGCCTTACTTTCTCCAACTTCCTTCTTAGTTTTTTTCGAAGCTGAACTTTTACTCTTCATCTTCTCAGGAGCACTAACACCTAAGAGATCAAGAGCTAGAGCAATTACATTTTTTGCAGCAGTAATTAAGAAAAGTCTACCTTTAGTGGTTTCTAAATCTTCCATATCAATTACTTTATGCTTGCCGTAATACTTATGGACCAAACTAGCTAGTTCAAAAACATAATTGGCTAACCGATGAGGTTCACGAGTTTCAGCAACATCAACTAAAAGCTGAGGATAATCTATCATTTTTTTCATCATAGTAATATCATCTTCATTTGTTAGATATGAAAGAGCTGTGCGTGAAGGTTTACCAATTCTAATATTGAATTCTTTTCTAGCTCTTTTGAGAATACTATTAATTCTGGCATGAGCATATTGAATATAATATACAGGATTTTCTTCGCTTTCTTTAGTTGCTAGATCCATATCAAAATTCAGATGAGCATTAGTTCTCCTATCTATAAAGAAGAATCTAGCTACATCTTTACCAACCTCATTAATAAGATCATCCATAGTTATGATCTTACCAAGACGTTTTGACATTTTGATTCTTTCACCTTCATCAAAAAGATTAATCTGTTGTAAAAATACAATTTCCAGCTTATTTTTATCATATTTAAGTGCTTCAATTGCTGCCATTAATCTAGGAACATAGCCATGATGATCTGGTCCTAAGACATCTATAATATAATCAAATCCCCTTTGATATTTGGTTAAGTGGTAAGCCAAATCAGGAACAAAATAAGTGATTGTGCCATCAGCTTTCATAAGCACTCTATCTTTATCATCACCAAACTTGGTTGATGAGAACCAAATAGCATCATCTTTTTCATAAGTACATTCTGCTTCAGCTAAGAAACTTAGGACTTCTTCAACCACACCTTGTTCACGAAGTTTCTTTTCAGAAACCCAACTATCGAATTCAACTCCTAGCTTAGTAAGACTCTCAACTTGCATATCATGAATAATACCTAAGGCATATTCCTTAAGATTTTCAATTCTATCTCTTTCAGGAAGCATTAGAAGTCTACTACCTTCAGCAGCATTTAGTTCTTGAGCCATTTTAATTAAGTAATCACCATGATAAGCTTCTAAAGGAAACTCGCCAATATTCTCACCTCTCACTTCTCTTAAACGAAGCTCAAGTGATTCAGCTAAGATATCAACTTGATTACCAGCATCATTAATATAGAATTCACGTTTAGCATCAAAGCCAACTTTAGTAAATATTCTATAAAGTGTATCACCATATGATGCTGCTCTTGCAGATACAATGTTTAAAGGACCTGTAGGATTTGCAGAGACAAACTCCAGTAAGACTCTTTTACCATGTCCATGATCAGAAGTACCATATTCTTCTTTTTTCTTAAGAATATCATAAACTAGATCTTGGTAAAGAGAATTATCATTAGTGATATTTATAAAACCAGGTCCTGCTATTTCAACTTTAGAGAAGTGTTTATCCTTCTCAAGTTGTTTTTTAATCATTTCAGCTAATGCTAGAGGTTTTTTCTTATTTAGTTTTGATAGGACCATGGCAACATTAGTAGCATAATCACCATGACCAGGATTATTAGGAACCTCAATATTAAATTTATTATTATTCTCCAAATTTAGTTTCTCTAAAGTGTTAACAATAATACCTTTAATAATATCTTTAATCATTTAAATCCTCATCCTGATCTTCACTTTCTTCTTGCTTTTCAAGTTTTTCAAACAAGCTATCTAGTTTGTAAAATTCTCTTGTGCTAGGTGTTAAAATATGTATAATAACATCAACAAAATCTAAAAGTATCCAAGAAGTTGATTTCATGCCTTCTTTTCCTCGTACATGAATTTTGTTAGCCTTGCATTCATCAACAATATTTCCTGCGATAGCATTGATATGTAACTCAGATCCACCTTCTACAATCACAACATAATCTGTATATGAAGTTTTACCTTTTAAGTCGTAAAACTTAATGTTTTCAGCTTTTCTTCCTGCTGACCACTCTACTAATTTTTCAACTAATTCTTTGCCTTGCATAATCTATCTCTCTTATTTCATTATATTTTGGAAATCACGACCTAATATTATCAGAAACTGATAATCAGGTAATTCAACTTTATCAACAGCATAGGTCCAATTCTCTATGCCAGTACGATCAATTAACACTTGCAAGTTGTTAGGATTTTGATTTTCATCTAAGTCCTGAGAAACAACTATCACACTTTTATTATATATATATTTTCTAGCGTTTGAAGGTTCTGAAAATTTGAAGAAAGTATTTTCATAACCAGCATATTTTTCTTTTAAATAGTTTTCATAATCTCTAGCCAAACCTGGAATTCCACAACCATTAAGTATTTTGATTGATAATTCTCTATCATCAATTTCTGGTCTTTGGTCTTTGTTTCCAAATTTAACTACTAATATTGCAATAATGAGTGTAACAAGCACAATTACAGCAATTATTATTGAGATTATTTTTTGCCTAAGTGTCAAAATATTTTACTCTTTATATTTGTCAAACTGTTCTTTAAGTTTTCTAAAAGTAACTTCAAAGGCTTCTGGAATAACTCTTTTGCCACCAATAACAGTCATAAAATTCACATCTCCAATCCACCGAGGTACAAGATGAACATGAATATGCTCAGCAATTCCAGCCCCAGCTGCTTTTCCTTCGTTTATTCCAATATTTAGTCCTTCGCAGTGATAGCAATCCTGGAGTGCCTTCTCGGCTAATCTTACTGTTGAAAAAAGGTTAATTATTTCTTCTTCATTTAAAGCAAAGAGGGAGGAAACATGTTTGTAAGGTACAACCATTATATGGCCATTATTATAGGGATATAAGTTTTGAATAACGAAACAGTGGTCTGACCTGTAAAGTATTCCATTTTTTTCATCATTATTTTGATCAGGCTTGAGACAGAAGATACATCCTTTTTCTTTTTCATTCAGAATATAATCAAGTCTCCAAGGTGAGTAGAGATAGTTATCAGCCATGTTAACTCCTAATTACAGCTTTTCTTGAAAATCTAAAATTTGTCCATCACTAAGAGTCTGTTTAACAACAATATTATATCCTTTTAAAATGGTCTTTTCTCCGATATTTGCATCAATTATTAGAGAATTAGGACCTATTAAACTAGCTTCTTTGATTAAGGTCTCCCCTCTGATAATAGTATTTGCTGAAATTTCAACATCCTTTTCGATAATAACTTTTTCACCGATAATAACGCTTTGTGGATTTTCGATAGTAACGCCTTGATTCAACCACTTCTTTTTAATATCGTTATAATATTCTGTTTCAAGTTGAGCTAATTGTTCTTGGGAGTTAATCCCTGCCGCTTCAACAAAATTATCAAGTATATGTCCTGCTACAATTTCATTTTCATTATTAAGGATTTTCAGAGTATCTGGAAGATAGTATTCATTCTGAGCATTATCATTTGTAATTTGTTCTAAGGCAGAGAATAACTTATCTTTTTTAAAGCAATATATACCAGTATTAATCTCTCTAATTTGTCTTTGTTCTTCAGAAGCATCTTTATATTCCACAATACTATCTATATTGCCATTAGCATCTCTAATAATCCTACCATAACGAGCAGGGTCATCAATAACATGAGTTAAAACAGTACATGCTGCATTTTGCTCTCTATGAGTTTTTAATAGACCTTCTAAGGTTTCTGGTCTGGTTAAAGGAACATCACCACACAAGATAAATATATCTCCTTGGAAGTCATTAAAGACATCTTTAGCTATCTTAACAGCGTGACCAGTTCCTAGTTGTTCTTTTTGTTCTGCAAAGGCAATATTATCATATTTATCTACTAATTCTATCACTTGATCTTTTTTATAACCTACAATAACGCAAGTAAGACTTGAATTAAGCTTTGATGCAGTTTCAACAACTCTTTCTACTAATGATTTACCAGCTAAGTTGAAGGTTACTTTTGGCTTGTTAGACTTCATTCTTGTTCCTTTACCTGCAGCAAGGACAATAGCTCCAACCTTATTCATTTTCTCTCCTGTAATTAGTTTTTTATATAATTCCCTAGCTGTAAGATTAAAGCGAGGGTCGATTTTGTTTTCATAAACTTCAATGAGAGGTTCTAATACAAATAACCTCTCTTGCAAGAGGGGGTGAGGTATTTGTAAATCCTCTTCTTTAATGATCATATCTCCATAATAAATTATATCAATATCAATTATTCTAGGTCCCCATTTTTCTTTCCTAACCCTTCCCAGAGCTAATTCAATTTTCAAAATATTCTTTAGAAAGTCTCTGGGTGATAAGTCTGTATCAGCAATAAGAATCTGATTTAAGAAGTCTGCTTGATCTGTCTTTCCCCAAGCTAGACTTTCAATAACTTTACTAGTTTTCCTAATCTTACAAATCTTAGCAAGTTCAGTAAGTGCCCTTGTTAAATTTTGCCTTCTATCTCCTAGATTACTACCTAGTGAGACTACCAACTCCATTATCTACCCCTAGTCATCTCAATTTCAGAAAAACTTAAATGACCTTGGATTGGAACAGAAGGTTTTTTAATACTGATAGTGGCAAATTCTACTAGGGAGAATCTTAAAAGAACTTCATCTAATATTTTATTAGCACAGTTTTCCAATAAGAGGAATTTATCAACTTCCATAATATTCTTAATTACATCATATACTTTAGTATAATCAACAGTATCTTCTAATTTATGGATTTCTTGATCTTTAGCATCTTGGGTAGCTAGAGTTATGGTAACAATAAATCTTTGTCCTAAAGTTCTTTCTTCATCTTGAACACCATGATAGCCATAAAAGACCATATCTTTAAGAGTTATTTTCATTATTAGCATCCTCCTCGTATTTTGCAGCTATCATGTAGGTAATTTTATTACCCCAGACTTTATCAATAATACGATTTATTATAAAAGCTACGATTAAGCCAAGGAAAGCAAACATAATTGAATAAGCCTCACTAACAAACATAGAAGCGATATAATAGAATACAGCTAAATTAACTATAGGGAATATAAAGAGGAGTAAAGCTGAATAGATTCTTTTAGAAGGATCAATATAGATAATCACCTTATCGCCAACCTCAAGTTCAATATCTGTGGGGATAACATGTTCTACACAATTATTATGGCTTCCACAAACACCATGCATACCACAAGAAGAGCATCCACCTTGCACATCCATAACAACCGTAGCTTTACCATTTTCAAATTTCTTAACAAAGCCTATTTGAGTACTATCTACTGCCATTTTTATCATCCTTATTTATCTTTTCGATTATATTTGTAGTGGAAAAGCCATCTTGGAAAAGCAAACTTTTCACCTGTCCCCCATTTTCAATCACAAGATCAGAACCTACTATTTGATTAGCTTTCCAATCACCTCCCTTGACTAAGACATTAGGGATAATTAACTTAATCAAATCTAAGGGAGTATCCTGATCAAATATTACAACATAGTCTACAGGTTTTAATCCACAAAGCAAATAAGCTCTTTCAAATTGCCCATTTACAGGTCTACTTGGTCCTTTTAATCTTTTAACTGATTGGTCGCTGTTGAGTCCAACAACCAAAATATCACCACAGGCCTTAGCTTCTTCTAGATATTTTAAATGACCATAATGAAGTATATCAAAGCAACCATTAGTGAAAACAATAGTTTTTCCTTGCTCTTTCAAAGCTGATACTATGTGATTAATTTCAGACCATTCTTTTATTCTTTCTGCAATCTTCATTCGGATTCCTGTTCTACTGATTCACGAATTTCAGACCAGCAGGTTGGAGAAGTACCTAGCTTGCCACAAACTACACCAGCTGCATGATTAGCAATAATAGCTGATTCTAATACAGAGTCTGTAAGAGTCAAAGCTAAGGTCAAGGTAGAAATAACTGTATCACCTGCTCCAGAAACATCAAACACTTCACGGGCATAGGTTGGTAAGGAGAAAATATTCTTATCATGCTCAAAAATCAGCATTCCTTTTTCACCAAGAGTAACCACTAAGTATCTTGCTTTTATTTCTTTAAATAGTTTCCAAGCAATAGTCTGTAAATCTTGATCATTTGTTATATTATGATTCATATTCTTAGCTAATTCGGCTAAGTTAGGTTTGAATACTGTTACCCCTTTGTAAGTGAAAAAGTTTTCTACTTTAGGGTCAACTGTAATAATAATGTTATTAGCTTTAGCAATGTCAATTACAGATGTGATAACTCTTTCAGTAAGCAAGCCTTTATTATAGTCTTCAATAATTAAAGCATCAATTTCGCTAACAATATTTTTGAAATTTGAGATTATTTTGTCTTCAATAGTCTTGGATATTGGGCTAGTAACTTCTCTATCAACCCTCACAATCTGTTGTTTTTTGGAAGTAATCCTAGATTTAATAGTAGTAGGTCTGCTTTTATCTTCTACAATAAGAGATGAATCGATTTTTTTCTCTTTGAGAAGATTCATTAAAACATTGCTATTACTATCGTCACCAATAACACCAATGAGATAAGTCTTAGCATTCAAAGATGATATATTAAGAGCAACATTAGCAGCTCCTCCTAATCTATATTCATCTTCAAGACTTTCTAGTATTGGCACAGGAGCTTCAGGAGATATCCTAGTCACTCTACCAATAATATAGTGATCTATCATAATATCGCCTAAAACAGCTATTTTCTTATCTTTTGCAATTTCAGTAAATTTATCAAATCTCTTAATATCTATATCCATAACAACCTTACTTTATTGGGTAATTACCAGAGAAACAAGCATGACAGAATTTGTCTTTACTTGCTACACACTTTTTTAAATCTTCTAATTCAATATATCTTAATGAGTCTGCTCCTGCAAAATCTTTAATTTCTTCTAAAGTTTTTTGGTTAGCAATCAACTCAGTTTGATTTGGAGTATCAATTCCATAATAACAAGGGAATTTTACAGCAGGAGAACCTATTCTCAAATGCACTTCTGCAGCACCTGCTTTCTTAATCATATTAACTATCTTTTTAATTGTAGTTCCGCGAACGATAGAATCATCAATTAAGACAACCTTCTTTCCAGTGAAGAAATTTGGTAGGGTAGAAAATTTCTGAGATACAGATTCATCCCTAATAGTTTGTTCAGGTTTAATAAAGGTTCTACCTACATAGTGATTACGTAATAATCCCATGGAGAAATAACAGTTTTTTTCATTAGCATACCCCACAGCCATAAAGTTTGAAGAGTCTGGAACTGGTACAACTACATCAGGAGTAAAATCATCACCTTTAGCTAGTTCTGCACCAATTTTCTTTCTAACTTCATAAACATTCTCTTGGAAATGATAAGAGTCTGGTCGAGAGAAGTAGATTAGTTCAAAGATACAATGTTTATCTTCTTTGTAATGACGGTAATCATCAGGATTATTATCAAAGAGTTTAATTTCTCTTTCAGTAACCTGAATAATACCTGCTGGTGGTACTTCCATCCTATTTTCCACACCTAAGATATCTAAGGCACATGACTCAGAAGCAACTACAACAGTGCCATCCTTCATTTTGCCCCACACCATTGGTCTGATAGCATAAGGGTCTCTTATCATATACATCTTATCTGGAGTAGCTAAAACAGTTGAAAATGCTCCTTTAATCCTTTTCATCATTGCCTTTATAGCATCTACAATACTCATACCTTGGTTTTGGATTTGGTAAATAATATACTTAAGAATTAGTTCACCATCATTTTGGCTTTTAAAATAAACACCTTTACTTTCCAATTCTTCTTTAACTTCATGGTAATTGACAACATCACCATTACTCGCAAGAGCATAAGTTGCACCATAGAGTGATTCTACAGTATGAGGTTGAGAATTATAAGCAGTTGCCGAACCTTTGGTAGGGTACCTAACATGACCTATTGCAATTTTACCTCTAAGTCTCTCTAGAACTTCAGGAGTAAAAACCTGTTTTACTAGTCCCATTTTTTTTCTAAGAGTGAATACTTTCCCATCTGAAACTGCCATACCACAGCTTTCTTGCCCTCTATGCTGCTCTGCAAACATTCCTAATGCTGCTAAATCAGCTGCCTTTTCATGATTAAATACTCCAATTATTCCACACATCTAAAATACTCCTACCCGAATTTATTTTATTTTTTTTTTAAATACTAGTTTATTTTCGTTTCCATTTATTAATCTTTTAATATTTTGTTTATGTTTAATTATGATAAATAGTGCTACAAAAATAGTCAATATCAATATTGCTTTATCCTGAAAACCATTTAAATAATTTATAATTATCTGACTACTTAATAATGCTAGGGAAGCAAAAATTGAGCCTAATGAAACATATCGACTTATAGCTACAATTATGATAAAGACAATTAAGGCTATCAAGAAAGACCAGGGAGCTAGCAAGCCATAGACCCCAGCAGCTGTTGCCACCCCTTTACCACCTTTAAACTTAAGGTATATTGAGAATACATGTCCTAGAATAGCTGTTACTCCTAAGGTTATCTCATAGATTTGACTAGATTCTAAAGTAAAATATTGAATAATATATGTTCCAAGTAAAATTGCTACAATCCCTTTGAAGGCATCTAGCAACATAACAGTCACCCCTATTTTGGTCCCTAAAACTCTCAAGGCATTAGTTGCTCCTGCATTCCCAGAACCATGTTTAGTAATATCGATACCTTTAATTTTACCAGCAATAACACTTGTTGGAATACCTCCAATCAAGTAAGCAACTAGATAAGAAAGACTAATAAATAACATCTGCGTCATCAGTATCTTTTCCTTTAAATACTAATTTAATAGTAGCACCTTCAAACTTAAACACCTTTCTAATCTGATTGTGTAAGAATCTCTTATAATCTTCTGATATCTTACGAGGGCTGTTACAGAAGAAGATGAAAGTTGGTGGATCAGTATCTGGCTGAGTTATATAATAGATTTTGAGCAGAGCACCTGTCTTATGACTTGGAGGTCTTCTCTCAATAACCTTTTTCACAAAATCATTTAACTGTGAAGTTGGAATCCTTCTTTCGCTTTCTTCTTTAACCTTTAAAACTAGCTCAAGAATCTTATTTACTCTTTGTCCTGTTAAGGCCGACACAAAGAGAACTGGAGCATATTTAATAAACTGTAAATCTTCCAAAATCTTTAGGGTAAATTCTTTATGGGTATGATTATCCTTTTCAGGTAAATCCCACTTATTCACAACAATAATTACATTCTTATAATGTCTTTTAATATAAGAAGCAATCTTCTTCTCTTGAGCTGAGATTTCTTCATCAGCTGAGACAATTAGGAGAATAATATCTGCTCTATCAATTGTATCAATTGTCCTCATAGCGGAGAAATACTCTACCCCATACTTAACCCTAGTCTTTTTTCTCAATCCAGCAGTATCGATGATAGTAATTTCTTCACCATGATATTTTAGTTTAGAGTCAATGGCATCACGAGTAGTACCAGGAATATCAGTAACAATGACAGTATCCTGTCCTATTAACCGATTAGTTATAGAAGATTTACCAACATTTGGTTTACCTACAATTGCAACTTTAATACTTGTATCTACAAGTTCTTCAAAGTCATCAACATCTCTAGCAGGAATTTTAGTTAATAACTCATCCATGAAGTTACCTGAGTTTCTCCCAGAATTAGCTGCTATTGGGAATGGTTCACCAAAACCCAGTTTCATAAATTCATAAATATCCATTTCTATCTTTTCATTATCAACTTTGTTAACCACAAGCATTGTTTTGTCGTGCATTGGTTTGAGTAATCTAGCAATCCTCTGGTCAAAATCAGTAATTCCTGTCATACCATCAACTAGAAATAAGATAAAGTCTGCTTCTTGGATAGCTATTTCAGCTTGCAGACGAATATGGTCATCCATTTTGTCTTGAGAATTAAAAACTAAGCCACCAGTATCAACAATTCTGAATTTTTTGCCATCCCACTCAACATCTGCGTATTTACGGTCACGTGTGATTCCTTCTTCAAAATCTATAATTGCTCTTCTTTGCTTACATAATCTATTAAAGAGGGTAGATTTTCCAACATTTGGTCTACCCACTATTGCTACGAGTACATCTCTCATTTTTTTCAACCTTATTAAAAAATACTTTGATAAGTCAATTCTCTATCAATACTGAAATTGTCAAATGATATTTATAATTGCGCTTTTAACCCTATTTTTATAGTATTTCTATCCTTCTTTTCTTTGCTAGATTATCCTGAATGGTGCAGTAGAATTTTGCGAATAGCAGAATAGATTTATTCAAACTCGAGCAAGATAGTATTTAATACATTGCAGTGGCTCCCCCAATTTTTTACTTGACACTAATCAAGCTAAAAATGCTATTTTACTTAGAAAATAATAATAATTTTTTTATCATATTTACAATAAAAATTTTAGTGGAGAATCTATGAAAAAGGTACTGATTATAAGCATATTACTCATAATAACCATTTGTCTCTTTGGTAATGAAAAAAGAGAATTTAGGTTTATTGAAGAACTATACCAACGTGATAATTTAACTTTTGCCCAGCAAGAGATTGAAAGATTTAAAGAGAAATACCCTAATAGTGACTTTTTAATAAAGGCTGATTATTATCAAGCAATGATAGATTTTTTACAAAATAATTTTAAGCAAGCAGATCAAGAATTACTTATTTTAGAACAAAATAGTGACCAAGAATTAAAAGCTTTAGTTATTCTAGCTCTTATTCAGACTAAGTTTTTCTTAGATGATTATGTTGCTTCAGAAATGTATGCTGACAGATTTTTAGCTACTTACTCTAATCATAAAAGCAAGGGGGAAGCTTATTATTGGAAGGGAAGAATTGCTCTGGAAAGAGGTAATCTTAACCAGGCCCAGTCCAATCTTGATCTAGCTTATCAGACTGAACAATCATCTATGATGAATTACTTAGCCTTCCAAATAAAATTACAAGCCAACAGGCCATCCCAAGCTAGAGCTATTCTGGATTCTACCTATACAAGTTATTCAGATGAATTTACCTATCAAATAGTCTTAGAGTGGTTTGATTACCTTTATCAAAAATTAGATTATCAAGCAATTCTACGGGATTTAAATTATAAAATCCCTTCCTACTCCAGATTGCACAGCGATTATGCAATCATAATTGGCCAAGCCTACTACCAGCTAGGGAAATATGATCAAGCTTTAGATGTCTTAAGAACCATTCAACCTACTACCGATATTAAGCAATTTCACATTGCCTTGGCCTATAAAGCTAAGGGAGAAATCAAACTAGCTAATACAATTTTTTCTGAGCTAGCTGAAACTTCTAACATTGATAAAATTCAGGAATTAAGTTTCTTTGAAACAATAAACAGTTCACTGACTCTTCCTCAAGGTAGTCCTGAAAAGAAAGAAGAAATTATCAATCATAATAAGGAATATTTAGGTCAGCTTAATAATTTCATCAATGAAAAACCACAGAGTAAATATATAGGTAATGCTTATTATTTAATGGGCTTTATTAATTACCTTAATGAAGACTATAAGGATGCCTTAGATTTATTCCTCCAAGCTAACAACACAGCAATAGACAATGACACAAGAGAAAAACTACTCTTCTTAATAGGAGATATCTACTTCTCTACTCTTCAAAAGAGTAAAGCTATATCTTTCTTTGAATACTATCAAGACCTTTATCCTCAAGGCAGATATTATGATGAAGTACTTTATAAAATTGGTCTAACTTACTTTGATTCATCAGTTTTCGACCAAGCTAATTCTTCCTTATTAGAACTATCTAAAAAGTATCCTAACTATAAACATATCTCAACAGTTTATTTCTATTTGGGCGAAATAAATGTAATAAATAATAATTTACAAGTTGCTCTTGATTGGTTCAACATGGCTCTTCCTAAAGCAAGTGATCCTATCTCTATATGGATGAGAATCGCTGAAGTAAATTATTTGCTAAGTCAATGGCAATCTTCTTTCCAAGCCTTAGATAATATTCCTGAAAGCCCTTTATATAGTTTTAGGGTAAATTTAATAAAAGGTAATATCTATTATAATTTACAAGATTATGAAAAGGCAATTAACCACTATCAGCTTGCTTCTAATCAGGCTGTTAAGAGTGAAGATATTTCTCTAATTACTAGTAGATTAGGCTGGACCTACTATCTTAAAGGTGATTTCAAAATGGCAGAAAGGACATTCAGATCCTTATCTAACTTTTCAACTACTTCAGAAGATTACCTTATCCTTGCTGGTAACTCTGCCTTAAATGGTAAAAGATATAACGATGCAATTAATCTATTCAAAGAGTTTCTCCTAACCTACCCTGTATCTACTAAAACTAATTATGTTAAACTTAACATAGCAGATTCTTATTATAATCTTAAACAATATGAGCAAGCATTTGAGAGTTATGCTGAAATCCTTAGTAATAATCCTGATAGTAAAGAACTCAAAAACACCTTATTAGGTATTAAATGGACTGTGCTTAATGATAAAGATAAAGATTATCGCTCCGATCTAGCAAGCCTTGCTAATAAAATTAAAAATAATCGAATTTCTCAGACTCTTTCTCAGATTACCCTCCTTTATGAAAATGAGAATGAAAAGTGGGATGATCTTATCCAAACAGCTCAATCCTTACTAGATAATTATCCAGAAGATAACAAAAATAAGGTTATTAATCAAAGCTTGGCTAAGGCTTATGCTGAGAAAAATCAATATGGGAAAGCAGATTCATTGTATGCTAATCTGACAAGTTGGCATAATGATGCTGACCTCTTCTCAGCTTGGTCAGATGCTTTCTTAGCTAGAAAAGATACCCTTAATGCAATCAAAGTTCTTGATGATGCTCTGGAAATATCAAATGAAATGGATATTTGGTTCAAAAATCTTGAGCTAAAAGTCGCTAGTAATAATCAATCTTTTGAACAATCTTATCAAGCTTTCTTAAGCATAGCTGAAGGTCTTTCTAAAACTTATGGACAATTACTGCACAATGAATGGAAACTTAACAATAAACAGAATCCAGATTTAGATTTTCTTACTAGGCAAGCAGACTCTCCTGATGACCGCATTGCTAGTTTAGCCTACTATCTCCTAGGATTAAATAGCTTTAGACAAGAAGATTATGAAAACTCTGCCCTTAACATGATGAGAGTAGTCTATCTCTTCCCTGAATACACTGATCTAAATATCAAAGCTAGTTACTACTTAATTTTAAGTCAGTTCAATCTTGGTCACAAAGATAAAGCCTTACAAAATTTCGATAGCTATCACAAGCAACTTCCTGATTGGCAAAGCAAAAAGCTTCGTAGTAAGTTATTCAAGTAGGTAATCATGAAAAAGATATTTTATATTATTCTCTGTCTCTTACCTGTATTGGCTTTTGCCCAAGATATTCTCGATGATGAACGTGAACCCATTGTTGTTGAAACTAAAGCTGACCTTCAAAGTGAATTAGAGCTCGCTCCAATCAAATACCTTAGAGATATAAAACCTGATTCCTTGATTAAATTTAATTATGCTTATCATGGCAGACCTCTAAAGAGTGACTTTTTTCTCTTTCCTGAAAAAAAATTGAAAGCTTATTTAAATCTTAGTAGCGGTAATAAAGATATTCTTGATATAAGAAGTTACTTTTCCCTTAATAAGTTTAATCAAAGACTTGATTATTCTCTAAGGCACGATAGTGGGGATAGATCAAAAGAGATATTATCCATTGCTAATAATTTTACGACTAGCAATCATCAAATCTCCCTTTCTGTAAATTACTTGCAGACTTCTAAAGAATCTATCAATCTGACCACTGAAAATAATGCACAAAACCTTGGTCTTGCTTATAATTATCAGTCTAATAGTAAGGGTGTCATCTCCCAGCTATCCTTGGCAGGGCAGTTGGAAAGTATTGAAACTAACCTCATTAACCAGACTAATCATTTAAACTTTGAGGGTTTGCTGGAACTAAATCCACTTTCCCGATTATTTACAAAATTTGAGCTTTCAAATAATCATAAACTAGCAAACGGCCAAATTAGCCTCAATTATGAAAATATATCTACAGTTGGACTTTGGACTGGTATTAATAAAGACAAAGTCTTATTTGCCCCAAATCTAAACGCTTACCTTAATTTCAACAACCTTACCTTAAGCATACACAATAAACCCTATTTAGAAAGAAAAAGCTATTTCGATTTCTATCAAGAGATACCATACGGAATTCTAGCTAATAATCAAACTGATTTCTTCCTGCCAGCAAATGCTAACATTGAACTCTCTTACTTCAATTGGCTAACCTGGTCACTTGGAGCAGACTATCAGTATGCTATAGATGCTCCAATATACAGAACTGAGCAGACTAATGAAGCTATCTTTTATGATTCTTTCTGGACCACTTCCTATTATGCTAAAGTTGCTTATAGCAAGCAGCACTTAAACTACTATTCTAAGCTTCAACTAATAGACTATCATAACTTTGCGTGTGACTTCATACCCTTCACACCTAATATGAGAATTAACAACTCTCTCATTTACCAGAATGGAAAGTTTGATATTGGTCTAAACTATATTATTGAAGATGGTATGACTAATGATTATAACATAGACTTAGCTACTAATCATATCCTTAACATTCATTCAAAATATAGGCTTAAGGAATGGCTTACTTTATGGACTGAACTTATTAATCTAGCTGATAAAGATTATTCCTCTTTTAACAATGATAAGATAAAAAACCGAGAATTTAAAGCTGGTGTAAAAGTGTTTTTCTAGTTAAATGGCTATTTTCCTGATTTAAATTAGATCTTTAATTAATTGATTAACAATAATTTTATAAATCTGATATTAAAAATAGGAAAAAAAATATAAATTTGTCTTGACATAAAAACCACTTTTTTATCATATGAAAAAACAATGATTGATGAAGATATTCCGAAATAGCTCAGCGGTAGAGCGGATGGCTGTTAACCATTAGGTCGGGGGTTCAAATCCCTCTTTCGGAGCCATAAATTAGGCTCTCTTCGGAGAGCCAACACTTCGATCTTTATTCCGAAATAGCTCAGCGGTAGAGCGGATGGCTGTTAACCATTAGGTCGGGGGTTCAAATCCCTCTTTCGGAGCCATAAATTAGGCTCTCTTCGGAGAGCCAACACTTTGATCTTTTATTCCGAAATAGCTCAGCGGTAGAGCGGATGGCTGTTAACCATTAGGTCGGGGGTTCAAATCCCTCTTTCGGAGCCATAGATTATGCCTTCCTTGGGGAAGGCTTTTTTATTTGCCTAATACTAGCGTTTAAATACAACTTTTCTTAACTTCCAAAATCCATTTATTCCTCTTACTAACTGGGCTTGTTGTAGATGGCCATTTTTACCCCTATTAATTCCTCTCTGTCGAGGGTTTTAACCTGTCTAACATGCTATCAACCATATATCACAGGCTAAACCGTATATATGAGCTGAATTTGGCACACTGTTAGGCAAAGAATCATTATAGGCTTCATCTCTGTCAATAGCAGTTTAAATTGGTACAGTTTTGGCAGTTTAAAATGGTACACTATTGTAAATCATATTTCCTTATAGTTTTCCTTTCATTCTATAACTATTTCCATCTATTAGAACTGTTTCTGCATGATGAACTAATCTATCTACTATAGCAGTAGTTATTACATTATCTCCAAAGGATTCTCCCCACTCTTGGAATAGCCTATTAGAGGTAATGATAATAGATCTATATTCATATAACTCATTTATTAGCTTAAAAAATAAACTCGCATTTACTGCCTTAATAGGAAGATAGCCTATCTCATCAATAATAATAAGATCATTTTTTACTAACTTTGAAATCCATTTTTTGAAGTTATTTTCTACATTAGCAATAATCATTTCATCAATTAGGTCATTCATATTGTAAAAAATAACTTTATATCCTTTTAAGATAGCTTCATATCCTAAAGCTATAGATATATGAGTTTTACCTACACCAGGAGGACCCATTAATATTTTGTTTTCTCTGTTATCTATCCAAGTAAAGTCCTTCCACTCAGTAATCATTCTTTTAGTTATTGAATGCTGATATTTAAAATCAAAATCATCAAAACTTTTCAAAAGAGGAAATTTTGACCTTCTAATCTGTAAATTTATCATCGTTTGATTTCTACTATTGCATTCATTATCAATTACATATGAAAGAAAATTCATATAAGATAACTGATTATCTTGTGCATATTTAAGATATGATTCTAAATTATTAATAGTATGCCTGCATCTTAGTCTAAATAGATTTTTCTTTAATGTTTCGATCATTTTTTTACCACCTTATTATAAATTGATAAATCTCTCTGTATAACTGATTTTTTTGTTTCTATTATCCCATTGACTTGATTTTGATAGTTAGCAGATAACTTATTGCCTTTTATCTCTTCTTTGACTATAGACTCTATCTTTGTTGCTTTTATATCTTCTAATTCTAGTGCTTTAGAAATTATGTTTGACCAATTTAAGTATTTATTTTTATTATACATTTTTAAAAATGCTAATAGTTGCTCTCTGGGATTTCTGTGATTATGTGCTATGAGTAAATTTAATAAAAGGATTATCTTGTCATTATTGGGGAATAGTGAGCAAATATCTTCCTTTATATTATTAATTGTTTTCGAGTAGTCTATGTAATGACATTGAGATATGATAGGTTTTGTTCTTTCTCTGGAAATCCTATGAGATGCAACTTTTTTTCTACTATTCCTATCTATTATTTCTAAAGTGTCTTCATTTTCTTTAACTATAACTATCTTTTGTTGATAGATATAAGGAACTGAATATTTGTTACCATTCCATGAGATAAGACCTGTTTTATCTACTTTTCGTGTCTCTGCAATATTCAGGTTATATCTTCTTAATAGTTTTTCTTCTTCTTTAAACATTACTATAGGTCTTTCTCTAAGCGTACTGTGGATACGATTATTTACTTCTTCTAACCAGCTTTTTGATTTCAACTTAACTTCAGATAAACTAGTAAATACTTCACCATCAAGAAAATCATACTTAACTTCTTGAACTTGTCTTTCTACCAACCCTTTACTTTCAGGATCATAACCTTCACAAACATAAGGACTTATTGTTAGATTATTCATAAATTGAAAAAACTTATTATTATAAGTTACTTCTCGATAAATCTCCTTTATAACGACTAGTTTTGTTTGATCATAAACCATTGTCTCTGGGATATATCCAAAATATTCAAAGCAATCTTTATGGGCTTGGATGAAGTCTTGAGTCTTATAAGGTCTTGTTTGAAAATGTACATATTTCATTCGTGAATAGCAATAGCTAAACACACAAAAGTATATTTTTAACTTGCTCTTATCAGATAAATAGATATTATACTCTCCGGGATCAACCTGCATCTGATTTCCTGGTTCATAATTGACAACTCGATAATAACGCTTAGTTGGTTGTATTAAATTATTTTTTATTTTTTTTGAAAAATTAAAAAAAGCTCTTTGTTTTACAGGTAATTTTCCATGCTGTTTGGATAATTTACGATATAATTTACTTAATCGCATATTAGGAAATTTTGTTAAATGTTTGCTAATTTCTTCCCTGTAAATTTCGAGCTTACTTGTTCGATTGACTTTCATTAAAGTTTTTTCTACGGTTTCAATGTCTTTTTGTAAGTAACCCATAACTGTTGTTTTAGAGATACTTAACTGTTCTGCTATTTCTCTTATACTCTTGCCATTTTCTCTTAATACTCTTATTGCGTGATACACTTGGACTCCTTTCATATTGTCTCCTAGATTTCTCTATTTTTTTATCTAGGAAACTGTACCAGATTAAACTGCCATTTGTGTACCAATTTAAAATGCCATCTACAATCTCGATAACCACTTGAAATATGAAAGCTAACTCCTGCTATTGTTCTTGCCCTCTGAAGCTTATCCATAAAACGCTTCTGCATATAAGCTTTACCAGATGATGGACAAGCAAACTCCCACTCCTGGAAGTTTGGATACACACTCCAATCACTTACAAACTCATCTTTTTTAATCTCATTCATTGTTACCTCTCTTTAATTCCACTCCTGGGAGGGGTGCCTTCGAAGAAGGTGGGGTGGTATTCAATATCATTGCGAAGCAATACCACAATTTTTCATTCTTAATTTTTATCTTTTAATTTAAATAATCTTCACTCATAACGCATATTAAAAGAGATTAAATTGTTGGCAAATACGCTTGCTAATGGGTGCGACAGTTTTTTAGACAAAAAAAAAGAAGACCAAGAAAGTGTGGTCTTCTTTCAACTTTTTTTTAATAATATTTATGTATCTATTGATTTTATGAAATCTTTAATCTGAGTCTCTTTCAATTTTAGATGAACTTGATCATCTGCAGAAATGAGTTTATCGACAATTGAAATGGTTTTTTCACCAATTATTTTGTCTTTCAAAATATTCAAAAGTTCAATGTATTTCTTTCTACATAAATCACTACTTTCTAGCCTATATTCAATTAAATCATTTTGGCTTGAAGATATAGCGAGTTTAGCTTCATCAGGAGTTAATACTTTTATCAATGAGAGATATATTTTGTCGGCGTCCCAGCATACTCCTTTACCATTTGTTATGAAAGCTGTAATCAAAATAGTAACATATTTTCTTTTAACCTGTTTAGGTACTTCTTTTGTGTCAATAATCTTCTTTAAGTTTCTTGCTATAGGAGGTTCGTTATAGAAATTGTCTATTGGGCTACAGTTAGCAGAATAGAGTTGATCTAATACTTCATCAATATGTGCGGTTCTAATTTCTTCAGGCAAAAACGACATTCCATCTACAATACTTAAAAATTCTTTGGAAGATTTTGCTCTCAGAGTATCAGCTCTCATTAAAAATTCGCTATATTTTATACCAATCATATTTTTTGCGTTATTAGATGATGAATTCCATATTGATTTAGAAATTTTTTGAATATTGGTTTTTGCAATATTAGTAACATCCGCAGAAGTATAAATTGAATGTAATGAAGTTATTAAATTATCAAGTTGACTTATACTTGTATCATAGATTAGGTTTGTAATCTCTCGTATTGACAAATCATCTAATAGTTGATTTTTTATATTTTTTAGGAATTCGCTTATTTTAATTGTTATACGATTAATATCAGAATTTATTACTTCAGTAATGCATATCTGAAGCCATGAAAGTAAATCAAAGCCAGTAATGTCGTTGTGATTAGGATGAGCAGCACTTGCCCAATTTCTCATTTCTTTGATAAATAATAATTTCCTGTAACCAATTTTTGTGATATATTCTAATTTTATCAGACCATCTATCAGTTTCTGGTCTGTTATACTTGATAAATCTTTTCTAGCTTCTTTTTTATTTTCATCTGATATATCAATATTATCTATAAAATAATCCACATCAAAATTGTAAATTTTTTGTCTCAAACATTTGATAGTCTCATCCCACAGATAATTAAGAGCAGCGTCAAAAAGACCATTAGCCACAGCAGCAATAAATTTTGAAAGATAGAATGATGTCTCTCGAAGCTCAATTTTCAAATCTTGAATAGCAGATTCAAAACCATCTATAACATTCTTTCTGTGTTCTAAAGAGACAAAAATATCTTTAGATGGTAAATTGTTGTAATCTAGAAATTTTATGAATAAATCCTCATTCTCAAATCTATTAATTTCAGTCTTGGTCTTGTGGTAGATTTCAATTTCTGTACCTATTTCCATTCTTTCTCCTTAAGTTATTATTACTTTTTAATAACTTCATAATATTTGTCATTTTATTGATTTTTAGTATATTATAATTTTGTTAAAATTTGTTATATTATCCGTTTAGTTTATTAATAAATATCTTGTTTCTTAATTTAGCTCGAGATAGTAGTGTAGAGTATTTTATAATTTCAGTATAGATAGAACCATCCATTTTATTCGAAAAATCAACTACCTTTTCTGATGGTCTGAACCAATAATCAAAGTAATATGATTGTTCAAAACGTGTAACTCGTCCCCTCACATCCCTATCTTCGATACTTTCACCTATGAGGAATCCAAAGAAAGTAAGGATCTTGAAATCTTTATTAGTATAGTTCCTAATTAAACTTGCATAGAAATCTATCTGTGTTAAATGTTCTGAAACATTTACATCAGGAGCTTTAAATTCAATTATTATACATTTTCCTTCTTTGGGAAAAAGCAAAATATCTGGTCTTTTACTTAATCTATCTTCACTAAGTGAATGCAAGTACCTATCCTCCTCCTCAGTAAATTTTCTGCTAAAAAGCTTCTGATTATCTATTCTAATATCCCTTAATCTTTTTTCAGAAAACCCTGTAAAATAAATAAAATCTTCGTTTATCAACCACAAATCACTTTCATCTGGTTGGCTAGAGGATTGTTTAAATATAAGATTATGTAATAAATTTTCATCAATGCGTTTACTATTTTTTAGTTTCTCGATTTCATAATTTAATATTTTATCAAAGACCTCTAATACAATCTTTCTTCTTGCAACATATTGAGTTAATGATGTTCTATTTTGAATTGGTATAGATTTAACTAGTTGTGAAACTTTATTTTTTATCTGCTCTTGATACTCTTCGGTGGAAGGATCTAATTCATCAAGTTCTTGATATTGCTTATAAAGTTCTGCATCTTTAGTAGCAGAAATCTCTGCATCGGCTTTGTATATTTTCTTCAAAATCATATCATCAGTATCATTTATTTTAAACTTTAATGATTCAATGGTTTTCTTGTTTAACAAAAATAATTCTTGTAATCTATCAACTTGTTTAGATTTAATTCTTGATTTCTCTTGAATTTCAGGATAATTATCTATAATAAAGCTATATACCTTTTCTTGTAAACTATCTAATAAGATTTCTTCTTTTTCCTCTATCTCTGAATTATAACTAATAGATTTAGCAAAACTTTCCTTAGTTTTTAGTATGATTTTACCTCGCACATCTGTTTCTTTGCTATCAAAATATGTACTAGATATAAGGAAAAGATATCGGTTATCATTAATAGAATCACCTTCAAGCATAAATGGAAAATCAATACAATTTGCTATTTCATTTTTACTTGTTAAAAAGATATTATTAGCTTTGAGTTGGTTCTTATTGATTTTAAATGCTTTTATTTGGAAAGTTTCTTGTTTGTCTGAAACATGCATATCGGATAGATATTTAGGTATAACATAATAATCTATTTTGAAAGAAGATTGAGAGTCAATATTCGGTATATCAGAGTCAGTTATTTCCATTTTACAGATAATATCATCATTGACATAATGCTCAAGTTTAATTGAAGGTAAGAGGCCTTTGTTTTCGCAGAAATATGCTAGATAATGCTGTATCATCATTTCTTTCAAATCAGTTAACTTTAATTTCGAATAAAATTCTTTATCACTATCATTAAGAATAGACTTGAGTTGTAAAACAGTTTGTGAATCGTTTGCCTCTACATCATTAAAATACTTGAAGAATATTATAGTATTGTTCGCTAAATATTCTTTTGATTTTGAAAGTTTAAAACATCTTTCACTATATCCAGTTTCAGAAGAAAGATTTTTGTAAATACTCTTATATTCACAATACTTAAAAAAATGTATAAGTTGTATTCTGCCAGTACCTTTATTTAGGAATCCTTTACCATCATCATTTAAATTTTCCAATCGTTTAAATTCTTGTTCGTTAAATCCTATCCCATTGTCTTGTATTTCAAGCTCAATATCGTCAATATTATCATACAAATCTCTGATAATAATCAATTTTATAACAATACATCCTCGTAATGTTGAGTTCTTAATTTTTATTGCTTCCAAGGAGTTTGTAAATGCTTCAAAAATTGGTCTCATCTTGTTATCAGATTTCTTAATTTTTCTTAGAGTTCCCGAGTAACTGATTCCATAAGCTTCTAAAAAAGAATTAGTTTGTTTCATAACATTGCTCATTTAATTTTTCCTATAAGTATTTGATCATATTATAATCTACCTTCAATTATTAAATCAATCATACTTTTCACAAAAAATTTGTCAATGATTTAATAATTTACCTGATAATATGATATTTTCATCACCCTAAACCACAACCGTAGTAGTCCTACACTTCCAATGAAAAGGAGGAAAGGGAGTATGGTCCCCATTAACTCCTACAGGCTTATCATTTTCATATCTGATTTGATTTTCAGAAACCCAGGGAGCAAGCTTTTTAGTTTGCTCCTTCACTTCAGCTAATTCACTTTTAGTTGTATCAATACTAAGCAAGCTCTCCATAGTATCAATAGCTTCATCAAGTGGATAGACTCTATCCTCAGCTGCTAAAGCCTGGCATATCTCAGAAGTTCTATCATCCAGGATAACTAACAATCTATAACCTCTGGCTCCTGCTTTCTTATAACCTTATAACCTTCTAATCTTCCAAACTCTCTAATCCTTAGTCCAGTATGTTCTGCTAAGCCTTGCCAATAGACAGTTGATTGCTTGCCCAGGTGTTGAAATTGCTCCTGAAGTTTATTAGCAAGCATCTCTTTAGTATAGCCTGATGAAACAGCTTCTATCAAGCTTTTCTTAAAGCCTGCTTCCATATCAGTACCAAACTTATTACCAATCCAGAAAAGGTTTTGCTTATTGATCTGAGTCTCTAACTTCTGTTGTCTAATCCCATACAGCCCTATTGATATATTAGACTTCACATCTTTAACAGCATCATTAATACCTAATCGCATAGATTTAGTGGTAAAAGCCTTTGTTTCCTGCCTTACAAGCGAAGCAAACTCTTCACCCATATTTCATATTGACTACTTGCACAATATCTTCTATAGGGCTATCTTTAAGCCTCTCATGTTTAGGTAAGTCACTCAGCATCTGAATAGCTTGCTTAGCAGATACTTTTATCTGTCCCTTCCAGGCATTATTCAACACTCGGTAATACTCATACATCATTTTATCAAAGTGGTTCATACTTGTTCTCACTAATTTTCGGGAAATTTTTCAATACACATCTGTTCAAAGTTTTTAATGACAGCATAATGCTCTTTTATTAGAGAATTAAGCTTATCTCCATAAGTTTGTTCAATTGCTGAAACAATAACAGAGCTATTATTATCAATATTTCCAAGGGGTATTGACTCAAAGAAATTCTTAAGTTTAAATAGTTCCTCGAGTATTTGTTCGCTAAGTTTGGTTTCGTGAATAATCTCATTATAAAGAGAATCACCTAACCAATACTTGCTACTAGAGGAAAATATGGTTGAAACATTTCTTTCATTCAAGAACTCAGAGTACATTCGTATATAGTCCAACCTTAATTTGCTGTATTGTGGGTCCTTACTAATATAAACGAGTCTATTCAAAAGGATATCTAGCTTGCTTTTAGATGACCACACACTTTCTAAAATTTGTGTAGTTTTAACATATCTATCCTCAAAAATTCTCCCTTTATTCTTCAAGTTGCTTTCAAGTTTTTTTACTCGAACAGTATTTACTATCTGGGCTATAACTAAACCTGCACTTACTAAAATGCTAATTATTGATACAACTGTACTTAACACATTAGCATCAAACTTCAAATTAACAATAACATCATTAACCATACAAACTCCTTTTCTTGTTCAGAATACATGCTAACTGTAAAATACAATTAATAACTTTATTTAATTATTATTTTTGAAAATTATTGATGAAATTTAGAAATTCTTTATCAAAAACTTTTATTGCATCCAGGAATTCAATTTCAATATCTTTTAATCTGCTTTCCTCTCTCTTGACCATCACATTGTCTAGATCATAAGCAAGTATTTGTTTGATTATCTCGCCCAATTTATTCAATACCTGCTTACTAGTATCTTGTAATTCTTCCATTAACCATAGATTATTATACTGCAAAAATCTATCTAACTTTCCCTGATTTTCATGAGATTCTTGTACAATTGTAGTTGATTCAATGTCTTTATCAAACCCATACTTCTTTTTATTTTTGGAATGAATAATTGCTTTATCAATTGATATTTTACAATCATATATTATGTTTTTTAACTCATGTATTTTATCGTATTTATCAGAGAATACTCTATTTTCTTTCAATAGGTCATTCTTAAATTTCTCAAGTTTTCTATTATTTCGATAAGCAAAAATCCCTAATAAAATAACAATTATTACCTTATCAATAATATAAAACCAGATAGTATCTTTATTAACTTCCATACATTCTCCTTCTATGTTTTGATCTTATTTTTATTTTATTGCAATTCAGTTTTTAGTCAATCTATTTTCTTATCTCTACCAATCAGCTTTATCTTTGTTTCTATCTTCCTCTCTTAAAAACTCTGTGAAACTCCTCTTAACCTCTGTGTAACTCCCTGGGTTGGCGTAGCTTTAGCGAAGACACCTGTGTTAAGTCTCTTTTCTTAATTCGTGTAATTCGTTTTAATTCGTGTTCATTCGTGTGAAGGTATTCTTCTTCTTAGTGCCTTTGTGCCTTAGTAATGAAACTTTTTACGTTTTTCTCTCCTATAATGGCTCTTCAGGTCCTGAAGCATCAACTCTCTTAAACCATACAATAATTTTTGGTTCTCTCAAGTATACTGGAATTCCTCAACTCTAGGTAAGGGACTTCGGTCTTATCAATACCCTTATCATCCTTAATCCTTCCTTTACAGTCTTTCGATGAAAGTCCCAGTTTCATCGAAAGACTGTAAAGGAAGGATTAAGGATGAATAGAGGAGAATATAGTTATTTCTCAGTAATTTTTGTGAAATAAAATAGGGTTCTATCCAAAGTAGAGTGTGAAATGTGATAAATAATTTTAATACTTCTGTTTTTTTATTATTGGCCAATCAAGATCAATCCCGAGGGATGTCAGAGTGTTAACAGAATCTCCACCGTCCGACAAAAGAGGCAATCTTAGCTAAAAACAATCCTGATAAAATGTTAAGAAAACCTAAAGAAGGGCAATATTATTTACTTCTTTAAGGATAAACTATTGGGAAGAAGGGCTTGAAGTTGAACTGTTTTCTATATCGAGACTGATCTTAAGAAAATCTTTTTATTGACACATATTTACAAAAAAAAGAAAGAAATTAAGTAACATACTATGAAAAAAAAATATAAATAAAATAAAGTGGAGAAAAAGTAATGATTACAGTAATTGCAAAGAACTATTTTAGAAGCGATAAAATTCCAGAAGCATTAGATATATGTGCCCAACTAGTTAGCTCAACAAGAGAAGAAAGTGGATGTATCCAGTATGATCTTTTTCAGGATAAGGATGATAGTTCAATACTCACATTCATTGAGATTTGGGATACTAGTAAATCATTAGAAAAACATATGGAATCAGAGCATTTCAAAAAGCTTGTACCTTTATTAAACAACTTATCAAAAAAAGAAGGTGAAGTTAACATATATAAAAAAATTATATGAGAGAAAATTGATAAATTTCAAAAACAGGTAACACTTAGAAATGAACTCATTAATTAAGAAAGCGAGTTAATTCCCAATAATGCAGTAGGCCTTTGCGAATAGCAGAATCTTCTTTTGCAAAAGTAAGCTACAGATTTTTTCAGGAATATATATTATATGCCTTCAAATTCTGTAACTCACTTTGCTAAAAAGAATCAAGCACTCTTCACCTGTGATACGTAGCTTTAGCCAAGTATTATCAAAGTTCTACTACACTATCTGGCTTAATATTATGAACTATAAAAAGTAAGGAGAATACAATGGATGTAATCAACAATAGAAGATCTATCAGAAAGTACCTAGATAAAGCTGTAGAAATGAGTAAAATTGAGAAAATTATCAGAGCAGGAATGCAAGCTCCCTCTGCTGGTAATCAACAAGTTTGGGAATTTATCATAGTTACTAATAGAGAGACCTTATCCAAGATCTCTCAAATGAGTCCCTATTCTAGCATGGTAGCAAATTCAGCTTTTGCTCTTGTCCTGCTTGCAAATGTTGAAAAATGTATTTTCCCTGATTTTTGGCAGCAAGATCTTGCTTCATGTAGTCAAACTATATTGTTAGAGATAGTTAATCAAGGATTAGGAGGGGTATGGCTAGGTGTAGCACCCTTAGAAGAAAGAATGACTTACTTAAGCAATCTTCTTCAACTTCCTGATAAGCTAAAAGCCTTTTCAGTCATACCAGTAGGTTATCCTGCTGAAGACCAAGAAAATAAATTTATAGATAGGTATAATCCAGAAATAGTTAAATATATAATCTGAAAAATCATTTGCTTGCGAGTAAGTTAGGCTCAAGTTCAAGTCTGGTGGAAGAAAATTAGTTAAATATAAAATTTTATCATTAGTTTGATTATCCAAAGTATGCCTGAAAGGGATTAATAATTTAGCCTGGGGTAAGATGCTATAAGGATCGTCATCCCAAGTACAATATTCAAAATTACGACCTAACCCTGTAAAGGTTCATTATAATTCTAACACGTTATTATCATAAGTATCTTGCTGATTTTATATAGAGTGGAAGCATCCTGGTTTTCACATTTTTCTTATGGCAAGGATGCCATAATTCCCTAATTTTTATTAAACCTTTACAGGGTATTATTTTGTGTTAGCAATCATTACCCCAGGGTTGCGATACTTTGAGTCTTGGCTAAAGCTCTACTGCATCATCTATGTCAAATTTAATTGTTTCTGAAATTAGCTAGCATAACTAAGGAATCTTTTCTAGATTATTTTCAAATCTAGTGTTTTTTAGATATTTTTTTATCTTTTAAAATTATTTTTTTTACCGTAATTTTATCCTATTTAATGCATTTTACCTCCAAAACACATTTATGTCTTAAGCATTATATTAACATTATTACTTATTTTTTAGAATGTTACCTCTTTTGCATATTCCCATATGAATAATTTGAATTAATATTTGGCAAATAAGTCAAATGAATTATTATATGATAAAAATATTGATATAAATATTAAAACAAAAAGGAGAAAATTGATGAAAGCTTTAAGATGGTATGGAAAGAAAGATCTTAGAATTGAAAATATACCTGAACCTAAACCTGGAAAAGATGAAGTTAAAATTAAAGTAGAATGGTGTGGAATTTGTGGAAGTGATTTGCATGAATATGAAGCTGGTCCTATCTTTATACCTACCACCAGTCCTCATCCTATTACTGGAGATCAAGCTCCAATCACTATGGGACATGAGTTTGCAGGCACTATAGTTGAAGTTGGAGAAAATGTAAAAGACTGGAAAGTTGGCGACAGAGTTTCCCCAGATGCTTGCTTTTCCTGTGGAACATGTGATTCATGTAGAAGAGGTGATTATCATCTCTGCGAAAGCTTAGGTTTTAATGGACTAGCAGCTGACAATGGAGGATTTGCTGAATATTCAGTTGTTCCTGCATATCAATTATATAAATTAGCCGAGAATGTTGATTTTGAAGAAGGAGCTTTAGTAGAGCCTATTTCAGTAGGTGTACATGCTCTAAAAAAAGCAAGATTAATGATGGGAGAATCTGTTGTAATTATTGGTGCTGGAACGATAGGTTTAGCAACTCTTCAAGCAGCTAAGGCTGCTGGTGCAGCTAATGTAATGGTAGTTGAACTTGCAGCAGCACGTAAAGATTTTGCTAAAAAGATGGGAGCTGATTATGTAATAGATCCTTCTACAACAGACTTAGTAAGCAGGATTAAAGAAGTCAATAATGGGAGATTAGCTGATGTTGCTATTGAATGTGTTGGCTTGGAAGCTACTCTTAAATCATCTTTAGATTCAATTAGAAAAGGAGGAAGAGCTGTAATCGCTGGTATATTCTCCGCTTCTGGAAAAGGGATTATAGATTGGAATGACTTGGTAATTGGAGAAAAAGAGTTAATTGGAACAATTGGTTATAATCGTGACTTCGCTACATCCATCAACCTTATCAATTCGGGTAAGATTAATGCTAAGCAATATATAACTAAAAGAATTAAGCTTGAAGATGCTGTAGAAGAAGGATTTGAAGAGCTTATCAAAAATAAAGATAAACACATAAAAATAATTGTAGAACCATAAATAATATGTAACAACTTCTACTGCATTGTTTTAAGGGCAGAGTCTCCTCTGCCCTATTTTTATTATCAATTAAATTATTATTTTAAAGATTCATAGAGTTCTTTAACTGTATCTAATTTACTTTTAACTTCATTATATTTTTCTTTTTCTTTTTCTACAACTTCAGGCTTAGCGTTCTGAATAAATTTTTCATTAGCAAGTTTTCTTTCAATACCTGAAAGTTCTTTTTCTAATTTAGTGATTTGTTTTTCAAGTTTAGCCTGTTCTTTTTCTAGATCCACAAGACCAGATAAAGGTAGATATATTTCTATATTTCTAACAACTCCAGCAATTGCACCTTTTACTTTTTCGCCATTTATATTAATATTCATCTTATTAACTTTAGCAAGTTTAGCAAAATAGTTCTGATATTCATTAAAGAGATCTTCTTGTTGTTTTTCAGCAACATTAATAGTTATTTCAATCTCTAATGCCGGTGAAAGATTTACTTGCTTTCTTAGGTTTCTTATGGCAGTAATAGTCTCTTGAACAAAGCTCATGTTATCATTTATTGAGAAGTCCACTAGGCTTTCATTTGTTTGAGGGAATTTAGCAACAATAAGAGCTGATTCGTCCATAGGGAAATATACTTTAACAGTGTTCCACACTTCTTCAGTAATAAAGGGCATTAATGGGTGAAGAAGTCGCATAGATTGCTGAAGTACATCAAGAAGAACATATTTTGCAGTTAACTGGCCATCTTTGTCATTTTCATCATAGATTCTATCTTTTGATAACTCGATATACCAAGAACAGAAGTCATTCCAGATAAATTGCATGAGGGTTTGAGCAGAATCATTCTGTCTAAGATTCTCATAATTCTCTGTAACTTCTTTGATTACTTGATTAAGTCTTGAATAAATCCATTTATCAGCTAACTCCAGTTTTAGGTCTTGAGCTTTGGGAAGACCTTCAATCTTCTCAACATTCATCATAATGTATCTAAATGCATTCCAGATTTTATTAGCAAAATTTCTACCTGTTTCTAAAAGTGAATCAGAATAATAAGAATCTTGTCCTTTAGGAGTATTAAAGATCATAGAAAATCTTAGTGCATCAGCCCCAACTTCATCAATTATATTAATTGGGTCTGGTGAGTTACCTAATGATTTGGACATCTTTCTACCAATTTCATCACGTACAATGCCGTGTAAGAAGACAGTATGGAAAGGTATCTTTTGTTCAAATTCCAGAGTAGCCATTATCATTCTAGCTACCCAGAGATAGATAATTTCATGACCTGTTACTAAAACATCTGTAGGTAAGAAATAATCTAATTCCTTAGTTTTTTCAGGCCAACCAAGAGTAGAGAAAGGCCATAACCAAGAAGAGAACCAAGTATCTAAAACATCTTCTTCTTGTCTGATATTTTTACTATGACATTTGCTACATTCACTTACAGCTTCTTTGGTAACCATAATCTCTCCACAATCATCACAATAGAAAGCAGGGATACGATGACCCCACCAAATCTGACGGGAGATACACCAGTCTCTTACATTTTCCATCCAGTGCATATACACTTTAGTCCAGCGTTCAGGTTGGAACTTAACTTGTCCATTACGCACAACTTCAATTGCTGGTTGAGCAAGTTTTTCCATAGAAACAAACCATTGATCTGAAAGATAAGGTTCAATTACTGTATCACATCTATAGCAATGACCAACTGCATGATTATGGTCTTGAGTTTTAATTAATAATCCATCATTTTCCAGCATTTTAATTAGCTTATTTCTACATTCATAGCGATCTAAGCCAGCAAATTCTGTACCTGCATTTTCATTCATTATGCCATGTTCATCAATTACTAATATCTGAGCTAAATTATGTCTTTGTCCTACTTCAAAATCATTTGGATCATGAGCAGGAGTAATCTTAACACAACCAGAACCAAAGTCTTTATCTACATAATCATCTGCAATTAGAGGAATTGTTCTACCGGTATATGGAAGGCTAAGTTCTTTGCCTATTAAATCCTTATATCTTTCATCCTTAGGGTTTACTGCAACCGCAACATCACCTAGCATAGTTTCAGGGCGGGTAGTTGCAATTTCAATATAACCAGAAGCATCAGCGTAAGGATATTTAATATGCCATAATTTACCTGCTTCATCATTATGTTCAACTTCATCATTTGCTAAAGCAGTTACACAGCGAGGGCACCAATTGATGATTCTTTTTCCACGATAAATTAAACCCTTATTATAAAGGTGGATAAAAACTTCTTTAACCGCATCAGAAAGACCTTCATCCATAGTGAATCTTTCTTTAGACCAATCACAAGAGCAACCTAATTTTTTAAGTTGTTCAATAATCCTTCCACCTTTTTCATGTTTAAATTCCCAAATTCTTTCAACTAGGGCTTGGCGACCAATTTCATGACGATTAGTTCCCTCTTTGTGGAGATTTTTTTCTACAACATTTTGAGTAGCTATACCAGCATGGTCAGTTCCTGGGAGCCAAAGAGTCGGGATACCTGTCATTCTTTTATATCTGATAAGAACATCTTGTATAGTATTGTTAAGAACGTGTCCCATATGTAAGATACCAGTAACATTTGGAGGTGGAATCAGCACAGTGAAAGGCTTCTTACTTTCATCAATTTCGGGAGTAAAATACCCCTTATCAGTCCATTCCTGGTACCATTTTTTTTCTATTTTATTTGGTTCGTATATTTTATTTATTTCCATTAATTCCTCATTTTATATATTTTATTTAATAACTTTTAGTCTTTTTTCTTTTCTTTTTTCAAGTTCTAAATTTAGAAAATAGTTTTGGGATATGAAAGGTAGTTCTTTTATCTGGTTAAGAGGGACCAAGCGAGCTTCAATAGCATCGTCACCTGCCTTCAGCTCACCTCCTACCACTTTCATAAGAAAACCAAAAGCTACAACTTTCTCATAAAATGGGTTTGGACTCATCTTGTAACCTATTAAACGAATAACTTGACCATCTAATCCTGTTTCTTCTTTCATTTCTGCAATGGCAGCTGATTCAGGACTTTGATCTATCTCCATATAGCCACTAGGGAAAGCCCATTTTCCAGCTGCTGGATCAAATTTACGTTTAATCAGTACTACTTCATCTTTCTCGTTTATTATTAAGCAACAGACAACTGGGATAGGGTTTTTGTAAAAGACCCAACCACACTTAGAACAAGTAGGCCTTATCTTGTTTTCTCTATCACTTACAATCTCTAATTTATGTCCACATCTAAGACAATAATTAACGTCTTTATATCTTTCTTCTAATATTGACATTTTTTCTCCTATTATTTCAAGATAAGCTTTTTTAACTAATATATCATGTCAAGAAATTATTGAGTAAGAAAATTAATTAGCTTTAATCTACAGATTTACTAATTAGTCTTTAGAATAGCTTGGGCGACACTAAAAGCAGATGAGAATGCTATCTGAAGGTTAAAGCCTCCTGTATTTGCATGTAAATCTATCACTTCCCCACAGAAATATAGGTTTGGAACAATTTTAGATTCAAAGGTATTCTTATTTATTTCTTGAGTAGAGACTCCTCCAATAGTAATAATAGCTTCTTTGAATGACCTGGTTGAGTGCAAGGGCAGACTAAGCTCTTTGAGCCATAATCTAAGGGCTTTTCGCTGGTTAGAAGTAATTTGATTGACTATTGTATCGAGAGGGATTTGTAGTTCATGAGAGCAGACTTCAATCATTTTTTTAGGAAGTAAGAGTTTAAGAACAGACTCGAATTTCTTTTTCCCATGTTCATTAAAATCTCTGAGAAGTCGTTCATCTAACTTATTATGATCAAGAGCAGGCTTTAAATCGATTTTCAACTCAAGATCTTTGATTGATAAATCAGAAACCTTATTACTCAAAGTTAGAATCACAGGTCCAGTAACTCCAAAATGGGTAAACATCATCTCTCCAAACTCCTCAAAGAGTTTTTTATTATTAGACCAAATAGAAGCATTAATGTTTTTTAGAGAAACCCCTTGCATTCTTTGAGCTAAATCTCCTTTGGTATTAAAGGGAACTAATCCAGGTTTAAGGTCATTAATTGTATGACCAAGAGACTTAGCATATTTCTGACCATCACCACTTGAGCCTGTAACAGGGTATGAGCAACCACCTGTTGCAATTACAAGTTTATGACACTTATACATATTAGCTTGCGAGTCATGTAAAATAAAATATTCAGCTGATTTTTCAAGAGAAATTATACTAGTATTTAATTTAAGGCTGACATTGTTTGTTAAGCAAAATTTATGCAATACATCTACCACATCTTGGGCATTATCTGAGCAAGGAAAGATACGGGAACCTCTTTCTTCTTTGACAGCTAAGCCATTACTTTCAAAGAATTTAACAGTTTCTTCCACAAAAAAGTTATTATAGGCAGGTCTTAAGAACTTTGCTTTTGGTTGAATATTAGCTAAATGTTCTTTTAAAGGGCTTTTATTAGTAATATTACAGCGACCTTTGCCTGTAATTCTTAATTTCCTTCCTGGATTATCTTTTTTTTCAATAAGTAAAACTTCTTTACCAGCCTGACCAAGATAACCAGAGCATAACATACCAGCTGGACCAGCCCCAATTACGATTATATCATAAATCATTTCCTATCCTCATAAAATTTAACCCAGGGTTAGTTATTTAGTAAACACCCTGGGTTAAGCTATTTTTTTCAACAATCTTTATTCATTATTATTCTTGTTAAAGAGAATAGAAGACTGTTATGTATTTTTTTACCCGAATGGTACAATAGAACTTTGATGAAGATTGCTATCTTCTTTTGCAAAAGAAGATTCTGCTATTCGTAAAGGTCTAAGGCCTTATTTGGGTTTAATCAATATTGATTAATTTACTTTTACTTTTTCTACTTTCTCAATGATTCTATGCACTACTTTAGTAAATTCTTTAGCACCAGCAGTCTTACCATAATCATAGATATAAGGTCTTCCACCATCAGTTGTCTTAGGAATATTAACATCAACAGGGATATTACCAAGTATTTCTACCCCAAAGTCTTCAGCTGCTTTTTTAGCTCCTTGGCCTTGGAAAAGAGTAATTGGTTCACCGCAGTGAGGGCAAACAAAGGAAGCCATATTTTCGACTAATCCCAAGATAGGGACATTAAGTTTTTCAGAGAATTTAATTGTTTTTCTAGCATCTAAGAAAGCAACATCTTGAGGTGTTGAAACAATTACTGATCCATCTACATTACCTAAAAGTTGTATGATTGATAGTGGTTCATCACCTGTTCCAGGAGGGCAATCTACTACTAAGTAGTCTATTTCTGGCCATTCAATATCTTGTAAGAATTGTTTGATTAGTCCCATTTTAAGAGGACCTCTCCAAATTAAAGGATCATCTTGATTTGGCATTAAGGTTGCTATAGTTAAAACAAACATGTTATCATGAACTTTTACAGGAGTTGGTCTTCCACTTTTTTCATCAGCTTGCAGAAGTTTACCTTCAATACCCATCATTTTGGCTATTGATGGTCCGTGAATATCAACATCAATAACACCTACTTTCTTACCTGAAAAAGCTAAGCCATAGGCAAGATTTACAGCTGTAGTTGATTTTCCAACACCACCTTTTCCACTTATTACAACAATACGATGTTTTATTCTTGAGAGATTATCTTGATATTGACTTTCTTTAATCTCTTCTTCTTTCTTTTTATTTTCCATTATTACCTCGAAATATTTTTCTTGCAGTAATCTTTAGAGACTGCTAATTTGTCAATAATAAGTTATAACTTTTTTGTTAGTTTACGTCTAACTTTACTATATCTTATTGATTAACAATAATTTAATTTATTTTTTATAGTTAGGTTTCCATTCTAATTTTGGTTCTTTTCTACGTGAGCCCCACATATATTTTTCAATCTTTGACCTGAGAGATGGATCAATTTCTTTAGGAATGTTCCAAATCTTAGAAGTTAAGACACGTTCTAAGATATTTACAGTTGCATTAAAGTAAAAGTCTAAGTTTTTATCATAGATATCTGTCATATCGTCATTTATGGTATGTATCTTACTAGATGCTGAACCACCAAATCTAGCTAGATTAACAGAAGGAATTTCATAAACAGAAAAAGGCATAGCATCAGAGCTATAAATATTTAGAATATCATCAAAGCAATAACCAGCTTCTTTAGAAATACCTGACATATATCCTTTAAGTTCGTTAGTTCCGATAACCATCATTCTATCAGAACCGAAATAATCACCTGCTACATCAACATTTACCACAAAGGAACCATTTTCTTTTATTTCATCAATATGCTTTTCAACATAGGCTGTTGAACCCAACAAACCCATCTCTTCTCCTGAGCAAAAGATAACTTTAAGTTGTCTATCAGGATTCTTTTCTGCGAAATATTGGGCAACTTTAAGAATAACTACTGTTCCAGCCCCATTGTCAGAAGATCCATGAGAACGAGCAACAGTATCATAATGAGCAGTTAAGTAAGTAATATTTTGGTCTATATTAGCTTGGCCAATACTAGCAACTATATTATATGCTTTTCTTTCAAATCTTTTCTGGTCAATTTTTATATGAATATCTGAACCATTATGGGGAATTAGTTTTATAGCATCTTCATATCTGATACTGACAGATGGCAACAAGCCACTTGTAACATTTTCTTGTCTATGTGAAAGATTAGAAGCTTCTTTTCTTGGACCTGAAACTGAGATAAATGCTTTCACTCCCTGTTTTAGCATGAGGTCAAAGGCATTTCTACTCACTCCGTAGCTCATAATAATCTTATCTTTAAAGGCACCATAATTATATTCTGCGACTTTTATATTATCTAAGATTACCAATTGGCCTTGGATTTCTTGTGATTCAATCAAACCAAATGGTAGAGCTTCTATCTGCAAATCACCAGCAAGTATTTGGCTATTACCAGTTTCAAAACCATGCATAGTAAAAGCTTCTTCTTGGTAGTTTATGTTAGATTCATCAAGATATTTTTTAATAATTTCTCTAGCTTTAGCTTCTTCTGGGGAAGCAGCAAGATGTTCAAAATCTAATTCTTTCAATACATTATAACAGTTAATCATATAGCAACCTTCCTTATTAATTTAGATTAGTATCATCTTTTCTCGCCCCTAATAAAATAAAAATTCTTTTTTGAGGAAGCAGGAGCGGATTACTCTTTAGCCTTAAACTTTTAAATATCAGTAAAAAGAGTTAATTCAGAATGATTATTTTTCTCTTATCTTATTTTTTCAAATAGACAAGAAAACCCCTCCATAATCAAAAGAGGAGGGGTAGTAAAATATCTATTTTCTTTTAAAAGTAGCTGTGAAGTGTCTCATAATAGGAGCTTCATAGTCTAGTTCTAAACCTTTAAGTTCATTTCTTCTTTCCCAGACTTTCTTAAGTCCCCAAACAATCACTTCCATATGATTATTAGTATAAACTCTTCTAGGAATTGCTAAACGAAGGAGTTCTGTTTTAGGTGGTCTTTCTTCTCTAGTAACAGGATCTCTATCTGCTAAGACAGTTCCAATTTCCACACCTCTCACTCCTGCTTCGATATATAATTCAATACCTAAAACTTGAGCAGGGAAGTGTACTTGAGGGATATTAGGTAAGAATCTAAGAGCATCAACATAAATAGCATGACCACCAAAAGGTTCCATTACAGGAATACCTTCTTCTTTAAGTCTGCGACCAAGATATTCAACTTGAGAAATTCTAGCATCTAAATAAGCATATTCAGTATTTTCTTCTAGGCCTTGGGCTAAAGCAGCCATATCTCTACCAGCCATACCACCATAAGAAAGGTAACCTTCGAACATGATATTAAATACTGAACATTTTTTATAAAGATCTTCGCTACGCATAGCAATAAAACCACCAATATTAACTATAGCATCTTTCTTAGAAGACATAGTCATACCATCAGCTAAAGTAAACATTTCTGCTACAATTTCTTTTATGGTTTTATCAGCATAGCCTTCTTCACGCTTTTTAATAAAGTAAGCATTCTCAGCGAAACGAGCTGAATCAAAGAAAAGTGGTAATTCATATTTATCACATAAAGCTCTTACAGCTCTTAAGTTTTCTAAAGATACAGGTTGTCCTCCCCCATTGTTACATGTAACTGTCATGATTACAAATGGGATATTATTTCTAAACTTCTTAATTGTATCTTCAAGTTTTTCTATGTTGGCATTTCCTTTAAATGGGTGAATTAGTGTCGGATCAAATGCTTGGTCAATAGTACAGTCTATACAAGTAGCTTTTCTGAATTCAATATGACCTTTGGTAGTATCAAAGTGACTGTTACCCGGAACTATATCACCTTCTTTTACTAAGGCAGAAAAAAGCACATTTTCAGCAGCTCTTCCTTGGTGAGTAGGTAAAACATAATCAAAACCAAGAATTCTTTTTATAGTGTCTTTCATTTTGAAGAAAGATCTTGAACCTGCATAAGCTTCATCTCCTAACATGAGAGCTGACCACTGTTGATCACTCATTGCACCAGTTCCTGAATCTGTAATCAAATCAACAAATACATCCTCTGAACGGAGATTAAAAAGATTATATCCTGCTTTTTTGATTGCTTCAATTCTTTCTTCTTTAGTTGTAGATTTTATTGCTTCCACCATTTTAATTTTATAGGGTTCAGCATATGGCATCTTATCCATTTTTTCTCCTTTAATTATATATTTTTTTTGTAATTTATTTTAAGCAAGGCATTCTTGTCAATTGAAAAATACTTTTTCGCATTTCTAACATACAATTTTGACTCCATTTTTATGAAAATCTGAAAAAAAACTAAAAAATCCTTGCCTTAGATAAGCGAGTCTGATATTTTGGTAGTAATAAAACAAATATGAATAATAGGAGTAAATATGAAAAAAATACTTTTACTCGGTGATGAAGCGTTAGCACAAGGTGCTATTGACGCTGGTATCTCAGGTTTCTTCGGTTATCCGGGTACACCATCAACTGAAATAATTGAGTATGTTCAGAAAAACAAGGTCGCAATTGAAAAAGATATTCACAGAACATGGGCTTCTAATGAAAAAACTGCTATGGAAGAAGCTGTTGGTATGTCCTATGCTGGCAAAAGAACTATGGCTACAATGAAACATGTTGGTTTAAATGTTGCTGCAGATCCATTTATGAACTCTGCAATGACAGGTGCAAATGGCGGACTTTTAGTTGCTGTTGCTGATGATCCTTCAATGCACTCATCTCAAAATGAACAAGATTCTAGAATCTATGCTAACTTTGCTTTGATTCCTTGTATAGAACCTTCTAACCAACAAGAATGTTATGAAGCTGCTTTCTATGGCTTTGAGCTTTCCGAAAAATTTAAACTTCCTGTAATGGTAAGACTTGAGACACGTCTCTCCCACTCTCGTTCTGGTGTTGTTACTAAAGACATGATTGCTGAAAATGATCTTACTTTCCCTGAAGATCCAAACCAATTTATGCTCTTACCAGCATTCTCAAGAATGAAATATGATAAATTAGTTCCTTTGCAAGCTCAATTAGAACAAGCTTCCGAAGAATCACCATTTAATAAATATATAGATGGTTCTGATAAGACTTTAGGTATTATTGCTTGTGGACTTGGCTACAACTACTTAATGGAAAATGTAAGAAAAGTTGATTTCAAACATCCAATCCTCAAGGTTAGTCAATACCCTCTTCCTAGAAAGCAAGTTGAAAAGATCATGAATGAATGTGATCAAGTTCTTGTAATCGAAGAAGGCATGCCAGTTGTTGAACAACAATTAAAAGGTTTTGTTTCTGGCAATACTAAAATCAAAGGTAGATTAGATGGTAGCCTTCCAAGAGTTGGCGAACTTAATCCTAACCATGTAGCAAAAGCTCTTGGCTTACCAAATACTTTCGGTGAAGAAAAACCTGCTTTTATCTCTAACAGACCACCTGCTCTCTGTGTTGGTTGTCCTCATATTGATTCTTATAATGCTATTAATGATTCTTTAAAAGAGACTCCTAATGGTAGAGTATTCTCTGATATCGGATGTTACACCCTAGGTTTCTTGCCTCCTTATAATGCTATCAATACCTGTTTAGATATGGGCGCTTCTATTACAATGGCTAAAGGTGCTTCTGATGCTGGTATTCATCCTGCTATTGCTGTAATTGGAGACTCTACATTCTTCCACTCTGGTCTTACTGGCCTTATGGATTGTATCTTCGATAAAAATAATGTTGTTATCGTTATTCTTGATAACTCTACAACTGGTATGACTGGTGGACAAGATTATACTGGTTTTGGTAGAATTGAAGCTGTATGTAAAGGCTTAGGTGTTGAAGAAGAACATATCCGTGTTATCACACCTCTTAAAAACAAACATGATGAAAATGTACAAGTATTTAAAGAAGAAATTGCTTACAATGGCGTTTCAGTGATTATACCACGTAGAGAATGTATCCAAACTCTTAAGAAAAAAGTAAGGAAATAGGAGGTTATAATGAAAAAAGATATTATATTAGCCGGTGTTGGTGGACAAGGTATTCTTACCATTGCTACTGTTATTGGACAAGCTGCTGTTTCCTCTGATATGTTCTTAAAACAAGCTGAAGTCCATGGAATGAGTCAACGTGGTGGTGATGTTCAATCTCACTTGAGAATATCAGACCAAGAAATATTCTCTGATCTTATCCCTATGGGAGGAGCTGACTTAATTCTTTCTGTGGAACCTATGGAAGCTCTTCGTTACCTTCCTTACCTAAATGAAAATGGTTGGTTAATTGCTAATTCAACCCCTTTCGTTAACATCCCTGATTACCCAGAAAAAGAAGAAATTTATAACAAGATTAAATCTGTTAAAAACCATGTTCTTATTGATGCTGATAAAATTGCTAAAGATTTGGGTTCAGCTAGATCAATGAATATTGTTATTCTCGGAGCAGCAGTTAAAACTCTGGGCTTTACTTTAGAACAAATCGAAGATTCTATTAAAACTATCTTTGGTCGCAAAGGTCAAGCTATTGTTGATGCTAATATTAAAGCTCTTAAAGCAGGCTTTGACGCTGCAAAATAAATAATAAGCTATATTTCTTAAGCAAGGCAGGACTTGATCCTGCCTTTCTTACTTCTTACTTGCCTCTCAATTCTCCTACTCTACTTTATACCATATCTCTGCTACTTCTTAATTTGTTGTCTATTAGACTTTGCCCTAATCCATGCCTAATTCACCAGCAATAAAGGCCCAATAACCGTAAAGGTAAAATACAAACCAAATACAAATACAAACCATAATCCCAGATAGTCTTATTCTTGAGCAAAATAATCGATTATTTCCTCAAAAATCTACTTATTTATTTGGGATTATATAACCATATCTAGTAGGTTAGAGAAAATTCACTAAGAAATAGTTTGACATTCAAACAATTTTAATTAGTTTGACTGTCAAACAATATAAAAGGATAGCTTATGTTAAGTAAAAAACTTATAGAATTATATGATAAGCTCTCTTCTTGGGAGCATGAAACTGTTAAAGAGTGTGGACTTACCTTACAACAGATGCATACACTAGAAGTAATTGGATCAAATAAATCTATCAAGATGAAGGAAATTTCTGAAAAACTCGGTATTGTCACAGGCACCCTCACTGTTATGATAGATAGATTAACTAAACTTAATTTAGTAAGAAGACTAGTTAATCACAATGATAAAAGATCTTTCAATATAGAGCTTACAGACAAGGGGAAAGAATTATACCAAGAACATTCCCATCACCATGATGTGCTTGCTGAAGAGCTAACTCAGGAACTAAGTGACCAAGAAAAACAAGATTTAACCCAATTATTAGATAAAATATTAAGGAGAATATAAAAAATGAAATGTGATGTATTACACAAAGATATTTCTAATCAGAAAAATCAAACAAAAACAACTATAGTAATCTTAATTACTGCTGTGATGATGGTAGCAGAGATTGCTGCAGGACTAATCTATGGGTCAATGGCCCTCTTGTCAGATGGAATCCATATGGGAACCCATGCCCTTGCCCTCTTAATAACTCTCTTCGCCTATATTATCACTAAAAAGAATGCAGAGAATACAAAATTTACTTTTGGAACTGGAAAAATTGGTGTTTTAGGGGGATACACTTCGGCAATTGTCTTGCTTATAGCAGCCCTAGTTATGATCTGGGAATCTTTCCATAGAATTATCGACCCGGTAGATATTGGTTTTAATCAATCTCTCTTAGTAGCTGTAATTGGTCTAGTAATTAACTTTGTAAGTGCTTTATTATTAAAGGATGACCATGGACACAGTCATGGACATGATCACAAACATAATCATAACCATTCTCATGAAGATAATGATTGTCATGACCATCATGAACACAAAGAAGACCACAATCTCAAAGCTGCTTACCTGCATGTGATAGCAGACGCTTTAACCTCCGTTGGAGCAATAATAGCTCTGATAGGAGCTAAATATATGGGTTGGATTTGGTTGGATCCAGCAGTTGGTATACTGGGAGCAATTATTGTAATTAAGTGGGGTATTGGACTTTTAAAAACAACTGGTAAAATTCTAGTAGATTATGATGATGATCCAACACTTAAAGAAAATATCATTAATATAGTAAAGACTTATAATCTGGAAATTACTGATATTCATATATGGGATATTCTTAACGGTGATAAAGCTGTAATGTGTTCGGTAAAAACTCAAGATTTAGAAAAATGCAATGAAATCAAAAAAGAAATTTTAAAAAACAAGAAGATAAAACATCTGACTGTTGAATGTGTTTAAATCAAAATAATGGAGCAACTCTTTGAGAATAGTAGAATATTCTTAAGTCAAAAGCCCTAGTGCATACTCTAGATTAAAATATAGGGGCGTAAACTTATACGCCCCTTTAAACTCAATAATGCAATAGATCTTTGAGAATAGAGCAATTTATAGAATGCAGTAACTATTTCATAAGTATAAGTTTTGAGGTAATTTCCTGGGAAGCTTTTCTTAATCTAGCAAAATACAAAGCAGAAGCAACTTTTTTGCCTTGATCATTAACCCCATTCCAAACAATTTTATGTTTCTTAGCTTCTAGCAAACCATTGTTTAAAGTTCTAACCTTCTGCCCCCTGATATTATAAATTTCTAAAACAACATCTTCTTCCTTGTCTAATATAAATTCAATTGTTGTAGTAGGATTAAAGGGATTAGGATAAATATTTAATTTATTAGTAGTAATCGGTGTAACACCATTATCCTCTAAAGAAGTAGAATTCAGAGTCCATTGCAAATAAGGGAAGTTGTCATTAACTTCAGCACTTATAGACCAAATATTCTCAAAATCCCAAGCAAGTTCAGCATAAGTTTGTGAGTTAGTAAGCGAAGAAGCTGAAAGTCCACTTGAAGAGTTAATTGAAGTATTTATATTGGTTACTATGAGCGAAGTTGATGAATATAAATCACTATTAAAAAGACAAGCATCAAGACTAGAATTCATTCCCATACCAACTAATCCACCTCCAAAAGTACTATTAGAAGATAAGTTTGCATAAGAATTGGTGATATTTGAATTTAAAAGGGTAAGTACTAAGCCACCAAATAGAGGATTAACTGAATTCTCTTCTATATTAATTTGACCTGTAAAATGACTATTATCTAGGTCAGAATTATTTAGTAGTCCAACTAAACCTCCTCCACTTACTTGTGCATTAAGAATAGAATAAGCTGAAACTTGAGAGATTTGACTATTAGCCAAAATACCAGCAAGACCACCCAAAAGCTCATCTCCGCTTATAAGAGATGATATTGAACACTTTTCTATTATTGAATTACCTCCTGAACCCACAAGACTTCCTACAACAGAGTTTCCAACTATTGTAGCATCATCAATTATTAAATTACTTATACTTGCGTTTTCAATTAATCCAAAGATACCAGTATTTTCATAATTAGTTTGACTTGTATTTATATATAGGTTCAGAATTTTATGATTGTTTCCATTATAGGCTCCATAAAAGTATTTTCTTTCTAGCTCAGAAGATCCTGCTATAGACTTAGTATAACCTATAGGCTGAAATCCTGCTCCATCATTCCAAGTATAAGTATCACTTGCATCAATATCAGCAACCTGTTCAAAATACTTTATATTTAAAGAATCTCCCCAAACTGTATCATTTTCAGATAACCACCTCAAATTTTCTAGATTAGCAATCTCATAAGGATTCTCTAAAGACCCATCACCATTCATAGGCACTTCTGCTACCGTTAGACTAAGCACTGGCATAAAAATTAATAAAATTAAAATTATAGTCAGATAATTTTTCATTCGAAAACTCCCTTTTTTTTCTTTTTTCACTTGAATATCTGCTTAATATCTGTCAACTTTTTTTTTATGCTTTATCATTTTATCTAATCTATTAAGTTAAGTAACTTCATTCTTCAATAAAGCTCTACTACATTATTAGGTTTAATTGAGGGAAGTGGAAACAAGAAAAAACTAACTCCAATATATTTTGCTTAAGTAGCATTCTCCTCAACGAAAGAGACAAGAGAATAAATCCCCATATCTCAATCGCTGAAGGGAAAATTTTATATCTTTCATCACTATATACGTAATTAAGCTAATATTTCTAATAAGTTTAACTTATCTAACTATCTATAAGTATTTTATAAGCCTTCACTATATTTTTATCCAAAGGTACAGTAGGATTTTAGGGAAGAGTGCAGATTCTTTTGCAAAAAAAAGATTCTGCTATTCGCAAAGGTCTACTGCATTATTCGGGTTTAAGCATCCTTCTACTTGTATAGAGTAAAAAAACAGGTAAATCTCATTGAAAATGCCATAATTGGTTGTTATTGATAATGTTACAAGCCTCCAGTTAATTTCCAAAAATAATGTCAGCATAGACTTCATTATAAATCAGTCACTTTTGCATAAGAATATAGCACTATTCACAAAGAGCTATGCTTTATTAGGTATTAAGAAATTTGTAGATTCATTCTTTAAGAAAAATCAGTTCTAGAGACCTAGCTTTACTGGATTTTTTTGAGAACAAGAAGTAGTTATGAGCTTTGTTTCCCCATTTAGGATTAGTATTCATAGTTCTTTTTTTATTATTATCAATGTATTTTTTCTTAATTTATCCTCTTATTTTCCAGTATTATAGCTAAATTACCTCATCTGCCATAAAAAATATTTTTAAAAAAAGTATTGACATAAAACCCACACCTTAGTAAAAAGGTTAAACATCGTTACTGATGATAGATATTTGAAACAAAAACCTTTGGGGGTGTAGTTCAGTTGGTTAGAACGTCTGCCTGTCACGCAGAAGGTCGCGAGTTCGAGTCCCGTCACTCCCGCCATTTCTAATTTAGAAAGAACCAAGGTTTTAAGATATAGTTAATAAAGAATACCCAATTCGGGGGTGTAGTTCAGTTGGTTAGAACGTCTGCCTGTCACGCAGAAGGTCGCGAGTTCGAGTCCCGTCACTCCCGCCATTTTTTATTAACGCAAATTTTCCAATTATAAGTTGGGGGTGTAGTTCAGTTGGTTAGAACGTCTGCCTGTCACGCAGAAGGTCGCGAGTTCGAGTCCCGTCACTCCCGCCAGAAATTTAAGCCGTTTTAAATAACGGCTTTTTTTGTATTTTTAATCTTTATTAATATTTTATAAGAGATGAAACTATATAACTTAATTTATCGTCCTATTTCCAATATTATTGGAGCTTTTCTCTGCCCCATTGCTCTCTTTAACAAACGATTAAAAGAGCATACCAGAGCCTTACTTCCAAGTTTAAGTGATTCTATCTGGATTCATGCTGCCTCCGTGGGTGAAATCAATGGACTAAAGCCATTTATTCTGAAAATCTTAGAAGATTACCCACAGGAAAATATTTTAATAACCACAATGACACCTACTGGAAGAAATGAAGCAAAGAAGATTTCCCCTAAGATCATAACAAGTTTAGTTCCTTTTGATTCTTCTTTCTTAGTAAAAAGATTCATCAAGAAAATCAAACCTAAAATGTTAATTCTTGCAGAAACTGAATTATGGTTTTCTATGATTAATGAATGTTCAAGACTTTCAATTCCCATAATGCTGTCTAATGCTAGAATTTCCAATCGTTCTTATCCTCGTTACTTAAAGCATAAAAGAATATTCAAACCCTTACTTGAAAAAATTGATCTTATTCTGGCCCAATCTCAACTTGATAAAGAGAGATTCGAAGAAATTGGAGCAAAGAATGTGGTGCTGGGAGGTAATCTTAAATTCTGTGTTGATCTCCCTAAATATAATTCAGATGAAATTCGCTCAAAATATGGCTTTAGTAAAGATGATTTAATTATAACCTGGGGATCATCCCGCCCAGGAGAAGAAGTCTTGATGATAAATAGTTTCTTTAAGTTAAAAGAAGACTACCCAAGTCTTAAGTTAATCCTAGTATTGAGACATATTACTAGGGTAAAAGAAGTTCAAGCGATTTTAGAGTGTGATGATTATTCTACTCTCAGTAACTTTACTCCTGGTAAAGCAATCTTACTGGTTGATGCTATGGGAGTTCTAAATCAATTCTATGCAATCAGCGATATTAGTATTGTTGGTGGTTCATTCTGTGACTTTGGTGGACATAATCCCCTTGAACCAGCCTTCTACTCGAAACCTACTATTATAGGTCAATACCATTCTTCCTGTCAAGACAGTGTTGATAAGCTGAGTGAAAATGGAGCAATAATCATTAGTAAAGACGACAAGCTAGAAAGTGATTTACGTTTTATGATTGAAAACTATCATTCTACTAAAGAAATTGGTGCTAAGGCTAACCTTACTTTAAGTAAAAACTCAAATGCCCTTGACCTTAATCTTCGTGAGTTTGCTAAGATTTATCAAAAAATCACTTCCAATTAAGTAAAATGACTAATCTTCTAAGAAAGCTCAAGAAATCATCTAAATATTTTACTCTTAGTGATTTAATCCTCATCAGCATAATTCTTATACTGACTATCTATCTTTTTATAACTAATCTATCAAATAATTCAAATCACTTTGTTAGGATAAACTATCAGAATAAACTTGTGGGAGAATACCCCCTCAATAAGGATAGAATAATCAAAATTAACGATAATATAGAAGTACAAATAGCTGATCAACAAGTTAGAATGCTAAAGAATAATTGTCCCAATCAACTGTGTGTAGAGCAAGGATGGACAAGTTCTTTTCCCATAATCTGTGTTCCTAATCAGGTTGAGATAATTATCATAGATAAAGATGATAGTAAGGTTATCAAACATATTTTAAAATAAGAGGACTTATGAGTAATGCAAAACTAGCTAAGAATATTTCAATCATGTCAATAGCTGTCTCACTAAGTAGAATTTTAGGATTAGTTAGAGACCAAGTAATGGGCTTCTTTTTTGGTGCTAGCTATCTAAATGATGCCTTCCAAATTGCTATTAACATACCTAATCTTTTAAGAAGACTCTTTGGTGAAGGAGCTCTTTCTGCTGCCTTTGTACCAATCTACAATAAAATAGCTTCAGATAAAGGAAGAGAAGAGCAGGTTAAATTCGCCTTAAATATGCTATCTCTCCTTACCCTATTACTTAGCCTCCTTACCCTGCTTGGTGTTATTTTTGCACCAGCAATTGTTAATTTAATCTCTCCAGGACTTCCCAACAAAACTGCCATTCTTACAATTAAATTAACCAGATTAATCTTTCCTTATCTATTCTTTATTGGTCTTTCCTCAACTATGATAGCTATTCTTAACTCTCATAATAAATTCTTTATGACAGGCCTTTCCTCTGGCTTATATAATTTAGGAATTATTCTTTCTGTAGGACTTCCCGCCCTTATCTTTGCCTTAGATGCAGAATCTTTAATCTATTACGCAGGCTATGGAGTATTAATAGGTGGCTTACTGCAAACTATTATTAACTTTCCTTTTTTAAGACAAGTTGGTTATAACTTCAAAATCTATATTAACCTCCATAGTGATAACTTGAAAATCTTAGGAAAAAGATTTATTCCTGGGGTTATAGGAATCGGAGTTAGACAGATAAACCTGCTTGCAGATATTTATTTCGCAAGCTTCTTACCCCTTGGTGCCATTACTTGCTTACGCTACGGAGCAAGATTAATGCAGATGCCATTAGGTATCTTTGGTGTATCTACGGGTACTGCTGTTTTACCCCTTTTCTCCCGCCTTATGGTTGAAGAAAAATGGCAAGACTTGTCAGAGAGAATCCGTTTTACCCTCATATCCTTAATTTACTTATTAGTTCCTGTAACATTTTTCTTGATTGGAACTGGCCTTGATATCATTAAACTACTTTTCCAAAGAGGTAACTTCGATGCTGTAGCTTCTCAACTTACCTATGAATCCTTTATCTTCTACTCATTCGGCTTAGTATTCTTTGCTATTAATCAAACTCTTACTCCCCTCTTCTTTGCTTCAGGTGATACCAAGACTCCTGTTATTATAACCTCTATTATGGTTGCTGTTAATATTGGATTGAACATTATTCTAATTTATTATCTACAACATATCGGAATTGCCCTGGCTACTTCTCTAACTGGTTTGATTCAACTAATAATAATGACTTTAGTAATTAAGCACAAATTCTCTTACATTAAACTTCGTTCATTTCTTTCTAACATAATAAAAATATTACTACTTTCTCTAATCATCTATGGCTTAAATCATCTAATTAATTACTTTATAGTAGGTAGTAGCTTTTTCTTGTCTATCACAAGACTAAGCGTAAATGGCCTTTTATTCCTCTTAGTTCTTAGTCTTGGTTCTTATTTAATCAGACTTGAGTATGCAGAGATTATCTGGCAAAAACTTAAACTTGGAAGACTCATCAAGAAAAAAGATTAGAAAAATATTTACAAAAAGTCTAGCTAGAAAAATATGACAAGCAAATTATGTATGGAGTAAATAAATGCTTAGATCTTATCTAATATCTAAAATTCATAGGGCAACAGTAACCGAAACAGACCTTAATTATGTAGGTAGTATCACTATTGATACTCAACTTATTGAAGCTACTGGTATGCAACTTAATGAAGAAGTATGGATATACAATATAAATAATGGAAAAAGATTCTCAACCTATATCATACCTGGAGAATATGGTTCAGGTATTATAGGTGTTAATGGTGCTGCAGCCCATATGGTTGACCTAAACGATAAAGTGATTATTGTTAACTATGGCTTACTTAACGAAGAAGAAGCAAAAAATCATCAGCCAAAAGTAGTTATTGTAGATGATGATAATAAAATTATCGAGGAAAGATAATGCAAGTTATTGATAGCCTTAAAGAAATGACTAATCTGTCTCACAACTGGCATCATGGCCATAAAATTGGTTTTGTCCCTACTATGGGAGCCCTCCACCAAGGCCACCTTGACCTAGTTAAGAAATCTCTTGCTGCTTGTGATATAAGTATAGTATCCATCTTTGTTAACCCTAGCCAGTTTGGCCCTAATGAAGATTTTTCTCGCTATCCTAAAACCTTTGAAGCTGACTATCAAGCCCTCCAAAACTTGGGAGTAGATTATATCTTCCTACCAACTGCAGAAGCTATGTATCCTCCTAGCTATAAGACCTGGGTGAATGTTGATTCAATTACTAATGTTCTCTGCGGAGCAAGTAGGCCTGGACATTTTACAGGAGTAGCTACCATTGTTCTTAAACTAGTCAACTTAGTAAAACCAACCCTCATGTTCATGGGAGAAAAAGACTTCCAACAAATTGTAGTCCTTGAAACTATGTTAAGAGATCTAAACCTGGAAACTAGAATAGTTCGCTGTCCAATTGTCCGTTCTGATCAAGGCCTTGCCCTAAGTTCTAGGAATCGTTATTTATCAGACAAGGAAGCAACCATTGCCCCCCATCTTTATAAATCAATGCTAAAGGTAAAAGAACTTGTCCGTGCAGAAGAATATAGTCCCAATGATATCTTAGCTAAATTAGAAGATATGCTAGTAAGTAAGGGATTTAAAATAGATTACTTAAAAATTGTAGATTCGGAAACTCTTGAAGAGCTTGCACTTGTAAGGAAGGGTAACAGATTACTAGTTGCTGTCTTCTTAGGCAACACTCGACTAATTGATAATATTGAAATCTAAAGCTTATACCGTTTCGCGACGGTATTTTTTTTACAAATAATTAATAAAGAAAACCATAAAGGATAAATATTATGAAGAAGATAACTAAAAAAGGCTACACTTTTGACGATGTTTTGCTTATACCCCAGAGTTCGAATGTCTTACCTGCTACTGTTTCTACAAAGACATATATTTCTAAAAATGTTCATCTTAATATTCCCATTATTTCTGCTGCCATGGATACAGTTACTGAAAGTAAAATGGCAATCGCCATGGCTCGTGAAGGTGGAATAGGAATCATTCATAAGAATTTATCAATAGAAGAACAAGCTGAACAGGTTAGACTGGTAAAACGTAATGAAAGTGGGATAATAATCAAACCTTATACTCTATCTCCTGATGATGAGATTAAAAAAGCTTTTGAATTAAAAAATAATCATAATGTTGGTGGCTTTCCTGTTGTTAAAGATGGAAAACTTGTAGGTATTGTCACCAATAGAGACTTACAGTTTGAGAATAATCTTTCCAGAAAAGTTTCTGAAATTATGACTAAAAAAGATAGACTAATTGTAGGTAAAGAAGGAATATCACTCCCAGAAGCTCAAGATTTAATGCATAATCATCGTGTTGAAAAACTTCCACTTGTAAATGATAATTTTGAACTTCAAGGAATGGTAACAATTAGAGATATCAAGAATCATCAAAACTATCCTAAGGCAGCTAAAGATAAAAAAGATAGACTTCTCGTAGGTGCAGCAATTGGTGTTTCTGGAGATTTCCTAGAAAGAGCTATGGAATTATCTGATAAAGGAGCTGATATCATCGTCATTGACACAGCTCATGGCCATCATATTAATATCAGAAATGCCCTTACTACTGTAATGGCTAAAATTAAATCAGATGTAATTGCTGGTAATATTGCAACTCCTGAAGCAGCAAAATATCTAATAGATTGTGGTGCAAGTGCTATCAAAGTTGGTATTGGCCCAGGTTCTATATGTACTACTAGAGTAGTGGCTGGTATTGGAGTTCCTCAACTTACCGCAGTTATGGAATGTGCCGAAGTAGCAGCAAAACATGGAATTCCTGTTATAGCTGACGGTGGTATTAAATTCTCAGGTGACATAGTTAAAGCAATTGCTGGTGGAGCAAATGCAGTTATGCTTGGTTCTCTCTTCGCAGGCACTGATGAATCACCAGGAGAATACATAATTTATAATGGTAGAAGATTTAAATCTTACCGTGGAATGGGATCAATAGGAGCAATGCAAAAAGGTTCTAAAGATAGATATTTCCAAGAAACTACTTCAGATAATCAAAAACTTGTAGCTGAAGGAATTGAAGGAATGGTTCCTTACAAAGGACCTTTGAAAGATTATCTCCACCAATTAGTAGGTGGCCTAAGAGCAGGTATGGGTTATTGTGGAGCTGAAACCATTGAAGATTTACATAAGAGAGCTGAGTTTATGGAGATATCGGGAGCAGGTTTGAAAGAATCTCACCCCCATGATGTAAAAATAACTAAAGAAACTCCTAATTATACAATAGATTAATTACTAGACTAAGATAGACAAAACAATGGAATTCTTATAATTCCATTGTTTTTTTTCTTGCTATTTTTTTCAATAAATATATAATGAATTTATGAATAATATAAATAAAGCATTAATGAATAATTATGTCTATTACATCAAAATAGAGAAAGGGCTATCAGATAACTCTATTGCTTCTTATAAATCTGATTTGAACGATTTTATCAACTATTTTGATAAAGATATAAAAGATATTACAAATGATAATATCCTCAAATATCTCCTAGAATTGCAAGACATTGGTCTAGTTAATTCTTCCATTGCTAGGAAAACTTCTGCAATTAAAAACTTCTTTTTATACTTACTTGAAGAAGATATAAATATTGCTGTAAAAATTGAAGACATACCTTCAATTTCTTTCAAGAGAGCTTTACCTGATGTAATATCTGTTGAAGAAATGTTTAGTCTTTTAGATAATATTGAAAGCTCAAGCCCTTTAGGCTTTCGTAATAAAACTATGCTAGAATTAATGTATTCAACTGGAATAAGAGTTTCTGAGCTCTTAGATCTTTCTACCCATGACATTTACCTTAATGACAAAAATCTCTTAGTCCACGGCAAAGGAAATAAACAAAGACTTTTACCCATCCCCCAAGCAACTATGGAATATCTTTTGCATTACATTAAGGTAACTAGATTTAAATTGAAAAATGATAAAGTTACTGATACTCTATTTTTAAACAATAGAGGAGGAAAATTGACCCGTATGGGATTTTGGAAAATATTACGTAAATGTGCTTTAGAAGCGGGGATTAAGAGTCATATATCCCCTCATACTATAAGGCACTCTTTTGCTACTCATCTTTTGGAGGCTGGAGCAAATTTGAGAATTGTGCAAACTCTGTTAGGTCACTCAAGTTTAGATACTACTCAAATTTACACCAATGTAAACATTAATTACTTGATAGAAGAACACAAATTATACCACCCACGTGGTTAGGAGGAAAAATGAAAAAGTTTTTATTACTTATTATGTTGACCTTGTTACTATTAACAGCTTGTGATGATAGAGGGTCCGAAAACCCTAAAATGTATGTTTCTATTCCTGATGATCAGCCATCTTACGTCTTTAATCACCCCGAACATAATGAAATGGAGATTGAAATTCAATTAGATGGACCTCTTTCAAAACTTATAGAAAGAAGAGTTGATGTTTCTATTACCAATCAAATGGGTAATTTTATTGGTACAGGAAACAGCCAATCTCTCTTAACAGATGACCAAGGATTTGCTTCAGGACGTTTCCTTGCTAGAGATGGATACGGAATAGCTAATGTTGAATTTGTTTTAGAAACATGGCCTTCAGAGAAAACAACCCTCAATATCCCTATTTTTGATTTCCCAAGAATTGATTCTTTAGTTGCAGGAACTTACACTCTTAATGCCGATGGAACTTCTTCAACAAGCCTAACAGCCTATGTCTCAAGTGATAACATTGATTTTTCTGATATGGATATAGAGGTTGAATTTATAGCAAGCAATGCTGAAGATGGCTATATTATCCAACCTGTAGCTAGAGTTGATGTTGAAGGGATTGCTAGCAGTAACTTTAAAGCTCCTACATCTAATGCTTATGTTACTATTAGAGCTGAGTTAAAATTAGATTCAGATACTTATAAAAGTATCAATATCAAATGCGAAAGACCATAACTAAAACTTCTATTATCTTAGTTTGTTATGACAAGACTAGCAGACTAAAAAAAGGTAATAAATAAATGCCAAAGTCAAAATTTAAAAGTGATGGTTCAATTAAATCTATCTTCAAGAGTGATCCTAAGACCAGACTCGTCAGACCTTTACTAGGGTCAGATATACCAGCTGGTTTTCCCTCACCAGCTCAAGACTATATTGAAGACCGTCTAGATTTAAATGAATACTTAATTAAGCACCCCTCTGCTACATATTTTGTAAGGGTTGATGGCTATTCTATGTTAGAAGCTGGCATCTTCCCAGATGATATCTTAATTGTTGATAGAGCCTTAGAGGCTGTTAACAAGAAGGTTATTATTGCTGTTTTGAATGGAGAACTAACTGTTAAAAGGCTAATTATAGAAAATGGTATCTATTATCTTAAACCTGAAAACCCTGAGTTTGATATTATTGAAGTAACGTCTGATGATCAGTTTTCTGTCTGGGGTGTGGTTACCTACGTAATTCATAAACTCTAATAATGAAGAAAAATACTATTTTTGCTTTAATTGATTGTAATAATTTTTATGCTTCTTGTGAACGTGCTTTTAGACCAGACTTAGAGAATGTTCCTATTGCAGTTCTTTCAAATAATGATGGTTGTATAATTGCTCGTTCCCAAGAAGTTAAAGATTTAGGTATTCCCATGGGTACTCCAGCTTTTAAAAATGACCATCTCTTTAAGAAGCATGGTATTAAAGTATTTTCTTCAAATTATACCCTCTATGCCGATATGTCTAATAGAGTAATGACTACTATTGCTGAATATTGTCCAGACATAGAAGTTTACTCTATTGATGAATCTTTTGTCCAACTTTATTCATTTCGTAACCGTGACTTAACTGCCTATATGCAGGAATTAAGATTAAAAATTCAACAAACAACTGGTATTCCTGTATCTATTGGAATCGCCACGACCAAAACTTTAGCCAAAATAGCTAATCATATAGCTAAGAAAAACAAGCAGTATAATGGTGTTTTTAATCTTCTTGAAGAAAAAGATATAGATAGATTGCTAGTCAGGGTACCTGTTGATGATATTTGGGGAATTGGCAGACAGTATTCAAAATTTCTTGTAGATAATAACATTTTTACTGCTTATGATTTAAAAAATTCTAATGATGAATGGATTGATAAATATCTCACTTCTGTAGGTCATAAAACTGTCTTAGAATTAAGAGGGCAATCCTGTATAGACTTAGATATGATTATTGCACCTAAAAAAGGTATCGTATCTTCAAAATCTTTTGGGAAACCAGTATCTACCCTCCAAGAAATGGAAGAAGCAGTTGCTACTTACACAACTACTGCAGTAAAGAAGTTAAGAAAGCAAAACTCTGTTGCCTCTATTATCTCAGTCTTTATATCAACTAATAGGTTCAAAGAAACACCTCAATACAATAACAATGCTTCTTTTAAGTTTACTAGTCCTACTGCCTATACACCTGATTTCATTGAAGCTGCTTTGAAAATATTAAGAAGAATTTATCGCAAAGGTTTCTTCTATAAAAAAGCTGGGGTAATGATAACTGATATTTCCTCAGAAGAAAATGTCCCTTATGATATATTTAATCCTCTTTATCTTGATAGACCTCAAAAAGATATCATGGACATTGTAGATAAAATCAACAATACAATGGGTGAAAATACTCTCTTTTATGGTAGCCTTGGAATCAAAAATAAATGGCAAATGAGACGTAATCTTCTTTCTCCTAAATATACAACTTCCTGGAAAGATATTCCCAAAGTTAAATAGTCTTAATCACAGATAGTCCAGTAGAGTTAACCCAGATTGTGTAGTAGAACTTTAGTGAAGAGTGCAGATTATTCTAGCAAAATAGCTTACAGAATTTTGACGCATATAACATATATATTCGGAAAAATTATGGAAGTTACTTTTTCAGAATAATATAGTGCTATTCACAAAGATCTACTGCATTATTGGGTTAATCCCAAATGCAATAGAACTTTGGTGAAGACCACTATCTGGGTTAATAGAAAAATCCTCTTCTACCCCACGAGACAGAAGAGGATATTAGCAATTTCTAATAGATTATTCTATTTATTATTTATTAAACTCTTTAAGTACTTCCACAATATAATATTGATCTAAAGTACCCATAGTTTCTCTTGTAGAATGCATAGCAAACATTGGATTTCCAATATCTACAGTCTTAATACTAGATGTAGCAGAGCTAACTGGACCTATAGTAGATCCAGATGGCATATCAGAACGGTTTATCATCTTCTGACAAGGTATATCCAACTTCTTGCAAATACTCATAAAGTATGATGAAGATTCAGAGTTAGTAGCATATCTGTAATTGGCTGAGAATTTTACAACAGGTCCTTTATTAAGTTGAGGAGCATAATTACTATCATGCTTACTAACATAGTTTGGATGTAAAGCATGTGCTTGGTCTGCTGAGATTTGGAAAGATTTAGCAATAGCTCTCGCATAATCTTCTAGGTCTCCACCCCAGGCAAAGTTAATCCTATTAAGAATCATTTCTAAGAAGGAAGAATTTGCACCCTGAAGAGTTTGAGAACCAATTTCTTCATTATCATAGAAGGTTGCAACAATAGTTGATTTATTATCTTGAGTAGCCAAGAGTGCCTTCAAAATAGCATGACACATAGCTAAATCATCAAGTCTTCCTGATGAAATTAACTGATCATCAATGCCATAAATTAAGGCTTTTTCAAAAGGAATGAAAAATAAGTCATAGTCTAAGATATTTACTTTATCGATCTTACATTCTTTTGCAATTAAATCGTCTAAGAATGAATCTTGGTCTGAAGTACCTAAAAGTACTGGTAGTTCAGTTTGCTTATTTATTTCAAGTCCTTTATTAACTCCTCTATTTAAATGGATAGCCAAATTAGGAATAATACCAATTGGACGATCAAGATAAATATTAGTAGATTTAACTTGATTATTTTCTAAATAGCTTACTCTACCTGCAAGAGACAATTCTCTGTCGAACCAAGTATTGATGATAGGTCCACCATATACTTCTACAAAAACTTTATGATAGTTTTTAACTTTTGTTTCAGAAGCAACTTTTACTTTTAGTGCTGGACTATCAGTATGTGCCCCAGATATCTTAAAGCCACTTTCTCCAGGTTTTTCCTTACCATTTATGAAAGCTATTACAGCTGAATCATTTCTCACAACAAAATATTTTCCTCCAGCTTGTAAATCCCATTTATCACCTTCAGAAAGTTTAGAAAATCCATTATCTAGCAAGTCTTTTACAATAAGGTCTGTAGCTTGAAAAGCAGTAGGGCTTTTATCAAGAAATCCTTTTAAATCAACAGCTAATTCTTTGTGGTTTGTCATTATTATAGCCTCTCAAATATTTTTATTATTTCATTATTAACATTTTTTGAGTAATACTTTGCTTGCCTGAATTAATTTTTGCAAAGTATAAACCTGATGCGACTTTCGCACCTTTATCATCTTTACCATCCCAAGAAACTTCTGCCTTTCCACCTTTAACATTTAGATTATCAATAGTTTTAACTCTTTGTCCTTTAATATTATAGATATCAATTTGAACCTTTCTTTCTTTAATTCCATGAATCTTCAAACTTGTTGAATTATTAAAGGGATTCGGATAATTACTTGCAATTAAATTGCTAAATTCTATAGCATCATTACTATTTGGAGTAGCTGACCCATTGCCTATCATGCTTACACTTTGGAAATCTGCATTACTATAAATTTGTAGATCACCTGAATATGTGTTTTCTTCTGTGGGAGTAAAGTTTACTTGTATTAGAGCCCAATCTCCTATGGCTAAATTACTAGGATAATCAATAACTTCATAAGCTGAATTTGTAGTAGTTACAGAAGATATAGTAAGATCTGTATCTCCTGTATTTGTAATAGGTATTGCTAAGGTTGAAGTTTCATTTAAGCCAGTTTGAGCAAAGTGATACTCATTATAAGGAAGATATAATTGAGGAAATCTTGGAGTTGAGACATTGTGAGTTATGTTAGCAATTCTATCAAGTAACATTGGGTATTCAATAAAGGGGTTAGGCTTATTTTGAATATCAACGATTTCATCATTACGGTCAATTTCATAATCACTAACAGGATCTTCATAATACCAATCTCTTAATACCATCTGTTGATTAGCAGAGTTCAAAAAGTTATTTGGGTTATTGTATCTTAAGGCAAAATAGAACATGGCTCTAGCAGTATCTCCCTTATGGTCATCCCTAGGTTCAAAGACAGTTGCTCCTCCCAGATTTGATCCTTTTTTAGAACCGCCTTCTTGCCAACTTACATTCTCTACAATACCAAATGGATAGTTACCTCGAATAGAATTTGCTTGGGAATTGGTTGGGAATAAATGGTGTAAATCAGACTTTGCTGTACCTTCAGCTCCCATTGATTGAGGCCAAGTATGTTCTGTATTAATTACATTCCAATTAGGAGTGTTACCTGGAGAACAGGCATACCATTCATTAGTATATACACAACGAACTTGTCCAGATTCATTAGCAATATAGCCAAATAATTCAACTCTTGCATCTTCATAACTTATTGAATAATGATTATCAATAATAGATTCTAGAGCAGATTTTAATTCTGAATCCCATTTATTATAAGTTGAATTGTATCTTGAGTCTGGGAATCTTCCACCTACATTAATTTTTAAAGGTAGAGAATATTCTTTTTCAGCAATATTAAAAAATACTGTATGGTCATAAACTATATTTGTTTCAGGAATAACAGATAAGTGAATACTAGTAACTTCTTGAGGAGATAGAGTAAAATTAACTTGATCTACATCAATGACCTGACTATTTTCCACTACATTTATAGTAACAGTTTCTTCTGAGATATTAGTAACATCAATATCTACAAAGCTTTCTGTATCAATGTTTACTTGCCCAAAGCTTACTTCATTCTGAGATAGAGTTAAAATCTGCCCACAGACCTGCCCTACAGATAATAAAGTAACTATCAAAATTAAAAAACGTTTCATAATATTAACTCCAAATATTTAGTGCATCAATAATATTTTTTACTGTCTATTTGGCAATAAAAAAAATAAATCTCCTCTCTATTGCTGGCAACTCACTCAATAAAAATGATCATATTCCTCACTTAGTCCCAACAATAACTATGTCATAATTAAGAATAAAATTATAATTAATTTACCAAATGAAAACATTTTCCTTATATTATGATGAATAATATATATATTTATCTTATTTTATAGCAGTATGTTAAATACTGTCTAAAATAATTTTTAAAAAAATATCTTGAACAAAATGTAAAGATTTGAGAATTTGGATTAATTATGATTAATATTAAATATTAAGCATGAAAGGAGTCGCAATGCTTGAACAAATTAGAGAAAAACAGAAAATTATTATTTATGTCGTCGCTATTGTATTTGTGTTAGGTATGGCACCTTTAGGTTTAAGAAGCCTATTTATGCCAAAACCTACATACGGAGAAATTAATGGTTCAGAAGTCGAATTAGAAGCCTATAATAATAGCCTTCGCAGTAGTTTTAACAACATTCAACAAATGTTAAGTAACATTAATGCTAGTGAAAATAGAGTTAGCATGCTGAATGAAGAAAAGAGGGAAATTAATTCTGAAATCAGAAGATTAAACTTCCAGCTTGATAAAGTTACAGATGATTCACTTAGAACAGAAGAATTAAATCTTGAAATCCAATCTTTAGAAGACAATGTAGCTTCCAACGATCAAATGATTGAACAATTAAACAATCAAATTTCTCAGTTAAAAGAGAGTTTAAAGCCTTACAATATTGACTATAATCAATATAAGAATAATGGTTCAATAAGTGATCAAGAAAGATTGCAGTTAGAAGATAGAACTTGGGCTGATTATATTGGTCAAGAGATTATTAGAGAAGAGTTAGATAGTCATAGAATTAAAGTTTCTAAAAAAGAGTATAATGATTTCGTTACTGAAAACTACTCTTTCTTATATGATGAAAATGGCAATCTTAATGACAATATGCTTAATATGTATTTTCAGCAAACTGGTTTGACTCCTAACCAATTTAAAGAGAATGTTAATTATCAAATTAAAATTCAAAAATTACAAGATAAAGTAACAGCTGATTCTATTTCCACAATGGAAGAATTTGAAGAAGAGTATGTTAAAAACAATACAAAAAGATCTGCTAAAGTTTTAGCCTTCCCTTCTTACAGATTTAAAGTTGATTCAACTGCTGTAACACAATCTGATATTGAAAAATATTATCAAGATAACAAAGAAGATTATAAGCTTGATGCTGCTGTTAAACTTACCTTAGCAAAATTTGAAATTAAAGAAAGTGATGAAGATAAAGCCTTAGCTTATGAAAAAATCTCATCTCTTTATGACCAAGTTAAAGAAAAACCACAAACATTTGCTAGTATAGCCAGAAATGAATCAGATGATCCAGGAACTGCAAGTCGCGGTGGAGACTTAGGTTGGTTTGCTAGAGGAAGAATGGTTACTGAGTTTGATTCTGTTGCTTTCTCTATGGAGAAAGGCGATATCTCAGAACCTTTCGAAACTCAATTCGGTTATCATATCATCAAACTTGATGATATTAAAACAGAAGATGGTGAAAAACAAGTTAAAGCTCGTCACATCTTAGTAAAAATCGAATTAAGCGAATCTACTAAATCACAAATTAGATCTAATAGCCAAGCTTTTGTTGAAGCAGCTGATGCCAGTAACTTTGCTGATTTAGCTCAAGAATATAAGGCTGGGATTATCCAATCTCCTTGGTTATCTACTGATGCTTCTGATTTCAAAAATAGTGGTCAAGAAGCTTATCATAAAGTAGCTTACATGTCTAATTCTTACTATAACTATGGTTACTTATCATTTATTAAAAATTCTAGAAAACACCATATCTCCCCTATCTTCAGAGATAAGGAAGGTAACTATGTTGTTGTAATGATTGATGATAAAAAGAAAGATGATTATAAAGAATTAAACGATGACTTGAAAAAGACTATCCGTACTAAACTTGAATCAGAAAAGAAAATTGAATATGCTAATGCAATGTTAGACCAGTTCAATAATAACTACAAAGTTGCTGATTATCAAGATCTCATTACTGATTCTCTTTTAGTAAAATCAACTTTAGATACTGTTAGAGTTAAAATCAAGTTCAATGAAATTCCTAATACAAGCTTACCAAAAGATGAAGTTAATACTGACATGTTAAAAGCTGATTATAATGCAGCTAAAAAATCATCTTTAGATGGTCTAAGATTAGTTAGAGCTGCTGGTTCTTACTATCTTGTTACCCTTAGTAATGATGGAAATGACATTGTAGCTGATATCAAAATGGCTGTTAATGAAGCAAGAAATATTAACAAAAATTCAAAGTACTTAGCACCAATAAGTAATTCTGAAAAAGCTGTTGAAATTCTCTTCAATGCTCCTATGAATCAATTAACCGAAATAAACTTTACTGATGAAGGCAACTTTATCCTTAAAGTTATTGACAGTGTTGAAGCTGATATGGAAAAATTCAATGCTACTAAAGAAGCTGATTATGAAGCAAAAGTCAACAGAGAGAAAGAAACTGAATTTAATAAATGGTATGCAGAAAAATTAAAAGAAGCCAGAATCACAGATAAACGATTTATGGCGATTCAATAAACAATCAGCCGATGGAAACATCGGCTTTTTTTATATATAAAGGAGAATTATTTATGAGTAAGTTGATGATAAGTGTTTCAGGTATTAGAGGAATATACGGAGAATCTTTAACTCCAGACCTAGCTGTTAAATTTGCTGCCCATTTTGGTATAATCTGCGGTAGAGGTAAAATTATTATCGGAAGAGATTCACGTACCACTGGTCAAGCCCTCATGCATGCTATAGTATCTGGCTTGCTATCTGTTGGCTGTGATGTTGTAAATCTTGGTATTGTGGCAACACCTACTGTCTTGCTGGCTGTTGAAGAATCTGATGCTATGGGTGGACTTGCCATAACAGCTTCCCACAACCCTCAAAATTGGAATGCTTTCAAATTAGTTGATAAGAATGGTATGTTCTTCTTCCCTGAAAGAGCTGAAGCTTACAAAGCCTGCTTAGACAAAAAAGTTAAATATGCATCTTGGGATAAAATGGGTACTTACCAAGAAGATAATCATGGTACCGATAGACATTTATATAAAATTCTCAATATACCCTATTTAGATGTAGAAAAAATCCGTAGTAAGAAATTTAAAGTTGTTTTAGACTCTGTTAATGGAGCTGGAGGACTTATCTCTCCTAAACTTCTAAAAGCTCTTGGTTGCCATGTAATTGAAATAAATAGTGAGGCAAATGGTCATTTTGCCCACGTAGCTGAACCACTCAAAGAGAATCTTACAGAGCTTTGCCAAGTTGTAAAAAAACATAAAGCTGATATTGGTTTTGCCACTGACCCAGATGTGGACCGCTTAGCTATCGTAGATAATAATGGCGATTATATAGGAGAAGAATTCTCACTCTTACTAGCTGAAGAATTTATCCTCCCTATCAAAAAAGGGGATGTAGTATTAAACCTTTCTTCATCTATGGCAAGTGATGATATTGCTAAAAAATATGGCGTAGCTGTCCATAGGACCAAAGTTGGAGAAATCAATGTTGGCAAGAAAATGAAAGAAATCCAAGCACCTATTGGAGGCGAAGGTAACGGTGGTATTATCGTTCCTGAAGTTCACTACACTCGTGATGCTCCAGCAGGTATGGCAATTATCTTAGGGCTCTTAACTAGAGAAAATAGACCTCTTTCTGAAATTGTTGCTGATATACCTCACTACTACTTCCATAAAGCTAAAATTGAGACTAAAGCTGAACTTTTAGACCCAATCATTGCTAAAGCTCATGAAGTCTATAATGATTATGAAAAAGACCTGCAAGATGGACTTAAAATTATTGGCCAAGACTTCTGGATTCACATCAGAAAATCTGGTACTGAACCAATTATTCGTGTTTATGTAGAATCTCCATCTTTAGCTAGATCTAAAGAAATTGCCGAAGATGCAATTGCTAAAATAACAAATGTATAATTCTGCTTGACAAAAGTTAAATACAAATAATATGTAAAAAGTGATTAAATAATATCATATTATTTTTTTTTCATTTAATATCCTTCAGGCCTTACTCCCAGTAAGGCCTGTTTTTCTTTCCTCCCTTATAGCATCCTTTACGGTCTTTCGATGAAAGTCCGCTTTTCATCGAAAGACCGTAAAGGAAGGGTAAGGGATGAATAGGGGAAATTATGGCAAACAAAAACCCCTCAAAGCGAGGGGTTTTAATTTTAAACTATTATTTCTACTTTCTAACTGAGTTAACAATCTTAGCAGAGATTTCGTTAATCTTCTTGATATCATCTTTTGTATAGTAAGAATCTTCTTGAATACTATAGATAATTTTCTTAATCATAGCAAAGCCTTCTTTAGAAATTCTATAATAATCAGCTTCTTTAATCTTAGAAGATTGGATTAAGTCTAAGTTATTGATTAATGCATTAACAATACCTCTTTGATTAATTGTTTTAGCACCTTCTTGATCCCAATTGTTAAGATAAAGATTAGTAATTCTATAAAGTCCTTCAGACCAACCACCAAGTTGCATTAAAGTGTATTGATCAAGCATTTCTTCTTGATAGAAAGCGAGTTCAACTTGAGTCTGGTACTCATAAATTAACTTTTCTAAATATTCCCATTTATTGGCATCATTATTTCCTAAGACATATTGAATTTCATCTGCCATTTTTAAAATTTCATCTTTTAAGCCAATGTTTTTTGAGTATTCAATTAATAGTTCTGTATAAGCTTTTAGTTTTGATTCATCTCTTGAACTAATTGCCATTACAGCATCAGCACTTATTACACCTATAGCAAATGATTGTTCATAAACATTCTCACTAACCTTATAAGCTTCAGTTGGTGTTTGTTGAGCTAATTCTTTAGATACAGATCTAAGACTCTCAAGTACATTTTTGAAAGGTAAAGGATCCATTCTAATTTGGAAATCCATACTTTCAGTTTTGACTTGATCTGTCACTGCCTCATCACTCTTGCTCTTTTCACCACAGCCAATAAAGGCAAATAAAACAATTAATACTAAAATCGCTGATATTGATCTTCGCATAATATCTCCTTTTTTTATATCTCTTTTAATCATTATAATAATATTTTAATCTAATACCAATCAGAAGATTAATAATCATGATATAAAGCAAAACAATCACAATATTTATTGAAACTGTTTTTACTTCTAAACCCCCAAATTTCTTATAGGGAGAAATGAAAATATTTTTCTTCTGATTCAAGAATCGCCCATACATCATATCGACAATTAGGCTAATATCTTTATTGGTAAACTTACTCTTAGGATATCTGATGTTGACTTCTTCCCAGAGTTCATACTTTTCATCTCTTAAGGCAGTTTTACTTAAATCAGAAGTTTTCTCAAGTGTCAACATCTTTTTATCAATTTTCTTTAATTCTTTATTATTTACACTTTCAGTAGAATAACCTGTCACTAAACCCTCAAATAACCAGCGGGAAGGTATTGTTTGAACTACCTCAGGGATAGGATTTTGTTTCAATATCGTTAGGTTCCTATTCATCTTGTCAAATTGGATAACGGCTCCTCCAAAAATAATCTGGGGGATTAAAATCAATGGTAAAATATTAATTATTCCCTTAGTGTCATTGATGAAGGTGGAAAATAAGAGTCCGATAGAAAGACCTATCAAACCTGAAAGTGTGAAATAAACCACATTTAAAATGAAAAAACCCTTAATATCTAAAACTGTTGCAGATATAAAGTGAAACAAGAGGGCTTGTACTAAGGTAAAGATACTTAATACCATAAATTTTGATATTTGGTAATGAGAAATCTTCAGATTCCTGACCTTCTCCCTTAGGATGAACTTTCTTTCCTCTAGAACTTCATGGATACTATTAGTCATACCAAAGAAAATGAAAATGATTATACTCACGAAAAGATAAAGAGTAATATTAGTATTTTCATAGAAAGAATAAGTCTCGCTTGTTGGAGCTAACCTTAAAATATAAGCAACAATAAGGGCAAGCAGAGGAGCTTCTAAAAAAGTTATCAGTAAATTAGTTTTGTTTCTAAGTTTATTTACTAAATTCCTGTGTAAGTAAGTAGTAAACTGAACAAATCTTGCATAAAAGGTTAACTTCTTCCTATACTTAATTTTTTTCTTGTCAATCTGTAAGTCTTCTAAACTATCCTCTTTTGTAATTAATTGAAATAAAATCTTCCGTTTATACTTATCACGCCAGTACTCAGAAGAAAACTTACGTTTAGTTACTACCTGTTGATTTATCTGTTCAAATTTTATATTTCCTCTAGTATCATATTCTGGAAAGAGAATTATATCATAAAAGAAGTCTGGATTAGCATCCTTAACCTTTTGCTCAAGCAATGTTTTACGAAACTTGATTATATCAACCTCTTCTTGAAAATAAGAGAAAGCCTGGGTAGGTGACCCAAAATAAACTTCCTTTCCCCCATTATCCATCAATAATACTTTGGAAAACTTTTTAAAGATATAAGCATTTGGCTGATGTACAGTTATAATAACTATTCTATTTTGCCTTCTCTGCTCATGAAGAAGTTCAATAATCTGCTCTGCATCAAAAGATGATAAACCTGAAGTTGGTTCATCACAGACCAAAACAATAGGCTCAAAAAGTAGTTCTAAAGCAATATTTAACCTCTTCCTCTGGCCACCACTTAAAATCTTATTAGAATCATCACCCACTAACGTGTTGCGTTTATGAGCTAAAGTAACCTGATTAAGGATATTATCTATTTTTAGTATTAACTGATTCTGAGGAACATTAGGCATCCTTAAACGACCATAAAAATACATATTCTCAAAAACTGTTAAGTTGGCAAAAATCATATCTTCCTGGGGAACATAACCAAAATACTGCATTAACTCTGACCTGTGCTTAAACAACAATTTCCCATCTACTTCAATTTTTCCATGAGAAGGTTGAAATTCTGCTACTATCGCCTTCAAAAGGGTTGATTTACCACAACCAGAAGGACCTAAAATACCAATTAGCTCGCCCCTCTTAGCATTAAAGGAAATATTATCAAGTCCTATTGTGTTATCATTATGGAAATGTTTAACAGCCGTTATCTCAAGATTATTAATTTCAAAAGGAACCTCTACTAAATCAAAGAAATTATTAATTCTAAAATTAAAGTTTTTACTATTCCTAAATTGATGTTTTACTTTATTTCTCAGATGACGTCCAAGTTTCTTATCCTTTGTCTTAGAAAGCTTATCCAGACTCAAATGACTTCCCTTAGCATCCTCTATCGTAATAATATCTTCATTCAGATGAATAATCTTCTCACCTACAAGAATCTCTCCATTAATAAGAAAGTTTAAGTTCTTCTTCAAGGGGATAAAGTGATAACCCTTTTCCCGATTCTCAATTTGAGCTATCGCCTTATCGCTAGGGTGCTTAACTAAGCTGTAAAATCCATTATCTAAATTCAGATAAATTACGTCAGGTACAATATCATCTATTCCTATTCTCTCTTTTTCATCTAAAACATCTATCAGGGAAAAGGCTGCATAGCCTTTGATTCTTAACTTATCATCCCAAAATATTTGGACATCTCGATTATAGGATATAGATTTTCCATTCCTGTAAAGATAACCCCTTCTTACATTTAAGTAAAATTTGTTATGGTCACATGTTATTTTAAAATCATAATCAGCTTTTGTGAAGTTAATCACATCACTATTATCTATATTCTGCATCAATTTCTTAACAAATGCTGTATTAAACTTTAACTTTTGAACCTCTAGAGTGCTTTCAGCTGGCACATAATATATATGATTGGCTCTTAATTCATTACCGCTTAACTTAACACTTGGTTTCTGCCCAGTTAGTAGAAAATAATTGTTATCTATTCCAAAAAGAACTAGTTCTATATTTGCAATATTCTGATCCTTAAATCGCATATTACAACGTTGAGACTTGCCAATCACAAGATAATCAGTAAAAAGTGAATTTTCAAACTGGAAAATAGAAGATATATCTGTAATTCGCAATGGAGCTGTTGTTCTTAGTTCCAGATTTCTCATCAAATCCATAAAACCAGAACCTTCAATCTTGAAGAATTTCATCATTGATTGAATAGATGATATTTCATAAATCTCAAAATCACTATCAGAAAAGGCCATAATAATTAAAGTTAAAATAACCCTGATCTTATCTAATTGATTTAAATTATGGTTGAGAAAGCTTATTACCTTACCTAAATCATAATCCTCATTCATTATCTCTTTTACATAAACCTCCCAAGAAATAGGTAGATCTTTGAAAAGGTTCAATAGCAAAGGATATAAAATATCTATTTCATTCTTCTTAATCTGGGTATCTGACCTGATAATATGAACATAATACCTTGTCAGCATATCTACTAGTTCGTTTTTCTTATTTCCAGTCGAAAGTTCTTTCATTGATTATTCTCTTATTGTTAAGTATTCTTCTTTCTCTTGATGACATAATTGGCAATCATGCCTCCGACAATAATTATTCATTAAGTAATAAAGTCCTTGATAATAGACTTCTCTACAAATCAAGTTTTTACTCTGATAAGCACTTATCTTGCTCATAAATGTATTTATAACTCGATTATTACCTATCCTAGGAAATTCTTTTATATAGTGGTCAATTTTGGCAAGATTTTTTTTATCTTGAGATGTATAAATCATGGAATATAAAAAAGGTAAGATAGAATTATAGGTTATTATTCTGATAATCTGCTGACCAAGTTTGCTAGCAGGCAAGTTCTTGTTTAATATTTCATCTATCCCCAATAAAACTTCTTTAATACTATTTGATTTAAGATAAATCTCCCATAAAATAATGGCAAGGTTATCATTCCTTAAAGACCACCTAATGTTAATAAACTCTCTGACTCTTTTAATTGGCTGTGATGCTGGTCTAACTCTAAACTTTTGCCAAACTTCCTTTACTCCTACCTGCCCAGGACCTAGGCCAATCTCTTTGATAATCTTTTCAATATAAGATTCTAACTTTGCTTTGCTTATTGCCTGTAAATCTCTTTTTTTTATTCTCTCAGCAAGCAACTTCATGCCAAGTTTGTTATTAGGAGATCCTAAAGACTCTGCAATTACCCTATAAATAGTATCTTCATAAGGTTCAAGATAAGATGCTTGCCTGATATGATCAGCTTTCTCCCTTAGTCTGTTACGACCATAACTAAAAAGTAAATAGTTTAACTGTAGCTTATCTAAGCCACTAAAAAAATGGCAATTGTAGGCTAGCTTTGCTTCAACTTCTGGATTAGGAAGAAAAAATTCTGACAATAAAACTGTGGGAATCTCTCTTTTAGCTTGTGTAAAAATCTGACTATTATCATTTTCCCAAATTAAATGCAGGATAACCTTATTATATTCTGGATCCACTTGATGTTTATGTTGAAGCCAATCACCTTTTTTTACATGAATTTCTACATCACCATGAAATTCTTCATTACCAATTCTCAAGAAAGCATCTTTAAAATCTGCCCCCCTATCTGTGTTGAGATTTCCAGGATAAATAACCCGTACTGCTTGACCTGAAGTTGTATACAAATCATGGTTTAAACTTTGCTTAGCCCAGATTGAATACAGGTCAACTTCTCGCATAATCTATCTCTCTTCAATATAATATCTGATTACATGGGAAGCCATCATCATGCCCATGATAGCAGGGTAATAAGAGATTGAACCAACTAATGTCCTATCTCTTCCTCTGGTGTTTGTCTCTTGAGCCTTTCCTCTTCCCTCTTTAAGATAATCTTTTATTGGTAACTCATCTGAATAAACAACTGGAATTCCTTTGGTAATTCCTCGCTTCCGTAAGTACTTTCTGACCCGAGAAGCTAAAGTACAATTTTTACTCTTAGATAAATCTGCAATCTTTATCTTACTAGGATCTAATCTATTTCCTGCTCCCATACTAGAAATTACCTTTATCTGCTTATTGTAACAATCTTCTAATAGACCAACTTTAGGACCTAAACTATCTATTGCATCGACTACATAATCCGCCCTATCTAAAAGCTTACTCCTTAATTCTTCATCAAAGAAACCTGTAACTATCTCTACATTTGAATTAGGATTAATATCAAGTACTCTTTCCTTAAAGACTTCACTCTTTAATCTTCCAATAGTGCTATGAAGTGCTATAATCTGTCGATTAATATTACTAAGGCTGATACTATCGAAATCTACTAGAATAAACTTCTTAAATCCAGCCCTAGCTAATCCCTCAACTGCATAGCCTCCAACTCCTCCTAATCCCACCACTAGTATTGTCTTGTCTTGAAAACTTAAGAGGGATTCTTCGTTAATTATTAAACTTGATCTCTGATATTGATTCACTAGTCTCCTTTACAAGTTTTCTAAAGTTAATAATTGAAACTTGCATAATCTCTTCTTTATTTATATTATAAGTACTTTCTAGCTGATTTGCAATTATTTTTACCTGCATTAGAGATCCACCATCTGCTGCATCACTTTCTAAAAAATATCTTCTACTCTTAATAATCTCATTTATTGTAGTTTTATGTTTGGAATTAGAGAGAATCCTTTCACTTAAAGAGAAATAAAAACCTAATTTATCCAACTCTTTATATACTTCAAATGATGAATGAAAACCATGTAATATCTTCATCTTATCTAGCTTCATTTCTTTATGTACTTTAATAAATTCATACTCATGACCCACTAAATGGTAAAGACTTGGCAGTCTCCTTTCTAAAGATATTTGCATTTGCTTAGCAAGGAGATTAATCTGTTTCTTTAAATTCTTATATCTTTTATCAAGTCCAATTTCGCCAATTCCCACAAGCTTTTCATAAGGAAGATTATCAAGAAACTCTTTTATTTTATCTTCTGTTAAAGACCATTCTTGAGGATGAAGACCTGCAAACCAATACTTTATCTTCTGCTCAAGATGCCAGTTAATCTCTACTTGATTTAAAGCAGTAGAAACAGCTATAATATTAGGATTAGTCTGGTAGCTACTTATATCTAAGCTTTGCTTATTAACCTGATATAAATGACAATGAATATCTATTAATTCTGACATATCTACTTGACACCTTGAAAATACTTGTAGGCTAATTGCCTCATTATCAAGATTCCTTTTCATTTTTTATCCCAATGGTGCAGTAGACCTTTAGAGGTGACTGTATATACTCAAAGATTTACTGCCTTATTGGCTTTATAACAGTTATTTCTCCTGCAAGGCTTATGTCAACAATTTTGTAGAATACCTTTCTCTTACTTAGCAAGAATGAAAATTACTTGACCTGCTCAAGGACCAATATTATTAGGTAAATAATTAAATCATGAGGAAAAAAATATGTCCATATTTAAAAAAAGTAAGAAAGCAATATTCGATAAAACAATAGCAATTAAAGTTCTTGAAAAAATGTTACATGATCTTGAACAGGAAAATATTCAAGCTTGGTTAACCGATGGAACCCTATTAGGATATTATAGAGAAAAAGATTTTATTGGACATGATATGGATATGGATCTAGGCGTCTTTATTGATGATTATAAACCAGATTTACTAGTACACCTTGAAGATAAAGGTTGGAAATTAGTAAGAAAACTAGGTTTCAGAGATTTAGGGCTTGAACTCACCTTGAGTAGAGACCAGCATAAAATAGACCTCTTTTTCTTCTATAAAGAAGGAGATAAACTTTGGCATGCTGCTTGGCAAGGTTTTAAAAAAGATGGTAAAAGATACAGACGTATGATTAAGTATTATTATGATTCTTTCTCGCTAAGTCAATCTATCTTCCAAGGTATTAGGGTTTCTGTACCCGAGAATCCTGAAAAATACATCATCACCAAGTATGGAGAAAACTGGAGAATACCTGTTAAGAATTGGGATTGGGCCTTAGATCCAAGTAATTCTCGGTTAACTGATATTGAAATACCTTATAATACAAAGGGATAAGCATGAAAATAACTGTAATCATCTCAGTTTATAATAACAGTAGTCATTTGCTCAAGTGCTTGACTTCTTTGAATAATCAATCACTATTACCAGATGAGGTTATTCTTACAGATGATGGTTCACAAGAAGATATTAGAACAATTGTATCTCAAAATGCCCATGATTATCATTTCTCTTTAATCTTTTGCCAACAAGCTGATAAGGGTTTTAGACTAGCTAGTTGTAAGAATAACGGTATTAGATTAGCGAGTAATGACCTTATTGTCTTTTTAGATCAAGATATTATAACTTCTCAAAATTATCTTGAGACTATTAGCAAAAATTTAAAGGAAAACAACTTCCTAGTAAGTCTTCCTGTTAGGACTAACCAAAGACAACTTGACCAACTTTCCTTAGATAAAATAGCAAATTTTGATTACAAAAATATTATTACAACCCAGCAGTTTTTAAAGTTAAAAAAACAATTCAGAAAAGAGCAGTTTTATTATTTTCTAAACAAACTTCATTTAAGAAAAAGAGGTGTTAAATTAAGAGGTGGTTGCTTTGCAACTTACAAAAAGAATTTAGTAAAAATAAATGGTTTTGATGAAAACTTTGTCTTCTGGGGTAATGAAGATGATGATTTAGGTAGAAGACTTGCGAATATAGGTATCCATGGTTATTATCCCTTTAGGAAAGACTATGCAATTCATCTCTATCATCCAGAGAATCATGATGGAAGCAGAAAAAATAAAAAGTATTATCAGGACAATCTAAAAAAATATCAGTCTGGATACTATTTCTGTAAATATGGCCTTGATAATAGAAAAGATGATGATGAACTTTCTATTTATCGGATTAGAAACTAAGCTAAATAATCATATATTTTCTTAAAAACGAAATCAACATCAATCAATTTCATACACTTATGATGTCCTAAAGGGCATTGTTTATGACCATGCATACCACAAGGACGGCATTCTAAGTCTATTTCGAATAAGTAATCATTTTCTCTATAGGGGAAGTAACCGAACCTTTTGACTGTAGGTCCGAAGAAAGCAAAGACGGGAGTAGCAACTGCATTACCAATATGTAAGGCTCCACTATCATTACATATAAGGGCATGGCACTGGGCAATAAGGCCTGCAGATTCTAGAATTGATAAGTCTCCACAGGTATTATAAGCTTCTATATTTGCTTGATTAATTATTTCCTGTGCTAAGTCTTTCTCGCCTTTACTTCCAATAAAAATCAGATTAAAACCATGCTTGGATAATTTCTTAACAAGTTTAATATAGTTTTCTTTACTCCATCTTTTAGTATTCCAAACAGAACCAGGAGCTATAGCAAGATTTTTCTTTGCTTTTAAGTATTGACTACTTGCCTGGCAATCTGTTTCAGAGGGGAATAACTCTGAGGACCAATCAAGATCATCATAAGTTAGAGGATAATCAGAAACTTGTAACTTAGGAAATTTATCTGAGATAAAGGGAGATAAAAGTTCTAGATTTTTCTTTGCTTTATGAACCTTTTGAGGATGTCGCATTTTACAAGTAAGGAGATGCCTAAAGATATCTCTGTTAAAACCTATTCTCACCTTAATCCCAGCTAAGAATATCAGGGATAGACTTCTAGCAGATCTATGAGGGGTAAGAGCAAGATCATATTTATTTCTAAAGAGTATAAAAAGGCATTTAAAATAATCACTAATACTTTTCTTATCACTTGTTATTATTTGATTTATGTAAGGATTATTCTCAAGAATAGTCTGGTTACCTTTTGCAACTAAAACATCAATTTGAGCTTGGGGAAAGATTTTTTTGGTTTCTCTAATCAAGGGGGTAATCAATATTACATCACCTATAAAAGCAGTCTGTACGATTAATATTTTCTTTATCATTCTTAAGATAACCTTTTATAGAGAGAGATATGGTCTTCCACTAATTTTGTTATATCAAATAGTTTTGCCGAGGCTTTGGCTTCTTTACTAAGCTTATCTCTTAGATTAGAATCATCTACTAACTTAATTAAACTCTTAGCCAAAGCTTGGGGATTTTGCTTTTCAACTAATAAACCATTGACACCATCAACAATCATTTCAGGAATTCCTCCAGCTTTTGTTGCAACAATAGCTTTTCCACAAGCTAAAGCATCTATTACACTTGTTCCTAAGCCCTCAAGTTTTGAAGCTAGCACAAATATATCAAATCTCTTAAGATAATCATAAACATTTGTTTTGTAACCTAATAATATAAATTTATCCTGAAGACCTTTACTAGCAATTAGTAATTGCAAATCTTCAGCTAATTTACCATCTCCAATAGCAAGAAACTTAACCTGACTTCTCTCTCTAATTACAATTTCAGCAGCTTCTATTAAGGTTGGATAATCTTTATGTCCTGTCAGGGCAGCTACTGTACCGATAATAAAATCGCCAGCAGATAATTCACTTTCAACATTTTCCCTATGACCTAATCTATCTGCCTTTGTTATATCAATAGCAGACCTAATAGTTATAATTTTGTCCTTGGGTATCTTGGATTGTCTAACTATTCGTCTAATGTTATCTGAAATACAGATTAACTTATCTAACTTCTTACTTCTGTACTTGTACTGAGAAAAAATGTTCTTTTTAAGAGGAAAGTCAACTCTCCTGGAAGCGACAAGTGGAATTTTTATAAAGAATTTTGTTAAAATCCCTAAACCTAAAGCATGAGAGTTATGGCAATGTAAAACTTTAGCCTTGTGTTTTACTATCAATCTTTTCAAAGCAAGAGCAGATAGTAAATCATATTCAGAACGTAATGCTAGTGTCTCTGTGGGAATCTGATTTTTTTGAGCATAATCATATAATTTTGAGTCTTTTCTACATATTAGCATAAGAGGAATTTCTTCTTTCAGTAGCCCTTCAATCAGATATATAGCTTGTTGCTGTCCTCCCCGCCATTCAGTCTCTGTATCAAGATGAAATATCATTTCTGGTTAACCTCCCAGACTTTTGCATACTTCCAAAAAACTCCCATAGCAGAATTTAAAGAAAGAATGAAACCAACTTTCCCATCCAGGAAACCTAATTGAAAGAGATACATCTTCCAAAACTTCCATACCCCTTTATGGTAGGCTGATAATAGCCCTACTCTTTTGTTTTTTGCCTTTAAAGAAGTAGCAGCCAAATCAGAATAAAGCATCATTTTAGTAAGATGACTATTTATTGTGGGGTATGTATAATGTAATAAGTGTTCTTGAATATAGCCTATTTCACCATCTATTTGCACAGATTCATGGACAAGTTTAGTATTGAATCTACCTTGATCTTTCTTAAACAATCTAAGAGTATAATCATGGTTCCAGCCACAATGATTTATCAGTTTATTTAAGTAAAAAGACTTTCTTTTAATCCTATAACCTGCAAAGCTAGACTCCTTACTTATAATATCTTGAATTTTCTTTTTTAGTTCAGCTGTTACAACTTCATCAGCATCAAGCGATAGAATCCAATCATTCGTACAATAATCAACTGCCAATTGTTTGCATTTCCCAAAACCTAACCATTGGCTTTGATAAACTTTACAGGAAGCTTGTCTAGCTATCTCCATTGTTGAATCTTGAGATCCAGTATCTAAAACAACTATCTCATCAACCCAAGCAATACTCTTCAGCATTCTAGGTAAGTTTTTTTCCTCGTTCTTTACTATAACTGCTACACTTATCATTAATATTTTTTCAGAAGCTTGTAATTTCGGAATCCACCAATCTGTTTTCCATTGTTGAAGTATTTCTCTAACCAGCTAAGCAACCTATACTTAAAAAGCTCATGCTTATGTAATTCTCGGTAAGGATTTGGTTTACCTGTCATTTGCAATTTATCCGACCAGTTAAAATCAGAAATCATCTTTTCCATAACTTTTGGGTGACTACCAGTAAATGTCCCTAAACGATCTAAAGGACCATAGTCAAACTCTTTAGGAGCTTTATCATAATATTCTTGAGCTCTGCCTTTTCCCCAATGAACACTATCTAGTGCCTTTCTTTTATTTTGCATTAAATGAGGAGGTCTAACCCAACCATAATGGAAGATTTCAGCATCAACTTTAGCAACATTTATCTTATGAGTTCCTTCTGCTTGTCTGGGATTATCATAATAGTCATAACGTCTAAAAGACTGGGCTGATTGCCATGAATAGATATCTGCTTTATTTTTGATAATTCTTATTTCATGTGGATACCATCCGTGGCCTGTGTGATAATGATTATAATCTCCCCAAAAGTGTTTATAGTTAAAGAGAAGTCCATCAACCTCATCAACATTAAGTAATTCTTGACAACGCTTTTTAATCACTGGAAGATATTTTTCATGAACGACCTCATCAGCTTGAACATAAAATAGCCAATCACCAGAGCATTCTTCTTTGGCTATATTTGTTTGCATCCCATTAATTACGCCTTTTTTATAATATTTTTCTTCCCATTCAGTATCAATAATTCTAATCTTGGGATCGCCAATAGCAGCAATTCTTTCCCTAGTATCATCATCCTCATCTCCTTTACCTACAGCAATGACAAATTCATCACATATAGGTAGAATTGATTTAATAGATTCTACTACTGGATAATAAAGTTTTGATCCATTCCTTACAAAGGAAAATCCACTTATTTTCATTATATCCAACCTTATTTTTGTTTTTCTTTATGAAGTTTTCTCCAGCTCAGAAGCTGATATTCTCTTCTATCAATCATGAAAGTTCTTTCTTGCAAGTAATAAACTTTTAAAGAATAGTATTTTTAGAAATGAGTCTCTTAGTCAAGTAATTTATCTTAGTCATTAGATTGCCCAAGAATTTTATTAATTTCTTTTATAGCTCTGGCATGGGCTTTACCATCTAATTTACCAAACATTCTCTCATTATAGTATGCTCTTTTATCTCTATACACATCATCATGACTTAAGGCATATTCAATAGTAGCACACATTTGAGAATAATTTTCAACTCTATAGCTAGTTTCTTCTAACATCTGAACTATTTCTTGACTAATCCTTCCCCCTACTGGAATTTTAAAAGTAATTACTTTTTTGTTAAGAGCCATAAACTCGGCTATTATCGAAGAAATATCACCTATCATTAAATCAGATATCATTAAGTAAGGTAAAATTTCTTTATCTTCAATGTATTTAATCCCAGGAGTATTTTTTATTGTTTCTTTAATCTTATCAGGTGTCCACTCATGTACAGTTACTAGTACATTATACTTATCTGCTAAATCACCTAATTTATCATACCATTTATCAATTGCTGAGTAATTGCTTTTACTCCAAGTTGCAGAGAAAATAATGGTTGCCTTATCTCTCATGAGTTTTAGCTTATCAATCAAGGAATCTAAATTTTCTTGGCTAATAGTTCCATCGAAAGCATCATCTAATTTAGGAAAACCTACTCCTACTCCATTATTAATTCCCCTTTCCATAGCTTGCCTAGCTTCAGTTGGAGAAGTAAACATGAAGAGATCAAATTCATTATAATAATCTGATTTAATAAAATCTTTGAAGTGATAAGGTCCATGCCTCATTCCTATCTTCTTGATTCTTTTTAAAGGATAGCGCCATGTTGAATGACGACACATAATAACCACATCAGGATAGGAAGGATAAAGCTTTGATTCAATACCCAGTTTTGATAACTTTTTTTGCAGATCTTGATTTTTAGCAATAAGCCTAATCTTAGGAAACTTTTTTAATATTTTCTTAAAGCAAATATAATCTGTTAGATTATCACAATAGAAATCAACTACTTTATTATTAGAAGATTTTTTATTACTATTCCAAAGTAACCAGTAAATTGGTAGGTAACGTACTTTCTTAAAGTTCATCAGCTTTTTTTATTTCCCCTGATATCTTCTTTTATCTCTGTGGAAGAAATATTAGGTGTTCTTTCTAGATAGACAACCTGACAATAGTCTTTGAGATAATCAAATTTTCCTCTCCAGTCATCTCCCATTACCATAATATCAATCTTATGTTTTATTATATCATCAATTTTCTGTTCCCAGTCATTCTCTGGAATAACTTGATCTACATACTTAATTGCTTCAACTATGGCTGCTCTTTCTGCATAGGGGTAAGTACTTTTTTTGTTTTTAATATGATTAAACTCATCAGTTGATACAGCTACAATCAGATAATCTCCTAAAGCCTTAGCCCTTTGTAAAATTCTAAGATGACCATAATGAAACAAATCAAAAGTCCCATAAGTTAGTATTTTCTTCATAGACTTTCCTTATTTTATATTAAAAACTACTTATATTGTAGTTCATACAATTCTTTATATCTCTCACAAGTTACTAATAAGTCTTCATGCTTACCAATACCAACCACTTTTCCAGCCTCCATAACCACAATCTTATCACTATTTATGATAGTTGAAAGTCTATGAGCAATCATAATAACTGTTCTATTTTTGGTAGCTTTTTCAATTGCTATTTGCACATTATTTTCAGAATCAGTATCTAAAGCACTAGTAGCTTCATCAAAAATTAAGATTGGTGGATTATCAATAATAGCCCTAGCTATGCAGATTCTCTGTTTTTGACCACCAGACAGATTAGAACCCTTTGTATCAAGCATATGATCATATGAATCCTCTAATTTCTCTATAAATTCGCTAGCATATGCAATTTCTGCAGCAGCAATTATATCTTGTCTGCTTACAGTTTTTCTTGCCCCATAAGTTATATTATTGGCAATAGTATCACTAAAAAGAATGGATTCCTGGGTAACTAGACCAAACAAAGCTCGTAGGTCGGAGATCTTGATTTGATTTATTGCTATTCCGTCAATTGTTATCAAACCCTTATTGTAATCATAGAGTCTATTAATCAAGTTTATAATAGTTGATTTTCCTGATCCTGAAGACCCTACAATCCCTATTCTTTCTCCCTTGTTAATTGTGAAAGATACATCATTAATAACTGGTAAATTTTCTTTATAACCAAAGACGACATTCTTTAATTCTATCCTGTCTGTAAATTTCTTTTTCTCAACTGGCTTTGCTACTTCCCTAATCTCTTGTTCCAAGTGAATCACTTCAGCTACTCTATCTAGTGATACATTAGCTTTTTTAAAATCTGTATAAGCCTTAGTAAGAACTTTTAGTGGGTGAAGCATAGAGAAAATAGCAGCTAAGAAGGCTGTAAAAGATCCTAAAGAAAATGAAGATTGATGATCAACAATCATTCTAGCACCTAAAAGAATAACAATTATTCCAGTAGCCATAGAAGTTAGTTCAGATAATGGAACATTTAGAGCTGCATAAATCTGACTTTTTATCTTGAGTTTCATGTATTTATCATTAATCTTACCCATTCTCTCTTGCTCATAATCTTCTTTAGAAAAGGCTTTAACTATTTTCATACTAGATAATACTTCTTCAATATTGGAAAACAACATTGAAGCTTGTCCCTGGATTCTTTTAGCATACTTTTTTATCTTTTTACCTAGAAAAGAAACTCCATAGGTAAAGATTGGTACAATTACTAAACTCATCAAGAATAGCTGAGTATTAATAAACATAGCAATAAAAATAAAGATAATTACTGTTAGCAAATCCCTAAAGATATTAAAAATTGAGGTAATATAAAGATCACTAATCATATTGACATCATTAACCATTCTAACAATAGAATCTCCGACTCTATTCTTATTAAAGAAGGCAACGGATTGTTTCAGATAGCTATCAAATATTTCATTCCTAATATCTCTCACTGCCTTTGATTTAAGAGCAGTGAAAGAATAGCGATTGAGTAGATAAAATAAGTTCTTTAATAATAGGGCTATGAAAATTATTACTAGAACTAGATATAATAACTGGATAGGTGAAGAGTCTCTAAAAACTCCCTTATAGCCATCTATGAGAATATCAATACTATCTTTATTGAATATATTAAAAGATTCAGATTGAAAGAAATCAACTGTTTCTTGAGAAATTGCCTTGAATATTTCCTGTCCAGAAGTATAAATTACAGGTCTGTCCAAATCTGTGAAAACATAATCAAATAAGGGGGCTAATAAGGTTATCGTAGCACCACTGAACATTGCAAAGAAAATCATTGTTATGATTCCCACAGTTAAATTTGTCTTATACTTAAAAATCTTACTACTAATTATTTTTATTTTTTTACTCATATTGACCTTTATCCCGAATGGTGCAGTAAAACTTTGATAATACTTCGCTCAAGCTAGGTATCACAGGTGAAGAGTGCTAGATTCTGCTATTGGCAAAGTTCAACTGCATTATTCGGGTTTATTATTATTGATTGCATCATTTTTTATCATTGTTATATTTTGTCAATATGTTTGCTTGTAATACTTATTACCAGCTTAATTTTCAATATTAGATTATCATAGGCAATAATTAGCTAGCCTTAAGTTTCATAGGTGGTCACCCTTCCTCCTCAACCTATCCTTGCTTAATCCTTCCTTTACAGTCTTTCGATGAAAGTCCGTATTTCATCGAAAGACTGTAAAGGAAGGAATAAGCATGCTAAGAGACACTGAACTAGTATATTCACCTAGATTGAACAAGAGCAAACACTTATATTTTAACCGAATGGTGCAGTAGATCTTTATTTGAAATATGAAAAAAGCCCTGCTAGCAGGGCTTTAATTCTATATCGTAGATTTTTACATCTAGGCAATATAAGATTTTATTTTAATAAAATCATTTTGCGAGTTGATGTATAGTTTCCAGATTTTAACTTATAGAAATATACGCCAGATGAAACAGCATTACCTTTATCATCTTGACCATTCCATACAACAGCATGCTGTCCAGCATTCTCTTGCTTATTAACTAAAGTTTTTACTCTTTGACCTTTTAGGTTATAAATCTCAAGTGAAACTTTACCAGCATTTTTAAGTGTATAAGAAATTAATGTTTCAGGATTGAATGGGTTTGGATAGTTTTGCTCTAAAGTGCTCATAAGTGGAGCAACTTGTGGATCATCATTATCAACACCATCTTCTGTTGAATCAATTCTAAAATCATCTACCATGAATACAAAAGCGTCATTACTAACACATTGAATAGCTATTCTTATGTTAGTTCCTACTAAATCACTTAAGTTAAAGTAGTAAGGAGTCCATTGTGTTGGAGCTTCTAAATAATCAACACCTTGATGAAGTGAATATTGGAAGTCACTTGGTTGATCACCACCTAAAGACATTTTAACTCTGAATTTTTCTAAACCATATTCATCAGTATATGACCTAGCATAGAATGAGACAACAGTTGTAGTTCCTACTGTTAAAAGTGGAGATACAATCCAGTCATCATTTGTTCCTGCAGAAGAAGCAAATGAAGCAAGGAATTTATCACCTTCATAAGCATTCATATCAGTGATAGGTGGAGTTGTTGTATTTGGATTAAATACCATATATGACATTGGTGAACCAGCATTTTCAAACTCAACATTACTAATTCCATAAGTACCTTCACCATCAAGATCATGTTGAATCCAATTACCAAGATTTATAGTGAAATCTTCATGGTCTTCAAAATTATCACCCCAAAGTGGAGCACCTGAATTAAAGTAAGTAATAGCTACAGTATTAGAAGGTAAAGATTGACCATTAGGTTCTTCATAAACAGCTACAACATAGTAAGTGTATTCTTGACCAACAATTACATTAGCATCGTTATATGAGTTAGTACCAATTTCAATAGCATCGTCATTGATTTGGACATCATCTCTATATACATTATAACTCACTAAATATCTCTCATATTCTGGCTCTTGCCAGGTAAGTTCTACAAACCCATTACTGTTAGTAGCTTCTAAGTTAAATGGAGCATTATAATCATAGTTGTAATTTGCATCTACATAAAGATTATAAAGACCTGTATCATCACGAGTTAATCTGCTATTCTCACCATTGAAGTTCTTTCTTTCAACATCTGAATTATCCTGAGTCGGAGCAACTGAAGATTGGGCAACTCTAAGATAGTAGTCACCACTAGCAGGTAAAACATGTTCAATATCATAACCATTAGCGATAGAATTACCGCCACTGATATTTGCAGGATCATCTACAGGACCATATAGCCATGCTTTAACTGAAATACTTGATCCGTTAGCAGCTTCAGTTGAAACCATTAAAGTATCACCAATGCCCATAGCTGGGATTTTATACCAGTCTATGTCACCAATAGGCATGATAGCATAGGTATCACCGTTTACAGGTAGTGTCAAGTTAGTTGCATCAACAGGAAGATCGTTACCATCGTCAGCATATGCATAACCATTAAGAGTAACAGTTCTAGTCTCTCTTGTAGCATTATCAACAACTTCTAAAACAGCTGTTTTTGTACCTTCAGAGCTAGGTGTGAAAGAAATGCCAATACTAGCTGTTTCCATGAAAGGAAGAACTATAGGATATGTATTTTCATCACTTGTGATTGTAAATTGGTCTGCATCACCGCCAATGATAACAGGAGCATCAGCAACAGTAACATCTGCTAAACCAACAGATCTCATAGTGATAGTTTTTTCTTGAGAACTACCATTAACAGCAACCATTTCGAAAGTGTTAGCTGTTGGATAAACTATCATATCAGCACTAGCAGGAACTTCACCAAACTGAAGTTTAACATTAGGATAGGCAGTACGCATATAGTTTGCTGTTGGAGGTGCAGTAGGATCAGGAATAGTAGAATCACTATAATAAAGAATTGAACGAGTATCAGGACTTTCAGTGCAATAGAATTCATCACTTGAAGAATGATAATCTGGTACAGAATGGAAAACAGCTACAACTAAATTCTGATTGTTATCATAAACAAAAGGCATATCAAGTTGAATATCAATCCAACCATCTTCTTGAGGTACATTAATAGTACCAGTAAATACTTCTGAAAGTTCTGATGCATCAATCCATGATTCTGAATCAGCAAATGAAGTTTCATCAGTATGACCAAGTAGAATTCTGAATTCATCTGGTCCCCAAGCACTATTACCATTATAATGCCATGAAATATTTTCAAGTCTTTGACCTTCAATACCAATTTCATTAGCTAGATATATTGATTGAGAATAAGAATGACGATAGAATGGTTCAAAAGGAAGTCCTTGGCCAGTAGTAGTTCCATCTCCGATAATAGCAAGACCTTCTGGTAAAGCAGGAAGTACTTGAGCAGTAACTGTAATAACTTGTTCTGGTAAGTTATCAGCATTGGTTGCAATAGTAAATGAGCCAGTAAATTCACCTTCCACCTGAGGATTAAAAGTAAATTCAACTACACCAGAATTACCAGAAGAAACAGTAACTTGTTCTTCAGCAAAAGTGAAAGTAGCATCTGGAGTTAAATCAAGAACTAAATCAGTAGCACCCCAGTTCTCTGCATAAACTTCACCATTTGCTGTTCTGTTTAGATATACATTACCTAAATCAAATTCAGTTGGACTAAACTCAGCATATGAGCCTGTAGGAATCTCTTCAATAGTGACATTATCGATATAGATTGTTGTGTAGGTTGAACCTGAACCAATATAATCGAAACATACCATATTATCATCTTCTGAGATTTGATCAAAATGCACATAGAACTGTTGGTATTCATTAGTTAAATCAAGACTTACAATTTCATTATACATTGCAGGATTAGTGTTAGATGAAGTAGTTCCAACACTTAGAACTGTTCCATTTTCTGAAGAAGCTCTAGCATAGAATTTAACTCTCTTTGTATTCATTCCTGCTAAAGGAGGAGTAATTGCTTTAATATCTTCTGGATTAGCATCTCCTGAATTATAAAGACGTAAAACTTTATTACCTTCATAAGGATTTAAAGTACCAACTTCAGCATAAGCAGCTGAAGAAGAAGCATTAATAATAGCATTCCAATCTTGTGGAAGCTCATTGGAAGCTACATCTTCAAAGCCTTCAAAGTGAGGAAATTCAGTTATAGTTGCATCATAACCACTACCTGATAAAGGAAGAATTGTTTCATTTCCATCAGAATCAGTAATAGTAATATCAGCTGTGAAATCACCAACACTTTCAGGCTGGAATACAACTGAGAACTGAGCAGTATTTCCACTAATAGCAAGAGGATAAGTGTTATCATCTATTAAGATAAATTCATCTTGTGTAGTAATTTCTACACTATTAATTGTCAAAGTTCCTATACCACTATTACGAAGTGAAAATACTGTAGGAATACTTTGTGTACCCATAATTACAGGTTGCCAAGCATATGATTCAGGTGTAACTAACAAAACAGGTTCTGTAGGTAAGTCACCAAAAGTAAACATAGTATTAGGATAACTTGTTCTAACTGTACCTGTTACAGGTGTGATAAAGTCATAATTATTAGAATCATTATGTTTTTCTAAACTTTGGTTACTAGTTACACTAGTTGCAAAGAATTCATCTGATGATGTAGAAAAACCTTCAGTGTTTGCTTCAAAAGCAACTAAAAGATTTTGACTATTATTATATGCAAATGGTATATCTAAGGTAATTGCTACCCAACCTTCCTCTTGAGGTACTGTAAATGGACCTTCATAAACTAATAAGAGCTGGTCTTGAGTAACCCAGCTATCACCATCAGCAAATTCATCAAGATCAGTATGAGCCATCCAAATTTGAATATTATCTTCAGTAAATGCAGAATTACCATTATAATAGTAGCCTATTTGTTCTATACCCTGGTTGGAAACATTAATCCATTCCTGAAGATAAATAGTTTGGGAAATAGTATAACCAAAATATGGCTCCATTGGTAAGCCTTGATTGATTTCTTGTCCTGAACCAAGAATAATGGTATCATCACTAGCAGCACTGGTGAATGAAAAAACAGGACTTGTAGCTGAATATTCAGATGCAGATGTTTGAGAAACTACTTTCCAAAAATAGTTTGTTAATGTAGCAAGTTCTTCTACACTATAGCTAGTAGCAGATTGTTGTGCTACTAAAACAGAAGGATCATTATTGCTAACTAAGGCAAAATCATTTGAGAAATATACATCATATGTTTCTGTATTTTCTCCTGCAGTCCACTCTAAAGTAACTGGAGCAGTTATGTTTAAACTCGCATTCTCAGGTGCAGTTAAAGTTGCAGGAGTTGGAGCTCCCTCAGCAGTATAATGCAGACGAGTTAGCGGAATAAAGCTTGCTAAAGAACCTTCTACAGCAGGAAAGTTATTATCAGCATACTTATAAATTGCATAAGATACATCTCCTGCAACAGAAGAAGTTGCAAAAGTTGGGTTACCTGATGCATAATCGCCATCATTATTGACGAAATATACTTCAAGATTATCTTGTCCATTATAAGAGAACTCATTATCAAAAGTTATCTGTACCCAGCCAGAGCCTGAGTAAGTAACTTCTCCATCATAAACTAATTCATAGCTTTCATCACTTGTTGGATCAAGATATGTAGCAGAAGTGAAGCCATTTTCACTTGTGTGTTTAAGATAAATTTGTTGGTTAGGCATTGTGTAATTAGATGGTTCATTTGTTACATAATAACTAATCCCATCAATATCCATAGAAGTACCAATAGTTGAACTAGTATAAACTACTCTACTCCAGCCATAGTCATAAAATCCATAAGCTGGAATATAACTAGAAGTGCCATCTTGTGTTCCAATTTCTACATGTAATGCAGAAATAGAAACTAAAAACAGTAAAATAAGTGTTGTAAAAAACAGTTTTTTACTCATAATTAACTCCTTAATTGTGTTTTGATCTATTTAAAATCTTTTCTCTGGGCATGTAAGTTAATGTTATACATTTTTTGTTCCAATCTTGACTTTAATTTCATAAACTTTTTTATTATTATTTAAGATAACAAAGCCATAGGAATATAAATTGCATAGGTAATTATTAAAGTTTTAATAGCTTTGACATGATTGTGGAAGATTTTTTTAAAGAAGAAATGATATAATATTGAAATTAATCTGGAGGAAACATATGAAGAAGTTTTTTTATACGCTTATTGCCTTAATGCTATTTACTAGCATTTTTGCTTTAGGTAATGAACAAGCAAACACCTTTGGAAGTAGTGTTAACTACTCCTATGAATTGACGAGAACTGATAATTTACCAGAATTTGTTAGTAGAACATTTGCTCTACCTGCAAGCCAAGCTCAATTACATATTAATTCAGCCCTTCTAGTAACTTATGATGAAAATAACAACGTTATTGAATCAACAAGAAATTTTAATCAAAACATCGTTACTCTTTCTCACTCTTTCCAAATGAGAGAAATGCATGGTTTTACTGTTGATATCCTTGTAAATAATAATGTTAGAAATGGAAGACAGGTTTTACAAGCCCTGGATTTTGAAATCAGAGCTACTGATAATATTGAAATGCCACAAGCAATTTCTGAAGCATTTGTATCAGCTTATCAAAAACTAGCTTTCAACTATAATGATTCTTACTTAGCATCTCTTCCTTATTCACAACCAAAGATGTTAATTGTCTATCCTTCTAATAGTTTAGATGCATTTTTAAATATCTTTGTTAATTGGAAAAGATCTGCAGGATTCCATGTTGACACGATGTTAAAAGATCCTTCTTGGACTTCTGCTTCTATAGTTAAACAGAACATTGCTGCTTATTACGAAGAACACAAGCCAGATTATATTCTTCTTGTTGGTGATACTTCAGGTTCTTTTATAATTCCTACTAACATGTTTATTTCACCAGATGGAACAGAAAATGATGCAGATGATAATTTTTATACCTTACTCGAGGGTGATGATGATGACTATTTCCCTGAAGCACTTATTGGTAGATTTTCAATTGGTGATCCACTTAGCTTAGCTGTGCAAACAAACAAAACTATTGTTTATGAAAGAGATCCTGCTATAGAAGCTGGTTCTGATAATGCTTGGATGAATAAAGCCCTTGTAGTAGCAGGTAATTATGCTGAGAATAATCTTCAGCCTTCAACCCCTGTTAGAATGTCACGTTGGGTACGTGAAAGATTCTTAGAGAATGGATTTGCTCAAGTAGATACAGTTTATTATCCTCCAACATATCCTGGAAACACTACTATAGCTTCAGCTATTACTAATGGTGTTCAGTATATTTCTTATCGTGGTTGGGGCGATGCAAACGGCTGGCATTATCCTCTTTTCCATATGGGTGATTTAGCTACAGTTAATAATGTTAATAAGCTTCCTGTAGTTTACTCTATTGTGTGTAACACTGGTGATTTTGCCAATTCAGTTAATCCTAGTTTTGGTGAATATTGGATGAGAATGGGTTCTATTTCTAACCCTAAGGGTGCTATTGCCTTTGTAGGACCTTCTGATTTACACACTAAAACTAAATTTAATAATGCAATTTCAACTGGTATGTTTGCTAGTCTTTTAGACAATCATACAAGAATTTTTGGTTCAACTGTTTTAGATGGTAAAATTGAACTTTATCAGAATTATCCACTTGATAGAGAAGATGGTGGTTATGTTCAGTTCTATTTCCATGTTTACAACATGCTCAGCGACCCATCTTTAAAAATGTGGGTTAAAGTTCCTGCAGCAATTAATGTAACAGGAATACCAAATTCCTTAGATAGAGGAACAAGTTCTCTTGAACTTGACTTCCCACTCAACCATGAAAATGCTATAGTTACTAGTACTAAAGATGGAATTAACTATAATTACACTAGAGTGCTTAATGGCTCAGCCATTATTCCTATAGATACAGAAGCTGAAGGTGACGAAGTTACTATTACTGTTTCCAGACAAAACTTTAAACCTTTCATAGCTGAGATTCCTGTTAGTCAAAGTAATTACATTGCTATTACAGATTTAACTTTAGACCAGCAATTACAAGCAGGTTATACTTCTAATCTTACTCTTGAACTCACTAATTATGCTAGTGATTATAATAATGTAGAAGCGACTCTTACATCTCAAAACCCTAACATTATCATTAGTAATAATGTTCAAACAGCAGGCAATATAGCTTCAGGTGCAAACGCTAGTGTAAGTTTCACTGTAGAAGTATCAAGTAATGCTGAGTTTGCTGAAATAGCAGATTTTGAACTTGCTTTGAGCCCATCAGGAAATACAGAGAAGTTTAACCTTCATTTAACAGGTGGAAACCCTTCTTATATCCTCCATAATGGGGAAATAATAGCAGGACAGTCCAATGAAATTCAAGTAACCTTTAGAAACATAGGAAACATAGATTTAGCTTCTGGAAATGTAAGAGTTAGAGCTCTTCATTCAGGAGTTACTAATAATGATATAGAAGTAGCTTATGATATGGCAGTAGTTAATAATACAACTACTGTAAGTTTCTCTCCTCAAATTGATGCTCTTGCTACTCCAGGTGCTCAAATACCATTTAGATTCGATTTTACAGAATCTGTATCAGGCTACACAATAACCAAATTTGTTATTATCCCTATTAGTGGTGTTGAGACAAGTCATCCTACTGGACCAGATGCCTATGGTTATTATGCTTATGCTAGTAATGATACAGGCTACTCTTCTGCCCCAACTTATGAATGGTTAGATATTGACCCAAGTCAAGGTGGAGCTGGTAATCTTCAGATAGTAGGTGATGATGATTCATTTGTTACAGAATTACCTTTCACTTTTAGGTATTATGGACAAGATTTTGATGAAGTTACTATTTGTTCAAATGGATGGATGAGTTTTGGTTCAACATGGTATGTTAACTTTACCAACTCAGCTATACCATCTGCCCTTGGACCTAAATATCAAGTTTGTCCTAACTGGGATGACTTAAAAGGTCTGCAAACTGAACAAAATGTTTTTGCTGATATGCGAATTTCAACTTATCATGATCAAGCTAATAATAGATTCATTATTGAATGGAATGATACATATACTCAATCTACAATAGATGAATTTGAAAATGCTGCTTTACAGAAGTTCCAAGTTATCCTTGAACCTCTAGCAGATGAAGATGGTGATATTATTTTCCAATACCATACTTTCTCAAATCCTTCAGTTACAAGTAACTTCACAACAGTTGGTATCATGAACGGCCAAAGAAATGATGGTATTCAATATACTTATGCAGGAATATATCCAGAATCTGCTCAAGTAATTGACTCTAATTTTGCTATCAAATTCACTAAAACCCCACCAGATACTTTTGTAAGTAACGATAATCAAGTAAATAGTCCTCAAAGCTATTTACTACAAAATTATCCAAACCCATTTAACCCAGAAACTACTATTAGCTTTGCTTTAAAAGAAGCTTGCAAGGATCTTGAACTTAATATCTATAATGTTAAAGGTCAACTTGTAAAAACTCTGCTTAAAGGTAATGTAGAAGCTGGTAGCCATTCTCTTGTTTGGAATGGAACTAATAGTTCTGAACAAGCAGTTGCAAGTGGTGTTTATTACTACAAATTAGAAACTGGAAATCAAACTCTTACTAAGAAAATGATTTTAATGAAATAGTATCATAATTTGAAATTAAGAATCAATACATATAAAAGCCCTGTTCTCAGGGCTTTTTTTAAACCCGAATGGTGCAGTAGAATAACTTAATGATCAATAGCAAGATATTTTCACCTTCTTCAATTCTTGTACTGGTATTGATTGACTTCTCTAACCTGTCTATCATGCCTTCATTGGGTCAAAAGCTAAGGGAAAACTAATAAAGGCCTAATAGCCCCCAATAGAGGTCCAATAGGCCGTAAAAAACTTTTAACCCGAAATCTACTTAATTATTTAAGACAACAATCAGTTTTGGAATTGATCCCAAACCACTTTTATCAAAAGTAAAATTAAGACCATTATAAAAACTGGTTTAATAAAAGAATTTCCTTTTTTAATTACTAAATGAGATCCAGTTAAATTACCCAAGATACCACAAATAGCAGCTGGAATTGCAATTTCATAATTAACCTTACCACTAGCAATAAACGTTACCACTGCTGCCAGATTTGAGGCTAAGTTAACAACCTTAGCATTAGCATTAGCAACTACAAAGTCATAACTTAAAACTGAGGTATATACTAAAATCAGAAAAGCTCCTGTTCCTGGTCCAAAGAAACCATCATAAAAACCAATAAGTAAGCCAGCTATAACGGCTGTAACTAATTTCTTTTTTAAACTTACAGTATGAGAATTATTTATCTTACCTAGTTTATTATTAGTTATCAAGATAGTAGCTATGATTGGAAGAGCAATTATCAAGAGAATATTTAAAAAATTAGGAGATAGGTATAAAACTGTTTTAGTGCCAAGAAAAGAACCGATTAGAGCAAAGAAGGCACTGAATAGTGCAACTTTAGTATCTATTAGATTATTTCTGAAATACCTAATAGTTGTAAAGATAGTTCCATTTGCTGAAGAAAATTTATTATTTCCCAGAGCAAAATGAGGTGGTAAACCAGCAGCTAAGTAGGCAGGAATTGAGATTAGACCTCCCCCACCTGCCATTGAATCAACAAGACCTGCTAAGAAAATAGCAGGTAAAATAATAGCCATTCCATAAGTTTCTAACATTCCCATATTAAAATTCTGCCTTTATTTCTATATTTAAATTATTTTCCATCGGATTTTGAGGATACTTATTACCAAAATATGAAAGATTCAGAGTTATATATTGATTATAATTATATTTAGCTGAAATATTCCATTTGAGAGAAAAGCCTGGTCTTTTTTCAGGTAAAAATATAAAATCAGTCTGACTCTTATCCCAAGTATAGATAAAATCATTATTAAGCTGTAAAGTATATTTTCGCGCTAAGTTAGCTGTAATAATATTATTCAAACCAGCAAGCCAAATTTCATAATCGTTAAGTTCATTACGTGTTTCACCATTTTCAAGTTTAATCTTCAGATTACCATTATAGAGGTAATTCTTTAAAAAGCCATTTTGGTACTTTAAGGTTGAAGAATATTCTTTAGTTATCTGTTGATATCTTGAATCATCTTCTTCCCTATAAGTCAATTGTGTTCCTAGGTTACCAAAGCTCATTCTTCTCAACATAAATTCATTATCTATAATTTTAATTCTTGTTCTATTATCATCTTGATATCGATTATCTAAGATTTTATCCCATTCCAAAGCTAGACTATAGTTAAACTTCTTCCCATCAGAAGTATAGCCATAGCGAGTAAGAATGTTTTGTCTGCCATAAAGGCTAGTATTATTGTTCATCAGGACTTGAGGATTTAGAAGATATAATTTTAATTTTTCACTAGTTTTACTATCTTCTGTAATAATTGTTCTGAGATCTGCTGTTAGATTTCTCCAGAAGGGTGTTTGTGTAAAGCTACTGAGTCTGAGATAACCATTAAAGCTAAAATTTAACTCTGTAGATAGTTGGGGTTGGCCAGAATTAACATAAAGCCAATCCCAGTCTCCGTCTTCTTGATAAAAACCAAGCGAATCATAAGCTCCCCCGCCTTCTCCCATGTATTGTAATTCTCTAACTTTAGGGTAAAACTCAAGATTATTAATTTTATAGTTATAATTTAGATCTAAGCCATTATTAAAGAGGGAGTGGTTAGAGTTAATAGTGATTTTATTAAAGGTATTGTCTTCAACATTATCATCTTTACCATCAATTTTTCTAAGAGTATATTCAACATTAGTATTTGACTTTTTAAAACTTAATAAAAGATTATTATTGTATGTCTGGGTAAGGCTAATATCTTGCCATTCTTCATTGTTTAGATTTTTTCTGTGGTCTTGCCAATATGAACTAGCAATATTTATATTAGCAAGATTAATTGTATTTAAGGAATAAGTATATTTCTGATAATCAAAAGCTGTTTTAAAGTTTGGTGTAAAATTTTCTTGGCTTCTTTCCTTTAGAAAGTTAAATCTAGCTTGTAGGAAAGATATTTTTTTGCTTAGTTGCAAGGTCTTATTTGTATAATTGAAGCTATCAATATTCTCTAAAGAATAGTCTATTGATTTATTGGTATAAGTATAATCTACTTGAGGAGAATAGTAATGCTCATAAATGCTAAAATCTGTTGTAAGCAAATTGCTATCATAGAAAGATTTAATCTTTTGCGACTTATAGTTTAGTCTTGTCCTGAAATAGTCTGTTAACTGAAAGTCACTAGTAAGTTCTAGTATTTTTGATTTCAGAGAATCATAGCTAGTAGCAGCCCCCCCATAACTAAGCTCCAAAGGATTTTCTAAATCACTGATTGCATTAAGGTTATTTGACTTATATTCATAAGAGGCAACATTATTAGTTGACCAGCTGGAAAAATCTTGCTTGAGATTCAGGGCTATTTTGGAGATAGAGCCCTGATTATCAGAATCATCTTTTGCAGAAAAAGTATTTTGGTCATACTCTGTTAGTAGGCTTTCTAGCTCTAAATAGAAAGATTCTAAACCAAATCTAATTAATAGATCATAGTTACTAAGTCTTTGTGGAGGATTTAACTTTCTAACTGCTTCATAGTCTCCATTCCCACTCCCGACATATTCAAACTGGTTAGGTAGATTTTGGCTATAAGAGCCTTGACCTTGTCCCATGTAAGAAAAGTATATATTATAGTTTCCTTGTCCTTCCTCACCAACATAAGAGTAGATAGTTTCACCTTGAGCATTTGTTTCTGCTATATAATTACCTTGGCCTAGCTCAACTTCATATACCCCATTAACAAAAATAATGCTATCTCCAGCTACTTTAAAAGCTTGGATATCTTCAGGGGTATGGATATCTTCTAGTGGGTTGTCTTTATCGTCTTCCCTATGGATAGCGTGAAAGGAGATATTTAAAAAATCTGTAATTTTATAATGAGAAGAACTTACATAAAGGTTGTTTGAGTACTTTTCATCACTATATTCAAATGTAATATATATTTCTGTTTCAGAAGTAACTAATTTTTCAAAAGTAACTGAACCTTCACTATAATCAATAAAGTAATCAATACCTCTTTCAGCTTTAATTCCATCAATAAAGAGTTTTTCTGAATTGGCAATAATAGAAATATTCTGATCATTATCATTAACATAAATATAATAAGGTCCTTGTTTACCTTCAAGGCAAGTAAATCTAAAAGAGCTATTTTTACCTTTAGAAACAGCTAAAGCTGCCCAGACTTTATTTTGCTGGTCAAAAGAACCAGTATAAATAGCATTTTTATCTTGAAATAAGCCTATTTTCAATCCTTCAAACTGAGCTAAATAATTGATGTAATTAGTATTCTTGATTTCATGTGATAAATCACCAAAAGAAAGTTCAAAATTATCATTAAATAATGAAATAAAGACTTTATCCAATGAACTAAGTTCTTGTGAACCTCCTTCCACAGATATAGGAGAATTACTATCTGATAATTGAGCTTCAACAAAGAGATTAGAAGCTATTTCACCAGAAAGTTTTAGATAGAGAGATTGATTAACATCAAAGTCTTTGCTTTCTGAAAAAGAAAGGGCAAATGTTTTTGAACCATTGATTAATAACTTATTGTTTTCTAAAAATGTTGCCTTCCTTTCTCTTTTTTCCACAACATAAGTTGAGTCATCCCTTACTTCAATCTTATATAAATACAAGGCTTCTAAGAAATCTTGAGGAATAATTTTATAGTCAATTTTTAATTGTCTTTCTTTTTTTATCTTGTCTGAAATTGGCCAAATTTTACCCTCTTGATAATCAATAGAATAATCCAGATTTCTTGTAAAAACTAAGCTATCTGAAAGTACCGTCTCTGAATAAGTTATCAGTTGATTATGTTTTAATTGAATTTGTGTATCTTGAGGAGAAAAATATTCACTAATCCAGTATTTAAGATCTTCACCCTGGTAAATGCTTATAAAAAGGAGAAAAATAAGGGTTAGGCATTTCTTCATTTATTTCAATAGAATTTTACTGAATAGTCTTGTAACTCTTTATTATGATAGATAAATTTTGCTGAGAAAAATCTATCTTCTAACATCCATTTTAAAAATATTTTATCTCCTGGCCATAAATTTAAATCTAGAAGCTCTTTATTAGCAATCCACTTTAAGTTTCCTTCTTCAGACTCAATTATGTTACCTTTAAAATCACTAGCTTGATAGAGAAATACTTGCCAATCATTCGAACCATCAAATTTTGGAAAAGAAAGTAAACCTACTAGTCTAAAATCTGTTAAAGTAAGGCCACTCTCTTCTTTTACTTCTCTCAATAAACAGTCTTCTGGTGATTCTCCTGACTCAAACTTACCCCCTAAACCATTCCATTTGTCTTGATGTATATCATTTTCTTTTTTTACCCGATGCAACATTAGGGTTTTATCATTCTTTTGAATATAACATAAAGTCGCATTGATTATCTTCATATAAACAACTGTTGTTTTATAGATTTTTTAATAATTTCTAATTCATCAATAATAGCATCTAAAGATACATGATAACCATGTTCTTTGTGTAGATTAACAACTTCAACTTTGCCTTTATAGAGTGATTCATTATCAATATAAATCATGACAGAGCAGCTTTCTTCCTTAGCTAATTCTAAGGCTTTATGAGAGCTAGGAGTTACTTTTCCCTGGATTGTATAAATCATTTTTTTATGGAGTTCTTGGAGAATTTGCATTTCATTGAGTAAAAGATCTTCAGATTCTGAACATATAAAGACTTTGAATTCAAAGCTGTTATCTGGGAAAAGATTATTCTTTTTTACCAGCTCATATATAGTATCAAGATTTAGATCAAAGCCAATGGAAGGAATTTTTCTACCAGTCACATACTCAGTTAAATGATCATATCTACCACCACCACCAACAAGAATATTCTCATCTCCCTGTTGAATATAGATGTTAAAAACCATGGCATTATAATAATTGTAAGTTCTTGTTAAATCTGGATTGTATTTATACTTTATCATTAGGTTGGAAAGGAAATGTCTTATCTTATGAAGTCTTGCTTGACATTCAGGACAATAATTAGAGTTTTCTAAGGAATTCTGATAGTAATTTGAGGTAATTCTTGTTTCTTTTTCAGGAGACTGTGTCTTATCTAGAGAATCTTTCATAAGAACCTTAGGCAGAGTAAGGATACAATCTTCACAACCAAAGGAATTTATCTCAACTAGAGTAGATTTAAAACCAAAGGCATTTAAAAGTTTTAATGCTGTGTCAATCACTGTAATATCAGAAACTATAGTCTCATCACCATAAATCTCTGCTCCTAATCTATATGTTTCCTCAACTTCATTATCAACAATCCTAATCATATTTCCTAAATAATAGTATTTAAGAGCTTTGCTATTATCATAGTTGTTAAGGAAATTAGACAACAAGTTAATAGTACCTTCAGGACGGAGACTAATATTCTGATCCAAACACAAATCAATCATAACATTTGGATTCCTAGTATCCTTTTCATCAGTATAAAAATCTCGTTTAAGACACTTTTTCAGCATCTGGCTCTCTTGAAGCAATGATAATCTAACTTCTTCAAAATCATGTAATTTCATGACATCATAAATTAGTTGCTCAGCATTTCTCCAGTTCTGAGTATCAGCTGAAGATATATTTTTTAGTTTCATTTTAATATTCCCTTACCATGAATAAACAATCTAATAAATATAGCCACAATTAATCCAATCAATAAGCCTACATAGTTAGCTAAAATATCATAGGCACTATAAGACCTACTTGGGACATGTAATTGTAGCAATTCATCTATAATAGGATAAAACTGGAGTGGTATATAAATTAATAATTTGTTTGCATACTTCAGCTTTGTATAGTGCAAAAAATTATAAAGGATAATGGAAAATATAGCAAATTTAATAGCATGAAGTAACTTATCATAACCAAATATATAATCAATTGGGATTGACTCAGATGGTAGAATAGAAGTAATCACACTGGCGACAAACCATAAAGCTAGTAAAATCCCATAAAATATTTTAATTTTATTCATAGTATCAATCTTCTTTATTATTATTTTTTATAGATAATTTCTCTACCCACTACTCTTTTTAAATGAGAGAACTTAACTCTTTTCATCATTCTCGTCTTCACTAATAATTTCAAGTTTTACAAATTCAATTCTCTGACCATTAATAGAAGTAACTGTGAATTTAGCTAGGTTTTCTAACTCATAAATCTCACCTTCATGAGGGATATGATTAAGCTCTGATAAGAGATAATCAGCTAAATTATCATATTCTTCAGAATCAATATCTAAAGAGAATTTCTCGTTAATCTCGGAAATACTAAGTTTACCAGATAGGATGTAGAGGTTATCTTCAATTTCGTCAATTTCTTTAGGTTCGTCAGCATCATATTCATCAAGAATATCACCCACTAACTCTTCTAAAATGTCTTCAAGAGTAACCAAACCTGCTGTTCCACCATATTCATCAACAACAATAGCTATTTGCATTTTATTAGCCTGGAAATGATTGAAAAGAACTTGAATCTTAGTATTTTCAGTGACAAAGAAAGCAGGTCTCTTTAATTCTTTAATGTCCTTATAGCCATTATTTATAATTAAGTCTTTTACATTAATAATACCTGTGATATTATCTATTGTTTCGCTATAAACAGGTATTCTGGAATAACCAAAATCTCTAATCTTATCCTTTAAGTCTTCAATAGATTCTTCTTCCTCAACAGCTACAATATCAACTCTTGGCATAATAATTTCTCTAACTTCTGTACTGGAGAATCTAAAGATTCCAGCAATTATCTCTTTTTCATTATCTTCAAGAGGATGGTCAGCTGATTCTGATTTAATGAGATTCTTAAAATCTTCAGAAGTAATACTCAAATTATCATTATCAGAAATTACATTCTTTTTTGAGACTAGGGTAATAATCCATTCTAATGGTTTTAAAAGTGGATATAAAATATAGCTTAAGGGAAGTAATATAATACTTGAAAAACCAGCAAATTTTTCACTATTACCGAAAGCAAAGAGTTTAGGTATAATCTCCCCCATGGTAAGTAGGGCAATAGTAGTTATAGCAATTTGAATTGCAATTAAAACTGGGCTAGTATTATTAGCAAACCAGTGATAAGTTTTATTGAGTTCTATTGCTAAAATTGTCGAAATAGACGAAACAGCAATATTAACAAGAGTATTACTCAATAAAATTATAATCAACAAATAAGTTGGATTCTTAATTAATCTTAAGATTCTTTTAGAGCTTTTATCTTTATTACTCTCTAATTTTTTAATCTGCAATTTATTTATAGAAAAAAAAGCAGTTTCTGAACCTGAAAAAAACGCGGATAACACTAATAACAACAATAATGTCAGATATGGAAGCGAGTCGTCCACTATTAAAGTATCTCCTTTTTAAATAAGTTAATATATTCTTTTTCTTTTTTGCTCATGACATCTTGGTCTTTTTTTGCCAAATGGTCATAACCTAACAAGTGAAGTAGTCCATGAATAAACAAGACAATAACTTCATAATCTAAAGTATTCTCCCCCCTCTGTCTATCAGCAACAGAAAGGTCAATTATCATATCACCATAGGTTGGTAAAAATGCTAGTTCTGAGGAAAAAGAAATAACATCAGTTTCACTATCTTTACCGCGAAACTTTTTATTAAAAAACTTACTTTTCCCATTATCAACTAAGAGTAAAGCAAGTTCTTTTTTTTCTCTCTTCTCTTTCTCTAATATTAAGTTATAGATAGATTCAAGACTATCAGTATCGATACATCTATCACTTTGATTATCAATTTCTAACATTAATTACCTCGTTAATGTGATTTTTTTTATCCTTATAGATTAGTCAAGTATTTTATTGTAACCACTATTCAAAGTTACCTGATTAAAAAAGTAAAAAAGAGAAAAGACCTGACATAATCAGGTCTTTAAGTTATTAATTTACTTCTTGTTAGAAACTATATGTCAATCCTAGAATATAGGCAAATATATCCATTTGATGACTACCAGCCATATTGTGAGCCTCTGCTTCAACTTCTCTTTCTTGGCCAAAATAGTATTCAAGGGCTAAATCGATTGAGAAATTATTATAAGTATAACCAGAACCTAAGGTAGCATTATGATTGGTTGAAGATGGGAAAAGGATGTTAAGTGTTTCGTCTGGAGCTGGTGCAGGATCATAAAAATAACCAGCTCTGAAAGCTAAACACTGGGTAGCTTTAAATTCTGTACCAAATCTAACTTGAATTGCATCCTCCCATTCCATATGAGTAATAACATTTTCAACACCTTCTTCCATGACAATCTGAGAAACTAGTTTATCATAAGTTGACCAACGTGTCATCTGACCGTCTAAATTAAAAGTCCATCTATCACTAGCCTTCCAAGAAGTTCCAACTCCCAACCAGAAAGGAATCTCAAAATCTCTTCTAACATAAAGTTCGTGTGAAGTTTCTATCAAATTTCCATCTTCAGTAACATAAGGCATATGAGTAAATTCAGCATCTCCTGAGAAAGCTACTATTGATGGTGATCTATAAGAAATACCAAAAGATAAATTTTCTATTGCTTGGTATTGAAGACCAAAACTAAAGCTAGTTCCTGAGCCAGTTACCTCTTCACTATATTGGGTATCAAGCATTCCTTGACTATCTGGTCCCATTGCGCCTGTAAAATTATTTACTCTATTTTCACCTCTTTTTAACTCCATTGAGCCATGATGAATATTTACTGAGATTCCTACATTGAATTTATCAGTAACTTCATAGGCAGCAGAAGAACTTACAGTAATCATGGATATCTGAGATTTCCAATCAAATACTTTACCATATGAATTATTATTGAGATTTACTCCTGGTGCTGCTTCATAAGTTTGAGGTCCATTGAAAGCTAATAAATCTTGACCATCCCATTCAACTCCTAAAGCATGAGGTACATAAAATCCAAAACCCCAAGCAAATTTATCTTTAGAGTAATTAGCAAAAATATGAGGGGAAATAAAACGAACATCATCAGCTTCAGCATCAATTGCATAATCATCATTTTTGTAAGTTGGAAATAAAGTAACATCAACCATTGAAGCAGTAAAAGAAGCTCTTTGGCCTACTAGACCAGCTGGATTCCAAAATACGGCTGTTGCATCATCTGCTTGACCTACAAAGGCACCACCCATAGCTCCTGCTTTAGGACCCATAGAGTTAAGACTAATCCCGTTACCGACTAAAGCAATAATCATTGCTAAAAAAATAAGTGTGATAAAACTTTTTTTCATATAATCTCCATTATTATTTTTTGTTTTACGTAATAGCAAAACTGAATAACATTCATTTTTTAGTCAACCTTTTTTTAATTGTCTACTTTTTAATCTTGAGATTTTGATGTTTTTTTAATTTTTCTTTAACTATTTCTAGATATCAGCCAAGTTATATCAAAATACCGTAAATGAAGATACAAGGATAGTAAAAGGAATCCAGCGATTGAAAACCCTCTCAAAATTTCATTTTTTAAGTTGTTCTGTTATTTTTAGGGAAATGCAGATAATCTTCTAGCGAAATCACTTTCATTACTTGACTGTATAGAATTTGTATATTCAATAAATTATCTAGCTGACTTTTGTAGATCAATAACCTGCTACTATCAAAGATCTACTACATTATTCGGATTAAATTACATCTGCGTTAAAAAATTTAAAGGAAAATAAAGATTAACTAACTTATTGATTACTCAATAAATGCCTACAAGCTTACTAGGATGAAGAAAATAAAATTTTAAAAAAGATATTGACAAGAAATGCAGTAGATAATATTTATCTTTTCACATGGTCGAGCGGGAGTAGCTCAGTGGTAGAGCACAACGTTGCCAACGTTGGGGTCGTGGGTTCGAACCCCATTTCCCGCTCCATTATCATTAAAACAGTTAATAGTGTGATATATGAATTAAATTAAGGCGACATCGCCAAGTGGTAAGGCAGAGGTCTGCAAAATCTCCATCCCCAGTTCGAATCTGGGTGTCGCCTCCATTTTTCAAAATAAATTATATGCCGGAGTGGTGGAAATGGTAGACACAAGGGACTTAAAATCCCTCGGTAGCAATACCGTACCGGTTCAAGTCCGGTCTCTGGTACCATATATTTTTTTAAAGCGGGAGTAGCTCAGTGGTAGAGCACAACGTTGCCAACGTTGGGGTCGTGGGTTCGAACCCCATTTCCCGCTCCATTCTTAATTTAATTCATATTCTTCCATGTAATCAATAATTACTTTTCTTAAGAAGTTATTATGCCGGAGTGGTGGAAATGGTAGACACAAGGGACTTAAAATCCCTCGGTAGCAATACCGTACCGGTTCAAGTCCGGTCTCTGGTACCATATATTTTTAAAGCGGGAGTAGCTCAGTGGTAGAGCACAACGTTGCCAACGTTGGGGTCGTGGGTTCGAACCCCATTTCCCGCTCCATATTTAGCCGACGAAAGTCGGCTTTTTTTTCTTTATCAGAGCGGGTATAGCTCAGTGGTAGAGCACAAGGTTCCCAACTTTGGAGTCGTGGGTTCAATCCCCATTACCCGCTCCATTATTTTATTTACCTTTGAAAGAACAAACAAAAAGGATGCAGACAATTGATATAGTTAAAAATCTGCATCCTGTAAAATCTCTTATTAATTATTTTTCACTAACCTCAAGAAATTTGTGAATATCATCAATAATCACTTGTAGTGAAGATCTCCAAAACTCAACTGAATTAACATCAATTCCCATTAATTTAGTGACGTCTGAAATATCATTCTTACCAGTTGCTTCTAGAAGCTTATCATAATCTTCCAAGAAAGATTGACCGCGTTTTTGATACTCAGCATACAAACCTAAAGCAAATAGCTGGCCAAAAGCATACGGGAAATTGTAGAAATTAGCTTCGACATAATAATAGTGAGGTTTGCAAGCCCACATATAAGGGTGCATATAATTATTATCTAATCCATCGCCATAAGCTTCTTTTTGTGCTTGTAGCATAGTATTTTTGAGTTCTTCTACTGTTAAATCAAAGTCTTTTCTCTTTTCAAAAAGTGCTGATTCAAATAAGAATCTACTATAAATATCAACTATGGTTTGAGTGGAGTCAGAAATTCTACCTTCAAGCAAAGTATATGTTTGTTCAGGACTAGCATTTTCTAAGACTGAGTTATTGATAATTGTTTCACAAAAGATAGAAGCAGTTTCAGCTAAAGGCATTGGGTAACCAGAGTTTAAAGAGGTTTGAGAGTTTAAGACATGGCTGTGATATCCATGACCTAGTTCATGAGCCAAAGTAGAAACATCAGAAAAAGAACCTGTGAAGTTAGATAGAATTCTTGATTGTCCTAGAGAATGGATACTAGAGCAGAAGGCTCCCCCACGTTTACCCTTTCTAGGTTCAGCGTCAATCCAGTTGTTTTTGAAAGCATGGTTAGCAAAATCAGATAACTTCTGACTAAACTTAGCGAAATTTTTTACAATAAAATCTTTAGCTTCTTCATAAGAGTAAGTCATATCTGCTTGGCCCATGGGAGCAAACAAATCATAGAATGGTAATCCATTTTTATGACCTAATAATTCAGCTTTTCTTTTCAGGTATTTTCTAAATTCTGGTAAAGACTCTCTAATGGCTTCAAGCATAGCATTTAAAGTTGATTCTTCCATTCTACTGTTTAATAAAGTCATTTCTAGAGGTGATTTATAGCCTCTTTGTTGGCACATAGTAATTACTTCACCTTTAATAGCATTCAAAGAAGCTGCTATAACCTGATCAACTTTCTTATAGGATTCTAGTTCAGCTTCATAAGCTTTTTTTCTTAAGTCAGCATTTTTATCATATGCCATATTACGGATAACAGGAAGAGGTTCTTGTCTTATTTTACCATCTTCTTCAAGATCCACCATTAGAGTTGATATAATATTTGATTGCAGTCTCACCCAAGCAGAAGAACCAGATTGTTGCAATTTTGCATACATTAATTCTAGTTCATCTGACAAGAGATAATCTTTCTTCTTTGCTATCTCATGCAAATGATAAGAATGTTCTTTCAAGAAATCTGATTTTTGGATAAGCTGATCTAAATCAGAGATGCTGCAAATCCATTTATTAAATTTAACATTTGCATCAGTCATCTTAACAAATTTATCATCAAGTACTTGCAAATACTTTATAGATTCTGCGTTTTCTACATCAGTTGAATTAGTAAGTCCTGCAAAAGAGTGAAGTCTCTCAAGGACATCATCAACCTCTAAATCATTTTGTAATTTATCTTCTAAAACTTTAACTTTATCATCTTGATCAAATTTTTCCATATTATCGGTTAAATATTTAGCGTGATTATTTATTTTAGAGATTAATAAATCTAATTTATCAAGATCATCTTTATATTCTTTTGAATCAAAGCTTTCATATAGTTCATTTAAAGACCATCGCATTTCCATTTTATACTCCTAATCTATTATTTTGTTGTATAGTATAATTATGCTGATAAGTATCTTGTCAATATAAAATTTAGTTCTTGGCTTTTTTAAGAGACTGTTTAAAATAATCAAGTGATATTTTATACTTTAGATTTTAAAAGAGCTCAATTATTGCATTTTTTATATAAATTTGCTTATGATATGCAAATTGGCTTACATATCAATACCCTTATCATCCTTAATCCTTCCTTTACAGTCTTTCGATGAAAGTCCCAGTTTCATCGAAAGACTGTAAAGGAAGGATTAAGGATGAATAGAGGAGAATATAGTTTTTTTTTCAGTAATTTTTGTGAAATAAAATAGGGTTCTCTCCAAAGTAAAGTGGGAAATGTGATAAATAATCTTAATCTTTATGTTTTTATCTATTATTGGCCAATCAAGATCAATCCCTAGGGATGTCAGAGTGTTGACAGAATCTCCCCCATCCGATTGAAGAGGCAATCTTAACTAAAAGCTATCCTGATATAATGTCAAGATACCCTAAAGAAGGGCAATATGTTTTATTTCTTTAAGGATAAACTAGTGAAGAAGATGGCTTGATGGTTGAACAGTCTGTCCTTGGGCATGGAATAGGAGTAAGATTATTTTCACTTGACACTATTGCATCTAGGCATATATTATAAAACTAAAATATTTAACATACTAAAATTTGGTGTATATCAATTAGCCTTATTGGCAAAAAACAAAAGGACTATTTAATGAAAAAATTTATTATTATTCTTGTATTATTAGTAAGTATATTTGCCTGTTTTGCAGAGAATAGCCTTGTTCACAAGCTAGTAGAGAGTCAGAAAGATTTTCCCACATTTACTCAAGTTTTACGCATTTCTAATATAAATCAGTTGTTTGATTATCTGCAAGATTTTGTCAGTTGGAAACATTGGCGTTTTTGGGTTTCAGTAGTAGCCATGATTATTATCTGGTTTGCTTTCATTATGATAGAGGGTTCGATAAGAGAGGCTTTTCCTAAAGCAATAGAAGATAAACTTAAAGATAAGGAGAACTGGTATCATTTGTTTTGGATTATTTTTTCATTTATTGTTGCGATTCTCTTCACATTCTGGTATGATAGACTATATTACTTTTTTGGGAATTTCAACTTAATGGAGCTTCCACTTAATCAACACTGGGTAACTTGGCTTTTGTGGTCATGCCTTAACTTTTTAATATTAAGTGCTATTTGGGCAATAATCAGAGAAGTGATAGTTTTCAAGCTTATGGCTCTTTACACTATTCCTTATCAAATAATTCATGCGATTATTGGTATTGTTTTAGCCTTTCTTTTTACTACAGCAGTAACTTATTTGCTTGTAGGTTTAGGTATTGTTCTGGGTATAATTGCCGCATTTGTGATAGGATTAATGGTATTGACTTTTCTTATTAAGGCATCTGATGGACCAAGTTCATCATCAGCTTCAGCAACTTCAAGTAATTCTGCAAGTCAGAAGATTACTAATGATTCAAGAAGAAGAGCAGAAGAGCAGACTAGGTGGAAAGAAAAACAAGAGAGATATAATAGAGAGCAGATGAAAAAAACTAGGGGTTGGTAATTATTGGGTAGATAAGACAGGGTAATTATTTATAAAAGTAATCTATCTTGTCTTATCTGTTTTATTACCAATATTTAGAATCTAATCACATCTATAGAGTCAGGCTTTTCTTCACCAATTTGTCATTTTGTTCAAAGTCATAAAACTGAATATCATTTATTCTAGGTGTTTTTATTTATTACTTTTGGGAAGGTTAAAGTAAATACTGTACCTTGGCCTAATTGTGATTTACACTCAATAGTTCCATTATTTTTATCAACAAGTTCCTTAACTAATAATAGTCCTATCCCAATCCCATCTTCCATATTAGTACCTAGGGTAGATACTTTGTTATAATCAAATATCTTAGCAACTTCTTCTTGTGACATCCCTTTGCCATAATCTTTTATTATAAAAGAAATCTTTTCATCTTTAGTTTCGGCAATAATATCAATATCTGAGAATTCATTGGAATACTTAATAGCATTAGAAATGATATTTCTAAAACAAGTTTCTATAGTAGCTTGATGTCCATAAATTAAGTCTTTAGTTGCAATTTCTTTATTTAAGCTAATATGTTTCTTCTGCAGTTGATGCTTTAGGACTTGTTGGCAATTATCAATTACTTTTTCAATTTCAAGATTTACCAATCTGGCTTGTTTCTGAGAAATAATATCTTTAGCCCAGTGTACAAGTTCGTCTGTTAAGGCATATGTTTGCTTCATAGCTTGAATAATTTCCTTAAGAGTTTCTTCTTCTTCCAGTGCATCAAGTTCATCTAACATTTCAAAAAGTTGGATAATATTACCTATGGGAGATCTAATATCATGGGTAATGATAGAGATTATTTTTTCTCTGAGATTAGATTCTTTTTTAAGCTCATTTAGGGATTCAACTAAGAGCTTTTCTTTGGAGATAAGTTCTGTATTCATAGCTTCTAAATCATTAATTTTTTCCCTATAAGCGACAGAAGAAATATCTTCAACATCTGAGACGATGGGTTCTGTTAAACCATCCATAATTTCTGCCTGCAAATTTAAGTAATTATCATCATTTAGTTTTATTATTTCTTGAGAGAATTCATATGCTTTTTGATAGTCTCCAAGTTTCTGATAAAATTCAGCTTGGAGACGTAAAAAATCAATTTGTTCTTTAAGAATCTCACTAAAGTCACCCATAGTGGTAATTTCATCTAGCAAGTTTTTGCATTGGTCTAGCTTATCCTGTAGCAAGTATGTCTTAGCCAAGGCTATTTTATACTCTGCTATAGCATTAGATAACTTAGGTTCTGAATTGCTTATTAGATAAAGATAGCATTCTGCTGATGATGCTAAATCTCCAGAGTCAAAATAATACTCTGCTAAAGACCTTTTATAGGCTAGTAAATTGACTTGATTGTAGGTATTTATGGATTGCTCAGCTTTAGTAATTATTGCTTGAGCTTTGGCAAAATCACCTATTTTACTATAAGCTAGAATTAAGTTATTATATAAGGCAGGAAGGGTATATTTTCTTGAATCAGCTAAGGTTTTTAAACATAATTCGAAGTAATAAACAGCCTTTTCGTATTCTTGAATATTGAGATAAATAACTCCTAAATTAGCTAGAATGGATGTATGTTTAACAGGAGATTCAGAGTTAACATTTATTGAGTAGGCAGTCAGAAAGAATCTCAATGATTTAATATATTGGTATCGCTTATTATAGACAACTCCAATATTTATTAAAGTGGAAACCTTATATGAATTAAACTTACTATCATTACAGAGAGTTAATACTTGATTATATACAGCAAGTGCTTTATCAAATTGTTCTAATCTTCCATAAACAACACCCTTATTAATGGAAAATTTTATCTTTTGGATATCCGAGCCATAGCTTTTTACTTGGGTTTCAACTTTATTAATGAAGGCTTCGATTGCGTGATAGTCTGCCTCATAAATAATTGAATAAGAAAGCTTTATTAAGAGCATTTCCACATATTCTTGACTGTTATCAGGAACAGATTTAATTAATTCATTATATCTTTTAAGATAAGTATCTTTATCATGTTTTATTAGATAATCATTTAATTCATTATATAATCTCTGATAGTCCAAGCTTCCTCCGATATCCAATCTTAAATATAAGATAATCTACTAAAGATCTTTGTCAAGCTGATATTTTGATTTATCGAAAATACTAAAAAAATTAATTTACAGTTTTTATCTAGATTTTATTATTGTTATGAAATACTATAAGACTATTAATGGGAGATTTAAAATGAAGAAATTTGTGGGTATTTTATTTATATTAATGCTTGCTTTATGTTCGCAGGCACTTGATGTTAGTGGAAATCAAAGTGGCGTCTGGTCACTTGCAAATTCGCCATACAATGTTACTGGTGATATTACTATTCCACTTGATTCCAGTTTAGAAATTGAAGAAGGAGTTGAAGTCCTCTTTTCAGGAGATTATCAAATTACCGCTCAGGGCAGAATTATTGCTCTAGGTAATCAAGATTCAATGATAACTTTTAAAGCTAGTAGTGATGACACTAGTGTTAGCCACCAGGGTATCAGACTTGAGTATGAGGGTCAAGACCCTAATCTTTTCGATTATTGTTTTTTTCAAAATGCAGAGAATGGAATAAATTCTATCAATTCTCCAGTCAATATTACTAATTCACATTTCACATATAATGATGAAGCTATACATGTTTTTGCTATAGGCAATACAAACCCACCAGCAGTACATATCGAGGGTAATTTGATAGAAAACAGTGTCAAGAGTGGTATTTTGATAGCAGAATCAAGCAATGTTATGATTATAAATAATGAGATTACAGGCAATGGAACTGGTCCTCAATTTAGAGGTGCTATCCAAGTGAGTATTCAAACTACTGGTATGCCTGTTACTCCAACTATCACTGAAAACAATATTCATAATAATCATTATCAAGGTATTACATGTGTAGATATGTTCTCTTCAAATGGTATTAATGCACAAATCTTTGATAATATTATTGCTGAAAATTATACTGGTGTTTATTTCTATAATTGCTCAGGAACCTTATATGATAACCAAATCATCAATAATCATATTGAAGGTGATATGAATTCAGGAGCTGGCATTATGTGTTATGGAGGTGGAGCAACACCTTACATAGCTGGAAACTTAATTTCAGGTAATTATGGTGGAATCTATCTTACCGTAGGAGCTCAACCAGTTATTGGAGCTCCTGAGATGAATCATCCCTATGCTTATGGATTAAATACAATTCAAGATAATATTGATGTTAATGGAGCCAATAACAGTGTAATATTGAACAATATTAATTCTTCTATCAATATTTTAGCTAAGAATAATTACTGGGGAACTAGTGATGTTTCTGAAATTGCTGAGACCATATTTGATTCAAATGATAATCCTAGTTTAGGAACAGTTGTTTATCTTCCTATTGCTAGTGAAAATGATGAATACACACTTTCAGTTAATATTACTAGTGAGATTACTGAACAAGTTTCCTACAGTCTTAGAATTAGAGACTTAAATAGTATGGAAATGACTGACTATCATCTTGATAGTATTGAACAGTCTTATGAAATAATCTTTGAGAATCCAATAACTTTCACTATCATAGGTTATTATGAATTAGATGGTCAATATTATTTTGGTCATTGTTATTATGGTCCTTTTGATGAGCAAACTATCATTTCCTTGAATGATGATAACCAGAATGAAGAAATTTCACTTAATTTTAATTCTGAAACTAGAGAAAAAGTCTTTAAGACTTATGAGAATATTGAGGTAAATGGGAATGATGTTACCCCTATTCTTAAGGATGAATTCTTTACTGAAGAAGTTAAGCAATTAGTTTATGAGAATGACAACAATGAACTAATGCTTGTAGGCTATCAAAAATATGGCCCTAGTGGCTGGGAAACTGTTACTTTCGATCAAGAATACCTTTATTTGAAAAACGATGCTCAAATTGGTGAGACTTTTGATAACCACCAAGTTACTTTCATTGATGGATCCTACAACCTCTATTCTAATGCTTGTGAAGTATTAGGTTCTTATGGGAAAGATATAGCTGGTCAAGAAATTGCGGTGAAGGTCCTTATGAAAATTCTTGATTCACCATGGGATATGGAAACTTCTACGATGAACGAATATACTGGAGATATCTCTCCCCTATCAGTTAACCCTCGTGTTACAGAATATTCTGACTTTTATGCAAGCATTAATTCATATACAGAAAACCTAAACCAAGAAAAACTTCTTAATCTTCAGGCAAACACAGAAATTGCTTATCAGACCGAAAGTCATCTCTTATACCCAAGTAATTTAAGATTAGTAGGAGATATATTAATGTGGAATCCATGTTCTTCTGATGTTCAAGATTCACCAACACAAAGCTTTGAAGGATATAGTATAGCATGGGAAAATGAATCTGAGCCAAACATGGTATATTATCATGATTTACCGCTTAGTCAAACCCAATACCCACTCACTTCTTTAACTCTTGCAGCAGGAGAGTCAAGTCTCTGGCTTGTTGGAAGATACGAAGATGGTAGTTATACTGATTCATCAAATAGTCTGCTGATAAATATAGTAAGTAATGATGTAAGTGATTTATCTGCCATTACCCAACTTGCTGGTAACTATCCAAATCCATTTAATCCTGAAACAAGGATAAAGTATTCTCTTAAAGCAAGTCAAAATGTTAGTATTATTATCTACAACATTAAGGGACAAAAAGTAAGAACACTCATTGATCAAGTTCAAGAAAGTGGAAATCATTCAGTAATCTGGAATGGTAGAGATGATAAGAATAAAACAGTTACATCTGGAATATATTTCTACAAAATGAAAAGTGGTAAATATTCTTCAAGCAAGAAAATGATACTACTCAAATAAAAAATAAGCTTCCCTCTAAGGCCCCTTTTTAGGGGCTTTTTTATTCTACTAGTGCATGACGATTATGCATCTACCCAATGAACAACTAATAAAGAAATAATGAATCCCTAATAGACCCCCAATAGACTATAAAGAAAATAATGTAGATAAAGATTACATTATTTGAAATAGTTGGTTAAACATTTTGGGTTAAACTATCACTTGATGATATTTTGTTAGTAGCTAATTAAGATAAATAGCACTTTCTTAACAAATATTAACTATTAATGTAAATAATTTATAAATATATTATTTAAAGGAATTAAATTTGCATAAGTATTAATATATTTGTAATTATAGACTTATTTATGATAAATTACGGAGGATTTATGAAAAAAAATTTAGTTTTACCATTACTTTTTTGTGTAATGGCATTTACTTCTTTGTTTGGGCAAGTAGAACCAATGATTCAATCACAATGGAATACTGATGGTCCATGGAATGGCCAATGTCCAGTTATTCAATCTACTAGAGTTGATGCTGGAAGTGGAGCTTTAGCTACTGCAAAAATCATGAAGTTCTGGAACTATCCATCAATTGGAAATGGCACAGCAGTTTATTATGATGATGATTTAGGTAATATTAATCAGAATTTGCAAGTCTCATTTGACTGGGAAAGAATGTCTAATATTTTAATTAGACCTGAGACTCAAGCATTGATTGCAATAGCAGGTTATGCAATAGAATCAGACTGGGAAATTGATTATACAACTTCAAATTTAGAAGATATCCAAGATGCTTTACAGAACAATTTCTCTTATTCTGATTCAATGGAATTGCATGATTTAGCTACTACTTCTATTTTTGATTGGAGACAGATGATCAATCAACAATTAGCTTTAGGTAGGCCTGTCTTATATCAAGGATATGCACCTTCAGTTGACAGATATTATCAAATAATAATAGATGGACTTAATGCTGATAACCGTTACACATATGTTACCAGTATTGGAAACTATGAACATTATACAACTAATTTGACAGATTTAATAATTGATGGTCATTTGATTAGTGTTGATAACCAGAAAATGTTAATTAATATCATACCCAGCAATTTAAATGAATATGATGAATCTTTTGAATCTGGATTTACTAACAATAACTGGTATTTTCAAGGAAATGCAGGCTGGACAATTGCTAGCAATGAAGCTTATGAGGGAACCCATTCAGCAAGACCATTATTTATTAATCATAATCAGACATCTTCTATGTTAATTGATTTAGAAGTTGCAGAAAACGACAATATATCTTTCTTCATTAAACCTTCTTGTGAGTATTTAACAATTGGTCAATATGATAGAGCTGTTTTCTATATTAATGGTGTAGAACAAGATGAGTGGTTTGGAGAAGGTGAATGGACTTATGCTTCCTATGCTCTCACTCCTGGTATTTATCAGTTTAAGTGGTCATACATTAAAGATGGGTCTGTTGTTGGAGGAGATGATACAATATATCTCGATGCTATTGATCTTCCTGATGGTCAGACACCATTAAATCCACCTCAAAATCTTACTGCTCAGATTACTCAATCAAACACTGTTACTTTGAACTGGGATTTTCCTGCAGGTTATCAAAGAGACTTACAGGGTTATATAATTTATAAGGATTACTCTGAGTTAACTAGATCCTACAATCCTAATGTTATAAGCTATACAGATGGTAATGTATCTAATGGAGTCCATTATTATTCAGTAAAGGCAATTTATAATACGGGAGTATCAAGCTTTTCAAATATTGCCACTGTAGAATTAAGTATATTCTACCCACCTACTAATCTAAGCTATAATCAAGTTAACGAAAACACAGTGGAAGTTACTTGGTCGCCATCTCCCCTAGTAGGTGATATAACACCTGATAGTTATAATATCTATCTTAATGGAAACTTTCACTCATCTTCAGTTAATCCACAATTGAATTTATCACTAAGCGAAGGTGAGCATCTTTTATATGTAACCGCTATGTATTCAGGAACTGAATCCTCTCCTTCTTCTTCTCTAAGAATAGTTATAGGGTCAATAGCCCCTCCAAGCAATCTGATCGCTAGTGTTTATGATAATGATAATGTTCATTTAGTATGGACTGTACCGAGTTCTGATTATGCAACTGGTTATGAAATATATCGGAATAATGAATTATTAACAGTGCTTACTAATGAAAGCACCAATTTTTATAATGATGAAAACTTAGAAAATGGGTCTTATGTCTATAAGATTAGAACAGTCTATTATAGTTTAACATCAGGATTTTCTCTTCCTGCAAGTGTTAATATTATGAATGTGGAAGCACCTATAAACTTGGTAAGTTCTATCGTCAATGAAGTAAGTGTTCAATTATCATGGTCTTATGGATTAGGTGCTGATTTGATAGAGTTTTATAAAGTCTATCGAGATAATCAGATTGTTGCCTCAGTTTATAATATAAGCAATCCTACTTTCTTTGATTATAATTTAGCAAATGGTTCTTATGAATATCAGGTAACAGCAGTCTATGACGGAATTGAATCTGACTTTTCTGAAACAGAAATAGTGGTAATAGATTATCCTTATCCTCCACGAAATTTATCAGCAGATATTCAAACTAATAATGTTAATCTTACTTGGGATCTTCCAGCTATTCAGGGAGGACCTTCTCGTGATTTAATTGGCTATAAGGTATACAAGAATGGTCAGATTATAAGTAATATATATAACACTGGAATTACTAACTATACTGTATTTAATCTAGAAAATTCTAGCTATACATTTGGTTTACAAGCCCTCTATAATTCTGGTTTATCAGAAATAGTGGAGGTTGAAGTGGATATAGAAATTCTTTATCCACCTTACGATTTAGCTTATACTTTAGAAGGTAACAGTGTAAGTCTCGATTGGCAAGCTGATTCAAATTCTGGGACTAATCTTCTCTATCGAATCTATCGTAATGGTTCTGAGTATGCCAACACAAGTGAAACATCTTTTACAGATGAAAATTTAAATAATGGTTATTATGAGTATTCTGTAGCAACTGAATACCCTAGTGGATTATCTGAACAAACTTCACCCATAAGCTTTGAGTTAGAAATCCTTTATCCTGTAACAACTTTTAACTATGAGATAAGTGGAAATGATATTATCTTAGACTGGGAAAGACCTACTCTGGCAGAAAACGAGAGATCTTTAATTGAATATGAGCTATTTCGTAATGACATATCTATTGCCAATACCACAGATCTAAGTTATACTGACTCAGATTTAGTTAATGGAAGTTATGAATATTATGTTCTTGTACATTATTCAAGTGGAACTTCTCAATCTTCTGAGATTCAGGATATTAGCTTAATAATAAACTATCCAATTGCTGAACTTACCAGCCAAGTGGAAAACAAAAACAATATTAATTTAAATTGGTATAAGGATTATAATAGTGGAGACACAATTGAGAATTTCCAAGTATTGAGAAATGGTCTGCTTATAGATACTATTAATGAAACATCCTATACTGACAGTGATTTAGCAGATGGAAGCTACACCTATAGTATAATCGCTTCTTACATTAATGGAGATTCTCAGCCTGTAAATAGTGATGAAATCCAGATTGAGTATCCTTACTTGATTAATAATCTTCAAGCCATTGTTAGTGATGACGATATCAATCTAAGCTGGGAATATCCTTATAGTGGTAACCCCATATTCAAAATCTATCGCAATGGTTCTTATTTAAGCCAAACTAATCAAGTTTCTTTCACAGATGAGGGACTTGCTAATGGTGATTATTCCTATTATATTATTACTAGTAACAATTCTGATTCAGGTGATTCAGAAGCTAGTAATGCTGTTTCAGCTGAAGTTAGTGTAACTTATCCAGTCACTGGCTTAGAAGCAAATGTAATAAACAATAGCATAGAGTTAACTTGGACTAGACCAGCTATAGCTAGTAGAGCTTTTTCAGCATATTCTCTATATGTAAACGAAAGCTTAGAACAAGCAGAGATTAATCAAGAGTCTTTCACTCTTACTGACTTAGCTAATGGAACTTATTCAATCTATGTGATAGCGAATTATACAAATGGAGATTCTCAACCTTCTAATATAGTTAATCCTTATGTGGAAGTTGCTTATTCACCAGTAAATATCACAGTGACTAATCAAGATAACAATGTAGAGTTAGCTTGGGAATCACCAATTGACCAATTAGGTCTTAGTTCTTATAGCATATATAGAAATGCTTCTTTCTTAGCAGAAACAAGCGATTTAACTTATAATGATAATGCTTTAATCAATGACACTTATACTTATGCAATTAGAGCAAATTATACTAATGGACAATCAGCTCCCCTTGTTTCAGAAGACCTTTTAATAGATCTTCACTATCCTATAACAAACTTAGCTGTAGAAGTAGATAACAGCAATTATACCTTAAGCTGGCAAGCTAATCCACTAGCTGGATCTAGCATACTAGAATATAATATTTATATGGCAGATGAACTTCTTGCAACAAGTTCTGACACTAGCTATCTCTTCACTGATAATCCTAATGGAAGATATGACTTAGCTGTTAAAGCTATCTATGAGACAGGTCAATCTGACCTTAGTGAAGAAGTTGAGGCAGTTATAGATGTTCATTATCCAGTCCATAATTTAACTGGATCTGTAGAAGGTAATGTTGTAACTTTAACTTGGGATATAAATAGTCTTGCTAACAATGTTCTTGAATATAATGTATTAAAAGACAGTGAGTTAATTGCGACTATTTCTGAAGAAGTCTTTATTGATAGCAACCTAGCAAATGGTCAATATGACTATCAAGTGCAGGCAGTATATATAAATGGTTTATCAGAATTATCAAGTCCTTTACCTGTGCAAGTGGAAGTATTGTATGAACCAAACAATCTTACACTAAGTTTGCAGGACAATAATGTTAATCTTACTTGGGATGAACCTAATGAAATGTACAGAGGTTTCTTAGCTTATAAAGTCTTTAAAAATAATCAGCTTATTAGTTCTCAAACTCAATTAACTTATAGTGATTCTGACTTAGTTAATGGTACTTATAGCTATTATGTTAAAGCAGAATATTCTTCTGGTGATTCTCAAGCAAGTAATGCAGTAGAGGCTGAAATTGAAGTACTTTATCCTGCTAATAGTCTTGTTTTGGATATTAATGAAGATGATGTTTTAGTCTCATGGAGCCCTAATCCAATGGCTGCTAATTCCATACTTGATTTTACTATTTACAGAAATAATCAAGAGCTTACACGAGTAAATAGTCTATCTTACTTAGACCAAGCCCTTGCGAATGGCTCTTATGATTACTATATTATAGCCAATTATCAGTCTGGTTCTTCAGTAGCTTCACAAATCATAACTGGTCAAGTTGAAGTTCCTTACTCACCTGAAAATTTCACATATAATGTTGAAGGTAATAATGTTTTATTAACTTGGGATGCTGCTCCAACTTCTAGCAGATCATTCTTAGGCTACAAAGTCTATCGTGATGAAGAAGAGATTTTCTTTGATGCTAGTGCTTTATCATATTATGATGAGAATCTAATAAATGCTACTTATGACTATAAGCTTGAAGCTATTTATTCAACAGGTATTTCTCAAGCTCTTTATGCAAATGTAATTGTTGAAGTTCTTTATCCACCTGTTAACTTCACAGGCCAGTTAAATGATACTGAAATCACTTTAACTTGGGATGTTAATGAAAATGTAGGACAATCTATCTTATCTTATTCTTTATATCGCAATGGCGACCTATATGCTAACCTAACTGATTTAAGCTACATTGATTCAGGATTAGCTAACGGTAGTTATGAATATTATGTTATTGCTGATTATGCTTCTGCTTCCTCTGCTGCTAGTCAAGTCTTAGATTTCAATGTAGAAATAACTTACCCAGTGACAAATCTCACAGGTCAAGTAACAGATGATTATGTTGATTTAGCTTGGAATATGCCAGCTAACTCTCCAAGAGCTCTTCTAGGATATAATATATATCGTAATGATGAAGTAATTGCAGAGACTCAAGATTTAACTTACAGAGATCTTGCCCTGGCTAATGGAAACTATAGCTACTATGTAACTGCCCTCTATGATGCTGGTGAATCTCAAGCTTCCAATAGTGTTGATCTATTAGTAGAAGTTCTTTATCCAGTAGAGAATTTACTTGCAAGTGTAGATTCTAGTAATGTTATTCTTAGTTGGGATGAAATTATTACCTATCCTAGAAGTTTCCTAAATTATGTTATTTATCGTGATGAGGAAGAAATTGCTCAAGTTAATGATTTAACTTATACAGATGAAAATCTGGCCAACGGTAGCTACAACTACTATGTAAAAGCTAATTATACAACAGGAATTTCACAAGCTTCTAATAATGCTGAAGCACTTGTAGAAGTTCTTTATCCAGCACAAGATCTTCAGCTAAGTGTTTTTGAAGATGATATTTCTCTCTCTTGGAATGAAAACATAATGTCTGCTAGTTCTATTATTGACTTTTCAATATTTAGGAATGGTCAAGATATTGCTTCCAGTATTGAAAATGAGTTCTTAGACCAAGCCCTTGCTAATGGCAACTATGAATATAGCATAAGAGTTAACTATCAGAGTGGTAGTTCAGAATTATGCCCAGCTCAATCAGCCTTAGTTGAAGTTCCTTACTCACCTGAAAATTTCACATATAATGTTGAAGGTAATAATGTTTTATTAACTTGGGATGCTGCTCCTACTTCTAGCAGATCATTCTTAGGCTACAAAGTCTATCGTGATGAAGAAGAGATTTTCTTTGATGCTAGTGCTTTATCATATTATGATGAGAATCTAATAAATGATACTTATGACTATAAGCTTGAAGCTATTTACTCAACAGGTATTTCTCAAGCTCAATATGCAAATGTAGTTGTTGAAGTTCTTTATCCACTTGTTAATTTCACAGGCCAGTTAAATGATACTGAAATCACTTTAACTTGGGATGTTAATGAAAATGTAGGACAATCTATCTTATCTTATTCTTTATATCGCAATGGCGACCTATATGCTAACCTAACTGATTTAAGCTACATTGATTCAGGATTAGCTAACGGTAGTTATGAATATTATGTTATTGCTGATTATGCTTCTGCTTCCTCTGCTGCTAGTCAAGTCTTAGATTTCAATGTAGAAATAACTTACCCAGTGACAAATCTCACAGGTCAAGTAACAGATGATTATGTTGATTTAGCTTGGAATATGCCAGCTAACTCTCCAAGAGCTCTTCTAGGATATAATATATATCGTAATGATGAAGTAATTGCAGAGACTCAAGATTTAACTTACAGAGATCTTGCCCTGGCTAATGGAAACTATAGCTACTATGTAACTGCCCTCTATGATGCTGGTGAATCTCAAGCTTCCAATAGTGTTGATCTATTAGTAGAAGTTCTTTATCCAGTAGAGAATTTACTTGCAAGTGTAGATTCTAGTAATGTTATTCTTAGCTGGGATGAAATTATTACTTATCCTAGAAGTTTCCTAAATTATGTTATTTATCGTGATGAGGAAGAAATTGCTCAAGTTAATGATTTAACTTATACAGATGAAAATCTGGCCAACGGTAGCTACAACTACTATGTAAAAGCTAATTATACTAGTGGACTTTCTCCAGCCAGTAATGATGTAGAAGCTTTTGTTGAAGTTTTCTATCCTGCTCATACTTTGGTTGGCTCTCTTGATAGAGATGAGATAAGTCTCAATTGGCAAGCACCTGTTAGTGAAGCAAGGGGTCTAATAGGATATAATATCTATAGAAATGACCAATTTATTGCATCAAGCAATGATCTTTCTTATGTTGATTCTTTTCTAGCCAATGGTTCTTATAATTACTATGTGACAGCTGCTTATTCTGGAGGTGAATCAATTCCTACAAATACTTTAGATTTTGAAATTGAAATCACCTATCCTGCAAGTTCTTTAATTGCTCAAGTAGAAGATAATAATGTAAGTTTGACTTGGGAATTACCTGCAACTAGTGCTCAAATAAGAACTTTTAGAGGTTACCTTATATATAGAAATGGAGCAATAGCTACTCTTATAGATAATCCACAGACTCTTACCTGGACAGATTATGCCCTTGCTAATGGAGATTATGATTATTATGTGAAAGCTGTTTATGATGCTGGAATATCTATCGAATCAAACACTGTTTCTGTAAATATCTATCTTGCTCCTGAACTTCTAGCACCAACAAATCTACAAGTATTTGTTGAAAATGATAGTGATGTTCAGCTTACATGGGATATTCCATCTGAATTAGCAACAGGATATATGATTTATAGGAATAATGAGCTTGTAACAAGTATTACTGATAACTTCTTCTGGGATTATTCTCTCCCTAATGGAACTTATCAATACTATGTAAAAGCTATCTATGCCGAAGGTATATCTTCCCCATCCCTAAGTGTTGTTGCTAATATTGCATCAGCTGATGTTCCTAGCAATTTAACTGCTACTATAGTTAATGAGAATGATGTAAGCCTAACTTGGGATAATCCTAGTAATGGAGAAACTGCTTTCATTATCAATAGAAATGGCCAAGAAATAGCTTATTTAAGTGATGTAAGTCAAAATCAATATACAGATGAAAACTTAGTTAATGCTCAACACACTTATACAATTAGAGCAGTATATAACAATCTAGTTTCTGAGCTTAGTAATCCTGCTTACGCAGATGTCATGAAAGCTCACATACCTCTTATAGTTGATTATCAATCTAATGATGACAGTATAAGTCTTACTTGGGAAGACTATTCTGCTTGGGGTAGGTTAGTTGATTACAGTGTATTTAAGAATGGCCAAGAAGTAACAACCACTAGTAATACTTACTACAATGAAAGTGATTTAGCTAATGGTATCTATGAGCTAAGTGTTAAGGCAAACTATGATTTTGCTTCTTCTGAGCAATCTCAACCAGTTACCTTTAACATTCTTCAGCCTCAATTAGTTAATAATTTAACCACTTCAATCACTGATAATGGTATTGAATTGAACTGGGATTATCCGCAAGACTTGGGATTAATCTCTGCTTACAAGATATTAAGAAATGATATAGTTGTTGGCCAAACTCAAGCTAATAATTTCCTTGATGTCAATCTTGCCAATGGTGAATATTCTTATCAGGTTATGACCTACTACAATGATAGTGTAGAAAATCCTCTAACAGAGGCTGTAAATCAAACTTATATCTTAGCCTATCCTGTTCAAGACCTAACAACTTCAATTGAAGCTGAGGACATTGTTCTATCTTGGTTAGCGCCTAATGATACTTATGGTTTACTTAACTATGCTATTTATAGAAATGATGAGTTTATAACAGATTTAGCAAGTTCTGAGAGTAATTATATTGATATAAATCCTGAAAATGGCCTTTATCAATATAGTGTTAAATCTATTTATCAAGGCGGAAATGAGGAAAGTGTAAATAGTCAAGCTATCAGTTTACTTATTCCAGTAAGTCCTACAAACCTAGCTATTTCATCTTCAGAGGAAAATACCAGTCTAATATGGGATTACACTGGTGGCGATTATGATTTCATATCCTTCGAGATATATAATGATAGTGAGCTTTTAGCATCAACAAGTGAAAATACTTACAGTCTTGACTTAGCCAATGGAGACTATAATTTCTCTGTAAAAACAATCTATAGTTCAAGTCAGTCACAAGCTAGTGAGATACTTGCTTATGAATTAATCAAGACCTATCCAGTAACAGATACTAGCTATGAATTGATTGTTAGTGATCTAGAAATATCTTGGCAATTACCTGCCGATACATTCGGTCTGGAATCTATTACTCTTACCAGAGAAACTAGTCAGCTCGCTAGATTTGAAGTAGTCCTAGAAGCAAATACTACTACATATCTTGATCAAGCTATTGCTAATGGAATATATGATTACACTATCACAGCAAATTACAATTCTGAAATTGAAGCTGATGAAACAGTTGATATATCTAATGTTATGATCTATAATGCCTACCCTGTTACTAATCTTAACATAGCATCTATAGGCAATGATTTAACCTTAAGTTGGGATCAACCTCAAGATACTTTTGGTTTTGTATCATATGAAGTTTATCAGAATAATGTCTTTGTTGATTCAACTGAAGATACAAGTTATGTATTTACTGATCAGGTAAATGGCCTCTACTCATTCATGGTTAAATCTATCTATATAGATGATAACGAAATTGCATCTGAAAATCTTGAATACACATTAATTATAGCTTATCCTGTAGAAAATTCAACTATTGAAACAATTGATAACGATATAATTATAAGCTGGGATAATCCTTCAGATGTATATGGATTAGAGAGCTTTACCCTACTAAATGGCCAGGAAGTAATTACTGAGACTAATTCTCTAAGTTATACTATAATTAATGCTGATAATGGTGTTTATGATTTCTCACTGAGAGCTAATTATTCGACTTCTGAATATGCTGAGACATTATTTGCCCCTGATTATCTTAAGTTAATACCTCATCAAGTAATCTCTGTTGATGTGAACTTTACTAATCCTCTTCCTGAGATTTCTTGGATTCAAGCAGAAGACACTTATGGTTTAGTAGGATATAATGTTTATTCATTAACAGCTGACCAGATATCAGAAACAGATACATGGACTGTAATTGATACACTTGTAAGCGAAAGTGCAATTGAAGATAATGTTACCCAACTAGAAAATGGTGATTATTATTGGGCAGTCATTTCTGTATATAGAAATACACTCAATGGCTTAACCATATATTCAGAAGCAAAACTATCTGATATAATTACTGATAACCATCCTCACGAAGTTGTTTCTACAACAACTATCCAAGGAAACTATCCTAATCCTTTCAATCCTGAAACTACTATCAACTACCAGATAGCTACTGACAGCCATGTTTCTTTATATGTATATAATATTAAGGGACAGCTTGTAAAAAAACTTGTGAATAGTAATTTACAATCAGGAAAACACAAAGTTTCATGGACTGGAAGAGATGATAATGGGAAAGCTGTTGCCTCAGGAATTTATTTCTTCAGATTAGTTAATAATGGCAAAATAAAAGTTCATAAAGCTATTTTAATGAAGTAGTATCATAACTGATATTATGATTTAAGAAGTTAAATGATTTAAGATAATGAAAAAGTCCTGTTAGCAGGACTTTTTCTCATTATTTGTTTTTTATAAGTTATGTTGAGACTGTTCAACCATCATGCCATTATTCCCATAAGCTTATCCTTAAAGAAGTCAATAATATTCCCTTCTTTAGGTTAATACGCCATGTCAATAGCAGTTTTGGCAGTTTGGATGTCACTATCAAAAAGAAAGAAGAAGACCTTCTGTTATCTCTCAGTGTCAAGAGGAATTATCTCTAATTTTCCTCTATTCATCCTTAATCCTTCCTTTACAGTCTTTCGATGAAAGTCCCAGTTTCATCGAAAGACTGTAAAGGAAGGATTAAGGAAGATAAGGGTATTGATAAAGCTGGTCCTCCTCAACCCTAGGTAAGGGACTTCGGTCGAAAGAAAACAATAATTTAGCCCTTTTTTAATTTAAAGTATTCAATATTAAATAATTAATTTAAACAGTCTCCTTATGTTTCAAAAAATTCTCTATAAGAAAATTCTTGACATAAAAAAGAGGCATTAATGGATTCAGTAAAGTTATAATAATATTACTAAAAAAAACAAAAGAGATGAATAAATGGAAAACTTTTTAAATTCTGATTTTAAACTAGGTGTGATAACAGGTGGTCAATTAGGTAAAATGTTAATTCAAGAGGCAAGCAAATGGGATTTAGCTACTTACGTCTTAGATACAGATGAAGAATGTCCTGCTGGAAAACTAGCTTCAAAATTTGTTAAAGGTGATTATAGAGATTTTCAAGCAGTTTATCAGTTTGGGAAAGAGGTTGATTTATTAACTTTTGAAATTGAAAATATTAATATCGATGCTTTAAAAAAACTAAAATCTGAAGGTCATAAGATAGTACCAGACCCTGAAGTTTTAGAACTTATTCAAGATAAAGGCCTTCAGAAGGAATTTTATAAAAGCAACAATATACCTACAGCTCCCTTCAAACTATATAAGACACAAGAAGAAGTTAAGCAGGCACTTGCTAGTAAAGAGATTGATAGTCCATTTGTTCAAAAACTTAGAAGAGGAGGCTATGACGGACGAGGTGTTGCCGTTATTAATGATTTAAATGATTATAGTCAGATTCTTCCAGGGTCATGCCTCATTGAAGAAAAAGTTGAGATTGAAAAAGAAATTGCAGTCATTGTTGCTAGGAATCTACAAGGGCAAGTCAAATGTTATCCTGTTGTAGAGATGATGTTTGATCCAATAGCTAATCTTGTTGATAAGTTGATTTGTCCAGCAACTATTAGTAAAGAACAAAGTGACCAAGCCATAGCAATTGCAAGTAAGATTATTAATTTACTTGATATGCAAGGTCTCTTAGCTGTTGAGATTTTTGTTGATAAACAAGGAGATTTACTTGTAAATGAAGTAGCTCCCCGTCCTCATAATAGTGGTCATCATACAATAGAAAGTGTTATAACTTCCCAGTTTGAGCAACATTTGAGAGCTGTTTTAGACCTTCCTTTGGGGTCAACCGAATTAAAACTTCCAGCAGTCATGACTAATATAGTTGGTTATCCAGCATATACTGGTCCTGCCCTCTATGAAGGTTTAGAAGAGGCTTTAGCAATTGAAGGAGTGAAAATCCATCTATATGGTAAGAAGATAACCAAGCCTTACAGGAAAATGGGACATGCTACAATCCTAGCATCTTCTGTGGCAGAGGCATTAGAAAAAGCAGAAAAAGTAAAAAATATAATAAAGGTAAAATCATGAAAAAAGCATTAGTTTCTATAGTCATGGGGTCAGATTCAGACCTAACCGTAATGAAAGCAGCTGCTGAAATGTTAGAAAAATTTGATATTGCATATGAACTTGATATTGTATCAGCTCATAGAACTCCAGAAAAGCTCTTTAATTTTGCAGCTAATGCTCATAAAAGAGGTGTTGGAGTTATAATAGCTGGCGCTGGTGGTGCAGCTCATCTTCCTGGTATGTTAGCAGGTATATCTCCTCTCCCAGTAATTGGAGTTCCAGTAAAGTCGAGCAATTCAATTGATGGTTGGGATTCAGTTCTATCTATTTTGCAAATGCCTGGTGGCGTTCCTGTGGCAACAGTGGCTTTAAATGGAGCTAAAAATGCTGGGATATTAGCTGCTCAAATCCTTGCAGCTCGAGATGAAGACCTTCTCCAAAAGATAGTAGAATACAAAGATGAGCTTAAGGAAGCAGTCTTACTTAAGGCTGAAAAAATAAGTAAGAAGGCTAATCAATAATAATAGTGAAAAAATATCTCAACTTATTATCATCATTTGTTATAATGCTATGCATCGGAAGTATATATGCATGGAGCATTATTGCTTCTGAGTTAATGGAGAAATATACTTTTTCCGCTGCTCAATCGCAATTAATCTTCGGTTCAGTAATTTTAATATTCCCTTTAAGTATGATTATGATTGGCAAATTAGGAATAAAGCATTATCCTAAGCTAATTGGTTATCTAGCTGGATTGTTCTTTGCATTAGGTTACTTACTCGCAAGCTTTTCTCAGGGAAACTTTTTGCTAATATTTCTTGGTATAGGAATATTTTCTGGAATTGGGACTGGCTTAGGTTATTGGTTAGCTTTAACTTATCCAGTACAATGCTTTCCTAATCGTAAAGGCTTAATTACAGGAATTGTTTCAGCTGGATTTGGTTTAGGAGCAGTATTTATGTCTGAAATAGCTGAAAATATTTTATTAAGGGGATTTAATATACTCTACTTAATGAAGTTTTTAGCAATTGTTTATGGATTAACAATATTACTTTTCTCAAATTTCATCTACTCGGAATGTAATATTGAAAATAAATCTCAAAATAGAGATAAGCTTAGTGATATTATCCAATCTGTAAATTTTTTTAAACTATTATTAGGTATTTTTTTAGGTACCTTTGCAGGCTTGCTAATTATTGGTTCATTAAGAATGATAGGTGGGCAATATGGTATTTCAGATCACATTATAGTTCTGGGAATTGCTATTTTTGCTCTGGCTAATTTTCTTGGGAGAATATTCTGGGGCTTTATAAGTGATTATTTTGAGACGAATATTATTGTTTTTAGCGATCTTACTCTGCAAGCTATAGCAATACTATCTCTGACTTTTATTAACCTAACTAACCTATCTTATTTAATCATTATAACTCTTATTGGATTTGGCTTTGGAGGAAATTTTGTTCTTTTCGCTAAAGAAACTGCCCAGATTTATGGTGTAAAGAAATTAGGCCAGATATACCCATATATTTTTATGGGCTATGCTATTGCTGGCATTACAGGACCTATAAGTGGAGGTCTTTTATTTGACATGACTTCCTCTTATACTTCAGCTATTATTCTAGCTAGTATAATGAGTCTATGCGGAGGTTTCTTATTTCTGTTTAGTAAAAAAACTAAGGAGCAATCTTAAATGAAAGATATCGATATTGCAGTAAAATATATACAAGATGGAAAACTGGTTGCCTTTCCTACTGAAACTGTTTATGGTCTTGGGGCTAATGCACTTAACCCTCAAGCTGTAGCTAAAATTTTTGAAGTTAAGCAAAGACCATCTTTCGATCCATTAATCGTACATATAGCTAATCTACAACAGCTTGACATGCTAACTGCAGAGCATGATGAAAGAGTTTTTACCTTAGCTAAGCGTTTTTGGCCAGGTCCTTTAACAATAGTTTTACCCAAAAGTAGTATTGTTCCAGACATAGTAACATCAGGTTTGGACACTGTTGGTATCAGAATGCCAAATAATGAATTGGCCCTAGAGTTAATATCCAAATCAGGTTTACCAATTTCTGCCCCTTCGGCAAATAGATTTGGTTCTATAAGTCCTACAAGTGCTCTGCATGTAAAAGAGAAACTACCCAATGTAGATTTTGTACTTGATGGTGGTCAAACAAGCGTTGGCATAGAATCTACAATCATTAGGTTAACAAAGATAGGCTTTCAAATTCTCCGTAATGGACTCATAACTAAAGAGGATTTAGAAGAATATCTTCCTTTTGATTCCCAAACTGAAATAGAAAAAGCTTCTGCCCCAGGCATGATGAAGTCTCATTATAGTCCCAAGAAGAAGTTACTTATAGCTGATAAGACTTTAAGTAATATTGATAAAGCTAAGGCAGGCTTAATTTCATTTACTGGTCTTTTAGAAGCTGACTTTAAAAAAGTTATTAGAGTTTCTCAGAATAGAGATTTAAAAGATTATGCAGTAAATATGTTCGCAGCTATGCATAAGTTTGAAGATGATCAAGATATTGAAGTAATAATTGTAGAAGCAGTAGAAGAAAAAGGAATTGGGATGGCGATAATGGATAGGTTAAGAAAAGCAGAATTTAACTGGATTTAAAGAAACATGTTCTTGAGTTGGCCTCAAGAACATGTGAATTATTCCAGATAGAGGAGTAGAGCTTTAGTGAAGTGTGCAGATTATTCTGCTATTCTCAAAGGTCTATTGCATTATTTGGTTAAAGGATAAAAATTATCTAATAAAATTAGTCATCACTTTTCTTGCTTTTTCTGGTTTTACTTCTTCACTTTTACTTAAAGATTTGAGTAGCCAAGCCATGTTCTGTCCTAAGACTTGCATAATTTGTTGACCTTCAGCATCGGCTTTAGCATCACCAGGCATAGTACCATGAATGACATTCCAATAATTTGAGCTAGCAATAACCATCTCTGAATATGTCATATAAATATTCAACTGATTAAAGGTTGGAATTCCGCCTGATCTTCTTACAGCAACAACAGCAGCACCTACCTTGTGTCTAAATAAACTATTAGCACCAGCAAGATAAAATAATCTATCCATGAATGACTTCATAGTTCCATTCATACCAGCATAAAATACTGGAGATCCAAAGATAATTCCATCGGCTTCTTTTATTTTTGCAACCCAATCATTTAGAGAATCATCTTTGATTATACATTTATCATCTTTATTTTTGTAACAAGCTCCGCAACCCATACAGCCACTAATTTTTTCTTTACCTATATGAATAATCTCTGTATCAATCGATTGAGCATTAAGTTGGTCTAAGACTAATTTAATAGCATGATAGGTGTTTCCATTTGCTTTTGGACTTCCATTTATTGCAATTACTTTCATAAAAAAACTCCTTAATAATTATTTCATAAACTCTTAAGATTAACAAAATATGCTAGAAGATTTTTGTCAATAATTTACCTAAATAATGCGCTAGCTCTTTGTGAATAGAACTATATGTTTTCATAAATAGGGAGTTCATAGCTAATTTGTATCAATAAGAAACTGGTTCAATATTTTAAACAAGTCTTCTTTCTTTAGTGGCTTTGGTAAATATCCATCCATACCGTTTGCGAGACACTTTTCCTTTTCACCTTTAACAACACAAGCAGTAAGAGCTATTATTGGAGTATGCTTTTGGCTTTGACTTTCTAGATTTCTAATTTCTTTACTTGCTTGATAGCCATCACAAATAGGCATCTGTAAGTCCATAAAAATAATATCAGCATTAATTGTCTTATAAACATCAATTGCCTCTTGTCCGTTTTTTACAATTATCACACTTGCTTTAGGTGAAAGTTTTTTTAGCATAATTTTAACTAGTTTAGAATTAATATCTACATCATCTACAACTAAAAAAGTAAGTTTCTTATTAATCAAAGGAGAAATTTTATCCACTTGCTTATTCAGTTCATGAGGGTGATATGAACTGGATTGTTGCAGGTTTGCAGCTTCTAACAGGTCGTAGATATGTTCTTTACGAATTGGTTTAATTAACTTTAGTTCTATATTACTAGAACTTATCAGGTTATTCACAGCAATACTATCAAAAGCTCTATAGAGAATAATGATGTTTTGTTTAACAAAATCTTCAGACTTATTTTTGTTTAAAAAACTAAGAAATTTATTGAAAGAACTAGGGTAGAATTGATAATCTAGAACAATTAAATTAATATCAGATTTTTTTTGAATCAAGCTTATTGCTTCAATTGGAGATTTGCAAGTATCAAACTTAACATTATATTCTTTCAAGATTGCGTTTATTACTTTTCTTTGACTAGAATTCTTAACAATTGTTAAGACTCGAGATATATTGGAGAATTTAACTTCTAAATTTTTATCAGGGATATACTCAGTTTCAATTGAAAATGAAAATTCACTTCCTAGTCCCTCTTGACTTTTCAGTTCAATTTTACTAGCCATCTTTTCTGCTAATTTATTGGATATTATCAGCCCAAGCCCAGTACCACCATATTTTCTTGTCATAGAAGTATCACCTTGTGAAAAAGCTTTAAAAAGTTTCTTCACATTTTCTTTTGATATTCCAATACCATTATCCTTCACTGTAAAAGTCACTATGCCTACATTCTGACAATCAGATTTCTGAAAATCAACAATTAACTCAACTAGTCCTTTCTTCGTAAATTTTATTGCGTTTCCAGTTAGGTTTAGGAGAATTTGTCTAACCCTAACGGGATCAAGTAACAACATTGAAGGAACTTGGGGACTAACATTCAGTACTAACTCGATATCATTATTATAAGCATGAAATTCAACAATATTCATCACCTCACTCAATATATCATTAATATTAGTGAGAATCAATTCAATTTCTAGCTTACCTGCTTCAATTTTAGAAAAATCAAGGATATCGTTTACAACTGTTAGAAGAGAATTTGCTGAAACATTGATATTCTTAATAAATTGTTTTTGTTCATAGGATAGGTTAGTAGTTTTAAGTAAATCTGCAAATCCAATAACTCCATTTAAAGGTGTTCTTATTTCATGGCTCATATTAGCTATAAACTCAGATTTAGCTATGCTTGCTTCTTGAGCTTTACGTTGTATATTTTTTAATTCTGTTACATCAATCCCATATTCTACTATACCATTTATTTTGCCATCTTCTCCTTTTAGTGGAGAGAAAAAAAGTTGCATAGTCTTCTGATCATCTTCAAGTTTATCATAATAGGAGATAGTTTCAACTATTGTTTCTCCACTTTGAAAAATTTCTTTAACCCGACATTCATGACAGGGTCTTGTTGAATTTTTAAATTTATTGTAGCATTTAATTTTATTACTACTTGGATTATCACCCCTATAGCCACAATTAACACTTCCATCATTTACAGCTATTACATTAAAGTCTTTATCAACAACATTTAAATGACCAGGAAGAGTATTTACAATGGAAGAAAGCATAGATTTATGTTCATATAAACTTTTTTCAACTTGCTTTTGATAGCTGATATCAGTGACTGCTATCCTGATATATAGTTCTTCATCAATATAATATAAATTGCTATCTAATAAAACAAATGTATTCTCTCTATTAAGTAATTTAACTTCACATGAACTGGCTTTTCCTGTTCCTAAAAGTTTTCTAGTATGAAAATAAAAGGTATCTTGATAATCAGGATGGATAATCTTATGGATTGATTTACCAATTATATCATGTTCACTAATAGCTAATATTTTGGTTAACTTGTTGTTAACAGAGTTGATAATCAGATTATCCTTACAGGTAACATAACCAATAGGAGCATTCATATAAAGGTCTTTAAAGTGTTCTTTAGTTTTCTCTAAGAGAACTTGAATTCTTCTTAATTCATCATTTTGATACTCTAATTCTCTATGATAAATTGATAACTCTTCAACTAACTGCTCAATTGATTTATTAGAAAAATCTTTATCATTGGATTTATTCTTCAGCACATTTTCTATTATATTCTTGATATCATTAGAGCTCTTAATTCTTTTATTCACCATCAGTTTTCTCCAGTCTAGATTTCATTTTAAGTTTGCATTTGCTTAAAATTGCTAATAATATCTGAAATTTCAATAAATGAGACAAGTATCCCATCTACAGAATTGTATTCTGTTCTATAAGGTCTCAATCTTATTAGATAGCTTTTGCCGTTTCTTAGCTGTAGTTGCTTATCAATACTAGTTAAAGATTCTTCAACTTGTTTTATATCTTCAAGTAAGGAATTATCATCGATAAGGGAAATATCATGTATTGGCCTACCTATATCTGTTTTTGAGATATTTGTTAGCTGATAAATCAAAGGGGTCACCTTTCTAATTTTCATCTCATTATCTAGGTATAAAGCCCCTATCTCAGTGGTATCAAGTAAGTTCATGGTATCTATATTCATTCTTTCTAATTCCACAATCTTTTCCTGGAACTCATTATTAACTGAATATAATTCTTCGTTAACAGATTGCAATTCTTCATTAGTGCTTTGCAACTCTTCATTAGAAGCCATGAGTTCTTCATTACTAGATTGCAATTCTTCATTGGAAGATTCTAATTCTTCAACAGCAACTCTTAAATTTTCTTTTGTATAATTCAATTCTTTTTGCAGTTCTTCACAATCTTCAATCATGAGAGATCTTTTTAATGTTTCTGACTCAGAGACAGCATTATTAGATGACAAATCTCTTGTCTCAAAAGAAATGATAAAGTAGTTTTCATCATTAAGAGTTAGTTTTCTACCTGCAATAATTAAGCTATCATTGGCTTGATTATGATCATTAACTATAGATTCTAGATAATCAATTTCCGTATTCATTTTAAGCTTTCTAATAATAGCATTTATTTGAATACTGATATTTTTAGATACTTTTGAGAAGATATTTTGATTAAAAGAACCTTCTTGAAAGTGAACGAAATCACTAACATCATTTAAGATATATAGAATTTCTCCATTTTGTGATACAAGAATAGAAGGGGGGATAAACTTGTTAAAGGATTCTGTTAGTAATTGAAGTGTTTGATTTTTCTGTTGAATCAGACTAGTTTCATGAAGACTTTTAGCTTTTTTATTACTTTTACTAATTAAATATGGTAATCTTTCAGTTAAGGCTAGTTCTTGTCCTTTAACTTTTTGAAAAATCTTCCATTTAAAATCATTTATTGAAAATAGATTATCTTGATTACCTATATTTTCACTAGAGCCTAACATCAAGTATTTGTTGGGTTTTAAGCAGTAATAAAACATTTTTAAGAGCTTTTCTTGTACCTCTTCTTTTAAATAAATGAAAAGGTTTCTACACAGTATTAAATCAATTTTGGTAAAAGGAGAATCAGTAAGAATATTATGTTTAGCAAATACAATATACTTTCTCACATTTTCTTTAATCTGAAACCCATTCTTCTTAGCTGTAAAATATTTAGCGATTAGTTTTTCATCAATTTCATTCTTGATTTGAGGTGGGTAAAATCCAAGACTAGCAATGTTCAGAGATTCCTTATCTACATCTGTCGCAAAGATTTTCAAGTTTATATCTAGTTTATCATTATCCATGATTTCTAGTAAGTAGATTAAAAGAGAATAAACTTCCTGACCTGTTGAGCAACCTACACACCAAATTTTCAAGTTCTTCTCTTTCGCAAGTTCAGTCAGTACCTTATCTTTGAGAGATAGAAATGCTTCTTTGTCTCTGAAGAAACTGCTTACTCCAATCAAGAGTTCTTTAGAAAGGATTCTTTTTTCATCTAAGGAATTATTGAGAAAAGATAAATACTCATTTAAAGTTCTTTGTTTGTTTACAGTCATTCTTCTTTCTAATCTGCGAGTTATAATAGTCTCTTTATAACGGGAGAAATCAATATCTGTAAAATCTTTTAAAACATTAATAACTTGAGATAAATTATTGTCCTCAGCTTCTATAAGAGAAAAAGGCATGGACGTTGATGAATAAATATAACCAATATAATTAACAATAATTTTTGAAATGTGTTCAGGATTAAATGTATAATCAACACAAGCTGTTGCAATAGCACTTTGTGGCATGCCCTGAAATTTAGCACTTTTTAAGTCTTGTGTAATTACCAGTCCTCCATTAGCTTTGATTGTTTTAATACCTTGACTACCATCTCGCCCTGTACCAGATAAGATTACTCCAATAGAAGATGATTTTTTATTTATTCCTAAAGAATGAAAAAATACATCAATAGGGAGATGGAGAACTTCTTCAGCTTGCTCTTCCAGAAGTAATCTATTATTTTGGATTATAACATTTTTTCTGGGAGGGTTAAGATAGATTGTATTATTCTTAATCTCCATACCATCCTGAATAATAGTAATTGGAATATGAGTTACTCTTTCTAATAATTTATTCATTAAGGACTTATAATCTGGAGATAAATGTTGCACAATAATAAAAGCACATTTTATATCATTAGGTATTGTAGAAAAGAGTCGTTCTAAGGCTTCTAAGCCACCTGCAGATGCTCCAATTCCAACTACAACAAGATCTTCATTCTTCATACATGAGTCCCATTAGGCTTAGTTAGTGGACTTCCTACTTCTTTGAAAACAGCAACCGCTTCAATGAGTTCATTTTTATCATTTGTAAAAATTGCTTTTGAAGATATTTCAATCCACTTTGTTTTGTTTAATTTTGGATTATGAACTCCCATAAGAACATTATTAACTTGAATTTTATCTCTTAATGATATCATTGCAGGATGCTCTTGTCCTTTAAAAACAGATCCATCAGGATGGATTGCTTGCCAATCTGAATCAGTTGAATACTTACCTAGAATAGTGTTTCGTCTTAGTCCTAGAATTTCTTCAGCCTTATGGTTAGCTTTTATCACTTCACCTTCTTTGTTATGATAAACTATTCCATAATCAGATAAATCCATGAGACCAGCTTGCTCTAATTCAAGTCTAGTAATCATTTTCTCTGCTGAGATTTTCTTTGATAAATCAACTATTGCAATAGTAAATTTGCTTTTATGAGAAGAATCATCATTAAGAGCACATTTGAGAAGTACTCGGATTTGCTGGTTATCTTTTGATTTAAGAATTGTTTCGATAGTTAAATCATGGCCAATTTGCAAAGACTTTAAACTATTAACAATATTATCGTATTCATCTTTAGTGAAAAAGAGCTTCTGCAAGCTTAAGTTTCTTATTTCTTCTGGAGTAAACTTAAGCATATCAGCAAATTGCTTATTAGTTCCACTTATTGTATAATCTTGTAGATATATTAATCCAACTGGATATGATTCCTGTAAGCTTGTTATCTTAGCTTGCTCATCTAGGATTCTTGTTTCATATTCTTTTAGTTCATTAATGTCAATAAAAGAAAGCAGAAGACCTGAAGAAGTGTTATAACCAATATTATAGGGAGAAATTTTCATAAGATACCAGAGGTTATTGATAGTTTTAACTTCTTGAGTCAGAGTACGTCCAGTTAGGAGAACCTTATTTAATTTATCTATTATATTAATTTCTAAAGTGTGGTTTATATGACTTAAAGGTCTGCCGATATCACTTTCAATCATTCTAAAGATATTCTTTGTAGGAGGGGTAAATTTTCTGATATTCAGATTCTCATCTAGGAAGATAATTGCTTTATTGGTTAGTTCAAAAAGATTATCCATATCGTTAGTCATATCAGTTAACTCAACTATTTTGAGTTGGTATTCAGAATTGACTGTATAAAGTTCTTCATTTACAGACTGTAACTCTTCATTAGTACTTTGTAATTCTTCGTTACTTGCAAGAAGTTCTTCATTTGTGGCCTGTAATTCTTCATTAGATGTCTCAAGTTCTTCAATAGTAGCTTGCAAGTTTTCTCGATTAAATTGCAATTCTTGTTCTAAATCCTTTATTCTCTGTTCAGCTTCCTCATTAATATCATAGTACTGAGATTCTTCTGGACATGTAGATGAGGTTAAATCATTGATTTTATTAATTAAGATCGCACATAGAAGTTCTTGATTCGATTTTGTGGGTAACATAAAAATGTTAATAGAAATAATGGTTTCTTTAGAGCCTTTAGCTATCTTGAGATGCGAGTACTTGACTTCCTTACCATAAGTAAAGACCTTTTGTAAGCCTGTTGTTATCGGGATAGATATCTCTTTTATAGCCATCTTTGAAATATCGTTAACTAGTTTACCTACAGGAAGTTTAAAATATTCTGACGAATCACCAATAATATGGACTATTTCAAATTGCTCATTTACAATTAATGATAAATCAATTAATCTACCAGACAAAGATTCTAGATATCTTTCAAATATTTTTTCTTGGTCAGTAAATCTCAACATGTTTTTATTAGAAGAATAATGCCTACTATCCTTGAGAATTGATATTGAGTAAGGTTCATTTCTTAACCTATTAGCATTGTTGGGTATTTTCCGTCCCTTTGACTGAAATATCTTTGCTTTATGATTAATTATTTTGAAATAATCGATTGCATCACCAATAGTTTCACTTGTTCCTAACCACATAATACCATTACTTTTTAAAGAGAAATTAAACATTTCCATGACTCTTTTTTGCAGAATAGGTTGAAAATAAATTAATAAGTTTCTACAGCTTATGAAATCTATGTTGGTAAAAGGAGGGTCTTTCACTAGATTATGTTGTGCAAAAACAACCATTTCTCTTATAGATCTTGATATTTTATAGTATCCACCTTGCTTAGTGAAATATTTAGTGAGATAGTCAATAGATACATCAGCGGCAATACTTTCAGGATATTCACCTGTTCCTGCATAGATTATTGCTTCTTTATCAATATCTGTGGCAAAAATTTTTACATCAACATTTTCTTTTAAAGCAATAATCTTCTCTTTAACTAATATTGCTAAGGAATAAGCCTCTTCTCCAGTAGAGCAACCTGCCACCCACAATCTTACTTGCTTATCCTTATTGTTTTTAAGAATATTTTCTAGGTGAATATTTGCTATTTCATCATAGATTTCATTATTCCTAAAGAAACTTGTAACGCCAATTAATAGTTCCCTGTAAAGAATAGATATTTCAGAAGAATTTTGTTCAAGATAATTTACATACTCTTGAATATTGTTCATTTGATTTACAGTTAAACGTCTCTCTATTCTTCTAATAACTGTGGATGGCTTATAGTAAGTAAAATCGACTTTTGATTTTTCTCTCAAAAGGGCAAATATTCTATTTAATCTTTCTTCATCAGTAGCCAATAGCTTATCTTTATTTATTTTATCAGTATAAGGATTATTAATAAAAGAAATTATTTTCTCTGGCATTTCAGGAGCTGTTAGAATAAAATCTGCTAAACCAGTTGAAATAGAAGCTCTAGGCATTCCATCGAATTTAGCAGATTCTGGAGATTGAATCATAATTAATCCGCCAGCCTCTTTAACTGCCCGAATACCTCTAACGCCATCACTTCCAGTTCCAGAAAGAATCACACCTATAATATTGTCTTTTTGATCCTCAGCTAAAGATCTAAAAAATATATCTATAGGTAAGTTTATGCCACGGGAATGGTCTTGTTCTGTAAGAATCAACTTGTTATGAAAAATTTTTAAGTTTTTTCTGGGAGGTATTAAATAGATTGTATCGGGGTGAACTTCTTCGTTATCATCAGCTCTTTTAACTCTAACTTTAGTTTTCTTTGATAAGAGTTCTACCATTAAGCTTTTGTAATCTGGAGAAAGATGTTGGATAACTATAAAAGCAATTCCTGTTTTTCGTGGTACTTTTGCAAAGAATAATTCTATTGCCTCTAGACCACCAGCAGAAGCACCTATAGCAACATAACAGCAAGGTTTTTTAATTTCATTATCCAAGAGACCTCCTAATTTTATCAATGAAAATAGGCTTATAACTTAATTATCGATTTTTTAACAAATTATAGAAAATTTATATAACTTGTCAAATGAATTTTTATAATAATTATTAAATAGCCTTAATTGCAATATTTTTCACATTATAATATTAATTATTAGCTTGCTTGTAAAAAGCAATACTTGATAAGAGGCTGTTGATAAATCCACCAATTCTTGAATTATCTCAGAAACTAAGATACATCTAGGTAATTTAGAAATTTTATTAAAGTCGCAATATCTTTTGTAAAAAGAGGCTAAAACTCAGAGAAGTTGACTTTGGCAACACTCTGAAAGGACTCTTTTTTCATAATCACTTAGATTTTCATAATATAATTATTTATCCTTGTTTTTATTAAGTTTATCAAATATTTTATAAAAATCATGTTTGTGAATGTGATATATAAAGGCATGAACATCTGTGCGCAAGATAGTAGAGTCTTTAGGTGCCTGCCATATTTTTTCCCCGACTTTCTTTCCACCACAGAATTCTTGCATTTTTTGGGAAGCAATATTTAGTTTATTTGGAGTTGCTTGCACTATTTGACATTTAGTATTAGAAAAAAGATAGTGACATAATCCTTGTTTAATCTCCTTTCCAAAGCCTTGACCTTGAAATTCAGGCAGAAGTTTAACATCTGTTTCTGAGATTCCTTTTATATCAGGACTTCCTAATTTACATTCTCCGATAAAATAACCAGTCTCTTTTTCAGTAACCACTAACCTAGAATCATACTCACATCTTGCATTTTTTGCAAATATATTTTGTATTTCTAAACGAGATATACCAAGTCCATTAGGAAATCCTACTAACTGCATAACCTTAGGATTATTCCAGAGATTATAAAAATTATCTATATCACTTTCAGTATTTTGAGCTTTTCTAATAACTAATCTTTCAGTTTCAAAAACAATATTATCTCTCATAACTTTTGCCCTTTATCCTATTTTTTCTTTTTAGTATTCTCCTTCACTACATGGTTTGGGATACTGAAATAAGAAGCATCAAAACGGTCACTTCCTACCCATAAATCAATCTTTGTTCCGTTAAGAGTTCTGCTAACATCGGCGTGTTTAATTTGCCAACCTATAAGATTAAGTCTAGCTGTTCCCAACATATCACTTCCTCCCATAGTGCCATAGTATTCAGCAAATTCTGGTCTGGTTCCTGTATTTAGATTTCTATTAATCTCTTCTAATTCACTATCTGTTCGAACAGTATTATCAACAACAGCTAAATGCATTCCATCATCTTCTTGGTGAAGACTTACCACCATTCTACTAGGTTTTGAATCCAAAATATAGTTTGATATCTCTCCAATAATATGAAGTAAGTATTCTTTACTCTGCATGAGATCTTCTCCTTATCTTTTTTTTGTTCCTTTGAACCACTGTATAATTGCTAAGAATAGAGTAGCTGTTAAGCCACCTGCAAAACCATTATTATATAAATCTAAGCCACCATGCCAGGCAGCAGTTCTTTCAACTATTGCCAAATGTACAAATCCAGCAGCAAGACCGATTAGTGGGCCAAATTCACCACTTAGAGGCGCTAGAGTTGTAACAAAAAGAAAGGCTAAAACAGGACCTGGAGCATTTAAGGTTTTACCAAATACTAAAGTTGCAATAACAACACCTAGGGCTGTAGGCCAACAATTCTTTAAATGTTTACCAAAAGCAGCAAAACCAATAACTGTGAAAAGACCTCCAATGACTGGTCCATTGAAAGGAGCCTTGATTAAATATATATAGAGACTAGCTATTAGTCCTAGTAAACCTGCATTAACTAAGGCAGAACCTGGTGATACAGAGAACATGAAATCAGTTGGAAGTCTGCCTGATAATTTCATAATATTGGCCAAATTTTGTTTGAGTTTAGGACCATCCATTAGGGCTCCCCAGATCACCAAAATTAAGGATATTATGGGAGTAAGTAAAGTAAGGCCGAGATGGTTTTGACTTCCCCATATGATTTTTATGCTTAAATCTTTCTGGAATCCTACTAAAAATGAAGCAAAGAATAAAGCTAAAAAACCACAAGTAAGGCCCATATTATAGAGGTTAAATCCTTCATGCATTCTCAGCATGGCCATGCCTAAGCCAGGAAGAATAAATCCTGCTAGAACGCCAAAGAATAAGCCCATAAGAATGCCAATAATACCAGTAAAACCTGCTTCAAAAATTGCATAACTTACTAGGGGGCCAAGAGCTGTTCCAAAGAGGGCAAAAAGTATATAAGAACTAAAAGATTTACCACTTACCCTGCTAGCGATGAAGACTCCTATGACTATTGGTAAGGTGTTTAGAGGTGTTTTTCCAAAAAGGCTAAAGCCTACAATTGTAAAGAAAGCAGCTATAGTAGGTCCGGAGAGACTTATATCACAGAATCTCACCATAATAAGGGTAAGAAGTCCCATAAATCCAGCATTTAGCAGAGCTCCTCCTACTCCTCCCACAACAGTAAAATCGTTTATTAATCTAGCTGCGTGAGTTTGAAGATTCAAGAAACCTTGAAAACTGTTAATAAACCCATCACTTACTATTCCTAGGAGCATCATCCCTAAGGCAATAATTATCATTAACCAGTAGTTTTTTCTTTCATAATAGAGCATTATCTAGCTTTGTCCTTTCAAGTTTACTTATGCAAGATTTATATTTTATCTTATACCTTATCCCAGTCTTCATGTAGAATGACAATAAGTAGTTTTTTTAATCATTAAAAAAATCAATTGCAATATTTTTATAATTTTGACTTATCTGAAATAAATGTCAAGAAAAATTGCTTTATATCTATAATTTGCAGAAATTGTTTAAGTTTGTTAATATGCCATTGTATTAAAATAAATAAATCCTTGACTAACTATTTATTTAATTAAAAGTTAACATTATAAATTATTTTATAAGGAGTAGAAGATGAAGAAATTAGCAAAAAGCATTGTAGAATTTAAAGAGAATTTAACTAAATTAAAGGATAAAGAGCCTTTAGGAATCCTTTCTCTAATTGTTATTATCTTTTTAGATATCTTTGTCTTAAGTGTCATCTTTACGGGTTTAGGAGAACATACTCAACAACTAACATCTCCTAACCAATATTTCCCTTACAATTGCCGTGAAATCTTCATTAAGCAAAACTGGACATCTAGCAATGAAATAGATAGATTACAAGGCTATATCTTATATGACTATAGTAAAAATTTAGAAGTCAAGAGAATGCATCCTGTTTGTAGAGAGTTTTATAATAAGTTAGATCTAATCTATGATGACACGCAGGTTAATGACTTCTTTATGCAAAGAAGGAAGATACAAAAAGAAATTGAGTCCTTAAATCTAAAAGCAAGTAAATCTAGAGTAATAAGTCAGAATGCTCTGCTTTCTAATATTTCTAAAAAGAATAATCCTCAAAATAAACCGTCGATAATGACATCAAGTCAAAATCAATCTGACAAATTTGAAAAGCTTACTTCAGAATTAAATGAGCTTGATAAGAAAATTTATAATGAGGGGAAAGTAACTGAACTTTTCAACTATGTTCAAGCTTTTAATAGCCAAGAAATTAAAAATTTAGAGAAGGAAGTAGAAAGTTTTAAATTTTGGTATAAATATAAGAAGTTTGGCTGGCAAATGCTATTTCTAATACCACTTTTTATCTTTATCTATTTTTGGAATCAGAAAAGCATTATGAAAGATTCTGGACTTCAGTTATTGATTTCGAGTCATCTACTAGTGGTAGTTTCAATTCCAATTTTCTTAAAATTTATTAATCTACTATTAGAGCTCATTCCCCAGTATTTTTTTAAAAAAGTATTTGAGACTTTAAAAGCCCTTCACCTTGTAGCCATTTGGCATTATATTTTAATTCTCTTAGCAGTGTTATTTGCTATTTTCCTGATATATATAATCCAGAAAAAAATATTTAATAAGAAAAGACTTCAGCAAAAAAGATTGAGCAATTCAGCTTGTTTTGAATGTGGGAAAAGACTACCAGACAAGCTTGATTACTGTCCATTTTGTGGCACTAAACAGGTTGAGATTTGCTCAGAATGCAATTCTAAAAGTTATGTCTGTGGTGATTTTTGTAGTTCATGTGGAGTAAAAAAAGAATAAATTATCAATATGGAAAAGTATTTTGTTAGATTAGAATACTAGATTTGCTATTAAATAGATAAATATTTTTTAATTTTAATAATATTACTTGACACTCATTAAATAAATAAACATTATTGTAATATATTAACTTACTAAGCCTTCTGGAGGAAGCTATGAAATTTAAAATGCTACTAGTTATCTCAATCTTGGCAATTACTAGCTGTCTTTTTGCTACTAGAAGTTACTCTAAAATTTTTCCTGTAATTGAAGAAAATGATTTATTAAAAATCTACGTTGGCTACAATGAGTATCCTGAGTTTTATGGTGATAGAGATGCTAATCTAGACAAATTGGATATCTCTTTTAATGGGACATATGCTTATATAAGTGATGAGGCAAATTGCTACTCAATTCCTGGTTATTATTATAGTCAAGAGAGTTTAAGATCATACGGGACCAGATCATTTGTGAAAGATTTAAATGATAACTTACTACTCTTACTAAAGAGATACTATGACGAACCTGTAACTTATTACGATTTTATCTATAGGGCTACAAGTGATAATATTACTGAATTTAATACTAATTTAATCTTCTTTCCTGAAGAATTTGTTACTTCACCTAGAAACTATATTCATAATATCATCAAAGATTGTGAAGATATTATTTATGTATCCTACGAACATGAATACGGTGGACCAGCTAATGACCAATTTATTTATCAAACTGGCGATAATGGTAAAACATGGTCACAATTACTTAATCTCAACCATCAAGCTCTTACTAACATGCTTTTGAAAGATGTTCATCCAGAAAATAATAACATAATGTTCTTTGCTAAAGATGATGGCAAACTATATAGATCAGAAGATCGTGGATTAACTACCAGTCTTGTTGATAGTACAAGTGGTATGGATTGGTATGAGTATATTGCTTTAAATGGTAATAATGACTTTATTTTCTGTGGAAATGGTTTAATTTATGCTAATTGTTTTTCAGTAACCAGCTCTAGATGGAAGATAATGAAATCTACTGATAATGGATTTAACTGGATTCCTCTAAGTAGTTATAATGGTATAGGTCTTAACTGTTTAGATATTGATGCTCAAAATCCAGGTACACTTTATGCCTGTGATAATTATCAAATTAAGAAAAGTGTAGATTATGGAGCTACTTTTACTACTTTAGTTAATGGTTATGATGTTACTTCTCTAATTAAAGGCCTATATCAAATTGATGGTACAGATACTATTATTTTTCTAACAATAGATGGATTATATGTCTACTACTCTGAAAATCAAATCTATCCTTTATACTATAATGTTCCAAATGTTGATAATGATGTTACTTATCTTGCTCCTTCAATTACAGCTTTGGCATATCCAAATCCATTCAACCCAGAAACTACTATCACTTATTCTTTACCTGAAAATGGACAAACTAGTATCCAGATTTTTAACCTGAAAGGTCAGTTAGTCAAGACCCTTTTAGCTGATTATGCAAGTTCTGGAGATCATAAGATAATCTGGAATGGTGAGAATAATGAAGGTAAGAAGTGCACTTCTGCTTTATATTTCTACAGAATTAAACAAAACAATCATTCTTTAACAAGAAAATTAGTCTTAGCAAAGTAAGTTACAGAATTTTAAGGCGTATAATATAGATTCGGCTCAAGTTCAAGTCTGGTGGGAATAATATAGGAAAATGAAAATATTTCATTACTATATTGATTCATCAAAAATCCCTGACTTGAACTTGAGCCTGCTTTTTGTTGGAGACCGGAGTTCCTCAGCCGTAGGCAAGGGACTTCGGGTGAAGAGTGTCGGAAGTCGCTACTCCGTGAGCAAGTCCCGTCACTCTTCATATAATCCTAATAATGCAGTAGACCTTTGTGAACAGCACTATATTCTCCTATTCGCAAAGTCCTACTGCATTATTTTTGTTAAAGATAAACTATTGGGAAGAATAGCTTGATAGTTGAACAGTTTCCATTTTTTATTAGAGAGAAAGAGTAAAATTTCTTGACTTAACAGTGTTAATCTAAATTCTTGCCTAAAAGTGGAGGATAAATGAAAAAATTCTGTTTTTTGATTTGCTTGCTTCTTGTTTCAAATATATTTGCTGAAACTATTACCATAGAAACAAGCAACGAAACATATTCTTTTGACCTTTCTGAGATTGCTAATATTTCTTTCTCAGAAGACGTATCGATTGAAGATATGACTACTATAGTCAATTCAATCCCTGTTAAGTTCTTGAAAAACTACCCTAATCCTTTTAATCCTAGAACAACAATCGCTTTTGAGTTGAATAGTAAAGGTAAAAGCAAATTGGAAATATACAATTTGAAAGGGCAAAAAGTAAGACAGTTAGTAAATAAAAATCTTGATTCTGGAAGACATGAGTTTGTATGGAATGGCAAAAATGATGATAATAAACAAGTTGCCAGTGGGGTATATTTCTACTCTTTAACTCATGAAGATAGATCAATTGTAAAAAAAATGATAGTAATCAAATAGGAGAATAAAATGAAAAAATTTATAAAAATATTAATGATACTTACGCTATGTGCAAATCTGTTTTCTGCTAATATGATAATTAACAAAACAGATGGTTCAAATATTGAGATTGATATAAATGAGATTGAAAATATTACTTTTTCACAAGATGAATCAGGCAGTCTTGAATTATTAATCGATTACATGACCGGTTCTTTTTCTAGTGAGGAACAAGCTGCAACTTCCACTGATCCTTACCATGTTGATGTTAGATTGAAAATGGTTAGAATTTGGGATCACCTATCCACAGACAATGGCTATTGGCTCTATGTAGAACAAGCTTATGCTGATCAGTTAAGTTCACCATACAGACAAAGAGTTTATCGAGTCTTTGAAGAAAATGGTCAGTTAAAAGATGAAATCTATGCTATTCCTAGTCCTGCAACTTATGTGGGAGCTTGGGAAACACCTGAAGATTTTGATCAAATTAGTGAAGATGATTTAACTCTAAAACCTGGCTGTGGATTAGAATTTAATTGGAACGGAGACCATTTTTCTGGAGAAACCTCAGGCACAGATTGTAGTGCTTCAATACCAGGAGTTGCTTATTTAACTTCAGAAACAACCCTCTTCCCCACTTATCTTACTAGTTGGGACCTAGGATATAATAGTGCTGGTACTATAGTTATGGGACCATACTCACCTTATATTTTCGATAAAGTGGAGAATTTCTAAGAGTGAAATCTTATTTTTTTTTGATAATAGTTTTTCTATTTTCAAATCAAGTTTTTGCTGATGAGCAAAGACCTTTCACTTTGCGTTTAGTTAATCAAGAATCTGAGTTATATACTTTCCAAGTGACTAATCAAAGTGATTCTGAAATTACTATAGAGAGAATCGATGGTGGCTGAGGAGTTAAGGTTATTGATAAGTTTATCAAGTCATTATCTCCTGGCCAGAGTCATAATTTATCTTTAAAGATATCCTACGATTTCCTGTGCATTTTTGATTCTCTAAATCTCAAGTTTCATTTACAAGAAGATACTAAGCTTTATAATATTGATTTATTTGCCCATGGATTGATAAATAAACCAGAAAAACATCTCGATTATGAAAATAAAAATATCATAGCAGCAGAAACTTTCCAGCTAATAGATTTCTACAAGAAGAATCTGCAAATAATAGATTTAAGGGATTCTGACTTATACGTGAAAGGGGCGATTGATCAGGCTATAAATATTCCCAAAGAGAAATTACTAGAAGCTCCTGAAAGATTTCTAGACCAATCCAAAATCTACTTAATTTATGGAAAAGATCTCTCTGATGATGAGCTAAGAAATTTCAGAAAGCATTGTAGAGTACTTTATTATATGACTTCAGATTTCTCTCAATGGCAAGTGGCTGCTCTAAAGTATTTTGAAACGAATATAAAATAATCTTATTATATTTTTATCTTAGTCAAATCTAATGAAAAGAAGAATATTTAGGCTGGGATAAAATAAGAATTTAATTTTAAGAGAAAAATATGAGTGAGACCACAAAGATATATATTTTCTCCCTATCCATCATTAATCCTTCCTTTACACTCTTTCGATGAAACCTGGACTTTCATCGAAAGAGTGTAAAGGAAGGATCATGAATGCTAAGGGGAATAATAATCCCAAATCATCCCAAACAAAAATCTAAATAATTTTCCATGTGATAAAGGGAGCTAGTTGAAGCTATGGATAATTATTTTGATTTAAGTTCTTAACTACTTGACAATTCTTACTAGTCATACTTTAGTAGTAATAAATCTAAATTGACTACCTGTCTAAGGAAAAAACTCTTCAAAGTAATTAGTGTTGTTATGAATATCTAGGAATGGAAACTTTGCAATTTAAGGAGAAAGTATGCTTAAAGGTCCTAATATGATAATAATTATCTTGATCCTGCTTGTATCTAATATAGCTACAAAGCTTGTAGGGATAGTTAATGAGCCTGTTAATATTTCTGCTCAAGTATGGGTAGACCACCACAAAATTAATAATTATTTAGGGTCAAGCACAGTAAATACTTATAATAAGCATAATATCTCTTATAATATACCCTATGAAAAGTTTCTTATTGGGAACATGGCTTTAAAAGCCTATTCACAAGAGAATACTCAACTAAAAGTAAGTCACCCTTTGATTCGAGTTGAAGACTCATATTTTCATAATTATACTGAAGTTAATGGCCAAATTGGATTCGAGTTCTACATCTCAGATAATGAAGTTATAAGTCGAGTAGATTACCATACACGAGCTTGGCAAGAAAATGATTCAGAATATCTTACCTATCATTATCCTGCTGCATATCCTCTTCCTCAGGCAGCAATGCAGATTTTAGATAAGAGAATAGAATCCTTCTTTTCTTATTTTCCGCAACAGAAACACGACTTAGATTCACTCAGAATAAGGAAATTAGATTATTTTTATTGTCCAGATTTAGAAAGCATAGAAGTGCTTACTTCTTATAAAACTAGAGGCATTTTTCTTTTAAATCAAGATTATATAGTTTCTACATATCCAGCTCACTTTCATGAAGTTACCCACTTTTTAATTAATTACTATCTTCAGAGTAACCAACTTTTCACCCATACATTCCTGCAAGAAGGATTAGCAGTGGCTATTGGTGGTCGAGGTGGACAATCAAGAGAAGGTCTTATGTTAGCAGGAAAATTCTTATTAGATACTGGAATGGTAAATTATTCAGATTTTTATGATGTAGAGAAGTTTCGGGCAGAACACCCATCAATAAGCTATCCTGTAGCTGGACTTCTTACGAGAGTAATGCTTGATCATTATAGCCCAGAAGAATATCTTGCTCTTTACAAAAAGTATAGTAATTCTAGTGGGAACTTCTCTGAAATTACTGAATTAGGGTGGTTAACTAAAGATATTATTGATGAATATGTTGAAAATAATAGCTTTAGAAGTATATTTTTTCATGTGGATGAAACAGATTTTAAACCTATCTACACTAGCGAAAACCTTCAAGTTTCACTATCAAATGAAAGACTGAAATTTAAAACAAAATCAAGTGTAGTCTTTGATTTCCAGAATAAGGTATTTATTGAAAGTGAAAATGGACGCTATTCACTCACCTGTTCCTCAGAGGAGATTAAGCTAGAGGATAATCTACTTGCTGAAATCATCTCTAGCTGGTCTCTTAATTTTACTCTTTCTGATGAAGCAATTCCTTTTGAAAATGGATATTATATATTTTACTTAAATCAGGATGTCCTATCTTTAACCCAAATGGAGCAATAGAGCTTTAGAGAAGAGTGCAACTTCATTTAGCAAAATAGCTTACAGAATTATGACGCATATATTTTATATATTCGGAGAAATAATGGAAGTTACTTTTGCAAAAGAATATTCTGCTATTCTCAAAGATCTATTGCACCATTTGGGTTTAAGTAGCCTTAAATAATATATAATAAAGTTATAAATTATTATGCTTACAATCTAATCTGCGAAGTCAAGATTTACTTTGAGACTCTTATCTTCTCTAACAAAAATTGAATCTACAAAAGTTGCTTCATGATCAGGATGAAGAGCCCATACCTTAAGATACTGAGAAAACTGCAAGCCGTCTTCAGTTACATTACCATTTTCATCAGTATAGTCCATTGGGGCTGAATCTTTAAACATTAAGAGATTTTCAAGTGGAAAAGAATATTCTCCAGCGCTATTAGTTGTTGTACAAGCTTCAAAATTTTGGACATTAGAGCCTGTTACATTAGAATAATCAGCAAAGTAAACAAATTTAATAACTCTTTCTTCTGCATCTGTTTTTAAATGGAAATTATAAGAATAACTATAAACATGTAAACCCATATCATTTTTACCATCCCAAACTACTGAATGAGATCCTTGGTCCATAATTTCGTCCAAAAGTACTCTTATAGTATCAGTCTGAGCATATCTAGTAATCCAAATTTTAACATTACTAGCTTCAGGTAAGTCTAATCTCAATGTTGTCATGGGCCGTGTTACTTCTTCAAGACTATAGCCAAAAACAATTTTAGCTCCTTCAACAATCTCGTTATTAGCATTCTTAGCTATGCCTGATATTAATGCAGGGCCCTCAGGCTTTGTAGAGTCTGAATTACAACTACTTAAAATAAAAACGTTTAGGGTGATTAGTAACAAAACAATTCTATTCATAATTATCTCCAATTTGAAATTATTACAATCTTTAATTAATATTATAAATTTGTCAATTATTTTATTGAATAATTATCATAATAATATTTCAAGAAAAAAAATGTTTAGCTTTTAACCCAAATGGTGCAATAGAGCTTTAGAGAAGAGTGCAAAAGAATATTCTGCTATTCTCAAAGATCTATTGCATTATTGGGTTTAATGCTCTTAATCATAATCTATTATAATTCTATTACTTATTTCTTATCCCTATCAGCTAGTTACTTCTTTTCTTACCAATAAGTTATTTTTGAATTATCATCTTTTTAGTTTGAATATTTTTCCCAGTTTGCATTTTATAAAGGTAGATGCCTGAAGCTACATTTTTCCCCTGATTATCAGTTCCGTCCCAAGTGAAATTATAGATTTTATCAGCTTGAACTTTTCCGTGGAAGAGGGTTTTTACTTTTCTACCCTTAATATTATAAATTGATAATTCACAATTATCTGTTTCCCTGAGAGTCAAACTAATTGTTGTTGATGGATTAAAGGGATTAGGATAATTTTGACATAGTCCATAGATTTTAGGAATTTCTGGAGTATCTTCTTGATTATTGTCAGGTGTAATTGTTAATTGAGCTGGACCATGGAATTCACTTTCACCATTAAAGTTTATACTTTCCAACCAAAACCAATAATCACTGGCAAGATCAACAGGATAAGGATCTACAAAGGCATATTCTGTTGTTTCGGTTGTAGTAGCAGCTCCTTCAATTAAGTCATAGTTTAGTAAAAATGCTTCATTAACATCATTGCTTTGGCTACGATAAATTTTCCAACCCAAATTATTACTTTCACTTTGAGTAACCCAATTAATAGTCAAGGTGGAGTTTGAGTAAATAGCAGTAAATGATGAAAGATTTACAGGAAGCGAGCTTTCATCACCGAAAGCAAATGGTAGGTCTCCTTTAGCATCAAAATCTATACTTACAAATTCTATAATGCCTCCGCTATTCTCTTCTATATACCAATTCCCATTTCGATAGTATGCACCATAATGATAGCTTGTATTAAATGAAATATTCCCGATTCCATTTCCAGTGAGAACAAATTCTCTTTCAGGTGTAAAATGACCATTAGGACTTTCTGGAATTGTTTGGTCATCTGCTAAGTTCAAATCAACTGTTGCGATTATGGAAACTCCTCCCCCTAAATCTGTAGTTTCACCTGCTGGGAAATCAAAATAATTCTGCCATTGCAAGTATGGATATCCCTCATTATTAAGACCATCAATTTTCCAGATATGAGTAAAATTCCAATCAGCATTTAAAAAAGTATTTTGTATCTTCATATCAGGTGTGGTTTTACCTATCTCACCCAAACCTTCACAACCACTCCAATCCATATTAGTAGTTTCTTGATCCCAGAAATTACCACTTCCACATATTGAGCCACTATGGTCTTCACCACTAAAGCCACCAACATAGCTTGCTGCATTAGGAGCGTTAACTAAACCACTTGCATAAGAATTATAAACTTTGTTATCACCATTAGCATAATATGCTCCTACAAAAGCACCTATACCATAACTAGAAGTATTTGTAGAATTAGGAACATTAACACTTCCTTTAGAATAGCAATTGTTTATTTCACCAGCTCTACCACTATAGTAAGATAAAGCTCCAGCAAATCCACCTATACGTCCATTTGATGAAGTATTATTAGTAATATTTACATTAGAATAAGATTCATTCACTTGGCCTTCATCAAGCCAACCTACAAAACCACCGCAATTTCTACCTGCAGCAGTAATAGTACCCTCTGCACTACACTTCTGAATTATACTATTACCAGATTTCTCACCGATAAAACCACCAACTCCGCTATTGCCACCACTTGCCACTAATGCTCCATTAAATGACGATTCTTCAATGATTCCATTTCCCGACATGTAATCATAACCAATTACACCGCCAAGTCTATATACTGCAGAAACAGAACCAGTAACATGGCATGAAGAGATATTGCTAGTACCAGCTAAATATCCTACCAGGCCTCCAATTTGCTGATTTCCAGTAATGTCTATATTTTCTAAGCTTATATTGTTTAGTGTTCCATTACTAAGGTATCCAAAGAGACCTAGATAGTCTTGATTGGGACGATTAATAACTAAATTAGATATTACAAAATTATCTCCATTAAAAGTACCTGAGAAAGCAGTAGAACTTGTGCCAATAGGAGAAAATCCTGCTCCATTATTCCAACTAGAAGTAGGACTGGCATCTATATCTGCAGTCAGTATAAAGCTGTCGCCCCATGAAGAATTATTGTTGCAAATCCATAACAAGTGATCTAAAGTCGAAACTTGTCTTGGATTACCTGTTGGTTCAAGCCCTAGAGGTGGTGGTTCCTCGTTTAATTGCCATGTCAAATAGGGATAACCATCATTCTCTGATTGGTCAATTTGCCAGATTGAAGAGGTAAAGTCCCAACCAGCATCGCCATAGGTACTTTGACTTGTCATTTCTGCTGTTGTTTTACCTATACCCCATTCACTAGAAAACTGTCCTGATGTTTCAATGTCCCAAAATGAGTCATTCACAGAGTTACTTAAATAACAATAACCAACCAAGCCACCAGTGTTTTCATTTCCAGAAACCAACCCTTGGGAATAGCATTTATTGATATATTTAGATAAGTCCCCAGACAAACCACCAACATAATTATTACCACTAACATTGCTGTGGTTATAGCAGTTATTAAGGTTTGAACCATGATTATATCCTACTATTCCTCCTACATAATCATCTATACCAATAAGTGTTCCACTAATATAAGATTGAGAAATATCACCATCATTGCTGTAGCCAATAAAACCACCTACATATTTTTTGCCTTTGATAAAAGCATCAGGTAAGCCAAGATTTTCTACTACATTACCAATAGCATCAGATTTTCCAATAAAGCCGACTTCATATTCGTGTTCCCTGTTTATCCATAGGCTACTAATTTCATGTCCTTGACCATCATAAGATCCTGAAAACTCATCATTAGCATCTCCTGCTCCAAAAGGTAGGAAACCACTTCCTCCGCACCAGAAATAGGTTGCTGAAGCATTAATATCACAAGATTGAATGTAATGATTAGCCCAACGTTCAGTTTTTTGTGATATCCAATATAGATCAGCAAGTTCGTCCACTATGTATGGAATAGCTTCTGTACCAGAACCTTCTGGTTGGGTGCCATAGTGTTGAAATCCCTGCCAAGATAGAAATGGATAACCATCATTCACAAGAGGACTTATCCCCCATATATCAAGTGTCCCATTTTCGCTTTCACCCATAAAATCCCAATCACTTTGATAGGAATAATCCCCTCTATACTGATATTCCATTTGCATTTCCATAGTTGTTAGTCCAGTACTAGAGCCTCCATCAGAACTTTGACCTGATGTGTTTTTGTCGTAATAGCATGCAGTTGTAGAACTAGTACTATGCCCTGTTAAGCCACCTTTATGGGCATAAGCAGTTGTACAATTTACTTGTCCTGCATTGTAGCAGTAAGAAGCACTACCATATCCAAGGAGTCCCCCAACATAGTCATGACCAGACACTTGTCCAATATTGTAACAATTATTCGCGAAACCATAGCCAATAAGACCACCGACATTTTCATATCCATTAACTTGGCCTGTATTATAGCAATATTTAGTTATATAATTGCTAATTCCGATGAGACCTCCAATATATTGTGATGTTCCTGTAACATTTCCTATATTGTAGCAAAATTGCACAAGTCCTTCGTTTAGACCTACCAAGCCTCCAACAGTACCATGGCCATCTAGAGTGGCTTCATTATAACAGTGGCTAATTTCTGAAGAAGAGGCATTATAGCCTATCAATCCACCAATAGATGCTCCTTGGAGGATTCCATTACTATGACAGCCTTTCACTAGTGTTGAAGTTATTTTACCTGCTAAAGCACCAATATAAGCATTGCCGATAATATTTACATGAGTCATGCTTAGATTTTCAATAGTAGCTCCATCTGTAGTACCAAATAGACCTATATAGTTTTGCTCATTTCTGGCGATAGTCAAATTACTAATTGTATGATTGTTGCCTTCATAATGACCAGCAAAGCATGTATTTTCGTTTCCTATAGGGAAAAAACCAGCATTATCATACCAGCTTGCTGCTAATGCTACATTAATATCATTGTTCTGCACATAATACTTGTTCCATTCTTGAGAATTTTGAGATAACCAGTACAAATTAGCTAGAGTGGATATTTGATATGGATTTGCTTCAGTTCCACTTCCAGTTGGTGCTATGGCATAATGCTCATAAGCCTGCCATGTTAAGAAAGGGAATCCACCGTTTTCAATAGGACTAATTCCCCAAGTATTGTCTGTCCCATTGCTACTTTCTTCCATAAAATCCCAATTAGCATAATTACCCTGCAATTGCATTTCTAGACTAGTTTTCCCTTGACCACCTACAGGCTGTGTTGTCTGTCCTGTAGTATCAGTGTTCCAATAAGAATCGGTTATCTGACCACTCGCTAGGAGATTCCCAGCCAGCGCATTAACATAGTTGCTAGTCCTACCAAGGGTATATCCATTGTTGTAACATTTAATTATAGTAGAACTAGAACAGTTACCACCACAGATACCTCCCACACTCGCATAGCCATAAATACTGGCAAGATTGTAAGAATTTGCGATTATAGAATAATAATCTGATTTACCTACTATTCCTCCTACAAAATCATAGAAGCCTGCATTTATCTGACCAGAGACATAGCATTGAATAACTGCTGATTGATATAGTAGGCCTACAAGTCCACCTGCATATTGTAAATCTTCTGCATGCTGGGCAAGGTCAATATGAACATTTATCAGACCTAGTTTTTCAACATTAGCAGTGGATAAGACTCCAAACATTCCTTGATAATTACTCAAGTCTGAAATGTATAAGTTACTTATTGTATGTCCGTTACCATTATATGAGCCTGTAAAATAAACTGATATGTTTCCAATGGAAGAGAAACCTTGAGCATCATCAGCATCACCAATAGTTCCATCACCATCCCAATCAACTAGGGTTTCGTCTTCATTAAAGCTAAGGTTAGTGGTTTGGATAAAATTCTTATCCCAATCACTAGAAGTTTGAGAAAGCCAAATAAGATTTTCTAATGAAGAGATGAAGTAGGGAGATTCCTCAGAACCATCACTTGTAGTATAATTTGATGGTGGAGTCGAAGCTTGTGCTAACAGTAGTGTATTAAAAGATAATACTATAACAAAAAAAATAACAAATGTGCTTTTAATTCTCATATTTCTCTCCTTTTAAATCTTTCATATTTAAAAATATGTGTTTATTAAAAATTAGTCAAGTTTTTTTGCTTGTATATTCTTTTTATCTATTTCAACTTGTTTGTTATATTTCTAATTGTTGATGAACAAAATATAAACCTCTTGATGTTCAAAAAATTATTAAGTTCTTTAAGAATAAATAGCTGGAAGAAATAGCTTGTTATTTTAACAAGTCATCATCTCTTCATAATGCTTTTTCAAAAAAATGATTGACTAAAATAAAACAACTTCATTTTTTTAAATTAAGAGTTATGTTTATCTATAAACAGACTCAAAAGACATAGATTTCTTAAAATCTTATAAATTGCACATTAGTTATAATCACAGAATTTTAAATCTATAATCGATAATAAAAGGATTAAAAACATGAAAATATTCAAACTTTTCTTTCTTTCTTTACTACTGGTACTTTTTCCTGTTTTAGTAACAGGTTATTCTATATTGACAGGTGATCTTTCTGACATGGTTCTTTCTGAAGGTACTTATTATGTGAATGATGTTTGTACTGTTTCAGATACTGGAGTATTAACAGTAAATGCGAATGTTGTTCTAAAATTTGCACCATCTGGTAGCATTAGGGTATTTGGGAGAATTGATGTTAATGGCACAGAAACAGGTCATGTATATTTTACTTCAGTTAATGACAACTCAGTAGGAGAAACGATTAGTCTTTCGACAGGTAATCCTCAAGCAGGAGATTGGAAAGGAGTAGAATGTTATAGCTATAATGATAGTCCTTCTATAGGGGAATTTGATTATTGTTCACTTAGATATGGTGGTCGTTTTGGTAACGGAAATCTTTATTATAGCGATTCTGATTTAGGCTATTTTAATAATAGTTCCAGTGAGTTTGGTTCAAGCTATGGTATAAAAAGCCAAAGCAGTAATCTTACTGTTTTTAATAGTAGTTTTACTAACAATGAAGATTCTGGCATTTATGCTCAGGGTAGTATTGATATCGATAACTGTATATTTAATAATAATAATGGTTATGCTGCCTATCTTTTTAATACTGAGGTAAACAGCTACTCAGGTAATTCAGGATCAGGAAATCTGGTAAATGCTTTTGGTATTAATGGTAATATTAATGAAGACATAACTTTAGGAGAGGACGAAATTGGTTTTCCTCTAATTCTTACTGGAACATTAACAGTTGATGCTACATCTACTTTGACCATTCCTCAAAACAATGTCATAAAAGCAACTGCCTCTGGAAAAATATCTGTCCGTGGAACAATTGATGTTAATGGTACAGAAGCTAATCCTGTTTATTTTACTTCAATTAATGATGATAGCATAGGTCAAGTATATGGAATTTCTACAGGTAATCCTCAAGCAGGAGACTGGAAGGGAATAGAATGCTATAGCTATAATGATAGTCCTTCTATAGGGGAATTTGATTATTGTTCACTTAGATATGGTGGTCGTTTTGGTAATGGAAATATTTATTATCGCGACTCTGATTCTGGTTACTTTAATAATAGTTCTAGTGAGTTTAGTTCAAGCTATGGTTTAGAAAGCTTTAGTAGCAATCTTACTGTTTCTAATAGTAGCTTTACTAACAATGAAGATTCTGGCATTTATGGAAATGGTCCTATTGATATCGATAACTGTAACATTACTGATAATAATGGATATGCAGCTTATCTTTTTAATACTGAGGTAAACAGCTACTCAGACAATTCAGGTTCTGGAAACCTAATTAATGCCTTTGGAATAAATGGTAATATTAATGAAGACATAACTTTAGGAGAGGACGAAATTGGTTTTCCTCTAATTCTTACTGGAACATTAACAGTTGATGCTACATCTACTTTGACCATTCCTCAAAACAATGTCATAAAAGCAACTGCCTCTGGAAAAATATCTGTACAGGGAAGAATTGACGTTAATGGTACAGAAGCTAGTCCTGTTTATTTTACATCAGTTAATGATGATAGCATAGGTCAAGTATATGGAATATCTTCAGGTAATCCTCAAGCAGGAGATTGGAAAGGAATAGAATGCTATAGCTATAATGATAGTCCTTCTATAGGGGAATTTGATTTTTGCTCACTTAGATATGGTGGTCGTTTTGGTAATGGAAATCTTTATTATAACGATGCTGATTCTGGTTACTTTAATAATAGTTCTAGTGAGTTTAGTTCAAGCTATGGTTTAGAAAGCTATAGTAGCAATCTTACTGTTTTTAATAGTAGCTTTACTAACAATGAAGATTCTGGCATTTATGGAAATGGTTCTATTGATATAGATAACTGTAACATTACTGATAATAATGGATATGCAGCTTATCTTTTTAATACTGAAGTAAGCAATTACTCAGGTAATTCAGGATCAGGAAATCTGGTAAATGCTTTTGGTATTAATGGTTATGTTGAAGAAAATATTACACTTGGATTAAATGAAATAGGTTTTCCACTAGTTCTTACCGGAACATTAACAGTTGATGCTACATCTACTTTAATCATTCCTCAAAACAATGTCATAAAAGCAACTGCCTCTGGAAAAATATCTGTACAGGGAAGAATTGACGTTAATGGTACAGAAGCTAGTCCTGTTTATTTTACATCAGTTAATGATGATAGCATAGGTCAAGTATATGGAATTTCTACAGGTAGTCCTCAAGCAGGAGATTGGAAAGGAATAGAATGCTATAGCTATAATGATAGTCCTTCTATAGGGGAATTTGATTTTTGTATCCTTCGATATGGTGGTAGAAGCGGTAATGGGAACCTTTATCATCGCAATACTCAAGGAGGACACTTCCACAATAGTGTAAGTGAACTAAGCTCAAGTTATGGTATTTATACAAATAGTGACATCTCTGTATATAATAGTATAATCGAGAATAACCTTTCTTATGGAGTTTTTGTTTATGGAGGTAATCCAGATTTCGGATCTAGCTCTTCAAGTCCTGGGCTCAATACTATTATAAATAATGACTCTAATGAATATCAATTTTATAATACATCCTCAAATAATATCAATGCTTATTATAATACTTGGGGATACGAAAACGTTAACGCCATAGATCAGCACATTTTTGATGATAACGAAAGCTCTTCTTCTGGAGAAGTTCTTTTCGACCCTTGGTTTGTTGAAATTGTTGAAATCTCATTATTGTCTCCTACAATTCAAGATTATGGATCGATTTTTTATGGCTTGAGTTCAACTCAAAGTATAATAATAAAAAATATTGGAACTATTGATTTGGTTATTAATGATATTTACATTTCTCCAGAATTCCCTGATGTTTTCGACTTTAGCTATAATATTGATAACCCACTCCAACCCAATGAACAAGCTACCATACTAGTAACTTTTTCTCCAGAGAGCAATATAAACTACGCAAGTAGTCTTCTTATAGATAACAACTCTTCTAACCAACCTTTGTTAGAAGTATTTTTACAGGGATCTGGTGAGTATGACCAAATTCCTAATCCTCAAAATGTTAATTTTTTAATGAGCAATGGGAATGCAACCATAAGCTGGGATCCTGTTATAGAAACAGAACATGGTATTCCTGTTACACCTGATTTTTATGTTATTAATTATAGTGATGATCCTTCTGCAAGTCCAGATGAATTCCTCCATTTAGCTATTACAGATCAATTGACTTATAGTCATTCTGGCGTTACCTGGTTTGCAGATCAAATGTTTTATAGTGTTATCGCTATAAGAGATTATGAAGGTCAATATTCTACAAGAATGCGTAATCAATCTTCAATAAACAAATCTCTAACGTGGAAAGAACTTAAAGCTAAATACAATATTGACTGATTAAACCTGAATAGTGCATTAGAACTGTGATAATACTTTGCTAAAGCTACGTATCACAGGTGAAGAGTGCTAGATTCTTTTGCAAAAATAAGCTACATAATTTTCATGAATATATATATTATATGCCTTCAAATTCTGTAACTTATTTTGCTAGAATAATCTGCACTCTTCTCTAAAATCCTACTGCACTACTTGGGTGTAAATAAACTCTTTGATGATGAAGAAATTCTAGATAAAATCACAAAGGTTGATATTAAGTGTAATGGCAGAATTGCATAATCAACTAATAAAAAGACACATGAGTCTCTATGATATGCAAATTAGTAGTTTATTTGCAACAACTTAGGCATCGAAAAAATTACATCTAATTATGTACATTATAATTTTTCAGTTTTTAGGTTCAATGTAAAATTAGTCTTAAAGAGTAAATAATAGGGAAACTTAAATTACTTACTTAAAAATATTAATAAACTGATTAATAATTGAGACATCGTTTAAGTATTTATTATATTAATACTTAAGTCGATTATTATTGTAGTAATGGAAATTGTGACTTCACTTTTTCCATACTTATTGGTATGGAAAAACCTGTGTCACAAATTTAAGAGATTGAAATCTTGTATTTGTTTAATAATTAGTACTTTATGATTTTTGATAGAGTAGAGCACCCAAATGACTGCAATATTTCCTTTCTGGGCGAAAGATGTTTCGCCCCTACAATCATACCATCCATATTTCTAATTTATACTCTATTTCATCTTCTAAAACCACATTCCCATCTCCCCCATTTAATTTATCATTATCCCAACAAAGAGGATTTTTAATTATATATTGGGAGATTTTGGTATATTCGATTTCTGTTCTGATGATGTGTTCCCAATAATTTCTTTGCCAGACTGAATTATTATTATTTTGGGCGTATGGCAATACGCCCCTACCATGATTACGGGCTGGTAGGTTTTTATTTATTTTTAATGTTGTTGAACCTTTAAATCCTCGCATAATTGCACCGATGGTTTGGGTTGGTGATTGGAATTTCTTGTTATTTTCAGAAGAAGATGTCATGATTTGATATTCTATTTGTATGATTGCATGAAAATGATTAGGCATTATCACATATTCACCTAATTTAATATTTTTTCTTATTTGTTGCGTTTTCTCCCATTCTTGCATAACAATAACCCCTGCATCATTCAGCAACATTTTTTCATTATTGATTTCACCAAAGAGAAATTCTCTGTTTTTGGTGCAAAGGGTAATAAAATAGAGTCCAGGCTGGGAATAATCATATTTCTTCAGTCTGATAGAACGACGATTATGGATTTCTGGATTGTATTTGTGATTTCTCATATATAATACATTTTATTATTACAGATATATTACGTATCTAAAACCGGGTATTGTAGGGGTGTATTGCCATACACCCTCTTTGTTTAAAAGAAAAATATATTTTAAATAATCCATATAACCTCTTGTCTCTTATCTGCAAAATAGATTTATTTTTAAATAAAAAAAGCCACCAAGAATCGTCCCGATTATTGGTGGAGGTGGTGGGATGAATTTCGAACTTTTATGTAAAAATCTAAAGGGCAACCCAGAAAGATTGCCCTTTTATTATTCGTGTAATGTGTTTTAATTAGAGTTATGCTGTCTATAATATCTTTTCTTAGGATTTTTAATCATATTATCAATCTCTTTTAGACTCACTTTTCGTTTTTGACGTATCAAGCCTTCAAGCATACTTAATATTTCATTATCTACATCCTCATAAGCACTAACACGATAGAACATAAATTTATTTGAAGCGCCAACATTAATATCGGTATAATCATATACTTCAAGAGATGATTTATTTTGGTGACTTCTAACTATATATTTTGATTCAATCATCACTAACAAATATCGGGACGACAAAAGCATATATTAATTTAAGTCATTTACCAAAATCTCAAGTTCGTCTCTTAATGCAATCAGTTCTTTTACTTCTTGCGATGATTCTGAAATTTGAGATTCAATACTTTTTCTTGCATTGGTTATTTTATTTTCTATAGGAAGAAGGACTAATTTAGTTACTTCATCCAACTGTTCATACATAGCGTTACTGCACTCTTCAGCGACTTCAATATGCTGGGTATAAATTTCATGTCTTGCATCATCAATTTGTCGTTCTTGTTTTTTTTCTTTTACAGCATCATTGATCTCTAATGCTACTGAAAATACTTGCAGAACTGGTCCAGCAACTTTCGCTATTTTCGATACATTTTTAGCCCACTTTACAGCTTCCCAGGGTTTAAATTTTTTCCCAAAAAATTTCGCACTTTTGTAAACTACTTTATGTAGATTACTACCTGCTACTTCAGAAGATCTAAAGAATACACCTTTTATTTTAACACCTTCTTTTGTTGCATTTTTTAGAATTGTCCCACCAATGGAATTTGCTATGTTTTCAAGATTTTGTAATTTACTGGTATTATTAAAATTTTCTTTTTTAATTCCTGAAGTGTTTTCGAAGTTTGTATTAACATTGATTCTATTTATCAAGGTTTCTGATAGTGTACAACCAAGTACATCTTCTATCTCGTTATTTACATTATCTATAATTTCTTGAATTACTTCATAGAATTCTTTATTGGCAATTTCATTAAACTTTTCGATAACAACACCATTATTATTGAGCTTGTTTTCAAAATCTTCATCTGTGATCAAATTTGATATTTTTGATCCTGCACTTGCAATTTTATTGTACAGATTGTTGATTACACCTTTTCCTTTCAATTTCATATTATTTCTATTTCTTAAAGTAGTCTTGGATAATCTGTTAAGTATTTCTATATACGCATCATCTTCAGAAGAATTTCTGGCAGTTAACAATATTGCTTCATTAATATAATTCAATAAAATTCTAACGGGAGTATCTAATTTAGCTAGGATTTTTTTATCTCTTACAAATCCATTAAACATTTCAATAAAATGAGAAAAATTACTCATTTCCATAAGGTCTTTGTCGTTTTCTTCTTCAGCATCAATATAATCACGAGCATCAAGAAAACATAAGTTTAAATTATCAACCGAAAATGGTTCTAATGAATCTTTTATACTATCACTATAGTTTTTGGCTTTAGTAACAAATTTACCACTCTCTAATGACATCTTATTTACAATCAGCATCATTTTTTGTTCATAGTTTTGCTTAAATGCCAATTTTATAAAATCTTCTGTTGTAATATCATCAAAAAGTTCTGAGGTGATACAATAAACAAGCAAATCCATTTTGCTCATAATTCCATAAGTAATTGCATCATGATCTTTTCTTTCTGTACCGATTCCAGGAGTATCCACCAAGGTTATATTATTCCACTTATATTCAGCGGTCTTATCTGTTGCAATATCGGCTTCAATTTTTATGTCACGATCTCCAGTTAAAGCTGATATTATAGTAGATTTCCCTGAACTATATTCCCCCACAAATGCTACTTTTAGAATATCCTGATCTCTATACTGCTTCATTTCAGTCTCGTAATTTATTTGTAAAGATCCAAGTTTCTCCTGATTATTTTCTATAATATTCTTGAATCTTTCTTCAAAAGTTTCAATTTTTTTGTTTATTTCAGCAACTTCTATCGATTTCATGATAGTCTCCTTTGTTCATTGATCATAAGTTTTTCCTGCAAAATTTTATCTAAACCATTTTGTTTTTTAGAACCAACTCCTTTGTTTAGTGTAATCTCCATATCTATTCCGATATTTCTCTTCACCGATGCAATTGTGTTAGCAATATTTTCATCAGTTAACTCACCTATTTCATTATTCAGCCAATCAATAATCCTTTTAGCATAGGCATAATTTAGTTCATCTTTAGATTCCTCAACAGCTATCAATGCTTTATTTAACACCTCTATTGTCTTATCAAGATTTGCAATCATTAATTCAAAATATCTTTCGATATCATTTTGAATACTATTAAACAATTTTGGCAATTCATCTTCAATTATATTAATTGAATTAATTTTTGTATCTTCTATTTGCTTATTTAATACTGTTGATATCTTATCAATTTTCTCAGCTTTTTGTTTTGCTTTTGATTTGAAAAAACCGGAAACAAACTGAAAAGCAACACCTAAGCCAATTAGAGTCCAGCCAATAGGACCAGAAAAAATCAAAGCAATTGAACCTGCTACACCTGAAAGAACGCCTCCCCACCTAAAAATATTTTTCCACAAAGTACTCGATTTATCATTATCTATCTCGAAATCATTTTCAAACATTGCTGATAGGAGTTCAATTTCTTTACCAATCTCTTCTAGAAGTTCATTTATACTTTCAACAAAATCTGATTGAGCCTGCTTTACTAAATCTTTTATTCGTTCATCCATCTTGATTGTTTTAAGATGTACTTTCCATTGAAATTCGATATCACTTTTCTTTAGATTCCAATATTTATCTGTAAAATAAGGAATGGAATTCTGAACATCAAAATAAACTTCATTAATTTTTATTAGTAATTGCTCGATAATTAGTTTCTTAGAATTATCAATCTTCTTTTTTGCTTCTACCCATTTTTCATTAATAAATTTCATACTTTGATTGTAATTAGTTTTTTGATCATTCAAAACTCCCACAATATCTTGAAAGTCTTTTACTGTGCAGCCTAGAAAAGTTTGAGAACGTCTTAAAGTCCCATTATTTATCACTTCGTATTGAAGAGAATTCAAAAAATTATGAATTCTGCTATGCTGGTATAATTTTTCATGGTCTTCAATCTCTTTTTGTACAGCTTTTTTCGCTGCGAGAAGCTGAACAGGAATAATCTCAAAATTATCATTTCCATAGTATTCATTTGCATAACGTCTTATGTGTTTTATATGTCCACCAAGTTTTCGCGGATCATCAGAAAATTCCTTTTCAGGATTTTTCATAAATCTTTTCAATCTAACTTCATTATCGAGATTTTCTTTTACATTAAGCAAAATTATTAGAGCTTTTGCTTTCTCTTTAAGAATTTTTAGGAATCTGAACTCTGTTTCTTTTTGATTGTTGTTTGTTAGCACAAAAACAATTAAATCAGATTCATCAACAATGCCTTTTGCAATCTCTTCATCAGATTTTCCACCAGGAGCTCCAATTCCGGGAGTATCAATTATTCTTATGTTTTTCCACTCATATATCCTGTTCAGCCTTGTTGTACGTTGTTTACCTACACCAATCTCTTTCCCATCAGATTTTGTAATAATAGAATGTAGGGTACTTTTCCCAGCTTTTGTCATACCTACAAATGAAATAGTAAAATATTTAAGGACTCTCTTCTTTTTTGTACTAGATATCAGTAAATTATCAAGTTTATCAAGTACATCCTCATTTATTTGTTTATGGTGCTTTTCGAACAGTTCAACAAGCGTTTTTGCATTGTCAGATTTACCTTTTGTTGTTTCTTTTTTTAGATTAGCAACATTTCTTTGAAGTTTTGTTGCTAAACCTTTCAGTTCAATATCTATATGTTCTACTAAATTAATTAGAAATTCAAAATCACTACTCGCTACGATCTCACAATTTTTGACTGCTTCATCATATTCAGGACCTGATAAGAGAATCTCATCTTTAAGAGTTTTCAATTTTTCTTTCATCTTATAGCTTAAAAAAGCTGAAGCTGTTTGAACAAATTTTGGTGAGAATATTTTCTCCAGCTTTATCAAAAATTGTGCATCCCTGGATAGTTCAATACTGCTTTTAGTTTTTTCCTTATATTCTTTATCACAAAATTCTTTAGCTTCTTTTTTAATCTGATTTATTTTTAGATTATCAATATCCCAGTACTTACTGATCATTGTGATCATTTCAATTTCTTTTTCGTCCATATAATTATCAACTGAAGACATGATGAACAAAAATTTTATGCATTCATCTCTAGATTCTTTAGGGAATCTATAAATTATTTCTTTTATCTGAATGCAATCATCACTTAAACTAATAATTTTTTGTTTTTCATTAATGATGTTATCGGATAAATTCATTTCTTTAGCATATGCTTGAAGCATCTCTTCTTCCGAGTTATGGATTTGCTGATCAACACATATTAAGTGAGACATTAACAAAAATATTTTCTCTTCAACATTCATTAGCTTACCCCCTCCCCTTTGTATCTTACATGAAATACTAACGTAAATTACAAAAAAGCTCTCAAATTTCATTTCATGTTACTTACCAAACAAATCGTAAAGATAATTATTGTCAATATTTTTATTGTACTCATAATTCTTATAAAATTTTATACTTAGTATCGTAATGATTAATAATATGAAGATTTTAGATCCTTATCATTGTTTTTACTTCACTCAATGTAATTAAGTAAAGTAAAACTTATACAGCTATAATATTGTTATAATGCATCTTACACATATTTTTTAACAGTGTAATATTTTTTGCTCAATATTTTGCATTACATAACGAGTATATAAGCTCAATATGACAATTAAACAGCAATAAATATAACTTCAAACTCATATTATAATCTTGAATAAAATTATATGAGGTATATATGAATTATGTTGAACCAATAAGAGATTTAAAGAAACTTCAAAGAATTAAGAAGTTGCTGTTGAAAGACGGAAAAGTAAAAGAACTTGTTCTTTTTGAAATAGGGATAAAGACGGGTTTACGGATTTCCGACATTCTTAAGTTAACATGGAAAGACGTCTATTCCGAGTTAGGTGAGAACCCTACTTTCAGACAGTCGATCATGGTAACAGAAAAAAAGACAGGAAAGAATAAACAGTTCCGACTTTCCGACAATGTCAAAAGGGCGGTAAATCAGCTTGCAGAATTAAAGGATTCCCGAGAGGCAGACTTTATATTCATGTCGAACTCAAACAGCGTCACAGCTACCAAATCAGCCTGGACAAGACAGTATGTATGGCAATTCCTAAACGATTATGGTTATCGTTCAGGTATAAAGAGTAAAATAGGCGCACACACTTTAAGGAAAACATTCGGTTATCATGCTTATAAGAATGGAGTTGATCTTTCATTATTGATGAGAATTTTCAATCACTCTTCCCAAGCTGTAACACTTCGCTATATAGGTATAACCCAAGATCAAATTGATGATGTTTATGTTAATCTGGATAAGATATTATGAATTGAAATTTTATAAAAGTGCTTAAATGCACTTTTTTTTTTTTGCAATAACACCACTTTATAATTATTAGAAAAATGGCTGTTTCAAGCTTCAAATTAAAGGAATAATATATTGAAAATATTAGGAAGTCCAATAAATATGAAAAATATTGTTACACAATTTACAGAAAAACTAAAACTAAAAATAGATACAGATAGAATAATTGTTACTATAGTTATTTCTACAAGAGTCTGAATAATATACTAAAGGCTACAGGCTTGTCGTTATACCTGATGATAAAAGACAAGCTCATGTTCCTTTACGATTCAATCCAAGCTTTACTTCTTATCAAATTCTAACTTAGGCAAATTATCAACAATTTCCATTGTCTGGACACTTACATTGATAATACTTAGTAATAAATCTAAAATATATCTAGGGTTTCCAACTTCTTTTGACCAATCATTAGGGTCGTTTTTGATTCCACTTTTTTTATCTACTTTTACTTGATACCTTTCCAGTATCCACTCAATTGCAGACTTACCATTAACAATATACTCATAAGCTTTTAAAGGTATATTCTCAATTCTAATCTGGCTGTTGTAAATTATTTGGTCTTTTTGATCCTTCTTAGGAAACCTCATTTTCATGACTTTATAATTTACATCATGTAAATCAGCAAAATTATCAGTTTTATCAGTTCCATTTATAAGTACTTTTACATTGGGATGAGTAGGAATTGTTTCATAGTTAATATGTAACTCAGCTAAAGCTCTACCTGCTTTGCTAAACTTCCAGAAAATTTTTGTTTCATCAACTAAAGGAATTCTCGGTAGCATCTTTTTTAGATCATCAGTAAAGGCTTTTCTATATTCTTGATTATGTAAAATACCATAAACATAATAGAAAATATCTTCTTTGCTAATTCGATTACCATAGATACGTTGTGCTTGTTCGTGAATAAAGTTTGATACTGCATCTCTTTGAATATATTCATCATCATTTGTATCAAATGCAGATAGCTGTTGGTGATTATTTTCTTCATAATAATAGAGGGGGAAGAATTGTCCATTCATTATCAACTGAATATCAGTTGTTTTATTGGATACCATCACTGAGAAATCTTTATTTGCTCCCATACCAGTAACACCAATAATGAGATTCTGAGTATCCTTAGAAGGAAACAATCTTGAACTTAAACCAGGACTTTCAATGAAAGGTTTGTGGTAGTATAAATTAAGAGAACAGAATGGACGATATAAACTTTTTACAGTTTTATCTGATCGATAAGAATATGCTATTGCATTTAAAGCACTTTTTTTTAATGACCGTGTCCATTTTATTTTTTTTAGATTTTCATCAACAAAAGCTCCAATATTTAGCTCGTTATTGATTTCCTTAGCTTTATGATAAGATATTTGTTGTTGATTATAGAATTCTATCATACTCGTCATATTTTGCTTTAATCTATTTCTAGAAAAATTATATACCCAAACATCTCTATTGGTCGCTACTCCTACAGCATTAGTGTTGAAAACTGACTTACACTTTAAATCAAATTTATTTTCTGGTTGAAGTGATACGAAAGTTCCAAATTGGTCATTACGGTGGTTTATCCAATCTCCATGTTCATTAGGTTTAAGAGTTTTCCATTCAATTTTAGGATTTGAAACAGTCCCATAGTCACTAATAATTTTCAGTTTATCTTCTCTTTTTAAATAATCACCAATATCATTGTAATATATTTTAGCTGTTTCATGTGTAGCATTTTTATTTTTCACAAGAAGAGTTATTGATATAGGAGTTCTTGATCCAGAGCCAAAGATCTTTCCTCCTTCTTTTCGTGAAAGCTCACCACTTGTTCGTTGGTTTCCTCGTAAGTTAAAAACATAAATATCAGAAAACTCATGCGCTAAGCTTTTTCTAAAACCATCTTGAGAGTTACCATCTATCCAAGCACCATTTGAAACAAAGCAAATAATACCATTATCTTCAATTCTATCTGTAGCCCAACGAAAAGCTTTGATATAAGCATCATACAACGATTTGTTTAGTCCTGCATTAGATAATTCGGCATAAGTCTTTGCAATTCTGTTATCCAGGATTTCATAACTTTGATTCTGTGCATTATCGTTTGCTGATCTTTGTCCTATCGAATAAGGTGGATTCCCAACAATGATTCTTATTGGTGCCTTTTTCTGAGCTTCTACACGTTCAGAATTTTGAGGAAACATTTCAGAAAAAAGTTCTTCACTTTTATCTGATTCACCCATTTGAAAGGTGTCTGTTAAGACTATTCCATCAAAAGGCTTATATTCAGCATCAACACCTATCAAATCATGGAATGCATTTTCTATATTTACTGCAGCAATATAATATGCTAATAAAACTATCTCGTTTGCATGTAGTTCATTAGTATATTTCCTAATCAAATCTTTCTTTTGAATTAAACCACTTTGTAATAAGCGTGTAATAAAAGTTCCTGTTCCAGTAAACGGATCAAGAACATGAATATTCTCATCAGAAATTGTTCTGCTAAATTTTTGTTTCAATACATCATTGACAGAGTGAATAATAAATCAACAATTTCTACAGGAGTATAAACGATACCAAGTTGTTCAACCATTTTTGGAAATGCATTTTTGAAAAATTTATCATAGAGCTCAATAATAATTCTCTGTTTACCTTCGGCATTATCAATCCCTTCAGCTCGTTTTCTTACAGATGTGTAGAATTTTTGGAGCTTATCTGACTCTTTCTCAAGAATATTACCTTCCAACAAATCCAACATTTTTTGCATTGATTTTGAGATTGCATTATTTTCAGCAAAGGAATAATTTTCGAATAAAGCTTCGAATATTGGTCTGGTAATAATATGCTGTGCCAACATTTCAATACTCTGCTCTTTCGAAATACTTGGATTGATATTTTGCTGTAAACCTTGTAAAAATTTATTAAATGTTTTTTTGTGTTGAGGGCAGTCTATTATGAGATTTTTAATTCTTTCAATCTGTTTTTCTGCAATCTCAGCAACATCTTTTGCCCACTGTTCCCAATATAACCGATCCCCAACTTTCTTAACCATTTTAGCGAATACAATTCCCTGTAACGCTTCGAACTGTATTCTTAGTTGATCATCGACCTTCTTCCGTTCATCTGATTGCTCTTTGTTAGTAGTATAATCAGTTTCATTTTCATGAACCATCCCACCAACTAAAATTTGATGTGGTCTTTTTTTATTTATGTCAATTTTATTGATCGTAGCATTGAATCTGTCATCGTGAGCTCTCAAAGCGTTTAATACTGTCCATACTACTTTGAATCTTTCATTATCATCAAGAGCTTTGGATGGTTCAATATCAGAAGGAATAACTACTGGAATTATAATATACCCATATTTCTTCCCTTTAGCTTTTCTCATAACTCGACCAACAGATTGAACGACTTCAACAGGAGAGTTTCTAGCTGATAGAAACATTACAGCGTCAAGTGATGGGACATCAACCCCTCACTCAAACATCTTACATTTGTGAGGACTCGGCACTCTTTTTCATCCGTTTCATCACTTTTTAACCAAGATAACAACTCGTCTCTTTTTGGCGCAGACATTGTACCATCTATATGCTTAGATGAAATAGTGACCATTTTGTGTCTTTTTTCTTTATCTAAAGTCTCCAGGTAAACTTCAGATGTTTCATTGAATGTTTCGGTTATAGATTTTGATACTTTAATATTTTGGCAAAATGCCAAAGCTCTCTTCATAGGATAAGGGTCACTTTCGTCTATCAATCCTTCATCTCCAATTATCTGTTTAGAAAGAGCATTAATAACACCAATTAATTTCGTGGCATCGTCTGTTGTTAATTCTTTTTTACCATTGGTTAATGAATTTTGAATTGTTGGTGAAATATCTTTGTCACTTAAAGTTAATATTAGAACTTTATAATCAGTAAGCAAGTCCTTTTCTACAGCTTCGCCGAAGCCTATCCTATATATTTCTTCTCCATACAAATTTTCATCATCCATTGAACATAAAACAGCATCATATTCTGCAGCTTGACTTTTTGAATCATCATTGAATAGTCTTGGAGTTGCTGTCATATAAATTCTTTTTTTACTGCTGATAAAAATTGTTGCTATGTACCTTAACAAAAGCTGATTCATCATCATCAGCTAGTGTTACTCCAGTCGTTCTATGAGCTTCATCACAAATAATTACTAATCTTTCCGACACCTAAGTTATTGCAAATAAACTACAAATTTGTTCATCATAGAGACTCATGTGTCTTTTTATCAGTTGATTATGCAATTCTGCCATTATACTGAATATCTACTTCTGTGATTTTATCTATAATTTCATCATTTTCAAAGAATTTTCTTATCATAATATCAACATCCTTTCTTAACTCAGTTAAATTTGTGTATCCATAAGCTATTGAATAATCGATGAAGTCTTTTACTTTTTGAGTAAAAATCGTATTGATAAATATTATTAATGAAGCCTCTTCAAGCTCTTCATAAAATTCAATTAATAGTTGTTCCATTGAAGGATATGGCTTTTGCTGTTTTTTATAACATAGCATGTTATAAAATACGTACCTAATAGTCAAATCAGCAATCATTGCTGAGTATTTTGAAGAATGACTCTGATTATATCCGAAATATTGTTTCATTTCTTTAAATACACATTCTATTGACCATCTTCTCATATAAATCTTTAGAACTTCTATTTCTGAAAGTCGTAAATCAGTTGTTAAGATAGCCTTCCATCTTTTAACATTAGGGTACTTAAAAAAACATATTTTTATCTTGTCTATTACTCTTCTTTCATTTATTTTTCTTGAACTTGAAGTATCCAATACTTCAACAATAATTGATTTATGTTTTATTCCAGACTTTCTATCACAAAACCATTTACCAGCTATTTTGTTTAGAGTTTTCAAATCATAATATTGACCATTGAACTTATATTTCTGGGAACCATTTTTTAACATAGACACTAGTGTTATTCCAAGTGGTACAAGTCTTTCAAATACAAAGTTATAACTTGTGTTGTTATTGAACCATGAATCCCATAATACATATTTAAAAGGTATTTTTCTCTGAATAGTGCGTTTTATCATTTTAATGATAATTTGAGTCTTTTTTTCTTTTGAAAAACGATTTCTTTGCTCAGTATGAGTGCTTTTGTGGTATCTGGGTCTTTTTGACTTCTTGACTTTTTTCTTTCCAATTTTTAATTCAAAATCTAATACAACAGCTGAGACCCCATTACTCCACACTTCAGTTATGTTTTGAAACCCCTTGAAGTATTTTGATAAACAGTGATCATGAAACCAACTGATATATTCTGTCTTTTTTCCTGTTTTTACTTTCGATGTATCATCAAAAATTATACAATTATCATTTTCACAGGAAGTATCACTTAGCTTAATAAACCTTAAAGCAACTTTATATAATAATTTTCTCCATTTATAATTTGAGTTGTTTAGCATATCATTTATTGGTGTTTTGAATTTTGATATATTATTGAATTTTAGACCAAAATATAAGGACTTTTTATTCTCAAGAATCATGAACATGAAAAGAAGCATCAGTTCTATAATAGTATGCCCCTTTTGTTTTACTATACCAACTTGCTTCAAAATACTCCCAAATTTAAATATTTCAAATAAATCTATTATTAATCCTGAATTCAAGCTTGACACTTTTACCTGTTTGTATTCTTTTAGCATATATACCTCGTTTTTTATAGTTTCGTTTATTTCCGTAAACAACTAAACTATAATCATATACGAGGTATTTTTGTCAAAAAGTAATTTTACTTATTTTATTGTTAAACAACAACTTAATTCATGTCGGAAAGATTAGATTTTAGTATTCAATTGTGGTTTATGTCTTATTAAAACAACCGATATCTCACTATCTCAAGTGATACATCGATTTTGCTTAAAAAGTTTTGAGATAACGAGAAAGATGATAAATAATCATAAGTTATTTTAATATTAAAGATATTTTAGTTATCAAAAAGCTATGACTTCACTTTTTCCATCTCAACACTTATGAAAAAACCTGTGTCATAAATTTAAAGTGTAAATATTGGCTATATGTTTAATAGTCAGTACTTTATAAAATGGAAATAATGGTGTCACCCAAATGACAGCTATTTTTCATTAATGGCTGATGTTAAAAGCAAAGAGGAAAAACTTCAGTCACTTGCAGTTTGCATTGACGTCATAGGTTAAGTGTCTAATGTGTGGGAGTTTAAAGGGTATAAAAGTCTATTCAATATGTTGCAAGATGGAAATCACGCTGTCACAACAAGGAAAAAACGCCTGTCACTTTATAATGTACATCATAATTTTTCAGTTTTTAGGTTCAATGTAAAATTAGTCATAAACAGCAAATGATAGGGAGACGTAGATTACTTACTTAAAAATATTAATAAACTGATTAATAATTGAGACATCTTCTAAGTATTTATTATATTGATATTTAAGTAGATTATTATTGCAGTAATGGAAATTGTGACTTCACTTTTTTCATACTAATTGGTATGGAAAAACCTGTGTCACAAATTTAAGAGGTTTAATTCTTCTATTTATCAAATAATTAAAACTTTATGATTTTGGAGAGAGTAGAGCACCCAAATGACTGCAATATTTCCTTTCTGGGCGAAAGATGTTTCGCCCCTACAATCATACCATCCATAATTTTAAATTATAATCTATTTCATCTTCCAAAACAGCATTCCCATCTCCCCCATTTAATTTATCATTATCCCAACACAGAGGATTGTTAATTATATATTGTGAGATTTTGGTATATTCGATTTCTGTTCTGATGATGTGTTCCCAATAATTTCTTTGCCAGACTGAATTATTATTATTTTGGGCGTATGGCAATACGCCCCTACCATGATTACGGGCTGGTAGGTTTTTATTTATTTTTAATGTTGTTGAACCTTTAAATCCTCGCATAATTGCACCGATGGTTTGGGTTGGTGATTGGAATTTCTTGTTATTTTCAGAAGAAGATGTCATGATTTGATATTCTATTTGTATGATTGCATGAAAATGATTAGGCATTATCACATATTCACCTAATTTAATATTTTTTCTTATTTGTTGCGTTTTCTCCCATTCTTGCATAACAATAACCCCTGCATCATTCAGCAACATTTTTTCATTATTGATTTCACCAAAGAGAAATTCTCTGTTTTTGGTGCAAAGGGTAATAAAATAGAGTCCAGGCTGGGAATAATCATATTTCTTCAGTCTGATAGAACGACGATTATGGATTTCTGGATTGTATTTGTGATTTCTCATATATAATACATTTTATTATTACAGATATATTACGTATCTAAAACCGGGTATTGTAGGGGTGTATTGCCATACACCCTCTTTGTTTAAAAGAAAAATATATTTTAAATAATCCATATAACCTCTTGTCTCTTATCTGCAAAATAGATTTATTTTTAAATAAAAAAAGAGAATCTATCAAATCCAGGGAATTTATTATTCCACTTTTATTTTTCATTTTTAATTCTTGCAAAGCAAGACCCTATTTCATCAACACCATCTTCCCACTTATAACACCACCTGTACTTTTAATTTTATACAGATAAATTCCTGAGCTTACCTGTTTATCTTGATTATTATTGCCTTTCCAAATTACCTTTTGATTACCTTGAGCTTGTACTTCATTAACTAAAGTCTTTACTAACTGACCTTTCAAATTAAAGACCTCAACTTTAGTAACTCCAGCTTTAGTAAGATTATAAGAAATAGTAGTCTCAGGGTTAAAAGGATTTGGATAATTTGTTGCTGTGAAAGTAAGAGGTGACACATTTTCAGTGTTATTTGGAACAAAGTAACTAAGGTCTATTAAATCACAATAAACACCAGGATTATCAGCTGAATTATTCTCAATTCTGTTAACGAAGATAGTGTTATCATCAAGCACACTTATAGTAGGATCGTACTGACTATCTAAGTTTAAAGGTAAAGCATAGCCCTCTTCATACTGATCACTATTACCCAAAAAACTAATAGTTCTGAGATAAACTCTTTCGCTTCCTTCAGTACCTTGAGTATAAGCAACAACAAATCTATTATTTACGACTTTAATATCATAATCCCTAACATTTTCTGCAACTGATTCTTGCCATACTTCTGCAAAATTGTTATCTATATCATAGCATGATATTGTTATCTGCGAATCATAATTATGTATATTATAGAATTTATTCCCGATAATAAAATCATTTTTCTCATTAATATAAGTACATGGAAAAACATAGCTAGTTGTTTGGGCCAAATCCTCTGGATTAACATCAAGTATTTTATAATTTGCTCCTGTTAAATAAGAGAATATTAGTCTGTTTTGATATTTGAAAATCTCTTTATTTCTAATATTGATATCATACTCTTCTGTAAAGCTATAGCCATCAAGAGTCCAGCCTTCAGTTATAGAACCGAAATCGTTAATTTTAGTAATAAGAAACTGATGATCGCCATTCTTGATTAGATAATTATTTTTCACCATAAGTATATTACCATACTCAAACCAGGAATCTATTGGGTCTTGAAGTACTCCATTTTCTATTCTACGAATTTGGAAACTAGAAGAATAAAAAGGAGTCATCCATAAACCATCACCGTCTTCAATATCCAAATATGATTGCAAATTCGATTCACAAGGCATATCTTCAATACTAATGCTACCGTTGTCTTTATAAAACTTAGCTCTTACATCGTATGTAACTTCAGTTACTCCAAAGTCATCAAAATAATCATAGTTATAGGCATAAAGAAGTACATAATTATTCTCTGAAAAATTTTCAAGTATATACATAGGAGAATTTGTCTCTTGATAATTTTCCATGATTATTTCTCCAATGTCATTAATCTCATTTTCCAATAATGAATTATTTACTTTCATTATTACACGACTGTTACCATTCCAAATAAAAGAGTTCATTTCTCTTAAATATGAAATACTAGTTAATGCAATTTGATAAGTATTATGACTTACTTGGGAATTTTGATTATAATCCAGAAAATATTGATTGTAGGATGAATCATTATCTTGATAACATTTATTCAATAGAGATGCTCTTGTATCTCCCATACATACATAAAGTGAAATTCTATTTTCTGTAAAATTCCCTAGGTCACCCAAAACAGCTGATGTCTGATCATTTGCTAAATTGTAGCTATAAATACCTAATTTGGAATTATAATCTGTAGAAGGAGTAACAATGTCACTGCTCACACCGATAAAACCAATAGCAATTTTATATTCCCCATTTTCAAGCCTACAATCAACACTTTTGATATAAGGCTGATAAGAAATCCAATCTTGACTCCAGCCATGACAATAGTGTTCCTGGCTAACTGAAGAAATAATATCGCCTACTGCATCATATCTTGTAAAATAAAGACTATCACTCATAGTCACAGATAAAAACTCATTATCAGAGATTCTTTGAACATCTATAAGAATTTGATTAGTGAATACTTCACTAGTACTTTCTGTCACTTCATTATAGATATAAATGTCTGAAAATCCTTCATTATAAGACTCATAATACTTACCAACTAAACAGTAAAGAGTTTTATCTCCATTTAACTCAAGAATTTTACATTCTTTAACTTTCCATCCAGGTTGAGTTGAATAAGCTACTTGCCCGTTTATCTCGTGAATGGTTTCACTTATTTTGATGAAAATTTTATCTTCATCAGCTTGTAACCACATGTAAGTTATACCATCACTTGTTAATGCTCCAGTAAAAGAAGAAAGCCCCTCTGCTTCATAAATAATGTTTTGATTAATCTCTTGAGGATTATTATTTATAACATCAATCTGATAACTTACTAAGACTTCCTCATAAACATCACTCTGGTAATTTACCAATAAATAGACAGATTCTTCATCATCAACAATTTGCATTCCATCAATAATCCTATTTGAATAATCTAGAATTGGTATATTTAAACACGAATTCCATAGGTCACTGCCTTCTTCACTGATTTTCTTAATCTTGAGCAAGTTTTCTTCTCTCCAATAAATAAAAAAGTTGTTATCATAACTTTTTCTAACTGTTAAAATCGATTCTTCATTAACTTGTATATTCAAATCTATTACTTGATCTGTGATTGGATTTCCTAAGTTATCCAGTTTTTCAAATACAAGTTGATTATTAAGTCTATAAAATACTAAGGACCCAGTTGCAATATCCTGTTTTGATATTAATTCACTTTTCCTATTGTCGACACTATATACACAGGACGAGTTATCCCAAACTACTTGTGCTAATAAGCTTGATAAAGAGCATAGCAAAGTTACAACTATTAGTAGCAGATATTTTCTCATTGTTCCTCCCAATAAGTTAAACTGTAATATTTATTTACATTTACATTTTTTACTTCTAGTACTTTTTTTACTTCTAGTACGTTTTTTGTCAATTATTATGTATTATTTTTTAATTGAAATGAATTAAGACTATTCAATCAGTATGCTACCTTTTCCAATAGCATAGCTTTATGGTTTATGGAGTGGTGGCAAGGGTGTTACCAGTCCATAGTTTACATATTCCAGATGAGCGAAACTATGTGTGGAGTGTCTCTGCTTCCATCAGGCTGTAATCAGCCTGATTATTTTATTAATCCCTGCTTGACTCACAAAACACCCCGTCTTGGAAATACCAAGCCACCCCTCTTTAAACCTACCTTCAGTACTAAAGCGGGGAGTTTAAGAGAATGGCAGACAGAATGTCCACCGTCCGACGAAAGATGTATTTATCTTGTTTTATAGAAGGGTGTAGATGGCATTTTAAATTGGTACACAAATGGCAGTTTAATCTGGTACAGTTTCCTAGATAAAAAAATAGAGAAATCTAGGAGACAATATGAAAGGAGTCCAAGTGTATCACGCAATAAGAGTATTAAGAGAAAATGGCAAGAGTATAAGAGAAATAGCAGAACAGTTAAGTATCTCTAAAACAACAGTTATGGGTTACTTACAAAAAGACATTGAAACCGTAGAAAAAACTTTAATGAAAGTCAATCGAACAAGTAAGCTCGAAATTTACAGGGAAGAAATTAGCAAACATTTAACAAAATTTCCTAATATGCGATTAAGTAAATTATATCGTAAATTATCCAAACAGCATGGAAAATTACCTGTAAAACAAAGAGCTTTTTTTAATTTTTCAAAAAAAATAAAAAATAATTTAATACAACCAACTAAGCGTTATTATCGAGTTGTCAATTATGAACCAGGAAATCAGATGCAGGTTGATCCCGGAGAGTATAATATCTATTTATCTGATAAGAGCAAGTTAAAAATATACTTTTGTGTGTTTAGCTATTGCTATTCACGAATGAAATATGTACATTTTCAAACAAGACCTTATAAGACTCAAGACTTCATCCAAGCCCATAAAGATTGCTTTGAATATTTTGGATATATCCCAGAGACAATGGTTTATGATCAAACAAAACTAGTCGTTATAAAGGAGATTTATCGAGAAGTAACTTATAATAATAAGTTTTTTCAATTTATGAATAATCTAACAATAAGTCCTTATGTTTGTGAAGGTTATGATCCTGAAAGTAAAGGGTTGGTAGAAAGACAAGTTCAAGAAGTTAAGTATGATTTTCTTGATGGTGAAGTATTTACTAGTTTATCTGAAGTTAAGTTGAAATCAAAAAGCTGGTTAGAAGAAGTAAATAATCGTATCCACAGTACGCTTAGAGAAAGACCTATAGTAATGTTTAAAGAAGAAGAAAAACTATTAAGAAGATATAACCTGAATATTGCAGAGACACGAAAAGTAGATAAAACAGGTCTTATCTCATGGAATGGTAACAAATATTCAGTTCCTTATATCTATCAACAAAAGATAGTTATAGTTAAAGAAAATGAAGACACTTTAGAAATAATAGATAGGAATAGTAGAAAAAAAGTTGCATCTCATAGGATTTCCAGAGAAAGAACAAAACCTATCATATCTCAATGTCATTACATAGACTACTCGAAAACAATTAATAATATAAAGGAAGATATTTGCTCACTATTCCCCAATAATGACAAGATAATCCTTTTATTAAATTTACTCATAGCACATAATCACAGAAATCCCAGAGAGCAACTATTAGCATTTTTAAAAATGTATAATAAAAATAAATACTTAAATTGGTCAAACATAATTTCTAAAGCACTAGAATTAGAAGATATAAAAGCAACAAAGATAGAGTCTATAGTCAAAGAAGAGATAAAAGGCAATAAGTTATCTGCTAACTATCAAAATCAAGTCAATGGGATAATAGAAACAAAAAAATCAGTTATACAGAGAGATTTATCAATTTATAATAAGGTGGTAAAAAAATGATCGAAACATTAAAGAAAAATCTATTTAGACTAAGATGCAGGCATACTATTAATAATTTAGAATCATATCTTAAATATGCACAAGATAATCAGTTATCTTATATGAATTTTCTTTCATATGTAATTGATAATGAATGCAATAGTAGAAATCAAACGATGATAAATTTACAGATTAGAAGGTCAAAATTTCCTCTTTTGAAAAGTTTTGATGATTTTGATTTTAAATATCAGCATTCAATAACTAAAAGAATGATTACTGAGTGGAAGGACTTTACTTGGATAGATAACAGAGAAAACAAAATATTAATGGGTCCTCCTGGTGTAGGTAAAACTCATATATCTATAGCTTTAGGATATGAAGCTATCTTAAAAGGATATAAAGTTATTTTTTACAATATGAATGACCTAATTGATGAAATGATTATTGCTAATGTAGAAAATAACTTCAAAAAATGGATTTCAAAGTTAGTAAAAAATGATCTTATTATTATTGATGAGATAGGCTATCTTCCTATTAAGGCAGTAAATGCGAGTTTATTTTTTAAGCTAATAAATGAGTTATATGAATATAGGTCTATTATCATTACCTCTAATAGGCTATTCCAAGAGTGGGGAGAATCCTTTGGAGATAATGTAATAACTACTGCTATAGTAGATAGATTAGTTCATCATGCAGAAACAGTTCTAATAGATGGAAATAGTTATAGAATGAAAGGAAAACTATAAGGAAATATGATTTACAATAGTGTACCATTTTAAACTGCCAAAACTGTACCAATTTAAACTGCTATTGACAATTAATCCCTGCTTGACTCACAAAACACCCTGTCTTGGAAATACCAAGCCACACCCCTCTTTAAACCTACCTTCAGTACTAAAGCGGGGAGTTTAAGAGAATGGCAGACAGAATGTCCACCGTCCGACGAAAGATGTATTTATCTTGTTTTATAGAAGGGCAAAAAATCTATCTCCCCTACATTCGTGTAAATTCGCCTGAAAGTTTTACTCTTCTATTTTTCATTTTTAATTCTTGCAAAGCAAGACCCTATTTCATCAACACCATCTTCCCACTTATAACACCACCTGTACTTTTAATTTTATACAGATAAATTCCTGAGCTTACCTGTTTATCTTGATTATTATTGCCTTTCCAAATTACCTTTTGATTACCTTGAGCTTGTACTTCATTAACTAAAGTCTTTACTAACTGACCTTTCAAATTAAAGACCTCAACTTTAGTAACTCCAGCTTTAGTAAGATTATAAGAAATAGTAGTCTCAGGGTTAAAAGGATTTGGATAATTTGTTGCTGTGAAAGTAAGAGGTGACACATTTTCAGTGTTATTTGGAACAAAGTAACTAAGGTCTATTAAATCACAATAAACACCAGGATTATCAGCTGAATTATTCTCAATTCTGTTAACGAAGATAGTGTTATCATCAAGCACACTTATAGTAGGATCGTACTGACTATCTAAGTTTAAAGGTAAAGCATAGCCCTCTTCATACTGATCACTATTACCCAAAAAACTAATAGTTCTGAGATAAACTCTTTCGCTTCCTTCAGTACCTTGAGTATAAGCAACAACAAATCTATTATTTACGACTTTAATATCATAATCCCTAACATTTTCTGCAACTGATTCTTGCCATACTTCTGCAAAATTGTTATCTATATCATAGCATGATATTGTTATCTGCGAATCATAATTATGTATATTATAGAATTTATTCCCGATAATAAAATCTTGTTGAGCAACACCACGCTGAGAAGGAAAGGAATAAGTTGCAGTTTGGGATAAATCTTGAGGATCAATATCAAACACTTTGAATGTATCATTAGTGATATAAGAGAAGATTAGTCTATTTTGGTATGCATAGATAGCTTGGCTCTCGATAACACTAAGAATCTGCACTCTTCTGTAAAGCTCTACTGCACCATTCGGGATTATGTTTTATCCTCTTTGTTTTGTCTTCCCATGCTCCTTCTCACTCATCCTAAATATTATTCGATTTTTAATTAAGATGAGTATTAAGGAGGAGGGGAAGAGGAAGGAATGATAAGATAATGAAGTAGAGTAGAGGCAGGATTCCCTGCCCCCCTCTTCAAACCGTGCATGCGGTTTTCCCGCACACGGCTTACCGACAAAGTTCATTCTAAGCATTCACAAGTTTGTCAAGAGGACCTGTATGCTAAGTTATATAAACCATAATGTTTAATTAACTTATCATGAGCATTTTGACGATAAAGCTTACAGCTCCTTTGACTCTTGCGCTTATAATACCTCTTTAGACTAAAAAAGAGATAAGAATTAACACTATCTTTAGCCTTTGCAGGGTAGCTTACTTTAGGTATTGTAAAATAGTTAGTCCAACCTCTTAATATTGGATTGAGCTTCTTTACTATCGTATAGTTTGATGAATGTCCATTATTCATAAGACAATTCTTAATATTTGCCTTAAACTTTTTGACACTCTTTTTACTTGGAATCACATTCCAGTAATAACCATACGAGTTGTAAAATGATTTATCAAACCTAAAAGTAAAACCTAAAAAGTCAAAAGATAGTTTTGTTGCATTCAGGTGTTTCGTTTTTTCTAGATTAACAGTTAACTCCATTCTTTCCAGCATTCTGTGCAAATACGATAAGCACTCTTGGGGTATTTGCTTTCCCATTAAGATAAAGTCATCAGCATAACGTACTATTTTTATGCCTCTTTTAGCGAAAAAATCCATCTTCCCTATTGATAGCTTTATCAACAAGATTTAAGTATATATTTGCCAGTAAAGGGGAAATAACGCCTCCTTGAGGTGTTCCCTTTTTACTCTTGTGCAATTTGTTCTTCTCAAAATATGGTGTTTTTAGCCACATTCTAATTAGCTTTAATATCCTTTTATCTGTTATTCTTCTTTCCACAAGATACATTAGTTTATCATGTGGAATATTATCGAAGTAACCAGACAAATCTGCATCATATACTTCTGTTTTTCCAGCTTTAAGGTTAGACTTTATTTCTTTAATAGCTCCATGGGCTGAACGCTTTGGTCTGAAACCATGTGAACAATCCTCAAAATCTGCTTCAAAGATTGGTTCAATTATTAGCTTGCAACACATTTGAACTACTCTATCTTTTATGGTCGGAATACCTAATGGCCTCATTTTACCATTTGCTTTAGGAATATATACTCGTAGTATTGGAGATGGTTTATAAGTTTCGTCTTTTAGTTCTTGTTGAATCTCAAAAAGAAAGTCTGTTATTCCACATTCTTCAATATAAGAAAAACTCTTTTTATCATATCCAGCAATCCCATTATTTAACTTTACCCTTCTCCAAGCTTCACTTAGAAAATATCCCACTGTTAACTTATCATACAGTACATAAAAACGAAAATCCTTTTCTTGTTTGGCTTTAGAATATAATTTACGTTGAAAAATTCGAACTCTTTCCTCTGCTGATAAATCAGCTTTTCGTTTGTTTGTTAGATTTTCATCAATCACAACTTTCTCCTTATCTTGTAAATTTCTTTGAAGTAATGCCCCTTCGCTACTTTTGAGTTATGTTGTCTCAAATATCATCACTACTATGGGCATCTCCGACTGCCTAAATAACTGAATTTCACTTCGACTCCGTCTTATAGAAATCCATTTAGAGTTGTCATCTCTTATTAAATAGGCTCTCTCACGTTTAGTGTGCAATCATTTATAAGCACGCCATCAGTTATAACTCCAGTAATCTTTGATAGTGCATATTTCTGTTACTTCCTATCAAATAGCAGGTTTCATCCATTGGGAAAGATTGACCGATTACAATTATCTAACGAAGCTACCTGTTCGCTTTCGCTACGGCTTACTTACCGATTCAAAGAGCTTCAGACTTGCCATTACTGAACAAGCCTGTCTTTTTCACTTCTGGTTGAACAGAAAATTAACCAGACTGGATTTTCACCAGTTGACGGCACACCACCTCGTGACGCACCCCAAATGACTGCAATATTTCCTTTCTGGGCGAAAGATGTTTCGCCCCTACAATCATACCATCCATATTTCTAATTTATACTCTATTTCATCTTCTAAAACCACATTCCCATCTCCCCCATTTAATTTATCATTATCCCAACACAGAGGATTGTTAATTATATATTGGGAGATTTTGGTATATTCTATTTCTGTTCTGATGATATGTTCCCAATAATTTCTTTGCCAGACTGAATTATTATTATTTTGGGCGTATGGCAATACGACCAAAATACTTGAAAAAATAATTTGATAAATACTTTTATCATAATAGAATATCAAAAAAAAGTTAGGTAATGATTATCCCATTACCTAACAATCTAGTTATTCATCTACTCTGATTAATGTTCTTACATTTCTTATATCCAAAATATTTTTAAAAACCAATACTAAAATGAAATATATAATAAAAAATTCATTACTTATTAAAAAGTGTATTGGTAAATATAGACCTCCAAGGATAAAATTCAATGATATATCCCTAAGTAGATATTTGTCATAATATCTTTTATTCATTATTTTAAAGTCAGACCATCTACCAATCGTTAATGATAAAGGGTATGCATATAATGGAAAATAAAAAAGAGCATTCAACATATCTCCAATATCACTATATTGCTTATGCCATATTAATAAGACAACAAGTATTTGAAAAATAAAGTGAATTAGGTACTTAAAGAAGTTTTTCATATTAAAATTCTTCTGTTACAATAGCTCCAATGCCTGCACTAACTGTTGAGAGTAAAGGACCAAGCTTAGAAATTCCGACTAATGCTCCAACAATTCCACCTGAAGCACCTCCAATACCGGCCCCAAGAACAATTCCAGCTACGTCTCCCCAAAAACCCCAGTCTCCAGCGGCAAGCGAAGGAGTACAATATCCCCAATAGTCACTATAGGAGGATCTAAATCTATACGAACTTTTAACAGTACCAACAAGAACTTCAGCAAAGAAGCATCCTTCTTGAGTTTCATATTCCTTTTTCTGTAGTAAGAGAATTTTATTATAGAAGTTATTAGTGGCTAAATCGCTATTTATAGGATATTCCTTTATAAATTCGTCAGTATATAGGACAAACTTATCAATTAGTTCATCTAGTTCTTTTATATTAGTTCTTCTACTAGCTATACAGTCTCTAATCTGTAGCACATTAAATTTATGAACGTATCCATTCGAAATATTTAAGTTTATTGATACTGAGTTGTTAAATAGTTCATCAGTCAGGTAAATCTCATCTAGATCAAACATCTTGTAATATTTCTGTTTAATTATTTCTTCAACAGATAAGTAATTTTCCAACAAAATACCCTCTCTATCAGCATCAGCCATAACTTTTACTACTTCGTCATCTAGACAAGCATCTTCAACAAATTCAGTATGTATATTGTCATATTTAAATATATTATCTTGAGAGCAACTGTACCCTCCTTTAGGATTTACTATTTTGGTATTAGTATCATCTTGACTTTTAGAACATCCACTTAATATTAAACTGACAATAAATATTTGGATTATTATAATTTGAAATTTCATTATTATTCCTCTATTAATATTTAGCTAACTGGGCAATTTTATATACACTAGAGAATAACACGCATCCTAAAGTTCCACCTGCTCCAATTCCAACCCCACCGCCTGCTACAGTACCTCCACCAGGTAAAACTATTGTTCCAACCGCTCCTCCAATCAAACCACCTACATATGTCCCTGTTAAAGCTCCTACAGCATCAGCTCTTCCTGTGCTCCAAGCTAACAAAGGGATTGTTGGATTAAACGTCCCCCAGCAAGTCTGGTATTTTTCCCATATATCTAAAGAGTTTTTTGCCACACCAAAATAGTTTTCAGCAGCAGATACTTCATAGTTATTATTGAAATTTAAATACTTTATTACACTAATTTCTTTATAAAACATAACAATGGCTTTTTCTGGACTATACTTCTCAGTGTTAACGTAAAAGTTAGCTCTAGCCTTTAATTCTATTTGCCACATTTTATTGATATTATCATTTGATACAATCAAGGTATTCAAGTCATCATTAATTTGTTCAAATGATTTCATGGAATATTGTCCATTATTTTCATTGAATAGTGTGCTTTTTGTGAAATCCATCATTGATAAGATTCCCATTTGTAAAGTTGAATCATAGTATGGCATTTGCTTAGCTGCATCAATTATTACATTAAAATCTTTTTCATTTAATTCAGTTTCACCATTGCTCTTTTTTGACTTGATCATTGCTGTTACTTCAGGACAAGTACAAATAGACTTGACATTTTCTTCGTGAATATTGTAGGCATAACCTACATTACTTTCATCAAAAGCTCTTACTTCTCTGTTTTTAGTAGAATGCCCCCCTACTATATCTTGGTTACAACCTGCGATTACTAGTAATATCCCTAAAATTGGGATTATACGTTTAAAAAACATAATTTTCTCCTTTTAATTTAGTTACAATATACTATATATTACTTATTTATTTTTTTGTCAAGATTTATTATGTGATATTACTATAATATTACATAAAAGTTTTAATTTAGTTTATTTTAGCTAATATACATTCCTACTGTCACTTTTTTTATAATCAATTATATCTAATTTGAGGTTAATATTTACTATTCTGAAAATTTCACACTAGTTTAAAATATAGAATCTGAAAAGAACAACATCAGCTTTGATTTCTTTTTAACTTATAGTAAAATTATCCTAAATATCTGTATGATGTTTTTACAACTTTATAACCATGGAATATCATTACTTTCTATTCATCAAAGTGAGAATAGTTATAACATCGAGGTGGAGGATTTTAAACATATAAATAGGAGTTTGTAAGATAAATGATGTCGGACTAAGTAGTATGGAGAATAAATCCTTTGCTACTATAAGATCTGGAATATCACTAACTAACATAACCAATACAGAAATAGATACATCTTCACTGATTAAGCAAGTTTCTCTGTAGCTAGTCCTTTTTTTGCTAATGGTTCTATGTGATCTATATCTGTTTTATTAAGTTCTAAATCAATATCTTCTTCACAAATGAAACACTTATGTTGTTGAATTCCCCATAATTTTTTACTCAGTGCGGCATATTCGTCGTTATTCAATGATGCTAAGAATTTTACGTAATATTTTCTCCTTGTTTAAATTTTAAATACAATTTTACAGTAACTTATCGCTGATCTAGAAGGATCAAGTATAATTTTCTTCCTCTCATTGTGAAATCGTAATTTCATAAAAACTACCTCTGGATATTTAATTATTAAAGCAATAATTATAATAATATTTTACATAATATTACTAAATATTATAAATTACAATTAATATTTATTAATTAATATATGTCAATAACATATTTGATAATTATAATAAAATAATCTTTCTGGGCGAAAGATGTTTCGCTCCTACAACTAAATCATCCAGATTTCCTGATTATAACCTGTTTCAGATTCTAAGACAACATTCCCATCTCCCCCATTTAATATATCATTATCCCAACACAGAGGATTGTTAATAATATATTCGGTGATTTTGGTATATTCGATTTCTGTTCTGATGATGTGTTCCCAATAATTTCTTTGCCAGACTGAATTATTATTATTTCTGGCGTATGGCAATACGCCCCTACCATGATTACGGGCTGGTAGGTTTTTATTTATTTTTAATGTTGTTGAACCTTTAAATCCTCGCATAATTGCACCGATGGTTTGGGTTGGTGATTGGAATTTCTTGTTATTTTCAGAAGAAGATGTCATGATTTGATATTCTATTTGTATGATTGCATGAAAATGATTAGGCATTATCACATATTCACCTAATTTAATATTTTTTCTTATTTGTTGCGTTTTCTCCCATTCTTGCATAACAATAATCCCTGCATCATTCAGCAACATTTTTTCATTATTGATTTCACCAAAGAGAAATTCTCTGTTTTTGGTGCAAAGGGTAATAAAATAGAGTCCAGGCTGGGAATAATCATATTTCTTCAGTCTGATAGAACGACGATTATGGATTTCTGGATTGTATTTGTGATTTCTCATATATAATACATTTTATTATTACAGATATATTACGTATCTAAAACCGGGTATTGTAGGGGTGTATTGCCATACACCCTCTTTGTTTAAAAGAAAAATATATTTTAAATAATCCATATAACCTCTTGTCTCTTATCTGCAAAATAGATTTATTTTTAAATAAAAAAAGAGAATCTATCAAATCCAGGGAATTTATTATTCCACTTTTATTTTTCATTTTTAATTCTTGCAAAGCAAGACCCTATTTCATCAACACCATCTTCCCACTTATAACACCACCTGTACTTTTAATTTTATACAGATAAATTCCTGAGCTTACCTGTTTATCTTGCTCATTATTACCTCTCCAAATAACCTTTTGATTCCCAGCAGACTGTACCTCATTAACTAAAGTCTTTACTAACTGACCTTTCAAATTAAAGACCTCAACTTTAGTAACTCCAGCTTTAGTAAGATTATAAGAAATAGTAGTCTCAGGATTAAAAGGATTTGGATAATTTGTTGCTGTGAAAGTAAAAGGAGACACATCTTCAGAACTATTTGGAACAAAGTAACTAAGGTCTATTAAATCACAATAAACACCAGGATTATCAGCTGAATTATTCTCAATTCTGTTAACGAAGATAGTGTTATCATCAAGCACACTTATAGTAGGATCGTACTGACTATCTAAGTTTAAAGGTAAAGCATAGCCCTCTTCATACTGATCACTATTACCCAAAAAACTAATAGTTCTGAGATAAACTCTTTCGCTTCCTTCAGTACCTTGAGTATAAGCAACAACAAATCTATTATTTACGACTTTAATATCATAATCCCTAACATTTTCTGCAACTGATTCTTGCCATACTTCTGCAAAATTGTTATCTATATCATAGCATGATATTGTTAACTGCGAATCATAATTATGTATATTATAGAATTTATTCCCGATAATAAAATCATTCTTCTCATTAATATAAGTACATGGAAAAACATAGCTAGTTGTTTGGGCCAAATCCTCTGGATTAACATCAAGTATTTTATAATTTGCTCCTGTTAAATAAGAGAATATTAGTCTGTTTTGATATTTGAAAATCTCTTTATTTCTAATATTGATATCATACTCTTCTGTAAAGCTATAGCCATCAAGAGTCCAGCCTTCAGTTATAGAACCGAAATCGTTAATTTTAGTAATAAGAAACTGATGATCGCCATTCTTGATTAGATAATTATTTTTCACCATAAGTATATTACCATACTCAAACCAGGAATCTATTGGGTCTTGAAGTACTCCATTTTCTATTCTACGAATTTGGAAACTAGAAGAATAAAAAGGAGTCATCCATAAACCATCACCGTCTTCAATATCCAAATATGATTGCAAATTCGATTCACAAGGCATATCTTCAATACTAATGCTACCGTTGTCTTTATAAAACTTAGCTCTTACATCGTATGTAACTTCAGTTACTCCAAAGTCATCAAAATAATCATAGTTATAGGCATAAAGAAGTACATAATTATTCTCTGAAAAATTTTCAAGTATATACATAGGAGAATTTGTCTCTTGATAATTTTCCATGATTATTTCTCCAATGTCATTAATCTCATTTTCCAATAATGAATTATTTACTTTCATTATTACACGACTGTTACCATTCCAAATAAAAGAGTTCATTTCTCTTAAATATGAAATACTAGTTAATGCAATTTGATAAGTATTATGACTTACTTGGGAATTTTGATTATAATCCAGAAAATATTGATTGTAGGATGAATCATTATCTTGATAACATTTATTCAATAGAGATGCTCTTGTATCTCCCATACTTACATAAAGTGAAATTCTATTTTCTGTAAAATTCCCTAGGTCACCCAAAACAGCTGATGTCTGATCATTTGCTAAATTGTAGCTATAAATACCTAATTTGGAATTATAATCTGTAGAAGGAGTAACAATGTCACTGCTCACACCGATAAAACCAATAGCAATTTTATATTCCCCATTTTCAAGCCTACAATCAACACTTTTGATATAAGGCTGATAAGAAATCCAATCTTGACTCCAGCCATGACAATAGTGTTCCTGGCTAACTGAAGAAATAATATCGCCTACTGCATCATATCTTGTAAAATAAAGACTATCACTCATAGTCACAGATAAAAACTCATTATCAGAGATTCTTTGAACATCTATAAGAATTTGATTAGTGAATACTTCACTAGTACTTTCTGTCACTTCATTATAGATATAAATGTCTGAAAATCCTTCATTATAAGACTCATAATACTTACCAACTAAACAGTAAAGAGTTTTATCTCCATTTAACTCAAGAATTTTACATTCTTTAACTTTCCATCCAGGTTGAGTTGAATAAGCTACTTGCCCGTTTATCTCGTGAATGGTTTCACTTATTTTGATGAAAATTTTATCTTCATCAGCTTGTAACCACATGTAAGTTATACCATCACTTGTTAATGCTCCAGTAAAAGAAGAAAGCCCCTCGGCTTCATAAATAATGTTTTGATTAATCTCTTGAGGATTATTATTTATAACATCAATCTGATAACTTACTAAGACTTCCTCATAAACATCACTCTGGTAATTTACCAATAAATAGACAGATTCTTCATCATCAACAATTTGCATTCCATCAATAATCCTATTTGAATAATCTAGAATTGGTATATTTAAACACGAATTCCATAGGTCACTGCCTTCTTCACTGATTTTCTTAATCTTGAGCAAGTTTTCTTCTCTCCAATAAATAAAAAAGTTGTTATCATAACTTTTTCTAACTGTTAAAATCGATTCTTCATTAACTTGTATATTCAAATCTATTACTTGATCTGTGATTGGATTTCCTAAGTTATCCAGTTTTTCAAATACAAGTTGATTATTAAGTCTATAAAATACTAAGGACCCAGTTGCAATATCCTGTTTTGATATTAATTCACTTTTCCTATTGTCGACACTATATACACAGGACGAGTTATCCCAAACTACTTGTGCTAATAAGCTTGATAAAGAGCATAGCAAAGTTACAACTATTAGTAGCAGATATTTTCTCATTGTTCCTCCCAATAAGTTAAACTGTAATATTTATTTACATTTACATTTTTTACTTCTAGTACGTTTTTTACTTCTAGTACGTTTTTTGTCAATTATTATGTATTATTTTTTAATTGAAATGAATTAAGACTATTCAATCAGTATGCTACCTTTTCCAATAGCATAGCTTTATGGTTTATGGAGTGGTGGCAAGGGTGTTACCAGTCCATAGTTTACATATTCCAGATGAGCGAAACTATGTGTGGAGTGTCTCTGCTTCCATCAGGCTGTAATCAGCCTGATTATTTTATTAATCCCTGCTTGACTCACAAAACACCCTGTCTTGGAAATACCAAGCCACACCCCTCTTTAAACCTACCTTCAGTACTAAAGCGGGGAGTTTAAGAGAATGGCAGACAGAATGTCCACCGTCCGACGAAAGATGTATTTATCTTGTTTTATAGAAGGGCAAAAAATCTATCTCCCCTACATTCGTGTAAATTCGCCTGAAAGTTTTACTCTTCTATTTTTCATTTTTAATTCTTGCAAAGCAAGACCCTATTTCATCAACACCATCTTCCCACTTATAACACCACCTGTACTTTTAATTTTATACAGATAAATTCCTGAGCTTACCTGTTTATCTTGCTCATTATTACCTCTCCAAATAACCTTTTGATTCCCAGCAGACTGTACCTCATTAACTAAAGTCTTTACTAACTGACCTTTCAAATTAAAGACCTCAACTTTAGTAACTCCAGCTTTAGTAAGATTATAAGAAATAGTAGTCTCAGGATTAAAAGGATTTGGATAATTTGTTGCTGTGAAAGTAAAAGGAGACACATCTTCAGAACTATTTGGAACAAAGTAACTAAGGTCTATTAAATCACAATAAACACCAGGATTATCAGCTGAATTATTCTCAATTCTGTTAACGAAGATTGTGTTATCATCAAGCACACTTATAGTAGGACCGTACTGACTCTCTAAGTTTAAAGGTAAAGCACAGCCCTCTTCATACTGATCACTATTACCCAAAAAACTAATAGTTCTGAGAGAAACTCTTTCGCTTCCTTCAGTACCTTGAGTATAAGCAACAACAAATCTATTATTTAACTTTTCAATAACGAAGTCACTCATAACATTCTCAGCAATAGTTTCCTGCCATACTTGAGCAAAATCATTATCTAAATCATAGCAAGCTAAAGTTAAATTATCATTATAGTTCTGAATGTTATAGAACTTATTTCCGATAATAAAATCTTGTAGAGCAACACCACGCTGAGAAGGAAAGGAATAAGTTGCAGTTTGGGATAAATCTTGAGGATCAATATCAAACACTTTGAATGTATCATTAGTGATATAAGAGAAGATTAGTCTATTTTGGTATGCATAGATAGCTTGGCTCTCGATAACACTAAAAGAATCTGCACTCTTCTGTAAAGCTCTACTGCACCATTCGGGATTATGTTTTATCCTCTTTGTTTTGTCTTCCCATGCTCCTTCTCACACATCCTAAATATTATTCGATTTTTAATTAAGATGAGTATTAAGGAGGAGGGGAAGAGGAAGGAATGATAAGATAATGAACCCAAGAAATGCAGAAAAACTTCAGGTATAGAACAATATTTTCATTGAAGTTCTACTGCAAAACTTGGGTTCAATTATAATAGCTTAGAGATCTTATTTATTTATTTATTGCTTTAAGGAGTTTCTCTGCCTGTTCATGACTTATTTTTCCTTGCTCAAGAAGATCGAGAATTTTTAATCTACTTTTCTCATTATCTGATAACCTATCTTCAGGTCTATACATACTATTTCTGCTAGAAAAATCTCTTCCTTGTTGAGCTTCTTGTCTGTTACGGACATTTTCTGATTTATAATCTTGTCTTTGCTGTTGCAAATCAGCCTTCATATCTTTCATTGACTCTTTAATCGTAATATCGGCCTCTTTTAAGGCTGTTTGAACCCTAGACTTAATAACTTCTCCCAAGTTAGCAAAAGCGCCACCAATGGACTTTCTTAAGGCTGGAGAACCTAGCACCTTTGTTACTTTGCTCATTTCATTCATGGCTCGAATAATCTCCTCATTCAACTTGTTATTTTTAAACTGTCTTTTCTCTTCATTAGGAAGAGTATCTTCATTAAGTAGAGTTATGGATCCAATTTCAGTGGTAACCTTGATAGTTGCACTTCCTGCTTCATTATTTATTGTTTCACTTTTTAAGATTACACCATCATCGATTGGGGAAGAGACAACATTCTTAAGAGAAGAATTAACCGAACCCATTTCTGAAGTTGCTTTTAAATCTAAGTTAATTTCATGAGGAATGATAATTTTTACTTTACCGATTTCTGCTGATATTTTAGTTTGATTTTGCTTGTTAGGAAGTAGTTGATATTCGATGTTACCTGTTTCACTACTAATGGTAGCATTGGATACTTCTGCTTCTTTTATATTGATTTGACCTACTTCTGTTTCACACTTTAAGGCTACTGCTTTAATTCCTAAAATCTCTATATTCCCAACCTCAGTAGAGCAAAAAAAGTTCTGGAAGTCACCCTTTTTTACCTTAATAGAACCAATTTCGGAATCAATCTCTGCACTACCAGAAACTTCATCTAGGGTTAAAGAACCAATTTCGCTGTCTATGTTAATATTTGCTACTAAGTGTTCGAAGAGGATTTAAAAAGTGACAGCCAAATTTTCCATGTGAGATATCTATAGGAGCTTCTTATAAAGTGCTATTTATTAGTTATTTACACGCTGTCTCAACCGATGTCTAAAAATTTCCTATTTAACAGCTTTTGCAGGTATTTTTTTACAATTTCTCTGCTAGTTTTAAAGGATGTTTGGAGAGTTTGCTAAGCTACTAATCTCCTGTAAGTCTTTATCTTAGTAGCTAGTTGTTGGTTTGGGATTCGAAAAAAGCCACCGAGATCTCGCCGTCTCAAGTGAGACATCGGTTTTAGATTGTTGATCTGAGCAGGGAGCGAGACCTTGGTAATTTGCTATACTAAATGTCTCTATCTTTTTTTCTCTCTTCCAAGCTAAGGAAGTGTAAGTTGAGAAAGAGACGACTATAAATAAAAATCCTGTTAAAACTGAGTAGAATTATAAAACTATATTTAATAACACTAAAATGAATAAAATTTACCACACAAGAGGGAATATCATAACAAGCTACAAATACGGATCATTTTTTCATAAAAAAATGGGGTATGCCAACTTTTTACATTTCAAATAGAGACATGGTTATACTGTCCCTATTCTACTCAAACACTTACTATTAAAATACTTATTTCTAAAATTCTATAAACAATAACAGATATATTATTAATATTATGTTTAGTATAATTTGATAGCAAAGCTATATTATTGTTATAAAAGCGTTAAAATGAAAATTTCATCATATATTTATATTAAAGTTTCTTAATCATATTTAAAAGGAGCTGATAAAGAAAAAATGCAGCCCTGAGGAGATGAATTTTTCAGTTTGATGGTAATATTATGCAGGTCAGCTATCTTCTTTGCTAAAGCTAGCCCTAAGCCAGAGCTTTTGGATTTGGTGGGCTCATATAAATCATTGATACGGAAAAACCTCTCAAAAATTTTGGTATGATATTCTTTGCTTATTCCGGGTCCGCTATCTTGCACATTGATTTCCATGGAGTCTTTTGATATATTACAGAAAATCCTGATTTTTCCGTTTCTGGGAGAATATTTAATTGCATTTTCCAGAATATTGCTGAATAGCCTGATGAGAAGCGTCTTATCTCCATGAATGCTGATAGAAGGTATTTCTCTAATCTCAATATTCTGATTTTTCTGGGTAGCAAGCCAATGCAGATCTTCAAATGTTTCTAATATAAGTTCATTCAGATCTACATCTTCAAATTCTGGCAGTCTGCGGGATGCATCCAGGTTTGCCAGAAGAAGCAGATTATCAATGATTGCCTGCAATTTGATCACCTCTTCTACTAGGCTATTTAATGTTCTTACATATTCTTCCTTCGACCTAGAGTGACGCAGGATCACCTCTATCTCTCCTCTTAAAACGGTTAAGGGTGTTTTGAGCTCGTGGGATACATCAATAGAAAACTGTTTTGTTAAATTGAATGATCTTTCTAAGCGTTCAATAAGATTATTGAAAGTATCAATTAATTTCCCAATCTCATCTTTTCCGCTCATTGATTTTATCCGTAAACTAAGATCTTTGGCTGTAATCTTATTTACATCTTCCACAATATTGGTGACAGGCTTGAAGGCAGTTTTTATCATAAAATACCCAAATATGGAAAGGATGAGTAAAAAAAGTGGTGAAGCTATCAATAAACTTGTAAAAATCCACTTTAAATCATTTTTAAAATTAACGGTGGTTTCTGCAATTTGTAATACAAATTTATTTCCCAGATGATCCAAAATGTAGAGGTTGACCAGCATTAATTCCTGTGATTTTTTGAACAAATATTTATCCTTGGATGATTTGCTTCCTATAATTTTCTGCACCAACTCTGGGTTATATGGTATATTAATATTTTCATTCAAATGTGCTCTGGCAATGATAACAGGTTTCGCAGGATTCTGAACATCGAGTAGCTGTGCGAAATGCCCCATTGATTCTATTAATTCTGCTATTTCTACAGGGAAAAGCTCGGAGATCTTAGATATTTCATCTTCATATTCACTATCTTCTTCAATGAGTTTCCCTGATATATCCTGCTTAAAAATCTCTCCTGTAATAACCGAACAACTGCTTAATAGTGAAGATTCAATATTATCTAATAGATTGTCCCTAAAACTCAATATGATTAGAAGATCAAACAGAAGAAGAATTATTGCAACTATTGAAGCGAAATATATTGTTAAACGATTACGAATTGAATGATTAATCATAGTGGTTTATTCATCCTTTAAAATATATCCTCGACCGCGCAGCGTATAGATTAACTTCTGAGAGCTTTCCTCATCTATTTTTTTTCGTAGATGGTGGATATATACATTTACGACATTCGTAAACAACTCAGAATTCATATCCCAGACATGTTCAATTATCTGAGTTTCAGTTACGACTTTATTCTTATTCCTCATCAAAAATTCCAAGAGACCATACTCTCTACCTGATAGGATTATCTCTTTCCCTGATCGGGAGACTCTTCGTGAGCCGACATCAAGTTCTAAATCTGCTGCTGTTAAAATTTGAGACTGATATTCCTGCGATCTTCTTAACAAAGCTTGAATACGAGCTAATAATTCATCAAATGAAAATGGTTTACTCAAGTAATCATCTGCCCCAATCCTCAAGCCTTTAACCTTATCTTCAATAGACCCTTTTGCTGTTAAAATAATAATTGGTGTGTTTTTTTGATTGCGTCTGATTTCCCGACAGATTTCTAAACCATTCATCTGAGGCAGCATTATATCTAAAATAATCAAGTCATATTCATTTACTAGAGCCCAATATAGACCGTCTTCTCCATTGTGAAAAATATCTACTGCATAGTTTTCTTCCTGAAGACCTTTGGTAATAAAACCAGCAATTTTTTTATCATCCTCGACCAATAAAATTCTCATTTAAATCTTCCTCTCTCTAAATTACACATATTTCAAGCGAATTTGGTAAGTAGAATTTAAGCTTCTACAATCATTATAACGGGCTATTTCTCCACTTCATTAAGAAAACGGGTCTTTTTCTTTAAATACTTGGCAAAAATGTATCCTATAGTAATAAATAGAAAGATAAATCCAAGAATCAAGTTAAAATGACCGTTATTCTCAATTATCTCTCTTCCAATATTGAAAAAGAAAAAAATACAGGATAAGGCGAAAATACCATCAGCTTCTTTTCTTAGGACCTTTTTCCAGCTAAATGATTGTGCTGGTTTTACAAATGATTTAAATCTTGGGATAAAAGCTGGAATTTCTGCAGACCAATTCGTAAAATCCTCTCCGAATTTACGAAATAAAAACTGCTCCTCGGCATACATGATCCTTTCGTAGTAAATCCAAAACAGCAAACAAAATATAATGACAAACCATAAATGTCCAATTAATAAACAAATACCAAGGTAGATTAAGAAATTACCCAAATATAAAGGGTGACGAACCACTGAATATATCCCTGTCATATTCAAGCTTTGTGCTACTTGTTTTTTTGTGTTTCTACCAGAAGTACCCTTGGGTGTATAGCCTACTGTATATACTCTAACTAAAACACCTGAAAGACTAAGGAAGAGGCATAAGTATGCATAAAATGACTTATATATCACAATTTTACTACTAAACATCTCAAGGTGAATATAATTTCTAAAATATAGGACAATACCTACAGCTAATATTAATATCGGCAAATAACTTCTGTAAGTAAAAAGCCAGTTGCCTTGTTTTTCAAGCTCTTTTTGTAAACACATGTCTCCTCCATTCTTTTTTTAATTTTTTCTATAGTTCTTGATCCACTTCATATAGTTCTATCTTATGTTATCATTAAAGCTTTATTAGTCCGAACTTTTAATCAAAAGATATTTCAGCTTTGAGCATGATATTAAGATTAAACTCGTTATCTTCAGTGATTAATGGAGTAAATTCAAATCCTAGGGTTGAATATTCTCCAGCATCAAATTCGTATGTAATAGGAAATTCTGTTTCCCCTCTTGCAAATTCATCATATAGAACAATAGTCTGACCTACTCCAATTTCTGCTATTCCACGAGGTAGGGCAAATTCATAAACGATAGAAGGAGCAAACTCGACGGCTAAATCTGGCATATACTGAGTTTCAAAGCCTAATTCAAATTCTATATTGGATATATACATTATTGGATTGAAAAAAGCGACTCCTTCAAGTTCACTATCTTCAAAGATCCACAAATTTGTATTACCCAGCTTAAAATCTAACCACCATAATTTGGAATGCAAAACACGTTCCACATTAAGCTCTACTTCTCCGAGATTAGATTCAGGATATAAAGGTAAATACCATTTTGTCTCAGCTAAAAGATTAATTGATTCCCATTCAAAAATTAACTGGGGTGAAATGCCATATTCGTAATCATCACTTAGAATCTCATTCCCAGAAGTTTCAATGTTCAAAAGGATTTCTGGTTTCATTTGAGCCTGTAGCGAACCGAAAGCTAAAACGATAATCACTAGTATAATGATATGTTTTTCAACAACTTCCATCAACAATATTTTTTTTAGATTTTTCATCTATCCTCCTAATTTATTTAGTTTTCCATAAATATTTTTTTATTCATCTCGTAATAGTTCCATTGGATTGAGTGAGTTTATTTGTCTTGAACCAGTATATGAAGAGATTACAGTTCCAATAAAAACAAGTGAAATTGGAAGAAAAATAGATTGTAGAGATATTACATATACTGGAACATGAACGAATAAAGGTTGTAAAACTTTTACAAAGTAAAAGCCCATTGTAATACCTACAAGAATACCTGAAATGCTACCGCCTAAAGCAACGCTGCTAGCCTCTGCAGCTATTAATGACCTGATGATGTTCGGTTTGAGCCCTTGTGCTTTCAAGGTGATGTATTCTCTTCTTCTTTGGAAAAGTAGACCAAAGACAAATATACCAATCGTTACTATTGCCATAACAAAGGCAAAGATGGAGTCTAATTTAACCAGACCGGCAATGTTTAATGCTGCGAGACTTGATTGATCTTTAGAAAGAACAGTATACTTGCTTTCCAATCTATATTCGAAAAACTTACCAACTGAATTTGCTAAATCTTTCTCAATACTTGCAAAATTCTCAACCTGATCGTTTTGCACTGATGCGAGAAAGAAATCAGGAGCTTTGTCTGGAATTTTTTCCGAATATACATGAATTGACATGAATGCATGTGCACCATCAGGACAACCTGGAAGTCGCTTAAAGGTACCTTTAATGATTTGCATTATCTCAGTTTGCTTGTTTGAACCTCTCTCAAGAAGAACATGTAAAGTATCTCCAACTTCAACCTGCAGGAAATCGGCCATATCATCACTCAGAAAAACAGATTCTTGTTCGTTTTTTAAAATGCTAAGAGATTGTTCAGCAGTAATGTCGTTGAAATCAAGATCATACAATGGTGCAACTTTACCAAAAGAATCAGGATCTACAGCCAGCATATTTGCAGGATCTGATGTTCGGTTGCTTCTGATAATGACATTCTGAACACTGTAGTAAACAGGAGTCACTTCTTTTATACCATCAACTTTCAGTTTATGTGTGTCGGATATCTGCATTTTACTCATTGATGTTGGATCAGGAATAATTCGGATGTCTGATCCTGCAGCATAAAGAGCATCATTCTTTTTTGCTCTGTTGTATGAAGCAGTGAATCCAGATAAGCTAACCGAAAGAGCAACAATTAGAGAAATGATTATGGAACCATATGCAATGGGCCAGGGTCTGCGGTTTATGCTAAGCCAAAAAACTCCTGGCCATGGTTTTAGGATACCAATTCTTTGTTTTCTTCTAAGATTAGATAGAAAAATTACTAAAAAGCGAGCAAAAAGATAGCTTCCTGAGAACCACAACATGACAGGAAAAACCAACATAATAAGATTCAGATCTACACCTTTGCCAAAATAGACAGATCCACTAGAACCTTCAAAGGAGTTCGTTAATAAAGCAATTGCTGTTCCTATTACAAGAATTGCAAAACTGAATATATCCAGATTTAACCTGCGCCAATAAGGAGTTCGTTCAGATAACCTAGCTCGTTCTTCATTAATTTGTCTGACAATAGAAACATGCCCCGTCAAATACAATGAAATTCCAGTTGCTAGAAAGCCTCCCATTGTTCCCAGCAATCCTGAAACAGAAAGCCTTAAGAAACCAGCATTCAGCATTGAGTCATATCCCAGGATGGCACTTGAAATAACAAAACCTAATAATAATCCAAAAATTGTTCCAATAGTTGTGATAAGGAAAGTTCTTAATGCCAGCATCTTAAATAAATGTGATCCTGAAGCACCTCTAACTCTGAGAGTTGCTTGTTCGCGACGCTGGGCTGACGCTAGAACATTAGCCGCATAAGCTGCAAGCATTGCTGCTAGAAATCCTCCTGGAATTCCTAAGAAGAAGAAAAGTTTTTTTGCAGTACGTGCATCTGCAACTGCTACTTCCAGAGTATTGGAGATGTTATCAAGAACATAATCTTGATGAGCAGCTACTTCTTTTATTCTACTGTTTATTTGTTTGGTTTCAGTTAATGCAATTTCAGGAGAACCATTTAAAAGAGCATGATCAAGCCAGATATCTATTTCACGAACAGGAGGATTTTTCAAACGATCTTCGTTTTCACTTGCTGCAGACTGATAAGCTGGAAAAACAATTTCTTCGAAGTATTTTGAAGTTATGATCAAAGAGCTTGGAATATATAAGAATTCCTCAAGGTCTGCACCTCGACGGCTGTTAAAAAGAGCTCGAGAACGACTTAAATCAGCAATCCCAGTAACCATAATTTTATGAAAAGAGCTGTCTGGAAGACTTATTATAATTGAGTCCCCAATTGATGCTTTGATAATTCTTGAAGCTTCAATACTTAGCACTGCTCCATTATCGATAAGTTCTCCACTTGTTATTGAAATTGTTTCATCGTGCTTTGCATAACTGTTATTCAGCCCAAATATCCTGGTCATTCCAGGTGAAGAGTTATTTTTGAAGGTAATCTTATTATATCCAAGATCTGCATAAGAAAGCTGCTCAGCAAGTTTCACTCCTTCAATCTTACTGATCATATCCGATAGTTCTGAGAGTGGTACTTGTTGAGGTTTATTTGCCTTTACCGGCATTAAAGATTCTCGGGTGGAGAAAGTGGTAATTAGATTTTTCTCAATTTCAGCATTATTTTCAACTTTTGCTCTGTAGCTAAGAAAATGAGCTTCTCCAGGTTTTACTGAACCAAGATTATATCCAGTTCTTCCCAAACCATGAGCGAAAGGATTATCCTCAAATTTATCTAAGGGTTTTCCATCTATTTCTGCTGATCCCTTAATAAACATAAGTTCCTTTTTCAGACGAGAACGAACAGTTACGTCATTTGCAGTAAAATTACCTTCATTTTTAAGTTTGAGCTTTATTTCAACTATATCTGGTGTATTAACTCTGTCCACATAAGCGATAGTTTGAGTGAGAGATACAAAGCTGCCAATACGTTTACTGATGATTCTTTGCATATCGATAGCTAAAGGTGCTACAGATCTTTGTGTCATTGATGTTGAAAGACCATCTACAAAAAACAGCACACCGCAAAGAAGGCCAACACCTAGCATAACTCCTGTTAATGTAGAAAGAGTTCTTCTCGGATTTCTTATCAGGTCTAATAGTACATATCTTTTAAACATAGAGGTCCTCTTTTATTTTTCTTTCAGGTGATTTAATATATATAGTTGTATCCAGCAGTTTAGCTATTTTGGGATCATGAGTTACAACAACAAGTGTAGCCCCAATCTCATGCTGTAACCTGATGAGAATATTAATAACCTTTTGTGCATTTAGTTCGTCAAGTGCCCCTGTTGGTTCATCTGCAAGTATAATTCTTGGTTCATGAAATACAGCCCTGGCAATTGCCACTCTTTGCCTTTGTCCACCAGACATCTGATCTGGAAGTCGTTTTTCAAGTCCTGATAAGCCCAGTTGATCAAGAAGATCATGTAAACGATTACTTGTGTTTTTGGTATTTGATTCTGAAATACCAAGGCTTAATCTAATATTCTCTTCAACTGTTAAAAAGGGTAATAGATTATCTGCTTGATAAACCATTCCGAGATTATCTCTCCTAAAACTTGTTCTTTGTTTTTCGCTAAGAGAAGATAACTCTACATCACCAATTCTAATGCTACCATGTGTAGGTACTGCTATACCAGCCAACAAACCTAGAAGAGTCGATTTTCCACAGCCACTCGATCCCATCACTGCAACGCTTGAAGTGCTTTGTACATACAAGTCTTTGCATTCCAAAGCTCGAATAGTACCTTCTGATGTTTTATATTCAACAACTACATTCTTAGCTGAGATTGATTTCTTTCTATTCATATCAATTCCACCCTTCCATTTTTGATTTCATATCTGCTTGGAGTTAATTGAGCTTGTTCTAAATTGTGAGTTACAAACAATACCGCAAAATCTTCTTGTAAAATTTCACTTATAACCTGCTTAGCTGTCCCTGCATCCAGTTGAGCCCCGAATTCATCTGCCAACAATAACAAGGGGCTGTTTGCTACGGATGCTGCTAAAGCAACGCGTTGTGCTTCACCACCAGATAATTGTCTTGGAAGGTGCTGAGAACGGTGAGATAATCCGAACTTGTTAAGCAGGTGTTCCGCTTGTTTCCTTATTTCATGCTTATTCCCATATCTACCATATGATAAAACTAATTCGATATTTTCGAGTGAAGTAAGAAAGGGTATAAGATTGTCGGATTGGAGAGCAATCCCTATTTTTTTAGCTCGAATTTGGGCACGGTCTTTATCCTTAAGTTTACTCATTAAATCACCAGCGATACAGATATCTCCTTCAAAAGGTTTAATAAGGCCAGCAATTAGAGACAGAAGAGTTGATTTTCCACATCCAGAAGGCCCAACCAAGCTTACTTTTTCTCCGTGTCGAATGGTAAGATTCACATTTTCAAGCACTGGAATAACTCCATTATCTGTTTTATACGAATGGGAGACACTTGTCAGACTTACAACAGTGTTATTCATTTTTCTCAGCCCTCTTAGAAACAGGCTCTGGACCGAAAACTCTTCGTGCTGTTTTCTTACGAGCATGTTCTTCTAGTTTCAAAACAGTTTGACTAGCCTTTGCCAATCCTTCTGGACTAAGTTCAACGAAGTTCAATAATTCAAAGAAATCTTTATGCAAGCTTTCGTCTTGGGGTACATTATAAATAACACCCACACCTGGAGCGTAATATTTGAACTCGTTATCGATAGCTCCTACTTCACCTTCTCGAATTACCCAAACATCATCAAAACAGTCGAATTCAACACATTGGGTCATGCCTATCTCAACTGGTTCGGCTACAGTAGGTGCTTCACCAGGAGATTTTCCTACAAACCAACGAGGTGTTTCCATGGTAACCTCAGAAGGCATCAGAATACCAACCTCAGATCCTTTACCTTCTCCAAGCCAGGCATCATCCAGGTTTGTGTATAAACCCCCTTCATATTCTTCAGAATATCCGCCTAAAATCCACACATTGCCATCTTTATCCAAGGCTAGATAATCAATACTAACTTGAGACATCTCTCCTGAATCTGTAGATTCATCCAGCATTGCAACAGTTGGTACCCCCTGGATTATTCTGATTACATCTGTCATTGTAGTAATGATCTCATGAGGAACTACTCTGGAACCTACCTCAGTAGTTCCACCACGAACCCATTGTAGTCCTGGTTTTAGCGGGTGATAGGGATTTGTGCTTAGTATTGGATTAATAAAATTCTCAGGATTGAATCCTATCTTAGTTCCTTCTTCGCTCTCCGACTTGTCTGATTTCGTGTTGAGAATAGATTTTAACAGATTCTGAGCAGATAAGTTACTAGATAAAAATAGAATGATGAGTAAAACAGTTATAAGTTTATCAAAACAGATTCCTCTAATTATAGCTTGCTTTGCTTTCTTGATATTAGTATTCATATTATTCCACCTTTTTGTTTTTTTACACGAAAACTAAACTTCACAAATGGAATATACCCACCCTATATTAAATGAAGATTAATAGGAAATTAAATTTCTTTAATAAATTTATTCATATATGAGGAAAAATAGTACCCTAATAAATTGTCTTACAGAATTATGGATAGTGTTATAAATAGTGGCTTTCTAAATCGTGCAGAATTAATTTTTTTAAATTTAAAAAAAATATTACAGTAGGGATGCGAGGTGATATTGGGAAACTCAGGAAAAAGTTTCTTTGGAATCTATCAATTATTTGAAGAATTATGGTGTTGAAATTAATAAAAATTTTCTTTAATATAGTGCAAATGATAAGTAATTCTATAGCAAATTTGTCCTCACTTGCAGTGTGGCTATGTTTTTAGTATTATCTTTTTATATTTAAGAAGTTTAAGAAATGTTGAGGATACTAAATTGTAAAATTAAGAGAATTATGATGTCTAAAAAGTGACACCCAAGTTTTCCCTGTGAGATGTATATCGGTGCTATTTATTAGTTATTTACACGCTGTCTCAACGATGTCTCAAAATTTCCTATTTAACAGCTTATGCAGGTATTTTTTACAATTTCTCTGCTAGTTTTAAAGGATGTTTGGAGAGTTTGCTAAGCTACTAATCTCCTGTAAGTCTTTATCTTAGTAGCTAGTTGTGGGTTTATGCTTCAAAAAACTACCGATATCTCACCGTCTCAGCTGAGATATCGGTTTGCATATGTTGATTTGAGACAGCGATCGAGATCTCGATATTAAAACTATTTAAAAAGAACTACTCGCCTGAGCCTGTTAACTTAGATTCTTATAAGTGGCAAGGTAGAAGAAAATTATCCAAATCTTATGAGAAAGAAAGAATTATACCAGCTCCCTACTCTATTTTCAAACTACTTAAACTTATCGATAAAGATGAGTACCATTCAGGTTGTATTGCTTCTAAAGTAAACACATGTTTTATGCAACTTGAAGTAAAAAATACCTCTCTTAAAAATTGGTTAGCATCAGCTCAGTATCCTGGAAATGATGATATCCTTTCAACTCTTGGAGAACTGCTTAAATACTATCTAGCATGTGGTAATGGCTTTATCATCAAAATGAGAAGTGCATCAGGAGAGTGGGTTGGCTTGGAAAGACTACTACCAACAGAGGTTCAATTAATAGAAAACTATGATGAGTTTGGATTCTTCAAACCTGATTTCCTTCATTATAAAAATGGAGAAAAGAGATTCTTCTCAAGTAATGATGTGATTCACTTTAAAAATCCAACTCATAAGTCAACTGCTTGGGGTGTCTCATGCTTACCTGTGGCTATTAATATAGAGATTTTAGAACAGATTAAGACCTTTGATTTCAACAACTTCAAGAATGGACTGCTGGTCGATTACTTTATGATAGTTTAAGGTGGTTCATTAAAAGATGATGTTGTAGAAGACTCAAAGACTACCAAATTATTTATTTAGGCTTTCTCTAAAATAGTTCAAGGCGTAATATCAAAAAAAACAATCCTTCTAAGGTTTAGACTATATTAAAAGGGGATTTATGCCTCTTCTTTCGGATAGTGGACAGCATGGTCTGCACTTAACTACTAATAAACTTTATATGAAACTTAACCCTAACTAGTTGCTTTTTTAATCCTGTCTTGTGAGGGCATATTCACATCTAATAATCCTCAATAACGATACACTTTCTAAACACTTTTAGAATAAAACATCTTTACAATGGGATAAATACAATTTTATAAAAAGTTTGAAATAAATATTGACATCTAAACTCATAAACCATATTTTTGGATTATACAATGATATGCTAATTTGTTAACTTCATAGGAGGAACTATGAAATTGTTAAAATATTGCCTTATTACAGTAATGCTTCTCTTCACTCTTTCTCTCTTTGCCCAAAATTATATGGAGATAATGAATACTTTTGAAGGACCCTGGGGAAATAGTGAATATGGTAAAGGGATGGCAACCCTAGATTTTAATGCTAATGGAGTTGATGATTTGTTTGTTTTGGCAATGGAAGAGGGAAACCAAGGAGAAATTCATCTTTTTTGGGGAGGAGAAAATTTTGGGTATAATAATGAGCCGAACCAAATAACAACTTTGACTGATTATAATGTAAGTTTAGGGGTATTTTCTTGTGGAGATGTCAATGGAGATGGTTATGAAGATTTAGCAATAGAGGGAGTAATTTTGTTTGGTCTCAACAATCCTGATTTTCATTTTTATCGCTTCTACTACGGTGGACCTGGTGCAGAACTAGATTTCACTGATTATGATTATGAATACGGTTATCTGGTAGGTCCAGGATATTATAGTGACAGAGAGTGGTTTACTTCCTGTCTGGGTGACGTAAATGGCGACGGATGTGATGATATGGGATTTATACTTTCGCGAGATTCAATGTCCAGAGCTTTAGGAATTATGTTGGGTGGAACATTTGAAATGATTATTGTGGAGAATAATATTGATACTAGCTATCCTCTTAATATTGAACCAGTTGGTGATTTGAATGATGATAATTATGCTGATTTTGCTGTAGGCTATCGAAATTATTCTAATGAAGATTTCACCAAAATATATTATGGAGACTCTACATTATCACTAACAGAGTATGAAATTATCTGCTATTATGAACAAACTTATAATTTTAATGGAGCGATAACAGTTGGTGATATGAATGGAGATGGATTTCCTGACTTTCTTTATCCAATTACCGAAAATTACTATTCTGATAATTTTGGGTTAGCACTTTGGAGAAATAGTTTTGAAAACTCGACACTATATCCAATTCAGTGTAACCCTCCGTATTTAACTTTCATCAGGGGTTCTGGTGGTTTTGGGCGATGGATAAAACACGGTGATTTTAATGGAGATGGATATAGTGATTTTGTTGGAGGTAATTCGTCCTATGGTTTATGGGATGGGACAGCAGCTATATGGTTGGGTGGAGAAAATCCTAACGGCATCTATGATTTACAACTAACATGTCCAATATATCCCGAGTTTGCAGGATATTTTGGATTAAATGTAAATGTTGGAGACTATAATAATGATGGCTATGATGATATTGCTATTTCAGCTCCAGATGATTGGGGAGGTTATGCTACACCGGGTTATGTAACAATTTATGCCGGTAATTCTAATCTGACTGATACTAGCGTAAGTAATGAGGATAACGATGTATTTCCTCAAGCAAGCACTAATTTAATCATCTATCCGAACCCAGTTTCCAGTAAAAATATTAAGATAAATCTAAAGCTTGAGGGTCATTTACCCAAGAATATAGAAAACGCGATGGTTTCCGTCTATAATCTCAAAGGACAGAAAGTTCATGAGAGAAAACTTAACCCTTCAAATATCAAAAACTCTAGTGATGCTATTAAGTTAGAATCATTAGCATCAGGCTTATATATCGCTACTATCAAAATTAATAACAAGCGTTTGGCAACTTCGAAATTTATTGTTAAATATTTTAACCATCTCCCGAATCACAGGGAGAAGAACAAGGAGTTTTAAAATGAAAAAACATCTCAGTTATAGTAATCCTTGTATATTAAGGATTTAATTAGTTACAACAAAACTAGGAGCTAAATAAAATACCAAAAAAGGAGTAATAAAAAAATGTACAAAAGGAATATTTTAATTTTGTTTAGTAGTTTGTTTTACATTCTATTATTTGGGAATAATATAACTGAAGTTGAGCAATTACTTCATCCAGATTATGATAGGATAATCTATAAAGTTACCTATTTTCAGGGTGAGTATATCGATGACGAGTATATATTATTACATAACTATCAAAATCCAGAACGAAGTATTGGCGATTGTACCTCAAGTTTTAGTGATGAATCTTCTACATATAGGTGGTATCAGGAGTACCCTTTTATAGAGCTTCCAGAAGATCTTATCCTAGAATCAGTAACATTAAAGATGTACCAAGGGACAGCAATCGGTAATAATATGATTAATGAATATCCAACATTTTATGGACAAGAGTTACCATTAAAAATAGCTGTTGTAGATTATGGCTTTTCAGATCTGCATGCTTCTTTCTTTCCAGAGGAAATGAGAGAAGTAGGTTATTTATCTCATGCAGATGCAAATATTGAACCAGGTTGGAAAGAGGTAGATATTACTACATCTTACCAAAAGTCTAGATACTTGTATGAAGAGGATAGCTTTAAATTGATGTTCTATTTTGATACAATAGGAGATTTTGATGGTTGTGAAGATACTATGAGTTATCAAACATCTTTTGAACTAGGGAATAATTTAGGTCCAAGATTGATCTTTAAATTCATAAATCCAGTTGAAAATGATAATCACGATTGTGAAACAACAAACTTGGAATTCACTTGTTATCCGAACCCAACAGTATCCGATATATCAGTTAAAGCAAATGAGGGGCAATATATTGAAAATATAGAAGTCTTTAATCTTAGAGGACAAAGATTATTCTCTAAGCAACTTTCAGGAAGTAAATCATCAAACGTAGAAATTAAATTGCCAAAAACTGTTTCAGCAGGTGTTTATCTAGTAAAAAGTAAAATAACAGATGGCAAATCATATAAAAATCTAACAAGAAAAATAGTAGTTAAGTGAGGTTAAGAAGATGAAAAAACAATTTCTAATAATTATTTGTGTATTGTTAATATTAAGTATAAATGCTTTTGAAGATGTAAGAGAAAGAGCTATCGTGTTTAGTAATGATGATGAAATATTGGTAAATAATGTCTATAGTGATTCGATAAACACAACTAAACAATGGTTCAACAATTTATCGCAAACATATAATATTAATAAACTACATGATATATACTCTATTCAAGATAGTACTATACAAAGATATTGATATGTAATGGAATATAAATATGACTTGGATATGGAACTCCTAATTCAAGTATTAGAACAAAAAAATGGTGTTTTAAATGCACACCCTGACTATCTACTTGAGCTAGATGGAAATGGTGATGGTTATGATGATCTTGCTATATGTGCATATCTACTTTTTGATTCTCCTGCCCCTGACTATTCCTATTATCGTTTCTACTACGGTGGACCTGATGCAGAAATTGAATTCACTGATTATGATTATGAATACGGTTATCTGGTAGGTCCAGGATATTATAGTGACAGAGAATGGTTTACTTCATGTCTGGGTGACGTAAATGGCGACGGATGTGATGATATGGGATTTATCCTCCAGCGAGAATCATCTACCAGGGGTTTGGGAGTGATGTTAGGAGGAACATTTGAAATGATTATTGTGGAGAATAATATTGATACTAGCTATCCTCTTAATATTGAACCAGTTGGTGATTTGAATGATGAAACAGATAAGGATATAGCCTTTATACAGCCTATCTACTCAACTGTTGATGAGAAGGAAGACTTAGGAATCTATGACCAGAATCTTATCCTCTCAGGAGATGAATTTCCAATAAAAAGTGACACCCAAGTTTTCCATGTGAGACATCGCTAGTTAACTTGTATAAAGTGTTATTTATTCGCCACTTACACGCCGTCTCAATCGATGTCTCAAAATTTCCATTTTAACTACATTTGCAGGTATTTTTTACAACTTCTCTGCTAGCTTTACAGGTTGTTTGGGGAATTTGCTATGCTACTAATCTATTGTATGTCTTTATGTTAGTAGCTAGTTGTGGGTTTAGGATTCAAAAAACAACCGATATCTCGCTGTCTCACGTGAGATATCGGTTTTAAATTCTTGATTTGAGACAACGAACGAGATCTCGATCATTTCCTTATATAACTTTTATATCTTGACAAAAATTTAACTAGTTGTTAAATACATCAAATATTAAAGGAGGTTATAATGGCACACACAATCGATAGTGATAAAATTTATATTAAAGATGTATTTGAGAAATGGTTTAGAATACCAAAATATCAAAGACCATACGTATGGGAAAAAGACCATGTCCATGATTTGCTCGATGATATTTCACACGCACAAAAGCAAAATAATAAATCAGAGTATTTTTTAGGGTCTATAGTCCTTCAAAAAAGGAAAATAGATGGTCCTCAGGAATACTTTGAATACGATCTCTTAGATGGTCAACAAAGGCTTACCACTTTATTATTACTTACTGCAGTAATAAGAGACATAACAGAAAACAAAAAACTTATAGAAAAATGTCAGTCGAGTATATATCAAAGCGAAGACCCTTGGGACAACATTCCAGAACGATTAAGAATAGTATTTGATATTAGAGATGATGTTTCGAGATTCGTTGAAGACCATGTTCGTGATTTTGAAGGTACAAAAAAAACTGATAAGTTAAAAAAAATTGCTTCTGATTCAAAAATTACATCTATTAAAAATATGGCTAATGCAATATTAGTCATAAGAGATTTTTTTGAGACCGAGGACATTAACATTGATGAATTTTATCAGTTTTTTAGATCGAAGGTATTAATGATTTATGTGTCTTCAGAAGAGCTTGAAGACGCATTTAGATTATTCACTATTATGAATGATAGAGGTGTTAAACTTAGGAATAGCGATATTTTAAAAGCCCAGAATTTAAGAGCATTAGAGAATAACAAAACTTTAGAAGAAAAATACGCAAAGGAATGGGAAGATTCTGAAGACTACTTTGGAGAGGACTTTGATGTATTCCTATCTCACATCAGAACAATACTAGTTAAAGAAAAAGCTCGTTTGAACTTACTGGATGAGTTTGAGAAAAACATCTACAACCCGAAATCTTTTGATATTGAAAAAAAGGAGTATTTTGATCGTCCATCATTATTAAATGAAGGAGAAGATACTTTTCGGTTAATCAAAAAATATAAAGATATATATTGTGAGTTATTTGACAATAGCCACTTTAATTTAAATATTGATTTTAAAATTGATAACCTCTTAACAATTATGAAGGTCACACTACCTGCTGAATTTTGGATTCCTTCACTTCTAGTATATTATAATAAATTTGGTGAAAAGGGTTTATTAAATTTTCTTGAGAAACTAGATAATAAGTTTTCTGCAGATTGGATTTTACAATTTACTCCAACTCAGAGAATTGAGAATATGAATAATCTCTTGAAAGATATCGAAAAAACTGATAATTATGAGGAAGTAATTGCTTCAAAAGAATTTAAGATTGATTTACAAAATTTAATATTAATAATAAATGGTGATGTTTATCAAAGAAGATATGCTAGATATATTCTCTACAAGCTAGAGTACTTGTTCCATAGCCATACTACTAAATTAAGTATTCCAAAAACAGTGAGTGTTGAGCACATCTTACCTCAAAACCCTCATCAAAACAGTCAATGGTGTAAAGACTTTACCGATGACGAAAGATTAGAGCTTACAAATAAAATAGGAAATCTGGTTCTTATCAGCAGAAGAAAGAACTCTTCTTTGGGTCGTTCTGATTATGTAGATAAAAAGAAAAAGTACTTTCATAAAAATATTGATTTATTCAGTAATTCATTAAGAGTTTTGACAAATAATAGCTTATGGAATAAACCAATATTATTAAACAACCAAAAAGAAGTTTTAGATCATCTGGAATCACATTATAGTCAGTAGATTATACTACTCTAAACAAGAAAACCATTTCGCCTAAAATCCTGAAGGTCTCAAGCTCAAAGTCTTCAATTATTATTACATCAAAATCTGGGTTAAGAGGTTTAAGTATAACCCTCTTCTTCTCTTTATCGAATTGTAGTTTCTTGAGTGTAACACCTTCAGGAGTTTGACAGGCACAGACTTTACTATCTAAACTTATAACATCTATATTTTCTTTTATCACAACTACATCACCATGCATTATTTTTGGATACATACTATTTCCATTAACCTTAAGTGCGATATATTTCTCTTCTTGATCTGACAAATAAGCTTTAGGAATCTCGATATACTTTGATGGTGAATCATCATAACCATTAATTGGAGTACCAGCTGAAATCTCTCCATATATAGGAAGAGTAATGTTCCTGGAATCAAAGGGATTTAGTTTGTGTTGATATACTGAATTATTTCCAGTCATCTCTTCTACATACTTTTTATCTCCATCTCCATACAGATTGCCATCAGATTCTAAAACAAACATTCCACCCTTGCCAGTTAATAACCAATTTAAATTCAAATCATATTGTTCGTTGATACGAGCCATTGCAGATGCGGAGGGCTTACTATTTTTTTTTCTGTTCAACCAATCTGATAAATTGCCTGATGTAACTTCAATGTTTTTTGCAAATTCGGAACGCTTTATATCAAGAGCATTTACAAACATTAAAAGCCTATCTTTTATATCCATTTGATCTCCTATTTTGAGGTTGAGTTCTATTTCGCATTGTTGCACATTTATGCGATTGATGGAATATTTTCCTTGACTTGTTTCGCATTTTTTAGCTTTATAGATTCAGTAGTCATTATTTGCAACATTGCGAACAATGTCAATAAAAATTTAGGAGGTTCGGATGAGATCACCGTATCATCCTGCTGAAATAAGAGCAGCTATGACACTTAAAAGTCTCACTATTAAAGCAATAGCTGAACAATTATCCGTCTCCAGAAGAACGTTAGATTATTTTATTAATGAAGGAAGATTCTTAAGAAAAGCAGATGAATTTTTAGAAATCCTCCAACCATAACTTCGTGAAGTTAGCAAAATCTATCGCAAGCACACTAATAAAAACTACAAGAGTTGCGAAAAGAGGTGAGTATGGAATATACTGAACTTACAATTATTGAAATTCAGAAAATACTCTCTCTTGGAAGAGCTAGTGCTTATAGAAAAGCTAAATCAGAAGAATGGTCTTTCATTGATAAGCCTTTAGACAGAGGTGGAACTAAAAGATATTATTTAGTTCCAAAATCTATATTACCTTCAACTGAAGACAAGCCTAAAGAGAATATCTCTAAGGCTATCAAAGCTGAAATCGTGGAATATGATGAGTCTATCCAAGATTTAGTCCCACCGATAACAGTACCAGAGAAAGAACTTATACGAGCACAGTTGAAAGCTGAGTTATGTGATAAGATTCTCGAAGAGTACAAGAGATCAAAAGTCAAGATACGTGCTATTCGTTTAGTTTTAGAAGCCTACAACTCAGGTATGCTTCTACCAAGGTTATATAAATTGGAGGGTTCAAGAACTGAAAGAGCAGTTCGTATGTGGCTTAAGGATTATGAAGATAATGATAGAGACTTCAAGGTTCTGACTCGTCTCTCAAAAGCATCTACTCAAAAAAGAGCTACTATTCAGGAGCAAAACTTCTTATTAGGAATCTTATTAGATGCCAATAGGATTAAGATTGGAACTGCCATCAGAAAGCTAAAACAGTTTGATAGACTAGGAGCAATTAAATCACCTACTAGTAGCAGAGCACTAAGACGCTGGTGTGAAGAGTGGAGAGATAATAACATACAACAATGGAATCTACTCAGAATGGGTGAGAAATTTTTAAAAGACAATAACATCTTAAGTCTAAGCAGAGCTAATAACCTTAGTGTTGGTGATGTATGGGTGGCTGATGGTCATAAACTTGCTTTTGATATCATTGATCCTGATACAGGAAGACCTAAACGTATGATGTTAATCCTATTCTTCGATTGGGCTAGTAGATATCCAGTTGGAGCATCAATAGCTAATACTGAAGATTCAGAACACATCCTTATGGCATTGAGAAATGGTATACTTCACTGGAACGGCAGACCTAAATTCGTTTATCTTGATAACGGAAGAGCCTTTAAATCAAAGCTGTTTCATCAAAAATGGAATGAACATAATTTAGAAGATGAATTCTGTGGAGTATTTCCAAGACTTAATATCAAAGCTGAATTTGCTAAAGCTTATAATGCAAGAGCAAAAGTTGTGGAAAGGTTCTTCAAGACATTCCAGGAAGACTTTGAACGTTTTATGGATACCTTTAGAGGTTCTGACATCTCTGATAAGCCTGCCTTCCATATGCGTAATGAGAAGTGGATTAAAAAGCTTAAGAAGAGAGAGCCCGTTACTATTCAAGAAACTAAAGATATGATGTCATATTACTTTCAAGAGATGTATGGGAAAACACCTCATGGTGGTCTTGCTGGTAAAACTCCTCTTGAGGTTTTTAGAGCAAGTGTAGTCCCAGAAGAAAGAAGAATAGACGCTTCGGAACTCAATTTCTTAATGTTAAAAGTTGATGAGAGAAAAGTTCGAGCTAATGGAGTTCAATTGTTTAGTATTGTTTACTACCATGATTATTTAGTCAAGTACGTAGGGCAAACAGTATCTTTAAAATATGATTTGATGGATATGAGGTCAGTTCTAGTTTATGATAAGAAAGGTAAATTAATCTGCCAAGCTTTACCAAGGAAAAGTGTCCATCCATTTGTTAAACTAGTTGAAGATGAGCCTTTAGTTAAAAAGAAATGGCTTAAACAACTAGCTTACCAAAGACAGCTTGAAAAGGATGTTAAAGATAAATCAGCTATTATTCAAAAACAAGTTCAGGAAGCTATCTCGGAATTTGAGTTACCAATTCTACAAATAAGCAAGGGAGCTTTTAATAAATCAAAGCTATTAAAACATGATGTAATAAAAAATCCAAATGTAGAATTTGATAAAATGGCTGAAAGCACAGCTCGTTTAATTTCAAAATCAAAACAAGTTCAACCTCCAAAATCAATTGAAGAAAGAGGTTTAGAGAATCTTGATAAAATGCTTAAACAGATAGGTATAGAATAGGAGATAATATGCGAGAATATACCTTAGTAAAAACAAAGAATGTAATTAGAGCCTACGATTTATTTGATTATTTGATTAAAAGACCTAAAACTGAAATGGTTGGTTTAGGACTTATCTATGGACCTCCAGGACTTGGTAAAAGTAGATTTGCCCGTCAATCAGCTATCCAAAATGATTATATCTACTTTAGACTCGAAGCTACTATGACAGCTAAGAGCTTTGCTGGTAGATTATTAGAGCGTATTTATTATCACTTCGGTATGCCAAAAATTGGTGTTAGAGGAACAGCTAATGATATTTTCCAACGTTGTGTAGATATCCTTAGTAACTTTGAGAATACCGTCATAGTAATAGATGAGATAGATTATGCCTTTAAGAATAAAAAGATTTTAGGCAGTATTCGTGATATTGTTGATCAAACACTATCAATAGTAGTTCTTGTAGGAATGTCAGATGCTAAAGAGAGTCTCTTATCTGCTGATGCTCATTATTTTGATAGATGCAACTTCTTCTGCCAATTTAAACCTTTAGAAATAGATGATTTAATCCTCCTATGTAAAGAGGTATGTGAGGTAAAAGTTGATGACACTGTTATTCAATTCATAGCCAGGAAGACCAAGGGTAACATTAGGAAATTTATTAAGTCTTTATACTCCTTAGAAAACCTTGCTGAGTCACAAGATCTAACACATATAAAACCTGAGCATCTAGGCACAATATAGTAGGTAATTTATGGAAATATCCAATTTTAAAAAGGTAAGAAACTTTATAGAGTATTATGGAAAACCCTTCACTGGCGACCTTGTTGCCAGTGAAACTGGTTTGACCTTACAGCAGTCCATCAAAGTGCTAAATAAAATGAGCAACCAAGAATTAATAAAACCAATATCCAAGAAGGGTAAGTTCTCAATTTACATTAAGAATATTAACTATGTTGAGGAGAACCCTACCAACAATTATAATTTCGAAATCAAATTTCTAAAATCTATGCTACGGAAAGTCAAGACTGGTAACTATACTAGTGTAAGGCAGTTATCAGAAATCCTTGATGGTGATCGAAGAAAAGTTACTAGATACTTAGTAGCTCTATGCTCAATCGGTATGGTAGATTTAGTTAATGGAAAATACAAAGTCATAAAAGATGTCGATTTACTTCTAATAGGTAGTAAGTTCGACAGTAATATCTTACGCAAACTCAAGAGTAAAGAATCTGAGTTTAAAGAAGGAGTAATAATGGGAAGAAAAGAGAAAATTCTTGTTGATGCCAGTGGAAGAGAATACCCAGCTAAAATACTCGATCCTGAAATAGTGAAACGAGATACTATTGTTAATCGTCTTATGGGAAAAGCTTCAAGACTTCATGATAGAATTGAATCAGAGAAAATTAAAATGGTAGATGATATTGATAAGTATTTAAACCAAACTGCTCAAAAATACGGAGAAGAATGGAAAGGCAATGCTGAGTTATTATCATTTGATGGGAAGTATAAGATTGAAGTCAGGCAAAGAGAGCGAATCGAATTTAGTGAGAAACTTCAAATTGCCAAACAGAAGATTGATGGGTGTTTAAAGCGGTGGAGTGAAGATTCAAATATAAATCTTCAAGCAGTGATTAAAGAGGCATTCCAGGTTGATAAAAAAGGGGAAATTGCTAAGAGTAGAATCTTAGGACTTAGACGCTATAACATCAAAGATAAACAATGGCAACAAGCTATGGATTTAATTGATGAGGCAATTCAAGTTACCTCAACCAAGCAATATATTGCTTTTTATGAGAGACCTGATAAAGATAAGCCATTTAGACTTATCTCACTTAACTTTAGTGCTTTGTAGAGAAAGTCTAAGCTTTTGATAACTCCTAAAATTGGGAGCTTTTCTCTTTGCTAATTTTCTGTGGTAAATGTAGGCATCGAGGTTTGACGATATCCACTAGCTTGTTTATATGGATTTAGGAGATATAAATATGGTACAAGTTTTTAATGAAAGCAGATGCTACACACCTGTTAATGTAGCAGAAATATTAAATGTTGATATTAGTACAGTCTATAGACTTATACGTGATATAGATGATCCACTACCCGCCTTTAGATTAAAGACTAATGGGCAGTTAAGGGTTCATGGTAAAGAGATTAATAAATACCTAGAAGATCACAAAGTAGATCCTCTTAATGAATAGATATGACAGACAGGCAGATTGAGTTAGCAAAACGTTTGAGAAAAATCATAGTTATTTTCGCAAAAAATGATCTCCGAATAACTATTGATGAACTACATTCCCAAATGCAAACTTTAGGATTCGGAACCTCCTTAAGAAAGCTCAATCTGCCTTCTCTCATTAATCTTAATCTAATTCTCAGAGGCAAAAAGAACTATACTTATGAGAATCTAGATCCTCAAGGAAAGAAAATATGGGCTCTTTATAAATCTTCAAACTGGTCTAGAAAGCAGTTGTATGATTTTATAGCCCAGAAATTTAATAAATCAGGAATCAAATATCTAACCAAAAATGAAAAAGGAACTTTAATTAAGGTCTTACAATCTTATGAATTCAAGAGAATATAAAATCAAACGACAATCAGCTAAGAAACTATATCTTAAAGGAGAAACTAATGCAGTGGCTCTTGCTAAGATTTATGATGTTGCCGAAAAGACAGTTAGAAACTGGATCAAGAAAGACAACTGGGAAACTGAGTATGATCAAATTGCAACTCTTGAAGATGAAATTAAGATAGCACTTAAGAAGGCTTTAATTAAAGCTCTTAGAGAGTATGCAAGAGCTCCACAAGACACTGCTCTTCAATCTTTGGTATCATTACTTAGACAGTATAAGATAGACTTCGAGCCAACCAAGGACTTCATTGAACATATGAAGAAGTTCTTAGATTGGTTAATAGACTTCTTCTTAAGCTCAAATAATGACGAAATAGCCAGAGCAATCCAAAAAGAGATTTTAGGAGAAACTGGTATAGTAGAATACTTTAGAAAAAGGGCAAGCAGTGGTTAGAATAACTCAAAAAGACTATAAGAACTTTTCGGACATTGCTTCTAAAACCTCCAGTGTAAAGCCCTTCCAAAATGATACACCTAATAAACAGAAGCAAAGAATAAAGAAGGCTACCAGTGATGGCTGGTCAGCCTTCTCTTATTTTTGTGTAAGTTATTTTCCTCATATCTTCAAGCTTGAATTTGCTGATGCTCACAAGGAAATGTTTGAGATTACTGAGAAGTATAATGGAGTAACATCTATTACAGGCTTTAGAGGACTCGGCAAGACCGTTCTTATGGGAGTTGTCTACCCTATCTGGAAAATCATTAAGGGTGAGAGATATATTATTCACACTGCAGCTGATGCAGATTTAGCAGAAGAGAGAACAGCCTTTACTTACAATGAGTTAACTCAGAATAAAAGACTGCAACTTGATTTTGATGGAATTATGCCTGTTGATAGAGATGAATCTGATTTTTATCTTCAGAATAAATGCAGAATCAGAGCTAGAGGTATTAAACAATCTTTTAGAGGCTCTATCAACCCCAGAACATCAACTCGACCAGGACTTGTTATCTGTGATGATATTGATAAAGAAGAAAACATTGGTAATCAATCTATTGGTAAAAAGAAGATGGATAAGATTATCCAAGAGATTGGAGGAGCTTTAGATCCTGCTAGTGATGGTAAGATTATCTGGCTTGGTAATCTAGTGCATCCTAATTATGCTATCTGTCAATTTCAACAAGACATCATAGATGAGTTAAAGTTAGAAACCAATGAGTTTAATCCAGATACAGTTCAACATCTTTATGCTTTAGAAAAAAGGCTTTTAAGGTTCCCACTTGAAAATCAAGATGGAAATAGTGTCTGGGAAAAGCAATATCCGACTGAAGAACTGCCTAAACTAAAGAAGAAGTTTGGTTTAACAGGATATCAAAGAGAGTTTTTAGGCAGACCAGTAATTGAAGGAAATATGTTTAAGTTCCACTGGTTCATCAAATATACTACTCTTCCCAAAAGATTTAAAAGAGTCTGGATGTATGCTGATCCAGCCTGGGGAGAAAAAGGATGCTACAAGGCTATTATCTCCATAGGTTATGATGGCAATAAATTTTATGTTATCCATGTCTGGATTAGGCAGACTGAGAACAGCAAGTTCTTTAGTTACTACTATGATGCCTACTCTGAGCTATCCAGGAAGTATGGAGTCCGATTTAGATCTGCAATAGAGACTAACTTTGGACAACATAGAATATTAGCTGACTTTGATTTATGGTGTAGAGATAACAATCGCCATCCTATATCACACAGAATCAGAAGAATCAACAATGACAAGAATAAGAATCTTAGAATTGAGAGAACTGATACAACCATTGAAACAGGTAAAGTACAATTCCCTGATGGTCAGGATACTCCAACTCTTATAAACCAGTATTTAACCTATCCAGATGGTTATGTAGATGGTCCTGATGCCTTAGCTGGCTGTTTAGAGAGATTCCCAGAATACGATCAGGAAAATCCAGAGTCAGAGTAAGGAGTTTTTCCTTTTGACATATTTTGACAAGCTAATCTATCAGTACTACCAAGTATTAAACAACTCCTGGATCAAGGAAATCAAAGATTCAGCCAAACAAGCTCTTCAGATGCTAACTGATATTCCAAAGCATGAGAGACTAAATAAGAGCCATATAGACGATATTCTAACCATAATAGCATCAAACCTCGGCGAAGACTTTTCATCGCTTCTACGCACCGATACGAAGGCTTTCATTAAAAGAAATCTCCTGCTAGGTCTTAAAGATTCGCAGAAGCAGATACCACACAATACTAAAATAGGAATCTATGGAATCAGAGAAAACAAATTAGAGTCTCTGATCACCAAGCAAAATCTCTTCTGGATTGGAAATAAGTATGGCACAGATATCGAGACTAAGTTTAAAGATACACTTAAAGAATCAGTAGCATCTGGATTTACCAAAGAGATGTTGGCTAATAAGCTAAAGGAAGAGTTTAAATCCCTTGGAGAGAAGAATCAACACTACTGGAAAGGTCTAGCTGAGCATACAGCCCTTAGAATACGAGAATTTGGTAGATTAGAAGGATATCATAAAGCAGGAGCTACAGGTTATAGGCTTGTAGTGATATTAGATGATAGGACTTCAGAGATATGTAGAGCTCTTTCAGCCCAGGACAAAGTATATCCAGTTGATACAGCAATCGATACTATGAATGAGCTGTTAAATATAAATATAAATGCAAACAAACACTCACTAGAATCAGTTAGAGAAATGACTAAGGAGATAGCTCCCTGGGTTTCAGATAAGCAAATAAAAAGAGACTCAACTGGTAATCCAATTGGAGTCTCTGGAAATTATTCACCTTTCCCTCCGTTTCATTGGAGGTGTAGGACTACTACAGAGATAGTATAGATTCCTTTTGAAATTCATTAACAACTAATTTTACAAACTTGTTCTTATTATTTGTATCAGAAGAGATAACATATTGAAAAAATCTAGGATTACTAGTTGTATTATTATATTAGAAAAATTACTTTCAAACTTTCCTTATTTGTTAGTTTTTCAAGATATTTATCTCACGTATAATCCTTATCATTAACATAATTACCTATCCTTTCATTCGCAGAACTAAATAATATTGTTTTTTTGATTGCCAATGTCTTTATTTAGAACTATATTTTATCAACATCAAAAATGATCTATATAAAGATATCTTTGTAGCAAAAGAAATAACGTGATATGAAAACAGGATGAGTTTTAATAGTACTTTAAATCCGTTGTATTAAAGTTGAGCTCTACTTTTAAGTAGAGCTCTTATATTTTTTTATTTATGATACTATTTCATTAATATCATTTTCTTGGTTATAGTTTTTGTATCAGTTTCTAATTTATAGAAATAGATTCCACTAGCTATTGGATTATTATTAGTATCACTACCATCCCATACTACACTGTTTAAGCCCTGTTCCATCTTCTGATTTAGAAGTGATTTAACTAATTGTCCTTTAACATTATAAATATTAATGGCTACTTTTCCTGCTCTTGGATTATAAAATTCGATAGTAGTCTCTGGATTAAAAGGATTTGGATAGTTATTCGCAGTAATTTCTGGAACAGTAACTTCTGCATTTTCATTAGACACAATACCATAGCTTATACCATTTATTACACATCCATCCAATAAGGCAGAAGCACCTTCATAGTTATAATTTTGGATCATACCAATTCCTCTTGCCCAGACAATAACATGATTCAAATCTACAGAACCTTCAGCAGTATAATATATAGTCTTGTATTCAGTTATTTGTCCAAAAATATCAATAAATCCACTATTAAGAACTTCTCCAGCCCACAGATAATAAGCAACTTCTTCGTATGTCATATCAGGATCTTGCTCAAGGCACCATTCTAATTCCCAGAAGTCACTATAGATTATATGTAATTGATTGCCAGGTAGAATACCCTCTCCATCACCTAATTCAACTGTAAAATCTTCTCCAACTACAAATCCATTGTCGCTGACAACAGAAAACAAACTATCAACATCACAATAATACAATATATCATCAATTTCTGTAAACCACCCAATATGATAGAAATTATCTTCACCCGTTTGATCATCTTGATTTTCTAATACGGTCCACCCTGCTTCTAATTTAAACACTCTGTGCCCATTGAATTCCATCTCATCAGTAACTCTATACTCAGTTCTAGTGTATGATACTTCAGGATAGAAGTCTAACGTATTAAAAATATTCCAATAATTTCCTGTTTGTAGAGGGAAAAAAGAATTTTCATCTGGGTTACTTCTTACCATTTCTCGATAGGCTTCTTTTTCAACATCAGTTAGTTCAACTATTGGAAAATTTGCTATTGACTTCGCTAAAAGAAAATTCATTGAGAGGGAAAATATAATTAGTACAATATTTTTTTTCATAGTTTTCTCCTTCTTCTGGTGGGTGTGTCATAATATTATGACACACCCATACTTGTTTATTTAAGCATTAGTAATTTTTTTGTATAAATACTATCATTAAATATTAGTTTATAAAAATATACACCTGAAGATACATTATTCCCTTTTTCATTTTCTCTCCTATTGTTTTTTATTAATAAAACTAATATACTCATAATTGAGTATTGTGTGGTTACGAAATTATATTAATAAATACTACATTTCAAAAATGCATAGCACAATTTTTCTTGTCAATATATTTATTTTTGGCATACCTCATTTTTTTATGAGAACTTGACTCTAAGTTGCAACTTGTCATGACATTCACCTTTGCAGGGTATAATCTTGTTCAGTTTTGTATTACTAAATATATGTTTTATGACTCTACTAAGCTTATAATATACATGTTTATATGTCTGTTGTTTTCAAATTTCCAAATTCTGAGTATAAATATAAGAGTTCATCTATATATTTTATAGCAGAGTATATTATATCAACTGCGACCATCAGGATTGTATTTAAATTTTTTAATCCTACATAACTCATTAACTGGATATTTCCCCAGTTAAACTCTTGTTTTACATGTCTATGAAACTCTTCAATTTTCCATCTGTATCCATATCCTCTCAATGCTTTTTCAATTATCTCATAGTCTGTTAAGTCTTTAGTATTGAAGTTACATAGTAAATAGAATTAGCCTCCTTTCTTACCATATCGGGCAACTACTAGATGAATCTCTACTGTATCTGGCTTTTTAGTTTTATGAGGATTTGTTCTAATTTTAACCCTTTTTACTCCACACATGTAAATCTTATTTTTGTAAGTTTTAAACTTGGGTTTTCTCTTTATTGTTTTTGTAACATCTGTAAAAGGTTTTTCAACTTCATCCACGATTAAACTTCCTCTTCCTGTACTTCTAAGTATCTAATTGCTTTCATCATTAGATAATATAGTGATTATTTTTCTACTTTCATACCCTCTGTCAGAAATAAATTCCTTTGTTATTGCTATGGTTAGTTATATCATTTATCCTATCGTCTTCGATGATATTGCTGTATAATTGGCTACATATTGTAAGTATTGAATAATATTTACCATTATCATTCAAAGATGTTATATTTGATAAATAAAAGCCATTCATACTTTTACCTGTAGAACCATTACGTACTCGTGCTAATCCTTCAATCTTATGTGATCTATGTTTAATTAAATCTGAGTCATCAGCTATGAAATAAGTTTCATCAGTAGCTTTTGAACAATTGGATCTCATTATATTTTCACTAATTACATCAGATAACTTATCATTTTTAAGATTACGATATAATTTCTCACATACTTTATCTAAATTAATCTTTTCGTGCAAAGATAATGCTTTTTGCCTAACTATTAATGTTTCACTTGAAATGCCACCTTTTGTTATGTTTCTCAAGGCTTTAGATTCTGGTATTGTTAAGCCTTGAGATAACTTTTTTCTCTTTTTGATAATTTTCCTTGTAATTTTAACACATTATAACTCTTTGAAATCATTGTTAGAATACTCCTTTTGATTTTATTTTGTTGTGAATCTAATTGTATAATGGAACACTTTTTTGCAACATATATTTTTAGTTATTTTATATATATCCGTTGCTTACAATTCACTAAAAAAAATGACTTAATATTAGAGCTGTGTGGCTTGTTTAATTAAATTTCTAACTAACAAGTGGTTTTGATATAAATATCCCTTAACACTACTCTCTCTCAGCATTAATATATTTTAAATAGTCATTATAAACATCTAACATACTGCTATTTGCAGTTTTTTGGGGTATGCCTGTTTTTATAATGTTTTTTGTGCTGGCATAAGAAATATCCATATTTAGACCTCTTTCTTGATTATAATATTACAAAATAAAAAAACTACCGTTTATCATAAAACATCATCTTATAGTTGTATATGCATACACTCGACTTGTTAAAAATTTTTAGTATATATTCTTAGAGTATGCCTAAATCTAACTTCATAAATTGGAAAGACGTCAAACACTTCTCTAAGAGTGAGTTTGAATGTCCATGTTGTAGTAAAGTTCTTGTTTCTCGAAAACTAGTTTTCATGTTAGACTTAGCTCGAAGTCTAGCTGGGATTCCTTTTAATATTTCTAGTGGTTACAGATGCAAAAAACATAACAAGCAAGTAGGTGGAGTTAATAATTCTGCTCATGTAACAGGACTAGCTGTTGATATTGAAGTTCCTGATAGCGTGTCCAGGCTTAAATCTTACGTGCTTTAGCAATTGTTGGATTTAGTAGAATTGGCATCAGTAAAGGCTTTATCCACGTTGATGTAGATAAAACTAAACCTGATAATATCTGGTTGTATTAGCTTGCAAAGAAAAGACTGTCCTCGCACAGTCTTTTACTTTTATTGCCTTTATTTTATCTAAGATAAGTACTCATAAAATCTGCAATGTGTCGCATTTCATCCATAAATATCGTTATTTTAGTTTGCTCTTTACTTTCTGAATTATATGCTATCCAGTGATTTCCATTAGTAATTAGCCATATCTTGGTTCTGCACATTCCTGAATACATGTCTGCTAATTCTAAGTAAGCATTTATATTTTCAATCATTTTACTATAATCAATAACTTGTATAGCATATTGATTAACCCTGTATTCTCCTGAAACTATTATTGCATCTACACTTACGCTGTCCTTTAATTCTAAGTGAAGTCCTTGCATAACTTGGCTTTTATCCCAGATATCGATTCCAGCTTTATTTAATATGCTACATACGATTGAGTATCTTATTTGATCTCTGTTCTTAAACACCCTTGCTCCTAAGGTTTGCTTAATGTTTTCTATCAACTGTTTCATCTTTATCTCCCTTTAATTTATGTCTCCATTTGTCCATTCCAGGCAATTGTATCAAGTTCTTTCTCGACTATTTTTACCATTTTTTAAGCTATTTATCTTATTCTGTGTTAACTCTTTGCATCCCAGTTTGCCACCATTTCATATTCTGTTTTATATAGGCTCATAAAACAAAATGATTAATAAAAGGTGAATAGATGAAGATAGAAACCGAAACACTGCTTAGGATATTAAACCTACCTGAAGATGAGAAGATCATAATGCTCTTTGATGAACACTCTTACAGTGTTATGCAGTGGTTTAGAAAAGTAGCAGAAAATGAAGTTATTGATTCAGTTACAGACTATAAAATGGCTTATAGCTTTTACATTCTTTCTCAGGTTTTAGATTTCCTTAACCTTAAAACTCTTGGTTCTGGGATTATTAAGACTACTGGTATTGATGCTCAAGCTACCCAGTTATTGACTGGTAGTGAGATTAGGGCATTTAAAAAGGATTTAGAGATTCGTGCTTTAGAGACTATTTATAATTATCTTACTTCTCTTGGTATCAAGCGTTTAGATGAGCTAAAATTTGGATCTTCTTCTGTTAAACATCATAAAACCAGGGCAACAGTGATATGAGTATAGATTCTGAAATTTTAAGAGCTATTTATACTGCTATTGAGAGTAAACTACATCTTATTGGTAGTGTGATTGAAGGTAAAACCAGAAGACTTATCTTAGAGAAAGATATCAAAGATAAAGGTGATTTCTATCAAAACACAAGCTATGCTGTCAGCTTCAACAGCTCTTCTATTGACTTAGTTGTGGGCTCTAATGTACCTCATGAGCAATATGTTCTGGGGGGTAAAGTTCCTTCCTGGACTCCAATTCAACCACTTAAAGACTGGGTTGCTCGTAAAGGCTTAGACTGGGTTGATAAGAAGACCGGTAAACAACTTACTATTGGGCAGATAGCCTATTTGATTAGAGGAAAAATAAAACGTGAAGGCATTGCTGAACGTAATGTCTTTGCCGAGGTTATTAAGAATCAAGAGAAGTGGATTTTTAGTCAATTAGATTCTATTGAGGTGGTTCTATGACCTTTCAAGATAAACGTATCGCTATTGTTCAAGCACTCCTAGACACTGGTATTTCTTCTAAAAATATCGCTTTTTCTAAAGATACTATTCCATGTTCCTTCCCCTCAGCTATTGTTGTTTTAGAAGGTGAAAAAGGTGTTAATAAATCTTCTAAGAAATACTTATCATTTGAACATGATATTCAAGTATTTCTAATTGCTGATGTTAATAATTCTGATGATCCAGATACTGATATTTTAAAACTATCAGATAATTTTAAAGCTAAATACAGAGATTATATTGGCAGAGATATCCCTAAAATTGAATTCTATCCAGCAAGAGCTGATGCAGGTCGTAAGGTTCGTATTGCAAAGGTCTATACGGTGCTTTAGATGAGAGTACAAAGAATAGGTGGATTTAATATTGGCATAGTGAGCAGTGAGGACTTACTTAAAAAGAACTACTCTCCTGAGCCTGTTAACTTAGATTCTTATAAGTGGCAAGGTAGAAGAAGATTATCCAAATCTTATGAGAAAAAAAGAATTATACAGGCTCCCTACTCTATTTTCAAACTGCTTAAGCTTATCGATAAAGATGAGTACCATTCAGGCTGTATTGCTTCTAAGGTTAACTCATGTTTAATGCAACTTGAAGTCAAGAATAGTAGTTTAAAGAGTTGGCTTGCATCAGCTCAATATCCAGGTAATGATGATATACTTCTAACACTTGGAGAGTTACTTAAATACTATCTAGCTTGTGGGAATGGTTTTGTCATTAAAATGCGTAATGCATCTGGTGAATGGGTTGGTATGGAAAGATTACTACCAACAGAAGTTCAACTAATAGAGAACTATGATGATTTCGGATTCTTCAAACCAGATTTCCTTCATTATAAAAATGGCGAAAAGAGATTCTTCTCAAGTAATGATGTGATTCACTTTAAAAATCCGACTCATAGATCAAATGCTTGGGGTGTTGCATGCTTACCTGTGGCTATTAATATTGAGATTTTAGAGCAGATTAAAAGTGTGTATTTAAAACTTATCATTTTGTTGAATCTCTTTAGCAATACCTTTTTTTTTCAATTCATCATAACTTCCTAATTTTTCGTTATAGGAACCGTTGAAGCTATCTAAGTCTTTTTGCTTAATTTCTGTCTTTAGTTTGCTTTTATCAATTTGTACAACTCCTTGAGGCCAGATAGGAAATTCAACTACTTGTATATTGTTTGAACTTGTTATAATGAATTCTATAAAAAAAAAGCTGTATTCATTAGCTTGATTAATAAAAACAACTAAAAGACAATAACTTTGTTCATCAATATACTGTAATTTACATGACTTCATTTCTTTAAATTTAATCTTTGAAAAGTCATTAATTTTGCATTTTTCAAATATCGTTTCATAGAAGATAAATCATTATTATTAAGACAGTTCTTTAGTTTATGTATGAAGTTATTAATCTTAAGTGTAAGGTTAGTATAGGGTAATAACTTAAAAAAATAGGGTCTTATTATCAATCAGATGATAAAGCTCAATTTCATTAATATACTTATATATTATTTCTCTGACTTTACTCTCTTTAAGTTTAAATCTCTGGGCAATTTTAGCTTTTGATTCTTTTTCTATCTTTATGTGCAAGAAAAGAATATTCACTAAAATCAATCTCAAAATCTATAATCTCACTACTATTTTCTTGATTTTTATTAGCAAAAAAATCAAGTTTATCTTCTTCTACATGAACTTTTAATAATCTTTTTTGCTTATTAAAATAATCATTACAAAAGTTAGTAACTACCTTTCTAATCCATCCTTTAGGATTAGCAATCTCTCTTACTCTTGAAATCTTTTCAAGCTTAACCAGACAATCACTTGCAATATCCTCAGCTAATTCATAATCATTAACTATTTTATAAGCAGTTACCTTTGCAGATTTAAAATACTCTTTAAAATTATTAACCATCGCTAGCCTCTCATAAATTTATATATATCAATTAGATAGAGTAAACTAATAAAAATATTAGTTTTTTTAGGGTCTATATAATAGGAGGAGATATGAAAAAAATAATCTCACTTTTATTATTGTTCAGTTTTGTCGTGTTAGTCTTTGCAAGTCAAGTTAATTATGAAATCTATCCAGAAATCACTTGGGAAGAGGTTGGAACTCAGAGTTATGAAGTCATTTATGATGCCCCAAATGATGATTATATTGCTATAGTTATTAATGGAGAAATTTTTATAGTTAAAAAGTAAATGTCGCAGTTATAGTAATCCTTGTATATTAAGGGTTTAGCTAATTGCAACAAAATAGGAGTTAAATGAAATATAAAAAAAGGAAACAATAAAAAGATGCACAAAAGGAATATTTTAATATTGTTTAGTAGTCTGTTTTACATTCTATTATAGGGCCTTATTATCAATTAGATGGTAGTGTTCAATAAATATTTATAAATGCATATATTAAGCAAAAAAGAACTTGACAAATTTAGAAGATATTAAATTACTTCAATAAATAATAAAAATAAGGAGTATAGTATGAAATTAAGATTAATATTATTGATGTTATTATATGTTTTAGGTACTAATCTATCTTGCGATAATAACGAATCAATACTCAAAAGTGGTAATGAAAAGAAACTAATTGCTGGTTACATTCAAATGTTATCTCCAATAAGGTTTGGGAATGACCTAAAACTTGGAGACCGTGTAGTTTATTGTTATAAAACAGAGGGTAATAATGAGAGTATTCACTCCTTAGAGGTATATTCTAAAGATGATAAGAACATGGTTATCTTAGAAGAGTTTGAAGGCAATGCTGTCTATATCAGACTTGATAACAAAACAAAAGAGGTCACTGAAATTTGGGGTACTGATGAGTTTGGGGAAAATCAAACTATTGATGTTTTATCTAAAAATGAGTTATCAACTTTTGAAAATGAAATTAATGATATGTTTGCAACAGCAGATTCATTCTTGCAAATTAGTAATAGTTTTTATTTAGAAGCTCAAACCGTAAAGAAGCATATTGGCCAAGGCTCAAGAATAAATACAATTGATGTAAGAATGGATGTAAGCAAGACAAATATCCCTGTTGAACTTTCTGAAGAGGTTGCAAAGGATAATAAATTGATATTATCAAGCGATGTTCCAAAAATGCTTCCTTTAATACCTGTTGCCCTTAGTAATTTTAATAAAAGGAGTATCCTAAAGCAATACGATTATGGATTTGTTGAGAATAATATCTTAGAATTGAGGAGCTTTCGAAAATGAACAGCTTTAAAATTATAATATTGCCCTTGTTTATTATTATCCTTATAACACTTGCTGGATGTGATTTTAAGTTATATAATGACCCCGAAGTTGATGAGGGTGCTTGGAGAGAAGATTTCATAGCTACAATGAACATTGATGGTTCTGATGTACAACTATTACAATCACAAAATCAAACTTCTTTTGCGGGAGCAAGACCTTATTTCGTTAGAGACTTAGCAGGAAATTATGATGATGAAGTTATACTATTAGACTTTGCAAACAGAATTGATATTATGTCTCTCGATGGAGAGTATAGAAGAACTATTATTGATTCATTAGGTGGAGTGCAATATTTTAACCGGGATAGGACAAAAATGATTCTTCTTCATGATGGTAAGGTTTATCTATCTAGTGTAGATGGTACTGAAGTTGAGAAGATATCTATAGACTCAGTTAGTCAATGCTCTTCGCCATCATTCTCTTTTGATGAAAAGTCGATACTATATAACTATACTGTAGTAGATGAGAACACTACTATTGAACTTGGATTGATTGAGTACAATATTTTAACAAATGGATCACTTGTTATTTTGAACACAATAATACAAGAAGACCCTTTGTATAATGCATCATACCACTATGCTAGAAGAGTTAATGATTATACAATATTATATCGATACAGTTACAAAATAATTGAAAATGAGGAAATTGTAAGAATACATAATTTAAGGAAACATGACTTAATTAATAATAATATTGATATCTTGACGGAAGGCTATATACAACTAAAGTACTCGAACTTGAACGGGTTTGTTGTTTTTGAGCGTGGCAATGATAGGAATGAATATTTATTAAACATAGAAACACTATCTATTATACTTTTTGATACAAGTGTTTATAACATTAATGATATTAGTTTTAGTTCAGATGATCGTTATTTGTTGATGAATGAAATTATTTATGACACAGTGATAGATTCTACATTTGCTGTAGAAAATGGTGAATTTTTCGGAAAATATCATAATGTCTCTAAGACTCACATGAATCTTAATAATACAAAAATTGTGGGAATTGTAGGATTTTTACATTACTAATAGGAGGTAAAAATGAAGAATAGAATTATGATTTTAATGATACTTACATTTATATATAATATTGCAGCTTTTACTACTGAATACCCAGTAGTTGAGCATTTAAGTGCCGAATGGCAAGATGCAGGATTGATTAGGGATATTCCCAGTCAATATGAAGATGTTTCTTTATCTATATCGGATATAGAAAATTTCAATTTAGATGATATATTGCATGTAGACGAAGACAATGAGATATACCCTTCTCCAACTAACATCGTTAGACTTTTATTACCTCCGGGAGAATTCAATCTCTCTGAGCCAATCAACCTTAAATCATATATAATCCTAAAAGGTAATCACCAATTTAGGAGAGATGAGGATAGAAGTCAACGAACTATTTTGAACTTTAATCTTGGGGTTAATAAAAATTGTATTAATGTTGGTAGTAGTACAGAACCTATGGAAAAAGTTGGAATTGAAGATTTATGGATTGTTCGACAAGACAATAGTGACTCTGCAGATACTGATACTGGTAACAATATACATTTTACGAATACTAGTAACAGTTGGGTAATAGGTGTTGAAAGTACAACCCCAGTTACAAGTCACATACGTATGATAAATTCAGAACATAATTATGTTGCGGGATGTTACTTTAATAATGCACATAGACATGGTGATGGGGGAGAGGGTTACGGTGTTTTTATAGAATATGATAGTCATCATATTCTCGTTGAGAACAATATTTTTAGAAGACTACGACATTCTATGATAGTTCAGAATGGTGCACATCACAATGTTTTTGGATATAATACTGTAAAAAACTCCAAAAATACTTCAATTGAAGATTGGCATCCATCAGGAGTAGCACCTTGGATGGAGGATTTTTGTAAATGGCTTATAACAAGTATTGTACCTGATGACTATACTGGTGATTTGTTGTGTCATGGAGAATCTTCTCAGCACTATGGTGGCACCTATGAAGGTCCTTATGAGAATCTGTTTGAAGGCAATATTTGTAATTCAATCCAAGTAGATTCATTCTGGGGACAGAACAAAGAACATAACACCTTTTTTAGAAACACGTCTAGTAAGTATGGTTTAGCTGTTTATCCAAAACTACCAGGGTATTTAGATAAACATGCCGAATCAGAAAAGCAAACTGAACAGATAACTATTAATAATTATGGTAAATCGAAACAACATTGGACAGATGCAGGTCCACTGTATATGACCGCTGGGGGCGGGATTGCTATTGGTAACGCTATTTTAAGTATTATTCCAATTTATGGGGAACCATTAGCAATTATTCTAACTACAACAGTGCTTAAAGCAACAATGGAATATGCAAGTTTTGGCTATAAGTTAACTAGTGGAAGAGGTTTTGATGTAAAACCAATTGAGAAGAATAATATTATCAAGCGAATGAATTTTTGGGGTAACTATTATACAAGGACTTGGACTAGTGATCATTATGGTACTGAGGCAGAAGCTTGGAATGATGAATCATATTATTGCCCAGGTATGCCATATTTTTGGGCTACAAGTTTAGAAAGTAGTTGGCCTTATCATCCCAAAAATTCAGATTCAATACCCTCAGAATTTAGGTACAATGCTTTCGATAAAAAGACAGTTTCAAGATATGATGATGCTAGTTATCTTCAAACATATTATATAACTCAAGATACAGTAATTCCAGATGATTTAGTAGATGACTTAAGATCACTAACTGGAAATCTTCGGGTTCCCGAAAATACAATGTTAATAATTGACTCAAGTTCTTCCACAAATGGCATAACTCTTAAATTCGAACGAAACAAATTGTTCGGGATAAGTGGTGCAGTTAAAGTTATAGGTACAGAAAATAAGCCTGTTACTTTTACTAATCTTCAACCAACTCTTTATGACAATGATAGATGGTATGGAGTATATATAGGAAAAGAAGCTAGAACTGTATTTGATGATTCATCATTTGAATGGGCAATTTTTGAAAATGCAAAAGGTTCAAGCACGGCCTCTGGTGGAGCATTTAATTTCGATAATAATTACTCAACGGTTGATTATACAGTAACTTTCAATAATTGTATATTTAGAAATAATATATCTAAGAGGCATAATCCCTCAACTAATCAAGAAGATGGTGATGGGGGGGCGATATTTATTAAGCAACGAAATGATGATGATACTATCATTACTGTATTTAATAATTGTCGTTTTCTCAATAATACATCTGAATCCGGAGGTGGAGCTATATGTGCTTGGGGTGCACCTCCCATAATTCAAAATTGTTATTTTGAAAACAATCAAGCTGGTTCAGGTGGTGCTATATATATAAGAGGTAATGATGATTATAGAGATGTTATCATTGCTGGTAATGTTTTTAATAATAACAGTGCTAATAATTTTGGGGCTATTTCAATTCGTCAAAATAATTTCCATGATTCCTCATCCTATAATACTATTATCCAAAATAATACATTTGTTAACAATACTGCTACAGGACGAGGAGGGGCAGTTTCATTACTAAACGACAGCAATTCAGTTTATTTTATCAACAATATATTTAGAGACAATGAGGCTGAGGGTACTTCTGAAGTTTCTGGAGTTGGGCATTCAATTTTATACTATTTGCATAATGATCTTTTAAATAATCATGAGGTAGTTTTTGAATCGAATAGTATTGAAGGTTTTAATTTAATTGATGATCCATCTAATGATTATATTTCATATGCCAGTTTTAATGATGCTTACAATAGCAATATGAATTTAAACTATACTGCTAACAACAATATCGACAGTGATCCATTAATCTGCAATAGTTATAAGATTGATACTACCTCACCTTGCTTTGACAGTGGATACTTACCTTCAGAAAACGGGGATGACATAGTATATTATTCTCTATCTAAAGATATTGATGGTAATAATAGAATTGCTCGACAATCAATTGATATTGGAGCATTCGAGTATAATGATATTTATCTTAATATAGATACACCTGAGATAACATTAGGTAATATTAATCCTGATTCTCCAAGGGAGTTTAAATTCGAAGTTCTAAATACTAGCAATAATAAAAATATAACAAATATTGAGATTGATGTATCTGAAGACTTAGAAGATGTATTAATATTTGATAGTTATCAAAGTGAACTTAATCCAAACTCGAGTATGACAATTATTGGAAATTTTTATCCCACTAAAATGTATAAAAGTTATAATGGATTTATCAATATTAAATCAGATGATATTATGAATACTGATATCTCAATTCCGTTCAGTGCTAATACCCATATACATTCTGGTTGGAATTGGGTTTCTTTCCCAATTGCAAGTGGAAGTATGGATAATAATCAATTGTTTGAGACGATTAATCCATATGGAATTAGTATTATGTATAAAAATGATTATGCAACCTTAGATAATAATAACTGGAGTATAAATGGGCTTGATACAATCTATAGTTCAGCATTCTATAAAATTAATATGACCGATTATTCAAATCAATACGATATCCCATATGATATGGAAAATACACAGACTTCCATTACTTTATATCCGGATGTCGACAACTGGGTTGGTTATTGGTTGGATGAAAGTAAAGACATGAGAGATGCATTTGGTGATAATTTTGAGAAAGTAACCTCGATGAAATCTGAAAAATGGAGTTATGCTCCTATCCCGATAAATCCTAAAGGAGGAATTGACATTTCTACACCTCCAAGTTGGAAAACACACACTTTACACAAAGGAAGAGGTTATATCGTAAGAGTTAGCGAAACTATACAGGGATTTAGGTGGAGCAATTCTGGTTCTTACTATAAAAAGAATGCAGCTCCTGACTTAACGCAGTATGAATTCAAAGCTACTGATGAATATATAGTAATGGATATAGTAAATATCGATGACTCTGTAATAGAAATTGGTGCTTTTCAAGATAATGTTTGTATTGGAGCTGTGGCTGTTGTGGATAATCAAGCTCAACTTTTGTTATATCCTTCAATTGAAACAAAAATCGAATCAAATATTAGATTAGAATTTGCTTCTGTAGATAAAAGGAGTACTCTCAGAGACTTTTATACATATGATTTCAAGGAGAATAGATTCAAAATTTCACAAGATGTTATCCTAAATAAATCTTACTACTTAATCTCGCCAGAATATCCTAATATAGAGAATAATGTTTCTGCCCCAATATTAAAACTATATAGTAATTATCCAAACCCATTTAATCCTGAAACTGTCATTTCCTTTGATTTGCCATGTGATTCTGAAGTTAAACTTGATATATATAATATAAGAGGGCAAAAGGTAAAAACACTTACTGATGGAAAATTATCAGCAGGTAATCACAGAATTGTTTGGAATGGAACAAACTCAAACAACAAATCAGTAGCATCTGGAGTTTATTTCTCTAGACTAAAGACTAGTGGAAAAGAGTTAACTAAAAAGATGATCCTTTTAAAATAGTATCATATGACCCCATGAGCTTCAGGATCCCACTATAATGGGTTTTCTAAAACATGGACAAAATGATATAATAAATTACAAATGGCACGGCATCAGTCGTGCCATTTTATATTAAACCACTTCTTTGCTGATTATTCCTATCAGGTTGCTCCCCAGCAGAGCCTGTTTCTGTTTCATCAGCTGAAGATATAATATTTATTTTTGCTTGAATAAGCAAGTTTCTCTTTGCCAATAATATTTTTAACTTTTTTCTGGTAGAATGTCAATATATTGGGTGATGAGCCTTTTTGATAATATCGATAAATTTGAAATATCATGCAAATCAGTTATTCCATGTTCCCACAAGGTTCCAATTCTATGATAATCTTTTATCTATCTACAGCTCTTTCTATGGTTTGTTATATCTTTATTAATGAAAATTCATTAGAGGGTATTTCTGAGGTGAAACTGTTGAAGTAGTTGTTACTACTATATCAGACCAAAGCAGTCAAACGACGGTTTATGCCCATGAATTCAAGCATATTAATACTCCTGTAGAAGATAGACTTACAACTATTGAAGAGAAGTTAACTATTGGTAATATCATAGATGCCTTTGCTCAAGATGCTGATGCCTTGCAAGCACTAGCTAATGTACTTCATTCATCAAACACATTAGCCCAGAAAGTAGCTGAGTTAAGATAATGAGCTCAATTAGAGACAACAGCCTTTTTGATTTAATCAACAAAAAGACTAAACCAACCATCTCAACTGATAAGGATATTGCTTTCATAAAGCCTATCTATTCAACTGTTGATGAGAAAGAAGATTTAGGAATCTATGACCAGAATCTTATCCTCTCAGGAGATGAATTTCCAAGCTCTGCAAGAGATGGTCAGATATTTATAAAGAACGGTAAAACATATATTTATAAGGAGAACCCATGACTTTTAAAGAACTACTTCAAACTCAGAAATTAGAACTCACTCAAGAACACCAAAAGCTTGTCAGAACCATAAATGAAACAAAAGAAAAACTCCTTAAAACTGAAGGAGCACTTCTTATGATCCAACATCTCGAGAAGTTAACTGAAGAAGGCAAGTGATGGCTGGGTCCTGGACTGAAATATTAGACTCAAGTAAACTTGGAGTTGCAGGTGGTATTGCTGAGTTAGATAGCTCTGGACTTTTAAAAAGTATTCAAATCCCAGCTATTCCTTCAACTAAGATTACAGGTTTAATATCAAATAGTAATATTCCTAATCTTGATGCATCTAAGATTACTTCGGGAGCATTCTCAACTAGTAGAATTCCAACCCTGGAACAAAGTAAAATAAATGGTTTATCAACAGCACTTGATAAGAAAGTAGAAACAAGCACAACTGTTAATGGTAAAGCATTATCAGGTAACATATCTATAACAAAATCTGATGTTGGATTACCAAAAGTTGAAGATAAAACTTCAGCAATGATTTTAGCTGAATTAACAATAGAGAACATTACCGATACAGGCTTAGATACATCTAACATAATAAAAGAGGTATCTGAGTTACCTACAAGTGGTTCTGCAGGTCAAATGGTTAAGCTTGGTGGTGCAATTTATGTATGGAAGGATAACTAATTTATGTGGCAAAAACTTACTCAAAATCAAGATTGTAAGTTAAACTACTCCCTTGAATCTCAAACTTATGACTATATATTAGGAGAGCCTTTACCTTCCAAACCTGACTTCAATCATATTAATGGAGGTCTGATAATCACAATCCAAGTACCTCTTCTGTTAGTAGATTGGAAGACTGAATTTGAAGATGTTTGCTCTCCCTTATTTCAAGTTTACAGATACTTGCCTTTGCTTGATGATAAATCTGAGCTTGTTCATGAAGAGTTAATAAAAGACACTGTTGTTGGACAAAACAGAATTGAATCAAACTTATACCTTAGTCCAGGGAGGTATTATTTTAAGCTTACTAACTGCAAGATAGCATCAGTAACTGCTAGCTCATTTATTACAGAGAATAGCTTTATAATGCTTAATGATTGTCATGATAAAGATGATATCCCTGTATATCATCAAACTCCTTCAAGTCCTATATGGTTAGGTTTCTATGAGTTGAGTTTTAGGATTAGAAAAGCGGATTTATACTTAGGTTTTGAAACTAATAAATTACCTGACCATGTATTATTAGAAGGTGCTTTTTATCATTCGATTGACACAGATGGAGTAATTAGGACCTACATATATCACGAGAAGCAACAATTTATTGAAGGACAGAAAATTTAAAGCAAAAAAAGAGCCCATCGTTTATCAGCAGATGGGCTTTGTTATTTAATTAGTTACATCTTAGTTTTTCAGTTTTTAGGTACAATGTAAAATTAGTCTTAAAGAGCAAATGATAGGGAGACGTAGATTACTTACTTAAAAATATTAATAAACTGATTAATAATTGAGACATCGTCTAAGTATTTATTATATTGATATTTAAGTCGATTATTATTGCAGTAATGGAAATTGTGACTTCACTTTTTCCATACTAATTGGTATGGAAAAACCTGTGTCACAAATTTAAGAGATTCAAATCTTCTATTTGTTTAATAATTAATACTTTATGATTTTGGATAGAGTAGAGCACTCAAATGACTGCAATATTTCCTTTCTGGGCGAAAGATGTTTCGCCCCTACAATCATACCATCCATATTTCTAATTTATACTCTATTTCATCTTCTAAAACCACATTCCCATCTCCCCCATTTAATATATCATTATCCCAACACAGAGGATTGTTAATAATATATTCGGTGATTTTGTTATATTCTATTTCTGTTCTGATGATATGTTCCCAATAATTTCTTTGCCAGACTGAATTATTATTATTTTGGGCGTATGGCAATACGCCCCTACCATGATTACGGGCTGGTAGGTTTTTATTTATTGTTACTGTGGTATTAGATTTAGATAATTACCTAAAGTAATTGAAATTTTTATTAAAAATGCTTACACGCAAAGGCTCGTCCTGAATGTGTTTTAAGGTATTTCTCGAAGGCTATTGCTTTTTCTTGGGATGGAAAAGCGAAATAACAATGCATTTCCCAAGGTTTATATTTTGTGGTTGAAGGTACTTCTCCATAATTGTGTTTTTGGATTCTCTTTTTTAAATCGGTTGAATAACCTGTATAATATTTATCTGGATAATTGATACTTTTTAAAATATAAACATAATACATACAACCTACTCTCTTTTTCTAAAAATAATAATAACCATTTATTACAAAATATACAAAACACATAGCAAACTCAGATTGGCCTGCCTAGGCGTAGTAATGAACGAATCTAGTAACTAAAATCAGTCTTCTCATTCACTATCTAGTTAACAATATTTATAATCTCTATTTATTACTAATTTGCAGACCCATAACCTGGCCTGCCTAGGCGTAGTAATGAACGAACCACGCAATATAAATCTAAGACCGTCTTCGCATCTAAAGATGCTACGCCGTGTCAGTCTTCTCATTCACTATCTAGTTAACAATATTTATAATCTCTATTTATTACTAATTTGCAGACCCATAACCTGGCCTGCCTAGGCGTAGTAATGAACGAATAACGCAATATAAATCTAAGACCGTCTTCGCATCTAAAGATGCTACGCCGTGTCAGTCTTCTTATTCACTTCGTTCATTTCGAAGACTGGTGGAGGTGGCGGGAGTCGAACCCGCGTCCAAAGATAGCTTACAAAGCAAATCTACATGTTTAGTTGTCTTATGTTCTTACATCGAATTACAAGGCAATCAGAAATCATTCGATGCCAGCAGATGAGTTTCGAAAGAGGTTATCTGCATAGCCTCAATCTAGTCATTCAGTATGACACCCTGTCCATCACCGAACGACCAGGTTCAGGAGGGTGTAGCCGGTCTTAAGCAGCTAAAGCGTAATTTTCGTTTGCATTTAAATTTAATTCCATCATGTTTAACGAGTCAGATAAGATTCTCGACATGCATCACAAAGCTCACTTACCCCTGTCGAAACCGTGGCACCCCCATTAATTTGGCAAGTACACAATTGCAAGAATAATTAACTTTCAAAGACATAATAGGCAAAAGGGATAAAAAGTCAAGTTATTTGTTAATATTTTTGTTTATTAGCTAAGTTACTCTTTAAATTATGGTTCAAGTTCACCCCAGATAGTGTAGTAGAACTTTGAGAATAGCATTTCTACACCATTCGGGATTATTCAAAAACATATTGAGCAATATTATCTAGGAGTTCTTGGGCATTAATTGGTTTACCCAGATAGCTATCACATCCAGCTCTTAGGCAAATATCTTTATCGTCTGCGAGGATATTAGCTGTTTGGGCAATTACAGGAGTTTTTATCCCTAATGATCTAATCTTCTGGGTTGCTTCAATCCCATTCATATTTGGCATTTGAATATCCATTAGGATTAGGTCATAATCCTTAACTTGAGATATTTTTTCTAAAGCTATAAGTCCATCTTGAGCCCAGTCAACCTCAGCTCCCCTTTTTACTAATATTTTTTTAATTATAGAAAAGTTAATTTTGATATCTTCAACTACCAAGATCTTTATGCCTGTTAAATTCAGATTTTTATTTTCTCTTGGAGCAGGATGCTTTTTCTCACCAATACTTATTCTAGCATTTACTTCAAAGGAAATTGAAGTATAATCTTCTTTATTGGATATCTCAAACCCCCTACCAAAGAAACTACTTAATTCATGAGTTAAGGCAAGTCCAAAACCAGCAGTATAGACCATTTTATTTTTCTCTATCCAAGTGCCAGATAAGATATCAGAAACAAAGTTATTGGAAATAGTTTTTCCTTTATCTTCAACAGTAAAAGTTATTTTATTTTCATTTTTTATTTTATAATTTATTAAGATATCCTCATTACTTGATCTAATGTAAGCTCCATAAACAAGACTTTGTAAGATTGTTAAAAGTTTATCAAAATCAGAACAGATTACATATTCATTTTGTAAAACAGGAGTAATTTTTAAGGATATCTGCTTTTTATTAATTTCATTAAAGAAACTTACTACTTTAAGAAAGAGGGAGTTTAAGTTAAAATCACTATTGATGATTTTCAATGAGCCAGCTTCAATCTTTGAATATAAAGCAATATCATCAACTATTCTAAGAAGTTCTTTTCCACTTTCATTTATTTGAAGGATTTCTTTTTTAATACTAGCAATATCATCGACGAGGTAATTTTGATCAGATACACCAATTATTGTGTTGAGTGGTGTTCTTACCTGATGCGAGATATTCATTAAGAAAGTATGTTGTAAAGAGTTTGCCTTCTTTTCTCTTTGATAAGCCATTTGTAACTCATGAGTTTTTTGATTAACCGCCTCATCTAGGATAGTGTTATTTTGCTTTAGATTATCATTATGCCAGCTAATTTCCCTTCTAAGTAAGAAATCATTTATCCTATGCTTCTCTGAATTGTAAGAATTAACCAATAACATTATTAGAGCTGAATAGAAATACCAATGATTTAACAAGTTTAGATAAGAATATCCAAAAACATGAAAAACGGTATATTCAAATCCTAAACTAAAAAATATAGACCAAAGTAAGCAATTTAAAAATGATTGCCGGAAGAAGACATTAGATACTAGTACAACTATATAGAAACCAAAGAAATAATAATTCTTTAAATCACTACTGCTATTAATAAGCATATAAAGAATTGACATACCAGCCATTAAAACCGTAAATCCAATGATTTTATCACCATATTCATTGAACAAATCAAAATAAGATAAGATGAAAGAACCTATTCCTAAAACAGCCCCTATAGACAACCTGAGAATTATTGCCTGAAAAAAAATATCAGGTATTATAAAAAAGTCTGTGATTCCGAAGATTAGATAAATGAAGATAGAGACAATAAGAGCTACTCTACCATTTTGAATAAATGATTGAACATTTGCTTGTTTAAAAGCCTCTTGTATTTTCTCATCTTTAAATCTCAAAGTAAATTTATCGTAACATGCTGACTGGTAATCATTCTCTTGGTTTAGCTCTTTCATCTAATTTTCCTCTTCCAGATATATTAATAAATTCTTGAGTTCGAACAAAATTTTTTTATTTATATTGTCGTTTTTTTCTTTTTTATTTAGTATTCTTCACCAAGGTGAGGCATTAGAATTTAATCCAATAGTTCAGTAGAATAGAAAAAAATTATCCAAAGTAAAGATTGCTGACTCCTCTTTCATGATTAATCCTTCCTTTACACTCTTTCGATGAAAGTCCGACTTTCATCGAAAGAGTGTAAAGGAAGGGTGAAGGATGATAAGGTGATTTCTAAGTAAAAAATTAGCACTATTTTTTCTTTATCCAGAGGAGTTAGAGTAAGAGGCCAACTTAATTTTTGAAGAGTATCTTGCCATTTAACCCAAATGGTACAGTAGAACTTTGCGAATAGTGCTATCTTCTTTTTGCAAAAGAATATTCTGCTATTCTCTAATATCTACTGAATTATTGGGTTAAAAGTTAAATACATGAGCAAATACTTGACAGTTAATGTTAGAAAATATTTATTACCTAAATTAAATCGGAGATGGAGATCAGATGTTTTACAATAAAATTCAACCTTTTTTAGAGGCAACAAGTACTAGTAAAGATATTAGCCTGGCAATAAAGAATAAAAAGAAGTTACAAGTAGCAAATCTTAATTTATCCTTAAAGTCTCTTTTGGTTGCAAGCACTTTTAGAAGGGAGAATAAGAGTATTCTAGTCATTGTAGCTGATGATAGATTAGCTGAAGATTTCCAGGCAAATTTAGAAGTCTTATTATCAATTGATGAAGTTGAGTTTATTCCAGACTATGAAGTTTTACCTTATGAAGATAGGTCTCCCCATGCTAACATAAGAGCTTTAAGAATAAGGGCTTTATCACGAATCCTCTCTTCCCAGCAAGCCTGTGTTTATGTATGTTCAATTAGGACTTTATTAAGAAATCTAATCCCTGCTTCCCTCTTATTTAAGAACATTAAAAAGTTAAGTGTAGGCCATGAGTATGACCCAGAGATTTTGATCTCTGAGTTATCAGGTTTAGGCTACAATATTGATTTCCAAGTAGGGAAAGTTGGCCAAGCCTCCAAAAGGGGTGGAATAATTGATGTTTATTCCCCTAATCATTCCCTTCCTTTAAGGGCAGAATTCTTTGGTGATGAGATTGAAACATTAAGGTTTTTTTCACCTCAGACACAGAAATCAGAAAAGTTAAAAATAAGTAATGCCTTAATTCTCCCTGTTCGTGAGGTTTCCTTGCATGATGTAAAGGCAAATTCTCCTCTAATGGGTAAAATTGCTGAGGAGGGTTTTTATCAAGGTATTGAACAGGATGTAGCTCTTTTGTATGAAAACACTCAAACATTATTAGATTATTTTAGCAATGATTTATTACTTTTCTGGGATGAATTCCAATATGTTAAAGGTGATACGATTGAGATTTTCAATGAAGCAAATCAGCTCTTTATAAGAAAACAAGCTAAGAATAAAGATCAAGTGCTAGCATCTCCAAGTTTGCTCTTCCAAGATTATGATTATATAAAAGATAAGCTTAAGTCTTATCAATCAATTTTCTTGCAAAATAGTCAGCAAACTATTCCTGAAGCAGATCAAGTATCATCCTTCACTTATCTTAATATTGACAAATTTAATGCTGATTTTGCTAAATTTGAAGAAAACTTACAAGAATATATAGACAAGGGTTATAGAATCATTGTCCAATCAGATAATCAAAGTCAAAGTAATAGAATGAAAGAGCTCCTTTCTGACAAAGAGAATAAGATAGATTTTACTATCGGAGTTTTGAGCAGAGGTTTTATCCTACCTGAAGCAAAATTAGCACTTTATACAGATCATGACATTTATAATCGCTATGAGAACAAAAAATATAAATCTCGTTTCTCTAAAAAAGAATCCTTAGTAGATTATGATTCCTTGAATAAGGGTGATTATGTTGTGCATATAGACCATGGTATAGGGATCTTCGAAGGACTCCAAAAAATGCCAATTGACGGCAATCAAATAGAATGTTTAGTGATTAATTATGCTGGTGGAGACAAGATTTATGTTCCCACCTTCCAGATTCAGTTAATTAGTAAATATATTGCAGATGAGGGAGCGGAACCAAAGGTTCATAAGATAGGATCAAAGCAGTGGGGCAACCAAAAGAAAAAGGCTAAATCACAGATTGAGGTCATAGCCCAAGACATAGTAAATCTTTATGCTGAAAGAAAGATGAGGGTGGGTGTCTCTCATGAACCTGATAGTCCTTGGCAACTGGAAATGGAAGAATCTTTCTTGTACGATGAGACTGCTGACCAACTTACCACTACTGCAGAAATTAAGGCTGATATGGAATCTCCTACAAGTATGGAAAGACTATTATGTGGAGATGTAGGCTTTGGCAAAACTGAAGTAGCGATTAGGGCCTGCTTTAAGGCAGTAATGAGTGGTTATCAAGTAGCTGTTTTAGTACCAACAACCCTGCTTGCAGAACAGCATTATATGGTCTTTAGAGAAAGATTAGCCCAATATCCTGTAAAAATAGCCATGTTGTCCAGATTTAGAAGTCCTGCTAAACTAAAGCAAGATGTTATTGATATTTCGGAAGGTTCAGTAGATATTGCAATTGGAACCCATAGATTATTATCTAAGGATGTTTCATTTAAAAGATTAGGTCTCCTAGTTGTTGATGAAGAACATAGGTTTGGAGTAAGGCAAAAAGAAAAAATTAGACAAATCAAAGCTAATGTTGATACGCTTTATATGTCTGCTACCCCTATTCCAAGAACCTTGAGTATGGCTCTTTCAAAGCTTAAAGACATTTCTTTAATCAAGACATCACCCAAGGATAGACTACCAGTAAGGACTATGGTATCAGCTTATGATGAAGAGGTTATAAAAGATGCTATTCAGAGGGAAGTTGATCGAGGAGGCCAGTGTTTTTTCTTACACAATAGGGTAACAACAATCAAGACACTTGCTTCTCGTTTAGAGGCTTTACTACCTAGGGTAAGATTTAGAATTGGACATGGTCAAATGTCTGGTAAAGAACTTGAATCTCTAATTATTGATTTTTATCACCATAAGTTTGATGTTTTAATCTCAACTACCATTATCGAGAATGGTATCGATATTCCTAATGCAAATACTATGATTGTTAATCGGGCCGATACTTTTGGTTTAGCCCAACTATATCAAATCAGAGGAAGAGTTGGGAGAGGGAGTAGGCGAGCTTATGCTTATTTCTTAATACCTGAATCTGTTTCTTTTGAAGCAAGAGAGAGACTAAATGCCCTAACCGAATATGACTACTTAGGAGCCGGTTACCAAATAGCCCTGCGAGATTTAGAAATTAGAGGTGCAGGTAGTTTATTAGGGACTAAGCAATCAGGAACTATCAAATCAGTTGGTTTTAATTACTATAATAGACTTCTCAGAGAGGCTATGAGTAATATTGATAAGAATAGCAGTAAACTCTTTGATGATAATGAGAAGCGAGAAAACTTGGAAGCTTTAAAAATTAGAGTCGATTTCTACTTCCCTGAGTCTTATATTGCCGATGAAAAAGAAAGAATCAACCTCTACCGCAGGATGAAAGAACTTACTAGTGTAGAAGCCTTTGAAGAGATTAAAGAAGAATTAGTTGATAGATTTGGTAAAATGCCTAAAGAGGCCCTACAAGCAATTCAGTACTTTGAAATGAGATTTATTGCTGAGCAGATTGGTCTTAGTTCTTGCCAAATTAAAAATAAGAAATTAGTAATGGAATACCCTAAACAGATTAGACCTAAAGCTTCTAAAATAAAAGGATTAATTAAAGAAATTACCCACCCGATTAAGGTTGATGACACAGAATCTCTTTCTCTTTATATAGACTTAAGGAGAGCTGCCCATGCTACACTTCTTGATACAGCAATAGAAATATTAATAAAATTTCTAAAAATTATAAATAATAGTAAAATATAGATATAGTAAACATAAAAAGATAAATAATTAGAGTTTTTTTCTTATAGTTAAGGTTTTTTCTTGACATAAAACTTCAATAATATATTTAAGAATAAGTGCCGGAGTGGTGAAATTGGTAGACGCAGTGGATTCAAAATCCTCCGAGTGAACACTCGTGCCGGTTCGAGTCCGGCCTTCGGCACCATAAAAAATTAACTTTATTAGGAGTAATACAGAAAAAATATTGCTATTTATCTTGACTATTTTTATTTTGCACTTATATTGTTGAAGATATTTCAACAATGCGATGTGTCCTTAGATTAAAAAAAATAACGAAATTATTCATTGGAGGATAAATGTTTAAAATGAAAAATACGATGGTAATTGCAATATTGATAGTATGTATGGCAATTCCTACTGCCCTATCTGCTGTTTCTGAAGGTGCTCTAATCTTTTTACTTATAGCTCCAGGTTCACGTGCTTCTGGTATGGGTGAAGCCTTTGTTGCTCAAGCTGATGATGCCTATGCTGCTTACTGGAATCCAGGCGCTATGGCCTTTAATAGAAAAACACAAATTGCAGGTATGCACACTAACTGGTTACAAGGTTCTGGTATTGGTGATCTTTACTATGAATATCTTAGCTTCAACCAATATTATCCAGAAATTGGTAATGTAGGTGCCTTTATTCAATTTATGAGTCTTGGTTCTCAAACTCAAACAGATGAATCAGGTAATCCTCTTGGTGAGTTCTCTAGTTATGATATCTCTCTTGCCCTTACTTATGGTTATCAAATTGATGAAAACTGGGGTGTTGGAACTAACTTTAAATTTATTCGTTCTGATTTAGGTCCTGCTACAGGTAATACTGATAACAAGGGTGTGGGAATGACTTTTGCTTTTGACTTTGGTGTAAAAGCTAAAGATATCCTAGCTTACGCTGATATTGATGACCCTTATATTGGAGAACTATCTTGGGGTTTAACCCTCCAAAACTTTGGTCCTGATGTAACTTATGTTGATGATTCTCAAAAAGATCCATTATCTCTTAACCTCAGAACAGGCCTTTCTTACAAAGCATGGTCAGATGACTTTACTGATGTTACTGTTAATGCAGATGTGAACAAACTTCTTGCTAATGAACACGGCTTAATCAAAAGATTAGTTACTGACTGGAATGATAATGATTATATCTACAATGCTGGTATTGAATATACATATATGAAACTACTCTCTTTAAGAGGTGGCTATGTAAATGACTCTGCTGGTGAGATTGTAGGTCCATCATTTGGAGTTGGTATCCATTATACTTTCAATGAAATCTACAGATTATCAGCTGACTTTGCTATGCAACAAGGTGGAGACTTAACAGACTATAATAAGTTATTCTCACTTAGCTTAGAATTTTAATAAAACTATTTCTATAGTATTATGAATAGAGTTAAACTATTAACTATTGTGGTTTTACTGGGGTTAATTCCCCAGTTTGCCTTTGCTGACAAAATTCCTCTTAGCTACAGGAAAAATGAAATTGCTAAGAAGAAACAACATCCTGCTGAGCAATATTTAAGCTCAATCAAAAAAGATTCTCAGATACTTAAATCTGATAGACACAGAGATAAGACTTATAATAAACTACTGATTATTTTAGTAGGCTTCCAAGAAGAAATTGTTGATGATCCAAATACTACAGGTAATGGACAGTTTATTCTTCAAGCTCCTGAAAACTATCCTATCCAACTCTCTAAACCACCTCATGATCAAGAGTATTATGACAAAATGGCTTTGGCTATGAGATATTACTATCTAGCTGCTAGTCTGGGTGGCTTTGACCTTGAATGGGATATATACCCACAAGATAAAGCATGCTACACTCTTTCTCAACCTATGGGTTATTATAACCCTCCAGGAGCAAGCAACCAAGAATTTGTTGCTAAAATGGAAGAATACTTTAAAGAATCTTTTGAAACAGCAGACCAAGAATCTCCTGAAATTCAATTTTCCAACTATTCACACTACATGATTATTCATGCTGGTTCTGATTGGCAACATGACGTACTTGCTGATACTCCTAGTGATATACCATCTTTCTTTATAAGAGTTGGCGATGGAAAAGAAGCTGTAGTTGATGGGGGTAGTCACATAATTGATTATGCTTGTAATATTCCTGAAACTATCACTCAAGATATTAGTGAATATGATTTTGGTGATGGTAATATTCAAGTTAGTGGTTATGGAGCTCTCAATGGAGTAATGTTCCATGAGTTTGGTCATTCCTTAGGATTAGTTGACCTCTATGCTGTTAACAGCTATTATCCTATGGTTGGTTCTTTCGATATTATGGATTCTGGTGGATCTACTGAAGTAGGTATGGGTTCAGGAATTGATGATAAAACCTATTCAATTGAAGGAATAATCCCTGGCCTACCAGGTGCTTTTTCTCGAGTTTTAATGTTTGAAGATTCATTTAGACAAAGAGGAATTCTCAAAGATATTGAAGATTTAACAAAACTCCAAGACATAAGAATTACCTGTGCTGAAGAAAGATATGATCTAACTAAAGCACCATATATCTATAAATTACAAATTTCTGAAGATGAATATATCTTAATCGAGAACAGAAATGTTGACCCTGATGGAGATGGTGGTACTGCTGTATTTTCTGCTTTAGATGGAAGAATAGCTTTACATCCAACTGCCTACCAAGACGATGATAATAACCCTACATTTGAATATGATTATCTACTACCCTCCTTTATTGATCAAAACGTAAATGCAATTGGAGGAGGATTATTAGTTTGGAAGGTTAATGATGATGTCCTTTATAATCAAGGTTCTTATGACTCTCAGGGTAACTTTGTTTCTAACTTTGCCAATAATTTCATAAATACTAGATATAGCAAGCGAGGTGTGGAAATAATTGAAGCTGATGCAATTCCTGATATTGGTAATGTCTATGCCTATTACTGGAAAGGAACTGCTTTTGAATACTACTTCAAGCATATACCAAGTTTTGAAACAATAAATGGGGATGATTTCTTTGCAGGTTGGAGTGATAGAATTCATAATGATGTTTTAAATGCTAGCTCTACCCCACCTTTAGTTACATCTTCAGGCTTTGCTCACACTTCTGGACTTTATAATATCTCTCAATCTGGCAAGGAAATGACTTTTTCCTATGGCTCTCCAATTCTTAACAGAACTACTTCAATTACTTCTGAAAGAGAGATTATAACAATTTCTCCTATTTTCGACGGTACTACTAAACTTTCCGATATTGCTTTAGTTAGCAATAATTCTATCGATTTGTATTATTTTGATAAAGCTGAACACGATTTTGAAAGTTTTTCGTCCATTGATTTAGATCATGTAATTGATGATTATCAGATTATTCACCCTCTCCAAAAAGTAGATTTCGATAATGATGATAACGATGAATTAGTACTATTCTATTCTTCTAAAATGCTGGTTCTTAGAAATAATATTGCCCATACTTTTGAACTAAATACTATGGTTAATGAAATGCCTCAGTTCTTTGATAATAAGTATTATGTAAAAACAGATAATAAAGTTCTGGAAATAAAGTACCATACTTCTGATAATAGCATTGAAATCACGGAAATGGATTATCAAGTTGACCACATTATTGCTTCAGAAACAGATTTGTTCTTTATTACTAATGACCTGCTTATAGACCTTACAGCTAATATTAGCCTAGATTTACCTGGAAATATTAATACTAAACCAGTAATTCTTAATCATTATACAGAAAATCAAACAGATCAAGTGTATAAAACAGACCAGTTTTTAATTATGAAAACTAGTGATAATGTCATTTACTCATATAATAAAACTGACCTGCAAGTAGTGTATGACTATTCTGCTACTTTAGCAGACCAACCTACTTCTCAACTAGCCCTGAATAATGATGAGCAGGATGTTTACCTTGTTTTCACTTCTGGAAATAGTGTTTATGCCAATTATATTGATGGAACTTTCCCATTAAACTTCCCGAGAACATTCCACAATTATGACTTCACTCAGGATGAATTACTGATTATTGATAATTCCTACTTAAATAATCAAGAATCTAGCTACTATGGCAAAACTATTTACCTACCTGTTGAAGAAAATAATTATCTAGCTTGGAATCTTAATCAAGATACTATTGATCCAGCTTTAAGCCTTATTGATAATAGCAATAGTAGAATTTTTTCTCACTATAAAAGTGAAGACGGTGATTCCTTAGGCTATTTTTTCCAAATTACTAGCTTTGATAATTCTGTAATCCTTCAATGGACAGAGAAAAAAAATCTTGTCAATCCTCTTAATTGGGAAGTTAATAATTATAATCCTAATAGAAATCTGAATTACCTCAAACAAACTTCTTCAAATGAAGACAACAATCAGAGTATTTCTGCCTATGTCTTCCCTAATCCTGTTGCTGGTAATCAAGCTACTCTAAGGATTTTTAACATCAAGAAAGAAGCTAAGGTTAAGATTTATGATATTGCTGGAAAATTAATTAAAAGCTATGTTATTGAATCAAATGACTTAGATCATGTTGATAGCTTAATTGACTTCTCGCAAGTAGCTTCAGGTATCTATATTGGAATAATTGAAGAAAATTCCACTTATAAGTTTAAATTTGCTGTAACAAAATAGGAGAATATATGAAAAAATACTTGTTTATATTAATCATAGCTAGCTTATCATTAAACATCTTTGCCCAACCTTTAATAGATGATTTAGAATTAGAAAATAATGTGATTCAGGTTAATTACCAAAAAAAGAGTACTAAGCTGGCTATTACTATGTCTGCTATCCTGCCTGGAGCAGGTTCTATATATGTTAATCCTTCCAGATGGGTAGGCTATATCTTTCCAATTATTGAAGGAGCTCTAATCTATGGCTATGTTTCAGCAAGACAAGATGCTATAGACCAAGAGAGAGCTTATGAAAAATATGTTAATGGCGAAAACATAAGCCTTTATGACCCTGTGAGTGGCCAAGAGATTTATTCTGGCCCACGTTATAATAGACAATTCCAGAGTATTGTTGAATCTTATGTTTCAGATTTAAACACTGCTGATATTTACGACCTAGGAGTAAATGGCTTTTATCGTTTAGACCAGCAAAATACTCAGCACTTTTATGAAGATGTTGGTAAATATAATAAATATATTTATGGTTGGGCAGACTGGTATGAAAGATATGCTTATAATGGTCAAGGTAATCTTAATGAAGGTGCTGTTAAACCAATAGTTCTCTGGAACACCGATGCTGAAGATATTAACCATACTATCATTGGCTATGAACTCACTAATGATAATTATACTGAAAATATCAATGATGGTGTCTATTCTCCTATGAGGGAAAAATATATCCAAATGAGAAAAGATGCTCAAGATCAATATAGTAAGGCAGACTATTTTCTTTATGGTATGCTACTTAACAGACTTGTTTCTGCTGTAGATGCTGGTCTGGCAGTACAAAGATATAACAAAAACTATATCTCTCAAAGTAATTTCCAATTCAATTATGCAGCAACAAGTAAAGATGATAGGTTTACTCCTATGCTTTTCATAAGTCAGAGGTTCTAAGTGAAAAAGATTCTTTTAATAACCCTTTCTCTACTTATTCTCACTTGTTTAAGTGCAGATAAGATTCATTCAACCAAACTATCATTAGCAATGTCTGCCCTTGTACCAGGAAGTGGTGATATTTATGCTCGAAACTACGCTAAAGGCGGTATTGCAATATTTAGAGAAGTAGCATTAATAGCAGGCCTTTTTCATTTTAATAAACAAGCAGATTCTTTTGATAACTCAGCAAAGCAATTTGCTTATAAAGTAACTGGTGCCCCTCTTAACGCTAGTAGTGACTACTATGACCTCTTAGCACAACAGATTTCCAGTCAACAATTCAACGAAAATGTCAGACTCAATGCCCAAAACTACTACGGTTATGGTAGCCAAGGATATTATGAATTTGTTAATCAATATAGTATATCTGAGGAACAAGCATGGGATTGGGAATCTTCTGAAAACTATAAAAAATATAGAAGTTATAGAGCCCAAAAACAAAAGAATAACCAAAATGCTAATATTGTTATTGGAGCTTTAATTGTTAATCATATATATAGTGCAATTTCTACAGCAATTTCCACTAGTAATAATAATAAAGAATTTATTGAAAGACATTCTATAAACGTACAACCTGACTTAAATCATCAAGGAGTATTGGTAAATTATGGGTTTAAATTTTAAAAAAAAACTAATCATAGGCTTAACCCTGATCTTAGTTTTTCCTCTCTTAGCAGCAGATAAATATAGCTTTGCTCCCCTTAAATCTGCTTTGTTACCTGGTTGGGGACAGATTTCAAGTGATAATAAAATTGGCTATGCCCACCTGGGCTTAGAAGTAGCCTTTATCTCTTCTTTAATTTATTTCTCCAATGAAGCTGATATTAAAAAAGACCAAAGTATCAATTATGCAATTAATTTTGCTCATATTAAGCCAGCTTCTTATCCTGAGTCCTATTATAAAATGATTGGACGTTATAATTCTTCCTACTATGAATCAGGTGGTTATAACCAAGAAGTGCTCAACCAAGCAATAAGCCAGTTCCCTGGTGATCCTGATGCTCAACAAAACTACATCGATGACAATGCGATACCTGATGAAGAAAACTGGAGATGGGATAGTAAAAATAATAGATATAAATATAATGATTTAAGACAGAAATATTTTCTTAATCAAGACTATGCTAAAGTTGCCACAGGTCTGCTTGTTGCAAACCATATGTTTTCCTTCTTTGATATGCTAATTAGATATAAAAATAGAGATATTGCTGATAAATATACCATATATTCAAGTGTTAATCAGAATATGACTCCTATGCTCAATCTCCAACTAAACTTTTAATGAAAATTGTCTCACTTGTCTTTTCAATCTTTATACTAATAGCTTGTGGTTCAGAAAAGAAGCTAGAAAAACAAGCAGAAGTTTCTTTAGAAAATAATGAAATAGAAGACTTTCACCCTTGGTATGAAGCAGAGATAGACTCTTTAGAAATGGCTATCTATGATGTTGCCTATTCTTTAAAAATACCTTATGGAGAGAATTCTAGCAGGTTCTCTCCTAATATTTACCCCAATATTATTAGATATGAAGATAAAGCTACTAATAATCCCAGACAGGTATATTTAAGGTTTATGCTCAATCGAGAACTAATTGATCTTACTTATGCTAATATTATCCTCAAGCAAGAACTTGAAAAAAAAAATGCTAAACTGATTGAAGGTATCTTCTTTGCTAACTGGAAGGAATACCTGGTAGGACATAAGCTTACTTATAGAAATCAAGATCAATCATATGAATATATTATTAGACTTGTTTACGATAAAAGCCCTTACTCAGATATTGAACAATCTCAAGAGATTAGTCTAATTCTTACTGAAGTTGGTGATAATAAAGAACTTATAGATGCTAATCTTGATTTAATTAAAGCTAAGAACTTAACCCTTGCCTTCTTAGGAGATGGGACCTACACTGATACCCTTGTTAAACTTGCTAATTATCATGGCATAGAAACTATGCTTTCTATTCCCTTAGAAGCATATCCAAATAGAAATTCCTACTCACAATTAAATGCTATCAAAGTTCAAAACCCTATTATCAAAAAAGACATCTGGGACCAGATTAACTCTCTCCATAAAAATGTAGCCTCCGCTCAAGGTATTAGTCACTATTGGGGTGATTTCGCATCTTCTGAAACAGATTTTATGAAAGTAATAATTGACTATTGTGTTAAACATAATCTTTATTACATTGATGCAATGACAACAAGCAAGTCTAAAGGTTTTGAGCTAGCATTGAGAAATCAACTTCTATCGACTTGGACTCTCTCATATAATCAAGTTAACTCACAAAATCTTAATAGGTATCTTGCTAAAAATAGTAATCCTGCATTATTAATGAGGTGTACTAGTGAAAAAGAAATGCAAGAAGTAAAAAATATTATTTCTTTGATTGACAAAAAACATTTTCAAATAGTAAATGTATCTGATTTATTAAATACAGATCTACCAAAAATTGATTAAAAGGAAAAAATATGTCAATAATTGAATCAATAATATTAGGAATTATCCAAGGACTTACTGAATTTTTACCAGTATCAAGTTCAGGTCATTTAGTTTTAGCCCAATACTTTTGGGGTATCAATGAACCAGGAATCAGCTTTGAGATAATAGTTCATTTAGGATCTTTACTAGCAGTATTGATCTATTTTCATAAGGACTTATTAGCTCTCTTATTATCAGCAACAAAAGTCTTTTCGTCTAAAAAAACATATTCTGATGTGAATAATCTTAAGGTAATTGCTTATTTGATCATAGCTACCATTACCACAGCTGGCATTGGCATCATGTTTAAAGATAATTTTGAATCTCTTTACAATATTCCCCTTGCTGTAGCCATATCTTTATTTGTCACTGGTTTAATTACCTACATATCAGACAAGATCCCCAATGGCGACTTTGAAGACTATAATATTGGTTGGGCTAAAGCTATTTTTATTGGAATAGGTCAAGCCCTAGCGATAATCCCTGGAATTTCTAGATCAGGAACGACTATTGCTTTTGCCTTGTTTAGCAAAATGAAAAGAGAGAATGCTGCTCGTTTTTCTTTCTTACTTAGTATTCCAGCAATTCTAGGTGCAGCTTTATTAGATTTTCTTGATATGGAAACCTTCGATCTATCTCTCTTAGGCAGATACAGCTTTGGTGCTCTATCAGCCTTTATCTCAGGTTTTCTAGTAATTGCTTTGCTGATTAATCTCATTCAAAGAAAAAAACTTAAGTATTTTTCATATTACTGTTGGCTTGCATCTTTAGTTTCAATCTACTTTATCTTATTTTAGGAGATAAAAATGTCCGACTCTTATAGCTCAACTCAATTTCTAAATATTATCGATAATCATCAGCTTAGTAATGTTTATTTTATTTACGGAGAAGATCACTTTCTATCAGATAAAGTTATTAAAGCTCTAGTTGATAAATACACATGCAAGGATGATAGAGAGTTTGATTTAGTAAATCTCTTTGGTGAAGATATTAATAGTGAAGATATTATCGAACAATTAGAAATGTTCCCTTTTCTAGCGGAACATAAAGTTGTTGTTGTTAGAGGATTTGATCAATTAAAAGAAAAAGATAAAACTAAACTTGCTGAATATATTCATAAAATACCAGCCTCATCCATCTTAATTGTTCATTGCGAAAAGATAAAAAAATCAACTAAGATTTTTAAAGCATTTGATAAATTTCTTACTATTAGTGCAAAGCAACCTGCAGGCTATTGGGAAATAGAAAAATGGCTAAATGCTGAGCTTCGACGTTTGAGAATTCGTTCATCAATGGATACTATCTCTCTATTTTCATCAAAAATTGAAGCAGACTATTATACTGCTTATAATGAATTAGAGAAACTTTTAATCTTTATCGGAGATAAAAAAGTATTAACCCGCCAAGATGTAGAGACTTGTATGGAAAATAACAGGGCTAGTTCAGTTTTCGAGCTTCAGAATGCAATTGGAAATAGAGATAAAGCAAAGGCTTTATATATCCTACATAATTATTTAGAAGCAGAAGAAGGTAAGAATTCAGTTCTCATGATTATTATGCTAACTCGTTTCTTTCAAACAATATGGAAAGTAAAATATCTTCAAGTGCAAAACTTTTCAATATCTGAAATTCAAGCAAATTATCTTAAAGAAGTTCATCCAACTTTTAGAAAAGATTATATTCGCTTTGCTCAAAACTACGCCAGAATCAGAATGAGTAAAATCTTCGATTTATTATTGCAGGCTGATTATAAGCTTAAATCTACCGACTTAGCTGTTAATGTTCTCTTTACCAAGCTAGTAGTTTCCATTATTTCTTAAGATAATCATAAGACTTTTTAGCACTTTCTTCTTTAGCTTTAGCTTTTTCTTCCCTATCCTTCTCATTTAAAGATTTTGAACCAAAATCTTTTCTTCTTCCTTCATATAGCTCATTAGATTTATCAGCTTGTCCACCAGACCTAATGCCATCTGATGTTTCAATATTTTCATTCCAATACTCAACTTCCCCATTATCAGAATAATTATTACCTACAATTGCTTGGTCAAAATAAGCTATAACATGAAAAAAAGCTATAATAATGATGATTATTAGAATAAAGAGAAGGCCTTGAATAAAACCTTTCATATGTTGTGACATACTCTCATACTTTAAATCTTGCATGATAATATTTTTTAGATTTAGCCATTGTAATTTTGCTCCTTTTAAGGTTTTACATCATAAGGAATATATCCTATTTTATGGCAGGTTTCTCTATCTAACTCACAAGTAACTTTCAAACCATTTTTATATTGAAAGTTACCAAGTACTTTACGACTATTAGGGCCTAATACGCCATCTGAAGAGATGTCATAACCAAGTGCTCGAAGTTTATTTTGGATAATCTTAATTTCTGCTTTAGTCCAGAATCTATCTAGATAAGCAATATCATCTTTACCAATTTCATAACCAGTTATAATTATCTTTGTGCCAGGTTTTACTAGATTAGAATCTATAATCTCATCAATATCTTCATTTCTGAGAGCAAATGAACCAAGTGTCCAATTAGTATTGATTCCCATTCCATGAATTTGAATATCCCCACCTATGTATTCTTTCTGAGGAATAAGGTCTAAATCTTTACTCAACTCAAACCTTACCCTATCAATTGTATTAGGATAATTAATGTCGAGAGCTTTATAGTTAGTAGCATTTTTTAAAATATACACTACTTGATAAATTCCTTCAGGACTGGAAACTCTATCTCGCATGGTCTTACGAGAGAAAGGATTCTCCCCCATTGCTAGTGGATATTTCTTTAAAACTTCATTTTTATTAGCAAGCAATTGTAGGAAATAGTTTTCTTTATCAACCTCTATATGAATATCTTTATATGATAAATCACCAGTAGCTAATTCTTTTTGAGGAATTGAAATCATTAGATTATCGCTAATAGCCCAAGCTTCATTATTGAAATAGCCAACAGCAAGGTAGTAGTAGCTAATATTATCTGCAATATCAGAATCTGTAAATTTATTTGTAGCATAAATTAGTTTTTTAGATATAGGGAGTTTATAAGTATCAATTGGTATTTCTATGGTATTGTAACTACGATAAACAGCGATACTGTCACATAGTACATCATCACTTATGGAAAATTCCAAAGCAACTTTGCCATTAGTATACTGACCTTGAATCCCTGTAAATCTATCTTTTAACTCTTGAATCTCACTACTAAATAATAAACAAGTACTTAGCAAAATAACTATAATAATCAATCTATTCTTCATATTTTATCCTTTTATTTCTTGTATCATTTTTACCAAATCTGTCAGTATGTCTTGGGATTTACCCTGCAGCATAATATCTGTAACTGAAGATGTATATAGGGAGGACTGTGGATTTATTTCCACAATGCAAGCCCCCATTTCTTTAGCATAATGAGGAATCTGATTAGCTGGGTAAACTTCACCAGAGCATCCAATAACTAATACTAGATCTGCTATTTCAGCATCTTTATATGCTTGATCTAAGACAAGATGTGGCAATGCTTCTGAAAAGAAGATGAAATCAGGCTTTAGCAAAGAATTGCAATCTGGACATTTTGGGTAATCTGCATCAAGATCAACCTGATTAACAGAATAGGTCTTGTGGCATGACTTACAAACGAAGTACTGTCTATTACCATGAAACTCATATACATTATTAGAACCAGCCTCTTGATGTAAATTATCTATGTTTTGCGTAAAGATATTCTGGATATATCCCATCTCTTGCAATTTAGTTAAAGCATAATGACCTGGATTAGCTTTTACGCCTATAAAATTCTCAAAGAAAATCTCTTTTATAAACTTCCAACATTTTCTAGGATGAGAATAATAATAGGAAAGTTCTAATACTTGGGGATTATACTTAGCCCAAATCCCATTTTCTCCTCTAAAAGGAGGGATACCACTAGCAACAGAAATACCTGCACCTGTGAAGGCAATAGCATGTTTTGCTGTTAAGAGTAAATCAGCAACTTTCTTTAAATCTGCATTATTATCTTGAGAAGTCATAAGGCTTGGTAAAAACACCTTTATCGGTGATAATAGCGGCAATGTTCTCATTATCAACAACATCAAAAGCAGGATTAAAAGTCTGAGAGTCTTCAGGAGCTATTTGACTTCCTTTTAAATATATCAATTCGGAACTATCTCTTTCTTCAATAATAATTTCACTCCCTTCAGCTAAAGCATAATCAATAGTTGAAGTAGGCGCTACGATATAAAATGGAATCTTAAAATGTTTAGCTAGTATTGATAGACTATATGTACCTATTTTATTAGCAGAATCACCATTTCGAGTAATTCTATCTGCACCTGTAATTATTAAGTCTATAGACTTCATTTTGATAGTATGAGCAGCCATAGAGTCACTAATAAGATAACATTCTATTCCTTCTTTCATAAGCTCCCACATAGTTAATCTACTACCTTGAAGCAGTGGTCTAGTTTCATCTACCCACACCTTAACTTTAGTCTTTTTAGCTAAGGCTTTAATAACAGCTAAAGCAGTTCCCTGGCCGTAAGTAGCTAAAGAGCCTGTATTACAATGAGTTAAAATTCTCAATTCAGTTTGCTTTTGATAAATACAAGCAAGCCCATACTTAGCCATTGCCTCACTAGCTAATTTTTCTTGCTCAGCTAAAGCTCTAGCTTTTTCCCAAATTATATCATGAGCCAAAGCTACTTGTTTATCTTGCAAGCAGACTCTAGCAATATTTACAGCATAGGAAAGATTTACTGCTGTAGGGCGAGCATCTTCAATTTCTTGAAAAGCCTTAAAGACTTGATCATAGTTAAGATTATCCTCTTCCTTTAAGCTATCCCAAGCCTGAGCACAAGCAACTAAACCAGCTACTCCTATAGCTGGAGCACCTCTAATACGAAGCTTTTTTATAGCTTCAATCATTTCTTTATAGTTGTTTATTCTAATGTATTTTTCTTCTTGAGGAAGTAGAGTTTGATCAATAATTTCTACTTCTTTATTATTAATGATTATTGATTGAATCATTATTACTTCCTAGAACTCAATTGTATGAAATTATATTCTCCAAAAATCCTATTATTTATTCTGGTGAGTCTCTTTAACCAGTCTTGTGATTCTCTTAAGCTTACATTCAAAGCATCCATCTTCTCCACCATGTCCTCATCCTTAACTAATTGAGGATTTGCTTTAACTTTTACATAGTCTTGATAACTATTAAATCTTTCTAAGTATTCTTGGTAATGGAGAATGAAGTTTGCATAATCAAAGATTGTTCCATCATTAAGTAAGCTACTATTACTTTCAGCTAATTTAATATATACATCAGCTATATCAGCGTACTCTTGTGTTTCTAGCTGAGATGAAATATCTTTAGCTCCTTTGAAATATTCTAAAGCTGCACTGAATTCATTAAGTGCTAGGTAGATTTCCCCATATTTAAGATAGCTATTATAATGATCTACTAAATCATTTTGTAATTGAGTATTAATTCTATAAGTAAGTTTCATCATATCTAGGGCGTTTCTCATCAAGTAGTTTTCTTGATTTTTATTTTCTACCCATCTCGCATAGACTTGATTAATAGCTTGATTTAGTATCTTTATTGTGCTTCTTTTTAATCTATCAGACATAGCTCTATTGCTATATTGAAGCTCTTCAGCTTTTGTTAGGAGAGAATTAGCTCCAGCTCTAGCAAAGATCACAAAAAAATCTAGATCTTGCTTATGCACAACTAGAGAATCTAATAGTTCCTCATAGAAAGGTCCAAGATTCCTGTAGTCTGTATTTGATTCTATAAAGTTTGTGATATAGAAAGTATCATCAGTAGTAATCATATTTTCCACTTTCAAAATTAGATGAGAGTTGTTAGCACTCAAACTAATACAGCAACCAGTAAACAAGACTATCAAAAGCAAATACTTATTTATTTTCAACATAATACATCCATGATTTTATTTATAAACATATTAATATAACCGATAAAAGATGTCAATAAAAACTATAAATGGATATAGAAAAAGAGAGTATAAAGCATATACTCTCTTGCAAATTTGTTAAAGATATTAAATTACTTTACTGCATCTTTTAATTTCTTTCCAGCTTTAAATACAGGAACCTTACGTGCAGGTATTGTAATTTCTTTCTTATTTGTGGATTAATACCTTTTCTTTCGTTTCTTTGTTTTACTTCAAAACTTCCGAATCCTACGAAAGAAACTTTCTTACCTTCAGCTAGTGCTTTTTGAATGTTGTCTAAAAAAGCATTAACAATTTCAGCAGCTTGCTTTTTGCTAACTTCAGCATCTTGTGCGATTTTTGTGATCAATTCGTCTCTTGTCATTTTTCCTCCTAAGAGTTATTTTACGAATACAATAACAAAACTAGCTACTTTGTTAAATCTTGTCAAATTTTTTTTTCTATTTTTCTGATAAATAATCAGTTAAGAAGATTATTTGTTAAAAATATTTTTTCACGCAAATCTGTAAGTTACTGTTTTTCAGTAATTTAACAATTATTCACAATTAAGGATATTTTAGTAATTTATTTTCATTTTTTTAATATTTTTTTTAACTGATTATATAAAAAAGTCACTATAAGGGTGTTATATACGTTTAATTCTATCATTCTTTGTACTTCATTTGCCTCTTCAATAAAATTATAAATCTCTAAAGAAGTGATCATTTTAGAGTCTTCTATTCTACTCAATAAACTTAGAGAATCTACATTTACTACTAGGTCTGGATTTTCTCTTTGGTAGATAATATCCATTAAGAACAAGACAATATTAGCATATATACTTTGCAGTTGTTTTTTTTGTTTTACCTCTTTAATTTGATCTAGATACTGTAAGAATTCCAGATCTTGATTATTAAGAGCAAACTCTACTAGTTTGTGAGCAATATGTCTTCCACTATCACTATCTTCAGAAATTAGTTGAATAGCTTTTTCAGCATTCCCATAAGAAATCTTAGCATATGTTTTTGCTTTTACAATGTCTAAATCAAAGTCCTCTCGTAAGATTCTTTCCACAGTAGAGTTAGATAAATTATTAAAGGCTACTCTTTGGCAACGTGATAGAATAGTTGGCAGGAGGGAATTTTGCTTTGAGCTAGTTAGGATGATAACAGTATCAGGTGGAGGTTCTTCTAGAGTTTTTAGAAAAGCATTAGCAGTATTAACATTCATTCTATCAGCATCTTCAATAATGCAAATTCTCTTTTTTGCTTCATTTTTTGATAAGCTAAGTCTATTTTGCACCCATCTAATAGCCCCTATTCTAATCTCAGATGAAGCTGAGAAAACATAATCATTCCAAGGGCTATCAATCTTTCTTTGTAGATAGGCTTCATATTCTTTTTCATATTTAGTATCTTTTATCTCTCCATCTTCTGTCATTTTCAAATTAGGAGTTGGAAAGAGGTAGATTAAATCTGGATGAGAGAGATTGATGAATTTTTTACATGAATTGCATTTACCACAAGGAGTTCCTTGCTCTCGATTTGTACAATTTATAGCCATAACAAAATAGAAGGCAGTAGTTAGTTTCCCGACACCTGAAGGTCCGTAAAACAAATAACTCTGCCCTACTTTATCACTTTCTATTGCACGAATCAAAGATGCTACAAGTTTGTCTTGACCTTTGATTTTATTTATCAAACTTACCTCTTACATTAAAGAAATTTTATTAAGATTTTTATCTGCACTTTTGTATTTATTTATTAAATCTCTGATAATATCAGAATCAAAATCTGAAGATAACATATCGTAATAGAGCATATCAAAGTTTTCATTAGCAACAGTAACCACTTGTCTTCTTCTTCCGATTTGAGTGAAACCAAGTTTCTCATAAATATGAATAGCTCTTGGATTACACTCTAGAACTCTTAACATAACATTATTTAGATTCAAAATATGGAAGGCAAATGCTAGAAGAAGGACAGTTGTTTCTGTACCAAAGCCTTTATTCCAATAAGATTTATTGCCTATATTAACTCCGATTTCAGCAGTCCTGTTAACCCAATCAATCTGGTGAATCCCACAATTGCCTATTGGAGTCTTAGTTTCTTTATCTAATACTACAAATAGATAGCCAGCTTTGCTTAGCCTCTCAATGGCTTCAATTTCATCATCTTCTGTTATAAGTTTTTCTTGAGTACCTAAGAAGAAGCCAATTTCAAAATCATTATACCAAGCCATATATTTACGAGCTTCAGACTTCTCGACTGGTGCAAAAATTACTTTTTCGCCCTCAAGTTTTTTGACATAATTCATTTATGATCTCCTATTTAATATTTTATTATATCTCTATTGCAATACTGTTTCCATTCTTTTAATTGTTTCATTTTTTCCTAAAATACTGAATAATTTAGGTATATCAGGACCATGACTTGAGCCAAAAAGGGATATTCTAAGAGGGAAGAAATATTTCTTACCTTTGATTCCTAATTCTTTTGAGCCAGCTTTAATGAATTTGCCCAATTCTTCATTATCATTCCAAGGGATATTATCAGCATTTTCTACAAAATACTTTAAAACTCTCTGTGAATCTTCTTCTGCTAAAATCTCTTTATCCTCATCTGAGAAGGTTAAATCTTCATAAAACATCTTTGAATGCTCAATTACTTGTGAATAACAATAGATTCTGTCTTTAGCATTATCCATTAGTGCCAATAGTTTTCTTTGGTCACTTACATCATAACCAGCTTCTTCTAAGAAAGGTCTGCACTTATCAGCAAGATCTTCATTAGACATGTCACGAATATACATGCCTGCCATCCAGTTTAACTTAACAATATCAAAGACCCCATTTGCCTTATTAACTCTTTCTAAACTGAATTCTTTACATAAATCATCTAAGGAAAAGAATTCTCTGTCATCTGAAGTATGCCAACCTATCAAAGAAATATAATTGATGATAGCTGCTACAGGATAGCCTTTTTGTAGATAATTTTCCACAGATACATCATTTTTACGTTTGCTTAACTTGGAATGATCTGTGTTCATAATCAGAGGTAAATGCACAAACTTTGGTGCTTGCCAACCTAATGATTCATACAACCAGAGGTGTTTTGGTGTACTTGAAATCCACTCTTCACCTCTAAATACATGAGTTATTTCCATGAGATGGTCATCAACACAGGCTGCTAAATGGTAGGTAGGAAAGCCATCTGACTTTAATATAACTTGATCATCAACTTGATTAGAACTAATTTCTACCAACCCTCTTATGGCATCATCAAAAGCAAAAACTCTATCATCAGGCATTCTTAAGCGGATTACATAAGAATCTCCTGCTGCGATTCTTGCTTGAACTTCATCTTTAGATAATTTTAAGCAACGTCTATCATACTTAGGGTCTTCTTTCTTGGCAATTTGCTTGGCTCTCATATCATCTAATGTTTCTTTATCACAAAAACAGTGGTATGCTAAACCTTTTTCGACTAACTCATTAATATATTTATGATAAATATCTAATCTCTCTGATTGAACATAAGGACCATAGTCTCCACCCTTGTTTGGGCCTTCATCAAAATCAACCCCGATAGTATTAAGGGTTGAAATTATGTTCTCAACAGCATCATGTACTAAACGGTTCTGGTCTGTATCTTCTATTCTTAATATGAATGAGCCATTATTTTTTTTGGCGAATGCATAATTATATAAAGCTACTCTTAAAGTACCTAAATGTAGATAACCTGTTGGACTTGGAGCTAACCTAACTCTTACTTTATTTGACATTTATTCTCCTAAACTTTGTTTTTATGTCATTAGAAATAGGTATTTTATCATGTCAATGATTTTTAATTTTTAAGTTAGAACATATAACTGATCCTATTGATGTATTAAGCCAACTAGTATCTATCGGAAGTTGGAGACCGGAGTTCCTCAGCCCTTGGCAAGGGACTTCGGACGAAGAAAGTTAAGTTTTCGGAAGTCCCTAGCCTAAGCTGAGGAACTCCCGTCGTAAGAGTAAGTTGTCGGAAGTCCTAGCCTAAGCTCAGGAACTCCCGTCGTAAGGGTAAAAAAAGAGCTCCCTTGCGGGAGCCCTGTTAACTAAATGGAATTGGGGAGACAATTCTCTATTTAACACGCGGAAGTACTACATTATTGAAGAACTTCTGAGTCTCTTCTTTCTGAATTCCATATTTATGAAGGTCATCAGAGACTTTTATAGAAGGACCGTTACTACAGTTTTCTAAACAGAAGGTTCCTTTAAACTCAACCTTATCTTCAACACCATGCTGTCTTGCTAATCCGATTAGTTCTTGTAAGACATCATAAGAGCCTTTCAAGTAACAATTAGTGCCAACACATACTGATATTACCATTTTCTCAGTTGAATTTTCCTTTTCTTCATCCTTTATTTCCATGCCACCAATTCTTTTTTTGTGGCCATAATGAGTATGAAGAGCATAGTGAGCTTCGTCACTATTAGGGCTTTTCAACCACTCATCGTATAATTTTTCGATAGTTGGATTATTTTGAGACTTTTTAACAGTTGATTTTGCATCGATATCATAAAGTCCTTTAGATCTTTTACCTCTGGTTTCTGAAGAGTTAGGAACTGGTTGTCCTCCACCTCCAATACAGCCACCTGGGCAAGCCATTACTTCGATGAAGTCATAATCAACTTCTTTATTTCTAACTTTTTCAATTAAGCTTTGTGTGTTAGCTAAGCCTGAAACTACAGCAAGTTTAATTTCTTTTCCATGAATATTAAAGCTAGCTTCTTTTAGACCTTCCAATCCTCTCACTTCTTTGAAGTTTACTTCATTAAGAACTTCACCTGAAAGTTTCTCAGTAGCATATCTAAGAGCAGCTTCAGCAACACCACCTGAAGTTCCAAAGATTACACCAGCACCTGAAGAGAAACCAAATGGCATATCTAATGATGCAGGCTCTAATTCTTCAAATTTGATACCCATTTTTCTAATCATTCTTGCTAACTCTACTGTTGTAATTACAGCATCTACGTCTTGGTAAGTATCTGTTGACATTTCTGGTCTATCAGCTTCAAACTTCTTAGCAGTACATGGCATTACTGATACTACATACATATCTTCAGTTGGAATATTCATCTTCTTAGCAAAGAATTTTTTGAATACAGCACCGAACATCTGTTGTGGTGACTTACACGATGATAAGTTATTTAATAGATCTGGACAATTTTTCTCAGCGTAAGTCACCCAACCAGGACAACATGAGGTAAACTGAGGAAGTTTTTCTCCCTTAGTTACTCTATCAAGAAATTCAGATGCTTCTTCTACTACTGTTAAATCTGCAGAGAATGAAGTATCAAAAACATAGTCTGCACCCATCATTTTAAGGGCTGCAACACTCTTATATAAGTAGTTAGTTCCTTCTGTATGATTGAACTCTTCCCCTATGGCTACTCTAACAGCAGGAGCAATCTGGACTACTACTTTCTTCTTAGGATCACTTAATGCTTCCCAAACTTTTAATGTGTCATCTTTTATTGTTAAGGCTCCAGTAGGACAAATACTTACACACTGTCCACAATTTACACAATCAACATCTGCAATTGGTTTATCAAAGGCAGGAACAACATTAATATCTGGACCTCTATTGATAAAGCCTAAGACACCAACACCTTGAACTTCTGAGCACATTCTTACACAATCGCCACAAAGAATACATTTGTTAGGATCACGTACTATACTTGCTGAAGAAGTATCAATATCTTGCCATGGTTTACGAGGTTTAAATCTAACCTTTTTTACACCCATGTTGACTGCAAGTTCTTGAAGCTTACAATTTCCACTCTTTTCACATGTAGTACAATCTTGATGATGGTTAGCAAGTAATAATTCTAGAATCATTCTTCTTGTTTCCATAATCTTCTTAGTATGAGTCTTAATTTTCATTCCAGCTTGTGGTTTTAATGAACAAGAAGCAACTAAGTTTCCTCTTTCATCTTCTACCATACACATTCTACAAGCACCATAAACTGAAAGTTCAGAGTGATAACAGAAGGTTGGTATTTCAATACCCATATTGCGTACTACTTCTAATATATTTTTCTCGTTTCCGGTAATTTCAACTTTTTTGTTATTTACTTCCATATATTGATGAGTCATTTTTTCTCTCCTATCCAACTTTAATAGCATTGAATGGGCATGCTGATTCACAAGCACCACACTTGATACATTTTTCTTGATCGATTACATAAGGTTTCTTAATCTCACCGCTGATAGCATCATTAGGACAGATTCTTGCACACTTTGAACAACCTTTACATAGTTCTGGAACAATCTCAAATACTCTTAATGAAGCACATTCACCAGCAGGACAACGTTGGTCATTAATATGAGCTAGATATTCTTCATGGAAATACTTTAATGTTGAAAGCACAGGATTAGGTGCTGTTTTACCTAAACCACAAAGACTTGCATCTTTGATTGTATATGCTAACTCTTCAAGTAAGGAAATATCTTCAATCTTTCCTTTACCAATCACAATTCTTTCCATGATTTCAAGCATTCTGCCTGTTCCTTCACGACATGGAATACATTTACCACAAGACTCATTTTGAGTAAAACTCATGAAATATCTAGCAGTCTCTACCATACATGTTTTGTCATCTAAGATCACAAGTCCACCAGAACCAACCATAGCTCCTGCAGCTTGTAATGAATCATAATCAAGTGGCATATCTAAATGTTCTTCTGTTAAACAACCACCTGAAGGACCACCAATTTGAGCAGCTTTAAACTTTGCTCCATCTTTTAGGCCACCACCAATTTCAAAAACTATCTCTCTAAGAGTAATTCCCATAGGAACTTCTACCAGACCTGTGTTTCTGATTTTACCAGTCATAGCAAATACTTTAGTACCAGCAGATTTTGGAGTTCCAACACTTCTAAACCATTCCACACCATTATTGAGGATAAGTGGAACATTAGCGAAAGTTTCAACATTGTTAATAGAAGTTGGTTTACCAAAGAGACCACTTGTAGATGGGAATGGAGGTTTAACTGTTGGCATACCTCTCTTACCTTCAATAGAAGAGATAAGAGCTGTTTCTTCACCACAAACAAAAGCACCAGCACCTTGTTTGATTTTAACATTAAAGTTAAAGCCAGTTCCTAGTACATTTTCTCCAAGAATACCGAATTCTTTACATTGGGCAATAGCAATCTCTAGTCTGTGAATTGCTAAAGGATACTCTGCTCTTACATAGATATAACCTTCATCAGCACCAATAGCGTATCCAGCAATCATCATACCTTCAATAATCTTATGAGGGTCGCCTTCAAGTAAAGATCTATCCATAAAGGCACCTGGGTCACCTTCGTCTGCATTACAGATAATATACTTTTTAGCAGATGGAGTAGCTCTAGTAAATTCCCACTTTAAACCTGTTGAGAATCCACCACCACCACGACCTCTAAGGCCAGAATCTTTCATAGTTTCGATAACTTCTTCAGGAGTCATTTTTGTAGCTTTTAAGAAACCTTGATAAGCTTCATGAACAATTGAATCATTTATGTTTTCAGGATTGATATGTCCTGACTCTTTTAATACACGTCTAACTTGTTTTTTGTAGAAAGGAATTTCTTCTGCAATTGGAATTTTATCGAAAAGTAAATCTTCAATTACTTCATTATTCATAACTGTTTTTGTAATGATATCTTCAATATGCTCAGGTTTTACTTTACAATAGAATATGTGTTGTGGGAAAATCTCTACAAGAGGTCCCATTTCACAGAAACCACGGCAACCTGTTTCAACTATATTTACTTTATCTCTGATTCCTTTTTCTTTTAATACTTGGTCAATTTTTTCCCAGAGAGCTATTTCACCTGAAGAATGACAACCAGTACCTTTACATAAAGCTATTTGGCAATCGAAGATACCTGATTCTCTACGATATACTGTTGATAATTCTTCAGCTAATTTTACCTTTTCACCTTCTAATTCTACTAAGCCTAGTTTAGCATTAATAAATTCACGACAAGGAATTTTCGGTGTGTTTACCGCTTCACGTGTTAATTCTTCAAATATTTTACTCATCGTCGCTCTCCTTCATAGTAACAATAATTCTTGCTACATCTTCAAAATTTACATTACCATAGACTTTTCCATCAACAACAACTGCTGGTGCTAAAGCACAGGCACCTAAGCAAGATACTGTTTCTAAAGTAACGTATAAGTCATCTGTTGTGTTTTTTCCTTCAGGAATCTGAAGATCTTTCTTGAATTTTTTAATAATATCGCCTGCCCCTCTCACGTGACAAGCAGTTCCATCACATACCTGAACAATATGTTTACCTTTTGGTTGAGTTGAGAATTGAGCATAAAAAGTTGCAACTCCAAAAACTTCCGCTTGTGGAATTTTCATAGCAGTTGCTACAAATGATAACATCTCTTGTGGTAAATATCTAAATTCACCTTGGATTGCTTGTAATACTGGTATTAAAGCAGATCTTTCTGTACCATATTTTTCAATTATTTCCTTCACCTTTGCAAAGTTTCTCAAAGGCTCTTGAACAGTCTTTGTCTTATGCATCGACTCCTCCATTTAGTTTTTTTATTTTTTTATTTATTTATTATTATCTTCCGCTATTATCTAGTAATATTCTAAATGAACCACTTTACCCATTTCGGTTAAATGGTCTGCAATTGATTCCATAATCTTGCGTTTCATGCCAAATTCTTTAGGCATGTTTGATGTTTGATGGGCAGAATTTAAAGATTGGCCTATCATCAAGGTTATTTCATCAGCTAAAAGTAACTCTCTAACTAACCTACTTACACCATCATTATTAATCTCTAACCTCTTATAATTTGGGTTGGACTTAAGCATTTCCAGAGCATGACTAATAGTGATAATTCCCTCTGTACAAAGATCTATTCCTTTGATAATACCAACAGGAGGAATTCCTGTTTTGATAGTAGCTAAATCTACTTCTAACTTCTCTTTAAGCTCTCTAGAAACAATATTACTTGTAGTACCACCACAGATTATCTTGCGTCCTTCACCCCTGATTAACTTGTTAACAATCTCTTTGTCATTATCAGGATTCTGGGGAGCTCCCACAAGCATAGTTGCAAAATTCTTCTTTCTGATTTTTACTACCACTGCTGATGTATCATCACCCGGTTCTTTTGCATAAAGTTCATTAGCTACATTTGTTATCTCAAAAGCTATTTCTTTTGCAGTCATGGCCTTCTTACTAATACGTTCAATAAATTCAGCAATGTGTTCCCAACCCCAACCTAGGTTCCAGATACCACCTATACCAGCATGAGTTTCTCCGTCAGAAACAAATACTAACAAGTCTCCCTCTTGCACTTCTAAAGAAGTTTCATTGATCTTCTTGCCATTAATCTCTCTCATCTCATAATTGAGATTTAAGACTTTTCCATTTCTGACAAAAAAAGCTGGCGGATTATCGTATTCAACTAATTGCAACTTTCCATTTGAACCAAACTGGGCTACTGAAAAGGTGCTATAGGCTAATTTACGAACATTACAGGTTGGTAGAGTGTCTGTTAAAGTTTCAACTATCTCATCTATGTTCCGTCCGTTCTGAAGCATAACAGAGATGATCTTGGTTGTCAGGGTGGATAGGATATTAGCCTTAACTCCTGAACCTAATCCATCAGATAAGATTAAAGATGCTGTCTCTCTATCATAATCTTTATCAATTATAATAGAATCTCCACAAAGAATCTCTTTATGCTTAATCAGTTGAGATTTAGCAATTTCTAAATGCAAATCCCACATCTTAGCTTCTTTTCTTGAAGATAACACCTTACATCTCCCCTTCTTCTTTAAGAATATCCATAAGTTGAAGTAAAGTTACTTTAGACTCAGCAGTTGTCTCTCCCAATAAACTAGCTATTTCCTGAGCAACTCTCATTTGATTATCAATAACAGCTTGCGCCTTCTTTATAGTCTCAGTTTTCATCAACTGGAGTTTTCTTTTATTATGAAATGAGTCTGTAATATTAACAAAGAAACAAGCAGATAAGTCTTCATCATCTATTCTAAAAGTAACTGCTTTCACAAACTTACCTGTTCTATGATGATGCTTGATTGCGCCATTATCCTTGCTAATATCGCCATTAGGAAATATTTCCTGCATTAAAATATCATTAACATTTTCACCAATAATTTTATGGGTTGGCATAATGTTAAATATGGAAAGAAATGCTTTGTTAAACTGCACAATTCTTAAATCATCATCTACAACAACTAATCCGTTAGGATCCTTATCAATAATCTTTTCCGCTAAAGATTTACTATTTAACCTCATGTCTCCTCCAGGTTATTCCAGCAATATTAGGTAATTCATTTGTTCTAAGAAGTTCCTTAAAGAATCTTCTATAATCTGAATTCGGAAGGAATTTAAGACGATAATCATCAATTTGAACACAAAAGTGCTCACCACAATCCTTCATACAGAAAGAAGCTTTTAATTTCCATCTGTCTTGCAAAGAGTTAGTGCTAATAAAATTAACTAAATACTCCACAACTTTTTGAGAGCCTCTATGGCTACATGAAGATCCTGCACAAACTGTTATAGTCATAATCTCTTCCTTTCCCTTTTTTTAAATTCCATTTAGTTTATTCGTTATCTCAATATCGATATGTCAGCATTAAAATACCTGCAAATCCTGTCAATCTTTTTTCGATATTTTTTTATTTATATATCTTAAAGTATTGTTATATTGTTTTTTAAAAATTCTTTTTATTTTGTAATTTTGCCTATTTTTCCTACTTCTTATCTTTATGTTATTTTATTATCGATAAAATTATGCTAAAGTATAAAGCAAATGAAAAGACTTGCTGATCTTAATAAAAAACTAAACCTGAACCACCTCCTTCCTCTTTATCAAGATTGAGAGTTAAAGGTGACACCTCAGTTAAGCTTGTAAAAAATCACTTTCACCCCTGTTTCATCCATTACCCTTCCTTTACAGTCTTTCGATGAAACCTGGACTTTCATCGAAAGACTGTAAAGGAAGGGTAATGGATGAATATAGTATTCTTGAGAAAAAACCACTTTTCTAATTTTCTTAGGCTTTAGCAGATAAAAGAAAAAATATTTTTAAAAAAAGATAAAAAAAAAGATTTGACATAAAGAAAGACTTAATGTTAAATAGTATTATAGTTAAATAATGTAGCTGAATCAATAATAAGTGAAGATTATGAAGTTAATAATCAACTCCTAATCTTAAAAAAACAGAAATGACTAATCTGCACTTTTTTAAGAGCCCTATATTATTAAAAATTAATAAGGATGCTGGCAAGCCCAGTTATTGTGGCGGATAAACTACCCACCGTCTAGCATAGCTAATGAAAATACTATAAAAATAAATAGAAAAATAGCAATGGCAAAATAAGGCCCACACTAAGGAATTATTCATGAGAGAAAACAAAAGAATCTATGTTGATTCACTGCCAATAGGATACTGTGAGATTAATATTTCTAAGATAAGCAAGAAAGATTTTTCCTTCCAAATCCTCTATAATAATAAAAGATTTGAAGAAATTATCGGAGAAAACATTTCTGATGATACAGAGTCATTAATATGTAAAGACCTAAAAAATGAATTGTTTAGTCAGAGAAAACTAAAATCCTACTTTAATGTTGCAGTAAACAATAGTTACATGGAATTCCAGCATCATTGCAAAATTTATGACAGACAACTTATAGTAAAAGTTTCTCCTCTAGCGAAAAATCAGGTTAGTATTTGTTTTGCTAGCCTTCCTTATAGCTCCATAAGTGAGACAGAACAAGACAAGCAAACTAATTTTTTACAAGTAATTGATAATTCTTTTGATTATTTACTGCTAGTGAATAGAAATATTGAACTCATTTATTGCAATAAGAATGCAATGAAATTACTTGGAATCAAGGATATTGAATCAGAAGATAGTAATGCATTCAAATATGTTCACCCTGATGACATATTTATCGGCCAAAACACAATTACAGAACTGCTCAAATATCCTGATAGAATTGTTAAAGCAAAGATTAGGATTAAGGATACTGATAATAATTACCGTTTAATGTCTTTTAGAATGAAGAACATGTTAGATATACCTGGCATTGAAGGATTTGTTATCAATGCCCAGGATATTACTGATATTGAAAAATCTAAGCAAGAATTACAAGAAAATAGAAATTATTTAATCTCTCTTTTCAATGCCATTCCTAACTTAATTTTCGTTATGGATTATCAAGGAAACTTTTTAGATATAAAAGGACCTGACAATGATAAGTTAGCCTTTAGTCCTCAACAATTCATAGGTAAAAACATTTCAACCCTTTTTCCGCCTTATATAACTAATAAACTGACAAAGCGACTTAGCTTATTAAAAGATAATAAGCCTGTAGATAATTTTACATACCAAAGAAAAAACCATTTAGGTGAGAATAGATTTTACGAGTGCACACTCTCTATCATTGATGACCATAAAGTTTTAGCCCTAGTAAATGATGTTACCAGCTTAAAAGATGCTGAAAGGACTCTAGAAAATAGCAAAAAAGATATTCAAAGAAAGCTAGATGCTATAGTTTCACCTGAGGGTAATTTAGCAGATTTAGAACTCTCAGACCTAGTAAACATAGATGAATTGAGAGATCTCTTCCAAACAATTAATGATTTTACTAATATTCCAATAACCCTTCTCGATAGACAAGGCTCTGTTATTTTTTCTTTAGGGACTTCTACTTTATGCAGAAATTACCATTTGGCAAAAGCAGGGTCTCGACTTCTCTGCAGGGAAAGTAATCAAGATATCTCAAATAATCTAAAATTGGGTGAAAGTAAAATATATAAGTGTAAAAATAATATCTGGAATTTTGCTAGTCCTGTGTATGTTGGAGGTCAACAAATTGCTACACTTGACATTTGCCAGTTTAGATTATCTGATGAATATGCTCTTAGTGAAATTGATTTAAGGCAAACAGCTAACTTACATAAATTCGACAAAGAAAAATACATCGAAAGCTACTTTCAATTGCCCGTTATTGATAAAGACCGTTTGATAAAGGTTGCTACCTATTATCGAGATTTACTTAGTAAGATCACAGCTCTTTCTTATGCTCAAATAAAACAAGCTAGAACAGCCCACCAACTAAAACTCAGAGAAGAGAAATTAGCTCAAATTACAGACAATATGACTGATGTGATTTTCATAAATGATCTTAATTTCAAAGTCTTGTATGTGAGCCCTTCTATCCAAAAAATGAATGGCTTAACACCAGAAGAATATATGAAACGGAGTCCTAGTCAACGCTTTCCTCAAGATACTATCAATAAGATAAACAGTCTCTTGCAAGATGAACTTGCTAAAGGACCTGACCAACATGAAGATATTCTCTTTGAGATGCAAGAGTATAACGTGAACAATGACTTGATAGATATGTCTGTACATGCCAAATTATTATTAGATAAAGATAATAAACCACTGGCAATTATAGGCTCGGCTAGAGATATTTCACATAGAAAAGCAATAGAAGCTCAGTTAAATAATCAGTTACAGTTGCAATCTCTGCTTAGCTCTATAGCTATGAAATATATTAATTTACCTCTTAAAGAGATCAGAGCTTCCATTCAAAAATCTCTTGAGGAATTTGCTGAATTTGCCAAAGCAGATCGAGCTTACATCTTCAAATATGATTGGGATAAGAGAACTACAAGTAATACTTATGAATGGTGTAGAGAAGGAATATCTCCTCAAATAGATAATCTTCAAAATGTTCCTGTTGATATGATGAAAGAGTGGAATGAAAAGCACCACAGAGGCGAAATTATCTCAATTCCTGAGGTTCTAGCACTTGCTAAAAATGATAGTCGTCGAGATTTTCTTATAAAGCAAAATATTAAGAGTTTGATATCGGTACCTTTAATGGATAAGAATGAATGTGTTGGTTTCGTTGGTTTTGATTCAGTAAGGAAGATTCATCACTATTCAGAGGATGATATTACTGTTTTAAAAGTCTTTGCTAATTTGTTAGTAAATATTAGAAACAGAATAAAAATGACAGAAGCATTGAAAAAAGAGAAAGAAAGAGCTACTGAATCAGATAGATTGAAATCAAATCTTTTAAAAAATATTAGTCATGAATTTAGAACTCCTCTGAATGGTATTATAGGTCTATCAGAATTACTTCAAACTAAGGCCCTAGCTTCTGAAAATAAAAAAATGGCTAGTATGATATATACATCAGGAATCAGGCTTAACTATGTTTTAGATTCTATTATGCTTCTTTCCCAATTAGAATCTCTTTCTGAGAAAGAATTCATTAGCCTTGAACTAATTAATCTAAGTAGTATCCTAATGACTTTGGCTAACCAGTATCGCAGTCAAGTAGAACAAAAAGGGCTTGATTTCATACTTGATATCCATCCAAATATAAATACCAAGATTAATGAAAATTTGTTTAAACAAGCTATTGTTCATATCATAAACAATGCTATTAAATATACAAAAGAAGGCTTTATTAAGATTTCTACTCAAATTTCTCAAGACAGAAGTAAAATTTTACTCCATATAAAAGATTCAGGTATTGGGATACCAGTAGAGTCTCAAGAAATAATCTTTAGCGATTTTCGCCAAGTAAGTGAAGGACTCAACCGGGCCTATGAAGGTTGTGGTTTAGGGTTACCTATAGCCAAGAAGGCAATCGAACTTATGAAAGGATCTATATCATTGATAAGTGAGTTTGAAAAAGGAGCAGAGTTTATTATCAGCCTACCTATCGATACTATTTCTGAGACTAATCATGATAACAACCTTACGACTATAGCCAATAAAGCTGAAGAAAAGAAAGATAAAAAAACAAGTAATAACCTAGCTTCAATTTTAATAGTAGAAGATAATAAAATAAATCAAAAACTAGCTATCTCAGTTCTCAAAGATAATTATGATGTAGATGCAGTCTTTGACGGAGAATCAGCTATTAAGATGATAGCTGAAAAGCAATATGACCTTGTTTTAATGGATATTCATTTAGGAGAAGGACTAGACGGATTGCAAACTACTAAGATTATCAGAAACGATCTTCGCTATGCTAAAACACCCATTATTGCAGTAACTGGTTATACTATGCTAGGAGATAAAGAGCACATATTAAAGCAAGGATGTAGTCACTATATTAGTAAACCATATAGCAAGCAAGAATTGCTTGATATAATTGCTTTATCCTTACATAAGGTTTCTCAATAATTTACAAATTATAAAATTATTGATAATTAGCTTTTTTTTATTGACATTGATTAGATTGATTCTCATAATAACATCAGTTTTGTGGGGTTGTTGGCTGGAAGTCTTGCTTTTTTATAAAGCACTTGAATAATACATAATGTTTAAATGAAAACTGCTTTCTACTTAGCTAAGTAAAATATAAAGGTTATAAAATGATAAAGAATGACGAAACTAGTAAGTGCTATGCCGTAAATATCGAATTTTCTGAAAGTTGCAAAACTTCATGTGGATATGAGATATTGTCCATTTGTGAATTTTATCAAAACACCGATATAATAAATGAACTAGATAGCCAATCTCTTCCCCAATCCTTACTGCTTATGATTAATGAAATTCTTTCTTCTAACCAAGTCCATAAATATTCTTGCTTAGCTAAGAAAAAAACAAAAATAAGAGAAAAAATATACCTTCATGAATCTGATAACTATGTTGAATTAAACTTTACACCCACAAATAATAATCAAGCTAAAATCCAGATTATTACCAATCCTCACCTCACTAATAATCTAATCAGCCTACAAAATAAATTTGAAAAATACTCTCCCCTGATTAAAAACTCTTTCGAAGGTTTATGTGTTCTTGATAAAGATATTAACCCTATTTTTTCAAGTCCAAAACTTAAAGAAATACTTGGGTATGCTCCTGATAAGACTCTGAACCTTCACCCTCTAGAAGTCATACATCCTGATGATTTGGCTAAAGTGACTCAAGCATTTACTAAACTAAAAGAAAAAGCCAATGGTCAGTCTAGGATAAACAGCAGACTCAAAACTTCTGTAGGATATTACCTTGATGTTGAAATAACTGGCCAAAATTGTCTTAACTCAGAAGATATTCAAGGGATTGTAGCTCATTTCAAAGTGCTAAAGCAAACTGAAAACATTACAAATAAAGCTAGTTCACAAGTTACCGATACTTTCAATATAAAAACTCTCAAAATCCAAGACCTGGTTAATTTAGAAGAATTAACTAGACTTATGGAAATATTTTATTCTTTCAACAAGACCCCCATTGGAATTGTTGATTTGCAAGGCAATATTATTTCCTCTATTGGAATGACAGATATTTGCGGTAAATTTCATAGGGCTAATCCCTCCACACAAGCAAAATGTATCGAAAGTGACCGTATTTTAACCACAGGCTTGCAAAAGGGTGAAAGCAGAACCTATAGATGTCTTAACAATATGAATGATTTAGTAACTCCTATTATTGTTGCTGATCAACACATTGCTAATCTCTTCATAGGACAGTTTTTCTTCGAAGATGAAGAAATCAATAAAGACATTTTTCGCCAACAAGCTCATGATTATGGCTATAATGAAGAAGAATATCTTACCGCCTTAGAAAAAGTTCCTAAACTTAATAGAAAAGAAATAATGTCTATTGCAAAATTCTATAGTGACTTTCTCCAAATCATCACGGATTTAGCCCACTCCAAAATAAAACTCCAAAGTTTATACAGAGAACATGAAGAAAGAGAAGAGTATTTGCAAAGGATTACTGATAATATGACTGATGTTGTTTTTACTGCTGACTTCAATTTCAATATAACTTACGTTAGCCCTTCTATAGAAAAATTAACAGGTTTTACTCCTGAAGAATATCTAAAACTCCCTGTTGGAGATAGATACACACCTTTAGCTGTCACAGAAATTAAAAAGGCTATTGCTGAAGAACTTAAAATTGATATTGACAGTCCAAACAAAAATAGAAGTAATATTAACACCCTGGCTTTATTCGATAAAGAAAGAAAAATAGTCCTAACTTCTATTCACTCTAAGTTCTTACGTGATAAGAATGGTAAACCTTCTGGAATTATTGCAAACATTAGAGATATTACCAAACAATACAAGGCTGAGAAAGCACTTGAAAGACAAGTCCTCCTGCAAACACTTCTTAGCTCTATTGCCGTTGATTTTATCAATATTCCTACTCAAGATATTGATATAGCGGTTAATGATACCTTAGCTAAATTAGCCAACTTCTTCCATGCTGACAGAGCCTATATCTTTGACTATGATTGGGAAAAGCAGATTTCTATAAATACCTATGAATGGGTTGGCCAGGATATTAGCCCACAAATTGAGAACCTTCAAGCTGTCCCCTTGGAATTAATGGAATACTGGCCAGGACAACACAAGCAAGGGAAAAGCATCTTTATTGAAGACTTAGCCCTTTTGACAGACTATCCTAATGTCCAAAAAATGCTGGGTGCCCAAGGTATTAAAAGTCTTATTTCCATTCCACTAATGAACAATGGTTCCTGTATTGGATTTATTGGACTTGATTCTGTTAAATCAAAATACAAGTACTCAGAAGCTGAAAAAACTGTTCTTTCTATTTTTGCTGAAATTTTAGTTAATATTAAAAACAGAGCCGATTTAGAAAAAGCCCTAAGAAGTGAAAGAGAAAAAGCTCAAAATTCTGATAAACTCAAATCTAACCTCCTTAAAAATATTAGTCATGAGTTCAGAACTCCTCTGAACGGTATAGTTGGTTTCTCAGAAATACTTCAGCAAAAAAGTAGTGATTTCGAAAGCGGGAATATGGCTGGAATGATTCATTCATCTGCTATAAGACTCAATAATGTTCTCGATTCTATAATGCTCTTAACACAACTTGAAACTATTAATAGTAAGAAATTACAGAACTTTAAAACTTGCAATATCTCTAATATCTTACATGAATTAGCCAATATTTTCCAAGTCCTCTTCACTGATAAAAATTTAACTTTCTACGCTGAAATACAACCTAACCTATATGCTAAAGCAGATGATAATCTAATAAATCAAGCCCTCACTCACCTACTCAACAATGCCCTCAAATTTACCCAAAAAGGCGGTGTTCAACTCCTCTGTTCAAGTAAAGATAATAACATTGAAATTCAAATTATAGACACTGGTATTGGTATTCCTAACGAATCACTCAAATTGATTTTCTCAGAATTTAGACAGGCTAGTGAAGGCTATAATAGAGCATATGAAGGCGTAGGTTTAGGTTTAACAATAGCTAAAAAAATAATTGATCTTATGAATGGCCAAATTAATGTTGAAAGCCAAATTCTAGCTGGCTCTACCTTCACAATCAAACTTCCTCTTAAAGAAGCTGATTTATCAGACTTCACAGATATACCTAAAATAAAAGAAATCGAATCATTCTCTTCTAACCAAGATAAAGCTAAAATCCTAATAGTAGAAGATAACACTATCAATCAAAAATTAGTTATCTCTATCTTAAAAGAATACTATAATACTGACCTAGCTAACTGTGGTGAAGTTGCTGTTCTACTTGCAGAAAAGAAAAAATATGATGTTATTCTTATGGATATTCATTTGGGAGAAGGAATTGATGGACTGACAGCCACTAGAATTATAAAGCAAAACTCCAAAAATATTACAACTCCAATTATAGCAGTTACAGGTTACACTATGATTGGAGATAAAGATAGAATACTAGCCGAAGGCTGTAACTACTATCTAGGTAAGCCCTACAAAAAATCTGCTTTGCTTGAAATAGTTCAAAATGCCCTCCTCTAGTCTTAGCTTCCCTTTAGTGCTCACTGCATAATCTAAGTTTTTTTGATCTGTCTTTTTAAGGTTTTTCTTGACTAAAAACTAGGGTTTGTAATAATAATAAAAACTTGTCCGGAGGCAACTTGAGAAACGAGATTTCTTATCAACTATCAAGAATTAAGGGTTTTATAAGTGTTATTGCTATAGTTGTGTTAATTTATGGCATGCAACAGGCACAAACTATCCTAGTCCCCTTTATTCTAGCCCTATTTTTGGCAACAGTGGTTGCTTATCCTATGGAATGGCTAATCAAAAAAAAACTACCTAAAGCTTTATCCCTGATTATTGTTGTTGTTGCTGTTATAGGTATTATAGCCTTAATTGGAACTGTTGTGGGAAACTCCATAAATGAATTTACCCAAAAAACTGGTCTTTACGAGAAAAACTTAACAGAGTGGTATAATCAAACTTTTATTGACCATTCAGAGCAAGATTATGGTGATTCTACAGAAATAGCAGGAGTTACACTTAGTGATATTACCTTAAAAATTGCCAGTTATATTTCACCAACAACCCTAATGAACTGGTCGCGTTTTATCCTTGGTAGTCTTCAGAATATTTTTAAAAATATCTTTTTAATTCTCATTGCTATGATTTTTATGCTCTTAGAAACAGGTAGCTTTAGATATAAGCTAAATATCCTTTCTAAAGCTAACCCAGAAACTAAAAGATCAGTTGATAAATTTATGCACAGCTTAAGAAGATATATAGGATTCAAGACCCTTATAAGTCTCGCGACAGGCTTTATTATTACACTTTGGGTTTCAATTCTAGGTTTAGACTTTCCTCTCCTATGGGGACTAATTGCCTTTTTACTCAACTTTATTCCAACTATAGGTTCGATAATTGCTTCTCTTCCTGCTATTGTAATTGCCCTTGTTCAACTAGGCCCTGCTTATGCAGGATTAGTAGCCTTAGGTTATCTAGTAACTAATATTCTCATTGGAAATATCTTAGAGCCTAGAATTATGGGTTATTCTTTAGGACTATCAACTATTGTTGTGTTTATTTCCTTGTTGTTCTGGGGCTGGGTCTTTGGTTTTGCTGGAATGTTGCTAGCTGTACCGCTAACTATGACTGTTAAAATTGCCTTAGAATCTTCAAGGAAATCAAAAGATATTGCTCTCTTAATGAGCTCAAACAAGGAAATTATGCAAAGGAAACAAGAAAACAATGGCTAGTGGTTTTGTATGTAGCAACTGTGGTTATGAGTCTGCCGGCTGGGCAGGAAAATGTCCTGCATGTGGAGAATGGAACTCATTCAAAGAAGTAAATAGGGTTTTAGGTAAAGCTAAAAAAAGTAAAAGTATTGGAAATAAAATAAATCATATGATTGATAAGGTCAGTAATCTGCAAGAAATACAGGTTTCTTCTGAGTCTAGATTAACAAGTGGCTTTAGTGAGTTTGATTGTGTATTAGGGGGTGGTTTTGTATCAGGTATGGTAATCCTCTTAGGTGGAGAACCTGGTACTGGAAAATCTACTTTAATGCTCCAAGTAGCTTCCAAAGTTGCTAAACAAAATAAGCGAATACTCTATGTTTCAGGTGAAGAAAGTAAAGAACAAATAAAACTTAGAAGCTTAAGATTAGAGATTACTTCTGAAAATATCTTCTTACTCTGTAATAATGATATTCAACAAATTGATGATGCAATTGCTAAGCATAATCCAGACTTATTAGTCATTGATTCCATTCAGTCAATCTATTCACCAGATATTGACAATTATTTAGGAAGTGTAACTCAACTTAGAGAATGTAGTAACTATTTAACAAAGATAGCTAAAAAAGAAGATATTCCTACTATTATTATAGGTCATGTTACTAAAGATGGTATGGTTGCTGGCCCTAAAACAATTGAACATATGGTTGATACAGTTCTTTATTTTGAGAGTGAAAAAGAAGGCTTTTATAAAATATTAAGAACCAGTAAGAATAGATTTGGTTCAACTAATGAAATCGGAATATTTGAAATGAATACTAAAGGATTAAGTGAAGTTATTAACCCTTCAATGATTTTCTTAAGCAGAAAGGATAATCATTCTGGTGATGTTATAGCCTGTGTAAGTGAAGGATCAAGAAACTTCTTTATAGAAATTCAAGCCCTAATAAATAAAACATCCTTCGGGAATGCCCAGCGAGTATCAGTTGGTTATGAACAAAAAAAGTTAGCAATGATATTAGCTGTAATTGAAAAACATACAGGAATTCCTCTTTCTTCAAACGATGTCTTTATCAATATTATTGGTGGCTTTAAGAGTAAAGATGCTTCAATGGATTTAGCTGTAGTAACTGCTATTTTCTCTGGTTTTACAGATATTCCTATTCCCAAAAACTATGTCTTTATCGGCGAGGTTGGATTAAACGGAGAAGTAAGAGTTGCTAAAGGCATAAATGATAAAATAAAAGAATCTATTAGACTAGGATTCGAGAGAATTGTTATTTCTGATAAAGCAGAAGTAAGTAAGAATTTAGTTAAAAACTGCACAAAAATTAATAATATAAATGATTTATTTAAATCTTTCTTTTAAGGGGTGAGAGTGGAGAAAATATTTGTTTTAGATACTAATGTCCTGATTCATGATCCTAATGCAATCTTTAGTTTTGCAGACAACAGAGTTGTTATCCCTATGACTGTTATTGAAGAAGTTGACCAGTTTAAAAAAGGTGTTGATGAGAAAAGTAGAAATGCTAGACTTATTGGTAGGTCCTTAGATAAGCTAAGAACACAAGGTTCACTTAAAGAAGGAGTTCTCACTGAAAAAGGTGGTATTGTCCAAGTTACAATCCTATCATCTGACCTTAATATTGATGGAGTTAAACTTCTAGATAACAATGACAATAGAATTATCGGTACTGCTGCTTATTTCATGAAGCTTCATCCTGATAGAATAGTCACTCTTGTTTCCAAAGATGCAAATGTGAGAATAAAAGCTGACTGCCTGGGCATAAAAACAGAAAACTATGAACCTGAAAAAGTTAATTTTGAAGAGATATATACAGGTTATACAAGCTTAAAAGTAACCAAAAAACAAATTGAGAAAGTTATTGAAAAGGGCTACTATTCTAATAAATTAGGAGACTTCCCTCCCAATCATTTCCTAAAATTAGTAGATAATCTTAAATCTGCTAAAAACAAGATTATCTTAAGATATAATCATGAAGAAAATAAGTTTTTCCCTCTGAAATACTATACTGGACAGGAAATATTTGGAATTAAAGCTAGAAATGATGAGCAGATTATGGCCTTTGACCTTCTTTTAGATAGTTCAATTAGACTTGTTTCACTTTCTGGTATAGCAGGAACTGGTAAAACACTAATCGCCATTGCCTCAGGCTTAAATCAAGTTGTAGAAGATGATACCTACAATAGGTTAGTTGTTTCCAGGCCTATTTCTCCCTTAGGTAAAGATTTAGGTTTCCTACCAGGTTCTAAAGATGATAAGTTTACTCCTTGGATGCAACCAATCTATGATAATATGGAAATTCTTATTCAAGGTCATAATGACTATGATAAAAATGATAATGGAAAAGTATTTGGTAAAAAACACCCTTCCATCAATGATTACTTAGATTTTAACTTTATAGAGCTTGAACCTCTAACCTATATTAGAGGTAGATCTCTACCTAACCAGTTTATGGTAATTGATGAAGCTCAAAATCTTACTCCTCATGAAATGAAAACAATCATTACTAGGGCAGGTGAAAATACAAAGATTATACTAACAGGTGACCCTCATCAAATTGATATACCCTACCTTGATTCTGAATCAAATGGGCTATCTTTAGCTGTTGAAAAAATGAAGAATGAAACATTAGTTGGCCATATCACTCTCAAAAAAGGTGAAAGGTCTAAACTGGCAGAAATAGCTGCTTCATACTTTTAAGGGATTATTGCTGATATGGATAAGAGGACTAATTACGAAAGATCATGGATTGAGATTAATTTATCTAACTATGAAGATAATCTTAAGCAACTCAAGAGCTTTCTAACACCAAAACAAGAGATTTTACAAATTGTAAAAGCTGATGCTTATGGACATGGAGCTTTTCAAATAGCCAAACAAGCAATAAAGAATGGCGTTTCTATGCTAGGAGTTGCTAATCTAGATGAAGCCTTACTTATCAGGTATCAAGATATTTCTGCACCTATTTTAATCCTCTCCCCCTCCTTAGATTCTGAAATAGAAAAAATTGTTATCAATGAACTAGTCCCTTCTGTCAATGATCTAGTCTTTGCGAAAAAATTGGATCAAATAGCTAAAGCTTATGATAAAAAAGTAAAAGTACACATAAATATTGATACTGGCATGAACAGGTCAGGAGTTAGAGCTGATCAAGCTTTATCTTTTTTTGCTCAAGTAGCTCAACTTTCTAACATAATAATTGACGGTATTTTTACTCATTTTGCTGAAAGTGAAAGTAATCCAGATTATACCCTACAACAATACTCTTTATTTTCAACTACTCTTGATAATATTAAACAGAAGATAAAGAATATCAATCCAACTTACCTGCATGCTTCAAATTCCTGTGCCCTTGTAAATTACAAGTTTGAGAAAATGAATCTAGTTAGAATTGGAATATTATCTTTTGGAATCTACCCTCATCCACTTTTAAAAGACCTTATTTCTTTAAAAGCTGTTATGAAGTTTGTTACTAAAATAAGTCTTATTAAAACTGCTAAAAAAGATGAGTTCATTGGTTATAACTTAGCTTATCAAGCTCCTAGAGACCTAACTTATGCAATCCTTCCCATAGGTTATGCAGATGGTTACAACTACTTACTGAAAAACAAGGGTAAAGTATTAATCAGAGAACAAATAATCCCTATAATTGGCAAAGTTACTATGGATATGATCATGGTAGATGTTACTGATATTGATCATCCTAGCTTAGGAGAAGAAGTTATCCTCTTTGGTAACAATAGACTCAGAATAGAAGATTTATCCTCTTTATATGCAGGTTCTCCCTATGAGCTTGCAACTCAAACTGGTAAAAGAGCTAAGAGATTTTACTATTACAAAGACATTGAAATTGCCAGTGAACCTCGTTTAAGACGTGACTTTTACTCTCCTGATTTCTCAGCTCACAAGTTATCTTCCATTATTCAAAATGCACTTTCTACAAGAATAAAAAGTAGTGAGTTATCACAAGTTTTATTTTCAGAAATTATTGATAATTTTATTAAAGAATCTGATAAGAACATTTCTTATAAAACTGATTTTAAGCATAAAGTTAAGTTCTCAGAATCCTCACTTTACCCAGACTTCTATCTAGTAACAACCGAATTAACTTATAGAAAAAATCTTAATGCTGATAATTTCCTAATTGCTTGTACTTCAAATGAAGAAACTTTAAATCACTATTTCAAAAACCCTAAAGTAGAATACAGATGGTTACTTGCTTCTCAACTTGAGTTAACTTCAGATTCCTTCCTTATTAGTGAAGTAACCGTGAATGGTATAAGTGCTGATATTTCAGCGAGCAATAAAGTTGATGTGCTAGAATTTACTTGTAGAAATAAAGACTATTCTAGATTTATTGGACAAAGATGTTCTTACAGTATTAAGACAAAAACTCTTTACCCCAAAAAATCACACCAATTAAGTATCTTTATCTCAGAAGCTACAAAGGGACTTAATATTATTTTTGAATATCCTGCTTGTATAGAAGAAATTGATACAGTAAGCTTTTTCTCTGGAGAGACTAAATATCCTTTAATAAAGAAAACTAAGCAAGCAATCTCTGTTGAAAGTGAAAAGGAAAGTTGGATTCTAGCTAATAGTGGAGTAGTTTTCTCCTATTGATAAAAAGATAAACATTAACTTTTGTTGTTTTATTTCTACTGCACTATTCGGGTTTAATATAATAGCTTCTTAACCTCTCTACACATCACATCCCTTAGTAAAATTAATTAGAAACTAAATTTTCCCTTGCCTAATCATAATTATTGACACAATATGGCTATAAGTTTTTTTAGGAGTAATTAAAGCCAAATAATGCAGTAGACCTTTGAGAATAGCAGAATCTTCTTTTGCTAAAAGAATCTAGCATTCTTCATCAAAGTTCAAATGCACTATTCGGGTTAAACTAAATTCTTGGAGCTAGAAATGAATAAAAAAATTGTCATACTTGTTTTAATTTTACTTTCAATGCTTAGCTTAGCTTATACAAGTGAAGCCAAACTCTATGTTTTTAACTGGACTGAGTACATTGATCCTGAGCTTGTTTCAGAATTTGAAGCAATAAATAACTGTGAAGTTATCGAAGATTATTTTGATTCAAATGAAAGCATGCTAACAAAAGTAGCATCTTCATCAAAATCTTATGACTTAGTCTGTCCCTCAGGAGACCATGTCCAAATTATGTTAGAAATGGATTTACTGGAAAAATTAGATAAGTCTAAATTACCAAACTGGGAACACTTAAATCCAAAAATTTTAGACAAGCTAGCCTATTTTGATAATGCAGAAGATTATGCAATGCCTTATTTTTGGGGTGTAACAGGCATACTCTATAACCCTAACTATCTTGAATTAGGTGAAGATAATTCAGCAAGCTGGTCACTTTTCCAGGATGAAAAATACAAAAATAAATTAATGATGTTAGATGATGCAAGAGAAGTTGTTGGTGCAGCTCTAATTGCTTCTGGTTATTCTGCTAATGATTACTCAGCTCAAGCATTGAAGAGTGCTGAAGAAAAACTAATCCTTTGGGATAGGAACATATCTCAATATCATTCTGATGCTTACAAAAATGATATACCACAAGAAGAAGTCTGGATTGCTCAAGCCTACAATGGTGATGCATTACAAGTTATAAGAGAATTTGACCATCTTAAATTTGCCCTTATGGAAGAGGGTGGAACCTATTGGATTGATTCTTTTGTTCTTCTTAAGAATGCTGAAAATAAAGATTTAGCTTATAAGTTTTTAGACTTTTTAATGGAACCAGAAATTGCAGCTAGAAATGCTGAATGGGTTGAATATGCCAGTCCTAATTTAACAGCTTATAATGACTTTGTAGATGAAGAGACAAAATCTAATGAACTTATCTATATTTCAGATTCTTACCTTGATAGATGTTTCCCAATAAAATATTTAGGTGAAAATGTTACTAATATTTCATCTCTTTATGAGAGAATTTGCTTAAACTCTGAAAACAGAAGAAGTGAAAAATCAGGTATGAACAAGATTATCTATCTCTTAATTTTAGTGGCTGTTTTTATACCTATCTTCTTAAGAAGAAGAAAAAGATAAAGGATTGATTATTGGAAGATTTAAGATTAGTAAATGTTACAAAGAAATTTGATAATTTTATAGCTGTTGATTCTTTAAGTTTGGACATTAAGCAAGGAGAGTTCTTCTCCTTCTTAGGTCCTAGTGGTTGTGGTAAAACTACTCTTTTGAGAATGATTGCTGGTTTTGAAACTCCTACCCATGGGAACATTTATATTGGAGATAAAGATATATCTAAACTTCCTCCCTATAAGAGACCAGTAAATACTATTTTTCAAAATTACTCCCTATTCCCCCATATGGATATTTTCCATAATATTGCTTTTGGTTTAAAGATTAAAAGGAAAAATAAATCAGAAATTGAAGATAGGGTTCGGCAGATGTTAAAGCTAGTTAAAATGGAAGACCATGTTAATAAATTTCCTAATCAACTAAGTGGAGGGCAGAAGCAAAGAATTGCTATTGCTCGAGCTTTAATTAATGAGCCCAAGGTACTTTTGCTTGACGAACCTTTAGCTGCTCTAGATTTAAAGTTAAGACAGCATATGTTAATAGAATTAATGAATATTCATGATGCGGTAGGAATTACCTTTCTCTATGTTACCCATGATCAAAGTGAAGCCTTGAATATTGCAGATAGACTTGCCATAATGAATAAGGGTAAATTTGCCCAAGTAGGTTCACCTGATGATGTATATGAAAGGCCTGAGACTATCTTCTCAGCCTACTTCATTGGTGATACTAATCTCATTGAAGGAAGAGTTGTTGAAGTCAATGATGAATACGCTAGTATTGTCTGTCAAACAGATTCGCAACATCAAATTGAATTAGATACAACCTATCACCGTAGGCCTTTAATTGAAGATGCTGTTACCCTTTCTCTCAGACCAGAAAAAATAGCAATTTCTCGAAAGCCACCTAAAAGAAAAGATGATTTCAATATTCTGCAAGGTGTTATTGAAGATATTCTTTATGCTGGCACCCATACCCAGTATATTGTTAAGGTTGGCAACTATTTCTTCAGAGTTTTTCAGCAGCACAAAAAAGTCTATGTTGACGAGTTATCTTTGGATTGGGAGGAAAAAGTATATCTTTATTGGCATGATACTGATACTCATATCATATATGAAACTGATGATAGTGGGATTAACTCAGAAAATATAGTTAAGAATTTGAGAAGAAAATAGATGGATATGCTTACTAAAAATGAACTAGCAAAAATTAAGAAAGAAAACAAAAATTCTTGGATATTAACAAGTCCTTTTTTGTTGTGGATTACCCTATTCTTTCTAATTCCTTACGTAATAGTAATATTTTATAGTGTCTTAACTCCTGGAGTTTATGATATTAAATTTATCTTTTCTCTAGATTCATGGAAGGAGGCCTTCTCTCCCTCCTATATAGATTCTATTACCCATTCATTAGTAATGTCGCTAGCTACTACTTTAATCACCATTCTAATTGGTTTTCCTGTAGCCTATATAATAGCAAAATCATCAAAGAAAATGCAGAATCTCTTACTCATTTTGATCATCATTCCATTCTGGACTAACTTTATCATTAGAATCTTTTCTTGGAAAATATTCTTATCATCACAAGGATTACTCAACAACCTTTTAATTAGTCTAGGAATAATTGATCAACCATTAATGTTACTAAGAACTAATGGAGCAGTACTACTTGTAATGGTTTATGTATATCTACCATATATGATTCTGCCCATCTATTCTGTCCTAGAAAAATTTAACTATAATCTCCTAGAAGCTTCCATGGATTTAGGAGCAAATGAAATCCAGTCTTTCTTTAAAATAACCCTTCCCCTTGCTTTAGAAGGTATTTTTGCAGGATCTATTCTAGTATTCATACCTGCCTTAGGGACCTATATCATTCCCCAGTTAGTAGGCCATCAAAGCTCTGCTTTCATTGGACAGTTAATAACCTTCAAGGTTAAATCTATTCCCAGAAACTGGCCTCTTGCCTCAGCCCTATCATTTCTCTTACTAATACTTGTAGCCTTTCTCTTGCTAACTGGTTATAATTACTACAAGCAATCATCTAGGAGGAGTGGATGAACTATAAATCAAATCTAAAACTTTTCTTTCAGTCTGCTAACATTTTAATATTTACTTTGGTCTTATTATTTCTTTATGTACCAATTCTAATATTAATTATCTATAGTTTTAATGATTCTAAGATTATTGCAGGTTGGAATGGATTCACATTTAAGTATTACCAACTACTCTGGGAAAATGAGAATCTAAAAAGTGCCTTCTGGAATTCACTTTCTGTAGCAGGTATTTCTACAATCATATCTACAGCAATAGGCTTGGTAACAGCTTTAGGTTTAGAAAACAAATACTTTAAAGCCAAGAAATTCTTACAGGGAATTATCTTCTTACCCTTAGTAATGCCAGATATTCTCATGGGTGTTTCTATTGCTATGTTGTTTAGTTTCTTACGTTTCCCTATGGGAAAATTAACTGTTATAATTGCCCATATAACCTTTTGTGTTTCTTACACAATTATTGTAATTCAATCAAGACTGCAGGGATTTGACAACTCTTTACAAGAAGCTGCTATGGATTTAGGAGCTAACAAGAGTCAGTTCTTTTGGAAGGTAAAATTTCCGATAATATTGCCAGGGATACTTGCTGCTGGCCTCTTGGCTTTTACTCTTTCCTTAGACGATTTCATTATTACCTTCTTCTCAACTGGTAGAGGTTTTTCTACCCTGCCTGTCTATGTTGAGAGTGCTATAAGAAGAGGTTCAGTCACTACGATCAATGCCTTGTCTTCAATTATGATTATGCTGACATTATTTATAACCTTTATTTCAAAACCAATAAGAAAGATGTTAATCTAAAAGCAAGTATTTACTTTTTTTATATTTTTTTCTTGTTATCAGCTAAAAAGCTACTATAATATCATAAAATCGATCTGGAGGATTTATGTCTTTAATATCTCTTACTAATGAAAATTTCGCAGATTCAGTCAAAGAGGGTGTAAGTATAGTAGACTTCTGGGCTATTTGGTGTGGTCCTTGTAGGCTTATGACACCTGTTGTAGAAGATATAGCTAAAGAAATGCCTGAAGTGAAAGTATATAAATTAAATGTAGATGATTATCCTGAGTTAACCGCTAAGTTCAATATTATGAGTATTCCTACTATTCTAATTTTCAAAGATGGTAAAGAAGTAGATCAAACTGTTGGTGTTGTTTCTAAGAGTGTTCTTGCCAATAAAATTAAGAATTTCCTTTAATAAATTTAAATGGTTGGAAAGTTATTTTCCAACCATTATTTTTTGCACTTCAAGAGGTTAACTGGGTGAATAAATTACTAATTATTGCTTTCTTATTAATTAATATTTGTCTTTCAGCTACAGATTTTGGTTTTATTTTTGGTGGTGGTCTTGCCCAAGCTTATGGATCTAAAGATCAAGCAGCAGACTATAACATTGATATTAAAACATATCCGGTTTTGAGAACAGGTCTCTATTCTGAGCATATAATAACTGATAATCTTCATCTAGTTCAAGAAGTACTTTACTCTCAAAAAGGTTCTAAACAAAGGATTACTGTTAAAGAACAGCCAGTTAATTTTAATCTTCAATATGATTTAGATTACTTAGAAGTTCCTTTTTTAATTAAATACAAACTTATAAATTTAGGAAGAATCAATATTTACAGTCAAGTTGGTTTCTCCTTCTCTTACCTTTTAAGTGCTCACTATGACCTTAAAGGACAAGTAAAAATGACTAATGGTGAATCTATAACTTACATCCCTTTAGAAGATTCATACAAGATAAAAGATTTAGATGAATTTGACTATAGTTTACTCTATGGCTTTTCTAGTGATTTAGAGTCTTTAGGTTTACCTTTAGGACTTGACTATCGCTTTTCACTCAGCTGGTATAAAATTAATTTCCCAACTTATCAAGATATGGCTCCTGTGGTTCTTAGTAATCAAAGTCATGCCTTAACAATAACTTATAAATTTTGGAATTAGGAGAATATATGAAAAAAACCGCTCTTAGCTTTGTAATTTTACTCATCATAGTAAATCTAGCTGCCTCACCCCTTATTAATAACTTGAGATTTTCTGCTATTAATCAAGACAATCAGATTGTAACTAGAGGAGAACTTGTTTCCTTTTATGATCTTTCTTTTTATTATCAAGATAGTGGCCAATGGCAATATGTTGATTTTAGCCACATAGACAATACATTAGCTAGCTATCAGGCTATCTTACCTGCCCCTGATCAAACTCCTCGTCATATTGGCATTAGGGCCTATAATGATGTTGTTTCTGAATTAGATGCAGGTGTTGCAATTCAACCAATTCCTTGGACTGGTCAAGAGCAGCCTTCAAGCAATGATTTAAACTGGTTACTGAATGATTCTTCTGAAGATGCTTCTGTTGATGAATCTTTTCTAGATATTATCTCTACACATTTTACTTATGATGAAGAAAAGCTCTATTTCGCTATCGAGAATAACGGTGGAGGTTTCCCTGTTAGTGAAGCTATTTGGGGTCCTTTCTACTCTTACATATCTCTGATAATTCCTAATGATATTGCTTTAGCACCTTTTGGTCTCCTCTACACTGTAAATCAAGCTGGTATTATACAGCCAGGACTCTACAAAATTACAGGAATGGAAATGACAGATATCCAACTTATTGGTGATATCGAAACTGTAATTGACCAAGATAATAACTTACTCATTCTTTCTTGTGATTGGTCTGACCTCTATGCTGATGAGGATTTTAATAGTTGGTTTGATCCTGACCAAGCAATGTTTAGCACTGTAGCAGGAACTGGCATGATTACTCTAGCTGGCGGTATGCAAGAAACCGATTACACTTACCCAGCTGTAGTTTTCCTTGATGAGTTAACTTTAGAAGAGAACGAAAATATCCTACCTGAGATTTCGTCTATTTCTCCTGATCCAATTACTGGATTGCTTTCTTTTAGTTATTTTGATTCAAATGGCAACTTCCCTCTTACAAGCCAAGCAGTAATTGACGGCACTGATAGTCTCTCTTTCTACCCTCAATCACATGATTTTTCCCAAGAAGTTGTATTTATTAGTGAGCAAGCTTCCCAACTAATAATGGGAGAATGGGAAGAGATTCTTGTGAGAGTTTCTGATAATGATATCGACTTCGTTACTTCCACAATTGAACAAGTCTCAAACGAAAGCAACCAAGTAGTAAGTCCAAACTTCTCAGTTAGAAACTATCCTAACCCTTTCAATCCCCAAACAACTATATCCTTCAATATAAATGAAAGAACTTATCTTACTAGTGAAATATTTAATTTAAAAGGTCAGAAAATTTCTAATTTAGAATCTGGATATTATGCTAGAGGAAACCATAATCTTGTCTGGAATGGAAAAGATGATAATAAAAAAGACATGCCTTCTGGTGTCTATTATCTAAGGTTAAAAACAGATAAAGAAGAAGCTATTCATAAAATGCTACTCATGAAATAAAATCTTTAGTATTTATAGTTAAGAAAAAGTCCTATTAATGGGACTTTTTCTTTTTGATTCTTAATAAAATCTACTTAAGTATTAGGATTTAGGGAAAGCACTATTAGGGATTGAAAACCATGATCTTTCTTATTCCTTTCTTATTCCATCCTTTACACTCTTTCGATGAAAGGCGGACTTTCATCGAAAGAGTGTAAAGGAAGGAATAAGGATGCTACAAGTAAATTCACCAATGTCTAATGCATTATTTGGGTTAATACTTGACAAGTCTCATTTTCAGTAAGACACAGATTTTTTAATCTTCTCTTGACATAAATCAATTACTTAATATAATATTAAAACCTAGTTAATATGCTTGGATTCAACAAATAGAGAAGACCTTTGAGACTAGCTCTAAGATATGGCTATTATAACTGGGGTAAAAAAGGTGTAAATGTCTAAAAATGACTTGAGAGGGGATAATCATGATTTTAGATTCTAGATATGAAGTTATTGAAGAATTAGGTTCCGGATTATGGGCAACAGTTTATAAAGTAAAAGATTTAAGAACTGATAAGATATATGCTTTAAAATACTTTAATCATCTCGATGCAAAAGAGTTTTATAAAAAACTACCTGCTAATAACATGCATCATTTAACCCAAATTAACCATCCCAACCTCATTAATATTGTTGATTTTGGCAACATAGGAAAGAATGTCTATGCCTTAAGCGAATACTATGATGGCCACCCTTTAAACAGGTTTCCAGTTAATAGAGATAACATTTCAGAACTTTACAATATTGTTACTCAAATCTGTTATGCTTTACACGCACTACATACTCATGGGATGATTCATAAAGATATAAAACCTCATAATGTTCTTTTTAGATTTACTGGGTCTGGCCCCCAGATAAAAGTCATGGATTATGGTTTCTTTAAGATTGATTTAGATGGAGATCCTCAGAAAATTACTGGTTCACTACCTTTCATAGCTCCTGAAGTTTACCTAGGAAATGAACCTACACCAGAAAGTGACTTTTATGCCTTAGGAGTAACCCTTTACCGCTTAACAACTGGTGCTTTCCCCTTCTCGATTAAGCAGATAATGGCCTTTATTCAGGGTAATAAAGATTATGTACTTCCCAAACTACCTAGACAGGTAAACAGTGATATACCTGAAGATTTAGAAAAACTTATCATTAGGCTTTTAGAGAAGAATCCAGAAAATAGATTTAGAAGTGTTCCAGAGATAATAGATTTTATTAATAAAAATCAACTAAAAAAATACTCCTTTTCTTACCAATGGTCCACTGTAAACTTCCTAAAATTCAATAGTTACTATGTAAATGAAGATATCAGTAAAAATCTTACTCGCTATCTGGAGGCAGTAGAGAATAATAATGGAAAGCTAATTTCTTTAGTTGGTGGTAAAGGCTTAGGCAAAGGTGATATTCTAACCCTTTTTAAATACCATATTCTCACTGGAAAATACTATATTTTTGATTACGAATGTAGTCATGACCACAAAGACCCCTTCTATGCCTTAACCAAAGAGTTTCATACCTCTGTTAGTAAGAACAATGCTGCAGTTCTTCTAGAAGATGACTTAAATAAGATATCAGCTAAATTCAAGAAATACCTCTATGAATCTGAAGATGCTGCTAAGCTTACCAATTTCTCTAAAGATGATATGATGGAAGATTTTGCTTCTCTTAAAAGTTATCTTCAACACTTATCTCAAGAAAGACCATTAGTCTTTATTATCAGACATGCTGAACTCTTAGAAGATAACAGTATTGAATTTATCAATTTCTGTGCTGACATTATCTCAACATCAAAGATAATTATTGCCTTATCTTTCAATAATTATCGACAGGTTCAAAAACTCAATGAAACAGTTATTATCAAAATTCCATTCCTGGAATATGAAGAATCTAAGAAGTACGTTCTAAAACTTCTTAAAAATGATGTCCCGGAAAGCATGATTCAAAAACTACATAGAAGAACATGTGGTAATCCCTACTTCATGCAAGAATTCTTAATCGATTTAATTCAAAGAAGAAAGATATGGAGTGAATCTGGCTTTGATTTCTCCTATAATATTGACCACGCAACGCTGCCAAAATCAATCTTAGATTCAATTTATGTGAGAATGAGCAACTTAGCTGAAAATAGCTATAAATATTTGATGCAATTAGCAATTGTACAGACACCACTTAGCAAGAGTCTGATCAAGTATTTTTTCAAAATAAACGATCTTCAGCTCTATCACTTCATTACAGATGCCCTTAATAATGAGATTTTGATTAAATTGGGTGAATACTATCATTTTACCTTCCCAGAAGCTCAGAAAAGACTGATAAGGGAATGTTCTAAAGATAATTTGATTAAGTATTCTGAACAGCTAATATCCTACTTCCATAATATTGAAATAAATGATATGGAAATCTGCCAAGGTATTATTGAAAATGCTAAGATTGCTAAAGATTATGATGCTATTAGAAAGTACAATTTAAGACTATATAAGCTTAATGACCAACAACATAATCAAGAAGCAGCTTTTGAAAACCTGATAAATGTGCTTAAAATAAATGTGATTGACTCTATTCCTCATGTTGATAAGAATCTAATCAAAGATGCCTCTTTAATTAGTGAGAAATTAGATATAGTCGTCTCTGCTAGCAAAGCCGAACAATTAATTAGAATTATGGATAGTTATCCTCCTATCTTTGAAAAATATCTCATTTTAATCAAGCTATATTATCTTTTTGAGCAATTTGAGAATGCAGTTAACCTCTTCCCCCTTGCAGAATCCCTTATAAGAACAGCCAAGCATTCTCTGGAACTAAGACTTTTAGCTACTAAGATTTTTCAAAGATTAGGCAAAATGCCTGAGGTTAAAGAATTACTTGAGGAAATTGACTATTCATCTATAGACCTTAAATACTACCTTCTCTTCCAAGATAGACGTTCTGTTCTCTTCTTTAAGAATGGTAAAATAATGGATGCTATCACAATTGAAGAAGCTTTGATAGAGAAATTCCCTGCTACACCTGAAAATGATATGATGATTATTATTGCTATCATTTATAATAACTTAGCTACTTATTACTCTTCCATAAAAAGATTAGATGAGGCCCAGAGTTACTTTACTAAGAGCATATCTCTTTTCGAAAAATTTAATATTGAAAAACAATTAGTTCTAATATATAATAATTTAGGCGACCTTTATCTTAAACAGGGTCTCACCAATAAAGCCTTTGATCTCTTCTTAAAATCTGAGGAATTATTAGAGAGAAACTATAATTCTTCAACAGCAGTTTTAACCTATATAAATATTGCAGAAGCTAAACTAAAATTTGGTGATTTTGCTAGTGCAAAAGTCTATCTTGAAAGAGCTAAAGAAATTTCTGATAAAGTCGAAGGTATCAAAAGTGATCCTAGTATCAACCGAAACTTGGCTCTAGCTATGAGTAAAACTTCTACATACAAAGAATATACTGACTTCATTTACGAGAAAAATCCAGAACTCAAAGAGAATAAATTCTATGATCTCAACCCCTCAGTTAAGACCTACTTCTATTTCCTCTACGAGATTTCAGCCTCTGAAGCAATTGAAGAATTGATTAACAAAAATTCTCATATTAGTTATAGTAAACTTAAAGAAGAAGAATTCTATTACAATGCTCTGAATCTCTTAGCTATGACCAAGAATAATTATGAAGTAGCTTATAGAAATATTGAATTTGCTAAGGAATATGCTCAAACTTCACGGAATAAGTATGCTTATACTATCTTTAGAATACGAGAAATTGAATGTTTACTTTACCTTAATAAGACTGAAGAAGCAGAAGCAATTTATGAAGAAGTCTTTAATCTATGTAAAAAATATAATTATCAATACTGGGAATCGGTCCTTAGATTACACAAGTGTAAGATAGACTTACTTAACCCAAATATTCATTTAAGACAAGTACTTAGAGACTTGATTGATCTTGCTAACCTTTGTGATGAGAAACGTTATCTTCTGATTGAGATAAAAACATTAGGTCTTATCATACAAGTCTTAAATCAATTTGAAGCTGTTGATATGAACTCTCCTTACATCTATAAATATAAGAAGAAAATCCAATACTTAGTTGATTTTTCTAACCCCAAAATGTATAGAGAATTCCTAGCTAAAAAACACTATTATAGCAGAAAAATATCTAGCTTTGTCTTTGAGAAAATAGCTCCTAGAAAGAGTCTTACTAAACAAACCTTAAATAAAAAGATAGCTGAACTCTTGCAAATTAAAGATATGAATAGAATTATCTTCTTCTTTGCAAAATTGCTAGATACTCTTGTTTCACCTACTTCATTTACCATTGCTATCTATAATCAAGATAATATGAACTATGAAGAGTTTAGTTCTGAGAATTTTGATTTTGAACTGATTCAATCTAAAGAATATACTAGTTTGATTAAGCGGTCTTTCACTAAGAACACTGTAGTTACTAAAAAAATTAAAGATAATCATGTGGCAATTATCCCTCTACAGATAGCAAAAAATAGGGTTGGTTTTATTCTTGTTCAAGATGATGGTGATGTTGCTTATACCAATAATGAAATATTAATTCTCAACTCTATCAGCTTACAAGCTACCACTATTCTATTGCGAGTTATTGACTTTATTGAAAACCACAAAAAGATGACTCTCATGTCCCGTTTAATGACTGTTACCAATAAGTTAATAGGTACTACAAGTTTAGACAGACTTGAATATGAGGTGGTTGCTGAAGGAATAAACTTCCTAAATGCTTCCAGAGGTTTCTTTATTCAAATTGAAGACTCAGGTAATTATAAGTTTACCATTGCATTAGATAATGAGAATAATATTGTTAAGCAATATACTTCCTTAGATAATAATGCCCTTCTCAAAGTCCAACAACTGAAAAAACCTCTCTATTCCAATAATGTTAGTGAAGATTCTTTTAGAAGATCTAGAAAAAGAGATAACTTCTTACTTCTCTCCTATTATTGTGCACCAGTAATCATTGATAACAAAATATATGGTATTATTTATTTCGATAACTATCTTGATATTCAAAACCAACTTTATGTTAATAAAGAGATACTTAAACTCTTCCTCCTACAAGTTAATACTAGCATTAAAAATGCCGTAAGTTACTATAACCTCTTTAAAAAGAATATTGAACTAGTAAAACTTGATTCTTTAAAGGATGATTTCATTAATATTGTTTCTCATGAACTTAACACACCTCTAACTAAATTATCTACCTATGTCAGAAAACTTAAGAATAATCTGACAGAGAATCCTACCAAAAGAGAAGAATTACTTAAGAATGTAGAATCTAGTGTATCTAAACTGATTAATACTACAAATGATATCATAACATTCAATAAATTCTCTATCACTAGTGAGTTACGTCTTGGAGAAATTGACATTACTGAGCTAGTAAATCTTTGTGTTCACGATACACAAAACCTAGCCGAAAAAAGAAAACTAACTATCAAAACAGATATTGAAGATAATATTCCAAATGTTTACGGTGACTGGGAATCCCTATCAATCATGCTAAATCAGGTAATTTTAAATGCAATTAGATTCACTAATGATTTTGGTGAGATTAGTATAGGAGTAAGGCGTTCAACCTTCCAAAATGAAAAGATTAATAATCAAGAAGCACTTGTTATTTATGTTAAAGATAATGGTATCGGCATACCAGAAAAAGAGTTAGAAAATATTTTTAAGAAGTTTTATGAAATTAATGATATATATTCTCATAAATCAGGAACTATTGAATATAGATCAGCTGGTTTAGGTCTTGGTCTTTCAACTTGTAAAAGAATAGTTGATCTTAATAAGGGTAGAATCTGGGTTCAAAGTAAAGAACACGAAGGTACTACTGTCTTTATCTCTCTCTCTATCTTTAAAAAGAAACAAGATGATTAAAATTAATTCTCACCTTGAAAGAAAACTAGAATTACTACCTGATAATCCAGGAGTATATCTCTGGAAAGATAAAGACAATGAGGTTATCTACGTTGGTAAAGCCAAGAATCTTAAGAATAGAGTTAGGTCTTATCTACAAGATCATAAAGATAGAAAGACTAAACAACTTCAAAGACATATTTATGATTTAGATTATATTGTAGTTTCTAGTGAAAGTAATGCTCTAATTCTCGAAGCAACTATGATTAGGAAGTTCTCTCCTCGTTATAATGTAATGCTAAAGGATGATAAACGCTACCCTTTCATCAAGATAACAAATGATCCTTTCCCAAAGATAGAGAAAACTAGAACTCTTGTTAAAGATGGTTCTACTTACTACGGACCCTATTCCCGCTTTCCTGATATTAGAAGAATTCTTTCCCTCCTAGAATGGATTTTTCCCCTCCGTAACTGTAACAGAAAAATCCCTAAAGATGAGATTCTCTATGACAAAGCTTGTATCAACTATCAACTGAAGAAATGCCTAGCACCCTGTATTGGTAAGATATCTCACTCTGATTATATGAAACTAGTAAAAAATGTAAAAGATTTCTTGCAAGGTAAACACTATTCTCTCATGAATACTCTTAAAGAAGAAATGCAAACAGCTGCTGAAGAACTTAAGTTTGAACTAGCTGGAGAAATACGAGATAAGATTAAAGCTCTAGAAAAGTTTTCTGAAAAGCAAAATATGTTTTTCTCTGATTTAAAAAATCGTGATATTATTGCTGCCTATAGAGAAGAATCTATAGCTGCAGTTGTTGTTCTAAAAATGGTTGAAGGTAGGGTTAATAATAAAGAACTCTACCCCCTAAAAAATGTAGAAGATGAAAGCGAAGGTGCCTTGCTCTCTTATTTTATTACTGATTACTATTCCCAAAAAGAAGATCTACCAGATGATATTATTGTTTCTACTGAACCTGAAGATATTGATAGCTTAAATGAATGGCTAAAAAATAAAATAAAAGTTCCTCAAAAAGGGGAAAAAAATAACTTGGTAGTTCTTGCTAGAAAAAATGCTTTTATGTATGTGGAAGACAAGAAACTGCAAGGAATTAGAAATAAAAATAGGACTATCTTCTCTGTGCAAGAATTAAAAGATATTCTAAAACTTGATAGACTTCCCAGAAAGATGGTCTGCATGGACATTTCAACTATTCAAGGAGAAGATACTGTTTCCTCTGCAGTTTATTTTGCCAATGGAAAACCTCTGAAAAGAAACTATAGACACTTCATTATCAAGACTGTTGAAGGGCAAGATGACTTTGCTTCCATGGCTGAGACTATTACTAGATTCCTTAATAATTGCAGAGAAAATAAAGAACTTACTCCTGACCTTATTGTGATTGATGGTGGTAAAGGACAGCTCAATGCAGCTAATGCTATTCTCCAAGATTTCAATGACCTAAATATCATGCTTATATCCCTAGCTAAGCGAGTTGAAGAAGTCTATATTCCTGGACATGAAAACTCTATTATCCTTCCTAAAACATCTTCAGCCCTTAAGTTGCTTACTCATATTCGAGATGAATCCCATAGGTTTGCTATCACCTTCCATAGAAAAAGAAGATCATCAAGAACCTTAGTTAGTAAACTTGATTCTATTAAAGGTATCTCAGAAAAACTTAAATTTGCCTTGCTAAAAGAATTCGGTTCTGTAGATGTGATTAAAAATTCATCCATTGAAGACCTAATGCGAATTAAGGGTATTGGAGAAAACTCTGCCCAAAATATCCTTAAGTCTCTTAATGATAATACTTAGAGAAGTTTTTCTTATATAAAGATATTTATTGACTAATTATCAATGATTTAATAAAAAAGTAAAAAGACTCATAAAAGGAGTAAGCTAAGAAGTAAATGGCACGCAGACGTAGAAAATATGCAACATGTCCTAAGAATAAATTCCGATTCTTAACACCATCTCTGTGCTCTGTCTGTGGGTCTATGGAAAAGTGTGATTCCTTTATTGAGTTTTATAAAAGAAATAAAAGAAAGTATAACAAATTTGTTTACGAAACAATAGAAAAATTCCCAGAAAAATACCAATTGGAGGTAGGATTTATGCCTGCAAAGCAAACATTTATACAGATTGTTGACAAAAAAACAGGAAAGATTGAAGAAGTAATTGATTCTAAAACCTTAGAAGCTTTGGATATTGAGAAGAAAATTGCCTTAACAAGAGGTAAAGAACTCTATATTGTTACCCATAGAGTTGAGCCAGTTATCAAAATCGAAATGAAACAAAAAAAGATTATTGAACCTGTAAGCTATGTTGATCCTGAGCAAAGTTTAACTATTGATGTTGAACAAACACAAGATCTACCTAGCCAAAATCTTGAAGAGAATAAAAGCGTAAAAAAGACTAAAAGAACACCTAAAAAAGAGAATAAAGAAGAAACAGGTGAAACAGAAACTAAAAAGGCTAGTCCACGTAAAAAGAGAACACCAAAAAGTTAAATACTTAAGAAAATAACTCAGATAATTCATGCTAAAAAATAACCAAGCAGAATAGTATTATTCTGATCTAAGCTATTAATTAACTTTTTGCTTTACTTGAGAGCAGGATTATATTTCTTTGATTGGAAAATCGAAGATTAAGAAAAAAAGGATTATTATATGTGGAAGAAATTACTGATTATATCTCTTTTCTCAGTAATCTTGACTTCTTGTTCCCTCTTCACTGGAGGAGACAATCAAGATTATTCAAAGTTATATTTTGATTTTAACCTAACAGAACTTGCTTCAGATAGGAATGCAGAGTATTCATCCCTCTGTTGGTATCAAGATAAGCTTATCTTACTACCCCAATACCCTTCCTACTTCCGCTCTAAAATAGATGAAGATGTTATTTTTATGCTAACTAAAGACCAGTTATCTAAAGCAATAAAGAGAAAAGGTAAAGCAATTTTAGAAGCAAGTAAAATTCAAGTAGTAAATAATGAAACATATAAATTACTTCCTGGTTATGAAGGTTTCGAAGGTATCTGCTATGATGGAAATTACTTCTATTTATCAGTAGAATTCAATTCTTCTACTCAAAAAGGACTTGTAGTAAAAGCCCAACTTTCTCAAGATAATAAGAAACTTGAAATTCTAAATGACCAACATATTATACTTGATTTACCTGCAAATGTTTTTAATGCTTCCTATGAATCAATTTCCTCCTACAACAATGATATTTACCTAATTTATGAAGCAAATGGCATTAATGTAAATAACAATGCTATTGTAAAAAAGATATCTTCTGACCTAACTAAGGTAGAGGATGTTAAATTTGCAGCTATTGAATATAGAATTACTGATATTACTGCTTTTGATGAAACAGGTAGAGCCTGGGCTATTAATTATTTCTGGCCTGGTGATGCTAGTCATTATAATCCTGATGAAGATAATATCCCTAATTCTTTCCCCCAAACCAACAACATTGAATACGGAGTTGAGAGAATTATTCCTCTAATAATCAATGATAATGAAATTAAATATGATACCAGTAGAGACCCTATCTACATAAAAAAAGAAGCTAGAGATGTGTCATATAACTGGGAAGGCATTGTTAAGTATGATAATAATTCATTTATCTTGGCAACTGATAAGTTCCCAAAAACTGTCTTAAGATATTTAAAAAAATAATAATAAATGGAGAAATAATGGAATTCTTACGTGGTGTTTTAGCTTTAGATGATTGGAGATTATGGGTGATGTATCTAATTGGCGGCCTACTAGTTTATCTAGCGATTGCTAAAGATTATGAACCAACTCTCCTTCTCCCTTTAGGTTTTGGAACAATCCTCACAAATATTCCTTTTTCAGGTGCAATTGGAGAACATGGTGCTCTTTCAATCCTCTTTAAGATGGGTATAGCTAACGAGCTCTTCCCCCTTATCCTCTTTATAGCTATTGGCGCTATGATTGATTTCACCCCCCTCTTACAAAACCCCAAAATGTTACTCTTCGGTGGAGCAGCTCAATTTGGTATTTTCGTAACTATCATCTTAGCTGCAGCTGTTGGCTTTACTATCAAAGATGCAGCTGCAATTGGAATTATTGGAGCTGCTGATGGTCCAACTTCTATTTTTGTTGCTAACCGTTTTGCTAAAGATTTACTTGGACCTATATCTGTAGCAGCTTACTCTTACATGGCTCTTGTACCTCTAATTCAGCCACCAGTTGTTAGATTGCTTACCAGTAAAAAAGAAAGATTAATCAGAATGGAATACCAAGCAAGTGATATTCCTCGAGTAGTAAAAATTCTCTTTCCTATCCTGGTTACTTTTGCTGCTGGCTTAGTTGCTCCAGAATCAGTATCATTAATAGGCTTCTTAATGTTTGGTAATCTAATTAGAGAATGTGGTGTCTTGAAATCTATCTCAGAAACAGCCCAAACCACCTTAGCTCACTTAGTTACTATAGTTCTTGGTATTGCTATAGCTTCAACAATGACTGGTGATAAATTCTTACAATGGGAAACTATCATGATTCTTGGTTTAGGTTTACTAGCCTTTGTTTTTGATACTGCTGGCGGTGTAATATTTGCTAAAATAATGAATCTATTTTCAAAGAATAAAGTTAATCCTATGATAGGTGCCTGTGGTATTTCAGCCTTCCCAATGTCTGCCCGAGTTATTCATAAAATGGGTTTAAAAGAAGATCCTTACAACTTCTTACTCATGCCTGCTGTCTCTGCTAATGTTGGTGGCCAGATCGGTTCAGTCATAGCTGGTGGTATAATCATAGCTTTACTTTCATAACTTAACAAAGGATAAATAATGGTTAATAAAGAACTTTTTGCAATTGCTAAAGAAGTTGCTCAAAAGGCTTATGCTCCCTATTCTCACTTTAGAGTTGGGGCAGCTCTGTTGACAGATACAGGAAATATTTATCAAGGATGCAATGTAGAAAATGCTTCGTACGGACTGTCCATGTGTGCTGAAAGAAATGCTATTTTCAATATGGTAAGCAATGGCGATAACAAGATAGTTGAGATAGCAATCTATGTAGATTCAGATAAGATATTCCCACCTTGTGGTGCTTGTAGGCAAGTATTAGCTGAATTTGGCCAAGATATTGCTATTTATTATGGTAATGATGATAAGATAGTTGAAACTTCTCTGAAGGAAATATTGCCTCATACTTTTAGACTTCATCACAATTAATTTTGAAATTTAAACGCAATTGGTGCAGTAGATCTTTGTTAAGATCTACTGCTTTTTTTTATCCCAGATAGTGTAGTCGAGTTTTAGTGAAGAGTGCAGATTATTCTAGCAAAATAGCTTACAGAATTTTGACGCATATAATTTATATATTCGGAGAAATTATGGATCTTACTTTTGCAGAAGAATATTCTGCTATTCACAAAGGTCTACTGCACTATTTGGGTTTATAGAAACTTGTAACTAATCTCTACCCTCTCTAAAGTAAGCATTTCCTAAGTTCTTAGGCATATTAGATCTTGTCCCTCTTAACTGAATGATCAACAAGAAGAGGATGGTAAAGATATAAGGTACAGACTTTAAGAGTTGTGGAGATAGTTCAACACCAAAGGCCTGTAATCTTGGGATAATAGCTTCCATTCCCCCAAAGAGATAAGCTCCCAAAAAGACATACATAGGTCTCCAGTTTGAGAATATAACGAGAGCAATAGTAATCCAACCTCTACCAGCCGTCATTCCATCTCCCCACAAGGAAGAATAGACAATTGACAGATAAGCGCCTGAAATACCACAGAGGAGGCCTCCTAACAAGGTAGATAGGTATCTAACACGGATTACTTTTATACCCATAATTTCACTAGCTAATGGTTCTTCTCCAGTTGATCTAATAGCCAAACCCCATTTTGTTTTACTCAAGACAAACCAGGCAATTATAGGAATAAAATAGGAAATATAAACGAAAATGTTATGATTAAACAAAACTTGTCCAATTACAGGAATATCACCTAAAAGGGGTATCTTAATGGGAAGAGTCCATAATTTAACACTTTCAGGAAGAGGCATTTTAACAAATCCTTTACCTAGGAATGAGGATACACCACCACCAAACATGGTAAGAGCTAAGCCAGATACAACTTGATTAGCTCTGAGTGTAATTGTAATAAAAGCATGAATAAGCGCAACTAAAGATCCAACAAGACCTGCTATCAGAAAGGCTAGAAAGATGTTATGTGTCATAACAGCTGTTGCATATCCAGCAAAAGCTCCCAGTAACATCATACCTTCCACACCTAAATTTAAGATTCCAGAGCGTTCAGTATAAATCTCACCCACAGTGGCGAAAATAACAATTGTACCACTCTTTATGGCAGAAACTAACAGGGTAATAATAATTTCGTAAAAAGTCATGCTTAACCTCTTTTAATTTTAACTCTGTAATTTTTAAACAATTCACTTCCTAAAATGGAAAATAGTATCAAACTTTGCATAACTTTACCGATAGCAACAGGAACTCCTTCATATTGTAGGGCTTCAGAACCAATTATCAAAGAACTCATAAAGAAGGCAAAGGCGACAATCATAAAAGGATTTGATCTTGCTAACCAGGCCACAATAATACCTGTATAACCTAAATCATCTGAGATATGGGAGTGTAATTTATATTCAATTCCACATAATTGATTTGCACCAGCAAGTCCTGCAAAAGCACCACTAAGCAAGAATACAAAAAGCATCATCTTCTCATAGTTAACTCCTGCATAATGAGCTGCCTTGATACTTGAGCCAATAATTCTTAATTCATAACCAAACTTAGTATATTTTAATACATAGTAAATTATCAAAACCAGAATTAAAGCAAAGAAGATTCCTATATGAACATTTTGAAAACCTATTTTATTAAAAACTGCTTCAGGCGGAATATCTTCTGAAAAAGGAAAATTATCTTTTCTTTTCATTGGGCCATAAACAAAATAATCTAAAATACTGATAGCAACATAATTAAGTAAGAGAGTTGAAATCACCTCATTCATTTTAAATTTCATTTTAAGAATAGCTGGGAAGAATGCCCATAAAGCTCCACCAATCATACTTACAAGTAATATCATAGGAATCTGAAATATTTTAGGTAAAGTAGGAAAATAGATAGCAAAAATAGCTGCAAATAAGGCACCAATATATAATTGTCCTTCAGCTCCCACATTCCAAACTTTACTGTTTAAGGCCATAGCAACAGACAGTCCGGTAAAAATTAAAGGAATAGTTTTTACAATAGTCTCACTAAAGCCAAACATACTACCAAAGGTGCTTTTAAACATTCCTGCAAATGATGTAAAGGGATTAAAACCGTAAAAAGCTAGAATGATGCCTGAGAGAATTAGAGCTACAAAAATAGCTATAATATTGAATAATAGTTCTTTATTCTGTGAAACTCTCTCTTTTTGTTCTAGGACAACTTTATACATCAAGACCTCCTTTGTTTACTTCTAATTCATGTTCTAAAGTACCACTCATCATTAATCCAATTTGGGTAACATCATATTTACCATTAGGGAATACAGAAACAAAGTTACCTGAATGCATTACGGCAATACGATCTGCTAACATAAATATCTCATCTAAATCACCTGATATCAAAATGACAGCTTTGCCCTGATTCCTCAGTTCTAGAATTGTATTTCTGACAAACTCTGTAGCTCCTACGTCCAAGCCTCTTGTTGGGTATTCACAGATATAAAGATCACTTTCGGCTTCAATCTCTCTCCCAATAATCACCTTCTGCAAATTCCCCCCAGATAAAAGAAGTGAAGGAAACTCTATACCAGGTTGAATTATATCATATTTTTTTACTATATCTTCGGCATAATTCTTCATCATTTTTCTGTTTAAACCTAATAAATTACTATATTTTTTGTAGCGGTAAACCTTCATACAGATATTTTCCCAAGTAGGTCTTTGACCTGCAACTCCTACATGAATTCTATCTGAAGGAATATAACTAATGCCCATGCCTATTTTTTCTTTAACGCTGAGTTTATTGATTACTTTATCTTTGAACCAGATTTTACCATCCCGCATTTCTCGCATGCCAACTATTGCTTCAGAAAGCTCAGTTTGTCCATTACCTGATACACCTGCAATACCAAGAATCTCACCCTTACTCATCTCAAATGATAATGAATCAACAGCTAATAAGCCTTTATCAGAATGAACATGCAGACCTTCAACCGCTAGGATTCTATCTTGTTTGGGAAGTTCTTTTCTTGTCAATACTTCCCCACTCTGCTTACCTACCATCATCATTGATAATTGTTCTGGAGTAACTTCATCAGGTAATACTGTGCCAATAAGTTTACCTTTTCTTAGAACAGTTATTCTATCTGCAATTCTTCTTACTACCTTCATTTTATGGGAGATAAAAACTACAGATTTACCTGATTCAGCTATTTTCTTAAGATTTACTAATAAGTTGTCAGTCTCCTGTTTAGTTAGAACTGTCGTAGGTTCATCAACAATCAGAACATCTACATTTCTTACCAACATTTTGAGGATTTCAGCCTTTTGCATCAAGCCGATTGGTAGTTTTTCGACAGTAGCATCTAAATCAACTTGAAACTTATATTCCTCAGCATATTTTTCAAGTTCTTGCTTTATCTTTGGTGTATTAAGATAAATTTTGTTCTTAGGATTCCCTAAGATAATGTTTTCTAAGACAGTTAAACTTCCTACTAAAGAGAAACGTTGATGAACCATTCCTATGCCTAGTTCAAGGGCTTGACCTGGGTAGGAATAGGTTAATTTTTTGCCTTTATAGATTATCTCTCCAGAATCAGGTTCATAAACACCAGTCAATATGTTCATTAGTGTTGTTTTGCCTGTACCATTTTCTCCTAGAAGAGCATGAATTTCTCCTTTTTTGAGTGAGAAACTAACATTATCGTTGGCCTTATTGCCAAAAAAACTTTTGGTAATAGCTTTCATCTCAACAATTAGATTATTATCGGTCTGCAAAATATACCTCTACTTTGTTATTTTATTATCATAATACCTAAATAATTTAAGATCTTGTTTTTGTGAAATAAAAAATGAGGAAAAGCGTTTTATTGCTTTTCCTCACCTCTATAATTATATCATAATTAATTATTGCTTAATTGTTTCTGTATAAATTCCGTCAACAAACCAATCAAACTGAATAAGTTCTTCGTCAGTCATTAATGTACCTTCAGGAACTTTTTCAACTCCTTTATTATCTGATAAAGGACCAGCAAATACATGTAAAGTACCATCAATCATTTCTTGTTTTTTGGCTTCAACAAGTTTAACAACATCTTGAGGAACATCAGGACTAAATGGTGCTAAACCAACAATACCAGTTTCAATACCTAACCAGTAGTTTCCTGATTCCCAAGTTTTGTTATGAACTTTTTCAACAACGTCTGTATAGAAAACATCCCAATGCCAAACAGTTGATGTTAAGTTTTTAGTTGGAGCAAAATCTCTCATATCAGTATTATAACCAATTGCCCAGACACCTCTTTCTTCAGCAGCTTGTTGTGGGGCTGCAGAGTCTGCATGTTGAGCTATTAAATCACAACCTGCGTCAATTAAGGAAAGAGTATATTCTTTTTCCTTAGCAGGATCATACCAAGAATTAACGAAAACTATTTTCATTTTAGCATCTGGGTTTACACTTTTTACACCAAGGTAGAAAGCGTTAGCTAAGCGAGTACATTCAGGAATAGGGAAAGGAGCAACATAACCAATAAGGTTCTTTTCGGTCATTTTACCAGCAGCAATACCTGCAAGATACCTTGCTTGATACATTTTACCGAAATAAGCAGACATATTATCAGCTGTTTTATAACCAGAGCAATGCATGAAAGTTTTGTCTGGATATGCTTGAGCAACATTAAGTGTATAATCCATAAAACCAAATGAAGTTGTAAAAATTAAATCACAACCTTGGTCTGCCATCTGTCTGATAGTTCTTTCAGATTCAGCATTTTCTTTAACATTTTCAGCAAAGATAGTTTTTTTCACAATATCCATTTTATCAACTGCTAATCTACCTTCGTTGTGAGCATATGTCCAACCAGCATCACCAACTGGGCCAATATAGACAAAGCCAACTTTTAATTTGGAATCATCTTTGGCTTTTTCTCCACCGCAACCAGCTACTAGAATCAAACTAATAACCAATAATCCTAAGATTAATCTTTTCATTTTATCCTCTCTTTAATAAATTTTAATAAAAAAATGAGCGAACTAAAGTCCGCTCGAAAAATTAACTAGTTTAGAAATCCCACTTTACGCCAAGTGTAGGGCAAACCATGAAATCATCATTAGCACCAAAAATGAAGTTTTGACTGAGTTCAACTTCTGTTCCAATTGAAAGTGGATCAAGCCAAGGTAAGTCCCACCAAATTTGAGGTTCAGTTAAGAGAACAAATTGAGAATCTTCGCCATCTTCATCAAAATCAGCATTGTCTTGTCCCCAGAAATCTAAGAAACCAGCAAAGACTATTTGATCTTGTAAGAACTTCTTTTCCCAAACTAAAGTAACTTGGAAATTAGGATCTTGATTTTCAGCATCTCTTAACCAAGCACTGGTATAGAGAGTTACTACTTTGAGATCGATTGGGTATTGAACACCTGCTAACCAGACGTTGCCAAAACTACTACCAACACCTAATCCATCATTGTACTGAATACCAGCTTGAAGTCCCTTAACCTGAGGGATATTAAACATTCTAGTAATTTCCCAATAAGCTCCAGAAGCACTGTTTCTTTCAATTTGATCTTTATAATCAAAATCGATAAAAGCATATGTGGAACCCCATTGGTCAAATTTAAACATTTCGACAGTTGTGGTAAAGTGTTCACGGTAACCAGCTTCTTGATCATCAGAAGTAGCTCCGAAATCATAATGAACTTGTAAGTTTTGTGCGACTAGAGAAATAGAAAATACGACAAGTAAAAGTGCTAAAAAGCGTTTCATTTTTCCTTCCTTCTTAGTGTTTTTATAAATTACAGTGTAAATATTGCTATTGTAATTCTACTTGTCAAGATTTTCTTAACTAAAAATTAACTTTTCTTGTTAACTTCAGCCATAAAAAGAGTCTTTACCTACTGTCTAATATTACTTTACTATTAAAAATAAATACTCTTTTTTCTGTAATCAGTTAAATAACTCTAAGATTAAATTAATCCTTATCTAGTAAAATATAAATAAGACTTTAGTCAGATTAGCTAGAATTAAACTTGCCTTAAATTTGAAAAATATTTTTCTGTATATTGACAGAACGCTACCTATTCTTCTTGCTTATTCATAACAAATCTCACTTATCTTAACCTTGAATCTAACTTTTCATTTGACATCTAAGCCCTTAAAATTAATATGTATTAAAATAATAAATATAGGAGATTTTCAATGAAAGTTATAGCAACAGATAAAGCTCCGGCAGCAGTCGGACCATACTCACAAGCAGTAATAGCAAACGGTTTTTTATTCGTATCAGGTCAGTTAGGAATCAATCCTGAAACAGGTAAATTTGAAGAAGGTTTTGAAGCCCAAGCTGAACGTGTTTTTTCTAATCTAAAGGCTATTTTAGCCGAAGCAGAAATGGGTTTTGAGCACGTTGTTAAAGCTGAAGTATTTCTAAAAGACTTAGCTCAGTTTAAAATTGTTAATGAAATATATGCCAAATATTTTAAAGCTCCTTTCCCTGCTCGTTATGCTTTCCAAGTAGCTGAATTACCTTTAGGTGGACTTGTAGAAATCTCTGTAACAGCTACAAAGTAGTCCTATTATGAGTATATCTACTAAGGGTGGCGATAAAGGAATGACCAGCTTATGGTCTGGTCAGAGAATAAAGAAATCGGACATTAGAGTAGAGTCCTACGGAACAGTAGATGAACTTGATTCCCATATTGGAGAAGCCAAGCATTTCGTTAAATTGAAACAGGTTCATGATGTTCTTGAAGAGGTTCAGAATAAGTTAATGCGCATAATGGGTCAATTAGCCTCAGTAGAAAAAGACTTTGTTAGCCCTATTGAAGCTAGTGATATTGATAAACTTACAGACTGTGTTCATCATTTTGAAGCTAAGGTTGAGCTAAAAGGTTTTGTTGTTCCAGGTAACACTCTCCAATCAGCTAAGTTAGATGTTTGTAGAACAATTGCCCGTAGAGCTGAACGCAGGATTATTGAACTAAATAATCATACACAAGTTAACCCTAACATTATTGCTTTCATTAATAGATTATCTGACCTTCTTTACATTATGGCTCGTGAAGAAGAACGTAATGATGGTGGGATAAAGTATAAAAATATTGATACCAAAATAGAGTGCTAACAGATATTTCTAAAAATCTCGTTTATAGAGAGACAATAAAGGTTAAAAAGGAAAATTATGTATAAAATAGTGTTAATTAGACATGGTGAATCTCAATGGAATAAAGAGAATAGATTTACAGGTTGGACAGATGTAGAATTATCTGACAAGGGTAATAAAGAAGCAATTGCTGCAGGAAAGCTGTTAAAAGAAGAAGGATTTATCTTTGATAAGGCTTATACTTCTGTATTAAAAAGAGCAATTAAAACCTTATGGCATACTTTAGAAGGCTTAGATTTAATGTGGATTCCTGTTGAACGTGCTTGGCAATTAAATGAACGTCATTATGGTTCTCTTCAAGGATTAAACAAAGCTGAAACTGCCCAAAAATACGGTGATGAGCAGGTACTTATCTGGAGAAGATCTTATGATACTCCACCTCCTGCTTTAGAAAAATCAGATGAAAGATACCCTGGCAATGATCCCCGTTATGCAGCTTTATCCCCAGAGCAATTACCTCTAACCGAATGCCTTAAAGATACTGTTGCCAGAGTTATTCCTTACTGGGAACAACATATTGTTCCTGATATTAAAGCTGGTAAGAGATTAATTATTGCAGCCCATGGTAATAGTTTAAGAGCTCTTGTAAAATACTTGGATAATATTTCTGATGAGGATATTTTAAAATTAAATATTCCTACTGGTATTCCATTAGTCTATGAATTAGATGAAGATATGAAAACTATTTCAAGTAAATACTTAGGTAATCAAGATGAAATAGCTAAGGCTCAAGCAGCTGTAGCTAACCAAGGTAAAGCAAAATAATCTGAATTTTGAATAATATCGAGTAGGGTGGTGCGTTAGCACCATCCCTCTCACAGAACCGTGCGTACGGGTCTCGTACACGGCTCCTGATAAACCTTGTAATTATTCATAATAATTAAATAAAACACCTGTGGGTTTCGATAGTAAGTCATATAATCCTAATTGCTCAAACCACTCATTAGGTAGAGCTCTGTGAATATGGTAACAACCAGAATTCTTCCAGTGAGTCATAGATATTTTCGGAAAATCACTTTTATGACCTACTCTTCTAAGTTGTTGGTGTAAAGCTTTCCAACTTTTCCATTCCCGCATTTTCTTCATTCTTAGCCGTCGCCTTATCCATGATAATAAAGACTGAAAGACTCCTTTGCAATTTGCTACTCTAAAGTAATTCGACCAACCTCTCAATATCGGATTGAGTCTTTTAATCATAGTCTCAACATTAATTCCGCTATTTCGTGGAGTCAGTGTCCGAATTTTATCTTTGAACGCTTTTACCCTCTTATCTTCTATTTTGACATACTCCTCATGTATCTCAAAACCAAGATATTTTACTCCATTTAATACACTTGCAATATGTGTCTTTTCTTCATTCACGATGAGATAAATAGAGTTTAGGTATTCAACCGCAATTCGTTGATATTGTTCTGCTTTCTTCTTAGTCTTGGCAAAAAGTAATATATCATCAGCATAACGGACTATCTCAATTCCTAGACTCTTCATTTCTTGGTCAAAGCTATCAAGATATATGTTCATAAGAAGTGGAGAGATTACCCCTCCTTGTGGACTCCCTATTTCTGTTTCACTATACTTACCTTCTTGCATAACTCCAGATTTTAAGATTCCCTCTATCAGCTTTAATAATGTCCCGTCACTAATTTTCCTGTTTAATGATTGCATTATGAATTTATGATTTAATGTATCAAAACATTTGGATAAATCCATATCTACTGCATAAGGAAGTTCATCACGTACCATTAATACTTGTGCTCTAGCCACTGCCTTTTGACAACTTTTGTTAGGTCGGTAGCCATAACTTTGCGGATGAAAATCAGGTTCAAAAATCGGTTGGATGATGTTATTTATTGCCTGCTGTACGATTCTATCTTTTACAGTAGGTATCCCTAATGGTCTCATCTTACCATTTGCTTTAGGTATCTCTACCCGTTTTACAGGTGATGGGATATAATTCCCACTTTTCAATTCTAAATGAATATTCTCTAAGTTCTCTTGAAGGTCTTCCCCAAATTTTGATATAGTAATATTATCTATACCAGCTACACCTCTGTTTTTCTTTACTTTTTGAAAAGATTCATAGAGATTACCTTTCGAGTAAACTTTATCAATTAAACTATACCATTTCTTCATTTAGTTTCTCCTTTTTCACAATAAACAAAATTAAGTTTATACTTTCAAATGACAGTTTATTCAATGAAGACCTTTGACGTTTTTAGCTCTATGCAATCTTTATCAAAGATTTTTCAGGTTTTGACTATTATCCTTTATTAACTTCATCTACTCAGTCTCGTAAGGTCGTGATAGAAAGAAGGTACTCACCACCGTCTATCCGAGCCTTGAATCTAGCGATTCTCTTCGTTTCCTACTTTTAAGAAAATACTCTTTCAACATGTTCATTCTTTGGTTTATCTTCATCCCTTCGCATGAATTATGACCTTTTGAGTCATATTCCTCAATATTACTATGAATATTGTCCCTTTTGTTTTATCCTCCAGTCTGTCACCAGCCTTCATTGGCAAAAGGTTTATCACTACTACGGAATCATCTGCCACCTGCTAAAGCTTGATACAACTCTTGCCTTTCAGCTTGAAGTCATAGTTACTCTTTTAGAGACTTTAACAGGCTTCCCCAGTTAAGCTATCCTACCTGAATGCAAATCCATCTGTTATAATCCATGTAGTCGACTGACATTTGGGCGTCCTCACTTTTTGAAAAGTTACCCACTACATAAACCAAATTCAGTTCACTTTCGCTATGTTCCACATTCTTCCTGCGTCTTACTTCAGACCCTGCCGTTGCCAGCAACGCCCTTGACCTCAGATTGACTTCCTGTCAGTTGGGTGTCAGGACTTCTTTCAGTCCATCGGCTCAGATAACATTCTGGGCAAACAAAAAGAGGTGAAATTTACTTCACCTCTTTATTTATAATTTATATTTTCTATTTTCTACTTATCAGCAGTCTTTGCTTTTTTCTTTTTGGTAGCTGCTTTTTTTGGTTTTTCTTCTGGAAATTCAATCTTTTCAAATATTGGAAGATCTATTTCACCTTTTATATAATCAGCGTTAATGACACACTTATTAATTTCAGGCATATCAGGAAGTTTATACATAATATCTAACATTCTTCTTTCTAGAATAGAACGTAAAGATCTAGCTCCAGTTCTTTGTTTCTGGGCAATGTTAGCTATCTCTTGCAAGGCTTCTTTAGATATTTCTAAATCTACACCATCCAATTTAAGAATCTTAGTAAATTGCTTTACTATAGAATTTCTAGGTTCTGTTAGGATTTGAATCAAGGCATCAGTATCAAGTTCGTTAAGAGTACAAACAACTGGTAATCTACCAATTAATTCTGGAATAAGTCCATACCTAACCAAATCATCTGGTTCGAGTTTGGTAAGCAAATTACTCTCTGAAATCCTATCAACCAAATCAGATTCAAAACCTACACTCTTCTTTACAACTCTTTTGGCAATAATCTTATCAAGATGAATAAAAGCACCACCACAGATAAAGAGAATCTTACGTGTATCTATTTGAACAAAGTCTTGATTCGGATGCTTACGACCACCTTTAGGTGGAACATTTACAATTGATCCTTCGAGGATTTTGAGTAAAGCCTGTTGAACACCTTCACCAGATACGTCACGGGTAATAGAAGTAGATTCACTTTTACGTCCAATTTTATCAATCTCATCAATGTAAATAATGCCTCTTTCAGCTTTTTGCACATCAAAATCAGCATTCTGAAGCAACTTGGTAAGAATATTTTCAACATCTTCCCCAACATAACCAGCTTCTGTTAATGTAGTTGCATCAGCTATGGCAAATGGAACCTTTAGCATTCTTGCTAATGTTTCTGCCATTAGAGTTTTACCAGTTCCAGTTGGACCAATCATTAAGACATTTGATTTGTCTAATTCAACATCTCTATCCAGCTCATCAGCTCTAAAAATTCTCTTATAGTGATTATAAACAGCTACAGATAATAGTTCCTTTGCTGCATCTTGACCAATGACATATTGATCTAAGAACTTCTTAATCTCACTAGGAATTGGCAGAGTTTTAACTGTCTCTTTCTTAGCCTTAGTTTCATGAACTGAGTTTTCTTCTTCAAAAAGATCAGTACAAAGACTTACACAATGTTGGCAGATATTTGCATTCATGCCATGTATAAGCATACCTGCTTCTTCTTCTCCCCTACCACAAAATGAACAAACTAAATCTTTTGAGTTAGTATATTTACCCATAAATTCCTAACCTCTATTTTCGATAACTTGGTCTATTAAACCATAATTCTTAGCCTGTTCAGCAGTCATAAAGAAGTTTCTATCTGTATCATTTTCAATCTTTTTCAAGGTCTGACCAGTGTGTTTTTGAAGAATATCATTTAAATGACCTTTCAAGAACAGAATCTCTTTCGCAGCAATCTCAATATCAGATGCTTGACCTTGAGCACCACCTAAGGGTTGGTGAATCATAATTCTGCTATTAGGAAGAGAATATCTCTTACCCTTTGTTCCAGCAGTTAATAATAAAGCCCCCATACTAGCAGCTTGGCCAATACAAGTTGTTGATACATCAGGTTTGATAAACTGCATAGTATCATATATAGCCATGCCAGCGGTAACTGCTCCACCAGGACTATTAATATATATATTTATATCCTTTTTAGGATCTTCTGCTTCTAAATGAAGTAACTGAGCTACAACAAGATTAGCAACATGATCATCTATTGGACCACCAATAAAGATGATTCTATCTTTTAATAATCTTGAATAAATATCATAAGCTCTTTCACTTCTTCCTACTTGCTCTACAACCATTGGTACATAAGGCATGAAATCTCCTTAATGTCTTAAAAGCAATTATTCTGCTTCGTTCTTATCTTCTTCTTGTGAAGCTTCTTTTTCTGCCTCTTCTCTAGCTTCTTTTTTAGCCTTTAGTTCAGCTTTCTTTTCTTCAGCAATAATCTGAGGATCTACAAGCTCAACTCTTTTTGCTAAATCGCTAAAGATTTTTTCAAACACAGCTTCATTTCTAATTTCATCATTTTCGAAAAGATCTTTATGTTCTTCTTTGAACTCATCTACTGTAAGTTCTTCCAAACCTGCAAGTTTTTCAACTAAAGCATTAACTTCTTCATCTGTAACTTCATATGGGAATTGAGTCTTTAATGCTTGATAAACATAAACTTCCTTAATCTGTGGAGTTACAAACTGAGATAAAATATTAATCATCTGTTCATCAGGTTCTTTACCTTGCATATACATCTTAGCTTGTCTGTATGCTTCATTAGCAACAATCACGTTAGGAACTTGGAAATCATTTTCTGCAATTAAAGTTTCAACTATCTTCTTATTAAGTTCTTGTTCGTTAACTCTTGTAGTTTTTGCAGCTAATTCTTCAGCAAGAGATTTCTTCATTGTAGCAAGATCATCATAGTCTAAAGATTTTGCAAAATCATCATTGATTTCTGGTTCTTTAAGTCTTTGGATAGAATTAACCATAGCTTCTACTGCAAGCATTTCTTGGTCAACATCTACACTGTTAATTCTGAAAGAGTTTATTTCTGTTTTGAACTTATCACCAATTTTCTTACCAATAACATCGGTAGTTATAGTTTCTGAATTTTCACCATCATTATTTATAGGAATAGTAACTGTTTCAACCTTTTCTTCATCCTCATAAGTGAAAGTCAACTCAAATTCAACTGTGTCATTATTAACAACTTCATCGGCTACTTCTATCATTTGAGCATTCTTTTGCTTCATTTCATTTAGATAATCTTCTACAGCTTCGTCTATAGTCTTAGCTTTGAATGGCACTCTAATACCATCTATTTTCTCTAATTTAATCTCAGGGTTAACTTCATATTTGAAAACTGCTACTAAGTCTTCACCCTTATTCCATTCATATGAAATTGGGTAAAATTCGCTGATAGATTTTATATCATTCTCATCAATGGCTTCTTTAAGATATTTATCAACACCATCTTTATATAATTCTTCTTTGACATATTCACCATAGCTTCTTTCAACTGCTGAAAGAGGGGCTTTACCTTTACGGAAACCAGGGATTGGAGGAGCCATCTTACTTACCTTTTTTAAGGCTTTTTGATAATCTTTATTTACCTTCTCTGCTTCTACTGTAAGGGTGAGTTCTCTTATTACTTGACTGATTTCTTTTACTTCAACCTTCACAATTAACTCCTTTATATATATAATTAATTTTTTAGTTTATTAAATTTGTGTTGTAATAGGGGTTCTTAAAAACAAAAATGGTGCGAAAGAGGGGACTTGAACCCCTACTGGTTTAACCCAACTGGATTCTAAGTCCAGCGCGTCTGCCAATTCCGCCACTTTCGCACGTTTGGTCACTTTAAAATCACCCTATTCTTTGTCAAGAATATTTTTCATATTTTTGAACTTTTTTTGAATTATTTATAGTTTTTGGGAAACATGATTCGTTCTACAACTTCAATAACTATATGCAAAATAATCATATGTAATTCTTGAATACGGTCAGAACTTTTTCCAGCAATTATAAATTCATAATTGCATTCACCAGCTAATTTACCACCATCTTTACCAAGTAAGGCAACGGTTGTGCATGAAATTTCTTTAGCTTTTTGAAAAGCTTGGATAATATTTTGGGAATTTCCAGAAGTAGAAAGCCCTATTACCATATCTCCAGGCTTAGCATAGGCCTCAATTCCCCTAGCAAATATCTGATTAAATCCATAATCATTACCCACACAGGTTATATGAGAAGGGTCTGATAAAGCTATAGCAGGTAATGCAGGTCTATCGGCTCTAAAGCGTCCAGTAAATTCTTCGGCAAAATGCATAGCATCAGTAGCAGAACCACCATTTCCACAAATCAGGACCTTGCCTCCTCTTGAGAAAATGTCAGCTAATTTCTTACCAATAGCTTCTGTTTTCTGAAGATTATCAGCAGATTGCAAAAATTCACCTAATAATAAGTAGCTGTTTGTATAAGCTTCTCTTATGAGATCTATCATCTTATCCTCTTTATTAATATTAATTTAACTCAAAATCAAGAGAGCTTGAAATATGTCAAGGAAAAAGGGAAACATGCTCAGACTAGATAAAAATAAAGATTAACCCAAGTAGTCTAGTAGGCTTTTATGAATAGCTATTCACAAAGAGTTACTCCATTATTTGGGCTATTAAGTCATCTTAATCTAATAAGCTACTTGCCTGCAAGCTTTCTAAGACTAGGGAATTTAATTTTTCTCTAGCTTGTCTAGCTGCATCCAATGCATTTTGAGAAGAAGTTTGAGTTTTCTCTCTGGTCGCTTCATCATCAAGATTAATTCGTAGCTTCTCTTGATCGTCTTTGATTATTGTCATAGAGCCCCAAGCCCTATAAGTAATGTCAGAATTGCCATTTTCAGAGAGTTCAGCAACATTACTAGTAACTTCAATCAGAAGATTAGCATAAGTTTCACTGCTAGCCAAAGAGATATTTTTTTCAAGTAAATAATTTTTTATTTGATTAATGAGTTGCAGGTTCAAAGACTCTTGATTGTTGATAAAATGAGATACTTTTACAAAGGCTTTAAGTACAGGTCTAGCTTTCACCTCAATACTTTCATGCCAGGGAGTAAGAGCTTGAATCAGTTCTTTAGCATCACTAACTTCTTCCTCTTTTAATCCTGGATATAGCTTTACCTGATCAATATCAATCTTCAAGTTTAGCTTATAAGGTTGATTAGCCTTACATTTCACAAAGTATATCCCCTCTTGGTTAGGATAATAAGAATCTTCTCCTATAAGAAGTGGAATAGCAGTTAAGGGTTTTTCAGCTACTTTGATAGATATTTTTAAACTTTGATAGTCTGAGTAGTCTGAATAATCAGAGAAGGTATAAGCTACAGAAAGATTGGAGAGTATTTGATTAATCTGCCTAGCTAAGTAGATAAAAACATTTTGATCTCCATAGTTAAGAGGTTGATTAAGCTTGTTCAAGAAGGAAGTTGCTAAGTAATAAGATTGAAGTTTTAATCCTGGATTATCTGCTTGATTTCCAAGTCTAATTGCAGCAATGATTTCATTGATAATGTTGTTTCGAGAATTGTCAAAAAGAGCTTTTTCTAAGCGGGCAAGAGTGTAATAGCTGTCACCAACTGCTTGAGTTTCCAGATAAGTAATACCAGAAATATCTAAGTTTCTTAGCTTCTTTAACTGCTGTTGGTAATATACCTGATAAGCTTCTTGCAAATTACTTTCTAGTGAATCTGAGTCAATTTGTAGTTGACTCTTTATGTTGTTTCTATAATATTCTTCAATAGATTTTTTGGCTTCAGCAAGTGCCACTTCTTTATTTTCTCCCTGACCCATACCATAGACATATTCTTTAGTGTTACTAGGTGTAGCAGCCACAAACCAAGGAAGAGCAAGTGCCTGTTTTTCCTCATTATTCTGACTATTTTCAGAAACTTGATTGAGAGAACATCCTGTACTTATGATTATAATACTCAGTAAAATCCATTTCCATATTTTCATAAAAAGCCTCCAATATTAAGAAAAGCTGATACTATAGGTTAGAAAAGCTTGATTTACTTTAAGACAATATTTTTTTCTAAGTTAGATAAGTATCTTTTAACCAGAATGGTGCAGTAGAACTTTGATGAAGAGTGCTAGATTCTTTTAGCAAAAGAAGATACTTCTATTCGCAAAGGTCCATCGCATTATTCGGGTTTAAGCCTTAGATATTGCTATTAGATAAAGATGTCAAGCTATAAAATAGTTTTTTCTTCTTAGTCATTTTAGAAATTAATCCCAAATGGTGCAATAGAGCTTTAGATAAGAGTGCAAGTTCTTTTGCAAAAGAATATTCTGCTATTCTCAAAGACCTATTGCATTATTTGGGTTAATAGAAGCAAGAGGGTAAAATATTTTACCCTCTCCTGTGTGATTTATGATAAGAGTTCTTAGCTCTTTTTCCCATTTGTCATTTGAGTTTGGATAAATTCTCTATATTCATAATTATTTTCATGTAATTCACTATGACTTCCTTTGAAGCATTGATGAGTCTTGCTAATAAAGATAATTTCATCAGCATAAGCTACAGTTGAGATTCTATGAGAAACCATGAGAGCACCAGTGTTAGGGAAGTATTTATTCATACTAACCCATAGTTTTCTTTCATTTTCGGCATCAAGACTTGATGTAATATCGTCAAGAATGAGAAACTTAGGCTTTCTCATCAAGGCTCTAGCAATAGCAATTCTTTGTTTTTGACCACCAGAAACAGCAGTCCCTTTTTCACCCAGTTTAGTTTTATCTTTCTTCTCAAAACTAGCTATTTCTTGGTCTAATTGAGATGTTTCAAGCACTTTTCTATATAAGTCTTGGTCAACATCGTCAACCCCAAAGGTAACATTAGAATAAATAGTACCACTAAAGAGAAGAGGATCTTGGGGAACGTAACCCACATTATGCAAGAATTCATCTCTTTTTATCATATCTACATTTTGTCCATTAATTAATACCTGACCAGAATCTGCTTTTATTAGTCCTGTAAGTAGAGAGATCAAAGTAGATTTACCACATCCTACTTCACCCATCAGCAAGGTTTTTTTAGTGGAATCAATACTTAAGTTTAAGTTAGAGAACAGATTTCCCTTATCATAACTAAAAGAAGTATCTTGGAATTCAAGTTTATCAAAAGAGCTTAGAGGAACTTGATTAGTAAATCTTTTATTTTCATTTGGGAAATTCTTAATTTCTTCTAATCTATCAATATTCACAAAGGCTTGTTTACCTGAGATGAACAGTTGAGGAAGATCTAGCATTGGATAGATCATCATCATCAAGTAAGTATAAAAGGCTAAGAAGGTACCAATTGTTATAGAACCTTTAACAGCCATATAGCCACCAAAGAAGAGAATAGCAATCTGTCCGAAATAACCTATATATTCATAGATTAAATTAAGTCCTGCCTGTAATTTTATTAGAGAATACTCGGTATTATATCTTTCTTCTAGAGCTATATCAAAGAAGCGGTTATACTTTTCTTCACAATCAAAAGCCTTAATTATCTTAATCCCTGAGAAAGAAAGTTCTAGCTGGGAGTTAATAGAAGAAATAGCTTCTTGATTTTTGGTGTATCTCTTTTCCAGTGAAGTACTAACGAAGTAAAATACTACAATCATTATAGGCAGAGGAGTCAGGGAATAGAGAGTCAATCTCCAGTTTAGAAAGAACATCATAGTCATGATAAAGATAATGTTCACAAAGGAGTTGAAAGCTCTGAAAATGCCTGAGCATAAAAACCAAGCAATCTTAGGAAAATCAGTTAGATCATTGGTTAATCTAGTTACTAAGTCTCCAGTTCTAAATCTATTAAAGAACTTATAATCTTTCTCGGTAATATCAGTAAAATATCTCATTCGAAGTGAGTGTTCAAACTTCATATTAATCCAAGCTCTTATAGCAGGATAGAGGGAAGTTATCAAGCGTACAGCACCAATACCTAGAATAACCCAGACGAATCTGTAAATTTCTTGCATAGGATCAGCATAATCTTGACTATTCTTCTGAAGAAAGTCTATTTTATCAATTAATACTTTAAATAGGTATGGGTAAACTGATGATATAAAGGAAGTTAAAATAGTTAGTACTATCATAATTACGACTAATCCCTTATATCTTTTCCATTCATTTATCACCCATTTTATATGTTTATTCATCATGACCTCCCATAAATTGAAGGTTAACTAAATTTTGGTAATCAGGACTTGTCTCCATCAATTGACGATGACTACCTTGATTTTTAATTTGACCATCCTTGAAGTAGATTATATTATCTGCATCAATAATTGAGGATAGTCTGTGAGCTACAATCATAGCAGTTTTTCCTGCTAAGACCTTGAGCATAGAGTCTTGGATCTTCTTTTCAGTAACTGTATCAATAGAAGAGGTTGCCTCGTCCATGATAACTATTTCAGGATTAAAAGTTAAAGCTCTAGCAAAGCTAAGTAGCTGTTTCTCACCCTGAGAGATATTCTGACCTCTTTCAGATATAACATTTTGTAGGGAAGTCATTTCAAAGAATTTTTCAGCATGAACCATCTTTATAGATTCCATAACTCTATCAGGTGAGATTGAGTCATCATATATTCTTACATTTTCAATAACATTTCCTGGAAAGAGAAGAACATCTTGCAGAATTAATCCCACCTTTCTTCTCCATTTCTTAATATTAAGCTTGCTTAGGGGCTTTCCATCAATAAGAATCTCACCTTTCTGATACTTATAAAAACCACAGATTAAACTAATGGTAGTTGTTTTACCAGAACCTGAAGGACCTACTAGAGCTACCTTTTCACCTTTCTTAACCTTAAAGCTAACATCTTTTAAAATCCAGTTTTCACCTTCATAGGCAAACCAGACATTCTTAAATTCAATTTCATGTTCAAAGCTTTTAATATCAAGGTCATTATGGTAGTAATCTTCTACTGGAAGCTCACTAAGCTCTCTAATTCTAGTTAAAGAAACCATTGATTTCTGTATTTGCATTACATTCTCAAGAAGTTGGATTAAAGGCCAGATTATTCTATTTATATATTGAGAAAAAATTATCAGAGTTCCAATTGATTTAGTTCCTGCAAAGATCTGCGGTACAATGAGAACAATGATTAGTATTAAAAGGAAGTATTCTATTAAGAATAGAAAGAAGCCTTCTACTGAATACTCCAAAAATGAAGCTTTGGTCTCAATATTTTTCTTTTCCGCTGAAGTTTTTTCCACAATTTTGATTGCTTCATTTTCTTTATGGAAAGTTTGAATAACATGCATTCCTTGCACATATTCATTAATATTAGCAGTAACTTCCGAATACTTTTCTCTCACTTTTTTGAAAATCTTCCCCATGAATCTCATGAAGTAGTTGTAAGCAATAGCAATTATAGTTATTGCTACTAGAATCCAAGCAGACACATCAGGGCTTTTATAGGTAATGACGATAATTACCCCTATAAAGAATAATAGATTACCAATAATTCTAATTGAAAGTTCTGAAAAAAGGAATCTTACCTTCTCACTGTCATTCTCAACCTTAGTAATAAAATCTCCAACTGGTCTATTATCAAAGAATGATACAGATATCTTCATTAAATGAGCAAATAACTTCATTTTAATATCAGTAATGACTTTTAGTCCTAACTTAGAGAGAATAATAATCTGGGTATATGAAGCGATACCTGAGACAATAATCAATCCTATGAAGAAAAAGGCATACTGGTACATATCCTTCAAGTCTTGATTAGGAACGCTAACATCTACAATATGGGCTAAGATTAAAGGATCTATTAGATGGGCAGCTGAAACAAATATCATTAACAGCAAGCCAAACAGAAGAAGCTTTTTTTCTTTCCATAAATATGGCTGTAATAATTTATAATTTTTTTTAATGTTTAATTTTTTGGACATTTTAATATCTCCATTTTAGTTAATGGTACGCATAAATTTTCAGGGATTTTTCTTGTAATCAAACCTCGCTGAATGTTATCTAAATAAAGTTTTTTTTTAATTAATAATCAATCTACAAGGTCATTTATTTCTCAAGTACAAAATTGTCAATATATAATTTATTTTTATTATACTCTCGGTATTCTTTAAGGAATGATGAGTATTTAGTTAAACTGAATAAGTAGACCAGACTTCCTCAACCCTAGGTAAGGGACTTCGGACTGAAGGAATTAATCTGTTTCTTTTTGAATATCAATTATAGTAACCACACAAGAGTAAAAACTACTAATGCATGGACATCTTAAATCGTAATATACATTGTTTTTGATTTTTTCATCATAGATGATGCCTGCTTTTTTTAAGACAGTAAGGTGTCTTGAAACAGTTGAAATATCAGCATCAATCATATCTGTTAATTCGCAAACACAGTATTTTCTTTCTTTTAGTTTATCAACAATGAATAATCTTGTAGGATGAGACATTGCCTTAATAATTTTCGACATCTCTGCATATTTTAATTTTTCTTCGTTTGTCATTTTTACCTCTTTTCTATAAATCACTTTCAATAGCTTGTCTGTCTATAAGATCGTAATAATCTAGGGCTGTTTTTTTAGAGACATTACCTTTAGGAATCTCTTTAATTACAATAGTAGTTTTATAGCCATTAAGTTTAATCACTATTCTATCATTTTCTTTAACACTTGTGCTAGCTTTAGCAGGATTATTATTAATTTCGATTAATCCTTTATGGCAAGCTTGATTAGCTATTGAACGTGTCTTTATCAAGCAAAGTTTATTTAATATTTGGTCAATTCTCATTATATCTCCTGTAAAAATTTTAGTAAATGACTTGGACTGGAAAATATGTGTTTAGCTCCTGCTTTAAGTAGTTCTTCTTGACTACGAAAGCCCCATTCTGCCCCCATAGCAATAAACCCACAATTAGCAGCTGTTTGCATATCAATGTCTGAATCACCAACAAATAAGACATCCTTAGGATCCAGATTTAAGCTTTCTGTAATATACATGCCTCCTGCAGGATGAGGTTTAGGAGGAAGAGAATCTAGATTTCCTCTGACTAAAGCAAAATTGATATTTGGAAAGAAATGTTGGACAAATAATTTGCAGAAATGGTCGGGTTTATTAGATAAGATTGCTATAGTTTTGTTTTTTTGCTGAAGGTATTCAAGAAGTTCAATAATACCAGGATATGGATAGGTTTCATTATGCCAATTTTGATTATAATCTTCATTAAAAAGTTCTCTATACTCTAAAACTTTAGTTTCAGATTGTAGGTCTTTAGGTAAAACTCTCCTACATAATTCCTTAAGTCCTGCTCCCACAAAATAATAATATTCAGCAATTTCATGAGCTGGTAATCCCATTTTTATTAATACCCTATTCATAGAGTTAGCTATATCACTAATAGTATTAACTAGTGTTCCATCTAAATCAAAAATAACTGCTTCATAATCCATACAAAAGTCTCCAATTTGATCGTCAGTATAAAATAATTAGTTTATTAACTTGGTCAAGCTTTTTGTTTTTTGAAAAGTAAAACTCCCCATTTAGAGGATTTTAAATGGGGAGAATTCGGTTATTTAGATCTTAAAAAGAACTTTTCCTGAGTTGAAGATTAATGTATAAAGAATCTTAACTACTGCTTTAATTATTATTCCTTCAAGCTCTTCATTTATATAAGGAATATCTAATAGTTGGTTAAGTTTCTCGCTGATAATTTCGATTGTATCGTCATTAAAATCCACACTCTCTTTGTTAACATTGGCTAATACTTCTTTCTTGATTTTTTCTGTCATAATTTTGTCCTTTTGTTTAACCTTTATAATGCAGTAACTTCCTTAGCAGACATATTCTAAGAGAAAGGTTAAAATACCTAACCAAAGTCTATTGCATTAACTAGGTTTAAATGAAATTAACTAATATAGGAGCTAAAATAATAGTTCCTAAGCCTGATATTGACATTAAATAATAAATGAGATATCTGTGTTCCTGTTTGTGAAGTTCTAGTTGTTGGGAGATATTATTGATCTTATCAAAGATTTCTAAAAGTTGGTTCTTTTTCATTTTTTTTACCTCTATTGTATTATTGGTTTTAACCCGAATGGTGCAATAGAGCTTTAGAGAAGAGTGCAAATTCTTTTAGCAAAATAGCTTACAGAATTTTGACGCATATATTTTATATATTCGGAGAAATAATGGAAGTTACTTTTGCAAAAGAATATAGTGCTATTCTCAAAGATCTATTGCATTATTGGTTTTAACATACCCTTCACTTACTTGTAGGGTCCCTTTTTCTGAAAATGGTCCTTTTTTTAAAAAAAAGCTGAAAAAAAATATTAATTTTGATAAAAAAACGATTTATATTGACATAATCACAGTCCAAAAATTTATGCAGAAAAAGAATATTAATAATAAAGAGGAACACATGAAAAAAGCTTTAGAAGCCTTAGACTATAAGCAAATCTTAGGAATAATTGTTGGTAGCATTTTTTATGGTATAGGCTACTCTTGGTTTTTAGTGCCATACCAAATGTCACCAGGAGGAGTTGGGGGTATAGCCCAGATTCTTAATCACTTTTTTGATTTGCCAGTGGGTATAATCTCCTTGAGTATGAATTTTCCCCTTTTCATAATTAGTTTTTTGATGATAGGAAAAACTTTTGGGTCTAGATCAATATTTGGAATGATAGTGTCCGCTCTCATGATCGATGCTGTTAGTCCTGTAACTTTACATAAAATTGGTTTAATAAGCTCACTTGAGCCCTATACACATCTCTTCAAGGGAAAAGAAGTATTAGCAATGCTTTCTCCTGATGAAATGTATCTTTCAGCTATTGCTGGTTCAGTAATGTTAGGACTTGGTTTAGGAATCATCTTTAGATTTAGAGGTTCCACCGGAGGAACAGATATCCCTGTAGCACTGGTAAAACAGAAAACAGGTATTTCAGTTGGTTCAGCTTATTGGGTTATTGAAACTTTAATAATCTTATCAGTTTGTATAACCTTCCAAGATATCAAATTATTAATCTGGGCCTATATAAACCTCTTCATTTCAACCAAGATTACAGATATTGCTAGTGAAGGTCTTCCCTATATCAAGGGCGTCTATATTATCTCTACAGAAGCAATTGAGATAAAGAATGAAATTTATAAAAGACTTAATCGTGGTGTAACCATGTTTAAAGCCCAATCAGGCTGGAGCGGAAGAGAGCTAAACGTTCTACTATGTGTCTGTAATAGACGCCAAGTAGGTCCTTTAACAGACTTAGTAAAAAATATTGATCCAAACTCATTCGTTATTCTTAACGATGTCTATGATGTTATGGGTTATGGATTTAAAAGCAGACAGCTAAACCTGCAAGATAATAAAAGTATAGAACAAATACAGGCAGAACTAGATTCTGCTAAAAGAAAATAATTTTTTTCATAATATCCTCCTTAAACCCGAGCAATTCAAACATTGTTCGGGTTTTATTTTGAATAAACTAAGTGCAATCATCCTTAATCCTTCCTTTACAGTCTTTCGATGAAAGTCCCAGTTTCATCGAAAGACTGTAAAGGAAGGATTAAGGATGCTACAAGGAAAGTAAGGGTTTAATAAAAAGTATGGACTGATACCGAGATGGTCTCAGATTCTTATGTGGAAGCAAGGATGCTTCCACTCCATATAAAATCGAAAAGTTGACTTTGTCAACACTCTGTATCCCGAAGGGATGCCATATAATAAGGAATGCTCGCAAGACACTCCAAAAAATGTAAGTAAAAGTGAGCCCTGGAGGGGCGACATATTAATTTTTTTATTTGAGCTGTTTCTTCACGCTTTGTATCCCAAAAATACTCTAAAGCACTATTGAAATTGAACTAAATCATAAAAATGCAAAATTTTTTGTTACTTTTTCTATTAATCTCTTATAATAAAAAAAAACTCAGAGAGGATTTTTTTATGAGAGCTTACAAATACTTGGCTGAAATTGGAGATTTGATATGTTTACAAGAAGATAAAACTGATTTGGATTCTTTGATAGATAATTTTATTAACTTAGATGAAATCAAACTTTACAGTTTAAGCAGTTTTGATATTAAATTTATAGCATGTATGTGGATTGAAGTAATTGAGAAAAATACTACTACAACAGACATTTTTAGTATTTTATCAAAATTTATCACATCTCAAGGTGAACAACTAGATTCTTTAGGTAATATAATTACTTTACTAAAAAAAGATATTCTATACTCTTCTATTAAAGAAGTAATAATCTTGGATAATTGGTTAGAAGATGAAAATATATATATAAATTATAAAAAGAGTGAACTAATAACTTGTAAGATTGAATTTCATAGAGATTTTATACAGCTACTTTTTGGAGAAAAGAAAATCAAGCAAGTAGATAGTAACATTCCTTATGAGAACAACCTAGAATATCTTAGTGATTGGTTCTCTTATCTTGAATACCTCAACAATTTTAAAAACGAGAAGTCATGTTCTACATGTAAAAACAAAATCTTATCTTCTTATACGGCTCAAGCTTACTTAAAGGTCTTTAACTGGAAAATTAAAATAAACAATAGATTGAAATTATCCAATCAGACATTTGCATTTGATACTCTTAGTGAAGAATTTAATTTAAATACAAAAGAGAAAATAATTCTTATGTATCTTGTAAAAACAAAATTAGAGGATGAAATATTTTATACTAAGGATATTGTTGAGCTTATTAGCATAGATCAAAAAGAAATATTTACTAATAAACAATATCTTGACCCAAAGGGACACTTAGCTAAAAGCAGATTAATTGAATTTACAGAAAGCTCATCACTTATTTCAGATGACATAGATATTAAAATTTCAACAGATATCATGAATAGAATTTTCAATAAAGAGCCTGTGACTGATGAAGATAAAATAAAACAAATCATAGAAAGTGATAATATATTTACCTTAATAAAACCTACACAGACATTTGAACAACTAATTCTTCCTTTAGATATGAAGAATACTATTAAAACATCTCTTAAACTATATGACCAAACAGTTAGTTCCACAATGCAATCATGGGGCCTGTTAGAAAAACCTGCTAATTTGCTTGGAGATGATAAAATGCATAGACAAAGTCTGTTGATGCTCTTTTACGGACAGCCTGGTACAGGCAAAACATTTACGGCAGGAGTAATAGCAAATTATTTAGGTAAATACTTATTAGTAACTGATATAAGCAAACTAAAATCTAAATGGGTAGGAGAGAGTGAAAAGAATATTAAACGTTTGTTTACTACTTATGAGAAAATAGTCAGAAAAGTTGAAAATCCTCCTGTATTACTGCTTAATGAAGCAGATCAATTTTTAACTAAAAGAAATAGTAAGTCTGGAAATCCTGTTGAGAACATGCTTAATTCTATGCAAAACTTATTCTTGGAATCTTTCGAAAACCTTGATGGCTTTTTAATAGCTACTACTAATCTAGTAGATAATCTTGATGAAGCCTTTAGTAGAAGATTTCACCTTAAATTTCAGTTACCATTACCAACAGCAAACGAAAGATTAAAATTATGGAAATCCAAACTTCCCAAGATCATTCCAGGATATGAAGATATTGATTTGATTTATCTAGCGAATAATTATAATCTGACAGGAGGACAAATCGATGTTGTTATAAAAAATGCTTGTACTCAAGCAGCATCAAAAGAGGTAGCTTTACTGACACAAGCTGATTTAGAAAAGTACTGTAATCTTGAAATGAATAGTGCCTTCGATAAATCTACAAGAAAAATTATAGGGTTTTAGAAATTTCATATAAGAGATTAATGATATGAATATAGTTTTTTATATATTTGATAGGCTATTTCATTGAGTTTAGTTCATTATTTATGCCAATTTGATAAAAATTGTTGACTAATATTTATATATAATACATATAGCTTAAATAAAGCTATAATTAAAACTAGGAGGAAATTATGAGCGAAAATACTGGAAATGCAAATAAACAAACTGTTTATACTTTGTTTAACGATTTTCTGAAGAACTTTATAAAAGGGAAATCATTGTTTTCTGATACGGAGGTATTTACAGAAGACAATCTCTTAGCATTAGAAAAAGCATTTATAGAAAATGCTATCGATAAAGATAGTGATTATGTAAAAAAACGGAAAAAAGAGAATGAAAATGTAAATTTTGATGTTAAAGTTAATGAACAATTAAAAAATGTTAAAGATAATGTTAAAGAACTGTTCGCTAATTTAGTTTGGTTAAGAAATCTCCCTATTGGCAATACTGGGATGAAAAGGGATACTAAAGTTGAAGATGTAAAAAAATATTTTGATAAAAATAGTGTTGGTGAAGATTTTAGTAGTGATGATTTTAGTAGTGATTATTTTGTTGATTATGGTATTGCTAGTTATGGTATGCTAAACCTGCAAAAATTTGATGATATAGCATCATTAATTTTACTTTTTATTTATATTTTTAGTAATAATAAGGACAAAATGAATGATACATATGATAAGCAATCATTCAACAATGATTTATGTGATTTTATAAATGACTCCATAAACAATAATGAATCTAAAATCGATTTTATTAAAAATTTGAGCGATACTTCAAAACAATTATTTCCAACTATTTATAAAAAACCTATAATCAATATGCTATTGAATATTTCTGATGAAAAGTTCTTTGAACCTATAGCATCTTATCCTCATAAGTTAAATATTGTTAAAGCTTTCTCTAGCTTATTAAGTGTTGAAGATGTGAACGAGGAAAGATCAGATTCTGACACAATCGTGGTAGGTAAACTTAAAATTGACCAAGAAATTGGAGTTATTAAAGAACAGATTAAAAAAAACTTACACAACAACGAAAAAATTGAGTGGGATGAAAGTTTCTATAGTGAACCAATAATCTCTTTTTGGAATTTCAAAGGTAATGATTCAGAGGCAGAGTTTTCAGAATTTGATGCTTTAAAATACAAAAGACAAATAGTCTTTTATGGACCTCCAGGTACAAGTAAAACTTATTCTGCTAAAAAGCTGGCTGAAATGTTAATCCGTCAAAGTTATATCCAGACGGAAGATATTAATACAGTACTGATGATGGATTTCAAGGAAGAATTTGAGCAAAGAATATTAAACTTACAATTACATCAAAACTATAGCTATGAAGATTTTATAGTCGGAATGAAGATTGTTAACAATGAGACTAAATGGGAAAAGGGCTACTTATTAAAGCTAATTGATAAGATTAATGAAGAAAACCAGAATAATGAGAAGGACAAGAAGTATCCTTATATTTTAATCTTAGATGAGATAAATCGTGTTGATTTAAGTCGTTTATTCGGTGAACTATTTTCAGCAATTGAAAATAGAGATGAAACGGTTAAGTTATCTGCAATTGATGAATCGAATAAGGAGTTTCTAGGACTTAAAGTTCCAGAAAATCTATATTTCATTGGAACAATGAATCAAATAGATTTCTCCTTAGAAAGAATAGATTTTGCTCTTCGCAGAAGGTTTGTCTGGTACTTCTATGGTTATAATGAAAATAGATTAAGAGAAATTATTTACTCCAAATGCTATGATCCAAAGTCTGAAATCAAAATAGAAATAAATTCTGAACATATAGACGAACTAATCAGAAGAGCTTCAGCAATTAACGAATCTCTAGAAAAAGATGAAGATTTTGGTAAAGAGTGGGAGATTGGACACACCTTCTTTGCTGATATTGTTGATATACTAAAAAGTGTAAAGACTAACAAAACAAACCATGTTTTATATGTTAAATCGAATGATACACTAACAAATGCTAAAGAACCTGTTAAAGTATTATGGCATATTTCTATAAAACCTATGTTAGAAGCTTATTGTGGGAATTTAGATAAGAATACTAAATTAACTAAAATGAAAAAATTTGAATCTCTTTTTCTGTCAGGCAAATAATGGCAATACAGTTAAAAGCTAAAGACTGCTCAAAGTTTGATGAATTAAAACCATCTTCTCAGCAGAAAAACAGAAGTAAGATAATTGAAGAACTGATTAAAAGGAGTGATGGTTCATTCCTTAAACTAACAAATAGAGAAGTAAAGGAAGCACTTGTTTATTATGATTATGAAATTAAAGACTGGTTAGCTAATCGTTTTGTGGGAAAGATAAACTTTAAGTACTTAAAGTCTGATGTCCATGTCGATATTCAACCAAGATTTGGCAGTATATTTCTAACCAAAATGCTCGAATATATCTATAATATTCAATTACCAAAGAGCTTTTCTGATCAAGTTAATTGTGAAGAGTTTTGGATTAAGGAACTTATTGGAATAATTTGGTTAAAGCAGCTGGGAGACGCGAACAAATTTGGTTTACCCAGAGTTAAAAAGAAAGAGCATCATAGGGGTTTAACCATAAAAGGAAGGTTAAATATAAAGAAATCAGTGAAACCCTATTTTAATAATAAACAAGTTGTTTCTGATTTTTCATCGAAGTATTTTGATGAAACTATCTCACAAATATTATTTCAAACTTATAGGATATTATTTCAAAATTTTATTACAAAACCTTCAGATTCTGCTCAAGATGCTATATCCCATTTGCTAAGACAAGATTTACTTCTCAGAAAAGTAACAATATCTGAATATGTTAAAATAAAGTATCAATCAATCTACCTACCTTTCAAAAGAGTGGTTGACCTATCTTGGAGAATTATAAATAATAAATCAGTATTCTTTCAGAGTAATAGCGGTAGTAATGATAGTTTTGGTATTTTCCTTGATATGTCAGAAGTGTGGGAGCTATATCTTGCTAGAATCTTAAAGGAAAATCTGAGTGACTGGGAAGTTCTAACTCAAGAAAGCGAATTATTATATCAAAATAATTTCTTCAAGAGATCTATAATACCTGATCTAATACTTAGAAAAGGGAAAAAAATCGCAGTCTTTGATGCCAAATGGAAAAAAATGAATTTTGAGTCTAATGACTTAGATAGAACAGACTTTTTCCAGATAAATACATACATAAGTTATTATAATAATAATTCAGAATATGATGTTATTGTTGGAGGATTACTTTACCCACTGGAAACTGATGTAGATAAATCAAAATCACATAGTAACCAATGGATAGGAAATGATAATGTTAAGTTTATTGTTGATGGTGTAAATATTCCAAATCCAAAGGACCAGGATTTTTCAAAAGCCCTAATGAATAATGAAATAGATTTCGTAAATAGGCTTAAATGTTTGCTTGATAAAAGAGAAACTCAACCTTAATAATCGAATTTCGGCATATCTTAGGCTTTTCTGTCGCTACTCTGTAGCTCAGAGTGTTGACAAAGTCAACTTCTCTGAGACCAAGATGGTCTCAGTCCATAGCTTTTTTGCTTGCACATTCTTCTGAGACCAAGATGGTCTCAGTCCCTAGCTTTTTTGCTTACACATTCTTCTGAGACCTGGGATGGTCTCAGTCCATAGCTTAGTTGTTTCCACCAGACTTGAACTTGAGCCGAAAAAAATTCTATCAATTTTTTAGCTTGACAATTATTATTTACATATCCTAATTAGCTTTAGGAGTATATTATGAATCATAAAAATGAAACAAAAGTTAAAAGGATAGGTGGTTATTTATACAAAGTCACACCAGTCAAGGATGAGACAGGCAACGTGCTAAGTCATCTTTTAAGGCCTTTAATGGTTGAGTTTAGACCCAGAGACCTGCTACAAGTCTTAGTAGGTTCATCCCTACTGGCAATTCCCATGGCCTTTACAGCCGAGACCTGGGAGTTAGGCCAAGAGTTACCTTTGATAAATGTTTTAGTCTTATCTCTAATCTCAATTTTCTTTATTTCCCTTTTTGTTTACTTTAATTTTTATAGATTTTATCTTAAAAATAATATGACTCAATATATTATAAGAGTTTTATCTACTTATTTTATATCCATATCAGTTGTAGCTATCATACTTACAATCCTCAATAAATGTCCCTGGGGGATAGATAACATTCTTGCTTTAAAAAGAATTATCATAGTAGCCTTTCCTGCATCTATGTCTGCAACTGTAAGTGATGTACTAAAATAAAATTAGCTATTTTGAAATATTTGATTAAAATTTAATTCAAATAGTATATTAGGCTTTTGTGAATAGCAGAATATTCTTCTGCATACCTTCCTAAAATCCTAGTGCACTACTTAGCTTAACAAAAAAATAATGGAGTTTATTATGAGAAGAACTTTTTTTCTAATCTTACTTACAGGACTATTAGTTTTGGGTATAGTGGGATGTAGCGATGATAATTCAACTTCTCCAGCAGAAGATTATCAAAATTTAGATATTCCTGATGATTTTAACTGGACAAATTTAGATTATATCAAGCTGAACATTACCATTGATGGACCTAATATTACAGGTAAAAACTTAGTAATTGTCCGTCACAATCGTGATGTTTTAGCTCGTAAATTTGTTATTGATGGAAATTTAGAAATGAATATTAATTCGGTTATAGGTTTCGATAACTTAATAATTGAGCTTCCGGCCTTCAATTTCTCTCAGGAGATTTCAACTTCAACTAAAGAACATAATATCCTAGTTCCAACTTCTGATAATCAACGTTTTGCTTATCAAGCAAATCAAGATCCCTATTTTGCAGGAGAAATTGATGATGATAATTCAGACTTTTTAACAATTAATGATATCTCTCCTTGGATCATTCAACCTTTCATTGATAATAATAACATTCATATTCCTACTCAAGTTCCACCAGCAAACACAGGCTGGCACAAAACTAAATTCAATCCTAATGGAAGTGGTTCTATTCAAAAAGAATCAGATGGACTTACAGATTATCTAATTTTAGGTACGGACTGGGTTATTATGCAAACTATTGATGTAGAAGGATATGATTATTTTAATGAAAATTTAGAAGGAGCCAAAAGGCCAGATACTGCTGATTTAAATGACTGCCCATATGGTTCATACATAACTAATACTTACATATTTTTAGATGAGAATATGAACTATCTTAGTTTCTTTCCATGGTCACCTTGGACTTATACCAATACAGATAGATTTTTCTCTGACAGAACTAATAATAATTTGAATAATGCTAAGTATTTGGTTATTATTGGCCAATACAATGGTCTGCAAGGTAATGTTCGTTTAGATAACTGGTTAGTAACCTTATATGATACAGAAGTTTCAGCAATTGATTCTGATGGAGATGGTGTAGCTAATTCTGAAGATTCAGAACCTGGAAATCCTAATATAGCTGGTGAAATTTCAGTTCCTGGTGGTTTTATCATGTATGAAGATCTTTGGCCTGATAAGGGTGATTATGACTTTAATGATCTTTATATTTACATTTCAGACTCAGAATTTAAAGTGAATGCAGACAATAAAATAGTCTATTTCGACCTTTATTTAAAAGTAATGAAGGCTGGGGCTAGTCTGCATAATGGACTTGCTCTTCGTTTTTTAGATACACAATCTACTATATCCTCAACAAGTTATATTCCTTTTGACGAAGGGAATATGCTCAATTCTGTAGTAGCCTATTCTTTACCAACAAACTGGTCTAATGGTCAAGCTAATGGTGATTGGTCAACTATGACCTATATTGATAAATTTGCTTCAAATACTGCTGTTCTTATTCATGATATTGGACAAATGGATTTAACTCAAGGCGATGATATGTCTATCAGAATTTATTTTGACCCTAATGAACCACAACCTGAAAATCCTATCCCAGACTTCTTCTTGTTTAGAAGTAACAATAGAAGCTTAGAAGTCCATCTTCCTGGTTATCCTCCTACAGAATATGCTAACATGGATTCTTTTGGAACTGGTGACGATGCTTCTCTCCTCTTCTCAGGTAACTGGTATAAAACTGAAAACAATTACCCTTGGGCCCTTTACTTCTCAACTGATAGCTGGGTTCCTGCAGTTAAAGAAAATATTCCTATTTTCAGAGCTTATCCAGATTTCTCTGGTTGGGTAACATCTGGTGGTCAAGAAAATCAAGATTGGATATATAATTATGATTCTTCCCTTACCGAGAATCCATGGAGTGATTAAGCCAAGATAGTCAAGTATCTGGGTTAAAGGATAATAAACTCAAACATAAATAGGGACACAATCGAATGTGTCCCTTTATTTATATTTTAACCCAGATAGTGTAGTAGAGCTTTAGTGAAGAGTGCAGATTATTCTAGCAAAATAGCTTACAGAATTTTGACGCATATATTTTATATATTCGGAGAAATTATGGAAGTTACTTTTGCAGAAGAATATAGTGCTATTCACAAAGATCTATTGCATTATTTGGGTTTAACTTAATTAATGGCTCTTGTTCAAGTCTGCTGGTAAATAAGAGACTTTCATTATAGCATATTGCTTGAATAATAGAAAGTTACAAGTAAGATTATATGAAGAGTGACGAGACTTGCTCACGGAGTAGCGACTTCCGACACTCTTCACCCGAAGTCCCTTGCCTACGGCTGAGGAAGTCTGGTCTCCAACAAAAAGCAGGCTCAAGTTCAAGTCAGGGATAAGTCTTGAATCCCAAAAGGGGATGAATAGTTTAATGCAGTAGATCTTTGCGAATAGCACTATCTTCTTTTAGCACTCTTCATCAAAGTTCTACTGCGCCATTACGGTTAAACTCACAAGATGCTTAGTAAGTCCTCCTAACCAATCTAAAACCGATATTATTTGATGAAATTGCTGGATCTGCATGATCTCTTGAAGTAATTTTGCAAGCATCTGACCAGGTATTCCAAGCACCACCTTTGATAACTTTACTGTCCCCTGTCTCAGGTCCAGTTGGATTTGTTTGATTTTCAGTACTATAGTTACCATACCAATCATTACACCATTCATAAACATTTCCAGACATATCATAGAGGCCTAGCTGATTTGCTAACTTTCCTCTGACCTGATAACAACTATTGTTAGCTAGCATATTATACCAAGCATAATCGATTAAGAGGTTAGGATTATCTGTTCCGGCATAAGTGTTATAATCTGTTTCTGGTTGAAAGTTGCCACCTTTAGCAGCATACATCCACTCCATTTCAGTAGGTAATCTATAACCAGTAGCCTCGTAATCACATGACCAGTTGGAAAGATTATAGCAAGGTACTAACCCTTCTTCAATAGATCTAGCATTACAATAGGCTACTACTTCATACCAGGTTAAGTAATAGGCAGGGTGATAAGCACCAAAGCCATTAGGTGCGTCAGGCCAAAAGCCCATTGTTGAGAAATAATCAGCTTGGGTAATCTCATGATTTGATATATAGAAGGAACTTATCGTTACATCAGCTATATAATTACTAAAACTTCCCCCTTCCACAAAAACAAAGTCATTTGGTGCTGGATTTCCTATAAGATAACGAGATCCCTGAATTTCACTAGGGTAGTATCCAGGTGCGAAAGCTCTGATATTTAGAACAGTAGTTTGACTGATACTTAGAGGTGCAATATAGAGATAAGAACTTTCTGTAGGTATGGTTCCATTTACAGTATAGTAAATCTGTGCTCCAGGAGTGGAACAAGATAAAGTTACAACTTGCATTCCAATATAATTACCTGGGGGAGGATCTAGAATAGGATTTTCTACAGCTTCTTGATAGACTTTATATTCAGCAGACACGATTGGACTATCATAAAAAAATTCTTTGAAAGCTATAGCCTTGATTGTGGTTGGTTCACTTATTTCAATAGGATTAGAGTAAAGTTGGGATGCTTGACTAGGTTGACTCGAATCTAAAGTGTAATATATTGACGCAGAAGGAGTTGCTGTCTCAATGCTAACAGTTTGGCTACCAAGATAATAACCTGGTTCTAAGGAAAATTCAGGTGCTGCGACTGTCTGATATTCAATAATATACTGTCCTGCAACCATTGGACTATTCAGATAATCTTCTTTAACAGCAATAGCTTTGATTGTAATTGAAGAGTCAATATACAAGGGTTCATTATACAAAAGAGAATTTATTGTAGGTTGAGAACCATCAATAGTATAGTAGATTGCTGCAGCTTGAGTAGCCGAATGAAGAGAAACAGTTTGATTCAAATCATAAAGTCCTGGAGAAGGGGTAAAAGTTGGAACAGCAACACTTGGAAGGGTAATTTCATAATTAGCTGTAACTGTTTCACTTGAGGGATAATATTGTTTGTATGCTCTTGCTTTCACAGTATAACTTTCTGTGATTAAAAAAGCTTGTTCATACTTTTGAGATTCTTGGCTAGGTTGGCTTCCATCTAAGGTGTAAAAGATATCAGCACCTTGAGTTGGACACTCTAAAGCAATTGTTTCCTCATAATAATAAGTTCCTGGTTCTGTAACAAAAATAGGATCTTGAACTGGGGTTAGATTGAGCCAAAAGGTTTTACTATTAACTTCACTAGCTTTGTAAGATGAATGATAGGCAATAGCTTTGATTGTTGTTGTAGCAACTACTAAGATTGCTTCTTGGTAGAGTTGTGAATTTTCTGAAGGCAGGCTCCCATCTAGTGTGTAATAGATTTGAGCTTGAGGATTTTCATGATTTAATTCAATTTCGAGAATATCATTGTATAATCCTGCATTAAGGGAAAAGCTTGGACTAGTAAGTTGACTTGTAGGCTTGGAAGTAGTGTCATCACATGAAATAGTTATCAAAAAACTACAGACTAACAACAAGTTAAAAATATACTTCATACTTCTACACATAAGATCTCCTTAATTATTATCTAAGCAAGAATAGGTTACCTTTCTTTGAGTGTCAAGTTTATTTTATTTTTTTTTTTTGGATTTATTATGGTTGTTGGTCCGAAGTCCCTTACCTTAGGTTGAGGAACTCCGGTCTAATGCATTATTTTAGTTTAAGATGATTTTTTTTGCTTCTTAATAAACATTATTGTCTAGCTAATACACTAGACAAATTTATTAGCTCTTATTTGGTCTCATTATTACAACTTTGAAGATATTACTATCCCTGTCATCGATAAATGATATATCTTTATAAGCAGTAACTGCTCTGATAATACCTGTACCTAGCCCTCTATAAGGTAAAATATGAGTAGCATGAGAAGTAAGTATTGGATTTCGTTGATTTGAGTTTCCATTTTTAATATTTTCTATAGTTAAATTATTGGGAAGATGTCCTGGGCTAATTATCTCAATTCTATCAGAAAAGATAAAAATTCTGATTGGTGCAGAGATAAAATAATCTCTGTGAATTAAAGCATTAGCAATCAGCTCTTCAAAAACTACTTTTGGGATCTCTAATTCGCCTATGGAATTTATACTTTGAATTTTTTGAACCTTCTGTAAATTTCTGGTAATGAAACTTAGTATCATTCTATAAACATTTTCAATTATACCCGAAATGTCTTCACTATCCCTGTATTCTTTAACTGATATGACATTACTTGGATAAGCAACACATTTAACTATAAAGGATGGAAGTTTAAAAGAGTTATTTTTACCAAAGAGTAAAGCTCCAGCTATATTTAAAAAGCCATCTCTTCCCAAGTTCAAATTTGAGATAATTGTTTTTAATGGAAGTTCAATATCATCAATGTTTTTGTTAAATCTTTTCAAGAAATAGGACTTAAAATAATCTAGTTCCATATCTGTGATTAACATATTAGGAACTAAAATCTCATCCCCATGTATCAGCCCAGCACTCTGATATATTCGCTGAATTTCTTCTCGAGAAGTTGCTTTTCGTTTATCAGCACCGCTTTTAACCCAGATTACACCATTTTTATCCATATATGGCTTTGAGATACCTTGAGGAATATGTACAACCATTACCAATCCTTCAGGTAGTTGGATATTCTCAGTAATAGGATTTATTGCAGGTTTTACTTGTTGAGATGCTGCATTTGATATAAGATTGTTTAATCTATTCATATCATCTCTATTAAGTCCTGAAATTTGCCCATCATTTGACACTCCAATGATTAACATACCACCCTTTGTATTACTAAATGCAACCATTTCTTGACCTGCAGAAACTTCATTAGTTAAATCTGCTTTAAACTGGTGCCTACTATCCTCATCTCTTGCAATTATTTCTATTAACTCAGAGGTTTCCATATATTATAAATTTCCTTTCTTTTATTAAATGCATCTTCTCCACCTTCCATTATATCAACAATTTCATGTTGCATTAATGGACTATCAATACTGCCCTCAGTAAAAGTAATCTTTTCATCTTCATATTTAAAGGAAAAAATCTTTTCACTATCTCCTAAAACAGGGAAATTTGCATTATGAGTTGCAAAAATAAACTGAGTTTTTATCTTCAGTGTTCTTAGTAATTTTATTACTTCTTCATAAATTGTTTGATTATCTAAATCATCTTCAGGTTGGTCAATAATTATCAAATCATTTTCATTTTGGCTTAGAACAAAAAGAATTAGTGCAGATGCTCTTTGACCTAGAGAATGATGAATAAGCTCTTTACCACGATAAGTAATAGTAAATTTGTTTGGTACTTGCCAGGTTAACAACTCTTTAATGTTGTAATAGAAGAATTTTGTAAAAGTCTCAGAAGATGAAGTTAATGAAGATAAAACTTTTTCAATATTATTGTATATTGCTGAAAAATCAGAATATTCTTTAACAATGCTTTGTAAAGAAATTTCCCAAATCTTGCTTCCTTTAAATTCATCTTTGAAAAATTTGAGGAAAGCATCTTTATCTCCTTTATATTGCGCTTCAATTCGTAAAGAACTATTTTTAGCGTTAATTATATCTAACTCTTCTTTAATCAGAGAAAATTCGTGATGATAAAGTTTGTTCAGCTCTGACAAATTCTCTTTGAGCATATTTCTAAGTTCTTGTTTTCTAGTTTGCTCTATTTGCAGACTCTTTAGTAATTTTGTAGTAGTTTCAATAGTCTTCTCGATCTTGGGAAATTCTTCTAAGTCAAGACTCTTTCCACTCTTTTGCAGTTCGACTTCAAGATTTCTTCTGACTTCTTCAAAAGCATCCCGTTTACTCTTTTTTAATTTCTCAAAATCACTTTTCTTTTTGAGTAATATATTAGTTATTTCTTCAATTTTAATTGTATATGATTTAAGATTGTCAAAATTAGATATTATTTTACTGTATTCTGAAAAGAATTCAGCAAAGTAATCTGAGTTAAACTTTGATTTGTAAAGTGTCTGGTTTTTTAATTCATCTTCATGGCTATCAATTACTTGTTTAAAATCATTACTAAAACATTCTATACTTTCTAAAATATCCTGTATTTTCCTTAAATCCGACTCAAAACTTGATTGTTCTTGTAGTTTGTTTTCAATACCATTGTCTTTATATATTTTCAGTCTGTATTCAGCATCCTCTTTTCTAGAGGTATTATCTTTTATTTTTTTATCTACATCAGTTAGTTTTTCAAGTTCGATACAATTACTAATAACATCATTCTTTTTTGATTCAATTTTTTCTCTTATTCCTATTAGTTTATGTTCAACTAATATCTCTACTAAATCTTTTTCAAATCCTTCTCCAGTGCTAGATAAATCTTTTTGTCCAAAATAAATAGGTTTATGAATAATTGTTTTAGTTATTGAAATACCTGATTTTAATTGCCCATTAATGAAAACCTCAGGCGCTTCATTGAGAACACGCGATATTTCGTACTTATTGCCCAACCTATCTTTAGCAATGACAGAAACCTTACCACCACTTTTAAGAGTATGATTTATTAATCCTTCTTTATAAGACTTATCAATTGCTTTATCTCCAAAATGTATGTCTAAAACATATCTTATTGCTTCAATAACTGAAGATTTTCCACTGCCTCTTATGCCTATTAACGAATTAAGTTCTGGAGAGAAGTTAAAAGTTTGCTGGTTCAAGAGACCACCTGTAAACGAGATGCTCTCTAGATAAGAGTGTTTAAGGTCTGCTGGTTTAATATTTGAAAGCCTATTTTTATAGTCAATTAGAGCATATTTTACAGCTTCAAAAGAGTAGTCTCCGACTTTAATCCAAGTCTCTCCTGATTTATCTCCAATCTCCTCAATTTTTTTACAATCTGATCCTTCTACTTCAGCTGGGTACCAATCTTTTAGCCATAGCTTTACTTTTTCTCGTAAATCATCATTCCTGACTTTTTGGAATCCTAATGTTTTTTGTCTAAGTGAAGAATATCTATTTTCCGATAGGTCGCCTAAGCGACCTCCCCCCAACTCTTTCCATAATCCATTTCTTTGTTCAACATGAGCAAATACTATAAAATAATCTCTGTTATTTTTATTTAATTCTTCGAGTACTTGTAATAGGTTCTTTTCACTTCTACCGTTTTCATTGTTGTATTCGCTTTCTGTCTTACCTGGAAACATGGAAGTTAAAAAAGATGAAATATAGTTTTTCCCATTTTCTATCCATTGTTCAGAAAAGACAATTAATGTATGAATTCCATTAGCTCCTTCATTAATTGATAATTCTACACCTGGTAAGATAAAAATATCTTTATGCTTGGCTTTTTTCCTTATGGATTTGAACTCTTCAAAATCAAATTTATTGTGATTTGTTATCACACCTATCCTTATATTTTGCAGAAAAAGCTTCTCTACAAAATCATTGGGAAATGTATTCTTTTCAGGATGTTCACAATTATTATTATATAGAAATTTTTTATCTGCATTAGTATGCAAGTGAAAATCCGCTTTTAACCATTTACTTCCATTTTTAAAAAGTTCCATAAATTCCTCTATTTGATTTTAATATCTTCAGCAGAAGCTTATCTTAGTTCAATAATGAAAGCTTCTAGATAGCTGTCCAGTTTTAAATATTTTTTCCACAGCTAAATTATAATTATTTAGCACTATAAATTGTCCAGTATTAAATAAATTAGCATTTATTATATCATTTATTCAACTTTTTTTCATATCATTTCCCGTCTGTTTCACAATCCCATAAGTAGGAAATTAATATTGCTTTTCTTCAAAGTATCTTTCATGATTAGGTAAGCTTGTATTCCGTAAAAGTAAAGATCTTTTTTATTTCAACACCTTATCCATCAAATCCTGATAATTAGTAATCACATCATACTTAACATTAGAAGTATTAAGAGCTTCAAAATGCTTTTTAGCATAATTAATTTTTAGTTTTTCTATTTCTTTGAGCTGCAATGTTTTCATAGAACCTTTAGTTTCAGCGATGAAGTAGATATATTTAAAGCTATCAGTATCAAAGACAATTGCCCAGTCTGGGTTATAATTTCCTATGGGGGTAGGAATATAGAAACCTCTGGGAAGCTTGGCATAGATAGCAACTTGACCTGTTTCTAAATCTTGAGCAAACTTTCTTTCTGTTTGAGAATCTGTTTTAACATAATCATAGATATGTTTTTTAACTTTGAGGATATTATCTTCCAGAGAGCCTTGGAAATTATTGATAGTGAAGATATTATCTTCATGAACTTGGTCAATTTTAGAATAAGTAATGTTATTAATGAGAGTTGTGGATTTCTCTTCATTAATGATGTCACTCACTTTTTTGATAAAGTCTTCAGGATTTACTCTAAATTGATAGAACTTATCTTGGCGTATCCCTTTGAGAATCTTAGCAATAGTTTTGCGAGTGAGATTGGTTTCCATAAGAATTTCATTTAAGAGATCATATTTGAGGGAGCCTAAGAGAGAATCAGCTTTATTAACATAGCTTTTCCCTTTATTAAGAGAAGTTCCGCTTCTTAAGGCATCAGCATCTATTTTATCTGCTTGTGAGCCTTGGGTTACCTTTATCATTACAAGTTTAACATCCAGCTCATTATCAATTCTTTGGATACATTTAGAAATCAACTCTTGGCTATCAAAATCTACTTCATAGACAGTTTTAATCTTGATTTTATTCCATAAGTCTTTAAACTCTTGCTTGGCAAAGTTTTCGTTAGGTTGCAAGATAGCTTCTTTGATATTATTTTTCCTTTCATCTCCTGTAGCAGAATAATTTTTAGTTTGATAGATTTGTTGGAGAATATTTCCTACTTCAAATTTGAAAGGCTGAATGCTTTCTGGTACTTGAAATTTATCCTCTTCAATATCTTTGATTAAATCTTCTGTAATAAAGTATTTATCATCAAGATAGCCATTCATTTTGAGGCTAAAAATGAAATCCATGGCAGTATTTTCATCAAATTCATATTTCTCTCCCTTCTCGTTAGTAATAATCCTATTTAATAGTATTGAAGTTGATAACATGATAGGTCTATCGGAAAGAGATTTGACTATCTCATTTTGCAGTTCTTTAGCAAAGGAATCATAGGATTCACTGGCGACAACTGTAAGGGTATTGATATTAAAGAAATCACTTTCTAAGACTGACGAATCCATTCTTTCACCTTGAGAATTAACACAGATTCTAAGTCCTCGTCCTATCTCTTGTCTTTTACTGATAGTAGATTGACTATGTTTTAGGGTACAGATTTGAAAGATATTAGGATTATCCCAGCCCTCTCTTAAGGCTGAATGAGAGAAAATAAAACGAGTAGGCTCGTGCAGACTCAGCAGTCTTTCTTTATCTTTCATAATCAAATCATAAGCAGAAACATCATCTGAGCCTTCTTGACCTCTCTTCTCTTTAGAGTTAATTAGTTTGCCTTTTTTATCTATGGAGAAGTAACCATTATGAACTTGATCAGCTCTTAACCTATCCAAATATTTATTATATTCAGGAGCAAAAGCATCTATCTCGGTAATAGCTTGCAGATATTCTTCTTCAAAGATTTTAGCATATTCACCCTTTAATTCATCTGAACCTTCATAGTGACGATATTTACTTACTTCATCTATGAAGAAGAGGGAAAGGACTTTTATCCCCTTTGGGTAGAGTGTTTTTTCTTTTTCCAGATGTGATTTGATAGTTTCTCTAATCTGAATCCTGCGAAGATGTTCTTCAGAAACATCTCCTAAAGTCTGACCAACAAAGATTTCTATACCATTTAGAAAGCTTAGGCTATTCTTCAGGGCGTTAATCTCTTTCACTACATAACCATCATACTGGGTGAGATTATTAGACTTATCAAGCAGTCTGTCTCTCTCCTCCACTTTAACTATTTTCTTAGTAATTCGTGAAGCTTGTTTTACTTCAATCTCCAACCAAGCAAAGGGATTTGTAGTTTTGCTAACCTGTATTCTATCTAAGAAGAGATAAGAGTTTGTTCCCTTATTTTCTAAGACTTCAATACCTTTAACATTGATTTTCTTAACTAACTTCTGGTTAAAAGCATCAATAGCATCTAATCTATAAATCTTACTAAACTCTTTATCTGCTTTATGAGTAGCAGAATATCTTAGAATAAAGAGTTGATTAAAAACTCTTTCTTTGAATATCTTATCTGCCTTATCTCCAAAGCGTTGTGGTTCATCTATGATAATTATAGGACGAGCTCTTTTAATTATATCTATGGGTTTCTCTGACTGCAAGGAATCAAGTTTCTGATAAATTTTCCGCGACTCTTTACTCGTAGTTGCAAAAGCTTGATAATTCATAATCATCACTTCTATGTTACTAGTTTCAGCAAAAGATTTAATATTAGTCAAATTAGATTTATTTTGGGTATTATAGATATTGTATCTTATTCTCTTACCATAGATTTCTTGGAAATGGTCTTCAGTTATCTGAAAAGACTTATAGACACCTTCCCGAATAGCAATAGAAGGCACCATAACGATGAATTTACTCCAGCCATATTTCTTATTAAGTTCATACATAGTCTTAATATAGACATAAGTCTTACCTGTCCCTGTTTCCATTTCAATAGAGAACTCACGACCCTGTAAAGTAGGATTTACCCTCAAGCCCTGTTCTTTTTGTAATTCTTGAACATTCTTGAGTATATCTTCATCACTTAGTTCTATCTTCTTATTAGAGAAGATTTCTCTGGCAAAAAGATCACTCCTATCCACTGTCTCTTTCCTAAAACCTTTCTCCTGACCTTGAAAACATCTTACTACTGCTTGAGTAGCTTCAGCTTGGTAGTGAGTTTGCTTAAATTTTAATTTCATAATTTGCTCGTTTTTCTTCTAATTCGTTTATCATATTTTCACCTATATATCCAGTTATAAATAATATGACCATTTTTTTCCTATTTCACCCTTACAGGGTTTAGTTTTTGGGTTGGTATCCTATTCCCGGGGTTACAATCCCTTCAGGATTTCACCCCGGGCTATCATATATCATCCCTTCGGGATTTAAGAGTTCTTAACTCCCCTCTTTAGTGCTGAAAGCACGATAAAAAGAGGGGTGGCAGTGTATTTCACTGACGGGGTGTTTAATTCCCCTCCCGCGGAGGGGTGTCCTGGTATTCCCAGGACGGGGTGGTGTTTTCAAGAGGGCGAAAAATATTTCGCCCCTACCTTCACTGGGAACGCCAGCATCCCTGCTGGCATTCAAGCTAGGTGAAACTCCTCTTAAACCTCTGTGGAACTCTGTGTTAAGGGTATTCTCTTTTTGAGTCCAACTCAAATTCGAATGCAGTGCGTTCGAATTTGGGAATGTTGTATAAAAACGCCTTGTCAGTTCTAATATTCGGACTGAGAAACCACTGCCAAATTCAGGAGTTATAGAGTCCGAGATGTTTTTTAACAGTGAAGAACCGTAATCAGCTCTCTCATTATTATCCTGCAACTCAGTAACAATTATCCTACCAATATTATGATACATCAAGACTCTGGCAAAATTAACTGATCTAATTGCCTCATTTCTCGATGAGTTGATAACACCTTTAATTTCTGCAACTAACTTATTAATCATTTTAAAACACCTTTGCTAACAATCCATATTGCGACCAGTTCAATTTCGAATACATGTGTTCGAAATTCCTTTTTCTATTCATAAATAAGGCGGAGAGAATCTCCACCGTCCGACAGAAGAGGTCATCATTCATTTCTTAAAACTCTGTGAAACTCCTCTTAAACCTCTGTGGAACTCCCTGGGTTGGCGTAGCTTTAGCGAAGACACCTGTGTTAAGGATTTTTCTTTCTTAATTCGTGTAAATTTCTTTATAATTCGTGATAATTCGTGTGAAAGTCTTTTCTTCTTATGATAGATCATCTTACAAGACCTTAATAAGAGTATCAGGTGATAATCTCTTAAAGCGAGACTCTAAATTTATCCTATCTTTATCATCTCTAAAACTTGCATCTTTAAAAACTACTCTTAAAGGCTTTACCTTTGCTATTTCATCGACTATATCAAAGTCAAGCTCATCATCAAAACAAGCAACCAAAGAGTTATGCAGAACAAAGAAAACATCGTTTTTCTTTATTCTCTGCTTTTCTATTGGCAAATTTAACTCTAAACCTAAATCTAAGATTACCTGGGTTAATAAGTCTTCTGGACTCCTGTCCTCCTTAGTATTAGAGATTAAATCCTCAACCGTCATCTGCTCATAGTCATTTGGATGATAATAGACATCTTTCATATTAGAAGAATCTGTTTTATAAACCCTAAAACCTATATCCAAATTATCCAGCTTACCCTGAATTTCCTTTAACTTATCCTCTGCAAACATCTTCTCATCTAACTTGTCTCGTTCAGCTCTTAGCTCATCCATAATCTGCTTGCCTGCTCTGCGAATACGCTCTTTGCCAATATCAGAAATAGTTTCATAGCCGGCTTTATAAGCTTCAGATTTTTCATCTGTCTTTTCCGGCAGTTGAACCATTATGAATTTACGCTTGCCTCCATCTTCTGCATTTAATTGCATTACGGCGTGGGCTGTGGTTGCTGAACCAGAGAAGAAATCGAGGATGATGTCTTCATTTCTAGAACCTATAGTTAAAAAGTCGTATATCAATAAAAGAGGCTTAGGAAAATCAAATATTTTCCCTTCAAACATATTTTTCAATAACTGAGTTCCATTTCCGCTACTATATTCAGGTTTAATAAAAATAGATTTTGGTTTTTTTGTTGGTTTAAGGTTATTTTGATTTCTTTGTTTTTTATAAATTGAAAATTCTCCGTTTGATTTCGATACTATAACATTATAAAGTTCATTCTCAAATTTTTCTTTTGACCATCTCCATGACATTTCTTGTCCTTCAGTTAGAGGGTAAATTTCTTGATAACCTGTCTTTGCTTTTAAAGATATTTCATTTTTTTCACTTATATAGAGTGGGAAAAAAAGATTAGGTCTTTTTGATCTTGGTGCATTAATACCAGTAGCTTTTAGATTTGCTCCTTTTTTATAAATACCATATTCATCTTTTTTCCAATCTCCTAGTTCTTCTTTAGGTATATAATATTCATAGAATTTACTTTCAGAATATTTTTTGGTATATACCATTGTATGCTCATGAGTACCAGCAAAAGCATATTGGTCATTATTTCCTTTAAGATTCATGATTGTTGGTAGTATAGCCACAAAATTCTCTTCCCCAAAAACCTCATCACAAATCTTTCTCAAATTATGGACTTCATTATCATCAATAGAAATAAAGATAACCCCATCATCTTTGAGTAAATCTCGAGCAACAATAAGTCTTTCATACATCATAGACAACCAGTCTGAGTGAAACCTGCCATTAGTATCAGTATTACGAAAGAGTTTACCTCCTTCTTCATCATAAAGCCCAATTTCTTCTTCATAATCTTCTTTAGCTACTCTAAAATTATCTGTATAGACAAAGTCCTTACCTGTATTATAAGGAGGGTCGATATAGATCATCTTAACCTTGTTGAGGTAGCTTTCTTGGAGAATTTTCAGAACTTGGAAGTTATCTCCTTCTAAATAGAGATTTTCTGTTGTGTCAAAATTTACACTCTCTTCTCGGCAGGGTCTGAGGGTTTTATTTATTGGGCTATTAGCTTTGAGCAGGGAAGCTTTTTTCCCAGGCCAGTCAAGTCTATAGCGTTCAGCATCATCTTCTACTAAGACAGAGGATAGGCTTTGTTTTAGGAGATTAAAGTCAATTGCCTTAGTGATATTACCTTCTTGGTCTTTACTTTCAGTAATGACATGAGGAAAGAGCTTAGCAATTTCCTCTATACTTTTATCTATTTTATCAGGGCTTTGCATTTTAAGTTTTTCCATAATTTATCCTTTCAGCTTGGTCAGTTTATCTTTTTCTATAATAAGTTCTTTGTTTATTTCAATTTGCTTATTAAACTGTTTAGTTCTTTTCAGCTTTTGTGTCAACTTATCTATTCTATTTTCTAAAATACTTATTTGATAATCATAATTAATAGCTTGCTTTACTTCAATATGTGGTTTATCATTAGCTAATAAGGCTCTTACTAATTTTTGATAGACTTTCTCTAAGTCAAGTCCGGTAAAATCAAAGTTAATTTCTTGATCCCAGTCTGAGAAATAGTATCTATTTTTGATGTATTCATCATCGTAGGCTATGGCAAAAGCATGGGACTCTTTATAACTTAGGATATAGAGAATTGGGTAGGGAATTGCCTTATCTATGGCTGTGAGAATTCTGATTGGTTGGTACTTGTCTTTAAGTTGAAGCTCAAAAATCTGAATCTCTTGGACTTTGGGACTTTTAGCAATATTAATAGTAGATTCAGCTAATTTATATTTCCAAGTAATTCTCTGTATCTTATCGACAAATTCAGCTTGCAGTTTAGAATTTATTCCAGCTTTTTCATAGAATTTACTCTTAGGGATAAACTTGTTAAAATAGGCTGAATTAGGTAGATTAAGCTTGATGTTCATATTTAGTTAATTACGATGAAGCTTAAGAGTTCAAAATCTTCCAAGCCTTTTATTTGGTTGGTTAAAGCTGAAGTTCCTCCAGGAGTAAAGAGAGAATCAATTGCAGATTGGTCTTTGACATCCAAGATTGACTCAATAGCCTGATTTAACAAGTCTGAGTAGGTCTCCATATTTTTACCATCATCTGTTTCTTCATTAAATAAGTCAAAGGCTTGAGGTATTGCTTGTGATGTGCCCTTACAAAGTAATCTCAAAATATCTAAGGTATTTTTAACACTCAAGTGATTAGAAATAACCTGCCCATCTTTAGCTAAATAGATTAGATAGAAGGGGTGGAGTTGGTTGCTTTTATCTATATTCACGTCTGGATTTATGTTTTTTAAGACATAAATAACTCCAGGGACAATAGTCTTTTCCATATCTTTCAAGCAGACAGAATGCAAGCCATTAGGCACATTTTCTAAGCTTCCATTTTCTTTTATATAAGATACTAAGTCCATTCTGAAATCATTAAGCCCTAAATCAGTAAGAGAAACACCTGTATCCATTTCTTCGATATCCACAACCTCACTTTGTAAGCGTTCCAGCTGTTTTTTCCTAAAGAGCAAATCTGATGATTCATTAGTTAAAACATTATCTTCCCCAGTAGCTGTTGCATCTACCATGTACATCTTCTGCTCTACCCTATTCTTTAGATTTATATAATCATCCAAGGAGAGTTGAGGCCAGAAGTTGATTAACTGGATATCTTTATTGATAGAACCAATCCTATCTATTCTGCCAAAGCGTTGAATAATCCTGACTGGATTCCAATGAATGTCGTAATTTATCAAAGTATCACAATCTTGTAAGTTCTGTCCTTCTGAAATACAATCAGTAGCAAAAAGAATATCTAGCTCAGCCTGAGAATTGTCTCTTCTTCCTTTAGAAAGAGGGGAAAAGTTGATAAGTAAGTTGTTAAAAGAATTTTTAATTTTCAAGGTAGATTTATTGGCATCTGAACCAGTTATCTTGGCAGATTCTAACTTATGCTCTCTTTTCAAATAGGGGGCTAAGTTGTCATAAAGGTAATCTACTGTATCAGCAAAAGCAGAGAATATTAGCACTTTTTTATTATTGGGGTTTATTGGTTTAGCAAGTTTTTGTCTTATGAGAGACTTTAATTCTGTTAACTTAGCATCATTATCTGGGGTAACTCTATTCATTTCTGTTAGGAGGGACTTAGCAATATACAGGTCCCATTCTAAGTCATCTTTCCAGCCTGAAGTGTTCATATCTGCTATATTGATTTTCACCTTGCCACCAATAGAAAAATCATTATCTAACCAGTCATCCATATCTTGGTCTAAATCATAATCTTCAACTAACTTGTGTTCAGTATAACTTTCTCCTCCTCCTTGCTCAAAATCATTTATTTTATCAAGAGTATTTTCTATCCCCTCAATAAACTTTTGCAGGGTTTTCCTAAAAGAATCAACAGAAGATTCAAGTCTTTTAAGAAGATTTACCCTCATTAGATTTTGCAAACTTTCCTCACGTTGTGATTGAGTAAATTTAACATTTTTATTCAATCTGGTATCATAGAGTTCGCTATAAAATTCATGTTTTGCAGGAAGGATGTAGAGCATAGGAGAATAGATAGACATATTTAACTTAGATAACTCACTGTATAATTCATTTATTTCCATGAAATCAGGTAAATTGGTGATATTAGCTCTAATAGTTATAGGTTTTAAACGATTAGGAAACTTTCCAATTTCCTGCATATTATAATATTTTTCAATATGCTTTCGTGATCTGGCTATAGTAACACTATCTAATAATTTGAAAAAATCAAAATTGTTATTTAATTCTTTTAATAACTTTTTGCTACTTCTCTCTGCAAGTGGTAGTTTATACCATTCGTTAAAAATAGTTTGGGCATTTTTCAGTATTGTTTCTATTGATTTATCTAATTCTAAAGATGAATTTATAATATTTGTTTGACCTTCGAAAGCTAAGGCAAGTTGGTTCTTTAAATCGGTAAACCTGTTATTTACCGGAGTAGCTGAAAGCATTAGAATCTTTGTCTTAACCCCTGCTTTTACAACATCCTGCAAGAGCTTTTGATATCTGGTCATCCTATCTTTGCGAGGAGAGTTATTACGGAAATTATGAGATTCATCAATTACTACTAAATCATAGGTGGACCAGTTTATTCTGGAAAGATCAATCCCTCCAGACTCTCCACTTTCTCTCAGCAAGTCAGTATGGTATAAGACATCATAATTAAATCTATCTTTTAAGAGGGGATTATCTTCATAATTATTTAAGAAAGTTCGCCAGTTATCACCCAGTTTCTTAGGGCATAATACTAAAATAGTTCTGTTTCTTTCTTGATAATACTTCATAACTCCTAAGGCTGTAAAAGTCTTACCTAAGCCCACAGAATCAGCAAGAATACAACCATTGTGCTTTTCAAGCTTGTTGATAATGCCTAAGACTGCATCCTTCTGGAAGTCATAAAGAGTGTTCCATACTACCGAATTCTTAAAACCAGTCTTTTCATTAGCAAGTTCATCTTCCGAGATATCTTCTAAAAATTCATCAAAGATGTTGTAAAGTGTTAAATAATAAATAAATTCAGGTGAGTTTTCCTTGTATAAATTAGTAATATAAGAGGTAACTTGACTTGTAACATCCTCTAATAAATCATCATTATTCCACACTTCTTGAAAGTTTTGTAGATACTGTTTGCAAGTAAATTCATCATCAATCCTAATGACTTGATTTAAAATTGCATTGTCTTTTTCATAACCTAAACCAGTTGAAGAGAATTCATTAATGCCTAAATAAACAGAAGCCTTATCAGCATTTCTAACAATGGCTTGAGTCTGAATAAAATTATTACCCTTGTTTGTTTTAAAGCTTACTTTTTCTTCTATCCATTTACGACATTCACGGGCTATGGAACGCCCGTGAAGCTTGTTCTTGAGATTTATTTCAAAATCTGAGCCACTAACTGATTTCTGCCTTAAAGTCTTGCTAATGAGAAATTGCTTAAGCTCTTTCTTGCTACTATCAACTTCTATAAAGGTGGGATCTGTAAAAATAAACTTGAATTTTGCAAGTCTGGCTAACTCTTTCTTCAGGTATTCATAACCATAAATTGAAAATATATGAGCAGCTATTTCAACTTCACTATCCTTTGTTATCAATAGCTTTAAATCATCACCAACCTTTTCTGTTTTATTATTAAATGTTTTAACCATTAGCTAACCTTTGAATATTTACCTTAAGAATCAGTAACATATTTACTGTAATTTAAAATTTAATTTTTTGCCTCTTATTAGTCAAGAAATATTTTCAAAGTGAATTTGATCTAACATTGGAGACTCTACATCAATCATCAAGACACCTTCTTCAATAGTTTATTCTTAAAGAAATAGATAATATTGCACTTCTTTAGGTTTTCCTGACATTTTATAATGATTGTATATTGGTAACAAAGTCTTTTCACTGGATATGACACATTAAGACTCTCCCCGCCTTACGGCACCCCTCTCATACCGCTCTTACGAGCTGAAAGGGGAATTAAGAGACAATCCCGCGACCCATTCCCGTAACCACTTGTAATCTGCATAACCGCGGGCTAGAATCCCGCGACCCAAAGACGGGCAGGCTTTTAGCAAGGTAGATTTATGCAAAAAAAACTCTGTGAAACTCCTCTTTACCTCTATGAACTCTGTGTTAAAGAGCTTTTCTTATTCGTGAAATTCGTTCTAATTCGTGTTAATTCGTGTAAAGAATCAATCTGTGTCTCTCTATCTCTCTATCTCTCCATCTCTCTATCTCTCTATCTCCCTTACGAATATTATCCTAATACTTAGAGTTTAGCAATTCCCACATAACATTTACTCCTACCTCAATTGCTTGATTTTTAGGCAAAAATTTATCAGAATGGAGATTATTTTCCATATCACCAGACCCTAACCAAAAAAGTAGCCCTTTATAATAACTTGTAAAGTATCCGAAATCTTCGCCAGTCATGGTATAATTGCATTCTTCAAAAGTGTAATCAGTATCTTTAATTACCTGGTAGAATTTATTATATAAGTCATTATCATTAATCACAGGATCAAAGGTTCCTAGTAGCTTAACTTGAACATCTAGATCATGGGCTTTGGCAGTATTTAGAGCTACATTCTCCATAATCTGATTTATTTTATCTCGATTTTCAACAGTCAAGGTTCGATGAGTTCCTTGAAAGAGGCAATAATCAGCTATGGAGTTTCTGACTACTCCTGCTTGTGCTTTCCCAATTTGATAAACTGTAGGTTCAACAGGATTAATAGATTGAGGAATAAGTTGTTTCATAGTTGTATAGAATTGAACTCCGGCTAGCAGGGCATCCTTACCAAACTGAGGGGTAGCAATATGGCTGGAGATACCACGAAATTCTACATCAAATTCTTGGGGAATTCCAAAGATTATTCCTGATTTACAGGCAACTTTTCCTAGAGGCATTTGTCCTGCAACGTGTAGAGCATAGCATTCTTTGATAGGATACTTATCAAGTACTTTTGATTCAATAATTTTTAAAGCTCCCCCATGTCCTTCTTCACCAGGTTGAAAAACAAAAATAATATTTTTATTTACCTGTGTAGTTAAGACCTTATCAATAAGTCCTATCAGAACAGACATATGAATATCATGTCCACAAGCATGCATTGATTTGCTATGTAAAGACTTATAGCTACAGCTAGTCTTTTCCACAATTGGCAAAGCATCCATATCAGCTCTAAAAAGTCTATATTCTTCTTCCCCACCATGCTTATAAAACATAATTATTGCATTAAAATCTAATTCAATAATCTCCAAGTTCTTTTCATCCTTAAAAAGCTCCATTATGTAGTCTTTGGTTTTAAAAACATCAAAACCAATTTCTGGAATCTTATGCAAATCTTCTCTTATTTTATGTAAATTCATATCCTTACCTATTGATTAAATATTTCAAAATTCTAACTGCGTTTGTTGCAGCCCCAACTCTTATATTATGTGCCACATTCCAGAAAGTAAGTGACTTTTCATCAAGACCATAACGAAGTCTACAAACGAAAGAATCATTAGAATTACCTATTTCTCTTGGACTTATAAAATCTTCATCCATATATTTTACATTCTTAGCAGCTCGTAATAATTCCTTGATATTGTCTAACTTACAAGTATTTTCTAAGTCAAGATAGACAGATTCCGAATGACCATAAACAACAGGCACTCGGACACAAGTTGCGGAAACTAGAATATCCTGATCATTGAAAATCTTTTTTGTTTCAAAGCTCATCTTTTCCTCTTCCTCACTATATCCAGAAGGAAGGATATCTCCTATCAAGGGTATGACATTATGTTCAATTTGACGAGGGTAAATAGATTTTTGCTTGGGGTCTAGCAAGGATATAATCCCTTTGTTACCACTTCCTGAAACTGATTGATAGGTTGCTACTATTATTTTCTTAATTTTATTTACCTTATGAATAGCATATAGGGGTAATAACATTTGGATAGTAGAACAATTTGGATTTGCTATTATTCCTTGATAATCATCTAGAACACTTGCATTTATCTCTGGAATAATTAAGGGAATTCTTGCCAGCTGACGAAATGCTGACGAGTTATCAATAATTGTGTTACCTGCTTCTTCAGCAATAGGAGCAAAATGCTTAGAAACACCAGATCCTGCTGAAAATAAAAGATAATCATACTTTTCCCTCATCTTTGCTTCTGTTAACTCTTGGACAATTAACTTAGTCCCTGCAAAATCAATACTAGTACCTGCTGACCCCGCTGAAGCAAAAAGATGTAAATCATCTATAGCAATCTTTTCTTCTAACAAACAAGTAAGCATCATTCTTCCAACTTCACCAGTTGCACCAACTATTCCTATCTTCATCTCTTCATCTCTCTTTTCTTATCAATTAAACGATTAAACATCTAAGCAATTAATTCATTAAATTATTAAATTAAATTAAACTAAACTATATTTATCTTACCAATTCCATTAATTTTTTTGTTAACATTTGCAGGTTTACCCCAGACATTTGCCTTGCCTGCACCATTTATATTAGCATCTAAATTACCTTCTACATAAAGATCAGCTTTACCAGAACCAGATATTTTGAGCTTAGTATTTTTTGTTTTCACTTCTTTAAAGTTTATCTTACCCATTCCACTAATGGTAATATTGAGGTCTTCAATCTTGCCATTTCCTTTAATTTTCCCACTGCCTGATATTGATATTTTTAGATTTTCTTCTTTGATTCTGAGGATTTCGGCAGAAGTTGAGCCAGAAAGCGATAAATTAGTAAGTTTATTAGTCTTAATAGTAATGACAGTCCTTTTACTTGGTGATAAATTGTTCTTTGTGTTAATATGTAGTATACTATCTTGGACATAGGATAAAATATAGCCTAGAATATTGTCATCACTTTCAATGGTAACTTCTTGTTCATCACTGAATTCCACAATCAAATCACAAGCTACACCAAGAGAAATACCTGTAAAAGGCTTCACTTCTCTAATTTCAGTCAAGACCTCTCCTGACCCTCTAATCCCTTTCATCCATTTTCCAGCTCCAAAGACAAGGGCAAATGGTACAATTAGAGCTACCATTATTAAAACAATGATTACAAATAATGCCACAGGAACTAAAATAAAGCCTACTAAAGCTAAGGCTGCTATGACTACAAATAAGGCTAAAATTAATAAGAGTACTTTAGCTATTGGATTAGTTACTTGTTTGTTTCCTACCTGAAATTTCATATCTCCGCCTAAATTTTTTTTTATTAAAAAATATAATAAATTTTTAGTCAACTATTATTTTGATATTAGTTCAAGTCTGCTGAGAAACTCCTTTAATATCCGAATAATGCCTCTTATATCCTAAAGGGATGCAGAGAGTGATAAAGTCATCCCTCTTCGCACTTATGGTGCTCACTTTTGATCGTATCATAGGGAGTGTTTTGCGAGTACTCTCTATTATCCCTTGAAGATATAAGAAGATTAGTCAAGAAAACCTAAAGATTTGCAATATTATTGACTTCTTTAAGGATAAACTATTGAAGAAGGTGGCTTGATACTTGAACAGTCTCCTGACACTCTCCACTGGTGAAAGACAAAATAACTTGACAAATATTTTAGTAAATACTTTTGTGGTATATAAATAAAACTTTTGGAGGAATGTATGAATTTAATAAACAATAAAAAGGAAACAAATTTAACTTAGTTCAATCTCTATTAGTAGATTATTTTTTAAAGTAGTTTTAATAAATAAATAAATAATCAATGAAATTATAAATTTCTTGGGATTGGACAAGTGTCTAATCCCAAGGCTAGATAATTGAGCCTTTGGGACCAGTGTTTCAAAGGCTCTTTTTTCGTCTAATAACCAAACAAAAAAAGGAGAAAAATTATGAAATTAAGAATGAAGAAGTTTAATGTTATACTTGAGAATATCCACGTAAAAATACTAATTAACAATATTTTAGACTCATCTAAAATAATACATGAAAAAAACAGAATAATCCTCTGGAGGAAGAGTGAATACCAGCTATATAGAATTAGCAAAAAAATATATAAAGAAGCATTACAATGAAGAAATTAAAGAAATTGAAAGATTAGAAACTGGCTTGTGTCATTATGTATATGACATTAGTTTTTATGAAAGAGACAACCTAGTCATTAGGATTGCTAGTCAAGAAAGTAAAAACTTGATAGCTAGTGGTGTTTATTGGCTTAAGTACTTATCAAATCTAGAATTACCTATACCAGATTTATATCATTATAACTTAGAGATTGACCAACCTTATATGATAATTAGTAAATTGCAAGGTAGAGATTTAGCTTATGTTTATGATTCATTAACAGGTTCAGAAAAAGAGAAGCTTGCCAGAGAAATAGTTGATATTCAAACTACTATTTCCCTACTCCAACCAAATGATTTTTTTGGCTATGCTAACAAGTATCATGATGAGACCTTACAAGAAAATACTTCTTGGAAGCAAGTAATCTACGACTCAATAATGAAATCAAAGAAGTTAATTAATCAAAACAATATTTTTGATTCAAAATATTCTGACCTTCTGCTTGCTAAACTTGGGAAGTTTGACCTCTACTTCTCTAAAATCAAGCCTAAAGCTTTCCTTGATGATCTTACAACTAAAAATGTCCTCCTTCATCAAGGAAAATTCACAGGTATTGTTGATATTGATCAAGTATGCTTTGGAGACAAAATCTTCCATTTAGCCCTTACTAAAATGGCACTGCTTGCTCAAGAAAGTGATACCGATTATATTGACTTTATGATTGAAGAGTATAAGCTAGACAAAGAAGAACTTGAAATCCTAAACTTCTATGTAACTGTTTGTTGTTTAGGATTCATGAGTGAATTAGGACAGAAGTTTAACAAGGATGAAGTCATATCCTGTCATCCCGATAAGATTAATCTCTTGGAGAATATTTTCTTAAAACACCATAATTCAACTAATATAATGAAAACAGATATGATGAGGTATGGAGATTCCTGTAACGACTTTTATCAGGATAATCTTATTACTGAAATTATAAGATTAGTAAAACAAGGGAAAGAAGCAAGTGTTATTTGTGCTAAAGCTCACAAAGATATGCCTTTTGCATACTTAGCAATTAAGTTATATCGAGAGAAGAAATTTCGTAACTTTAAGCGAGATAGGGTTTATCATATTGGTCGAATTTGGGATAAGCGACTGCTGCGAGCTATTAAAAATAAGTCAACTATGGGCCAGCTAGCTGAAAGGTCTTCTTGGGTTACTAACGAGTTCAACACCTTAGAAACTCTTTATTATCTAGGTGTTAATGTTCCCAAACCTCTTGCCTATACTGAAGATGCGGTGATTATGGAGTTTCTAGGGTCTGAAGATGAATCTTCTCTGTTACTTAAAGATACTCATTTGTCGCTTGAGCAGGCTAAAAAAGTCTATGACAAGATAATGGAATTCATAAAAATAATGCTAAGAAATAATATTGTTCACGGAGATTTATCCCACTATAATATTCTCTATCACAAGAATGAACCTTATATAATTGATTTCCCTCAGGCAGTTAATCCGGCTATAAACCCCTATGCTTATGATTTACTCCTTAGAGATGTTGAGAATATTTGCAGATATTTTTCTAAGTATAATATTCAATCTAATCCCCATTTAATAACCCAAAAAATGTGGTCTAGGGCCAGATAGGAGAAACTATGTACAAGTTAAAAAAGACAGAATATACTAGAGCAATTAATTTATTTGAAGATGTTCCCTGGCAGCTTAGTGGAAAGGCTGTTCTTGCAGGAAACAATCCTGGTCAAATATATCTTGATAATCTTAAGAACCCCTTATATGGAATTATGCTCACACCAGAAGGAATCATAATTTCTGGTAACTTAACCGGTGATCTTGCTAATTTCAAAAGCTGGATAAATATTTCATTACTTTCCCCAAGAATCACTGAAGATAGGCAAGAGTTTACTATCTATACAAGTGATTATAATAAAAAGTATGTAAATGACTTATTCAGTAGCCATCCACTATGTAAAGAGATGAGATACCACTATCTACTCAACTTAAAGAACACTAAAGCTAAAACTATCAAACTGCCTAATGATATTAAACTTGAAAGAGTATCTCCCCCATTGATTGAATCAAAACTTAATCTTCCAAATATGAAAGAAGTCAAAGATTGGGTCATAAATAATTGGGGAGATTATGCAAACTTTGAAAAAAATGGCTTTGGAATAATCATATCAAACCAAGAAAAGATAATTAGTTGGAGCCTTTCAGATTGCAAAGCTGGGAATCATTGTGAAATCGGAATCCATACCGACAATGATTTTAGACGTCAAGGTTTTGCAAGTAAGACAATTACTGCTATGATAAACTATGCATTAGAATTGAATTACACTAGTATTGGTTGGCATTGTCCTAAAGATAACATTGGTTCATTCAAAACAGCTGAGAAATGTGGTTTTAGCAGACAAAGAGAATACGTAAGCTTCTATGGAGATTATAACAAAACTATTAATTTAGTTCTTAAAGCTTATAATCTTCTCTTTAAAGAAAAATCTCTTACACAAGCTATCAAGTTTTTTGATTCTTATCAGACTAGTAATTTTAAGAATTATTATCTTTATGATTTTGCTTGTGGTTTTGCCTTATTAGAAAATAAAGAATATGCTTTCAGATTCCTTAAACTAGCAATTGAGTTAGGATTCACTAATGCTAAGCACATTCTCCATGATAAGGATTTAGTTTTCCTTCATCGATTTAAAGAATGGGATGAGATTAAAAAATCCTTTTAACATAAAACTATAACAACCAGTGGGTAATAACCCACTGGTTCTAAAAAGAATTATTACTTGATAAGTAAGTTAATCTCTTGACATATTTTAACAAGTTAATTATAAAGAATTATAATCTTGTTAAAGGATACATCTATGCTAAAAAGAATACTAATCTCTATTGCTATGTTAATGACTATTCCCCTCCTCTTCTCCTACATGATGGTTGAGAATGAAGTATATTTAAAGATTTTAGTTAAGCTTGATAATCAAATTAGTCTAACAACAGATGGTCTCATTTTCATCAATGGCCAAGAGTATCAAAGTAAGAAACTAGATATTACTAAGCAAAGAAATGGTAAAGTAAAAGTCTCTTTAGCTGGCAAAAGTTTAACAGACCTCGCCTATAAGTTTGAGATTTCCCTAACTAGTAACTTTTCTTTAGCAGGAAACAGTAAGCAAAGTTTCTCTGGCGATATACATATAAGAGATCACAAGGGAAAAATAGCAGTGATGAATTTAATGAATTTAGAATCATATACTCGTTATGTAGTTATGAGTGAAATTGGCTCTGGAGCTCCAGCTGAGGCCTTAAAATCACAAGCAATTATCGCCCGTTCTTATGCAATATATGAATCTATGAAGAATAATTCTTACCCCTGGGATTTAAGAGCAGATACTTATTCTCAAGTATTTAATACCAAGAAAAGACTTCCTCAGAATGTCATATCAGCCTGTGATGCTACCGCTTATATGCTAGTTACATATCAAGACCAAGTAGCCTTTACTCCATTTAACTCATATGGAGGGGGATTTTTGGCTAACGTTGAAGACGTTTGGGGAGGAAAAGGTTATCCTTATCTGACAGATAAAGCTGATGTTGATTACCTGAAAGGTAAAGATATGACAAATTATAGTAATGTAAAAGATTGGATTAAGACAAAGCCTAGCAAGGTCTATAAATATTATGATAAGCTACCGAATTGGATTAAAGAGAATTATCAGTGGGAAAGGACTATCTCCTTACAATCTATAGGCAACAAATTAGGATATGGAAGGATTTATTCTGCCAATGTTGATAAAAGAGATGCTTCTGGCAGGATAAGTAAGCTAACTTTTTCTACATCTCAAGGTAAAAAGACTATAACTTCTCAAGATAGAATACGGTCTTTATTAGGAAGAATACCTTCAACTCTGGCAATCATTGAAACTTCGGGAAATAAGCTAATTATAACAGGCAAGGGTTATGGACATGGTGTAGGTTTCTGTCAATCAGGAGGCTATTTAAAATCTTATGCTGGCTGGAAATATGATAGGATTATCAAGCACTACTATCCAGGATGTGATATTACAGAAGACTATTTCTTTGATTCAGAAACAGATGATCAATTAGAGTCTTTGTTTCAGACCAGATAGTCTAGTAGAACTTTATTGAAGAGTGCAGATTATTTTAGCATATTAGCTTACAGAATTTGGACGCATATTTTTTATATATTCGGAGAAACTATGGATCTTACTTTTGCAGAAGAATATAGTGCTGTTTTAAAGCTCTACTAGCTTATTCTTATTAAAGTAATAAACCAAAAGTATGTCTCCATCAATAATTTCAGAAGAGAATAAGTTTAGCTCTTTTTTTGCAGAAATATTGGCAACCCCAATATCCTTAAAAGCAGAATTTCCACCTCCGATCAGACATGGAGCAATAAAGTAATAGAGTTTATCTACCAGATTTTCTTTAACAAAAGATGAGACAAGTCTAGGTCCTGCTTCCACCATAACTACAGAAATATATTCAGCTTTAAGTTCTTTTAAAATATCTTTGATAATAAATTTCCCAGCTTGACTCTTACTACTTCTAATTTCTATATTATGGTTTTTTAAAGACTGTGCTTTTTCTGATAGCAGGTTAGGATGATTTGTATAAATAATTGTCTTGATTTCCCTTGCGCTAGCAAGAAGTTTGCTAGTTAGATTTATTTCTAAATCGTAGTCTAAGACTATCCTAATAGGGTTTTTACCCTTATAATCTTTTAACCTAACATTAAGCATTGCATCATCTTGGTTAACTGTGGCAACCCCTGTAATAATTGCATCAGCTTCTGCTCTTAAGCGGTGGACTCTTTCTCTTGATTTTGCGTTAGTTATCCACTTGGAGTTACCATGATCATCTGCTATCTTTCCATCGATTGAAACAGCACTTTTAATAAAGACAAAAGGTCTGTCATTTTGAATATAGGTTAAGAAATATTCTAATTGTTGTTTAATTTCAGCTACAAGGAGATTATATTTAACTTCAATACCTGCAGCTTCCAGCATTGCAATGCCTTTACCTGAAACTTGGGGGTTTGGGTCTTTTATTCCTATAAAAACTCTTGCCACTCCAGCTTCTATAATTGCTTTGGCACAGGGAGGGGTTTTACCATAATGGGAACATGGCTCAAGGGTAACATAAAGATCAGCCCCCTGGGCATTATTCTTAGCTTCTTTCAAAGCTTGAACTTCGGCATGGTCCTGTCCCCATGGTTGTGTAAAACCTTGGCCAACAATTTTTTCATTATTTACAATTACACAACCTACAAAGGGATTAGGAGAAGATTTTCCTCTGGCCTTTTCAGCTAGTTTAATAGCATATTTAAGATATTTTAAATCCATTAGATTTCTTTGCCTTCTTCTTTCAATTGTCTCTTAACAATATCATAGTTTTTTTGGGCAATATCATAATCTGGATTAATTTTCATACACTTTTCTAGATAATCCAAGGCCTGTCTCCATTCTTGCTTTTCAATATGTAAGATAGCAAGATTATTAATAGTTTTAACTTCATTAGGATCAAGTTCTAAAACCTTGTAATAGATTTCTCTAGCTTTATCGTTTTTCTTCTCAACTTGATAAATGAAGCCTATATTATAGAGGGGTTCAGCAAAATTAGGATCTAGAATATAAGATATTTGGAAGTGTTTTCTGGCTTCTTTAATATTCTCTGAGATTGAGTAGAATAGTCCCCAATAATATTCAATATCAGCAGAATCTGGATAAATTAAACTATACTGGTAGAGGTATTTAAAGACATCTTCCATTTCATTTTTACTTAATAAAGCAGCAACATTTTTAATAGCAGTATCTTCTCCATAGAATAACTGAGGATCTCCAATAATTCTACTTTTAAGTTTCCACTCTTCATTAATCTGTATCATGTTTATAGTAATATCAGCTTTTTTATTAACATCAAAATGAATAAGAGCTTCTTTGGCTTCTTTATTTAAAGAAGAGGAAACAAGCTGGAAGTCTTTTATCTTTTTAAACATCTTGAATTTTTTATTTCTCTTAATGAATTTCTCAATATTCTTTTGAGATTTTAGCTGGTCATCTTGATAAAATTGATCAACTAATTTTGGCCAATCTTGATCTACCAAAATATCCATTATGTTAATTGCAGCTTTTTCAAAATCATTAATTGTTGGTAAAGTGATAGGAGGAAGCTTTAGTTTTCTTCTCATTTTATTTATAGGGAGTGTATCTAAGAATTTTATCTTAGAGAAATAGTTTTCTAATTTGGCTTTTCCTTCCTCAGTTTGAGCTAATTCTAAAGGTGCTTTATCTGCAATTTCTGGATGAACAGACATTGACCAAATATCAAAAAGTCTTAAGACTAAATCATTTGATTCTTGGAGTGAATCTGCTTTAAAATTGAACTGCAGATTGTCACTAGGTGCTAAGTAGTATTGGCAAGAAGCAGGGCATTTCATATCATACCTCATACTATTACAACATGACCAACCAATACTAGAACCTTTTCTTGGGCATTCCCTTACTGCTTTTTCTTCTTTACATATCTTACATCTATTTTTACTGAAAAAACTCAATCTATCTCCTCTAACATAGGTGGCATCTGTCTTTTAAATTTTGATTTATTATATAGATTATCTGTTATTGCAATTTCTTGAGAACTTATACCTAAGTCAGCTAACTTTGCTTTACTTAAGCCTAGCTCATATTTTAAAAACAATACTTGGTCTAATTTTTGGTAAGTAATACCCATTTCCTGTTCGTCTGTTTGGTCAGACCATAAGTCAGCAGTCGGTTTCTTGTCAATAACGCTGTTAGGTAGGCCTAGCATTCTAGCCATCTCCCATACCTCACTCTTATAGAGATGACCTATAGGTTCAAAAGCACAAGCAGAATCTCCATACTGGGTACAATAGCCTGTTAAAAGTTCTGATTTATTGCCAGTTCCAACCACTAATCCCCCATATTTCGCAGAATAATCATAGAGAACAATCATTCTCATCCTGGCCATTAAATTACCCTTTCTGAGTGGGCTTGCCTCTGGATCATAGGTTAAGAAATAAGAATCAACCATAGGGGTAATATCAACTTTATGATATTTGATATTGAGATGGTCAGCCACTTCTTTAGCATCAGCAAAACTAGCTTGAGAAGAATCTTTATAAGGTAACATTAGGCCGATTACGTTTTCGCTACCAATTGCTTCTACAGCTAAAGCAGCTGATAAAGCTGAATCTATACCACCTGATAAGCCTATGATTAATTTAGAAAGACCACTTTCTTGTAAAATTTTTCTAATAAATTCCTGGATTCTAATTATCTCTAAATTTAAATCTCTATTTCTCATTTATACTCCTATAAAAAAAGATGTTTTACTCTTGATTAACAAAAATAAAACATCTTAATTATGTCAAATTTATCTTACTTGAACAACTTCTTCAACTTCAGGTATCTCGTCTTTAAGAACTCTTTCGATACCAGCTTTGAGAGTTAAAGTTGCCATAGGACAAGATCCACAAGCACCTTGTAATCTCACTTCAATTACGTTATCTTCACGAATATTAACTAATTCGCAATCGCCACCATCAGCTTGTAAAGAAGGTCTCACTTTATCAAGAACTTCTTGCACTCTTTTCTTATCTAACATCTTTCCTCCATTAATCTATTATTTATATCATTACTAAATTATAGTCAATACCAATTATTTGACCACTATTATTTCGTCAATCTTATTCATTCATCTCAATTCCCTTGCCTCTATCTAGCATTTCCTAAGTCTTGCCTAAGCCACTATTACTTATCTATTATAGTCTCGCCTAATGATAAACTAAATAAGGCCTAATAGACTATAAAGAAAGTTAAAGCTAAATAATGTTGAGCATAGACCACTGTATTACAGTAAAAACAAGTATCTTTATTTTTTTCCTTTGGATATTTTAATAATAGCAAATACCATAAGGCCAGCACTTACTATTTGGATATAAGAGAGTTTATTGCCATTAATTAGGTAATCAAAAATCACTGATGATATTGGAAAAAGTAACTCAGCTATAGTTGAAACAATTGCCTTAACACGCTTTAATCCATAGTTATAGAGGAAAATTGATCCTGCTCCAGCTGTAAGAGAAATTAAAAAGAAGTAGAACCAATTAACTTTAGTTACAGTTTGAAAACTATCTTCTCTTCCAGTAGCAAAGACAAATATCCCCACAAAAAGAGCTGTAAAAAAGTAGCGAAAATAAGTTACTTCCTTAAAATTCAAAGTGCTCAAGGATTTTTTACTAAAAACTGTACCTGCTCCAAAGGAGAAAGCTGCTAATAATGAATAGAGTGATGCTTGGATTAGATTAGCTTGTTTTGAGAAGTTGGGTAGGTGAAATTCAAAAGTCAAGAAATATCCACCCAGGATAGCCAGTAAAGCCCATAACCAAAACTTCTTGTTTGGTCTTTCTTTAAGAAACAAGATAGCTAGCATAATGGCAAACAATGGTTGTAGTTTTTGGAGAATTACGATTACTGAAAGATGGTCAAAACGGACTAAAAACAGAGCTTTTACTATTGAGATTGTACCTAATGCACCTCCGAAAAAAGAAAGTGTCCAAAGACTTAATATATCTCTGAATTTATAATTAAAGAATCTTTTCCAGTAGGAAGCAAAGAAGGGACTCATGAGCAAAGCGGGAATTGCATGTAGCATAAATACTACAAATGGAACATCTAAATTATATAGGTTTGGGGTAAGGGCAATACCATCAAGTCCCCAAGCAATGGCGGCTATTGAGATAGCTATTACCCCTAAGATTTCTGGTTTAATAGTTTTCATAGTTTTCCTTTCGAAATTAATTTTTTTATTAGCTTTATGACTTCTTAAGTTTTAATTTTCCAGCAATAAAAGCCTTTAGTTGTTCTTTTTCCCAACCTTCAAAGCCTATCATATAGAATAATGAAATATAGACAATTACTGCAATAGCTGAATTTAATAATATTATCCAGATATTGGAAGGAGGGATTAGTTTATAGAGAGCGAGAGCAACAATAAAATAAGCAATTGCAGATATTTTAGTTTTTAATATTGATGTTTTTAGAAAAGACCATAATGATGTTTCACAAAATTTCACTGCTATTGGTAGATTAAAACTTACAGCTAAAATTATATTAGGTATAAAAGTACCTAGGGCAACTCCGATTATTTCTCCATTTACTGGTAGAGTATAACCAAAGTAAGCAGTGATTGGTCTTAAGTAATGAATTAAAAATACTGATAGCACTAAGTTTGCTATACATTCAATAAGGGCTATTTTAGTAAGCTTCTTCTGTTCGTTAGCCATTAAAAGCATATAGACAGAGGTTGATCTATAAAATAAAAGAACATACATAGATAGTAATAGAATTATAGCTACTATGACTCCAGTTATTTCTTCCAACTCTAGCCAGATCTTTAGAAGAGGTTTTACAAAGACTAATAAAGGGACCAGGAATAAAGTTGATATGAAACCCATAAGACGGGTTGATTGAATCATAATTTCTGCCATTTTACTCTTATTACCTGCTGCAAAAAGAGTGGCTGAGACAGGACCTAAGTTATCTAAGAATTGCTTAGAAAATGTTCTGAAAGTCTCTGCAAGTCTTGAAGATATTTGGTAAATAGCAACTAGGGCAACTGAGCCAAATATTGAGATAACTAACTGATCTGTTTTAAATATTATTAAATTAGTAAAAGTGATAAGATAAGCATACATAGAAAAGCCCATTACAGACTTTAACATTTTTCTATCGTAAAAACGCCAGCGTATTTTTAACTCTGGTATCAAACGATGGGAGATTATGCCCATAAGTATGCTTGAGATGAAGTTTGTACCAATAGCTACCATAGCCATCCAAATCAAGGGTTTATCTACTTTAAAGAAATAAACAATTAAGATCATTCCTGTAAAATTCAGAATAGACACAATAATTTCTACAATATTTCTTAAGTGGAGGGCTTGCATTCCTCTGAGAATTTCTGTAAAGAAACCAATAGGAAAAACTATTGAAGAACCAATACCAAAGACAAGTAGAGCTTTCTTATAATATTCAATATTTGCTTCTTCAAAGGTAAATATGTGGTGAACATTGTAGGCCAAGATAACTGAAACTGCCATGATAATAAGGGAAACAAAAGAATAATTAAAGAAGACAGTTGAAACAATTTTATTAAACTTTGTCCAATCTTTAGTAACAATAGACTCAGAAGTGTATTTCTGGATTGATGCTCCAAAGCCAAAATCAAGCAAGAGTGAATAACCAAAAATTGACCAGAGAAGAGCCCAGAATCCATAATCAGTTCTGCTTAAACCTAAGAATAAAACCCTTGTTAAGAATATGGTTATTGCCATACCTATGAGCAATTTACCATAGTTTGATAGGGTATTAACTATCATTCTTTTTCGTAAATTTAAGTTTCTATCACCCATTATTTGTAATTTTCCTCATACTCAGCTTTCATCTTTTCAAAATCAGCCCTATTTACATAAAGATTAAAGATCACTGTTCTACTTTCCTGATGAGACATAGGTCTTCCTACTTCATCATAAATAGTTGTTCTACCAACTCCTCTAGTGTATAATCTAGACATTGGAATTCCATACTTGTTGAGGTATTCTGCCACAGCTTTACTTCTGTTAAGTGATAATTCAATATTATACTTATCACCACCCCTAATATCAGCTGCACCTAAGATATCAACATAGACTTCTGGGTTCTTTTTAAGGAATTGCACCAGACTTCTTAGTTTTGCACCATCTTGAACATTAATGTCAGTTTTATCAAATTCAAAATAGATAGTTGGAGTTGTATAATAGGAAATTCTATCTACATAAAGAGTATCATATTTTACAATCTCTACAGGAGGTCTTTTAGCTGGAGGTTGGGGTTTTTCTTCCTCAGTCTCGAAAACAAAATTAGGTTTTTCGTTCATATAGATAGTCATTGTTTTGGGAATAGGAGGAACTCTGACAAAAATATTTTGCGTGAACTGATTAGGATAAATTGGAACAGCCTTAATATTGATTAGTTTGTCTTCAGAATAAAAGAGTGATGTCCGAAAAGGTGTCTCACCAATTTCTTCTCCATTCACATAAATCATTGCTTCAGTAGGTTCAGAACGAATTAGGATTTCTTCCTCAAAAACTCCTTTGGGGATATAAATAGATTTCTTGTAAGGAGTACAAGCAGTAATTAATCCTAGCAAAAATATTAAAAATATTAGTCTTCTAGCTATTATCATTGAAACCTCATTTTGTGTAGTATAATTCTTTTATAATATCATATCTTTCTTTGTTTATTTTGTTAATATCATACTTATCTTTAACTCTTGCCAAAGCATTATAAGACATTTTAATCAATAGTTCCTTATCTGACAAGATTTGTTTTAAACTATTTTCCCAACATTCAGGTTCACTAGGTGAGCACTTGAAACCATTAAGTCCATTTTCGACAATATCATTAGGTCCAAACCTATCAACAGTGATGACTGGTAGTCCATAATTCATAGCTTCAATAGCTACCCTACCAAAACCTTCTTGGGCTAAAGTTGGGAAAAGAAATATATCATGGTCTTGATAAGCTTGGTCTAAGGGATAAACCTTGCCCTGGAAAGTAATCCTATCCTGTAACAACTTATCCTTAATTAGTGCTTTTATCTGGGATATATAAGCTTCTTCTCCATCTCCATAGATATCTAAAGTCCACTTATATTCTTTAAGATTTGCCAGAACTTTTATGATTAAGTCGAGTCCCTTTAAGGGTTCAATTCTCCCAGCAAACATTAATCTAATACTATGTTCATGAGGTTTAATTTCAATATTTTCTTTAATAATAACCCCTCTGGGAATTGTATAAATTGTTTTTGATTTGAATTTATTTTTAAAGAGTGGTCTCATCCAATCTGAAAGAATTATTACGGGATCTATCTTAACTTGAGAGTCGATGAAAAAAGGTAAAATTCGTTTGATTGATGATTTAACTTTTGCCTTAAAACCTTCACGATGGTACTTTATTGGCCAAATGTCACCAATATCGAAAAGATGTCTTATCTTTCTTTTCTTTACAGCCCAGTAGGGAGCAAGCGAAATATACTGTTGATTCCAGAAATAAACTAAATCAGGTTCAAACCTATCCAAAACTCTCATAGTAATTTGAAAATTCTCTTTTTCAACTTTACTCTTGTTCCAGTAATCGCCACTAAGATAATCAATATATCTTAGTTTTCTAAGGACCCTATAGTCTCTTCTCCCCTCTTCTTCCTGCTTTTTATAATCTCCGCATAAGACCATAACCTCTTCTCCCTTTTGGAAAAGATAGTCTGTTACCTCTTTGCAAGATAACTCATAGCCTCCTTTGAAATGAGGTGGAAAGTAGTTGGAAATTATGAGAATTTTCATCTTAACTTCTTACCTTACTATGATACTTATGTAGTGTTGTTGAGACTCTATATTTACTGGTATTAAAGTAATTTCTTAGATTTGCTATTAATGTCTCTTTAGCTTTATTAGTTCTTAAGAAAGAAGTTGGAATTGGAGGAGTCTTATATCCTTGACTTTTAGTCCATTCGACAATCTCCAAGACTAAGTCATAATGTAATAAAGCTCTTTTAGTCCAATGAATCCACGGTTTTGGATTTAAACCAAAATGAACAAGTAACCTTTCTTTATCTTTATCAAACAGATACTCTTTTACATTAAGAGATTTGCTAGAATAAGCCATAATAGAATTTAATACTGATTCATCTGTCATAAAATACCCAACACTGCGTTTATCATATACTTGCAAATTATTATCAATGATAACTTTCTCCATTTGAGTCTGCCATAATTTAATAAAATCGAAATTACTTTTATGAATAACAAAACAGTTAGTTTCACATACAGTTGAAATCTGGGAGGACTTTAAATCTCCAACATCTTCTTGCCAAGTCTTGAGAACTTTGTCAGGAATCAATCCTCTTTCATCATCTTTACCATAGAAATTTCTATAAACACCAGCATTTTCTTCAAAAGACCTAAATCTTATCTGTATTTCATTGGCTTGAACGTCTAAAAAATCGGTAACATCTCCTGTGACTATACAATCTGAATCCATCCAAGCTATAATATCAGTATCAGCAGAAAATATAGCATGAGGTTTCATTAAGCATACGCTTTTGTCCGTCTCTCTATCACTATTAATAACCTGTGTATGAGGGAATTGATTAAGTAGTTCTTCTTCTTCTTCACTTAACATGATCCCCAGTACCTTTTTATAGCTTTTAACATTATTATAAGCTAAAGAGGCAAGTAATAAATACGCTCCCCATATATAATTACTATCACAGGCTGTTACTATGCTTTTGTTAAATTCCATTTATTCTCCTTGAACACTATTTCCATGGCAAAAAATCTGATAAATGCTTATCTGGAAATAAATCTATACCAATTACACTCTTTAATGCATATAGCAAGAACAAGAGCATAATCATAATACTTATCATCATAATAATATAGGTTGTTGCTTTGGCAACTAGACTTAAGGAACGGTCAACATCACCTTTATCAAGAGATTTAAATCCTTCTCTAGTATCTCTACCAAAGATAAATACTACATACCACTGTTTAAAAAACCAAAAAGAAAATCTTATATCAATGATACCAACTGAAGGTACAGGAGGTAACATCTTTTTTAATAGTGATTTTAATTGGTTTCTCTGCTCGATATTTAGATTCTCTCTAAATTTATCACTACCAATCTGCTTGAGATTTTTTTGTTGTTCTTCTTCTGGTGTTCTCATTTTAATTCACCCTTTTCAACCTTAATGTGATATAACCTATCCATTGTTGCTATAATTGCAAAGATTAGCATCAACTGATAGAAATTATTAGTCTGCTTTAAAACCCATTCCAGACCAGATTCTATATAGATGGCTAGTAATCCCCCTACTAGCCCAATTGACATAAACTGGAGATTAGTCCCCTTATAGCGGAAAACATTAACTAGATTTAAGAAGTAATAGTAGAAGAGAAAGACAAAAAAGAATACTAGAGTATGCCAGCCTGATTCAGCCGCAATCATAAGATATATTGTTTCCACAAGTCCGTTCTTCTCTTCAGCATCCTCAGTATCATGCATTTCAATATGAGAACTATAGGGGTAAGGAGGATTAATTGCTCTTCCAAAGTTATTAATACCAACTCCCATATATGCTAAGCTCTTATCATTTGCCATTTTTACTGCAGCTTGAGCAAGAGCAACTCTAACAAGAGCAGACTCCTCTGGGGCAGTTCTAAATCTTTCCGTTATTGAATCCCAAGCTTTAGCCAGAACAGCTAAACTCATAATAATTAGGAGAAAGGTAATGACTATTTTCTTAGGGTTAAAACCATTTAAGAAGGACATACCAAGTACTATCACTATGGCAAAAGCATAGAGGGCTAGACCTGCTCTTGATAGTGTAGAGATAATAGAAACAGAAGCCATTCCGAAAACCATTAGCCAGACAACTAGTTTATCAAGAGAAAGATCTTTTTTATTAATAAGATAAGAGAAGGCTATAGACCCAAAAATAATCATATACATAACAAGGGAGTTTTGGTGGGGAAAGGGACCTGCAGTTTGAAACTTACCATCTAGATATTTCTGTTTGATAACCTCATAAAAGACGAAAATGGTAATGGCTGCAACTCCTTTAAGAAAATCAAAATACTTCTTTTCAGTATCAATATAGTTGTAAACAGTCCAAAAATAAACATACATTCTAATCATTTTCCAGATTTCAAACATTGAGAAAAGAACAAAATCTGCATTAATCATGGAAACTATACTGAGCCCAAAATATATGAAGTACCAATGAGCTCCTTTGGGAATCCTGTCTTTCACTCCCTTTTTATGAATTACAATTAAGAATATTATCATGGTACATATATCAACCATACCAACTTCAAAACCCTTTGAGGTAAGTCTTTCAGTTTCTCTTGAAACAAAGTTAATGTCTTCCATTTTTGCAGTAAAGAAGACCATTAAAAAGAAAATTGCTCTCTCTATTTTATCGTGCTTAAGAGATAAAGAATATCCTAAGGGTACCCCTATCAGCATTACTAAAAAGAAAATTACATATTTAAAGGCACTTAGGGCTTCAGTCATGATACTTAATTATTAGTATCGTTAATAATATTTTGTAGTATGTAACCTGTTTGAACAGCTTGTAAACTTGGAAGTATCTGTTCTAATACTAAATTCCAGCTAGCAATAGGAGTTTTGGGAACATATACAATGTCATTTGGTTTTAACCTAAAGTCCATTATCTTGCCTTCATAAATAGCATCTAAGTTAATCTTAAAAAGTCTTGGATGTTTAAGATTACCCCTAACTAAATAGACATTTGATGTTTTTGCGGAAGGTTTTAATCCCTGAGCGTAAGCAATTACCTGACCTAAGGTCATGTTTTCTTTAAAAGCAAAATGCCCTTGTTCAAGAACCTCACCCACTACATAAACTTCTCTATTGATTGAGGAAGGTAGATAAATATAGTCTCCTCCCATCAATGGAATGTTATTTAACATATTCCCTTCTTTAATAAGAGAATAAAAATCTATTGGTAAAACTTTGTTGTTCCTAACAATAAATGATCTTTCTAAATCAGCTAGTTCGATAGAGTTATTTTGAAAATAACCCAAGGCTAGTCCACCTGCCTTAGCTATTAAATCCAATATTCTCATTTCCCCAGTAATTTGATATTGTTGAGGATAAGTAACTTTTCCTAAGATTGTAACAGTTCCACTATTGATTTCATAAGGAATGATTGTTACTTCTGGAAAAGCAATATAAGCTTTTAACTTATCTTCAATTAAAGCGGTTGCTTCAGCTAATTCTAAACCTTCCACTTCAACTTCTCCTATTAAAGGAAAGGTTATACAACCATCTCTTTTTACAATAAGCTCCTTTGTATTTAGATCTTCTTCATTATAAACATAAGCATGGAATTTATCATCAGGGCCAATTAAATAGGTTGGCATCTTTACCTGTTGCAACTTATTTAACTCATCAATAGTCTGCTGATCTTCTTGTGTAGAGACTGCTGATTCCTCAAGGTACTCTCCAGGAACATCAATATTTTCTTCAATATAAGGTTCTCTACTACAACTTAATGCAATAATCGTAATAATAAATAATAAATATATATGTAACTTTTTCATAAGAGCCTATAGTGTCTCCGTATAATATTCTTTAGGTATATTGTTGAGAATTCCATATACTTTTTTAACATCTTTTTGGCGAAGGTAGTTAGCTAAGTTGAAAATATCTGTTTTTGGTGAATATCTAAATCTACCCACTAAGATATTAGTGTCTGCTGATTTAGTAACAGCATGATAGAGCTGGATATTATAGCTTGAAGGGAACATTTCCCATAAGATGTAATCATAATCCATGAATAAACCATAGAGTTTATGGAAATCACTTGTTTTATACATCTTTTTGAATATCTGTTCACCAGTCCAGAAATAACACTTGTTGATATTAGTTGATACTTCTTTCACATCAAAACTTTTATTATCATCTAAGTAAGTATTAATCTCATAATCTTCAATCTCGATAGATAAATCCTTTACGCATTCAATAATTAAGACCTTTGAAGTAGAACCTAACATTTTACTGAACTCGTTCATAATAAAAGACTTTCCTGTTTCAGGATTGGCACTTCCAATAGTAATAATTGGAGGTTTAGGTACATCTTGAATTATATCAAAGAGATTATCCAACATGTACTGGAGATTAGCATAAAACTTATTTGCATTAGCTCCTTCTTCTGATGGTACTTGACCAAGAAGAGGTATGCCAATGTATTTCTCATAATCAAGTTTTGATTTAACCCGGAAGTCAAATAGTTCTTTTCCTATATAGAAAACAACTAAAATGAAGCCAATAAAGATTCCTGAAGCTAGAACAAGAATTTTCTTGCTAATATTAACTGGATATTTTGGCATAACAGCTGGTTCAAATAACTGAAAGTCATTAGTATTAGTATCTAAAGCCATTCTTGATTCTGCTATTCTACCTTCAATGATTCTTAGAACATCTCGACTAAGCTCTAATTGCCTTTGAAGCTCTAAGTGATTATCATTTATTGCATTAAAATGAATAAGATTACTCTTAATTGCATTTATCTCATTTTGATAGCCAATTAAGTTAGCTCTGGCAGCTTTAAGCTCACCTTCATATCTTGTTTTATCAACTTCATAAGTCTGAATCAAACCATTAGGACCCCAACTTGTATTGTCTGGTGGTTCAGGAATTCTATCTGGATTTGCAATTTTCTTTTCAAGAGTATCAATTTCAGCTTGGAGATTTTGAACTTTTGGATTTAATTCTGTATAACGAGTTAATAAGAGTTCAAGCTCTTTCTTGAGGAGAATTAGTTTTTTCTCATCAGTATTTGTGAAAGTCCAGGTCATCATAACTTCTTGCGGAAGCTCAGACATTTTTTTAGCTAAATCAGCTATTTTGACTCTCATTTCATCAATTTTGATTAATGTTTCTATTTTTCTAACTTCAACTAATTTAAGTTTTTCATACAGTTGATCTCTTTCTGCATCAATAGAGATTATATCATGTTCTTTTTGAAAATTTAGAATACTTTCTTCAAGGTCAGATATCTTAGCTAAAGATTTTTCTTTCTCATCTGAGTAATAATTATAGACGCTATCAGCACTGGCATTTTGCAATCTGGTACTAGTTTCAATAAAAGTTTCGCCTAATACATTGGCCATTTCAACAGCTCTTTCAGGATCGCTATCTGTTACACTGAAACTCAAAACATTAGAACGATTACCTCTTTGAACCTCTATCATTCTACCCACCTCTTCAGGTTCATAACCCTCCATATTGAGTTTATCCATTATAGAGAGAATAATAGGGCGAGAACGCGCAGTTTCTAGAATTGTATTGATATCAAAAGCATTATAGAGATATGGCATATCTGTGGGAGTTGAGATGTTTTTTTGCATTCTAATAACCCGACAAGAAGCTCTCCATACAGGTTTGATTTTAATAGAAACAATGACAGATACTAAAAGCATAAAAGATAAAGTAATTAGAATAATCCACTTAATCTTATCTCTAAAAGAAATTAAAAGAACTCTTTTATCAATTACTAAAGGGGATTTTTCATCCTGGTCAGTATCTATTTTTAACTGTTCGAGCTCATTGCTTTTGCTTTCATCTATCATTATTTTTATTCCTAGTTATTTTTTTCCCACAATTTTATGAAAACACTTAGTAAATCATCTTCACTATGACAACTATTACAAGATAGAATTTTTTGGCAACTTATTTTATCTATGTCAAATAAAAAATAAGGTAAAACCATAAATAATCTAAATCGTGGGTGCTTAGTTAATAAATATGCATCATCAAAAGAATAGCCTATTTTGATATTCTTGCAAATATTTTTAATTTTTTCTTTTACATTTCCTTCTTTACTAAAGGCCTGATAAAGAATGTTTTGATATTTATCTAAGTCAAGATTATCAGAGAAATCACCTGTAAAAACCCAGTTAAATAACTTTTCATAGACTGCGCAAACTACTTCATATTCTTGTAAGTATTCTTCTTTAGTAAGCTTAGCCTTGTGAGGTCTTTCTTTAAAATTATAAGCTCTTTTATAGTGTTCATAGATACCAAGTTGCACAAGACTTTCATCATTTATTAGTTGTGTGAATATCTCATCTCTCTTTTTATAGGAGTAATTAAAGACACCTTTTTTAATTAAAAAAGCGTCCCCCATAGCAAGCTGAGCCTTTCTGATATTCCTTAAAATAAACTCTTTAGATTCTTCTTCCTCAAAAGTAGTGAAATGCTTTTTACATAAGATAAGACCAACACCCCTATTCAAAAGAAGTCTATAGGCCTCCATTATAGGCATTTTTTCTTGGGAGTAATCAGGAAAGTAGTTTTTAATATTTTCATTACCCCAGAGAACAATATGGCCATTTTTAAGTTCATACCACATCATCCAGTGAGGAGCTTTTGAGATAGCATTTACTGTTTGGAGAGGGCCTACATCTACATCAATTTTAAACAAGGGAGTAAATTTTTTATGAATGAGCTGAACTTTATCCTGATATTCTTTTTTCTTAAGATAGGATACATTTTTAAGTATCACAAACAAGTCATAATCATTATATAAATACTCTTTACCATCTTCTTCTAGTACTCCCCCCTCACCACGGCCATAGCCACCGCCTAAGAGAATAGCTGCTATATCCTTAGCTGGTATTAATGTAAGAATTTCATCTTTAATTTGAAGTAATTGTTCATCGATTAAGTTATCAAACTCTTGTGATCCACTAAGTGTATATTTTCCCATTTTCTACCCCAATAGTTCTTTTAAAAAGCCATTAATCATAATTAAAACTCTATCGAATTTCTTTTCTCCAGGAATTATTATATCAGCTTGTTTTTTAGTTCCCTCAATGAAGATATCATGCATAGGTTTTACAGTAGAGATATATTGATTTAAGACTTCATTAATAGTAAATCCACGTTCGTTAATATCCCTATCAATTCTTCTTGCAAGTCTTAAATCTGCATCAGTTTCCACAAAGATTTTCAGGGAAGCTAGTTTAACAAGTTCAGGAAAGTAGAGAGCGAAGATTCCTTCCAAGATGATGACATCGTAGCTATTATTGATATACTCGCCCTTAATTCTCCTATGTGTGATAAAATCATAATCTGGGATATAGATTTCTTCTTTAGCTAGTATCTTCTTGACATCAGAGATCAAGCTTTTACTATCAATAGCATCAGGATGATCAAAGTTTATTTTTTTAATTTCCTCAGGAGTCAAATTAGCTAAATCATAGTAGTAGTTATCATGCGAAAAAGTATAAACATTTTGATTGTTAAGTTGACTAGTTATCTGATTGGCAATTGTAGTTTTGCCAGAAGATGTACCGCCACCAATTAGGATTAAATGCATAAGCTTACCAGAATAACCTTAAGAAGTTGATTTTGCAGTAGATATAGATATTACTCCAAAAAGTGTTATTATTTATGTAGTAGAGTTCATGAATTTCTTCTTCTGAAGCAAAGCCTTGATTTAAGCTTTCCCAGTAACTATAAACTCCAGGATGATAATAAGGTAGATTAGTGATAATTTTCTTATGTTTTCTGGTCATTGTATAAGCTTTGTTACCTACTAACAAGAGTTTACCTGACAAAACATAGAATAGATAAGGGTATTTATCTAAGGCGAATTTCTTAATAAATTTTATGAAAGGATGTTTTCTAGCATTATCCACACTAAACATCCTTTTTATTTGTTTATCTTTTGATAGATAATAAATTTGTGTTAAGTGATATTTTTTATGTAGAATAAGCAAAACAGGTGATATTAAAAGAAATGGTATTGTTTGAATAATGATTTGGATTAAGGCTAAGAGGATATGGAATACTCTTTGTATTTTCCCAACTTTCTTTTCCTTACTAATACTTGAGATAAGATAATCATCATCCATGATGATAATTTCCCCACTAGTACCTGAAATTAGCTTATTATGGTAGATTATCTTATTATCTATCTCTAAATCACCTCCCACAAAGGAATCACTATAAATAATACTATTAGAGATGTTAGATAAAGATTCAATAATTATATTATCTCCAATAACACTATTTTTACCTATAGCTACCATCTCGCCTAATCTTACATTATTACCTATCATAACAGGGGTATCAATAGTTGTAGATTTTGGATATGTAACATTCATGCCTAGATAAGTTCTTGGTTCTGAGCTATAGCCAGGAAGCACATAATTACAACAGCGATTACTGAGTATATCCATAGAGAGAGAAAAATACTTTTTAACATCTCTGATATAGCTAATATTTATCAAATGGTTTTCAGGTAAATCTTTCTCCATTTCAATATCTTTAAAAGATTGATCTTTACTTAGAATTTGTAAATTTCTACTTTTGTTTGCTTTTAGAAAATTAAAAACTTCTTCTTTTTTGGCAGAAATATTTCTTATATCATACTCCAAAAAGAAGAAGTCTGAAAAGATTAAAACATCATTATTTTTACAAAAAGAATAGTTTTTTAAAACTACTCGCTTGAGATTATCTTCTGGTTTAGAAATATTATAATCTATTTCTACACCCCATTTTTTCCCATCTTTAAAAAAGTCACTTAAACTTGTAGTTGCTTTATTACTAACTATTTTTATTTCACTTATTTGCAGTGTTGAACAGAAGTCGATAAAGTATTCTAATAAAGGTTTATTAACAATTTTAAGTAAATAAGGGTTAGTTTTATCAAAACAATCATTTACCCAAGATACATCATCAATTTTTGTAAAAATTAAACATTTCATTTATACCTCTGAATTAATCAGCCTCATAACTCATTACTGCAACATCAACATCATCGAAAATTTCAAAAATCTTATAAGCTCTTGTAATCTCGAAAACCATACGAGGTTTTTCAGACATGTTTGCTATTCTGATATCCCCATCTTTTTCAGATATAGCTTTTAAGCAGGCAACCAAAGAGCCAAGACCTGTACTATCTAGAAAGTCAAGACTACTCAAGTCCAGGACAAAGTTTACTGTTTGTTCAGTATATTTAGTAAAATTATCTTTAAATTCAGCCGAATTATAGGCATCTAATCTTCCTGATACTTTCAAAACACCAACATTATCTTTCATTTCAAAACTTAATTCCATTTTTCCTCCAAATGTTTATATTTATTGTTAATAAGCACCTTTACCGCTAATAACAGCGGGAATAGTCATAATCAAAATTTTGATATCTTTCCAAAAAGAGCTTGATTTTATGTATTGCATATCAAGTTGAACTTGTTCATCAAAAGGTATATCACTCCTTCCTTTAACTTGCCATAAGCAGGTTATACCTGGCATTACATGAAGCCTTTTCCTGTCTAATAAAGTGTATTCTGCAACTTCACGAGGTAGTGGTGGTCTAGGGCCAACCAGACTCATATCCCCTTTTAGCACATTAAACAACTGAGGAAGTTCATCAATACTAAAGCGTCTGATAAATCTCCCAGTTTTAGTCACTCTTGGATCTTTCTTCATTTTGAAGATAACACCAGCTTTAGATTCATTCTTATCAAGAAGTTGATCTTTTATCTTATCAGCATTCATAACCATAGATCTGAACTTGATAAAGCCAAAGTGTTTCCCATCTTTACCAACTCTTGGGGCGATATAGAAAACAGGACCAGGGTCTTCTATATAGATAAATAAAGCTGTAATAATAAAGACTGGTGACAGTAAAATTATCAAGATTAAGGAAGCTACTACATCAAGAAACTTCTTAAACATAATGACAGATTTTATTGTATAATCCCACAAGGCAATTTTAAATGAGATAGAAGACTTATTCTTTTTCTGTGTCAATCTCATCAATCTTTCAATTCTCTGTTCTCTAATTCTTTTATCCATAGAATCACCTATTTCTTTTATTTTTCCATTTATATACACGATATATAAAAAGAGGGTTACCGATAATATATCGTTTCCACATTCTTTTAGGTTCTTTTAGTAATCTAAATAACCACTCCATTCCGATTTCTCGCATCCATTTTGGTGCTCTTTTCATCTGACCAGAATAGAAGTCAAACAAACCACCTACTCCCATCAAAACTTGTGGTTTTAGCTTATTGAAGTTAAGCTCAATCCACTTTTCTTGTAAAGGGACTCCAAAAGCAACCAATAAAATATTAGCTTGAGATGAGTTTATCTCTTGAATAATTTTATTAGTATCCTTGGTCCAATCAAAGTAACCATCGCGAACACCAGCAATTTTAAGATTAGGAAATTTTTCTTCAAGCTTTTTTTTCATTTTTTTTGCTACCCCAGGTTTTGCACCAAAAAGAAAGATTGAATAATCTCTTTTTTGACTCAGTTGGCATAAGAAAGGTAACATATCAGTTCCATTAACATTTTCCAGAAGAGGAGTTTTCAAAATATTACAAGCAATACTAATGCCAATCCCATCTGGAAATACGTAATCAGCTTTTTCTAAGATAGAAAAATACTCTTTATTTACATATAATTTATTCATACAATCGGGATTAACAAAGAAAAATTTCTTTTTTTCCCCATTTTCTATTGTTCTATCAATTAAATCTATTCCTTCTTTCATAGAAATATTATCAAATTCCATATCGAATATATTGAGTTTGCTTTTATATTCTCCACCTTTGCTACGATATAATAAGGCTGGAAAAGTTTTAATAATTATTGATAAATCTCTTTTTAGACTTTTAGTCGCCAAGTATTCAATTTCTGTGTCTAGAACTCCTTCATGGGCTATCTTAGTACTTTGACGAATAAACCAAAGGTTAAAGATTCCTGGATACCCATAAGTAAAAATAAGAGAAGTTTTTTCATCATCGAGAAAATCTTTTTCTAAGAAAGAAGAGCCAACAAAGTTTATTTTACCTTTGAGTATATAGGATAGAAGAGAAGTTTTAGTTAGTAAAAAACCTTCAATATTATAAAGTTTTAGGTTAATCAAGCTAGACCTATGTCCAATTATTTCCTTATTTTTATAGATAGGCAAGCCTTTAAAGAGTTTCCTTAAGGTTAAAATAATATAGATTGGAAGTGAAAAAGAAAAGAAAATCAGTAAGACAAAAATAACTTGAAATACTTTTGAGGTTAAAAACTTTAAACATTTAAGAATGTATAAATGCTTTTTATTCTCATATTTCTTTTTTATTAGTGTAACTAATTCTGCATGAGTCATTAGAATTTCACCTTAGCTTTATTTAAAATATCTTTGATTGATCTAAGAAAGCACTCTTCACAATAGTTATCTTTAACGTAATCATAAGCAGCTTGGCCCCACTTGCTAAGTAATTCAGGGTTTTTATCAATATATTCCAGACCTTCTACAAGTCCTTCAAAAGTTCTTTTTTTAACCAGATAACCATTCTTTTTATGATGTAGCCATTCTGATATTCCTCCTACATCAAAGCCAAGCACAGGTACTTTTCTACTAAAAGCTTCTATACCTATCAAGCCAAAGGGTTCTTGCCATCTTGAGGGAACAATTACCAAATCAGCTTCAGAATAGTATTTTTCTACATCATCTACCCAGCCTACAAGTTCTATATGTTTGTGCAGGCCATAAAGTTTTATCATTTTATCTAGATAATCATAATCGTTACCATTACCAAGAATTTTAAGAGTATAATCATGTTGCAGATGCCGGCAGGCTTCGATCAGAATATCTACTCCCTTACCTCGAATTAATTGACCGACATAGAGATACTTAGCACTATAAGTCTTAGTAAAGGGGAGCTGAGCACTATTAGTAACCTGGTGAATTGGATATATCCTATATACAGTATCAATATTCCACCGGTTAAGATCGAGATTTCTCATCATATATTTAGAGAGAACAATAGTAGCATCAGCGTCTTTGATTTCTTCTGCTAAGGCGATTTTTTCATTGGCATTGATAAGAGAAAGTCCCAAGGCTTTTGATTTATCTTTCTTAATTAAGAGTGAACATATTGAACAGTAAATCCTGTTCATGGGTAAGGGGCAGTTAATTCTCTTAATGGGGAAATACTTATGATGCCTAAAACAATAGTAATCATGATCATGGATTGTGGAAATAGTAAAAAAGTTTTTATTCAAAGCTGATAATATATTAACATTATTACTCTTATGAATAAAAACTACTTCAATATCAAGAGAATAAAATTCTTTGATCAGAGAATCTATATTGTTGTCATTAGCAAAGAATACTTCATCATAAATGTTACCAAAATCTCCAACATTATCTACTTTTGATTCAAACAAACCATATAAGGTCCATCCCTCTTTCTTTAAGAGAGAACCGACCTTATGAATATATCTTTCAATCCCCCCTACATAGCCGTAGAGGGTGTGTGCAATTAGAGCTTTCATTAATTATCTCTTCTTTAAGCTATCATAAACACGTAAATATAGGTTAGTCAAGTATTGATAAGTATATTTCTTTTCGACTAATTCCTTACCTTTTTTGGCTAAGTCTTTCAAATTAGCTCTTTCATTATAAGCTTTAATCATCTTAGTGGCACAAGTTTTTGAGTCTTCTCTTGGGAAAAGATAACCATTTTCGCCTTCTACTACCAAGTTTGGATCTACAACATCACTTTGAATAACTGGCGTATCGCTTATCCATGATTCAACTACCACAGCGCCAGAATTCATAAAACGAACTGGGATTACATGCACATCAGCATATCTTAACCAGCCGAGTACTTCATCCCTTTCTATCATACCTGTGAAAGTTACCTTATCTGATAAGTCATTTTTCCTAATATATTTTTGCATTTCATCATAGAAGTCAGGTTCATAATCAAATCTTCCCACAAAGACTAAACGAGCTTTAGGAATTTCCTTACAGACTTCCTTAAAGGCTCTTAGAGCAATATCTTGTCCCTTAACATTACATACTCTTCCTAATACCAGGTAAACAAAATCTGAATTTGCTATATCATATTTTTGTCTTGGATTAGTTTTTTCTCCCTTATATTCATCTAGCAGGATAGGAACTGGAGAGTATTCAACATTTTTATTATATTTTTTATAGAATTCAATTTCTTTATCTGAAATTGCAAAAATATAATCAAATCTTTTCAAGAAGTAAATTTGCTTTGCCTTAGGCTTATGGAATCTTAAAATATTAGGATTAATAGTCCCTTCTTTTTTGATAATAGAGGCATAATCTAAATAGTCAAATGAGGCTAGTATTATAGGTGTTTTGGAGAGTTTGGCAGCAAAGAAGGCAATCATATTATTAGGGTTAATAGCAGGAAAAACTTGCACAACATCATAGTTTCCAAAATATATTAAACCAAAGACATCAAAACAAAGGGTTTTAGCTGCCTTATTTGGGTATTCTTTCTTTCTATTATAAAAGTCTTTCAAGCGATATACTGTAATACCATCCATAACTTCTAAATAAGGCTTATCAATTCTTTTAGGGCAAATAACAGTCACATCATTAGATTCAGCTAGCATTCTAGCCTGATAATAAATATTAGTTTCTGCTCCTCCTACTTCTGGATAGAACCTATTAGTAACAATACAAATTCTTTTTCCTGCATTTACTTTCATCTTTTCTCCCGTACGATCCTTGACTTCGTATTTATAACTCTCTTGAGTGAAGTCTAATAATTGCTTAGCTACTACACTCTCTTCATATAGTTCCATACATTTTTTATACAGTTTTTCACCCATCTCTATGTATTCCTCAGGTTTCTTTAAGAAATAAATTAACTTGGGAATTATTTCTTCTGGATAGTCTTCTATTAACATTTCGTCAGGAGCAAAGTTAAAGCCTTCAGCCCCAATATTAGATGTAAAAACAGGACGTTTTAAAGCAGCTGCTTCTAGAATCCTTGTCCTAGTTCCTGAAGCTATTCTTAAAGGTAAGAAAACTAAGATAGCATTTTTGATATAAGAGTTTATGTCATCAACAGGTCCAACTATCTGCAAAATATCATCCTGATATTCATATTGCCAGGCTAGGGGATTTTTACCAACAACAAGTACTTTTATACCTAAATCAGCTAAAACTGATCTTACATAAGGATAAATCTCAGTTACAAAGAATTTAAACCCATCTTGGTTAGCCACTGAATTCATTGTCCCAAATATTAAAATATACTTATCTTCCTGAAGTCCTACAATATCCTCTGCCGAAACTTTTTTAAGCATATTTGGTAGGACTTTAAAATATTTTTGCCTGTGTTGAAGTTTTAATTTTTCAATAATAGAATTTCTTTCATAATCATTAGTAAAAAGAAAGGTGAAGTTCTTTTTGAAGAACATAATTTCAAATTTTTCTAGTTTTCTTTTTTCTTTATAGAAGTATCTGTTCTTAATAATACTAGGGTTATCAGCCCAGTTCATTGCTGCAATTCGGGAAAAGAGCATATCGACATCTACGAATATCTGAGCTTCTGGTAAAACTTTTCCAGCCTGAATTGCTAAGAAACCAGGAGAAATAAATCTAACAAAAATAATATCATAATCATTTGATCTTAGAATATTGGAAAAATTCTCTAACTCTGTTTTCGAGAAATCATAGATTGCATCAGGACTTCTGCTACTATTAGGCAAAACTTCTAAAAAATATGTATTATTTTCGCAATGGTGGTCATTAATTGTGGTGGAGGATTTATCATCTGTTAAAAGTAATAAATCAGCTTGAAAATTTTCTTTAAGTATTTTCCATAAAAAGTTTGATCTATTTTTATCTCCACCGTGGATACCATAGAAGGGCACATCAATATATAAAATTTTCTTTTTCACTGTTCACCCCAATCATTATTTTTGAATTTAATCTATACCTTAAATCAATCAATATCATGACAATATCATAAATTTTACTTATGAAAAAAGCCTGCTTAGTTAGTTTATCACTCATCATAAGACATTATATGCATTATGAATTGACTTGTCAAATTATATTTTTTAGAAAATCTTTATAATATTTGGAGACTGTTCAACCATCAAGTCACCTTCTGCAATAGTTTATCCTTAAAGAAGTCGATAATATTGCCCTTCTTTAGGTTTTCTTGACATTTTATCAGGATTGTTTTTAGTTAAGCCCAGAGACATGAATATATTATAGGCAGTGTCGCAGGACACTCTTGTTTCAAAGACCAAGGAATCTTAGCCATAGAGAGACAACAATATTCATTTCGCATTTTTATTTATTTATTGGTAGTTTGGATATCACTGTCAGAAAGAAAGGAAAAAGAAGATGACCTTCTCTTATCCCTCTGACAAGAGAAATGTCAAGTACCAATATAGTGGACACCTTTTTTATGTATCCTGAGGGGATAAGTCTTGAATCCCCAAAAGGGGATAAATAGTTTAGCCCAGGGTAAATTCCTGAAGGGAATGCAACCCTGGGTACTGGTGATGAAAAACAAAGCCTAACCCTGAAAGGGTTAAATAACATCATATATACCATAGACTTATTATAATCCCAAATAATGCATTATTTATCATTTTATTAAACCCTTACAGGGTAATATCTTTGGGCTAGACATCTTTACCCAGGGTTGCGATACTTTCAGCATCTTACCCTGGGCTAAATTATTTTATCCCTTTCAGGGATTTTTGATGAATCAATATTTAATGAAATATTCTCATTTTCCTATATTATTCCCACACCAGACTTGAACTTGAGCCTTTTAGAATCTACTAGTTAGAAGATTTAGTAACTGAAAACACTGATAAGAAAAAAAGAGATTCTTTACCCTAATTAGGAGTGACGGGAGTTGCTCACGGAGTAGCGACTTCCGACACTCTTCGCCCAAAGTCCCTTGCCAACGGCTGAGGAACTCCGGTCTGTGTTACTCTCCCCGCCTTACGGCACCCCTCTCATACCGCTCTTACGAGCTGAATGTAGATGGCATTTTAAATTGGTACACAAATGGCAGTTTAATCTGGTACAGTTTCCTAGATAAAAAAATAGAGAAATCTAGGAGACAATATGAAAGGAGTCCAAGTGTATCACGCAATAAGAGTATTAAGAGAAAATGGCAAGAGTATAAGAGAAATAGCAGAACAGTTAAGTATCTCTAAAACAACAGTTATGGGTTACTTACAAAAAGACATTGAAACCGTAGAAAAAACTTTAATGAAAGTCAATCGAACAAGTAAGCTCGAAATTTACAGGGAAGAAATTAGCAAACATTTAACAAAATTTCCTAATATGCGATTAAGTAAATTATATCGTAAATTATCCAAACAGCATGGAAAATTACCTGTAAAACAAAGAGCTTTTTTTAATTTTTCAAAAAAAATAAAAAATAATTTAATACAACCAACTAAGCGTTATTATCGAGTTGTCAATTATGAACCAGGAAATCAGATGCAGGTTGATCCCGGAGAGTATAATATCTATTTATCTGATAAGAGCAAGTTAAAAATATACTTTTGTGTGTTTAGCTATTGCTATTCACGAATGAAATATGTACATTTTCAAACAAGACCTTATAAGACTCAAGACTTCATCCAAGCCCATAAAGATTGCTTTGAATATTTTGGATATATCCCAGAGACAATGGTTTATGATCAAACAAAACTAGTCGTTATAAAGGAGATTTATCGAGAAGTAACTTATAATAATAAGTTTTTTCAATTTATGAATAATCTAACAATAAGTCCTTATGTTTGTGAAGGTTATGATCCTGAAAGTAAAGGGTTGGTAGAAAGACAAGTTCAAGAAGTTAAGTATGATTTTCTTGATGGTGAAGTATTTACTAGTTTATCTGAAGTTAAGTTGAAATCAAAAAGCTGGTTAGAAGAAGTAAATAATCGTATCCACAGTACGCTTAGAGAAAGACCTATAGTAATGTTTAAAGAAGAAGAAAAACTATTAAGAAGATATAACCTGAATATTGCAGAGACACGAAAAGTAGATAAAACAGGTCTTATCTCATGGAATGGTAACAAATATTCAGTTCCTTATATCTATCAACAAAAGATAGTTATAGTTAAAGAAAATGAAGACACTTTAGAAATAATAGATAGGAATAGTAGAAAAAAAGTTGCATCTCATAGGATTTCCAGAGAAAGAACAAAACCTATCATATCTCAATGTCATTACATAGACTACTCGAAAACAATTAATAATATAAAGGAAGATATTTGCTCACTATTCCCCAATAATGACAAGATAATCCTTTTATTAAATTTACTCATAGCACATAATCACAGAAATCCCAGAGAGCAACTATTAGCATTTTTAAAAATGTATAATAAAAATAAATACTTAAATTGGTCAAACATAATTTCTAAAGCACTAGAATTAGAAGATATAAAAGCAACAAAGATAGAGTCTATAGTCAAAGAAGAGATAAAAGGCAATAAGTTATCTGCTAACTATCAAAATCAAGTCAATGGGATAATAGAAACAAAAAAATCAGTTATACAGAGAGATTTATCAATTTATAATAAGGTGGTAAAAAAATGATCGAAACATTAAAGAAAAATCTATTTAGACTAAGATGCAGGCATACTATTAATAATTTAGAATCATATCTTAAATATGCACAAGATAATCAGTTATCTTATATGAATTTTCTTTCATATGTAATTGATAATGAATGCAATAGTAGAAATCAAACGATGATAAATTTACAGATTAGAAGGTCAAAATTTCCTCTTTTGAAAAGTTTTGATGATTTTGATTTTAAATATCAGCATTCAATAACTAAAAGAATGATTACTGAGTGGAAGGACTTTACTTGGATAGATAACAGAGAAAACAAAATATTAATGGGTCCTCCTGGTGTAGGTAAAACTCATATATCTATAGCTTTAGGATATGAAGCTATCTTAAAAGGATATAAAGTTATTTTTTACAATATGAATGACCTAATTGATGAAATGATTATTGCTAATGTAGAAAATAACTTCAAAAAATGGATTTCAAAGTTAGTAAAAAATGATCTTATTATTATTGATGAGATAGGCTATCTTCCTATTAAGGCAGTAAATGCGAGTTTATTTTTTAAGCTAATAAATGAGTTATATGAATATAGGTCTATTATCATTACCTCTAATAGGCTATTCCAAGAGTGGGGAGAATCCTTTGGAGATAATGTAATAACTACTGCTATAGTAGATAGATTAGTTCATCATGCAGAAACAGTTCTAATAGATGGAAATAGTTATAGAATGAAAGGAAAACTATAAGGAAATATGATTTACAATAGTGTACCATTTTAAACTGCCAAAACTGTACCAATTTAAACTGCTATTGACACTGAAAGGGGATTTACTCTCCCCGCCTTACGGCACCCCTCTCATACCGCTCTTACGAGCTGAAAGGGGATAGACCCTAATCTTTCTCTATCCATCCTTAATTCTTCCTTTACAGTCTTTCGATGAAACTGGGACTTTCATCGAAAGACTGTAAAGGAAGGATTATGGATGATAAGGGTATTGATAAGACCGATCTTCCTCAACCTTAGTTAAGGGGCTGGCAAAAAAAATAATAATTTCTCCCTTCCAGGGTTAAGATAAAGCTTTGGCTAGCATATCCCAGATAGTGTGCATTATTGGGTTAAACAGTCTCAACATCTGAACTTTTTGATAATATTGCCAAAAGTATATTCATTATTTAGATAAATCAAAATCATCTTGTAAAAAATATTTGCTAACTTACATCTTCTTAATATTCTATTATAAGTAAATATAAATGGAGTACTTAAGTGATAAAAAATATTCTTGTGGCAATCTATGAGGTCTATTTATCAATAGCCCCCTATTTATTCATTGGTTTAACTTTTGCAGGTATCTTGCATATTTTCATAGGCACAGAGTTCATTACTAAATACTTAGGGAAAAAAGGTCTTTGGTCATCTGTCAAAGCTTCTTTATTAGGGGTTCCTATGCCCCTCTGCTCTTGTGGAGTAATTCCAACAGCTTTTCAGTTAAAGAAAAGTGGTGCTTCATCAGGAGCAACAGTCTCTTTTTTAATATCTACACCTCAAACTGGTATAGACAACATAGTCCCCACTTACGCTATGCTAGGCCCAATTTTTGCAATTTTTAAGCCCATATACGCTCTTTTTTCAGGGATTATTGGTGGTTTTGTTACTGACCTTTTTTCTAATCAAGAAGATGATAAGCATTTTCTTAAAGCAAACCCTACTTGTTCCTCAGGATGCTGTTCAACATGTTCTGATCATGAAGATAAAGCTAGTAAAAGAAACAGATTTGCTGAGTTTTTCCACTATTCTTACATAGAATTTTTGGATGATTTAGCTCCCCAACTTCTGCTTGGTATAATCTTAGCTGGATTTATTTCAATAATTCCTAATACAATGTTTGCTTATGTTGCAGGAAATTATTTTCTGCAAATCTTAGTGATTTTATTGTTAGGAATACCGCTTTATGTTTGCGATACCAGCTCTCTTCCCATTGCCTTAGCTCTCTTTAGCAAAGGACTTCTTCCAGGAGCCATTTTTGTTTTTTTAGTGGTGGGTCCTGCCACAAATATTGCGACTATAACCCTGATTGCTAGGAGTATGGGAAAAAAGATTATTCTAATCTATCTAGCAGTTATAACTGTAACAGGTATTATTGGTGGCTATATTATAAACTATATCTACCAGCTCACCAATTATGCTAGCCCTAAGACATTGGAAATAGTAGAAGGACATGATCAGCTTTCTTGGTGGCTTATAAGTCTTACCATAATCTTTTCAATTTTCTTCCTTTTATCTTTAAGTAAATATCTAGGCAGAAAACTAAAGTTGAGCTTTAAAAGTACATAATTTGGGTTAAAAATCAAATAAAATAAATAAGTGAGAAAAAAAATGACTAAAACTAACAAATTTAAAGTTCTAAATATGAACTGTAATCACTGTGTAGCTACTATTACCAAGGCATTGGAAAATATTGAGGGAGTTAAAGACCTTAAGTTCAATCTTAAGAAAAAAGAGGTAAAAATTAAAGGAGATATACCTGCTGAAACTTTAATTGAGGCTATTGAGAATGCTGGATATGATGTAGAGAAATAAGATTTAGATCTATAATCCCAGATAGTGTAGTAGAGCTTTAGTGAAGAGTGCAGATTATTCTAGCAAAATAGTTTACAAAATTTTGACGCATATAATTTATATATTCGGAGAATTTATGGATCTTACTTTTGCAGAAGAATATTCTGCTATTCACAAAGGTCTACTGCATTATTGGGGTTAATGCCTAATTGATGCCCAATAGACCGTAAAGAAAGATAAGAAAGTTTTAGAAAATTCAGCAAATTTAATCAAACAAATTGGATAATCTAATTTCTTTGTCATTTTGGAGATTCTTATTTTCACAAAATGACTGATAGCTCTTATTACTTATATAATAAATCTCCTCATATAGAAAAAATATAATTTCAGCTAGAGTATTTCCTAGCAGTTATTACTTTTTTACTTTACATTCTTATTTATATTTGGTAGTTTTTTATTTTATATTGACAGATTTACACTCCTATCCTAATAATACATTTAGTTCGAACCCAGATAGTGTAGTAGAACTTTAGTAATACTTCGCTAAAGCTAAGTATCACAGGTGAAAAGTGTAGATTCTTCTAGCAAAATAGCTTACAAAATTTTTGACGCATATAATATATATTCGGAGAAATTATGGATCTTACTTTTGCAATAGAATATTCAGCTAATCAAAAGATCTGCTACATTATTTAGGGTTAATCAAAACAATGTAACTTAAGGAGTCGCAATGAAGAAGAATTTTATCCAACTGACACTTATCCTAGTAATCTTCTCAATATTCTGTATGGCCTGTGGAGAAAAGAAGTCTGATAATAAACCTGCACAAGTTAAATATCAGCAAAGTGATGTAAGAAATAGAAATTTAAAAACTGCCATAGAAGATTTTAATAATGAATTTTATAAAGCAGCCTTAACCAGCATTGAAGAAGCTAAAGGCGATAAGTTAAGAGATGAAGATATTACTCTAATGCGTGAATTAGAAAAAGATATTGAAAATAAAACTTTGCAAGCTTTGAAATCTCTTGATTCTTTAGCAGTTAAAGACCAATTACACTTATTTGATTTTAAATTTAATACTGTTAACAAAAACTATGATATTTCAGCCTTCAGACCTCAAGTAGAAAAATCTAAAGCTACCTACTTACAAAGAGTTAAAAGCGAAAATGATAGCCATCTTAAAAGCTACTTTTCTCAGATACAATCCTTGAAAGAAATCACGGATCAAAGATCAGAAGGATCAGCAATAATTTACTACTCTAAATCATCCCCCTTAAAACTAGCAGTAAAAATTGATGGCTACAAAGCTCCCCAAATCTATTTATATTTTTATCCATCTCAACTTGAACCAGAGCTAGAAACAATTAAATTCACTAGTTCAGATATTTCGATCTTCTATGATAAATCTTCCCTAATTGTTAGTGATTATAATATCTCTGTAAGTAGAAGTATTTCTTATAACCTGCTTGATGAAGAGTCTAAAATAAACCTAGAAGTTCTAAAAAAAATGCTAGCTAATGGAAAAATTACTATTGATCTTAAATGGTTCTATGAGCCTGAAAGAATCCAACTATCTGAAAGTGGGATTAATCAGATGAAATCTGTTATGACTTCTTATGAGAATATGCTAATAGAATACCAAGCTAATATAGACAATATATATGTACCTAAACATGTGAAATAAGCTTTAACCCAGATAGTGTAGTAGAGCTTTAGTGAAGAGTGCAGATTCTTTTAGCAAAATAGCTTGCAGAATTCTGACGCATATAATATATATGTTCGGAAGAATTATGTAAGTTATTTTCGCAAAATAATATTCTGCTATTCTCAAAGATCTATTGCACTATTTAGGATAATACATTATTTATCATTTTATTAAACCCTTACAGGGTAATATCTTTGGGCTAGCCATCATTACCCAGGCTTGCGATACTTTCAGCATCTTACCCTGGGCTAAATTATTTTATCCCTTTCAGGGATTTTTGATGAATCAATATAGTAATGAAATATTCTCATTTTCCTATATTATTCCCACCAAACTTGAACTTGAGCCATTCTTTGGCTCAAGTTCAAGTTTGGTGGATAAAAAGAGACTTATAGTATAGCATATTAATTGAATGACAGTATGTTACAAGTAAGAATATACTGTTAATAGTATGTTTTGATGATTAGAAGTCCTAAATCCTGAAGGGATAAGTCTTAAATCCCCAAAGGGGATAAATAGTTTAGCCTGGGGTAAATTCCTGAAGGGAATGCAACCCCGGGTACTGGATGTAAAACAAAGCCTAACCCTGAAAGGGTTAAATAACATCATATATACCATAGATTTATGATAATACATTATTTATCATTTTATTAAACCCTTACAGGGTAATATCTAGGTCAAATAATAAGAGAGTTTATGGCTGGGGTACAGGGAATCGAACCCCGACACACAGAGCCAGAACCTGCTGTCCTACCATTAGACTATACCCCAGTATAAACAGAAAAAAAATTTATAAAATAGTGATGGCTGGGCTGCCAGGATTCGAACCCGGGAATGCATGGACCAAAACCATGTGTCTTACCACTTGACGACAGCCCAACACTATTTTATAAATTTTTATGTTTTTAATGGCGGAGAAGGAGGGATTTGAACCCTCGGTAGGGGATTAGCCTACATACGCTTAGCAGGCGCACGCCTTAAGCCGCTCGGCCACCTCTCCGTTCAAGAATGGCGGAGAATGAGGGACTCGAACCCCCAAGGGCAGAGCCCGGCGGTTTTCAAGACCGCTGCCTTACCAATTAGGACTAATTCTCCGTTCGAAATATGTATTAGCAATATCCTATAAAGGGGTTTTTCTGTCAATAGTTTTTTTAATTTATTTTCATTTTTATTATGAATAAATCTGCTTTTTATTAATTAATAATAACTTATAAAAGCATTTTTTTTTCATATTCTACTTTACTTGCTTTAAATTAGTCATTATTCATGTTTGTAAAATTAGTGTTTTCTGCTAAAAGAGAAGTGAATTTTATCATCTCTATTCAGCTTCATAACCGAATTTTTTAGAAAATGAATAATATCTGGAACAGGATAGCCTGCTTCAACTTCATAATAATGTATCTGAGATAGTTTTTCATGGTCTAGATTTTTCACTAGATCAGCATCTATAAGATAAATCAAGTTACTATTATTCACTTCTTGCAGTTTAAGAGAGTCTGATTTAATAGTAAGCAGGGCGAAGTTCTCTGCTTTGAGATTGAAGAGAGAGTCTGCTAATTCAGCAAAATATGCTTGATTATCTTCTTGAATAATTAGTGTCATTGGAAAATCGCTTGCTGAAGGATCAAGATAGTAGGCTTGAGTACTTTTATAGACATCATAAAACTTAAGTCCTGCTGAGAAAAGGAACCAGACAGCTATAGCTATAGAGGCTAATTGGGCAACATACTTTAAGTTTTTTATATAAGCTAAAAAGCCAGAGAAAGCCAAAGGTATTAAGAAAATAGAAGTTCCGAAGAAGAAACCTAAAAATAGTAGAGCTCCGGAGATGGGACCTGCTAAGTCAACTGCTTTAGATAGTGCAATCAAGAAGGAAGGACAGAAGTTGATTCCTGTAAAAACACCAAGTAGAAATGCCGATGAGGTTATCTTGGCAAAAGCAGGAATGTGACACTTCTTTTCTTTCTTATTAGTTCTTATTACACTAAGAATTAAAAATAGGGATAGCAGACTATATGCTATCCCAGTAAAGAGGTCTCGATTAATAGTAGCAATATTAGAACCTATCCAGCCTGCTAAGAGTCCAAAGACGATATAAGAGAAAAATCTACCTAGTGATATTTCAAGAACCTTCCAGATATTTTTACTAAATGACCTATTCTCTGATATAAGGTAAGGAAGATAGATAGGAGTACAAGAGACAAGGCATATAGTGCCTGTTGAAAAGCCAAGAGTAAAACCTTCAATTAATGTGGTAATCATCTAAAAAGCATCCTTGTACCTATTGTAAGTGTGTTTTTAAAATCGTAAGTATTTATATTGCTAAAAGACTGTGAATTACTGTTCTCTAAATAAACCATGAAGTTAGAATTTAACTGATAATCTAAAGATGCAATTATAGTATTATATACATTATGACTATACCTATCTTCTAGAGAAAGAGAAAATGACTTACTTAGTGGATATTTTGCATAAGCAAAATAAATTCTATTTAAGTTTTCTAGACTTAAACTAGTTCCAGCTATAAGAAATGCCTTATAATTTGAATTAGCTAGGTTATAACGTGCTTGAACTCTGACCATGTTAGCTAAACGATAGAACTCTTTTTCCTTATCATCATAAGAGAACTTTGATATATATGAAACAAATGAGCTTATAGTAGGTGTGATATTATAACTATATCTTAGTTTATTAATAAAGTTATGTCTTTGATAATCTGCATATTGCTCAGAATCTTTTCTTAAGTATTGAAAATCTTCGGATATTTTACCACCTAAGAAATCTCTAGAAGTAAAATTAACCCCTCCCCCATAATGGGTGTAATCAAAATCTCTGCCTGGATCATTAAAATTTGTATTCGAACTATAGAAAGTTTTGTTTTCATAGACAGCGTAGATAGCAATATTATTACTAAGTTGGTAGGCTAAAGCTATATCTTTATAAAACTCATCATAATGTTCTGCTTGAGCTGAATTTATTGCATCAGGTATACCAATTTTATAATCAATACCTGTTGCTCTTCCTCTCAGACCAGCTAGTAAAGTAAAGTTAGCCCATTCATTTTTTGAAATCAAGTAGAGATAATTCTTAACTAGGGGCTGAACAGGCAGATTAATCCAATTATAGATAAATGAGCTCTGGGTTTTATCATAGTCATAATAATCAATATTATACCCTAAAAGAAGTTTTGATTGAGGATTATAAGTGTAGGTAGCTAGACTTCTTATTTCATTAGTTACATATGAATTTGGTTCATCAAAGCCTTCCTCCGAAAGCAAAGAATTCATTTGAACTTGAATATTTAATTTATTAAGTAATATTTCAGAAACAAAGTTATTCTCTGCTCCATATACTTCAGTATCTTGCGATTTATAGAATGAAAACCTGGTCTGATTCCAATAAGAAGCATTTAAACATAGACATATACATATTAAAAATGAGATTAATACTAGCTTTTTCATTAGTAAATAGCTCCTTGAGGACAGACTGTTATACACTCACCACAGCTGGTACACTTACTTTGATCAATAACTGCCTTACCTTCAAGATTATACTCTATAGCATCACTTGGGCAGACAGCAATACATTCACCACAAGAATTACATGATGATTTATCAATTCCATATTCTTTCTCAGTTGGTTTCTTACAGGCAATAAAAGTAAACAAGATAATAAGTGCTACTAATATAATAATTACTCTCTTCATTGCTGCCCCCCTTCAATGGCATCATAAGTACAGGTCCCAACACAAATATTGCAGTTAATACACTTCTCATTATCGATTACAGCTTTCCCATTTACAAGTTCTATTGCATTAACTGGGCAAGCATCAAGACAATCTCCACAACCAACGCAATCATATTTACGAACAAAAGGGTTCTCTACTACTTCAGAAGCAAAGAGGAACCCTAAAAATATGACTGCTATTACTAAAATAGTTAATAGCTTTTTTTTCATGATTATCCTATTTTATAACTGTTAAAAGTTTTGATATTTCTTTATCACTTGTTGAATATTTAAATAAATAATTACCTGATGGAACCCTATTTCCTAAGTCATCTGTTAAATCCCAACCTACAGAATTAGTCTTCTCGTCAAACTTTAATTCTTTAACTTTTTGACCCTTAATATTATATATCACTAAATCTCTTGAACTTATTCTGTCTTGAGAAATTACTTTAAATACTGCTCTAGAAGCTGTTGGATTAGGAAAAACACTAACTTCTAAACTAACAGGATTTACATCACCTAAGTCATTTGAAACTGCAACTTGAGATATTGCATTACGAGGGCACCTATCTGCACAATCACCACAATCCTCACAAAGATCAGGATCAATTTGATAACTATGAAGACTAGCATCATAATAGATCGCATCCTCATCACATGTACTCAAACACCTTCCACAATTATTACACCTAATAGAGTTAATCTGATAAACTGCAAATAAAGTGAAAATAATACTTGTTAAAACAAGAATAAAAATTATTGATTTCTTCATTTATGACTCCTATTTCTTTTCTATAGCCTTTACTGGGCAACCTTTGAATTTACCGTTACCATCAACACAAATACCACAATCAATGCACTTGTCTTGATCGATTACTGCTTTGCCTTTTACCATTGTGATTGCCCCCTCAGGACACTGCTTAATACAAAGTCTACAACCTATACATCTAGCTTGATCTACATGATGGCTACCTGCCTTATGATCACCTTGACATAGACTATACTTCTCAACCACTAAGCCACCCCTAGAATTTTTACCAGAAAAATTATATCTCTTGCCCATTTGGATTTTATCCATCTCATTTTCCATATTCTCAGGAATAATTAAATTATAAGCTACCTTTGTTGAATCTTCAACTAACTGGAGCTGGTTCTCATTTAATTGCACAATACCAGTAATAGTTACCCTTAAAGAATCCTGGTCTGCTTTAGGAAAATGCTTTCCACAATGTTGTTTGACTTCTACTGAAATTAACATTGTTACTGTAACTAGCAAAAGTAACAAAATTATTAAATTTCTCTTTTTATTTTTCATCCCTTCTCCCTTTGATTTTTTATCTACAAATCACTGGAGGACTTAATTTTGTCAATAGATATTAAGTTAGTCTTAACAAACCTATCCCTAAAAATAGTAATTGCAAACTATGACAATATTATCTATAACTTTGCTAGATATTATTTAACATTATCTCCCATTATTTAACTAGGATTTAGAAAAATTAATTCTTTTAACCAGAATGGTGCAGTAGAACTTTGATGAAGAGTGCTAGATTCTTTTAGCAAAATAAGTTACGGAATTTGAAGGCATATAATATATATTCCTGAAAATAATGTAGCTTACTTTTGCAAAAAAGATTCTGCTATTCACAAAGGTCTGCTACATTATTTGGGTTTAACCAAGATAGTGTAGAATAAGTTAGGAAAATCCATAAAATTATATTTTTCTGAATTTTAGGCTATATTTCTATTACCAATTCGGATTTAGATTTCTCTTTCTAAGTCTATTTGAGTTTGTTACAACGGTAATTGAACTTGTAGCCATAGCAATTTCAGCAATAACAGGGTGTAACATACCAGTGAAAGCTAGAGGAATAGCTATAAGATTATAGGCAAAGGCCCAGAAAAGGTTTTGTTTAATCTTTTTAAAAGTCTCTTGAGATAGTTTAATAGCTTGCACAACACTCATTAAGGAACCTTTAACTAAGGTAATATCAGATGATTCAATAGCAATATCTGTACCAGTTCCAATTGCTATTCCAACATTAGCTTGTTTTAAAGCTGGTGCATCGTTTATACCATCTCCAACCATTGCTACCAAACCATATTTTTCTTGAAATTTTTTAATCTCTTCTACTTTTTGGTCTGGTAAAACTTGTGAGGCTACAAAATCTATACCTACCTTTTTAGCTATAGCCTGAGCAGTCTTATCATTATCGCCAGAAATCATAGCTGTTTTAAATCCCAGTTTATGTAATCTAGCAATTGCCATTCCTGAATCTTCTTTAAGGGCATCTGCAACTGCTATTAAAGCTAGCATCTCTTTCTCATCAGCTAGCAAAATTACCGTTTTAGCTTCTTTCTCAAGTTTATCAATTCTATCAGCATAATTCTGATAATCAATAGCATGTTCTTCTAGAAGTTTCCTATTTCCTAAAAAGATTTTCTTATCTTTAACTTGTCCACTCAAACCTAATCCTGAATGGGATGCAAAAGCTTTTGCTTGTTCAAAACTGATATTTTTTGTCTTACAATAATTTATCATAGCTCTTGCTAGGGGATGTTCTGACCTACTTTCTAAGCTAGCAGCTAATTGCATAACTTGTGTTTCACTTAATGAATTAGAATAAATATCAGTTACTTCAGGTTTGCCTTTGGTAATAGTACCTGTTTTATCAAACACTATTACAGCAACATCTTTCATAGTCTGGATAGCAGCTCCATTTCTGATCAGAATACCATTTTCAGCTCCCATACCAGAACCAACCATCAGAGCTGTTGGAGTTGCTAGGCCTAAGGCACATGGACAAGCGATAACAAGTACTGCAACAGTGGCAAAAATAGCCTGAGTTAGTGAATTTGCTTGAGGATTAACCCAAGCAAGATATTGGGAGGCCCAAAGACTGATTGCTTGTAGAGTATCAGGAAAAATTAACCAGCTGGCAAAAGCTATAAGAGCTAGTAAAATCACGATAGGAACGAAAAAAGCAGTCACTTTATCAGCAAACTCTTGAATAGGTACTTTTGAACCTTGAGCCTCTTCAACCATTTTGATAATTTGTGATAAAAAAGTCTCTTTGCCTATTTTCTCAACCCTAACTTTGATAAAACCATTCTGATTAATTGTAGCACCTAAGACATTATCTCCAATAACTTTTTTAACTGGAAAAGATTCTCCAGTAGCCATTGATTCATCAATACTTGTTGCCCCCTCTACTATTTGTCCATCAGTAGGTATCTTTGATCCTGGTTTTACTAGCATAATTTGGCCTAACTCTAATGATTCTACAGGAACTTCTTTTTCTTGACCATCCTCTTCAATTAGAGCAGTTTTAGCCCCCAGCTCTAATAATTTCTTAATTGCTTGAGAAGCTCGTCCTTTTGCTTTTACTTCAATATATCTTCCAGTGAGGTGAAAAGCCATTATCATTGCTGAGATTCCTGCAAAAGAAGCAATATCCATAAAGAAGTGAAGAAATCCTGTTATATAAGCAGCACCTGTTCCTAGAGTAATCAAAACATCCATATTTGCAGAAGCATGAATTAGAGATTTAAAAGCTGATTTAAAAGTCTTCATCCCAACAGTAAACAGGCCTATAGAGGCGAGAAGAAGTACTCCGATATTGTGAGTTATATGATCAGGCCACATTATTCCGAAAAGCATCATAGGAATCATCCAAACCATAATGGGAAGAGTAACAGCCCAAATTATTATCATCCTCTTTTTAGCAGCTTGCAAGTTTTCTGCTTCATTATCTAGAGCCTTCTCTGTTTGAATACCATAGCCTGCATTGATAACCGCTTCTTTTAGAGCTTTTTCATTTGTAAGATTTGAATCTATTTGGATTGTTGCAATTTCAGAAGCTAAATTTACATTAACTGCCTTAACCCCACAAGTCTTTTTTAGTGTTCTTTCTACAGCTGAAGAGCAAGAGGCACAGGACATTCCTGTCACGTTTAATTTGATGGTATTTACACTAGTTTGATTTGCTTCAGGATCATAAGATTCAACAACATCATAACCTACCTTGGTAATTAATTCTTCAATATAAGAAACATCAATTCTTTCAGGTTCATAAGTAACAAAAGCCTTACCTGCAGGATAGTTAACATTTACATCAATCAGACCTTCAACTTTCTTTAATGCCCTTTCAATAGTGGCAGAACAAGAAGCACAGGACATACCATTTATTTTAATGATTAACTTTTTCATCTCAACTCCAGTTTTTCTAATTAGGATAAAATATTTATTTTAAATAAGTTAATCACCTATAACAAATTTACAAATCTTATTTTTTTATTATCAGTTTCCTGGTGAATATTTTATTCCCACTAGCAATTTTAAGAATATAAAAACCACTTCCCAACCTTGTTTGCTTAAGAGAAATTTCCTTTTTGGGATTAGTAAATCTCTTAATTAACTGTCCTTTTAAGTTATATAGAGCCATATAAGAAAGCTTATCCTTAGTAGAAACTGAGATTTTCTGATCAAGAGAATTAATAATGTTAGGGTAAATATTAACATCCTCATTAGCAATAACTTGGTTATTATTAGAAACAGCATCCAACCATTCTTTAGTAGCTGAGAAGATAGATTCTTCATAATCATAAAATAGGTTTCCATAAGAATAATTTCCACCATTAGTAAGAAAGACTAAGATAATATCTCTTTCTAGGTTATAATAAGCATCACTAATTAAACCATAAGCTTCCCCTGCATGACCAAAGAATAGTTCATTAGGGAAAAGGTCATAAGTTCTTTGAAGTTGCAAGCCCATTTGAGTAAAGAAACCTCCTAAACCTGAACCTGTCCAATTTAAGTCTTCCATCTGATTGATTGTAGCTTCTTCTAGGATAACTTGCCCATTATAAGACCCTCTATCCCGCATCATCATGAATATTTTAGCTAGGTCACTAGTACTAATCCTTAATCCACCTTGAGGGGCATAGATTAAACCATTCCAGCCAAAAGGTATTTGATTTAAATCAATCTCTTCAGGATAGACACCTTGATAATTATCTGCTTGAGGACTAGGCTGACCACCTACGTATCTGTATAAGACAGCTAAATCATTTATATCACTTAAGGCAGAAAAGTTATTCCAACAGGCTTCAATCCCCAAAGGATTCAAGAAATTATCTTGAACATAAGTAGAGAAATGTTCTTGAGCAACATTTTCAACTAAAGTTGCTACAAGTCCAGCAGCCAGGTTAGAGTAATCCCAACCACTTGCTTGGCCAGGTTCATAATAACTTGTCCAAATAGAAGAATTATAAAAGCTACCACTTGTCATTAGCAGTTGAGATATAGCAGGGGGGGTTTGAGAGTAAGATTGACTTATGAAATTTGTGTAAGCATTACTATCTCTTAAGCCAGAAGTATGTGTAAGCAGGTGTCTTAGGGTTATTTGATTATCTGGGAAGTTTGGATTTCTTAGAGTAAATCCCAAATAAGAAGAAACATCACTATCTAAATCTACAAGATTATTCTCAACAAGCTTCATAGCGGCAAGAGCAGTAACAATTTTTGAGATAGAAGCTATTCTAAATTTTGTATCACTATCAATTCTGAGCTGTCTATCATAATCTTTCCAACCATAAGAATAGTTGTATATCTGATCTCCAGTTACTAAACAGTAGGAAGCTCCTATTGCATCATATTGGTCTGATATCTGATAAAATCTACTGGCTAATTGGTCTGGACTTTGTCCAAACAAAGCTACAAAAGCAAATAGTAAGATTAAGTTTAATTTATTTTTCATGTTTCCTCTTTTTCCTATATTACTTAGTAATTATCCTAGATATGTAGTAGAGCATTCGTAATACTTGACTAAAGCTAGCTATCACAGGTGAAGAGTGCAGATTATTATAGCAAAATAACTTGCAGAATTTGAAAGCATATAATAAAGCATATAATATATATACATTCATGAAAATTATGTAAGTTACTTTTGCATAAGAATATTCTGCTATTCACAAAGAGCTACTGTATTATTAGGATTATCTTAAACAAGTTTCTTTATAGCTTGTCATAAGTCAAGTATCATCTGTATAATGGTGCAATAAAGATTTGGGTAGAATTAAGTGATAAAGCAAGTGAAGACTGCATTATTATCTGAATATTAAAAAAGAAATCAAAATATTACTTGCATTTTTAATAAGAAATACAATTATTGTATAAATATTATTAGCTTATTAGGGGAGGTCCTTTGGAGAGTAAACAAGACCAAAATTTTCTTAGTTTTGTTAGGAATTTTCTTGATTATATTGCAGGAATAGCCAATGTTTTACTAGAAGATACTAAAGAAAAAATAGTAAAAAATTTCTTATTAATTATGTTTTTACTCCCTGTATCTCTTCTCTTGTCTTTTGAAAATTCCCTAGACATTGAAATGGGGATAAAATCCTATGTTGGTGGTTACTATTATCAAAACAATGACAAGAAAGATTTTGAGTACAAATCTAACCATAATTGGTATTTGAATATCCAGAAATCTCTCAATGACAAAATAGCAACTACAGCAGAAGTAAGATATTATCCTGAAGTATTTGACAAGAAACTTTATCTTTATTCAGCTAAGGTCGAATATAAATCTAATCAAATCTTGGATCTAGCTTGGGTATTTGATCGAATTGGCTTAGGAAAAGATAACTTTATTTATGAAAATGACCTAAATAACATCAGGAATGCTAATAATTTTATTAGTGATTATCGATTCAATGGTGGTCTTATTAAGCATAAAGTCTCCCCTAACTTCATGCTTAGCTACTTATTAGGTGGAAATGATCATAATACAGGAATCGGAGCACTTGAAATGAGACTTGATAAAGGAAATTTCTTTAGTCAACAAAGTTTTATCTTAGTATCTCGAGATAATAGATTCAATGCTAAAGCTCTTAATTTCAATAATCAAACTTATTGGCAGACCAATCTTCTCACATTTCAGAATATGCTACATTTTTCCCTAATTGATTATTATCGAAAACTTTCTTCTGAGAAAGCAAATGTCTTGAAGAATTTCACGGAAGCACGTTTTAAACTTTCACCTAATATTATTCCTGAACTTGCATTTTATTATGAGGTTGAGAACTGGGATAAGTACAAGATTTATGAAGTAAATACTAGGTTAAGGTTTTTCTGGAATAAATGGGAAATTTCTCCTGCTTATAAATTTACTAATTATTTAGAAAGACTTCAGAGAGAATATTCACTCATAATCAATTTTCAACTTCACCCTCTTTGGGATATTGCTTTGAATTCTGAATACTTTTACACTTCAAACAAACAGGATATTATTAGCTATGGCCTACAAACTAAATTTAATTTTCCTCTTATTAATAGTAATATTAAGTCTTTTTTTGACTAGTTGTGACAGCTATAGTCAAGAGATTAACAAGCCCATAATTTGTCTAACTTTTGATGATGGTCATTTGAATGCCTATGAAAATGCTTTCCCTCTACTTGAGCAATATGGATATACTGCAACTACCTTCATTAATAGTGGAATGGTTGGTAATGTAGGAAGAGTCTCTTGGAACCAGATTAAAAATCTAGCTGATCATGACTGGGAAATTGCGGGACATACAATAGATCATGTTGATTTAGCAGAAGTAACCTATGAAGAAGCTTATTATCAAATTGTGGAAGATTATCATAATTTTACAAATCAAGGACTAGAGTTGGCAAGTTTTGCTCTTCCAGGTGGACATGCAACTTTGCGAGATTATGACATAATCAAGGGGCTTTATAAAAATATTCGAAATAGTATTGACAAAGACATGTACATTCCTTTAAATAGATTTGATTTGGGTTATTTTGCTTACCAGACTCAATATAATCCAGAAATGGTTAAGCAAAGGATTATTAGGGCTTGTAATAATGGTCAGGCCTTAGTTATTATTGGCTTTCATAGGGTTAGCGATAATCCTACCTTGGCAGTAGATAACTGCACAATAAAAGATTTTGAAGATATTATAGCTTGGATTTACGAACAAAATTTTCAAGTTATGACAATGAAAAATGCTGTAACTAAACTTAATGATTTAGATTAAAGGAGACACTATGAAATTTGTTAAAGTCTTATTAATTTTGATAATTTTATTATCCTTAACTGTTTGCCAAAAACAAGTTAAAGAAGAAAATACTGTAGATAATCAAACACCAAGTAAGTATAAAATTGCTTTGGTGATGAAAACATTAACCAATCCTTTTTTTCTTACAATGGAGAAAGGGGCTAGAGAAGCTGAGAAAGATTTAGGGATAGAGCTTATTGTAAAAACAGGTTCACAAGAAACTGCTATAGCCCAGCAAATTGACATTATCAGAAAACTCATCTCAGATAAGGTTGATGCCATTGTTATAGCTCCAGCAAGCTCAATTGAATTAGTACCCATATTAGCTCAAGCTCAAAAAGCAGGAATAGTTATTGTTAACATTGATAATGAACTAGATAAGGATACTTCTGAAAAGTATGAACTTAAAAATGTTCCATTTATTAGTGTTGATAACGAGGAAGGTGGTTATCTTTCAGCAAGATATATTAGCAAAGATGTTACTAATAAGAGTCAAGCAGTCATTTTAGAAGGTATCAGATCAGCCCAGAATGGTATTGATAGAAAGAATGGTGCCTTACGTGCTTTTAAAGAAAACAAAAACATTGAATTGCTGGCCAGTGAAAGTGCAAATTGGAAAATAGATGAAGCTTATGAAGTCTTTGCAGATATGTGGAAAGCTAATTCAGATATAGATTTAGTCTTTTGTGCTAATGACATGATGGCCTTAGGAGTAGTTCAATTCTTAAAAGAAAATAACATCACTAATGTTAAAGTAGCAGCCTTTGATAACATTAAAGAGATAAAACCACATTTAGAATCTGGAGCAGTAGCAGTTACTATTGACCAGCAGGCAGATATCCAAGGTTATAAAGGAGTTGAAACGGCTTATAAGTTATTGAATGATGAAGCTATAGAAAATGTAACAGTTAGTGTTATAGTAGTTACAGAATAAAAAAAACTGTGAAAAGAAAATTTAGTCACTCAATAATTTTAAAGTTCATAACAACCTTTCTATTGTTAGGGGTTGTTCCCTTGTTATTCCTCATGGCTTGGGCAATTTATGGCTCAAACAAATCCATGATGAATCATTTAGAAGAGAATGTTTTTGAACTTCTTAAACAAAAAGCTGAATACACTTCTCTCCAACTAGCTACTGTGGAAAACTTGATGAATAATATTGCCAATGTTGAAGACGTGATAAAGAGTCTTCAGGCAGAGAGTGACACTTTAACCATCTACCAGAAACTTAAAATTCAAGCTAACATTGGCTATGTTCTTGCAGGCTATATTAATCTTGAAGGTATTGAATCAATAGATATCTTTTCCAAAAACCTCAATCGTTATCATTTTGGCAGATCTCTATTAAAAGCTGATGATATACCTTCCGATGATTTCTTTGAAATTTTAGCAGAAAATAATGCATTAAACTCAGATATCTTCTGGCATGGAGTTCGTCCAAACTATGATAATCCTCAAGCCTATTCATTACTTGCTTCTAAGAAACTAACTTACCTAGACCACAAAACAATGCAAGAGAACTATATTGCGACAATTGTAGTTCATTATTCTATCGATAGCATAGCCAGGAATTTTCAAGGTGAGTTCTCGCAAAAATTCTCAAGTTTTGTTGTTGATTATAATGGTAATATCATTGCAGGCCCTGAAAAGACCTATGTCGGATCAGATTTTAAAGCTATTAATGATATAAGTAAAGACAGGTTACATAATTTTGATAGAATAAATTTTGCAGGTAATGAAGCCCTGCTTTTAAAATACAATTTAGAAGATTATGGTCTTAAGTTTTTTACTTTTATTAGTAGTCAGTACCTCTGGCATACTCAATTTGATTCTCTCAAGATCTCTTTAATAGGTCTAGTAACTATTATTTTCTTTTCTGCAATTATATTCTATATATTCGCTAAAAGAGTATTATTTCCTATCAAAGAATTAACGGAAGCATTTGTAGATATTTCCAAGAATCGTTATGATTTAAACTCACAAATTCAAATCACTACCATCGATGAGATAGGTGAATTGCAGATGTGGTTCAATGCTTTTGTTAAGAACATGCAAGAAAAGAATAGGTATGCAAGTGAACTAAAGGAGCAAAAAGAGCTTGCTGAAATTGCTAACCGAGCTAAAGATAATTTTTTAGCTAGTATTTCTCATGAGTTGAGAACTCCTCTTAATGGGGTAATTTCAGTTTCTGAATTATTGAATTCTACTGAGCTTTCTGCTGAACAAAAAGAATATTTAGAGGTTATACAGCAATCTAGTGATATCCTTTATAGTTTAATTAATCAAGTCTTAGACTTTTCTAAAATATCAGCTAATAAACTCTTACTCTCAGCTGATGATTTCGACATTATCCCCTTCTTCAATAAAATGGCTAATCTTTATAGTCTTCAAGCTAAAACTAAAGGTTTAACCTTTGAATATAAGAAACTATCTGATAAGAAACTTGTAGTTTATAGTGATGAAATGGCTCTGCAAAAGATTCTTATAAATCTACTTAGTAATAGCTTAAAATATACTCAAGAAGGGATTATTAAGTTCTCTATAAGTCAAATAAGCAGAAGTAAAGAAAGAATTACTCTCAGAATTTCGGTTGCTGATAGTGGTTTTGGTATTCCTGAGGCTAAGAAAAATACAATTTTTGAGGCTTTTGAACAGGTAGATGGTTCCTTAGCAAAGAAAATATCAGGAACTGGTTTAGGCCTTTCAATCGCCCAGCAATTAGCCCACCTTATGCAAAGTGATATTAAATTGCTTAGCCCAAACCCTGATCTTAAAGCTTCTTCCTCTAATCCAGGTTCTGTTTTTTATCTTGATTTAAACCTTGCTCTAGGTGATATTAACAAGATTCAAGAGGAGAAAGAAAGTAATTTTGATCAGGATTTATTCCCAAATACTAAAGTTCTTGTAGTGGAAGATAACCTAATAAACCAAAAAGTTATTTCGGCAATTCTCCATAAGCTTGAAGTTGAAGTTGATATTGCTTCCAACTGGAGAGAATGCCTTAAACAACTTGATTTAACCAGCTATCATGCTATTTTTATGGATATCCAGATGCCTGAAGTTACTGGTTTTGACCTAACTAAGATGATTAGAGATAAGGGTATTAATTTACCGATTATTGCTGTATCTGGCAATGTAATTGATGAGGTTAAAAAACATGCTTATAAAGTGGGCATGGATGACTTTATAGTTAAGCCAATTAAAGCTTCTGAAATTAAAAGAATGCTGAAGAAGTATAGAGTTTAAGTCTTGTGGTAATTATTTAGCATTATCTTGAACTAGACATTGTATTACAGTAGTTTACGATTTAGAATGTACTATTTGAGTTTATATTCCTTTTGCTGAATAAGACATAAGGCTGAAAGGATAGGTCTTATATCACTAGAGGGGATTAATAAATTAGCCCAGACTAAAATCCTTAAGGGCTTGCAACTCTGGGTTATTTTGCATATAAAAGTAAGCCTGTAAGGTTGTAATATTAATATGACTTATGCCATCCTTGCCATAAGAAAAATGGCCCTTAATATCAGGGCCATTGACATACATGTTTAGCTTATTTTCTTAAAGTTACTTTTCGAACTTCTTTATATTTTCCACTGACAAACTCTACGAAGTAGATACCAGAAGTTTGTTTGCGTCCATCCCAAACATAACTATGATAACCTTTTTCTTGAGATATAATTTCATCCCGATGAATTTTTTGCCCTTTAAGATTGTATATTGATATCCTTACATTTCCCTTATCTTTTAAACTATAACGTATATTAACTTGCGGATTAAAAGGATTAGGATATAAACTCTCAATACCAGTGATGAAAATTGGGACTTCAGGTGTAACTTCATTTTCTTCAAGAAAAATACTTACGGGGCCATAAATTCGAAATTCTCCACTAAACTCAGTAGCTTTTAACCAGTAATAATAATCAACATTCAGCATTATATCACTATCAGTATATGAATAAATCTGAGTCTGAACTGAATTATTAGATTCAATAACTGGAGAAACTAATTCAGATTGAGAGAAGTCTTCAACTAAAGCTCTATATACATGATATCCTGAAATATTACTTTCAGTTTGAGTCACCCACTGTAGCTTAGCACCGTTTGAGATAGCTGATACTGTGAAAGAGCTTAATTCAACTGGGAGGGTTATTGGGTCTAGATTAATAACTCCACCATTTTCTAGAGTTTCGTCCCATCCTTCTGCATTATCTACATCGGTAACAAGAATATCATCTTGGGTTCTAACTTCTACTCTATATAAAGGAACATCACTAACTAATGTATATGAACCATTAGATTTGCCATCCTTAGAAGCTGTTAATGTTGAGGTTCCAGTTATTAATCTACCTTTTTCAACTGCATCATAACCTAATATGACATATTTCTCTGTTAACGGGTGTTGTTCATTACCGATAAGAGTCCCTGAAACTGTAAAAGGATCATTCATTGGTGCGACTGTTGGTAGGGGTAGCATAGTATTGTATTGTGTTCTTCCTTGAGCATCTGTGTCGTTACCATCGTAGTCATCGTCATCGTCATCATCTACATAACGTCCAGCTCCATCTGTACTAGTAGCTAGACGAACTGGAATCCAAAAATAAGTTCCAGTTGTTGGGTTACCAAGCTCAGAATCTATGGCTATTCCCTCTGATATTACATCACTAGTTTTCCAACTATTAGAATTATGGTCCCAAACTTCCATACTCTTACTTGCATTCTCTAAAGGACCTAAAATATTGAATTTAAAATTATTTCCACTATAACCATCTGCTTGAAAGAGAATCACTGACTCAGAAGTTGCCGAGCTTAAGTCCATTTTTTCTGGTCTATGGACTAAGGCTTTTCCAGAAGCTCTATTATTTGTACAACAGGCTACGAAGTCATCTTCTTGGACGTCAACCATTGATAAATTTAGTGAACCATTTCCATTTGATATAGAACCGTTAGATATCTCGTTAAGTGGCCATGAGAAATCTGAATCATCTTCACTAGAACCTGCTAAAGGAGTATTAGGAAAATCATTTGCTATCTCAGTTGCAGTGAGAGCTTTTTCAACCCAAATGCGTAGATTTCTGATATTCCCAGGGAATTGTCTTCCTCCATAAGGCATTTTACCAACATTGAAATTATAGGCTGCAGAAGCATCAGGAGCTAAAACTTGTCCCTCAGTATAAACACCTCTATCAGAAACATCATCATCATTGATATAAATTCTTACAGGAGAACGGTCACCATCATAAACACCTGTGACTAAATACCAGACACCTCTTTGAATAGTCACTTTGCTAGCATCTGAAAGAACATATCTTCTTGTTCCAGTCGGATTAATAGCAAACTCAAATGATGTATTATTGTAGTTATGTTGAAGCCAAAAAGTTCCATTAGAACCACTTGAAGAATAGGTCTGTGACGCTATATTTGCCCAAGGTTGCCCTTCTGAAGTTTCAGAGGTCCACCGAACCCAAGCCTGAATTGAAAACTTATCAGTTTGAACAGTATTAAAACCAAATACGTCTCCAATCGCAGAAGCTAGATGGGGAGGATTTCCACTTGTTCTACCATATTTTAACCTCTCTTTCACTTCACGCTGAATATTTAAATTATAAGATTTTGCACCTTGAGAGTTTTCTACTTTGATTACATAGTTTATATAAAGAGGACCGTTTATAGGATCAGTCGGTGGAATTTTGAGATAACTACAACCGTTAGAGGAAACTCTAGCATCATCTATGTAAACTTGACAATCAACAGGTGCCTTAAGTTTGAGTCTCAAAGTAGAATATTCATCAACAATACTGCAAGTATAGTCCCCTGCATCATTGGGGTTGGAAGTGAATTGAGGAGATAAGTTAATATTTACATCATATTTGTCTATTAGCTCTAAACTACTTAAATGAGGAGACCAATTAGAAATCCCACTGAGAGTATAAGTTTCAGATACTGCAGAAATACTATTATCGTTTTCTAAAGTTGCTGTAACAGTAACATCTCCATTACTTAGGGGGATAAGCTGGTTTCCATTAAAATAGGCTGTTCCTGTGATTGGGTTTACACTCCAATTTGTTTCTTGTAAAGAAGCAATATTATCACCATTAATAATCGAGCTTACACCAGTAACTAAGGCAGAGAACTCATAAGCTGTTTCTGAAATAACAATTGTTGTAGGTTCAGTGTCAGCTCTGCGTCTGAAACGCAATGTATATATTTTTTCATTAGCTTCCCCTGGATCAGAAACTATAGTTAGTACATTACTGTTAGTATTAGCATTTGGATTACCATTTCCATCCATTCCTGTAGAAGATTCAGCTTCTATCAAAGGAACACAAATGCAGCCATTTACTAAAGCTTGTATGAATGTTGTTTGATTACCTGAAATTGAGCCATAGAAAGTAGTTTCTAATTGATAATTACCTGCAGAAGGAAAGGTTATTTTTAGTGAATCCGCAGGATAGAATGTAGAATAATTGTATTCAGTTGTATTAGTATTGAATGTGAAATTTTCTAAGGTAAAGCTAGAAGTGCTTGTTCTGTTAAAAATGAATCTTTCTGGATTAACAGAAAATTCTACCTCAGCCTCAATGTCTAAACTTGGTAAATTAGCGAACAAAGACAAGTTAAATATAAGTAAATAAAGTATAAGAAAATAGCATTTTTTCTTATTGTGCATAAGCATATCCACCTCCTAAGTGAAATTATTATAACTACAAGCAAAAAGTATATCTATAATAGTTTCTTGTCAAGCATTGTTTGGTTTAATTTTTCAGTGCAAATATTTTTTGAAAAATTAAATCAGTAGTATAAAGTAATAGTAGACTTCACAAATATTGTTGCATAACTCATTTTTTACTCCTGATAAAAATAACCACATCTTCGAAAGAGCAACAAACTGAGAATTTCAGAATAATGAGAAGGAATAATTGCCAGTTAAAAAGCAATAGATGGCAGATTGGATATAATATATTTATAATAACTAGTTCTTAGCCTAAATCCACCTTATCTAAGTTTTTAAATATTTTAAAATTAAAGTCATAATCCCCTACTTTTGTAAATAAGTAAAAAGAATCTTTTCCTAGACATTCAATATCTTTTTTATTAGTTATTTTCAAAGACATGTTATCATCTAAGCCAAAGCCATAGCTTACCTTGTTCTTCTTCATCTTTTTAATAAGTTCGTCGAACCTTCTTTTTTCAGAAAAATGAGGTTTAAGAACAAGATCATTCAAGAGATTATACCTAAGTGATAAGATTGCTCCAGCTGATATACCTGCGTAGGGAATACCAGTCTGATATTTATCTAAGATAATTTGACTTATTTCTTCATTAGCATAAACTTTTTGATAAAAATGGGTATTCCCTCCTAAAACTAGAATTCCACTTGCCTGACTAAGTAAATCACAAGTATTTTTTGGGGCAAAAGCATCATTAATATCAGGAGCAATAAAAGAGATATTAGTTAGATCTATACCTGTTTGAGCTTGTTTTAAGATATTAATAAGACTTTGTTTCTGTTCTTTTATCTGCATTAGCACAACTAATTTAAAACCTGTCTTACTGGATTGGCAGAGGAAATCCTGCAAATTAGGAAGGGTATAGTTATTTAACATACTAAAATAATACAGGAGTGTCATATTTGTACAACCTGCTTATATAGTTTTTTTTGCTTTTTCTTTTTACTTAGAAGATAACCAGCCAAGGTGATCAAAGCACCACCAATTAAAAGGGTAGGAGTGATTTTTAAATCAAGGAAGACTACTTCATTAATTGTAGTAAAAAGTACCGTGAAAGTGAATAAAATACTTGCAGTGTTGGCACTTATTCCAGTTAAAGCAAAGTTCCAGAATAAATATGATAAACCTGATTGGAAAATTCCCATCTCTAAAAACCAGAAAATTTCTGATTGACTGCTTGGTAACTTCCCTTCAATAAAGAAATAAATTGGACTCATCATAATTGAAGCAGTAAGAAAAATCCAAAAGAGTAACTGGATAACCTGATAGGGTTTGTTTTGAAGTCCTTTCATCAAGTTAGAAGATAAATAAACATAAGCACCAAAGGTGATTCCTGTTAGAATACCTAATATTACACCAATAGTGAAACCATCTCCCAGTTCAGGAAAAGCTGACTTTCCAGCAACTATGGCTAATAAACCAATAAAGGCTATTATAAGTGATGCAACTTGATTACGACTTGGAGATATCTTATCCCTGAAATATACTATTAATAAGACAAAGACAGGGGCTAAGTTCTCCAAAATCATAACTAGAGTACCATGGAGATATTTTAAAGTAATATGGTATAAAATTGAGTTTAAACATATGCCTATAAGACTAATGTTTATGATTTCCCTCCATCTCTTGCGGAAAAGAGTGAGACCGAAATCTCTTTTGAATATTAAAAAGATAAAAAAGACTAAAGTACCTATCCAAAATCTGCTCACAGCTACAAAATACATATTTACATCCTGAAGAGCTAGGTATCTACCTGCAGGACCATGAATTCCCCAAGAGAATAGTGCTATAAAAGCAAAAATTAGTGATTTAACTCTTAAAGACATCTTTTTCTCTTTCTTTAATCTAGCAAGATTAATGGAACAAGCATTTCTTTCTCAGTTAAGCCTGCATGCATAGCCTTGAATTTAAAAGTATTATCCTTGCTTTGATAAAGAGTTTGAATTGCCTTAGTAGATTTTGCAATAAGGATATAATCTCCCAACATATCTAACAAACGAGGATGTGGCTCTCCATGTCCTAACAAGCCTTTTTGGATAAATTCTGCTTGAGACATAAGCAAGAAATAGTCTTCATACCTCTTGGCAAAATCCATGAAAGCTGATTCTTTATCTTTTTTAATAAAGCAGGAAATAAAACGAGGTTCTGGAAAAGTAGGAAGAATTAACGAATCCCAAAGTTTTTTGTCTTCATTTGCATAAATGGACTCTTCTACCTCAATCATACCATGGTCTGCCGTAACAATAATTAGTGATTTAGTAGATTTTATCTTCTGATGAAGAATTTGGATTTGAGACTGGATATACTCAATAATTTCTGTTATTGAAGTTTCATAAACACCTGTTTTATGCATTGACTTATCTGGTTCACCAGTATAACAGTAAAATAGTTTCTTATTTTTTGATTCTTTAATTGTGGTTTCAATATAATCAAGAGCTTGAGGTAAACTATTATAAGAAAATATTTCAGCAGAATCTGAAGCCATTTTGGTATATTTAGATTTTACAAGAGTTTGAGGAGAAACATAGTGCTGTTCCACTTGAGGTTGAAGTTCATGAATAATTTTAAAGATTGATTCGAAATGAAATTTATCATGTATTTGAGAATATGATTCAGCAAGTGATTCTCCAGTTGTTGCATCACTTAGAGGTAAAAAATCAACCATTTTAAAATATTCTTTGAGATAAAGAGTCCAGCCGATTATACCATGTTCCCAGGGAGAAACTCCTGACAGGTATGATGAAATAGCTGCAGCAGTTGTTGGAGGGAATACAGAGGTCAGGTTAGTTACTTTATTCTTCCTAAAGAGAGAGTCTTGATCAAGATGATGATTTAGTAAATCAGCGCCCAATCCATCTACTACTAAGAATACTATATTCTCAAAATTATCTAGATAGTCTTTAGATAATTCTTCTAAAGCTGGATAATGGCTCTCGCAACCAAAATAGCTTAATATTGACGCAGTAATATTAATTATACTTCTCGAGTAATCAGGATATACTAGTCTTTCTTCTTTCATATTAATTCTCCTTGCTATATATTTTAAAAGTATGCTTATTAGTCAATATAATTTTAAAGCCTTTAGTAAGGGGAAAGAAAGAGACTGTTCAACCATCAAGCTAGCTTCTCCAATAGCTTATCCTTAAAGAAGTTTATATTATTACAGCTTGAATATTTCTTTAAACCCAGATTGTGAAGTAGAACTTTAGTGAAGAGTGCAGATTATTCTAGCAAAATTAAATCTTCAATATTTGATTTATTTTACAATCGAAGAGATTACAAAAAGTTATTTAATTAATAGTAATTTTTTTTACTTATTACATGCTAAAAATATTTAGTTAACAAATTTGTAATTACTCTAAAAAGTTATGAAATTTATTGACAGATATAGCAATTTTTGAAATTTATTAATAAATTTAAATTTGGAGGCATTAATGTATAAAGTAGCTCTTAACACTAACAAAGGTAAAATAGTGTTAGAATTGTGGGAAGATAAAGCACCTATTACTACTAAAAATTTTGTTGATTATGTCGAAGAAGGATTTTATGATGGTTTAGTCTTTCATCGAGTAATTGATAACTTCATGATACAAGGCGGAGGACTTACCGCTGAAGGTCACCATCGCGAAGGTAGAGATCCTATTAAGAATGAAGCTGATAATGGCCTCAGTAATGAAATAGGTACTATAGCTATGGCAAGAACTAATGACCCTCATTCTGCCACTTCTCAATTTTTCATTAATGTTGCTGATAACACCTTCTTAAACTATCAAAACACTTCAAACTGGGGTTATTGTGTTTTTGGTAAGGTAATTGAAGGTTTAGATGTTGTTAACTCTATCAAATCAGTTGCAACTGGCATAAATTCTAAGACTCAAATGGGAGATTGGCCCAAAGAAGATATTATCATTGAAAGTGCAAAAATTTTATAAAAGTATTTAGCACTCAAAATAGATTAAAACTATAAAGGTTGAAGCAAGAACTTCAACCTTTTTTAATAGGCATGGTTCGTTAAACCAGATAGTGTAGTAGAGCTTTAGTGAAGAGTGCAGATTATTCTAGCAAAATAGCTTACAGAATTTTGACGCATATATTTTATATATTCGGAGAAATTATGGAAGCTACTTTTGCAGAAGAATATAGTGCTATTCACAAAGGTCTACTGCATTATTTGGGTTAAAGTAGAGTCTTTTGAGCTACTTCTTCCCCTAACTTTGCTATCTCAGTAATTTTTAGAAAATCACCAGGTAGATATGAGTTGATATTGCAATCTATATAAATATCAGGCTTAAACTCCTTAAGTCTTTCTTGAGCAAGGAATGACTGGTTACAGTTAATAGCTTCCATTACAATTTCATACCATTTCTTATTGTTAGACTTCTTTTTAGCATCACTATGTTCATTATTAATATTTAGGTGAACCATCTTATTAGGAATAGCTGGTAAGACATTAACTACAATGGTAAATTCATCAGCAGATAAATCAAGACAGGGTAAGGGATACTCTACCCCACCGTCCACTAGTGAGTATTTATCAATATTCACAGGATTAAAGATATAAGGTATGGCAGATGATGCTCGCATAGCTTTAGCACAATTTCCCGAATTTATAATTATAGTATATTTGGAATTTATATCGTAAGCTATAGCAGAATATTTAATCTTTAAATCCTGAATATTAGCTTGTTTTATTCTCTGATTAATCTTCTTTTCAATAAAAGAACCATCAAAAACTCCCTGAAACTTTAGGTCTATGTTAAGGGGATTAATAAAATCTATATATTTAAAATCCTTTCCGAAGTTTAATATCTCATCTACTTTCATACCATAAGCATACAAACCACCAACTATAGAGCCCATACTTGTTCCAATGATTCTAGTAATCTGGTACTTTTGTTCTATAACCTTCAGAGCTCCAATATGGGCAAAACCTAAGGCTGCTCCACCACCTAAAATTACTGTTGCTTTCTGCATTGTTATTGATCTACTTCTGTTTGATTTGATAAACTTTCTTCTGCAATGGGAAGATTGATTGCTTTCACAGGACACCCTTGATAATCAGCGTAATTACCATTCACACAGATACCACATTGGATACATTTGGATTGATCTATTACCGCCTTACCATTCCTTAAAGAAATAGCCTGAACAGGACAAGCAGCAAGACAAGCCTGACAACCAATACACTTATATTGATTGATATTGTAAGAAGTTAAATCAACATCTCTCTTAGCAATTAGGGATGTAATAAAAATTGCAATAACAATAAATATAATAATTATCTTTGATTTTTTCATTTCTTATCCTTATCATTACAGAATTCACAATCAATACCCTTTCGAGGGCATTTTGCCTTACATCTAAAACACATTATACATTCACTATCAGCAACCTTTGATTTTTCATCAACATCTATTTGCATAGGACAGTTTGATGAACATAACTCGCAGTTAACACACATTTCTTTATTGATTTTAAGCATTAATCTTGGGATTTTTAGCTTATTTCCTAGTTTAAGCATTAAACTCATCATTGCCCCAAAGGGACAGAGATAGCGACAAGCAAATCTCTCTATAAAAAGAGAGGCTAGCAAGAAAACGAAAAGAATGATAGCAGATATTATCAAATAAGTAGCAATATTAGCTAGAGCAATAACTGGACAAGCTGCCATATATAGAGCTTGAATGAGTAAAGTTGCTAGAATAATATTCATTACTAATACTAGATATTTTAGTTTCTTTAAAATCTTATCCCATTTAGCTCTTATTAGATACTTCTTTCTTCCTTTTAACTGGCCATTACCTAGCCTATATAAGACCTCTTGAATAGCACCTATAGGACATATCCAGCCACAAAATATCCTTCCTAAGAAAGGACTTAGGCCTAAGATTATCAGTCCAATTAAAGTAGCTATATAGAAAGGGTTTGCTGAAAAGAATCCTCTTAGACTTGGAATACCAAAACAAATAAGTGAGTAAGGACAAAGAGAGTGAGGGTTAATATTGATAACTCCAAATCTTTCTAAAGCTATAGCAGTAAAGCTAGCAAGAGCTATGAAAGCGAGAATTAGTATTCTGATAAGCATGACTTTTTTCATTGCTTCTCCTAATAATATTACTTTTTCAGAAGGAGTAAGAGATAATCAATAAAATCATCAATATCTTGTTTGCTAGTATCATAAGAACACATAAGTCTTATTTCTCCAGTAAACTCATCCCATGTATAGAAGAAGTATTTGTCTCTCAGAGTTTCGATTATTTCTTTATCTAGAAGGGCAAAGATAGCATTAGCCTCAATATTCTGAGTAAGTTTAACCTCTGGTATCTGGGCTAGTCTTTCATAAAGATATTTAGCCATATCATTAGCATTCTTAGCATTTTCATACCAGAGATTATTACTAAGATAGGCTAACCATTGAGCTGAACTATATCTCATCTTAGAATATAATTGCATGCCCATCTTACGTAAATACTTCATAGATTTAGATAATTCTGGTCGGAAAGAGACTATTGATTCAGCCAGCATTGCTCCATTCTTAGTTGCTCCAAAGGAGAGAATATCAATACCAGTGTGACTGGTTAAATCTGCAAAAGTACAGTTAAGGGCGACAGCTGCATTGGCAAGTCTTGCACCATCAAGATGAACATAAAAGTCTCTAGCATGTGCAAAATCCACAATAGCTTTAATTTCTTGGCTTGTATAGATTGAACCCAACTCAGTTACTTGAGAAATTGAGATTATCTTAGCTTGAACATGATGTTCATCTCCTAGTCCGAAAATTGCTTTTTCTAATAAAGCAGGTGTTAATTTACCATTTTCAGTTTCAACGGTAATTAACTTACTGCCTGTGAAGTGTTCAGGAGCACCACATTCATCAACATTGATATGAGCTGATTGGGCACAGACTACTGCTTCATAGGGTTTTAAGAAGTTTTGTAAGGACAAGACATTTGCACCTGTTCCAGTTAAAACAAAATAGACATCTATATCTTGTCCGAAAATTTCTTTAAATTTTTCAATAGCTCTTCTAGTATAGTCATCATCGCCATAGGAGTGAGTATGACCAACATTTGCTTGGCTGATAGCTTCTAATATTTGAGGATGAACTCCTGAATGATTATCACTTCCAAAACTTATATTCATTTTTATATTTTCCTTTTTATAATAATTTTTTAGAATGCAAAATCTATCTGTCTTAGTGCTTCAAACATAATAATAGCAACACTATTTGATAGATTAATAGATCTTATTTCGCCAGTCATAGGAATAGTAATATTATTCTTTTCATTAGCGAATAAGATATCTTCGGGAATGCCTCTTGATTCTGGGCCGAAGATAAAGGCATCACCTTTTTTATAATTTTCTTTAGTATAATTTCTTTTAGTTTTTGTAGTACAATAATAAACGTTAATATCTGGATAAAGCTTTAAGAAATCATCTAGAGAGTCATGAATAGTAATATCCAACTTATGCCAGTAATCTAAGCCAGCTCTTTTTACAAGTTTATCATTAAGTAAGAATCTCATTGGTTTTATGATATGTAACTCAAGATTAGCACCAACACATATTCTGCCAATATTTCCTGTATTACTAGGAATTTCAGGTTGATAAAGTACTACTTTAAATTTCTTATTAGTCATTAAAATTTCTCCCTATAAATTTTCCAATAATCAAGCCAGTCGGCAAGATATTTAGCAACTACTTTCTGATTAATTTTGCTATTCATAACCAAATCAGGGTAATCGATTATTCTATGTCCTTGGCTTTTAGTTGCAGTTTCTACGATAGGATACCAGTTAGTAGATTTTACAATAAGAGATTGAATTTCAGCTTTGTGAAGCCATAATAAAAAAACTTCTGCTTTAGTTTTATTTCTGCATCTTTGAGTGATAGCAGTAGAATGAATGAGCTTATAAGAGCCTTCAGTTAAATAGGTAAAAGCCATGGTAGGACTATATCCTGCTTCATAGCCTTCAATAACTTTTGTAACAACTTGGAAGATATACTTATCATCATTATCCCAGAATAAGTCAAAAGCTTCTTCTTCAGTATCAGTTATTCTATATAGTGCTCCTTTGATTCTATTCCAACAGGCTGCATAACCATGAAACTTAAAAATACCTTCAATATTATTAAATAAAGCTCTACCTATTTCAGTAGAAATGGCATCAGAAATAATAATTTTATCAAAATATTCTTCTTTTTGCATGACACCAAAGCTAGTAGGTAGTGAGCTTTTATCACTAGTTTTTTTTATAAGAGCAAGATAAGAATACTGATAAGGCAGAAATCGTCTTTGTTTATCGAAATTATTATTTGATCTAACATTGGAAAAGAAAATATCTGGAAGTTCTAGAAAGATATCCAAAGAATCAAGTTCAGTGAGGAATACATTGGATAGTCCTAAAATTAAATCAGGATAGTTTTGGAAATTACTTTCAGCTAATCTATCAATAATTTCCTTTTTATCTCCCCCATTTTCCCAGATTAGCTTAGTTTGGCTTTCATCCATAAATCTTTGGGAAAGAGAATCAGTTAGAGATAAGTTAAAGAAGTCATCAGTAGCTAGAACATAGAGGCTATCAGCAACAACTTCTTTGATAAGATCTACTTCTTGAGTAAGTTTATTTTCTTCTTTGCTTTTCTGGCAAGCCAGGCAAAGAGATACAATTAAAAGTAGGAGTAATAAGAGTTTTTTCATATATTTATAATCCAAAGAGAATCCAAGCTACGAAGAAGTCTAAGACTAGGATCATGATTGAAGAATAGACAACTGTATTTGTAGTTGAAATACCCACACCTTCAGAGCCATTTCCAGTTTTATCACCTTCATAACAAGCAATTGCTGTAATAGTTATACCAAAAGCTAGAGCTTTAATCAAACCACCATATATATCACTCATAGAAAAATAGTTCTGCATATTAGAAAAGAAGGTATAGAAGGATATTTTATACTTCATCACTGAGAAAACATAGCCTGACATAATTCCTACCAACATGGAAAATATGGTAAGGATAGGAACCATAATAGCTCCTGCCATGACTCTAGGCATATAGATGAAGTTGTAGGGCGAAACAGCCATTGATTCTAAAGCGTCAACTTGTTCTGTTACCTTCATTGTTCCAATTTCTGCAGCTAAAGCAGCTCCTATTTTACCAGTTAAAACTAAGGCGGTGAGAACTGGAGCTAATTCAATAACAACAGACTTCTCTACTAGGACTCCCAGATAAGAAAGAGGTATTCTCCCTTTAGTTTGATAGATAGCTTGCAAGGCAGTAACAAAGCCTGTAAAGATAGAAGTTATAATAATTAACCAAAGTGAATCTAATCCTATTTTCTTACAAATCCTTAAGAAATAGTATCTTCTTTTAAATAAAAAAGGAAGTTCTTTAGCAATCTTACCATTAAATATTATAAAAGAACCAAGTTTAGCAAGAGGATTCATATTATACTTCTGTAGGATTACGTTCTAAGTTTCTAAAAGCAGTTAAATGTGGGATGAAGAGAAGTTTTGAGGTTCCAACAGCACCATGTCTATTTTTGCCAATAATAACTTCGGCAATTCCCTTTTCAGCTGAATCTTCATTATAATACTCATCTCGATAAATAAACATAACCATATCAGCATCCTGTTCAATAGCTCCAGATTCTCTTAAGTCAGATAGTTGAGGTCTTTTATCTGTACGAGATTCAAGGCCACGATTTAGCTGAGAAAGGGCTATAACAGGTACTTCAAGTTCTTTAGCAAGAATTTTCAAAGAACGAGAAATTTCAGCAATTTCTTGTTGTCTATTATCTTTAAATCTTTGTGAAGACATAAGTTGAAGGTAATCTATTAGAACTAAATCAAGACCTTTAGCCTCAGCTTTAAGTCTACGTAGTTTAGCTCTAATATCTAAAGGAGAGTTGGTACCAGTATCATCTATATAGAGTTTCTTTTCTGATAACATCATGCCATAGTTGGTAATTCTGAGCATCTTGTCATCAGTCATACCGAAACCTTTTAGAATAGCATCCATTGGTACTTCTGAGGCAGCTGATAGCATTCTTTTAAGCAACTCATCGCCTTCCATCTCCATTGTAAAAATAGCTACTTTTTTATTATGATGAGTAATTGCATTAAAGGCGATATTAAGGGCTAAAGCTGTTTTACCCATTGCTGGTCGAGCAGCTAGGATAATTAACTGACCAGACTTAAAGCCACCAGTTTTTCTATCTAGATCAGTAAAGCCAGTGGAGACACCTATAACAGAAGTATGAGAGGTGGCTACTTCATTGATATTCTCAAGTGTTTCCCCCATAATAGAAGCTATATCTTTGAAATAGGAACCTGATCTTTTGTTAGTAACATTATAAATCATTTGTTCAGCATTATCGACGATTTCTTCAACATCTTCTTCAGCAGTATAGCACTTTTCGATAATATTATTAGAAGTAACAATTAGTTCTCTTAAAAGAGCTTTTTCTTTAACTAACTTAAGGTGATATGAGAGGTTAGCAGTTGATAAGACAAAGTCAGATATTTTATTTAAGTAATCTGAGCCACCAACTTTTTCAATCATATTATTAGGTTGAAGTCTTGCTGAAAGTGTAACCAAATCAATTTCTATGCTGTCTCGATAGAGATCTTTCATAGTCTGAAAAATCAGCTTATGGGCAGTTCGGTAGAAGTATTTATCTTCTAATTCAGAGATAGCAGTTGAAGCTGCAACATTATCTAGCATCATAGCACTTAACACTGCAGCTTCAGCATTTACATCATAAGGTAGTATTCTGTCACTTGTCTGACTCATTATTTAACCTTTTTTCTTAAAACTTCTGCCACGCAAGGAGGAACAAGTGTTTCCACATCTCCCCCAACCGAAGCAATATTTCTAACCATACTTGAGGATAAATATAAATAATCAAAGCGAGGAACTAGAAAGATTGTTTCTATTTCATTGCTTAGTTTTTTATTCATCAAGGCTAATTGCAGTTCATATTCAAAATCTGATACAGCTCTTAAGCCTCTAATCATAATATTTGTACCAAGTTTTTTGGCAAAATCAACTACCAAGCCTTCAAAAGATTCAGCCCTGGCGTTGGGAATATCTTTTAAAGCTTCTTGGCAAAGTCTTGTTCTTTCTTCTAAGGAGAAAAAAGTTTCTTTATAGTTATCCTTGGCAATTGCCATTACAACTTCGTCAAACATTTCAGAAGCTTTTTGAACAATATTAATATGACCCAAGGTAATAGGGTCAAAGGTACCAGGGTAAATAGCTATTTTTTTTCTGATCATCGATTAAGAGCAGCCTTTCTTATAGTTTCTAATTCTTCAACTTCTTTTGGTATAGATTCAGATAAGACTTTATGTCCGTCTTCAGTTACCAAAATATCATCTTCAATTCTAACACCGATGGATTCATCTGCTATATAAAGACCTGGTTCAACAGTAATAACCATACCCGCTTTAAGAGTAGATGTTCTAGTACCTACATCATGAGTATCAAGTCCAAGATGATGACCAATAGAGTGCATATAGTATTTTCTGAATTCATTATCTTCTTTGATTAAGCCCAATTTATGGCAGGCTTTGGTAATAAGTTCATTAGTTTTTTCATTTAATTGAATCATAGTAACACCAGGTTTTATCATTGAGATAATTTCTTTTTGGATATCTAAGACTGCTTGATAAACTTCTTTAGCTCTTGGGGTAAATTTCTCGCCAATAGGGAAAGTTCTAGTAATATCAGCAGAATAGCCATAACAAGAAGCACCTACATCACAGAGAACCATAGCATCTTCAGCGATTTCAGTATCATTATCAATATAGTGAAGGGTAGCAGCATTCTTACCATTAGCGATAATAGGAGTAAAGCCCCAGAATCTGAAGCCATTGGAAAGCATTTCATTGTAAAGCATGGCTTCTAATTCAAATTCAAACATACCTGCTTCAGCAAAATTAAAGATTACATCTAGACCTTCACCAGTAATATCTATTGCTTTTTGCATTTGTTCAAGTTCAAATTCATCTTTGATTTCTCTGAGAGGTCTAACGATATCAATGAAGTTTTCTACTGTTATTTGAGGATTGGTCCTTTTTAGTTCATTAGCAAAATGAAGTCTATTATCAAGAGGATTATTTACATTACCAACATTAAAGTTAAGATAGACTTTTTTAATGTTTGAGAAGGCAAGACTATTACTTATATTAGCATCAAATTGGTCAGTAAACTGAATATTTTTGATGGTAGAAATCTCCCATGCTTCCTTAGGATACATTTTTGCTCCATCCCAAACAATTCTTTCTGGAATGTTTCTTTCGATAAAGAGGCTTGTGTTTAATTTGCCGCCTGTTTTCGTAGCTAATAATCTAGCATTAGGAATCTCAAGGCCTGTAAAATAGAGAAAGTTTTTATCTTGTTCAAAACGGTTAACACCATGAGCAGGATCATTACTAAAGAGAATCACTGCTTCATTATCATTTAATTGTTGAGCTAAATTTTCAAATCTTTTAGGTATAAATTCTCGGATTTCCATGTGTACCTCCATAAGTACAATTCTATTAATTAGTTATTTTTATTTATTATTAATTTACCATATTCACCATCAAAGCCAGCTGGTGAAAAGTCAAATTTACCTTCTTTGACAGCTATTATTGCAGCTATTGTTTGGTCTGGTATCTTACTTGCTAGGCCTTGAACTATTTCATTTCTATCTGTTAACCATAATCTAATTTCAGTGCAAAAGTGTCTAATAATTTCTTCATAAATTTTAATTACTTTATTTGATGTTAGACTCTTAAGTTGCAAGGAATTTGCTATGACTTCAACTAAGGGAATTAAGTGGATATATTTTCTTTTTCGTGGAATAATATTCGGATCTCTTAATTGTTTAACTCTATCATAAACACCAAGGGTCATTTTTTTATTACAAATTGGACAGATAAGGTCTTTAGCTCCCAAGGGTTCAATAATAAATTCTTCTTTATTAGTATGCCTCTTACTAGCATGGCCTGTCTTATAATATCGTCCTTCAGCAGGATTAAATTCAGCTGTTAAAACCAGCTTATTTTCTCTTATAGCTCTGATAATTTCAGAATAGGAAATATGGTCAAGTGAAAGAATAGTGAATTCTCTACCAATTCGGTTATAAGCAGCACTATGACAGTCACTATTAGAGATGAATGTTAGGTCTGAGATTTTAGGAATTTGTTGGAGAAGCTCAGGGTCTGCACTTAAACCTGTTTCAACTGCATGGATATTGGGCAAAAAAGAACCATAAAACTCTTCAATATCTTGAAGCATATTCTTACAGCCCATTACCCCATCAGGTGTCATAATATGGGCAGGAATAATCTCAATTTCAGGGTGAATAGCAATTATTTCTTCCATTCTTCCAATCATCTCTTGCCTATTTTCAGAAACAATGAAAGGTCTTCCAATAGTATTTTTTTGTCCCCACTTATCCATTAATTTTGCACATAGTTTCACAGATTTAAAATCAGGAAAGAGAATAATATGATGGGCAATTATTTTATTTTTGTAACCTTGCAGTTTAACAGTAAAGATAACTTCTGTTTGTAATAGAAATAAAGAACTATCATCTTTGCTTAATTTAAATAAGCCGTTACCATTATCAATAAGAGACTTCTCTAGTTGTGTAAATCTCTGTGGCAGTAGGATATCACCAGTACCAAAAACATCTATACCTTTCTTCTTCATAGTGGTGGAGACATCTTCTAAAGTTATTGTTCCTACACCACCAGCATATCCTGAATGAGAATGTAAATCTACTGCTAAATTCATTGTTTTATTGAACTCCCTTTCTTCTTAAAGAAATCAAACTTATTTAGGTTATGAAAAGTATTGCCTTAATCATGTCAATAAGAATTTGTTTTTCAAATGTAATTTTACCCTATCCTTTCATGATCCTTCCTTTACAGTCTTTCGATGAAAGTCCGTGTTTCATCGAAAGACTGTAAAGGAAGGTCTAAGGAAGCTATCAGGATGGGTCCAGACGGGACTTGCTTACGAAGTAGCGACTTCCGACTATTTACTAGGTCCGAAGTCCCTAGCCTAGGGCTGAGGAACTACAGTCTAGTATTTTGCTGACGAAGTTGAGACTTCTAGGTCCGAAGCCACTAGCCTAGGGCTGAGGAAGTCCAGTCTAGTATTTTATTATCTGATATTTATTCCTATCAGCTAACCTATTAATAATCCCCTCTTGATTAACAAAGTGGCCAGCACCTAATATTATAAAAGCTTTTTTGTTATTTAAAAGCATTTCTTCAATCTTTTCTGTCATCTCAATATCTCTTTGACCAAAGAGTTTATCTAGGTAAAGTTTTTCTTCAGGAGTATCCCAGCCAGTCATTAATTCCTTCATGGCCAAAGCGTCTCCTGCTTGCCAGATGGTAGCTAGAGAATCTAGCATTTGCTGGTAATCTGCTGCATCTTTGAGAGTTTTATACAACATCCCTTCAGCTAATTCCTCTTGACCAAACATCATTTCCATTTGACTCTTAATAGATTCAAGTTCTATAATATCCTTACCTTCTTCTTGGGCTTTAATTAGATAATGCATATCAATACCATATTGAGGATTCAGACCAGCCATTTGAGCTTCCATACCTGAAATAGTAAGTATCAAGGCTCCTGCTTTCATTCCAGCAAACATTTCTAAATTCATTCCCTTGCTTTCAAGATATTCAGCAAGAAGTTCAGCAGTTTCAGGGCTTATATGATCAAGAAGTTTACTTCCATCTTGATAATACATATTCTGCATCATAACTTCTTGGAGAGCAAGTTGATCAACTGCTAATAAATTTACTTCAACCCCTAAAATATCACTCTTATCATAAGCTTCATTAATAAGGTCAGGCATAGGATAAAACTCAGCTTTTCCAAAGTGGATTGAGCCTAGTAAGTAAACTGCTGAATCTTCATCTGAAACTTTCCAGAACATCATTTCCCCACCTTGCAGAGGGTCGTGTTTATTACTAGAACAAGCTAAGATTGTTGAGAATAAAGTGATAACAATTAAAAATCTCCAAATTTTGTTTTTCATATAAGATCTCCTTAAAAAAAATAATGGCAACTGATCAGTTGCCATTATTATCTATTAGTTTTTATTTATTACTATTGAATTAATCATTCAAGATTTCTTGGAATAATTCTTCTATATCAGCTTCTTCCATAAATGAGATAGGGAAAGAAGTAACCATACATTTGTTTTGAGGAGTGATTTTACCAATTGCTAAAGGTAAGCCATTAAATTGGTTGAATACTTCTTCAGTTTGAGGAGTGTAAGGAACTCCAACTTGAACAGGTTTAGCTTTTGATCTATAAATAATCTTTGTTTGAGTGTCTTCTAGGTTAGCATAATCTTCTGCGAAATATGATAAGTCAAGTAAGGCACCAAAGAGATTTAGAGTATAACTATAAGGAGCAACATGCAGATCAAGAGTTGGTAAATTTCCAAAGATTGAAGCATCATCAGTAGGATTAGCACCAATGATATATGGTGTTGTTACTGTGTTTTCAAGAGCAACAATAGCATTTCCATCATATCTAATACCAAAGAAGTTTCTGAAAATGTTTTTACCTTGGTTAACAAAAGAGTTATTAATACCTTTGATATTCTTAGCAGCAGATATAATTAAATTACCACCATTGTTAAGATATAATTTTAAGGCATCATGGTCATAAACAAGTTTTTCAGTATTTGAGTTTGATTCTTCTCTATAAATAATATTTTTATAGTTTAATAAATCAGTGTAAGCAATACCATATTCTTGAGCTGAAAGACCTGAATTCTGTTGTAAAGGTAATCTTTCCCAGAAATCAATATTTGGATAATCACCAAGAACACGAGTATATACAGAGTCTGTATAAGCTGTAATATAATCGAGTGTAGATTCGGTAAATTCTGATGCATCTAGGACAAGAGTTCTTTCTCTATTTTCTTTAGGAACATATTCTGCTAAGTAGAATTCAAATACTGCAGGAGTAGGGTCATATTCATACTGTAAATCAACAGCAGCGATTTCTAATTTGTGCATACCATTTGCTAGGTTACCTAGTTCTAAACCATTAGAAATTGACCATACACTATTTTTTGGTACTCGTAACCATTGAGTTCCATCATCGTGAGTAACTATATTGTCTGGATCTTGGGATAAGGCGTAAAAATCATATGGTTGATCATCGAAACGAATATCAAAAGCAACGATTTCTGAATAATAGTCTTTATTATCAGCTTCATTAAGAACGCGACCTAACTCAGTATCGTATGGGTTGTTTGAGAAAAATGGAGAACCTGAACTTGATGTTGGAGGTACACCATATTGACCAGCATAACCCCATTTCGCAAATACTTTGAAGTTAGTTGAGTTAACAGCTGAATATCTTCCTTCGTTATCAACAAAGAATTTATTAGCATAGATAACTGGAATAGGACCATCTTTTAAGATATAAGGATAGGTTTCTAAATCACTTGGATCAGTATAATCTTTATAGTGATAATCACCTAAGCCATACACTTTTTGAGAGTAAATTAAAGTTTTAGGATGGAATCCTTCTTTAACAGCAAATTCAATTTCAGATTCGTTTGATTTAACACCAGCGAAATTATAAGCATGAGCTGTTACTCTTGTGAAAGTGAGTTGTTCAGCATCAGGGTCTGTACCATCAAAATCAGCAGTTAATGAAGGGTTAGTATCTTTAGTTAAAAGAATTTGATTAGAGTCAGTGGTAAACCATTCTGTTTCTTCAATCAATTCAGGAACATCAAGAGAATCAGCATCTTCATCATAAACGTACTTACCAACTTTATATTCAAAGTAATCAGCACCAGGAACGCCAAAAGGATCACCAGGTGTTGTTGACATAGAGAAAGTTATAAATAAGCCTGTACCCACTTGTTTACCATCAGGATTACCCCTTGAAGTAGAGAGAATACAAGTTGGAACAGATGAGGTTGTTTTGAAGTTTTTTCTTGCTACATTACTGATAGCACCCATGTTGTCTAAACAAACAACTTCAATACTAGATACAACATCAGCAGGCTGACCATCTTCGTTTGCAGGGAAATTTACAGTAGCATACTGCAATTGAGACCAGATAGTTTTCTTTGCAAGATTACTTTCTAGAGGGATATTTTCGTTAGCACCTGGTTTATAGTGAATTACCCAACCTAAGAGTTGGTTACCGTTTTCATCAACAACAGATTCTAATTCACCTGTTTCATCAATAACTGAGTTACCAGGTGTAGGTATTGGATTACCGTTTTCATCTAAAATTCTATATGCTATACCAGCAATTGTTCCGTCATCATCATTAGCATTCCAATAAACTTTTTGTTGGAAAACTAAACTTTCTAAAGTATCAAGAGCTGCTGCTTCTTCAACTCCTTCCCAAGAAGTAATACTTATCATTGGTTTCTTATTGCTATTATAATCACCATCAACTCCACATGCAGTGAGAGCTAAAAGAACTAAAATAGTCCCTAAAAGCAGACTCATTTTTAAAGCTTTACGCATTAACATCCTCCCAAGGTCATTAATTATTATAATTTTAAAGTTAATTTTTCAAGTTTGTTTTATTTAGTCAATATATTTATTTATTTTTTCTGCATTTTTTTTGCTTTTAATAAATTTTTGAACAATTCATAGGTAGTTACTGATCCTACTCCTCCAGGCACTGGGCTTATTGCAGAGACCTGGTTAAAGACATCATCATAAGCTACATCACCTACATAGGAAGCATTTCCATCAGCATCTATAACTTCGTTAATACCTACATCTATTACAATACAATCTTCCTTCACAAAATCTCTGGTAACAAAGTTAGCCTTGCCTATAGCAGCAATAAGAATATCAGCTTTCTTTGTTACTTCTTGTAGGTTTTGTGTTCGGCTATGGCAAACAGTAACAGTTGCATTACCTGTCTTATCTTTTCTAAGTAACATATTAGCCAGTGGTTTTCCCACAATAGCAGACCTACCCAAAACTACTACATTCTTGCCAGATGTCTCAATATCATAATAGTCTAGCATAGTCAAACAAGCAGTAGCAGTGCAGGGAAAAAGTCCATCTTGTTCAAGTAAGAGCTTACCTAAATTCTCTGGATGAAAGCCATCAACATCCTTCTCGGGCTTAATTAAAGAATTAATTTTAGCTTCATCAAAATCTTTAGGTAAAGGTTTTTGCAACATAATCCCAGCAACTGAAGCATCATTATTATAATCTTCAATTAACTGGATCAATTGGTCTTGCTCTATACCTTCTTCTAAAGTAACAAGATGAACTTCAGCTCCTATTTTCTTACCTCTGTTCAAGATATTCTGAACATAAAAAGCTGATGCAGGATCTTGTCCAATTCTAATAACTTTCATGATTAATGCATCTGAAAGGTTATTAATTTCTGTTTGAAGTTCTTTGTATTTATCTTTAATTAACGGCTTAGCTTTAAGATTTTTCTCCATCAAAGCATCTCCTAATTCTAATTATTTCTTTACTTGTATTATAGTCATCATCAATATCAATCAAGACCCCATTAATTTCTAAACCTCTTTGAGAGACTTTATAAGGTTTATGAATTCCATCTTTAATATTAGATAGTATGATATCTTTTTGTACGCCAATAACAGACTCATGCCCACCAGTCATACCAGCATCTGTTAAATATGCAGTTCCTTGGGGTAGGATTTGCTCATCAGCAGTCTGAATATGAGTATGGGTTCCCACTAGGGCAGAAACTCTACCATCTAAATACCAGGCTAGAGCTCTTTTTTCAGCAGTTGCTTCAGCATGAAAATCTACAAAGATTAGATAGTCTTGTCTGGAATAATTGCTGAGAAAGTTATCAATTGTTTCAAAAGGAGAATTAGCAGGAGGCATAAAGCTTTGTCCTGCTAAATTCAATATTAATATATCTTTATTGTTAATTTTAGTTTGGATATACTCCATTCCAATTTCAGGTTTAGGATAGTTCATTGGTTTGCAAATTCTTTTCTCTTGAGCAAGGTAAGTTAAGGAATCAGCTTTATCCCATAAATGGTTGCCACCAGTGGCAAAATCAACACCATAAGAGAAAGTGGACCTAGCACATTTCTCACTAATACCTCTTCCATCTGCAAGATTTTCGAAATTTGCAATACAAATATCAACAGAAAACTCTTTCTTAAGGTGTTTTAAATTTCTTTTTAAAACTTCCCTGCCTGGTTTTCCATAAATATCACCAAGAAATAAAATTCGCATGACTATTTAGCTACAGAAATTTGTCTTGTTTCTCTTATTACAGTAACTTTAATAGTACCTGGATATTGAACTTCTTTCTCGATCTTACTTGCTATATCTTGGGCTATAAAAGCAGCACTTTCATCGTTTACGTTAGTAGGTTCAACAATAATTCTTAATTCCCTACCAGCCTGAATAGCATAAGACTTATTTACACCTTCTATAGAACCAGCAATTTCTTCTAGTTTTGATAATCTTTGCATATATGATTCTAACATTTCTCTTCTGGCACCTGGTCTAGCACCAGAAATCGCATCAGATGCTTGTACTAAAGCAGCATAAACTGTATCTGGTGATACATCTTCATGGTGAGCTTCAATAGCATTGATAACAGTTTTACATTCACCATTTTTACGAGCAATATTAGCACCAATAACAGCATGAGAACCATCAAATTCATGATCAATAGCCTTGCCAATATCATGGAGGAGACCTGCTCTACGTGCCATTTCTTGATTCAAGCCTAACTCTGCAGCCATAATACCACAAATCCAAGCAGTTTCAATTGAATGTTGTAATACATTTTGGCCATAACTTGTTCTGTATTTTAATCTACCAAGTATCTTAATAATATTTGGTGATATGTTATGAATATTAGCTTCTAAGAATGCTTTTTCACCCACTTTCACTAGATGATCATCCATTTCTTTTCCAGTTTTTTCAATTACTTCTTCAATTCTACCTGGATGTATTCTACCATCTGAGATAAGTTTTTCTAAAGATAGTCTAGCTATTTCTCTTCTTATTGGATCAAAACAAGAAAGAACAACTGCTTCTGGAGTATCATCAATGATTAAATCAACACCAGATGCTTTTTCGAAAGAACGGATGTTACGACCTTCACGACCAATAATTCTTCCTTTCATTTCATCAGAAGGTAAGGAAACAACTGATACAGTAGATTCAGACACATAATCAACAGCCATTCTTTGGATTGCAGTTGCTAAAATTTCAGCAGATTTTGCAGTTGAATCAGCTTTTAACTGCTCTACCATCTGTCTAATTTCTCCAGCTGTATGCTTTTTAGCTGTACTTATGAGTTCTGCTTTAAGTTGATTAAGAGCTTCTTCATGAGTCATACCTGCAATTTCTTCAAGTTTCTTTTGTTGGTCACTTATTAAATTGTCAATTTCATCAGCTCTTTTGTTTAAAATGTCTTCAAATTTGTGATTCTTTTTTTCAAGTTGAGTAAGATTAGCTTCCTTTTTTTCTAAAGACTCAAGTCTGCGGTCTAGAGAAGCTAAGCGGTCGTTTGATGCTTTTTCAAGTTTTCTAAGTTCTTTTTGGCGGTCTTTAATCTCATCTTCAAGAACTTTTTTCTGTTGATACCATTCTTCTTTTCCTTCAAGAATTTTCTCTTTCTTGAGGGTTTTAGCTTTATCCTTAGCTTCTTCAATAATTTGCTCAGCAATTAATTTTTGATTACTAATAAGGCTAAAAGCTTTTTTTCTAAGGACTATATAAACAATCCCCATAGCTAAAACACCGATAATTATCCCAATGGCAATATATATTAATTCCATCATATCCTCTCTTTATCTATATTCTATCCTTTAGTAAAGGATCTAACTTTTGTTAAAAAAATTTCCGCAATACCGTGTCCATTATTGAAAACCTAGAACTCCGTTCAAGGTGGGCATCTACCTTATCAGCTTTACTGATCCGTAACAAAGACGGCTTGAGTGCCACCAATGGCTCGATTCCCTATTTAATGTTAGTTCTTCTTCAATGAAAGATCACTAATATTGCAGAAGTAAAATATTATTCATCCAAAAAGGAGTCAATATCAATAGTATCAATCTGATTATTAAACTGAGACAATTGATCTTGAATAGTGATCATCTGATCAGTCATTTTCAGCATACAGTAGAGCAAGAATTTATTTAGATCTAGGCTTTTATACTCCAAAGACATTTCTCTAAGGAATTTTTTTAAATCTAATATTGTTCTTTCTAGTTTATCAGGGTCATCTGTTTTGACACTGAAATGTTTACCTAATAATTCAAATTGAATTTCTTTCATATAGTATTCTTAAAATTATAGATTATCAATATCTGAAAGATCTATATCAGGGAACATATCAGAAAGTTTTGAATCGATTTCGTTTGCTGTATTACCGATATTATCTAGAGCAGATTGAAGTTCACTAACTTTAGTTTCTAGGTTAGCTCTTGTTTGTCTTAAATCTTCAATTGACTTATTAAGTTCATTGATAGTATCTTCATGAGTCATTATTTGTAGTTCTTTATTTTCTAATGTTTCATTAAGATTTGCAATATTGTTTGATTGTTCTTCTACAACTTGCTCTAATTTAGAAATAGTTTCTAAATTATTATTATTTTCAGCTTCAAGAGCTCTATATTTTTCAATTAGCTTCTGAATTTTCTGATTTATATTATTCATATTCACTTGATTCATTTTACTTACCTCATTTCAATATTAAATTTTTTCTCTAAGTTTTGAATTACTTTTTTCATTAATTGTTCGACAAATTTATCTGTCAATGTTTTATTTGCAGAATTTAGAGTTATACTAAAAGTTAAACTTCTTTTTCCGCTAGGAATATTCTTACCTTTATATTGATCAATTAAAGACACATTTTGCACAACTGATTTATTTACAAGTTCTATTGATGAAATAATGTCAGCAACAGGCACTTGAGAATCTACATGGAAAGATAGGTCTCTAATCACATTAGGGAATCTATTTATTTCTGAAAATTCTCTGTCTGAAAAGTCCATTAACTGATACACTTCTGATAAATTGATATCAAAAATATAAACATCTTGCTTTAAATCAACAGTATTAATATCAAAGCTTTTAGCGATTTTAGGATCTATTTGTCCTAAAGATGCTACTTTATTTTTCCCAATCATGATATCGAGAGCATGATTTTCGGTATAGTAGCTTTCCTTGGATGGTATAAAAGTAGCAGTAAGGTTAGTTTCTGCTAGCAAGTCTTCTGCAATACCTTTAAGGTCATAGAAATCACATTTACTTTGATTATCCTTCCAATAACCATCAAAACGGTTTCCAGAAAGAAGGACTGTTAGGTGTTTTCTTTCTTCTGTAGTCTTGTCATAATTATTCAGAATAATTTTATTAAGCTCAAAAATACGGACATCTTTATTGCCTCTATTGATGTTATATTCGGCACAGTTTAAGAGGTTTGTTATTAATGTAGTTCGCATTGCTTTAAGTACATTACTCTGAGGGTTTTTGAGTTCAACAAAATTTCTTCTATAATCATCTTGAGCAAGTCTAAGTTTGTTAAGATTTTCTGGATCAAAAAGACTTAGATTAATCACTTCGTATAAGCCTGCAGTAACCATTAAGTCTTTAATTTTTCTTTCTAACTTAAAGTGCTGTAGGTTCATGATACCTTGTGGTTTAGTTTTTGCAGGAATATTGTTATATCCATGCAGTCTTACTATCTCCTCAATTAAATCAATTTCTCTGGAAAGATCTCCTCTAAAATGAGGAATCTTATATTCTAAGCACTGGTCATTTTCCTGTAAAAGCTCTAAACCTAAGGCCTTTAGATAAGATTTAATCTCCGTTACAGGAATTTGACTTCCTAGAACTTTAGTAACTCTCGCTGGTCTTAGTTTAACGATTATCTTAGCAGAATCTGGATTTTGATAGATGTCTAAGGATCCTTTTTGCAGGTTACCGCCAGCTAAGTCTAAGATAAGGTCAACAGCTCTATCTCTGGCAAAAACAGGTGTTTCAGGAGATAATCCTCTTTCGAATCTATAGGAAGAGTCTGAGAAGAGTTTATGCCTTTGAGAAGTTCTTCTGATAGTAGCATAATTAAAGCAAGCAGACTCAATAACTATATTTTTGGTATTTTCAGTAATTTCTGAATTTGCTCCCCCCATTACTCCAGCTAGTCCAATAGCCTTTTCTGCATCAGCAATAACTAAATCATCTGTCGATAGTGTTAATTTATCTCCGTTAAGGGCTGGGAAACTTTCATTTTCTAAAGCATCGCGGACAATAATTTCTTGCCCTGCAATTTTATCGTAGTCAAAGGCATGAATAGGATGACCAGTTTCCATCAAGATAAAGTTAGTAATATCTACAATATTATTGATTGGTCTGAGTCCAACTGCTATTAGTCTTTTCTTTAGCCAATCAGGAGATTCTTTAATAGAAACATTTTTAATCACAGTCGCTATATAGCGAGAACATTTTTCTGGATTACTTATGCCTAGCTTAAGAGAATCTTTAATATCATTGACACTTTGCCATTCTTTAGTTTGAGGTAGCTTAAGTTTTTTGTGATAAAGGGCAGATACATCACGTGCAACCCCTATCATTCCTAGTAAATCTGGGCGATTAGGAGTAATTTCAACATCATAAACTATATCATTAAAATCTAAATAACTAGCTAAGTCCTGTCCAATAATTGCATCAGAAGCAAGTTCCATAATGCCTTCATGGTCTTCAGAAATTCCTAATTCTTTAGCCGAGCAAATCATACCAAAAGAAGCTACACCTTTAAGTTTAGCTTTTTTAATTTTGAATTCCCCACCTATGACTGAGCCAATTGGAGCAAAGGCTACTTTTAAACCACTTCTACAATTAGGAGCCCCACAAACTACTTGAAGGGTTTCTTCACTACCATCATCAACCTGGCAAACTTGTAGATGATCTGAGCCTTCTAATTTTTCAGCTGATAAGACTTGAGCAACTTTAAATTGCTGTAAATCTTGACCTATATGTTCAATTTCTTCTACTTCGATACCAGCAAATGTAAGGTGGTCTTCTAAAGTTTTAGGGTCTACGTCCAAATCTACATAATCTTTTAACCATTTATAACTAATTTTCATAATCCCTAAACCCTATCTATATTGTTTTAAAAATCTTAAATCATTCTCAAAGAGTATTCTCAAATCTGGTATATTATATTTGAGCATAGTAATTCTATCAATACCTAATCCGAAAGCATAGCCTGTGTATTTTTCTGGGTCAATTCCAACTGTTTCAAGTACTGCTGGATCGACCATACCAGCCCCACCCATTTCTAGCCAACCACTATTCTTACAGATTCTACAGCCACTTCCTCCGCAGTTAACGCAGGAGATATCAATTTCAGCACTTGGTTCAGTGAAGGGGAAGAAATGCGGTCTAATTCTTGATTTAGTATTAGGACCAAACATCTTTTGAACAAAGATATTGAGTGTATCTTTTAAATCAGCGAAAGAGATGTTTTCATCAACCACTAAAGCTTCTACTTGATGGAATACAGGAGAATGTGACGCATCCATTTTATCGTTACGATAGCAACGTCCTGGAGCAATAATTCTAATAGGAGGTTGATAGTTTTCCATTGTTCTGATTTGAACAGTTGATGTTTGAGTTCTAAGTAAAATATTATCTTCTACATAGAAGGTATCTGCTAAATTTCGGGATGGATGGTCTTTAGGGGTATTTAAGGCATCAAAATTATGAAATTCATCTTCTACATCAAAGCCATCTGCAATTTCAAAACCCATACTAAGAAAGGTGTCCTCCACTTCTCTCCAAATTTTTGTGAGAGGATGTAGTCCACCTTGAACAATCCTTCTTCCCGGCATTGTTAGATCAATGCGGGAAGAGGCAATTTGTTCTTTATATATTAGTTCATCGATAATTTCAGTTCTTTTATCGATTAAATTTTGCAGATAATTCTTTGCTTCATTAACTAATTGGCCAAATTCTCGGCGGTCTTCAGGAGCAATATCTTTAATATTTTTCATCAAAGAGTTTAGTTGGCTCTTTTTTCCAATTATTCTAGATTTTGCATTCAATAATTCAGGTTTAGAAGTTATTGAATTTAATTCTGATTCAGCCTTGGCTATTATCTGCTTAAGCTTTTCTTTCATTTAAGCTTCCATATGTTTTTTTGCGATATCCACTAATTGAGCAAAAGCTTCTTGATCATGCCAAGCTAAGTTAGCTAAAACTTTACGGTTAACATTAATGTCTGCTTTATGGAGAGCGTTAATAAATTTGCTATAAGTGATACCTTCATTACGGCAAGCAGCATTGATTCTTGTAATCCATAATCTACGGAAAGTTCTTTTCTTTTGCTTTCTATCTCTATAAGCGTATCCCCAACCTTTCTCAACAGTTTGTGCAGCGATTCTATATAATCTATGTCTTGCACCTCTATATCCTCTAGCTAATTTAAGTTTTCCTTTTTTTCTTGCTCTGGAAGCAACTAAATTTTTTGATCTTGCCATTTTTTAAACTCCTTTTTTTTACATCATGCCGCAAAGCATTTTCTTTACTCTTGGTTCATCACATGATCTGACAATTTCAGAATCTCTTAAATGTCTTTTCAATTTAGGGCTTTTCTTAGTTTTAATGTGAGCAGACTTTGCGTGATGTCTTTTAATTTTACCACTTCCGGTAACTTTAAATCGCTTAGCAGCAGCTCTGTGGGTTCTAATTTTTGGCATTATTCCTCCAATTTTATATTATTCTTGTTCTTCTACATTTTCTTCGATATCATCAGTTTGATCTAATAAATCGATTAATTTTTCAATATCTTTTTTAGGTGAAAGAGTCATTGACATAACTCTACTTTCTGAGCGAATAGGTTGATCAATATCAACAATGGGCTTAAGCTCTTCAATTAACTTTTTTAACAAATCTTCGCCTAATTCTTTATGAGCCATTTGGCGACCTTTAAAGCGAACAGTAAACTTCACTTTATCATGTTGAAGCAAGAATTTGATAGCATTCTTTTTCTTGAACTTATAATCATGTTCTTCGGTGTTCGGTCCAAATTTTACTTCTTTAACCTGAACTTCCTGTCTGTTTTTTCTTGCTTCACGAGCCTTACGCTCTTTTTGATAATAGTACTTACTAAAATCCATAATCTTGCACACAGGTGGTTTTGCAGAAGGAGAAATCTCCACTAAATCAAGTCCAGCCTGTTCAGCAATTTCTCTTGCTCTAACAATACTTACCACGCCTACTTGTTTACCTTCAGAATCGATCAATCTTACTTCTCTTGCAGTAATCTGTTCATTAATATTCTCTTTTGGCACAACTTCTTTAGTTTTGGCGCGTCCTTTTCTTATCCTTATTATAAGAAACCTCCATTTTTTTAGGTTTTCGGTTTAACAAAAAAAGGGCGGATATAAAATCCGCCCTAATCCATTATTATATCTATACTATATAAGTATTATTCTATATGGGACCTAGACAATATCTACTGGGCAGAATCGTTAGGTAGATGTTTTCACATCTTTTATATTTAAGTAATTATTTTAAATGTTCTTATTTCGTCAAGTTTTTTTTATTATTTTATTTATTTTTTTGTCTTGGCAGTAAAATATCTCTTATGATAACCTTAATCAATTCACCGCAGGTAAAGAGGATTAAGGCCATACTCAAGCCTGTTAGAAAAATAAGCAGTCTAACTCCAGCAGACCTACCTGAGTAAGTAAAAGCCCACATAAGGCCAAAGTAAAGGCCAAAAAGGGAGAGGATTTTTAGCATAAAGCTACTAATCCTAAGCAGTAAGTAGGATCTATCATTATTATCTTTCATACTTCCTCCTCAGTTACAAATCTTATAGCTAGAAACATTTGTCTAGCTTTTTTTTTTATTGAGTTTAGGGAATAATTAAGCTTTTAGAAAATATAATCATTTTTTTCTTTGACAGAAATATCTTAAGCAATTATAATAACATATTAAATAACTTTAGGAGGAAAAATGAAGTTAACTAGAGAATTTATAGAGAAGTTACCTAAGACAGATCTTCATGTTCATTTGGATGGTTCTGTGCGGGTGGACACAATATTAGATTTAGCCAAGAAGAATAATATAAAATTACCAACTACAGATAGAAAGAAACTTTTATCCATGATTTCATGTGGGGATGACTGCAAGTCTTTAGAAGAATATCTTCAAGGCTTTCATATAACCAATTTAGTTTTGCAAAATGAAGAGGGATTAGAGAGGGCTGCTTTTGAGTTGGCTGAAGATTCAGCTAAGGAGAATGTTCGTTATATAGAGGTTCGTTACTCACCAATTCTTCATACTAATGAAGGATTAAAGCTAACAGAGATTTCGGATGCTGTTTTAAGGGGCTTGCACAAAGCTGAATTAAAATATAACATCAAGACAGCTGTAATAATCTGTGGTATAAGAAACATTAATCCTGCCACTTCCTTACGTTTAGCTGAGTTAGCAGTAGCTTACAAGAACAAGGGGGTAATCGGTTTTGATTTAGCAGGAGCTGAGTATAACTATCCAGCAAAGGATCATGAAGAAGCTTTTAGATTAGCTTTAAGCAACAATTTAAATATTACTATCCATGCTGGGGAAGCATATGGACCTGATAGTATTCATCAAGCACTTCATTATTGTGGTACTCATAGAATAGGCCATGGTACCCGTTTAATTGAAGATGGAGACTTATTAAACTATGTTAATGATCACAGAATTCCTTTAGAGATTTGTTTTAAAAGTAATTATCATACCAAGGCTGTACCATCTCTTGATGTACATCCTTTTGGTTTTTATTTAGATTATGGACTAAGAGTTACCTTAAATACTGATAATAGAACAGTTTCTTCAACCAGTGTTACAGATGAGTTTATGTTTGTTATTGACACATTAAACATCACTTATAAAGATGTTAAAAATATAATTATTAATGGCTTTAAATCTGCATTTATTTCTTATAGTGAGAGGGTAAGAATGTTAAATTCAGCTCTTGCAGAAATGGAGAAATTAGAAGAAGAATTCTTTAAAAAAGCTCAAGATGTTGATGGTAATTTAAAGCAAATCTAGAGTAATTTATTTTTTTAAGGGAGAGGGTTTGTATTGCTATAATGATTAACATTCTCCCTTAAATAATGCTAGGACTTCCCTCATATCTGAGAGTTTTCTAGTGATTTGCTTAAGTTATAAAGAAGTTCTTGAAATTAATAACTATGTAAAAAGGATAATATAAAATCGGAGGAATTTAATGTTTATTGCCAGAGGTGGTATTTTGATGTACGTATTGTTATTAGCTTCAATAATAACAATAGCAGTAATCATAGAAAGATTTATAGTCATTTACAAGGCTAAGAAAGAAGATGATGAATTTGCTAGTGAATTAGAAAGTTTAACAAAGCTTGCAGATATTAGAGAGTTTGTTAAATCATCAGCAATTGAATCTCCCCTAACCAACACCTTGAAACGTGGTGTTGACTATCTTGTTTATGGTGAGAAAGATGCTAATGAAGAGATGGAAAACAAGGCCAAAGTTGAGATTAAACAACTTGAAAAGCACATAGGAGTTTTAGCAACTCTTTCAGCAATTGCCCCTTTGATAGGTTTCTTAGGAACTGCATCTGGTATGGTAAAGGTCTTCATGAACATAGGTATCTCAAAGGGTGGAGTAGATATCAGTATGTTAGCTAACGGTATTTGGGAAGCTATGTTAACAACAATTGGTGGATTAGTTGTGGGTATTATAGCTTTAATTTTTAATAATTATTTTGTTGCTTCCATAGAGAATATAGCTGGAAAGATTGAAGAAACTGGTCATCATTTGATTCTCAAATTTAGAGAAGAGAACAGGGATTAAGCATGAAGATTGATGTTAAGAAGAAGAAGATAACCTCAACAGTTTTGATATCCATGACAGACGTTGTCTTTCTATTAATTATATTTCTTCTATTATCATCCAACTTTGTCAATATAAACTCTATTGGTGTCAATCTTCCCCAATCTGTAAGTACAAGTAAGCTTCCTTCAGGTAATATAATAAAAGTAATAATTACAAAGGATAATGAACTTTGTTTAGATAATAAAAATAAAGTTTATAATGAAACTGACTTTGCTGATGAGTTAAGAAGAAGATTGATTCAAGATGCAGACTCTAAGGTTGAGATCTGGGTAGATGAGGATGTCCAATGGAAAAATATAGTAGCAGTTCATGATATTGTAACCGAGGTAGGAGCTAAAAGAATCTCTTACCCAACAAGATATAGTATAGATTAATATGAAAAATAATTACTTGATTCCCTTTATCATTTCTATTTTACTGCATGGGTTACTTTTCTTTTACAGTCTAGATATACCTGAATATAAAGCGCCTGAAGTGAAAGAATTAGCAATAGAGGTAGAAAAAGTGGAAGAAAAGGAAGAATTGGTTAAGGAAGCTATTAAGCAAGTTGATACAGGCCAAATAGAAAAGAAAGAAGCTTCTTCAATACCTATTGATCAATTCATCAAGCCAACAATTCAAGGAGAAGAGGAATCAGATGCTGATGAAGACTACACCTTTAATCTATTTGAAGAAGATGATCAAGACAGATTTCAGGATAGAACTCATACTGCTTCGACTTATGCTCAAAGAGAAAGGGATATTATTGCTCCTAATTCTCATATTATAGACTATGATGTGCATGATATTCATGAATCTCTAGGTGATAAAGAACCTATCAAAATAGATACAAAGAAGTTTAGTAAAACGAAACAAGATACAATTTTTATTTCTTTCACAGGTACAAGTGACTTTTTTGAGGAAACAAATTATGGTGGAGATGATTCATTAATTAGATCTCTTTTTGCTGGTAAGGAGTTTGATCCTAGCAAAAAAGTATCGCAAATGTGTAAGATATTTTTTGAAATTAGAGATGGCCGAATCAAGGGAAGCATGCAAAATCTTGAAGGTAATAGTGAGTTAGCTGTCTGGGTAATTGATATTTTACAGGATGCTGACCAAGAAGGTAAATTAAGAGGAATGACTTCAGGTATCTACGTATTGAATTACAGAAACAAGTTAGTGGATATTAATCAAGAATAGCTTTTTCAGACCTACAAGTCTCCCTAGATAATTAGAATAAAATCAAACAAGATTATGAAGGATAAATTAATGAAAAATAGAATAATCAGTATAACTAACCTAGAAGATGCAAGAAGTATTCTTAAGCAAATAGGTGTATCTTCTCAGGGTGTAGAGGTAATGGCTCCTAAAGCTCTAGGTCGTTCTCTTATCTTATATAATGTAGAAACAGGAGCAGCTAATATTCTTAAGCAAGAAGCACTCATCATCGGGGCTGATATTGCTATGAGTAAGGGTATTGTTGAAGGAGAGAAGAAGAAAACAAATCTTCTCTTTATGGGAGGGGCAAACAAGCTACTTGCTTTAATAACTAGAATGAGACATTATACTACAATGGGGCTTCCTGAGATAAGACAAGAGTTATCTGTCTTCCGTAATCAATTACTTTATTGGAGCCTGCAAGATAAAGGAAGAGATTTTATACCACAGATTATGGGAATTTTGAATGTTACACCAGATTCTTTTTCAGATGGTAATGAGTATTTTGATTTGACTAAAGCCCTTGAGAGGGCTAAGGATATGATTAAAGAAGGGGCCTCTATTATTGATATAGGAGGAGAGTCAACCCGTCCAGGTTCTCCAAGAGTCTCCCTGCAAGATGAATTAGCAAGAGTTATTCCAGTCATAAGTGCCATTAGAAAAGAATCCCAAGTTACAATTTCAGTAGATACTTACAAGTCTGAAGTTGCACGTCAAGCTCTCAAGGCTGGGGCAAATATTATTAATGACATAAGTGCTTTACAGTCTGACAAGAAGATGTTAAAAGTATTACAAGACTATCCTGAGAGCCAAGTATGCATCATGCACATGCAGGGAAATCCTGAAAATATGCAAGATAATCCAAGCTATGATAATGTTATCAATGATTTGCTAGCTTTTTTTGAGGAAAGAATTTCATATCTTCAAGCTAATGGTATAGCTTTGGATAGAATTATAATTGATCCAGGAATAGGATTTGGTAAAAGATTAGAACACAATTTAGCAATTCTAAAAAGAATTGATGAGTTTCATATTCTTGCTTGTAAAGTTCTACTAGGAACTTCTAGGAAGTCCTTTATTAACATGATAGATCCTAGTAAACCACTTGAGAGAGAAGGTGGTACAATGGCAACTACAGCCCTTGCCTTCAATAAAAAGATCGATATTATCAGAGTTCATAATGTTAAAGATAATGCTCAGGTTTTGAAAGTATTATCAGCTATAGATCAGTCTAAATTCGAGATTTAAGGATGAAGAGACCTATCATAATTGGAATAACAGGATCAATAGCATCTGGGAAATCTGAACTTGTAAAAATCTTACTTGAGCTAGGTTATGAAGTTCATTCAACTGACAAACTAGGTCATGAAGCTTTAGAGGAAAAGACAGTCATTACCCAGCTTAGGGATAAATTTGGTCCGGAGATCCTAGATGACAGAGGTCATATTGATAGAGATAAGCTAAGTCGCTTAGTTTTTAAAGATAAAGATAAGCTTGCCTATCTGAATTCTGTAAGCCATCCTCAAATATTTTCGCTGATGAAACAGAGAATTGAAGACTGCCAAGAGAAGTATATCTTCTTTGAAGTCCCACTCCTCTTTGAAGCTAAGCTTGAAGCTTACTTTGATTACATCGTCACTGTTTCAGCTAGTCCTGAAATGCAATTAGATAGACTTATGAAAAGGAATAATATTAGTAAAGACCAAGCCCTTAAGAAAATTTCCAGTCAGTATCCTAATAAGCAAAAAGAAGCTCAATCTGACTATGTAATTAATAATGATGGCCTGTTAAGTTTGTTAAAAGCAAAAACTCAGCTATGGTTAGAAGAATTTCCCCTTAAACCTAAAAAAAATATAAAGAGATTTTAATAATTTATGATAGATATTATTACAACAATTAACTCTACAAGTATTAATAATTCCTTAATTAAAGATATGCTAGAAAGTGGTTCAAGTATTTTTCGTATTAATATGTCTCACACAAGAATAAGTAATGCTATTAAATGTTCTAGAACTATCAGAAGAATAGCCAAAGAGCTAGCTAAAGAAGTTAAAATAATGATTGATATACCTGGTCCTGAAGTGAGAATAGCCAATCTTAGAAGATTTCATAACCTATCAGCAAATGAATCAACTAATATTTTCTTTACACCGCAAAAGGAAGATTACTTCTTTTCTAGCAAAATTAACCATAAACTTATCGCAAAAGGTGATAGATTTTACCTTCAAGATGGTGATTTTACTGGTTTAGTTTCTGATGTTACAAACGACTATATTACTATTACTGTAGATAATAGCAATATCCTAAGACCAAACTGCCATTTCTCTATTCCAGGTAAATCACTCCATTATGAATTTTTATCAGAGCAAGACAAAGAAATTATTAAAGAAACAGGCCAAGAAAAACCAGACTTCTTTGCCCTCTCCTTTGTTGGATCAGCTCAAGATATTTACGAATTTTCAAACTACTATGAGTCTTTGCAAATAGAACATAAGGCCCTTATTTTATCTAAGTTTGAAACTGCTAAATCACTAGCCAATATGGAAAGTATTATCAATTGTTCTGACTACCTCTATATTGCCCGAGGCGACCTAGGAATAGAAGTCTCTATTCCCCTTTTACCCACTCTCCAAAAACAGATAAGCAGAAAATGCCGAGATTTGAACAAGCCTTTCTTTGTTGCTACTCAAATGATGGAGTCCATGGTAACTAAACCATATCCAACTAGAGCAGAAATTTCTGATGTTGCTAATGCAATTTTTGATGGTGCCTCTGGAGTTACCCTTTCAGACGAAACTGCTATTGGTAAATACCCTATTCAAGCTATTCAATGGATGAAAAAAATTATTGATGCTAATAAATTGGACTGATTCATCCTTGTAGCTTCCTTTACACTCTTTCGATGAAAGTCCGCTTTTCATCGAAAGAGTGTAAAGGAAGCTACAAGGATGAATATAAGTTAAATGCATGTTTCTATAACCCCGATTTATGTAATTGAACTTTTGGAAATAATAGAGATTCACCAGAAAAATCGGTTCTCTCCAAAGTAGACTAGACTTCCTCAGTAGTACATTTTAATCCAAATAATGCATTATTGAGGTTAAACCACAATTTCAATGAAACATTCTGATTTACTTGAGTATTTTTTGTCAAGTACCAATATAGTGGACACCTTTTTTATGTATCCTGAGGGGATAAGTCTTGAATCCCCAAAAGGGGATAAATAGTTTAGCCCAGGGTAAATTCCTGAAGGGAATGCAACCCTGGGTACTGGTGATGAAAAACAAAGCCTAACCCTGAAAGGGTTAAATAACATCATATATACCATAGACTTATTATAATCCCAAATAATGAGAGGGGTGCCGTTAGGCGGGGAGAGTAATATTCCCCTTTCAGCTCGTAAGAGCGGTGTGAGAGGGGTGCCGTAAGGCGGGGAGAGTAACAACATGACAATAAAATACAGCAAAAAACTAACAAAATATGCAAAAGATTTAAAGAAAAATCTCACACTTCCATCGGCAAAAACCAATAGGAAATTACATTGTCGATTTTTACTGTGCTAAATTTAAATTAATAGTTGAAATAGATGGTAGAGACCATGATTATAAAGAAGAATATGATGAAAAACGAGAAAGATATTTAGAAAGTTTAGGAATGAAAATTATTAGATTTTCATATTATCAAATTTATAAACAATTGGATGGTTGTATTGAATACATTGAAGGTTTTTTAATGGGAAGTCCTGAATGCAATGACAAGAGGCCAATTTAAGACTCTCCCCGCCTTACGGCACCCCTCTCATACCGCTCTTACGAGCTGAAAGGGGAATTAAGAGACAATCCCGCGACCCATTCCCGTAACCACTTGTAATCTGCATAACCGCGGGCAGGGATGCCCGCATTCCCAGTTAGTACCGCATTCCCAGTTAGAATCTTCTTTTCCTTTTTGTGTCTTCGTGCCTTTGTGGTAAATCACTTATTATTATCGGTGTTTTCGGTGGCTTATTCTTCCTTATTAAAACTCTGTGAAACTCCTCTTTACCTCTATGAACTCTGTGTTAAAGAGCTTTTCTTATTCGTGAAATTCGTTCTAATTCGCGTTAATTCGTGTAAAGAATCGACAGGGGAATGTTTACTCTCCCCGCCTTACGGCACCCCTCTCATACCGCTCTTACGAGCTGAAAGGGGAATTAAGAGACAATCCCGCGACCCATTCCCGTAACCACTTGTAATCTGCATAACCGCGGGCAGGGATGCCCGCATTCCCAGTTAGTACCGCATTCCCAGTTAGAATCTTCTTTTCCTTTTGTGTCTTCGTGCCTTTGTGGTAAATCACTTATTATTATCGGTGTTTTAGGTGGCTTATTCTTCCTTATTAAAACTCTGTAAAACTCCTCTTTACCTCTATGAACTCTGTGTTAAAGAGCTTTTCTTATTCGTGAAATTCGTTCTAATTCGCGTTAATTCGTGTAAAGAATCGACAGGGGAATGTTACTCTCCCCACCTTATGGCACCCCTCTCATACCGCTCTGACGAGCTGAAAGGGGAATGTTCACCAAACTTGAACTTGAGCCTGCTTTTTGTTGGAGACCAGAGTTCCTCAGCCCTAGGCAAGGGACTTCGGGTGAAGAGAGTCGGAAGTCGCTACTCCATGAGCAACTCCCGTCACTCTTCATATAATCTTACTTGTAACTTTCTATTATTTAAGCAATATGCTATAATGAAAGTCTCTCATTTACCAGCAGACTTGAACAAGAGCCATACTATTTGCTTAAAACCATTTTCTTAACAGAGCTATATGACTGACTTTTCAAGCTATAGAAATAAATTCCAGATGCAACATGCTTTCCAGATTTATCTCTACCATCCCAAGTATATTCACCCTTACCACTTGTGATATTATCAAGCGACTGGATTACTTGTCCCTTTAGATTGAATATTTTAAAGCTAGCACTTTCACCTTCTTTAACATAAAATTCAAATTTAGTTTGAGGATTGAATGGGTTAGGATAGTTTTCTTTAAGATTTGTAAGAGTAATTACAGGATCAATAATATCTTCTCCCTCCCCTATCTTAAGAGATATTGGCCCGAAGTATTCGATATAACCGCTAACTTCTGTAGATTCTAACCAATAATAATAACTTATATTCATTTCAATTTCCTGATCTGTATAAGAATATTCAGATCCGGTTGGACTATTATTAGCCTCTATATATTGAGGATTAATTCTAATTGCTGTACTAATATTATCTAGCTCACTTCTGTATATATTATAACCAATTAAATTAGATTCTGAAGCTGTATGCCACATTATTTTAGAGTGATTTGCATTGGTAAGTACTGCAGTGAAAGAAGTTAGTTCTACAGGCAAAGTATCATCCATACCTGGACTATCAGTAACTATTGGATTAGAAGCACCTTCTAATAATATAGGTTCACTAGCAGATTCTGATTGATTGTTTTCTAAATTAACATCATTTATTGTTGGAGAAGAATCTACTAAATAAATTGCTCCACCTTGATCATGAGGACTAAGACCATCTGCGTTTCCTCCACTAATGAAAAATCCATCTAAGATAGTAAATGATGATATATTTTGCGAGTACAGCACATGATAAGAATTATCATCATTGATACCAGGTTGTCCTATGTCTCCTGTTAAATAGACTAGATATTCATCACTATTACGTGAATCTAAGGTAGAATTATCTATTGAATTAGCTTCAGCAGGAAAACCTCCATATATCTGTTTATCAGACTCAAGTATAAAAGCTTGAGCTCGTAGATCAGATTCCATACCAGGGATATTTTGCGTAGGATAATAAGTCCCTTCTGAAATCCAAACTTGTTCAGCATCAGAATCCAAAGCTCCTTGTAGTGAAGATGTAGCATTCTCCCAAGAAGATCCATCAGCAGAACCTGCAGCCGAGCTCTTTACATATATGATACCATTTGCATCAGGTTGAAGAGCTACTTGATAAAAATGCTCATATGGCCCCATATCTACAATTGATTCAATTATACGAGGATTTCCGAGAATATCAGTTGATATGCTTACTGGACTACTTGTATAAGCATTTGAGCCAATATTAAGTAAGGGTGAAGTAATTCTTAAACGCCAATCACCAGCATCTGAGTTATAAAAATTTGGACCAGTTACAGCATCATTATCAGAACTTAAATTATAGTTTCCTGTTCCAGAATAACCACCTTGGACACCACAATAATATAAAGAAGTTCCTGTGCCACCAATTTGACTAGAAATGCCGTTCCTTGTATTGCCCCAGATGATTGTATTATAAGCTTTTGTATAAGAGGAATAAGTTCCATAGTTACCAATTCCACCACCAGTTCCAGCTGTTTTATTATTTGCGATAACACAGTTGATTATTGCATGACCTGGAGATCTCCAAGAACAACATACACCACCACCTCTAGCAGAGCTTTCAACTGAATAATTATCAGTTATTATTGAATTTATTAATTTACCACCATTATGTAACTTAACACCTCCAGCATCTCCAGCATCAGTATTTTGGGCTACAGTTCTATTACGTGAGATTACACAATCCCAGAGCTCTCCACCAGAAAAAGTAATTGCACCTGCAGCATTGACTGCTTGATTATAGATAATTCTGCAGTTTTTCAAATAAGCTTGGGAAGAAGTTAAATGTGCTCCACCTCCATCATGATAAGGTTTACCAGAAACTTTCGTATCAGCATTACCTCCAGAAATAGTGAAACCATCTACAATAGTCTGGGTATATACATTATAATAATAAATCACATTATAGGAGTTTTCAGTATTCTTAATTAGGTTTTGATTATAGCTTTCCCATTGAGAATAATCATCATCATTATTTAAATCTCCTGAAAGAATAGTCTCATTAGCCTGTCCAATCCAGTAGTTGACTCTTTGATCAATTTGTGTTTCATTGCCAGCAAAGCCTCCATAAACATCAATACCATTCTTAATCACAAAGGTCTTGGTTCTGTTCAAAACAGCTGTGCCAACACCCTTTGGATTGTAGTCTGTAGGAAAATATTTTCCTTTTGCTACCCAGACTTGGTCACCGCTAGAAGCAGAATTTATGGCTGTTTGCACCTCATTATAAGCTGTTGACCAAGTTAAGCCATTGCTATTATCACCAGTTTTTGACACGTAATATGTGCTTGCGATTAGAAAGCTTATACTTGTTAATAAGCAAAAAATTAAAAGACTCTTTTTAAACATACTATCTCCTTTGTTTATTATAATTTTGAATAAGTTGCTTGACTTGCCAATAGTCATCTTGGTTAAAAGTAAAGTTATTAATCTCACCCTTGATGTTAAGAATAGTTATAGCCCATTTCTTTCCATTGAAGGTTGGATTCCCAACTTTTTGAGCTTGTAGCAAACTCTCTTTAATAAGTAGCAAATTATTTTTATTCTTTTTCATAAATATTTAATAAGCAGATAATATTCCCAAAATAAGCTAATGATATAAGTAACTATTTTACAGTAGTTTAATTTATTATAATTGGAATAATCATATTAAGCTAGCATACCTATATCCCGAAATCGCCATAGGCTATTTCCCGTTTTCGGTAAAAAGAAAAAAATAAATAGCTTGACTTATTATCTCCAATAAGTAAATCTATTTTTGCTATATAATTCTTTGGGGAGTTTACATGAAAATTAGAAAAACTGAGTTAAGTTATAAGTTGTATAAGTTATATGAGAATTTATTAATTGCTAGCAAGAATGGACAATCTCGAGAAAAAATTGTTGAGATTTGCTATCAAATATATGATAGTTTCTTTACTATATTAGAGCATAATTATCAGCCAAACAAAGACTCTCAGTACTACTTCATGGAAGCATGTTTGACAGAAGCTTTAATTACTACAATTCCCCCTTCAGACAGGCTTTTAGATACAATTGTTAATGTAGGTATAGCTCTTACCAAAAGTGGTAAGATTGTGGAAATTACTCTAGCTTATATGGTACAATCAGTTTATTATTTTAGTGAGCAAACCGACTCCTTAATTGAAAGAATTTTGTCTTTAATTGATACCTATATGCCGATTAAAATCACAGCATCAGCCTATAGTCAGTTATTAATTCATTATTCTAGCAATAACAAACTGGATAAAGCAGAACAAATCTATAAACGTTTTACTGATTATATAGCAATAGATAATTCAGAATATGCAAAAGCATATTATTTTTTAGCCTTAGGACATTATAAGTTTAGAACAGGTAATTTCTATGAGGCAATTTATTATTTTAAAAAGATTATAAGTGATGAACATATTCGCAAAGAAAAAGTACTCTACTACCGAGCTAATCACACTCTAAGTATTGCATATGCTTCAAAATCTATGATGGATTTAGCCCTTAAGCATTTGGAAATAGCTTTATGTGCAGACTCTCCTCTTGATAAAACTCACCTTAAATTCATGAAAGCTAGAATGCTAAGTCAATCAAAACTCTTTACACAAGCTATAGCAATTTTAGATGAAATTAAATCTATCAGTCAGGATGAGAAGGTACTTGAGCGGATTATTTCTGAAAGCTTTTTAATAGCAGTAATGAATGAAAAAACTGATTATGCCCAAGCTTATTTCACCCAGCTCAAAGCAGATTCACGAGCGAGAATACCACTTCTTTTCCTCTACTCTTATTATCTATCATCTAATCAAGTAGAAAAAATCGATATTAAGAAGATTGAAGATTTAATGCAAGAGGTAATTTCTGAGAAAAGAGACTTTTACAAAGAATACCTCTTCTTCATGATAGAATACTATTCTAAACTTAATGAGGGAGAAAAAATTCTAGCTTACTTAAGTAAGTATCGTAAGGTAGCTAAAGAGCTAGAGCTTCATAAAAACATCTTAGAAATGGATTATTATCACAATTTACTCCATTCTTATGAAGAAATTAATCAAGAAGAGGCAATAAAAAAAGTCTTATCATCCGAAGCAATTTCAGAAAAAATTGAGAAATCAATAATTGGTAGATCGACAGAGATTAAGAGAATAAAGAAAGAGTCACAAAATGTAGCTAATGCTACTTTTAGTAATGTATTAATTACAGGTGAAACAGGAACAGGAAAAGAATTACTTGCTAAATATATTCACTATAAGAGTAATAGAAGTAAGCAAAATTTCTGTGAGTTCAATCTGTCAGCTATTAGTCCTACACTTATTGAGAGTGAGCTTTTTGGTTATAAGAAAGGAGCTTTTACAGGGGCTGATAAAGACAAACTGGGTATTCTCAACATTGTCGATAAAGGTAGCCTTTTCTTAGATGAAATATCTGAGATTTCTTTAGATATACAAACAAAACTTTTAAAAGTTCTAGAAGATAAAGAATTTTACCCTTTGGGATCTACTCAAGCTGTCAAATCAGACTTTAGAATAATCTCTGCAACTAATAAAGATCTCTTGCAACTTACCAAGGAGAATAAGTTTCGGATTGATTTGTTTTACAGGTTATGTAACTATGAAATAAAACTCCCTGCCCTAAGAGATAGGAAAAGCGATATTAAAGATTTAGCAAATTATTTCTTAGCTGATTATTGTCAGAAGCTTAATATACCAGTTCAGACTCTTACTCCTAAGCACTTAGAGATTTTAATGACTTATTCTTTCCCAGGCAATATTCGCGAGTTAAAAAATATAACTCAAAGAATAGCAATTTCCCTAGCTAATAATGAAGATTTGCAACTTGTCTTAGATAATTATTTGAATCTGCAAAATAATTGCAAGCAATATCAAAAAGATACTCTTAACCTAGATCAAGTTATCAAAGATACTGTTAAAGATGCTCTTATCCAAACTAATGGAGTCCAATTACAAGCAGCTAAGTTACTGGGATTAACTGCTAATTCTATAGCTAGAAAAATTGCTAAGTATAAATTATATGATTATTGTCGATAAAACTTGTACTTTTCTTCAATAAGCTGTGACAATCTTACCTACAAGTCTGCCATTATCATTGAGTGAATCCATTTCCATATACTTTTGTAAATCATCTAATTCTTGTTTACTAAGAATATCTAATTCTCTTAAAGTTCTCATTATAACAGGAGGGATAACTGTCATAGAACCTGATTCTATTTTCAAGGCAATGCCAATATTTCTTTCTTTAATACCAATAGTATAAACCCCCTCAGCTCCAACCTTACCTATCAACTTTCCATTTGAGTATTTTATTAGCTGACTACAAAAACCAGCAGTTCCTGATATCATTTCTGGATAAGTAACCATACTCTTATAAACTAAGTTTGCAGCTGCTTTGTCTTCACAAGCTAATTTTTCAGGATTACTTAGATTTCTAAAGCCTATGGCCATGTTAATTAGGGGAAGAGCATGTACAGGAGCAGAACAACCATCTATACCTATGATAATTTCTTCTTTAGCTATTTGACAGAAAGTTGAGATATCTTCTAATATCTCTTGTTGACATGGATGATTTGGATCCAGATAGTTATTAAGACTGTAGCCTTTTGTTTGACATACAGCCAACATACCAGCTTGTTTTCCTGAACAATCACTATATCTCTCATCAATTATATGGCCAGAAGCAGCTTGTCTTAGAGCTATTTCGGGATTCAGAGAAGCTACAATACCACCTAGAATATTATTTTTGTGTAGTCCAATTTTATCTAAAATGGACTGAACAGTTTGAAGATGAAATTCTTCTGCATAATGAGAAGAACAGATAAGAGATAATTCCCTTTCTGTTAACTTATATTTATCATAAGCACCTGATTTTACAACATTAAGTGCTTGAATTGCTTTTGCAGAAGATCGGAAATATGTTATCTTTTGAGGATTTCCCAGAGAATAGATAATCTTATCATCAGCATCAACAACTACTAGGTCTCCCCTATGGATACTCTCTACTATAGTACCACGCCAAACATTTATTAAAGGAACAGACATTACATCTCCATAAGTTTTTTATCAAAAAAAATCTCACTAATATTTGCTGTCAACCAAAGAATATGTTATTTATCCAGAATGTTTCAGTAGGTTTTTTAGTGAAGATTACAGATTATTCTAGCAAAATAGCTTACTGAATTTTAACGCATATAATATATTCGGAAGAATTATGAAAGTTACTTTTGCAGAATAATACAGTGCTTTTCACATAGAACTACTAAATTATTCGGTTTTAATAGTTTTCTGCCACCAGACTGGAATTAGCTAAAAATTAAGTTACTTTTATTGCCCAAAATCTAATCCCCCTCAGATGAGGGGGATTGCTTTCTACAAGTAGGATGAGAAAGAGTGTAACCTACTTCACTAATATCATTTTCCGATTTATAACTAGACCATTCCCAGACAAGCGATAAAAGTAAATTCCTGATGCAGCGTTTTTACCTTGGTAATCTTTGCCATCCCAAACAAGTCTATATAATTTATCTGCTTGGATGTAATCAGAGAAAATATCCTTAACTTTTCTACCTTTGATATCATAAACAGTCAGCTTATAGTTTCCTTCTTTCTTCATAGCAAATTCTATGGTAGTACTTGGATTAAAAGGATTTGGATAATTAGGTAGAAGTCCATATTTATGAGGTATTTCTGGAGAAGATTCTTCAAATTCTTCTTGGGAGATAATTAAATTAATAGGACCGTGATAAGTTGATTCATTATTTAAACTTATTGCTTCTAGCCAGTAGAAGTATTCATTCCCATCGGTTACAGGGAAATCATCTTGATAAGTATAATTTGTTGGTTCAGTAGTAGAGCCAGAAGCAGGAATATACATATTATTAAGTCTAAGAGCTTGAGTTTGATCACTTGTCTCACCCCTATAGATATTCCAACCAAGGTTATTGTTTTCAGATTGAGTAATCCATTTAATTATTGCTTGTTCTTCTTCATAAACTGCTGTAAATGATGATAAAGTTACTGGTAGTGTTTGATCTGAACCTGTTGGTGCAGCTGTCCAATAAGAAAAACTAGTTATGCCTGTTAAAGTTAAAGTATTATTTTCTGTATCAATTGAAGAGTTTTGTTCTATCCAATTAACTCCATCTTCTGACTTAAATAATTTAAGCTGACTTTCTTCATGTCCGTTTAGTTCTGAATCTAAATAACTAAAAACAAGACTTGCATTAGTTGGTTGATTTTGAGATGTAATTTGATAATATCTTTTAATTGCTTGACTTCCTAAAGCTCTATGTCCTCTAATTACTCTAGTATTACCTAGATTGCTTGATTCTGAAATTGTAATACCCAACCCAGCTATTTCATGATTAACATTATTAAGTTCCATAGTAGTTTCTATAGTTCCACTATTAGCAGATAAGATTCCGTTTTCATCAATTAATTCGGCATTTTCGTGGAGATTAATAGTATTGGTATTTAAGTTTAAATTTCCCTCAATTATTAATGAACTTGTAATATCTATCGAAGATACTAGGGAAATAGTAACGCCATTTCCAATATAGAAATTATTATAGCTTTGTGGATTTGGTAATTCAAGTTCATCAATCCAATTATAAATTCCAACATTAGCATTCTCGTCTGGAATACCATCTGACCAATTAGATTCTTCTGTCCAAATATTATCACTAGAATCTAACCACATATTAAAAGCTGAAGAAGGCAACCAAGAATAGTTTCCTGTCATAGCACCATCATGTGAATTGCCAGATAAATCTTGCACAACTAAACCAGAAGTATTGTTAAAGTTATAATAAGCAAGTAAGTTAGCTTCACTACCAGAAATATTTCTACACATGTTTTCTCTAATTTGACTTTCTGACTTACCTATGCTCCAAATCCTTAATTCATCCATTAAGCCCCAGTAGTGATTTTCAGGACAATCTACTTCATAACCTAAGTAAACATCTGCATTATTAGAACTAAGTGAGTTTGCCGACTGAGTTATCTCATCTTTAATACCATTAATATATAAAGAAATATTTGCTCCATCCCAAACTAAAGCAAGATGATTCCAAATGCCATAAGTTAGTTCAGTTGCACTTATCATAATCGAGCTATTATCAGGAAAATTTGTATATACATTTCTGTTAGAATTTATACCTAACCATGTTAAAGGACCTTGGGTTATCAATCTTCTGTGATGATTTGTACTAGAAATTTCTGGTTCTACCCAACATTCTACTGTGAAAGAAGATAAAGTACTTGGATCAATTATATTTCCACAATTTACTCGTGTATCACCAGTATTACCGTGAAAAGCTAAACAAGATTGAGCCCCTAATATTGCTGAAGATGGAAGAAATTGATTAGATCCTCCGATAAATGTTCCATTGTGTGAATTTCCAGATTGATCAGTAAGTGAATTATTAAAGTTGTAATATGCTATTAAATCTGTTTCTTCTTCATCTAGCTCAAGGTAGGATTTTCGTCTTAATTCATTTTGGTCTAGTACCTTACTCCATACTCTAAATTCATCAATTTGTCCTTGAAAGAAATCACTAGGATTAGCATCCCATTCTTGGCCTAAGGAAAAAGTACTATTGCTAGCAATCGGAGTGTCTAGGGAACCAGATAACTCTTCAAGTCCATTGAGATATAAAGAGAAACTATCATCAGTAAACTTCACAAGTGCAATATGATACCATACAGAAGGTTGAATAACCAAAGTTCCAGTATAAGAATTAACATTGTTCCCATCATAAATTTTGATAACATTTCCGTGAACTGCTATCATCAAGATATTAGTATTTGGATTGGTAACAGGGCCATTAATTCCCCATAAGATTTGATTACCAGTAGAAGTGGTAATATCATCTCCTCTAAACCAACATTCAATTGTATATGAATTCTGTTGAAATAAGCTAGTGCTAATTGAATTTACTTGTAAATAATCATCTTGTCCATCAAAATATAAAGCACTATTAACTCCCAAGAGGGAAACAACTGTAAGTAAAAATAACATCATCAATAAGGTAATTTTCATCTTTTTTCTCCATTTAGTTTTTTTCTGTTAAAAATTTCTTTCTTAAATAATTAAGTTCTGCTTTTTCTCTTAGATAAGTTTCTTTGTTGCAGTTTCTCATCTGATTTTCTATTCTTCCATTACTATAAGTAACAGTAAATCCAATTAAACAGTTAGTATCATCTAACCATTTCTCCTGTAATTCACTTACAGTGCAATTATCATTTTCTTTCATATATACACTCCTTAAATCGAATGAGGCAGCAGAACTTTGCTGAAGATGTTAGATTCTGCTATTCGCTTAGATCTACTGCATTATCTTGAGTTAATAACATTAACTGCATTTATGATTCCAAAAATAATAAGCTTATAAGTATCATTCCTAATGCCTTGATAATTAATATCTTACTAAGAAAGTACTTTTATAAGCATAAGAATTATTAGTATTTGACTTGACATTCTATTGCACTTATGCAATTATTACTGCAATTAATTGCATTATCGCTAGGAGGTCTTATGGCCACAAAAAAAAACACAAGTAGATTGCAAAGTTTAGAAGCTAATCTGCATGAGCTGAAAGTTTGTGTTGAAAACAAAGACATGAATTATCTCGATCATTATGAAAGAATAATAGAACTAGTTGACCAGTATTTAGATTTTGACCCACTTTTACCAAAGCAAGTTAGCAATCTTTTAACAGAAAGCTATCTGCAAATTTTTCATGCAATAAGATATTATGCACAAGGGCAAAACTTTCAGGAAATCTACCAGGGTTATCTAAAATATTCTTCTTATCTCAATAAAGATATTAAGAGAGCTGAAATTTGTGCTGATCTTAGTTACATCTTATGGATGTTTAATGATTTAGACTCAGCAATTACTCAAGGAAAGGCAAGCATAGATATTCTTGAAGAGATTGGAAATATTAATAATTTTACAGGTCGTTACTCAAATGTAGGATTCATTTATGAGAGTAACGGACAATTAGATCAAGCTTTTAATTATTATCAATTGGGCATGCAGTATGGTTTAAAAATCAATAATGAAGAAGTATTATCCTTAGCTTATACTGGCTTGGGTAGAATATCTGCTATGTGGGGCAAGCTAAAACAAGCTATCCACTTCTTCCTAGAAGCTAAAAAGAGGATTGAAGACCAATCTAGTGATAATTATCTTTCTATTTGTAACAATTTAGGTATAGCTTATGGATCAATCGGCAATCATGAGGAAGCTCTGACTTATTTTGAGCCTTTTCTATCTAGTAAGTTAAGAGAATCTGATCCTGATACCTATATTACTATGGCAATAAATTCAGCTAATTGCTATAGAGTTCTCCATAATAATGATAAAGCAGAAAAGCTTTTGAAAGAGGCTTTAGCTTGTGCCAATTCACTAGAATACTATAATGATAAAGCAAGTATCATGATAAATTTAGCTAATTTAAAGATAAAACAACAGCAGTTTACTTCCGCCTTAAAGCTATATAATTCTGCTCTTAACTGCAATTCTGATACAGATGATAAAAGACATAAATTGGTCATTTTGCAGGGTATAGCAATTAGTAATATGGGCTTGAAAAAATATTCTAAATCATTACCTGTACTTAAGGAAGCTCAAGCACTTGCTGAAGAACTTAACCTTCAGAATGAACTTGCTAAAAATCATAGTTTATTGAGTGAAATTTTGGAGATTCAAGGTAATATAAAGGAATCTTATAAGCACTATAAACTAGCAAATGAGATCAAGATGAAACTAAAAAATGAAGAATATAAAGCTGAAATTAAGGCAATTAAAGAAGACTATGAAAAGCCTCAGAAAACTTTAAACAGCTATAACTCATATGCCAATACTTCACTAATATCTCAGGAATTGCAGAAACTTCTGAAAAGCCCTCTTATTGGATCTAATGCTCAGATGCAAAATGTAATCTATCAGGCCATGATGGTGGCTAATAGTGATAAGCTCCCTGTTTTAATTATTGGCGAGACTGGTACTGGTAAAGAAGCTATCGCTAGGCTGATTCACTATGCTAGTAAGAAAAAGGAAAATCCTTTTATCTCGGTTAACAGTGCAGCTTTTGCAACTTCTCTGATAGAAAGCGCTTTCTTTGGTAGTGAGAAAGGATCATTTACTGGTTCAGCAAATAAGCAAATTGGTTATTTTGAAGCTGCCCACACAGGTAGTCTTTTCTTAGATGAAATTGGTGATATGCCTCTGAAAATGCAATCAAAGTTTCTCCGTGTAATTGAAGAAAAAGTTATTAATAGAATCGGTTCTACTAAAGATATAAAGGTTGATTTCCGTCTAATATCTGCTACAAACAAGGATCTTTCGGCCATGGCATTGGCTAATAATTTTCGTTTTGACCTTTTAAATAGAATAAATGTTATGGAAATTCAGCTCCCCCCTCTACGTGAAAGACAAGATGACATACCATTATTGATAGATTATTATTTGAATACTCTTTCTATAAATCAAGGACTATCAACCCCAATTATTACTAAGGAAGCTTTGGACTTACTTGTTGCATATGACTATCCAGGTAATATTAGAGAATTGAAGAATATCTTGCAGAGAGCTCTGCTTCTTTCAAAAAGTTCAGTAATTGATGTTGATAGCATCAGCCTACCTCGGACTACATGCAATATTTGTGATAATCACCCAGATTTACCATCCTTGAATTTAGCTGAATGCGAAGCTTATATTATAGATAAAGCTCTCAGATTATCCAATAATCTCCAAAAAAAAGCAGCTGAATTATTAGGTATTACCCCTTATTCTTTGAGTAGAAAGTTGAAAAAAATGAGAGAAAAAGAGGATGGGAATTTTTAGTTTGGAATAAAGCTCTAATCATTGCTGGTTAGAGCTTTATTAGTATTTTTAGATTATTTTTGCATTATCATCTTTTTTGTTAAACTAGCATTATTAGTACGTAAAGTATAGAAATATATTCCGCTAGCTAAAGATCTATTTTTACTATCCCTACCATTCCATTTATAAGAATGCTGTCCCTTAAGCAATTCTTGATTAATTAATTCAGTTACTTTTCTTCCCTTAAGGTCATATATTGCTAAGTTTACTCGTGAGTTCTCAGGCAAATTAAAACTAATTGATGTTGAAGGATTGAAAGGATTTGGATAATTATTTAGAGTTAACTCTGATAGTTCGGACACTTGATTAGAATTACTAGTTACCTGCTGAACTGTAACATTGATTATGTTGGAAGCTTCTGATTCAACTTGACCATATAAAGCTGTTACATAGAAGGAAAATTCACCATTAGCTATACTTGACGAATAAGTATTTTCCATTACTGTATCAATAATTTGATCATTCATGTATATGTTATATCCTGTTAGATTATAAGCTTGAGGAAGGGACCAATTCAAAACAATGTTATTCTCATCGAGCTGATAAGTTAATGAGGAAGGAGGAATTATAAGATTATCTAGTCCAATATTAATAGGATTATTTTCATTAGGATATACCATGATATCATTTAGTATAATTTCTTGATAACCTGGATGATTGAGAGAAATCTGATATGTGCCAACTGGTAGTTCTATATTATAAGAACCATACATATCGGTTGTAGTTGTATATTGACCAATTTCAATGTTAACATATGAAAGTGGGCTTAAAGAATAATTATCATATACTGAGCCTGACAGACTTCCATATTCTTCAACATTCACTCTGGAAAGAGTAATAGTCATTACTTCAGGATGGGCTTGAGTATCATCCCAAAAATTATAGTGCATTTCGATATCATTTCCATTATAGGAAATGAGTTCAAAGTAGTGATGTTGATAAGTGTGTTGTCCTGCATAAACAAGATAAAGATATTTAAAATGCACTCTATTTGTAGTAGCATCATAAGTAACTTCTTGAGTATTCGGATATATTGAAGGCATTAAAATGCCAGTAGATTCAGTATAAAAACCATCTGCATAAATACTTATATTAGTAGGAGAATTCCATTGATAGGTTGTTTCACTGGTAATTTCTCCTTCCCAATCTCCAATCAAATCTTCAAAAGAAAAGTCCTGACCTATAAGCGTGCTAGCTAGAGCTAAAAAGAAAATTATTACAAATCTATGTTTCATTTTTCTACTCCTTATGTTTAGTAGAAATAATATAAATAGGTTTTTGTTAGTCGCAACTAATAATTATATTATTATGATCACTTAGTTAAATCTAGATAATCAATTAGAATTTAAACCAAAAGAATGGAGAAGAATTTTAGGCAAGATTGCAGATACTTCTTTAAATAAAAATAGTACTTAAATAAACTGCAGTGAAGAGTTTGTACAAAGATATAGCGACTTTAATAAGATTTCTAAACTACCTAGATGTAGTTTAGTGTCTGAGTCAATTCAAGAATTAATGGGTTTATCAACAGCCTGAATAGACAACTATGGAGATAGATATATTGGCACTATCTTATTTCCTGAAGAGTATTAGGAGGTGGGATAAAACGAAGAGCTTAGTTTCTGTTGTTATAAGTGGGTTTGAGCTTTTGCTTAGGATTAATCATAATTCTATTTATGATATTGTTAAATAATGAATTATCGTTATATTGTTTTGCCTGGATTACGGTTGCATGGCAAAAGAAGTGGCGGTATTTGGGTGAATAAGAGCTTATTTGTTATTTATTTATGATTTAGTTTGACAGGATTTTACAATGAATGTAAGTTTATTAATGTTAGTTCAAAGCTAGTAGTAATGTTAGATTAGAGTATTGTATTTTAAAATCACAGATACGTAGATAACCTTTATCAAATAAGTAATGTAAATATAAGGAGTTAAAATGAGCCGAACAGAACAAAATGGAAATAGTAATGGAAGTCTAAAAGACATACAGACTCTTGTAAATAATAATTCATACCTCTTAAATAAACTAATTTGCAAAGAATTATCAAAAAAAGAACCTTTAAATATTAATTGGGTATCACCTTTATACACTGATAATTATGCTGAATATCGCGATGATGATTTTGTTTCTTTGCTTGGTCTAACCCTAACTACAACTCTTAATAAATTTTGGCCTGTAAGAGGACCGCAGTGGGACGCGTTAGGAAAAGCAAAAACTGGAGAAGTCTTCTTGATTGAAGCAAAAGCAAATATTCCTGAAATGGTTTCGTCTGGAACAAAAGCTACAAGTGCAAAATCTTTAGACTTAATAACTACTTCATTAAACGAAACTAAGAAATTTTTAAAAATTGATAATACAATAGATTGGAGCAGTCGTTTTTACCAATATACTAATAGATTAGCTCATTTATATTTCTTAAGAGAAATTAACAAAGTACCAGCATATCTGGTTAATGTATACTTCATAAATGACCAAACAGTTGATGGACCAACTTTCCAGTGTGAGTGGGAAGCTGCTATAAAAGTCATGAAATGCTTTTTGGGTATCAATAGGCATAAATTATCAAAGTACATGATAGACCTGTTTATTGATGTAAAATATTTGTAGAATAGATAATCCTCTTAATAATTTAAATATTATAAAGTGAAATACAGTCTATTAAGGAGTATTTAATAAGTAAAAATCCACAGCCTGTAGTAAGTGGTGGGGAGAGAGTCAAAAGAAGTGATTAATAACTTCACTCATCTTACATTCTTTAGCTACTTTATATAGCCTATTTAAATCTGATTTTCTACTACATACATAATTTTTCAGAGCTTCAAGAGCAAGATCTTCTCCTATTCTTTTACGATATCTAAAAGCATCACAGATTGTTTTCTCTATTGAGTAAATCTTGAAAGAACCATTAGCCTCTTTAACTTCTATTATTTCTAGTGGATATATTGTATCAGAGAAATAGAACAGCTTTACTGGATAGTAATCAAGAGAAAATCTTGCTGTATTATTTGGGACAGCAACATGTACAAGATTAGGGTTTATTGTCGAGAGATTGTAGTAATGAAGAGCAGAATTTAGACAGATTACTGCCTTGAAGCTTACTTTAGTAATATCAACAAAGCTACTGTTCTCATCCCACTCATAATCTACTAGCTTATATAATCCTGGTTTAACTTTTTCAATAATGTTATCATTCAGAGCTTTTGCAATAACTCTGGTGTGAAATCCATTCTCTTTCAAATCCTTCATTCTGGTATAGCCATTATGCTTATAGAAAAAGTCTTGTAAATTCATAGTTAATCCTTACTGGTTCTTTTTGAAGGCAAAATACAAAAAACCGCCTTCATTTAGAACCAATGTCTATTCTTGATTAATACTTGCAAAAAAAGAATTCAGTTCAAAGAAATAACATTTATGTTAAATCTATTTAACTATATACTCACATGTTCTTTAGTTGCCCATTGACTAAAGCGACTCTCTCTAACAGATTCAACTCTATAACCTGCTACGGTAATGACATTTTAGTTATAGGAATTATTGGTTTAGTCGAAAAATCGGATTTTCCGATTTTTCTTATTGTATCTTCTTTTAATAGTTCTTCTTCTTTATAGATATTTAGAATGTGCTCGTTGATAGTGGAACGACTTTTATCAAAGAGTTCTGCCATTTGGTCTATGGTTAACCAAACAGTTTCATTCTCTAATCTCACTGAGATATCAGAGCTTCCATCATTACTTTTGTATATAAGTATTTCATTATTGTTAATCATTGTTAAATCCCTCTATGTCATTAGATTAAAATTATACTTTATATTTATCCAGAATTAACACCTATTTTCTTACCCAAACATACCTAAGCGGATTCTGGGTTCCTTTAGTTTTGAAATCTAAACTTTTATTAAGATATAAGGTGTTTATGTATTCATCAGCAATCTTTTCTCCTTCAAAATAGACTCTTTTCTGTTTCTCATATCTTAACCATTTGAGTGGCTTAAATATTGCTCTAATAATACCTCTATATTCTGCTAAGACATAATCTACTTTTTCAGCATTTCTTATATCTAATTTCCAGTATTTTCTTGTAGCTTCATAAATATTTTCACTAGTAGAATAATTCTTGTTTATGTTTATTATCAAGATATTGTGTTTGATATCTTTTATTTCTATCGGCTCAGCTGAATATAAAGCTTCAATTTCTTCTACAGTTTTTATTCCTCTTGCTTCAGCATTATGACCAGCTAAAATATTAGTAATGTTAGCTAAATCTACGAAGTTTTTGTTAGTAAATAAATCTATTAATGTAGATTCAATCTCAAAGGCAAGTTCTGCATTTTCTAAACCATGCCTTATAATATAATGTCTAACAGAAGATTCTTGCTTAATTTCCTTTATTAACTTAATTTTGTCAGCATCTACTGGATTATCTATTGCTCCTCTAACATGCTTAAAAACTCTGGTTCCTTGTCCTTTACCAATGTAGAAAATTTTTGAATTTCTTGGATCTTGCAATAAATAAACATAGAAACCTTTTTTTTTAATAGTATTTTCTGAGAATTTTTACAACTGGAATATCGGCAGTTTTGATGATTTGCTCCTTTTATATATTTTATCAAATTGACTATAATATAAGATATCCCCTCCCCTACTTAACCTTAACAGGAATATATGTTTCCATTTGAGTAAAAGCAAGTTTTTCAGATATTTCAGGAGGAGTAATAACATGTCCCATTGGATAATGATTTTCTCTAATATCTAGTTCAAGTAAATCTGATTCATTTATATACTTTAAAGCTTCACTATATAATATTTCATTTTCTTTATCATCCCCATCTTGATAGTGATAGGTTAGATAATAACCACCATCGAAATCAACTACTTCATAAGAAGCAGTATCTTGTCCTTCGATTAAAGCCCACCACCAAACAAATCCTTGATTTTTTGTATCATAAAAGAGAAAATCGCGAGGCATGAAATTGTCTCTAGGAGTAACTTCAAGTTCTGAGAAAAATTTATCAAATTGTCCTAATTTCCCTTCTTCAGAGAAATCAAAGTTCTTATCAAGTCCTGATGATATTGCCTTAAATGATGGTAAATAGATTATTCTAAAATTCATTAGTTTTTCCTTTTTATTACTTTAAAATTTATATTGTTTCACTTTTAATAGTTAAAAGAACATTGTCAAGAAAATTAAGAAGTGCTATTCTTGATAGCTGGGAGCAGTAATTTCTAAAGGTGGTAACTGTTTTAAAAGAGTTGATACTTCAGTTTTGAAGATCCAATATAAGATAATAAAAGCGCTTTTGCAAAGTGGCAATGTTGCTGTCACTTTTAGAATGATAAAAAAAGCTTAGTTTTTTGTTGTTATAAGTGGGTATTAGGTCGCTTTTTCGAAGTGGCAACCTTGCTGTCACTTTTTTGAAAGGCTTTTTCAAAGTGGCAACCTTGCTGTCACAAATTGGCAAAAGAGCTGTCACTTTATACCAGTTATGGACTGACAGCATCCCTGCTGTCAGATTTGTGTGGTGGAAGTAAGGATACTTCCACTCCATACTTCCTGCTGGTCGCTGACAGGGATGTCCGCTTTCCTAGCTAATTTTTCACTTTTAACTTGTCATTTTTAATTGTAAGTTTTGATTCTTCTAATGTCATAAAACTTTTCATTTTTCATTCTTAGTTTAAAATGGTACTTCCGAGCCGATTAGAACGGGTGAGCTTTTGCTTAGGAGTAGTTATGAGGATTATAAGTTACTGCAATATATGTTAATATCATAGCATGATATTGCTTGCATGACGGTTGCATGACAGGTAAAATAGTGGAGTATATTTCTTTTCAGGGGAGGGTCATCCAGTAATTATTTTGTAAAAGTTAACTGTATAGGATGATATTAACTCAATATCTTTTTTTTCTCTTTTGGAAGACTAATATATTATTTATCTTACCTTTTAAAATTAGGCTATTTCATTTATAATTTGACATAGAATCATAGTTAAGATATTGTAGATTTATAGGGTATAGTCGATGATTTAAGCTATACAGTGAATTTTCAAACTAATATCTTTAAGGAGACATGATGCAGTTACCAAAGATAAATATCAATGAAGCAGATTTGTATGAAATACTTAAAGGCTATGCTGTTGAAGAATTATATCTTTTTGGATCAATATTAAGAGAGGATTTCACTAATGAAAGTGATATTGATATCCTGATTTCCTTCAAGAAAAATTCTAACTATTCACTCTTTGATATCATGGACTTACGAGAAAAGTTAGAGCATTATTTTAACAAAAAAGTTGATTTAATTGAAAAAGATGGGATAAAGAATCCATACAGAAGAAAAGAAATATTATCTACTGCGAGAAGAATTTATGCTAATTAGTGAAAAAGATAAATCTTATTTATGGGATATAACAGAAGCATGTAAGGATATTTTGAATTTTGTAAGAGATATTGATCTTGCAGAATTTGAAGCAAATAAGTTGATAAGATTTGCTGTTGAAAGACAGATTTTAGTTATCGGAGAAGCTGCTAACCATCTTTCAGATGACTTTATAACAAATAATCCACAAGTACCTTGGAGAAAAATCATTGCCTTGAGGAACATTATTGCTCACGAATATGGAGAGATATTAGTAGAAAGAATCTGGTTAACAGCTACAATCCATATACCAGAATTACTAGATAATATTAATCTGATAGCTGAAGTTTAGTTCTTAATTAGTAATTTCTAATAAACTTCTCAAGTTTTTTCTAATAATTACGCTTCATATATCTAACTTCTATGATACAATTATAAATAATGATTAACCTATTTGTTAAAAGCATAATAGGTGCTTCTACCACTAGCTTTCCTAACTAAGAGTTTCTCTTCTGTCATCTCAGCTAAAAAATTTGTTGCTTTTGTAGTTTTAAAATCGAAAACATCAATAACTTGCTTACGAGTTATGGTTTTATTATCTAATAGATAAAGTAATATCTCTTGTTTTTCTATTTCTAATCGACCGTAATCGTTCGTAATCGTCCGTGTAGAATTAATGATTTGTTATTATTATCTGTAAATTCTGCTTCAGGTCGAAATAATTTAACCCAGATAGTGTAGTAGAGCTTTAGTGAAGAGTGCAGATTATTCTAGCAAAATAGCTTACAGAATTTTGACGCATATATTTTATATATTCGGAGAAATTATGGAAGTTACTTTTGCAGAAGAATATAGTGCTGTTCACAAAGGTCTACTGCATTATTGGGTTTAACTTCAAAGAAATCATTATTTTCAGTAATTTCAGGTCTTTTAAGCCCTCTATTCTCGCAAGAAGTTAGGATATGTTTATTGCCAGTATCCATCATCATTTAATTCTTGTAGTTTAGCCTGTATCAGTTTTTTATTTGGTAATTGCAACTCATATTGAGCAACCATAGTGGGAGATAAATTACGTGAAAGAGCATATTCTACTACTTCTTCATATTTATCACGACAAAGCAAGATACCAATGCTTGAGTTTTCATGTTCTTTTTTTACATCTCGATCTAAAACTTCAAGATAAAAACTTAGCTGTCCAAAAATTGATTTCTAGTTAGTATAAAAAATGAATTCAATCTACTTGTAGATCAATAATTTTATTGGCAAGGGGTAAATGCTATCTATATCATATATTGGATTTAATGAAATAAATACTTTTTCACAGATTGCTTAGGTATCATCTATGAAGTTATTGAGTCCATTGATGAGATGATATATCTATTCCCAGAGTTTGTAGGTAAGAAATAAATCATGAAAATATCCATTATTAGCTAAAGCGAAAAGTCAAATACATTTTCTTAACACAAGAATTCACAAGTTATACCATATAAATGGGAATATCATGATAAGTTACAACTAAGAATCAATTTATCATACAAATAAATAGTGGTATACCCCAAAAAAATAAGTAAAAAAAACTTGACAAACTTTTGCTATACTTTATTTTATTTATGTAGGTTACTTTTATAGAACTTGTAGACTTGTAATTTTTATAAATAAGATTAGAGGTAAGATGAATAAAACATTGTGTACTAGCTTAATTTCCATGTTAAAACTACTTATGGCTTTTCCTATATTTGCTAAAGCATTAAGAGTCTTATATGTACACAATTTTAATAAACCTACAGACTCTTTAAATCGAAAGAAGAGACAATTATTAAAGACAATAAGAATCAATTACCCACATTATACTACTTTTTACACAAAGAAAGCCAATCTCAATTATTTAAGGAGGAGATATGCGTAGATTTATTTTATTGATTATCATTGGGCTGTTAGGGGTTACACATATAAACTCTATCGAAGTTCTAATCGGAGATGGAGTAAACACAGAACAACATTTACCAATAGACCAGAATTGGTGTTCTCTCACCCAATCTATTTATATCCAGGAACAGATTAACCTGGAAAATCATTTAATTACCACATTATCATACTATTATTCTGGGATTAGTGCCTGGACCAAAGAAAGTGTCCAGATTTATCTAGGACATACAGCTTTAACTGGATTCTCTGATATTGATGGCTGGGTACCAATCGATAGTTTATTTTTAGTCTATGATGACTCTTTATCCATTCCTTCCACTGAAGGCTGGGTGGATATTATCCTTGATTATCCCTTTCATTATAACAATACTGACAATTTAGTCATCGCTTTTCAAACAAACAGTAGCAATAATTATCCTGAAGATGTAGGCTTTTTATGTACAGAAGTATCACCATTGTCAAGCATCAGATACTACGATACTTTAGAGGGGCTCTCCTTTACAAATCCTCCATCAGGTTATAGATCTCACTGGCTACCTAACATCAAATTAACAATGACAGAGTTAAGTGAAGAACCATATTTATCTTATACATTAGAAGATTATAACTGGAATAATGTTATTTTGGGCGCATATTCAGCACCTGTTACTTGTACTTTAAGAAAGATAGGATATGGTTCACTTAACATAAATAGTATTAACCTTGATCAAAACACAGATTTTATCTTAATCGATAATAATAATTACCCAATTAGTTTGGACATTCATGGTAGTGAAGTTCAGATAATATTCCACCCTTCAACCACTGGAGAGCATGAATCTAACTTAATTATCAATGACTCCCAAAATAACGAAACTATTATACCTTTTACTGCTACATCTATCAATCCTATTATCAGTGATTTCCCTTATCATGAAACTTTTTCTGATTGTGACTTTTATGAAGTTCCTGAACATTGGACTGTGATTACGAATCCCAATGAAAACGGAAATTTAATTTGTGTTTCCTTTCATCCTTTATCTTTTGATTTACATTGCTTGAAGTATAACAATGAAAGTGAGGACAATGCTGATTATGCTATTAGTCCTTCAATTTCCAATATTTCAACAAAAAGATTAAGATTTAAAACTACTTCTTATAGTTATTTAGGTCAGTTAAGTGTTGGAGTATGTAGTAATCCCAACGATATGACTACTTATGAGGAGATTCAAACTTTTTCCCTATCCAATGACTATTATGCAATTGAAGAACATTATGTAAATCTTGAAACTGATAACAATGACAACTTATATTTTGTATTTAAAATCCCTCCGAGTTTTCCATATAATTCAGCTTACATACATGATATAATGATTGATGAAGCTCCAATATATCCAATTCCGCGAGTAAGACCTGAATCTTGGGAAATAGCTGAAACTACAATAAATAATACCCATGAAAAATCTTTCATCTTGGAAAATTATGGTACTGGACAGCTAATCTTAAATAGTGTAGAATTATATCAAGACTCAGGATTTTCTCTACTTGATGAGTACGATTATCCTCTTACAATTACTGATCAGTTACTCCCCTATCATCTGACTTTTAATCCTGAAATTGAAGGTATTCATAATGCTAGTCTTGTCTTTAGGTTTCAAGACAGAAGCGAAGTAATAGTACCAATTAATGCAGTAGTAACTGACCCACAAATCAACGATCTCCCTTATTTTGAAGATTTTGAATCTGTAGAGATTGGATCCCTACCTCAAGGCTGGTCTAGTTATATTGAACAGGAAAATTCCCCTGATTTTGTCCACGTTACCTCTCAAGCAGGATATGAGAGTCTCAACTCTTTAAGAATGAGAAATTCTGCTAATTATCCCTGGGATATTATAGCAATAACTCCATTACTTGAAAACGCACATCAGATTAGTGTTTCTTTTAAAGCCAAAGGATCTACTAGTAGCTCACAACTTCAAATAGGTAGTATTCTAAGTGATAATGAGGATGTTACTTTTACACCATTAGATACATTTGATCTTACTCTTACTTGGGATACTTATGAGTATACTTTTGATAATTCTGAAGACCCAGAAACTTCCATGGCCTTCAAATTGATCAATAATAGTATTGCTAATGTAATTATTGATCTTGATAACTTTGTTTTTGATAGAATCGATACAGACCCTCACATCACCTATAACACTGACTTGTTAGATTTTGGTGATACATTTTTAAACAGAGCTGGGGTAAGTGAAATTGTAATCGGCAACAATGGAGAAACACCTTTAGAACTAGAAATTTCCTCTCCCTCAGAAAATCTTTCCTTTGAACCTTCACAAATATCTATTCCTTTTGGTGCAAGTCAGAATATTGAAGTTACCCTTAATCCCTCAGCAACTGGACCCTATTCTGATTATTTTACCATTTCATCTAATGATGTCAATAACCCATCAATTACAATTAATACTATCGCCAATGTTCTACCAGCCCAAGCAGAAAACATTTCAATTATCGGAACTGGAACTAGTAGTGATTATAGTCTTCCTTTTGACGCTAATTATTTTTACAGTTATTCACAAGCCATATATTATCCTCAAGAAATTGGCGATGTAGATGAAAGAATTAGTAAAATTAGCTGGTATTATAATGGAGATTCTGAATTTGGACCAGAAGAATTTGTCATATATATGGGGCATACTGATAAAACTCGTTTTAATGATAATTCAGATTGGTTTCCAATATCAGAACTGCAAGTAGTATATGAAGGAACAATCACAACTACTGACCAAGAAGGCTGGATAGATTTTGACCTTTATGTACCTTTTGATTATAATCAGACTCAAAATCTTCTTGTAGCAGTAAAAGAAAGTAATCAAACTTGCCATTCTACAAGTGCTGATTTCTATTGTACTCCTTCTATTTTTTCTAGAGGAATTGCGTACTTCTGTGACAACGAATCGCCTGATCTTGCTAATCCCCCTTCAGCTCGTGTGGTTAGCAATGCTTATCCAAATATCAAACTTGAATTTAATGAGATTCCTAACCAGCCTTCTTTCAGGATATATCCAGTGAACAATAATTTTCTCCCTACTCCTCCTCATGGATATTCTTTAGAGAAAACTATCACTATAAAATCTATTGGACTTGAAGATGTGATAATAAGTGAATCTCCTATTTTAAGCGGAGAGAATGCTAATGATTTTGTTATTATGAATGACCTAAATACTTATCCTTTAGTGCTCTCATATAATCAAACAGCTAGTTTTGAGGTCTCTTTTCATCCTACTTCTTCAGGAGAAAAAAATGCGGTAATTGAAGTAACAGATGATTCACAAAGAATAGTTAGGACAGTAGAGCTCCATGGCTATGCTAATCAAGTAGATGACAATGATTCTGTTCAATCTGCTAGTCTTTTAACCCTTCCTGTTGAAGGACTTAATTTTGAAATATTTCCAACTGATGATGTTGATTGGTATAAAATCCCTTCCCTAGTAATTGGTGATACTCTATCTGTTTACTGTCAAAATGAAGGGATTCTCTTAACAGATCTTAGATTGAAGTTATTTGGTCCCTACTCCAGTAATCCTAATTATATTGACGAAGATTCACCTAATATCTGCGCTTCATCACTGGAATATCTTATTCCTGAAAGTGGAAATTACTATCTAAAAGTTGTCAAAATTGATATGTCCAAGTCCGATAAGATAGAAGCTATTGACAAAGAAGCTTACAGACAAACTGGAAACCTCATTTATAATTATAATTTATATGCCTCCTCTACAAATGCCAATAATTATCAACCTCCAACTCAGTTAGAAACCTCATATTTCTTCAACTTCATTCGTTTATATTGGCAAGAACCATCTAATGTAGACAACTTACTTGGGTATCATGTCTTCCGAAATGGTGATCAGATTAATGAAGAACTAATTCCTTACGGTACTAGTGTTTATTATGATAGATATGTTACCTATTATGGTGAATACACTTATTACTTGGTCGGAGTTTACGATAATCCTCCAGGATTTTCACCTCCCTCAGAAACAGTTTCAATTATTTATCATAACCCTGGAATGCAGTTAGTTAATGATGATTTTGAAGATTATCCTGATTTTACTACTGACTTATCAAATTGGATTCAGTGGGATTTAGACGAAAGTGATACTTATCAATTTCCTAATACCCTCTATCCTCAGGCTGGAGAAACAGGTTCTTTTATGGTATTTAACCCTTCTACAACTACTCCGCCTATTACTAACATGTCCCCTCAAAGTGGAGAGAAATTTCTCATCTCTTTTAAATCCCTTGAAGGGGTCAATAACGATTGGTTAATTACTCCGCAATTGAATACTGGCCATAATTTAAGCTTGTATTTTTATGCTAAGACTTATTCAAATGATGATGAATCTGCAAGATTCCAAGTACTATCCACTGATAGTGAAGATGAAGTTGATATTGATGATTTTACTGTTGTCAATTGGTCAAGCCTTAATCCTCCTTCAGATTGGAGACTTTATACTTTTAATACTTACTCTCCAAGAACTAGATTTGCCATCCGAAACACCAGTGACCAGGCTTCAGCTTTGATGATTGATAATCTATCAGTGTATATTCAAACTAATAATCTTGATGATGTGGAAACAATCCCACAATTCGACATTCTTAACCAAAATTATCCAAATCCTTTCAATCCAGAAACGTCTATTACTTTTACTATTAAAGAAGCTGGAAATGTTACTATCGATATCTATAATCTTAAAGGGCAAAAGGTAAAAACTCTCTTGAATGAATACAGAGATGTCGGACAACATAAGCTAGTTTGGAATGGCAAAGATGATAATGATAAACAGGTTGCAACAGGCCTTTATTTGTATAGAATGAAAAAAGGCATATTTAGCTCAACTAAGAAGATGATTTTGATGAAATAATACTGGGAAGGCTTGCATCTTGCAGGCATCTCCTAAAATCATAAATTAAAGCCGAATGGTGCAGTAGAACTTTGATGAAGAGTGCTAGATTCTTTTAGCAAAATAAGTTACAGAATTTTCAGGCATATAATATATATATTCCTGAAAATTATGTAGCTTACTTTTGCAAAAGAAGATAGTGCTATTCGCAAAGGTCTACTGCATTATTTGGGTTAAAGCCTCGCTTGTGTGAGGCTTTTTTCTTCATCACCAAGCACATAGATATGGTGTTGTTAATATGCATCAGTCCTCGACAAGGCAATATGTCTGGCAATTCTTGAATGACTATGCCTTTAGTCTTGGTATTAGAATTAAAATTGGTACTCATACCTTAAGAAAAACTTTTGGCTATCATGCCTTCAACAATGGAGTTGATTTATCTTTACTAGTGAGGATATTTAACCATTCTTCACAAGAAATAACCTTAAGATATATTGGAATAACCCAAGAGCAGGTTGATGATGTTTATGTGAATTTGGATAAAGTTTATCATAAAATATCCGAGTTCACTTCTGTACTTTTAGGTAATGAATTTAACTTCTATTATTATAATTAACTACCAGCGAGTGAATCTAAGCTCACCAAAAACATTAGTTAAAAAGCTAATCTTATCAATGTTTCTATCATCTATTAAACACAAAGAGAATTTTCTAATTCCTCTTCCGAATCGTTGTGCAACCCAAATGTCCAAAAGCAATTCCTCTGAACTACTTAATGGAATAAAACCCTCTTTTAAAGGTCCATCGTAAATGTCATTTTCCTGGTTTAATGAAAAATAGTCCTTCATCTTTATATGTGGTTTAAAAGTATATTTCCATAGCCTATCTAATAAATTCAGCATTGTATACTTTTCGTATTTCATTAAAATCTGATTGTTTAGTTCTTCAATTACTCTATAGATTAGATTTAAAGATTGTAGAGAATAAATTTTATCAATCGTTAACATCTCACCAACTTTGTCAGCTCTTTTGCATTTCTCAGCTTTAGTCAAATACAGATTATTAACAATCAATGCATTATGTAGAAGTAGATTGCGTGTCTCTTTAACTTCTATTAAATGGTCATAGTAATGGCTATCAATTACAACTGAAATTCTCAGATAATTTTGCAGCACAGATAAAATAGTTTCTAAGTCTTTGTATCTTATAGTTTCAATTTTATTGTCGATCGCATTTTTTAAAGCTTCCCCACTAAGTAAAATTTCTTTTGAAACATGATAGTCTAAGCCTTTCTTATTCTGTTTATTACAATCTGACTGAGTAATCTTACATGGATAAAAATACAAAATTCTATTTAATAGATCACCTAGTAAGATTTCAAAGCTTGAATATCCTAAGACAAAAAGTCCCATTATAGCGTTTTCCCGAAGATTATCATTCTTTAATTCATCTATGCTCCTTTTAATTCTAGCAAGAGCAGTATTTATTGGAAATATTAACTCATATATTGTCAGTAAACTAGGGATGTCATTATATCTTTGAAATTTTACTTGAATATCTCTTAAATTAAGATCTTGTGTATTTGATAAACATTCATGATAAATATTATTGTTCATTATTCTTCCTTTTGTTAAATATAGCTTACTACTAGTTATCACTTCCTTTCATCATGTTATAATGACTTATATGGCCCATTTTCTCAAATATAAGTTGGAATACGTTCAGATATTTTGTAATATTATCAATTTCTGAATCAACCACTAAGTCATCATTAATAAAGTGAGAACCATCGTTGATCCATGATAGCAATGATTGGCAGAGTATCAATTCCTCACCCTCAAAACTATTAATTGCTGCGTCATAATCTAAACCTCCTAAAATGTTGAAGTAATATTCAAGAATTCGCCTGAGTGTATTGAAAATCGTTGCAGAATTAATATCCTCCGTATTGTCTAGCTCTCTCCATAATAATTCATAAGACGTTTTAATCGGGTTACTTTCATGCTCAATTATTTTTGTTCCAGTTGAAAACTTTCTTATCGTCCAATAAGCTTCATCTCGTAATTTATTATTTCCTTTACATTTAAAAGTAACCTCTTTGAAGAAGTACACATTGTGTGATAAAATAAAAATTTGCTCAAAACCATGCTGACCAGCTCTGATATCTTGAACAAGTCTTTTAGTAAGATTGCTGACTATGAATAGAACACTACTATCTAAACTTGATATCGGATCATCAATTATAATTACTTTATCTTTTCCAATGCCAGTTTCGGAATCACTACCATAGACCATATGATAAAAGTATAAATATGTCAAGAAGGTATATTCTCCTTCACTTAATGTTTCTTTTGCTTCAGAACCATCTTCTCGAAGTAATTTATAAAACCCAGTAGTATCTGCTTCAGCTAATTTAAAATTAGTAAAACCAAACAAAGCCAATATTTTATTTATTTCATTTGCTGAGTGTTTTACACTAGTTAATTCAGACTCTTTTTTTCCCAATTCATAATTTAGTTTTCTTTCTCTCTTATCCCCTTCATTTAATGATTCTGATATACTTTGAAGGGCACTTTCGATGTCTTTTTTACTATCTAAGAATGATGCGATTTCTATAGATAATTCTCTAGTTAAAAAGTGCCATATTTCTGATAATAACTGCTCTTTTTCTTTGTCTAAATTTGCTTTAATATTATTATTATTTCTAATTATATCATTGTATTCAGAAATAATTTGTAATATATCATTGAAAGTATCTACTAAACTCTCAATATTTACTGAAGAACTTGGTGATCGCTTTTTCGATTCAAGAATTTTACAGTTATTTTTAAACTGTTCTTTTAACAAAAGTATCTTTGTGTTTAAGTTCTTCACATCGAATAACTCATGTTCCTTACTAGCTACTGATTCAAGTTTATCTATTAAACTGCTTACATAGGTAATATATTTTTCTACATAAGTATTCAGTTCAGCAATACTTTTTGAGTAAGTATCATCAAAAAAAGACTCTATTTCTCTTTTTAAATCAATATTTATCAATTGTTGGCAGAAAGGACAAAGTCCCTCTGATTGTCCTAAATAATCAATACCTTCTTTTACCCAATCACTATTGTTTAATCTTTTAATAAGCTTGGATAGTTCTATATCATCTTTACCTACAATCTTTTTCTTTAATATCTCAGAATTTTCTTTGTCTTTTAGTAATTCGAAATCAAAACTAATTGGAGGATATTCTACATAATTCTCTTTGAAAATTTGATTACACTTTTTAAACAGATCAACTTCAGGTAAGAAGTTTACAGGTGTTTGTCTTGAGTTCTCTATCAAACACTTTTCCATGAAATCTGTTTTACTCCCCATGAAGCCCTTGAAAGCAGGTCTAAAATTATTCTCATATTTTTTTTTGTATTCCCATGCCTTTTCCTGAAAAGTCACTTTACGTTCACTTAGTTCCTTTTCTTTCTGTATCTGAGTTTTTTTTAACCCAATTGTTTTTTTCTTAAGATCACTAAGTTCACTATTTTTTTCTTCTATGAACTTTTGTGCTTCTGAAGCATCCTTACCCAATGTAAATATACCTTTTATCTCATCATTTTGTCTGAAGTTTGAATCAACGAATGATTTGTTATATATATGTATTTGAATTGCAGAATGATCCCATTCTATCTCACAAGTTGGATAATTGCATATGTCTGATATTATATTACCAAAGACAGTTTTACCTGTTCCATTACTTCCAAAAAAATAATTAATTTTTTTTGGGTTTATTTCAACTAATTCTTTATATGATGCAATTTTTTTTATAGAAATATTTTTAATCATTTCACCTCCTTTAATTATTCAAAATCCAGAAATCCCTAGCATAATTCACTTCTCCACTTTAGTATAGAAAAGATTTTTACATCTAATAAATTAATTTATATCTCGATAATTACCTCTCTAATAATACTCTCTAATAATACTCCCTAATATAAGCATACGCTCTTTCAAACAGAGCTTGATCTTTATGTAACTTGTACTTCAAAAGTGCTTTTCTTAATGATTTTTGAACTTCTCTCTCTCCAGAGCTAGTGTTTTGCCAACCTGGGAATCTTACAACTCTAACTATTGAATCTATATCAGTAACTATGCGTTCTACGACCGCTGGAGTTTGATCAGTTTTAATCTCTAGGAAAAGTTCGGTAAGAGCAGCCTTAGGAGTTTTCTCCTGGATAAACTCAGCCATCTCTTTTTCTGCTTGAACTGTCTCTTTAGCAATTTTACATAGTTCTTTAACAAACTCGATTGAAGTAATTAAGCCTTTTTCCGCTTTGTTTCGCAATTCCTCTAAGCGTTCACTAAGTTTTTTAAATTTAGGATCACCAGCATGTTTCTTAAATCTTTTAATCAGTTCTTTCTCTAATACTTTGGTTTTCTTAGGGTCTGGATTATTAAAGATATCCTCAACAACATCAGCATCAAGAATAAACTCTTCAAGTTGGTGCACATGACCTACATGAATATTTTCATGGATTAATTTAGTTGTCTGAGCTCCTAAGGAGAACCAAAGAAGTTTGCCAATATTATTAGATGCTGGTTTAACAGATTCATAGACCTGTGATAACCAGCGATAATCATCATTATAGAAATTAAGTATTTCATCTGGAGATAATGACTCCCAAAGTTTGTTCAGATATTTATAATCTTCAGCAAAGGCATCTTTTTTCTCATTATTATTAATAGCATTTTGGGCAGCTTCTAAACCTTCAAAACCATCAATACTTCTATCTACTCCAGCGAAATGGGAGAGTGTAGTCTTTATAGCTTCAGGTAATTTAGCTTTAAGAACTGAAAGATTGCTAATTACTTTTTTAATACTTGCTTCATCAAACTGTAGAGCTTTAGCAGTATTATCAAAAACACCAAAATAATCAACTATATGGCCAAAGTTCTTTTGAGGAAAGAGTCGGTTGGTTCGACAAATAGCCTGTAGGAGAGTATGGTCTTTCAAGGTTCTATCAAGATACATTGTTTGCAGGATAGGAGCATCAAAACCAGTAAGAAGTTTAGAAGTAACAATAAGAAACTTAAGCGGAGAACTTACATCATTAAAAGAATCAGTAATGTTTTCTTGTTGACTCTTGGTTATTGCCCATTTTTGTTTAAAATCTAAATCATCATTTGCTGAAGTAGAGATAACAACAGAACTTGCTTCATCAGGGAAATATTTGTTCAACTCCTCTTTATACTGGACACAAGCATGTCTATCTATGGTAACAATCATGGCTTTTAATCCATGAGGTTCAACCTTTTCTTTAAAGTGTTTAGCAATATCTTTAATTATCCTTGCCACTCGGTCAGGTGCTTTAAGAAAAACTGACATTTTAGCTGATTTCTTATTAAGTTCATCAGCTTCTTCATCTGATAAGGCTGAGGTCTCTTTGAACTCTGCAAAAGCCTTATCTATAGACTCTTTATCAACATGAACATCTATCAAACGAGGTTCAAAATGCAAAGGTAGGGTTGCTCCATCCCTGATTGAATCTTGGAAGGTATATCGGGACATATAACCACCATCATCTTCCTCAGCACCAAAAGCCCAAAAAGTGTTTTTATCAGCTTTATTTACAGGTGTACCAGTAAGTCCAAAGAGAAAAGCATTAGGCAAAGCAGCTCTCATTTGACGACCTAAATCACCCTCTTGGGTTCGATGAGCTTCATCAACCAAAACTATTATATTCTGACGAGTATTCATGTTTGGTTTTACATCTTTAAATTTATGAATCATAGATATTATTATCTTACGAGTATCTCTTTCCAAAAGAGTTTGAAGTTTTCTAATACTGTCTGTTGTCTCCACATTAGGAATGTCGGTAGCATTAAAAGTGCCCGTTATTTGGGTATCGAGATCTGTTCTGTCTACTAGGACAATAACTGTTGGACTTTTCAGTTGAGCTGATTTACGAAGTTTCTGGGCAGCAAAGACCATAAGCAGTGATTTGCCTGATCCTTGGAAATGCCAGATTAAGCCCTTTTTTATAATACCTTCTTTAACTCGCTCTACTATCCTATTAGCACCCTCATACTGTTGATAACGACAAATTATCTTCATCCTTTGTTTTTTCTTATTTGTTGAATAGAGAGAAAAGTATTGTAGAATATCTAATAAGCATCTGGGATTAAGTAGATTTGACAACTCTAGTCCAATCTCGGCAAGTCCTAAGGCCTTAGCTAAATCATGACTTTTATCTTGAGTTCTCCAGGGAGACCAGAATTCTAAAGGGCAACGAACAGGTCCATAAAAGAGCTCCTTTCCCTCGGTAGCAAAAGATAAAACATTAGGGACAAAGAGAGCGGGGACAGCATTTTCATAGATATCATGGATTTCATGAGCACCATCAAGCCAGCTGACGGAAGGTCTAATTGGCGTTTTAGCTTCTCCTACTACCAGCGGAATTCCATTTATCATAAACACAACATCAGGGATTTTTGTCTCTCTATGCCTGATTCTAAACTGATTAGTTACGATATATTTATTGTTAGCTAAATTCTCAAAATCTATTAATTTGACAGGTACATGATGACTGTTCTTGCCAAAAGGCATAGTCTTTTCATTCGTTAACCATTTGAAAAACTCTTCGTTTGCTTTAACTAAGCCAACTTGATTAACAGAAATTAAAATAGCTCTTAGTTTATAAATTACTTCATCAGCAAATTCTGGTCTAGCACTTATTTCGGGGTTAAGTCTAACCAAAGCTTCTATCAAATCACTTTCAACAAGAACTTCGTTAATACCTCTGTTCAAGTTTTCAGAAGATATGTATTGCCATTTAGTGTTATATGGTGTTTCCCCTTCATAAGCTTGTTTATCAGCCTTATTTAAGTTTTTACCACTTAATTTATGAATTATGTAATGTTCTACACTGTTTAATTCTGTGAATGTCATAATTAATTTCCCTCCCAAACTTGCTCGTATATAATTCGTTGTATCTCCCAACCATGTTGAACTCTGTTATTATAATCATAGTGACTCTTTAATATATGATCTAATTTCTTATAGTCATCTTGGTCTAGTTTTAATTTATCAAGGTTTCTTTGATCTAAAGTCTGGATTATCATAAATTTTTGTCCTTCAAGAGTTCTACCGCTGATTGATCCATCCCCCAACTGAAAACTCTTAGATACCACAAGTATTGGGTCAGGAAGACTACCATTATTAAGGGTTTCATATAAATCATTTATAACTGGAATGCATGATATCAACAATAACTCAGTATTGAATTTAAAATAATTAACTATCGAAAATCCTTTAATAAGAATTCTGCTTTGCTCTATTTCAAGAATTGCCAGAGGTTGGGCTAATTTATTTAAAAATTCTTTTATCTTGTCTTGTTGGCTTTCACTTGTTATTATTTGCTTTTTCGTTAGAAATAGATAATTAATCAGATTTACAAATAAATAGAGGTTATCTTTTAGTCCTCCCATTGCTCCCATATAACTATTTGAATCTTTATGAATGCTAGGATTTCTAATTTTTCTGGCTCTATGTAACTGAGATTTTAAAATATCTGAATCTAGTATAATACAGACTTCATCTATTAGTTTAGACAATTTTTTATTAAATTCTTTACTCTTATTATTCGTTATTTTTAGACTAATCCCTAATGATTTAGCTCGGATTTTTACAGCTGTTTCTAAAAGCATTAAAACCTTAAGGAAAGCTTCGTCATACATTGGCCACCAGTAATATGAATGTGCTAATAAATATTCAATTGTAGTGTAAGCATCCACAATATCTTTTGGAACATCTTTATGAAACTTTCCTTTTATAACATAATGTTTAACGAATTCTTCCTTAGATGTTATATTATAATTTTTCCATCTTGAGTCAGGATAGTAGTAGTCTTTCATAGTTAGAATATCTGGTTGATTAGTGATTTTTGTAATGATTTTGAAGAGTATATTTTATCTTCAATAATAAGGATATTTTTATCGATGTTTTTGAGTTTTTTTACTCTATTATTCTGAACTTCAGTTGAAAATTTAGGAATTTTTAAATTCAACATTCCTTTCAAATCAAGATGAAGAACAGTAGTTCCTGGGGAATTAGCAAATAACTTCCAATGTATCCATTGAGATTTTAGAACATAGTAAAGATAATCTCTAAGTAATTCATGATTTTTTATTTCAATTGCTATCAAATCCATTGTTAGCAGCATTTTCTTGTTTTGGTAAACACTGGGATGTAATGGATATCCAACCACATTTCCAGCCCTTGTAAGATCTGTACAAGCAACTATTAAATCATCATTTTTAGCTAAATGAGACTCATTATATTCACCTTTGAAGTATTTAAGACCATTTTTATTAAAACCACCCCCTCGCTCTATTGACTTCAGATTTAATAGTGGTATTCCTTTTCCACTGTTAGAATAGTCAGTACTTTTATATGTCACTCCTTTTCTGGTAGATATAATATCACCTAGTCTCCAATAATCTTCACACTTTCTTGGGACAAATTCTTCTATGAAAACTTGTAAAGATTTTCTTGAACTTTCCAAAATATCATTATCTTTCTCTATCACCTCATCCATTGCCCAAAGCAATTCAGCTATTTTCTTTTGTTGGTCTTTTGGGGGTAGGAGGAACTGGAAACTAGCAACATCTCTCCATCTAACATGCGGATTAGTTGAGCCAATTATCGCTGAGATTGTATGTTTATAGAAATTCTCACTATGAAACAAAAAAGGTATAAATTCAGGTATAATTTTATCATAATTCGGTGCTAATGTAAGTGTTTTCTCTCCACAAATACCATCAAAAGTAGCTAAAACTGCCCTTTTTAAATGAGGATTACGTGTAGGATAAAGTATTTGCCCTTTTCTAAAAACTTTATAAAATGTTGGATTTAGTTCATCACCAGCTTTCTGGCTTGACCATCTTTTAATATGAAGAGATTCTGCATCCATGTGATCAACCTTTAAAAATCGATCAAACATATTTCTGGCATAGTCTTTATTATTCTCTTCCTTCTTTACGACCACATCACTTAGGCTTACTTTCTTCCAATCTCTTCTATCAATTTTAAACTTCATAATTGTTTTCCAATGTACTAAGTAATTTATTAATACTTTTTGTCAAATTTTCAGTGCTTATTTTCCAATTAGCAAAAGACTCCTCTACAGATAACTGGACACTTTCTTTAATACGAGACGATTTTACGTAATTTGTGACAAGAAGAGCCCCATCATTTTTCATAATTGTTTCGATATCTACAATTTTGGCAAAACCATCAATATTTTCATATTTTTTATAAGCTCTGAATATTTTTTCAATGTGTTCATCAAGTAAGTAAGAGATTGTTTTTTCATCTTTTATTTCCTCAAAAGCATTAATAAAAAGAATTTTTCCCTTTTTTCTTTTATCTTTATTTATTCTCCGAATCAAAAGTGCAGCCTCCATAGAAGAATTATAGAAGAGATTTTTTCCAAGAGCTATAACACACTCAATTGTGTCAGTTTCAATCATTTGTTTTCTCATTTTCTTTTCATTGTCACGAAAAAGGATACCATGAGGCCACAACTGAACACATCTTCCATTTTTTTTACACATGCTTTTATGTATATGTTGCTCAAAAGCATAATCAGCACAGCCTTGAGGAGGAGTTCCCCATATATTCCTACCGTAAGGGTCATTCTCAAAACTTTTTCTATCCCATGCTTTAATTGAGTAGGGAGGATTTGCCAGAATCACATTAAACTTTTTTAGTTGGTCATTTTCAATAAAGGCTGGACTTGCTAAAGTATCACCACGAACAATAGAAAACTCTTCAATCCCATGCATAAACATATTCATTCTGGCTATAGCAGAGGTTATCAGGTTTATCTCTTGTCCATAAAGCTTTAGTGTCCGATACTCTTTTCCCTCTTCCTTTAGATGAAGAGCACAATTAAGTAAGAGTCCACCTGAACCACAAGTTGGGTCATAGACAGATTCCCCAGGCTGAGGATCCATAATCATAGTCATAAGCTTAACCACAGTCCGATTAGTATAAAATTCGGCAGCTGTATGGCCACTATCATCAGCAAACTCTTTAATCAGGTATTCATAAGCATTTCCCAATTGATCATCAGGAACATTGCTTGAGCTAAGTTTATGTTTGGAGAAGTGTTCAATTAGATTAATTAATGTTTCATCTGAAAGACGGTTTTTGTTTGACCAAGATGCATCACCAAAAATACCATAGAGTGTTTCTGGATTTGCTTTTTCAATCTCACGCATGGCATTCTGCAGAGCAGTACCTACATTTACTGTAACTTCTCTAACATCATTCCAATGAGATCCTTTGGGTACTTGAAATCGGTGATTCTCAGCAAATTCAGCAAACTCTAGATCTCCACCACTCTCTTCCATAGCAGATTCAAGTTCTTCATCGAAAATATCACAAAGCCTCTTGAAGAAAAGGAGAGGGAAAATATATTGTTTATAATCACCTGCATCTATGGTACCCCTGAGGGAGGTTGCAGCTCCCCAGAGGTACTTTTCTAAATCTCTTTGGGTCATTTAGTTATCCTTTCTTGTAATTTCAAGCCAAGTTTTGTCAATCTGTATCTTTGATTTTTACTTCTTGGTTTATCAGGGATTGTTCTTTCAACTAGCCCTTTTTCGAGTGCAGGTTTGAGATAATTTTTAAAAAAAGTATCTCTGTGCTTTATGTTCACTTTATCTTGAAGTTCATGTCTCGCCATCTCCCCATTAATACTAATTATTAAAATCCGAACATATTGTGTAATTAGACTAACTATTTCATCTATATCATGACCGCTATCATGACCGCTATCATGACCGCTATCATGCCCGCTATCTTGCCCGCTATCTTGCCTGATGAAAAAAGTAAGAGTTACTCCAGTCTTACTATCAGAAATCCATTCAGGTTTTGGTAATCCAGCCTTTGAGCATGATTTACGAATTAAAATACTTCCTCTACCAAGTTTTTCCATATATCCAAGCATATATAAAATATGAGCAATATCAGGATTTCGTAAAATTGAGATATTACCTTTCTCTAATTTTTTTGTATCTATTCCATCAGGGAAACTACCTGAATTCCAGATAACAACTTTATCAGGAGCAACCTCAACTTTTATTCCTCCTGTAAAATCTGCATAGTCACGATGAGCAAAGGCATTAACTAACCCTTCTCTAATTGCGTCACGTGGTAATAAGGGAATATCATCTCGAATTGCCTTGTTATTGGAAAAATGAGCTTTAGTGGGAGTATTTCTCTCAATAAAAAGAATTAGTTTTTCCAAAACAACGGTTAAAGGTCCATCTAATTGTTGAAAATCTTGATACTCATTATCTTGTTTTCTGGTATAACAAACAGCTCTAACTCTAGCTTGAGGATGCCTTTCTCCTGGATTTTTGCTAAATAGAATATCTGCAGCATTTGTAAGTCTTCCGTACTTGGCTAATGATACTTTTTGGAGATTATCTAAAATATTATCTGATTTGCCGATATCACGAACGAATTTATTGGAATTAAATAGTTTAAACAACTCTTTTCTTGATAAAATTTCTAAATTTTCAAGTGTTGAGAATCTTCGTTCCCATCTTTCAGGTTCAATTTGTTTTCTCATAACCATATCAGTAATAACTTCGATATCTGCTCTTTTGGTTGATGATCTTTCTCTTACATAGATATTATTATTAAAAGAATAGGGGATATCTTTTCCTCCTGGAACTTCAACAATAAGAAGATATTTATCATCAATATTCTGAATATCAATTGAGATCAAAGATGATGGCTTAATACTTTTTGAAAGTTGCACCTCTAATTTGTTTCTAATAGAATTAGCTGCTTCTAATCCTATTATTGAATTATTCTCAATTCCACAGATAACAAAACCACCACTACTATTTAAAAAAGCGCAAACATGCTTGCCAATTACTTCCACATCAGCCCTACTTTTAAATTCAATAGTTTGATTTTCTCCTAAAGAAAGTAAATTCAAGAGTTTTTTCTTATCCATTTATATCCTCTTTAATTTTAGCTTTTATAAGTTCTGGGTTACTAAAACTTTCCTTAAGACGCTCTTCAACTTCTTGATATCGAGAAAATTGCGAAACTATAAATAGATTTGCATCATCGTCACGATCGAATTTCTGGACCCAATTACCTTGTCTGTCATCTAAGGGTAATTTTTCCATAGTAGCATCTTCATACATTTGAATTACACGTAGATCAGATATAGACAAAGCTTTCCTTTTTAGTGATAATTGTTCTCGCTCAGTACTATTTTTATATCCAAGATCATACAATAATCTTCTAGCAAAAACAACTTGATCATGTGCTAAAAACCACCTAGGCTTTTTTAACTCAATTGCCTTTTTCATCTCTTTATGAGTTATTGATAATTCTCCTTCCTTAATGCCACTTCCATAGTTAGAAGTAATAATACCAAGAAACAAATCACACTTTTCTACAGCTTCAATACAGTTACTGAAAGCATTTTTATCAGAAAATACCGGAATAGTACCTTTGTGTGACATCCATACTTCATAGTTGTAAGCAGTTAACAAAGAGTAAATTCGTTCTAATAACTCTTCAATTCCATAGACAGTAGAAGATACCAAAATCGTTAATTTTTTTTCTACATTTTCAGCTTTTCTCATTTATATTCACCTACATCAATCTATGAACTCTGATAGTATCTTTTTAAATTTCTCTTCAGCTTTTAAGCTATCTTCCCAAGCTTGTTTTAGGTCTTTTATTGCCTCTTCAACAGTTGGTAAATTATCTTCGATGGTTTTTTCTACATAGAGAGGAATATTCAGATTATAATCATTTTCCTTGATCTCTTCCAGACTTACGACTTTAACATAATTCTCAACATCTTCATATTTCGTTAACCAGCTGTGTATTTGTTCAACATGCTGGACTTCTAAGAAATTCTGAGCTCTCCCGACCCTAATTTGGTCAGAGGCATCAATGAAGATAACTTTATTACTTTTATTGGGATCTTTCTCCTGTTTAAAGAAGAGGATACAAGCTGCTAATTGGGTTCCATAAAATATATTTGAGCCAAGTCCAATAACAGCTTCTAGCAGATCTTTCTTTAAAAGAGCTTTCCTAATTTTCCCTTCAGCATTCTTTCTGAAAAGAGCTCCATGTGGGAGGATAACAGCCATTCTTCCTTGGGCATTCATTGATTTTATCATGTGCTGAATCCAAGCCATATCTCCATTACTCTTAGGAGGAGCGCCCGCAATATTTCTACCATAGGGATCATTTATCCAGTTTTCAGCTCCCCAATCTTTTAAAGAGAAAGGAGGATTAGCAATTACGCAATCGAACTTTTTTAACTCATCTGCTTGAAAAAAAGCAGGACTTCTCAATGTATCACCTCTGGCTATAGAAAAGTCTTCAATACCATGGAGAAACATATTCATCCTAGCTATAGAGCTCGAAGTAAGATTTTTCTCTTGTCCATATAGTTTTAGGGTGCGATAATCTTGTTTTTTTTCTTTTAAGCGATTAACTGACTCTAAGAGCATTCCTCCAGTACCGCAAGCAGGGTCATAAATGCTTTCACCTTCTTTAGGGTCTAAGATTAAACCTAATAGGTGAACTACCGAACGAGGAGTATAAAACTCTCCTGCTTTTTTATTGGTTAGGTCAGCAAAATGTTTTATAAGATATTCATAGGCTTGTCCAAGCATATCTGGTTCAACACTATTATTTCCTAAGTTGTATTGTGAAAAGTGTTCAATTAAATCTATTAATAATTTATCTGATAGTTTATTTTTATTGCTCCATTGAGCATCTCCAAAAATACCATATAGGTACTCTTGATTAGCTTTTTCAATCTCTCTTAACGCAAGTTCAATCTTCTGTCCAACATTGGATGTTAACTCTCTTACATTATCCCAATGACATCCTTGCGGAATTATGAATCTGTGAAATTCTGGCAAGAGTGCGTAATCCTCATCTCCCTCAGACTCTTTTAAGGCAATTTGATACTCTTCATCATAGACATCTGATATCCTTTTGAAAAAGAGTAAGGGAAAAATATATACTTTAAAATCTGAAGCATCTATGGGGCCTTTTAGAATCCATGCAGCTTTTGACAAATATTGTTCTAGTTGCGACAATGACAACACCTTCTAACCTCCATTTAACCATTATTTTCTAATTCATAACATAATTTTCACTTAATCATCTATCTATACCAACATTATTTTTTTTTATAGATTTAGTCAAGTTTAATTATTTTTTTCCAACTAATAATTTTCAATATATTCTTTTTATGTCACTAATTTATTAGTGAAAGCATTTTATGGTTTGATTAAATCCCCTACTTAACCTTAACAGGAATATATGTTTCCATTTGAGAAAAAGCAAGTTTTTCAGATATTTCAGGAGGAGTAATAACATGTCCCATTGGATAATGATTTTCTCTAATATCTAGTTCAAGTAAATCTGATTCATTTATATACTTTAAAGCTTCACTATATAATATTTCATTTTCTTTATCATCCCCATCTTGATAGTGATAGGTTAGATAATAACCACCATCGAAATCAACTACTTCATAAGAAGCAGTATCTTGTCCTTCGATTAAAGCCCACCACCAAACAAATCCTTGATTTTTTGTATCATAAAAGAGAAAATCGCGAGGCATGAAATTGTCTCTAGGAGTAACTTCAAGTTCTGAGAAAAATTTATCAAATTGTCCTAATTTCCCTTCTTCAGAGAAATCAAAGTTCTTATCAAGTCCTGATGATATTGCCTTAAATGATGGTAAATAGATTATTCTAAAATTCATTAGTTTTTCCTTTTTATTACTTTAAAATTTATATTGTTTCACTTTTACTAGTTAAAAGAACATTGTCAAGAAAATTAAGAATTGCTATTCTTGATAGCTGGGAGCAGTAATTTCTAAAGGTAGTATCTGTTTTTAAAAGAGTTAATACTTCAAGTTTTGAAGATCCAATATAAGATAGTAAAAGCGCTTTTGCAAAGTGGCAACCTTGCTGTCACTTTTAGAATGGTAAAAAAAGCTTAATTTTTGTTGTTATAAGTGGGTTTGAGCACGCTTTTTCAAAGTGGCAACCTTGCTGTCACAAATTGGCAAAAAAGCTGTCACTTTATAGCAGTTATGGACTGACACCATCCCTGCTGTCAGATTTGTGTGGTGGAAGTAAGGATACTTCCATTCCATACTTCCTGCTGGTCGCGGACAGGTATATCCGTTTTCCTAGCTAATTTTTCGCTTTTAACTTTTCATTTTTAATTGTAAGTTTTGATTCTTCTAAACTTTTCATTTTTCATTCTTAGTTTAAAATGGTACTCCCGAGCCGATTCGAACGGCTGACCTTTTCCTTAGGAGGGAACTGCTCTATCCTACTGAGCTACGGGAGCACGTTTTATCAAAGAATCAATGGTCCTATCTTATGTCAAGAAAATTCTCTTTTGCTAGTGAAATCAGGTCTTGGATAAGTGGTTGAAGTCATTTCTTTGGAAGCCTCATTTCACCACAAAGGCAAGAAGAAGATTTAATGATTTAATGATTTAAGAGGTTAGTTCTTAAAAACTCTGTGAAACTCCTCTTCACCTCTGTGAAACTCTGTGTTGAGGATGTTTTTCTTCTTTTTTTTGGCACTAGCAAAAAGTAATTTGTGAAATTCGTCTTAATTGGTGTTAATTAGTGTGAAGAATCTTCTTTCTCCCAGTCTCCCCGTCTTTTAGCCTAAAGACGAAAATCTTCTTATCAGTGACTTATTCATCCTTCTTAAAAACTCTGTGAAACTCCTCTTCACCTCTGTGAAACTCTGTGTTAAGAATCTTTTCTTCTTTTTTGGCACTAACAAAAAGTAATTCGTGAAATTCGTCTTAATTCGTGTTAATTTGTGTAAAGAATCTTCTTATCAGTGACTTATTCATCCTTCTTAAAAACTCTGTGTAACTCCTCTTCACCTCTGTGAAACTCTGTGTTAAGGATCTTTTCTTCTTTTTTTTGGCACTAGCAAAAAGTAATTCGTGAAATTCGTCATAATTCGTGTTAATTTGTGTGAAGAGTCTCAGTCCGAAGTCCCTTACCTAGGGTTGAGGAACTCCGGTCTGTTCCTCGGGGTTAATTAGCTTTTATTTTTTGGCAATTTCCTCTTTAACTTCCTTTTCAATTCTATCAAGTTCCAGACTAGGAATATCCATTCTTTGGGCTAATTTTCTGATTGCCTCTTGTTCTGCCTCATCAAAAACATTATCAGATAAGGCTGCGAAATAGCATAAGCGAAGCAAATAATATCTTTTTTCTTCATTATTTTTATACATCAAGCAGATATCATCGACAATTTTATCCAGTTTCAATTTTTGATTTTGGTAGTCTTTGAGAATCTGGTCATACATATTTTCAATAATTTCTTTTTCATTAGAGCCAAATTTCTCGGAAAGTCTAGCGAATTCATAAGGTCTTTGCTCCATTTGAAAGATAATATCTCTGATAATCTGATTCTTTTCTTCAGGATTAATAGCCCTATCAGCATTTGCCACATGAATAAGAATAGCTAGCGAACTCTTTATAAGGGAGAATTCCTCAAATATATGTTTTTCTTCTTCAGTTTGTGGTTGGTAATTCTTGACCTTAAAAAAGTCATCAATTGGATGATCAGGATGGTGATTATCCGAGTTTAACTTATGCATACTATGTTGCCATCTAGTCATGATTTCCTCCGTTTATTTTTTGATTTTCTTTACATTAATATAATCTTTTTTATCTTTATTGCAAAATATCTTTTCATTTTCTAGCATAAAATCCTTTAATTTGCTAGCTTAGAATATGGAATTAAATTCTTTTAAAAAAAAATTGCTTTTTGTCTGTTAAAAGCTAATATATCAGAGATTGTTCGTAAATAATTTTTACATTATTGTAAAATGCTAAGTCTTTGAAGATTCCTAAAGATTATTTTATTTTCATTAGTGATAAATCATTCTCAGATAACAAGATCAGTCTAATAATTTATAAAGGAGTTATAATGTCAAACTTTAAGACTAAGTACATGGGTTTAGAGTTAAAGAACCCAATAATAGTTGGTGCAAGCTCATTAACTGCCAACCTCAATAAAATCAAAGATATTGAAGAAGCAGGAGCTGGTGCAATTGTTGCTAAATCACTTTTTGAAGAACAAATTCAATTAGAAAGATATCGTGATGAACTTGATAGAGAAGAGGCTAATCACAAACATGCAGAAATGATAACTGTCTTCCCTGATAAAGATCAAATTGGTATTCAAGAACACCTTTATTGGTTAAGAAAGACAAAGGAAGCAGTTGATATTCCTGTTATTGGTTCCTTAAATGCTGTTAATCGAGATACTTGGCTAGAATATGCCCAGCAAATTGCTGATACTGGTGTTGATGGTCTTGAGCTAAATTTCTATTCTTCTCCTAAGAGTTTTGATAAGACTGCTAGTCAGATAGAAGATGAGCAAATTGACATCTTAAAAGAGTTAACTTCCAAAATTAAAATCCCTATTAGCGTAAAACTAAGTAATGAATATACTAACCCCCTAAATATGATTAAAAGAATGAATGATACAGGTATTGCAGGCTTTGTTATCTTTAATAGATACTTCCAACCTGATCTTAATATTGACAAGCTAAGTCATACTTTCCCCTTTAATCTAAGCAAACCTCAAGATAACCGATATACCCTTCGTTATACAGGACTTGTCTCAGGCAATATTTCAGCAAATATTTGTAGCAGTGGTGGCATCTTTAATGCTTCTGATGTGATTAAAATGATTCTAGCTGGTGCAGATAGTGTCCAGATGGTTTCGGCCCTCTACAGACATGGTATTGGCCATATTGCTAAAGTTTTAAATGATTTAGATACTTGGATGAAGGATAAAGGATTTACCTCACTTGCTGATTTTAAGGGTAAATTAAGCAAGGCTAATAGCAATGATCCTTGGGCATATACTAGAGCTCAATATGCTAAGTTGCTTATGAAACCAGAACTTTTAAGAAAGGATAAAAGCCAGATTTAGAGTATTTTAGAAGGCTCATGAAGAGTGACGGGAGTTGCTCACGGAGTAGCGACTTCCGACACACTTTCTTGCCCGAAGTCCCTTGCCTACGGCTGAGGAACTCTGGTCTGTTGTCAAGTACCAATATAGTGGACACCTTTTTTATGTATCCTGAGTCATGTATCTCTTTTGAAAAATGAGACATTTACTCATACTTTTGAGTTCTGTTGTCGACTCCATTTTGCATTCGTAATTTAGTCGCATTTTCCAAAAGAAAATACATTCAGCTAAGTATCTGTTCATCATCTGGTAACCTCTTTTAATGATTTGCAAAATCATTTGGAGTAAAATACCCCAAACTTTTGTGAAGTCTCTGAGAGTTATAGATCATTACTGCATCTTTAGTAGCTTTTTTAAGACTTTCTATAGTGCTAAATGTCCGATTTAAACCAAATTCATGCTTCATTGTGCAGTTTATTCTTTCAGCAATAGGGTTATCATAGCATTTACCATCACCAGTCATACTAATCTTTATACCATGCTTTTTCAGAAGGCTAATAGTCTCATTACTTGTATATTGAGAACCATGATCTGAATGATGAATAAGATCGTTAGCATTATCAACATGGCTTAGCTGTCTTTTTAACATCCTTATATGATTATCAGTCAGCATATTAGAAGAAACTTCATAATCCAATATCTGTCTAGTATACATATCACTTAGCAAAAACAAATAATAAAACCCTTTGCCTTTAGAAATATAAGTAATATCAGTTACCCAAACTTGATTTTTCCTCTTTACTTCGGTATCTTTAAGTAAATTAGGATATACCTTACTACCATCTGATATTGAAGTTTTGCAATATTTCTTCTTCTTCCTGATCAACATATTATGTTCTTTAAGCAGGCAGTTAAGATGATTTCTCCCAATTTTAAAACCATCATTATGTAGCATTTTCCAACATTTATAAGTGCCTGAATAAGGCTGAATTTTTCTATATTGTTTAACTCTGGAGAGACATAGGGAGTCATTTGTAGAACTCTGGGAGACAGTTTGAAGATATTTATAGTAACCTGATTTAGATACTTGTAATAAACTACACATTTGGCTTATTCCTGACCTTTTAGCAACCTTGAAATCAAGAGTTTCTGAGTATCTTCTGATAAACCTGAATCGATCTTTTTTTTTAAATCAATACCATTTTGTTCTGCAATATAATGAATATATTTCTCTAGAACTTCGTTGGAGAACTGACTATCTTCTAATGCTCGTTTTAACTGCTTATTCTCTTTCCTTAAAAGGTCAGATTCACGTATTTCTCTATCGGTCATAACTACCACCTTTTTTCCTACTCGTTCATTCATACCATAATTGGCAACCCATCTACTCACATTGCTATCTGAAATATTGTAAAGTCTACAAGCTCCAGCTTGAGTTAAATCTCCCTTCTCTATTTCGTCAACAACTTTAATTTTAAAACTTTCACTATAGGTCTTTTGAATCTTATGAGTCATATTCTTTTTTCTTTCCATTTCAAGCTCCTAGTTTGTTTAATTTTCTAGTCCACTTTTATGGAACGACACATGTTTACTCTCCCAGCCTTACGGCACCCCTCTCATACCGCTCTTACGAGCTGAAAGGGGAATTAAGAGACAATCCCGCGACCCATTCCCGTAACCACTTGTAATCTGCATAACCGCGGGCAGGGATGCCCGCATTCCCAGTTAGAATCTTCTTTTCCTTTTTATGTCTTCGTGCCTTTGTGGTAAATCACTTATTATTATCGGTGTTTTCGGTGGCTTATTCTTCCTTATTAAAACTCTGTGAAACTCCTCTTTACCTCTATGAACTCTGTGTTAAAGAGCTTTTCTTATTCGTGAAATTCGTTCTAATTCGTGTTAATTCGTGTAAAGAATCAATTTACTCTCCCCGCCTTACGGCACCCCTCTCATACCGCTCTTACGAGCTGAAAGGGGAATTAAGAGACAATCCCGCGACCCATTCCCGTAACCACTTGTAATCTGCATAACCGCGGGCAGGGATGCCCGCATTCCCAGTTAGAATCTTCTTTTCCTTTTTATGTCTTCGTGTGCCTTTGTGGTAAATCACTTATTATTATCGGTGTTTTCGGTGGCTTATTCTTCCTTATTAAAACTCTGTGAAACTCCTCTTTACCTCTATGAACTCTGTGTTAAAGAGCTTTTCTTATTCGTGAAATTCGTTCTAATTCGTGTTAATTCGTGTAAAGAATCAATTTACTCTCCCCGCCTTACGGCACCCCTCTCATACCGCTCTTACGAGCTGAAAGGGGATTGCATGCACTACCAACACGCATGAAAGTGTAGCTTAGTATTTTACAAGCACTTACAAGTGCTTGTTGCGGGCAGGGATGCCCGCATTCCCAGTTAGTACCGCATTCCCAGTTAGAATCTTCTTTTCCTTTTGTGTCTTCGTGCCTTTGTGGTAAATCACTTATTATTATCGGTGTTTTCAGTGGCTTATTCTTCCTTATTAAAACTCTGTGAAACTCCTCTTTACCTCTATGAACTCTGTGTTAAAGAGCTTTTCTTATTCGTGAAATTCGTTCTAATTCGTGTTAATTCGTGTAAAGAATCAATTTACTCTCCCCGCCTTACGGCACCCCTCTCATACGCTCTTACGAGCTGAAAGGGGATTGTTTACTCTCCCCGCCTTACGGCACCCAGTCTCACTTAAAGATTTTCTAATTCTACAATTCTATCTCTTAGGGTAGCAGCTTTTTCAAAATCTAGTTGTCCAGCTGCTTCTTTCATTTCTTTTTTGAGAAGGTTGATGATTTTTTCTTTACTATCCAGATCAAGATATTCTAAGAAGTCATCTTTAGCAGCTTTCTTAGTCTTTTTACCAGCTTTTGAGCTATAACCTTCATAACCTTCTGCGACAGCGGTAGATTCCATTATTTCATCAATTGATTTATAGATAGTTTGTGGTGTGATATTATGTTTTTCATTATAAGCAATCTGCTTTTCACGTCTTCTATTAGTTTCATCAACAGTAGATTTAATAGCAGCTGTTATATTATCAGCATAGAATATTACTTTACCTTCAGCATTACGTGCAGCTCTTCCAGCAGTTTGGATTAAGGATCTAGCAGACCTTAAGAAGCCAACCTTATCTGCATCTAATACAGCAACCAGAGCCACTTCTGGCATATCAATACCTTCTCTTAGTAGGTTAACACCAACCAGAACATCAATTTCTCCAAGTCGAAGTTTCCTAATAACCTTTGTTCTTTCAATGGAATCAAGACTACTATGAAGATAATCTGATTTTATACCTGCATTTTTCAAATAAGTAGATAAATCCTCGGTCATTTTTTTTGTCAGAGTAGTTACTAGGACTCTTTGTTTTTTCTTAGTATGAATCCTAATTTCATTGAGTAGGTCATCAACCTGGCTTTCTACAGGTCTAATCATGATATAAGGGTCAACAAGTCCAGTTGGCCTGATAACCTGTTCTACAATCTCTCCATAGGTTTTATCCAGTTCGTAATCGGCAGGAGTAGCAGACATGAAGATAACATTTTTATGGTGCTTTTCAAATTCTTCAAACTTTAAAGGTCTGTTATCATAAGCTGAAGGTAATCTAAATCCGTATTCAACTAAGTTTTTTTTACGGGAAAAATCACCAGCATACATTGCTCTTGTTTGGGGAATAGTTACATGAGATTCATCAATAACTAAGAGAAAGTCGTCAGGAAAGTAATCAAGCAGACAGAAGGGTGCTTGACCAGGTTTAGCGCCTGTCATATGACGAGAATAGTTTTCGATTCCTGAGCAATGACCAAGTTCTTGAATCATCTCTAAATCGAATTCTGTCCTTTGCTTAATTCTTTGGGCTTCAACATATCTTTCATTAGCTAGGAAAAATTCATGCTGACTTTCTAGTTCCTCCCTAATTGACTTACTGGCTTTGGTCAGTCTTTCTTCAGACATTACAAAGTGATTAGCAGGATAAATAGCATAAGCGTCATGATTAGAGATTATCTTATTATCAATGGGATTTAGTTTCTTGATGGCGGTTATCTCATCACCGAAGAATTCTACTCTTACACAGGTATCTAAATAGGCTGGAAAGACATCTACGGTATCACCTTTTACTCTAAAATTTCCTCTTTGAAAAGCAATATCATTTCTCCCATAATGGGCATCAACAAGTCTTTTTAAAAAATCATTCCTGTCAATCTCATCTCCAACCTCTATCCTAACAAGTGCTTTCCGATAATCTTCAGGGACACCTAGTCCGTAAATACACGACACACTCGCAACTACAATAGTATCTTTCCTTTCCATTAAAGACATAGTAGCCTTAAGTCTAAGCTTATCAATCTGATCATTTATACTTGAATCTTTTTCTATAAAAATATCTCTACCAGGAATATATGCCTCTGGTTGATAGTAATCATAATAAGAAATAAAATACTCAACTGCATTCTTAGGAAAGAATTGCTTTAACTCACCATAGAGCTGAGCTGCTAGAGTTTTATTATGGGAAAGAACTAGGGTAGGTTTGTTTAGCTTAGCAATGGTATTAGCAATTGTAAAAGTTTTGCCAGAACCTGTTACACCTAAAAGAACTTGATACTTTTTTCCTTCATTAACACCTGAAACAAGCTGCTTTATAGCTTGAGGTTGGTCACCTTGAGGTTTATACTTCGATACTAGCTCAAACATTATGTCTCCTGCAGATTTCTTTTATCATTATTGGTTTAATACTAAAATATTAAGTTTTACTTAATTGACAAGAAATATTTAGTTTTTAACTTAGACGGAGGGATTGAGGGATTGAGAGATTGAGGGATTGAGGGATTGAGGGATTGAGATATTGAGAGATTGAGAGATTGAGAGATTGAGAGATTGAGAGATTGAGGGATTGAGGGATTGAGAGATTGAGAGATTGAGGGTTTGAGGGATTGAGGGATTGAGTGATTGAGGGATTGAGTGATTGAGGGATTGAGGGATTGAGGGATTGAGGGATTATGGATCTTACTTTTGCAGAAGAATATTCTGCTATTCACAAAGATCTATGCACTATTTTGGGGTTAAGCTGCTATATCATCCTTGACCCTTCCTTTACAGTCTTTCGATGAAACCTGGACTTTCATCGAAAGACTGTAAAGGAAGGATAAGGGATGGATAGGGTATGGATAAGTCTTAAATCTATTGCATTATTTGGGATAATACATTATTAATTTTTTTATTAAACCCTTACAGGGTAATATCTTTGGGCTAGCCATTATTACCCAGGGTTGCGATACTTTCAGCATCTTACCCTGGGCTAAATTATTTATCCCTTTCAGGGATTTTAGATGAGTCCATATTCTAATGAAATATTCTCATTTTCCTATATTATCCCAGATTGTGTAGTAGAACTTTAGTGAAGAGTGCAGATTATTCTAGCAAAATAGCTTACAGAATTTTGACGCATATAACATATATATTCGGAAAAATTATGGAAGTTACTTTTTCAGAATAATATAGTGCTATTCACAAAGATCTACTGCATTATTTGGGATAATAAAAGTAAAGCCTCGCATCAGCGAGGCTTTAACATATATTTTAGGAGATGCTTGCAAGCTGCAAGCCTTCCTTTTTTTATTTCATTAAGACCATTTTTCTAGTTACAGATTCTTTACCAGCATTTAATTTATAGAAGTAAAGTCCTGAGGCAACAGCTTTTTCTTGGTCATTATCACCATTCCAAACAAAAGAGTAAGAACCTTTTGTAAAGTTATCTTTAGCAATAGTTTTAACTTTTTGACCCTTTAGGTTGTAGATTGCAAGTTCTACATTTTCCATATCCTTAGCTAAATTAAAAGAAATTTTAGTAGTAGGATTAAATGGGTTAGGGTAGTTTTGAGCAAGAGACATGTTAGCTATTTGAGCATCATTTAAATCATCATTAGATACAGATGAGAAGTCAACATATTGTGAATAAACACCTAGAATAACAGTTTTTCCTGAAGAGATACCATCAGCCCAGAAGAAGAAAGCTTTTCCATCTCCCATAGGAACGATTCTAACAGACTTTTGGTCTTTAAGTTCGTCAGTTAAAACGATACCATTTGAGCCGTTAAGTCTTTCACCGTTATATCTAATTAAATTCATATAAAGGTCAAATTCAATACCTGATTGTTGTTCCCAAGCAACAGCATAGTAGCCATTAGAGATAGGCGCTATTTTAGGGTTAACTTGAGTTATTTCACCTTCGCCTAAAGTAATACCTTCTGCAGGGAATTCAGCTTGACCCTCAAAGTCAAATTTTTGCACTTTAATGTTTTCATTATCTGAAGTAAGACTTTCATTCCAAGTTACATATACAGCATCACCTACAGTTAAATCTGGATTTCTAGCTTCATTCAAAGCACCATCAACTTCGTGTAAACTTGTAGGAATTCCTGCTTGCCAAGCAAAAGAGCCATCATCAAGGAAACTTTGAGTAAAGATTGTATTGATATAATCTTCTCTGTTATCAGCCCAAGCATAATAAAGCTGATCATTATGACTTTGACCTGAACCACCAGCTTCTACCCAAACACCATCAGGAGCTATAGGATTACCTTCAGCTGCATAGCCAGGATAAACTTGACCATCTGCATCAACTTTGACAACTCTTCTATCTGTAGAAGCAATATTCCATAAATAATAATTACCTATTACATCATAAAGTTGCATTTCAATTTCTTCTTCAGAACCTACACCTGAGATTTGAATACCTTCATCACCCCATTGTCTTTGGCCATTACTAATACGTTGACCAAATACTTTCTTGATGATAAGTCCTTCTTCAGTAAGAACATTATCAGACCAGCCAAGATAGAAGTCTCCATTATAATAACATACACGAGGATCTTCTTGTCCAGCAGTAAATGCTGTTGTCATTTCTAAACCAGTATCTCCTAAGAGATAGTTTCCATCTACATCAATCAACTGAGCATAAACTTTAGGATAAAAACCTCTTTGTTCAGTCCAAATAATTAATGTTTCACCAGCAGGATTAACAGCTGCATCAAAAGTAGATTGAGAGTAACCTGTTTGAGTAGTAACAGGACGACCATTCTCTTCTAAATCATATGTTCCATCAGGATTAACAAATTGGTAGAAGATTTGGTAACCATTACTTGCACCGCGAGTATCATGCCAAATAACAATAGCATCATTTTGATTAAGACGTGGTAAAGCTTCAATTAAATCATCTTTACCAGCATCGCCACTAAGTCCGTAGAAAACAGTCTCACCATTTTCTGCTAATACTATGTTTGAATTAGCGTCAATAATTTGTTGGTCTATACCTATTGAACCAGTTCTAGCATCTAACCAAACTGTAAAAATATGGTCGCCACTCTTTTTAATAAGAGGGTTATTTTGTTCATTTACAGCATCACAGATTACAAGACCATCATCACCCCATTGGAAGCTTCCATCTGAGTTTAAATGTTGGGCATAAATATCAACATTAGGGAAATCACCATTACGCATATCTGTCCAGATAACATAAACTCCCCCATTAGTATCACTGTCTATTCTTTGTGTAAGTTCTCTAACTTGGTTAGCTCTAATTTCCACACCATCTTCATCCCAAAGATATTGTCCATCTGAGTTAATTTTCTGAGCAAAAAGTCCAACATTATCAAATGAAGCTCTTTGGTCTTGCCAAGAAACAATTACATTACCCATACCATCAGCTTGTAATTGAGGATAGTTTTGAGTGAAACTTTGAGCATCATCTTCGTCACTATAAACTTCTAAATAATCTCCCCAAGCTGCACTACCGTCAGCTAATAATCTTTGAGCAAAGATATTTGAAGTAACTTCTCTTTTATCTTCCCAAACAAAGACAAATCCACCTAGGCCATCAGGAGCAACTCTTGGAGTTGATTGATCACCATTGGCTACAGCGATAGGAATAGCTTCTCCCCAAAGAGATTGGCCATCATGATTGAATCTTTTAGCAAAGATGTTTGAATTGTTATCAATAGTAACTTGGTAACCTATAAAGAAGCCACCATCTCCATCTTCACGCATTGAGTTTGATGTTTCAGGATTATTAGAATTAGCTATCGGCATTCCATCAACATCCCAAAGGTTGTTACCAGAACCATCTAAGTTGGCAGCATAAAGGTCAACTGAAGGATTTCTACTGTCTCTCCAGAGAATATAGGCACCACCAACATTGTTTTCTACAATATTAAGAGAAATTTGAATATCTTGGTATGTACAAACTTCTACCCCACCTTCTTGCCAGAGTAAATCACCACTAGCATTATCTACTTTTTGGGCATAAACATCGCCATCTTGATCTTGAGAAAAATCAATCCAAGCAATTATAAAGTTACCATCAGAAGTTTTGATGATTACAGGATCTTCCTGTCTGTCAATTTTGTTATCGATAATAGTAGGATTTTCACCCCATACTGAATTACCATTTCCATCAAATTTCATAGCAAAAAGGTCTCTTCCACCAAACTTGGTGTCTGACCATACATAAACAATCCCACCATCATCAGAGGTAGCAGTTGCACGTGACCATTCAATATTAACACCCTGTCTGATAGGTACAGCACTATCCCACATTGTCTGTGCAGAGATAAGTGTCGTGAGTAACATTAGCAAAACAATAAGTCTAATTCTCATTAGATCCTCCATATAATATTTAACATTTTAATAATCTAAGTAATATATTTATTAATGCAAGATACTTTCCAAAATACTTGTAAGATGAGGATAATTGTTAAAAAATATTGTTTATTCTTAATTTTGAGTAGAAATAAGGACTAAGGGTATTAATTATATGGACTGAGATTCTCCCTAATATCAGATTAATAAAAAAAGGCTCAAATTCAATTCTGGTGGGAATAATCCCAAATAATGCAGTAGACCTTTGCGAATAGCACTATCTTCTTTTGCAAAAGTAAGCTACATAATTTTCAGGAATATATATATTATATGCCTTCAAATTCTGTAACTTATTTTGCTAAAAGAATCTAGCACTCTTCATCAAAGTTCTACTGCACCATTCGGGATAATATAGGAAAATGAGAATATTTCATTAGAATATTGATTCATCAAAAATCCCTTAAAGGGATAAAATAATTTAGTCCAGGGTAAGATGCTGAAAGTATCGCAACCCTGGGTAATGATGGCTAGCCCAAAGATATTACCCTGTAAGGGTTTAATAAAATGATAAATGATGTAACATAATGTCTTTATGAAGTGGAAGTGGCTCGCTTCCACAAAACCAAGCTTGAAAAGCTTGGTGCCGGCAGGAATGCCAGCGCTCCCAGTCTATGGTATATATGATGTTATTTAACCCTTTCAGGGTTCAGGCTGTTGACAAACCTATTGTAATTAATAATATGATTTAATATAATACATAAAAAGTTGAATAATTAGCAATAAATATCTTGACATAATATACCCATAATACTTTATTGTACAAGAGGTAAGATATGATTGAAAAAATAAATAGACAGACAGAAATTGAGATGGTAACCATCGAACAATTAGTAAAAGAAGACCATCCTATAAGAAAAATTGACAAATATATAAATTTTGATTTTATATATGATAAAGTAAAACATTTGTATTGTTTGGATAACGGACGTCCAGGTATTGACCCTGTAAGATTCTTTAAAATGCTACTAATCGGATATTTATATGGGATTAAGTCAGAAAGAAAATTAGTTCTTGAAATAGAACATAGTACAGCCTTTAGGTGGTTTTTAGGTTATAAACTATTAGATAAGATACCTCACCATTCAGTTTTTAGCAAAAATCGACAAAGACGATTCAAGGATAGTTCAATATTTCAAGAAATTTTTGAAGATTTAGTCTTCATGGCACTGAAGTCTGATATGCTTGATGGCAAAGTATTATATACAGACTCTACACATACTAAAGCCAATGCAAATAACAAGAATTTCAGAAAAATAGAGGTTACCAAAACTCCCCAAGAATATGTTGGAGAATTAAATAAAGCAGTAAATGAAGATAGAGTAGCTCATGATAAGAAACCTTTCCCTGAAGCCGAGATTAAAGAAGAAACCAAGACAATAAAGCAAAGTACGACAGATCCAGATAGTGGAGAAATGAATCGTGAACGCAAGCCACGGGGTTTTTATTATTTAGATCACAGAACAACAGATTCTCTCTTTAATATAATTACAGATGTTCATATAACTCCGGCTAATGTAAGTGATAGTACATGCTATATAGACAGGTTAAAATATCAGATTAACAGGTTTGGTTTTGATGTTGAAGCTGTGGGTTTAGATGCTGGTTATAATACAACATATATTTGTAAGGAACTATATGATTTAGGCATATTTGCAACAATGGGAAGAAGAAAAGCAGGAGGGAAAAAGCACTTTTTTAAGAAGAATAAGTTTAAATATGATAAAGATAAAGATATATGGATATGTCCTAATAATTGTATCTTAAAGTATTATACAACCACGAGAACAGGTTCAAAAGAGTATAAATCGTCAAAATCAGATTGTAAAAACTGTAAATATTTTGGGCAGTGTATAACTAATAAAAATGGAACTAAATCAATAAGAAATCATGTTTGGCAAAAATATAAAGATTGGGTTAAAGATAATACTAATAGTGAATATGGTAAGGAAATATATCGACGGCGAAAAGAAACTATAGAACGGAGTTTCGCTAATAGCAAAGAATTACACGGTTATCGATATGCTAAATTTAGGGGAATTGAGAAAATGAAATTCCAAGCTTACATGACCGCTATAGCTCAAAATATCAAAAAAATGGCCAATATCCTCAGCAGACGTGGAGGTGGTGGAACCAATCCATTATCAAAATTTATTTTTTCACAAATGAAGTATTATATTTACATTCTGAAGTTCCAAATCAGTAAAATTAACATAAAAAAAGGGCAAAACATAAATGACTCTTCAGATTTATTTAAATTGCTAAAAACAGCGTAAATTTCTATTTAAAAAAGAGGGGGTTTGTCTACTACCTGAACCCTTTCAGGGTTAGGCTTTGTTTTTCATCACCAGTACCCAGGGTTGCATTCCCTTCAGGAATTTACCCTGGGCTAAACTATTTATCCCCTTTTGGGGATTCAAGACTTATCCCTGACTTGAACTTGAGCCTGCTTTTTGCAGGAGACCAGACTTCCTCAGCCGTAGGCAAGGGACTTCGGGTGAAGAGACTTGAACAAGAAGCTAAAAAACAGAGTAGAGAATAAATCCTCTACTCCATTATTATCATAATCTAAGTTTTTTTTCTAGAATTTATACTTTACGGAGATTTCAGTAGCTAAGCCATTAGCATTTCCACCGATGAAATCTGGACCTTCAAAAAGCAATTCTTGTTCTAATACAGAATCAATACAGAAATTACCGAATGAGAAGGTAAGACCTAAGTTCATATGGAAATCTTTACTGTAGAAGTTTTCTTCTGTATCTTCTTGTGCCATAGTTTCATCATAATCTACTTCTTGACTAACATGAGCATAAACTTGGTTAGCGCCTACTCTACCTGTTAACCATGAGCAGATTTGAGATTCAACAGCAAGGTTATATTCAGGGAAGAACATCCAAGTATCATCATATTTGGTGGTAGTTTTGTCATCATTATTATAGGTAGTATATTCAGAACTTATCGGATTATATATAATTGGAGTTAAACCAAAGATAATTTTACTTCTTTGTCCTGCTTTAACTTGTAAACCAAAACCAATATCCAACATTGATTGAGATATTTCCTTGTCTTCAAGTTTATCACCAACTAAGTTTTCATAGTTATACTCTTCCATTTTCATCATATAACCAGCTTGAACCATTAATGACATGTTATCTTCATTAATAATGTACTGTCTGCCTCTTAGATCCAATGCTGTGTAAGACATTTGTATGTAATGATTATCAGTATCAACATCTTCAGTATCAACATCTTCAGCATTAGCCATCTCAAGTCTTAAACCAGCATCCATACCCTTATCTGAGTAACCACCAAAGAAAGAGAAGTAGCTTGCTGATGGTTCTTTTTTGAAATCACCAATTTCAACTTCTGAGCTATAGTCTGCAGCAGTACCAAATCCGATAGCGAATTTATCCAGAAAACCAAAGTTGAATTCAACACTTTTTCCTAGAGCAAGATTTACTCCATAACCAGGCAAATCAAGCATAGTGTCACGATTTAAGTAAACACCAAGTTTGTAATCAAGAATAGGAATATTAGCACTCATGTTCCAGTTTGCTGATCCAGCTCCTTGCTGCAATTCAGCAACTGCACCACTATAGTTAAAGATAGTCGCTGGGTAAATAAATACATCAGTATCATCTTCAATTAAACCATAAGGATTACCTAATCCACTCATTCTTGCTTGAGTTGCGAACATACTTGTCATGACAAATAAAGTCACTAATAACATAAATAAAGTCTTTTTGTTCATTATGAACTCCTTTCAAATATACTTTTTTCTATGTGAAGGATATCTTTAATATGGTGGTATTTATCCTTCCTTCCACAAGTGATAACTAATCATAATATGTAAAAATTTTAAGAATTAGTTAACTTTTACGAAATTATACTTAATATTCTAGTATGTCAATAAAAAAAAGTTTTTTCTTAATTTATGCAAAATAATCCTGAATGGTGCAAGAGAACTTTATAAGAGACTATTGCCATGGCAATCAATTGCCACATAGCAGGGAAATTTCTCAACTTCTAATTGATAAACAGCCTCAGGTCCTAAGTCAGGGTAAGCTATTATCTTAGCATCTTTTATGGATGCAGACAGAAGGGCTCCTGCTCCACCAACAGCTACAAAATAAAGAGCTTGATTTTTGACAATAGACTCTTTAACTTCCCTGCTTCTCTCTCCCTTACCAATCATGCCTTTTAAGCCTTTTTCTAAGAGGAAGGGGGTATAAGAATCCATACGGTAGCTAGTGGTTGGACCAGCTGACCCGATTACTTGACCTGGTTTAGCTGGACTAGGACCCACATAAAAAATAATAGCATCCTTGAGGATAAAGGGAGGTTCTTCTCCCCTATTTATTGTTTCAACAATCCGTTTATGAGACTGGTCTCTGGCTGTATAGATGGTCCCTGACAGGTAAACTTTATCTCCAGCTTTTAAGCTTGTACATTTGTCACTTGTTAGTGGAGTGTGTAAATCCATACTGGTCCTCCTTAATAAATTAAAGTGAAGTGTCTATTAGAATGACACTGGATATTTACAGCTACTGGCAGAGAAGCAATATGACAGGGTAAGTACTCAATTTTTACAGCTAAGGCACTAGTATCCCCACCCAGACCTTGTGGTCCAACATTACTAGCATTTATCTCTGCTAGAAGCTGGCTTTCAAGTTTTGCCCATTCTGTTTGAGGATGGCTATCATTGAGGTCTCTGAAAAGAGCTTTTTTAGCTAGCAGAGCACAAGTTTCAAAGTTACCACCTAGTCCAACACCTACAATTATGGGAGGACAGGGATTGCCTTTGCCTTCAATAACAGTCTGGAGAATAAAGTCTTTAACACCTTGTAGTCCATCTGCTGGTTTCAACATTTTCAGTCGGCTCATGTTTTCAGACCCTCCTCCTTTAGCAGAAAAAGAAATCTTCACTTGCTCACCATAAGTATATTTCCAGTGGATTATTGCTGGTAGATTATTTCCAGTATTTTTCCTGTAGAAGATGGGGTCCGCGACTAAAGACTTACGAAAATAGAAGTCTTGATAAGCCCTGGCAACTGCAGAATTAAGAGTTTCTTCAAGATTACCATTAAAGGTAATTTCAGAACCTACTTCAACAAAGAAGACAGCTAGACCAGTATCTTGACAAAGAGGTTTTTGCAGGTCTTGGGCTACTTGTCCATTCAAGAGGATATCTCCTAAAATATCTGAAGCTAGAGGGTTGCTTTCTTTTTCTTTAGCTAGGCTTATGGCTTCTTTTAGGTCAGGATCCATAACTATACCTACTCTAGCAATATTTTGGTAGATATCTTCTTCAATCTTAGTTAGATCTATGTTTTTCATTTTATATTTTAACAGCGATAACAGACATTTCAACTAGGAGGCTTTCTCTGGCTAATCTTGCTTCTACAGTTGCTCTAGCAGGTTCAAAACCAGCTTCAACCCAAGCATCCCAGACTTGGTTCATAGCTGCAAAGTCTTTCATATCCCTCAGGTAAATAGTAACAGATAATATGTGTCTTTTGTCTGAGCCATACTTAGCTAGTAAGGCATCTATCTTGTCTAAGACACCCTGGGTTTGTTCTTTAATATCTAAACTATCACCAAAGGTTTGACCGCATAAATAGAGATTTCCATTATGTTCAACAACTCTACTCATTCTCCCACTTCCTTCAAATCTTTTAATTTCCACATTAACTCCTTTATATTGTTATATTTAATTTTTTTAGTATAAGTAGCATGAGATAATAAAAGATAACCATCACTGTAGTTGAAATTCCCATTGCTAGGTAAAAATTCACACCCCTTTTCAGTAGTATGGGTAGAGCGATAAAGAAAAGGAGGGAGGGAATGACTAACCAGAAAATTGATCTGGAAAAATCGATAATTACCTTGAGGTCTTTATTATCATAATACATCCAAAAAATGGCTATAAATGATAATAAAGGAATTGAGGCTAAGATGCCTGCAATCACTGAAGATCTTTTAGAAATCTCAGATATTAGAACAACTAAGCAAGAAGTTATGGCAACTTTTATTAAGTAATACATCTTTTAACTACCCTTTTTATTTTCATTCTTGGAGAATAGGTAACTTTTGGCAAGAAATTTCTTCCTTGACTAAATATTGGACTTAGAGAAAAATGAACTCAACTAACATATGGAGTTCAATAATGAAAGTAGAAAACAATGAAATTATCGATTTAGTATTTGTTAAAGCTAAAGAAGCAGTTTTAGATAATGGTCTGAGTAACTTAAACATGGACCAACTTGCCAAACAATGTAACTTAGCAAAGGCTACTCTTTATAAAATTATCGGTAGTAAGGCTGATTTAGTCAGTAAGATTGCCTTTTATTTCTATGAAAATACTTTCGCAAAATTCTACAACTATTATTTAGAATCTACTTCTTTTGAAGAATTAGTATCTGAGAGTATGCATTCTTTGGAAGAGTTATCTGTAGGTAAGTTGAGGGTTTTAGTAAATGAAATCTATGTTGAATACCCTTTTATTAAGAAGCAGATAGAAGATTATCTATTAAAGTTGGAAGAAAAGTTTTACCTGCTTTTTAAGCAGTTTCAAGACCAGGGTAAAATTATTGAAGACATAAATCTGAGATTACTCATAGAGATAATTAGAGAGACCTTACAGCTATCTATCTACAGTCATGATTCAGATGAAACAATTAAAGAAAAAATCAATATTTTTAACAAACTAATAATTAGAGGACTACAAAAGTAGGAGGTAAGATGAAAAATATACTTAAAACAATAACAATGTTGATAGTTTTCCTATCAGTGCTTGCTTGTAAAGAAGAAGTAAGGATTAATCAAGTAAAAAGCAAATTAGTAAAATTATATGAGATAGAGGATATTACCAGAACAGAGGTCAGAGCTTTTGCAGGAACTCTTGTAGAAGGTAAAAAAGCCAACTTGTCTTTTAGATTAGCAGGACCAATAGAAGCAGTATTTGTTGAGGAAGGCCAGTATGTTGAGGAAGGCCAGCTTTTGGCAAAACTTGATGATAGGGATTATCAATTACAATATTCTGCAGTGAAGGCTCAATATGACCAAATTTCTAATGAGGTTCAAAGAATTGAAAGTCTCTACAAAAAAGGCAATGTTTCAGCAAATGATTATGAGAAAGCGGTATCAGGGCTAAGTCAAATCACAGCTAAATATCAAAGCATGCAGAATTCCCTCAATGATGTTGAATTGCTAGCCCCATACAGTGGTTTTATCCAAGATATCTTCTTTGAGCAAGGTGAAATAGTTAAAGCAGGTTTACCACTAATATCCATGATTAGTGATAAGAACTTGCAAGTTCAATGTGATATTCCAGCCATTGTCTATGTTAATAGAGATAAGTTTTCTTCTTTTAATGTTACTTTAGAATCAATACCTCAGAGTAAGATTCCTCTAGAGTTAGTTAATATAAAACATAAATCAAATTTAAATTCTCTTTATAGAGTTTATTTCAAAGTTAAAGATAGCCAAAAATATAATACAGATATGGCAGTAGGAATGGATTGTGAAGTTGAGATAACATATGAGTTAGAAACAAGTGAAGATCAAAGAGTTATCAAGGTACCAATGGAATCAATTATCCAAACAAAGGATGAATCATATGTTTGGTTGTGCACTCAAGATAAGCAAGGCAAATATATAGTAAATAAAAGAATAATCAAGATTGTTGGTATAGATGATAGTGGACTTGTCATGATTAGTGATGGCTTACAAGCAGGAGATAAAGTCATTAAAGCAGGTGTTCATGAATTAATGGACAAGCAAGAAGTTATCCCTGTTAAAGAACCATCTCCTAGTAACTATGGAGGCTTACTATGAGCCTAACAGATTTTGCTTTTAACAATAAGCGAATAGTCTATTTCCTCATCTTAATTCTCTCTTTAGGTGGTATTGTCAGCTTTCATTTTATCAGTAAGTTAGAAGACCCTGAGATAAAAGTAAAGAAGGCTGTTGTAGCTACCTATTATCCAGGAGCTAATCCTAATCAAGTTGAACTTGAGGTTACCAAGGTTTTAGAAGATGAAATTAAAACTATGGGTCAACTAGAAAAGGTTACTTCCCGTTCTTTAGCTAACTATTCAGAAATTCAGATTAGTTTAGAGACAACAGTCAAGGATGCTGAAGTAGAACAGATGTGGGATATACTTAGAAGAAAGGTAGAGAGAGCTAAATTATCTTTACCTGCCCAAGCATATACCCCTGTTGTTATAGATGACTTTGGTGATATCTATGGTATTTTTTATGCAATGACAGCTGATGGTTATTCTTATGATGAGATGCAAGACTTTGCTGAGAGAATTAAACGAGACCTCTTAACGGTAGAAGGTGTCAGGAGAGTTCAGCTTAATGGCAAACAAGACTATGCAGTTTATGTAGAGATGCATCCAGCTAAAATGGCAAACTTAGGTGTCTTACCTGCTGAAATTCTTTTAACTGTTCAAGCCCAAGATAAAGTTGTCTATGCTGGTTACTTTGAAAATCAAGATAGTAGAATTAGATTAGAAGTTGCTAATAGTTTTGAGTCTTTAGAAGATATAGAAAATCTAGTAATAAAAGGTCATGAGCAAGACATGCTTTTATTAAAAGACATCGCTAGTGTAGAAAAAAGAATCAAGACTCCTATTAGTAAGAAGATGCTCTATAACGATAAAGAGTCAATTGGTATTTCCATTTCTATGGAAGCTGGGGATAATATTGTTGAGTTAGGTAAAAGGGTGGAAGAGCAACTAGCCATTACTAAACAAGAATTACCTATAGGAATAGATTTCCATAAAGTTTTTTATCAACCTGAAAAAGTTAATACTGCTATTTGGCAATTCATGTCTAACCTAATTCAATCTATTCTTATTGTTATTATTGTATTACTCTTCACTATGGGTTTCAAGAGTGGTATTTTGATAGGTAAAGGACTAATCTATACTATCTTATCATCTTTTGTTGTTCTTTTTATCTTAGGAGGAACACTCCAACGTGTTTCTCTTGCTTCCATTATTGTAGCAATGGGTATGCTAGTAGATAATGCTATTGTCGTTGTAGATGGTATTTTAGTGGATTTAAATAAAGGGGTGGACAGGAAAGAAGCTCTTCGTTCAACAGCAAAAAAGACAGCCCTCCCCCTTCTAGGTGCTACAATGATAGCAATAATCTCCTTCCTGCCAATATTCTTCTCTCCTGATACTGCTGGAACTTATACTCGTGACCTCTTTATTGTACTTGCTGTTACCCTCCTCTTTAGCTGGATATTTGCTCTAACTCAAATACCTTTAGGAGCTGAGAGAGTTCTCTACCCTAGAAAAAAAGATAAGCATGGAAATAGTAAAAAAGAAAATAATTCCTTCTTTTATAAAATATTTAAAGTTTTACTCAATAGAGCTTTTAGACTTCGCTCAGCTAGCATAGCAATTGCCCTAGTTTTATTAATTATTTCTCTATTTTCTTTCAGATATATCAGAAAGGCCTTTTTCCCAGACTTCACCTATAACCAAGTTTATATTGAATATAAGCTACCTGAAACAAGAAAAATCCAAAGAGTAGAGTCTGATTTGAAAGAAATTAGCCAATATCTCCAAAGCTTAGATGGTGTATCAAATATAACAATGAGTTTAGGAGGCACACCAACACGTTATAATTTAGTTAGAACTATTTCTGAAAACTCAAAAAGTTATGGGGAGTTAATTGTTGATTTTAAAGACTATGAAACAATGATTTCTCTGAAAGATAAAATTCAGACCCACTTAATAAAACAGTATCCTGAAGCTAAAGCAAGGGTTAGATTATATAATTTAATTGTTAATAGTCATTACTCTGTTGAAGCCCTCTTCAAAGGAAACGATGTTGCAGTTTTGAAAGACCTAGCAGATCAAGCTAAAGATATTATGCGTCAATCACCTTATGCAATGAGTGTGACCGATGACTGGGAAGACCAAGGTAAACTTTTAGCTGTTGATTATCAGCAAAGTAAGGGTAGAAGAGTAGGAATTGATAGGACTGAAGTTGCTACTTCTCTCTTGATGGCTACTGATGGTGCTCCTGTAAGTACCTATTATGAAGGAAACAAACAACTGCCCATTATTGTTAAGTCTGTGGAAGCTGACGGTAATAGAATTCGTGATTTAAAAGATGTCCCTGTCTGGAGTATCATGCCAAATTTAGATATTAGTAAAAACGATTTAAAACTTATGGCAGCTGGAGTAAAATCATTAGATGAAATAAAAGAATCTATTCTTAGCTCTTCCCCACTTAGCTCTGTTTCCAATGATATTGAAGTAAAGTCTTTCCAAGAAGTAATCCGCAGACATAACGGTAGTCGAGCTATTATGGCTCAATGTGACCCTGCTCCTGGCTATAATGCTGATATTCTCTTTTCTGATGTGAAAGCTAAGATTGAAGCTATGCAACTTCCTAGAGGCTATTCTCTGGAATGGTATGGTGAACAGTATGATCAAAAAAGTGCAATGAAATATATTATTATGTTTACCCCAGTTGCTTTTGTACTTATTATCTTAATCCTAATCGCTCTCTTTAATAGCTATGCTAAGATGTTTACTATACTATTATGTCTCCCCTTTGCCATGATTGGTGTTATCCCTGGCTTGATCCTTACTGGCAAAGAATTTGGTTTTGTGGCTATAGTTGGAGTTATTGGTTTATCAGGTATGCTTATCAAAAATGGTGTGGTCCTAATAGACTCAATTGATTTTGATATTAAATCAGGTAAAAACCCTTTTAAGGCAGTTTTTGATTCTGCTATAGCAAGATTCAGACCTGTTATGATGGCCTCACTTACAACTATTCTAGGTATGATTCCCTTAGTTTCAGACCCTATGTTTGGTTCTTTAGCTGTTACTATCATGTGTGGACTCCTTATAGGTACCTTAGTAACCTTGATTCTCTTACCCCTACTCTACTCACTTTTCTTTAACATCAAACCTTTACATGACTATACAGGAGAATAATATGTCTAAGATAAATAACAAATTAAAACTAGCCTTTATCTGTGCCCTATTAGTAAGTCTTACTTGCTTAAGTGCTTCTGCTATTTCCCCAATAGAAATATCTAGTGAGAAGTCTGCTAGCTTGACTTTATCCCTCCAGCAAGCTCAAGATCTTGCCCTGCAAAACAATAAACTAATCAAGAAAAGTGAAGAAATGGTGACTGGTTCAAAGAACAAAAAGTCATCTCTTTTCACTAATTATCTACCTAAATTTGACCTCTCAGCAAATTACCTGCTTAGATCAGAATCTACTAAAATGACTCTGGAAGGAGGCTATCTTCCTACCTACAACTTCAATCCTGAGTCTGGTCAACTTGACCCTAATCTTTACATCAATCCCCTCACTAATCAACCTGTATATGGTGAGGATGGCAATCCTATCTTTAACCAATATGCCCTTTTCCCTGATAAAGATCTAGAAGTCCTCCCCAAAAGTGGCTTCACTTCAGCACTTTCTTTAAAACAAGCCATCTATACAGGTGGTAAAGTTACTTCGGCCTATAAAATGGCTTCTCTAGGATATGAAGCTAGCCAACTGAATCTCAAACTTATTAAAGAAAATCTTCTATTTGAAACTGAAAAAGACTACTGGCGTCTAGTTTCTCTCAATCAAAAAAAGCAACTTACTGAGAAATATCTTCAACTTGTTAATAATATCTTGCTTAAGGTGGAAAATTCTTACGAGGTTGGTATGGTTAACAAAAACCAAGTTTTGCAAGCAAGAGTTAAATATAATGAGGTCGCTCTCCTCGATAAGGAAGCAGAAAATGGACTTAACTTAGCCTCTATGGCTCTAGCCCAAAAAACTGGTCTTCCCCTAAATAGTCTGATAATTCCCCAAGATACCCTTTCTAACTTGCTAAGTGTAATAGACTTTCATGATTTTTCTCAAGAAGATTATCTCCACAGATATGACTATCAAATGTTAAAAATTCAAGAAGAAGTCGCTAAACAAAATATCAAACTTAAACGGTCTGATTTTCTTCCTCAAATTGGCCTTCTAGCTTCATATAATTATTTGAGTTATCAATTAAATGATCAAAATCATGATGACTTCTCTGCTAATGCTATGGCTCAACTATCTTTTCCTATCTTCCAATGGGGAGAAAGTATCTATAAAGTGAATGAGGCAAAAGCTAAGTATAAAGAAGCAGGCTTTAATCTTGAAAATACTAGTCAACTGATGATTCTCCAGATTAATCAATCATTAACTAATGTTGATAACAAAATAGCTAAATTAACCTTAGCCCAATCTGCTCTCAAGCAAGCTGATGAATACCTTCTCCTAGAAACAGATAACTACCAAGTGGGTATGACTGAGCTTACTAATTTACTAAATGCCCAAACTAAATGGCAAAAAGCTTATTCTGACTTCATTGATGCTCAACTTGATCTACATCTAGCTTATAAAGAACTAGAAGTCAGATGTGGTAAGTACTTACCTTAACAGGGAAACAAGAGAATAAGAGAATTTTTACTAGCAAGTGGAAGTAGTGATGCTTCCACTTGCTCATGAAGAAAGAATGGCCTGCCATCAATTAATTTATTACGTAACTTTATGGCTTGATAAATTTTTATATTGACATTGACGCAGTCTATGAAAAAGATTAATCTAAAATAAATTTAACCATGATATAGGGTCTTAAACCACACTGAGAAGACTTAAGTATTTGTGTTGAATAAAGCTAAAATAAAGGTCTATAAACTATGAAAAATAAGATAAATAACGATAGAAAGCATTTAGCAAAGAAGAAAAAGCCTTTTGTTCAAGACTGGGTAGAAGCCATTCTCTATGCCTTGGTTGTAGCCATGATAATCCGTAATTTCACCTTTCAAAACTTCAAAATCCCCTCTGGTTCAATGGAAAACACGCTTTTAGTTGGCGATTACTTAGTCGCTAATAAAATGAAATATCATTTCACAGACCCTAAGCAAGGTGAGATTGTTACTTTTAGAATGCCAACCGACCCAGATAATCCCAATGATTTTGACTTAAGTGATCCTCAAAATTCTTTAAATCCTTTTGCTAAATATACAGGTCATTATAAGAAATTATATCCACCTTTATTCATTAACACTGCTAAATTTTTTGATATTCATGCTTGGACTTGGTTTGGAATAACCTATTACGCTCCGAAAAATGTTGTTAAAAGAGTTATAGGTGAACCAGGTGATACTGTTCAAGTAGTAAATAGGGAAATTATTGTTAATGGTCAAAATTTAGGTAATTTCCATGGAGTATATAAGACTTATTTTAATTACTCTAAACTACTAAATATTTTTACAGACCTTTATAACAATAACAGAAGTAAGTTTATGAGAGATTTTGGATCAAATACTCCTGAAGCTGTAGCCCAATATATTTATTTTAATTTTAATGGTTTGAATGAAGACTTAAGTGATGCAAATTTACTTGGTCCTGACAAGAGAATGTTACCTTATCTCAGACAATATAATACTAGCCAACACCAACCTTATCAGATAACATGGGATAATCAAGCTATGGGTACTCCAGATAATTTTGGTCCGGTAGTAGTACCTGAAGAGCATTATTTTGTCATGGGAGATAACAGAAACAATAGTTATGATGGAAGATACTGGGGCTTTCTCTCACGTGATAATATTAGCGGAACTCCAAGTATAATCTTCTTCTCAAGAGATGAATCTTCTGTTGATAGAATGCAAGGACGCGATGCAGTTAACAGGTCAGGTAAAATTCGCTGGGAAAGAATATTTAAGTTAGTTAAATAGTGAAGCAGACTATAAATCATATATATATCCATTACCCCTTCTGCACTAGTAGATGTGGTTATTGCTCTTTCTATACACAAAATTTCTCTCTAGCAAAGCAAAAAGACTATTTAGAGATTTTAAGGCAGGAGATAGGCCTGGTAAATAATCTATATGACCTGCTTCCTCAAACAATTTATTTGGGTGGAGGTAGTCCTTCCTTACTAACTCCCAATCAGATAGAAGAAATTATCCAGCTATTACATGGCAATAAACTTACTTGTGAGATAAGTCTTGAATGCAATCCAATAACCCTTACCCCCAAGTATATTGATAATTTAGCTAAGACTCAGATAAACAGGCTTTCTTTAGGAATCCAATCCTTAGATGATAGATTTTTAGACTACTTAGGCAGGAAGCATAAGGCAAAGCAAGTAAAAACTACATTGCAAAATTTACGTTATTCTAATTTTACTAATATTTCTGGAGATTTAATATATGGTCTTCCTAAACAGAAGATTTCTGATGTTGAAAGAGATATTGATAAATTTATAGAACTAGAATTAAATCATATTTCTATCTATTGCTTATCCTTAGATTCTGATGCTCCTCTCTATCCAGACAGATCTTTAATTCCTGAAGATGAATTAGTAGCTGATATGTATTTATTAATCTGCACCAGACTAAAGGAAGCGGGGTTTACTCAATATGAAATTTCTAATTTTAGCAAAGGCAGATATCAGTCTCAACATAATTTAGCCTATTGGCAGCAAAAAGATTATTTAGGTTTAGGAGCAGGTGCCTATGGCACAATAGATAAAATCCGTTATAATAATAGTAGTTTTAATGAGTGGGAGCAGTCTATTAGGAAAGAAATCCTCTTTCCTGAGCAAGAATTCTTATCGAGACATGATAAGCTTAATGAATATATCATGCTGCAACTCAGACTTAATCAAGGCCTTTCTCTTAGTAAACTTAAAGAAATATATGCTTATGATATGGTAAAAGAGAAGAAGGCTATTCTAGAACTTTTTAGTAGTCAGAACTTAATAAAACAAAATGATGAGAAAATATACTTGACTGATAAGAGCAGGTTTATCTCTAATTATATTATCTCAGAACTTATGGAGGACTAATGAAAAAGATATTTTTTATGCTAGTTATTCTTACTAGTATTTTAATCATAAATAGTGAAATTTTAATTCCCATGGATAATAGTCAGAATAACCACTTAAAGGCTTATGGAGTAGTCTTTAGATCACTTCAGAATCAGGTTACAGCCAAATGGTTACTCAACTATAGAGGAGGTTCTTTCCTCTGCTCTGATAGTCAAGCTATTATCAATGACCTCAATATCTCAGGTGTCTCTTTTGAGAATATTTCAGCTAATGATGTTGCAGCTATTTATGCCACAATTAATGAAGAGAATATGGATATTATTCTGCTAGAAGTAGAGCCTAAAATAGCTGTTTATACACCCCCTAATAAAGTCCCATGGGATGATGCTGTTACTTTAGCCCTAACATATGCAGGTATAGACTATGATACTTTATGGGATGAAGAGGTAATAACTAAGGGACTTGATGATTACGATTGGGTTCATCTCCACCATGAAGATTTTACAGGTCAGTTTGGCAAGTTTTATTCATCTTATAGGTTTGCTGATTGGTACCAAGAAGAGGTTAGAATAAATGAAGAAATGGCTAGTAAACTAGGTTTCACAAAAGTGTGGAAACTAAAACATGCAGTAGCAGAGAAGATTAGAGCTTTTGTAGTTGATGGTGGTTTCCTGTTTGCCATGTGCGGGGCTACTGATACAATTGATATTGCTTTAGCAGCTGGTGGACTTGATATAGTACCAAAAGAGTTTGATGGAGATGGTATTGACCCTAATTATCGTTCTCAAATGGACTTCAATCATACCTTTGCTTTTGAGAATTTTAAGATTGAAGAAAACCCTATGATCTACGAGTATTCTAATATTGATGGTTCAGATTATGCTGCAATTAGAGGAGCTGAAGCAGATTATTTTCAACTTTTTGATTTTTCTGCCAAATTTGATCCAGTTCCTACAATGCTAACCCAAAATCATTCCTCAATTATAGATGGTTTCTTGGGCATGACCACCTCCTTTAAAAAGGACTTTATTAAAAAAAGCGTCATTATCTTAGGAGATATTCCCAATTCAGAAGAAACAAAATATATTCATGGAAATCTTGGTAAAGGAACTTTCACCTTTTACGGGGGACATGATCCTGAGGATTATCGCCATCTCATTGGAGATCCTGAAACAGTCTTGGATCTTCATAAAAACTCACAAGGGTATAGACTTATCTTAAATAATGTTCTCTTCCCTGCAGCTGAAAAAAAGAAATTAAAAACTTAGGATAAAATATATGAGTAATTACTATAAAAACAGAAGAAGTATTGAAATAAAAGTTGGATTATTCTTTCTCGCTGGTCTTGTTATTCTCTTTATGGGAATCATCTTTCTCAAAGATATTTATTATGCTGGAAATAGAGTTCAATTAACTATTAAATTCCCTTCAACAGATGGGATTGATCCTGGTGATAAAGTTAAGCTTAATGGTATTGCAATAGGTAAAACCAGTGATATATCTCTTTTAGAAGATGGTGTTCTTGTGAAAGCTATTATTCAAGTACCTGATTTCCAGCTAGCTGAGGATACATATTTTATTGCCTCCGAAAGCTCTTTAATGGGAGGTCACCATATTGAAATAATCCCAGGTTCTTCTCCTAATAAACTTGATTACTCTAAGATACAAACTGGTAAAGCTGGAAATTCAATCTATGGCATGATCAATGAAGCTAAGATTCTTATTAGTGATTTAAGTATCTTCATCAATAATATTAATAATAACTTAGATATCATTGATTCTACTAGAAGCTTGTTGCATAATTCTGACAAGGCCATTAATCAAATAAATTTAATAATTTCTGAGAATAGAAATGATATTGCAGAAATCTCTGATAATCTAAATAAATCAACAAAAATTCTCGCTGATTTACTTAGCAAAAATAAAAGTAATATAGACTCTAGTCTGGTAAATATTCCTAAGACTATCCAGAATCTTGACAGCAATCTCAATGAGCTTAAGGGCTTTGTCTCAAGATTGAATAATATTGTTGATAAGTACCAAGACTCTGACAACACGCTTAAGAAACTACTCGAAGAAAAAGAACTTTATGATAAACTTAACAAAACAATTGACCAGGCTGATAGCTTGCTACAAGATATAAAAGATAACCCTAAGAGATATATTGATCTAAAGATTTTCTAAGGAGATAACATTGAAAAAGTATCTATTTATTGTCCTAATTTTACTTAATATACTTATCCTTAATGGCCAATACTTCGGAAGAAATAAGATTCAAGATGTTAAAGAAGAATGGTCTGAAATAAATACTATCCACTTTGATGTCTATTTCCCTAAAGCTAGTGATGAATTTGGAAAACTAGTCAGTGTCTTAGCTGAAGATACTTATTATTATCTCCGTGAAGATTTTAATATCCCTCTTAGAGGTAGAATACCTTTAATAGTCTATCCTTCTCAACAAGATTTCATGACAACTAATGTTATCACCCAGCTTTTATCAGAAGGGGTTGGTGGTTTCACAGAAAGCTATAAAAATAGAGTAGTTATCCCCTTTAATGGTTCCTACAAAGACTTAGAGGATGTTCTTACTCATGAGCTTACCCATGCCTATATTAATGCTCTTGATAATCAGACTATTCTCAAAGGTTCCTATGGCTCAACTAATAGTAGATTACCTTTCTGGTTTACTGAAGGACTCCCTGAATTTCTCTCCTTAGTAGGACAAGAAAAATATAATGACATGTTTATTCTTGATTTAGTCCTCAATGATAAACTTCAACCTCTTGAACAAGTAGGTGGTTATTTTGCTTATAGGCAAGGTGAATCATTTTTGAACTTTATCAATAGTGAATATGGCAGAGATAAAGTAATGGAACTCTTTTACGCTTTCAGAAATCAAGGAAATGCTGACGAAGTTGCTCAAAATTTATTTGGTATGACTTTCCATAACTTAGAATTAAGCTGGAAAAATTACTTAAAACGTAAGTATCTCCCCTACTTGCTTGATTTAAAGATGCCTTATGAAGTAAGTGAAAGACTAACAGACCATGAGAAAGATGGTGGTTCTCGTAATTATGGTGGTAAGATTAGTCCTGATGGTTCTCACTATATCTATTTTACTGATAGGAACTGGCGTCAATCTGTTTGGCTAGGTACCTTCTATGAACCTGAAAAAAACAACAAAAAAATATTTACTGGAGAAGCAAGTGGTAAATTTGAAGGCTTTAACTATGATAAGAACAATCTTTCTTTGTTTCCAGATGGTAAAAAGTTTGCCTTTGTAGCTAAAACTGCTAAAAATGATAAGATTTATTTCATGGATATTAATGGGCATCTTATCGATCAAATCTACTTCCCTGATATTGAATCTATCTTTGAAATTGATATCTCAAATCAAGCTGATAAAATTGTCTTCTCAGCTGCCACTAACTTCCAAACAGACCTTTATATTTATGACCTTACCAGTAAAGAACTTAAGAAAATTACTGATGATATTTATTTCAATAGACAAGCTAATTTTTCTTATGATGGTACCAAGATAGTATTTACTTCTGAACGAGTTGTTAATCCTCGCTTGCGAGATGGTTACTTTTCAGGACTTACCAACCACATCTATATTTATGATATTTTAAGTAATAGTTTTGAACAAGTTACTTATGGACAAGATAACTATAAGCAAGCCCAATGGGTTGGTACTAGCCATGATAGTCTCCTAGTTATTAGTGATGAAAACCTCTCAAATATTTACCTACTAGACCTAGTTAATCATCAAAAAGCTAGAGTTACCAAGGTTATTTCAGGTGTTTTAGACTATGATTTAAGCTTTAATAAATCTAAGTTGTTGTATTCTAATTATCATGACAGGGGTTGGGACCTCTATTATTGTGATTTCCCCCTTGATGATCTTAGCTTTGAAGCCTATCCCCCTCCTAGTTCTGTAGCCTTTAACAATGATAGAAGACTTTTCTTTAATGAAGCTAGGTACCTACAAATTGGTAAAACAAAGAGAGATTTTGAGAAAGTAGCGGTTGATTTGAGAAACTTTAAAGGTACAATAGTTGATTTTAATAAAAATAGAAGTGTAGAAAAACCTGATAGCCTTGTGTTTATGAATAACTTTCAGATTGATGATGTGCCAGACTCCTTAAGAGTCACACCTACTATTCAGGATTATAGAGTCAAGTTCAGACTTGATAATATCTGGGGTGGGGCTGGTTATTCATCTTCTGATGGAGCTGTAGGCTTTGTGCAAGCTAGTTTAAGTGACTTAATGGGTAATCATGGTTTAGGTATTAACTTAGGTTTGGCTGGTAAACTTGATGATTCTAGTTTATCTCTCCGCTACCTCTACCTACCTTATAGACTTGACTTTGGTATTGGGGTTCATTACTTAAATTCTCAGTCAATCTACAGAAACTCAGTTTATGAGAATATCTTTTATAGAGAAAACGAACAACAAATGGGACTAAGTCTGATGACTAACTACCCTATCAATAAGTTTTGGAGAATAGAGCTTACCAATTTAGTTTTTAGGTATAAATCAGATTGGGATGTATCTTATGATTTTGAAGAGAATTGGCAAAGTGCTGGTACAGAGATTTCATCTTCCTTTGTCAAAGAAGATTATAATATCTACCGTCCTACCCTTTCAATAGTTCATGACAACTCTCTTTATGGTCCAACTGGTCCTTTGATGGGTTGGAGGGGTATTTATACCTTACAGGCTGATATTGGTAGTAAAGAAGAAGAAAACATTACTAATTATTTTGACCTTCGTGCTTATAAGTTCTTTAACAAGCGTTATGCTATTGCTGGCAGACTTTTAGGTGGTTTTTCTAGAGGAAAAGGAGCATATGAGTTTGAATTAGATTCTTATAATGGAGTTAGAGGCTATTACGATGATGAGCCAGGTAGAAAGAACAAACTGCTTACTAGTCTTGAGCTAAGATTTCCTTTCTTAGATTATATAGATGTTGCCTTCCCACTTCCAATAATCTTTGGTAATGTAAGAGGAGCAGTTTTCACTGACCTAGGTGTTATCTGGGGTGAAAATGATTATGACCGTGGAAATTATAGCTTTGATGCTGTTGAAGATAATAAGCTAAAAGATATAAAAATGGGCGTAGGTTTTGGTCCTAGATTTAGTCTAGGCTACCTTGTCTTAAAATTCGATTTTGCCTGGGATACTGATCTTGATAAATTTGGTAAGCCTACCTATTTCTTTAGTATCTATGAAGAATTTTAATCTTTAGTCTAAATGAGAAAGTAGCAAACTCTACCAACCTAAGGAAGAATATAAAGCTATAGGAAATGATCTACTGCCTTGTTTGGATTTAACCTTAAAGAGGGAATAATGAAAAAAAACATTAGTATTTTATTATTAGTTCTTGTTGCTCTGAGCTCCTTAGCAGCTACAAGTCTGACTTTTACAATTGATAATCCAGATATTAGCATGCAAAGTACTGCAGAAGGTGTTAGGATTTTACAAGAAAGGAGTTATTATTCAGGCAATCAGAATGATCCTGCTATACCTATTCTTACCCATTATTTTGAAATACCAGAATTTACTAAAGTAGAATCAGTTTCTATCAAAGCTAATTCTATAAAGAATATTAGTCTATCGCAAGCCCTACTCAAGCAACCACAGCAAGTAATCCTCAGTCAAACAGAAAATATAGTTACTAAACCACAAGTGTATAATGGCCCTGATTTCCCTAAAGAATGGCTTTATAATGTTGGTTCTAATATGTCAGGTAGTAAGAATATTGCTTATATAGCTCTTTATGCCAGTGGCTATGATAGCCAAAATAATCAGCTTCTCCAAGCTGAAAGCTTCACAGTAGATATTAGTCTTTCCCCTAACCCATACGCTAAAAAGATGCCTGATTCTCGGATTACTAGAGAATTTCATAAAAGCTTAAATTTACCTTATAATAGACAAGCAGGTCAAGAAAGATACTTGTTAATCTATCCTCAGGTTTTTGAATCTGCTTATCAACCACTTATTCAGCATAGAAAGAAGCAAGGTCTAGAAGTCTTGACTACTAGCTGTGAATATATTTATGCTAATTATACAGGACAAGATAATGCTGAGAAAATTAGAAATTACCTTGTTGCTGAATACCAAGAGAACCCGATTGATTATGTTACTTTAGCTGGAGATACTAACCATATACCAGAGAGAAGATTGTGGGCTTTTGATTGTAATTTTGGTTTAGAAGATGAAAACCATATTCCAGGTGATATCTATTATGCTAACCTCAATGGAGATTGGAACGCTAATCAAAATAATCTTTATGGAGAAGATGATGATCAAGTTGATAATTTCCCAGAATTAATCATTGGAAGACTTCCTGCTATGAATAACATTTCCCAAGTTCAGGCTATGGTTAGTAAGCTTATTGCTTATGAATTAGGTTATCAGCAAGACTATTCTCAAGGACTTGGTTTATCACAAAATTTATGGGATGAATCTAATTCTGTTTACGTCCAAGAATATATCGAAGATATGTATTACCCAGACTTCATTAATAATGTAATAATCAATGAAGAGGAAAATACAGTAGCTAATGCTCAACTTAACTTTAATAGAAATCCTAATATAATACAGCATACTGGCCACTGCTTTTGGCATGTTATAGCTTTAGGAGATGGAACAATCAATGACTCTTTTGTTAATAATATGGAAAATGATTATGCTGGAGTCATGTATTCAATTGGTTGTTGGGCTGCAGCTTTAGAATTTGATGCTATAGCCGAGAAGTTAGTAAGAGTTCCTGAACATGGAATTACAGCTTTTGTAGGAAATTCACGTTATGGCTGGGGGGCTCCTTCAGCAGATGGTTTTGGTTTCTCCGAATTCTATCAAAAAGAGTTTAGTCGCCTCCTTTTCCAAGCAGAAGAAAGAAACATCGCTCTAGTTAATCAGTTGCAAAAAATACCCTTCATACCTTATCAAACTGGCACATCTGTCTATAAATGGTGTTCCTATCAACTTAATACCTTAGGAGACAGCTATTATCAGCTCTTCATAGATGAACCTAAAGAATTTCAGATAGATTATTACTCTGAGGGAGATAACTATACCGCTTTCCTATCTTATAATCAAGAACCACTGGAAAATGTTGTTATTACTGTTAATGAAAATACTTATGTTTGGACAGATGCTAACGGAATAGCAACATTTATGTCTGAACCAGGAGGATTAATTTCACTCTACAAGCCTGGCTTCAAGATGCAAGAGCTTCTTTTAGAGACAACTTATGCCAGTATAATAAGTGATTTTCAAGCACAAGGACCTATTACTCCCAATACTAATAGAATGGTCAGTTGCAAAATTAGAAATGCTCTTGATATTGATTTAGCCTGGGACCTAAGAGTAAAAGAAAATGATACTATCCTAGGCCAAAGTTCTGGTAATCTAACTGCTGGTCTTGAGTCAAATTGGATTAATATTGAAATTGACCAGCCTAACAGTGAAACCATTACTTTAGAGCTCTATTCTAATACTAGTAATGAAGTTCTTGATAGAAAATTTATTAATGTTGATTTAGCAAAACCTGAGATAATTATGACAGATTTCAGTCTTTCACCTTACCCGCTTGTTTATAATGATTATAATGTTTTTTCTTTTCAGGTAAAAAACACCTCAAATTATACTCTTGATATAACTGAAGTAGAGTATCTATCTGACAACTTGAATATAGGAGTTGTCTTACCTATGAGATATACACTTGAACCTGGACAAGAAGCAGACTTGGGTTCTGATCTTACTCTAGTTGAAAATCTTGATATTGCTTCGATGGATATTGTATTAACTCTTGAGAATGATTACTGGGATAATCAGCAAGTTACTTATAATCACCATTTTTCAGTTGGACAGCAATCACTATATGACAACTTTGAAAGTAGTCCTCTTTGGTTCCAAGAATCTGCTTGGCAAAGAACAAATGACCAAGCTTATTCTGGTGATTACTCTCTAACCTGTTATCCAAGTGATTACGGTAGATATGATTTAGACTTACCACTTCTCACCTACACTGATGATATAAACATCTCTTTTAAATATAAGTACAAAATGCCTATGTATGGGCAAGATGGCTTTTCTATCTATGTTCTTACAGATGAAATAGAAGAAAGAATTATCTTCTTAGGTTCAGGTGGTGCATTAGGAAGTAATACTAGAGATCCAGAAGATTTTATTTTTTCTGATTGGGCTGAATATTCATTAACTCTAGGGGATCTTCTACTTGATAAACCAGAGTTGGGAAGTCAATTTACTCTCAGATTTAGCTTCACTTATCTAGAAGATTCAAGTGTCACTAATAACTATCTTCAAGATCCAGAACTTGGCATTTTCCTCGATGACATGAGATTAAGTCATTCTGACCAAAATGTTAGTAATCAAGAAGATGTTCCTGCCTTAGCAAACCATATAAGAATCTATCCTAATCCTATCCGAAATAATCCTTTATCCTTAGAACACCAGGGTAAGATTGGTGATGATTATCAAATAAGTGTCTATAATATTAAAGGACAGAAGGTATATTCTGCTAATGGCCTAATAAAAAGTACAGACAGTAATGTTATTCAAATACCAATCTTTCAAAGGAATAGAAATGACCTTGCCTCAGGAATCTATTTTGTAAGATATAAAACGGTTGACACTTCTACCCTGAAAAAAATACTTTTCCTAAAATAATAATAAATATCTTAGGAGTTCTAAATGGATAACACAAAAAAGATACTTGTCATCAACTGTGGAAGCTCTTCGTTGAAATATGAAGTCTATCTCATGCCTAGCCAAGAAAGTCTTGGTAAAGGCCTTGTTGAAAGAATTGGAGAAGAAGAAGGACATATCTGTCAAGAGAGTAGTAAGGGTACTTATGATTTAGTAACCGCTATTAAAGATCATCAAGCTGCAATGGAGTTAGTTGCCTATGCTTTAACTGATGAAAAACTAGGTATTCTAAAAGACATCTCTGAGATTGAAGGTGTCGGTCATCGAGTAGTACATGGTGGTGAAGACTATTCTGCTTCCGTAATCATAGATGATAAAGTTATTGAGTCTATCGAAAAGAACTCTGAGCTAGCACCTCTCCATAATCCTGCCAATCTTACAGGAATTAAAGAGAGTGCAAAATTACTAGAAAATGTTAAGCAAGTAGCTGTTTTTGATACTGCTTTCCACCAGACTTTACCTCCAGCTGCCTACCTATATGGCATTCCTCATGAGTTCTATGATAAATTTAAAATAAGACGTTATGGTTTCCACGGGACTAGTCACCGTTATGTAGCCCTTAAAGCCTTAGAAATGTGTAAGAGAAATGCAGTAAACACAAATATTATCACTTGCCACCTAGGTAATGGAGCTTCAATTACTTCAATTATGAATGGAGAATCAGTAGATACTTCTATGGGATTTACCCCTCTAGCTGGCTTACTAATGGGGACAAGATCTGGTGATATTGATCCTTCAATAGTCTTCTTCTTAATGGAAAGAGGTTATAGTAGCCAAGACCTTAATAATATTCTTAATAAGAAAAGTGGATTACTAGGTATGACAGGTATTTCCAATGATTTAAGAGATATTGAGGCTGCTGCAGAAGCAGGAGATGAAAGAGCAATTGAAGCCTTAGATGCTTATGCTTACAGAGTGAGAAAGTATATTGGTTCATATTCAGCTAACTTAGTCAAAGTTGATATCCTTGTTTTCACTGGTGGTGTTGGCCAATATGGTGTCAAAATGCGAGAAAGAATCTGTAAGAGAATGCAAAATATTGGTGTTCATATTGATACTAAAAAGAATAAAGAAGTAGGCGGAAAAGCTGGTATTATCTCAGAACCATACTCCCCTGTTACTATTCTAGTAATGCCAACAAACGAAGAATTACAAATTGCTTCGGATACCTACCAACTAATATTTTAACTTATAGAAAGCGGTAGTCTTATTCTACCGCTTTTCTTAACTCATGAAAAAATGCAAGATAATTTAAGTTTCGACAAATCAATTAAACGGGTTGTTAGTAGAATTATTCGGACAATCAGAAAGTATCAACTGATTGCTGATAATGAAAAAGTAGCAGTTGCTCTATCTGGTGGTAAAGATAGTGCTTGTCTCCTTTACTTATTATGGTATATTAGCAAGTATTCCTATCTTAATTTTGACTTAATAGGACTGCATGTAAGAACTTCAGACTACGATACTAAAGCTATACAAGACCTCTGTGACATGTTAGATATTGAATTAGTTGTCCTTAAAATTAATATGGAAAAAGTTGTCAATTATCCCCATATATGTTACTCCTGTGCAAGAATAAAAAGACAAGCCATGTGGGAAGAAATAAATCGACGGGGAATTAGAAAAATTGCCTATGGACACCATGCTGATGATGCTATTGATACCTTCTTTATGAACTTACTTCTTCACCAAAACATAGAATCATTCCCTCCAATTTTAAACTACCATAAGTTAGACTTAGCTGTCATTAGACCTCTGATATTTGTTGAAGAAAGCTGGATACAAAAACAATTCTACAGGAAGGGGCTTACCAAACTAGACTATGTCTGCCCTTATGAAGAGAAAAATATTAGAGAAGACTTTAGAGATAAGGTTGAGAAACTAGCAGATATCTTCCCTGAATATAGATTGGAAGAAAATGTTATTAAAGCCTTAGAAAAACACTATGACCTTTTACTCAAAGATCAAATAGAAAAAAGTATTAAAGTATTTAAATGAGGTAAAATGAAAATACTAATCCATGTTTGTTGTGGCCCTTGCTTCATTGCTCCCTATACCCACTTAAAAGCTGACCATGATATTACAGCCTTCTGGTTTAACCACAATATCCATCCCTATACCGAGTATGTTAAAAGACGTGATACCCTCAGAGATTTTATTGAAAAAAACCAGATTCCTTATATTGAAAAAGATGAGTATGACTTAGATAGATTCATTCAAAACTCTGTCTTTAAAGAAAATAAAAGATGTATATCATGCTACTATGAAAGACTTAAATACACTGCTATTGTAGCCAAAAAAGGCAAATTTGATGCCTTTACTTCTACCCTACTCTACTCTAAACATCAAAACCATAAACTGATGATTGAAATTGCTCAGTCTCTTGCTAAAGAATATGGGGTTGAATTCTTCTATCAAGATTTTAGAGAATATTGGAAAGAAGGTATCGAACTTTCTAAAGCTGAAGGTATGTATAGACAGCAATATTGTGGTTGTATTTATTCAGAAAGAGACCGCTATTACCGTAAAAAGTAAGAAAAACTCTCTGCAAGATATTCTTATGTAAATTGTTCATCTATAACTGGTCTATCTTGTGTCTATTGCATCTAAAACTAATAGATAACTAATGGCTGCCCAATAGCAGGCTATTGATAAACACACCATTCATGAATTGTCTCAGACACTAAGGTAGATCTAGGTAATTTAGAAATCTTATTAAATCCTAATAATCCCAGATAGTGTAGTAGAGCTTTAGTGAAGAGTGCAGATTATTCTAGCAAAATAGCTTACAGAATTTTGACGCATATATTTTATATATTCGGAGAAATTATGGAAGCTACTTTTGCAGAAGAATATAGTGCTATTCACAAAGGTCTACTGCATTATTTGGGATAATACATTAGACCTCTGTGAATAACACTATTCGGGGTAAAGTCTCTATATCTTTATCCAAACTATTCACTAAAGATCTACTACACTATCTTGGTTAATAGGCAGATTTAGTTAGGCTCAAGTTCAAGTCTGGTGGGAATAATATAGGAAAATGAGAATATTTCATTACTATATTAATTCATCAAAAATCCCTGAAAGGGATAAAATAATTTAGCCCAGGGTAAGATGCTGAAAGTATCGCAACCCTGGGTAATGATGGCTAGCCCAAAGATGTTACCCTGTAAGGGTTTAATAAAATGATAAATAATATATTATTGTATAAGTCTATGGTATATATGATGTTATTTAACCCTTTCAGGGTTAGGCTTTGTTTTTTATCACCAGTACCCAGGGTTGCATTCCCTTCAGGAATTTACCCTAGGCTAAACTATTTATCCCCTTTGAGGATTTAAGACTTATCCCTTCAGGATTTAGTACTTATCATCAAACAAAACATACTCTTAACAGTATATTCTTACTTGTAACTTTCTATTATTCAAGCAATATGCTATAATGAAAGTCTCTTATTTACCACCAGACTTGAACAAGAGCCTTTAGTTAGACCCTGTACATGTTAGTCAAAGCTTTATCTTAAGCCTGGAAGGGCGAAATTATTATTTTTTTGTCCGAAGTCCCTTACCTAGGATTGAGGAAGATCAGTCTTATCAATACCCTTATCATCCTTCATCCTTCCTTTACAGTCTTTCGATGAAAGTCCCAGTTTCATCGAAAGACTGTAAAGGAAGGATTAGGGATGGAAAGAGAGAGATTAGGGCCGATTTCTCTTGTCTGAGGGATAACAGAAGGCCGTCTTCTTCTTTTTTTCTTTCTTTCTGACAGTAACATCCAAACTGCCAAATCCCTACTTTGCTAAAATTATACCCCTTTTTGGGGCGTGGGATTCCAGTCTGCGTTTACGCAGGTGACAAGCGGTTATGGGATTGGGTCGCGTTTTTTAGATTAGAGTTTAGTTCTTAAAACTCTGTGAAACTCCTCTTAACCTCTGTGAACTCTGTGTTAGGAATATTTGTATTTGTTGTAGATAAAGAGCTGAAAGGGGATTGTGTACTCTCTCCGCCTTATTGATTTGATTGATTGTTGTTTAGAGTAACAAGCTTACAGCTTGGTTCGGAGAGAATCTCCATCGTCCGACTAAAGAGGCAATCTTAACTAAAAGCAATCCTGATAAAATGACCAGAAAACTTAAAGAAGGGCAATATTTTTACTTCTTTCAGGATAAGCTATTAGGAAGAATGACTTGATGGTTGAATAATATTTAGCAAACAATCAAGTAGTCTGCTAAAAAATAATTTGACATATTACTCTTCTCAGTTATTTTATACCTATAATTCATTGTAGGAGGAAAATATGAATTTTGAAAAATATACTATTAAATCAAGGGAAGTCGTTAATAATCTCTCTGGATTAGCTAATGAATATTCCCACCAAGAAATAAATGAAATACATCTACTAAATTCTCTCTTGAAAACTGAAGAATCTCTAATAATACCCTTGCTACAGAAAATCAATGTAGAACTTAGAGACTTCATCAGAGATGCTGATGATCAGCTTAATAAGTTACCTAAGGTTCAAGGACAAAATCAAAATTATATATCTAAAGAACTAAGTGAGGTCTTCTTAGAAGCTGAAAAACAAGCAAAAAAACTTCAAGATGACTTCGTTTCTGTAGAACATTTATTCCTAGCTTTAATTATTAAAAGCAAGAAACTGCAAGCCCTTTTCAAGAGATATGGCATAAGTTATGATAGTGTTATGCTAGCTTTAAAAGAGGTTAGAGGCAATCAAAGAGTTACTGATGAAAACCCAGAAGTAAAATATCAAGCCTTAGAAAAATATACTCGTAATCTAACCAAATTAGCTAAAAATGGAAAACTAGACCCTGTTATCGGTAGAGATGAAGAAATTAGAAGAGTTATTCAAATTCTCTCCCGAAGAAGAAAAAACAATCCTGTTCTTATTGGCGAACCAGGTGTAGGTAAAACAGCTATTATTGAAGGATTAGCTAAAAGAATAATTGATAGTGATATTCCTGAAAATCTCAAAAATAAAGAGATTTTAGAACTAGACATGGCCTCATTAATTGCAGGTGCTAAATACCGAGGTGAATTTGAGGATAGACTTAAAGCTGTCTTAAAGGAAGTGGAGAGTAATGAGGGAAAGCTAATTCTCTTTATAGATGAAATCCATACAGTTGTGGGAGCTGGAGCTTCAGAAGGTTCTATGGATGCTTCCAATATGCTAAAACCAGCTTTAGCCAGAGGATCACTTCATTGCGTTGGAGCTACAACTCTTAATGAGTATAGAAAATACATAGAAAAAGATCCAGCTTTGGAAAGAAGATTCCAACCAGTTATGGTTAAGGAACCTTCAGAAACTGACACTATTTCAATTCTTAGAGGTATTAAAGATAAGTATGAAATCCACCATGGAGTCCAAATTACTGATGGTGCCTTAGTGTCTGCAGCCTATCTTTCTAATAGATATATTACTGATAGATTTTTACCAGACAAGGCTATTGATTTAGTTGATGAAGCTTGTGCCCAACTTAAAATGGAAATTGATTCTATGCCTACTGAACTAGATGAACTAGCAAGAAAAATTAAACAGCTGGAAATTGAAAAACTATCCATGAAAAAAGATAAGGATGAACTCTCCAAAGAGAGAAAGCACAAGATAGATGTTGAGATTTCTAACCTAAAAGATAGCCAAAATAACCTCAAGGCAAAGTGGTCTTATGAAAAAGAGCTCTTGAATAGTCTAAATACAGCTTCTGAAGAACTTGACCAACTTAAGAGTGACATAGAGAAAGCTGAACGAAATGGTGACTTAAATAAAGCTGCTGAGTTAAAATATGGTAGCTTACCTAAAAAGCAAACAGAGCTGGAAAACAACAAACAAAAACTCCTAGCTATTCCACCTGAAGAGAGAATTCTCAAAGAAAATGTTGATGAAGAAATTATTGCTGAAATTGTAGCAAAATGGACAAATATTCCTGTAACAAAACTTCTCACAAATGAGATGTCCAAGCTTATTAAAATGGAAGATATCCTATCACAGAGGGTTATTGGGCAAAAAGAAGGTATTTCTGCTCTATCTAACGCTATCAGACGTTCCAGATCTGGTATTGCAGACCAAAATAAACCTATAGGTACCTTCCTCTTCTTAGGACCTACTGGTGTTGGTAAAACTGAACTTGCTAAGAGCTTAGCAGACTTCCTATTTGATACAGATCGAGCCATTATTAGAGTTGATATGTCTGAATATATGGAAAAACATTCTGTTGCTCGCTTAATCGGTGCACCTCCTGGTTATGTAGGCTATGATCAGGGTGGCTACCTGACTGAAGCTGTCAGAAGAAGACCTTACTCTGTTATCTTATTCGATGAAATAGAAAAAGCACACCCAGATGTCTTTAATATTCTCTTGCAGATATTTGATGATGGAAGACTTACAGATGGGCAAGGTAGAACTATTGACTTTAAAAACTCAATAATCATTCTCACTTCCAATATTGGAGCTCAGATGATATATGATGACCAAAATAGTGATAGTGATTCCCTTAAAGATAAGCTTTTCCCTCTGCTTCATCAATACTTTAAACCTGAATTTATCAATAGACTTGATGAAATAATTGTCTTCCAAAAACTAAATAGAGAAGAAATCAAGCAAATAGTTGAATTAAATCTTAAGCATCTTAAGAAGAGACTCTTAGATCAAAGAGTGGTACTAGACTTCACTCCAGCCTTAATTGACAAGATTGCAGATGAGGGTTATGACCCTCAATTTGGGGCTAGACCTCTAAAAAGAGTTATTCAACGTGAGATTGAGAACAGGCTGGCTAGTAAGCTGATTGCAGGTCAGATTACCCACAATAATCAAATCACTGTTGATTATCAAGAAGGAAGCTATTTATTTAGGAATTAGTCTGGTTAAATCTTGATGAGAGTAGAAAATTATTGACAGATTAACACTGTTAATATATCTTTCTTTCATATAAACTTAAATGGTGCAGTAGAGCTTTAGAGAAGAGTGTAGTATCTTTTAAACCCAGATAGTGTAGTAGAGCTTTAGTGAAGAGTGCAGATTATTCTAGCAAAATAGCTTACAGAATTTTGACGCATATATTTTATATATTCGGAGAAATTATGGATCTTACTTTTGCAGAAGAATATAGTGCTGTTCACAAAGGTCTACTGCATTATTTGGGTTAAAATAATAGCTTACATAATTTATGGTCATTATATATATGTGGAAAAATTATGCATCTTACTTTTGCAAAAGAAGATTCTGCTATTCTCAAAGATCTAATGCATTATTTGAGTAAAATTCTGGAGGAATATGATGAAGAAGATTATATTAATTACTGTCTTAATGATTGTATCTCTTGCTCTTATAGCAAAACCATCTCAGTTAAAAAACTTTGATGAACTCATGGATGCCCTAAAAGCTGGTAGAAATGTAAGAGTTGTGGCTGAATATGGTAAGTGCAAACTAATCTCAGCTAATGAAGAAAAAACTGCCCCAAATGCTATTGGTGGAATGGGTGTAGATGTTTGGGAATACTTTGCCCCAATGTCAATCGGTAACCCTACTGCTTTTGTTGTTTTTTCTCAAAGTAAGCTAATTAACTATGGTGGCTATATCTATAACTATGCTAAATTTAGAGTTGGCGACGATAATAAGGTGAAAATTACTGCCCAATATGCTGATGCCAAAGATTTAAGTATTGAAATGGATGAAAACTTTTTCTCTGAAATTAACGATGGGAAAAACCAAGGTGCAGTTTACTTCTACGCTCAATAATTAATATCAGATTATTTTAGACAACTAACTTAAAAGAATGTATTTCATTCTATAATAAAAGTTTCTTATGGAGAGTAAGCATTTTCCTTTCTTAGCTCTAACCCTAATGTATGATTGGGGTTTAACCCAATGGTGCAATAGAGCTTTAGAGAGGAAGATGCTTTTTTTGCTCAAGTAGTGCAGATTCTAGCAAGATCAAGATTTCCCTCTTAACCAAGCCTAAGGATAAAATCTAAATATTTTATTTGACAAATCTTACCACTGAATTTTATTAGTAAATAAAAACCTTTAATCTTGCCCTGAGAGGCAGAAAGGAGAACAAATGAAATTAGTTAAAGACCTAAATTTTAACCAAGCTCTTGCTAAAAAACCATTACAAGACAACTGTTCCCCTTTTTCACTATTAAATCACAGGAGTACCTATGCAAAACGAGTTTAATTTTGTTAACCGTAACATGTTCGATTTAGATGATTATAGTGCTGAAGAAATTCTCCAAATTTTGGAAAGTACCAAGGCTATGAAAGAGATTAACTCTCGTTCATATAAAAAAATCCCAACCCTTCGTGGAAAAACTGTATGTACACTTTTCTTTGAAAACTCTACAAGAACCTTAATGTCTTTTGAACTAGCAGCCCACAGATTAAGTGCAGATGTAGTTTCTTTTTCTGCTAACACCTCTTCCCTATCCAAAGGTGAAAGCTTACAAGATACAGTTTTAACTCTTGATGCCATGGGAATAGATGCTTATATCATAAGACATTCTTATCCTGGTTCACCACAAATGGTTCATAAGTACACTGGCAAACCTGTTCTTAATGGCGGAGATGGTCGTCATGCACATCCCACACAAGCACTCTTAGATATTTATTCAATCTGGGAGAAAAGAGGAAGTCTAGATGGAATGAAAGTTACTATCGTAGGTGATATTGCCCACAGTAGAGTTGTGAGATCTAATCTAATCGGTATGAAAAAGTTAGGTGCAGAAGTAACAGTATGTGCTCCTAGGACTCTTATGCCAGGAAAAATGGAAGAGATTTACGGTTGTAATGTTGAGTATGATTTAAAAAAAGCTCTTACTGGTGCTGATGCTGTAATGGGTCTTAGAATGCAATTAGAAAGGCAAAAAGACGGACTTTTCCCAAGTTTAGAAGAATATACTAAATATTATTCATTATCAAAACAAACTCTTAAATGGGCTAAACCAGATGCTTTAGTTATGCATCCAGGTCCTATGAATAGAGGTATTGAAATATTACCTGAAATTGCTGATTCAAAACAATCTGTAATTCTTGACCAAGTTACAAATGGTGTTGCTGTAAGAATGGCACTTCTTTTCTTAATCTTAGGTGGACAGGCATAGGAGGAAACATGCGAATATTAATTACTAATGGAAAAGCTTTTATTGATGGTCAACTTGTACAAAAAGATATTTTAATTGAAGATAAAGAAATTATCCAAATTGCAGATGTAATCCAAGAGCCAGCAGACAAGATTATTGATGCTGAAAATAAGGTTCTACTTCCAGGATTTATCGATTTACATGCTCATCTTAGAGATCCTGGTCAGACTCATAAAGAAGATATAGTAACAGGTACAGCAGCTGCAGCCAAAGGTGGTTTCACAACTATCTGTGCTATGCCAAATACCTATCCTGTTGTTGATAATATTGCTACTGTTGAATATATCCAAAGGAAAGCAGCTGATTTAGGAAAGTGTAAAGTTAAAGTAATTGGAGCAATGACTAAGGGTTCAGAAGGCAAAGAAATCTCTGAATATGCAATAATGAAAGAAGGTGGAATAGTAGCTGTTTCTGATGATGGAGGATGTGTACAAAATGCTAAACTTGCTCAAAATTGTATGAAATATGCTTACAATTTTGACCTACCAGTAATTGTTCATGCTGAAGATTATAATTTAGCAGGTTCTGGTTTAGTTAATGCAGGTAAGATATCAAGTCAGCTAGGACTTGGTGGTATTCCTGGTTTAGCAGAAGAAATCATTATTGCTCGTGATATTATGTTAGCAGAAAGTATTGGAGTTAGATTACACATTGCTCATATTTCAACCTCTAAAGGTATTGAGTTAGTCAGAAAAGCTAAGGCGGATGGAGTTGCTATTACTTGTGAAGTTACCCCTCATCATTTAACTATGAACGAAGATGCTGTCTATGGTTTTGATACAAACACTAAAGTTAAACCACCTCTCAGAAGAGAAGCAGACAGACTAGCTTGTATTGCAGGTTTGAAAGATGGAACTATAGATTATATAGCAACAGATCATGCTCCTCATTCAGACTACGAAAAAGAAAGAGAGTATAATATTGCACCATTTGGAATTAATGGTTTTGAGACTGCATTTGCTTCTTTAAATACCTTCTTACTTAAAGAAGAAGTTCTTGATTTACCTTGTCTTGTAAAAGCAATGAGCGAGAAACCAGCTCAATTCTTAGGAATCAAAACTGGAAAAATCCAAGAAGGCTATTTAGCTGATTTAAATATTATTGATTTAGATGCTGATATTTCATTTACTAACGATAACATGCTTTCTAAGTCTATCAACACCCCTTATATAAATCAAACACTTAAAGGAAAAATTGAATATACTATCTGTGAAGGCAGAATTACCTGGCAAGCAGATGCTAGTAATTAGTTTAATTAGGGATAGGATTAATTCAGATGAAAGTTAGATTATTAGAAAACACAAGATTAAATAAAGATTATTACCTCTTAAAATTTAGTAAAGAAGGGATAGAGGCAGACTTTCAACCAGGTCAGTTTGTAACAGTAAAGCTGGCTCAGGAAGTTCCTGGACAAAGACTAGGTATTCCTATCAGCGTCTATCAAGCTGATGAAACTTCTTTTACCCTCTTTATCAAGATTTTAGGTCAAGGAACAAGAATCTTAGCTCAAGCTAAAGCAAACATGGAACTAGACATACTAGGTCCACTTGGAAATACTTTTACCCTTGCAAAAAACAAAACAGTCCTACTAATCTCCGGAGGAGTTGGTTATCCTCCCCTCCGGTTTTTAAAAGATAAACTGATTAATTGCCAAGTTACATGGATTCATGGTGGAAGATGCGAGTCTGATATTTTCCCTTGTGACCATCCCTACACTGAAGATGGTTCTGTGGGAGAAAAGGGATTAGTTACTTCAGATTTAGTTGATATACTTAAGAATCAGAAATTTGACATAGCTTATAGTTGTGGTCCAAACCCTATGCTCAAGGCAGTTGCTAAAATTCTCAATGATTATTCTATTCCCTTAGAAGTATCCTTGGAAGAGTATATGGCTTGTGGGATTGGAGTTTGCTATGGTTGTGCTGTAGAAGTGGTATCTGCTGATTCTCAACCTTTGTATAAAAGAGTTTGTAAAGATGGACCTGTTTTTAATGCACAAGAGATAGTATGGGAGCAAGACTAATGAATCTAAAGACTAAGCTTAATAAGTTAGAGTTTAGGAATCCTATAACAACTGCGTCAGGCACCTTTGGTCAGGAAATGAGTGACTATGTTGATTTCAATAAGCTAGGAGCAATTGTTACTAAGACTATTACCAAGGAAAGAAAAGCTGGTAATCCTTCTCCCCGACTATATGAAACTGAGTGGGGATTATTAAACTCAATTGGACTGCAAAACCCTGGTGTTGAGAAATTTATCACTGAGACTATTCCTTATTATGATAAATATGATACTCCCTTAATAGTCTCTTTTTCAGGTTCTACTCAAGAGGAGTTTGTCCAAGTTCTTAGCAGGTTAGAAAGTGTCAAATCAATTGCTGGTTATGAAGTCAATGTTTCTTGTCCTAATGTAGAAAATGAAGGAATAGCCTTTGGGGTTGATGCAAAAGTTGTTAAAGACTTGACCGCAAAACTAAGAAAGCTAACAGATAAAGAATTGATTATTAAGTTAACACCTAACGTTACTAATATATTAGAGATAGCTCAAGCAGCTAAGGAAGGTGGAGCAGATTCTTTAGCTTTGATTAATACTCTCTTAGGAATGGCTATTGATCCAATGACTGGTAAATCCAGAATAAAGAGAAGATTATGTGGTTATTCAGGTTCTGCTATTAAACCTGTGGCCCTTGCAAATGTCTATAGGGTAGCCCAAGCTGTAGATATTCCTATACTTGCTATGGGTGGAGCAGAAACTTATCTTGATGTCTTAGAATTTATCTATGCTGGTGCTTCTTTAGTTGCCATAGGTACTGCAAATTTCTATAATCCAAGTATAACTGAAAATATTGTTAATGATTTAAGTAAGCATTTTGCTAAATACAATCTTTCCCTAGACAAAATAAAGGGAAAGCTCAAATAGTCTATATTACAAGTAGAAAGAAACCTGAACTTAAGATCTTACTTGAAATCTTATAGTTCAGGTTTTCATCCCTAATGATGCAGTAGAATTTAGCATTATTGGCAAAAAACTACTGCATTCTTTGGGATTATTTATCTGAGATGTAAAGAATTTCTATGATATTTTTTTAACCCAGATAGTGTAGTAGAGCTTTAGTGAAGAGTGCAGATTATTCTAGCAAAATAGCTTACAGAATTTTGACGCATATAATTTATATATTCGGAGAAATTATGGAAGTTACTTTTGCAGAAGAATATAGTGCTATTCACAAAGGTCTACTGCATTATTTGGGTTTAAGCGCTTCTTCAGCAGCTAAAACTAGCAAGTTGGCAGCTGGATAATAGCTTTGGTATGGTTGAGAAGAATAACTTAGCTGGCTTAGTTGCTCAACTGTAAATTTGTTTTGAATAGCTAAGGTTAGAGTATCAATTTTATCTGTTACTGGTTCTTCAGCTAGAAGCTGGGCACCTAAAAGTCTTTTACTTGCTTTCTCCACTATCAGTTTAAGATGAATTTTCTTAGCACCAGGCATTATAGGAAACTTAGATGTTACTTCGCTATAGGCAGTTACTATATCATAACCTGCATCTTTCGCAATCCTTTCAGACAAGCCAGTTCCCCCTACGAAATATTTGCCAGCTTTGGTTGCAGCTCCATTGTAGAAACCACTGTAGCTTCTTGACTGCCCTAATAAATTAAATCCTAAGACCTTAGCCATTGGGACTGCATTAGTTGCTAATTTACCAGAAACCCTTCTTGCTGTAATTCCACTATAAAACTCAGTGCAGTCACCTACTGCATATACATCTTCTATGTTTGTTTCCATCTTATCATTAACAATTATTCCATCCTTGCCTACTTCTAAGCTAGTTTCTGCAAATAAATCAACATGTGCCTTCATACCTGTAGCAAAGATTACCATTCCTTTAAACTCTTCTTTATTGGTGATATTACAATCTTCAATAGAATCAAAATGAATGATTTGCCCATTATTTAGATGCACTTGCTGGACATATTGTTTCCCTTTTAGTTCTTCTACTCTTGCTTGAAGATGAACATTTATCCCCTGTCTAATTACTTCTTCATAAATTAATTCAGACATCTCAGGATCCAATAAATTTGGAAGTAATGTTGTAGCCATATCAACTAAATCAACCGTCAAGCCCTTCTGATTCAAAGACAAGGCTAATTCTATACCAATTGCTCCAGCACCTATAACTACTGCTCTTTCCAAACCCTGATTAATATTATCCATTATGAGACGCATATTTTTTTCAGTTTTGAAACCTGTAATTCCCTCTAAATCAGCCCCTGGAATATTGGGAATGAAGGGGTTAGCCCCTGTAGCAATAACTAGTTTATCATAAGTGAATATCTCGCCAGCTTCAGTATAAACTTCTTTCTTGGAAAAATCAACCTTACTAACAGACGATCTTATTAAATCTGCTCCTGCATCTGTGACAATTGAATCTTTCTTAAAAGTCTTTTCAATATCAATAATACCTTCCACTGCATAAGGCATAGCACAATAAATCATGCTGTAATCCTCTGGTCTAATAATAGCTACCCGTTTTTGCTTTCCTAATAATTTGGCTAGTGTAACCCCTGCTGGTCCACCTCCAATAACTAATACATCATACTTTTCCATTATTGTTATTTCCTTTTTATAATATTCTTTATTTATAATAATAAAACTAATCAAGGCGTAAATGCTGTCTATCTTCTCCCTCTAACCACTTTTTATTGATTTCTGCAAAGTTGAGAACAACCTTAGATAAGTTGTCTTCTAGCTGTCCTTTACCAAAGAGAATACAAACAAACTTCTTGTTAATCCTTTTAATGTTAGGTCCAAATACTCCAGATCCTACAAGCTGAATATTATGCTCCTGCAAAACTTTGGTTACTCCCCCAGCTTTTAGCGGATCTGCATGTTTCTCCTCAATAATATTCTTTGCTTGATTAGAAATTCTTTTAATAAACTTATAGTCATTCTCATTAACTTCATAAATATAATAATAGTGAGAATCACCAAAATGCTCTTTATTCAAACCTAGTCCATCGTTACTTGCAATAGCTAATCTTAAAGTGTCCATCTTCCACTTCCTTTACTTGTTTTTGATTATCTTATTAAACCGAATGGTGCAGTAGATTCAGCTAGGATAACTTCTAGCCTAATCTACCACATATTATTAGTTAGGGCCTTCTATTTCCTCTGCCCTGTCCCATACCTCTACCAGTAGCTTGACCTCTTGAATTTCCATTTTCTTGGTCTCTACCACTCTTGTTTCCAATAGACTGTCCTAAGCCTCTACCAGTTCTTGGTCCTTTTCCTTGAGGACCTGTTTTATCTCCGTTTGGCATATTATTCTCCTTTATTCTTTCTTTATGATAAGTAAATATAATGAACATTAGTTCATAAACAAATATTTTTTTCACTCTTTTTTCTTGAAATTTAGATTAGCTATCCTAAAAGTCTAACACATAAAGCTTTATCTATATTATAAAAATTTATTATTTCTTTTAAATTGGAGTATTATTAATGATTCTCACATGTATTTTGAACATATGTTAATTTATTAGTATTATTATTCATGTTTATCTTGCCAGTGAATCATTATCCCAAGTAGTGCTAGAAAACAAAACCTTATCGAATTTGATTTTCTTCTCTGAGCAATTTTCCACAAAAGATCTACTCTAATTTCTCTCTACTAGTAGTAATGGAATACAAATTGCATAAATTATACTAGTAGAAAAATTATATTTTGGAGGCTCTAATTGAGACGAATTGTTTATTTATGTATATTAATAACACTTGTATTAGTAGGATGTGCTAAGGCTAGTGATCCTACGGAAACATCTGAAAGTGTTCTCAAAGAAGTAACCCGCATACCTCTAAATGGTGATGCGATTGGGATTGATTATTCAGAAAGTTACATTGCTGTAGCTGAATATGATGCTGGACTTTCAGTTATTGATAAGAATACTTTTGAAAGAAACTGGCACACACAAATTGTTGGTGATGATAATTCAGTTCTTAATTTAGGAAGAAACAGAAGAATAAATCTTGTTGAAGATTTAGGTTTTTTACTCTTTACTGAAGAAAAAGAAGCTGATTCCTATCGTATTGTAGATATTAATGAAATTGATACTTTAAAAATTATTTCTTCTGTTACAGGTGGAACTTTTGCTATCAGACAGATTGAACTCTTCCCTTATGAAGATCCAAATCCACTTCCACCATACCAAGAATACACTGCTAGAGGTTTCTTTGTTAATGGTTATCAGGTTAAAGAAGTTGGTTGGAATACCTATACTAGTGGAATTGAGACTTTAGGAACAGATTTTGAATTTAATTATCCTGCCAAAACTAACGGGGCTTACAAAACTGATAATTATATGTTTGTTGCATGTGGACAACGTGGAGTATTCATCTCTGATTTAGAATCTCATGAGATTATTACTGAGTTTGACACCCCAGGTTCAGCTCTTAGAATCACAATTAAAGATAATTATGCTTATGTTGCAACTCGTCAAACTGGACTCTATGTCTATGATGTTTCTGATATCTTCAATCCAGTTGAAGTCTATAATTATGACACTACTGGTTATGCTCAAAATTTAGATGTTAATGATTCTTACTGTGTTTTAGCATCAGGTGGTGGTAATTTGTATGTTTTCGATATAACAGACCCAACTAACATAAAATTCTTAGAAAGAGAAACTTCTACAGGATATACAAATAATGTAAAAATTGATAATAATAACCGAGTTTATGTAGCAACACGAGATGAGGGCTTAGTTATTTTTGATATAGAAAGATAAATTAACAAATATGTAAGGATGGAGTAGATGAGAGGATTATTTTTAGGCTTAATGGCACTTTTGGTGTCATTAAGTCTTTTTTCAGCACCTTTAGAAAATGGTGCAGTAAGTGATGGATTTAGAGTAGTTAGTGAAAATGAGAAAGAAGTAGTAGTTGAGTTTGTTTTACCAAATTACGCTATTAAGAAAGTAGAAACTGGCAAGGAAGTTTTTAATATAATTGAAACAACAAGTCAGGCTTACACAAGTCAAGTTGGCATGCCTTATCTTCCTATTTTTGCTACAGGTATTTCAGTAGCTAATCAAGGAAAGGTTACCTGCCAGATTATTGAAAGTGATTTTTCAGAAATGAAATTAGATAATATCTTCCCTAGCCAGAAAGAAGGCCTAGTTTATGAAAATAGGGTTCTAGAGAAGGCAAATTATTCTGACTTCTTTCCCCAAGAAGCTGTAACAAGTGGAGATAATTTCATACTCAGAGATTTAAGAGTTAAACCTATTCAGATTTTACCCTTTGCCTATAATGAAGAAAACAAGACTTTAAGAGTTTATAACAAGATTATTGTAAAAATTTCTAGTGATGCAAATGAGCTTGGTTTCAATGAAATAACAGAGGTTAGACCAGCCTCTCCAGCCTTTGAAAAACTATATGCAGCAACAGTTTTGAATTATCAGCGAACAGGTGATGAAAATTATTCACCTAATATTTTATTTATTCATAAAGAAAATAATGATCCGATTTTTCAACTTAAGCTAGGACAATATACTGAAATTAAAAGACAAAAGGGCTTTAATGTAAGAAGTGTATCAACTGGAACCATTGGTTCATCCACTTCCTCAGGCATTAAAAATTATATTCAAAATTTATATGACGGTACAGAATTTAGACCAGACTATGTTATACTTGTTGGTGATGTTAGTGGTACTTTTGGCATACCAACCTATAATGCAAGTTATGCTGATAATGCTGAAGGAGACTATCCTTATACCCATTTAGCTGGTAATGATTTAATTGGTGATGTCTTTATCGGAAGAATGTCTGTGAACAATTCTACCAACCTTAGTAGATATGTAGGGAAAATGAAGTCTTATGAAGGATTTACTAATCCTAATGATACTGATTACCTCAATAATATGCTCTTAGTTGCTGATACTGAGCCATCAGGAGAATCTACTGTTAACCACTGTAAATTTGTTAAACAGATTTCTTCTATGATTAATCCAAACCAAGAATATACTGAAGTATATGGTAATGATCCTAACGTTTCTGAGATGAATCAAGCTATAAACAACGGTATAGACTTCTTTGTTTATCGTGGTTATATCGGAATGAGTAATTGGTCACCAGGGGGAAGTCAAACTAACACACACAAACTTAATCATGCTGTAATTATAACCTGTGCTACAGGTAATTTTGCTAGTACTGCAACAACAGAAGCCTATGTAAATTTAGGAACTGAAACTGCTCCTAAGGGTGGTATTACTGCTATAGGCATGGCAACTTCCTTTACTCATACTTCTTTTAATAATTCTCTATCAGGTGGTATCTTCCATGGCATCTATAATCTTGGTCAAAGAACTATGGGTCAGGCCTTACTTACTGGTAAAGTAACAACTCACATAGTCTATAGTGAATCAGACATGAGTGATGTCCAGAAGTTTACTCATTGGTGTAATCTTATTGGTGATCCAAGTGTTGATGTTTATACAGGACAAGCAAATAGTTTCGATGTTGAAGTAGCTGACTATTTTCCTGATAACGATAATCTCATTGTGCTTGTCAAGAACCAAAACAATCAAACTGTAAAATCTGCAGTTGTTACCTTAACAGATCCTAGCGGTGAAATCATCAAAACTTTCACTAACTCAGATGGTATAGCTAATCTTCAATTAGAGCAAGGTGCATCTTCCTATACTTTAACTGTTGATAAGATCAACTATTTCCCATATCAAGAAGATATTGAAATTGCAGGTCAAAGTGATTTGAGAGTAACTTCCCTAATCATAGACGATGATAATCAAGAAGCTTCCCAAGGAAATGGTAATCAAAATATCGAAGCAGGTGAAGTAATTGAAGTTAATTTTATGATAGAGAACTTAACTGATACTGCTATTAATGATGTACAAGCTAGTCTTTCTATCAATAATTACCAGATTAATCTTGGACAATCAACTAGTGAAATCTCTACATTAGCAGCTAATGCAAGTTCTTTGTTTGATAACAACTTTACCTTTAGTGTCGATAACAGCATTATAAATGATACTGAAATTGCTTTTGTTCTTGATTTAGATTATGCTAACGACCAAAGCCAACGTCTCTATGCTTTAGCTAAGGTTAATAATGGTAACCTTGTAATTACCAACACAAACCTGGTAATGCTAGGTTCTAGTCTCCAAGCTGACCAAACAGCAACTATTTCAGTGACTGTGGAAAATCAATCTAATATTGATCTTGCAAATGTTATTGCTAAACTCATTATTGATAATGGACATTTTAACATTCTTACAGAAAATCTTATGATAGCAAGTTTAGCTAGTAACCAAAGTCAAACACTAGATTTCCAGATCTCTTCAGCAATTGATATGTTCCCTGGTATGACAACTGAATGTATCTTGAAGCTGGATAACGAGGTTAATTTTTATCAAGAAGCACAGTTCCCAATAACTTTTGGAGAAAATGGAAATACTTCTCCTTTAGGACCAGATATGTTTGGCTATGTAATATATGATTCTAATGACCTTGATTATCCAGATTGTCCTAGCTATGAATGGATTGAAATTGCTCCAAGTAATGGTGGTTCAGGAACAGAATTAGATATTTATGATCCTGATGCTCAGGGTGAAGGTGATGGTGTTGGCTCAAATTCAACCGATACAGTTGATTTACCTTTCCAATTTATCTACTATGGTCAAGCTTATAATCAGATAACAGTTTGTTCAAACGGTTTTATTTCCTTTGGTGCTAATAGTAATGGTGAATTTAGAAACTGGAGACTGCCTGGTGCTTTAGGTCCAAATGGCATGATAGCTCCTTTCTGGGATGATATGCATATGAATGATAATTCAGGAATCTATACCTATTTTGATAGTCAGGAAGATTATTTTGTAATCCAGTGGGATGAAATGATTAATGGTTCTGCTAATAATCCAGCTGAAGAAACCTTCCAGTTGATTCTCTATAATCCTCAAAGATATGCATCTTCTCTTAATCAAGGAACTGCAAAAATCCAATATAAAGTCTTTAATAATGTAGATAATGGAAATCCTGGTTCTTATACTCCATGGCACGGTAACTATGCCAGTATCGGTATAGAATCTCCTTGTGGAACAATGGGATTAGAATATAGCTATAATCAAAATTATCCAGCTGGAGCTCATGAATTAGAAGATGGTATGGCCTTATTCATAACTACTAAGCCTGTTCTTCTGCTTGAACCAAATATCAATATTTATGATTTAACTATTGTTGAAGAAGTTGAAGATAATATTTACCAGGTAGGTGAAGATATCAGGGTGGGAGTAGCTCTGTTAAATACTGCTATTACCCCTCTAGAGAATACTTCAGCAACTATTACTTGTTCTGACCCAAGAGTAACAATATTGAATGATCATAGTCTTTTTGAAGACTTAATAATGGACCAAGCGGTTTATAGTAGAGAGTACTTCACCTTTGAATTAAATGAAGATATGTCTAATGGTGAAATCATAACTCTTAACATGGAAATTGCAGGCGATAATAGTTATAGATTCTATAAGGAAATCAATTTAACTATTTCCAAAGCAACTTTTACTTCCGAAAATGTGATTATAAATGATTACCAAGAAACGGGTAACAACAACTTTATACCTGAAGCTGGAGAAGAAATCTCTATTGCTTGGGATATTAGGAATTCAGGATTGGTAGATGGTTATTTAGATAACGTAAGTATTGAATGCTCTAATCCTAATATCAATCTGTTAAATTCTTCATACGAAGACATTAGACTTAGACCAGCTTCTTTACAGCAAATTGTCTTTAAGGGACTTATCTCTGCTAATGCTTCCGAAAATGAAATATTTGAATTTTCTTTAATAGCAAGTCAGGGTGGACAAGAAATTCTTAACCAAGATTATACAATGGTCTTAAATACAAGTGAAATGGTCATTGATTTTGAAGATCAAGTTTCCCCTATAACATTGCAAAGTCCTTGGGAAATAGGAACATCTACTTTCACTTCAGGTCATAATGGTGATAATCTATTGGCAACAAGCTTGAATTCTTATTATCCTGATAATATTTCAGCTATAGCTTGGACAGACTACATTGATGTAAATCCTGCCACTACTTTTAATTTCTGGCATATTTACGAGATAGAATCAAACTATGACGGAGGACGTGTTATTGCCCAAGTTGAAGGTGATAATTATTCTACTATCTTACAACCTCAATCAGGTTACCCTACTCAGAATGTATCTGCTTTAGGTGGTCCTGGTTTTTCTGGTGGAATAAATTCTTGGACACAAGTCAACATGCTTCTTCCTGAAGATTTACATGGACAATCAGTTAAGTTTGGTTTCGTCTTTGCCTCTGACTTCATGGTATCTGAAGATGGATGGTTTATTGATGATATTGTGATTGGTGGAGCTGTTCAGGAATCATTTGTTTTCACTGGTAATCTTAGCCTCAATGGTGGGTCAGGACAAGCAAATTTAGTAGATATTACTATTTCTGACTACACTCTCTCACCTCAAAGTGAGGGTAACTATAAAGCAATATTACCTTTGGCTTCCTATGAAGTTCTCTACAATCTAGCTGGTTATCGTAATGCTTCTCTTCCTTTGTTTAATATTAACTCTAATCAATTAGTTAATCATGACCTTAGTTTGAATTACTTGAACTCGCCTGCAAATCTAGCACATACTCTCCAAGATTCAATACTAAGTCTCAACTGGGATTATGAGGAAGATACAGACGATGAATTGTCCTATTTCATACTAGAAGAGAAAATTAATACTGGTGAGTGGCAAGAATTAGCTCAAGTAACAGACAGCCCACACACACATGTACTTCCTAAAGCTGATATCTACTCTTATCGTCTTAGAGCTGTCTATCAAGAAGACCTCAGTAACTTGTCTAATATTGTAGTAGTAGATTATATGACAGGCACAGATAATGAGATTAATGATGTTAATATGGTAACTAAACTACATGGCAATTATCCAAATCCATTTAATCCTGTAACCAATATTGCTTATAGTATTGCTAAGGGAACAAATGTAAAACTAAAGATTTATAACCTTAAAGGTCAATTAGTTAAAGACCTCTTAAATGAATATAAAGCTAGAGGAAATCATAAGACAATATGGAATGGAAGAAATAATCAAAATAGACCAGTATCATCTGGTATCTATTTTATCAGAATTGAAACTGATGATTATACTAAAACTAGTAAAGCTATCCTTATGAAATAATCCTAGCAAGATTTGCTCTTGCAAGCATCTATTTAAAAGGGGTGGACTACAAAGTCCACCCCTTTAATAATTTCCACCAGACTTGAGTTCTAAGTAAAGTAGAGGCAGGGTACCTGTCTCTAATCTACTCTACTTTAATCAAAAAAGTTATTAAACTCTGTATCAAGTAGTTGTGTAAGTTTGCTTAAGTTTTGATTATAAACATAAGCTAAAGCAAAAACAGGGTTGCTTTTATGATCTAGCTTAACATAATCAATTAGCTGGCTATTATCTTCAAGGTAAGCTAAGAACTTATCATGATTAGGGGGAAATTCTTCAATATCAATATCTTTACCATTATAAGCTAAAATCCAAGCATAGTTGTTCTCTTTTCTAATATCCCAAATTGCAGACCAGTTTGGGTGAACATTATCAAAGTAAGCAGTAATTGGTTGGAGTTGGAAGCTATTATAAGTTAAGTCAGACAGACCAAAGCCACCGTATCTCATAGGATTAAGTTCAATAGGCACCATTACTCCAGCTTGAAGTTTAAATTCAGCATGAATAGGAAATGATTTTAATTGCATAATCTTATTTAATTCTTTAAAGAAGTTAATAAAAGTAGCTGAGTAATCTTCAAATATCCCTTTATTTGTGTAATACAAAAGATGAAAGTAGTCTGAGACAGCTGGTTGAGGATGGAAGTAGATATTCATTATAGCAGGATTACCCTCTTGGTCAAAGAACATATCAACAGCGAACTCCTGACCTTCAATATACTCTTCAATAATATATTCATTTTGAGTCAAGATAGATTCAGGAAAGAACTTAGCTGAAGCTTTAACTTCTGCTTCCATTTCTTGGGCAAGTTTTACTAAGTCAGTAGTAGAATCAGCTTGTCTAACTCCAGTACCAAAGAAGCCTTTGAGAGGTTTAATAATCACTTTCTTACCTTGTAAGTCAAGATTGGGGATATCAGCTAAAGAGGCCTTAGCAAAGTAAAAATCTGGATAAAGTGGGGCTATAACTTGTCTACAGAAATATTTATTCTTGAGTTTGTTAATTCCTTGAACATATTCTTGGTCTTGCATTCTATCCATAACAATACTTAAAGATGTTTCAGAAGGAACATATACCTTATCTTCTTTATTAAAATATAAATCGCTTGCTAAGAGCTCTTGCCCTGTCATAGCTATAATATCTTCACGTTTTGCTAGGTCTTCAATAAATTTACTATTATATGTATCTCCAGTAATTATATAATTCATGTTTCATCCTTATTTTATTAATCAAGGACAATTAAACATAAATAGTTAAGCTGTCAATACCAAATCTAATCAGCAATATTTATAATTTGTTCAAGAGCCTGTACTTGATAAAATTCTCTTGGATTTTGACCAACTTGTCTGATAAAGGTGTTTTCTGCTTGGATCAATAACGGGGTAAAGGGAGAATTTATATCTGTTGTAGAAGTTATCTTATACAAATCTGAGTTAGGGACTTCTTGCCAAGTAACTTGCATAGCATCAGCCTGTTTTGAGATACTAAGCGGGAAGTTTATTAGCAAAGGGTTAAAGGTCTGGTCTATTAAATCACTAAGTAAGATATCTTGTTGAAATGTGTCTTTAGTTAATCGCATCTTAATAGAAAAAGTTCCTTCAGTAAGATAGGTATGCTGAGGATTGATTTGACTAGAATCCCAAAGTCCATCATTATTAAAATCCCACTCTATTGAATCATAATCTCCTAATGATAGGTTAGTGAATTGGATTTGCTTAGGAGAAGAATCAGCTAATACTTGGGCTGAAAAACTATTTGGGTAATGATAGTACCAAAAACCTCTATCTGTAATAGTATCATCAGGATCTAGTTCACTCGAATCTCCACTATTAATAGCTGGAGAATTAGTTTGAAGTCTTAAATTACTAGAAGAAATAAATAATGGATCTAAGCTAAGATTATTAGTTCCAGCCTCAACTGTTGGTAAGATTGAATAATCTATGCTGATAAATTCACTATCCAAGAAAGATTGTCCCCAGATTATACTATTAGTAATATTCACATTTGCAGAATCTGTTACGATTAATTCCCAACCTCCATTCTCAGCCGAGGTAAGATGATTAAGATTAGCATTTCCTCCGATAATTCTTAAAGCTCCAGCTTGACTGTTTATCATAGCTGAAAACTCTAGATAATTCGCTTGAATATTAGAATACTTAGCATAGATTCCATAGTCTTGGTTATCCCTAAAGCGAACATGGTTTAAGGAAATTGTAGATAAGGAATCCAGCCAAATACCGCTTTGACTATTCTTAATCATGGCATAATTCACATAAGAGTTTGGTGAAGGGTCCATCATGATAGTAATATCAGTCCATTTATCATCCTGATTGGGATCATCAGAGTAAGAAGTAAAAGTAACATAGTTTAAAGAATCACCTTCAACCCTGATTTCACCCCCCCAGTAAATGTAAAAGCTTTTCCCACTATTGATTCTTACTTCTGTTCCTGCTTCAATTGTAAGATTACTATTGATGATCTGATGCTTATAAACATAAATAGGTGATTCTTCGGCTAACCAGATAGTAGGTGTAATAATAGAAGATTCTTTTATGGTATATAAGGGTTCAACTAATTTTAAAGTAGGATTCAAGAGGTTGGGGATATTTTCAATGCTAATTCTAAGAGGAATACCAGCTGGAAGATCATTAGTGAAATTTAAGTAGTAGGCATTAGCTAGCTGTGAGATAGATTCAAGAGGGTAGTTTATAGAAGGATTATCTCTTTGATAGACTCCATAATTAGCTATATTCAAAGCCTGGTCACTCATAGTGGAGGAGAAGGAAAGCCTTATAGCATTATCTGATACTTGCTCAACTCTTACTTTTTCACTATCTTGTATTAAGCTAGTAGAAGGGTCAGCTAAAAGAACATTATCAAAATAGACATAACGTCTAGTGCCAGTTTGATCAGTAATTCCAACTAAGTCTTCTTTCCCATCCATGTGAATAATCCCTAAACTAGTGTGATTTTCATTAGTAAAAGCATCTACAAATTCACGATGAAATAGTTGAGAAGGTCCTTGATTTTCAAAGCTTGAATAGAAGCCATAGGAGGTATTACCAATATAAGCAAAAGCTCCTCTCTGATTGAGAATAAAACTTTCACCAATAGCATCATTAACACTAAAGTTAGCTGTATGGCAACCTTGGGTATAGATAAAAGGATAATCTTGATTTATAAAGTTATTTGTAATATCATTATTATCAATTGAAAAAACTGCTGAACTTGAACCATGCCCAAGATGATGAACCTGAGAAAGGTTATTATTGATAGCGTTAGTTAGTCCACTTTCAGAGAAAGTTCCATTTTGTGAATATAAAGTCTCTAAAGAATAATCAGCAAGATAATTAGCTACTTCATTCATTGCAGGACCACCATATACAGAGGAACCTAAATACTCACCCAGAAGTAGAACTTTTTCAAAGAATTGCTCAGAAACTTGATTGGATTCATAATCTGTTTGTTTGTTTATCCAGTTTTCCAACTCATCACTGTTTTCAACAGGGATACGGCCAACATATATTTCTCCGTATAGGTCTGCCTCTTCCCCATTGCTACCAGTAGCTTGAACATCCTGGCTAGCATCTCCTTCACCAAAGAGATTATCACCATCATTATCCCAATCTCCATCTAAAGCAGAAAAATATAGATCTGAATAGATATTATTACTATGCCAAGCAGAGTTATAGGATGCTCTTATCCTTAATTGCCTAGAAGGAACTAGATTATAATCTCCTCCTAATATAACATAGGTCAAGGGAATATCATTACTAGACCATTCACTGTAAACTTCAATCAGAAAGTTCCTTAATTTCTCAGCATTATCACGTCCGCTATAAGAAGAAATAATATTCGAAATGTTAACTACTTGACTTTCTCTTCCTAAACTACTTTTATAATCTGCATAAAGGCTCCATGAATCAAGTAAAGTGGCAGGTGAAATAATTAACATTTCAGCAGGATCAATGTTTAAAGTGTTTCTCACAGAACTGCTTGGTCTTAAGTAAGAGGAAAGATAAGCTTCTTTTACCCTCTTTGGTAAAATTTTACCTTTTGTTATCTTGTTAAAATCAGATTCGTTAGTTAGAAAATCATAGTTTCTATCTTTCGGACTGTTAACTGAAGTAGTGATTTTTATTAGCCCATCATCTAAAATATCAAGTTCTTTGCTTGCATATCTATAAATCTGATGAGGAATTTTAATTAGGGCAATCTTTATACCTCGTTTGAAATAATTAGAAAAGGTTACTTGGGTAGAAGTGGGAAATTGAGCTGATAGGTTATTTACTTGATTAGCTATAAAGCCCTGACTTATACTAGCATCACCTGGATACAAGGCAATATGTTTTTGACTAGTTTTATAGCTAGGGTTATAAATCTCGACAGAAACAAGGTCTTCTTCTATGGGAAGAATAAATTCTAAAACTTTATATTCTAGATTTGCTTGACCAGTAACATTGTAATGAGCTCTTCTTAATTCAGGCAAGTCTTTATATTCATAAAGATATTCTTCACTATGCAATCCAAGAATAATCAGAAAAATAAAGATAAATATATATAACTTCATTATCACCTCTCAAAGGTCTTATGTTATATATATTAGAGAAGTTAAGCTTCAGACCAAATTTTATTTTTCTTTAGTTATATTATTTAATCAATAAATTTTTCATTTTAGTTATATCATAAATCAGACCATATCTTTTTACTAACTTACCATCAAAATCTACTAGATGGTGCACTTGAGAAAAAAGATATTTTTCTCTACCTTTGAAAGTTTTTATCATAAAAGCTAGTTCATAATCAATATTAGCATTATTTTTTTCAATAATAGTATCAATTGATTTGCTGAGATAGGATTCAGAAATTAGTCCTTTTAATGATGCTAGACTAGGAGGGCATTCTTGAGGACTAGTTTCAATAATATCATAGAGACTAGCCGACCAGTATTCCTGGCTATTGTTAGGATTATACTCCCAGAAACCAACCCCCATATTAAATCTAATTAAATCATTATTTGATTCTACTGGTTTATAATAATGTTCAGTATCACTTTGAGGTATCTCAAAAAGAATTCCTGTAACTTGATTAGGCTTATCATCTTCATCATACTTACATGAGAAGTGTGAGATAACATATTTCAGTTGAGAATTAAGATTAATAATCCTATAAGCTGAAGCTCTATCGGCATGGGCAAATATATCTTGAGAGTAACTTTGAGTAATTCTATCAAGATCATCTTTATGGATTAAGGAGAAGAAGTCTTCTTCTGTAAATGTTTCCTGCATAGGGTTTGCTCCCATAAACTGTAGCAATTCCCTTGTACCCATAAATATTTTCTTATTTACATCATGAACCCAATAACCTACCTTTCTAATCCATTTAGTTCTATTAAGATGTTCTAAAACAAGAGGATGAACATCTGTTCTACAATTAATCATTATGCTATCAATAAGAGTCTGGTAAGTCTTTTCTTGCTGATATTGTAAACTAGCAAGTTCTATCCTTATTTTATCCAACTCATTCAAATATTCTTTAATTTCTTTCATGATGACAGGCCTTTAATTTTAATAATATGCATATTGTATTTAATGTCAATTATGTCAATAAATAAATTACATTTATTTTAATTATAGATTAGTCTCTGAAAAATTAACTTAGAAGAGAGACATTCTTAATAAGCAAAAAAAATGCCTACCCTGTTAAAGAGTAGGCATAAGAAATCACATTATACTATTTCATTAGAATCATTTTTTTGGTTGAGCTATACTTTCCACTTCTCATTTTATAGAGATAGACTCCAGAAGCTACTTGTTTATTATTATCATCTTTACCATCCCATAGAACACTATATCTACCAGAGCTGTAATTATCATTTACAAGTTCTTTTACCTTTTGTCCTTTTAAATTATAGATATCAATAGAGACATTTCCTGAAGTAGGAAGAGTAAAAGCTATATTTGTTTGAGGATTAAAAGGATTAGGATAATTGAACAGTAAATTATTAGTAATAATATCAACATCGTTGTCATCATTGTCTACAAGAGTAAAATCTACTTTCTGTCCGTAGAGACCTCCTCTATAAACCCAAGTTGTAAAAATTTCATCATTAACAAGATTAGTAACCTTTATGGTATTGCTGTGATTATCGAGTCCAGTAAAGGCAGATGAATTATCACTATAAGCAATTTGTCCATTAGAATCAATGATACTTATCTGATAATTGTCTGAGATAGTAGAATAATCTCTCCAACCAGTGATAAAATACCCACCATTTATCTCTTCCATAAGAGTCAAATTAAAGTCCATATCCATAGTAGAAATCACATTACCTGCTTGAGGCCAAAGCTTATTACCTGAGTAATCTATTTTCTGAGCTCTGAGTTCAATACTAGGTCCTTGAGCAGGTTGACTCCATAAGACATTAATCCCAGAATCTGTTACAAGAAGTTGCGGGAATCTTGCTTGAACATTATCATCTGGACCTTCATAGGAAACTTGAACTGGGCTATTCCAATATTGTTGATCAGACTCTGTAATAGCTTGAAGATATACTTTTCCAACTCCATACCAAGTGAAGAAAAGATTATTATTAGAATCACAATCGAAGTTATAATCATAACCAGTTTGAAGGTGATTAGATGCAGAGACAGATCCATCTTCACCAAGCATATATATATAGTATAGTAAATTACTTTTTTTAACAATACAGTAATTGTTGATAGTCTTGTTTATTTCAAAAATACTTAGAGGAGAGCCGGTATAAGAGTCTATTAGGTTTGCTTGTCCCCATTCATAACCATTGCTAGACATTTTTGAATATATACTTCTATTAGGGTTCGCGTCTATCATATAGGTTAAGTAAAAGGCGTTATTGTATGAACTTAATTCAATATTACTTATGTATTCATTAGGGTTCAAGACAAGTACATCTTGACCACTATCATTACCTAAAAGAGAACCATCTGTATCAATTAGCCTACTTTTTATATGATTTTCTAAAAACTGTGATTCCCAGACTATGCAAATTTGGCCAGCATCATTTTGACTAGCCTTAAAGCTGTCTATATCATTTTGATTAAAAGTATTGAGTGAAAAGTCTGCTATATCTATACCATTGTTAGCAAACTCTACACTACCATCAGAATTGATAATTTGATACTTAATTTTATTATATTGAACTAACTTACTATCTAACCAAATTACAAGTGTTTGGTCTGAATCTGCAAGAGGAAAGCTCACGTAATTATCATAATATACTGAACCTACTAATATTTGGCTTACACATTCATTCTCTTCTGAAGTTAATGACTGTAAGTTACTATCTAAAACTTTTTGTTTTAATTCATAATTATCAGCAGTAACTTCCCCCCAAGCAATGAACAAATCATCTTCAAAGTTTAAAAATGGGGAAAAACGCATAGATTGATTTTGGCTGATTAACAAGCCAGCTCCATCATTTACTAGATTTCCCTCTGAAGTAATCATATAAAGATTAACATCATTTTCAAAATCTGGATAATCTTGACTAGATGCCATATTAACAAAAAATAAGTCTCCTGAATCTAAGGCATGTAAAGTCATTGAATTAAAATAAATTGTACTTATGTTATTTATAGAAATACCACTTTCATTCCAAACATGATTCAAGTCTGAATTTATCCTAAAAGCAAGAATAGAATCATCAACACCATCCAAAATAAAATTTGAATAGCTTATTACGAATAAATCTCCAATGCCATTAGTTGAGTAGTATGCTGGGATAAATCCTAAATTTGAATCTGCAACTGGTAAAAAGATATGATTTGGGCTGATTTGGCCTGTTAAGGATACTTTTTTGATGTTAAATCCTACTAAGCTATCTTCAGAATCACCAGCGATAAGATAATAGCTATCAATATTATCATAAATTATTTGTAATCTTCTACTATAGACTTCCTGCATTGGTAAGTCAACACTTTCATTCCATAATAGATCACCTGAAGCCCCTATTCTTTTTATGCTAATAGAATCAAAAGAATCTGGTTTGCTATTGAGAATTGAAATAAATACTAGTCCTCCAAACCCATCAGTTTCAAGTAGATTAGTCTCATAAACAGGTCCAAGATTTATGCCACCCTCTGTCCATTGATTATCACCATTATCATCTAAACTTATAGCTTGTCGATTAGTATCTTGAATCCATGATACAATAGCTCCACCATTTTCATTTGGCAAAAGTGATAATAAATGAGAAAAATCTTCATTACAAGAATCACTAATTAGAATACCTTGATCAGACCAAAGTCTATTCCCTTCAGCATCGAGCTTTTGACCCCTGATTTGTAATGGACTTATATTTTCTATCCAGATAAGTATAATTCCACCATCATTACTAGTAATTACTTTTGAATTATACTGATTATTAGCAGATTCTGCAACTAAAATAGCTTCATCACCCCAGACAGGGTTTCCTACATTATCATACTTCATTGCGAAAAGATCTAATTGACCAGATTGCTGTTCAGACCAAGCATGAATAATTTCATTATCCTCTGTTGTAACAGATGATTGAGGCCACTCTAGTTGACCAGCTTGTCTAATTTTTAAAGGTTGTTCCCACACAGTGTGACTAATTAAAAGACTAGTCAATAAAACAAAAATAATCGTTACATACAGTTTCATAATTATCCTCCTATTTTGATTTATCATGAAGCTTTGTAAATATACATATGCATCTCTTGTTCCATAATTTGTAATATTTGTACTTTTATATAAGCTACTTCATTAACAACATTCTTGACTATCTATTAACCAGAATGGTGCAGTAGAGCTTTAGAGAAGACTGCATATTCTCAAAGATCTACTGCATTACTTAGGATTAACTTACTAGGGAAAATACAAGATCATATCAATAAAATAAATTAATAAGAGATTATTGGTTATCAATTAATCAAAAAAATTTTGATTTCTCCTTGTTTTGATTATAATATCATTATCTCATTTTACTTATTCTATAAGGAGTTTATAATGGAAGAAAAAGCCGTAGGTTGTGCAAGACCAATCTCAAAAATTGAACAATCAGACCAGGTTAAACCTGAGCAAATCAACACAAAGGAGAATAAAATGGATATAGTAAGAGTTGGGCATAAAGCTCCAGATTTCGAAGCACCTGCCTATTATAAAGGTGGATTTACATCAGTTAAATTATCAGATTTTAAAGGAAAATGGGTGGTATTATGTTTCTACCCAGGTGATTTCACATTCGTCTGAGCAACCGAAGTTTCAGCGGTCGCTGCAAATTATGAAAAGCTTCAAGAATTAGATACAGAAGTAATCTCAATGAGTGTGGATAGTCAGTTTGTTCATAAAGTATGGAATGATCAAGAATTAAGTAAAATGGCAGAGAGAGATGTTCCTTTTCATATGGCTTCAGATGGTGCTGGTCATGTAGGTTCCATGTATGGTGTATATGACCAAGCTGCAGGAGTCGAGTTTCGAGGAAGATTTATTATTGATCCAGATGGAATAGTTCAAGGTATGGAAGTATTAACTCCGCCAGTTGGAAGAAAATTAGAAGAGACAATTAGACAAATTCAGGCCTATCAGCATGTAAGAAAGACTAAAGGTGGAGAAGTCTGCCCAGCAGGTTGGGAGCCAGGTAAGAAGATTCTTAAGCCTGGGCCAGCCTTAGTAGGAAATGTCTGGAAGGAATGGTCTCCCTTAAAAGATCATTAAATATTAAATTTATTAGTGAAATGAGATAAAGGGTAGGTATTTTGCCTACCCTATTTATTTATTAGAGTTTTATCTGCTTTGCGAGTCTACTTTTTAAATCTTCATACTTGGATAAGACTTGGTTAAATTTTAGATTTAACTCATTTATGTTAGAAATTTGTAGTGCATCTTGGATAAGAAAGTAATCAGCTTTCGGGTAATCACGATAAATATAGCGAAGATTGAAATCTACTTTTTCAGGTCTGTTAAGGATATTTAGCATGACAACTAAATGCCTTACAATAAAGGTGAAGTAAAGGGGGAAAGCTTCAGTATATAAATTTCTTTTTATTGCTTTTTTTATTTCAAGAATAGTAATAAAATCTGTTGCAGTAGCCATCTTAAAGAGTCTACTAACCCTCTTATCAATGTCTTCTTGTTTGGACCTTTGCTCTTCAACGAATTTTTCTTTTTCAAACCATACCTTAGCCTTGCCATGCCTGCTAGTTTCCAGAAATTTATCTTCTAAGCTTTTCTTCATTACAGAAATGTCAAAGTAAAAGTATTCAGGAACATCTTGGGCTTTATAGAATGTTTGGGAAAAACCATGCCAAGTAGGTTCAGGAACTCTAAATTTTCTTAATGTTTTATAGTGTGAATCTATAAAATCATCAACTTGTTTAAAGGCTTGATTTACATAATCATCATTTACAACGATGACTAAATCTAAATCAGAATAGTCATCAGCAAAACCAGTAGCAACTGAGCCACCTTCCCAAACTGCTAAAACTTGCGACTTGTCATATAGAAAATCTTTTAATTCTTTGCAGATTAAATCTCTACTCTTCATATTCATCTCCTTTATGTGTTTGTTTGTAAGTTTTCACATTCTAATTGTTTAAAGTTTTTAAGTAAATACGCTAAGTCATCTTGTAGATTTTCCAACTTACTAGCGAAAAGACTGTATTGCCACATTGGTATCAATAGCATGCAGGCTACATGCTTACGATAATCCGACCAGCAGTTTTCCCAAGAATAATTATTTACCTCATTATCCAACAGGTTATTATAGTAATTTTTAACTAAATCTTGGTGAAAACTTAAATCAAACTTATCAGCAAAATTTACTCTTGTTAAGTGAGCCAAATCCCCACATGCAATACCTGTATTACAAAACTGGAAATCTGTTATTAGAGCTCTATGTAGGTGTTTTTTCGAAAACATAAAGTTATAAATATGAGCATCCCCATGTTGCAGTGTAATGTTTTCCCTGTCTTGACATCTTATCAACTTCTCATAAAACAATTGGTTTGACACCTTTTCTACATGCTTGTAAATATCTATAAGCTCAGGACTAACTTTACCCTTAATATAGATGATAAATTTATCTAGACTTTCAGAAATTGTTTCTCTATGTTTATTAATTTGCTGATCAATATCATTGCTTTTCTTCTTGAAAAAGTTTGGGGATTTATTCCAGAATTTTGCATGTAATTTAGCTAGAGTACTTGAAGCAGTTAACCAAATATTTTTATCTGAGAGATTTGTTTTGGTTGATGAATAGTCAAGAGACAGGTCATCAAGAATTAAAATTCTACCTTGCTTTTTTGGCATAATATGAGAGAAATAGCATTTTGCAATTGGTAGATCAGTTATATTAAGGTCATTGATATAACTATAAAATTGACATTCATTAAGTGCTATAGAGTGGTAAGTGTTATCACTTTGTACATCATTAGTTTTTATAAGATAAGCTTTCCTTTGTTTACTCTTTGATAAAATAAAATCAAACTTAATCATTAATGAAGTAGTTGATTTCGTAAGAGATGATATTCTGATATCTTCAATTTTATCATTAGCTTTAACTAAGTTAACCTCTCTTAAGAAATTAATATCAATTTTCGGATTATCCGTCATTACTTGCAGTAAAACACTATTTAGCATAATCTTTCCTTCATATATTTTGTTTGAGCTTATCGATAAGACAAGAATATTCAATATATCATAAGTGTCAATGATTATATTCACGGTTTAATATTTTTATACCTAAGATATTTATTAACAGTTGAAGTTTTCGGTTCAAATTCAGTTTTGTGGAAGAAAATTTTCTATAATTTTTTTTCATTATTTTGATTATCCCAAATGGTGCAATAGAGCTTTAGAGAAGAGTGCAGATTCTTTTAGCAAAATAGCTTGCAGAATTCTGACGCATATAATATATATATTCGGGAAAATTATGGAAGTTACTTTTGCAGAAGAATATTCTGCTATTCTCAAAGATCTATTGCATTATTTGGGATTATTCATTATTCGAAAGGACTAGTAGGATTTTTGGTAAAAGAACAAATTACACCAGTGAAATAGCTTTCAGAAACCCTACTCATAACTATAGCATGCTTATTTCTTCCTTTACAGTCTTTCGATGAAAGTCCCAGTTTCATCGAAAGACTGTAAAGGAAGGATTAAGGATGGAATAAGCAAAAAAGAGAATATGGTATTAAATAAAATCTTGCTATTTCCAAATTTTTCTTGCCAATTCTTTTATTATTGATAAAAAGGGGAAATTAGGAGAAAAAGATGGAAAATAAATTTCAAAAGATTAAAAAGATAAGAACAAAATTATCGAGACTCTTAGCTATTATAGTAATTATTGCCTTTATATTTGGTAACCAGAAGTATTCTTTGGGTAATATTCAAACAGGTATTATTGATGTTATAGCCCTATTTTTAGTTACTATTGGAACATTAGGAAGAATTTGGTGTGCCTTTTATATATCAGGCTTTAAGAATAAAAAAGTAGTAACAGATGGTCCTTACTCAGTGAGCAGAAACCCCCTTTATTTATATAGTTTAATAGGGGCAATAGGGATTGGTCTTGTCTCTCATTCTCTAGCAGTTTTAATTTTCATAATTCTCGGTTTTGCAATCTATTATCCTTTTGTAATTGTTGGTGAAGAGAGGAATTTGGCATCAATTCTTGGACAAGATTATCAGAACTATTTAAAACGTGTTCCTCGTTTTTTACCTAATTTCAAACTTTTCACACAGCCTAAAGAATATAGTGTTAAACCAAAAGTTTTTTATAAAGATTTACGAGATGTAGCTATGTTTATAATAACTTATTGTGTAATAGTATTAATAAATCTTTTAAAAAGTAATCAAATAATACCAACATTTTTTGATATCATCTAATATGAGGGTAATATTAGAGATTAGAGAGATGGCACAGCTTTCTATAGTTACAGAATGAACAGATGATATAGTTGCTTGTTTGGGGAAACTTATTTTTTGCTAGGGGAATGTTGTCTTGAACATTAGAGCAATAGGAATACATTTCTTGGCTTTCTTGCAAGATTTGATCATTTAATTCATCAAGTTCCTTAGTAGAAAAAGCTTCTCCTATTTCCTGGTAAGTGGGGTCAAGAAAGGCTAATATTGGGTTAATATCTTGAGGATTTATAGCAAAAGTAGATCTAGTCCAGAGAGTGTAAGCTAACATTTGCTTTCTGTGTCTTTCAGCTGAGTATTTTCCTGTCTTCCAATCAAATATGTAATATTGATTTTTTATTGGTAGCAAGAAATCTACCTTGCAATAAGCTTTAAGGTCATTAAATCTACATTCTCCAAAACCACCAGGTTCAATTACCCAGTCTGCTGAAGAGTCTAAAGCATTCTCTAGCAACCAAGAAAACCTATTACTATTGAAGAAATTAACTATTGCCTGTTTGATTTCAGTAAATAATTGTTCAAAGTCGACTTTAGGTAATTGTTGGTAATAGACCTCAGAAAAGACTTTTCCCTTGCAATAAGATTTTATCATTTTATAAATATAAGTAAAGAGTTTTACTCTATCTATTTCTGAGGAGTTTTTTGAGTATCTAATGAGAATATCCCTAATTACATCGTGGGTAATATTTCCTTTTTCTAAGGGTATTGAAGTTAATTTTTTAAGACTTGTTATGACATCATTAGGGATTTGCTCATCAAATTTTCCGTAGTAACTGTAAAAGTAAGCCCTCTTACAGTTACGGAAAGTTTCATATCTACTTACTGACCATCCTAAAATCGGAGTAAACTTGAAATTAGGAATTATTTTCATGAATTACTTAGATTATTTCTTGGTAATAGCATTCATTAGAAGGTCTAAGAATGAGTAATACCAGTTCTTATTAATCTCTTCTGTATTTTCTTCTTCCAAGACAGCTTTTCGGCGGTAAACAGCAGCTGAAGCTACAGCTCTTAAGGCATAGATAATTTGTGAATAGAGATAATTAGGATCTAAATCTTCTTTGATAGTATTATCAGCAATTCCTTCCTTAATAGCTTCAACAACAATCATATAACCATCAACATTAATTTTCTGAAATCTCTCCATTAAGTTAGGATCAATCTTTTCAGGATTGATTGGTCGGTAGTCAATATATTGTTGATGGTAGAGGATTTGAGGATGATTTTTATAGAATTCATAATAGGCTTTACCAAACATTTCTACTTTAGCTAATCCAGTTTTAACCTTAGACATTTCTTTTTTAAGATAGTCTAGTCTTTCTTGCAGGCCTACACAATAAACTTCCATATATAAATCTTCTTTACTCTTTATATAGGAATATAGGGTAGCTTTAGTGTAATCAGCTTTTTTAGCAACTTCATTCAAAGTTACATTTTCATATCCCTTTTCATAGAATAGTTTTTGAGCAACTTCAATAATGAATTCTCTTCTTAATTGATATTCTAATTCTTTTCTTTTATTTCTAAATTCGTTCATATCCTTACCTTATTTTTTTATTTCTTCTTCTTACCAAATTAATTTAGCATACTTTTTTGTCAAAGAAATAATACCATTGGTTAAGTTTATTTTTAAAAGATTCTGCACTTGAGATACTTTTATTTTAATTTCAGTTTTGCTTAAATGTATATTAGTAATATCTTACTTAACTATATGCGTATTCAAGATAAAAAATAGAGGGAGTTAAATACTCCCCCTTATATCTATCTTATCTGCCATAAAGTAACCGAAGCAACCTTAAGCAGCATACGATGTCTGTTCTTATAAATAAGATAAGGTAAATCTTGAGTTAAACCAATTTTATTAAACTTTTTTTGAAGAATTCTTTCGATTGTTGTTTGAGACTCAACAATCTCACCATCTTCTCCCCTATAGCCACCTAACCACTTATCTTGACTAGATAAGTCTGAAGACCAATCTGCAGTGTGAGCAATTACCAAGATACCATCTTTATTGATTCTAGTATGAATCATTTCCAGAAACTTTCTTGGATCATAAGCTTTATTTAACATAACTTCTGATATTATGAGGTCATAGTTATTATATTTTTCTAAAAGGTTAGAAGCATCTCCCTGATAGAAAGCAACTTTACTAGCACTTTCAGCTAAGCCATAATTACTTAAATATTTTTCATTATAGATAGTATTTTCACCTTCATCTATTGTGATATAATGGTTATAGCCTTTTACCTGCATTTCCACAGCTAATTTGAAAGTTCTAGCAGAAAAATCAATACCTTCAACAAAATCAAAATCTTTGCCAAGTTCAAAGACTGTCCTTCCTGCTCCACAACCAATTACCATAGCCTTCTTATGATTTTTCGCATAAGGTAAAACAATATCAATTAATTGGGTTGAAAGATTTTTAATTCCAAATCTTTCCTGCCCCCAGGCTCTTTCACATTCTTCTACTACTTCAGGATCTTCTTCATAGATTGTATCATAGGTTTTTACAGGTTCTTCACTCTCAATATATCTAAAACCAGCATGTTGATAGAAGTGTCTTCGGAAAGCATAACGTGATTCAGGTATAGCTAGATTACCCGAAGATATCCAAGAACCACCTTTAATAAGATTGTGTTGAGTATCGTAAGTTGGAGTTGTGAAATCATCGTAAAGAGGATGAACCTTAAAACCTTTGAAAGGATAAATAGGAACCTCTGTCCATTGCCAGACATTGCCAATAATATCATAAAGTGAATCAAATCTAAATCTATCAACAGGACAAGAAGATGCCCAATAATTTAAATTAATATTAGCTGGTAGGACTTCTACCTTCTGGAAAGAAGCAACTTGGCAGATTTTAAACATCTGATACCATTCATCTTCACTTGGCAAACGATATTTCTTGCCTGTTTGCTGAGATTTCCAGTTACAGAAGGCTTTTGCTTCTAAGAAATTGACTTCAACTGGCCAAGACCATGGCATTTCGATAATTTCGGTCATGTTTCGTTGATACCATTTCCCTTGTTCTTGTATCCAAAATCGAGGATACTTAACCTTAGCATAGCTTACCCAGCCCCAACCTTCCTCTGTCCAATAATCTTGCTTAGAGTAGCCATCAGACTCCACAAAGTCAAGAAACTCTTGATTTGAGACTAAAAACTTACTAACTTTCATATTAGCTACTTCTGCTTTATGAATACCATATTCATTATCCCAGCCATAATAAGCATCATCACGAGATTTACCAATAGTAATATGACCACCCAATACATTAATTATTTCATTTTTAGGTGGAGGAGTATATTCTTTGCAGGTAGGGAAATTAGGATTTACTTGAACTTCACTAATAGGTAATTGCCGGATCAAGACTGATGATGTTTCTATATGAATCCGCATATGTTCTATACCCATGATTATTGGCCACCAAGGAGATTCCCAATCAATAGGCAAATCTAAAGGAAGCCTATCTATTAATTGCAAAACTTGCTCTTTTACTTGCAGTCTAAAATCAGTTACTTGTTTAACACTTGGCCAATCATAATGCTCTTCATTTAAATCATCCCAAGACATTTCGTCTACCCCAATAGCACACATTGATTCTATAGTAGGATTAGTTCTATCTTTAATCAGGCCTGCTAAAATCAACTTGTTCATATAGAAGGCTGATGTATGGCCATAGTAGAAGATGATAGGATGTCTGAGAGGATCTGCTCTTAAAAAGAAAGATTCATCTCGCTTGAGTGTTTTGTATAATTCTTCTTCAATCTTGTAAGTGTTAAGGAAATATTCTCTTATTTCTTCTCTTTTAGGTCTTCCACTAGTTGATCTTAGATCTAAAGTTTTTAAACTTTCCATATTTTAATACCTTTATACTTAGTTAATTATTACTTTCGGTCGGGTAACACCCGCTCTGACTTGCGTAGTAGGATTTAACAAACAATTTCTTCCTTCATTCTTTTTAACTGTCTTAATAAATTCTGGATCAAAAGAGAATTTACCAAAACCATTCATAATAATTATTGAGTAAGGAATACTTTCATTACCAGTTAAGGCTACCCCTATCTCACGTCCGATAAACTCTACTAAATCTTTCATTTCTATTCCTGCAATAATTAAGCCAGAAATCTTAAGATTTTCTAATTTCTTTAAATCTTCATAATTAATAATATCTGCTAAAACTAAAATTTTCCCTGATATATCTGTATCTTCTTGTAATTTATTTAAAAATACTAGATCTCCAAAGGTAATGCTTCCAAAACCAATTATTCCTTGGTATTCTATAGCATCATACTGGATTTTTACTCCTATTTTGTCATTTACTTGCAATACTTTACAGTTTAGCTTGGCATGATAGTTTATGGGGTGCTTTTTATATTGGATTGTTACTTCAGCTGTTTCATTATCTATTTTGGTAACATAACCTGTGTTTTTAGCCCTTACAACTATAGGATCATGATCCATATTTAAATTAACTAAACACTGGTCTTGAAAGACAAATTCACCTTCTTTTACTTTGATTCTAGACCTTGCTTTCCAAACCTTCATATTAAGCATTTTAGCTACTGGATGAATAATAGCTCTTTCATGGTAATCTTGATGTTCTCTAATTACTATAGAGCCTGATTTATAGTTAATTACTTTAACAATGCCTCTTACTGGAGAATGGGCTCTTCCTATTAATTTTTGATCAAACTTAACTAAATCACCAACTTTTACTAGTAAATCTCTGGCAATATTGGTATTCTTATAAGCTTTACCTAAGAGTTTAGCTAAACTCACTATGTATAATTTTGGGAAAGCATGATTATTAAATCCATAAACGGTGTTTGGCTTTAAAATATCATTTTCATGACAAAGGATTTCTCCCTCATAAGGTAAATTAATTTCTTTTATGAAAGGTCCTGTTTTATGGAAATATGGTCCTCCACTAGTATACTTTCTCTGAGATTCTAACTCAGCAAGAGGAATATTTAAATCATTCTTGTAGAGTTCAAGTTCTTTAATCAAATGCATATTATCTATTTCTTTATTGGGGTAGGTAGTGATAATGATAGCTTTATCTGTTTCAAAGGTATAATCTTTATCAAGATCTTTGATTAAGGCTCCTGAATGTAGTTTAACTTTAACAAGAGTATTTTTATCAATCTTAATTAGTTTGACTTGATTTATATTGAAGTTATAGACTTGTTTTCCTACTTCAATTGTCATTACCTTCCTAACTGTTTTTTTGCTAGTAATTAAGGGATTAATCACTGTTCCTAGTTTCTCATAACATTCACTAAACATGAGTTTTTTCACTTGCATTTTATCAAGTTGGCTTAAGACTCCTAAGTGAGGCGAGATGAAATGTTTATCTCTCCAAATATGAGTAATTCCTTCTACTTGGAAACCTTGCATCAATATATAGAGGGCCTGCAGAGGCTTATCTACATGAGATATTACTCCCCCTGCCCCTATCACAATTTTAATATCAGAATGATGAAATTTATTTTCTTCAGCAACTTTCTCTTGGTACATTTGGTCATAGAAAGGATCTCTAAATACTGATTTTACATGTTCTAAAAAACCAATTTTACTGGTGTTCAAATGCATATCATAGTGTTGCAGCAAAGATAATCTTAAGGCAATAATAGCTATGGCTTGCTCTATAGCTATCTCAATTTCATTATCGGGTACATATCCTGGGTTTAACATCTTATTACCGATATAATCTCGAACAAGTTTTTCACTAAAACTAGGGGGTAATAGCTTCTTTAATTCTTCATATCCTGCATTAGCAATTACATTAGAAATTGAATAACTCATACCATAATTAGCACTTACAGTCCTATATAAAGATCCATTAATGACTGAGAATATATCTGTAGTTGCTCCACCAATATCAACCTTAAGCATTGATTCATTAAACTCTTCACTAAGAATTTCCATCATTTTTAAAACAGCTAAAGGGGTAGGTAAAATATCTCCATCAACTTGCACTTTTAATTGGGCATAGCCAGGTGCATCTTCCATAACACTATTTAAGAATAGCTCATGAATTTTCTCAGTAATCTCATCTAACTCTTCTCTCTCCATACTTGGTCTAATGTTAGGTAGAACTGTAAGAGCAAAATCATCACTAAAAAGAGATTTCATAAAAGATTGTGCCTGAACATTTCCTGCATAAATTAAGGGAATATTCTTTTCTGTGGCAAATTTAGGAGATGGTTTACCAAAGGCCAGTACTTCTGCCATTCTTATCACTCCAGTATAAGCTCCATAATCAGTACCGCCTGAAAAAAGAATAATATCTGGGTGAGAATTATTTATAATCTGCATTTGTTCATAAGTTGTTCTTTTGTCATTTATAGCAAGTGTATTTAAGAGAACTCCTCCAGCTCCATAGGCTGCTCTTTCTGCAGATTTAGCAGAGTCAAAGAGAGTCAAACCTACTACTAAGATTTGTAAACCTCCTCCAGCTGAAGAGCTTGTTAGGTAAGATACATTAGGTAAAAAGATCAGTTTGTGTTCGTTTGCTTCAGGGCTTAAAAAAAGTTCATTACTGGCATTTTCCAGAGCTTTGATTGCTTGGTACACACCAATATTTACATCTTCATAAGGACTTTCTACAGTTGTTATAGCATTAGTTAAGCCTTGTAATTTATATTCATTTGCTTCCATTTTCAAGTAAATTGCCTTAGTTGTTGTAGAGCCAACATCGGTAATTATTAACTTTTCTTTTAACATTTATCCCCCTTTTACTAGAGATTACTGTCTCTAAGGTTAAAAAAAATTATAAAAACAGTGCATGTCAACCTTTTTCTTAAGATTCTAGACTAAGAATAAAACTAATTATTTTCTTAAGAAATATATTGACACTTAAGAGAAGACAAGTATAATTTGTTTGATATTGATTAGGAGAAATTTAATGCAACACTCGACAATAGGCGATATTATGAAAGAGGCTCCATTTGCTTATGCTTTACTAAAAGTCTCAACAGATGCGATAAATGAAAATAAAGAACTATCTTACATTGAAGTAAATAAGATTTTTCTAACTTATACTAGTTTGAGTAAACAGGAGGTTATCAATCAACCTTTTGATACTGTAAACAAGTTATTTTTAGAAGACTACCAAGAGCTAGGTTTCTTATTTCAAGATCTTGCCAAAGATTTTACCAAAAGCATAATAAATAGGCCAATAACAATTAATCATCAGAGATATTTATTAACAGCCTATTGTTCTAAAGATCAATATCTAATTCTTACTATCTCCTTAGATTCAACATGCAATAATGAAACCATAGATTTAGCAAACTTCTTTGATATTAATCTTGATTTGCTTTGTATAGCTGATTTAGAGGGGAACTTTATTAAGGTAAACAAGAGTTGGGAATCTATTTTAGGTTATTCTAGAGAATATCTTCTTAACCATAAGTTTCTGGAATTTATCCATCCTGATGATATTCAAGCAACATTAGATAAGGTAACAGACTTAGAAAATCATAAAGATGTTACAAATTTTGTTAATCGTTACAGGACTATTGATGGTACTTATCGTTATATTGAATGGAGATCTAATACTATTGATGGCCACATATATGCTGCAGCCAGAGATATAACAAAGCGGATTGATTATGAAAGACAGCAAGCTATTGATTTAGATAAATATAATAGGTTGTTTAATAATAATTTCACTCTTATAGCCCTCAGCTCCTTTGAAGATAAAAAATTTGTTGATTTAAATTCAGCATTCTTAAATCTTTTTAATATGAAAAAGGAAAATTTCATAGGTTATTATAATAATTTCTTAGATAGAGAAATAGTATATAATAATGAAAGAGGAAGCATAGCTAGCCTAATATCTAAGTATGGTCTTATCAGAGATGTAGAGATAAAAGTAAAGAGTCATGTATCAAACCCCATAACAGGACTTCTTTCTGGGGAGATTTTTGAAACTAATGGTAAGAAGTATTACTTGACTTTCATGATAGATATTACCCAGCAGAAGAATTACCAAAAGAAACTTCAGTATTACTATAAACTTCAGAGCATTCTGAGGGATTTTTCCACCAACCTAATCAATATAGATACAGAAGATATCAACCAAGCAATCAATCAAGTATTAGGGGAAATTGGTGAATTTTTTGATGGAGACAGAGCTTACATATTTGATTATGATTTAGATAAAGAAGAAATGTCTAATACTTTTGAATGGTGCAGTGATGGTACTTCACCAGAAATTAAAAATCTTCAAAATATTCCTTTCTCACTGGCTCCTAACTGGGTAGATGTTCACCTCCAGAAAAGATCATTAGCAATTGAAGATGTAGATAACTACGAGGATAAATCAGTTAGAGAAATTCTCCAACCTCAAGGAATTTTGAGTATTATCACAAGTCCCATTTTCTCTGAAGACAAGTGTTTAGGTTTTGTAGGGGTGGATTTTGTAAGAAAGCATACTAGTTTTTCTGAGATGGATAAGGAATTACTAGATTTCTTTGTTCAGATATATGTAAATATTATGTCAAGAATTGAAAGTGAAATGAACCTATTGAATACAACTGAGCAGTTACGCACTAAAAGTAAAATGGCTGAAGAATATGCTCAGAAAGCCTTTAATGCTAGCAAAGCTAAATCACAGTTCCTGGCCAATATGAGCCATGAGATTAGGACTCCTCTTAATGGGGTAATTGGTTTTAGTGAATTACTTCTAACAACAGATTTAACTCCTACTCAGAAGGAGTATGCCAATAACACAAAGACATCTGCTCAATCGCTCTTGGATATTATCAATGATATTTTAGATTTTTCTAAAATTGAAGCAGGTAAGTTGGAGTTAGATACTCTAAAAACCGACATCATTGAGCTTATTGAGCAAACAGAAGATATCATAAAATTTAATACTGCTAAGAAGGGACTTGAGTTTTTAGTAGATATCTCGCCTGATTTACCTCGATTCTTAGTTATAGATTCAATTCGTTTAAAGCAAGTTATAATCAATCTTCTTTCTAATGCTGTAAAGTTCACTAGTGAAGGTGAGGTTAGATTAAAGGTAGGATTTGAAAGGCTATCCAACTCTGAGGGTATTCTTTCTGTCCAAGTAAGTGATACTGGTATAGGTATTTCTGACAAGCAAAGAGAAAAACTATTCCAAGCTTTTTCCCAAGCTGATACTTCTACCACTAGGAAATTTGGAGGAACTGGTTTAGGATTAATTATCTCTAATAATCTTATCAATATGATGGGAGGAGAGATTAAATTTGAAAGTGAATATAATCATGGCTCAAGTTTTAATTTTTCTTTTAAGGTTGAGTACCAGGAAGGAAAGAAGTTCTCTGTTGATAGTATTTCAGACATTAAAAATATTTTATGTGTTGATGATAATCAACAGAATTTAAAGATTTTAAAAGACATACTTGAAAGTTGGAATATCAATGCAACCTGTATTAATAGTGGTATTGAGGCTATCAGACTACTTAAGAATGGTCAGAGATATGACACGATAATTATTGATTATTTAATGCCTGAAATGAATGGTCTAGACACGATAAAGATTATCAGAGATGAGCTTAAATTAACTCAAGATAAGCAAGCAATTATTCTTCTCTATAGTTCAGAGGATGATAGACTAATTAAAAGTATTTCTGAAGAACTTGATTTAAGTTTTAGAATTTCCAAACCTGTAAAGCAAACTGACCTCTATGCATGTCTTTTAAAAGTAGAGGATAGGATATATTTACGGAAGAAAACATTTGAGAAAATGAAGAATAACAACAATCAAGTCATAAATTTATCACAAGCACCCAGAATTCTGATAGCAGAAGATAATGATTTAAACATGAAACTTATAACTATTATCTTAAATAGACTTATTCCTAATGCTCTTATTTTTAAAGCTAAGAATGGTAAAATTGCTTTAGATACATATTTAAACAATGATATTGATATAATATTTATGGACATTACAATGCCAGAAATGGATGGATATACTGCTACAGGTTTGATTAGAGAGAAGCAGGTTCATAAGCGGATACCTATTATAGCACTTACAGCTAATGCTATTGCTGAAGATCGAGAAAAATGTCTGACTGCAGGCATGGATGATTTCCTATCAAAACCAATAATTAAAAATGACTTAATCAAAATTATTAAAAAATATCTAACAGAGGAATCTAGATGAGTAATCCTGTAAAACTTGTGAAACAAGTAGAAAAAGCAAGTTCTCCTCTTTTGCGAGAAGAGTGTAAGCATATTTTTGAAAATAATTTAACTATCATGATGCTTGTAGATCCTGAGACTGGTAGGATTTTAGCAGCTAACAAATCAGCTGTTGATTTCTACAAATATCCCAAAGATAAACTTCTGGGAATGACTATTTTTGAAATTAATATCATGAGTCAGGAAGAGATTTTAGAAAGAATGGGACAGGTTCTAGCTGATACAAAAGGGAATTATATTTTTAATCATAAATTAGCAGATGATAGTATTAAGACTGTAAGAGTCCATAGTAGTAAGATTGTGATTGATGAAGAATCTTATATATTTTCAGTAATTTATGATAATACAGACTTAATTCAGTTGGAGAATGAGCATCTAACAGTTAACAAGCAGTTAAAAGATGCTTTAATTTTTAATCAGAACTTGATTAAAAATGCTTCTGAGGGTATAATCGTATATGACAAAGATTTACGATATACTGTTTGGAACAATTTCATGGCTAAAACAACTGGCATGAAAGCTAGCCAAATACTGGGAAAGAAAACTACTGAGATCTTCAGTCAAGGCACCTACTCAGATGTAACAGAGGGTTTAAAAAGAGCTTTAAAGGGAGAGGTTGTTACTCTAGAATCTGTAGAATTCGTAAATCCTATTACAAAAGTCTCTGGCTATACTAGAGAGGTATATTCACCTAATTATGATAGTGAAGGTAATGTAATTGGGGTTGTTTGTATTATAAGTGATGTTACAAGTATTGTTGAATATCAGAAATCTTTAGCTAGGAAAAATAAAGAATTGGAAGAGTTAAACAAGCTACTTTCAAGTAAGATGAAGGAATTGGAAACAGCAAAAAATAAAGCTGAAGAAAGTGACCGGTTAAAATCTGCCTTTCTAGCTCATGTAAGTCATGAAATTCGAACACCTCTAAACTCAATCGTGGGTTTTTCTAATTTGTTAAGAGATGTGAAAAAGCCTTCACTGGTTACAGAATATTCCTATATAATTAATACTAATAATCTTTATCTATTGAACATAATTGAAAACATTTTAACCTTCGCTTTAATTGAGTCTAACAGCGTTCTATTACATTTTGAGGAGTTAGATTTAATCACTTTGCTTAGAAATTTAGCTAATAATTTTAAAGATGCTAATTCAAGAGACCTTCGTTTGCGATTGGAAACTCAAGGTTTAGACAAGTTTTTGATAAATACAGATGAGAGTAAGGTAAATCAAATTCTCACAAACTTTTTAACAAATGCCCTTAAATTCACTAAATATGGGGATATCAATTTTGGCATAAAAAAATATGATAAAAACACAATTACCTTATTTGTCAGCGACCCTGGTCTTGGAATTGACCCTAAAAATCATGAAGTAATTTTTGATAGATTTTTTAAACTAGATACCCTGATAGCAGGTTCAGGTCTAGGGCTATCTATTTGTAGAGCTCTTAGTGAGATGTTAGGAGGTAAAATTTACCTAGAATCTGAGCTTGGCAAGGGAGCAACATTTTATTTTGAAATAGCTTACAGAGATATTAATCAAGGAGATAATAAATGAAACACAAGAAAGTAATATTGGTTGCAGAAGACCAACCTGATAATTTCACTTTAGTTCAGGCTTACATTTCAAGACGTTATGATGTAGTTCATGCTGAGAATGGAGCAGAAGCCATTGAAGCAATAAAACACGATGCAGATAGGATAGATGCCATCTTGATGGATATAAAAATGCCTTTAATTGATGGTATTGAAGCTACCAGCGAGATTAGAAAACTTGATTTTAAGAAACCAATTATTGCCTTAACAGCCTATGCCTATCCAGAAGAAAAGATTATTGCTTTGAATGCTGGATGTGATTATTACTTAACTAAACCAATTTCTCAAGATACTCTATTAGAGACTCTAGAAATGATTTTAGCTACTGAATAGATACTTATGAATATTTAGCCTAAGTTCAAGTCTAGTAGAAATATTATAAGAAATTTACAATATTTCATTTATCCCTAATGGTGCAGTAGAGCTTTTGAGAACAGTACAAATTCTCTAAGATCTACTGCATTTTTAGGGTTAAACCTTGAAAGGTTGAATATTCCAGATATCATGAGCATACTGGTGAATAGTTCTATCAGAAGAGAATTTACCAGACCTCGCAATATTCATTAAGACCTTGTTATACCATAGCTTTTGATTCTTAAAATCATTGGAGATAGTATCATTAATTTGACAGTAAGAGTTAAAGTCTTCCAAGACCATAAAATAATCTCCATTCTTAAGTAGAGTATCTAGAATAGGTTGGAAGATACCTGGTTCTGTTGGGTTAAAGTAATCATTTTTTATCATATCAATAACTCTTTTTAAGTCTGGATTAGAGTTATAGAAGTCTATAGGATTATAGCCTTCATTCTTCATTCTCACAACATCTTCAGCTTTAAGTCCGAAAATATACATATTTTCATGACCAAATTCTTCTAGCATTTCCACATTAGCACCATCCAGGGTTCCAACAGTTAAAGCACCATTTAAGGCAAATTTCATATTCCCAGTACCTGAGGCTTCAAAACCAGCTGTAGATATTTGTTCTGATAAATCTGCAGCAGGGATAATTATCTCTGCTAAGGATACGGAGTAGTTGGGGATAAAGACTACTTTTAAGAGGTCTCTGATTTTTAAGTCAGAATTAATTTTAACACCCACAGCATTAATTAGTTTAATGATATTCTTGGCAACATAGTAACTTGGAGCTGCTTTTCCAGAAAAAATGATTGTACGTGGAGTCCAATCTGCATCAGGGTTATCTTTAATTTGATTATAAAGATAGATTATGTGCAGAATATTTAAGAGTTGTCTTTTATATTCATGGAGTCTTTTAACTTGAACATCAAACAGAGATTGAGGATTAACTCTAACACCTGTTAGCTTATATATCTTCTTAGTTAATCTCTTCTTATTGATTAACTTATGTTCTTGAATCTGTTGGAGTACTTGATGATTATCATAAAATTCTTCTAACTTCTTTAGTTCATAGAGATCTTTTTTCCAGTCCTCTCCTATCAAAGAAGTGATATATTGGGCTAAGTGTTTATTACAAGAATCTAGCCATCTCCTTTGAGTAATGCCATTAGTTTTATTATTAAATTTTTCAGGATAAATCTCATAAAAATCTTTAAATATCTTCTCTTTAATTATCTGAGAGTGTAACTTAGCAACACCATTCACAGAGTAAGAACCTTCAATACAAAGGTTAGCCATTCTAACGTGTTTAGGCTGTCCTTCTTCTATAATAGACATAACCTTCAACTTGTAGATGTTACCAGGATAGAGTTTGTTTACTCTGTTAAGTAAATGCAGGTTGATTTCTTGGATAATTTGCAAATGACGAGGAAGAAGTTCCTTCATAAGATCATAGTTCCATTTTTCTAAAGCTTCAGGAAGAACAGTATGATTTGTGTAAGCAATTGTTTGCTTGGTAATAGCCCATGCCTTATCCCATTCTAATCTTTCTTGGTCAATTAAGATTCTCATTAATTCAGGAATAGCTAAAGCAGGATGGGTGTCATTCAACTGAATAGCAACTTTTTCTGGTAACTGTGAAAAATCTCGGCAATGTTTCTTGAAATTAGTAAAAATATCCTGGAGGGTTGCTGAAACAAAGAAATATTCTTGTTTTAGTCTTAAGACTTTTCCTAAGTGGAAATTATCATTAGGATAAAGAACTTTGGATATATTTTCTGAAATATTCTTCTTTTCTACCGCCTTGATATAATCACCAGTATTAAAGTAGTCAAAATCGAAATCATCAGTAGCTTGAGCCTGCCACAACCTGAGAGTATTGACATTATTTGTATGATATCCTAAGACTGGTATATCCCAAGCCACAGCCATAATATCTTCAGTATCAACCCAGTAATATAAGGTCTTGCCATCTTCTCTTTCAAAATGTTCTACCCTACCACCAAACTTTACTCGGTAGGTAATCTCTGGCCTTTTAATCTCCCAAGGATTTCCATTTCTTAACCAGTTATCTGGTTCTTCAACTTGATAACCTTGCCTTACTAGCTGTTTAAAAATACCAAATTCATATCTGATTCCATAGCCCATAGCAGGATAATTATGGGTTGCCAAGGAATCCATAAAGCAAGCTGCTAATCTACCTAAACCTCCTGAACCTAAACCCATATCAGGCTCTAGCTCTTCAATATCACTTAAAGAATAGTTAAGTTCTTTTACAAGATCCCTAACTTGGTCTAGTATTCCCATGCTATTTAAGGAGTCTATCATTAAACGTCCAACTAAAAACTCCATTGATAGATAGTTAACCATTTTGCTGTTACTTTTGTGGTATTCATAATCCGTTCTTAACCACTTCTCAATTAAGTTTTCCTTAATAGTCAGGGCAAGAGCTTGGTAAATATCCCTAGCATTAATTGTTGTTTTATCTTTAATCATAGTATATTCTAAGTGATAATAAAATCTATCTCTTAGACTTTTATGTTTGTGTTCTATTTGATCAGAAAAAAATATTGATTCATCTTTATTCATTTTCATATCCTTGTTATCATATTTGATTATTCATTTTAAGATATAGAATAAATAATGCAAGAAATTTATTATTAATTTTATTTCTTTAATCTCAAGCAAAAATTCTTGCTATTTGTTTTTCATATTCTTCAGGGTGATAACCACTATTTCTGGAGGACAGAAGAATCTAATATTAACCCAAGTATTGCCAACTCCCGCAGTTGTATATCCTTGCATATCTCTATATTTCCAAAGAGAATAAGAGTATTTTCTAGGAAACTTAGTAAATCTTACAATAGGAATGCCACCGGGATAGCAAATCTGTCCTGAATGAGTATGACCTGCTAGCAGGAGATTATAGCCTTTCTGCTGAGCTTCCTTATAAACATTTGGAGAGTGAGTTAAAAGAATCTTATAATTATTAGCCTCATCCCTTAGCTTAGGAAATTCATATGAAAGATAGCGGTCAGAATCATCAATCCCAGATATAATCAAAGAATCATCCTCTCGTGTGAGTTTAAGATAATCATTAATCAGCATATTAACACCTAAATCATTAAGTATCTCAGCAATCTTATACTCATCATGGTTACCTAAAACACCATATACTTTAGAAGTATCAATAACTGCAAATAATTGAGTGTAAAGAGATTTTATTACCTGATAATTTCCAAAAGCATTTACTTGATAATCGCCACCAAGAAGATAGATATCAACTTCTTCTTCTTGCAATATCTGCTGGATGGGCTTAATTAACAGTGGGTTTCCATTAAGATGAAAATCTGAGATAAACATTATCTTGAAATTATTAAATGCCTTTCCAATTTTCTCACTTTTAACTTCAATATGCTTTCTAGTAATTCTTTGAGTATTCCTAAAGCCTAATGCAGTTAAACCAAATCCATCAAAAATAAGCTTCACTAGCTTAGAAAAGGGATGGGCCTTTTTATGACTATGGGATTTATCTGCTAGCCAAGCCTTAATTCTTTCCTCTCTAGCTAATCTCTTAGGATGAATTTCCTTCATTATTCTAAACTATTATTCCTGTCATTATGAAGTTTAAAAGATTTTATTCCATAGAATAAACTTTCAACTAATTTATCTTGATAACTAGTATTATTTAGCTTTTTGCCTTCTTCATAATTGGAGATAAAACCTAGTTCCACTAAAACAGAAGGCATATAAGCACCTCTGAGAACATAAAAGTTAGCTGATTTTACTCCTCTATCCCTAGCTTGACTTTCAACTATCAAATTATTCTGAAATTTATAAGCTAAATTAATACTTTCTATTAACTGGGCTGATTGAATTAGATCACTAATCACATAATCTGCTTGGGTATATTCACGAAGAGCATCTTGACCTTCAAATTCTTCTACAACAGCATTTTCTAGGGCTTGAGCAGCTCGTGATTCATCATTCTTAGCTTCTGAAAGATAATATACCTCTACCCCATGAGCCTTCTTATTCTCAGCTGCATTAGTATGAATAGATATAAAAAGATCTGCTTCATTAGTATTAGCAAACTCTGTTCTCTCTTTTAAAGAAATAAAAGAATCATCATCCCTAGTTAAAAGAACCCTAACATCTAATTCACTTTCTAATCTTGCTTTGAGCTTTTTGGCAATTGCCAGAACAATGTGCTTCTCCTGAAGTCCATTAGCTCCTTCAGCTCCTGGGTCCTTTCCCCCATGCCCAGGATCTAGAACAATAGTCTCTAGTGATGATTTATTGCGTTCATTTAACAAAAGAAAATCTCCACTATATGAGACTGAGTTAGGATATACCTGAGGAAGAATTTCTTGCAAGAAGTGTTCAGGAAGTGCATATTTTCCATCAATATACTTAATTGGATAATAAAAATTATAGTATTCATCTTCCAGCATACCTGTTTCTTGACTATAGGAAGCTACATGGGCGAAAGAAGACTCTAAACAAAAGGATATCTCTTTCTTAAATAGATAAAAATGAAGACGATCATCTAAAAGTATTTCTTTTACTTGCCCCTTAACTATCTTGTTAAAATCATCTAAATTGAAGTAATTTATGTTTTCATGAGAAAATGTATCTAGGACATAATACTCCTGACTGTCAGCATATTGGATTTTTATCTGACTTAAGAGGGGGAAAAAAACTATTAGAAAGAAGCTTAGGAATAGAATTCTTTTACTTTGCATCAGACTTCCTAAAAATGCATTTTCTTAGAACGCTCAGCATCTCTTTGTTGATCCTTTTTCTGCAAAACTTCTCTCTTATCATAATTCTTTTTACCTTTAGCAATTGCTAGTTCTACCTTACAAAGACTCTTTTCATTTATGTAAATAGAAGCAGGTATGAGCGTCATACCCCCTTCTACAATCTTAGAGTTCATCTTCTTGATTTCCCTTTTGTTTAAGAGTAACTTACGAGGTCTAGTTGCCTCATGATTGAAGTAGGTAGATTTCTCGTAGGGTGATATGTGCAAGTTAAGAAGCCAGACCTCACCTTGTTTATCAATTCTTGCATAGGAATCCTTAAAGCTGACCTTACCCTGTCTAATTGACTTAATTTCAGTTCCTTTAAGGACAATACCAGCTTCATATGTTTGAACAAAGAAGTATTCATGCCTTGCTTTTCTATTCTTAATTTCTCTTATTCTATTATTATTATTTTGTTTTGCCATAATTATTACCAATCTTTATGAATTATTGTTGAAGTGGTTAATATTGCTTGCTTGTGACTACATGACACCACTTTCAACCTTTCATTCCATTATCATTTAATAGGGGAAAATGTCAAATGATATTTGGAGATAGAGGTTATTATCCTTAAAAACGATAAGTACTTTGGTCTTGATGTTGTATTTTGACCTGTAAGGGTTTTGTTATAGATGGTCAAGGGTAAGCATTAAAATTAATTAGGAGTGTGTAAATTAAAACTTATCTTTTTGTTGAATTTTTTTAGCAATACCTTTTTCTTTCAATTCATCATAACTTCCTAATCTTTCGTTATAAGAACCCTTGAAGCTATCTAGGTCTTCTTGCTTAATTTCTTTTTTTAATTTGCTTTTATCAATTTGTAGAACTCCTTGAGGCCAGATAGGAAATTCAATTACTTGTACATTGCCAGAGCTTGTTATAATGAACTCTATGAAAAAAAAGCTGTGTTTATTAGCTTGATTAATAAAAACAACTAAAAGACAATAGCTTTGTTCATCAATATACTGTAATTTACATGACTTCATTTCTTTAAATTTAATCTTTGAAAAGTCATTAACTTTAGCATTTTTCATGTATCGTTTCATAGAAGATAAATCATTATTATTAAGACAGATCTTTAGTTTATGTATGAAATTATTAATCTTAAGGGTAAGGTTGGTATAAGGTAATAACTTAAAAAATAGGGTCTTATTATCAATTAAATGATATAACTCAATTTCATTAGTATATTTATATATTAATTCTCTGACTTTATTCTCTTTAAGTTTAAATCTCTGGGCAATTTTAGCTTTTGATTCTTTCTCTATATAGAAATACTCTAATATCTTTTTTTCTCTATCTTTATGTTCAAGAAAAGGATACTTACTAAAATCGATCTCAAAATCTATAATTTTACTACTATTTTCTTCATTTCTATAAGCAAAATATTCAAGTTTTTCTTCATCTAAGGGAACTTCCAATAGTCTTTTTTGCTTATTAAAATAATCATTACATGAGTTAGTAACTACCTTTCTAATCCATCCTTTAGGATTAGCAACCTCTCTTGTTCTTGAAACCTTTTCAAGTTTAACCACACAATTACTTGCAATGTCCTCAGCTGATTCATAATCTTTAACTAATTTATATGCAATTTCCTTGGCATAATTAAAATACTCTTTAAAATCATTATCCATCGCTTACCTCTCGTAAATATTTATATATCAATCAAATAGGGTAAACTAATAAAAATATTAGTTTTTTTAGGGTCTATATAATAGGAGGAGATATGAAAAAAATAATCTCACTTTTATTATTGTTCAGTTTTGTCGTGTTGGTCTTTGCTAGTCAAGTTAATTATAATCTCTATCCAGAAATTACTTGGGAAGAAGTTGGATCTCAGAATTACGAAGTCATTAAATCCTAGGAAGCTTTATGAAACTAAAATTATTTTATACACTTTTGATATTACTTGGTCTTACCTCTCTCTTTTCTAATACCCTTGAAGTCTCACTAGATGGTACTAAACCATGTACAGAAATCCAGATGGCTGTTAATCAGGCTTCTACAGGAGATACTGTATTAGTTTATCCAGGAACCTATTATGAAAATGTTGATTTAAGCTATGCTAACAACCTAAAACTCTATTCATTAGAAGCAATAACCAATGATAGCACCTTTATCTCTACAACTATCATAGATGGTAACCAAAGTGGTAGTACTCTATATTGCACTGTTGGAGATAAAGAGTTTGAAATAAGAGGATTATCAATAACAGGAGGAAGTGGCTATCAGGATGGCACTAAAACTATAGGGGGCGGTTTGTGTCTCGCCTTGAGTAGTTTTAATATTGTAAATCTTCAAATCTATGATAATTATGCAGATTTAGGGGGAGGGATAATTATTAATTACCAGGCTACTGTACATCTAGCTGCATGTACTATAAATAATAACTTGGCACTAATGTCAGGAGGAGGTATATGTACTCAAGGTACTGTAAGTGAACAACCAACAATCACCTTTTCGGAGAGCAACAGATGTTCCCTTTATGATAACTATGCCTCGTTAGGAGCGGATATGTACTGGGAGTTACCTTTTGGTGCAGTGTCTGATATCTATTTAGATAAATTTACTAAAGCATCTTATGAACGCTATTATGTAAATTTTTTTGAAGGATTTGTTGAGGCAATAGAAGATGGCTATACACCCTATAGAACTTTTGATGTAAATGAGGGTATGCATGAGGAGGTTGATGAAGACCTATATGTAGATAATAATGGGGATGATAACAATTCTGGTTTAACACCTGACCAAGCACTTCGTACAATTTATAGGGCTAATACCATAATCTCTAGCAATAGAGATAACCCTAAAACCATACGACTAACATCTGAAATCTATGAACACAATTTATGGGGGCATACTAATATACCTATTGGGTTAAAAAGTAACACAATCTTACAAGGAGTTTCAGCAGAAGAGACAAAGATAATAGGTAATCCTAATATCTATAGTTGGGGAAATGGGACTATCATACCTGAATTTTTTGGAGAGAACATCACGATAAAAGATATGAGTATTAGCAATGGAGAAGGATCTGCTGTGTTAACAACTTGTATCGATAACTTTACAATTGAGAATGTAGTGTTTGAAGCTAGCAATATTAATAGTTGGACCACTCTATATGTAGATGGAATATATATTAGTAAAGTTAAACTTGATAATGTAATTTTCCAGAATAATCATTCAATAAAGAGTTACCCAGCTTTTTCTATTAAAGCGTTAGATGTTGTTATGAACAATGTTAAGGTCTATAATAACACTTGTATTAATGAAAATGGAAAAGGTATTGGTAATGTGGTAGCTATGAACAGAGTAGAGGTTACTAACTCAGAATTTATTGATAATCATTGTACTTCTGATTATTATGGTTGGACTCTATTTAGATTTATAGACTGGGCTGACTCATTAGAAGTTGTAATAGACAACTGCCTTTTTGCTAACAATGTTGCTGGTGAATGTAAAATGTTTGCCAATATGGGAGAAAATACAACAATATCTAATTGTACTTTTGCCAATAATAGTGGATGTCCTAACTTTGGTACTATAATGAATAGTGGCACAAATACAGTTTATAGAAACAATATCTTTATGAACAATAATCAACCCTGGGATTTATCACTTACTAATGAAGTTTTAGACATAGACAACTGTCTTTTTGGAGATTCAGACTTAGAAGTAAGTAATCTATCTGGAGCAGAGCTAATATTGGGGGATAATAATATCTATAACCAAGACCCACTCTTTGTAGGAGGAGATCCAGCTTTAGCATCCTACTATCATTTAAGAGGTGGAGACATAGGAGAGGTGTCTCCTGCAATAGATGCTGGTAATAGTAGTTTTGCTTGGCTTCCCGAGTGGTTTGTCCCAGCTGAACTAGATCTTTATGGAAATCCAAGAATACATAACAATATAATAGATCTCGGTTGTTATGAATTTCCAGGTTATACACCCAACATTGATGATGGTCTTGAACTTGTAACAGAACTAAATGCCACTAACTATCCAAATCCATTTAATCCCACTACATCTATAAACTTTAATAATAATCTAGATAAAAATGTTAACATTACTATTTATAACATTAAAGGTCAAAAGGTGAAAACAGTAGCGAATGATGTCTTTGCAAGAGGAAATAATACTGTTGTTTGGAATGGTGATGACGATAATGGTAAAAAAGTTGCTACAGGATTATATTTTATAAAAATAAAATCAGGTAAAATGGCAACGACTAAAAAAATAATGTTGATGAAATAATTGACAGAATAATAAAATATATTAATAATAACTATAGAGCTCTGTAGTTATTTGTGAGTATTTCAATCTCACTTATCTAAATTTGTTGTATAGTCATATTATATATTATGGTGTAATAGAACATCAATAACAAAAAAAGGAGTGGAAATGAAAAGGGTAATAGTATTTGTGTTAGCTTGTGTTAGTATGGTCTTATCTGGAAATGAAATCCAGTTTTCTTTTAGCGAGGTCGATACCTTGTTCGTGCCATTCAGTTATAAAGAAATTGTCTATGATAAGTTTGAAGATGATTTTGTTAGATTCTATGATTGGGAATTAGCTGGTCAAACCTTAACAATAAGCAAATTTATTTTAGATAGTGATTATGATTTTTCTTCTCAAGAATCAATAATTGATATTGAATTAAATAGTGTCGTGGAATCTATAGATGATATATTTGTCTATTATCGTTTTCTAACTAATAGAGAAGCCTTTCATATAACTGATAAGAATCTGCAGGAATGGGATGGTGATGAAACAGCAACGATTGATTATATATTGTTGTTAAATGATTTAGGTGATAGTGAACAATTAATTAATATTAAGGATATAAATGAAAATTATGTATTCAGACAACTTTTATCTGATGACAAGATATTACTAGGTAGTTCAATAGATGAAACGAATGAGGTATATGAAAACTTTATTCTTAACTTTGATACCTATGAACTTCAATATTGGATGAATACAATGTATTATAACGATGTTCTTTTCGTGGAAAATATGTATATTCAAACATCAGATTTTTATACATACCAAAATGACGATCCATTCTCATATAGAGTCTTTAATAGTAATTTTGAACAAGTTAATGAGATAATTGATTCACAAGTAGGCCAAAACTTAGGGAATATTTTATACTTTAGTGATAGAAGTGGAATTTTTTGTATCAATGATAAATTAATTTATGATATCCCACCCTATTTACTCAAAAGAAATAATGGGAGGGCAGTTGCTGATTTATCTATTAGTAATAATGAACTAATTATCACTAATTTAAAAGAATATGATACAGGGAATCTTGTGAAAGCTTCTGATAACAGCTACATAACTTTTCTTGCGAGGTATGAGGGTTGGTTTCTCACAAATAATATAAAATCAGGTAATGAATATGAATTTAATGAAGTTCAGCTTCTCTATATACCAGATGGAATTTTTACATCAAAAGACTATATTGTAATTAATAATGACTACGATACTACTCTAAGAGTGTATAATGACCAACTTGACCTTTTATATAGTGAAAATATAGGAGATAACTTTTCTTCTTCATCGAGAACCTTTAATTGCTTTGATAGATTTGGATATTTTTCTAGTGATGGTAGTGAATTCATCTATAGTGAATTAATGATATCTGTAGCTAATACTGATGAAGATATTGATAGTTTGCCTAAAGTTACTTCAAAGATATATCCCAATCCATTTAACCCTGAAACAACAATTTCTTTCAATATCCCTAAACCAGGTAAAGTGAACTTGTCGATATACAATATCAAAGGACAGTTGGTGAAAACGCTATTAGATGAAGAAACTAGTGCTGGGACACACAGTCTGGTCTGGAATGGTAAAGATGAAAGAGGAAAGAGTGTAGCAACAGGTATATATTTCTCTAAAATAAAAACTGATACTGATATTCAAACAAAAAAAATGTTATTAATGAAATAGTATTCTTTTTTCTTTCCATTTTGTGTTCCTAGTTCATTTAATTTACTAGTCCACTTTTATGGAACGACACAATTCATGTAATTTTACATGGAAAGTGCTCAGGGATTCTCCCCGTCTCTCTGTCTCTTTGTCTCTGTGATAAGGCTTTAGCCATTTACTTATACAGATACCTTTTAATTTTCATAGTAGGGGTCTTTTCAAAAGGTTCAGCTTGCTCAACGACTTTGGTAATTTTTGAGAAGTTTGAGACTTTTGAGTTAACATCAGTCCTGATATTCTCAAGAATTTTAGTGATTTCTCTTTTTATTTTAGTTTCAGAATTTGCATGAGAACCGTAAATCTGATCTATATAGTCATAATTCAAATGTATTCTGGCAAGGAGTTTTTGGTCTTGTTCAAGTACAAGAGATTCAATAACGAATTCATTTTCATTAATGATCGATTCAATTTCTTCTGGATAGATATTTTCTCCGCTAGGACCAATAATTACATTCTTTAACCTTCCCTTGATATAGAGATAGCCCCGTTTAACTAGTCCTAAGTCTCCAGTCTTAAAGTAGCCATCTTCGGTAAAGACAGATTTGGTAGTTTCTTCAGCCTTAAAATACCCTTTCATCACACTATCGCCTTTAACAACAATCTCCCCTTCTCCTGTTTGTGGGTTCTTATTAATCAGCTTATAGTTGAGATTAAAAACAACTGGTCCAGTAGAACGGTAGCGTGTTTTAGCAGGTGGTGCTCCAGCTACAAGTGGCGAAGTCTCTGTTAGACCATAACCTATGGAATAAGGAAAATTACAGTCTTGTAGAAATTTTTCAACATCAGAGGCAATTTTAGCACCACCAATACCGTAGAATTTCAGCTGACCACCAAAGGATTTATAGAGTTTTTTTCCTGCAAGATTATGGAGTAGTTTTCTTATCATAGGGATTGAGTAGAGAAATCTTGAAATTGGTTTGGATGTTAAAGCAGGATGAATCTTATTTTTGAAGATTTTCTCCATTATAAGAGGAACGGTTAACATTATAGTAGGCCTAACCTTAGCTAAGGCTGGAAGAAGAACACTTGCTGTAGGTGGTCTTTTTAGATAGGTAATCTTGCTATTATGCATCAAAGGGAATAGAAAACCTAAAGTGCATTCATAAGTATGAGGAAGCGGAAGAATAGATATTAATCTGTCATTATGATCCATTGGTTGCACATCAAAACAGGCTAATATATTAGTGATTAGGTTTTTATGAGTTAACATAACCCCTTTAGATTGACCTGTAGTTCCAGAGGTATAAATTATAACGGCAATATCATTTTCATCAACTTGTTTATGTTTAAATCCAGCAATTTCTCCAATAATACCAGTTTTATCTAGCATAGAATCACGTCTATCTAAGAGCATAGTTTTCAGCTTATTGAGAGCAGAAGTTGGGTTCTTTATACTAAATCCTTCAATATCAATAGCTATAATATCTTTGCCAGCTCCAAACAAAGTTTCGAATTTTGGGAAGAGCTTATTAGATACAAAGATAGCTTTTGCTTCTGAATGTCTTAGAATATGATGAATTTCATTTTCATGAAATTCTGTTAATATTGGTACAACTACAGCTCCTAGTGAAACTATTGCTAGATAGGCTATTCCCCAATTAGGAGAATTCTCACTGAGGATAGCGACTTTATCGCCATATCTAATACCTTGTTCTTTAAGGAGTTGAGCTACTTTTCTATACTTCTTACCAAGTTCTTTATATGTGATACCTTTTTCCCCAAGCCAGGTCAAAGCTATCTGATTCGGATATCTTTCAATTGCGTCGTTAATGTTTTCTATTATCGTCTTTTTCATTGTTTTCATAAAAATCACCTATTAATAATAGTTCCTATTAAAAATATCTGATATAGCTGTCAATAAATGTAGTATTTTTTTTTCTTCTCTTAAGGAAAAGACAAGTTTTATGCAATTAAGTTAATTCTTGAAAAAAAGAATTATAAAGTGACTTAGCTATCATTTTTTTAGATATTTTTTTATTTCCTAACCTATATAATATCACTCTTTAAGCAGTTAGCAAATATTATTTTTTATTCTTAGTAGATTTAATATTTGACAGTTTTGTGGAATTTAGATAATTTTGGATTTAATAAATTTTGGGATGAATTTACTAACAAATAAATAAATTAGGAGGTCGTATAATGAAAACTCTAGCTGATTTAAGAAAAATTAGAGAGAAAGCACAAAACGACATGAAACTAAGAAACAGTGAAACAAGAGTAAAAGTTGTTGTAGGTATGGGAACATCTGGAATTGCTATGGGTGCTCGTGAAGTTATGAAAGCTTTTTTAGACGAAGTAGCAAACAGACAGCTTCATGATGTTTTAGTTACTCAAACTGGAGAAAAAGGACTGTCCTCAATGGAACCTGTTGTTGATGTAATCATCGATGGCAAAAAAAGTGTTACTTATGGCAACATGAATGCCGAAAAAGTTAAAAAAGTTGTAGCAGAACACATTGTAAATGGCAACCCAGTAAATGACTTTATAATTTCAACTGACTAAGACCCCATAAGGAATTTTTTATGTATCAGGAAATATTTAAAAAATACGAAGCAACTAAAGATAATTTAATCTATATTTTACATGACATTCAAGACAATCATCCTCAGCAATACATTTCTGAAGAGGCTGTTCTTGCTGTATCAAAATACTTAAACGTACCAATTAACCACATTTATGGAGTTATCACCTTCTACGGAATGTTCTCTATGAAACCACGTGGACGTAATATTATCAGATTATGTGAGTCACCTCCTTGTTATTTAAAAGGTTGTGATAACATTTATAGAAAATTAAAAGAAATATTAAATATTAAACAAAATGAGACTACTGCAGACGGTATGTTTACCTTAGAATTATGTGCCTGTCTGGGAGTATGTGGTAATGCTCCTGTTATGATGATTAACAACGATATTTATGGTGACCTTACTGAAGAAAAAGTTGTCAGAATTATTAAAGACATCAAAGGAGAGAAGTAATGAAATTCTATCGTAGCCACATACTATTAGGCATCAATGAGACTTCTATCGAAGCTGGTGCTAAGAAGATTGAACTTGCTTTAAAATCTGAACTTGCTAAAAGAAACTTACAGGATGAAATTGATGTTTTAGAAACTGGTCCTCTCGGTTTTTTTGCTAAAGGTGTTTGTCTTAAAGTTTATCCTGAAAACACACTTTATGAAAATGTTACTGTCGAGGATATTCCTGAATTAGTTGAAGAACATTTCTTAAAAGGAAGACCAGTAAAAAGACTTCTAGCATCAACAGACAGAGTTGAAGCATATGACTTTAATTATAAAGAAAGAAATGTATTAGAAAACTCAGGTATAATAGATCCTGAAGATATTGAGGAATATATTGGAGCAGGTGGCTATACAGCTTGGGAAAAAGCTTTGTTAGAGATGAAACCAGAAGAAATCATTGCTGAAGTTAAAGAATCAGGCTTAAGAGGTCGTGGTGGCGCTGGTTTCCCAACAGGTTTAAAATGGAGTTTTACTGCCCCTATAGATTCACCTAATAAACACTTAGTTATCAATGCTGATGAAGGTGAACCAGGAACTTTTAAAGACAGATTAATCATGGAAGGAGACCCTCATAAACTTCTTGAAGGTATGATGATTGCTTGTCGTGCTTTTGGAGCTAACAAGGGCTTCATTTATATTAGAGGTGAATATAAGCTCTGTATAGAAAGATTAAAACATGCTATTAACCAATGTCGTTCCTATGGTATCTTAGGTGAGAATATTTTTGATTCAGGATACAACTTAGATTTTGACATTAAAGTAGGTGCTGGTGCTTATGTTTGTGGTGAAGAAACTGCCCTTATTGAATCATTAGAAGGAAACAGAGGTAATCCTCGTTTCAAACCACCATTCCCAGGAGTTAAGGGGCTTTGGCAAACTCCAACAGTAGTAAACAATGTTGAGACTATTGCTAACGTTCCTACAATTATTAATAAAGGTGCTGATTGGTATAAGAGTCTAGGTGTTAATGGAGCTACAGGTACAAAAGTATATACTTTGATGGGTGATGTAGCTATGCCAGGTCTTACAGAAGTACCTATGGGAATTACCTTAAGAGACATCATAAACAAGTATGGTGGTGGAATGCTTAAAGGTAAAAAATTCAAAGCAGCCTTAGTTGGTGGAGCTGCTGGTGTAATTTTATCTGATAAACTTCTTGACGTAAAAATGGATTATGAAAGTTTGAAAGAGTACACCGCTGTTCTTGGTTCAGGTGCGATTATGGTTATGAGTGAAGAGGTTGATATGGTAGAAATGCTGTGGTCAATTCTCCGTTTCTTCCGCCATGAATCATGTGGAAAATGTTTCCCTTGCCGTTTAGGTACCCAGCAGTTGTATAATATTATTTGTAAAATTAGAGATGGTAAAGGTAGTGAAGAAGATTTAGAAAGTATGATTATGCTTTCTGAAGCTATGTTAAAGTCTTCATTCTGTGCCCTTGGACAGTCACCTAATATGCCAATTAAGAGTTCAATTTTGAACTTTAGAAATGATTTTTTAAAAAGAATTAAATAAATAGATCTGGAGATGTAAAGATGAAAATGATTAATTTATCAATCAATAATATCCCTGTAGAGGTTCCAGAAGGTACAACAATTATTCAGGCAGCCTTAAAAGCCGGTTTTAAAGTTCCTTCTTTATGTTGGCATCCTGACTTAGCACCTACAGCTGCATGTGGTATTTGTGTTTGTGATGTAGAAGGCTATGGCGTTCCTAAAAGAGCTTGTGCTACTCCTGTAACAGAAGGAATGAAAGTTACAACTAATAGTAAAGAATTAAGAGAATTAAGAAAGACTATTTTAGAATTAGTTCTTGCTAATCACGATGTTAAATGTCCTACCTGTGTTGCTAATGGAAAGTGTGAACTTCAACAATTAGCTTACACTATGGATATCGATATGGAAAAAGTTCCTAAATTATTAGAAATGAAGCCTATTGACTATTCAAGTCCTTCTATAGTAAGAGATACTAATAAATGTATTAATTGTGGTCGTTGTATCACTGTATGTAATGAAATTCAAACTGTTTATGCTTTAACTTTTGCTGATCGTGGTTTTGAAGCTCATGTTGATACAGCTATGAGCTGGGGTATTGGTAACAGTTCTTGTGTAAACTGTGGTCAATGTACTGTTTATTGTCCAACAGGTGCTTTAAGAGAAAAAGACGATACTGATAAAGTATGGGATGCTCTTTTAGATCCAACAAAACACGTTGTGGTTCAAGAAGCTCCATCAATTCGTGCATCTTTAGGTGATGAATTTGGTATGGATATGGGTACAGTTACTCCTGGTAAAATGTATGCAGCTTTAAGAGCTCTTGGTTTTGATTCAGTTATGGACACTAACTTCACTGCTGACCTTACCATTATGGAAGAAGGTACAGAGTGTGTTGAGAACCTTAAAAAACATACAGGCAAACCTGTGATTACTTCTTGTTCTCCTGGTTGGGTTAAATTTGTTGAGACTTACTATCCAGACTTAACTCCTTATGTATCAACAGCTAAATCACCAATGTCTATGTTTGGTGCTTTATCAAAAACTTACTATCCTGAAGTTCATGGTTTAGATCCAAAAGATATAGTTTCTGTTGCTATCATGCCTTGTACTGCTAAAAAGTTTGAAGCTCAAAGACCTGAATTAGCTCGTGATGGTGTTCCTGATACTGATATCGTTCTTACAACCCGTGAATTCCTAAGAATGATTCATGAAGCAGGTATAGACTTCCAAAACATACAAGAAGCTAAACCTGATGAAGGAATGAGTTTCTATACTGGTGCTGGTACTATCTTTGGTGCAACTGGTGGTGTTATGGAAGCTGCAATCCGTTCTGCTTACTTCTTAGTAACTGGTGAAGATTTAGAGAATCCAAACATTGAAGCAGTTCGTGGACTTAAAGGTGTTAAAGAAGCTGTTATCACAATCCCTGGTTTCGGTGATGTTAAAGTTGCTGTTGCTAACGGACTTGGTAATGCTAGAAAAGTTATGGACAAAATCCAGCAACAAATCAAGGAAACTGGTTCAACTGAATATCACTTTGTTGAAATCATGGCTTGCCCTGGTGGCTGTGTTGGTGGTGGTGGACAACCATTCGGTAATGGTATTTCACAACGTGCTAGAAGAGGTGAAGCTCTTTATAAAGAAGATGCTAATATGGACTTCAGATGCTCACATCACAACCCTGAAATCACTAAAATCTATAAAGATTACTTAGAAAAACCAGGTTCACATAAAGCTCATGACTTACTTCATACTTACTACTTCGGTAGAGATAAATTTAAAGGTCATGTTGAAAAACAAACTACTGGCTTAGATGAAAAACACTAAACAGTATTAAATAGTAATTAAGAGGTGAAAGTAATTTCGCCTCTTTTTTTTTACCAAAATTAGACACCAGAGCTATGACGACCAGTACCTAAATAGATTAAAAATTCTTCAAAAACTTGCTTTTTGCTCTTAAACAATTATTATGTTATAAATTAATCTAAAATGGAGCCGTAGAGCTTTTATGAAGAATGAAAATTCTAAAAAATCTACTGCAACATTTGAGTTTATAAGGAGCTTAAATGAAAAAACAAAAAATTCTTATCGTAATAAATATTCTACTTTTTTTTGCTTTTCTTACAGCAATCACAAGTGCCCTTCTATATGCCTTCATTCCCTCAGCATTAAATGGGGATGAAATAGTTGGAGAAATACATGAAACAGCAGGAATCTTATTTGCATTATTTGCTATTTTACATATAAGTTTCAATTGGAAATGGATAAAATCACAAATCTTTAAAAAAAGAGGAGAAAACTAATGAAAAAATTAATACTAGTTACCCTGTTTACTATTTTAATGGGTGGTTTATTTGCCCATTCAGCTCAAGAAGTTACAGCTACTTATGATCAGGAAACAAAATTACTAACAGTTAATTTTGAACACAAGGTTAGGGATGCTGCTGATCATTTTATTAAAGAGGTTGAAATTGAAGTTAATGATAAAGAAATCATCTCACAGCTTATTAGCCAACAAGAAACAAAAGAGGGTGGGCGGTTAATTTATCGAATCCCAGACTTAAAGTTAGGTGACCAAGTTAAAATCATAGTAGAATGTAACAAAAGAGGTGAAAAATCTACTACTTTCACTGTAGAATAAAAAGCTAATTTACCTTATAGCAGTAAATCTTTATCAAAACTATAATTGTTTTACATTGATTTACTGCTTTTTTATCCCAGATAGTGTAGTAGAACTTTAGTGAAGAGTGCAGAAGAATATGTGCTATTCACAAAGGTCTCTCCGTCTGAAGTACCTTACCTTGGGTTGAGTAAGTCCAGTCTACTTGTGAGAACCATATTATTAACTAAAATTCAAAGATGTAAAACTAAAAGTCAAGCTTTTATTATTCATATTTCTTGACTTAATTATCATCTTATATTTAATTTGATTTATGAAAATATATTATGTTGATTCATTTACTAATCAGGCCTTTAGGGGAAACCCTGCAGCAGTAGTCTTGCTAGATAACTCACTTTCTGACAAGCTATTGCAAAGCATTGCCTGTGAAATTGGCTTTTCAGAAACTGCTTTTATTCTGATAAAAGATAGGAATAACATAAGTCTTCGCTGGTTTTCTCCGCAGACAGAAGTGGGCTTGTGCGGGCATGCAACATTAGCTAGTGGAAAGATATATTTTGATTATATCAATCCTCAAGCTAATTCTGTTAACTTCTCAACCAAGTATGGAAACTTAGCATGTTATAAGCAAGATAACTGGATAAGTATGAACTTCCCTAAAGATAAGTTACAAAAAATAGATAACTATAGTGATATAGCATCTTTCTTTAACTTTTCGATTAAAGCTGATATATTCTTTAGTGAAAAGAATAATTATTTACTTGTTTTAACTTCCAATGAGCTTAAATTAGAAGAAGTAAGAGTAGATTTGGAAAAGATATTTGCTTTAAATAGAATCATGGCTAATATCCGAGGACTCATTATTTGCAACTATCGGGATAAGAAGATTAAAATGAGGTTTTTTGATCCTTGGGAAGGTATTCCTGAAGATCCAGTTACAGGTTCAGCAGCTTTAGTTGCATCTGAATATTGGTTTGAGAATCTTAAAACAGATGAAATAGATTTGGAACAGATGTCTCATCGAGGAGGTCAAATGAGATTGATAAATAAACAAGCTAGTGTCTCTATTGAGGGACAGGCAATTACAATTTTAGAAGGAAGATTAATGGTAGGTAACTATGGCAAATAAAGCTCAGAAATTTCGTTTAGGAGTCTTTTTAATAACTGGTTTTTCTCTGATAATCATCACTGTTGCAGTCATAGCAGGGGCAAGTCTTTCCCAGCAAAGAGATATCTACTACATCAACTTTCACGATGAATCAGTAGGTGGTTTAGATGTAGGAAGCAAGGTCAACTATCAAGGAATAGGTGTTGGTAGAGTTGATGATATAGTAATCTCACCTGATGATGTAACGTCAATTATTGTTACCATCAGTATAAAAGGTGGTACACCTATAAAAAGTGATGCTAGAGCCTCTCTCTCCCCTGTGGGTATAACAGGCTTAAATGCTATTGAGATTAAAGGTGGAACCAATGAATCAAAACTCTTATCACCAAAATCTTATATTGAAGTTGAGAAATCTCTTTTTGGAACCATTACCAATAAAGCTGTTTCGATCACTGAACAACTAGATGCCTTAATAAAAAGTTTAAACAATTTAGCAGACCAAGATAATATTGATAGGATGGCATCAATCATCACTAATTTAGATAATATACTTACTGAAAATCGTTCTACTTTGGAAGGTACTATGCGAAATCTTGAACTTATTTCTGGTGATGTAGCTAAATTTACTAATGTTCTTGATGCTAAACTAGATACACTTGTTACAGCTACCACCCAATCTATATCATCTGTAAATAAGATATTGAGCAATGGATCAATCAATAATATAATTACCAACCTTGATACAATATCAACTGACTTAGCTGATGCAGACTTAGATGTCTTAGTTACAAGCTTAAATTCATCAATAGTAAGACTTGAGTCAATGATGAAAACTGTTGACAACACTGTTATCCGTTCTAGAAGAGATATTTTAGAAATCTTAGATTCAGCAAGAGAAGCTATGGAAAATTTAAATGAGTTTTCTAAACAGATAAATGATAATCCAACCATTTTATTAAGAGGAGAATAAGAGGGGAAGCTATGAAAAAAATAATTTATTTAATATCATTGTTAGTTTTAATATCACTTGCCTTTACTGGCTGTTCAAGTAATAGAGAAGTTAAGGAAGTAAATCACTACATTTTAGACTACTTTCCACATTTAGATAAAGAAGAGCTAAGGATGACTACGCCTTATCCTTACACTGTAGAGATTACTGAATCACAAATTCCTCGTTCTTACCAAAGAAATCAGATTGTAGAGAAGAACTCAATCAATACAATTTCTTATTCTGAAACTGATTTATGGGCTGACAAACTTTATAATGCTGTTCCGCAGCTACTCCTGCAAAAAACAAATAGATATAACTTTTTTGAAAGTGTTCAAAGAGATTTATTTACCTCTGTTCCAGACTATTACATTGATTCTTTTGTAGGCAATATTGAAAAAGTTAATACTAACGACCAGGTATCTGCTCATGTGAGAATTGATTTTTATCTTAGAAATGCCAAACAGAGAATTGTAGTTGTTCATAGATCAAATAGAACCATCCAAGTTCTTGATTCTAGAATGAGCTCTGTAGTCCAAACTTTTTCAGAAATCATTGCCGAAGAGTATGATAATTTCCTATTTAAAGCTAAAGACTACTTTGATGAAGGGATTGAAAGCAAAACTGCTATTCCTGAACTCAACATGGAAGTAGTTGATTATGATGACATTTATAAATCTATCATAATTGAAGGTATAGAAGACACTAATGGTGAACTAACAGTCCCTAACCTATCTAACTCTTCTAATGCTCCTAAGGTTCTAGTTAAGAGTAATGATACTTCTTTTGATACAATCATCTCCATGGGAGAAATAATCACCCTACCTGTGGGTAAATATACACTTTATTTAGGACAGGGTCAGGAGCGTGAAATACCTTATCCAATCGAGATTAAACCTAAGTATAGAACTATAGTTACTCCAAACTGGTCTTCATTAATTATAAATATTATTGATTCCAGTAAAAATAAGGTGAGAATGAACTATGACATTTATGAAGGGGATTCAAATGAAGCTATTGGCTTTGATTTTTCAGCTGCAGATGAAGCAGGTGAAGAAAATCGTGTCTGGATTTTGGAAGCAGGTCGCTACTTCATAACCATTGATGGAGCATCTTTTTCTTCTTATGTAGATTTTACTACCATAGATTTAGAACCTAACAAACATTATAATTTAACAATTGTAGTAGATCCTGCTGGAGCTAATGGGAAACTACTCGGGGCTGGAATTCACCCTCAAGAAACTGATAATCTCCTCAAAACTTTCTGGTCAACTCAAAATGCCTTTCATTTAAACTTCAATATCAATGTTAATAATGAAGATGAAGAAAATTCTTTTGATGAAAACCTTACTATGAGCAGTCAGTTTGATAGAAAAATGTACTATCAAAGAGATAATATTGATTATGAAGGTAGAATAGACTGGGAACTAGGTTTTAATAAAGAATCTGAACAAGACTTAAAAATTTCTGTAGATGATTTTAGATTTAATAATACACTTATCTACAATATTTGGAATCAATTAGGTTTCTATGGTAGATTTGATACTAATTCTCACTTCTTCCCTAAACATACTTACTTCTCTACAGACTCAAATTATATTATCAAGGATGAATCTGGAACCTATATTGATACCCTCTTTAATAAAGATCGGGTTAAAATGCAAAATCCTATCTTCCCACTTACTCTCAAGGAAGATATTGGACTTAACTATAGAATCAATAATGGTAAGTATGGAAATATTAACTTTAGAGCTGGTTTAGGTTGGTTGCAGACCTACAATAGCGATGTACTTGTCTATGAGGGCGATGATGATGCTACTGGCTATCGTACCTATAGGAGATTAGATGATACTTCAACTAAAGGTGTTGCAACTTCTATTGTTGCAAATGTTAATATACCTCAGGTAAGACTTAGCTGGTCTTCAACTGCTGACCTACTTATTCCTTTACAAGGACAAGAAAATCCAACTTTTGAATTTGTTAATGTCTTCAACATAAAGCTTATCAGAAATGTCTCCTGGGATTTCCGATTTGATGTAAATTATAATGAGAATATCAAAGACTATTTTGTCTATAGAACTAGCTCATTTATCAGATTATCTTACTTCTTCTAAATTATTATGGCTCAATTAAAAGTAAAAGACAAAAGCCTCTACTTATCTGGTAAAATACTAATTGCTAATATAACAGCTTTGCTAAAAGATTATGATCAAAATTATGCCAAGACCAAGCTTAATAAAGTTAATCTGGCTAATGTTGAAGAGATCGATGGTGCTGGTGTATCCCTAATTGAAACTATTCTTGATAGGCAGGAATTGACTAATGATGCCTTAGAAGCAGGTAATGAGTCTATTATGAAAACTATTGAGATTTTCTCGACTAGCAAGGGAGAAAAACCTGAAAAGCCCAAAGCAGATAACATCTTTGTTAAAGCTGGAGATAGTCTCTTATCCCTGATAAATCAACTTGTAGATGGACTATATCTAGCTTCAGATACTATCTGGTGGAGTATTAATGGACTAGTCAATAAAAAAGGAAGAAGAAAAGGTGCGGTTACAGAACAAGCAATAGCAATCGGACTTGATGCCTTACCAATTGTTGCTCTTCTATCTTTTGTTATTGGCTTTATCCTCACTCTTCAATCAGGTTTCCAACTGCAGAAATTCGGTGCAAATGTCTATATTGCAGACCTCTTAAGTATTTCCATAGTAAGAGAGATGGGGCCCCTCATTACAGCAATTATTATTGCTGGTAGATCTGGTTCAGCAATTGCCTCTGAAATAGCCACAATGAAGGTTACTGAGGAACTTGATGCACTAAAAATGATGGCTCTAAACCCCATAAAGTATGTTATAGTACCCAAGTTTCATGCCATCACACTTACCATGCCAATGCTAGTAGCTTTTTCAGTTCTAATCTCCATGGGAGCAGGTCTCCTGATTTCAGTGGGTTTTTTAGACGTTGCTTTAGAAGTCTATATTTCTAGATCAATTAATATTTTAGCAGTTAAAGACATTATAATTACTCTAATTAAAACTATCTCTTTCAGCTGGTTAATCGTCATTATCGGTGCTTATTACGGAATGAAAGTTACTGGTGGTGCTGAGGGTGTAGGTAAAGCTACTACCAGCTCTGTTGTTACTTCAATCTTTGCTGTAATCCTAGCTGATGCAGCATTTAGCCTTATCTATTTATAATTATGAAAAAAGAAATAATAATCAAAACTAATGATCTGATTGCCAAATATGGTGATAAAACTGTTCTCGATGGTATTTCGGTAGAGATGTATAAAGGTGAAGTTACTGTTATCCTTGGAACTAGTGGCTGTGGTAAAACAACTCTCTTAAAAAATATCTTAAAAATGTACAAACCTTACTCAGGAAAGGTTGAGATTCTAGGACAGGATGTTACAAATATGGAAGAAGAAGCCTTTGATGAGATTTTAAAACGGACGGGTATGCTCTTTCAAAATGGAGCCCTACTAAACTCAATATCAGTTTATGATAATGTAGCTATTCCTTTAGAACAGCATACTAATCTTACTCCTGAAATTATTGATAGAATTATTAAAACAAAACTCCACTTGGTTAATTTAGACCATGCAGTATATCTTACACCATCAGAATTATCTGGAGGAATGAAAAAAAGAGCAGCTTTGGCTAGAGCTTTAGCTCTTGAACCTGAAATACTCTTCTGTGATGAACCTTCAGCAGGACTAGACCCTGTGACAAGTGCAGATTTAGATGAGTTAATTATCAATCTTAAGAATCAATTAAACATGTCTATGGTTATTGTTACTCACGAATTAGCATCAATTCACAGAATTGCAGATAGAATAATCTATTTACATAAGGGTAAACTCCTCTTCACTGGTAGCCTTGAGCAAGCTAAGAAGTCTGGAATCCCACAAGTAGAAGAATTCTTTGAAATCGGTAGTTTCTAATTTTTTTCTTGTTAGATTTATCCTTTTATATTTTATTGAACAAATTAATATAAAAGGATTTCTTTTATGAAGTTTAAAATATATCTTCTTATTATCATTCTTATCTTTGTCCTAAATCTTGCCTGGTCTCAAGATCTTGCTTTACCAACAGATAATGATTCTTTAAGTGGACAAGAAGTAGCCAGTGATACTCTTGGCCTCCAGGCAGTTATTGACTCTCTAGCAAATGTAGATAAAAAACTTGATAGATCTGATTATTTAGATCTTTTTTCTAAGGTAGAAGACTACAAGACTGAAAGCAGAAGGAACTTTATTGCTGATGAGAATAAAGGATTATATTGGTCTATTCAAGGACATCTCTTCGGTTTAGTTAGTGATAATTATCATATTAGAAGAGATAACTTTACCGAACTTAATTCCCTCTATCCAAGTTACCTAAAATTGCAAAATTATAATAGGTTCTATCAAGAATCTCAAGATGATTATTTTATTGATTTAACTAAGGACTATTATCAACTACCTGTTACAGCAATTGAAGTTGTGGCATCAACTGGAGATTATGATTTGGGAACTGGTTATTTTGCCCTCAAAAAGAATAAATTCTTGGATAGATTTAATTTAGACTTCAGAATGAATTTTGCTAAAGGAGACTTCTTTTACGGACCTGAGCTAGCTTCCAATTCCTCTGCTAATATTCTTATTCCTTTTTCTAACTCTAGCTTAGATATTGCTTTCAATTCTATTGCTTATGAAGGTCCTTTTCATCGACTATCCCCTGCCTTTATGCTAAAAACTTCTATCTTTGAAGATAATAGCCAAAGCCTCTCTGCCCTTTATAAAAATAATATAGTCAATTTCGGTCTTAAGTATCTTTCTGAAACTTATAAAGGAATTTCTGATAAGACTTTAGAAAGAAATAAATTGCAAATTCTCCTGAGTAAAGATTTAAACTTTGATTACTGGCAAGCAAACTTTAACTATGAAGCTTTTCTAGGCAAAACAGACTTCTATAGTCAAGAAATAAACTCCCTTTCTTCTGATATTGACCATTTACTAGACCTTTCCCTAAAATCTAATTATGACAAGTTTAATCTTACTAATAGACTTATACTTACTCATCCTTATCAGCTAATCACTAATTCTGACATTAACTATAATTTTCAAGAAAATATGTCTTTAACTGCTTTTACTAACTTTAAAGAAAGTATCCAGAAAAACTACCTTATTAAGGGTTATTCCCCTGGTATTGACCCTGATACAGGCCAAGAGTTAAGTCTGCCAATCTACTATCTTAATGAAAAGAATAATAGTGGATTATCTTTAAAGTATACATCAAAATCTCTTAGTCTAGCTTTAACTCTGGGAAACTCGATAATTGAAACTAAACTCTTAAATACTGTTTATAAACAAGATTTTCAAGCTCTCATAACTCAGTTTCAAGGCCAATTTACCCAATCTTATGGAAAATATGCCTTTAATTTAACATCACAAATGAGCTTTTATCAAGACTATACTAATGAAAATATTCACTATCTACCAAAAGCAAATCTAACTAACTCATTTGAAATTGCTAGGGATGTGAACCACAATAACTATATTAAAGTTGGAGCTGCCTACCACTTCTTTGATTCTTATTTAGTGTTTGACCAAGAACTTGAACTTCTCCACCCAGAATCCTCTCTCTTAGATTTATATTTTGGTTTCCAAATTACTAAACTTTTTGAAATTAATCTTTATTGGAAGAATATTCTTGATGAACAAGTTATTGCTGGATATAGGACTATTCCTCAATCTATCACTGTCTTGATGTCTTGGAATTTCCTAAATTAATTAATTAGCAAAACTATTAGTTGAGTAAATTAGAGTAACATGAATTATGACACAATTATTTTAATGATATTCTCCATCTCACGTGTCTCAAATTTATAAACATTATAAAAACCTAAGGTATTTCTATAATATAGATTGATATTGCTCTCTTCGGCAGTAATAATATACATTTTGCCCCACGATAAGGATGATAAAGATAGTTTATCTTGAAAAATCAACTTATCCCCTTCTATACTCAGTTTCATTGCCACATTGTAGTTCAATATTTTCTCGGCAATTTCCCTTATACCAATCCCCTTAGACGATATAATTATTTTTTTATATTTCTTCAAATCTGTAGTAATTTTTCTAACTCTTGCATAATTATATAAGAAAAAAATAGAAAAAAAAGCACCAAGACCAGATGCTATAAACATCTCTACTTCAAAATCTGCCACAATCAATCCCCCTAATTTAGTTAAAACTTCTTTTTTTGTTTTAGTTATTATACACCATATTTTTTGTTTTATATTTGTCAACATATATTTCAAGATTATCTGCTTTTCTTGGAGACTGTTCAACCATCAAGTCACTCTCCCCAATAGCTTATCCTCAAAGAAGTCGATAATATTGGACATTTCATGTTTTCTTGACATTTTTTGATATTTTTTCGAGAGATTATCTTTTTAAAGGCTCAAGTTCAAGTCTGGTGGAAAATATTTAGCATTATTTTGCACTAGATATTGTATTACACTAATTTACGGATTAGAATGTACTGTTGATAGTAGTTTTTAGTTGAATAAGACATAATCCTGAAGGGATAGGTCTTATATCCCTAAAGGGGATAAATAGTTTAGCCCAGGGTAAGATGCTGAAAGTATCGCAACCCTGGGTTATGATGCATATAAAAAGTGTAACCCTGTAAGGGTTTAATAAAAACACATGTATATCAAAGACTTATTATATTACCTTGTTGGCATTATATTAAACCCTTACAGGGTTCCAGGTAGTAGACAAACCCCCTCTTTTTTAAATAGAAATTTACGCTGTTTTTAGCAATTTAAATAAATCTGAAGAGTCATTTATGTTTTGCCTTTTTTTATGTTAATTTTACTGATTTGGAACTTCAGAATGTAAATATAATACTTCATTTGTGAAAAAATAAATTTTGATAATGGATTGGTTCCACCACCTCCACGTCTGCTGAGGATATTGGCCATTTTTTTGATATTTTGAGCTATAGCGGTCATGTAAGCTTGGAATTTCATTTTCTCAATTCCCCTAAATTTAGCATATCGATAACCGTGTAATTCTTTGCTATTAGCGAAACTCCGTTCTATAGTTTCTTTTCGCCGTCGATATATTTCCTTACCATATTCACTATTAGTATTATCTTTAACCCAATCTTTATATTTTTGCCAAACATGATTTCTTATTGATTTAGTTCCATTTTTATTAGTTATACACTGCCCAAAATATTTACAGTTTTTACAATCTGATTTTGACGATTTATACTCTTTTGAACCTGTTCTCGTGGTTGTATAATACTTTAAGATACAATTATTAGGACATATCCATATATCTTTATCTTTATCATATTTAAACTTATTCTTCTTAAAAAAGTGCTTTTTCCCTCCTGCTTTTCTTCTTCCCATTGTTGCAAATATGCCTAAATCATATAGTTCCTTACAAATATATGTTGTATTATAACCAGCATCTAAACCCACAGCTTCAACATCAAAACCAAACCTGTTAATCTGATATTTTAACCTGTCTATATAGCATGTACTATCACTTACATTAGCCGGAGTTATATGAACATCTGTAATTATATTAAAGAGAGAATCTGTTGTTCTGTGATCTAAATAATAAAAACCCCGTGGCTTGCGTTCACGATTCATTTCTCCACTATCTGGATCTGTCGTACTTTGCTTTATTGTCTTGGTTTCTTCTTTAATCTCGGCTTCAGGGAAAGGTTTCTTATCATGAGCTACTCTATCTTCATTTACTGCTTTATTTAATTCTCCAACATATTCTTGGGGAGTTTTGGTAACCTCTATTTTTCTGAAATTCTTGTTATTTGCATTGGCTTTAGTATGTGTAGAGTCTGTATATAATACTTTGCCATCAAGCATATCAGACTTCAGTGCCATGAAGACTAAATCTTCAAAAATTTCTTGAAATATTGAACTATCCTTGAATCGTCTTTGTCGATTTTTGCTAAAAACTGAATGGTGAGGTATCTTATCTAATAGTTTATAACCTAAAAACCACCTAAAGGCTGTACTATGTTCTATTTCAAGAACTAATTTTCTTTCTGACTTAATCCCATATAAATATCCGATTAGTAGCATTTTAAAGAATCTTACAGGGTCAATACCTGGACGTCCGTTATCCAAACAATACAAATGTTTTACTTTATCATATATAAAATCAAAATTTATATATTTGTCAATTTTTCTTATAGGATGGTCTTCTTTTACTAATTGTTCGATGGTTACCATCTCAATTTCTGTCTGTCTATTTATTTTTTCAATCATATCTTACCTCTTGTACAATAAAGTATTATGGGTATATTATGTCAAGATATTTATTGCTAATTATTCAACTTTTTATGTATTATATTAAATCATATTATTAATTACAATAGGTTTGTCAACAGCCTGAAACCCTTACAGGGTTCTGGTATTAGTTTTGGATATTGGACCTGGGGTGACGCTCCTGAGAGTAGCTTACCCCAGGCTAAATTACTAATCCCTTTCAGGGATATAAACTACGTAAACATTTTATTATTTACTTATTTTCTTCCACCAGACTTGAACTTGAGCCTCTTTAAAACCTTTCAGGATACGAGAAATTGCGCTCTCTTGGGTCAAGTTGAAATTAATATGATAGTTAATGATAAGTGTGCACTATTTGAGCTCTTTTAAAATCTAAAGTATTAAATAACAATTGATTAATTTGAGCAGTCATTCTTGGTGTCGGTTGCTATTTGTCGATTGAAATTTCCCTTCACTTATATCTAGTGTCCACTTTTTCAAATTTGTCCCACTTTTTGAAAATATTTTTAAAAAAAACTGCAGGGTATATTTACAACTTGTTCTTTTATCTTTCTAAGTCATATGTTACTTTTATTAACTTCATAATGACTAATCTTGTTCCCTTAATTACTAATTCTCAGCTTTCTCAAAAAATTTCCTTGCTATAAAATTTACTTACTATTTTTTGGTAATTAGAAAAATATATATTAAGGAGTTAATTATGGCTTTTAATTTAAGAAACAGAAATTTCCTCACATTACTTGATTTCACTCCAAAAGAAATCAATTATTTGTTAGACTTAGCAAGAGATTTAAAGAGAGCTAAATATACTGGAACAGAACAAGCTAGACTTAAAGGTAAAAACATTGCTCTTATCTTTGAGAAATCTTCAACCAGAACCCGTTGTGCTTTTGAAGTTGCAGCTTATGATCAAGGTGCTCATGTAACATATTTAGGACCTTCAGGTTCTCAAATTGGTCATAAAGAATCTATGGCTGACACAGCTCGTGTTTTAGGAAGAATGTATGATGGCATCGAATACAGAGGTTTTGGCCAATCAGTTGTTGAAGAATTAGCTGAGTATGCTGGCGTTCCTGTTTGGAATGGTCTTACTACTGAATATCATCCAACTCAAATTCTTGCTGACTTACTTACTATCCAAGAACATATCAAAAAACCTCTTAATGAAGTTGTTTTCACTTATGTTGGTGATGGTAGAAATAATATGGGTAATTCACTCATGATTGGTGCTGCTAAAATGGGTATGGATTTCAGAATTGTTGCTCCTAAATCACTTTTCCCAACTGATGAATTAGTTGCTAAATGTAATGAAATAGCTAAAGAAACTGGTGCAAAAATTACTCTTACTGAAGATATCCCTGCTGGTGTTAAAGACGCTGATGCTATTTACACTGATGTTTGGGTTTCAATGGGAGAAGCTGCTGAAGTTTGGGAACAAAGAATTAACCTTCTTAAACCTTTCCAAGTTAATAAAGCTATGATGGATATGACTGGTAAAAAAGAAACTATCTTCATGCACTGTTTACCTGCTTTCCATGACTTAAATACTACTGTTGGTAAAGAAGTATTTGAAAAGTATGGTATCGATTCTCAAGAAGTTTCTAATGAAGTTTTTGAATCTGAAAATTCAGTTGTCTTTGATGAAGCTGAAAACAGAATGCACACTATTAAAGCTGTTATGGTTGCTACTTTAGGTGACTAATCAATAGAAACGTAAAATCTATTTAGGGTTATGATTAAATTCATAACCCTTTTTTCATTTTAACCAAATGGTTCAGTAAACTTTGATGAAGAGTGCAGATTATTCTGGCAAAATAGCTTACAAAATTTTGACCCATATAATATATATAAATTCATGAAAATTATGTAAGTTACTATTGCAAAAGAATATTCTGCTATTCACAAAGATCTACTGCCTTATTTTTGGGTTTAAATTCATTTTCTGTTTGAACAACTTTACCCATTCTTTTGTCTAGTATAGTGTCTGGAGTTCCAAACTTCATATTACTAGCACCTCTATCATCAGAAAGTCCTTTTAACCCTTCTTTCCCCTCTGCATATTTTTTATCAAGAGCAACAACTCTCTTAGGAAAGATGGGAAATTCAATAAATTTCAAAGTATAGTTATTTATTAATTTAAATCGAGCCATAAAAAATTTAACATGGTCATCCAAATCTATAAAACCTACGATTAACATATAAATATTTGATGCTACAATTTGAATTCTGTATGAAGAAACTTCCTTAACATATAAATTATCAATACTATCGTTTATTTTACAGTCACTGAGATAGTGTTTTAATTTATCTATCTCATTTGTCTCAATCGCCTTAGTGATAGTTTTAAGGAAATTATTAATATTTCTGGATAATTTAGTGCCTGGCAAAGCATCAAATACATGAGGTTGCGACTGAATAATATGATAGAGTTTAATCTCTTTCAATAAAAGGTTTATCTTATTCTGTAGAGTCTTTTTTTTCACTTTATAGCTTTTACTTAGCTTAGAAATACTATTATGTTTATCAATATAATCTTTTAAAATAACTTTATCTTTGTTATTAATAAATCCATACTGATCAATATCTATTATGATTAAATTTTCTTCATTTTTTTTATCCTGATTATCATCATGGGATAAATTACTACTTGCCTCAATTATATAAGATTTTTTTAACTCATCTTCTTTTTTCCTTGAACGAAAATACTGCATACAGAAGTTTTTAGTAACTGTAAATACCCAGTTATAAATTTTTTCTTCAGTAATTTTATCTTTGTTTAAATAAAATTGCATAAGAGTCAACTGAATAATATCTTCAACATCATCTGCATTTTTTATATATAAAAAGGCTACTTTTTTAGCGGTTGTATACACCCTATCATAATATCTTTCCATTATCTATACCTTTATAATTTATTATTATACAGTAGTATAACATATCTTTGCGGGACTTTTTAATTTTCCTCATTTATTATTACAGAGGAACTTCATGAATAAGATTATTTTTTTTCTATTACTTAGTGTATTTATTTTTTTTGTATGTAATTATAGTCAAGTTAATTTTGTACAAATTGATAAAATGATCTTATCTAATTTGGAGCATGTGGAGTATCACATTATTTATGAGGATAATAATGAAAATATTGTTTTAATAGAGGTTAATGGTGTAATCTATTACTTAGAAAATTGATAGAACTCATTAATAAACTAAAAGAAAATAAGTGAAACATAATAAAAAAAATGGAGTTTTGATGCAATACATAAATTTAAAATTATGAAAAATAGGTGTTGAGTTATTTTTAGTGTATAAAAACTATGAAAAAGTTATGAAATTGAATAAAACAAGTATAATTATGTTCCAAGTCCATTCTCTTGGGTTGAGTAAAAAAGACTGTATAAGCAAGTTAATGTCCATATTTAATATAGAAAAGAGTATGTTAATTCATGATTATGATGAATTTGTAAAATTATTGAATAACTTTGAAAAAGGTAATTTTGATGGTCTAGCAAAACAAAATTATAACATCTTTGATGAAATTACTATCCAAAATAGATTAGAAAGGAACATTCTAAATGCAACCATTGAGTTAACAAATATCTGTAATTTTAAGTGTAAGCATTGTTATGTAGACAAAAAACAATCTTCTTTCATTAATACTGAAAGGACTAAAGAGCTTATTACGGAGCTTTCCAAGATTGGATGCTATAGTTTATTGTTTACTGGAGGAGAAGCAACATTACACCCTGATTTTTGCGAAATATATTCACATGCCTATTCTTTAGGATTTAAAATAACAGTATATACAAATGGGTATCATTTAACTGAAGAGTTAAAAGAATGTTTTATAGATAAAAAGCCATCAATGATTGCTATCTCTTTGTATGGTTATGATAATATATCTTATGAATATTTTACCAAGATGCCTGAAGCATTCAATCGGATAATGAATTCAATAAAATTTTTCAAACAAAACAATATCCCTATTCAAACACGAACCCAGTTACATTCTGAAACAAAAGAGATAATAAAAAAAATTTATGATATCAGTGCTAATTTAAATATTCCGTTCAATTATGGTTCAAATATATGCCCACCAAATGATCCAACTGATTTAAACTTGATATCTATGAACTTACTGCCTGAAGAAATTCATCGGATCAAAGAACTAGTACCAAGTGAACCGCTAGATAGAGAGAAGAATTTAGTATTTTCAAAAAAAATGTTAAATTCAATTCCACCCCAACTTAAGGAAATTGATTGGATTTGCGGTGGTGGAATTACATCCTGTTTTATTGATTCAGAATTAAATATTAGTCCATGTGTTCAGTTGAGGATTCCTTCTATAAGCATGACTAATAGTAATATTTCTATAGAAAAGGCATGGATGGATATTGGGGAAAAAATTAACTTATTACTAAAAAATAAAAATGTTAAAAAACAAGCTTTTAAATGTCATAATTGTGATAAAAAATATCATTGCGCTATTTGCCCAGCTTGGATAATTCGAGTTGAGGAAAGCCAGATGGATGAATATATAAATACAATTCTTTGTAATGGAGCAGAATTTGATAAAGAGGGTTATCAAAATAATATATAAAGGAGAAAAAAATGGAAACTTATGAAAAGCCTGAGATTATAGAACTTGATCAAATGATCAATATCGGTGCTGGTTGCAAAACGTGGAAAAATGATGGAGATTCATGTTATTCTGAAATACCTGTTGATCCAAAATAGGATTCATAATATTTAATTAAAATTGTTTGTATTTTTTACAGCAATTAGAAATTATACTTGACGATAACCCTGTTTTAAAATTTCATTTAATAAATTATTATGTCTTAAGGAATATTCATGTTATTAAAATATCTTAAAAGTCCTACATTTATTATAATAGTATTTTTAGTATTCTTAGAATCTTTTGTTACTGTCTTGCCTCAGCAAGTATTTGGCATATTGATTGATAACTTAACTGGAAAATCTCGCACTAGTAATTATCTCATTGAGAATAGTCTGAGTTTTCTTCATAATCTTAGTAGTTTGTCAATAGTTAACTTCTTGGTTATTGCTTATTTAATTGTTTCCTTAGGGGTCTTCATAGTATCCTTAATACGAGGTTATTTAGTTACCTTATATGGGTACAAGGTTAAAGCTGATGTTAGGAAAACATTATATTCTAAGTTACTTAGGGTAAAGCCGAAGTATTTAAAAGAAATGACATCTGGAGAGGCATCTACCTTGATTATTTCAGATGTGGAAGCAATTAGAGATATTATAATAAGTCCAATCAATGGAATTGTTGTTGATTTGATTACTGCCATTATAATGGCGTTCGTTTGTTTTAACTTATCTAAATCACTAACTTTGATAATGTTAATACCTGTCCCGTTAGTTATTTTTAATGGTTACTTTTTTGGGAAGAAGCAATATGCCTTATCAAACCTTGAACGAGAGCAAATGTCAAAAATAAAATCGACGATTATAAGTCGTTTTAAAGATTATAAATTATTTAAGTTATTTATTAAAGAAAACGAAGAGGATAGTTTATTCAATAATTTAATAACAGAATATGTTCAGACTGGTAAGAAGGGACTTAATTTACATCTATTAATTTTTCCCTTTACCAGTGGTGCCCGGATAATCATAAATGTTATCATAATAGTAGTAGGAATAAATTTAGTAAAGAATAATGAATTATCTGTAGGAGGTTTAATAGTATTCATTCAATATTTAGGTAGATTTTATCTTCCTTTTATGAATATCACAAGATATTATAATTCCATCATAAGCTCATTTGTCTCCTATAGAAAAATTACTCAAGTAATTACTGATTGTGAAAACAAAGCAGAAATAGTCGATATAGTAGAAGGAAATATATTTACACGTTTCTCAAATCCAATAATTCAGTTTAAAAATATCTCTTTCAAACATGACACAGCTCATAATAACTATATAATCGACAATCTATCCTTTGATATAAATATTGGAGATAAAGTTGCCTTCGTAGGAGCAAGTGGTTCTGGAAAAACAACCCTTCTAAATTTACTTACAAAATTAGAGGATAATTATCAAGGTTCTCTTTTACTTAACAACTATGAAATCAAATCAATACCAGCTCAGTTGCTTAGAAAAAAAATCGGTTATTTAACTCAAGAGAGTTATATGTATGATCTACCTCTAATAGAGAATATCAGATATGGTAATCCCAAAGCAACCGATTCAGAAGTGATAAATGTATTAGAAAAAGTAAAGCTTGAATATTTGAATACTAATGAAGAACTATACTCCTTGAGAGGAAATTATGGAGAAAAGTTATCTGGAGGTGAAAAACAGAGAATCGCTATTGCTAGACTTTTTCTCTGTAATCCAGAAATTATTCTTCTTGATGAGCCGGTAGCAAACTTAGATATTGAAAATGCTAATAATATTTTAAGTCTTCTCTTTGATTTATTCAAGTCCAAGACAATTATAATAACTTCTCATCAAGACATAATTTCAGGATACATAAATAGAGAGATTAAAGTAGGATAATGTAAATTGTAGCTAAAAGGAGTAGTAGCATGGCTAGTTTTAAAATATTGTTGGGTAATTTACTATGGTTGTTATGTGCATCAATTTGGGGAGAAAACATCCTCACAGCAGATCAAAGTCAATTTATGAGAAATGAACCTAATGATATGCTTGAACTTATTGAACCAATAAGCATTAGTGCTTCTTATGACAAAGAGAATCTCTACATTCACGCTGTGATGGCTAAGAATGAAGATATGATTTTTGGAAATTTAGTTAATCATGAGACTTATCAGAAAGCGGATTATTTAAGAGTGCAAGTTGTTGTTTCACCAAAGGATAGATTTGGTTATATCTATTATGCTTATCCAAATGGTTCTTTATTAGATGGAGTAAGAAAATCTGATCTTAATATCAGTAATGATTGGGATAGTAATTACTCTTATAAGACTTTTTGCACAGATAGTGAGTGGATTGTTGATTTCACTATTCCCTTTAATGACCTAAATTACCCTAACCTAGAGGTTCACAAGTGGAAGTTAGCATTTTCCAGAGCTTATACCAAGAAGTACCATCTTTATAGTGGGCCATATACTGATATTAAGATGAGCAATGACTATTTCGATAAAGGATTTGATATTATTTTATCTGATATTGTCCGTAGTAAGCTTAATATTACAAGTCGAGGATATACTTCATATATGCATAATAACTTAGATCAGGATAGTAAGTATGGAGCTAAATATTCTGGATTAGATTTTGCTTATAATCCATCTTCTGCTTTAAATTTCAAAGCATCTGTTAATCCGGACTACTCAGAAGTACCTTTGGATTATGAACAAGATGTCTATAATTTGGAGTTTGCTCCTTATTTAAGTGAGAATAGATATTTTTTTACTGAAGATTATGCTATCTTTGATATACCTAATTATATGTTTTATACTAGGCATATTCAACAACCTGAAATAGCCACCAAGTTTACAGGGAATCTTCAAAACATTAGCTATGGTCTTCTCTATGCTAAAGATGAAAAGCTAACCGACAATGGTAAAATATATAATACTGGAGATCAATATTTTGTAGCAAATGTTAAGCCTAAGGGCGATAATTGGAGTTTACAGCTTACAACTTTAAATAGATTTAATCCTCAAGATGACTATACTAATAGTTTGCTACAGATAAAACCTGTAATCTATTTTAATGATAAAAATAGCTTAATGATTGATTCTTATTTATCTACTAATAAAGCAGATGATACAGAAACAATTAATGGGATTGATTTTTCCTTAGAATATAACTATTATGCTCCAAAATATAATATAATGTTGGCAAGTAACTCTTCATCAAAGAATTTCACAGCAGATATGGGGAGAATAGATGAAACAAATTACACTCTATTAACAAGCAGTTTTGAATATATTTTTGATACTAAAAAATTAAGATATCTTGGCCTTGATTCTTGGATTGATTACAGTTTCTTTCATGAAAATGGAGATAAGAGAAGTTTATCTGCTACATCCTACCTAACGGCTTCAACTATGAATGGATTTAACTATGACTTAGGACTTAGATTTAATCAACAAGAGTATATTGGCGAGATATTCAATGAACCAGACCTTAGACAATCACTTACTTGGAGTAATTATAGTAATTTATCTTTTACCTATTCAACAGCCTTTGGTAAATCCCTAATTTATAATTTTAATGAGACTTATAAGCTTTACAAAAATACAGTAAATGCCCAATATACATTTATGGAAAGGTATGATCTATCCCTCTCAATGACATCTATGAACTACTTAGATTTATCTTCATCAGAAAAAGAAGAATTTGATAACGGATACCAATATATAAATGGCGATCTTACCATGAATATTGGGAAAATATTGAAATCAACAACAGGTATTCGCTATAATAATTATTCTGGTAAATATATTGATGCAAATGGACACGAGTATAATTACACTGATCATATTGGGCTATATGCAAATCTTCTCTTTAAATTTAACAAATATATTGAGTTGTCTGGTGGTTATTCCTACGGTGCAGATACTATTAATGAAAGAACTGATGAGTTACATAATAACTTTTGGACCAAGTTAATGGTTGAGTACTCTTTCTAAGGTGATGATGTAGATGAACTTTTGTGAAGAGAGCAGATAAATATAGTTCGCAAGAGGAATATCGCATTATATTGTTAAAGACCTTGATTTAGTAATTATCAACAATATTACAGGATTAAAAATGAACCATCTATCACAGTAGAACATATAGTCATCGACAAGTTCTACTGTTTTTTATATTTTCCCCTAAAACTCCAATCCTGCTGACAGATAATATAGGGATTGATATGAAAATCCTATACCAAAGTTGATTAAACTCAATCTGCCATTTAACTCTATACCAATATCCCCTATCATTTTATTTTCATTTTTAAACCAATAATTTCCATAAGAAGATTTATATTGGTGAAATTCCTCAGATAGACCAAGTCCAGCATAATAAGCTAAAAATATGCCTCCTTGAGCAGTTAAGCCTTGAGTAACACCTAGATTAACAATATATTTTCTATAGATATCCTTGTCTTCCTTGACCCAGAAATCAAGAGGAGAATCATCAAATTCACCACCTTTAAAAGATCCTTTCCTGGCATGATACAGGGAAAAATAAGAAAAATTAGTCGAGAGCATGTTATTTTCAGGAATGCCGTATATTTTAGCTGAATAAGCCTCATTTACAGGTGCATAGGCAAGCATAAAGCCATACTTCTTGTATCTATTATTCTGGTTCTGATAAATATAAGATTCTGTTGTAAGACCTGATTTTGCAGGCAATAAAGAACTTATTAGGATTATATAGAATGTAATCAAAAACTTTTTCATTTTTCACACCTCATTTTTATGTCTTTTATCCCTAATGGTGCAGTAGGATTTTAGTGATGAATATTCTTCTATTCTCAAAAGCTACTGCATTATTAGAATTTATATGCTTTATTCAAAATTATCTGTCAATATTTTTATCAATTTTTTAACCCAGATAGTGTAGTAGAGCTTTAGTGAAGAGTGCAGATTATTCTAGCAAAATAGCTTACAGAATTTTGACGCATATAATTTATATATTCGGAGAAATTATGGAAGTTACTTTTGCAGAAGAATATAGTGCTATTCACAAAGGTCTACTGCACTATTTGGGTTTAAGCCAGATAGTGCAGTAGAACTTTAGTAATACTTGGCTAAAGCTAACTATCACCGGTGAAGAGTGCAGATTATTCTTGCAAATTAGCTTACAGAAATTTGACGCATATAATATATATTCAGAGAAATTATAGATCTTAATTTTGCAGAAGAATATTGAGCTATTCGCAAAGGTCTACTGTATTATTTTGGTTAATCCATCCTTAACCCTTCCTTTACGGTCTTTCGATGAAAAGCGGACTTTCATCGAAAGACCGTAAAGGAAGGATTAAGGATGCTACAAGAATCTTTGTAGAATTTCAAATAGCTTTTTACTTGAGTTATGTAAATTTCTTGATCAGATAATTATTACCCAAAGAGCTAGTTTCTATTTTAACCTAAATGGTGCAATAGAGCTTTAGAGAAGAGTGCAGATCCTCCTATTCTCAACAGTCAACTAACTATTTTATTTATTTCTTTCTTGCCCAAAATACCAGTTGAAGTTTTCTGTCATTTGACTGATAAATTGTTATTGAGGTAAAAAAATGATGAATGAAAATAATCACCCAAAAGGTGGAATAATTGAAATGTTACTAGTAGCCCTTCCCATGTTTGCTTCTATGGGATGTGATGCGTTAATGACTTTTACGGATAGGATATTCTTAGCTAAGTTAAGTCCTGATCACATGAATGCTTCCTTAGGAGGAGGAGTTTATTTAGCAACTTTCACGATATTTTTCACTGGATTAATTAGTTATTCAACAGCTTTAGTAGCTCAATATTTAGGAGCTGGTTTTAAAACAAGATCAGCAGTGACTACTTTTCAAGCTATTTTAATTGCCTTAATATCTTACCCAATTCTACTGATAACAACCCCTTTAGCTAGATTAGTCTTTCAGCATATGAATATCCCTGCTGGTCAATTACCTCTTCAGATAGACTATTTTTCTATCTTGCTTTGGGGTTCAATCTTCTTATTATTAAGGACAGCTTTATCTAGTTTTTTCTCTGGTTTAGGAAAAACCAAATACATAATGATAGCAGCCCTAGTATCATTAGTAACCAATGTTATCTGTAACTACACCTTAATCTTTGGTAAGTTTGGTTTTCCAGCTTTAGGAATCCGAGGTGCTGCTCTTGGAACTAACATCGGAGCTTTTGTTGGGGTTTTAGTTCTCTTTATTCTCTATTTTTCCAAGCAGAATAGAATAGATTTTCAGATAATTAAATCCTTTAAGTTTAATCCTGAAATTATGAAAAAACTACTCTGGTATGGACTTCCCCAAGGGTTTGAAAGCTTTATGAGTCTCTCTGCCTTTACTACTATGATTTTACTACTTCATTCTGAAGGAGAGATAGCAGCTACCGCCTCAACCATAATGTTTAATTGGGATTATGTTTCTTTTATGCCATTAGTAGGAATTCAAATAGCAGTAACCAGTCTTGTTGGCAAGTATATGGGAGCTAGAGATATCAAATCAGCTACTAAGGTAGCCTATTCTGGAGTAATTACTGGCTTAGTATATTCAGCAATTATTTTCTTACTCTATGTATTTGCAACAGAAATGCTAGTAAACTTCTTTAAACCTGACCAAGCATCTGAGGTATTCCACCAGGCCTTCCCTATGGCTAAATCAATGCTAAGACTTGCGACTATCTATGTTTTAGCAGATGCTGTTACAGTTGCCTTTGTAGGAGTCTTACGAGGAGCAGGTGATACTCATTGGACTATGTTCGCTTTTATAATAATGCACTGGTTAGCAGTAGCTAATCTCTTTATTAGTCTCAAGATTTTTAATGCGTCTGCTGTTACAGGCTGGGGAGTTCTTGTCTTCACCTTCTTAAGTTTTTCTTTAGTCCTCTTGCACAGATTCAAACAAGGTAAGTGGAAAAGTCTTGACATTATCCATGATTAGACTTATATTATCTTAAAGCCTAATAATGTAATAGTTCTTTGAGAATAGCAGAATATTCTCTAAAGCTCTACTGCACTATTTGGGGTAAACACAAGTAGTGTTGTAGAGCTTTAGTGAAGAGTGCAGATTATTCTAGCAAAATAGCTTACAGAATTTTTACGCATATAATTTATATATTCGGAGAAATTATGGAAGTTAATTTTGCAGAAGAATATAGTGCTATTCACAAAGGTCTACTGCACTATTTGGGTTAAACACAAGTAGTCTAGTAGAACTTTATTGGAGAGTTAAGGATTATTAAAATGAATAAATGGAAAGTAATTGAATATAATAAAAAAATTGAAAAAGCTCTAGTCAATAACTATGGAGCTCAAGGCAAAGGACTTCATAGCAAATTAACTTCTGTAGAAGATAAACTTGCTCCAGATTTAGTTAAGAAAATTAGGTTCATTGCCAGTGTGAGAAATAAGTTAGTTCATGATGCTAACTATAAGGACTTACCTAAAGATTTCATCAGAACTAATAAAGAAGTGCTTAAAGAACTTACTAAGTCTAAAAATGATATTATCTCTTGGATAATCTTTATTTTACTTCTAATAGCCCTTGCTATAGTAATCTATATTAGGTTCAAAAATGGCTTTTCCTGAGGCTTATTCCACTGTTAAATCGTTGGTTTAACAAAATTACTTAAGTAGAATTCTAGGAGAGAGTGTTCATTCTTTAAATAACAAAAACTACTTCACTCTTGGGCTTAATCCCTCCTAGTTAAGAACCCTTATTAGTCGTTTTCTTCAATAACTATCAGATGTTGATCATCAATAAAAAGTTCTACACCTTCAAACTCATCTCCGATAGAATAGAGAACTTGGTCTTGCCCTTCAACTTTAAAATTATAAAAGAATCTATTTTCTTGAGTTTGGGGATTTAGATGATAATAAGCGAATTGACCATTTGCTAATGGAGGATCATAAGTGATATAGAACCATTCCCCAACAGAAAATTGTTTAACACTTCTATAACTTAACTTATCTACAGTCTTATTCGAATTATTTACTATTTTAACTGAAGCAGTTGTAGGACTACAGTATATATTATAAGTTTCTCCTGCAGTAACTGTTATGCTTGTATAATCTTGAGGAAAATCATTATATTCATCCCAAATTCTATAGGTCTCCCCCACCAATTTTATGTCAGTAGTAGTCTGACCATCTGAGAATAAAAATATTTTTTTGCTTGTATCAACATTAACTTTTTTAGAAGCAGATCCACTTATGGTATATTCAACTCCCTCGATTTCTGTATAAACATTATGACTAGTTTGATTGTTTATCTTTATAGATCCGCCCTCTTCACAAGCTACTAATCCAATTAAGCCAACAAGTATTACTAATATTGTTTTAATTTTATTCATAGTTACCCCTTATTTTCATATGCCATAATTGCTTTCAGGTAAAATTTAGACAAGTCTTTTTTTCTATAAAACTAATTTTTGCATAAAAAAAGAGAGCTTACCACGCTGATAAGCTCTCTTGGCGACCCCTAGGGGAATCGAACCCCTGTTGCAAGAATGAAAATCTTGAGTCCTAACCACTAGACGAAGGGGTCAAATGGTGATCCAGGATGGGCTCGAACCATCGACTCTCTGCTTAAAAGGCAGATACTCTACCACTGAGTTACTGGACCAATACTTCGTATAAGTTAAGTTTAATCAATTTATAAAAGCATGATTTTCTGTCAATACTTTTTTATATATTATTTTATTTTTTCTCTTTTTCCTTACTGCTCTTTGTATGATAATAACCTGTTTTTTCTAACTTTACAGATAATTAAATCTCATATTTTTTCTCTATATTTTTTTTTATTCTCGCTAAAAATAGACTTTTTTCTTGCTTATGATTCTTTAAACATTATTATATAAAGAAAAAAAATGGAGGAAATATGGCTAAGACTGTATTTAAAGCAAATGTAAAATGGTCAGGAGATGGTGTTTATAGCCAAGGAACATCTAGAGACTTTCAAGTAGGCTTGGATGAGCCTAAAGAATTAGGTGGAAAAGACCAAGCTATGAACCCTGTCGAATTACTCTTAAATGCCTTAGGAGGATGTATGACCATCTGTGCAGCAGCCTTTGCTAAAAAGTGTGGAGTTGACTTAAAGGGATGTAATGTTGATATTGAAGGTGATTTAGACCCTGAAGGATTTCTTGGTATTAATCCAGATGTGAGAACTGGCTATCAGGAAATTAGATATAAAATAAATATCGATTCTCCCTCACCTAAGGAGAATATTCAAAAGCTACTTGAACTTATTGAAGAAAGATGCCCAGTTTCTGACACTCTCAAAGGTGTTAGGGTAACCTGTAAAATCTAAAGCTCAATTAATAGCTAATACTCTGATTAGGAACTAATCAGAGTATTTTTATTTTTCCCTTGACTATCTTATACTTAAATTTATATATAGTTTATAATTAATAAGATACGAGGTTAAAAATGAAAAAGTTAACATTAGCTATGTTTCTAATGTCTATAATTTTACTTTTTATTGGTTGTAAAAAAATGAATGGTGAGCTTTCAGACGCAGATTCTCTACAAACAAACATTGATACAATTTCACTAGCACTTACAGATTCTTCTTTACAGGTCACTAGCGATAGCCTGAATGCTGAAAGTGAAATTACTAATAGTATGTTGGGACAAATAAATTCTGATATGACAAGTAGTTTAGGCGATGGAAATGTTTCTATGACAAGTCTTACAGACATGAAATCTAGTATGGGATTATTATCTACAGCTGAAATAGAGTCACGCCCTGGAAATCTAAGTTATTCAAGTAGAGGAAGTATGGCTGTGAGAAAAAACTATTCCTCTAACAATCTTGGTTTGTCTGTGGGAGGAGCTAAAGACATAGGAAACTTTAGGGAAAATATCAAAAATCATTATATGCCTATTGTTGAAGATATAACTCATGAAGGCATCTTCTATGATTATTACTTTGATAATAATCTAAATAAAGAAGCTAGTCACCTGTTTGAACCAACCTACACTTCCTATAAAAACAAACACCCTATCACAAATGAAGAAGAATTATATCTTAGTGTAGGGTTAAATTCAAATTTAAAAGCTAGTTCATTTAAAAGAAAAAATCTAAATTTAGTAATTGTCTTAGATATTTCAGGTTCTATGACAGAAAGATTTGATAAATATCATTACGATGGGAAAAAAGACGATAATTATCAAGAAACATGGGATAATCGAAGTAAAATTGAAATAGCTAAAGACTGTATTATTGCCTTAACCAAACAACTTGATGAAAATGATCGTTTGGCTGTTGTTCTCTTTAATAATCAGTCTCACTTAGCAAAACCTTTTAATCTAGTTGGTAAAACTAATATGGACCAAATCCGTTCCCATATTAGAAATATTGAAGCTAATGGAAGTACCAATATGTATGAAGGTATTGCCACTGCTTCTAATCTATTTAACAAGCTACCCGAATACAGTAACAAAGAATATGACAACAGAGTTATTTTCCTCACCGATGCAATGCCAAATACAGACATAACTGATAAGAAATCCATTTGGTGGAAAATTAAAGATAATGCTGAGCAAAAGGTGTATTCAACTTTCATCGGAGTGGGAATAGATTTAAATAATGACTTAATTAACTATATCAGCAAAACTCCTGGTGCTAACTATTATTCAGTTCATAGTGGCCAAGATTTTAAGAAAAGAATGAATGCTCAGTTTGACTATATGGTTACTCCCTTGGTCTTTGATTTAACTCTCCATTTGAAAAGTAATAACTATGAAATTGAAAAGATTTTTGGTGCTCCTGAAGCAGATCAAGCTACTGGTGAGATTATGAAAGTTAATACCCTCTTCCCCTCTGAAAGCAAGGATGGAAAAACAAGAGGCGGTATAATCCTGATAAAATTGAAAAAAATTGCTAATGATTCTGACCTTGAACTAAGATGTAGTTACAAAGATAGAAATGGAATTCCTGATTTTGTTTCAGAGAAGATTAACTTTTCAAAAGAAATCAAAGGAAGTAATAATGGCATAAGAAAGGCTGTTTTACTATCTCGCTATGTAGATTTGATGCACAATTGGATTGAGAGTAAAACTCTGGTAATTAAAGAATTAGGAGAAGATGATTGGCTCTATGGTAAAGAAGTAGAAACAAGGGCTGATTCTGATAATTGGGAAAGAAGATCTACAAATTTGAGAGTTAACTCATATTATAAAGAAGTCTTTAAACGTTTCAAAACTCACTTTTCTAGTGAATTAAAAGATATTAAGGACCAAGACTTACAACAAGAAATAGATCTATTAGATTTTTTGATAGCCTATGATAATAAAACAATTTCACATAATGATAATAACCAAGGAATTACCCCGACTGAAAAAGAATTAATTATTAGAGAATGGTTTGCTAACGCACTTCTTCCTAGAATTAATCAAGAATTCGCTAGCTATAAATTACATAAAACTATCAGTGGTAAATTATATTTTCACTTATATTTTAAAGATGATAAGATAATCAAGGCTGTTATAAGAGGACTAGGTTCAATAAATGATAAAACCTTTATTAAACAAGTACAAAAAATTATCGAGCATAAACAGATAGCTAGAATTGGAACTTATCAAATAAAACTTGAACACACTTTTGAATAAAATATAAACTATGAGGTTAATATGAAAAATTTAAAATTTATACTTATCTTACTTGTTACCGCAATCTTACTCCTTGCCTGCACAAAAAGCAAAAACTATACTGATGCTTCACAAGCTGATTCTTTAAAAATTCTTTCTCAAGAAAAAGATGAAGCAAGAGCTGAAACAAATGCAATTACAGATACTCTATTAAAAGAAAATGATCCCATTTGGAATGAATCTCCACAAACTAGCAAAGAACAAGAGGTAAAAGAAGATACTCTTACACTTGAAGTAGAAGATGACTGGATATATGGGATAGAAACTGACGATGAGGATGAAATATTTCAAGGATCCGGTAATTTTAACAGACATCGTACTCAAAGTAGAAGAATTATGAGTCTGCATTCAAATGGAAGTTCTTCTAAATCATTTTCTGCTGAACCAGCCACAAGGACTTCCCTGGCAAATAATAGTGATGGTCTAGGCTTCTCTGTGGGAGGAGCAAAAGATATTAATAATTTCCGAGAAAATATTGCAAATAATTTTATGCCTCTGGAAGAAGATATCAGCCATGAAGGCCTTTTCTATGACTATTTCTTCGATAATAATATCACAAAAGAAGCTAAGCATTTGTTTGAACCTAGCTATACTTCTTCTAAAAGTGATAATCCTCTTACTGGACAAAAAGAAATTTATCTAAGTGTAGGTCTTAATTCTAACCTCACCCAAGCTTCTTTCCAACGTAAAAAGCTAAATCTTACCATAGTCCTAGATATCTCTGGCTCAATGAGTTCAAACTTTAATGAATATTATTATAATAGAGTAAGCAGAATAAAATCAAGATTAGACACAGATACTGAAGAAGATGAAGCTGAATATGATAATAGATCTAAGATGGAAATTGCTAAAGAATGCATAATAGCCTTAACTAAACACCTTAAGGATCATGATAGATTTGCTGTTGTCCTCTATGATAATAGTTCATATTTAGCTAAGCCCCTTAACCTTGTTGGTAATACCGATATGGAAGCTATTCGTAACCACATTAATCAAATTACTCCTCAAGGCGGTACTAACATGTATGCTGGAATCAAGACAGCTACACAACTTTATGATAAACTTGATAACTATGATCCTCAAGAGTATGATAACAGAATTATCTTTTTAACAGATGCCATGCCAAACACCCAAGTAACAGATGAAAATACCCTCTGGGGTCTAATGAAGACTAATTCAGAAAAGAAGATTTATACTTCTTTTATCGGTGTGGGTGTAGATTTAAATAATGAGCTGATAAGCTATATCACTAAAACACCTGGGGCTAATTACTTCTCTGTTCATAATGCTGAAGAATTCAAAAAACGTATGGATACTCAATTTGATTATATGGTTACGCCTTTAGTATTTGACTTAACCCTCCATCTCAAGAGCGAAAACTATGAGATAGATGAGGTCTATGGTTCCCCTGAAGCAGATATGGCTAGTGGTGAAATAATGCGAGTTAATACCCTTTTCCCTTCTGAAACAGCTGATGGTCAGACTAAGGGTGGCATTATTTTAATAAAACTAAATAAAATAGGTTGGAGAAATGATATTGAGCTTGTCTGTTCTTACAAGGATAGAAATGGAATACCAGAAACAGTTAGTGAGAAAATCCAATTCTCAAGATCTACAAAAGGTACAGATAATGGCATTAGAAAAGCGATTTTACTCTCTCGCTATGTTAATTTAATGCATGATTGGATTAATGACAAAAAAGTAGATCAATCTAACCAAGGTCAGGATGATTGGCAATATGGTAATAACTTAAAGAAAGTAAATAATCAAATTCAATATGGTCATAATAGATGGGAAAGAAGATCAAAAAAATTAGAAATTTCTGACTATTATAAAGATCAGTTCTCCAAATTTAAACTACATTTCGCCAAAGAAGCTACTGAAATTAATGATGAAGACTTGAGACAAGAGTTAGATATCTTAGAGAAATTGGCTGATGAGGTTAGTGTTCAAGAGGAGAATCAGGCTGATATAAGTATTATGCCGGAATATTTCTGGGGCAACTGGGACGATGCTAGTAGTGGTGTTTGGACTTTTGGAATTAAAAAAAATAATTTCAGAACTGGCAATGAGTTTTATATTTATGAAAAATTTTCATATAACAAATCAAATGAAACTTATATGATTAAAATTTCTAAAGGTAATAAAGATAGAACTTATTATTTCAGATTTGAAAATCCAAGGAGTATGTACTATTCAAGAGACAATAAAACTTTTAACAGAGTTGTGAAACAATAAATTATAAAAACCCGAGAAATACTAATATTTCTCGGGTTTTATATCAGTAAATAATTATAAATATTTAAATCCAGATAGTGTAGTAGAGCTTTAGTGAAGAGTGCAGATTATTCTAGCAAAATAGCTTACAGAATTTTGACGCATATATTTTATATATTCGGAGAAATTATGGAAGTTACTTTTGCAGAAGAATATAGTGCTGTTCACAAAGGTCTACTGCATTATTTGGGTTAAACTTGCATATCAATAATTTTAGCAGAAACACCTTTAAGTAGATTTAATTTTCTAGCCATTTCTTCATGTTTTTCTTTATCTCCAGCTAATTCTAAGAATAGGGTCCCATTTTGAGAGCAATCATCTAAAACACCACCATGAAGTCCTAAACGTGTCTTGATAAAACATCCCCATTCAGTTAAAATCTTTTGCACAGTAACAGCTTCTTCTTTTCTAGCATTCACTAAGATAATCATATAATCTTTTTGCATATCTTTCTCCTATGTTTTTTGTTACTTATCTAATAGTTTTTTTACTTCTTTTAATACTCGATCTGCATGCCCTTTAGCTCTAACATTAGACCAATATTTAGTTAGCTTACCTTGGGGATTAATTAAGAATGTTGATCGGATAAGACCTTCATATTCTTTTCCATAATTCTTCTTGATTCCCCAAGCTTTATAGCTTTTGATTACTTGTAAATCAAGGTCGCTTAACAAATTAATTTTTAGTTTATGCTTTTCAATAAAGTTACAGTGTGACTGAGTAGAATCTTTACTAACTCCCACTATTTCAACACCTAAATCTTTAAAATCACCAACTAATCGAGAAAAATCATTTGCTTCAAGACTACAACCTGGTGTATCATCTTTTGGGTAAAAATAAAGTATTAACCATTTACCTAAGTAATCCTCATTAGAGATAATCTTTCCCTGGCTATCTGGTAGAGAGAAAGTAGGAGCTGGACTATTTATCTCAAATAAATCAGCCATCTCTGATTAAAAGTCCTTTTCAATTTCTTGAAGTTTCTTAAGATGTTTCATTTCTTCTTTGATAATTCTAAAAATAGCTTTCTGAGCTTTAGGATCTTTAGTTTCACCATAAAGTGTATGGAAATAAAGAAGAGTATCTTTTTCAAATTGCATAGCAAATTTAATAATCTCAGCTGTATCTTTTGCTTCAGTAGCTAACTTGATTGATGAACCCTCTTTATTAAAGATATGAGCTTGAATTATTGAATCTAGATAGGAAGATGTCATTTCCCAACCATCAGGATCAACTAATTCAGCTAAATCTTCTGAATCTCTTAATGTTTTAAAATACTTTTCATGCCCTACTTCTTCATCTCTTAGCATAGTGATTAAAGCTCTAGCATTATCTTCTAAACTACTTCTTTCAAGAGCACTTTCATAAAATGCCTTTCCATTTCTTTCTATATTTAAAGCAAACTCAATAACTTCATTAACTGATAGATTTTGCATCATTACTCCTCTTTAGTTATTTTCCTCTAATTTTTTTAAATTCAAATGGTGCATGTTCTCTATCGAAAATTACTACTTTTTGAAACATTTCTATTTGAGCACCACAATTAGGGCAGATAAAAGTTTCAGGAAGCAGTGAAAAATCGATATTATGATGTTCTTTGGGGTCATATACATAACCACAAGCAACGCATTCGTATTTATCCATTTCTGGTATTTTGAAAAAGAAGGGTTGTTTCCAACCCTTCTAACTTATAATTATTCTTTTACTTGGAACATATCTTTGCCAACACCGCAAAGAGGGCATGTCCAATCTTCAGGTAAATCTTCAAATGCGACGTTGTTGTTTTCTGCTGGATCATAAATGTATCCACATGCTAAGCATTCGTATTTTTCCATAGTATAATTTCTCCTTATTTATTTTTGCTTTAAGCTTTTTTTAGGCATTAGTTGGTGGTGTAAATGTTCTTGCACCAAGTTCTTTATCTAACATCATCAAGCCATGTCCACGACCTGAACCTTCTATAAGTTTCAATTTATCAATTATTTCACTCATTGTAGCTTCTTCTTCAACTTGCTCATCGACATACCAGTTAAGTAAGCTAACAGTAGCATAGTCTTTTTCTTCAATAGCAATAGCCATTAAATCATTTATAGATTTAGTGATATACTGTTCATGAGCATAAGCTTTTTCAAAGACTTCCATAGGTGATTTATATTCATGATGAGGATTTGCCAATTCTTTTAAGAGAATGTCTCCATCTCTATCAGCTAAGTATTGGTAAAATTTCATAGCATGGAATCTTTCTTCTTGCACTTGAATTTTGAAGAATTGAGCAAAACCTGTCAAGCCTTCTTTTTCAAAATATGTTGCCATATCTAAGTATATATATTCAGAATTTAGTTCTCTATTAATCTGTTCATTAATTTCATCAACTAATCTCTTCTTAATCATTTTATTTCCTCTCTTCTTTTAGGTTATTCATTATTGTTTCAGTCACTTTTTCTAGATATTCTGGAGATGGAATATATTGATGTTTTATATCATCCCACATTTTGAATTTACACTTTTCTAAATCTTCTCTTACTAAACCAATACTCTGTCCTCCCCAACCATAAGAACCAAATGCTAAAGCTACTCTATTTTTAGGTGCTAGACCTTTAAGGTAAGTTAAGAAAGAAGCATTTGTAGGTAGAATATTATTATTTAAGGTTGGAGAGCCGACACAAATATATTTAGCCTCCACTAGTTCAGTCATTATATCAGAAATATGATTATACTGGAGATTAAACATTTGGAAAGGTACTCCACTATGCTCAAATCCTCTAGCAATAGCGTTTGCAAGTTTTTGAGTAGAGCCCCACATTGTATCATAGATAATTACAGCTCTTTCATCAGCATTATTTGATGCCCATTTATCATACTTAGCAATAACCTGAGGAATATGCTTTCTCCAAATTAAGCCATGACTAGGAGCAATAACTTCTGGTTGTAGTTCTTTAACAGTTGTCATTGCCTTTTGTACTTGAACTCCGTAAGGGAGAACAATATTAGCATAGTATTTCTGAGCTTCATCAAAGAGGGTATTCATAGGATACTCATCATCAAAATGTACAGAAGATGCAATATGTTGACCAAAGGCATCATTGGAGAAAAGAATCTTATCTTGCGGACTCCATGTTACCATATTATCTGGCCAGTGGACCATTGGAGTAAGCACAAAGCAGAGTTCTCTCTTTCCTATATTTAAGGTTTCCCCAGTTTTTACAACATTTACTTGCAGGTCATTTCCATAATGAGCCTTTAGACCTCTTTCCCCATTGGGTGAAGCAAAAATCTTGGCATTTTTTGCTACTTCAAGCATTTTTGGTAAAGAACCTGAATGATCCATTTCCACATGATTATGAATGATATAATCAATCTTAGCAGGATCTACAATTTCAGAAATTCTTTCAATAAGCTCTGGGAATAAGTAATGTTTGACCCCATCAATAAGAGTTATTTTTTCATCAATAATCAAATAAGAATTATAAGTTGAACCTCTTTGAGTTAAGTAGCCATGAAAATTTCTTAAATCCCAATCTACACCACCTACCCAATATACATTTTCTTTAATCTTTACAGCTTTCATTCACTCTCCTCAAAACAAAGTCAATTGTTTGATTTATCTTTTATTATATTTTATCTTTATCGTTATCGTTACACTCTTTACAAGTGCCTTCTAATATTAAATTATATTCTTCGATTTTGTAGCCATCAATTTCCTTACCAATACTTACGCCAAGATCCACATCAATATCAAAGACTTTTTTGCATTTTCTACATTTGAAATGTGAATGAGGTGAAACGTTATAATCATAATGGCCAACATTTTCGCTATTAGGAATTGATTTAATTAATCCTTTCGCAGAAAATATTTTTAAAGTATTATAGATGGTCATCTTGGATAAAGTAGGAATCACAGGAATCAAAGAAGTAAATATTTCATCAACTGTTGGGTGACTTCTATGCTTATCGAGAAACTCTAGTATTTTGATTCTCTGAATGGAAGGAGATATTTTTTTATCTCTTAATATTTTAGTATAATCTTTCATTTTCCCCTCTTATTTCCTTACTTTATTAAACAATATTAGAATAATTCCAAATTTATATATATAGTAGTCCTTTTTAATCTATTTCCAAATATTTTTTATAATTTATTTTGCACAGACAACTAAAGTATGTTCTGAGCAAAATGCAATTGTTTCAAATCCAATTTTTTGATATAATCTATAAGCTTTCAGATTACTAGCAGCTACTCTTAACCTCGCTCTCGAAAAGTTATGATCTGTTTTCATTAAGTTGAGACAACACTTGAGGATATAAGAACCATAACCTTTATTTTGATATTCAGGTAAGACAACTAAATCATTAATATAGTTATCGCTAAGAATGAATGCTCCTATCAGCTTTTCCTGTAACCAAAACAATTGCAGATCATTAGCAGATTTTTTATGTTCAATTTTTTTATGAAACTGCTCAGAATTATCTTGATAATAATTACCAATCCAACCATTGTTTTTATTTAGTTCATTATAGGCACAATCAAAGAGTTGGCAAACTTCAGGAAGTATCTCTTTTTTATAGAGTTGAATTGCAAATCCTTTCTCTTCTATATGTAATAATTCAGATAAATAATACTCCATATGATAACCTTCAAAATCTACTTTAAACTTATTTTTTCTAGCTAAAGATATTAACTCTCTGTTCTCACCAAAGAGATTTAAACATATCTCAGATATTGCTTTTTCTTGTTCAAAATTCGCTATCTCATGAAAAATAATATTAGTAATTTTTTTAGGAGCTATATCATTGAGTAGTGAAACATATATTACAGCAAAACCATCCTCAGTTGCAGAGACAATACATCCTTCTTCAATACCAAAATGTTCTAGATGCAGAACTTTTATCTGCTCAGTTTGTATTGATTTCAGAAACTCCACAGCTTGAGGTGATATCTTTTTTATATATTTTAAAATCCCAGTATTTAACATTTAATATTACCCTGATCCCATTTGTTTTTTTCGTATTATTTATGTATTTCGCGGTATTGGATTACTAAGTTTTAACCTAGTGGTACACTATTCGCAAAGGTATAATGCATTATATGGGTTTAAAAACTAACTAATAACAATTAGCAAAAAAGCAATGTTAAACATAGAGCTATAAAGAAGTATATCAGTATTAACAGTTAGAAAAGTGGTTGCAGGATATGCTTCAATAAAACCATCTTCAATTAATTCACTTGCTCTTCCACTCTCTTGATACTTCTCTACTTTAACTTTATGAATGTTAGGTAATCCCAGATTTTAGTGAACTCGCTATACCGAAGGTCCCTCAATATTCAAAAAATTATTCTTAGAATAATTAGGATAACTCCAAACCATATTGTTTTATTTGCATGTTTTCGCATACATTCTCCTATTATTGTAAGCTTAGTATTACTTAATTATTAAGAAGTAATTCTTCACACAAGTTTTTTCGGAGCTAAAATTCTTCCAGTAATTCCTAATATTATTGCTAGAACTATTATCAAAAAAGACGAAAATATCTTAGCAAAAGTATAACTTAATGGAACTGAACTATTTTTACTAGCCATAACATTATTTGTATCATAGACTTCTTCATAAGCAGTAGCTTCCTTTTGTTCCAGGCTTTGATGGTTATTCTCTTTCATGTTTTTATATACATCTAGTTCGTCATCAAGTATTGATTTAGTATCAATATTAATAGCAACAAAAAACAAAATTGATAGAACTAGACTAATCCACTTGAAAAAAACACCATAACGCGACATAGTTACCCCCTTAACATTTTATCTTACTGAACAAAAATAGTTAGATTATATAATTAAAACTATAATATAATAGCTATAGGAATATGTCAAATATTATTTTATTAATATATTATGTACAAAAAAAATCTAACGCAATATGATTTAACCCATAAGTATGTTTATAGCACATTATAAGGACGCTTTTGTAAATATTAAAGTGAAATTATCTTTAACCATTCTTATAAGACTGGGACATTTTGAAAAAGTGGATGCTATATAACCTAATAATAATGCAGAAGAGCTTTGAGAATAGCACCATATTCTCAAAGCTCTTCTGCACTATTCGGGATAATAGTAAAGAGTATGTTATCTCGAACAAATATAAAATTATTATTTTACAGGACTCTTGAAATCAAGAGTCCTGGATATATTTCTAGTCTAATTACTTAATTTTCAGCTCTTACTCGATAGAATTTTCTATCCCCTGAATAAGATCCACTCCAGCTATTTGTAGGAGAGTTTCCTTCAAGACTATAATCTCCATCAGGACTTGTAGAGGATTCTATTCTATAAGAAGTAGCACCTACAACATTAACCCAAGAAAGTTCAACTTGATTATCAGTAATAGTTACTTCCGGATTTAATGGTTTGGATAAAGGGCTTTCAGTGTTTTGTCCAAATATAATAATTTTACCATCACCAACAATAGTAAAGCCTGCTTCTGTAACAAATACACTTGAGAAATAAGAGCCGATATTATCATTATCATCTTCATAAATCCAGATAATATTTCCTTGGCTATCGAGTTTCATAGCATCAGGAGCACCAGTTATATATATATTTTCATCATTATCTACTGCTAAATCTAAAGCTCTACCAAATTGTTTAATTGGGTAAGTTTTGTGCCACACTTTTTCCCCTTGGGCAGATATCTTAATTAATAGTGATTGATTGACTTGAAAGTGAGAAGTTTCATCATAAACAAGTCCTGCAATCAGAATAGAACCATCGGATAGTTCAAGTGATTTAAAAGCTTCAGAAGAATAACCATCTCCTGAATGGCCAAATCCTTCTTCATATTCCCAGACTGGATTACCTTGATTATCTACTTTTATTACTAAAACTCTTGTATTACCTATTGTTGAAGTTTCTGTACCAGCTCTATATCCTGTAAGAACATAGCCACCACCTGATGCTTCAAGAATACTATTACATTTCTCTTGTGAATCTTCTAAGCCATATCTTCTTTGCCACATAGCAGAGTTAGCGTTATTAGCAGCTTTTGTTAGTAGGAAGTCCCAGTTACCAAAGCCAGTAGAGCCACAAACAAGTATATTTCCAGCTGAATCTATAATGCCATCATCAACATCTTCATTGCTATAAGAAGAACCCTCATAATACTTATAGCTTTGATTCCAGACAATAGCACCTTGAGAATTGACTTCACTAAGACCAGTCTCTTCACCGTATAAATAACCAGTATCTTGATTTCGGATAATTAAATAATTACCGTTATCTAATCTAATAGCTTTCTTAAACACACTATTAGTCATAGCATAATGATGTTGCCAAACAACTTGTCCTTCATTATTCACTTTCATTAGTTTCTCTCTATTTCCTGATTCTCCACCAGGTATTAGATAACCCGAAGCTATTCTTGTTGCTTTTTCCATATAGTAATTTGGGTAGTCAACTTCATAATCTGAAACAGGAATAGATTGAGGAAATTGAGTTCTAAAACGCCATACTTGGCCTAGTGCTACATTTTCATTTCCATTAATAGAAAGATTAACTCTCCAATAGTAATATCTTCCTGCTTGCAAGTTACTAACTGAAGATAGATTATTAGTCAAAGGGCCGTCATAAACAAGGTTAGCATTTTCCATGCTTTCATTTTCTGAAATTTCTATACTAGCATAGTTATATCCTGCTGGATTATCCCAACTTAATTCAGTGTTTGTACTTATATCAAAGCTATCATTAGCTGGTGATGGATTAATTGCAAAAAGTCTATCCATTTCAACATCAATTGAATTATCTCCATAAAGATTCAAGTATACACCAGTATTAGAAGTATAACCATCCTTACTAAATTCTAAGTAATAAGCATTAGACATTAGATCCATTTCCCAGTAACCATTTGCATCAGTTAAGGTAGATTCTGAAGAATTTCTAAACTCTCCCCCACCTTGATTATCCATAATAGATACTAAAACACCTTCTAGAGCTTGCCCAGTATAACTATCAGTTACATAACCACTAGCTTGAGAAGTTCCTGCAATAGAAAATTGGTATATAGGAGAAGATAATTCATAAGTTTCTTGAGTGATACCCACCACTTTCCAGTAATAAGTATTATTAATTGTCATAGCTGGGATCTGATTGTTAGAAATTGAAGAAGTTGGACTTCCATTATAGATTAAATCTGCTTGACTGAACTGATTATCATTTTCTTTCAAATAGACTTTCATACTTGAAAATTCTCCAACAGTTTCCCACGAAATATCAGTAGAAGCTAAAGCAGGGAAGTAATTTTCAGGTTGAGGATTAATAGCTACAAAATTTCTAGAGAATAAGAGGGCATAATTTTCTTTTAATGCATTATAGTTTGTTTGGAAATTTATTCCATCAGTACCAGAATAATTTTCAATACCTACCAGTGGATAACCTAATTCATACTCTTCTGGAAGGCTAGCATATTGGAATTTAATATCTCCATTTTCCAAGATGATCATTTGAGCAGAAAAACTATCAAATCTATTTTCTAAAGTATAGCAATCTTCGAAAGTAAGAATAAAGGCATTTTGATTTGTAACAGTTGTCTGTTGATAATAAGCATTTCCTCCATAAGTTAAACCTAATTCTGTGAAGTATAGCCCAATGAGTAAGTCAACACCATCATTGCCAGGAATTTCTTCTACATCTGAATAATCCTCATAATTATAAAAAGAAACACCTCCATAAGGAGTTAAATAGATGCTATCATATACTGAGTCAAAATAATCAAAGAAAAAGCCTAAAGGCAACATTGTTCTAGAAAGGAAATCTCCTTCTGATAAAAGAATTGCATTGGAACTATCTATCCAATCATATTGAGCTAAATCAGAATAATCAGAAGAATACATAACATAGCCAAATTCTTGGCTTGTTAATACATTAGGTCTCACTTTAGTTGTAAGATTTTGTGATTTCATAATCCCATTATCACTAGAAAGATTGAGAATAATCTCTTCCTCTTGTAATTGAGTATCAAGGGGAACTTGTACTTGTAATTTTAAAGTAATTTCCTGAGAAGGAGTAAGTTCAATATCGTTAAAGTTAAGAGGAGTCCAAGTATCATTAGCTACATATTCTAGTAATTGATAGGAAAACTCAGGATTTGGAGTAATTTCTAAATCATAGTTATCATTTGCTGAACCTATATTTTTTAAAGAGAACATAAAAGCTTCAGTACTACCCTTGTCTGCAACAATTATGCTTTCAGCGAACTTCATTTCAGCATCGTAGAAATCAGATATATCTATGCTAAAGTTATCAATTGCTGTTCCTGGGCAAGCTTGGGAGCCTGTAGCGAATTGAAAGATTACTCTAAAAAAAGTACCAGCAACTTGATCACTAATATTTATAGACTTTTGTTCCCATCCATTTGTATATTGACTCGATAGTATATCTTTATCAAAGTTTATGCCAGTTTGAACTTGTTCAACCCTAATTGTCAAATTTGAATACTCATTAATTTGGGAGTTATGATAGAAATTCAAGAATACAGAAGCTTCTTCTCTAGCATCATAAACAGGAGAAGTAAATATAGAATTAGTAGTACTTACGGTAGTTAATCCATCTCCAGATAATACTGTACCAGCAATATAATCACCTTCATAAGTAGTTTCAGGATGACCATTATCCCCCATAGCTTGACCAATCTCCCAGTCCCCGGCTAAAGTCCAGTGGTTTACTGAAGGACTATCATTCTCGAATGTTTCTGTATATGGTAATGAGTATATTTCTATATCATTAACAGTTAAAGATAAATTATCATTTCCCGTAGGGTATCTTAAGGAGTTATCAAACAAGAAATAATAATCATGTTGACCTCCTGAAATGAAGTCTATATCAACTCCATATTTCCCATTATCGGCACTACCTGCAACTAGGTTTAATTGATAAGCAACATCATCTAAGAATAATTCTGCACTAGTTGGTATACTTTCATTAGGTGAAAAAAAGCTTACTTCAAAAATATGTTTATCCCAGGGATTAGTATCAGCTGTAGGAAAAGCTCTACCATCAAGAAGAGTGTCAGTTTGAGGTTGGCTTACTAAGCTAATTTCTTTAGGACCTGATTGATATTCAGACAGGTTATTATCTGAATTATCACCGACATGATATCTAAGAGTATAATCTGTAGTAACTGAGCCAGTAATAAATACAACATTTGCTTCAGCTTTATCTAGATTAGGAGAGTGAGTTTCTGAAAGACCAGACCACCAGATATAGCCAGGTGGAGTTTCTTGAGCATTAGTAATTGTTGAAGCATTATTAGCATTATATGTGAAGTAAAATGTTCCTTGAGTATTTTCAAAATTATATGCCACTTGGTTATTTTCAATTGACCAATCTTCAGGCATTAGAATTGATAAGGTATAAGCGCCACTTCCCGTATTTTGGGATAAATCAGCTCTCAGGCTTGTTATCACTTTACTATTAACATAACCAAGTTCAGGCTGATGAACCTCTAAAACTTCAATAACACAACTTGTAATTATCAAAGTCAATAAAATAAACATAAATCCAAAAAGTATTTTACTCTTGTTTCTTACTTTCATAAATCTCTCCTCTATTATTTTCAAAGGTCAATTATAATCTTTAAAAAAATTTAGTCAAGATAATTAATCACTATTATTAAATATCTAAATTAGTCTCATAACAGTGATTTATGATACTCTGCATGTAGTAGATAAGGCTGCTCAAGTTCAGGTTTGGTAGTTTAATACATTGCAGTGAAGAGTTTGGACCCTGCCTATTAAAAGACATCCCTTCCAGGATTCAGAGAATTTGATTTTGTCAACACTCTGTATCCCGTCAGGGATTTTCTAAATGTTTTTCTCTTAACTAGTTTTTCTTAGCGATTATTTTATAGAAATAGGCATGATTATTAACTGGTGGGAGACTATGTTGGTAGCTACTTGTAGTTACACTAGTAATTAAAGCCCAATTTTCTAAATCTTGAGAATAATATATTTCATAGTAATCAGCATTAGGAACACTAGGCCAGTTAAGGCTAGCTACATTATTGACTACTTGCACTTCTATATTATTGGGGGTAATTAGCTCAATAAGTCCAATATTAATAGGAAATGGGTTTTGGGCTGAGCCAACTACTTGTCCGCTAATAACAGATGTCGCATTTGATTGAGTTATGACAATATCAGCGGATCTATCATAGAGTTTGAAATAGACATTTTCGGGATTTCCATTAGATTGCACTACAAGAGTTGTAAAGGCTTGACTTCTATTAACTATAACAATCTCACCAAGTCCTCTACACTCATCACCAATCCAAGCAGAAATAATATCATCCTCTGCTATTTGGTCATTCAAGTGGGTAATTTCAGCATAGATAGTGGCACTATTGTTGGGATAGATAACTGGTTGCCAGTCTGGTTCATTTACTAGTTGGTAAACGTTGAGAGAAATTGGGATATTTAGATTATTGTTTTCAGCTGAGTTAGACTGAATAGATAGATTAGCAGTGTAAAGACCAGTAGCAAGTTCAGCTGAAGAGAAATTGAGAGTAATATCTTCAATATTATCAGGAGTAATAGTAAGATTATTATACTGACTTGGTAAAGTAACCCATTGTGGTGCAGGATTGCCTTGTCCAGATATTACGAGATTATCTATTGCCCAGTAATATTCGTAATATGCATCATAGTAGTGAAATCTTAGCTTAACATTGCTGTATCCTTCATTAGTTATAGTGTAGGAGAAGTGACTTGGTGTAGACCAATAACCAATAGATTCACCTTGCCATCTTCCGATATTAATCCATTCCGAACCATTCCAAAAATCAACATCTGCAATTTCATCAGTCCACTTGTTAAAATAGTGGTCAAATTCAACAGCAATTTCAGTATAATTGCTAACATCGAAAAGAGGAGTCTCAATAATATCATCAATATTGTTATAACCTGCAGCATCACTATCAATGAATAGGAATGAAGAGTTATCAAGAGTATAAGAACTAGAATAAGTATCATAAACATCAGCAATATGCCAAGTGTGGTCTGCTGAGTAGAAATAATCTATATTCCAATCTGATAAATCATGATCATCAAAGTTGGCAGAGAATATTTCATCTAAATTTCTATTGTCACCTTCTATAAGATTTAGAGAACAAGTTAAATCTAGGTCTCCTGTATTAGCAATTGAGATACTTGTCTCACTGGATTGGTTTTCCTGTAAATTCACTTCAATAGTAAGAGGATCAACACTAATATTAGCTGGATCTTTAACCTCTAAAGTTAAGGGAACATGAATTTCAGGAGAGTCAGGATCATTTGATGTAATAGTTAGTGAGCCTGAGAAAGAACCTGCTTGTTGGGTTGAATGACTGATATTATATGATATTGAAGTTCCTTCACTTAGAGAGAAGTTAAAGTTACGTGTTTGTCGCAAATCTCGGTGAGCAGACATAATGTCATTTTTAGAAATATTATTTCTTACTTGGCTTATGGTAAAGTTGTTATCTGCTATTATATTTCCACTAAGAGTCTCCCCACCAATATTAGACAAGCTTATAGTTTCCATTACAAATTCATTACTTGTAACTGTTCCAAAATCAACTTCTTGCTTATCAAGTGAAATATTTTGTTCATTAATTCCTGCAACATTCATTAATACAGGTATTGTTACAAGAGGATTATTATTAGCGTTACTGGTGATTATCAGATCGGTTTGGTATTCCCCAAAGCTAAGTCCATGAGAATCTAGGCTAATGCTTACAGTGTGGGAATTAGATTCTGGATTAATCAGATCAGAATAAGAATCACCACCAGCGACTTGTATCCAAGATAAATCTTCAAGAATTTCTTGAGATACATTAATATTATCCAAGCAAACTCCATAGCCGTATTGTCCTGTAGCCTCAAAAGCTATTTGATAAGTAGCTGATAAGTTAGGAAGATCAATACTTCTGTAAGTCCAGTCAGTAATATTATCAGTATAAGTAGCGAGTAAATTCCAAGAAGCTGCTGAGGAAGTCCTGTAATAAAGTCTTAATTCATCTTGATCATTTACCCAGATTGCTTGGGTATGATAGAAAGTTAAAGTTGCTGTATTAGCTCCTGTTAAGTTCATAGCGGGAGTGATTAGTTTTGACACACTTGCTGTAGATGAGCCATGATAGAAGCTTGCATTATAGGTCCCTTGCTGAGCAGATTCTGGATGACTACTATATCCCCCACTAGTGAACTGCCAATCAACATCTTGACCAGATACATTTTCTTGACTCCAACCCGATGGCATACTTCCTCCTTCGAAGCCTTCTGTAAGAACATTAGCAGAATTACTTGCTTTGGACAAGGTATAATTTAAGGCAAGATTTCCTATATTTCCAATTGTAATATCTTGTGAAATAGAAGAATTTACTGGAAGAGTTTCCTGAATTTCATCAGGAGCCCAGGTAATATGAGCTGATCCTTGACCTTTAACGAAAGAGATAGTAGCATTTGCTGAACCAATATCTGAAAGCACTAGTCCTCCAGCAGAGCCATCTGTTAAGAATGGACTTGGGTTACTAGTAGCATTAATAGCACTTCTACCCACATTTGAACTATAATGAGCCGAAGCTATATAGCCATTATTACTAGTAGTACCATTGGGCCTATAGATATATACTTCATCAGGAGGGCCGTCAGCATTACCATCATAGGCAGGATTAATTCTATATATAAGTAAACCTGAACCTGGTAATGAAGACTCATAAGTACCCATTTGTTTTCGGTATTCAACTACGAAATATTCTGAACTGGAGTTAGGAGAGTTTATTCTAAAGCAATTATTAGTTGAAGATGTTAGAGGATTTAAAGTATATTGACCATCAGCAGAGATAGTAGGTATTGAAGCTATCCAATCACCGTATTTATACTTCATATATGCCCCCATGTGTTGAGGAGGATTAGTAGTTGCTTCCATTAGGTCCCACTGGCCTGCTGGACTAATGCCATTTTCAGAATAATGATATAAATCTGGAGCTCCTAGAGTATGGAAAAATTCATGACAGATAACCCCAACACTACTATAATCTAGAAATTCTTCTAACTGAAAATTAAAGTCATAAACTCTTTTTCCATTAAGATATACATAACGATCCCAGATTGCCCAACGATGAGGCCAAAGTAAATCAGACCAGCCATCAGAATCACCTTTTACAGTGAAAACCACATTATCTACTCGGCCATCATTATCACCATCAATAACTAAACTTTGCGGAATAGAATTTTGCACTCCAGCTATAGCATTTTCTAGGAGTGTGAATTCACGGTCTCTACTTTCTGTATCATCTTGATAACCATTAGGGTTTGAAACAGAATTATAAGGCTGGTAATAGGATCTTGGATGAGAATCTTGCCAAGATACAAGATAACCATTAGAGGCTGCAGGATAGAAACTTGTGTTAACAGTCAACTGGTTATAAGATGCTTCTAGGAAATAGTTTTTCTGAGAATTAGTATCGCTATTAAACCAGCCTTCATAGGTAGAAATTTGCTTATTAAATTCTGTTTCATCACTGAACCTTATAAAAATCACAATATTATTAATAGTGCCTGTTGTCGGAGCATCCCTTGTCTCGGGCATAGTAAATTTGCTTTCTCTTAGAGACCTATATTTAGCTTGTGATATATTTAAATTTGGGACTAAGTTACTGTCTTGGGGATTAGAAATTCCTGCGATTAAATTACCTGCGACTAGCCTTTCTCCCTCTTTTTCAGCATAAACATAGTAACCTGTTTTAGGTGATTGAATTATGGTAAAACCTTTGGCATCGTGTAACCAGTTGTGGTATTCATCGCCTGACGCAAGGCAGTTTAAGCTTTCTCCATTAGGCTGAGTTACCTTAACAGGCATGTCTCTTAAAAATGCAGAATGTAAAAGTGTGGGACAAAAAATCAAAAATATAATACTGACGTATAAAAGCTTATGAATTAATTTCATAATGGCTCCTTTAGTGATATTGGTGTTTACTCAAGTGACTTACTCGAGCAATTGATACTTAGTGTTTCTCTATATTCCTAGTAGTAGAGTCTAATTTTAGGTAAAGTGCAGAATCTGCAATTCTCAAAAGTTTACTCCACTTTTTGAATTTATTTTATTGCTTTCTCGATGATTATGATTTGTCAAGTTAATTTTGAATAAGCTAAATTATGATACATTGAGACTGTTCAACCAGCAAGCCATTCTTCCCAATAGTTTATCCTGAAAGACCCTATTTTATTTCACAAAAAATACTGAGTAAAAACTATATTCTCCTCTATTCATCCTTAATCCTTCCTTTACAGTCTTTCGATGAAAGTCCCAGTTTCATCGAAAGACTGTAAAGGAAGGATTAAGGATGATAAGGGTATTGATAAGACCGGTCTTCCTCAAGCCTAGGTAAGGGACATTGGGCGAAAAAAAGGCTCAAGTTCAAGTCTGGTAGTTAAAAAGAGACTTTAAGTATGGCATATTGATTGAATAATAAACCCGAATATAAAAAAATAGGGAAATTCAAATATTATGAACTTCCCCACGGGTTATATGTTATATGTATCAGGATCGTTATTAACTGTCTTTTATTATTCTAAAAGACAGATCTAGTCTTCAAATGATAAATTTTCCAACCATAAGTTGCCTTTATCACAATGCCATTTATTTACTTGCTTTTAAATTATTGAGTCCTTTAACTAGTTCAGGAATTATTTGATTAACATCACCCACAAGACCTAAATCAGCAACATCAAAGATTGGTGCTTCTTTATTTTTGTTAATTGCGATAATTAAATCTGATTCTTCCATACCAGCGATATGTTGAATTGCACCAGAGATACCAAGAGCAAAATAGACTTCAGGTCTGACAGTTTTACCAGTTTGGCCTACTTGTTGAGAATGATCTATCCAGCCTGCATCAACAATAGCTCTTGAGCCAGATATAGCAGCTCCTAAAATATTAGCGAAGTCATGTAATTTATTTAGGTTGTTTGGATTACCAAGTCCTCTACCAGCAGAAACTAAGATATTAGCATCTTCAATATTCTTTTTTGTTTTCACAACTGCTACTTCTTCTAAAATCTCATAAGTAAGAGCAGAATTATCAATTTCAACATCAAGGAAATTTATTTGACCTTGCCTAGCATCATCTTTTTCTTTTTTCTGCATAACACCAGGTCTAACAGAAGCCATTTGAGGTTTGTGGTCTGGGCAAATAATAGTGGCAAAGAGATTACCACCAAAGGCAGGTCTGGTCATTAAAAGGAGACCACTCTCTTCATCTATTTCTAAGCCAGTACAGTCAGCAGTTAAACCAGTATGCAGTCTAGCTGAAACTCTAGGAGCTAAATCTCTACCAATAGTAGAAGCACCAAAAAGGGCAGAATCAGGCTTGATATCAGTCATAATATCAGTAAGAACCTGAGTATAAGGTTCATTCATGTATAGTTTTAGGAGTTTATGATTAGCAACAATAACTCTGTCTGCTCCATAAGCGATTAAATCTTTAGCTTGTTTTTCACTGATTTTTTCACCTAGAATAAGAGCTATTACTTGCCCGTTTTGGGTATCGGCAAGGTCACGTGCTTTACCAATTAATTCTAAGCCAACAGACTGAATCTGATCATTTCTTGTCTCTACAAATACCATTACTTTTTTTTCTATATTAGTCATGATCCAGTCTCCTTAAATTATATATTTTTCAGCAAGTAAGGAAATTATCTTTTCTGCAGATTCCTTAGGGTCAAGTTCAACAATTTGCCCAGCCTTCTTTGCTTGTTTTGTTTCTGTTTTTCTAACTTTGGTTGGTGATCCTTTCAAGCCTAACTCTTCAGGATCAACATTAATATCAACCTGGCCCATTTCTTTAATCTCTAAATTTCTGTAAGCATCAAAGATTCTTCCAACTCTCATATAGCGTGGTTTGTTCATGCTTGATAGAGCAGTAATGAGACAAGGAGTAGCCACTTTTATTCTCTGATAGAAGTCTTCAAATTCTCTCTTAACAATAAGAAATTTATCTTGAACTTTTACACTTGAAACATAACTAACATGAGGAATTTTAAGATGTTCAGCTATTTGAGGACCAACTTGTGCTGTATCTCCATCAATAGCCTGACGACCACAGATTATTACATCAAAACCAATTTTCCTAATAGCATTTGCTAAGGTTAGGGAGGTTGCCCAGGTATCGGCTCCTGCAAAAGTCCTATCTGTTAAGAGTATAGCATCATCAGCCCCCATAGCAATAGCTTCTCTTAAAATAGCTTTTGCTTGATTAGGTCCCATAGTAAGAACTGTTATGCTAGTATTGGGATTTTCATCCTTTAGCTGAAGAGCTGTTTCTAAACCTGCTTTATCATCAGGGTTCATAATAGAATCCACTCCATCTCTAATCAAGGTACCTTTGATTGGATCAATCCTAATTTCATTAGTGTTAGGAACCTGTTTAATACAAACTACTATTTTCATTTTCCTTCCTCCTTATCTTAGAATTGAGCCTGCAATGACCATTTTTTGAACTTCAGAAGTTCCTTCATATATCTCAGTGATTTTAGCATCACGCATCATTCTTTCAACACTATATTCTCTGGTATAACCATAGCCACCATGTAGTTGGACTGCTTTAGTAGTTACTTCCATAGCTACTTCTGCTGCAAATAATTTAGCCATAGCTGCATCTAAAGAATAAGCTTGTTTTTGATCTTTTTTCCAAGCTGCTTTATAAACTAAGTTACGAGCTGCTTCAGTTTTGCAGTGCATATCTGCTAATTGAAACTGGGTATTCTGAAATTTAGAAATAGATCTACCAAACTGTTTTCTTTCTTTAGTGTAGTTAATAGTTTCATTTAAAGCACCTTGTGCTAAACCTAAAGCTTGAGCTGCAATCCCAATCCTTCCACCATCAAGAGTCTTCATAGCTATACCAAAGCCTTTCCCCTCTTTCCCTAGTAGATTTTCTTTAGGTACTCTAACGTCTTCAAAAATTAATTCGCTTGTTGAAGAACCTCTAATTCCCATCTTTTTTTCATGCTTACCAACAGAGAATCCTGGCATACCTTTTTCTAGTATGAAAGCAGAAATACCACGAGTACCAGCTTTCTTATCAGTCATTGCCATAATGATGAAAACATCAGCATAACCTGCATTTGTGATGAATATTTTGTTTCCGTTAAGTAGATAATAATCACCTTTATCTTCTGCAATAGTCTGCTGAGCTGCTGCATCTGTACCAGCATTAGCTTCTGTTAAGGCAAAAGCTCCAATTTTTTCTCCCTTTGCTAGGGGGATTAAGTACTTTTGTTTCTGTTCTTCAGTGCCATATTCAAGAATAGGAACTGCACAAAGAGATGTATGAGCAGATAGGATTACACCTGTTGTTCCGCACACTTTTGATAACTCTTCTACAGCCATAATATAGGTTAAAGTATCAGCTCCTTCTCCTCCATATTCTTTAGGAATAGGAATGCCCATCATACCACATTTGGCCATTTTTTTCACTGTCTCAAGTGGGAATCTTTCCTCTTCATCAACTTCTTCTGCAATAGGCTTTACTTCATTCTCAGCAAACTCTCTGAACATGCTTGAGCATACTTCATATTCCTTAGCAAAACTAAAATCCATCTTTATTACCTCATGTCCTTATCTATTATCAATAACTTTATCATCTTTTTATAATTAACTTACTTTTTTTCTATAATCGTAAAAACCTCTTCCAGTTTTCCTACCCAATAAGCCAGCTTTTACATACTTCTTCAATAGTGGATGTGGCCTATATTTTGGATCACCAAATTCTTCATAGAGAGTATCCATAATAGCTAAATTAACATCATTACCTATTAAATCAGCTAAGGCCAAAGGACCAATTGGATGATTAGCTCCTAGTTTCATAGCATTATCAATATCTTCTGCAGAAGCAACATCATCAGCTAAAATGCCAATTGCTTCATTTATCATTGGTATCAATACTCTGTTTACTACAAAACCTGGCATTTCATTTACTTCTACAGGCTCTTTCATGATTTCTTTGGTAAGATTCTTTACTTTTTCAACTGTTTCAAATGAAGTTGCTAAACCCTTGATTATTTCCACTAATTTCATTAATGGTACTGGATTAAAGAAATGCATACCTATGACTTTATCTGGCCTCTGGGTTGCTGAAGCAATCTCAGTAATTGATAATGATGATGTATTAGTTGCAAAGATAGTATCAGAATGACAAATTCCATCAAGTTGACTGAATAATGATTTCTTTATCTCCATCTTTTCAGCTACTGCCTCGATGACTATATCAACTTGCTTGAAATCCTCTAATTCTAAACTTGTATCTATGTGATTAAGAGCTTCATTTCTCTTAGCTTCATCTATCTTTTCTTTTATAACTAGTTTATCTAAACTCTTTTCAATACTCTTTATGGCTCTTGCTAAGCTAGTTTTTTCTATATCTTGTAATAATACTTGGTGGTTTTGCATAGCAAAAACCTGAGCAATACCTGCTCCCATTGTTCCTGCACCAATAATTCCTATCTTCATTACTTCTCCTAAAATATTGCTTTCCTTTTCTCTACAAATGCTTGCATACCCTTTTTTTGGTCTTGTGTAGAGAAAGAGAGTGAAAATAGATTTTTCTCATATTCAAATGAGTTAGCTAAAGCTGCATCAATACCACTATTAATTGCAATTTTAGCATACCTTACTGCTGAAGTTGATTGTTTAGCAATTGAATCTGCTAACTTCATGCTTTCAGATTCTAATTCTTCATTCTTAAAGACCCTATTTACTAAGCCTATTCTTAAAGCTTCTTGTGAGTCTATTACTTTGCCTGTATAAATTAATTCTTTTGCTTGAGCTAAGCCAACTAAACGGGCAAGTCTTTGACTTCCTCCAAAACCAGGTATAATACCTAAGCCAACCTCTGGCTGACCAAACTTAGCTGATTCTGAAGCGTACCTTATCTCACAGGCAAGAGCTAATTCACAACCACCACCTAAAGCAAAACCATTTACACTAGCAATAACCGGTATCGCTAAATCTTCTATCCGCTTCATAGTCTTTAAGCCTAATTCAGCATACTCCCTTGCTTCAAGTGAATCGTAAGCTTGCATTTCTTTTATATCAGCACCTGCGACAAATGAACGCCCACTTCCACTAATAACTAGTACTCGTAAGTCTTTATCAGACTCAATTGAAGTAAGAATTTCATTCAATTCTCTTAGCATACTGGTGTTTAAAGCATTTAAAGCTTGAGGTCTATTAAGTACAAGCTTGCCGACATATCCACTCTTCTCAAATAGAATTTCTTGCATAGGTCACCTAGGCAGACTGTTTATTCTTGAATCTTTGCTTATCTTTTGGAACAACACAAGTACCTACTGCTCGGCAGACTACTATTGGCTCCTCTAAAATTTCTGCAGCAGAATCACTAATCTCAGGCTTGGAAACAATTACTTTTCTAGCTTCAAATTCCATTCTGCGTGAAGAATTACCCACATTAATTATCTTACCACAAGCCTCAATATAATCACCTGCATAAACTGGTGCTAAGAATTGGGTTGAATCATATCCTGCAAAAAGACCTTCGTCTCCATCATTACGAATTAACAACTCTGTAGCTACATCTCCAAAGAGTTGCAACATTTTAGCGCCATCAACTAAATTACCACCATAATGGGCATCTGCCTGACTCATTCTAAGTCTAATTACACATGTCTCCATCTTTTCCTCCGTAATTATCTTTCTTATAGTTACGATATTTGAATATCGATATTTTATGTCAAGATAAATCGATAAATATTTATTTGCATCTGTTTAAACCTCATTAATAAAGGATTTATTATGATAGATTTATCTTTCTAAAAGCAATTTTAATGCTTTTTCTGAGAGAATTATTAAAAAATATTCTTTATTTTTAAATAATATTTTATTGATTTTATAGACACCCTATCTAATATTTCCCCTTTTAACTCTTAAGATGGTCATAGAATCAAGAGCTAATTAAGCTTGGGAGAGTTCTTAGACAAAGCTATTTTCCCTAATGCATTCGATATAACTTAAATCTAGTAAAAAGAGACAGCCGTCTAGGAGCTTTAACAGAAGTAACCTCATAATTACATATCTTTTAATGGAAATATAAATATTAAAATATAAATAAAAATTCATTTACATTTGTCAACATGGCGGTATCGCACTGAGTGCGATTTCGAATTGCGATTTCGCACTTTACTTAGTTTTCTTGAGAAATTAATTCATTTCAGCGATATATGCTTTTTATTATATTTACCAATCTAACAATAAGTTACAAACTATATGCCTTTAGGAGGTATTTTTGGAAGCAATAATGCTATTATATATCAGTGAAAGGATTTTGTTTTTAAAAATTTTAAAAAAAAGAAAAGGAGAAAAAATGAAAAAACTTATCTTATCACTTTTGTTAGTTGTTTTATCTATGTCACTTTTTGCTTTAGACAAATATCTTCCACCAACTGGTCTTAGTGGAAATGGAACTTCAGACAACCCTTATTTAGTAGAAGATTTTGCTGACCTGGTTACCCTATCTTCAAATCCCTCTTATTGGGCTTCCGGAACTTATATCCAGCAAACTGGAAACATCGATGCTTCTGATTCTTCCACTTTAAATGATGGGGCAGGCTATAATCCTATTGCCAATTTTCTAGGAATATATGATGGTAACAATAAATTTATATCTAACCTCTTTATCTCTAGGTCTTCTGGCAATCAAGCATTGTTTGGAAAATGCGATAATGCTACTATAAAAAATCTTGGATTGAAAGATTGCCAAATAACAGGAACTTATTGTACTGGTGCCCTTGTAGGAGAAGCAATAAATTCAAGTAGCATTGAGAATTGTTATTCTACTGGTTCTGTTACAGGAACACTCTATGTTGGTGGACTGATTGGATATATTGTTACTAATACAAGTGTAGAAAATACTTTTTCCGAATGTTCTGTAAATGGAACAACATCTGTAGGTGGTCTGATTGGATATAGCAAAACAAACACTACTTTAACCAAGAGTTATGCTACAGGTGATGTTCAAAATACAGGAGCCAATTCCGGCGGTTTAGTTGGATATGCTTATCAAATGACTTCTATTAGTGAATGTTTTGCAACTGGAGATGTAAGTGGATATGAGTCTGTAGGAGCGTTTGGAGGTAATATGTATGGTACCAATACTTCAAATCGTCTTACAATAAATAACTGCTATGCTTCAGGAAATGTACAAGGAACTAAAATAATTGGATCTTTTTCAGGAAAGTTTAATAGAGTAATTGTTGATAACTGTTATAGTCTTGGTTCAATCACATATATAGAAAGCTCTGTTGGAGCTTTCACAAGCTCTGCAACTTCTACAACTTGCACAAATTCTTTCTGGAATTCTACTACAGCTGGTGTAGCAACTTCACCTATAGCTACAGGTAAAACTACTGAAGAGTTACAAACTCTAGCTACCTTTATAGACTCAGATTGGGATTTTGTTGATGAAAGTGCTAATGGAGAAAATGATTATTGGACATTAAATAGTGAAATCAATGATGGTTTCCCTTATTTAACTAATTTAGAAGATGCCTTTAATGAAAGTATCGAAGTTCCTCATGTTATATTAAATATATTGCCTACAGACGGACAAAGGAATGAAGCAACAGATGTTTCTCTATCTTGGGATGCTATTCCTCAAGTAGTTGGTTACACTAGAGGATATGATGTTAGAGTTACTATTCAAGTTGAAACAGAAATCGAAACTATCATTGGAAATGTAGAAAATGAAGAATCTCGTGTAGTTTTCTCCTTTACTGGTCTTCCTGGTGGAGAACTTCCTTATTCAGCTACAGTAAGATGGACTGTTACCCCTTATTACAAAATAAATGATGTAAAATCATATCCTACTACAGATCCACAGGAATATATATTTACAACAAATGCAGGAATTCAACCAGAAGAACCTAATGAAAGTAACCCTATAGAGAGAATAATTATTGATATTCCAGATAATGCAACTCCTCATGTTCCTGTCATTTTAGAAAACCTACCAACAGAGGGTTTTGCATATCAACCAATAGCTGCATTTACTTATAACTTTGATATGATAGGATTTTATAATATTCAAATCTATTATCCTGAGTTAGCTGAAATTTCTCATGTATATATTGGTGGGACTGAATTAGATCTGTATGACGGTTCTTCAGTAGTGGATGTCTGGATAGTTATGGAAGGTAGGCTATATATTCTTTACAACTATGATGGTTCAAAAGGAGACAAAGACATCGTAATAACAAATAATGCTGACTTTACCCTCCCAGTAGAACTCTCATCTTTCAATGCTATTGCCACAGCTGATAACTTTGCTCAAATCTCTTGGGAAACAGCTTCTGAATCAAATCTTTTAGGCTATAATATTTATAGGTCAGAGACTGAGAATCAAGAAGATGCTTTAAGAGTAACTGCTACTATGATAACAGCATCTAATCAAGCTATGGGTGCTAGCTACTCTTATACTGATGATGAAGTTGAAATGAATACCACTTATAACTACTGGTTACAATCAAATGACTTTGATGGAACAAGCCAGATGTTTGGTCCAGTTACTGTAAAGATTTCAGACCAAGATGATCATGATATTGATAATGCCATTTTGAGAACTGAGCTTTATGGCAACTATCCAAATCCTTTCAACCCTGAAACTACTATTTCTTATTCAATCTCTCAAGCTCAACATGTAAGATTAGAAGTATATAACATGAGAGGTCAGTTAGTTAAGACTCTACTTAACAAGCAAGTTGAGACTGCAAACACAAAATTAAATGTTGTATGGAATGGTAAAGATAACAATAATAATCAAGTTTCATCTGGAATCTACCTATATAAGTTAATTACTGATGATTACAGTAAAACCAACAAAATGATTCTTATGAAATAGTCCAATAAAAGCAAATCCAAATGAAGAAATGCTCCGAGCTTTCGGAGCTTTCTTTTCTGGTTAATTGTTTTTAATGCTAAATTTATTTCTTATGTATTTTATTTGAAAATTAAAAAAAAGGAGAAAATTATGAAGAAAATTTTATTTATATTAATTTTATTATCACTTGTAACATTTGCTTTAGGACAAAACTCAGCTAGTGCAACTTACTCTGGAGGAAATGTTACTTTAACTTATCAGATGGAAGATCCCCAACCACCAGCAAATTCGCAAAATGCGCTTCCCTTAACAATTAACCTTCCTATAGGGGCTAGAATCACTTCAATAGATGTAGAGTACGATATTCATTCTTTCGGTGCTTATGATTGTGCATCACCAAGGTCATATCTAAAATGTACAAGTACTGGAGGGTATAACGGAAGCTATGAATCATCAATGGCTTCGGTAGCTTATCAAAATTCACCAGTAACAATTCATTATTCAAGAACTGGCTTAGATCTTGCTAATTCTTTCTTTGGAGGTGGTAATATTAACTTTGAATTACACTGTTTTGATTTAAGTGGGCAGAATCCTAATCTTCCTGGTTATTCATATGTAGTTAACAATACTTTCAAGGTAACAGTTCATTATTCAGATGAGTTTGATTTTGTAGAATTTAGTGCCCAAAATGAAGATATCGGAGAAATCTCATTGAGTTGGGTCAACAATAACACACCTGGTAATGTTCTAATAGCTACAAATTCTGTAGATGATTTTACTCAACCTCTTAATGGTAGTACTTATACAGCTGGCGATATGTTAGGTTCTGCAGAAATTATTTATTTTGGAAATGCTGGTCAATTTCTCCATGAAAATGTTTCAGAATCTACCCAGTATTTTTATAAAGCTTGGGCATGTGATGCTTCATTAAATTATGATGCAGGTTTAACAGCAAATCTCTTTAGTTCTGGTAATGTTGAATTCCCTATAGTAGCAAATTTCGATGACCAATTTCCTGAGGGTTGGACAGCTAATCCTGTCTCTGTGTGGGGTAATTGGAATATATCCGCAACATCAAACAATGGAGCGACACCACATGAAGGCAGTGGAATGGCAATTATAAGAAGAGATCAAATGTCGGCTAATTATACTGCAGATTTGATAACTAATCCAATCATGTTTCCAGGTTTGAATTATTCTCTTTCATTATGGGTATATAGGATTGGTGGTAGTGCATATAATGATTTAGTATCTGTATATGTTAATAATACTAGCTCTATAGAAAATGCTACCTTAGTAGGCACAGTAAAACTTCAGTATAATCTAGCTCCTGTTGAAGCATCAGTTGGTTGGTATAATTATTCTTTTGATTTATCACAATATGGAGTAGGTCTCGGTACAGCAAAATATATCATAATCAGGGGTGTAACATTAGGTAGATCTCGTGGTTCAGTTTGTATTGATAATATGAAAATAGAAAACTTACCAGATTTCCCTGAAAATGAAGGAACTATAATAGATGGTGTAACAATACAACCAAATGTAAATCTTTATTATAATCATAATATAAATGCTAATAATCCAATAATTACTTCATTACCAAATTATGAAAATTTAGGTAATAAAAAAGTAATAGGTTTAACTGGTTATGATAATGATATTGATGTGCAAGTTACTGCTCCGGCTGGTTCTTGGTATGCAAGAATCTATTATGGTGGAGCATGGCATACAGCTGATCCAGCTTTCATAGCAGAAACTGATGTTGATAGAACATTTACTTTCCAAGGTGTTGATTTTACTGCTAAAGATAGCGAAGTTTTCATATTTATGAACGATGGAGAAGATTTTACCCTCCCTGTTGAGCTCTCATCCTTCAATGCTATTGCAACAGCAGATAATTTTGCACAAATCTCTTGGGAAACAGCTTCTGAATCAAATCTCCTAGGCTATAATATTTATAGATCAGAGAATGAGAATCAAGATGATGCATTAAGAGTTACAGCTACAATGATAACTGCTTCTAACCAAGCTATGGGTTCTTTTTATTCGTATCTTGATGATGAAGTTGAGATGAATACCACTTATAACTACTGGCTACAATCTACTGATTTTGATGGCACAAGCCAGATGTTCGGTCCTGTTACTATCAAAATATCAGATGAAGAAGACCATGATATAAATGATGTTATCCTGGGAACAGAACTTTACGGAAACTATCCAAATCCTTTCAACCCTGAAACTACTATTTCTTATTCAATCTCTCAAGCTCAACATGTAAGATTAGAAGTATATAACATGAGAGGTCAGTTAGTAAAGACACTTCTTAACAAGCAAGTTGAGACTGCAAACACAAGATTAAATGTTGTATGGAATGGCAGAGATAACAATAACAATCAAGTTTCATCTGGAATCTACCTATATAAGTTAATTACTGATGATTACAGTAAAAGCAACAAAATGATCCTTATGAAATAGTCCAATAAAAGCAAATCCAAATGCTAGAAAAGCTCCGAGCCCCTTTCGGAGCTTTTCTTTATCGCCAATGGTTCAGTAGAGATTAGGTTAAATCTAATGAAAATCAATTTTCTCCAACAATCTACCATCTTGGAAGATATGCAAATCAGTTTTAGCATTCTTACTTTTTAGAATCAAATGAAAGGTATTAGGAGAAGTATAGACTTGTAATTTCTTCTGATAATCCTTGAAATTAGGCTCTTTTAGTTTCAATAGTGATAACTCATTTGCATAGACTCCATTCTGGAGAAAATACTCTTTTTGATGATAATAAACTTGTCTTAAATAGCTTTTTTCAGCTTGTAAATCATCGGGTATAAAATCTACTTTACCCTTACCTACTTCTTGGTGGCTAAACATGACATTACCCCACATTTCTGGATAATGCATGGCAATGAGGCCTTGGGGAGACCAAACAATATTCATTTCTGGATAATGCCTTCCTGTTTCAGGATTAATCTTCTTTATGTAGCCAGTGTCAGTTTTTTCTAATTGCCAATGAACTCTAGAGAAATTAACCTTCCAGATATCATTATCAAGCGGAGGAGTTTCTTTATGGGCAGCTTCAGCAAGTGATTGCCAAGGAATAGCTATTTCTACTGACCAGTATTCATCCTTGTCAGAAGGGTCATTAAGGCTTCCCTGAAGACTAACTGCACTTTTCAAGCCTTTTATATCCCAACTATTGAAAGCTACTTGTCCTCTATCTCTATAAGGTTTAATAACTAATAAATCCCAAACTGTATTAAAAGCATTAAGTTCAAGTTCATAATAATCATGGCTATCACCATCAGGGTCAATAAAGACTTCAAAATCATTATCCCAAAAGATTACCTCATCTCTTTTAGTTATCGATGCCCAAAGGTCTTTTTCTTCTAAATAAGCAGCAATATAGAAGAAATCATCATCCCACAGCATCTTAGCCTTAGTAACAAAAGGGGGGTCTGGTCGTAGAGAACCTTGAATATCAACAAAATCTTCTGTCCACTGAGCTTTAAGCCAAGCTTCATCATCTAATTTACCATCTATAATAAGTTTATCTGGACTTTTATAGCAGACATAATTAAGAGGAATATCATCAATCATAGGTATGGGAAATTTTCTTTCAGCAGACACAGACAATAAAGTAGATAAGCTAAGAATAAGTAGTAAGTATTTCTTCATTATTAAACTCCTTTTTCAATTAACATCTTTTCAATAAAGTAAGACATATTTGTTTTAAGAAGGCCGACAGAAGTATCAGCACAGCCATAATAGAGATAGAGGTCACTATCATCTTTAACATAGCCTTCTTCATCATATTCAAGGGCAATAATCCCTGTAGGAAAAACGACATTAGGAACTTGTCCTGAACATTCGTAATATTCTCTGGGTTCTAAGAAATTATATTTAGAACGAAAAATCACCTTAGCTGGATTAGCAATATCTAGAAAGGAAAAACCTGCTTGATAGATATTGCTGGAAGCGAAATGAGTAGCAACACCATGATAAATATGCAACCAGCCATGACGAGTCTTGAGAGGAACTGGTCCAGAACCAATTAACTCATCCCAATAATGGGGATTCCCTTGCATAAGAATTTCATGGCTATCCCACTTAAGTAAATCATCAGAATATGATATATAGATAGCAGAACCTGTTTTTGTTCCATTTGTTAGACTAGCTTTATTAGGTCGTTCTAAACGAGCATAACGTCCTTTAATCTTTTCTGGAAAGATTACTCCATTTCTATTATCATGCTCAGAAATAAATCCATGCCATTCTAGGCTTTCTAAATCTTTGCTAGTAAATAAGCCCAAATAACAAGCCTGACTTGTATCTACAGCAGTGACAAGATACAAAATATCATCTATGTGGGTAATACGGGGGTCGTAAATATGTTTGATATCTTGAGTTATAGACTCCATTCCTAGAATAGTAAGAGGTTTATCATCAAGAGTAAAGTTGATTCCATCAGAGCTTTGAGCTTTAACTAAGAAAGTTTCTCTTCCTCTATTTTGCACTCTCAAAAGTAAATAAAACATATCATTAAGCTTGATAGCTCCTGGATTGAAAATAGAAGATACATCATTCAACTCTGGTAAGTCAGATACTAAATTATCTCTGCAAATGATTTGTTTTTTTTCAAATTTACTAGTCTTGTCAATTTCATAACTTGCATAATTCTGTTTAAGTTCCACATAATAGGCTAAAAATCTTTTTAGATAAAGCAGGAATCTATTATAGTCTTTATTCTCCTTAGATGTCCAGCAACTTTCAGCTAAAGCAATTGTTCTGGGAAAAGCCATATATTGTAGTTTTGCAAGACTGTTAATTCTCTCAGTCCAAATATTCCCCTGCATACCTAACATCTTAGCAGACTTCAAGCTAGCATAATCATAATTATAAACATCTGCAAGTGAGGAAATACCAAAGGCTCCTTCTTCTTGAGGTTGAGCAGATTGTTTCCAATCGAAATATAGCGGATGATTAGGAGTCAAAATATACTTTAAGTCTTGTTCATTCGCTTTCCTAACAGCTTCTTTTCCATCACCTCGCCAGCCCATTAAAATAGATCCTGCAGGAGCTTTAGCATCAGCTATTTCATCCCATCCTATCATGATTTTATCGTGTTTCTGAAGTATGCTAGCTAAGTGTTGATTAAAGTCTCCTTGCAAGGACCTAAATGATTTAGCATTAATTTCCTTAAGTTTAGCTTGGCACTTAGGGCAATTTTCCCATTGGCGAGTAGGACATTCATCTCCCCCAATGTGAAAGTAAGGAGCTGGGAAAAGAGGAATAATCTCACTTAATAAAGAATCTAGAAAAGCAAGTGTCTTTACATCTGAAACACAAAGAATATTTTCAGATACACCCCATTGGTTCCAGACAGGAAGGTGCTTTTTGTGACAAGATAAATCAGGATAAGCAGATATTATTGCTTGTGTGTGACCTGGCAAGTCTATTTCCGGAATTACCATTATCATTTTCGATTGGGCATAAGCAATTACATCCTTTATTTCTGCTTGTTTATAATAGGCTTGATAAATACTATTATCTGATTGAATCCTAATTGAAGCTTGCTCATGCAGTTTAGGATATAGTTTTGATTCTATTCTCCACCCTTGATCATCACTTAGATGCCAATGAAATCTGTTTAGTTTAAGCTCGGCCATTCTATCTAGAAGACTATAGATTTCAGTAATTGAGAAGAAATGTCTAGCTACATCTAGATGTAAGCCCCGCCATTCAAAGGCAGGATAATCTTGAATTTCTAGTGGGTATAATTTATTATGGTTAAAGCGAATTAACTGTTTGAGAGTTTGCAAGCCATAAAAGAGTCCTTTTTCACTTTTGATATGGAAAATAATCTGATTTTGAGCTATTTTCAATATATATGCTTCATCACTAACTAAGCTATTATCATTAACTAGATCAATGCTTGTTACTTGTGCTTGCAAGTTAGCAAGAGGAGTCTGACTTACTTCTTTTTCAATTAGTTCTTTTAGTTCAGAATTTTTAACATCAATAGCTGTTTTAGAAAAATAAAAGAAGTTTTCCCCTTTAGCTTGCAGTTTTTGAGGATATGGAATTAAGGACCTATATTGTTTCATTTAATTAATCCTCGTTTTTGATAAGTTTGATAGTCTTAATTTCAAAAGGAGTAAAAGAAAGTTTGAGTGATTTATTCTCAATACTTAATTTCTCTTCCTCATCTTCTAGCATATTACATAGATAGGCTGAAGAATAGTTATCGTTTAATTCAAGTTTGCACTTTTGACTTGAGCCTTGAGCTTCATAGCATCTTACAATAATATCATTACCTGATTCCGAGTACTTAACGGTCTGAGCAATAAGAGCTTGATTATCTATTTTAAAAAGAGATTTTTGACTAGCCTGAGGAATTACATCAGTTTCTAAGAGGTAGAGTTTTTGATTCAGAGAATGAGCTTGTTGAATCACATCACTATCAGCTAAGCTATTATTATGAGGGTAGTAAGCAAAGGTGAAAGTATGCTGTCCTAAGTCAGCTTCTTTATGAACATCTGCAGGACTTCTCAAGAGATTAATCTCCATACTATTATCTTGTACAGAGTGACCATACTTACAATCATTAAGGATAGCGAAGCCATGTTTATTATCAGACATATCAATAAATGTGTGGGCTAACACTTCAAATTTTGCCCAATCCCAAGATGTGTTCTTGTGAGTTGGCCTTTCAACTAGACCGAATTGAATTTCTGACTTTACAATAGGCATATTTAAATTTGGACTTGCAGCTACTCGTAACATTTTATGTTTTTCATTCCAATCAACCCAGTTTTCAATCTCAATTAAAGTAGAATCTTTAGATAAGGAAATAAGCTGTTTTATCTCAGAATTTCCAATACTTAGTCTTTGATAAATAGTTTGTTTAAACTTGTTATCAGTTATCATCTTACGTTCTAAAAGACTTGCTTCTTGGGCTTTAGTTTCCCTATAGAAGTGATTAATATCCCAAGCACCCCAGTTATTTGGCAAATCTTCCCATAACTTAAGGGCATTTGCAGGAGACTTTAACCACTCTTTCTCCTCTTGCTTATCCCAAATAGATATTATGGCTCCTTTATCATCAAATTCGACTCTCAAAAGTGAATTTTCCAGCTTATCATTTTTTGGTAAAAGAAGAAGATTATTATCCTCAGTTTCTTGAAGTGTAAAAACTTGATAACCAAGAGGTGGAATAGTAGCTTGGAAAAATATTTTTCCATTCTGATGTTGGGATTCTATTAGCTTGTCATCTGCAAAGACTTTATAGGCCTTGGGACAAGCAAATTCAATTACTTCTTTTCTAGCATGACTAAGACTATTGAAGATAAGGAGATGATTTACAGAAGTCTGGATTCTTAAGATCTGTGATGTCAAGTTTTGCTCTACTAAATCAAGTTTGTCTAAATTCTTTTGAGATAAAGCATGGGCATCTTCATAGACCCAACCAATAGAAGAGCCAGGGATAATATCATGGAATTGATTAAGCAGGATATCTTTCCAAATTCCTTGTAAATAGCTATTAGTATTCTGCCCAACTAATACACTCAAAAATTCAACCATTTGCATCTTTTGTTCTAGCTTTCTGTTATACTTTTTCATCAAAGATTGGGTGGTATAAGTTCCACGATGTAATTCGAAATATAGTTCTCCATACCAAACTGGTAAGCTTTCTTTATCAAGTTTCCTAATCTCCTTAATAAAGTCCTTTGCTTGGGCAAATTTAACCTTAGGACTTCCCTCTAAATTCTGCTGTCTTAGTCCTAGCTCAATATGTTCTTTAGAAGGTCCCCCTCCCCCATCTCCAATCCCATAGAGATTTAAGAAATCATCTGAAATATCTGCTTGGGCAAATCTCCTTTCACTTTCAATAAAGCTTTGTGGTAAATTACTGAAGTTATAATCGTTAGTTGGTAAGAAGTGACACAAGACTTCTGAGCCGTCTATACCTTGCCACCTATAGGTATGGTGAGGGAAAGTATTAGTATCATTCCAGGATAATTTCTGAGAGATGAAAGTATCAACTTTACATTTTTTGAGAATTTGAGGTAGAGAAGCAGTATAGCCAAAACAATCTGGTAACCATAAGTAATCAATAACTTTAGAAAATTCTTCTGCAAAGAAGCTTCTACCATAAATGCACTGCCTAATGAGGGACTCTCCAGATGGGATATTAGTGTCCATTTCTACCCAAGTTCCTCCTTGACACTCCCATTTACCTTCTTTAACTTTGTTTTTAATTTCTTGGTATAATTGAGGATAGTCTTCCTTAACATATTGATATAACTGAGCTTGGGAAGCACCAAAGATATATTCAGGGTATTCATCCAAGAATCTTAGAGCTGTTGAGAAAGTTCTACCACATTTCCTTCTAGTTTCTCTAATTGGCCATAGCCAAGCTACATCTATATGGGCATGACCTATGGACCAAGCTGTTAAAGCTGAAGCATTAGCAGGCAAGGCAAGTAATTCTTTAGTGATTTTAAGACATTTATCCTTATTTCGACCATCATCCCAAATATTACAAGCTTGATTTAATCCAAAGAGAATCCTCTTCCTCCGTGGGCTATTATCAAGTAAGCCTTGCCAAAGAGAGAATAAAGTTCTTATATCCATCCATAGGTTAAAAGCCTGTGGGTCAAAGACAACAATATCAGCTCGCTGGAGTTTATACTCTTTCTTATCTTCCCCAAATAGTCCATTAGCCCCAGTTTCTACTAATAAATCAATCTCTTCATTACCTTGAGAGTTTGGGAAAAGAGGAACAAAATACTTTCCTGCTTGCAAATTCCAGTCTATTTTATTAGTCAGACCTTGGTAAGGAATACCATTTTTAAAAAGACAAGCTTCTCCATCAACATCAAGCCAAGCACCCACATAAGCCCCCTTCATTATGGAAGGAACTTTCCCAGTAAACTTAAACCATCCACATCCCCATAAATCTGCCCATTTATCTCCAACTTTGATTTCTTTCCATGAATATTCATTTATTTTATCATATGCAATTGGTTCTTTGGGATTATAAATGTATTGAGCTTTTAATTTCTGAGGCTGACTATACACAGCATCTCCAACTCTTTTTATCCAATGTTGGATTCTCTCTTTATAAATCTTTTCATTGACCATAATCTATTCCTTTATTATTTTATTTCTTTGTTTGTAAGTATCTTTATAAGCAATCACCTTTGATTGTTGCCTGCAAAGACGCAGACGTTGCCAGTATGACTATTTCTCCATAGGTATGACAATACCTTCAATAATAATTCTTTGGAAGAAAATAAATACTCCTAATGTTGGCATAGCAGCAATCACTAAGGCAGCATAACCAACACCAGAAGAAGCTCTTTGCATCAACTCATAAATATGGACCATAAGAGTCCACATAGATTGGTCTTGGCAGACTAAGAAAGCAAAGAGAAAGTTTCGGTAAGCAGCATTAAAAGCACCTAAGGCAATAACAGCTAGAATAGGTTTGCTCAAATAAAGAGTAAACTGCCAGAAGAGTCTAAATTCTCCAGCTCCATCTAGACTGGCAGATTCATATAATTCTCTTGGTAGGCTATCAAAGAAACCTTTAAGAAGGAATATAAAGTAGCCATCGGCAGCAGCAGGTAAAACTAGGGCCCAGAAGGTGTTTAACAGACTCAAATTTTTTAGCATTAGAAAGTTAGGAATACCCATAACCATAGCTGGGAAAGCCATAGTAAGCATGAAGAGAAGAATAATTTGATAAGAAAAGCGAGGTTTAAATCTACTTAAAGCATAAGCGGCTAATGGATTTACGGTTATTGCAAGAAAAATAGATAGCAAGACATAGATTCCAGTATTTTGCAAGGAACCTGTATCAGATAGCATTTGGTCTAAGGCCATTGCATAATTTCTCCAAAGAAATTCTTTTTTAATTTCTGCTTTTCTATCTGAAAAAGTAAAGTAATCTATCTCATTGATTGGAAATGTAATAGCACCAAAAGTTTCATAATTTGTATTAAGACTATTATTTAGATTACTTATACTCTTGTATTTTTCTCGTAAATGAGAACGAAAATCCTCTGTTATAGATCTTAAAAAAATATCTTCAGCTAGGGCAATATTTTGAATAAAATGAGCAAGATCTTCAACTAAAGCACCAGAATCAGGTAGAGGGTCTGGGATAGTGATTACTGAAAAATCTTTAAAGTTACTTTTCCAAGTCTTGTTAAGAGTCGCAATATTATCATACTTATCTTTAAGCATAGCTTGAAAATCACTTTGAGCTTCAGCTTTTATTTGGAGATGTCTAATATTAATAACTTTTTTAGTATAGTGGATCCATTCATCCCTGAGGGGGTTACCAATTTCAGGTACTTGGGAAGGTATTTTAATATCAGACCAAGCTTGATAATTTGTTGAGTTTGCTTGGTTAAAATCAGCAATATCATCGCCATATTTAGGAATAAGCTCTGTATTAATGAAAGTCCCTTCAGGATTTACATAATATCTCATCCACTGAGGGGTATTAACTTTGAATTTTCTAAATCTTCCTAAATAACCTTGAGTAGAAGAAACAAAATTTCTCCGATAGATATCTTTCTCTTCAACCACTATCTCTTCCCAAGATTGAGCTCCTGTATGATACTTTTTATTAAACTCGATTAAGGAATTATTATTTTCTTTTCTGAGTTCTTTCCTAAATATCCTTTGGGCGTAAGGATAAATACCTCTTCCATAGTGTTCTGCTACATAATATTCATAGGGATTTACTTGGTTTGTTTGGAGAAAATCAAGCCATTCTTGGTAAATTTTTTCATTAGGATTATCTGGTAAGGTTACTTCAGAAAAAGAAATCCAAGAGCCAGGATAATTGTCCATTAGCCTAGAAGACTCTTCATTGTATCTACTTTCAATATACTTCTGATAAAGAGCTTCATCTTGATAGACAAAGGCAGGAATAAGGTCTAGAGATGAGGAATCAACGTTACTTTTAAAAGAGAAGGATATCATTAGCAAGAAAGGATAGATCATTGTAATTGCACCTAAGATGAGAACAAAATGAATAGAAAAGTTTAGAAGTCTTGTCCGCTTTGAATTTCTACCAACTTTACCAATTATACTCATTTTTCTCCTCCCTTTCCTGTTCTGAATTCCATCTTAGAGATATATTTAATTTGCAGAATGGTAAAGCCCATCATAAGTAAAGATAGCATCCAAGCCATGGTTGTTGCTAAACCAAACTTTAAATATAGATAAGCTTTTTCAAAAATAAGTAAATCAGCTACCCGAGTAGCTTCATTAGGTCCACCAAAAGTCATAATTAAAATAAAGTCACTTGACTGGGCTGCTACAATAAAAGCAGCGATAAATTGGATGATGATAAGTCCTTTTAAACTTGGTAAAACAATATGTCTTACCTTAGCAAAAAAGCCAGCACCATCAATATCAGCAGCTTCATACATATCGTTGGGTATATTTTTTAAGGCTGCTAAATAGATCAGAGAACCTGGTCCCATTCCAGCCCAAATACCTGGTAAAACTACACATAACATAGCTAATGATTCATCCCTAATCCACATACTCTTTGGTAAGCCAACCGCCATTAAAAGCTGATTAAGAACACCATTATCACCAGGTGAATATAATAATTTCCACAAATAAATAACTATTACTCCTGAAATAACTGCAGGCAGATAGTAGATAATTCGATAGATTAATTTACCACGAGATACTTCCTGGAGAAGAATAGCTAAGATAATAGGCGGGAAAAAGCCTAAGCCTAAACTTAAAGCCATAAAATATAGAGTTCGCCCCACTGATGCCCACCAGGTTGAATCAAACAGGACTTCTGCTAGGTTACCGAAACCAATAAAAGGACTATCCCCTACAAGTTTAAAATCTTGAACTGCCATCAAAGAACCTGTGATCATAGGAATATACTTCCACAGCAGAATACTCAAAACTGCTGGTGCTAAGAGAATAATAATGTAAAATAAGTATTTATTGTTTTTCTTTCCTTTAACCTTGGTCTCAGGACTTAAGATCTTCCAGACTTTCCACAGGGTGAAGGCAAAAATCAGCAAGATAAAAGTAGCAATTACGCCTGCTATTCTTTCTCGCTTTATCTTTACATCTTCAGGAAGAGAACCTATCATTTCTTGGTTTGTTCTCTCCTGGGCCGCTTGTAAAACAGACATAATCTTAGAAGATCTACCTGCTTGATTACTCCCTAAATTGCCTTTTAAGTCTAGTTTTATCAATTCATCTAAGGGATATGTCATAAATTCATAAACCTTTTGACAGTTATCTCCATAAGGTTCAGGCTTCCCTTCTCGCATAGCAGTCTGAAAAGTTTCCAGCCAGCCCTCTGGAGCATATTTCAAATACTCTTCATAACCATATCTTTTAAGAAATACTGGATTCTGCATCTTGCCATAGCCATTTTCAATCATGACCTTTAAGCGTATCTTTCTAGCTTCTTCACTATCATAAAACTTTATATATTTCCAAGCAGCATCTCTCACTCTCTCAGGGTCTCTATCACCTAAACCAGCATTGTTACTAATTCCTGCTTCAGAGAAGATACCCATCATTCGACAGTTTATTTCACTTCCTCCCTTACCAGAAGGACCTGCAGGACTTGGAGCAAAACCATAGAGATTAGGATCATATTCACCAGCCATATTCTGCTGAGAAAGATAGTCCATCCGCATACCAATCTTACCATCTTTCCACATATAACCCCAATCACCCTCTCGAATTGCATAACCATACTGTTTATTGCCATTGCTGTCAATCCACTCTTCAGTAGTTAGATCAAGATAAAACTCCATAGCAGTAAGACCAGCTTGACTAGCAAAGCTAGCTTGCCAGACTTCTTTACCTTCATCATACTCAACTGCATCACCACCAGCAGCCCATAAGAAAGGTAGCCAATCATAAGCAGCCTGAGGACCACTAGATAAGATTATACCATAGTTACCATTAGCAGGATCACTAAGAATCTTGGCATATTCCTTGAATTCTTGCCAATTCTTGGGTGCTTGTTTGGGATCTAATCCTGCCCTTTTGAAAACATCCTTACGGTACATCAAAATTCTGACTAAAGTTTCATAAGGTAACATCCAGACTTTTTCTTTATTATCACCTTTCTTCTTTCTCTGAATAACCTGCCAAACTGGTTTTTCAACCCTTAAATCTAATAACTCAGGATCTTCTTTCTCAATAAATTCATCTAAGGGATATAAGAAATTGTTTTGAATATAAGTATCACTTTGTCTGAAGTTTACATACATAATGTCTGGAGCTACCCCTCCAGCAATTGCCATTAAAGGACCTGAATCTAAATCCATACCCTCAATTTGAATCCCAGAAAAAGAACGCAACTCAATATAGGGGTATTTTTCTTTAAAAGCCTCAATAACAGCTATATTAGATTTGGTATAAGCATCTGTTTTACGTGGATCAGGTAACTCAAATACTTTTAAAACAATAGGATCTTGTTTTTTTGCAATATCTCCAAACAGTAAAGAAACAATATTTAATAAACAAATGATAAAAATTATAGGCTTTAAATACTTCATTGCACCTCATTTTGTTAATCCCAAATGGTGCAGTAGAGCTTCAGAGAAGAGTGCAGATTCTTTTAGCAAAATCCCCTTCTTTGAGGGGGACACATGGGGTGCATCCATACAACCCATATAATATATATTCGGAAGAATTATGTAAGTTACTTTTGCAAAAGAATATAGTGCTATTCTCAAAGACCTACTGCATTTTTTGGGTTAATAATATTTTATTCACTTTTTCTTATTCAATTTTTGTTCCAACTTTGGAGTAATTTCTAACTTATGGAAATTCTGACTTATATTGTTAATCCCAGACAGCCTAGTAGAACTTTATTGAAGAGTACAGATTATTCTAGCAAAATCTCCTTCTTTAATGAGATAAAGGGGATGATTTCATAAAGTAAGCATGTAATAAATATATTCGGAGAAATTATGTAGTACTATGCCCAAAGGTCAACTGCATTATTGGATTCAAAGTAATATGTTAAAGAAATTTCTTTTTTACAAATACATCAAAAGCATCTTTATATTTCTCACTTATAGGAATAAACTTATCGCCAAAGATAATCCGATAACGTTCAATAGTTCTAATATTTTCGAGATTAACTATATAAGATCTATGGGTCCTCATAAAATTGCCAGTAGGTAATTTTTCTTCAACAGCTTTTAAAGTAGCATGGAAGACTATAGGGCTCTTTGAATTATTTAAATAGAGTTTAATATAATCTTTAAGTCCTTCGAAATAGAGAATATTCTTATATTCAATACGTTTTAGTTGAGAGTCTGCTTTTACAAAGAGAAAGTCATTGTTTGATCTTAGATGAGAGTCTTCTAGATTGTCCTGACTACCATTTAATAGATGAAAGTATTGCTTAGCTCGGTTAGCAGATTTTAAGAAGACATCATAAGAAATTGGTTTTAGAAGATAATCAAGAGCATCAACCTTAAATCCATCCACAGCGAACTTTTCATAGGCAGTAGTAAAGATTACTTTGACAGAAGATTCCAAAACTTTAGCAAAGTTTATTCCTGTGAAGTCGGGCATCTGAATATCTAAGAAAAGCAATTGCACAGGATTATGTTCGATAAATTCCATAGCATCAATAGGATTATCAAATTGTCCTTTAAGTTCTAGGATAGGAGTTTTAATAATGTAGCTGACAATCAACCCTAAGGCTAGGGGCTCATCATCAATTGCAATGCAAGTTATTTTATTTAAAGTATTCATGAGATTTCCTCAATTGGGATTTTAAGTTTAACTTCAAATTTGTTATCACTATTATTAAGGGTCAATTGAGCTCTAGCTCCGTAGAGAATTCCTAGCCTTTTCTTAATATTTGCTATTCCAAATCCACCCTGCTTAGTTTTTTGACTATCATTAGAAGTAGGAATACTATTTATACAATGGAAGACTATAGTTCTACCAATTATGTTTAGCTTTATATCTATAAAAGACGAGTCTCTGTAACTAACACCATGTTTAAAAGAATTTTCTATAAAAGCAATAAACAAGAGGGGAGGAATTTGAGCATCTGGAAATTCTTCACTAATATCTACAGTTAGCTTAACTTTGGAAGTAAGTCGTTGCTTCATTAAGGCAATATAACTTCTAGAGAAATCAAATTCTTTTTTTATATCTACTCTTTCACTATTTGATTCATAAATTATATAACGCATTAATATTGATAGTGTTTCTATAGATTTTTGAGCTCGTTCTCCATCAATATCAATTAAAGCATAAATATTATTCAAAGAGTTGAAAAAAAAATGAGGATTAATTTGATTCTTTAAAATCACTAGCTCATTTTCTATATTTGTTTTTTCTAATTTTTCTCTGTCTTGATCATCTTTTCTCTTTTTTTGCAAGATACTCATTCCAGTACTAAATCCAAAAACTAGTATCAAAAAGAAGGTATCATCAAGAGCCCTAGGATGAAGTCCTAAAAAATTATTAGTTCTTTCTTCACTTTGAGGAAGTCTGGAATCTCTTTCAATTCTCACAGGACGGTTATAAAAGTTCATTTTCTTGGAAACAATTTGTGAAACACTAAGCAAGCCAAACGAGAACAATAATAAAGCTAAAAAAAATCTAATTCTTTTCTTTGAAAAGAAAAACCATGGAACAATCAATAAGTAATTACCATAAAAAGCAATAATAAAGAAGAACAATTGATAATAGAATCTATAAGTCCAAAATTTAATTTTGATATCAGAAGCATCAAAAATAAACATTGGTATCATCGCTATAAAAATTAACCCGATAAAGTGAGGTATAAGTGAAATGGCCCAGTCTCTGTTTAGTTTCATAATATTCCTTCCCTTAAAATTATCCCTGAGATGCATTAATCTTACGAAGAGAATGCAGATTCTTTCAGCAAAATAAGTTACAGAATCGAAAGCTGAATAATATATATTTCAGTTGAGATTATGGAACTTATCCTTGCAAATAATATAGTGCTATTTTTCAAGTTCTAATGCATTATTTGGGTATATATAATAATTTAAGTAAACAGTTAAATCCAAGTCAAGATAAATTATTATCCTAGTGCATAAGCCCAGATAGTGTAGTAGAACTTTATTGAATAGTGCATTATTGGCTTTAATGATAGCTCAATATTTTATTCATGTCTTAAAGCATCGATGGGATTAAGAGATGAAGCTTTCCGAGCCGGATACCAGCCAAAAAATACTCCGATAAAAGTACAGAACAAGAAAGAAAGCAGTATTGAATTAGTAGTTACTAGCACAGGCCATCCTAGCAAATGTTCTACAATAGAGGAAGAGAAAATACCGACTAAAATACCAATTATACCACCGAGAATACTTAGTAGTAAAGCTTCAAATAAGAACTGTTTTAAGATGTCTTTGCTTTTGCCACCAAGAGCCATCCTTAAACCTATTTCTCTTGTACGTTCTGTAACTGACATATACATCACGTTCATAATTCCAATACCACCAACAACCAAAGAAATTGCCGCTATTGAACCTAAAAGAACTAGCATCATTTCTGAAACAGATGAAAAGTTGCTAATTAACTCTTCCTGTGTTTTTAATTCGAAATCATCCTCTTCAGTATCTTTTAACTTATGGGATATTCGTAATAGTGATGTAACTTCAGCGCTAGTTGTATCTATGGCATCTTCAGATTTAGCAGATAAAACAATGGCTCTTAAAAATGTTTGTCTATATATTCTTTTCATTACTGTTGTATAAGGGGCAAGGATCATATCATCTTGATCTTGTCCAAAAGTGTTATTCCCTTTTTCTGTTAGAGTTCCTATGACAGTAAAAGGTATTTTATTAAATCTAATTACTTTTCCTAAAGGATCTTCATCGCCGAAAACATTGTCAATAACTGTTTGTCCTACTAAACAGACTTTTGCTGCTAATTTTATCTCTTTTTCTGTGTAAACTCTTCCAGTTGCAACTTCATACTTTTTAATATAGAGATAATCTTCATTTCCACTGTAAATATCCGTAGGCCAGTTATTAGACCCATAGATTATTTGACCATTGCCATTTAGCTCAGGGGAGACAGCATCTAGTAATTTGCTGTTATTCTGTAAATAAGTAACATCAGCGACTTTCAAAGTTTGAGAGGCTGAACTGCTTCTCCTAACTCCACCAGAATTGGGGCTTAGAGGCCTGATGTTTATTAAGTTTGTTCCCATGGAAGATATAGTTTCGCGAATACTATTATTAGAGCCATAACCAATTGCAAGCATGGCAATTACGGCAGCTACACCAATTACAATACCCAGAATAGTTAAAAAAGAACGCATTTTGTTCCGTTTAATTGCCGTTAGGGCAATTTTTATTATGTTCATAAATTTCATTTTATAGTCCTGTTTCGGAATTAGGTTGATTTGCTAATGTTCTGTTCAAAGCATCTGTTACATTTTGAACCTTTTTATTAATTTTATCCTCCACTATTTTACCATCGAGAAAAACTACATTACGTTTAGTAAAAGCAGCAATGTCAGTTTCGTGAGTTACAAAGCAAATTGTCATACCATTCCTATTTAATTCTTGGAATAGATCCATAATCTCGTAGGAAGTTTTAGTATCAAGATTACCTGTAGCTTCATCAGCAAATATAACCACAGGATTAGAAACCATCGATCTAGCTATAGCTACTCTTTGTTGTTGACCACCTGACATTTGATTAGACAAATGTTGCATTCTCTCTTTAAGTCCTACTGATATTAATGCTTGCTCTGCTCTATCTTTTCGTTCAGCATTACTTATTGAAGGGTTATAAAGTAGGGGTAGCTCAACATTTTCTATAGCTGTTGTTCTAGGTAAGAGATTATAAGATTGAAAAACAAAGCCAAGTTTTTGATTTCTTATTTCAGCTAATTTATTTTTATTTAGACTTTTTACATTTAAACCATCAAGAAGGTAATCTCCTGAAGATGGTAAATCTAAACATCCCAATATATTAAGTAGTGTTGATTTACCAGAACCGCTTGAGCCCATGATAGCAACGAAATCACCTTTATTGACTGTTAGATTGATTCCATCTAAAGCCCTTATTGTTTGATTACCAACAATATAGTTCTTATGTAAATCTATTATTTTTATAATTTCTTGATTATTCATTAATTCCTCTTTTAGCCTTTACAGATAGATTATCTTGCCTTGTTTTGCTTTCTCTCATAAAGATACTGCAATGTGCATTCTTCTATAGTGATATCTTCTATAGCTTCTAGTAGTTCTTTTCTATGAACCTTATCTGATGTGAATACTGGTTTTTCTGATAGCGCATATAGTGTTATATTATAAAGTTTAAGTCCAGGTCCTTTAGATTTCATCGGATCATAATCTTGGCTATTCTTATCATTGTAGCCAACAAGACCAATGTTTTGTACATTTTTAGGAAGTGAACTTATGCCTACAGGAATATCATAAAGAACCCAATATGATTTTACAATAGACTCGTTAGAAGGATTAGGTTGGTGCCATACATTCAACGCAAAGTACTTAGTATCTTTAGGTGCATTTTCCCATTCCAAAGGCATTGATACACCTTTACCATCCCTGGTAAATTCACTAGCAAGCAAATTGTTTTTATCTACAGCAGGACTACTAATCCGAAATACATCCAAGTTTGTCGGAGAAATTTTAGTGATAGGAATATTTTCTGCTCTATTTCGATTATTTCTTGAATTATCCAGTCTCGTATTCTGCAAATTTACTTCATCTTTTACAGCCCTTTTGGGAGGTGAAGCTAAATCTCTAAGCTTTTTAGCATCAAAACCTCCATCATCAATAACTTTATCAGTTTCTGGACCTAATTCTAAACCTGCTTTACGAATTTCATCTTGAATTGCTATTGCATCTTCTGAAGTTAATGCCTGTTTATCATATTTAGAAAGGATAGCCTTTACCACTTTGATTTGGTAAGCAGTTAATTTTTCTTGAGTTCTTTCAGGTCTTTCTGGCCTACGCCCTTTGTTAGTTTGGCCTGTAAGTAATTGAGGTATAATTGCTATACTAATTATTATGAGCACCATTATTATATTTTTCATCATAATTCTCCTTTGAATTCTTATTTATATTTATGGCCTAGGTCTGCCACCACCAGGACCTCTTTGTCCTGATTGAACAAATGGGCTTTTCTGTTCATCATCTTCTTTGTTTTTTGAGATATTCCCTGAATTAGTGTAGGAAAATGAAGTAATAACTTCTGTATTCTCAGTAAGACCTGTGATTATTTCAATTTTTGAACCATCATTAATACCCGTTTCAACTAGGGTTGGGTAGATTTTATTGCCATCTTTGACCCATACCATAGCCTGGGACTCATCTAACTTCCTAGGTGCTTGTGGACGATTTTCTAGCTTTTTAGAATTATTGCTTGATTTACCATTTACCACTTCTTCTTCTTCTTCTGTCCTAAGCGATTCCATATACATTCGTAAAACTTCTTGGTCTGGAGTAAAACTTTTGGCTTTTGATGATACCACTAAAACATCAGAAGCTTCTTCAACATAAGTTACTATACTTGCAGTTAATCCTGGCCTTAGTTCTAAGTCAGGGTTTTCCACCATAATGATTACAGGGTAAGTTATTACATTTGATGCTTCAGTTGGTTGGAGACGAACTTCTGATATTTCACCCTCGAAGGTTCGATCTGGAAACGCATCAACTGTAAACTCAACTCTTTGTCCCTTTTTTACCTGTCCGATATCAGCTTCATCAATATTAGCTTCAACTTGCATTGTAGTAAGGTCATTAACAATAGTAAATAACTCAGGTGTGCTCATACTAGAAGTAACAGTCTGTCCTTCTTCCACTGCACAATTTTGTACGATACCACTAATTGGTGAATAGATTGTGGCATAAGCTAAATTCTGTTCAGCTCTCTTCAAATTTGCTTTTGAAGATTTAAGGGAAGCTTGACTCTTCTTGTAGTTAAATGTTGCTAAATCATAATCACTTTCCGAGAGAAGATTTTGAGCATACAATTCCTGCATCCTTTGAAAACTAGATTGTTGATAATCAAATTCAGCTTGGGCATTTGAAACTTCAGCTTCAGCATTCTCTAAACTATACTGCAAAGTTGACTTATCTAGTTCAGCTATCAAGTCTCCTTTTTCAACTACCGAATTGAAATCAACATAGAGTTTCTTTATAACTCCTGAAACTTGAGTCCCTACTACAACAGTATTTGTAGCACCTAGAGTTCCAGTAGCTGTTATAGTATTGCTGATGTTAGCTTTAGTTACTTTAGTTGTTTCAAAAACGTATTCTCCACCCTTTTTATCAATGATATAATAGACTATTAAACTAGCAATAATAAGGGGAAGAACTAGTATGATAATAATTGTTTTGACATTTTTTGACTTTTTCATGATTTTTCCTTTTTAAAATAGAATTGAAAGTCCACAGAAATAATTGATAATTTTATTCTGAAGGAGGACATTGTATTTGCTTTGGGTTAAGTCATTTTTTGCATTTATGTAAGTGTTTTTGGAAAATTGAAAATCAACAGAATTAATAAGGCCTTGAGAGAACATTTCTCCAGCAAGACGGTAAGCTTCTTGGGCTGCCCAATATTGTTCTTGGGCTGCTTGATAGGACATTTTAGCTATTTCAGAATCTGTACAAGTTTGTTCTATACTTTTACGTAGGTTATTTTTTGTATCAATTAAAGATAACTGAGATTCTTTTACCTGTAGAGTAGCTTGAGTAACTTGATTTTTTACTTTCTTGTTCTGGAAAATTGGGAGAGAGACTGCTAGACTAACAGATTGACTTATCTTATTTGAGAACTGTTGACCAAAATTAATTTCTGACAAAGCATCAGAATAGTTAGTAGCTAAAGCTCCTCTGAGTGAAACCGTTGGTAATGCATCTGCTTTGGCTATTTTGATGCCTAGCTCAGCACTTTCAAGATTCAAGTCTGATGTTTTAACTTCAGGAAGAATCTCTAAAGCAATTTTATAAATTTTATCAGCATTAGTAATTTGATTTTCATCTATAAGTGTCTCTAAATCAGGTTCTACAATAGATAGAGAATCCTCAATTGGCATATTCAATATCTGCATCAAAGAGACAAGACTAATTCGTTTTGCACTTTGTGCAGAAACCAAAGCAGCTTTATCAGAGGCATATTCAGATTTTATGTTCATATAATCTGAATTTGATAATACTCCTGCTAACTTTCGTGCCTCTGCTAATGCTAATTGCTCTTCTGTAGAATATAGTTGTGTTTCCCTATTCAAATATTGTTCGTTAGCTAATAGCACATTGATGTAAGCTGTAAGGACTTCCAAACTTAGCAACTCCTTCCTAGTTTGGATTTCATACTCTGTAGCTGATAAATCACTTTTGTTTTGACGGATTGTGTTTATAAGTTTTGCCCCATTAAACAAGGTTACACTTGAACTTAGAGATAAACTTGTGCCAGAATGCTTCTCACTATTCCATGTTTCTTCACTTGTTGAATAATTTTTTGAAGAACTGAAATCTTGACTTAAACCTAAAGATAGGTTTGGTAACAAAGCAGCTTTTGATTGTTCTAGAATAGATTCTTTACTATCTCTTGAATTATTGGCTCGGGAAATATCTGTATTGTTTTCCCAGGCATAGGCAATGCACTGTTCAAGAGAATATTCTGTTGTTTGAGCTTCTAATACTGGATACCTAATTAATAACATCAGCAAAATGAGTAAACTTCCCTTTAGATAACTTTTCATAACTTTTTCCTTCTTTTCTATTTCTAAAACAATATAATTGAAGTATGTTTTGATTTCAACTTTAGTAGATGTATTGCTTATACTATTCGACGTTTAAGAATTTTTTATCGATGAATACGTTAAATTTGTTATTAATTGATCCCATACTAAGCATCTCTGAGTTTAGCTTCTGAGAGCAATGATGCTTTCAATTCCAGAAAATCTTGAAATTTTATTCATCCTATGTTGACAAAAAAAACACCACTAGCATTATCATTATTTGGAGGATTTAATGAATTACAAAGAAGAAAAAGATAGAATAATTGAATTAGGTAAACGGGCATATAATAGAAGTTTTGTTGCTTCTAACGATGGAAATATTAGTATAAGAATTAGTAAGGATAAGTTTTTAATCACTGCTTCAGGTAAATCCAAAGGCTATTTAACCTATGATGATATTCTCCTCTGTGATATGCAAGGAAATATTATTGAAGGTAAGGGAAGAGCTTCTTCTGAAATAAGAATGCACATCATGGTATATCAAGAAAGACCTGATGTAAAGGGTATTTTTCATGCTCATCCTGTGTATGCTACATCATTAGCAGTAGCAGGAATTCCTCTTGACCAACCTATCTTAGTTGAAGTCATAGTCTCTATCGGTAAAATTCCCTTAGTTGAGTATGGCACACCTGGGACTGACAAACTTCCTAATAACATCAAGAAATATGTCCATAATCATGAGGCTTTTTTATTAGAGAAACATGGGGTTCTTACTCTGGGAAGTGATGTGGAAACAGCCTATTACCGAATGGAAACAGTGGAACATTTTTCTAAAATATTCTTCAACTTAAAGCAACTTGACTCCTATCAAACTATGGATCAAGAAGAAGTTGAAAAACTATATCAAGCTAGAAAATCTTTTGGTGTAAGAGAAGATGTAGGTATTTATTAGCAGTCTTTGTACCATTTAGGGCTTATTGGATTTTAAGAAATGACTATCCATAATTAATTTTTCCCAGAGAATGCTTTTTTGCACAAATAATATTAGCTAGGTTGATAAAACATATTATTATATTTTCAAAGGAGAAACTATGAAAACATGTATAGTATTTGCTCATCCTTGGCATGGAAGCTTTAATAAAGCAGTATTAGATGTTGTTAAAGATTCATTAAAAGTTAGAAAGAAAGATTATGAAGTTATTGATCTAAATAAAGATGGATTTAATCCAGTTATGCAAGAAAATGACTTAGCCTTGTTTTCAAAGGGTAAAACAAGTGATAAGTTAATAGAGAAATACCAAGTTCTATTAAAAGAGTCTGACCAAATAGTCTTTATCTTCCCCATCTGGTGGTTCGGTATGCCTGCAATCTTAAAAGGCTTTATAGATAAAGTTATGCTCAAAAGTTACGCCTATGAATATGGTAAGTTAGGCCTCATAGGTAAATTAACAAATATTAGATCAACAACAATCATAACTACTTCAGAAATGCCAACATTCTTATTAAGGTTTGGCTTTGGTAGACCAATTTCTAGAACTTTCAAAGCAACTCTAAAAAGTGTGGGAATGAAAAATATTAAGTGGATGAATAAGGATTTCATCACTAAAGGAAAAGAAAGGGGAAGGATTAAGTTTTTGGATAAAGTGAAAAAGAGATTTTTATCCTAGATGATGTTGTAGAGCTTTAGTAATACTTCGCTAAAGCTACGTATCACAGGTGAAGAGTGCTGATTATTATAGCAAAATAGCTTACAGAATTTTGACTAATATAATTTATATATTCGGAGAAATTATGGATCTTGCTTTTGCAAAAGAATATTCTACTATTCACAAAGGGCTACTGCACTATTTAGGTTCAACTAGAAACAAACAAGAGACTGGTATGCCAGTCTCTTGTTATTTTTTTTTGTAAAAGTTAAATTCTATTTACTATGCGTATGCATCTTCATCGTGGAGAGATCTATCTAATCCTTGACCTTCATGTTCCTCGCAAACTCTGACAATTGTTATCTTATTGATAATCCACAGCATTGCATAAGTAAAAAAGAAAGCATAAATAGCAGCTCCACTTGCAGTAATTAATTGTTTGAAGAAGAAAGTAGAGTTCCCCTTTAATAAGCCATCAGCTCCAGCTGGATTAAGACTTGAACTTGCAAAAACTCCAAGAAATACAGTTCCAATAAATCCACCCATACCATGAACACCCCAAACATCTAGAGCATCATCCCATTTGAGTTTATTCTTTAATGCTACTGCCATATAACAACCAATACCAGCTAAGATACCAATTATTGCAGCAGCCCAAGCTGGCACAAAACCAGCAGCAGGAGTTATTGTTGCTAGTCCAGCAACAGCCCCTGTCATAAGTCCTACAAATTTTGGTTTCTTTTTAAGAGTCCACTCAATAATTAACCAGGTAATTGTAGCAAAAGATGCAGCAATATCAGTATTTACAAAGGCTTGAGCTGTAATATGGTCAACCCTAAGTTCACTTCCAGCATTGAAACCATACCAGCCGAACCAAAGAAGACCTGTTCCGATAGCAACTAAGGGAATACTGTTAGGTTTAGAGTTTCTGTTTTTCCTTTCACCAACAAAAATAACAGAAGCAAGAGCTGCAAAACCAGCTGTAACATGAACTACAATACCTCCTGCGAAATCTCTAACTCCCCACTCAGCAAGGATTCCTCCACCCCAAATCATATGGACAAATGGGTAATAAACAAAAATTTGCCAAACTACCAAAAATAGAAGATAAGCTTTAAAGGAAACCCTACCAGTAAAGGCACCAGTAATTAGGGCTGGGGTAATAATAGCAAACATCATTTGATAGGAAAAGAAAACAAATTCAGGAATTGCACCATCTCCAAAGGGAGTTAGAAGATTAATTCCTAAGAGGAAACTCTTATCGAAATTTCCAATAATGGGACCTGAGCCACTAAAACAAAGGGAATACCCGAAAGCATACCAGAGAATTGTTGTTACACCTAATGATACAAAACTTTGAATCATTATACCAAGAATATTTCGTTTAGAAGCTAGACCACCATAAAAAAAGGCTAATCCAGGGGTCATAAGCATAACTAAACTTGTTGCAACCAGCATAAATCCGGTTGAGCCATCTGAGAACATTTCAGTTCCTCCATTAATTTACTCACTCAGGATTTCAGACCTTTATAAATAAATAAATGCAACAATAATCTCATAGTACTTGTGTATTACTTCCTAATTGCATACTTTGGCTGGAAGTAAATCATCTCATACAGGAGAAACTGTTTTTAAATCTTCATCCATCATGAGAGTTTTGAATCCTCATTTTACATACTTTGGTATGAAGTTCCAAAACTTAGTACTTAAATAATTTCCTTGGTCAAATCGTCAATTTATTATTTGTAAGAAATGTTAGAAATATCTAAATGCAGAGTGTTGACAAAGTCAGCTTCTTGGAGTTTTTGGTCTCTTTTTCCAAAAAGAGATCGCTAATTGATTTACTCAAACTCGAACAAAATAGTATTTAAATACATTGCAGTGAAGAGTTTGGATAAAGATATAGCGACTTTACAAATCACTTGTTTTTTTGCATATAGAATAAGTTTTTTTATCATATTTTATGTTTAGGGGTTTGTCAACAGCCTGAAATGAAGCAAACATAATGAGAATTTCTTGATTTCATCATACATTTAACCCAGATAGTGCAATAGACATTTGTGATTAGCATTCAAACTTAAGATGGAGAGTATCAGCTAAGTTCAAGTCTATTTTTTGACCTGAGTAACAGCGGGTTGGAATCCCATAACCCTTAATATAGAGAGATAAAAACGCTTTTGCAAAGTGGCAACCTTGCTGTCACTTTTAGAATGATAAAAAAAAGCTTAGTTTTTATTGTTATAAGTGGTATTTTATGGTCGGGGTGAGAGGATTCGAACCTCCGACACCTGGTTCCCAAAACCAGTGCGCTAACCGGACTGCGCTACACCCCGTCCTAAAAATGAAGTACTTAATGGCAATAAGTACTTAAAAAGAAAGCCAACAAGGTTGGCTTGGGTAAGATGATGGTGGGCGCAGAGGGACTTGAACCCCCGACCGCTTGCTTGTAAGGCAAGAGCTCTCCCAACTGAGCTATACGCCCGATGTATAAGAAATTTTATTAATCGGTTTGAAAATGATGGTGGGCGCAGAGGGACTTGAACCCCCGACCGCTTGCTTGTAAGGCAAGAGCTCTCCCAACTGAGCTATACGCCCATCATAATCGCTACATAAGTCGATGGTCGGGGTGAGAGGATTCGAACCTCCGACACCTGGTTCCCAAAACCAGTGCGCTAACCGGACTGCGCTACACCCCGTTTCGAATATGTGAAATCATATTTGTAAAATGCCTATAATCTGTCAAGACACTTTTTTAATATTTCTTATATTATTTTTCATAGAGATTTATATCTCACTATAAATACGAAAGATAGCAAACTAATAATTTTGCAAATAATTTATTAATTCATCAGCTTCTTTAGTAAAATCTCCAGCAATTCTAACGTTGATAAGTGAATTTTTCTTATCAATAGTAGTATAATTAAAGACCCCCTCCCAGGCTTCTAGGATGAAACAGAAGATAATTTGGTCTTTAGAATCGATCTGAATTATCAGTTCAACAGTTTCATCTACTAGGATATTTCTTTCAATTATTTTAAACTTCATTTTATTTTTTATCTTTAATAAGGGCAAAATCTAAAACTTCAGAAATAGTTGAAACACTTTTAATGTTCAAACCACTTTTAATCTCATCAGAAATCTCTTCTAAATCTTTGGCGTTTTTTTGAGGAATCAGAATATCAAAGATTCCTTCTCTTTTGGCAGCGATAAGCTTTTCAGGAAGGCCACCGATAGCTAATACAGCACCTGAGAGGGTAATTTCTCCTGTCATTGCAATATCATGTCTAACTGGCATATCACTCAAAATAGAGATAATAGCGGTTGCCATAGTAACGCCAGCAGAAGGACCATCTTTAGGGACAGCGCCTTCCGGGATATGGAGATGGATATCATAGTTTTTATAGAAGTCTTGCGGAATTCCATATTCTTGGGCATGAAGTCTAGCGAAAGAGATAGCTGCCTGGGCAGATTCTTTCATCACATCCCCCAGCTGACCAGTCAAACTAATCTTACCCTCACCAGGTAATTTAACAACTTCAATAGTCATTGTCTCACCACCAACAGCAGTCCATGCTAAGCCATTAACAACCCCAACCCGACTCTCTTTATTTGTTTCAGAATGAGAGTATTTTTCAACACCTAGATAATCATGTATATGTTTTGTATTAAGAGTAATACTTTTTTTAATTTTCCCTTTAAGGTGGTCTTTAATTATCTTTCTCAGAACCTTAGCAATAGTTCTTTCTAAGTTTCTCACCCCTGATTCACGAGTATAATATTTAATTATATAGTGAATAATTTCATCAGTAAATTTAACTTTAATTAGTTTTGTTAGAGAGTGTTCTTCCATCTGTCTAGGAATAAGGTGATTCTTAGCAATATTAACCTTTTCATATTCTGTATAACCAGGAAGTTCAATAAGTTCCATCCTATCTAAGAGGGGTCTTGGAATGGTATGAATATCATTAGCAGTAGTTATAAAGACAACTTTTGAGAGATCATATTCAATATCAATATAATGGTCTCTGAAATGAGAATTCTGTTCAGGATCAAGAACTTCTAATAAGGCAGAAGCTGGATCTCCTCTAAAATCTGAGCTAAGCTTATCAATTTCATCCATCATAATAAGAGGGTTAGTTGATTTAGCTTTCTTCATAGAGTTCATGATTATTCCTGGGATTGCACCCACATAGGTTCTTCGATGACCACGTATTTCTGCTTCATCTCGGACACCACCCAGAGATATTCTAACAAAATCTCTACCTAGTGAGGCTGCAATTGATTTTCCAAGTGATGTTTTACCTACACCTGGAGGGCCTGCAAAACAGATAATTTGGCCTTTGACACCCTGACTAATCTGCATTACAGAAATATATTCTAAGATTCTCTCTTTCACATCTTTGAGTCCATAATGATCTTGATTTAGAATCTTTTCTGATTTTTCAATATCAGTAGCCACGCTTGTATTTTCTTCCCAGGGAAGATCTAAAACCCAGGTGATATAGTTTAATAAAACAGTATGTTCTTGAGATTGTGGATTAATTCTACTTAGTTTTTTAAACTCTTCTTCCACTTTTTCTCTAGCTTCTTTTGTAAGAGCTGTTTCAGCGATTCTCTTCTTTAAGCTTACTAAATCAGAATCACTATCCTCACCAATACCAAGCTCTTTATGAATCTGTTTGAGTTGTTCATTAAGAAAATACTCTTTTTGGATTTTACTTAATGAAGCCCTTACCTCATTTTCAATACCTTTTTCAAGTCTAATAATCTCAGCTTCTTTGTTAATATAAAGAATAAGACTCTTCAGTCCTTTTAAGAAGTCTAAATGTTGAAAAACTGCTTGTTTAGTCCTTGTATTTAAATCTACGTAATTCAGGCAAAAATAGAATATTTCATCTTTATCATCAATCATATCAACAGCTTGAATCAGCTCATCAGGAATTCTATTATTTAGTTTTACATAGTTTTTAAAAGAAGTTTTAAGATTTCTAAGGTAGGCTTCAATAACATCTTGGTCTTCTAGCTCAAGGGTTTTTTCTATGATTTCAACTTCTGCTCTGAGATATTTTCCAGTTTGAAAAAATCTTTTCACTTTAACCATCTCAATTCCTTCACAGAGAAGTCTTAAGTTACCATCGGGTAATTTAAATTCTTGGGATATCATAGACATTGTACCATAACGATACATATCTCTGGAAGTTGGATATTCTTGAAACTCTTCATCATTCTTTTGAGGAATACAAAGGATTGGTTGGTTGTTTGCTATAGCATCATTAGCTGCTTCTAAAGTCTGCTTACGACCTATTAAGATAGGCACAACAACCTTTGGTACTTGAATCATTTTTCTCAAAGGAATAACATTTAATATAATTTTATCTTTCTTGGATTTTGTCGCCATTAACATTCTCCTTAGTATAATCCCAAACAATGCAATAGATCTTTGTGAATAACACTATCTGGGATAATTGAATTAGTTATTTAGATTACTGTTTTAGATTTTTGACAAGGGAAAATAAGTCAAGAACTTATTAATTTGACCATAACTTTGGCTTTAAGAGAATGTTCAACAGTCAATCCACCTTCCCCAATAGCTTATCCTTAAAAATTTACAGGCTTATAGCCTTATTTATTAAAAAGGAATTTTGTTTTCAAGCAAACTTTTACTAGCAAGAGCATTACTGGTACTTCGATTAACACACCTACCACAGTAGCAAGAGAAGCCCCAGAGGATAGACCAAAGAGCATTGTTGAAGTTGCTATTGCTACTTCAAAATGATTTGAGGCCCCAATCATTGCAACTGGGGCTGCATTATCATAAGACAGTTTAAAAACTTTAGCTAAAATGTAGCCAATTACAAAAATAAGTATAGTCTGAATAAAAAGTGGAATAGCAATCCAAATAATTGTAAGAGGTTGTTTTATAATCACTTCTCCTTTAAATGAAAATAGAAGAATCAGTGTGGTTAACAAGGCAATAATTGAAACTCTGCCTAGTTTTGGAACAAATTTTCTTTCAAAAAATTCTCTACCTTTATGATTAATAATCCATTTGCGGGAAAAATAACCTGACACTAAAGGAAGAGCAACATAAATCAAAACTGATAAAACAATTGTCTGCCAGGGTATCGGCATTTGGTTTTCACCAAGCAAGTATCCACCTAAAGGAGCATATAAAACAAGCATAGTTAATGAATTTATTGCTACCATAATTAGGGTATGCCCCATGTTACCTTTAGCTAACCAAGACCAAACTAAGACCATTGCAGTACAGGGAGCAATTCCTAAGAGTATAGCTCCCGAAATATAACTTCTATACAGGTCAACTTCTTGTCCATTCTTCAAAATCTCTCTTCCGAATATAAAACCATACTTATGGAAAAGGGTTAAAAAGAAACTTGCAATAAAAAACATAGTAAAAGGTTTAATTAGCCAGTTTATCAATAAAGTAAGAATAACAGGCTTGGGTGTCTTACCAGCCTTTATGACTTGCCCAAAATCTATTTTAACCATGATTGGGTACATCATAAAGAAAAGACAGATAGCTATTGGTAGTGATATTTGATATACTGACCATGAATCTAAAGTTATTGCAACTGCAGGAATCACTTTCCCTAAAGTTATCCCTATTCCTATACAGAGAAAAACCCAGAAAGTTAAATATTTCTCAAAAATATTTAATTCTTGCCCCTCAAACTTTTTCTGACTTACCTGGCACATTTGGCTCATTTTATCTCCTTATTTAGCTAAGTTTTTAATAGCCTCAGCAATTAAATCGCGTACTTCTCTAAATTTATCTAAATCATATCCATCTGGATCTTGGAAACTTATATGTAGTCGATTCTTTACTTTACCAGTGAATACTGGGCAAGACTCTTTAGCTGAATCACAGACTGTTATTACATAATCAAATTCTTGATCCAAATACTCATCAACTAACTTTGGTCTATGGGTTGAAATATCTATTCCCAGCTCTTGCATAACTATTATTGCCTTGGGATTAACTCTTTCTGCTGGTTTTGTTCCAGCAGAAAAAGCTTCATACCCTGCATACTCTTGCATAAATCCCTGAGCCATTTGACTACGACATGAGTTACCTGTGCAGAGAAAGAGTACTTTTTTCATATAATCCCTCTTATCCTTGTAAAAATGCTATAATTTTCTTGGCAGATAAGACTCTTCCCGCTGAAACCACCTTTTCATCAATTACCAAGGCAGGAGTCATCATCACGTTATAAGCCATAATATCATTCAAATCTGTAACCTTTTCCACACTAGCTTCAATTCCTGATTCAGCAACTGCTTTCCTAGCTTCTTCTTCTAGTTTCTTACACTTAGCACAACCTGTGCCTAATACTTTAATAATCATCCTTTCTCCTTTTTTTTATGTTTATACTTTCTAAATTTTCCCAAAGATCAAACCAGATATTGTAGCCATAACTACTACCAATGAGACAAAAACAAGGGTCTTTTTGGTTCCCATCACACTTCTTATCACAAGCATATTAGGTAGTGATAAGGCTGGACCAGCTAGTAAGAGTGCTAAAGCAGGACCTTTTCCCATTCCATTTCCCATTAATCCTTGAATAATTGGGACTTCTGTCAGAGTTGCGAAATACATAAAGGCACCCACAATAGAGGCAAAGAAATTGGCAAATACAGAGTTTCCTCCTACTAAGCTTGAAATCCATTCTGAAGGAATTAAACCTTCTTGACCTGGTCTAGCTAAAAGTAAGCCAGCAACTAATACACCAAAGAAAAGCAAGGGTAAAATTTGCTTGGCAAACTCCCAAGTGGATTCAAACCACTCTCCAGCCTCATCTTCATCTTTACTAGTAAAATAAGATAAACCGATAATTCCTACAACAAAAGGGATTAAAGGTTGCCATGAAGTTAAGAAACCTGCAATTACCACTGCTAAGGCTACTAGACCCATTTTCCAAACCTTCATTTCATATAAACTTACTAGAATAACTCCTAAAGCAATAGCAAAGATTGAAGTTACAATCCATTTTACATTATAGATAGCATACCAAAGTCCTGACTCAACAGCTGGTTTTGCCCAGTTTGCAAATACTAAAATCATAATCATTGAACCAAAGAAAATCATATTATGCCATAAAGGCCTATCTGCTTCAACATCTGGCATCTGCATTTGAATATCTGCTTTTGCCTTCTCTTCCTTGCGGAAAATAAAACCCATAAGCAGACCTATAACTATACTAAAAACTATTGCCCCTACTGCTCTAGCAATACCCATCTCCAGGCCTAAAATTCTTGCTGTGAGAATAATAGCCAAAATATTAATAGCTGGCCCAGAATATAAAAATGCTGTTGCTGGTCCTAAGCCTGCACCTCGTTTGTAAATACCACTAAAGAGAGGGAGAATAGTACAGGAACAAACTGCTAAAATTGAACCAGAAACAGCAGCAACTGAATATGCGACTACCCGTTTAGCTTTGGCTCCCAAGTATTTCATAACTGCATTTTGTGATATAAATACACCAATTGCACCTGCTATAAAAAGAGCTGGTAATAAGCATAATATAACATGAAGTTGAGCATACTCCTTAAGGAGATGAAAAGACTCCATTACTGCGTTTTGAAAACGTGCTGAATCAACTGGTAAATTAAAGGAAACTAAAAATACAGCAATCATTAACAATAAAATCTTTATCTCTTTTTTCCAGGTCATTTGTCCTCCAACCTAGTCATTAACTGTCTATCTCTCTCCAAATTAGTAATTAAAATATCTTTAGAAGCAGCTAAAAACCGAGCAACACAATCGCATCTGATATTATAATAAACACAATTACCTTCCCGATAATCATAAATTAATCCACTCTTCTTCATCTGTGTTAAGTGTTTTGATATTGTTGATATATCAAAACCTAATTCATCAGCAAACTCCTTTACACAAAGCTTACGCTCAGCTAAAGTCTCTAAAATATAAAGTCTAACTGGATGAGCAGCAGCCTTTAAGATATCTGCTAACATCTCATACTTTTCTTTTGAATATCCCATAGTAAAATCTCCTTTTGATTTCAAGTTTGACAAATACGTCAATCTGTCAATAACTTTTTTATCTTATTTTAGAGACCAGACTTCCTCAGCCCTAGGCAAGGGACTACCGACGAATAGGTAGATACAAGGTGACTTTTATTTTTAGTAGAATAATTTTTAGCTATTTTTTTTCTTGATTAATTTTTAATACTTGTATTATATGACACTAAACTTATTACTTGGAGTGTGCATGGCTGATTTAATTACAAATCATGAACAAAAACTTGGTGATGAAATATGTAAAATATTACCTTCAACAGACAAGCTATTTGTTTTAGTAGGATATTTTTATTATTCTGGTTTTAGTGAAATTTCTGATGAGATCATAGATAAAGAGATAAAAATACTTGTAGGTCTTGACATTGAAAAGAACATTCTCAACAAATTTAGAGAGTTCGAGCTTGTGGAAAATATTGAAAAATCTAAAAGCCAAATAAGAAGAGAATATAATGAGAATTTTGTTAAATTCTTCAATGATAGTGATTTCTTTGATTCTGAAGACAAGCAGAGATCATTCAAACTATTTATAGAAAAAATAAAAAATGGAAGTCTTGAGATTAGGAAAACACTAAAACCAAATCACTCGAAGCTCTATCTTTTCCAAGCGATACCTGAACATAATCAAGGTGGAAGTTTCCCTGGAACAATGATAACTGGTTCTAGTAATCTAACTAGATCAGGACTCTACGGCCAAGGTGAAATCAATACAATTTTTAGAGATAAAACATATAATCAAGGGAAAAAACTATTTGATGAGCTATGGGAAACAGGAATTGATATAGTAAGTAAAAATAACCTGGCTGACTTTTTGGAAAGTGTAGTTGAAAAGATTTGGTTTGAAAAGTTACCAAAACCATTCATTATGTATGTCAGAGTCTTAGATGAATACTTTTCACTTAAGAAAGATAATAACATAAAACTTCCCTCACAGATTACTGATGAAGCATACTTTGATTTAGAATATCAAACAGATGCTTTACATAGAGGATTAGACATAATCAAAAAACACAATGGAGTAATTATCTCTGATGTTGTAGGTTTAGGAAAAAGTATTATAGCTTCAGCAATTGCCTATAATCTAAGAAGAAAAGCAGTTATCATTGCCCCTCCTCATCTGGTGGAACAATGGAATGATTATTGGTATGAGTTCGATTTTAGAGCAAAAGTATATAGTAGTGGAAAAATTGAAGATGCTTTGAAAGATAACGACTTTACTGAAGAGAAACTAATCATAATCGATGAAGCCCACAAGTATAGAAATGAAATGACTCGAGACTACGGAATGCTTCATCAGCTTTGCCAAGGGAATAAGGTTATACTACTTACAGCAACACCTTTTAATAACAGACCTCAAGACATCTTTTCTATGATTAAATTGTTTCAACTTCCCTCGAAGACAACAATTCAAACAGTTGATAACTTAGCATTACAGTTTAAAAGCCTAATTATTGAATATAAAAATATCCAAAAAAAACAGAAAGATAGTTCTATTAATGAGGTTGAATTAAAAAGACGCATTAATGAACTTTCTGATAAGATCAGAGATATACTATCCCCTGTTTTAATTAGAAGGAGTAGAATTGATTTAGAAAAGATTGAAAAGTATCGCCTAGATTTAGACCATCAAAATATTTCTTACTCACAGGTTCATGACCCAATTGTGCAAGAATATAATCTGGGTAGTCTTAGTGAACTTTATCTTAAAACCTTGAAAATAATCTCTACAGAAGATAAAGGCAAGGGATTAGAGGGTGCAAGGTATAAACCAGTATCTTATTTAAAAGATTATGATAAATATAAAGAGAAGATCACTAAAGAGTTTGGAGATATAAACCTCTTTAGAAAATCTCAAATGAATATTGCTAAATTTATGAAGCATTTATTAGTCAGACGTTTTGAAAGTTCTTTCCAAGCCTTTATGAATTCTTTAGAGAATATGATTAAATCTTTTGAGTTAATCCTAGATTGGCATGATAGACTTCATAAAGTCCCCATTTATAAAAAGGGTAAACTACCTGATGTAGATTCTCTCATGGATGATATGGGTGATGATATATCGGAAGAATTATTTAATTTCACTTTTGAGGGTCAACTGCAAAAATACTATGAAAAAGGGTTAATGATTATTGAAGCCAATGAAATAAAAGTTAGTTTTGCAAGAGACTTGAGAAGTGATATAGACCTCTTGAAATCCATTCAAGAAGAGTGGAAAAAGGTCAAAACAGACCCCAAGCTTGACCATTTCAAAGAGATAATCAAGAATCAGTTAGCCAGTGAACCAAATAGGAAAATAGTTATTTTCACTGAATTCAATGATACAGCCCAATATCTCTATAAAAGCTTAAAAGATGAGTTTAGAATATTCAAATACTCTGGTAGTGAAGCTAGTAAGAATAACAAAGAAATTATTAAAGAAAACTTTGATGCCAGTTACAAGAATGCACAAAAAAATGACTTCGATATCTTGGTAGCTACTGATTCTATATCTGAAGGTTATAATCTCCATAGAGCAGGTACTATTTTCAACTATGATATTCCTTATAATCCTACAAGAGTGATTCAAAGAGTAGGACGAATTAACAGAATAGATAAGAAAGTCTTTGAAAAACTATATATCTATAACTACTTCCCCACTGACATTGGAGCTCAGCATGTAAGAACTAAGCAAATTTCAACCTTAAAATTAGCTGTTATTCAAGCAATTTTAGGAAGTGATACAAAAATCCTTACTCCTGATGAAACACTTGAGTCCTTTTATGCAAAACAATATGAAAAAGAGTTTGCCAATCAGGAACAAGTATCTTGGGATGCAGAATATTTAGATTTCTATAATAAACTCAAGCTTACTAATCCAGAGGTCATAGAAAAGTCTAAAGAAATACCTCATAGAACAAGAATAAGAAGATCAGCAAGTAAAAGCAGTGGAGTGATTGTCTTTGGAAGTAAAGGTGATGAATACACCTTTAAATTCTCATCAGATGGTAAGGAAGTAGTCTCTTTAAGTGTTAAAGATGCTTTTCAACTCTTTGAGGCTGAAGTTGAAGAATCAAGCTTATCTGTAACAAATAATTTTGATAATATCTATCAGAAAATTAAAGAAAAACTCTTTATTAAGAAGAGTGAATTAGCAAGTGATAAAGGAAGAAGACAAGCTATTGACAAATTAAAAGTTATCAAATCAATGCTTAATGAAGATAAGGACTATTTAGATGACTTATTAGTAGTTTTAGAATCTCTTGATGGCTTACCAGATAGATTTGCTAAATTGATTAGAGCTTTTGATAAAAAAACACTTAAAGATGACATAGAAGAATTCAAAGAAGAAGTACCTCATCAATATCTTGAGAGAATTATAAAAAAATCCACTAGTGTTAATGATGGTAAGGAAAGACTAATCTTAGCAGAAGAGTTTTAATAGGGGGAGATTTGGCTAAAACAAAGGTTATAGAAGTATTTAATATTGAGGTTAAAATTAAGGGTCTTGATAATAATAGTTACATATCATTAACAGATATTGCAAGATATAAAAATCCAGATGAACCTAAAGATGTTGTAAAAAACTGGCTAAGGAGTAAAAATACAATTGAGTTTTTGGGTTTATGGGAGAAATTACATAATCCTAGTTTTAAAGGGGTCGAATTCGACACCTTTAGAAACCAAGCTGGTTCTAATGCTAATGTCATATATATTGAAGAAAATATTCCTGCTCAGGAAAGACTTCTATTACTTAACAAAATAGTTATTGATCAACTTAAGGTCTTAACTAATTCAAGAATTAATTTACCCTATAAGGAGAAAAAATGATTTCATTATTCAGTGAAAAATACAATAGAGATAAATATTTAGATTTTTTAAAAACATATTTATTACCAGATGATTTTGAAATAGATATCCAAGATGTAACTGATCAATTATCTTTCAAAGCTAATAAGATAAATCAAGTTACTTTATTAGGAAGTTCAAAAGTCTTAGATTTAGCTGTTTTTGAGATGCATCATGATTCTGAAAATGACCCTCGTGTTACTATCTCCCGTGATGCCTTCAAAATATTAGCTACTTTCAATAAGAATAGAGCCATAGTTTTCTTTACATCAGCTAATTTAGCCAACTATAGACTATCCTTGATAACAATAGATTTAGAATTAGATAATAAAAAGACTAAGAAATTTTTCTCAAATCCCAGACGTTATTCCTATCTCTTGGGAAATGAAGCTAAACTAGGAACACTCTTTGATAAATTAGTAAAAGCTAAACAGATAAACGGAACAGCAAAAATAAAAGATTTTGCTGATTTAGTGGGTAGATTTGCTGTTGAACCAGTTACCAAAGAGTTCTTTAATAAATATAAAGAACTCTATGATTTAGTAATAAATGAGTTTGAAAAGTCTAACAACTTCAAAATAGTAATGTCTAAAACCGAAGGCTTTAACTCTGATATCTTTGCCCGTAAATTATTAGGTCAGATTACCTTCCTTTACTTCCTCCAAAAGAAAAGATGGTTAGGTGGAGACCCTAGCAATACCAATGATTGGACAGACGGCAGACAAGACTTCCTCCGTTGGGGTTTTAAAAAATGCCAAAAAGAGGGATATAATTATTTCGATAAGTTCTTAGAAAAACTCTTCTATGAAGGTTTAAACCAAGTAGGTGATTCCTTTAAATTTAATGATGCTTTTTTAAAAATACCTTATCTAAATGGTGGTCTCTTTGAATGCCCTTATGAATATGATGAGACTATTATTTTTGCTCCAAGTAATGAGCTTTTCTCCAATGATAAGAATACAGGTATTCTCGATATCTTTGATCAATATAACTTCACCATAGATGAAAATACTTACTTTGAACAAGATATTGCCATCGACCCGGAAATGCTGGGTAAAGTCTTTGAAAATTTACTAGATGATATAAACCGAAAAGGTAAAGGTGCTTTCTATACTCCACGAGAAATAGTTAATTATATGACAAGAGAAAGTCTGAAACAGTTCTTGATTACTAAACTACAGGATAAAGAAAATATCGAAGAGAAACTAGACCACCTCTTTGAATATAAAGATCTCTATCTAAACAAGGGTGACTTTGCTAACGATGAACAGGAAAAAGAATTTGAAAAGCAATTCGATGAACTCTATGATATTGTAGAAGAAGTAAACAAGCTACTTGTTAATATTAAGATTGCAGACCCTGCTGTTGGCTCAGGTGCCTTCCCAATGGGAATCCTCCACGAGATTGTCTCTATTCGTTCCTACATTAAAGATCAATTTCTCAATGAACATGTTAGCCTCTATAAACTTAAAAAAGAAACAATTCAAAAATGTATTTATGGTGTAGATATTGATAATGGTGCTATCGAAATTGCTAAAATCCGTTTCTGGCTATCACTTGTGGTTGATGCTGAAATACCTGAAGCTCTCCCCAACTTCGATTATAAGTTCATGCAAGGTAACTCCCTCATTGAATCATTTGGGGATATCAATATTAATCAAGTAAGAACAAAGTACTCCGATCTTGAGAAAAAAGATGAAGAAATTACAAACAAAATCGCAGATATCAACCAGCAAGTAGAAATGATTCAAAAGAAGTTCTTTGCAGAATTTACTGAAACTTCAGTCCAAAATCAAGACTTCTTAGACCAAATTAAAGCTCTGGAAAAACAGAAAAAAACACTAACTAACGATAAAAAGAAGTTGGCTACACAATTAAATAAAAACTCCTTACTCTTAGAAGAAGACCAGATGATTGATCAGCTTCACTACCTCCAAGAAAAACTTTACAAAGAAAATGATAAAAACCAAAAAGTATCCCTACGCAATGAAATTGAAGATACTATCGTCAAAATCTTTAAAACTCGCATTGAGAATGACAAAGAAGAATACTTCCAAGCCTATAATCAGATGATATCCACTGCAAATCAACTGCCTACTCATGAACAAAGAGAAGCTTACATCCAAGCAGAAAGTGCTCAGTTAAAGAAAAAATATAAGTTTGACTACCAAGAACTTGAAGCTCAACTTCACGAGTTTACTAAAAAAGATAAAATTAGACCCTTCTTCCCCTGGCATCTCTACTTCGCTGATGTCTTTAAAGAAAATGGAGGTTTTGATATTGTGATTGGGAATCCACCGTATGTTCAAATTCAAACTCTATCAGGTCAGAAAATTCAAGAAACCTATGAAAATCAAAAATATCTCTCCTTTGCTAAAACAGGAGACCTATATTGTATTTTTTATGAAAGAGGAGTTCAAATACTATCAGAATATGGTTTATTATGCTTCATAACATCTAATAAATGGATGAGAGCGAAATATGGAGAGAAATTACGCGATTATTTTGCGAAATACACTAACCCAATTAAACTAATAGATTTTGGAGGTTTCAAAGTATTTGATTCTGCTACAGTTGATACCAATATTTTGCTTTCTCAGAAGAAAATTACCCATAAACACTATTTACAAGCCTGTACTATTGGATCAGATTATTTAAAAGACAGCAACCTATCCAATTATTTTGTTGAAAACACTGTAGTAATCAATAATTTTAGTAAAGAAAGCCTTATCATCTCTTCTCAAGAAGAAATGAGAATCAAAGAAAAAATTGAAAGAATAGGTACTCCCCTCAAAGATTGGGATGTAAACATTAATAGAGGAATTCTAACAGGATTTAATGAAGCCTTTATTATTAGTGGAGCTAAGAAAGATGAACTCATCAGACAAGACCCAAAATCTGCTGAAATTATACGACCTATTTTACGTGGCAGGGATATTAAAAGATATAGAGCTGAATTTGCGGACTTGTGGTTGATCTATGTACCATGGCATTTTCCTCTACAAAATGATCCAAATATAAAAGGAGCTTCTCCAATAGCTGAGCAAGCTTTTCAAGAGCAATATCCAGCTATTTATGGACATTTACTAAGTTACAAAGAACAACTATCTAATAGAAACAAATCTGAGACTGGAATACGTTATGAATGGTACGCTTTGCAGAGGTGGGGTGCAAATTATTGGGAGGAATTTAATAGACAGAAAATTATATATCCTGAGACTGTACAGCAAGCTGAATTTGCATTAGATGATAATAAGTTTATGATAGATAAAACTTGTTTCATGATAATAGCTGAAAATCCTGAATATTTACTTGGGACACTTAACTCAAGACTTTTTCAATTTGCATACAAAAGATTATATTCCAGTATTGAACTAGGAGTAAATGGATACCAATACAATAAACATGCATTAGTTAAATTGCCAGTATATAAAGCACCGATGAGCATTATCAATGAAATTACCCAGAATATTAATGCATTAGCAAGTAAGTATGAAAATATGACAATCAAAAATGAAATTGATATTAAAATTAATCAATTATACAAGTTGTCAAAAGAAGATATATCCTTTCTGAAATCATACAAATGATATTAGCTTATGTCTTAACTCTACTAATTTCCAAAAATGGCTAAATTAGTTCTCCCCTTTGGGGATTTAAGAGTTATAATAATCACTTTCTTTTCTATAATCAAATTCTGAGCAGTATTGCGCAATTTCTTTAATACTCATATTTTCATATTGTTTATAATTAATTTTCAAGCTTGTTAAACAATCTGTAAATTCTATGTCAATTAAATCAATTTCCTCTTTATTAAAATTGAATAGCTTATATATTAAAGCATTTACAAAAATCTCAATATTAGCAAGGTTATGAGAATTTGAAATGATTTGACTATTCAACTTTACAAAGTAATCATTAATTTCTTCTGAGATTATTGGAATTGGCAGCTTGATAAGAGATTGTATATTGAGCATTAAATCTCCAGCTCCTGTTTTATCTGAGTGATTATATATGTAATATTTACTAAAATTACTGAGAAGAAACATTAACAAGTATTCATTGCAATTAGATGTAATAAAAGCTGCTGGGGCTGATAAATATGTCAAGTACCAATATAGTGGACACCTTTTTTATGTATCCTGAGTCATGTATCTCTTTTGAAAAATGAGACATTTACTCATACTTTTGAGTTCTTTTGTCGACTCCATTTTGCATTCGTAATTTAGTCGCATTTTCCAAAAGAAAATACATTCAGCTAAGTATCTGTTCATCATCTGGTAACCTCTTTTAATGATTTGCAAAATCATTTGGAGTAAAATACCCCAAACTTTTGTGAAGTCTCTGAGAGTTATAGATCATTACTGCATCTTTAGTAGCTTTTTTAAGACTTTCTATAGTGCTAAATGTCCGATTTAAACCAAATTCATGCTTCATTGTGCAGTTTATTCTTTCAGCAATAGGGTTATCATAGCATTTACCATCACCAGTCATACTAATCTTTATACCATGCTTTTTCAGAAGGCTAATAGTCTCATTACTTGTATATTGAGAACCATGATCTGAATGATGAATAAGATCGTTAGCATTATCAACATAGTTTAGCTGTCTTTTTAACATCCTTATATGATTATCAGTCAACATATTAGAAGAAACTTCATAATCCAATATCTGTCTAGTATACATATCACTTAGCAAAAACAAATAATAAAACCCTTTGCCTTTAGAAATATAAGTAATATCAGTTACCCAAACTTGATTTTTCCTCTTTACTTCGGTATCTTTAAGTAAATTAGGATATACCTTACTACCATCTGATATTGAAGTTTTGCAATATTTCTTCTTCTTCCTGATCAACATATTATGTTCTTTAAGCAGGCAGTTAAGATGATTTCTCGCAATTTTAAAACCATCATTATGTAGCATTTTCCAACATTTATAAGTGCCTGCATAAGGCTGAATTTTTCTATATTGTTTAACTCTGGAAAGACATAGGGAGTCATTTGTAGAACTCTGGGAGACAGTTTGAAGATATTTATAGTAACCTGATTTAGATACTTGTAATAAACTACACATTTGGCTTATTCCTGACCTTTTAGCAACCTTGAAATCAAGAGTTTCTGAGTATCTTCTGATAAACCTGAATCGATCTTTTTTTTTAAATCAATACCATTTTGTTCTGCAATATAATGAATATATTTCTCTAGAACTTCGTTGGAGAACTGACTATCTTCTAATGCTCGTTTTAACTGCTTATTCTCTTTCCTTAAAAGGTCAGATTCACGTATTTCTCTATCGGTCATAACTACCACCTTTTTTCCCACTCGTTCATTCATACCATAATTGGCAACCCATCTACTCACATTGCTATCTGAAATATTGTAAAGTCTACAAGCTCCAGCTTGAGTTAAATCTCCCTTCTCTATTTCGTCAACAACTTTAATTTTAAAACTTTCACTATAGGTCTTTTGAATCTTATGAGTCATATTCTTTTTTCTTTCCATTTCAAGCTCCTAGTTTGTTTAATTTTCTAGTCCACTTTTATGGAACGACACAATATATCCCAGCATCTACTATTGATATTCCTAGATTTCGACCAACTGCCTTCCACACAATTTTCTGTCTATTAAATTCCTCCCAATATCCTATACTATCTTGTGTCTCAAACCATTTATTATTTGTTTTTTTTCTACATTTTATTAGTCTTCCAGTTGAGTCTTCATAACTTTTTCCAGTCTGTTCTAATCTTTGTCCAAAAGATTTTAGCCAATTTTTAACTGCTGGATAGTTTTCTATATCAATTCGTTTACTCGGAAAAGTGCATATCAACCACAAGTCCGCAAATTCAGCTCTATATCTTTTAATATCCCTGCCACGTAAAATAGGTCATATAAACTAATCTTCGCTTGTTTTATAATCTTAGTAATTAATTATTATTGTTAATTATTCATTAATTAAATAATTGTCATTATTAAAATATTAGTAGGAGATAACAATGATTTATGGCTATATTAGGGTGAGTACAGATAAACAGACAGTCGAAAATCAGAGATTTGAGATAGTAGAATTTTGTAAAAAGAAAGATATTGTAATTGATAAATGGATAGAAGAGACTATTTCAGGGGCAAAGGAAGTAAATAAAAGAAAATTAGGAAGGTTGTTAAATAAAATGAAAGCGGATGATATTTTAATTTGCACTGAATTATCCCGTTTAGGTAGAAATCTTTTAATGATTATGAGTATTTTAAATGATTGTATGAAAAAAGAGGTTAATATCTGGACAATTAAAGACAATTATAGATTAGGTAATGATATAAATTCCAAAGTATTAGCTTTCGCTTTTGGCTTAGCAGCTGAGATTGAAAGAAACTTGATTTCTCAAAGAACTAAAGAAGCTCTTGCTAGAAAGAAAGCCGAAGGAGTTATTTTAGGGCGTCCTAAGGGCAGGAAATCTGCTAAAGTTAAACTCACCGGGAAGGAGAAAATCATTAAAGAGATGGTCGAAGCTGGAGTATCTATTAGTGCTATTGCCAGATATTTGAAAGTTCATAGATTCACAGTAACTAAATTTGTTATGGAGAATGATTTAAATTAGATAATTACTAATCTGAAGTGATTGTTATGAACACAATTCAAACCCATTTTAGTGATTTAGTGAACATCATTTCTACCAATAAATAAAGTAATATTGTTGATAAAGAAATAAAGGTATATAGAGAGGAAGACCATTTGAGCAAGGGTTCTGAAGAATTTTGTGCTTTATATGAAAAATTAAAAAATATGATATTAAATCTTGATTCTATTGAAATCAAAGTTTTGAAGTTCTATATTGCCTTTGTATCTAAGACTAATGTTGTGGATATTTCTATTCAGAGAAAATCTTTGAAGCTCTTTATTAATCTACGTAAGGGGGACTTAGATGATCCTAAGGGGATAATGAGAGATGTTTCTCAGGTCGGACATCAGGGAAATGGAGATTATGAGATTAATCTGAAAGATGATGAGGATTTTGAGTATATCATGAGTTTGGTCAAGCAATCGTTGAAGAAGAATTCGTGACTATAAGCAAGGATGCTTTCACTCTCAAATTACCTGTTCTATCTCTGTAATCATCACGAAATAATTTGTGGATAGATTATTATCTTCTTTTTTTTAGGCTCAAGTTCATGTTTGGTGGAAATAACTCAAGTAAATCAGAATGTTTCATTAAAATTGTGATTTAACAAATATCCCTGTAAAGGGATAAATAGTTTAGCCCAGGGTAAAAGCCTGAAAGGCTTGCAACCCTGGGTACGACAGCATAAATAAAGCCTCTACCCTGAAAGGGTTAAATTAATTAATCCCACAAATAACATTCATTGATTCTCATTTTGTTTTTCGTCATGAACATTCTGAGTTCTTCTTGGAGAGCCTTTTTTATGATGTTCGTTTTGCTTGTTAATATAATTGATTGTTTTTTGCTTCTGTTGTTGACCTACAGAAAATCCTTCATAACCAGCTTGCCAGTAGAAGTTTGAATATTCATCACCCTTAGTCTTTATCAATTTAGAAGTAGATCTCTTAATCTCTCCTATTATATCTTTAAAACAAATATTCTTTGATAAATTGAAAAAAATATGGATATGATCTTCAGACCCACCAATACAAATCGGATATGAATCATTTTCGTAGATTATTTTGGCAATATATGAATATAATGGATCACGAATATCAGAATTTTTGAAAAAAGGTACTCTATTCTTGGTAGAAAAGACAAGATGCATATAAATTTGAGATACTGACTGTGCCATTGATATTACCACCTTATATTAATTAAAAAATATTAATTCAATATTCATTATTTGTTAGATAATTTTATTTATGTATCCCTTACAGGGAATTTCTAAGATGGAAGCCATCTTACCCAAGGTTGCAAGCCTTTCAGGCTTTTACCCTGGGCTAAACTATTTATCCCTTCACAGGGATATTTGTTGTTAAAGCTAGATAGTATAGTAGAACTTTAGGAGAGTTTTCAGAAGTCGCTACTCCGTGAGCAAGTCCCGTCATTCGAGTTGGAGACCGGACTTCCTCAGCCCTAGGCAAGGGACTTCGGAGAGTTTTCGGAAGCCGCTACTTCGTGAGCAAGTCCCGTCATTCGGGCGAAAGAAAGTTAAGTTGTCTGAAGTCGCTACTCCGTGAGAAAGTCCCGTCATTCGGGCGAATATAGATCTTGCCAGTTTGGGTAATAAGTGTTTTTCTCTTAAATTCTTACTTTCACTTCCTTTTTGTGGCTTGTTAACTTGATCTTTCTTGTTTTGAGCTTTTACTTGTCTTTTTTCTTTAAGAGTTTGACGACTAATCCCTCTATAATATTCTCTGACAAATTGAATCCAGTCTGACTTAGTACTTCCTTCCTTTTTTCTCCTTTCTTTCAGTGCTTGCTTTTCAGCATCATTAAGCTTTCGATAAGATATTTTTAGTTCTTGCATGGTATTGCCGAACTTATGATGATTTTTCCCTATTTTAGGAGAATTCTTTTTTCGGAGGTGATAAAATGGCTGATTTGAATATTTTACTAGAGAATATCCCTCTCTTCTAGCTTTGGCTTTTAATCCATGTGGTATTTTAAATTCAATAATAACCATTGCTTTATCCTCCTTTTCTTAGATTTTCTTGAAGTTTTTTAACCCGAATGGTGCAGTAGAACTTTGATGAAGAGTGCTAGATTCTTTGAGCAAATTAAGTTACAGAATTTGAAGACATATAATATATATATTCCTGAAAATTATGTAGCTTACTTTTGCAAAAGAATATTCTGCTATTCGCTTTTTCCCTAAATTCTACTGCATTATTTGGATTTAACAAGCCCTCATAATCTTTAAGGGTCCATTTTTTTCAAAATGGTCCTATTTTGCAAAAGAATATTCTGCTATTCTCAAAGATCTATTGCACTATTTGGGATAATGTCCTCCTTCCAGGGCTAAGATAAGTCTGGGATAAACTCATAATATAGACTATTGCATCCCTAATCCTTTCTTTACACTCTTTCGATGAAATCCTGACTTTTATCGAAAGAGTGTAAAGGAAGGAACATGCAAGGAAAGGCCATTTGTTAGCCAATAGTTGATCGGACTTCTTCAATCCTAATGGTAGAGTAGAACTTTGATAATCTCAAATGGTGCAATAGAGCTTTTCAGAAGAGTGCAAATTCTTTTAGCAAAATAGCTCGTAGAATTCTGACGCATATAATATATATATTCGGAAGAATTATGTAAGTTACTTTTGCAAAAGAAGATTCTGCTATTAGCAAAGGTCTATTGCATTATTATATGTTGATTTTGAGTGTTAATTCACTTAATTTTTGGGTTAAAACTCTTCATAAGCTGAAATACCGATAGAATGTCCTTCTTCAGTAAAGGCTATATCAAATCTTACATTGAGTTTATCTTCTGAGTTAGTTAACTTATATCGTAATCCAGTTCCGTAGGAAAGTTTTAAATCTTTTAGGTTAAGTTGATCTAAATCATGGGCAACTTTTCCAGCTTCCACAAAGAGAACAAATCCAGCCCTAGTGATTAATCCGTTTGAGAAAGGAGAGGTTCTCAGTTCTGCTCTTCCAGCAATTCTATGATTATCCATAAACCTTCTAGAAGAATAACCTCGTAATCTATCCCCTAGCTTAGCTAATCTTTGAAAAGGCACATGACCATGGGTAATTTTAGCATCCAGGTGGGTAGCTAAAATTAGATTGGGATTTGAGGAGAAATAGTTTTTAAGATCTATTTCGGTCATAGCAAAATTATAATCACTTCCCCATTTCTCATCATAATTTCTATAAGAAAGACGGTAGTAGAGTCCTTTAGATGGATAATTAATCAAGTTTCTGGTATCTAGTTTTAGGACAGAGCCAATACCATTGAGCCAACCACCGGCATTACCAAGAGTATTTTCCCAATCGATATAATTGTTTTCTTGTCTTTTGATAACTTGCAGATTACCAATTTCAGCATTAATTCCTAAAAAGACTTGTTGATATAACCTACGATAAAGGTCAAATTCAAAAGAATATTCTTTTTCTGTGTATTTAGTTTCAGATTTCTTGTTGCTATCATTACCAAATTCATAGATACTTGTTGGCCAATTTCTCATTCTTAAGGCGAAAGAAGTAGAGTAATTCTTTTTAAAAGCAAATTGAGCTTTTGTAAGGTAACGGAATTGATTTTTTAAGGAGTGTTGAATAACATTAGACCACTGTCCGTCAAAGCTTTCTTTACTCTTGGCAGTATCATAAATAACCACTCCCCCATAAACAAGGGATGTCTCTTGATTATAAGCAAAAAGCGGAAAGAAAAACCAATGCTTAACTCTCTGATAATTAATAGCTTGTGAGAAAAGATTAGTAACTAATAATAAGATTAGAAAAACTAGTTTTTTTTTCATAACTACTTTTTCTTCTTCACATTATGCATTTCTCGAATAATTTCTTCAACTTTTCTGAAATTCACTTTTCCTGAAGGCATTAAGGGAAGTTCATCTAAGACATAATATTCGCGAGGGACCATAAGACTTGGCAGTTCTTTTTTCATATATTTATGAATTTGCTTAGCTTCGATTTCTTTAGTAGTTACAGCAGCCACGATCTCAGCCCCTTTCTTTAAGTTTGGTACTTCAACCACACAACAAAGGGTTTCTGCAGGGAGAATTGTTTCTAATACTGATTCAACTTTAGTTAGGGATACCATCTCCCCTCCTATCTTAACAAATCTTCTAAGTCGGCCCCGATGAGTTATAAAACCATCTTTATCAATAACTCCCATATCGCCAGTATCATACCAACCATCTCTAATCCTGAGAGAAGTCTCTTCGTAATCATTATAATAACCAATTGTTACTAGATCACCCTTAACCAGAATTTTACCTTCAACTCCAGCATTAACTTCTTTTCCAGTAACCCTGTCAACTATTTTCACCTGAGTACCTGGTAGAGGCTTTCCTACTGTACCAACTTTATTATTTCCCTGGTAATTAGTAGAAATCACAGGACTAGTCTCGGTTGCACCATAGCCTTCAAAAAGTTCTAAATTATGTTTTTGTAAGTATTCATCTCTAATTTGCTTGGGAAGTTTATCTGCTCCAGAAATTGCAATATTTACAGAAGCAAAATCACCAGCTTCTGATTTGTGTAAATAGCCATGGTAGAAGGTAGGTGTTCCGACCATGAGGGTAACTTGATGCTTTTTGATAGAACGGCAGACTAGTTTATAGTCCAGAGGATTAGCTATAGTAACAGTTTTACCACCATAGAGAAGGGGTGTCCAGAAGGTAACAGTAATACCAAAAACATGGAAAAGAGGGAGGTTTGCCAAGAATATTTCATTCTTAATATCCTTTACGACAGTCGTAAAGCCCTTAACATTGTGCATTATATTACGATGGCAGAGTTGAACAGCCTTAGGGTCTTTTTCTGAACCACTTGTAAAAAGAATAACAGCATTTTCATCTCTTGAACCCTTATGAACCATATTTTGAATCATTTTAGCAGGTAATTTAGAAATAGCCATTCCTTTAACTTTGTCGATTAAATTAATGTTAGCCAAAATATTTTCAATGTTTATCATTCCTTCTATGGCTTTTATATTCAATTTATCTAAAAGTTTTTCAGTAGTAATAGTAGTCATGAAGTTACATTTATCTTGAGCATAACGTAGATTTTCTAAGGCTCCTACTGAGTAGTTAATCATAACAGGTGTTTTATCTGCCATGAGCAAGGCTATGGTAGTCACCAAACAGCCGAATGAGGTAGGTATCATAACACCAATATTTTTCTCAGGGAATTTCTTATACTTTTCAGAAAGTATAAGAGCTGCTAAGAGTAGTTTAGAGTAAGTAACTGACTTACCAGCTGAAACATCTATAATTGCGATATCATTTGGATACTGTTTAGCAATCTCTATAAATCTCTGATGTAGTTGCATAATTTATATTTTTCCTTTATTTATAAGATCTTTTATAATCTATTTATCAAAATTATAAAGTTAGTAGCTGTCAAATGTTTTTTTTATTTGACAGTTAGTTAGTAATATTAGATAAGGTTAGGAAAAATTGTTGATTTACAGATTATGGATTGAAAAAACAATAACTTTTCCTATTTTTTGTGAATTATAATAAGAGGTAATTATGATATTAGTTTTAGATACAATCAAAAATGATGATGCTTCCTTTCGCTTTAGAAAGAGTATAGAGAGAATTTTGAAAGATAATTATAAATACGTTTTTAAAAGAATATATAATAATGACTTAAACCTAGATTATAGTCAATATAATAAATTAATCATATCTGGTTCAGAGTTATCTGCCTCAAGTCAGCATATAGAACAAAAGGAAGTCTTTTCTATCATGAGTGACTTTATTTTTGCAGGCAAGCCAGTCCTAGGCATCTGCTATGGCCATCAAATGTTAGCAAGACTACTCAGTGGAGACCATTCCTGTATTCCTGCAAAGACACCTGAATTTGGTTTTACCAAGCTAGAAATTGAGGATAATCTTCTCTTTAAGGGAATCACCAAAGCAATTTTCATGCAATCTCACTTTGATGAAGTAGTAGATTTAGATGATTCATTTAAAATCATTGCTAAGAATGATAAAGTTAAAATCCAAGCTTTTCAGTGGCAAGACTTCCCGGTCTGGGGTGTCCAATTCCATCCTGAATTAAATTATGTTGAAGGGTCTAAGATGTTAGAGAGAAATCTCCAAGAAGATACAAGAGTTAAAGAATATGCCAATTATGATTGCGAGGATGATAAATCTTGCGATCAAGCTGAATTAGTATTATTAAATTTTTGCAATATAGGAGTTGAGTAATGGCCAAAAAGAAGAATCTTACAAGTCAGACAAAAGATGTAAAAGTTGCTAGTAACATAGATAATTTATTGACCAAAAATTGGATAGGCATCTTAATAATTCTAATTTTCTTATCTATTTCCTTCTTTAAATTGGGTTTTTTAGGTTATGAACCAATTGCCCATGACACTAATCAGTGGAGATACACTGCCAATGAATCTATTGAATATAACAAGAGTCATTCTGATCCTGCCCTGTGGAATAGCAATATCTTTTCAGGAATGCCTAATTATTTAATTAGTTTCCCCACTAAGTATCCCTTCATAAACAATCTTCTCATGGCTATTAACCCATTAATAAATTGGAAACTATCTTTCTTAATGCTAGGAGCTATAGGAGGCTTTTTCTTACTGAGATATCTTAAAATGGGAGTCTTAACCTCAACAATTTTAGGATTAAGCTTTGCCCTTTCCTCACATTTTGTAGCACTAATTGAGATGGGACATAATACTAAATTTCAGGTAATTATGATTTTACCTTGGCTACTCTATGCCCTCTTGTACCTGCGTGACAAAAGAAATTTACTTGGTTTAGGCTTCTTTGCTGTTGCTTTAATTACCCAGCTTAGACTTAACCATTTGCAAATAAGCTACTATTTCTTCCTTTTTATCGGTATTTTTTGGATATTTGAACTAGTCAATGTTATTAAGAGTAAAGACTTTAAGCCCTTTATCATCTTCTCCTTACTTTTAATATTAGCTGTGGGAATTGCAAGTTTAGCTGTTATGAATCCTCATCTTTCTAACCTTGAATACTCTCACTATTCCATGCGAGGTGGAGAAAATGGTTTAACCAAAGAGTATGCCCAAGGTTGGTCAATGCACCCACTAGAACTAGTATCTTTGATTTTCCCTAACTTTTTTGGAGGAATTAATCAAGATTACTGGGGTTGGATGTCTTTCACACAAGCTTATCATTATACTGGTGTAATTATTCTTCTTTTAGCAATAATAGGTCTTTTCTTGGCTAAGAGTAAGTATTCAAAAGTCTTTGGAATTGGTATCTTAGCAGCAGTTATTATGTCTTTTGGCAAATACTTCCCCCTCTTATCAAATTTTCTCCATGACTACTTACCTGGCTTTAATAAATTTAGAGTACCAGCTACTCATCTAGTAATAGCCCAATTGCTTTTGATTCCCTTAGCAGCCATTGGTTTAAGAGAAGTTATCAAAAAAGTAGGTGATGAGAAGTTTGCCAAAAGAATGAGAATTGGTATGATTGTAGTAATTGCCCTCTTCCTCTTTAATTTAGTAGGAGGTAAAAGCCTCTTCTCAGGAATGCAGTTTACTTCTGCTGGAGAAATGGCCCAATGGCAACAATATCAAGGAAGTCCTCAATTAGTGAGTCATATACAAAACTTGAAGGCTGAAAGATTAACATTGACAGTTAATTCTGTTCGTAATGGACTCTTTTTCTTAGCTTTAGGCTTTGGTATCATCTTCTTTTATAGCAAAAAAATGTTATCAAAACAGGTCTTTATCATCCTAATAGGTGTCTTTATGATATCAGATTTAATGCTTGTAAACAGAGCCTACTTCCAAACTCTTTATCCTCCACAAGAAAATACTGAAATTGCTATGAACAAGATAGATACTTATCTAAACACTAAGCAAGCAAAAGGAACTTATAGAGTATTCTCCTTTGATAACATGAATGATGTATCTTGGTCTGCTCATTTACAAATAATTGGTGGCTATCATGGCGCTAAATTGCTTAGATATAACGATGTAATTAATCAAGCAATGAACTTAAATGTAATTAATATGCTAAATGCTAAATACTTTATCTCTAAAGATAATATTGGACAATCACCTTTAGTTACTATGAAAAAAGCTGGAGATCTTGTAGGACTATACTATAATCCAGATGCCCTAGATAGAGCTTGGTTTGTTAGAGGTTTACATGTGATAGAATCAAGTCAAGAAAGAATTAATTTTATGAATAGTAACGCTTTCAGACCAAGAAGTCAAGCAATTGTTGAAACTGAAATACCATTAAAGATGCCTTTGGGTGTGGGAAAAATTGAACAAATTCCTCAAGAAGATTATATGCACAAGCTTGCCTTCAAAATTAGTGATTTAGATAAAGATGGCTTCCTGGTTATTAGTGAAACCTATTACCCTGCTGGCTGGAAAGCTTATATTGATGGAAAAGAAAGTGAGATTTACCCTGTAAATCATATTTTACGCGGACTTGTTATTCCTGCTGGTAGTGAGAAAGTAGAAATGGTTTTTGCTCCTGAAAGCTACTACTTAAGTACTAAACTTTCTCTTGCTGGTATCAGTCTTTCTCTCATAATTCTCTTGGCTGGTATTTATCTAGATGTGATAAAAAAGAGGAAAGAAATTGCCTAAGCTAAAAACTCACTATTACCGAGAAAATAATAAGGATATTCAAGACAAGCTAGAAAAGGCTTTAGGTAGGTCACATAGAATTACTCTTGGTAAAGTTATACCTAGTGATACCCAAGTACTAATTTTAGCCTACCCTACTGCTGAAAAGCTGGCTAGTCTCATAGATTTAAAATATCTAATAATTCCTTTTGTAGGTGTTCCTCAAGCTACTTCCCAGCTTTTGAAAGACTATCCCCATATAAAGCTTTTGAATATACACCATAATGCTAGACCAGTGGCTGAGAATGTTATGGCCCTGCTGCTTACTGGGATTAAACATATTATTCCTGCTGATCGAGACTTTAGAAAACACGATTGGTCTATTAGATACCAAGCTAACCCTTCTAGTTTACTTTATCAGAAAAAACTTCTTATCTGTGGTTATGGCCATATAGGAAAGTTACTAGAAAGTTTTCTGCTTCCTTATGAAGTCACTATCGATAAAATAAAAAGAAAAGATATTAATCCCCAAGAAGGAATCTATTCCCTAGATGATCTAGATTCTATTGTGGGTAATTATGATTATATTATTAACCTACTACCAGCAACTGAGCAAACCAAAGCTGTCTTTAATAAGAAGACCTTTGAGGCAATGAAAACAAGCTCATATTTTGTTAATGTAGGAAGAGCTTCTACTGTAGATGAAGAAAGTCTTTTCACAGCTTTAGAAAAAAGATTGATTGGAGGAGCTGCCTTAGATGTCTGGTACAAGTATCCTGTAAACCCTGAAGAGAGAACATTTACTCAACCTGCTAACTTCCCTTTCCATACCCTTGATAATGTAATCATGAGTCCTCATAGAGCAGGAGGATTAGGAATGTCAGAGAATGAGGATTTTAGAGTTGAAGCACTGGTTAGCTTACTCAAGAAAATTGAAACTAAGCCAAATTTACCTGGTATAGACCTTAAGATTGGTTACTGAGAGGACTTGTGGAAAATATGCAAAAAAATATCCCTTTAGCTGAACTGATGAGACCCCAAGAAATAAGCGATATTATCGGACAAAAGCACCTTGTTAACCCTCATTCTATGTTACATAAAATGATTGAAAATGATAATCTTAAATCTATTATCCTCTGGGGACCTCCTGGTTGTGGTAAAACCACTATAGCTAAGATTATCGAAAACAAAACTAAGAAAGAATTTGTTCAGTTCTCAGCTGTATTGTCTGGTATCAAAGAAGTAAAAATGGTCATGCAAGAAGCTCAACAAAGATTTGATCTTACTCAAGAACAAACAATTCTGTTCATAGATGAGATTCATAGATTTAGTAAATCTCAACAAGATGCCTTTCTCCCCTATGTTGAGTCTGGCACTATCATCCTCTTAGGGGCTACAACTGAGAACCCTTCTTTTGAAGTTATTTCAGCCCTACTTTCTCGAACAAGTGTCTTTGTCCTTAATTCATTAGATGAAGAAGATATCAGACAAATAATCCTCAAAGCTAAAGCTTTATATCTGCCTAGTTTAAATACCCAATCAATTGATTACCTGGTAGAGATAAGTGGTGGAGACGGACGTAAGGCTTTGAATAACTTAGATATGTTACGATCTTATGGAGACTTAGATAAACTAACTATCAAGGATATTGAAAAGATTCTTCAACAAAAAAGTATGTTCTACGATAAGAATGGAGAAGAACATTATAATGTCATTTCTGCTCTCCATAAATCACTTAGAGGCTCTGATCCACAAGCTGCTTTGTATTGGTTGGCTAGAATGCTAGAAGCAGGAGAAGATCCTATGTATATTGTTAGAAGATTAGTCCGTTTTGCTAGTGAAGATGTTGGATTAGCTGATCCTAATGCTCTCACTCAAGCTATTGCCTGTAAAGAAGCTATTCATTTCTTAGGCATGCCAGAAGCAAGTACTGCCCTTTCTCAATTAGTGGTCTATCTTGCAACAGCACCTAAGAGTAACTCAGTTTATACTGCCTATAAAGCTGCTAGAGACTTAGCTAAGAAAACTTCTCACCTAGGAGTACCTATGCATATAAGAAATGCTCCCACAAAACTAATGAAAAATTTAGGTTATGGCGAGAATTACAAATATTCACATGACTTCGATTATGGCTATTTTTATCAAAAATACTTCCCTGATCAGTTAGATGAAATAGACCTCTATAGTCCTTCCCCTTTTGGTTTTGAAAAAGAAATTACTAAAAGATTGGAATGGTGGGATAAATTGAAACAAAAACAACTAAAAAAAGATTAATATTCTATAAAAACATTGGAGATAAGATGGGATTAAGAGAATTAAAAAGTAAAATTAAAGCTTTAAAAACAGATGAATTAGTTAGTTTAATTGCCCAGCTATATAAACTAAACAAAACTAATAAAGATTACTTAGATTTTTGGTTAAAACCTAACGAACAAGAGCTTTATGATAAATATCATTCAATAATAGTTGAATGCTTTTATCCTAGACATGGCAACAAGTTGAAGTTAACAGAAGCTAAAAAAGCTATTTCTGATTTTAAAAAGTTTAATGCAAGTCATCTTTTAACTGCCGATTTAATGCTAGTTTATGTTGAAAATGCTACCTCCTATGCTTATGATTATGATTACTTCGGAGAAAAACTTTTCTCCAGTGCAATTAATGTTCTTTTTGATTTTCTTAGATATATAGACAAACATGACTTACTTGAAGACTTCCGAAAGAGATGTGAAAATATAAGAGATATTGCTTATTATACTTATGATTTTTACTACGAGGAAATGTTGGACTTGTTAATAATCTTTTTCCCAAACTTTTTGGAAGCTGAAAGTGAAATACAAGCAGATAAAACAAGAAAATCTAAAATTATTAACTTCCCTAAATTATAAACCCGAATGGTGCAGTAGAACTTTGATGAAGAGTGCTAGATTCTTTTAGCAAAATAAGTTACAGAATTTGAAGGCATATAATATATATATTCCTGAAAATTATGTAGCTTACTTTTGCAAAAGAAGATAGTGCTATTCGCAAAGGTCTACTGCATTATTTGGGATAAACAGCTCAAACAAAAAAGCCCTGCTAGCAGGGCTTCAGGGCTTTATATACTAATATTTATCTTTTATCCTATTACTATCATTACTTCGTCTTTGCTAACATTATCACCAGCAGACTTACTAATTTCAAGCACTTTTCCGCTTACAGGAGAAGGAATATTATTTTCCATTTTCATAGCTTCTAGAACTAGTACAACATCGCCAGCATTAACTTGATCACCAACTTTAACTTTATAAGCCATAATCATACCAGGCATAGGTGCTTTTACAGGATTACCACTAGCTGTAGAAGCCTGAACTTGAGCTTGAGGTTGACTTTGAGCAGGTGCTTGTGCCTGAGGCTGACTCTGAACTGCTGCTTGTGGTGCAGAAGCTTCTTGACCTATCACAATCAAGATTTCATCTTTTGCAACATTATCACCTCCACTCTTAGGAATACTCTTAATCACACCATCGCAAGGAGCTGGAATATTATTTTCCATCTTCATAGCTTCAAGAATAAGAACAGTATCACCTTTTTTAACATGATCACCAACATTAACTTTATAAGCTGATACCATGCCAGGCATTGGAGACTTAATAACTTGCTCTCCTCCTGTAGGCTGAGGACTTGTTACTTGTGGACTTGGATTACTTGGTGCAGGATTAGGAACTGCAGCTTTGGCTGGTCTAACTACTGGTGTTTGTGGTTGAACATATGTCCCAGCAGGGATAGCATTCATACCACCTTCAGCATTTACTTCAACTTGGAAGTATTCTCCATCAACATAAACATCAAACTTTCTTAAGTTTTCTGGTTTTTCAGGACTAGCTTTCTTAGCAGTTAGTTGGCCAGATAGAGCTTTTTTAACTAGTTCTTCTTCAGCCTTAACTTCAGCTAAAGTCTTAGCTTTAACTTCAGCTGGAGCTTCTTTTAATCCATATTTCCATTCTAAGAACCTCTTACCTGTTACAGGATAAAGAGCGACTATTAGTTCATCATCAATATCTTTAGCTAGGCCTTTAACAGATTCTTTAATCTCTGGTAATTCAGGTTCTAATATAGCACCTGGTCTAACAGTGATTGGTTCTTGTCCACGAGGATAATTAGCAAGAGCTTTAGCTTGGACTTCAGGATTCATTGGAAGAGTTGTCTTACCATATAAACCGAAACAAAGGTCTTTAACTTGTTCAGTAAATCTTTGATATCTCTCACCTTGTCCATCAAAAAGCACATTATTAACTGTTTGAATACCGACAATCTGACTTGTTGGTGTTACAAGTGGAACAGTACCCAAGTCTTTACGCACTTCAGGTAATTTTTCAAAAACTTGGTCAATTTTATCAAGTGCATCCATTTGTCTGAGTTGATTTACTAAGTTTGAAAGCATTCCACCAGGAGTTTGGTGAATAATAACTTCAGGGTCGATAACAGAGAACTTGGTATCATTAGCCAAATGTTTATACTTAGGGATAAATTTCTCAATTTCTTTATCAATTTCATTCAGAAGTTTAATATCCATACCAGTATCTCTATTAGTTCCTAACAGAGAAACCACTAAAGGTTCAACAGCTGCATGAGAAGTACGGTAGGCAAAAGGTGCCATACATGTATCAATGATATCAACTCCAGCTTCGATAGCTTTAAAGAGAGCTAAATCCCCCATACCTGAGGTGAAGTGAGTATGAAGATGAATTGGTACATCGACAGTTTCCTTAAGAGCTTTAACTAAGTTATAAGCATCATAAGGGGAAACCAGTCCCGCCATATCTTTCACACAGATAGAATCTACACCAATTTTATCTAACTCTTTAGCTTTATTGATATAGTAATCTAGATTATAAACATCTCCTCCCATTCTCATCTCAGTAAGAGAATAACAGATAGTTCCTTGGAAGTGTTTATTATTTTTCTTAATTATTTTATGAGCAACTTCAAAGTTTCTAAAATCATTGAGGGCATCAAAAACTCTGAAAATATCAATTCCGTTATCGCAAGCTCTTTGCACAAAGGCTTCAACAACATCATCGGCATAGTTTCTATAGCCAACTAAGTTTTGTCCTCTCAAGAGCATTGAGAATTTAGTATTTTTTATGTGTTTTTTAAGTGTTCTAATTCTTTGCCAAGGGTCTTCATTAAGGTACCTGTGCATAACATCAAAGGTAGCTCCACCCCATACTTCCATAGAGTAGAAACCTGCTTGATCCATTTTTTCAGCAACAGTCAAGAGGTCTTCAGTTCTGCCACGAGTAGCAAAGAGAGATTGATGACCATCACGGAAAGAGAGGTCTTGAATTTTGATAGGATTAGAAGCTTTTGGGCGATCTTTTCCATATTTCATATCAGCCATTTTAACTACACCATGTGTATCAAACATTATTAAATCCTCCGATTTTCTATCTTTTATTTATTAATTATCAATTTTATCTTCTAACTACTCTTCTTTGCATCATCTGACCATTCATCATAGTAGTTTGACGGCCGTAAGAAGTCCATGCAGATGAAGTATTTTGCGGAGTCATAGGAGCAGATATCTGGCGAGATTCTTGTTTTTCTTCTTCCAAATATTGGATAACTCCACTTAAAGCAGCAACCATTTTTTTCTTAGTATTTGAATTCATTTTCAACCTCACTATACTGGAAGGTTACCATGTTTTTTAGGAGGAAGTGATTCACTCTTTGTAGAAAGAATTTCCAGAGCTTCAATGAGTCTCATTCTAGTTTCTTTAGGTTCAATAATTGCGTCAACATAACCACGTGAAGCAGCTACGTATGGGTTATTGAATAGTTCTTCGTATTCATTAATACATTCAGCTCTTTTTGCATCTTGATCTTCAGCTTTCATAATATCTTTTCTATAGATAATATTAGCTGCACCCTTAGCTCCCATAACAGCAATTTCAGCAGTAGGCCATGCAAATACCATATCCGCACCTAAGTGTCTTGAAGACATAGCTATATATGAGCCACCATAGTTCTTACGAGTAACTAAAGTTAATTTAGGAACTGTAGCTTCAGAATAAACCCAAAGCAATTTAGCACCATGTCTAATAATACCACTATGCTCTTGGTGTACACCAGGTAAGTAACCTGGAACATCTACTATTGAGAGAAGAGGGATATTGAAAGCATCACAGAATCTAATGAAACGAGAGGCTTTATCTGAGGCATCAATATCAAGACAGCCAGCAAGTACCATAGGTTGGTTAGCTATAATACCAACAGACCTACCATTGAGTCTGATGAAACCTATCACAATATTCTTTGCATAGTATTCATGTGGTTCATAGAAGTGGCTATCATCAGCAATAGATCTGATAATATCTTTTACATCATAGGGTTTGCTAGGATTATCAGGGATTATAGTATTAAGGTCTTCACAGATTCTATGAGCAGGATCAGAGCTTGCTACATATGGTGGTTCTTCCATATTATTATTAGGAAGGAAAGAAAGGAGTTCTTTGATAGAATTAATAGCATGTTCATCAGTTTCACAAGCGAAATGAGCTACTCCAGAAGACTCATTATGAGCCATTGCTCCGCCTAAGCTTTCTTTATCTGTCATCTCACCTGTCACAGCTTTAATTACATCTGGGCCAGTAATGAACATAAAGGAAGAATTTTTTACCATATAGATAAAATCTGTCATTGCTGGAGAATACACAGCTCCACCAGCACATGGTCCCATGATACAGGAAATCTGAGGTATTACACCAGAAGCTCTGGAATTCCTAAAGAATATATCACCGTAACCTTTAAGAGCATCAATTCCTTCTTGGATACGAGCTCCACCTGAATCATTCATACCCACTACAGGTACACCTGATTTCATAGCCATATCCATTACTTTAGTGATTTTAGCAGCATGCATTTCACCAAGAGAACCTGCTCTAGCAGTAAAATCTTGTGAGTAAGCAAATACTGGTCTGCCATTCACTAATCCATGACCTGTTATCACACCATCAGAAGGAATATCTACTTTTTGCATTCCGAAATTAGTGCAACGATGAGCAACAAATTTATCAATTTCTCTAAAAGTTCCAGCATCAAACAAGAGGTTAATTCTCTCTCTTGCAGTTAGTTTTCCACTATTATGTTGTTTTGCTACTTGAGCTTCACCGCCCATCATTTCTACTTTAGCTTCACGAGCTTTAAGCTCTTGAATTTTCTGTAAGGTAGCTGACATAGCTTCTCCTTTATTTAAATATTATTTATGTTTATTATAACATGTAAGTTTTAAAAAACTACTTTTAGAAGGCAAGCTTTTTTTTTATAAATCCTGAATAAGGAATAGGATTTAGTAAAATTATCTAAGAAGAATAATTTAACTAAAAAGTGCAGTAGACCTTTGTGAATAGCAGAATACCCTTCTGCAAAAGTAAGATCCATAATTTCTCCGAATATATATTATATGCCTCGAAATTCTGTAAGCTATTTTGCTAGAATAATCTGCACTCTTCACCTGTGACACATAGCTTTAGCGAAGTATTACTAAAGTTCTACAACACTATCTTGGTTTAATAAAGAGCTATAATCTTGTAAAACTTTTTACTAGTTACTTCTAGATTATTTATACTATAAGAAGGGGTAAGTATATTTTCACTTTCCAAGTACCAATCTTCAGCATGAGGTTCATCTGCACTATAAACTTTATAACTAGTAGCATTAGGAAGACTATCCCAGACCAGGGTTAAGCTAGCATTCTGATAAGTTATTGCCACATTACTTGGGGCTGAAATAGCTATTATTTGATTAGGGCTAGCAGGACTTGGGATTATAAAGAAAGACCATTCAGCAGGATTATCTAGTAATCTACCATAAGAGTAATCTTGAGGTATCTCAATTTCTGGCATAGAATCAATAAGATTTCCTTGGTAATCAGTAAGATATAGAGCTTCTCCTGAAGCTTTGAGACTAAAGTTAGTATGCAAGATTTGATTAGGATTCTGTCTATTACTTTTAGAGGCTCTGACAAGAAGATATTGGTCAGGACTTAGGGTTAGATTAGGAAGTAACCATTGGCCATATTTTTCTTCATCATCACTGAGGTAAGATCCTAAGAGGTTAATATCTTGGCTACTAGCATTATAAAGCTCAATCCAATCAGACCTGTCACCCAAATCATCAATAGCCAAATCATGTTCAAAGTTTTCATTATCAGACATTACTTCGTTTATCCTAATATTACTGATATCGTCTAAAGCATTATTATATACCAGAATGTCATCCAATCTTAACATTGTTCTGGAACCACTATCACCTGAGAGATAATGATAGCGCCAGCATAATTGAAAATAAGGTTTATCAGCTAAATCTGGAGGAAGTTGCAGGCTGAAGTAGCTCTTAACATGTCCATCTTCTCCTGCTTGATAAGTGATAGGTTCATTATTAGCAAGGACAGGTAACCAGTTACCATTAATACTGGTTCTATATAATAATGAAAGTCCATATAGGCGACTATTAGCTTCCATAGTTTCAACAGTATAGTTTAGTTTTATATCAGACAGTCCACTAGTATTTAAAGCCAAAATACATGCTCCCATATAGCCACTTGTTTCTAAGCCATTTATTGCTGGAGTGCTTGTGTTAATAAATGAGATACCGTCTCCGTCAAGTCCATTAATTCTTGATTTAGAGTCCATATTATAGGGTGAGGAATAATAGCTAGTCAATTCAGCATCTATATTAGGATCTACTAATGAAGTTATTAAGAATCTCATATTATTGGGATATTGTCCTGCAGGTGTTTCAGGAGAAAAATCCAATAATTGATAAGGACCATTGTTTAAATCCCATGCTTGAGGATTCATTAAATCGCCTTGAAAGACTCCATCATCAAGCTCAAAAATAGCAGTTAGGCTGGTATCTTCGGTAAAAGTTATCTCCAGAGAATCACTTGTATTTCGATTTTCTGCCCAGCTAACGAATCTATAACCAGGCTTTGCTATAGCTTGTAAGTGTAAGGTTAAGCCATTGAAGTACTGTCCTGTAAATGGAGCAGATTCATAATCCACATCCGCCCCAATTTTAATAGAATTCAAGATAACATAGCCCATTTGATCATTATTTATATTAACTGTTAGATTACTTGAGCCATTAGTTAACTGAAACTTATTAGCTAACTGATTTCTGATAACATTTGGTCTGTTATTAAGAAAATCCATTAAGCCATTGACATAGCTATTCCAGTCGCTTACATCTTCAGGCAGACCCCATCTAGCCACATGTTCTTCCATATAGGGAGAGTAGAGGTCTCTAGTAGTTAGGAGGAGGTCATTAGTTCTTTGCGGTAAGAGATAGGTATTTAGGGCATCACAAAATGTCCTAACAAATCTATCTCTAAAGTCTTGACTTCCGTTAGAATAGAGTCCATTATTATCAGTAACAGTTAAGCCATTAGCATCACTAGCACCAATAAGCTTTCGGAAAAGTAAGAAAAAGTTATCATTCCAAGAACCTACACTTGCAGCAGTTTGTAGGGTATTACTATTATAATTATGGAAACGTCCTAAAGCTTGATCAAGGTCGTATATCATCCAGCGAAACCTGCCATCTTCATAAGGATTATTAGCATCAGGATTAAAAAAGATATTAGGGTTGTTGATTTCTGTTTTATGTCTCCACATTCTTACATTATAGGCTGGCCAATCTGAATTAGCTACAAAAATCTCAGCTATATAATAATTGATATAATTCTCGATATCAATCATTTCTGTGATTTCTTGATAATTCTGGCTGATATCTAGATCATTATTTTTAACATAGTTCAATATTGAAGAATACCTAGTTCTGCTACCAACTCTTTCTTCTGGGTTAGCAGAGCCACTATTTTCCAGAAAATCCATTTCATCTACATCAACGCCATATAATCTCTCAGCATATTCTTCGTCAGATCTTTCACGCCAGTTATGAATACCCCAATATTCTCCATTAATGAACAAGATTACTGGTTTAAAGGGTGAAGTTCCAAGGCCTTGCTTTTCAAAAATTACCTGTCCTAAACCATCTCTAAAGAGTGTATGTTGAGCATCTTGACCGGAAGCTCTTAGAATAATAGAGTTATATGTTTCAGTAATGTTATCTTGAAAAAGGTCATAGGTTAAATCCTCATAACCTAAAGAACCTTTAAAGCCCATTCTCAAACCTTTCCTCATCAGTCTTGCTGAGGCAGAACCGTGTATTTCTGATAGACATTGAGTAGTAAAGCCCTGATTTCTATCAGTTTCCCACATCTGCAAGAAGGTATGTCTTTCCCAGTTTTCTTGATAATGTGCTTGTAAGGACTCAGTTATTGGGTCTCCATTTTCATCTTTTCCAGGAACATAAATACCCTCATAGTCATCAAAGTAACCACTAGGGTTAGTTATTAAAGAGACTAAAGGAATTCCAGCAAAATCAGTTGAGAAGTCTTGCCCTACAAAGTAAGTTAGGTATAGTTGGTCACTAGGTAAATGATTAGCTTTCAGTACTTGACATCTAATAATCCTAGCTTTTTTCACTAGTCCTGCAGGAGGAAACCACTGATCAGTCCAATGATTATCATCGTTTTCCACAGTTGTTCTAATCTCAGATAGATTATTAGCTTGATTGCTTAAATCTTCGATAATTAAGGTTTCCTGAGGATTATAAACAAAAGTATTTTCTCCCCCAATTACTGGTTCTGAGCCATCAAGGGTATAGTATAAAACTGCTCCTTCTTCAATATTAGTGAAACTTAGAGCAAAGGAAGAATCATAAAATCCAGCTTCATGTGAGGGTGTGGGATTATCCAAAAAGCCAGCATATCCTCCTGAGTTAGGCTGATTTGGTGTAGGTTGAGGGAAGAAAAACCACTCATTAGATGTTTCACTTTCTCTACCATAAGAATAATCTGAAGGTGGTGATGGCAAGGTAACCATATCGATAATAAGGGTATCGGGTGAAGACAAGAAGACACTTTCATCACTGCCTATTTTAAAATTTGTATGAAGATAACCTTGAGGGTCAATCTCATCATTGTTGTCAGCCCAGATTAGCATAAAAGTTTGGGCAGGAATAGTTATCTCTGGGAATTGCCATTGTTCAAGTTCATCTTGATCATCAGATAAAAAATAGTTACTTAAATCAAAATCATAGTCATAATTATTATAGAGCTCTATCCAATCGCCATACTCTCCATAATAGTCTGCTATAATCGTCTGATTAGAAGCTACAACTTCATTGATATAAATCTGACAATTTAAGATAGTTATTAAAAAAGTTAGTAGTAAAAATAGTAAATTTTTCTTCTCAGCCATAATCTTAAACCTCTTTCTCTCAAATGTTTTACGTACAATATGACTTAATTTATACTTGTCAATATAAATCTTCTAATACAATAATATTCTGCTATACTCAAAGATCTACTGCATTATTTGGGATTTTGTTCAAACAAAGCTTTTGGGTAAAAGCAAAAAAGCTGAATCTTACTAGAAGATTCAGCTTTTATAGCTTAATTAATTAATTTCTTACATTACTTTATTTTTAAACTCTAATGATGGAGTAGAACTTTAGTAATACTTGGCTAAAGCTAGGTATCACAGGTGAATAGTGCAGATTCTTTTAGCAAAAAACTTACAGAATTCAGACGCATATAATATATATATATACGGTAGAATTAAGAATCTTACTTTTGCAAAAGAATATTCTGGATACTCAAAGATCTCCAGCATTATTGGCTTTAAACTACTAGCACTTAGACCAACCACAGGCATGGCATTTTAAACAGCCTTCTTCATGATAGACAGTTGAGCCACACTCAGGGCAGGTTTTAATAGCAGTATTTGATTTTGGTTTTTCTATACTTTCTCCGCCTTTTTCTGGACCTGTTTGAATATTGATCTTAGCTATATCGTTTAATTCATTAATTTCCATAAACTTTTGGAGAGCAGTTGCAACAGCATCAGAACAAGAAGTTACTAACTTACCCTTGTTCCACATTGGCGAAGGACATCTAATACCTTTAAGTTGTCTTGTGATAGATTCTATATCTATATCAGCTCTTAAGGCCATAGATATGAGGCGAGCTTGAGCTTCTAACTGAGCTGAAGCACAGCCACCAACCTTACCCATTTGGATAAACATTTCACAAGCACCTTGGTCATCAGAATTGATAGTAACATACATATGACCACAACCAGTTTCTATTTTTTGAGTAAATCCAGTAGTAATCTCAGGTCTAATTCTTGGTGAACGTTTGGCAGGCTGACTTTCTTTCTCTTCATTAATCTTTTTACCTACATTAAGTACTTGGAATTGGCGTGAACCATCACGGTAAACAGTAACACCTTTACAACCTGTTTCGTAGGCAAGTTCATAAGCCATTTTGATATCTTCTGGACTAGCATCATTCTTGAAATTAATAGTCTTAGAAACAGCATTATCAGTATATTCTTGGAAGGCTGCCTGCATTCTAATATGCCATTCTGGAGCTATGTCATGAGAAGTTACAAATATGTCTTTGATATCCTGAGGAATTTCATCTATATGGGTTAGTCCACCTGCTTCTGAAATTTTCTCCATTAGGTCTTCACTGTATATTCCAGCCTTAAGCAATCTAGCCTTGAGATGTTTATTAACATAGATAAGTTTTTCACCGTCCATAACATATTTAACATAGACAAGTGAGAATTGAGGTTCTATGCCACTAGAAGTATCAGCAATCATAGAAATTGTACCTGTTGGAGCTATTGTAGTTGCAGTAGCATTACGGAGGCCATTTTCTTTTATTTGACTTTTCAATTGCTCCCATTTGAACTTATTATCTTGTCTGATTAATGACATTTTATCATAAATTGAACCTGTGAAATTAGGGAAAGAACCATGTTCTTTAGCTAGTTCCATTGATTTAACCTTACTATGGTAGTCAATAAACTCCATAATATCTCTGGCTAAGCTAACAGCTTCTTGGCTATTATAAGGTATTCCCATTTGGAAGAGTAAGTCTGCCCAACCCATAATACCTAAGCCGATTTTACGGTTTGCTTTAACCATCTCATCAATTTCAGGAAGTGGGAAATTAGAGACATTAATCACATCATCAAGGAATTCTACTGAATCATAAATCACTTCTTTAAGGCTATCCCATTGAATGCCTTGAGGAGAGTAGAAATTATCGAGATTGATTGAGCCTAAGTTACATGCTTCATTAGGAAGAAGAGGTTGTTCTCCGCATGGATTTGTTGATTCAATTTCCCCGATATGTGGAGTAGGATTATGCTTATTAATTCTATCTAAGAAAATAATACCAGGTTCTCCATTCTTATGGGCTTTATCAACAATTAAAGAAAAAATATCTCTAGCTTTTAAAGTTTCTTTAACTTCATGATCATGAGGGGAAATGAGAGGGAAATCATCATCATTTCTTACTGCTTTCATAAAATCTTCAGTTACACCAACAGAAATATTAAAGTTATTGAGTTCAGATGTATCTTCTTTGCAGGTAATGAAGTCTATAATTTGTGGGTGTTGAACACTTAGAATAGCCATATTGGCCCCTCTTCTAGTACCACCTTGTTTTACTGCATCTGTGGCAGAGTTAAATACTTTCAAGAAGCTAATAGGACCAGAAGAGACACCATTAGTAGAACGGACTCTTGCATTTGTCTCTCTTAATTTACTAAAAGAAAATCCTGTTCCACCTCCACTTTTATGAATCATGGCAGCATTCTTAATTGTGGTAAAAATACCTTCCATAGAATCTTCAAGAGGAAGGACAAAGCAGGCTGATAGTTGTTGTAAATCATTGCCTGCATTCATAAGAGTTGGAGAATTAGGTAAGAAATTACCAGAATCTAGAAGTTTGTAGTAACGGTCAAATTTCTTTTTATCTCCCTGAGAAATATTATCAGCAACTCGGCTAATAAGATTTTCCCATTTTTCTACTATTTCTCCTTTGTCATTTTTCTTATAGTACCTCTTTTCAAGCACTACTTTCGCGTTGTCTGTTAAATTCATCAATACTCCTCTATATTATAATTAATTATCATTATTATCTGATTCTTGATTATTGGCCATTCGCCTTATCCAATAGTCATATAAATCATCAGTTGAACATACCATAGCACTCATTCTTTTTGCTTTTCTAATAGTTGACCAATAGAGCCATGACCAAGCAGGGTAATCTATAGAGTCAAAAGTATTATTATGCCAGAGAAGTGAGATATGTGATTGGAATTTCTTAGCCCTTTGAATTAACTTACCTAATCTATATGAAGCTACAAATGGATTATGTCCCATACCCAATTTAGAAATTAGGGTTGTATCCATTACAATCAAAGGAATTTCTAAGATATTGAAAGGTTTATCATTATCTATATCATAAGGATAGAAAGGAAATGATATTCCAGCTCTGAAACCTATATGTTCCCAATACCCAAGGGAAGCATCATACTTTAAATTCATCTTTTCTAATATATCATAAGAACTTTGATATTGAAAAGAAAGCTTATGAGAACGATAACCCAATTGGTCTGGAAAGATTTTCTGTAATCTCTCCAGCTCTTTTTTAGTTTCTTTAATAAAATATGCTGAATCTGGCGAACCGTGCAAACCTACATTCTGAGGAGAAAAAACCTTTTTTACCCCTGATTTATATTTATCATCAGAAAAGTAATTTCTTCTTCTGTCTTCTGAATTATCTTGTACAAGAATAAAATTAGTAGATCTTACCCCTAACCTCTTTTCTTTATTAAGAATTTTCTTAATTGCTTTCTCAGGATTATAGAAATTTTTAGTTAAAGTATGCCCAATTATTTTATATAATGATCTGAAAGGATCTTTTAAAAGACGGCCCTGATTATACTTCATAATAGCCTTATATTGGTCTTTGCTCCACACATCCCAATAATCTATATCATGAGAAAGGGTTACACAAAAGCCATGCTCATGACGCCACCGGAAGCTTTTTTCATAATCTACTAGACTCAAATCAAGGATATTATCCAGAATATCACAGTAGGCATCAACAACTGGGATCTCAGCAAAATCCCACTTATATTGCATTGAGTTTTGATACTTAAATCTAATATCAGGATCTGTGTTTTTTTTATTAACATACTCTTTCCAGCAAGAAAGGAAGTAAAATCCAGAAGCAATGATATCCTTATTAATACTATAAGATTCTCGTCCAACTGAAAATATAGCTCCTGGACTTGAAAAGAAAAAAGGTATCTTTTCATTTTTATAGTTATTAAACCTCACCTTAAATTGAGGATAATATTTATTAGCCTGGAAGAAATCGCTGGTTCCTTCCTTATATTTGATAGTAACTGGATAAGAAGTATTTACCTTACTACCATAATAAATATCAATCTTCTTTCTTGTGCTACCATAATAGAAAACTGGTATAATTTGCAAAATAGTACAATAGCTTCTAAAGACATACTCTGCTTTATTGTAAAAGTTCTCATCAATATCTAAGAGAATGTTAAGTTTGTTTTTAAGTTTTTTTTGCATTATATCCTTTTATTTTACGAATTTTCAACCAAAATTATCTACTGCATTATATGGGTTTAAATCTTCAATAAGCTAGTAAGCTTGCCTAGGACTGGTAAGCAAGCTTACTTAAAATTTAATCCACCAGTACTTGGTTAAGAATATCATCTACGTTTTTAGCATAATCTATTCTAATACCTGTCTTTATATAATCAGGTAATTCTTCAATACTATCTTGGTTATCAAAAGGCACAATAACATGATTAATCCCAGCTCTTTTGGCAGCTAGTATTTTCTCCCTCAAGCCTCCAATTGGCAATACTTTACCCAATAGGGTTATCTCACCTGTCATGGCAATATCATGCTTAACTTTTTTGTCCATAAGTAGTGAAGCTAAAGTTGTTGTTAAAGTTACTCCTGCAGATGGTCCATCTTTTGGTATAGCACCAGCAGGGAAATGAATATGAATTGAATTCTGACTAAAGATATCTGGAGAGATATTATACTTCTTGTGATTTGCTTGGAGGTAGCTTAGAGCAATCTGAGCAGACTCTTGCATTACCTTACCTAGCTGACCTGTAAGTTTAATATTACCTTTACCAGGCATCTTAATTGCCTCACAAAATAAGATTTCTCCCCCAAAACTTGTCCAAGCTAAACCTGTAGTTATGCCAACTTCAGCTTTTCTATTCTTCATTTCAGTTGAGAACTTCCTAAAGCCAAGAAAATCTTTAATATTGCTATTGGTAACACGCACAGGAGAATCATGGCCTTCAGCTACCTTTCTAGCTATTTTACGCATAACTGTACCTATAGTTCTTTGTAAAGATCGAACTCCAGCTTCCTTGACATAATAACGAATAATTTCTTGTAAAGCACTTTTTGTCATTGTAACGTGAGCTTTCTTAATACCGTTATTTTCTATCTCTCTAGGAATCAGATAACGCTTGGCTATCTCAATCTTTTCATCTTCTATATATGAAGAGAACTCTATGATTTCCATTCTATCTAACAGGGGTTGTGGTATAGTACTAAGTGAGTTAGCTGTTGTAATAAACATTACATCAGTTAAATCATAAGGCAAGTTAATATAGTGGTCCACAAAAGAGAAGTTTTGTTCTGGATCAAGAACTTCTAACAATGCTGAGGCTGGATCTCCTCTAAAGTCTCTCCCCAACTTATCTATTTCATCAAGCATAAAAATTGGGTTAGATGATCCAACTCTCTTGAGTTCTGTAATAATTTTTCCAGGCATTGCTCCTATATAAGTTCTTCTATGACCTCTAATCTCTGCTTCATCATGCACACCACCTAAGGACATTCTGATAAACTTTCGATTAAGTGCTCTAGCTACAGATCTTCCTATTGATGTTTTACCTACACCAGGAGGACCAACAAAGCATAAGATTGGGCCTTTTATTTCCTGTTTAAGTTTCTTCACAGCAATAAATTCAATAATTCTTTCTTTGGCTTTATCTAAACCATAATGGTCTTTAGTAAGAATCTTGTCTATCTTATCTAAATTAAAATTATCCTTAGTTTTCTTACTCCAAGGAATGTTTACTATCCAGTCTAGATAATTTCTTATCACACTATATTCACTAGAAGCTGGTTGCATAGTCTTCATCTTTGTAAGCTCTTCTTCTGCAGCTTCTAGGACATAATCAGGTAATTTAGCCTTTTTAATTTTCTCTTCCCAAGAACCAATTTCCTGTTCAACCTCATCACTCTCACCCAACTCTTTACGAATAGCCATTAACTGTTCACGCAAGTAGTATTTCCGTTGATCTTCAGACATTTCTAGCTCGACATTAGAACGAATTCTATTCTCTAGCTGTAACTGTTTTATTAAATCTGCTAAATACTTATTGAGCTTTTCTAATCTAAAAACTAAATCTAAAGTTGATAGAATATCCTGTTTCTCTAGTGTTTTGATATCAGTATTCTCAGCAATTAAATCAGCTACCCTACTTGTTTGAGGAATCTGTTTTATAGAGGGAAGGAATTCTTTACCTGGAAGATTACTCTCATTAGCCACAGTTTCTAAAAGTTCTAAAGCTATCTTCCTTAAGGCTTGTATTTTAGGTGAATCATCACTTCTTTCGCCAAGAGACTCAACTTCTACCATAAGGATTGGTTCATGTTGGATAATTTTCTCTATCCTAATCCTAGAATTACCCTGTAAAAGAATTGAAAGTGATCCATCTTTGTTTCTAACCATCTTTATTATTGAAGCTGCAGTTCCATATTCATAAACTTCAACATCCTCACTTTCTTGATTCTCCTTTTGGAGAAAAAGTCCAAGAGATTTATCATGGGTTAAGGCATAATCAACTACTGCTATCTTCTCTGGATCAGCAACAATTAGTGGCATTATCATAAATGGAAATAATACCAAGTTAGGATTTACCAAAACAGGTAAAGTCCGTGGAATCTTTTTTTCATCTTGCATAGAAAATCCCCTTTTTGCTAAAATGAATTAAACTATTTATTTTAAAATTAGAAGTTTTCTTAATTCTTCATTATCTTTACTTGAAATTTTAATAAAATATACTCCATTTGCTAATTTTTTTTCTGCAAAGCTTAATCTTAATAAGCCATTTTTCATGTAGCTATTGTTTTCAGTAAGCACTTTCTGACCTCTAATATTATAGAGTGTGATATTTAAACTTTTGTCTGATTTTATATTAGATTGAATATTTAAGTCTTTTCCAACTGGATTAGGATATATCATATAAGTTTCTTGAGCAAGTTCAACCTCATTATTTTCATTATCAACAGGAGGATTAGTGTTGCTTAGAATTGATAGCATCATAGTTCTTACCTCTTGGGCATTGAAATAATAGAGAGGAAAGCCAAAGAAGTAAGTTTCCCAAGTATTATCTGAGCCAGAAGTCACTGCAACAATTGCTTCAGGATCAGAGATAGTATAGAGTTCACTAGCAGAAGCAACTTCAAAACTTGTTATCATAGAAATATTACCATTCCAAGGACCAGGTAACAGACTACTATCTGTTACCAAATCAGGATATAAATCACTTGTAGATTGAGCTGAATTCATTATAGGTGAATTATAAAGTTCAAAACCTGTAACTCCCATAAAGAGTTCAAGGAATGATGGGGATAAATCTAAAACTGTCTTCCAACCTGAAATTACTAATTTACCACCAGAGAGTAAATAATTACCAAGCATGTTCTCATAATCAGGTAAATCACTTGAAGAGACAGTATCATTATGCCAGATAACAACATCATAATCAGCCAAAACTGGGTAAGTAAGTTCTTCTTGGTTTAAATCTAGGTTAGATACTTGATAACCTTGAAAAATCATATTATTATAGTAATTATCTATTTCTTGATCAGAAGGACTTAATAAAGCCCCTATTCCATCAGCACTATCATCAATAATTAGAATTGACTGACTAGCTTCTATTGCTTGAGGAGTGACTATCATATCTAAACTATTTGTTGGATAAGATTCAAAACCAGTAGCATCAACAATAACTACATAAAAATGATAATCTATACCATTTTCAAGATTATCAACTAAGTATGATCTAGCATTAATAACTTCTTGATTGACTAAAGTCCATTGACTCTCGGTAACTTCCTTCATATATAGCTTATATCCTGCAAAGTCTTCTTCATTAGCAAAGGAATTCCAAGTTATTAAAGCCTGGCCATCTCCAGCGTAAGCACTTATCATTTCTAAGGTTAATTCCTGTGAACCTTCGATTAGATTCCATGAATCTGGATCTACATGTACTGGTAAATCTACATTTGATACTGAAATGGCAGGAGTCATACTAAAACCAGGCGTAAAGACTGTTCTCAGAGAATCTGAATCCTGTCCAAGATGAAAAGGAATTGTAAGATAGAAGTCATTTCCACTATCAGAAGTAACATTATTATAGAATTTTATCTGATTTGTTTCTGGATTTCTTAAAACAGCATACTCATAAGAGGGAATACCTGATGAATAAATCCATTGCTCAAAGAACTGGCTTAAGTCTAGTCCTGAGATATCTTGGCAATGTGCAATAAATTCTTCGGTAACAATATTTCCATATTGGTTATCTGCATACCAAGTCTGAATCATATTCCAAAATACTTCATCTCCTAATTCCAGTCTTAACATATGCAAAACAGAGGCTGCTTTTTCGTAAGATGGTGGAGTAAAATATTCTAGATATTCAGGATCATAAATTACCTGAGGTCCTGCAGAGTTTTGCCAATTTTTATAATAATTCTGAATATTAATATTAACATACTCAATCATTGCATCATAACCAAGCAAATAATTAGCCCAGACAGCTTCTGAATAGGTAGCAAATCCTTCTGATAGCCAAACATCTTTCCAGGTAAAAGGAGTAAGACAATTACCAAACCAATGATGAGAAAGTTCGTGGGCAACAGTATATTCAGGATCATTAGGAGAACCATCTATATATGAAACTCCTAAAGTTGTCATTGTTTGGTGTTCCATAGCCCCATAGGTTTGCATGTTAACTATAGCTTGTCCATACTTTTCGAAGGGATATTCTCCGTAAGCATCACTATAAGCCTGCATCATTTCAGGAACTCTTTCAAAATCAACCAAGCAATCTTCATAAATATTATTTTGGACAAAGTGTTGGATTGGGATAACTTGTCCATTTTCTTTAGTAAAAGTTTGTTCAATTAAGGAATAGGGAGCAATATGAATAACCGCTAGATATGTGGACATAGGATTTTCTCCTAGCCATTCATAGCTTTTAGTACCATCGCCATTATCAATTGTTTGACCCTGAAGTCCATTACAAGCAGCTACCCAATCATCTCTACAAGTAACATTAAAACTTACAATAGCCTTATCCCAGGGATGATCATAACAAGGGAACCAATTTCTTGTTGCGTTAGGATCAGAAATAGTAAAGACCATGTTAGGTCTGAATACCATTCCAATATTATAGCCATCATCTGAAAGTTGAGGATAACCAGAGTAGAAAACTTTACTAGTAAACTGTTGATTATTTTCCACATCAACAGGTATAGAAATAATATCATTCTCATAGGTATAGTTGGCATTAACACCATCAATAAGCACACTTTCAACTTCAAGACCAACCAAATTATATTCAACATACTCTAAGTTTTCTTGGGCTAGGAGTTCTGTTTGTACATAACCCTCTATATAGTTTTCTTGATCATCTATTTCAATATCGACATAATAGCTAATTACATCAAAACCATGTAAGGAATCTATTCTAGTATTTTCTTTATTTTGATCAAAAAATCTTCTTGAACTAAGGTCTAATCTGGGGTGGGAATATATACTAATTATACATAAAGTTAGTGCTACAAGGATAAAAACTTTCTTCATAAATGACTCCTAAAAAATTATCATATAAATGAAAAATATTAATATGAAGATTCTTGGCAAGTGATTATTTTATTTTTTAAGTAGAGTCTGATAGACAAAGTGACAAGATTGTTTTTAGTAATTTCTATTTTATAGTAAATTTTCCAAAAGTCAAATAAGTTTATTCTAAAATAAATCATAAAAAGAATAAGAAAATGTTATTTCTTAAAAAATAATTAACAATTTCTTAAATAATTATCTCATAACTAATTAAAGAATCACTATTACTTATCCTTAGTTAGCTGGTAATTCTAGTAAATCACTATTAATTTTTAAGTTACTATAATTTCTTAAGAATTAAGCTTAAATATAGATACTTGACAAGATAAAAGTTCAGAATATTTTAAATCCTACCTCTCATAAATAAGTAATCTGGGGTGATATGTAAGTTTGCTTTTCACTAAGTGGATAACTTGTGGATAAATTTATAATAACCACAAGATAACTCAGTTAAATACTTGAAATAGAGGAATTTTATACACTAAAAAATACTTATCCACATATCGTGGATAAGATAGATAAATAATAATTTTTTAAAACACAGAAAAGGTAGATATGGATCAAGATATTTGGCAAAATATATTAGATGAATTAGAAGAACATGTAGCAAAACAGAGTTTTAATACATGGTTTAGCGAAACTAAACTAGTTAAATTTGAGGATGAAACACTTTATATAATGACACCTACAAAAGTTGCCTCAGATTTTCTTAACAAGAATTATGCTAGTATGATTTCTGAACTGGCATTTAATCTATATCATAAGAAGTTTGATATTCGTTTCCTTAATGATGATTCTTCCTTGAAAAAAAGACCTACTCATAAAATCAAAAAGAGTGGATTAGGAGACAATTACGACCTACCTCCTCTAAATGAGTTTTATACATTTGACCAGTTTGTTGTTGGTAAGAATAACAATTTTGCTTATTCTGCTGCCATGGCAGTTGCCGAATCTCCTGGTTCTACATATAATCCTCTCTTCATCTACGGTGAATCGGGAATGGGCAAAACTCATTTAATGCAAGCTGTTGGCCATTATCTCCTTGAAATTGATAAAAACAAAACCATCTATTATATTAGTTCAGAAGAATTCACTAATCAAATGATTGAATCTATTAGGGGCAATAGTATGACCACATTCAGACAGAAGTTTCGTCATGTAGATGTCCTCTTAGTGGATGATATTCATTTTTTAGCTAAGAAAGAAGGGACTCAGGAGGAGTTCTTCCATACTTTTAATGCCCTTCTATCCTCAAAAAAGCAAATTATCTTGACTAGTGACCGCCCTCCTAAGGATATTCCTGATCTTGAAAATAGATTAGTTACTCGTTTTGAATCAGGCCTTCTGGCAGATTTAAAAAATCCTGACTTTGAAACAAGAGTTGCTATTCTCAAGAAGAAAGCTGATAATCAAAATATTGTCTTACAGAATGATATAATTGAATTTATTGCTGAAGGTATTACAAGCTCAGTTCGAGCCTTGGAAGGTTCTCTTATTAGAATCTTAGCCTATGCATCTTATAATAAAGTCAACCCTCTAGATATCAATAAAACTATGGTACTAGATATTTTAGGAGACATGATTACTGATAAGCCTAAAGATATTAACATGGATTCTATTATTGATAAAGTTTGCAAGTTTTATAGTATTACCAGAAAACAGATTATGGATAAAACTAGAGTTAAAACAATTGCCTTCCCGCGTCAGGTTGCCATGTATCTAATCTGTCTCTTAATTCCTCAAACATCTTTAAAAGAAATTGCCTTGTACTTTAATAGAAAAGACCACACTACTGTTCTCCATGCCAAGAGAATGATAGAAAATAAGTTCAATAAAGATAATGATTTAAGAGTAGATTTAGAATCTCTAATCAAAGAATTAAAAAATTAGATTGTTAAACCCGAATGGTGCAGTAGAACTTTGATGAAGAGTGCTAGATTCTTTTAGCAAAATAAGTTACAGAATTTGAAGGCATATAATATATATTCCTGAAAATTATGTAGCTTACTTTTGCAAAAGAAGATAGTGCTATTCGCAAAGGTCTACTGCATTATTTGGGTTAAATAATAATTTAAGCCTCTATCTTATTCGATAGAGGCTTTTTTTTCCAATCTTTTCAAGTTGTTTATTCAAACATTTTTTAAAACTTATTTACCTAAGTTTGAATTCTTTCTTCTGTAAATAATCATAGCGAATATTCATTCCTGGCTGATATATAAGAGCCATAATAGAATCTTGTCCCTCTTTTAATGAAGAATAATCAGCAAAATCAAGGGTTCTAATAATAGCTTCAAAGACTCTGATAGCACCAGAATGATCACAAAGCAGGATTCTCTTACCTTGATTTTCTTTCAAAAGCTGAATAAAACTATAGCCAATTCTCCAGTCAGCCTCTATTAAGGTCTCTCCTTCAGGATAATGATAAAATCTATTTTTTAACATAGCCTTAGCTTTCTTGATTTTATCAGACTCGTTTCCAGGCCAGTCTTGACCATATATATCTACTACTTCCTTAAAAATATCATTCTTATATTTATGAGTCAAAGCTCCATACTTTTGAGAGTTAAGCCCGTAAATAGCCTTAAAATTAATGTTTGTGTATTCAGCTCCAGAGAGAAAATATCGGGAAGTTTGTTCAGTATTCTCAGATTCACTTCCAAATACATTTATGGGGTTTTCTTTAGAATATGCCCAAAAACGATATCCTTCATTCTGCAAAGCATCAACTGCCACTTTGAAATCTAAGCCTAAAGACTTAGCAGTTTCAATCCCTTCTTCTTTAAGTGAATTTCCCACAGAATAAGAAACCCTTCTATTGTTATGCCAAGAATCCCAATAGCCAGAACCAACAAATTCAGGATTAGAACCTCCAGATTCATGAATAGATTTACCATGTCTAATCAATATGACCTGGGTTTGATTCAATGGGACATAAGCGTTAGGATATAAGGGCATAGCCTTACCGTTAGGTAGCCAAATTATCCTCTCCTTCATTATCAAACCTGATCCATCATCTAATTGCCTACCTTCCAGACGACGACTACCATCTTGCCTACTAGCCATATCTAAGGCTAAAACGAATTTTGTCCTATATCTGGTTAATTCACTACCTCGTGAAGGTATGTTTTGTGGGCATAAATCATCCCAAAATTGTTCAAGACCAAACTTTTGTCTAATTAATCTTTTAAAACTATCGTTTGTGATAAGACCATTCCAAGCAAGATAGAACATTTCTTTATTATTAGCACCTATTTGAGCTTTTTGAGATAGGTTACGAATAAATTCATATTTCCTCTTGATATATATTTCAGGAGTTGTGCCTGCTGTAAGAGAAGAAATAAAGAAGTAAATATCCTTTCCAATTGTTCTAAGCTGGTCAATCATATTATGATCAACATTATTTTCATCTAACTTGAGTTTTTCTCCATATACTACCTTTAGAAACTTAATCCCTTTCTTTACAGATTCCAAAGTATAAGCATTATGAAATTCTGCATGATCACGAGTGTGTAACAAAATTTCATCATTTTCCAAGACAGCTTGCTTTATTTGATCAACCTTCTTATTATCTTTTGTTTTAATCTCAGCTTTTGTATTATTTTTTTCTTTAGGCATTTTTTCTCCTTTACGAAATTAATCCTAGATGATGCTTAGAACTTTAGTAATACTTGGCTAAAGCTAGGTATCACAGGTGAAGAGTGCAGATTATTATAGCAAAATAATTTGCAAAATTTGAAAGCATATAATATATATTCATGAAAATTATGTAAGATGCTTTTGCATAAGAATATTCTGCATTTCACAAAGATCTACTGCATTATTTAGGTTAAATATAAGATACTCAATTTTAACCTAATGTCAAACCTTATTTTCCCACTATTGCTAATCAGTTAACATTCTTCAATATAGGGAGTTAGATTTATTTTTATCTTATATTTTTGAAATAAAGACTGATTTTATTCTTCCTCTCTTATTAGAAAAAACTCGACTTCATAAAGATTCACTCATGATTCTTGAGATTTTTGCTAGACTTAAATTTCTAATATTTCTTAGCAATTTTGCCTCTAGGATCCTTAAGCCTTCCTTTACACTCTTTCGATGAAAGTCCGCCTTTCATCGAAAGAGTGTAAAGGAAGTATTAGGGATGCATAAGAATAAAAAAGAATTTAAAATTTAACTAAAAAAAATCTTGACTAAATTTAGCAGTCTGAAAATATGTTTGCTAAATAATGAACTTTAAATAAAAATAAATCAAAAAAACGGAGGTATAAGATGATACTTAAACCTATTGATGATCGTGTAGTGATTAAATTAGATCAAAAACCTACAGAGAAAAAAGTTGGAAATTTATACATTCCAGACAGTGCAAAAGAAAAACCACAAATGGGTGAAATCATTGCTGTTGGTAATGACGAAGATTTGCAAGAAATTGTTAAAGTTGGAGATACTGTACTTTACGCTAAGTATGGTGGAAACGAAGTTGAACTTGATGGTGAGAAATATCTAATCATTTCCCGTTCAGATATTCTTGCTATCGTGGAGTAATGATGATTGAAGTAAACGAAACAAACTTTACCGAAATCGTTGAAAATTCAGATATCCCTGTTTTAGTAGATTTTTGGGCTCCCTGGTGTGGTCCTTGTAAGGCTTTAACCCCTACTGTAGAAAAAATAGCTCAAGAATTAGAAGGAAAACTTAAAGTAGTTAAAATTAATATTGATGAAGCTCCAGCAATAGCAGGAAAATATTCTGTTATGTCTATCCCTACCCTTATCTTATTTAAAGATGGCCAAATTAAGGAACAGACTGTTGGCTTAGTCAATAAAAGTACGCTTATTAAGAAAATTCAAGCCTATTTATAGGATGATATTTCCCGGATTATATAAACCCTTCTCAGGAAGGGTTTTTTCTTTCCCCAAATTACGGCATAGTTGGATTACAGCAGAATGAATTTACTATAATCCCAAATTAGGCATTCGAGCTTTAGAGAAAAATGCAAGTTCTTGTAAAAAATAACTTGAAGAGTTTAAATGCAGACAAAATATATAGTAGGGAGATTTATAAAAGTTAGTTTTACAAATGAATATTCAATTATTTTCAACCCAGATAGTGTAGTAGAGCTTTAGTGAAGAGTGCAGATTATTCTAGCAAAATAGCTTACAGAATTTTGACGCATGTATTTTATATATTCGGAGAAATTATGGAAGTTACTTTTGCAGAAGAATATAGTGCTGTTCACAAAGGTCTACTGCATTATTTGGGTTCAAAGACCTACTTAATTATTTGAGTTAAAGATATAAAGTATTTCTTGAAAAAAATCTGAATTACTTGCTTTTATACTTGACAAAATAAAAATAAACCTTAAGTTTGTTAAAAAAATATGGAGTATTACTATGAAATATGCAGGCTTTTGGCTTAGATTTTTTGCAGCAATCATTGATTCAATTATTATTACCTTAATTTCAAGACTTCTCTTAATGGGATTTGATGCCCCAGCTTTTAGTATTGATCAAACTTATTTTGATGCCTTAAATTCACCAATTACTTTAATGAACACTTTAATCTTCTGGTTATATTTCTCTATCTTGGAAAGCTCTCCTATGCAAGCCTCTCTAGGAAAATTCATTCTGGGACTTAAAGTTGTTGATATTTATGGTAGGAGAATAGGTTTCTTAAGGGCTACAGGTAGACACTTTGGTAAAATAGTTTCAGCTTTTATCCTTATGATTGGCTATCTTATGGCAGCCTTTACTGACCAAAAACAAGCTCTTCATGATAAAATGGCTAACTGCTTAGTGATAAAAAGATAAAATAGTTTGGCCCAAGTTCAAGACTGATGGTTAAAAAGAGACTTTTAGTATGGCATATTAATTGAATGATAAAATGTTACAAGTATAATTTTACTGATAGGAGTAGGTTTTGCTTGCGAAAAAAACGCAATCCTGAAAGGATAAGTCTTAATTCCCCAAGGGGGATTTTTGTTAAATCTCAATTCTAATAAAACATTCTGATTTACTTGAGTTTTTTCCACCAAACTTGAACTTGAGTCAATAGTTTTTAACCAAATGGTGCAGTAGTTTTCGGTGGTAAGACATAGATTGAAAGATGGCTTATCACCTTTTTTATTTAATAGATATTTCTTATTTTAGAATCAGCTTTCAAGCAAGATTAAGTAGCAAGACAATAACAAAGGTTGCACTTGCTATAGATAAGTGATTTGATTAGCTAAATCTTTAATTTTTTCAATCCAAGAAGAGAAATGTGGGCACATGTTTAGCATATTATCAAGTGCAATATCTTTGGCAATTAAGTTGCCATGTAAAACCTTTTTATATGAAGGGAATGTTGCTATTATCCTATGAGATGGTGAAGTATTTTTATTATTGTTTATCATTTCAGGTTGATTATTAAATTCCATTAATATTTTTTTCATTTCTAAAGCAAGGTCTTCATCTATAAGACTGGCAGATTCTGGTTTTGTGAACAATAAACTTTCAAATTCATGTTTAATTAGAAAAGGAAAGAAATTCTTTTTGTTAAGGTCTTTTTCTAAAGCCTTACAAATGTTATCAATTTGTTTATCTGCATTTTTTTCTTGGCTATCAAAACCAGGGAAATCACTAGGAATACCATAATAATCATATAAAGTTGTAACAAAATCGAAGCTATTTAGAAGTCTTATCAGTTCTTTCCTTACATTATTGTTGTATGATTTTCTGGTAAGTCCACCAAGATGCTTTTTACCACAATGATCTTTACTAGTACAAATGATTATAGGTTGGACAAAAATATTAAATTGGAGAAAATATGGGGCTAAAAGTTCACTTACAAAGCTCCTTTCAGTTTGACCTTCAACATGAATTGCAAGTCTGAGCATTTATTGTCCTCCAATTATATTCTTGTTCCACATCTCTCCTAAAGAATAATCTTCTAGCCAAGCTTCAAAATCTGCTTTCTTCAATCTCTTAAAGTTACTATCTTCTCTAAGTCTATCAACAACAATCAAATCTTCAATATCGAAATAGTTGATTAGTTCAACAGACTGGGTTGAAATAATCACTTGTTTGTTTTCAGCAACTACTTTTAACATTGATACTAGAGTTTCGAGGGCTTTAGGGTGCAGACCTAATTCTGGCTCATCAATAATAATAGTCTCTGGAATTAATTCTGAAGGTTGAAGTAGTAGAACTACATAACATATAAATCTTAAAGTACCATCTGAAAAATCATCAATATCCATTACATAATCATAAGAATGACTGATCCATTTTAGCCTTACCAAATTATCATTTTCTAAAGTTGGTTCTATTACAAATCTCTTAAAATAGGGAGCGATTAATTGGATAGTATTTTCAATTAAAAAATAATTCTTAGGATATTTTCTTTTTAAAAAATATAGGTATGCTGAAATATTTCCAGCATCGCTTAGGAGTTTATCATTACCAACTATGTCATTATATCTTTTCATTGGAGAAGAATCACTAGTATCATGAAAGTGGAAAATTTGCCAATCACTCATCTTTTTTAACATTTTATCAGCAATCTTATTCGGGTGTAAAAGAGCTTCTTTACGGATACAACTTTCAGGAGCTTGTTTCGTAGATGGTATATCATATTCATAACCACTAAAAAATGTATAATACAGAGTATCTTTACCTATCAAAAGAGTATCTCTAGCAGGAATCAGGTCTGCCTGGTATTTATCCCTCCCGAAACATAGTTCAAGGGATATCTGACTAGTAACCTTCTCTCCAAAATGTAATATCCTATTAGCTCCTCCATTTTTAATAACCCATTTCTGGAAATCCTCATTAATAATACTTTTAACCATTTTAAAGATAGATAAAAAATTACTTTTACCAGCTCCGTTAGGTCCAATTAGAACATTTAAGTTTTTAAGTAATAACTCAGTTTTTTTAATAGATTTATAACCAGAAACAGATATTTTATCTATCATTGTATCTCCCACTTATTTTGTATCCACAATACTTTTGTTTTTATTAATGTCAAGTAACAAATCATTCAGATATTATGATAGCTATTTTTTTAGATTTTTTAGCATTAGCTTATTATCTTGATTCTTGCAATATCATCTCCACACACCACTGAGCAACTTTTCCAGTAATATGAGCACAATTTTTAACAAACTTATCATTTTTCACTTGCTCAAGCTCTTCAGGATTCCACATATCGAAAGTTTTATTGTGAATTTGTTTTTGAAAGCCATGACATGTAAATGAGCCAAGTTCCTTTTCGTGACGTTCAATAAGCTCTTTCCCCATTTCTAAGCTTTTCTTAGTTTTAACATGACTTGCTTTAGCTAAATCTCTTCCATACTTGCTACCAAGAGCTAACAGACCACCAGTTAAAGCTCCACATGTTCCTTTACCAAGCAGACTTACCCCTCCAGAAAGAGGATGAGAAGCCTTAATCAAATCATCAGTCACAAAACCTATGGTTTCTTTTACTGCCATTAGAACACATTGAGGACAGCCACCATGTTCTAAGTAATATTTACTTGCTAAATCATAAGCTTTTTTTGCCAAATCATTTGTATTTTCCATTTTACCTTCCTTTTTGCTATGTTTTTTTCTTAATAAAATATGTCAATATCTAACTAGTTTAGTAGCTATAAAGTTCTTTGGAAAGTCAGTTAAACTCGAATAGGGCATTGATTTTCGGTAATAAGACTTTCTTCTCCATTACTTTATCAGGAATCTTTATTTTAAAACCCAGATAGTGTAGTAGAGCTTTGGTGAAGAGTGCAGATTATTTGGGATAATACATTATTTATCATTTTATTAAACCCTTACAGGGTAATATCTTTGGGCTAGCAATCATTATCCAGGCTTGCGATACTTTGAGTCTTCGCTAAAGCTACGCCTTCACAAGTCAGCATCTTACCCTGGGCTAAATTATTTTATCCCTTTCAGGGATTTTTGATGAATCAATATAGTAATGAAATATTCTCATTTTCCTATATTATTCCCACCAGACTTGAACTTGAGCCTAATATATATATTCATGAAAATTATGTAGCTTACTCTTGCAAAAAAAGATTCTGCTATTCGCAAAGCTCTACTGCACTATCGGGGTTAAAGGTTAATAAAAGAGAGTACTGATTTTCTCAATACTCTCTTAAAGGATTATTATTCTAATTAATAAAACAGATCCAAGCTATTTTTGCAGAATCATCTTTTTAACAAAAGACCTATTGGTAGTTTTTAATTCATACAAATAAATACCAGAGCTAACAGTTTTACCTTTATTATCCTTACCATTCCAGGTGTAAGCATGACTTCCTTTAGTTAAATGATTATTAACAATGTTTTTAACTAACTGTCCTTTTAAGTTATATATTTGCAGAATACACTTTTGACTTTCTGGGATAGAGAAACTAATTGTAGTTTCAGGATTAAAAGGATTTGGATAGGCATCTCCTAAAGTAGTTACTAAAGATCCAATAATATTGTTGTCATTAGAAACTTCTTCCCATTCATTAATAACAGCTATTCCATCTAAGTCAAATCCAGCAGATTCAAAGTCTGTTGGAAATGGATCATTTATAATATTACCATTTGAATCATAACTAGCATATTCAGGTGTGATTGAACCTACAACATCAATAATTCTAACATACATTATATTGTTAAGATTTAATTCAGGAAACTCTGCGAGTTGAGCTAAATCAAAAGGAGTGCCATAACCTTGTCTATATTTTCCCGCTAAATTATGAATTGACCTACAATCAATACCATCAGAATTACCTAATTGAACTTCATTCTGAGTCAGAGAAATAGCAGGAAACCTAACAAAATCAATGCCATTAGAGCTTACTTCTACGAAAGCTAACTCAAGACTAGTATCCAAAAAAGCATTCTCAAAAACAGCAAAATCAGGACCTGGACCATCAATAATAGGATTAGTAAAAGTAAGTGTTGCACTACCTCCATCACCTAGAGAGACTACTTCAGTTGAGCTACCTTCTGCAAAACCTAAGGCATTTTCTTCTGACCCGTAAGAAGCTAAAGGAGAATTTTCATCTGAGATATTTTGAGGACCTCTGACTAGTTCAATACCACTTGCCCAAGCTTTAATCTCTGCAGACTCATTTGAAATAGCTAAAGTGTTTTCAGCATCTGCATTTCCTGTAAAAGCAGCATATATATGTAGATTCACTACAGCTTCATTTGAAACCATGTTATCATAATCATAAATTTGATATGAAAAACTATCTTGACCTTCATAAGCTACTTCACTAATATATTCAATATGGCCATCAGTAGTCACAGTTAAGTTACCATAACTAGCATCATTAACAATAATAATAGATGTCGGATTGATTTCAATATCATCAGAGTCATTATTAAGAATGTGAAGTTGATACATGATGTCATTCTGGATATAATAGTTATCATCAACTGCAAGAGGACTATCCCCCTGAATAATATACTCGTCAACTGCTATAGGATTATCAGGCGCACTTGCGTGAGGAGTAAAGCCGTATGAGCAAGCAAATATTTGACCATCTAAAATATTAGCTGATATACCTGAATTCATTTCCCAAGCTGAATCTTCTGTCCAGGTCCATGTTGACCACCAATCTCCCCCATCAATTGAAGTATTTTCTACTTGTCCATCTACACTATAAGTTATTTCATCCAGCATTGAAGTCATCTCAACATCAAGTCTATTATCTACTGCAGAGATAGCTTCTAAGATACTTGCCCCACTTGCACTATCTCCAGAATTAAATCTATAACCCCAGGCTAAAGAAGGGTTAGTACTATCATCATTCCAGTCAATGATTAAGAGGGCAGCTTGATTACCTTCTCCAATCCAGTAGTTAATTTCTTCAAAACTAATAGGACTTTCATTTGTAATTGGAGCTTCAGCGGGGAGTGCAGGATATGGAAACTCAGAAATTGACCAATCTGTAACAAACACCCAACCATCCCAACAACCATCAGTGAGAATTCTACCTGCTACACCAGTAGAAGCATAAGTCCAATCTTGCGTGGATTCTGCCTTTAAAAAATAACTCCAATAGCCTGATGGATATTCATTCATTCCCATATTATGGTCACTTTCATCAATTAATCCATTATTGTCCAAATCGTATTGAACTTGGGATACCATTGCATCAAAATCTCCAGAGAGACGGATATCTGCTTCAGCAATAGCATTAATCATATCCAGTCCATTAGCTTCTCCATCCCAACGATACCCCCAAACTAAGGAGCGTGGATTTAAACCATCAAACCAGTCAATAACTAAAGCTGCCTCATTACTTCCACTTCCTACCCAATAATCAATATCAGCCATTGTAGGTTCTTCTGGTATTTCATATGGAACTTGGACTATTTCTAAGTTGTTATAATCATTTGTGGGATTGTCAATTCCATAAGAACAGCCTAAAGCTTGTCCTGCTTGAATTGTAAAATTTAAACCAGCTAAGTGTGACCAGTCTAAAGAATCTCCTTCAACTGTAGCCTGGTGAAGACTCCAGTAATTAGGATCACCATGCATTCCAGAATGCTGGTTCACCCCTTCAACAATGTAAGATAAATCATTAACAAAACTTGAACCATTAAAAGAAAGTCTCTCATCAGCTTCAGCAATTGCATTAAGCATATCAGCTCCTGAGGTCATGTAGGAAAACCTGTAACCCCAAACAAGAGCTGGATAATCATCTTGCCAATCAATAACCAGAATTGCTTGAGAAGAACCCTGACCTGCCCAAAACTGGACATCGTCAAATGAGAAAGAAAACAATGAACTAAGGTTCAAAAGTAACAGTAAAATCATGAATTTGGATTTCATAAATCCAGAAAAGTCCAAAGTACTACACATAGGTACAAACTCCTTACTTCTCCAGATGAAAATTATAGATTGTATTACAAAGGGTAATAAATCTAACCTTCCACCCGAAAGTTATTTTATAGTATTGTCTCTGGCATGTTTCCTGACTAATAGGCTACCTACTCTAGTACCTTCCCCTCCAAAGAGAGTGGTCTCGACTATTTCGTTCCTAATTACAGTAGCGGGGGCTGTTTCGGTTTTTCACCGAATTCCATCTTAGCACATTTGTGAACCAGTTACTAGACCATTCCAAATATTGGGTCTATTATGTCAAGAAACATCTCTATCAATATCCTTTTTGCTATAAGTGCCATCTTGATTAAATTTTGGAGATTAAGAAGTATATTAATTTAAAAACAAGTATTAAACCTCCTTAAGAAAATATATTTTTTGTTTTTCTCTAATTCCTTAGACTTGTGTCTAACATATGATTAATACCACCTATCGCCAACTTTTTACTCACATTTTTATCAATTTACAGAAAATAAATAAAATAAAGATTGACAGTAAATTACACTTTTATATTTTTAGGTCAAATAGACTTCTGTATAAGAAGTTAGAATGTGAGGAATTAATGAATATTTACGTTGGAAACTTGTCATATACTATGACACAAGAAGAATTAAGAGAATTATTTGCGGAATTTGGTGAAGTTACTTCAGTTAAAATTATTGAAGACAGAGAAACTGGTCGTCCTAAAGGTTTTGGTTTCGTTGAAATGGCTGACAATGCAGCTGGTCAAGAAGCTATCGACAGTTTAAATGACAAAGAAATAATGGGAAGAGGCATCAAAGTTAATGAAGCTCGTCCTAGAGAAGAAAGACCAAGACGCAGAACAAACAGATATTAATTTAGAATTTGTTTATCTCGCTCAGAAGTGAGATTTTGATAAAGAATTATTTAAAAAACTAGAGGACTTAGCTAGCTAAGTCCTCTTTTTTTTATTTGAATAGTTTTTAGTTAGTTCCAGTTGATGCTATAAATACCAAAGCTTGTCCAGATAATTCAACATCTTTAGCTTGACCAGTGAGAAATATTGATTCTCCTTTTTCAACTCTTAGTATTTCAGAAGCAGTTTTAGCAACTAAGTTGCCTGAGACAAGTAAGAGCATGGTTGGTTTTCCATTTACAAGCTTGTAAATCCCATGTAAATTAAGTTTTCTCAAACTAAACTCGCTAATGGGTATTTCATAATTGATTAATTCTTGCTCACTAGGATAATTTTGGATATCTGCTTTCTTCATATCCCATTTTAATATTGAAGTTAATTCATCTACATCAATATTCTTAGGAGTAAGTCCACCTCTTAGTACATTATCTGAATTTGCCATTATCTCGATTCCACTTCCTTGCAAGTAAGCATGAAGAAGACCAGCTTCTAGAAAAATAGCCTGACCTGGTTTCAGCATAAAAGTGTTTAAGAAAAGAGGAGAGATAGCACCAATATCATTAGGATAAAAATCTAATAATTTAGCTAACCAACTACTAGTATATTGATCAGTTAATGAAGACAGGTTTTTTCTTACTCTCTCAAGAATTGCTTGCTTTTTATCTCCTGATACCCGTAAGATTTCATTAAATAGCTTTGCCCAGCTAACAGAATCACCCAGCTTTTTAAACTGATAAAAATTTTCAAAAATAGAAGGTAAATCTAACTCAGAGAAATAATTAATTGTTTCCCAGCTTGGTCTAAAGCCACACATAGCATGAAAATCAGTTAAAGCACAAATTAATTCCGGTTTATGATTATCGTCTTTATAGTTGCGCTTATAATCACCCAAAGCAATTCCATGTTCATTCTCTTTTTTATAACCAGTCTTAGCTTGATCTAAATTCGGGTGGGCTTGGATAGACAAAGCTTTACTTGAACTAAGCACTTTAAAAAGATAAGGTAACTTCATATTATATTCTTCAGCAGTCTCCTTACCAAGGAAGTATTGGGGATTCCTGGCTATAGCTTTATCCAAAGTCATATCAAGCTCTGGAAGGTAAGATGGTGCTTTTTCATGAGAGCTCATCCAAAGTTCAGCCCAAGGCTTATCATCTTTTTTCTCAAGAGCTATTAACTCAGCTATATAATCCTGTGTTCCCCACTCATAGTCCTGAATTTTATTCACCATTTTAAACATTCTTTTCATATACTAATCCTTACTTTATACTGAGGTTTTTGATCTCATGCTCTTCTTGACTTAGAAGGCAATAGCCAATATTGAATGATTTAAGTAATTCACCTAGATAATCTAATACTGGATTCTCAGTAAAGAAATGACCTGCATCTACAATAGGTAAAGGAGAATCTAGCATTGTGTGATAAGTAACATCACCTGTTACAATAAGATCACTAATTGCACTAGCCCTCTTAATTAAAAATGAACCTGAACCTCCACATACAGAAACTCTTTTAATTTTTTTATCTGCCAAACCAGCAGTCCATAATTTAACAAAAGGTGCTTTTAATCTAGCTTTAACATGATTAGCAAATTCATCTAAGGAATATTCTCTATCTAAGTCACCCACCATTCCTGAACCATAATTTATATTATCATCTGTAATTTCATAAAAATGGTAAACTGGTCTTTCATAAGGATGAATAGACTTTATACGAGTAATTACCTGATTTAAATTCGCCTTATCTACCCTAAATTGCAATTCAATTTCATCAACCACTTGTCTTTTATCTATCTGACCAATATGAGGTTTAGCTCCTTCTTTAGCCACAAATGAGCCCCTGACTTCCTTACTTACCATGCAAGAATCATACTTTTCATAAAGCCCTCCTCCTGCATTGATAATCTCTTGTTGGAGAATCTCGGAGTGGGATACGGGAACAAATACTTTTACCCAATATACCTTATTTCCCCCCTCAGAACTTATAAATCTAAGATTCTTTAAGTTTAACCTCTCAGATAAAATTCTGTTTACTCCACTTGCTATTGAATCTAAATTAGTATGCATAGATATCACATCAATATTTGCTCTGATTAATTTAAGATGTAAAGGATTATTTAAAGAAGATAGCTTACCAAAAATAATTGGATGATGAGATATTATTAAATTGCAATCTTGTTCAATGGCTTTCTTTACAGCATTTTCTGTAACATCTAAAGTTAACAGAACCTTCTTGACTTGATTCTGTCCATCCCCAATTAAAAGACCAACATTATCCCATTCAAAAGCAATATTAGTAGGCATTATTTTTGCTAACTCACTGCTTAACTCTCTTATTTTCATCCTTACCTCACTTTATAAAATTAAAATGTTTGCTTAGCATTTCTGTAAAACCATCATCTCTATCTCTAGCTACTAGTTTATAAATATCCTTCATAATCTGAGGAGCATTTCCAACTACATATGAATCTGTAAATGACTCTAACATAGCGATATCATTATAATCATTACCAATTGCTAGGGCCTGACTTGTAGCTAATCCTAAATCGCTTAATAATTTATTACAAGCATATCCTTTATTAATTCCCTTAGGAAATATTTCTATCCAAACTGATTTGTGATCTAAGGGAGAAGTAGCCCTAATTATGGAAAGATCTGGTAAATTCTCTATGACATGCTCTACTAAATCTTCCTTGTCTTCTTCAACTATAGCCAATAATTGACTTGCATTCTGGTCATATTCTCCTTTTATCTCATAAGCAAATCCTTGATAATGGTTGATTCTTTTAGCTGAATCTCGACAAGGATTTGTAGCTTTATAATAATGAAAAAAATGATTCTGAGGAATAGGATGATGAATCATAAAGTCAACATCTAATTCCTGCAAAAATAGGATAACTCTCCTCACTAATTTATTGTCTATCTCATTTTTAGTAATTAATTTTTGTGTCTTGAAATCTATTATTCCCGCCCCAGAAGATATCACCAAATAATCTATGGGAAAATCTGAAGGCAAAACAGATTGAGCAGAATAAAGATTCCTACCTGTCACTATTACTCTTATAATACCTGCCTGTCCGAGTTTAACTAAAGAATCATAATTCCTTTGAGATATCTGAGAGTCTTGTGTAAAAAGTGTTCTATCTAAATCAGTAAATACAATCTTTTTCATAATTAATCCAATACCTCGAAGGAACTCATTGGTATAGGTGCTTTGAGATAATTTAAAACTCTTTCTACTAATATGCCTTCATTTATATCATGCTTGAAACCATAGGTGGAACGAATTCCTATAGAGATAAATTGAACAGCCCTATCTAAAGCTATAGGTAAACTATCTCCTTGTAACAAAGAACCTAATAAAACACTAGTAAAAGCATCTCCTGTCCCTGGATAACTTGCAGGAATATAATCACATGAGACTTTCCAGAACCTCTTTTCTTCCCTATTATAAGCTATAACTCCTGTTCTATTTTTAACACATTCATCAGGAAGACTTGTCAGTACAACAACCTTAGGCCCTTTATCTGCTAATTGTTTGCACCATTGCTTAGCTTTTTCAACCGAGATTGTTCTGGGGTATTCTTCTTTTAATATGAAGGAGGCTTCGGTAATATTAGGCGTGATAATATCAGCTACTTCAATTAATTTCCGCATCTCCTCAACCATCTCTAAACCAAATGAAGAGTATAATTCACCATCATCTCCAAATACAGGATCAACAACTACAAACATATTAGGATTCTTAAAATCCCTGATTAAGTTTTTTACTATCTCTATCTGGCGAGGTGAACCTAAAAAACCACTATAAATAGCATCAAAAACTATTCCTAACTCTTTCCAATGCTCTATAAAACCTGGCATCTGATCTGTTAAATCTAAAAACCTATAGTTTTTATAGGCTGTGTTTGATGATAAAACTGCTGTAGGTAATGATACTACCTGCTGCCCCATGGAACTTAAAATTGATATTACTTCATTCAATGATACATGACCTAGTCCTGCTAAATCATGAATAGCACAAACTTTCTTAGTGGGATTCTTCATCCTAAATACTCCTCTACATAATTATCTCTTAAGACAAAAGCCCATTTTTTTAACTCTTGATCAAGTTCTTCCCTATTAGGAAAAACACTATTTATAATCTGATAAAATCCAGGACCATGGTTTGCATGGATTAAATGACTTATCTCATGAAATATTACATAATCTCTTAAAGTCGGAGGTATTTTAATCAAATGTGAATTTAAAACTATCCTACTTGCAGATTTCTTGCAGTTTCCCCACTGTGTCTTCAGCTTTTTCAGAATGAGCTTAGGTTTTTCTGCTAATGAAAAAAACTCTAACATCTCATCAAAAGACTCTGTTAAGTATTGCTTAGCTAAAACTTCAAATAACTTGTCTAAATAATAATAAACATTTTCATAATTTAAAGCTTCAGGCCCTAGATTAATATTAAGACAATCTTCATCAAAAAGAAGTCCTGGACTTTGCCTTTCATCATTAAGATAACGAAGTGGTACTATTATCCCTTCTAGATATACCTTTAAATCAAGATTTTTCTTCTTGTCTTCAAGCTGACTCTCTTGAGCTAAACCTTCAATATACAGTTTTTTTATATGTCCGAAGTAAGGTCTTAGTATTTCAGCAATCCTCGCCTGAGATAAATTCATCGGTACAGTAACTCTGATATTCTTACCCTTACCTAGGATTTTTAACCCTCTAGAAGAAGAAAACCTCTTGATTTGAATAGGGATTTCTAGCTCATCTACTCTTATATTAATATACTCATCTAAATAATTTATTTTCATTTTATCAAAATATTATCTGATTTTAATTAGTCAATAGATTATTTACTGTATTTACTAACTCATATTCTTATATCGATATATAATTATTCTTTTATATTTATCTTATGAAAGTGCTTAACTAAAGCTTTTCTGATATATCCCCTTAAATAAATGTATTTTATGCAATTATTTTTCTTGACAGAAATTCTATAACTTAGTTTTTTCGATATATAGATATTGATTAAATAATATTAAAAGATAAAAAGGAGTGCAAAATGTACGAAAAAAAGACTGATATCAATGCCGTGTTTGAACTCAGAACAGCCGTTAAAGACTATTTTGGTGTTGGAGCTATTAACAAAATTGACACTATTGCAGATGAAATGATAGCTAGAGGAATTAATAAAGTTATCGTAATTTCAGGTAGAAGCTCATACAAAACTTGTGGAGCTTGGGATGTTATTGAAAAGTCATTAAAAGAACATAACATTGAATATATTAATTTCGCTAAAGTCACTCCTAACCCAACAGATACAGCTGTAGATGAAGCAACAAAACTAGCCTTAGATTTCGGTGCACAAGCTGTGATAGGTATTGGTGGTGGTTCTCCAATTGATACAGCTAAAAGTGTAGCAATTATGATGGAATATCCTTCAAACACCTGTGCTGAGCTATATGAAGCAGTATTTACACCAAGTAAAGCTGCTCCAATTTTAGCAATAAACACAACCCATGGAACTGGTACAGAAGTAAACAGATTTGCTGTTGTTACTATCACTGCTAAAGACTATAAGCCAGCAATAGCTTACGATTGTATTTATCCAACTTGGGCTATTGATGATCCAGGTTTAATGAAAGATTTACCACTTCATCAAACTCTCTATGTTTCCATTGATGCACTTAATCACGTAACAGAATCTGCTACTACAAAAGTTGCAAGTCCATACTCAATTTTAACTGCACAAGAAACAATTAGATTAGTTCATAAATACCTTCCTGTTATAAAAGAAGATCTTACTAATATGGAAGCTCGTTATTTCTTAACTTATGCTTCAGCTTTAGGCGGAATATCTTTTGATAATGGTTTACTCCACTTTACCCATGCGCTTGAACACCCACTAAGTGCCTTAAAACCAGACTTAGCTCATGGCTTAGGCTTAGCAATGATACTTCCAGCAGTTTTGGAAACAATTTATCCAGCATGCCCAGAAGTCTTAGCTGATATATATAGGCCTATTGTTCCAAACTTAGAAGGTAAAGCTGAGGAAGCTCATGAATTAGCCAAAGGTGTTGAAGAATGGTTATTCTCAATGGGAGTAACTCAAAAACTTTCTGATGAAGGCTTTAGTGAAGATAATCTTGATAAACTTGTTCAATTAGTAAAAGAAACTCCTTCATTGGGTGGATTAATCGCTATTGCTCCTATTGAAGCAAGCGACGATATAATCAGAGATATATATCGTAAAAGTTTATCTCCAATGAGTTAATTCGAATAAATCTCTCTTGTTAGTTACCTATATGCCATTTTGGCATATAGGTTTTTATCTTAGTTTCTATATCAGTCCAAATAATTCAGTAGGTCTTTGAAAATAGCTACATCTTCTTCAGCACTATTCATTAACGGTCTACTAGGCTATTTGTGATAAATAATCAGTAGAACTAAAGACAAGAGTGATTATTCTTTGAGTAAAAGTTTAAAAAAGTTCTTGACATATAATATCGATATATAATTCTTATAATTAACAAAAGGAGTACTCAACTTATGTCTCAAGAAATTTCAGATTTAACATTAAGAAGATTTCCAAAATATATATATATATTACGCTCCATGCAGAGAAAAGGTCAAGAATATACTTCTGCATCAGAGTTATCTCGTTTTTTAGATATTCATCATACCCAGATAAGAAAAGATCTAGCATTAACAGGAGTTCGTGGTATTCCTAAACGCGGACATCAAGTTGATTCATTGCTTAAAGCTTGTATAGAGTTTCTTGATTGGGATAATCTTACAGATGCCTGCTTAGTAGGTGTTGGAAACATGGGAAATGCCTTATTAAATTATGAAGGTTTTGCCCAATCTGGCCTGCAAATAGTAGCTGCCTTTGATAATGACCCAGAGAAGGTAGATAAGCGAATTAACAATATAAAAATCTATCCAATTGAAAAACTGAAAGATGTAATAGAAATTTTAGAAGTTAAGATAGCAATCTTAACTACTCCAGCCAAAAATTCACAAAAACTAACTAACGAAATGATAGCAGCAGGAATTCAAGGAATCTGGAATTTTACTCCTAAAAAGCTGGAAGTACCAGATAATGTAGTAGTTGAGAATATGGACATCTACCCCACACTAGCTGCCCTTTTAGGAAAAGTAAGAAACTTAAATACCTTAAAGTAATATATTGATTACTTGTGAAACAGCACAAATTCCTGCAGTTTCAGCCCTTAAAATATTTAACCCTAGCTTGTATTGTTTGAAGTTCTTTTCAGCAAAATAGTCAAATTCTTCTTGAGAAAAGCCACCTTCTGGCCCGATAAGAATGCAGATAGGTTTTAGATTCTCTTTTGTCACTATATCTTTTAGGCTAATTTTTTTTTCTTTTTCAGAAGCAATTAGAATTTCATAACCTTTATTTTGAATTTCTTCAATCTGATTTTTCAGCTTCTTAACTTGATTGATCAGAGGTAAATATCCATTATCACACTGTTTTATTGCTTCAATTGCACTTATATTGAACTTTTCAATTGTATTATTGGATGCCTTTCTAACAGAATAATCTGATTCAAAGGGGAATAATTCAGCCACTCCCAGCTCAGTAAGCTTTTCCACAAGCAGATGGTCATTTTTATTTCTAAGTAGAGAGAAAGCAAGAGCAATATCCGGCTGATATTTTTCTTTAGGAATAAAATCTAAGATCTGACAAGTCAAATGTTTTTTACTTATCTCTTTTATCAGAGCTTTTGCATAAACACCTTTACCAGAATTAAGGAAAATTTCTTTACCTTCAGTAAATCTAAATACTCTTGTAATATGGTGGTGTTCAGAGGCAGATATTTCAATCAGCTTGCTTTGCTTGGTTAAGTTGGCTGCATAAAAACATGGCATAATATATCCTTAGCTTGTTTGAAAAAGAGACCCTTGCCAATATAAGAACTGGGCAAGGGTATCAAATTATTACTAGAATAAGAATTCTTTTAGTTTATCAAAGAAGCCTTTCCCTGGTTTAAGTTTTTTTTCACTATCGAAAGCTTGTAGTTCTTTGAGTAATTCTCTTTCCTTTGAGGAAAGTTTGGTAGGGGTAATTACCATCAATTTAATATACAAATCACCTTTATAGGTAGAATTAACATGAGGTAATCCCTGTCCACGTAATCTCAATACCTTTCCAGATTGAGTACCTTCAGGTACTTTAAGTTTAATTTTTCCATTGATAGTTGGAACTTTCACTTCATCACCAAGAGCAGCTTGTGAGAAAGATATTGGGTATTCAAGTATTAGGTTTGCTCCTTCACGCTCGAACAGGTCATGTTCCTTGACATGTACTAAAACTATTATATCACCTCTTTCCCCATTGTTTAGTCCAACATTACCTTGACCTCTTAGACGGAAATATTGTCCGTCATCAATTCCAGCAGGTATTTTTATCTTAATCTCTTTAAATGTATCAACTCTACCTGATCCATTACATTTACTACACTTGTTCTTGATTATTTTACCTTTTCCATGGCAAGTAGGACACTCTCCCACAGTTTGGATTTGACCAAAAAGTGATTGCCTTACCTGTCTTACTTGACCTTGGCCATTACATTGTGGACAAGTTTCAGATGAACCATCTGCTGAACCTGAACCATTACAGCTATCACAAGTATCTTTTATTTTTATTTTTAATTTTTTTTCAGCACCATCATTAACTTCTTTTAAGGATATGGAAATTTCTAGTTGGAGATCTTCACCCCTATTTCTTCTCTGACTTCTGCTTCTTCCGCTACCACCTCCGAAACCTCCAAAGAATTGTTCGAAGATACTAGAGAATCCACCTTCTCCAAATAAATCAGAGAAATCACTAGCATGAGTAAAATCACTCCAAGAGAAACCACCTTGACCAAAGGCTCCTTCTAGCCCTGCATGACCATATTGATCATACCTTGCTTTCTTATCTTTATCACTTAGCACCTCATAAGCTTCTGAGGCCTCTTTAAATTTTTCTTCTGCTTCTTTATCGTCTCCTGCTTTATCAGGATGGTATTTCATTGCTAATTTTCTATAAGCTTTTTTTATCTCAGAATCGGAAGCATTTTTTTCCACTCCCAGAACTTCATAATAATCTCTTTTTGCCATCTTTCCTCACTTTTTTAACCTAAATTAACTTATAGTACCTTTAAGAACCTACTTTTTAATTACACCAATACAAGTAAGAATCTTCTGCTGTTCTCAAAGGACTACAGTCTTTTCTTGGTTTAATGAATATTGATAAACAAACCATCAATTTTCTTATCATTATTCATCATTAATGATTTGTTGAAATCAGAGAAGGATCATAAGACCCTTCTCTGAAATAATCTATAATTTATTTATTTATCATCTTCGTCGTCATCAACAACTTCATATTCAGCATCCATAGGTCCATCTTTTTCAGATTGATCAGCTTGTTGTTGCTGTTGTTGTTGGGCGAAATCTTCAGGGTTTACTCCACCTTGTCCACCTTGCTGTTGTTGCATATCAGCATACATTGCTTCACCTATCTTTTGAGCTTTTTGAGCTAATTCTTCTTTAGCTTTAGTATAGTCCTCAACTGATAAGTCTGCATTATCATGTACCTTTTTAGCTTCTGCTACGGCATCTTCAGCTTGTTTCTTATCTTCAGGAGAAACTTTGTCACCATAATCTTTGATAGCTTTTTCAGTTGAGAAGATAACAGAATCTAATTCATTGCGGGCAACAATTTTTTCAGCTTTCTTTTTATCTTCATCAGCGTGTAACTCTGCATCTTTAACCATTTTTTCGATATCATCTTCTGAAAGAGTACCTGCTCTGTCAATCTTTATTGAATGTTTTTTACCTGTACCCTTATCAGCAGCAGTTACATTAATGATTCCATTAGCATCAATATCGAAGGTAACTTCGATTTGAGGTACTCCACGTGGAGCAGGTGCAATACCTACCAATTGGAAATTACCAAGTACCTTATTATCATTAGCCATCTTTCTTTCACCTTGAAGAACTCTGATGTCAACAGCAGGTTGATTATCTACTGCAGTTGAGAATACTTGACTTTTCTTGGTTGGGATAGTAGTATTTCTAGGGATAAGAACTGTTGAGATTCCACCTAGAGTTTCAATACCTAAAGAAAGTGGAGTTACATCAAGAAGAAGCACATCATTCATATTAGAGTCACCACCAAGGATACCACCTTGAATAGCAGCACCAATAGCTACAACTTCATCTGGATTAACACTTTTGTTAGCTTTCTTTCCAAAATATCCTTCAACAGCTTCTTGCACTGCTGGAATACGAGTTGATCCACCAACTAAAAGAACTTCATTTACTTCACTAATTGAAATACCTGCATCTTTCATAGCTTTTTTACAAGGCTCAAGTGATCTATCAACAAGATCAGACACTAATCTATTAAACTCGCTTCTACTTAAGTTTAGATTCAAGTGCTTAGGACCAGAAGCATCAGCTGTGATAAATGGAAGATTAATATTAGTTGATTGAGTTCCTGATAATTCAATCTTTGCTTTTTCTGCAGCTTCTTTCAATCTTTGCATAGCCATTGCGTCACTTGCTAAATCAATGCCTTCTTGTTTCTTGAATTCTGAAAGCATCCAGTCAATTACTCTTTTATCAAAATCATCTCCACCAAGATGAGTATCACCATTAGTTGAAAGAACTTCTACAACACCATCTGAAATATCTAAAATAGAAATATCGAAGGTACCGCCACCAAGGTCATATACAGCAATTTTCTGTTCTTTTTTATTTTCTACACCATAAGCTAAAGCTGCAGCAGTAGGTTCATTGATAATTCTCTTTACATCTAATCCAGCAATCTTACCTGCATCTTTCGTTGCTTGACGTTGGGCATCATTGAAATAAGCAGGTACTGTTACTACTGCTTCAGTAATTTTCTCACCTAGATATTCTTCAGCAGTTTCTTTCATTTTAGTTAAGATTAAGGCAGAAATTTCTTGAGGTGTAAAATCTTTATTCTCTACATCTACATGTACAGCAGCTTGATTTCTAACTCCAGATTTTACTTTATAAGGAACTTGGGCAATTTCATTTGAAACTTCATCAAATCCTCTACCCATGAATCTCTTGATTGAATAAACAGTGTTATGCGGATTTGTAATTGCTTGGTTTTTAGCTAACTTACCTATTACTCTGTTTCCATCTTTAGTAAAACCAACTACTGAAGGAGTTGTTCTTGAACCTTCAGCATTTGTAATAACTACTGGTTTTCCACCTTCAACAACTGCAACACATGAATTAGTTGTTCCTAAATCTATTCCTATTATTTTTCCCATTTTCTACCTCCATTTATTCATTATTTTTATTATTTTCTGGGTTTTGGGCTTGGACTGTTTGTCCATTGGAAACAGCTACTCTTGCTGTTCTTATAACTTTATCATATAATTTGTAGCCATTTTGAATAACTGCTACAATTTTATCTTCTTCTAAATCTGAAGGAATGTGTGCAAGTGCTTCATGTAAAGCAGGATTAAAATCCTTTCCTTCAGTTTCAATCTTTTGAACATGTTCTTTTTCTAAAAGATTATCTAACTGTTGCTTTATCTGGATAATTCCTTTTATAAATGGATCATCTTGATGATTTTCTTTCATCTGACTCATTGCTCTTTCAAAGTTATCCATAATATCACATATTGATAATAAGATACTTTCATTTGAACTCTTAATCCAATCTGATTTCTCTTTTAAGGTTCTTTTGCGATAGTTTTCAAACTCAGCCATAGATCTAACATATTTATCTTTCCAATGAGCTATATCATCTTCAAGCTGTTTTTCCCTATCAACTTCTTCAGGTTCTTGTTCTTCTCTGATTTCCTGATCCTCAATTTGAGAATCTAAATCTTTAGCCTTTTTCTCTTTTTCATCCACCATTTTAGCTTCTCTATCCTTATTTATTATTTTTTTATCTTCTTTCTTTTTCTTAACTTTCTTTTTTGCCATCTCTTTTCTCCTTAATCAATATTATTAAAATTATTTTACTGAAGAATATTCTACCCTTTATAAGTTTCTAAAACATTACATGGGTTAAAACTTCGGTACAATCCTACCTCTCCTAGTAGTCTCTGTAATAGTTTTAGCAATATCTCTAACCATAGAAATGTTCTTTCTATAATCATTTCGGAGTGGACTTATTATTCCTAAATATCCAGGAATATCAAAGAGTTCATATTTAGCATAGATTAAAACAAACTCATGCCATAATCCATCGTTTAAAGAATCTCCCATTAAAACTTCATATTCATTATTATCATCATTTTCTTGCATTGTATTAATTAATAAATCCTGTCTTTGAATAATATTGAAAAACTTCATAATATTCTCCTTACTATCAAATTCAGGCTGTTCTATAAAGGCCATGTTGCCATCGAAATGAATGAAATAACCACTTATTTCAACTAATGCTTTATGAAGCTCAGTTAAGAAAAGATTTAATAAACTAGCTGGTTCATCTTTCTCTTCTAACATTTCAGATAAGTATTTATTTATGATATCATAGATTCTTAAACCTAAATACTCATCTCTCACATATTTGACTAACTTCTTTAGCTGTTGCTCATTGATGTCATATTTACAGTTTAAAATTACTGTTTTATCCATACCAGAATCTAAACTAACAACAAATAATAATTTATTCTTGCCTATATTAAAGACTTCGATGTTGGAAAGTGTTCCATTTGATATTTCAGGTTCTGCTACGAAAGAAAGTTGATCTGATTCCTGTGCTAAGATCTGAATTATATAATGAAGGCCTAAAGGAGTATCTTTATAATTATTTATTAAAAGCTCCCTTAAATTTTCTAACCTAGGATAAGCTATCTCTGATAAATCATCTCCAAGCATCTCAACATACTTCTTGAATCCTTTCACTGTCGGAATCCTCCCAGCGGAAGTATGAGGTTGCCATATATAGCCACATTGCTCTAATTTATTTAAATCAATTCTTAAAGTGGCTGAGCTAACATTATTCATATACTTCTCAAACAAGATTCTTGAAGATATCTCTTCGTTATTCAAGATATATTCATCTATCAGGTTCTTTAAAGTAACATTCAATCTTATTTCATTTTTTTTCATATCACCTCTTTAGCAATCCTTTTAATTATCTGCTAATTAATGACAAAATAATTTATTTATAAAAACTGTCAAACAAAAAGTTCGTTTGCTAATATTTTTTTTGCTTTTACTCCTAAAAAAGGATATATAGACTGCTAGCCTAGTTGAATTTTAGTCATACTTCATCCAAACCTTAAAGCCTTAAAATGTTGTTACTAAGGCGGTTACTTTTTTTGGGTCATTATGTATTTTAATCTTAAGATGCTGTAGAACTTTGATGAAGAGTGCAGATTATTCTAGAAAAAATAGTTATAGAATTTTAATGCATATAATATATATATTGGAAGAAATTATGGATCTTACTTTTGCTGAATAATATTGAGCGATTAACAAAAAGCTACTGCATTATCGAGGTTAAATCCTGAAAATATATTTATACCCTTCACTTATATATAGAGTCCATTTTCCCTCAAATAGTCACTTTTTTAAAAAGTTTTTCGCTAAAAGTGAAAAATGAAAGAGCTTTTACTCAAAGACGGGGAGACATTAATATCGGTGTTTTCAGTGTTTTCGGTGGCAATTTACTTCCTTCTTCTTTTCCTTCTCTTAAAAACTCTATGTTAAGGATTTTAAGATATTGATTATTAGTGTTAATTTGTGTTTATTAGGCTCAAGTTCAAGTCTGGTGTGGGAATAATATAGGAGAATGAGAATGTTTCATTAGAATATTGATTCATCAAAAATCCCTGAAAGGGATAAAATAATTTAGCCCAGGGTAAGATGCTGAAAGTATCGCAACCCTGGGTTATGATGGCTAGCCCAAAGATATTACCCTGTAAGGGTTTAATAAAATGATAAATAATGCATTATTTGGAATTAAAATAAGTCTATGGTATATATGATGTTATTTAACCCTTTCAGGGTTAGGCTTTGTTTTTCATCACCAGTACCCAGGGTTGCATTCCCTTCAGGAATTTACCCTGGGCTAAACTATTTATCCCCTTTTGGGGATTCAAGACTTATCCCCTCAGGATACATAAAAAAGGTTTCCACTATATTGGTACTTGACAAGTTTTGGCACTTTTAAAATGCCATTTTTGACTTATTTAAACTGCCATGTGGGAGACCTGAGTTCCTCAGCCTTAGGCAAGGGACTTCGGGCGAAAGAAAGAAAGAAAAAACTTGTCGGAAGTCGCTTAATTGGAGACCGGAATTCCTCAGCCCTAGGCAAGGGACTTCGGGCGAAGAAACTTGTCGGAAATGGCTGAATTGGAGACCGAGTTCCTCAGCCGTGGGCAAACTTGTCGGAAGTCGCTTAATTGGTGTCAATGGAAGTTTAAACTGGTACACTTTTGGAAGTCATAACTGGTACACTGTTGTAAACATTTTTTTTCTACATTTTTCCTTTCATTCGATAGCTATTTCCATCGATCAGGATAGTTTCAGCATGATGGACTAATCTGTCGACTATTGCTGTAGTGATAACATTATCTCCAAAAGATTCTCCCCATTCTTGAAAAAGTCTGTTTGAGGTTATTATGACTGATCTGAATTCATAAAGTTCATTAACAAGCTTAAAGAATAAACTTGCATTAACTGCCTTAATAGGTAAATATCCTATTTCATCAATAATGATTAAATCATTTTTTACTAATTTAGATATCCACTTTTTAAAATCATTTTCATTATTGGCTATAATCATTTCATCGATTAATTCATTCATATTGTAAAATATTACCTTGTATCCTTTCAAAATAGCTTCATATCCCAAGGCAATAGATATATGCGTCTTACCAACCCCTGGAGGTCCCATTAATATTTTGTTTTCTCTGTTATCGATCCAATTAAACTCCTTCCACTCTGTTATCATTCTTTTAGTTACTGAATGCTGATATTTAAAATCGAACTCATCAAAATTCTTTAATATTGGGAAATTTGCCCTTCTTAATTGCAAAGATATCAATGTCTGATTTCTGCTATTGCATTCATTTTCAATAACATAAGATAAAAAACTAAGATATGATAATTCTTTATCTTGTGCATATTTTAAATATGATTCTAAATTATTAATTGTATGTCTGCATCTAATTCTTAATAAATTTTTCCTTAAATTTTCTATCATTTTATTATCCTATCATATATTGATAAATCTCTTTGAATTAAAGATTTTTTAGTGTTTTCTTGATTGTATGAATTAGCCTTTTTGATGTTTAGCAATTTGTATTTTTTGTTTTCTTCATTAACTATACTTTCAATTTTAGTTGCTCTTATATCTTCTAATTTAAGAACTTTGGAAATTATTATTGACCAATTAAGATGTTTATTATTATTAATAAATTTAAGTAATGCTAAAAGTTGCTCTCTTGGATTTTTGCTGTTGTTTGAAATAAGAGAATCTAGCAAAATGGAGATATTAATCTTATTGGGGAATAATGCCTTAATTTCTTCTTTTAATTTCTCAATTGTTTGAGAATAATCGATATAATGACATTGAGATATAATAGGTCTTCTTTTTTCTTGTGATAATCTGTGAGAAGCAACTTTTTTTCTACTCTTAGTATCTAATATTTCCAAAGAAGTTCCATTCTCTCTTACATATACACTCTTTTGCTGATAGAGATAAGGTACAGAATATTTATTTCTTTTCCAGGATATTAATCCTGTTTTATCTACTTTTCTAAGTTCTTCGATATATAAATTATAGGATCTAAGGATCTTCTCTTCTTCTTTAAACATATTGCGTGGAGTTTCATTTAAGGAACTGTGAATTCGATTATTAACCTCTTCAAACCAATCTTTTGCTCTAACTCTTACTTCTGACAAACCACTAAAAACTTCACCATAAAGAAAATCTTCTTTTACTTCTCTAACTGCTCTTTCAACTAATCCCTTACTCTCAGGATCATAACCCTCACAAGAATATGGATTTATTGATAGATTGTTCATAAATTGGAAAAACTTACTATTATAAGTAACCTCTCTATATATTTCTTTGATTACTACTAGTTTTGTTTGATCATAAATCATTGTCTCTGGTATATATCCGTAATATTCAAAACATTCTTTATGAGCACTAATAAAATCATCTGTATTATATGGCTTAAACTGGAAATGCACAAAAGTCATTCTTGAATAGCAATATTTAAACACGCAAAAATATATCTTTTTCCGCTCTTTATTTGATAGTTTAATATAACATTCTCCAGGATCTACTTGCATCTGAATCCCTGGCTTATAACTTACGACTTTGTAATATCTTTTTGTTGGTAGTTCTAAGCTCTCTTTAATTCTTTTAGAAAAATTAAAAAAACCTCTTTGACTTATCTGTAAATCTTCATAATCTCTCTTAAATATTTTGTATAATTTGCTTAGTCTCATCTTTGGATTTGATGATATTTTCTGAGTTATTGCTTCTCTGTGAACTTCTAAAACACTCGGTCTTCTAACTTTTGTTAAAAGCTCTTCTACTTCATTATCAGGTACATTTAAATAGCGTAAAACAGTTGTTTTAGATACTTTTAACTGCTTGGCTATATCTCTTACACTATTACCTGCTTTGCTTAACGACTTGATTGCATGATACACTTTGGCTCCTTTCATATTGTCTCCAGGAATTTTTACTTTTTTACTCCTGAAAACTGTACCAGATTAAACTGCCATTTGTGTACCAGTTTAAACTTCCATCTACAATTGGAGACCGGAGTTCCTCAGCCCTAGGCAAGGGACTTCGGGTGAAAGAAAGAAAAGTTGTCGGAAGTCGCTACTCCGTGAGCAACTCCCGTCACTTTTCACTTTTCATTCTTCATTTTTCACTAAAAAAAAGCAGGGGTCAAAGATGGCCAGCCTGAAGTAGTTCATCTTTGTCCCCTGTTGAAATACAACAGGGGTCAAAGATGGCGGCTATCTACTTTCCCACACCGTTGCCAGTGCAGTATCATCGACGTGAGTGAGCTTAACTTCTGTGTTCGGAATGGGAACAGGTGTAGCCTCACTGCTATTACCACCATCTTTGACCCCTGTCAAAAATGTTTATTTTACTTAGTTTGTCGTGCCTGAATAATTAATTTTAAAATGATTCATATTCTTTCATTTTTCATTTTTCATTATTAATTCTTCATTTCTCTTACTGTTGTTAAACAGTAAGAGATAATAGAGTGTATATAAAAAATATTAAGTAAGACGATCGAGTTATTAGTATCACTCGGCTGAACATGTTGCCATGCGTACACCTGTGACCTATATACATTGTAGTCTCCAATGACTCTAAGGGGAGATCTAATCTTGAGGTTGGCTTCCCGCTTAGATGCTTTCAGCGGTTATCCATTCCGAACTTAGCTACTCGGCAATGCAGCTGGCGCCACAACCGATACACCAGAGGTTCGTCCACACCGGTCCTCTCGTACTAAATGAAGATCCTCTCAAATCTCCTGCGCCCACGAAGGATAGGGACCGAACTGTCTCACGACGTTCTGAACCCAGCTCGCGTAACTCTTTAATCGGCGAACAGCCGAACCCTTGGGACCTTCTTCAGCCCCAGGATGAGTTGAGCCGACATCGAGGTGCCAAACACCGCCGTCGATATGAACTCTTGGGCGGTATCAGCCTGTTATCCCCGGAGTACCTTTTATCCTTTGAGCAACGGCCCTTCCATTCAGAACCGCCGGATCACTAAGACCTAGTTTCCTACCTGCTCGACCCGTCAGTCTCGCAGTCAAGCTCCCTTATACCTTTATGCTCTGCAGATGATTACCAACCATCTTGAGGGAACCTTGGTAAGCCTCCGTTACTTTTTCGGAGGCGACCGCCCCAGTCAAACTGCCCACCTGGCAATGTCCAATATGTTTTCATATCGTTAGTAAATCAATTTAATAAGGGTGGTATTTCAACAACGGCTCCACACAATCTAGCGACCATGTCTCAAAGCCTCCCACCTATCCTACACATACTAAACCAAGTTACAATGCCAAGATACAGTAAAGGTTCACGGGGTCTTTCCGTCCTTTCGCGGGTAAGCGGTATCTTCACCGCTATTACAATTTCACCGAGTTCCTGGTTGAGACAGTGCCCAAATCGTTACACCATTCGTGCAGGTCGGAACTTACCCGACAAGGAATTTCGCTACCTTAGGACCGTTATAGTTACGGCCGCCGTTTACTGGGGCTTCATTTCAAAGCTTCGCCTTACAGCTAACCTCTCCATTTAACCTTCCAGCACCGGGCAGGTGTCAGTCTGTATACTTCGAATTACTTCTTCGCACAGACCTGTGTTTTTGATAAACAGTCGTTTGGGCCTCTTCACTGCGGCTACTTCATGCTCTGTATTGCACATACTCACACTAATGTAGCACCCCTTCTCCCGAAGTTACGGGGTCATTTTGCCTAGTTCCTTAACCAGAATTCTCTCGAACGCCTGAGGATACTCTCCTCGTCCACCTGTGTCGGTTTGCAGTACGGTCTGATATACTTCATCGCTTAGAAGCTATTTCTTGGCAACCTTATAAACACACTTTATCAGCTAAGCTGTCGTCCTCTACCTCGGATTGAAAATACGGATTTGCCTGTATTCTCTCCTACATAGACTCAACTACTATTCCAACAGTAGTCTGTGCTGCATAGTTGCGTCACTCCATCACTCTGTATCTCAGGCCCAGGATTATTAACCTGGTTCCCATCAGCTGCGCCATTCGGCATCGCCTTAGGGGCCGGCTTACCCTCAGAAGATTATCTTTACTGAGGAAACTTCGGACTTGCGGCGTGTGAGTTTCTCACTCACATTATCGTTACTCATGCCAACATCGTCTCTTCTAAACGCTCCAGCATGACTCACATCACACCTTCGTTGCTGTTTAGAATGCTCTTCTACCACCGCCACTCATTTATAAACTCTTTTTATTTACTCTTTAATTTAATAATTTATAATTTAATTATTTAATCATTCTTACTAAATCTTAAGAAGGTAAATCTTTATTTTTGGTCTCTTTTTTTTTTTAAAAGAGATAGCTAATAGATTTATTCAAACTCAAATGCAGACGTATTTTTATACTTCAAATGAAGAGTTTGGATAAAGATATAGCTACTTTAAACTATTAATTTAGAATTTATAAATGAGTGGCGGTCCACGGCTTCGGTTTTATACTTTAGTCCCGATCATCTTCGGTGCATTACCACTCGACCAGTGAGCTATTACGCACTCTTTAAATGGTGGCTGCTTCTAAGCCAACATCCTGGCTGTCTATGCAATTAAACATCCTTAATCACTTAGCATAAAATTGGGGACCTTAGCCGGTGGTCTGGGTTCTTTCCCTCTCGTCCGTGAAGCTTATCCCTCACGGGCTGTCTCCTAGACATCATTTATAGGCATTCGGAGTTTGGTTGGGTTCAGTAAACTGGTGAGTCCCCTAGCCCATTCAGTGCTCTACCTCCTATAAATTAATCTAAGGCCATACCTAAATATGTTTCGAAGAGAACCAGCTATCTCCGGGTTTGTTTGGCCTTTCACCCCTACCCACATCTCATCCACTGATTTTTTAACATCAGTTGGTTCGGTCCTTCAGTGAGTGTTACCTCACCTTCAACCTGGACATGGGTAGATCACCCGGTTTCGGGTCTAATCCAATCAACTAATCGCACTATTAATACTCGCTTTCGCTTCGGCTCCATATCTGTAATATTTAACCTCGCTGATTAGATTAACTCGTTGGCTCATTATGCAAAAGGCACGCCATCGCTATTAAGCTCTGACTGCTTGTAAACACACGGTTTCAGGTTCTATTTCACTCCCCTCCCGGGGTCCTTTTCACCTTTCCCTCACGGTACTGTTTCACTATCGGTCACCAAACGTATTTAGCCTTACGAGATGGTCCTCGCTGATTCAATCGGAATTTCTCGTGTTCCGACCTACTCGGGATACTACTAAGATGGTAAACAATTTTAACTACAGGACTTTCACCTTCTTCGGTCCAACTTCCCAGATGGGTTCGTCTATCATTTACTTCTCTATATTGTAGTCCCACTACCCCGATTATTCAACCGGTTTAGGCTCTTTCCCGTTCGCTCGCCGCTACTTAGGAAATCGTTTTTACTTTCTCTTCCTGAGGGTACTAAGATGTTTCAGTTCCCCTCGTTAGCCTCCTTTCGGATGACACAACATTACTTGTGCCGGGTTGCCCCATTCGGATACCCCCGGGTCGAAGCTTGCTTACAGCTCTCCGAGGATTTTCGCAGTTAACCACGTCCTTCTTCGCCATTTGGTGCCTAGGCATCCACCATGTGCTCTTTTGCTCTTACAAAAAATTAATTATACACACTCTATTGCACTCTATTTACTGTAAAATTTTATGTTTTGTTATAGAATGAAAAAGTAAACTTATCAAGAAACTATTTCTCCTTTAAAAGGAGGTGATCCAGCCGCACCTTCCGGTACGGCTACCTTGTTACGACTTAGTCCTCCTCGCTAACCACACCTTCGTAAGCTGCTCCCATTGCTGGTTAGCCCACCTCCTTCGGGTGCAATCAACTCGGCTGACTTGACGGGCGGTGTGTACAAGGTCCGGGAACGTATTCACCGCGTTATGCTGACACGCGATTACTAGCGATTCCAGCTTCATATAGTCGAGTTGCAGACTATAATCCGAACTGTGATCGGCTTTTTGTGATTCGCTTAACCTCGCGGTCTCGCAGCACATTGTACCGACCATTGTAGCACGTGTGTAGCCCTGGACATAAGGACCATGATGACTTGACGTCATCCCCACCTTCCTCCATATTGTTACTATGGCAGTCTCTTTAGAGTGCCCAACTTAATGATGGCAACTAAAAATAAGGGTTGCGCTCGTTGCGGGACTTAACCCAACACCTCACGGCACGAGCTGACGACAGCCATGCAGCACCTGTATCCCGGTTCCCCGAAGGGCAAAGCTCTATCTCTAAAGCCGTCCGAGTATGTCAAGCCCAGGTAAGGTTCTTCGCGTTGCATCGAATTAAACCACATGCTCCACCGCTTGTGCGGACCCCCGTCAATTCCTTTGAGTTTCAACCTTGCGATCGTACTCCCCAGGCGATACACTTATCGCGTTAACTACGACACCGAAGGATATTACCCCCGACATCTAGTGTATATCGTTTACTGTGTGGACTACCAGGGTATCTAATCCTGTTTGATACCCACACCTTCGCAGTTTAGCGTCAGTCATGGCCCAGTAGATTGCCTTCGCCTTTGGTGTTCTTCCTAATCTCTGCGCATTCCACCGCTACACTAGGAATTCCATCTACCTCTACCTGACTCTAGATATCCAGTTTCAAATGCCGTACACCAGTTGAGCTGATGCCTTTAACACCTGACTTGAATATCCGCCTACCTGCCCTTTACGCCTAGTAATTCCGGACAACGCTTGCCACCCCCGTATTACCGCGGCTGCTGGCACGGAGTTAGCCGTGGCTTATTCCTGTACTAATATCTCTCTCTATTATCTCTTAAACAATAAAGCATTGCTCATACAGAAAAGAACTTTACACTCCGAAAAGCTTCTTCGTTCACGCGGCGTCGCACTATCAGGGTTTCCCCCATTGTAGACTATTCTCGACTGCTGCCTCCCGTAGGAGTCTGGGCCGTATCTCAATCCCAGTGTGGGCGACCACTCGTTAAAGCCGCCTACCAATCATCGCCATGGTGAGCCATTACCTCACCATCTAGCTAATTGGACGCAGACTCATCTCTAAGCGGGAGCCAAGGCCCCCTTTAGCTTTGCAGCCACATTCGGTATTAGCTCAGGTTTCCCTGAGTTGTCCCCAACTTAAAGGTAGATATCTACGCGTTACTCACCCGTCCGCCACTGTACTAATCTCCCGAAGGAGACTTTCTCGTCCGACTTGCATGCCTAATCCACGCCGCCAGCGTTCGTCCTGAGCCAGGATCAAACTCTCCATTATTATAATAAATCGTGTTCCTGTCTCTCGCAAGTTTACTTCATTCATTCACTCTATAACTTTTTAACTTTTTAAAATTATTCAAAGATCATTTCCTTTGCTTTGGAACTTTCATTCCCGTGCATTGGTTCCGTCAAACTACTGGAGAGGGTATTCTTGTCAATACCTTTTTTTATCTTTTTTAATTTTTCTTGATAAATGCATAGACATTTTGGTCTTTTTAGCTACTGAAAAATGGTCATATATGCTATGTTATTTTTATCTGATATTTTTTTTGATATTAACAGTTTTTCGTCTGCTTTTTTAAAAATGAGTGAGTGAGAAATGCTAATGCTGAGAGAAAAAACAGGAAAAAGAGTGAGGAAAAGAAAATGCCAGCAGGAATGCTGGCGCTCCTAGTTTTGGTGGGCAGACTAGGATCCGTAACCACTTGCCACCAGCGTAAACGCGGGCTGGAATCCCGCGACCCAAAGGCGGGTAGGGCTTTAGCAAAGTAGGAATTTGCAGTTTTGGTGCCAGGTGAGAGAAGAAGATGCTAGAAGGAATGCTGGCTCTCCTAGTTTTTTCTTGCCCACCGTCCGACAAAGCTGTTCAACTGTTGAGAATAAATTTTAGTATTCTGTTACCCTTTCTTTCACTATCCTTCCTTTACAGTCTTTCGATGAAAGTCCGCTTTTCATCGAAAGAGTGTAAAGGAAGGATAGATGATGGTAAGGGTATTTTTATATTTTCTATTATTAGGTATAATAGAAAATTATCTTGCTTAGAAGAGAGGGAGTGAGTAAGTCTTTTTTCAGTCTAGCAGAAGAGAAAATGCCAGCAGGGATGCTGGCGTTCCCAGTGTGAGGAAGATGCCAGCAGGGATGCTGGCGCTCCTAGTTTTGGTGGGCAGACTAGGATCCGTAACCACTTGCCACCAGCGTAAACGCGGGCTGGAATCCCGCGACCCAATCCCGTAACCGCTTGTTATCTGAGTAACCGCGGGCTGGAATCCCGCGACCCAATCCCGTAACCACTTGCCACCAGCGTAAACGCGGACTGGAATCCCGCGACCCAATCCCATTACCACTTTTTATCTGAGTAACCGCGGGCTGGAATCCCGCGACCCAATCCCGTAACCACTTGCCACCAGCGTAAACGCGGGCTGGAATCCCGCGACCCAATCCCGTAACCACTTGTCACCAGCGTAAACGCGGGCTGGAATCCCGCGACCCAATCCCGTAACCGCTTGTCTTCTGCGTAACCGCGGGCTGGAATCCCGCGACCCAATCCCGTAACCACTTGCAACCAGCGTAAACGCGGGCTGGAATCCCGCGACCCAATCCCATTACCACTTTTTATCTGAGTAACCGCGGGCTGGAATCCCGCGGCCCAATCCCGTAACCGCTTGTTATCTGAGTAACCGCGGGCTGGAATCCCGCGACCCAATCCCGTAACCGCTTGTCTTCTGAGTAACCGCGGGCTGGAATCCCGCGACCCAATCCCGTAACCGCTTGTTATCTGAGTAACCGCGGGCTGGAATCCCGCGACCCAAAGGCGGGTAGGGCTTTAGCAATGTAAAGATATGGCAGTTTGGGTGCTTGGCAGAAAGGAAAATACCTGCAGGGATGCTGGCGCTCCCAGTAATAGGAAAATGCCAGCAGGGATGCTGGCTATCTCAGTTTTGGCAGGCAGATATGCTGGTGTTCCCAGATTTTTAGATAAGCTGAGAAGTAATATAATCCAAAATAGTGTAGTAGGGTTTTAGGGGAGAATGCAGAATCTTATATTCATAAAAACCTAGTAGCGCATTCGGGATAATAAGAAGCTTTTTATTCCTTATATATATAATAAGCTTAGAAATTAGCATTTTTTTGTGCCTAAAAACTTGTCAAAGGATAATGAATTAAAAAAAGTTAAAAAAATCCTTGCCTAATTTCCTAAAATCATACAATGTTGATTATGAGGAGAAATATTAAAAAATCCTGAATTAAAAATAATACATAAGTAATAAGATAAAATTATAATGGAGAAAACATGATTGAAGTAATTAGAGAAAAATGTGTAGGATGTGGTAAATGTTTAAAAGCCTGTGCCTACGGAGCAATCACGATTACTGATAAAGTAGCAGAGATTAATGCTGATAAATGTGTACTATGTGGAGCTTGTGTTTCTGCATGTCCTTTTGAAGCAATTTTAATTAGAAAAGCTGCCCAAACAAATATAAATAAAGATGATTATAAAGGGGTATGGGTTTTTGCAGAACAGCAAGACAATGACATAGCCCCAGTAGTTTATGAACTTTTAGGTAAGGGTAAGGAATTAGCAGAAGATAGAGAATCAAAATTATCTGCTATTTTATTTGGCCATGAGGTTAAAGGTTTAGTTGATAAGCTTTATCATCATGGAGCAGAAGAAGTTATATTAATAGATGATCCTTTATTGAAGGATTTTACAGATGATCTTTATGCAGAAGCATTACAAGGGTTAATTAAGAAATATAAGCCTGAAATAATTCTAACAGGAGCTACTAATACTGGAAGATCCTTCTTACCTAGGGTTGCTACTGCTATGAATACTGGTCTTACAGCAGACTGTACAGGTTTGAAGATAGATCCAGCAACAAGCAATTTAATTCAGACCCGTCCCGCTTTTGGTGGAAACATCATGGCAAGAATTGAAACACCAAACCATAGACCTCAAATGGCAACAGTACGTTATAAGGTTATGGATCCATTAAAGATGGATACTTCTAGAAAAGGTAAACTTATAGAAGAGACATTAAATCTTGAGCTTAGTGAGAGATTAACTAGGTTCATTAAGAAGGTAAAAGAAGAAGGCAATTTAGCCAATATAGTAGATGCCAATATCATTGTAGCTGGTGGTAGAGGCTTAAAAAATGCTGAGAACTTCAAGATGTTAGAAGAATTAGCTGGATTACTAGGTGGAGCGGTAGGTGCTTCTCGAGCTGCTGTTGATAATGAATGGATAGCTTATCCTCACCAAGTAGGTCAAACAGGTAAAACAGTAAAACCTTCTATATATATAGCAGTAGGTATATCAGGAGCAATTCAGCATTTAGCAGGAATGTCTTCATCTGATTATATTATTGCTATTAATAAAGATGCAGATGCTCCTATCTTTAAGGTAGCTGATTTAGGAGTTGTTGGTGATTTATTTGAGATTATCCCTCTAATGATAAAGAATTTGAAAAAAGCTGATTAAGATGAGACTTTTTGCGGATAAGATTGTATTCTCGTCTGATAATATTCAAGATAAAGCTTGGGTAAGTCTTGATTCTGACTATATCAAAGCAAGTAAAAAAGATATATTATTCGAGAATGCAATCATCTATCCTGCATTAATTAATGCCCATGACCATTTAGTTGGTAATTGGTACCCACCTGCTATATCACCCCAGAAATTTCCTAATTCTCACATTTGGGTTGAGCAAATGAAAGATCATCCTACTTATTTAGATAGAAATAAGTATTGGAAAAATGATGGTTCTTTTATCCTAACAAAAGACAAGGAAATGGTCTTGTGCCAATTAGGAGTTTATAAGAATCTATTTTCTGGAGTAGTAGCAGTTCAAGATCATGCTCCTAAGCAAGCAGATATTTATTATGATTCATTTCCTATAAATGTTATAAGAGATTATACTCAGTGCCATTCTCTTCCCTTAGGTAATTGGTGGGGAGGAGGTAGTGCTGAAGAAGAGTTTGCTAAGAGTAAGAGTTCTATGCCTTTCATAGTTCATCTTGGCGAAGGTACTGATGAGATTACAGCTAATGAATTTTCAGATTTGAAAGCAAGAGGGTTATTAGCAAAGAATACACTTATGATTCATGGAATTGCTTTAACCAGACAAGAGATAAAGGAGATTGCCCAAGTTGGAGCAAGCATTTGTTGGTGTCCTGTCTCAAATGATAATCTAATAGGTGCACACCTAGATATAGATGCTTGCCTAGAATACAATGCTAATGTAGTAATTGCTACAGATTCAACTCTTTCAGGTAGCATTAACCTCTTTGCAGAAATGAAGTTTTCGAGAGATCATTTTCCTCAAGTTTCTAGCAAGGATATTTTTGAGATGGTAACTAGCAGACCTGCTAAAGCTTTATACCTGCCCAAAGAATATGGTTCATTAGAAAATGCCAGTTCTCAGCTTTTAGTTATTGATAAATGCCATAAGCAGCCATTTGAGAATATAATAAATGCTAAATCAGAAAACATTAAATTATTACTACATAAAAATAAACCACTTTTAGGGGATCTTGAGTTTCTAGATAACTTCGACTATAAAGCAGAAGATTATTCTTTCTATAATGTTGGAAAGAGAAAGAAATTTGTGATTGGTAACTACCAAAAACTAACCAACTACATAAATAGTTTTCTTGATTATCAGAAAACTTTCCCTTACTTGCCACAATAATAAATACAAGCAACTTATAATAAAAAAGAAAAGAAATAATGATTAAATTGATAGAAATATTTTGCAGTATTCAAGGTGAATCATCTTATATTGGTTACCCTTGCATATTTATCCGTTTTGCTGAATGTAATTTAAGATGTAATTATTGCGATACCCAGTATAGTTATAGGGCAAATTTCTCCATGAATATTGAAGACATTTTAGATGATATAAGAAAATACCATCCAATAAAGCTGGTTGAAATTACTGGAGGAGAACCACTCTTACAAGCTGAAATTTCTCAATTGATTGATGCACTTCTTACCAATGGTTATAAAGTCTTACTTGAAACAAATGGTTCATTATCCCTAGAGAAGATAGATCAAAGAGTTCATAAGATTATTGATGTTAAAACTATTAATAGTGGTTCTAAGAATAGTTTTTGCATGACTAATTTAGAGATTATGAATGAGACTGATGAGCTTAAATTTGTTATTTCAGACTATGAAGATTATTTATGGAGTAAGGATTTTATTTTTACTAATAATCTACTTGGTAGAAAGATTATCTTCTCCCCTGTTTTCAACAGAATTGCTGCAGATGTTTTAGTATCTTGGATTGTTGAAGATAAACTTAATGTTAGATTTCAACTTCAAATTCACAAGTATATCTGGGACCCTAATAAGCAAGGGGTTTAATATAAAAAAATTGGGCTACTTAACAAGTAGCCCATTAATTTTATTAGTAATTCATCTTAATTAATTTCTATAACTAAGTGTTTGTTTTCTCTAAATTGTTCATGGTCTTTAACCTTTAGAACAGTCATATCATCACTAACTTCAACTAGTTCATAAGCAGATTTAAGCTGTTTTGAATGAATAGTAATATCATCAATATAAGCATTGATTTCAATTTCATCATTGTCAGCAAGATTCATAGGTGTAAAGTTTTCTTTGTTAAAGTCATTTCTAACTTGTTCAGTTGCACCAAGCAATCCCCAAAGAACTCCACCTTCCTTAGAAGTAACACCCATTTCTCTTAGTTGATCTTTACTTCCAATTACATAATAAATAGTGTTAAGTTCAGCTTTTTGCTTAGCGATAAGATCTTGACTTTGGGCAATTGATTGCTCTAAATTAGCTATCATTACATCAGTTCTATCAATTTCTGCTTGTAATCTGTCGATTTGTGCTTGGATTTTTTCCTTATCAGCATTAGAAGAGTTTAAACTTTTCTTTAAAGAATTGATTTCTGAGTATAAAAGCCCTCTTTCATTTCTCAATTTCTTGAGTTCATTTTGATTTTTCTCTAAAGTTTCAAGAGACTGATTAGTTGCATAATCAGGGTCTATTTCAACATTTGCTAGAGATTTTTTGTTAGATTTAGTAATTTCAGCTATCTCATATAATTGTGCCTGGACCCTTAAATAATTCTTTTCTTTTTGTTGTAAATCTGCTATTGTTTGCATTAGGTTGTCTTTTTCATCTAACATATTGTTATGGGTAGCTTCTAACTCAGCAATTCTTTCTTCGTAATCAGCAACCACAGAATCATGTTTTCCAAGCTTGTTTGATGTTGATACCAACATAACTGCTAAGCCAGCAGAAACAACAATTAATACAATTAAAATGATGTTTGTAGCTTTCATTTTCTCTCCTTTTTTTATAATTAATTTAACTAATCTATACTATAATATGAATTGCCTTAATGTCAAGAAATAATTTGACATTTTTTTTGCTTTATAATTAGTACTTCTCTAGGAGATGATATGAAATATAAATACCTTAAAGAATGGAATGGAGCAAGTTTGATTGATTATGAAATTAAAAGCATGCAACGATTCCATGACCAATACATACTTACTTTTTTTAAGAATAAAAATAGATTACAGATTTCTTTAAACCAGGGAAATTCCTTTATGTTTTTCACTGATAATGACTTACTACCTTGGGCTGAAGATAGAAACTTGACCATTTTTAATCAGGTTTTGAACAAGGGAATAATCAAGTCAATTGAGCTAATGGCCAGTGATAGAATCTATCTCATCAATATTGAGAAGACTGATATTTATAATGAGACTAAAAGTTATGTCCTTGTTTGTGAGTTAGCAGCTAATTTTGAGAATATTATTCTCTGCCAGAGGCTTGAGGAAAAACTAATAATCATAGATTCTTTAAAAAAATTTTCCTTTGCAGATAATAACCAAAGGCAAATCATTCCTAAGATGGAATGGATGCCTCCAGCTAATAACTTCAAACCAGAAGAGGATAAAGTCCATTATAAGCTTTCAATTAACAAGGGAAAAATACAGGAGAATGAAAACCAAGGTTTTAGTGATATCAACTCTCTCTTTGAGAGTCTTTACTACCAGGAAATAATCTCAAAGAAAATAGCTAATCTAAAAAAGAATCTAATTAGTAACTTACAACAGAAATTAAAAAAAGCAGAGAAGAAGCTTAAAAAACAAGAAGAGGAGTTAGTCATTGCCCAAGATGAAGATAAATGGTTACACTATGCAGAACTTCTCAAAGCATCAATTAGCAAAATTGACAAAGGCATGGATCAGATTAGTCTAGCTAACTATTATGTAGAAAATTTCCCACTTATTACTATTCCTTTACAGACTGATAAAAGCCCGGTGGAAAATAGCAATTATTATTTTAAGAAATATAAGAAGGCTAAAGTTGGTCAAAAATTAATAGCAGAGCAAATCGAAAAGACAAAACATGAGATTAAAGATATTTCTGCTGATATAGAAGATATTCGAGAGGAAGAAAGCTATCTTCATTTACTGGAAGAAACAAATCAAAAAAGGCATATCAAACGACAAGCAGATAACAAAATTTTGTTTAGAAGAATAAAAATAGATGATAATTGGGAAATTTATATTGGTAGGTCTTCCAGTGAGAACGATCTGCTTACCTGTCGGGTAGCTAAAGGGAGAGACTGGTGGTTTCATACTAGAGTCTTTCAGGGTACTCATGTTGTCTTAAGAAACTATGCCAACAAGCAACTTCCTGATCAATATAGAATTATATGTTGCCAATTAGCAGCCTATTATAGTAAAGCCAAGAAATCAGAAAATGTTCCAGTTGATTATACTCAGATTAGATTTGTGAGAAAACCTCGTGGTTCTGCTCCTGGTTATGTTACCTATAAAAATCAAAAGACTCTTTATGTTAATCCGATAGACTTTAGAGAAGCCATGAAAATCTTAGGAATAAAAGGTGAATAAACAGGCTAATATTACTTGTGAAGGGATTGTTCTCAGAGTAATTAAATACAAGAATAGTCATGCTATTTTTAAATTTATCACACCTGATTTGGGAGTAATCCAATGTTCTGTAAAAGGTTTAAATAACAAAAAAAGTAACTTAACTGGCACTATATCTAACTTAAATTACCTTAATCTAGAGCTGAGTAAAGTTCCTCAAAATGATATATATAGTCTCAAAGGAGCCCATTTAATAACGGCTTTAGCAGATGTCAATAACTATGAAAGTATAAAGTATCAGAGTGCTGGTTGTGAGCTATTCTGTAAAATTGATTCCTATCTTGAAGAAGATTATTTAGCTTTATTCAAGCTCCTGCTTAATTATCTGAATTACATACCAAGTCTTAAGAAAAACCATATTGCTATATTCTGGAGATTCTTAATCCGTTATTATTACATATTAGGAATTCCTTTGGAAATAAGTAAGTGTAATGAGTGTAAGAGAAGTTATGGTGAAGCCATATTTTACTCTCTGGATAATAATAATTTGATTTGTGAAGAATGTGCCCAAAATCATAAGACCAGGATAATTTCTCAAAAAGCCTATGCTATTTTACAAAAACTTCCTAATGTCGGCAACATTATTAATGAGCTTACTATTGATGATGAATCAAAAAAAGAGATAAACAGAATATTGTTATCCCATTTATCTCACTCATTACATAAAGACATTAATTTGAAAAGTATTTCATTCTAATCATTTTCAATAAATTTTTTTAAAGTGACTTGTTGTCTATCATATTTTGGCACATGATGAAGGCCTTGATCATCTCTCCAATATTGAATTTTATCAGCTTCAGCTGATTCAACAACTACCTTTTCGTCTGCTTTCCCCAAAGCTATGCATAAGAGAATTGAATAATCTTCATCAGATAATTCTAAGACAGTGCTGAGTAGTGGTTTGTTGATTGAAGCTATTAAACATGCACCAAGTCCCATCTCACAAGCAGATAAGCTAATAGTCTGAGCTGCAATTCCTGCATCAAAATGAGCATACTTCTCTATCGAAGACTTAATAACCATAATTATATAAGCACTAGGACGTTGGGCAATATCTGGACCTGGCCAATCTTCTAGATAACCAGCCCAGTTTAAACAACGGAATATTTCATCATTAGTCTTTTTGCTATTTGAATAGATATATCTTATATTCTGCAAGTTGGCTGCAGATGCAACCTTTGTCGCATTATCAATCAAATAGTTTAAGTCATTTTCTGAAATTCTATAAGAATTATCAAATCTTCTAATTGACCTATTTTTTTTAACAAGTTCTTGCATTTTCATAGTATTATTTTCTAATCTTTTATTTTCTTTGCTTCAAGTGAAAGCGGATTATCAAAAAGGTTCTGAACTAAATGGTCATAGAATTTATAAGATCTTACACGTTTTGCTGGTAAAGATTTTCCAGAAGAAGTAACTTCATAATTATCCTTAATACTTAAATCTAATTGAATAGTACCTCCATTAATCATAGTTGAAGGATACCACCATAGTTCACCATTTAATGTAAAGCCTTCTTTATTCTTAGCATAAGCGTCATCTTCTGATTGATTGGAAATTGTATATTTTATCATTAGGTTAATTTCATCTTGAGCTAGGTCTTCTTCTGTAAGAGTTATTTTCCATAAATTTGCAAAAAATCTCATTCTCTCAACAAAAGCATACTCAAGATTTTCTTTGAAATTGCTTTCATCGTACTGAAGTATTCTATCTATAGGTCTTGGTTCCTGGTTGATAGTGAAAGCTTTCATCTTTGTATCTTCATCAAGAATAAAACTTAACTCTCTAGTATCATTTAACTTAGATTTATCAATTGTGATATAAGATACTATCATGAGGTTACTTTCATCTTCATCATAGACCATTTGAATCTTCTGATTAGCCATAGGCATCCAGTAGATTGTCTTCTCATAATTTTTCTCTTGTAGCTTTTGTAAAGCATCTTCACGTCCTGATACCTTGGCACTACAAGCAATAGATAATAGTAAAACTAGTATTAGTATTATGTTTAGAAAAACTTTCATTTCAAACTCCTTAATCTTTATAATGTAATTTAAGTAAAATATCTTTTAGCTGTCAAGAAGATAATTATTGAAATGGAATAAAATATTTTTAAACAAATAAGTTGCAAGCATTTAAATTAAAATTATTATATAATAAATCGTTTTATTTATATTATTGTTAAATCATGTATATTATTATCATGCACTGTTTAATTATGCACTTTGAAATTAAATTGCAGTGAATGAGAAATTATTTTGCAGTTTAGTTCTAAGATTTAGAAATTATTTTGCAGTGGTAAATCACTTAATGAGAAATTATTTTGCAGTTTAGTTCTAAGATTTAGAAATTATTTTGCAGTTTAACTACCTTTGACACATACAGCATTGAAGAATTTTAGGTTTAAATTTGAACCCATGTGAGATATAGTATTTAATGATACAGGATCGTAATTAATTTCTTTGATGATATAAGTTTGTCCATTAAGGCTTATTGAGTCTCCCGGGTAAAGCCATGTAAAAGCTACATTTCCTTGGATATGATAATTTTTTCTTACTTTTAAGGAATTAACTTTTTGTTGTATCTTAGCTTTGTATAGAGAGTCTAAATCACCTATTTCATCATCACCACCATAATCATATACACGAAGTCTATATAAAGGAGAGAAATCATCTGTATCAAGTTCATTATATGAAGTACCAGTAACAAAACCTTGAACTTGTTTAGTTTGCTGAGGATTCCATGAAGAGAAAGAGTTTGATTTTCTAGAATAAAATAATTTTAGGAGATTGCTGAAGCCCAAACTATTGATAGAATTAGCTTTTGTCCCATTTAATACATAATTAATCCGCAGGAAGTACGCGTTACCAGATAATAGCCTGGATTGGCAAAAGTAGTGAATAATGTTAGCAACATCAATAAAATCCATCCAGATGACACCGTTTGGAGTAGGATCATTTAAAATGCAAGAATAAGGAATATTCAATTTGTTCCACATATTAAGAAATACTTCTCTGAGTAAGCCAGTTATATAGTTAAGAGATGCATCATGAGTAATAGGCTTAACAATTTCTCCAGATTTATTCTTCTCTTCATCAAGAATTTGAGTAAACCCTGGCACAATAAGGATTTCGAGAGCGAAGTTTTGTAGGTCTTCATCGTATTCAAAGAGGTCTCCAGAAGCGACTTCATAACCATTTCCGTCGTAGATAACAGCAAAGACATTTTCGGGTATTTCGCCTTGAGTGATAGTTTTCCACCAGGTAACAAAGGGGTCGTTGTTATCGAGGTGGTTATAAGCTATGGTAAATCTTACTTCAGGGGCAACAGGTTTAGAGACCAGGACATTATCGTAGTAAGATAGGTCGATATCAATAAGTTTATCAGTAGAGGCAACGACGGTATTATTATCTATAAAATCTATTCTCATCTCATAATCCTTTGGTATTGTGATTGGGCTTTATTTACTTCTTTAGCGAACTCTACACCTCTAAATTTAGTAGAAACCTGGACAGTGTAGTCTTTTTTCTTAAGTTCTTGCAGTTCATTAATTACTTTTTCTAATTTATCAAGTTTATCTAATTTTTCTTCTATTCGAGACAGGTCAAATCCTGGGTGATTAGCATATCCACCTGAAGAGTAAGCTACTTTAGGAATAGCAGGCATATTAACTTTAGGGAGTGATAAGCTAGTTTTAAGAGAAGCCATAGGAGTATAGTTAAGATACTCTAAGAGAGGTCTAAAAATGGCTGTTTTTTCTGCATTGATTACAAACTCTCCGTTAGATAGCCAGGCAGGGATAACATCGTCTTTTGGTCCGCCTGGTCCTGAGATATAACCACCTTCGGCTTTATTCACTGCTATACCGAAGACTGAATCCAATCCAAAAAGCTTACCAATCCCTTTAATAGCCATAAGCACAAGCCAACGGGCAATCATTCTGTTTATCTCTTCTATAACAGCATATGCTAAGCCTTTCCAGATGGCTTCCATATCTTTTTTAAAGTCCATACCTTCTTTTTGTATTTTAGTAAAGGTATTAGCCCAGGAGGAGGCAACATTGCCGGCAACTCCCCACGACTGATCATTAACTTCATCAAAAGCTTCGTTAGTGTTATTAACCCATTTAGAGAGCCAGTTCTGATTTTGAGATATTTTCTCCATTTGGTTATCGAGTTCTTTAACAGCTATGGTAATCTTATTAATTTGGTCTTCAGTTAGATCAGCATCTTCAGAAGTAGATTGAAGCATGTTTTTATAGTTCTGGTAGGCAGTTTGAAGCTGTTGGTAAGGTATTAAGTCTAAGTCAAACATTTTCAGAGCAGTTTGCCAGGTATCTTTAGTATCTTTAAGCAGCTTATCGTTAAGTTTTTTAGTTTCTTGGCCATAACGAAGGTCTGCATTATGTTTCATATTAAGGGCTTGGACATATTCTTTAGAATCTTTATCATAATTAGCTTTAACCCAGTTATAGTATTCATCTACAGTAGTTTTAAGTTCTTGGTAGGTAAGAATACCCAGTTGTTTCTTATTCTCAGCAATAGCAAGCTCTTCTTGAAATTCCTGGTGTTTAAGAGCTTTGGAATCATTAGCATATTTTTCATCTAAAGCTGTTAAGAGGTTAGTCCTTTCTGTTTCATCAGCGACGTTCTTATTGATAAGCTCTGTTTGAGCATTGTAGTTATCAGTAAGAAGTTGCTGTTTGGTTTTGAAGCTATCTTTAAGGGCTTGTAGTTGTTTATCTATTTCATCTGGGTTAGCAATAACAGTATTTCCTCCCTTACCCTTACCTTTGCCCTTATCATCATCTTCTTCTTCACCGAGAAGTTGTTTTAATAAAGAAGTTGAGGAGTCATCGAATAAACTAAGTTCTAATTCTAAGCCGGTTAGTTTAGCTTTGGCTTTATTGTTTAAATCTTCTACAGCTTGGTCAAAATCTTCTTGTTCTTGTTCTAATTGTTTTTGTTTTCGTTCAGTCCACCATATTGCATCTTCTAGATCACTTTCTAATTGTGGATTATTACCCTGGTCTGCTTCCCAGTTTGTTTCTGCGACTTTTTGTTCTGCCATTGCTTTTTGGAGTTGTTTTTGTGCAATCTCTAATTTTTTTCTTTTCTTCATTATATCATTAACAAGGTCAGCAGACACATCAGTTATTTTATCAGTAATATCTTGTCTTTTAGCAAGAAAGGCTTTAGTCATTGCCTCTTTTTGTAGTTCAAGAGTCGCATTACTAACAGCAGTTTTAAAGTCTTGGTATTTAGTAGTGGCCAGGTCAATATTACCTAGGTAATCACCATATTTAGAATTAAGAGTATCGATAATATCTTTAAGGGCAGTGCTAGATTCAAGGGTTTCGCCTTGTTTAAAGCGAAGTGTTTCATAGGCAGAGGTTAAGCTAAAGAATTCAGCTTGTTGGTTTTGGGATTCATCAGTAACTTTTTCTAGTTCAGAAGTAGCAGGTTTAAGAGATTCAAGCCAATTTTTGGTAGAGGAGGCAATAGCATTAAGACCAGGAAGTAAGGCAATACCAATAATTTCTTTAATATCTCCAAAAGTGTTTTTGAGCTGAATAAAAGGGTCTGCGACATTCTTAGCTTGTCCTCCAAACTGAGAATTTAGTTCTTGTAGGATAATTTTTTGAGCTTTAGCTACTTTATTGACAGCCATGAAGTCTTTAATTTGCTGTTCTTGTTGTTCAGATAGTTGAACACCAACACGGCGAAGGGCAGTAACTCCTTGAATTGGGTCTTGCAAGGCTTTACCTACTTGGATTGATGCTTGCTGGAGGTCTTGGTCAAGAGCTTCTGACATATCCAGGATAAGAGATTGAGCTTCCCGGAATACATCACCTTGAACTTGTTTAAAGGTGAGTAAAACAGAGGTAACTTTAGCAAGAAGCTTTTCATCACCGAAGTTAGTATCATCTTGAAGTTGGTTTGCCATGCGTTTAAGTTCAGCAGTAGTAAATCCAGCGGCCGCACCAGTAGCTTTAACAGCACCTTCAACTAATTTATCAGATCTTATTTGTTCTCTACCTAAGTTAACAGTTTCATCAGCCAGCATTCTTAATATTACACCTGCCTGAGAAAGACCTTGAGTAAAGAAACCAAATTTAGTAACAGCAGTAGTTATTTTATTGGTTATATTAGTAAAACCTTTACCAATACTATCTACATCCACCTTTACTTGACCCAGATTACTCTTTACTTCCAGGTTATGTTTCTTAGCAACTTCATCGATAATCTTTTCTAATTCGTTCTTACCGTCGAAGTTAAATCTTATCATTAATTTTAAATCTTGCATATTATACCTACTTGGTTATTATTTAGTTAGGAGTTAAGAGTCAGGAATGAAGAACTCACCACAGAGACACAGAGGACACAGAGAAGAAAGGAGTTACCCATGTGGCTTATAATCGCGATATTAGTATTTTTAGTACCTATAGCTTTTATCATTTGGTTTATCTTATCAGATGATGGAAGTAATCCGATAGATAAATATTTAAGGTGATGGAATGAAACCACACCGCCAATGGAAGGGCGTATGCAATACGCCCCTACAAGTAAATTAAATCTTTTCCAAATAATGAAATGCTTCATCAATCTCTAAGTTATCCGGGTTAATATTGTTTTGCCATAAGACAAAGCTTATGTCGTAGAAGGGGTTATCTGATTCTTCTGTTGAGTTACTATCATTGCTTTTAGTAATCTTGATTCTTGCAAGTCCCCTTTGATAGCATCGAAAAAACCCAGTATGACACTCTCCACTTCAGTTAAGCTTACTTCTTCGAAGTCTTTAGTCTCTCCTGTAACAGTTTGACAGAATTCGTTGATTAAACCCTTTTCGAAAACACCGTTTAAGATGGTTTTAAGGTCAAATTTCACTTCTTTTTCTTCATTGGAACCCATGATAATGTTTTCCAATCCTACTTCTTTAGCAATTGCATATACTCTTTTAAGAGTCTTGATATTTGTTTTATATTGCATTATTTCTCCTTTAAGATGCGGGCAAGGATGCCCACATTCCCAGTTATTTTGAATATTGTTGAGTACCGTCAAAGACATACATAGTTAATGAGCCACTTTTAATACAGTGATAAAAAGCTCCTAGTATGAGATCATCATTATTTAGAAGATCATCAGTTATACCTAGATATAAGGATTTATTTGCTACTTGTATTTGGATATTATAAATACCAAACCAAACAGTAGGATTTAAAAGTTCTTGATAATCAGGAATAAGGTCATTTGTTACGCTTGAGCCTCCAACAACTGACAGGAAGTGATGACTTGTAGAGATTTTTGTAGTATTTTTAAGCAAGATACCTCTACTAATCACTCTTAGAAAGTATTTACCAGGACTAAGCATAATATCACAAGGAATAGTATTAAGACCTAGAATACCAGTAAAGCCTGATTTAGAAAAGATTAAATGAGAGTTCTGTCCCTCATATTGCCAACACTCTAGGTTAATTTCAGCATCATCTTCTAATTGGATATCCAAAGAGGAAATTTTAAGAGGAACTTTGCAAAGAAGCATAAGGCCTAAATCATCTTCAGAGGCCATAAAACTATCTGGTGTTTCACCAATTAGACTAGTAACTTTGTTAGCTTGAGGCGTAATCTCAAACTTAGCAATTTCTTCTCTATCAGCTACTTTTACCCACATATTAAGCCTTCCATATATAGGTATTACCTGAGAATCTAATCATTTCACCAGGGGAACCAGATGCAGGGAGAGAAGACTCTGGCCTAATGATATCTTGTCCGCCAAGAGAGATATTAGCATCTAAAGCCTTTCCATTAATGGTAGTGGTTTTAGACACTTTAGAGCTAATTTCAGAGGCTAGAAACACATGTAAATCAACTAATCCATTTATTTTTGTTATTTCAAGTAGTGGTATATCATCAGCCACAATTTGACTTCTGATAAGTGATGAAAGTTCTTCAGGTGATTTATTTTCTACGTTTGCCAGTCCTACATCAGCCTTAGCAAGAGATATATCAGCTGTTAAGGGCTTACCGGCAATAGTTCTGCTAGTAGGAACTTTTGCATCTAATGCACCTTGGAGACCTGTTACTTTACTTATAGTAATTACAGGAATATCATCAGCTGTAAGTCCTGCAATTAGTTGTTCTCTGGAAAGGTTATCTACATTACTAAGTCCAACATCTTCTTTTGTTAATTCAATTGGACCTTCTAGTGCCTTACCATTAATAGTAAATGATGAATCTACTATTTTCTTCCAAGCCATTATTTACCTCTCTTTGTTTTCTTTGTTTTGGGTTTCTCTTCCTCAAAGTCCCCTTTAGGGGATTTAGGGGTTGTTATTATCTCTTCAATCTCTTGTAAGATTAACCAGGCACCTTCAACTCTTAGTTTTTCATCTGATAGGTTCTTGTTGGTAGCTATTAAGCTTTGTCTTTTTTGTTCGAGATATTCGGTTAAATTCAATTTTTTCTCCTTATTTCTTGTTATACCACCCCGCCTTTACAGGCACCCCTCCGCAGAGGGGAATTAAGGGCGGTAAATGTATGTTATTCCATTTTTTCTAACAATTTGACCTGGTTCAGGTGTAGCAGGAAAGTCATCAGATTCAGTGATTATATTTTTATCGAAGATGTTAATTTCTTCCTTTTTATCTACAAGGGAGTAGATAGGAGCTTTATATTCAAGGCTAATATCAATGCGTTTAGTGGCTACAGTTTTGCCTTGCATCCACTCATAAACATTGAGGTCTCTTAAGGTCTTTGTCATCGGGCAAGAACCTCACTAAGACGCTGTACTAATGTGCCAGAGTGTTGAAGCTTGTTAACTAATTCATTCAGAATATTATCATCTTGAGCTATTCTGTCCATGAGAGCTTGAGGTGCGAGTTCATGTTCTACAGCTTTTACTCTTAAATCTATGGAAGTTGCCACATAATTATAAGTATGTGAATAGTTCTTTTTTTTAATACTGGTTCCAGATATTGCTGCCACCATAATATTAACTAATTGGCCATCAGGTATTTCTGGATAATTACCCATATTGATAAAGCTTTCACTTGAGGAAGAACGGACATCATAAAAAATTGACCCTTTCCATTCCAACATTACAGACCATGATTGTACTGGTACAGGAGGATTAGTAAAACATGAGACTCTAATTCCACCATTTGTATTACGAATAGAAGCAGATATTTCTACTCTATCCATATCAACTAACACCATGTTAATTATATCCTCAAGCCCTATGATTTTAGATATTGAAAGTGCAGGAATATCTCCTTCAGTTAGGTTAGTACCTCCTGTCACAAAACCTTTAGCATCATAAGTTATTTTGGTTTTAGTTCCTGGGGTTATTGGATTGTTAAAAGATCCTTCCAAATTATGGACAACATCAGAAAGTGGTGTACCATTGTGATCTATATGTTGCGTATCCATTTCTATTTCGCTTAAAGCTGCTTGAAGTTGGCTAACAAGAGTTTGTAGAGATGAAATTTCTGTTGTTTTGGCATTAATCATAGTTTCGAGTTGATTAATAGCACTGTTATAGAGAGTGCCCCAATCTGTAGTATCAGGACCGGGTAAATTTATCATACTTTCTCCTTTTTTTATATTCTTTTAAATTTCCTTAACACAGAGTCTTAAGATAAGAAAATATTAGCCACCGAAAACACCGAATACACCGAAATTATTAAATCTTTCTTATCTGTGTAAATCTGTTTAATCTGTGTCATTGTGTTCTATTCACTCCTCACTCCTAGTTCCATATAGTATTATCCGGAGTAGATTCATTCCAGATAGTATTCATAGTAATATTAGTCATGTTTTGCATTGGTATAGTGTAAGGTTCAGACTCAATTTTTAGGGTAACAGCATCGTTAATAAAGCGAATTTTAGAGGGATATGGGAGAGGAGAACGAGATTTTCTCCATTGGTAGCCGTTTAAGGTTTCCCAGGCAATAATCCACTCATTCAAGTTCATAACTTTATAGTAGAGATTTTCGTAGTCCTCAGCTGAAATACTCAGATTAAGCTGAATCTTATCAACAAAATACTTACCAAAACGATAAGAAAGACCAGTATTATAAACACATTCTTCTTCTACCATATGCTTTATTTCAGGGGTAACATCAATAGTTCCGTAAAACTCATGGAGTTCACTACCGGTCTTTATTCTTATCATTTTCATTATTTCACCTCTATGCTAGATTGCTAAATTTAACAGCATCAGTAACCTTATTAACGTTTGCAGTTAGATTTAAGGTTATTTTGGCTGTTTCATTCTTTCCTACTACAGGAATCTCACCTTCATGAGACATTGTTACTCCAGAAAGAGCACAGAGAATAGTATCATCACCTTTATCAGGTATAAAAAGAAATGAATGTTCTCCTACTTGAGTTTCGATGAAACCAAGCATATTTTTATCGCACATAAGTGAAATTAGTGTTCCTGTAATATCAGTATTGGTATTTATTGAACCAAAGTCAATTGCAATTGAGTTTTGCTTCCAACCAATTTTAGATCCACTTTCAGAAAGGTTACCCAGAAAGACAAACTTAGCGTCAACACCTGAATAGAGTGCTTGAAGTGATGCTTTGTCTGTAGGTATATCAGCTTCTTCCATTGAACCTTTTGCTACATAAACTCTACATTGTTTGCTAAATACAGAATTAACTGATGTTAGCAAGTCATAAGTAAGAGTTGTTATTTTAGTTAACATATTTTCTCCTTATATTTAGTGTGCCGACAAGATGTCAGCGTTCCCGGTTATTTCTCACTTCTCAATTCTCCATTCTCCATTAGCTTAGATAGCTCATTGGCACGATAACCCACTTGCATAGCCCACTTGCTGTTAAGCATTTCGCGAGAAGCATTAGAGTAATCATGCTGAGTAAGGTAAGCAATAGTCTTTTTAAAAGCAGAGAAGCCTGCTAGTCCTAAGTTAAAGGCCATATCAATAACAACAGCCTTTCTCACATCATTGAGTTCCCTAAACCAGGGATAAGTTTTAATCAGTTGAGAGACAAGAGAATCAATATCATTATCAAGTAGATTATGTGCTTCAACTTCAGTGATTCCCTTGTCTTCCAAATTTCGCCCAAAACCAATTGTTAGTTTTCCTGCTGAGCAAGAATAAGGTTTAAGTCTTAGACCTTCGTGTTTCATCAGCATCTTACGAGCGATTTCTTTACATTGAATTTTAATGTGTCTCATCATAATTTTCTCTAAAACAACTTCTTTGCCAATCCTTTTGCGAGTCCAGAGATAGCAGAAGCACCTAAGCCACTTGCAATTTGTCTTATCCAGGAAGAAGCATCTTTTTCCCCGGACTCTCTGGCCGGATTTGTTATAGTATTATATATAGTTTGGACGGGGTCGTTGGTAGCTAAGCGTTTAGAGAGTCTAGCTAATTCCTCTTGAGACAGTCGCGTCTCTACTTCTTGTCTTGCAGCTAAAGCAGGATTAGTTGCCTTAGCATTAGCAAAGATAGCTTCAATAATAGTGGTGACTGTTGGAAGTAAGAAGTCAAAGTTAAGTTTTTGCTTTTTAATAATCCAGAAAGCCCCCATAATAAAAAGTGTAAAGATTACACTAATAGCAGATACAACAGCAGGATGATTAAATAATTCGCCCACATTATCCTCCAATTATAGACTTAATAATGCTTCCAATCACAGCAGAAGCCATAAAACCATTAAGCCAGATTATGATTGTTAATTTCGTTTCCAGACGGCTAAGCCGTTCCAGGACACCTGGACGACCATTGCCATCAAGTTTATTTTTGATATATTTAATATCTTCTTCAAGTCGTGCGTGTTGCTCACAAACAGGCATAATCAACTCCTTAAGCTGATTGGCTACCTTCAATAACCATGTGATCAGTAACAGGTTGAATATCTACACGAGCAGAAAGAACAACTTTGTTACCACGAGCTTCAGGATAACGCTGAGTTTCGATAGTCATATCTCTAACAATACCAGCTGCAACATGCTCAGGATTGAGAACAATAATCTTAGAGAGTTCAGGAATTTCGACAACTTCTTTAGTTCTATAATAGATTTTGTTATCTTTCATCAAGAGTGCTTTATCAGCAGAGTTATTGGCAATGGAATCCCAGAGGTCAGTGTAATCAGAGGAACCCATCCAGATTTCCAGTTTAGGATCAGCCAAAGCGTTATCGGGAAGTGCCTTGATTAAGAGCTTAAGCTTGTCTAAAGGTGTAGCATCAGCAGGATAATCAACAGTGTTTCCACTGGCAGTTACTTGCTTAACCAAACCATCAAGAGTTTTTGCAAGAAGGTCTTTATCAGCAGTTCCTTCATTAGCAGTATCACCTGCTAAGAAAAGGTATTGCATATCCAGGCCAAAAACGCGAGCAACATAATTAGCTATTTTTTCTTGTGAAGTATTCATATCTTCAGCATAAGAATCAGGAATAACTAAAGGTAAAACAACTTCTTTACAGTTGAAAGAAATTGTTACATCAGTAGGATTTACGAGAGATGCGACAGAGTTACGGGCAATCCCGCGAGTCTTATATCTGCTAATTCCCAAAAGAGGATATTCACAAACAGGCATAGAGAGAGTTGCGAAGGAAATCTTCTTGAGAACTGGAGAGTTTTCTACCATTATCTCAATGAAGCGGTCAGCAGATTTTTTTGATAAAAGTTTAGCCATTCTTAAACCTCCAAGGTTTTGAATTCAGAGAATAGTTCGGTATCATCGCTTTTTTTAGCTATGATATTACCGTCTTTATCGAATTCGATTTGCTTTGTACCAGGTAGGCTTTCCATACTTTTCTGTAATTGAGCAACCTGTTCTTTTAATTGTTTAATTTCTTCCATAGATTTTGCTAAAGCATCTTCTTTAGCAGGTGGTTCTTCTTCAACTTTCTTAGCAACTCCCATGAGAGAAAGTCCTTCATAATCACCTTTCATAACTTTTTTAAAGGTTTCGCTTTCCGGGTCGGCCTTAATAGTTACCTTCCAAGCTTTGTCATCAACATAAGATTCGACAATAGCAGCACCTGAAGGTTTTTCATTATGGTCTTCATCAACATTTAGATTTTTACCTTTCATTAGAAATTCATGAGCAGCTTTTCTAATAGTATCAATATCAGCCCAGTCACCTTGTGAATCCTTAGTGTCAGCTTCATAGACAGTTCCATAGATAAGCCCTTTAGGATCAGTTTTAACCACTTTAACCATTTTAGTGATATTGTATTTATCAGCTGCTTTAAATACGATATCCTTTTTATTGGCAGGGTTCTTAACCAATGACACAAAAGAGACATCTAACTCTTTTAATTTTGGCATTCAAGCCTCCTTAATAAAATTAATTACATGGATAAAATTGCTCTTTTTTTAAAGGGTGTCAATATGTTTTGGTATAGATATATACATCTATACCGAAAGTTGTAGACAGGACCAAGCTAAGAGTTAGGAATTAGGAGTGAGGAATTGAAGAAAGAAGATTTTACCACAGAGACACAGAGAACACAGAGAAGATTTAAGAATTTAATAATTTACGAATTTAAGATATTCGGTGTTTTCAGTGTTTTCGGTGGCTATTTCTTAGTGTAATTAGTGTAATTCGTGGATAGATTAAAGGAGAAAAATGAAAAAAGGGCAAATATGGTCAACAGATAAGGTACCTGCTTTTGTCAGGACTGCTATACAGCAATACTGTATCAAGAACTTAAGAATATATCAAAAGAAGTTCTTAGCTGATAAATCCAGGTATAGGATTGCTAATAAATCGAGACAAATAGGATTTTCTTTTCTATCAGGCCTAGAGATGATTATTGGTTCATTAATTAATAACAAGGACCAGTTAATAGTTTCAGCTTCTAAAGATAATGCTGTTATTGTGATGAACCATGTAAGAAGTCATCTTAAAGCAATGGGAATAGAAGCTTTTAATGATACTGAACATGAAATCTTAATGCCCAATGGTAAAAGTATTAAAGCTTTGGCGACTAATTGGATGACTGCTAGAGGTTTTGCAGGTGATGTATATTTAGATGAGTTTGCTTTTATTATCCAGGACAGGGAAGTATGGAAAGCTATTATTCCTGCTATTACAGCAGCTCAAGGAAGAGTAACAGTAATCTCGACTCCTAAGAGTAGGATAGATAAGTTTTGGGAAATATGGGATAAGAATGATGCTTTTTCTAAGCATTTAATCACTATTCATACAGCCAAAGAAGAAGGACTTGATATTAATGTTGATGAATTAAGAAGTCTTTTTACACCTGAAGAATTTGCTCAAGCTTATGAATGCCTGCCATTAGATACTACAGACTCTTATATTCCTTACAACCTGATAGAACCCTGTCTTTATGTTAACGAACATCCAACCCCTGAAGACACTAAAATGTTTTATGCTGCTGATATTGGAAGAAAGAAAGATGAAACTGCTATCACAGGAGCCTTTATTAATGATGATAAGTTAATGGTTGTTAATTATATAAAGGACTTAAAGAGAGAGACTTTTGCCTATCAGAAAGAGTTTTTTATAAACTTGATAAGACAATCTGATGCAGATGGATTTGCTATAGATAGAGGTGGTATAGGTTATAATCTCTGGGAAGATTTATCTTACCTTTATCCTAATGTAATTGAGGGATATAGCTTTGCTCCTGCTGTTAAAGAAAGGCTTGCCAAAAGATTAAAAAGAGGCTTCGAAGACAAGAAACTATTAATACCAAATGATCCTTCACTGCTTAATCATATTTTATCAATAAAGAGATCTGCTAACCGTACTAACATCTTCTCCTATAATGCAGAAAGCACTGAACATCATGGAGATAAATTTTGGTCTTTAGCTATGCTTTATGATTTAAGACATTCTGAAAGAGTGATTGATGGAGTGATGGTTGTTTAGTGAGGAATGTAGGGGAATAAAAGGAGAAATATATGAATAGTAATGAATTAAACTACGAACCATTTGTAATTATCAGTAAATCTGATGATACTCAAGCATCTAAAAGTAAGGCTTTAGATTTAAAAGACGACGAGTTCAACTATCCTTTTGAAATGGATGAACTCACTGATGCTTATACAATCAATCCTTATCATGCTGAGTGTATTGAAAAGAAAGCAATCAATATCCTGGGCAAGGGCTTTGATAAGAGAATTATGGACATCCTGGAAGAAGTAACGCCAACAGATTCAGCAATTACTTTATTATTAAAAACAATTAAGGATTATGAAATGTATGGAAATGCTTACTGGGAGTTACCTAAAGTAGGAAGCAAAAGACAAATCTTTCACTTGCCTGCTCAAACTATGAGAAAAATTAAAACAGGTTACAGGCAAACAGTTAACGGAGAAAGTGTTGATTTTAAAGAAGATGAAGTATTTCATTTTAAACAAGCTACACCTTTATCTACAATTTATGGTGCACCTTCTTATCTTCCTATACTCCCTGATATTAGGATTATTAAAAGGATTAAGACTTATAATGAGAGATTTTTTGATAATAACGCTATCCCAGACTATGTTTATGAGATAATGGGAGGAGCTATTTCACCCAATGCTCAATATAATGTTCAATCTTTCTTCAGACAAAAGTTCCAGGGAGAAGAAAGAGCTCATAAACTTTTAGTTATACCTTACAAAGAAGGAATGTCAGGAAAATGGACTGCTTTACAGCAAAGAGAAGATGCTTCTTTCTTACAGTTGGAGCAACAATGTATTACTAACATCATTGCTTGTCATGCAGTACCACCCCGCTTACTCTCTATGGTTAATACTACTGCTATGGGAGGTTCAGGAGAAACTGAAGGGCAAATGGAGATCTTCTTCCAGACTACCATCCATCCAAAACAATTAGTCTTATCTGGGCAATTCGGAGGACTGGCAAAGAAATATCCTGGTATTTTTGGAAATAATCCAGACTTCACTATTAACCCTCTAGTCTATAATATCAAAGAAAATACAAGTGTGGACAGCTTGCTTAGGAGGTCTTAATGATTTACCCCTTATGGAATGTGATAGAAGAGCTAATTGCAGGCACAGGCCTTTCTTTAGTAGATATTAATACTGATATTGCCTCTTACCATAGAAAGGCTCTGTATTCCTTGGAAAAGGTCTTTAAAAAGAAAAATGAATCTCTAAACCTCAACCGATACCAGGTGGACGTAAGTCTTACCATAGTAACTAAAACAGATGAAACTAGTGTAAATCATACTCAAATTGTCTTAGAATTGCTCAGTAAAATTGAGCAGTTTGATGCTGACTTATTTGTCTCTCTTGAAACATCACCACCCCTTGTTATAAACGGAAGTGAGTACAAGGCCACCCTCTTTAATTTAACTACAGAAACCTTACACTTTGAGGAGCTTTTATGATTACTGCAGACCAGATTAAAACATTTATGAACATTACAGATGTAAATAACGATGTGATTGAGAATGCTATAAATGATGCTTATGAATACATCGGCCGCAAGGGTGTAGAAGATACAGGAGATAATGCTATAACCAAGGCTCTTAAGTATTTAACTGCATATTACCTGATACCTCGTATATCTTATATAGCAGGCAATAAAGGAGTCTTTAAACAAGTGGGGACAGGTGAATCTGCTCAACATTTAATTTCTGATGCTGATGTGATGAGAAGACAAGACTTTTATCTCAAAGAAGCTAATCTGATTATCTATGACATCATAAATGAACGAGAAGGATTTTTGCCTTTTATTGATATATAGTGAGTGAGAAGACCGGAGTCCCTCAGGCCTAGGCAAGGGACTTCGGGCGATAAATTAAAGGAGAAACACATGGAAAGCGTAAAAAGGCATTTAAAAGAAGAATTAGGTTTAATTGCTGACAAGATAAGGACAAGGGCAATAAACATCGTAGAAAGTGAGAAAATGGTCGTTACAGGGCATTTAAAGAACTCTATCCAGACTAAAACTGTGGTGTCTGATACTGAAACCTATATTCTGGTATATGTTGCTGAAGGTGGGAAACTCTCAGGTTCTACCAAATATCCTAAGTACCTACATGAAGGAATCAAGCCCCATATGCCCCCAGTTGATAAGATTAAAGAATGGGTTCGCAAGAAGGGAATAGTAAAAAATGAGATAAAAAGTGCCTGGTCTAAAGCTCAAAGCATGAAAAGAAGTAAAAGACCCAAGAAACAAGACTTGATAGATAAAAAAATAACCCAAACTGCTTGGGCTATTGCTATCAATATGAAAAAACACGGAAGAAAACCTAGCCCTTTCTTAGAATTGGCAGTGAAAATGACACTTCAGGAATTGAGAATTTAGAATTGAGAATTGAGAATGTAGGGGCGTATTGAATACGCCTTTAGTTCTAAGATTGAGAAATTAAATTGCAGTTTAGATAATTTTAAGCAAAAAAAAGAGCAGGTTTTGATGCCTGCTCTTTGATTATTTAGGATTGAAACAAATCTTTAGTTACCTCATCAGATAGTTCACGAAGAACTATAGCTATCATTCCTGCGTTAATATCATCTTCACTGCCATGAGGGGTGCAGTGTTTTACACGCTGTCAAGATATTTTTTAATAGTACCTAAATCCAACCCCCAGATTAGCTCCTGCCTGAGCAGAAATACCTAATGAAATAAGTAATTGCTTATACACAAACAGAAAATCTACTCCAGCTTCACCAAGAGTATTAATAGATTTTGAAGAATAAAATACCTCTCCAATGGATGAATCCCACTGAATAAAATTTTCTTTAAAGCCAAAACCTAAGTAAGGAACAAATTTATATCTGCATTTTCTGTCTATAGTATAAACATTCCCAATAGAAATAATATGTTTTTCATATAGTTCTCTACCTGTATCAACCCACCAACTAAAAGGTTCATCTTCTATAAGTACACCTTTAGGTTCGCCTTTGTAGTCGATTAGAACTTTTATAAATGGAGAAAATTTAGAACTGTACTTACTTCGGCTAAACAGATATGCTGAAGCAGTATAGCCTCTTTGGTTTATTGAATGCCCCAAGGTACAGCCAAACTCAGTATGACTTATAACATCATTTTTGGCATTTAATTGGATTAACGACAATACCAAACACACTATAAATACTAACTTTCTCATAATAACTCCTTTATTTTTTTGTGTTTTCTTCGTGGCTTAGTGTCTTCGTGTGAGACTCTTCTTTCTTCTCTGCTTCTCTCGCTTCCTGCAACCAAATCAAAAACTCTGCCAGTTCATCTGGGCTTATAACTTTAATCTTCTTAAAGTAATAATCAATGTTATCTAAGAGTTTTTTATCAGTTCTCTCTATTAAGTTTCTTTCTTCCTGGGTGAAGTTATAGTCATTCATCAGCAGGATATGAATATCATAACGGGCAGGAATAGATCTATCTAATTCCCAATGCCAGTCTTCATCATCTTCTAACTCACTGGGTACATATTGGTACCAGGTAACAAGGCAGTTGAGAGGATAATTACCCCACTTCTTGTTATCCTCAACCTCTGCTATAATGCTGTCATAAGAGTTATGCCTGTTCCAATAATCTTCTTTTTTCATGATAGCTTCCTTTATTATTCTTTGCTTACCATTATTAATACTAACAACTTTTATTGCCTTATCTTTAACCTTTGGCAAAACTTCATTCTCTGGCTTAAGATGACTGGTAACAACCTTGCCTTCTTTAACCAGGAAGATAGTAAATAGGTATTTTTTAACACCTTTATCACTTAGATGATGATATTTAACCGTTGTTAAAGTAAGGTTTTTGTTACCTTTATTAACTGCCAAGTACATATTATCATTGTCTTGTAAACTGTCAATAATTTGTTGCTTGTATTTCTCTCTGCTTAAGCCTTGGTCAATCCCATGCTTCTGATAGTGCTGGCTCTCTTTTGATTTATTAAGCCATTCAGCCCCCTTGAGAGGCTCCATAATCGTTTTAACATCTTTGCTTGTTAAACTTTCTACATCATATATTTTCTGTTTGATTTTATCGAAATCATTAGTCGCCTCTTCATAAGTAACAAAAGTAGTCCTGCAATTAAAATGATAAGGAGGTAGCATTACCTTCATATCTTTAGTTGGCATACTTCCATAACCCATAGACTCAATCTTCTCATAAGTAACAAAATCAGGGTCAATGCTATAAGAAGATATATCAAAGACTCTTCCGTGCATGGCCTGGCATATCTCGGTTGTTCTGTCATCCATATAAGCCAAGATTTGAACCTTAGTAACTCCTCTTCCTTGCAGATTAGACACATAGTCATTAGTTAAAGAACGAAACCAAGCTGTTTGACTAAAGGATTGGTATTGACTGAATATTAGCTGCTTTTGCCCTGCTGAATAAGGCTCTATCCATTTCTCTACTAATTTTGTATAAGACTTTGTTACTTGGGGATTATCTCCCATTATCTCTTCTGCCACTTTGGTAAAATTAGAAAGATTGCTCTTTTTAATTCCCCTCTGTGGAGGGGTGCCCCTGGGCGGGGTGGTAATATCTTTTACCAGGGCATTAAACAACTTCTCCTGGTCTTTTTTGGAAAGGCCATTATTACCTGTTTTTTTAGCTATTCTACTAATTGCTAATATCTTGGCGAACCTACTCATCTTCAACTCCTTTTAATCTATCCAGGTGGCGTCGCTAAAGCTATGCCAACCCAGGCTAATTACACTAATTACTCTAATGACAGGTCTTGCTCACGAAGTAGCGACTTCCGACAACTGGTCTTCTTCTTCGTGTCTTCGTGCCTTCGTGTGAGCCTCTTAAACTCCTAACTCCTAACTCCTAACTCTTCAGTCTTTATTCATTTTTAACCACTGAATATAATACAACTTCACAAGATTATCCTTCAATCCCCTTTTATAGGCCATGTCTTTAAAAGGTGGCTTTAATTGCTTATAAAAGGTCTTATAATCCTCTTCACTAGCTTTAGCTAAGAGCTCTTTACTTTGCTTTCTCCACTCTTCTTGTTTTTTCAACTCTTCCGGAGTAATAGTTTCATCAGGAAGTCCTCTCTCAATCCTCCTAGCTTTCTCGAGCTCTTTCCTTTGATATTCTTCTTTCTTCTTAAAGACTATCCATTCTTGCAGATAACCCTCAAATTTAGTACCAAAAAGAGTCTTCGGCCTTAAGAATTTAAAATACTCATTTGTCAGCCATTGCTTACACTTAATATCTATAACCTGTTTAAATTCTTTTACTGTAAAACCTTCGTTTAATCTGGCTCTGATTAAAGCTTTAGTCTCTGGAGTATTCCAACGAAATTGTTTACCTGACAGGTTATTTAAATAAGTGATTATTTCCTGGTATATCTCATTCTTCATTCCCATCTTATCAAAGTCCCCTTTAGGGGATTTAGGGGCTTGGTTCTTCTTAATTATCCTCTGTAAGAACTGCCTCTGCTTGACTTCCATTACTTCCTTACCTACTAACTCTACAGCTTTGATATATAACTCTCTGTTGGTCATTTTCTTTTCTCCGGGATAAATCTTATTTCATATTTTGGACAATATGCTTTTATATAGAGAATTATTATCTTCAGGCAGTGGATTACCACTAATATAGGAAACATAAGCATTATTAAAAAATGATAACATATTACACTTTTTGATAATCTTCCATATCCTAAAACAATAAATAAGCCCAGTAGATAATATTTCCAAAGCATTATAGACATCTTCTCTCCTTGAAAAACTTGACATTATTAGCTTATCCTTCGATTATTGGTATAATTAATTCCAAAGGAGGCTATTATGCACGAAACCTTTCATTATAAAGGTAACTTTGACTTCTACTACTACGAAACTAATCAGAAAAAACTCGCTAAGGCTTTTCTAAAGTATATATTTCCTGAAGAAGTCATAAAAAAAGCGAGAGGCAAAAAGTATGAATCTATTGAACAATCGGTTATATCTGAACAAACTGAAATCTTATCAAGTATTTTTAAAGTTTTTTCTCCAGAAGCCTGTTCATACAAGATTCGTAAAATTGCCTCTCAGGATATTGATTTAGCTGTTATTCTCTACCTTATAGCTAAGGATAGGCTTGCCAACGCCTTTCTTTACAAAGGGTATTTCAACGTGAAAGATGAGCTTGGACGCCTCGTGATGAAGTCCATCATCTAACAAAGCATGAAGGGTTTTAAGAATTCTATCTGTTGCTACATCAACAGTTTTGCGGATTCTCCTGTTCTTTATCTCAAGAGAACTTAACTCTTCATCAGAAACCAAGTGCAAGTCCTCCTTATTAACCGGGCTTGCACTTTTTGCATTTTCTATCATTTCATCTATTTCATCATCAATAGTTTTTATTTTATCATTCATTATCTTCTCCTAATTCGTGTTAATTGGTTTAAATTCGTTTAAATTCGTGTAAAAGTCTTCTCTTACAGTGCTGAAAAGTTCAAGCTGATAGTATTCCATTCCCCAGTATCATCCTTAACCTTAAAGGTAAGATATTTCTTGGTAGATTCTACCTGGGTTGCTTCATCTATCAAGGCCATAGCTTCTTGCCATTCCGGATGTTCGATTTTTAGTTGTCTCAATCCTAAAATCTGCTGAACATCTACATTGCCTCTTTTATCGACATTAAAGGCCTTATTAATAAGCATAACTATCTCTTTACCTGATTGTTTCACAAGTCCTTTGATATAGTTATCTATCTTAGTTTTGGCTAATTGGAGGCGTTCATCAAAAGCTAATCTCTTATTGATCTTAACCTCGATGGCTTTCTCCTTAGAAAAATCATAAATCCAGGCATTGCCTCGCCAGTCTTCACCATGTTGATGGGCAACCTTGTTTAAATGATTATCCACTACTCTGAAGACATCTACTCTAAACTCTGCTATCTGCTTCTGAAGTGCAATAACATCACTTATAACTTTACACACTAACTCATCACGGGCCTGATCATCTTTACTGATATACTTTACAGGAACCTTATATCCTTCTCCATCGACCCAATATACACTCTTTCCTTCTTTAATCTCTTTTGCCATTATTTACCTCTCTTTATTATCTTTTTCGCTTCTCTTCTTCTTTCGGCTCTTGAACCTCTTAGTTCTTTAGCTATTTTGCTTATTTCATTGTGTTTGATTCCTTTTTTCATATTCTCCTCTCTTAAAACTCTGTGAAACTCCTCTTAACCTCTGTGAAACTCTGTGTTAAGGGTATTTCTTAATTCGTGTTAATTTGCTTAAATTCGTGTTAATTAGTGTGAAGACTTTTCTACCTCTTCCTCAAACTTCCTCTGTTGCTTCCTGATCACTTCATTAACTTCCTGCAAGTCCATATCCTGGAAATAGAGAGCTAACTTATAACTTAATTCTCTCTTAGAGCAGTTAAAGTAACCCAGCATGTTCTCAAAATATTGTTCTACTAAGACATCTTTTAAGGTCTTTGCTTCTTCCCGGGCTTTTACCTTTATCTCTTTTACTTTCTCATTTAACTCAGGATATGTAAGGTCTTCAGCTGTTTTTACCCACTCCTCCTGAACTTCATAACTTGTATCTTTTACTATTGGGTGGATTAACTCCAACTTATCAAAACCAACCTTATTGATAGTATCTTCATCCAGGTTCATCTCTCTAATAAAGAAGTCATACATCTTAGTTAAAGAATTGGCCACTCTACCGGGTAGGTTATACTCAGCTTCAGTAAACTCTCTAAAGCTCTTATAACCCTTTATTTTGTATGTTCGCATTCTCTTAATCTCAGAGAGCAGATTACCTGTCTCTACCATACTAAGTTCCATCTTTCCTAAGAGCTTCCTGATTGCTTCAAATCTTTCTTCAGGACTTAACTCCATAAATTGTTCGTTATTCATACTTGTCTCCTTTGACAACTCTTTGATGCCTGTATAGGCGGGGTGGTTAATTGTTATCTAATTGTAGTATATCAGAGTCTTCATCAACAAGCTCCAATATTTCTTTATCTAAGGAAATGGTTATTACATTGTTTACCCATATTCTCCGGTACAACCACTTTGCTAATGCTTCAAAACCTGATGCAATAACACTTACTTCTATATAGTCTCCATTACCACCTTTATACTTGATTTTCCATACATATTTCCTTTGTTCTTTCACTCTTCCTCCAGGTGATCTACTTCCACCAAAGCATCATACTCTTCTTTGCTTATTTCAATTTGATCATCAGCATTTTTAACTGGTAGAGTATCTGATTTTACTAATACCCGTCTGGAAGGAAAGCAGGCTGTAATTAATAAAGTACCTTTATCTTTTGGAACCAGGCTGACTGATATATTCTTGACTATTTCAAGCATCTCTTCGGTAAAATTTAACTTGTTACAAGACCCTAATATGCCTTGTATAGTCATTTCTTTTACTTTAGGGTCTATTATTTCATAGTATTTCATAGTTTAAACCTCGTATCAGCTCTTAGCTCATCAGCAATATAACTTAGTATATTGGCTACTTTAGAGGGTGGGAGCCCCTCGAACATGCTCTCAATCTTCTTGTGAGCCATTTCAAGGGTTAATTCTTTCTGTATCGTCACATCAACTTTACTTGTTGGATTATAAGCTGTCCCTGTTATTTCGATTCCTAAATCTTCCAAGGCTTTAACTACTTTAGGTTCTCTTAATACACTATCACACTCTAAATGGATTATCACTCTAGGTTTCATCTTTTTCTCCTTTTTCCTTGACTTATTTGTTAATACTTGTATTTATTTGTAAATTTACCTTTAGGAGGAACCCATGAAACAACATGAACTCAACCTAATGCGGGTTGCTGAAGCTATTACTAAACTATCTTCACTTCTATCTGAGAAGCAGGTGGAACATCTTTATCAATTATGTTTAGTGTCGGGCGAAACAGCTCTATTAGATTCTCTTGCCAAATATAAGCATACTGTCCGGTTTGTATTAAAGCTTTCATCGCTTCATCCAGATCACGTCGCAGAAATTCAAGCAAAGACTTCCTCTTCTCGCTTTGCTCAGCTGGTTCTTTACACAATCTGGTGCTTTCATTACACTTTCTCTGACCCTCTGACCCGGGTAAGAGACTTTGATCAAAGCTTTCAGAAAAATGCTCAAGAACTTCTAGAATATCAGAAGCACGAAATACATCTTTCATGGCTTCTGCTGTGGCCTTTTCATTCATTTTACAGCCCCTTTTTACTCCGTGTGTGGTCAAATATATTTCCGTACAATTACTGTAAGCAAGATATACCGAAAGAGTATCTCGAGAAATATGTAGATCCGAACCACTCAAAAAACTTTCCAGTTTTTCTACCTGTTTTTGGAAATCCTTATGATCATTAACGATAAGTAAACTACCATGTATTAATAACATTATTTCATTTCTAAAATCTTCATATAAACATCTGGGAACGCTTAAGATAGTCTTGTTTCCCTCTTTTCGTGCTTCTAAAAACTTAAACATCTTTTTCTCCTTTAATTAACTGGGAACGTGGGCATCCCTGCCCGCATTCTCTTTAATTCTTAATTTCTTCTTGACTTATTTGTTAATATCTAAAATTGTATAAATGCGTATTCCAGTACGCTTTTCATATCCTTTCCACTCTCAAACCTCTGTGAAACTCCTCTTAACCTCTGTGAAACTCTGTGTTAAGGGGTTTTTCTTCTTCGTGCCTTCGTGCCTTCGTGTGAAGCACTTCATTTCCTAACTCCTCTCTTCAAAGGCTTAACACTCACCGTTACCACGGCTTGGGCTTGGCCATCCCATCTCTCACCTTCTAAATCATAAATATTAGCTCTTTCTCCTAATCCTGTTTTCTCCACCAGGCACTCTTGGCCCATTTTCACTAAGATATCCTTATGATAATACCAGGTGCCATTACAGTATATACCGTCATTCTGTACTAATGCCTTATGCAAAGCAGCCATTTAGCACCCCCTATACTTCTGAATATTTCTCAATTTCTTAGCTTGAACTTTTATAAGCTTTAGCTTGTCTTGTGATTGGTTAAACTTCTGCTTTAATTGATAGTTCTCACTCTTTAAAAGAAAGTTCTTCTCTTCTAATTCTGATATTCGGCCTGTTGAACCGAAAAATGATAAAGTAAGCATTATTGCTAATACCATCGTGGTGAATAATAAAAATATAGTCATAATTTTACTCCTTTTTTTTCTTCGTGTCTTCGTGTCTTCGTGTGAGGAAATTCTCAACTCTCAACTCTCAATTCTCAATTCTTCTCTGTGTTCTCTGTGGTGAGCCTCTTCAACTCCTCACTCCTAACTCCAGTCTCATCTCCCTTTAAAAACGATATAGCAAACGCTAATTGCTTGTTATTCATTTGATATACACTTTGCTTTTTCCAACGCTTAAGAATACCTTTCAAGGTCTCCTTATTATCATTATCTTTACACAGATACTTCAAATATCTTACCGATTTACTGTCTGCCACAAATGCTTGAACCTGAAAAAGCTGGTTCAGGATTAGAGATAACTCCCGTCCTGAACAACAGCTTATCCTATCAAATCGAACCATGTTTAGACTACCTATCTGCTGATGAAGCTCTTCAGGTGTCCATCCCATGTCTTTACTTTTGTGCCAAATCAGCCTTATTGCTGCTTTTCTTTCCATTGGCTCTTTTCTCCTGACTGTTTTTCTCAAAGGTAGTGATTACCATTCCGCAATCATTACAGCGTCTTATTCGCATTACTCCACTATCATTACACTCGGTCTTAATTACCTTTAACTTCCCATTACAGTACCTGCATAGCATTGCCTTAATTTTCTCCTATGGTTAATCGCCTCTTTGCCTTTACCTTGCCTTTAAGCCTTTGTTCAGCTTTCTTTAACCCGGATATCTCAAAGCGTCTTTGCTCAATTAAGCCTTTTATCTTTTTAATTCTCCTGGTTAACTCCAATCGTTGTTGACCTAGTTCACTCTCTTTCATTTTGAGATTGATCTTCTTCTTCTCTTCCTCATCCTGCTGAAGTAACTTGTATAAATCACTTACTTCATCTTCCCATTCTTTTAATATTACTTCTAATTCCATTCTCTTACTCCTTATTTTACTGGGAACGCTGGCATCTTGCCGGCATTCTTAATTCCCCTCTGTGGAGGGGTGTCTTGGTATTTCCAAGACGGGGTGGTTTCTTAATTGGGCGAAAGATGTTTCGCCCCTACATTTCTCACTCTTAATCACTCTATTCTCTGTTCAAATATCCCTTTATTCTCAATTCAAAATCACTCTCCACTTCCTCCCAATAAGGCACTAATTTCATCATCCAAATCATTCACCTTACTATCCATCTTCCTAGTTAAACCACTCTTAACCTTAAGAACTGATACTTCTTCTTGTCGCATCTTCTCAGATACTTCTAAAGCTGAACCTGTCTTTTCGTTGATGAAACGAATGATCTTATTGGGGATTAACATAGTTGCGTCTTTGATTTGTGACTTGCTAAGTTCCTCAATTCTATTAAGATAAGATTTGATAAATGGATAATCTTCATCATTAACCTTCAATAACTTGGTTCTCATGAGATTAAATCCTTGTACCATTTTCACAGCTTCCGGTTGTGAGAACTCTAAGAATCCATAACCTACTTTCTCTTGTAAGAATATCTTGCCTAAATTCTCATTACCTATATATACATAACCCTCTCGAGGATCATTAAACTTTCTTCTTATATCTACAGGGGTTCCATTAGGAAGTTGCATTAAGCACTCTCCTAAATAGTAGAACTGCTCACCATCTATAGTAAATCTTACTCTACCACCCTGAACTACCCTTACTTCTTTCTTGCCAAACCAGTAAGGAATATGGTCAATTACATTCATTGGTAACATTTCAGGTTTCCAACCTCTCTTTATCCAGGCATTCCACATATCTACAGGAGTCATTTTTATCTTGCCCCTGAAGATACTTGGTCGCTGGGTATTCCAATGCTCTACATAATCTGCATAATCCTGGAAATACTCCTCGTAATTGGTGAAAACTCTTCTGTCTGCATCATCTGGACGCTCAACTGTGTTGTGGTTAATATAAGAATCATACTTGCTATCAAGCTCCATCCTGTCATTGCCAAAACTTCGCTCTACATTAACCTTAGCTGTCGGATTGTAAGGAGTTCCTATTACTTCTATTCCTAACTTCTCTAAACCTTCAATCAATCCGCTTTCCCGCATTCTTTTATCACATTCTAAATATATCTGCTTAGGAATACATCTATGCTTGATTATTCCATCTATGATAGCTGTCTTTATCTCAATAGAACCATATGTGTCATCTGTCATGCACCAGCCCATTATCATATTAGTCTCTGGATCCAAGGAACGAATTGTCAAGTACCAATATAGTGGACACCTTTTTTATGTATCCTGAGTCATGTATCTCTTTTGAAAAATGAGACATTTACTCATACTTTTGAGTTCTGTTGTCGACTCCATTTTGCATTCGTAATTTAGTCGCATTTTCCAAAAGAAAATACATTCAGCTAAGTATCTGTTCATCATCTGGTAACCTCTTTTAATGATTTGCAAAATCATTTGGAGTAAAATACCCCAAACTTTTGTGAAGTCTCTGAGAGTTATAGATCATTACTGCATCTTTAGTAGCTTTTTTAAGACTTTCTATAGTGCTAAATGTCCGATTTAAACCAAATTCATGCTTCATTGTGCAGTTTATTCTTTCAGCAATAGGGTTATCATAGCATTTACCATCACCAGTCATACTAATCTTTATACCATGCTTTTTCAGAAGGCTAATAGTCTCATTACTTGTATATTGAGAACCATGATCTGAATGATGAATAAGATCGTTAGCATTATCAACATGGTTTAGCTGTCTTTTTAACATCCTTATATGATTATCAGTCAACATATTAGAAGAAACTTCATAATCCAATATCTGTCTAGTATACATATCACTTAGCAAAAACAAATAATAAAACCCTTTGCCTTTAGAAATATAAGTAATATCAGTTACCCAAACTTGATTTTTCCTCTTTACTTCGGTATCTTTAAGTAAATTAGGATATACCTTACTACCATCTGATATTGAAGTTTTGCAATATTTCTTCTTCTTCCTGATCAACATATTATGTTCTTTAAGCAGGCAGTTAAGATGATTTCTCCCAATTTTAAAACCATCATTATGTAGCATTTTCCAACATTTATAAGTGCCTGCATAAGGCTGAATTTTTCTATATTGTTTAACTCTGGAGAGACATAGGGAGTCATTTGTAGAACTCTGGGAGACAGTTTGAAGATATTTATAGTAACCTGATTTAGATACTTGTAATAAACTACACATTTGGCTTATTCCTGACCTTTTAGCAACCTTGAAATCAAGAGTTTCTGAGTATCTTCTGATAAACCTGAATCGATCTTTTTTTTTAAATCAATACCATTTTGTTCTGCAATATAATGAATATATTTCTCTAGAACTTCGTTGGAGAACTGACTATCTTCTAATGCTCGTTTTAACTGCTTATTCTCTTTCCTTAAAAGGTCAGATTCACGTATTTCTCTATCGGTCATAACTACCACCTTTTTTCCAACTCGTTCATTCATACCATAATTGGCAACCCATCTACTCACATTGCTAACTGAAATATTGTAAAGTCTACAAGCTCCAGCTTGAGTTAAATCTCCCTTCTCTATTTCGTCAACAACTTTAATTTTAAAACTTTCACTATAGGTCTTTTGAATCTTATGAGTCATATTCTTTTTTCTTTCCATTTCAAGCTCCTAGTTTGTTTAATTTTCTAGTCCACTTTTATGGAACGACACAAATTACCTTTGGCCTGATTTGCCTGTCATTTCCATCCTTGTCTTTACTCCATACTAATACATCCTGGTCATGATCATCTATCATCCATACCGTGTTAGGTGGGTTTATTCCTCGAGCATGACTCATACTGGTATAAAGATTTCGCCTGCTCTTAGGATACCACCTGAAATACCATCTATCACGAACGATCGAAGTCTTTATCCATTCACGGACCAAATACTCACTTACATCTTCATATACTTCACCAGTATAATAATCTACTAAGTCCCCATTGACTGCCAATAGCTTCATATCCTCGTAAGCCTTCTGTACATTCCATTGAGGATGAGAAATAAGAATTGCCTGTAATAACTCCTGCATAAAAGTAGGAAGCTCTTTACGACTCTTACCCCTATCTGCTCTTACCTTTCTCTTTAAATGACCCCTATTCCTATATCGACTTACCCAACTATACCAGGTTCGCTCACTCATGAACTGCCTGACATATCCCAAAACTTGACTCTTCTCATCTCGACTTAAATTTAAATATGTCTCGATTAATTTGTCCCGCATTGAACCAGATGTCCGCTTAATGAAAAAATCAGGACCATAATCTGATAAAATTGGAGGAAGGGTTAAGGGTTGGATTTGGGGGGATTTATTTTTGTCACTCTGCTCTAAATTATTTTGGCACTCCGCTTGGCACTCCGCTTTTTCGGTTTGGCACTCTGCTTGGCACTCCGCTTTTTCGGTTTGGCACTCTGCTTGGCACTCCGCTTTTTCGGTTTGGCACTCCGCTTGGCACTCCGCATCATCTATCCATATGTAAAGTTTAGTTGTAATGTTTTTATCAGTATCTACAGTTTCATACTTTGTAGGATATAAGCCCTTAGCAATTCTTCTTCTAAGAGTTCTTACCGATATACCTAATTTTTCGGCTGCTGGCTCAGTGGTTAACCACATATTCTGCTACCTTATTAAATGTATCTGCTGATACGCGATTGAATTCACCACTCTCTATCAATGATATGGTTCTTTGAGATAATCCACAAAGTTCTCCTAGCTTCTCTTGAGATAGTCGATTTATTGCCCGATATATTCGCATTTGTTCGGCAACTTTCGTTTTTTCATCTTTTTTCATTGACAGAACCTCTTATTTATTCTAACTTAGAACTAATAATATGAATATTCGAAATCATGTCAAGATTTATTTCGACTATTTGAAATAAAAGAGGTATTATGGAAGTTGCAGAACGAATTGTAGAACTGATTAACTTATTGAATATCAATAAAAAGACTTTTGCTTTATCTATTAATGTTTCTCCAGGAAATATTTCCGATTGGCTTAGTAAAAATCGAAAAGCTAACCCTTCCATGGATGCCATAATACGAATATCTGAAAAATATGATGTTAATTTAAACTGGTTATTAACAGGTAAGGGAGAGATGTTTTTATCGGATAATAAAGAGTCCCAGGAGAAGAGGATAGATAATAGTGAGTTAATTAACTTAAGAAAACGTTATGATCAGCTGGAAAAGGTTTGTAATGACTTAAAAAAAAGCATTGATCAGTCTGAAAAAGAATGCTCTATCCTTTCAAACAAAAATCAAGAACTTAATCAAGAATTATTTACCAGGTTAAGAGAACTTTTAGAGTGTAAAGATTTGATTATTAAACTACAAAAAAATAACTTTTGAATAAACTAAACTGCAATTTAATTTCTAAATCTTAGAACTAAACTGCAAAATAATTTCTCAACAGTGTACTTTTGACTAAACTGCAAAATAATTTCTCATTCACTGCAATTTAATTTCAAAGTGCATATTAATGATAATTATGCAATAGTTTTGAACATATTATCTTTCTCAATTTACTATTACATTATTTATTTTATGTGCATCATGATTATTGTTTTCTTAACAAACATCTTGGAGGTTAAATGAATAAGAAAACTCTACTGGATTTCCTTGAATATTTAAAAAACTTTTCCCAACTTAGATACATTCCTGTAGCTGATATTGAATCTAATAAGAGTCAATATGAAGAAATTATCTGGTTTTCTGAAATTCCTAATAACAAGTTCATTTCACATATTTTTTCTCAAGATAATAATAAACATGATTATTTATTAAAAATAAAAAAACCTGAAGAACCTATAAAACCATCTTTCATTATTACTTCAACGGAACTCAGTAAGTGGGCAATTATTCATGAAACAGATACTAGTATTTCTGTGGATTTAAATAGGTCAATAAGGGAAAATGGCAAAGAAATTTCGCTAGAAAATATGCCCAATATCTTAGACATCTATACCAAATATATTGATACTACTTTTAAAGAAGAAAAAGAGAAATATGAAGTAGCTTTAGCAAACTATAAAACTAAACATGAAATTTACACAAGAAGTCAGCAAATATACCGTAAGTTATTCACGATAGCCAACAAAAGAGAAAAATTTCCAGAGGAATATCAATTAATTTTGGCAATTGGCTTATTTAATTTTAGAAATCCTCAAGTTCAAATTTACAGACATATCTTAACCCAGCAGATAAACATATCCCATAGCTTTATAAATAATCATTCAGAAATTATAATTCAGGTAAATAATGAGGAGCTGCCCCAAGTAGAAACAGACTTCATCAGACATTATAGTGACTTGTTTGATTCTCATAAGCTTTCAGAAGTTTCAAATAAGTTAACTACTTTTTTTCAACCTCAACAAGATGAAGAATACATCAATGATTTAACTACATTAGAAGAAAATAAATTGGGAGAATTCATCTCGCAACTACACCCTGACGGATTATTTCAATCTATTACAAGTAAAAGTAAGAGAGAAGATAATCACCTCCCTTTATTAACTTACAGCCCAGCTATCATCTTCAGAAGAAATAATACTCGTAACCTGATAAATCTATACCAAAAAATAATTGATCAAGTTGACTTATGTGCTCAAACTCCAGAAAATTTTAATATCTTAACTTCTAAAAATTCTCGCAAAGAACCTTCTCCTGAAGAAGAATACAGTGTTGATCCTATTTATTTCCCCAAAGATTATAATGATGAGCAAGAAAATATTTTATATAAAATCAAAGACCACCAAGCAGTCTTAGTAAAAGGTCCTCCAGGTACAGGTAAGTCTCATACAATCTCTAACCTTATATCTCATTATTTAGCGACTAACAAAAAAATACTAGTAACAGCTTATACTCAGAGAGCACTGGAAGTACTTAAAGATAAAATTCCAGAAGAGATTAGAGAATTAACAGTCTCTTATTTAAATAACGATACCCAATCAAAGGCAGATTTAACCAAAAGTATAAATCTGATAATAGATAAAACTGAAAAAGAAAATTTGAGTTCTTTGAAAAAACAAATTAAAAAAAATGAAAAAGTCTTAGAAAGTAACCAAGAATTACTTGAGAAATCTTATGAAGACTACTATGATCTACAAAGAATAATCTACTTAGATCAAAATTTGAATTTTCAATATAGAGGTAAGATTTCTGAAATAGCTAAAAGAATAAGGGATGAAAGACAAATCTTTAGCTGGTATAAAGACACTTACCATGATTATGATAATAATGATAAGCAAAATATCTTAAAGAGAACTAAGGTTTTCTTTAATAAAAATCAAGAATTTATTATTCTCCCTCAAGATGATCTTTTAGATGAGCTTCCTAATGAGTCTTTAATCATACCCCTTGAAGAACTTAAGAAATATCATAGTATTAAAAATCAGTTAAAAAATGATTATGAGAATTATGAGATTAGTTGGACAGTTGAGTCTGAAAAAATCGAGAATTTATATAACCTTGCTTGCTCTCTACAGAAGTCCTTCCAAGTCTACACTAGTATAAACTTTGATTATAAAGAAGAAATATTAAACTTTTTTAACAGCAACAGTTTAAACCAACTTGAAGAGAGGATTAGAAATACCAAAGATATCCTAGAAGATATCCAAACTAATCAAAATTATTTCCAGAAAGAGAAGAAATCTATTCAAGAGTTAAAAATCTTCAATAATGAGAGAATTGAAGCAAATGCAAGTATTCTTTTAGAATATTTTAAGCAAGATACTAATCTAAGAAGTTTATTTTTTAAGTTACAAAGACCTTTCTTTCCAAAATATATCAAGAGTGTTTTAAAAACTATTGATTCCTTTAACATTAATAATCGCCCCTGTACATACAGTAATGATTTAGTGGTTTTTAAGAAATACTTATCAATTAAAATTTCAATTAGTAATATCTTAAAGATTTGGGGAATAAATCCCAGCAATATAGAAAATTTAAATATTGCTTATAAAATCCAATTTCTAAAAAATCACTTAGAAAAAACCATTGAAATAAAAAATAGTTTCACCGAGATAAAAAGACTCTTGTTTGAAATCTATAAGACTAATGGAGTGCCGAGTTTGCAACTTAATACTGAAGATATTAATTCTTTCATGAAAGATATTAATTATCTCTCTTTAGCAAATAAGTTGCAGAGAATTAACGAGAAAACTGATTCAGCAATCGAGTATTTGTCTGCTAACCAATTGCATATAGTTAAACAAGACTTGATTGATTCTCTTAGAACTAATGATATCCAATTATATGATACTTCATTGAAGAAACTTAGGCAACTAGCTTTACTACAAGAGGAATATCAAGCATTCTTGCAAGAAGCAGATGCATTGAGAGAATATCTTCCCCATCTTATCGATGATATTTTTTCTGAGAATATCACAATAAATCATATTAAGCAATTATCTAAAGCATTTATATTAACAGAAGCGCAAGTTAAGTTAGCTGATTTAATTGCAGACAATAATGTGCAAAATAACAGGCTTAAAGAGGATATTAAGAGAGCAGAAATTAGAAAGAAAGATATTACAAAGTCCTTGATTAATCAGAAGTCATGGGCTAATATCATTAATAAACTACGCAATGATAGAGAGTTAAGTATTTCTATCAAAGATTGGGTAGCATCTATAGAGAAAATGGGCAAATCACCTAAAAGCCAGAGCTATAAAAGATATAGTTCTATTGCCAGAGAGAAAATGGAAAAGTGTAAAGAAGTAGTACCATGCTGGATAATGCCACTTTATAAAGTTGCTGAGACAATTAACCCACATCATAATATGTTTGATATTATTATTATTGATGAAGCTAGCCAATTAGGACCAGAAGCACTATTTCTCTTTTATATTGCTAAAAAAATTGTTATAGTTGGTGATGATAAGCAAACATCTCCAGAATATGTTGGAGTTAATACTAACTCAATGGATGAAGATCTTAATAGATTACTTGCTAATGATTTGCATAGAGAAAATTTCAACATAGGCAACAGTCTTTTTGATATTGGTAAAATATACTGTCCTGCTAGTGTTTCATTAAGAGAACATTTTAGGTGTATGCCAGAAATTATTGAGTTTAGTAATAGTAATTATTATAGACCTGACGATCAAACCCTATACCCTCTCAAGCAGTTTTCTGAGAAAAGATTAAGTCCCTTAGAAAGCCATTATTGTCCTAACGCTTTTGTGGAAGGAGATAAAACCAATATCCACAATGATGTAGAAGCACAAGCTATTGTAAATAAAATAGCTAGTTTAATAAAGTTAGATGAATACCAGAAAAAAACTTTTGGAGTAATTGTCTTACAAGGAACTAGCCAAGCAGAGAAAATTGAGCAGTTGCTACTCCAATTCATTCCTGAAGACGAAATTATTAATAGAAAGATTGTATGTGGCAACTCAGCATCTTTCCAAGGTGATGAAAGAGATGTAATAATGTTAAGTTTAGTAACAGCCCCAAATCATAGGCGAAGTGCTTTAACTAAAAACCAAGATAAAAGAAGATTTAATGTTGCTGGTTCTCGAGCAAAAGAGCAACTATGGATTTTCCATTCAGTAGAGTTAAAAGACTTGCTTAATCAAGAAGATCAAAGATATTTAATATTACATCATATAATGAATTATCAAAGTAAAAATCATACAAGAAAAGATCCTGTAATAAATTATGGAACTGGAGCAAGTCCTTTACCATTTTCATCTTGGTTTGAAACTGAAGTTTATAACTTACTTGTACAGAATTCTATTCCTGCCATACCAAAATATTCTGTAGTAAAAGATAAATACATAATTGATTTAGTTGCTGTTACATCTGGAGGTAGTAAAATCGCTATTGATTGTTTTGATTTGACTAGCCAAGACTATCATTTATCAGAAGTTCAGCAGAAAGACATAATTGTGAAAAATGTCAAACAAGCAAGAGTTCTTAGAAGGTGTGGATGGATATATATTCAGATTAAGGATTATGAGTTTTATATGGACCAAGATCAAGCGATTACTCCGCTTGAAGAGAGCATAAATCAAATAGAGGAAGACTATATACAGTTGACCAAACAAACTAATGTTCTGTTGAGTAAACGTTTTAGAATACTCTATTTAGATAACCAACAAATATTTGAATATCGGATTGTTAGAAAAATATCTGAAACAAGTATTCATGATAGTATTATTAAGATTAGTTTTGATAGTCCTTTAGCAAAAACAATAATGAATGCTAAAAAGGAAGAAGTATTATATATTATAGGAACAAAGACACTTATTAAGGTATTGGATATATACTAAGAGTTAAGAAGTTTCTCGTAATTTCTCTTATAAGTACCTAACTCCCTTAGTAGAAAAAGCATTAACTTTTAGGTCAGAATATTCTTTATTTAAGAACTTTTTAACCGCAGCAGCCCCTATCATTGCAGCATTGTCCATACAATACTCAAGTTTTGGTACATAAAGACTAGCTTTAATCTTATTAGCTTGTTTCTGCATATTGTTTCTAAGTCCTTTGTTGGCAGAGACTCCCCCAGCAATAATAATTTTTTTTATCTTTTCCTGCTTGGCATAATTGATAGTCTTCTTTACCAGAATAGACACGATAGCTTTCTGAAGTGAAGCACATATATTCTCTTTATTCTCATTGATAAAGTCTTGAGTTTGACTTTTTACATAAGTAGATACAGAGGTTTTTAAGCCAGAAAAAGAGAAATCATAGTTATTTTTTCTATTTAGACCTAGGGGAAAATCATGAAAGTTCTCATTACCTTTTTGAGCCAATTTATCGATTATAGGTCCTCCAGGGTAACCTAATCCTAAGAGTTTAGCACTTTTATCAAAGGCTTCTCCTGCAGCATCATCTCTTGTTTGACCAACTATTTTAAAGTCTTGTTCAGTAATAAAATGAACTAATTCAGTATGTCCTCCCGAGACAACTAAAGCAAGATAAGGAGCAGTTAAGTTGGGATGTTCAATCAGATTTGCAGCTATATGTCCTAACATATGATTAACAGTTATTAGAGGGATATTAAGGGAGTAGGCTAAACTTTTAGCAAAAGATAGACCTACTAAGAGAGAGCCGATTAGTCCTGGATTTACTGAAACAGCTATTGCTGAGATATCTTTTAAGCTTAGATTAGCTTCCTCTAAAGCAATCTGAGTTAATTTCATTATAGTCTTCATATGCAATCTAGAAGCAATTTCAGGAACAACACCACCGTATTTATTATGTTCAAGCTGTGATGATATCAGGTTTGTATAGACATGATAATCTGTATCTATAAGAGAAACAGAAGTATCATCACAGGAAGTTTCAAAAGCAAGAATATATTTTTTAGTCAATGTTATCTTCTCTTTCAATATTTAATTGGCTAATTTTCTTATAAAGTGTTGATCTTTCAATATTTATAGATCTTGACACTTCACTCATTTTCCACTTGTGTTGATTTAGTTTCTGGGTTAAATAATTCTTTTCAAAAGTAATTACAGCTTCTTTAAAATTATCCATATCATAGAGATCTAATCCGCAGTCATTACAATCTTTATTGATAGTTAGTTTCCTGAAAGAAGAGATGATAGCTTTATTATCAACATTTTTATATTTTAAAGCAATATTTTTACAGAAATTCTTTAATTCAACTACATTACCTGGCCACTTATAAGATTTAAGAATTCCACTTATTTCTTCATAATCAATAGCACATTCTAAGAAATATTGCTCACACATAGTTTCCATAAAGTATTTAAAAAGAATAATTAGATCGTTACCCCTGCTCTTTAGTGAAGGGATAGTTAAAAATTTATCTTTCATAATATCGCGTAATTTACTATTAATTCTTCTTCTAGCCTTAAGTCTTCCCAAAGTATATGATGTTGTGAAGAGAAAAATGGGGATAGTAGTTGATTCTTCAGCTTGTTCAATATACTTAACTAGCAATAACTGAATACCATTACTTAAATTTGCTAGTTCATCAAAATGAATTATCCCTGATTCATTCTCTTCTATCAGTTCAGCTAATCTCCGACTTATTAATTCACTTTTCTCAAGATGACTGTGGCGTAATTGATAATCAATTTCATTAGATAACTGACGGCAGTTAACCTGTAGAAAAGGCATTCCAAAACGGGTGGAATTGTTATAATAGTAATTAACTAAGTTGTGTCTTCCTGTTCCTGGAGCACCATATATTAGCAAGGATTGTTCTTTTATAGTTGCATTGATAACATCCTCTTTAAGACTTCTAACTTTCTTGCAGAGGCCTAAGAATGGATTTTTGCTAAGAATCTGTTTCTTAAGATTTTTATTATGATGAATTAGATTCTTGTTTTCATCTTCATTTTTAGAATACTTGATAGCATTTTCAATATTAACAATTAGATAATTAAGATTAAAATTCTCTCCTTTTTCAATAAAAGTAAAGACACCTAACTTACGAATTTCTTTAAGCTCTAAAGCACTTGCTTCTGCAGAAATTGCAATTAACTTGGCCTGCGTTTTATAGTCATATACTAAAGCTCTGGTAATCTGAATACCATTTAATGCACTGTAGGTAAGCATCATGTTAACTACAATAACTTCTGGATTAAAAGTCGGATATTCTTCAAACAGTTCATCACTATCGAACACTATTTTTATTTCATAGCCGTGTCTCTCTAATACCATCTTATACTGGGCTGATAAATATTTATTATCTTCAACTATTAAGACTCTATGTGCCACAATTATCCTCTCAAAATATATCTTTAGTTGAATTTTAAAAAGTGTAGAAATATGTCAACAGTTTTCCTTAGACTTACTTTTAAAAGCTGACTATAATCCCATATAATGCAGTAGATCTTGCCTGACCTATGCTCCTATTTCACCAGCATCATTTTATTAACAATTTCCTCATCTCCACTTTTTACCCTATAAAGATATGTTCCTGAACTAACTTTCTGCCCCTTATCATTATTCCCCTTCCAAATGATGGAGTGTTTACCTGCGTCTTGCTCTTCTTTAAGTAAAGACTTGACCTTCTGTCCTTTAATGTTATAAATATCGACGGTAACATTACCTTTCTTAGGGATGTTATAAGAGATAGTCGTTTCGGGATTAAAGGGGTTAGGATAGTTAGAAGAATTAAAGATTACAGGTGTGATATCTAGGTTACCGTTGGGGGTAGCTTGGCAGGAGTAGATGGAGAAATGACCGCTTTCAGATACTAATAGATTAAAACTATCCTCTGTTCTCCCTGGGATAACCTGGGCATTAGATATATAGTTACCTGTTACTATTACTCCGACCTTAGATAGTGCATCATCTACAAACTTATACATAAAGAGTCCCTCATCTATAGCAACTAATGTCCCATTATCATACACATTCTCTCTCCCACAATAAAACAAGTAATCATTGTATATTTTAGGGTAACCAAATATTAAATTCTGATTAAGATTATATCTCTGAGAAAGGTTTATTGGATCAACAGAAAGATCAACAATTTTGTTATCAATATTCACAATATCACCTTTTATATAGGCTTCCTGCCCACTATTAAAAGGTATAGTTAGGTAATTTATCTGATTGATACCATCTTGTGTAAATTCATAAACAACAACTCCCAATCCTTTTTCATATTCATATAAGTAGTTTTCATATATACCATAACTATAATTATAAAAATAATTATCAGAATTTGAAATAGACCACGTTTGGGTAAACTCTCCATCTGTATAAACAAGAGAATAGATAGAGCCTAAGGATTGATAGATAAAATGGTTCCCATCCCATTTAAGTGCTTCAAACCAATCTTGAGGGAAAGGAGGCTGTGGGGCATAAGTAGCTTCCAAAATCATCTCATCTGTACTAAAATCATACAGGTAGACAGCACCAGTCAGTTCATCATATCTTACTACTTTTTCATTTTCTTCTAAGAACCTATATAAACTGGCATCCGGGTAATCATGATTAATCTCTTGCACATTTGTCAAATCACTAAGAGAAAATATTTTAAGATGGTTGTCTCTGTATGTATGTTGAGTATATAGATGATTATTTTTAATTATTCCTTGTGTTGAAAGGCTACCAGTTGCAAGAGTTCCCTCATCATCAAGAAATATATTCCCATTACTTATAGAAGCGTGCAGTAAATAATCATAAGTGTAAACATAAAAGTCATTATCACTTTGTACAAGTGAAGCAGCTGAACAGAATTGAGAATAAGGTCTGTTTGACAAATTAACACAATCAAGAAACTCTATGGAGTTGGTTGAACTAACATGAGAAACATCATATAGGTAGAGTCTTGATGTTCTAGGATATACTCCTTCGGCAATTGAAAAGGCAACCATATCATCTTTATAAGCTATTTGGCTTCCTTCATTTATCGGTTCTGGAAGAAAAAATGAACCTATCAATTCTAATTCATCGGAGACTGTGATATTGTAGAAATTAATATCTCCTATAGTATAAGTGATCATCTTATCTCCATCTATTGCTATCTTTCTTTCTTCTGCACCTATATTATATTTCTTTTGGAGAGTACCAAAGTCATCAATCTCGTAATAATAGTAACAGTTATCAGATAAATCCAACAGGACTGCTCCTAAGTCTTTAAATTTTGTAGATGGGAGTAAGGAAATATTATTAACTTGACTCATAGTACTAAAATTTTCAAGGTCATAAATCGTATACTGATTATTGCCTGTTTTCCTTATGAAAAAGTGTTCGAACATTTCTGCTGATAGCATGTTATCACTATCAATTTGCGTTTGATGTATTAAAGAAAATTCGTTAGGTGCTGACGTATCATATATTGAAAAATAATTAGGAAAATTTATAGGGTCATCAGAATACAAAGCCCCACTATATTCAATTACTTTTTCAAAGGAATATTGCCCTATCCATTCAAAATTATCTCTAACATTGCTAATACTATCCAGAGTTCCATCTTCTTGTATATCATAAATAATATATCCATAAGAATTCCCACATAGAATTTTGTTATTTGAGTACATCACGTTTGCAACTCCACCAAAACCAAATTCAGATAATAAGTTGTAGTCAAGTTCTGCTGAAGCGCCAAGGAATAGTACTAATATCATGAATAAAAATATATATCTCTTCATTTTTAACCTCTTTATAGGGAGAGAAAAGACTTCTCTCCCTGTAGTTATTTTATTGTGTTATGGGTGTACCTGGATCAACAGGAAAATGGAAAAACATTTTTTCTATTATTTTATAACTTCCGGTTCTAAAGTCAATACCTGATACATTAATTTCACATGGACCTAGGTTAAGCAAAGGATCACCTACTATTACAACCCAATAAAGGTTATTCCCCTCAACAAGGTTATATATTTCTCTGGTTTCACTATTATATTTGTTGGATATATCTTCTTGCCGATAAGGCTCATGTGGTCCTAAATCAAGATTTTTACGATAAAGAGTGATATCATTCTCAAAAAATTTCATATCAGTAATAAATTTGTATTGTACCAGCACTTAAAATCCCAACAGTCATCAAGACTAACATCATTATTATTATCTTTTTCATTATAGTTTCCTTTATTTATTATTTTTTTAATCTGTATCAAAACAGACGCTGTGTTGAATATTTTCAACACTTAGTAATCTGACTTGTCTTTTGTGACCAAATCTAAGTGATTGTTATAGACTTGGTCTTTCTTTAAGGATACTTAAATGCTCTAATATATATATATATGTACTTTAGGAAAGATTTGTGTAATTAATATATTAAGAGTATTATAATCATTACAAATTTTAGGTATTTGTATTATTTGATTATTAACTAGAGACCTTCTTAATATTTTCATTATATTTGCTTTCCTTTTATAATTTATATTACAATCTATACTTTCAATAATTATTTTGTCAATCTTTTTATTTATTTTTATAAATATTGATTATTCTATGAGCTTTTATTATTATTGAATTATGATTAATTATTTATCTCTTGTTTCACATCAAATCACTTCACCAGCATCATTTTATTAACAATTTCCTCATCTCCACTTTTTACCCTATAAAGATATGTTCCTGAACTAACTTTCTGTCCCTTATCATTATTCCCCTTCCAAATGATGGAGTGTTTACCTGCTTCTTGCTCTTCTTTAAGTAAGGACTTGACCTTCTGTCCTTTAATGTTATAAATATCGACTGTAACATTACCTTTCTTAGGTATGTTATAAGAGATAGTCGTTTCGGGATTAAAAGGGTTAGGATAGTTAGAAGAATTTAAGATTACAGGTGTGATATCTAGGTTACCGTTTGGGGTAGCTTGACAGGAGTAGATGGAAAAGAAATTATTATGAGACAAGAGAATATCAAAACTCTCTTCCGAACCATTATCTAAAATTTGAAAATCTTGAATCATGTAGTCTGATTCTATTGCACCCACCCTGATAGGTACATCATTAATTAGTTTATAAATTGATAAAACATTATCGAGAACATTTTCTCCTTCAGAAGTCTCGATAAGTTCTTTACCACAATACATTAAATAGTCGTAATATTTTAATGCACTAGAGTTGATAGTAAATTGATTCAAATCATAACTCATAGAAAGCCCTTCTGGATCAACTGATAAATCTACTATATTTTTTCTGTTAGTTGTTAATATGTTCCCCTTGATGAATATAGCAGGAAAATTGCTAACAAAAGGAAGTGTAGAAGTGTTAACAAGCTGATATCCAGACTCATCAAATGAATAAACTTTAATCCCTTGATTAGACTTAAGTTGATAAATATAATTTTGATAAACTTCATAATTGCATAATAAACCATCATCTAAAATCCACGTTTCCACAAAGTTACCATTCTCTTTTTTTACAGATATTAAAGAAGAATCAATCCGGTAGATAAACTGGTTACCATCCCATTTGTAGGTGGAGAGGAAAGTATTATCTACAAAACCCTGTAGATTATAAGAATCTTTAAGAATCAACTCATCATTAATCCAATCATAAAAATAAAAACAAGCTTCCTCTTCATCAAATCTAACAATTTTCTCATTTTCTGGAAAATACCAATAAGCACTTTTTTCAGGGAAGTTATTATCTATTTCTTGCACATTAGAATGGTTTTCTAGAGAATAACTATCCAAACTTGTAAATTCTTCAAAACACATTGTATAAAATATATTATTTTTAACAAATCCATAGGAGGATGATCTACCTTTTCCAATATAATTAACATCTAATATTTCCATACTGTTATTTGAGATATTGGCTTGCGTAAACTTTCTATCAATCACACTGATGTATAATGTGTTATTGAGTATTACAAGTGAACTTTCAGGCATATGATTTGAATTTGGATTATTATAGATTTGTTCAGAGTCTATTAGATTAAAATTATTTTCAACATCAATTTCATACATTTCCAGCATTAATACTTTTGGATTAAATCCTTCTTCAGAGGTAAATATAACTTTGTTATCAGCAAAAGCAACTGATAATAAGGGGTTATTATTATAAAAAGTAGACCCTGTATATTCTAAAGAATCACTTTCTGTTATGTTATAGAGTTTAATATCACCCATAGAGTAAGTGATTAACCTGTCTCCTGAAATAGCAACTTTTCTCTCTTCTGAACCTAAATTATACTTCCTGTGAAGATTTCCTGTATCATCTATTACATAATAGTAGTAACAGTTATCACTATAATCATGAAGTACCGCTCCCTCATCATTGACCTTTGTATCATATAATAATGATATGTTATCTACGTAACTAACTGGTTGAAAAGTATTATAATCAAAGACCGTGTAGCTGTGATTCCCTGTTTTTCGGATAAAGTAATTCTCAAACAGTTCTGCTGAAAACATATTTTCAATATTTATCTGAGTATGATAAAGAATAGTTTGTTGGTTAGGGATAGATGTATCGTAGATAGTGAAATAAGACCCTAAATCCTCTTGCCTACCAAAAGTAAAATAACCACTATATACCCCTAATTTATCATATGAATAATAATGATTAGCCCATGGAGAAAATCTAACATTACTTATAGTTTCTAAATTGCCGCTATCTTGAATCTCATAAATTGCATATCCATAGGCATTGCGTGACATTATCTTTCCATTCGAATATTTCAAATACTCAATACCACCAAAAGCAAACTCTGATTCTAATTGATAATCTAACTCACAAAAGAGATTCAAAGTAAATAATAAAGTGATTATTATCAGTATATCTTTTTTCATAATTACTCCTTTTTTAAAGAATAGGAGCTTTATCTCCTAATCTCACTTCATTTTTTTGTATTGCTAGCACAATCTTGGACTTTATGAAAAATAACCATTTATACTTGTATATTTACAGAAATCCAATAATTACTATTTCATATTAAAGACAAGTTTGTTTTTCTCTCACTCTTATCCAGAAAGTCACTATTTCACCAACATCATTTTATTAACAATTTCCTCATCTCCACTTTTTACCCTATAAAGATATGTTCCTGAACTAACTTTCTGCCCCTTATCATTATTCCCCTTCCAAATGATGGAGTGTTTACCTGCGTCTTGCTCTTCTTTAAGTAAAGACTTGACCTTCTGTCCTTTAATGTTATAAATATCGACGGTAACATTACCTTTCTTAGGTATGTTATAAGAGATAGTCGTTTCGGGATTAAAGGGGTTAGGATAGTTAGAAGAATTTAAGATTACAGGTGTGATATCTAAGTTACCGTTGGGGGTTATTGCACATTGGAAGTAAAAGATAGAGCCCATAGTTGTTACTATCATATTATAAATATTCTCATTCTGATGTATTAAATCTATAGATTGTATATTTGAGGAGAAATTAATAGTATCAATCAAATGGAAATGAGGCTCATCAAAGTGATCAAATTCTTTAATCTCAAGTGTACTACTAGAAGAATACACCATAAAGAAGTATTCACCTATATTGTTGAAAGCAATATCATCAATATCTAGTCGATAAATGTCTATAATATTGATCTCATCAGGAGATAGCTCAATAAGATAGTTATAATTCCCTCTACCTCTAAAACAAATATACTTTTCGTTTAATTGTATAATAGGTAAGGCTTGATTTATATTGAAATAGTGAGAAGTATCAGTTGCAATTAGTTCATGATTATTCTCATCAATATCAAAGATCTGAATTTGATTTGTATGTGTAGCCAAACTGTATAAATACCCATTTCTCATGAAAGCTGTGAACTCCCGTTGAGTATTGCTTGAGCCTAAATTAAAAGTATGATTTTCGAAAAATATTCCATTATCAAAATGACCAATATAAATATCATTGAGAAATTGATAAACAATGTAGTCACTGTTTATCATCAATGGAATGAAATTAAAATATAAATAATTATATTCTACAGGAATAGATCCTATGAGAGTTTCACTATCATCTATATTGAAATGGTAAAATTCAATTTCATTATTTAAATATGACTTCTTATATATATAATCTGATTGATAAGGAAAAGTATTATATTGACCATATGGCAAATCATGTTCAATTTGTATGAGATTTTCTGGAGTACTAAACTCATAAATAATACATTCTCTATTTTTGTTTCTCGCATTTAAATATATCTTATTATCCTTACATAAGAATGAGTTTTCCCAGTAAGCTATTTCTCCATATTGACTAATCAGTACAACTTGATTATCATATATTTGATATCCTTTAATTCCTTCTACCTCTGCATTAACGTAAATCTTATCATTACATGAAATAACTTTCTGGGTTAAAAAATAACCCCTATTATCCCAGTTCTCTAAAAAAAATTCTTGAGCCATGTACAGTAAATTATCATCGGTAAGTTCATAAACATTAAGAACTGGTTCATCCATCTGCGAAATGGGATTAAAATCAGCATCTATAAAAAGCAAATTCGAATCAAATATTTCTATACCTCGATAAGCGAAAGATATATCATACCAGTTTACTGAAATAGAATCGAGAGCGACCTCTTCATAAATATCATTATACATTTTTATGTAATTATCTACTGCAAGGAAGATTAAATCTGAACTACTAGACGCATAATCAATGGTTCTATTTTCAGATTTTAACAGCACAATTTGATTTTGATCATTAAGAGAAACCCATTCCAATGTCATAGATGATAAATCATAAGCTAGCATCTCTTCATCTTCAATTATAGATTCTGTTCGAAATAAATATTGGGGATAACTGATTATTTCATTTCCATTAGTTATATCAAGAAGCATAGAATGATCATTAAGTTTGTTAACTAACAAGTGATTATTACTAAGTAATTTAATTCCTTGCAAATTAAAATTAGTCTGTATAGTGTGAGAATAATAAATATTTTCCATATCACTAATATTATAGATATCAATATTTGGCATTAGCGATTTGCTTATTGCAAGATAATTCTCATTACAAGTCAGAGCGTTAAATTTTTCTGTATTTAAAGTATCAATTAATGTGAGGCTTCCATCTTCCTCGGATTGATATATAGAAAAACCCTTTGTAGTTCCACTCAATAAATAATCATCTTTTATATGATAGAAATTGCAACCAAAGTCTGTTCCTGTAGTCTCTCCAAATTCAGTAAAACTAGATAAATCTAAGTCAAGACAAGATAAAGATGATAAAGACAGAAGCAAAATATATAAATGTAAGAGTTTCATATTTTATCCTTTGCCCCCAAGTTTTACTTAGCTTGGGGGCGATAATTATTTACTGATTTTGTCCTGGATCTCCAGGTTTTACAGGATCAAGATGTGAAAAATCAAATATCACTTTATTATTAGGAGAAGAGCCATGTTCTAATGTAACTTGTTTAACTTGATAGTATCCAGGTATTCTAATATTTATATTTGTACCAATAACTGCAATAATATCATAAGGTAAACCCGTCCAACCTAGAAGATTCGCAGCACCGCTTGTAGTTGTAACTTGCTGATAATTATTAGTACCCATGAAAGCAATACCTACTGTAATTACCCTACCAGTATTGTTTTCTGCTACGGCAACTGCATCATAAGCACAAACTATCCCAACAGTCATCAAGACTAACATTATTATTATTATCTTTTTCATTTTAATATCCTTTTTTTTATTTTTTTAATCTGTGTCAAAACAGACGCTGTGTTGAATATTTTCAACACTTAGTAATCTGACTTGTCTTTTGTGACCAAATCTAAGTGATTGTTATAGACTTGGTCTTTCTTTAAAGATACTTAAATGCTCTAATATATATATGTACTTTAGGAAAGATTTGTGTAATTAATATATTAAGAGTATTATAATCATTACATATTTTACGTATTTGTATTATTTGATTATTAACTAGAGACCTTCTTAATATTTTCATTATATTTGCTTTCCTTTTTTATTTTATATTACAAACTATACTTTCAATAATTATTTTGTCAATATTTTTATTCATTTTTATAAATATTGATTATTCTATGAGCTTTTATTATTATTGAATTATGATTAATTATTTATCTCTTGTTTCACATCAAATCACTTCACCAGCATCATTTTATTAACAATTTCCTCATCTCCACTTTTTACCCTATAAAGATATGTTCCTGAACTAACTTTCTGCCCCTTATCATTATTCCCCTTCCAAATGATGGAGTGTTTACCTGCTTCTTGCTCTTCATTAAGTAAGGACTTGACCTTCTGTCCTTTAATGTTATAAATATCGACTGTAACATTACCTTTCTTAGGGATGTTATAAGAGATAGTCGTTTCGGGATTAAAGGGGTTAGGATAGTTAGAAGAATTTAAGATTACAGGTGTGATATCTAGGTTACCGTTGGGGGTAGCTTGACAGGAGTATACATCAATACCACGAGTTGAGCAGAGAAAGACAGTAAAATCATCTGGACCTTGAAATACTATTTCGAAATCCCATGTTTGACGATGATTATAAATATCACCAACTCTTATAAACTCATCACCAACTTTCTTATATATATTGAAGTATGAAAGTTGTTCATAAAACTGATAAGGTGTATAGTTTTCATTATCACAACCAGTAAAGAAGTAATAATCCCCATATCTTTTAACCCTGCTATTCATAAGATAGTAATCCAAATCAATTTCAGCTGTTAAGTTAAGTGGATCAACATTGAGATCATATATTTTTGATACTCCATTTGGATTAATATTAGCGATTGTTAGTAGCCCGTCCTCTATTCCCCACTGGTTAACGAAACCAGATGGACCATTATTATCAGACCAGTAAATTGTGTTAACTAAATCCAATGAATTATTCTGTATAACATAAACTTCAAGCAGACCTTGATAAGATATTTTATAGAAGTAATTGTTGTAATAAAACCACCTAATACTTAAATCAATTTCAGCAACTTCATCTTGGTTAATTAACGAGAATATCCCATCTTCATAACCATACCAATAAATACTTTCACCAAAAGAAAATATTAAATCATGCCCATTCCATAGATTTAGAGAGATTTGTTGTTGCCAATTATTTAGTTCTTGAGGAAGTTCGAAAGTAGTAATATAGTTGAGACTATCATCATTAAAACTATATAATAAGAAAGTCCTATCCCTAAAGTTATTATTAATAACATATTGATTATCTTCTGCTTCAAACCAATGCAGGGTTCCTAAAGAATCTGAATTTTCTATCTGAGTAATATTACTCAGTGAACTTATATCAAAAATATTATTAAAACCAAGAATATTATTATAGTTGACATATAGTTTAGTATTAATATTTTTACTAATAATTGGTGCTCTACTATACTTTAATATTGTATAATCATCCAAGAAGTTATTATGGTCTGAATAAATAACACCAAAACCTTTTATGACCATTAAGAAATTATTATTCCATTGGATGGTATCATAAACTCTCATGTCCTTGTATTGCCCCATTTCAGGAAAAAACTCATAACTTCCTAGTTCGTTAATGTTATCAATATCGCTAATATCATAATAGGTTAACTGAGAAATTAGTTCATTATCATTAGAATAGCATGGGACTACCATTGTATTATCAAATATTAATAGTCCCGGGAGTTCAAGCTCTGCAAAATGTGATAATGCAAAGGTCCTCTGAAATGTGAGACTATCAGAATCTGTGATATTATAAAAATCAATAAATCCTTGATAGCAATACAAAAGTTGTTCATTTTTAATTGCTACCTTACCAAAGTTAGGCCCCAGATTATAATCTTGGATCAGTTGACCATTTTCATCTAGATAACATAAATAATAGATGTTTTGACTTTGATTCTTTACAGTAAAATATATTGAATCATGGATATTTTGCTTTAAAGATATATCATTATAGGTATTAATTATTTCAAATGTCTCTATATCATAAACTTCAACCCTATCATATTTATCTAAAATTAAATAGTTACTAGTTAAAAATACTTCTAATATGTTTGATTCTTCTTCATAGACTATATAAGGTTGATTAATCTGAGAAATATCATAAACAAGTAACTTATGAGAATAATAAGGCCCTCCTTCTGCACTAAAAATTACTAAAGCTATATAGCTACTGTTCATATCAATCAGTTTGACCTTAGGTAGATTTAAGGTTAGAATTTCATCTAAGTCATTTTCTATTGTTTCATAAACTGTAATACCATAACTATCAAACAATAAAACTCTATTTAAACTCCTTACAACATTGTTTCCTAAGTATTGCACCCTATAACCATCATACAACATATCACTTTGTTGATGATCTAAATCGCAATATAATAAGCTTAATAGTAATAACATCCAAATTAGCAAAACATATTTTATACGCATTATTTTTCCTTTTATATGGGCAGAAAATCTGCCCATATTAATGTTGTATTTATTGATTTATTGGATCCGTTGGAGGATAAGCAGTCATTAATTGATAGTATCTCCATTGTTCAGTTTGCAACGAATAAACACCTATGAAATCATAATAGAAAAGCCATTGTCCTGTATCAACATCGAGGTATTCAAATCTTAATTCTTGTAGCCCCAATTTATATGATACATTAATATGGAAGGAATAATCAGTAAATCCTTCTTCAAAATCTGTTCCTGAATCAGCACGTCTAAATGATAAATTTCTCACGTACGTATCTGCACCAATTTTAACTACAGCTGCACTCATTATCCCAACAGTCATCAAGACTAACATCATTATTATTATCTTTTTCATTTTAATATCCTTTTTTTTATTTTTTTAATCTGTGTCAAAACAGACGCTGTGTTGAATATTTTCAACACTTAGTAATCTGACTTGTCTTTTGTGACCAAATCTAAGTGATTGTTATAGACTTGGTCTTTCTTTAAGGATATATAAATGCTATAATATATATATATGTACTTTAGGAAAGATTTGTGTAATTAATATATTAAGAGTATTATAATCATTACAAATTTTAGGTATTTGTATTATTTGATTATTAACTAGAGACCTTCTTAATATTTTCATTATATTTGCTTTCCTTTTTTAGTTTATATTACAAATTTTACATACTATAAAAGTTTTGTCAATCTTTTTAATTTTTTATATAAATGATGCTTGTACTATGGGATTTTGTTATTATAGAATTATGATTAATTTTCATTTCTCTAGTATCTATATTTACTATTCCTTCATTGTTACTCTCTTAAAGAAGGCTCAGAATTTTATAGGAAGAGAAAGAATGAAGCAAAGAAGATCAAGCTCGGTGGTAGAAATTTTAACTAACTTGCTAGCTAGGAATAAACAAGCTTTTCAATTACTCTCATGTGCTATGAGACAAGTAATTAGGCTATGCCAGATTGTTTCCAGATAAATTGAGAATACTTAGTCTAATTTAAGCAAAAGAACTTTTAAATAGTTTCCTTGGGGATAGGCTGGATTGACAGAAAAGTCTTGAGGAAGACGGAAGATTTGTTTAATTTCAAAGTGTCTATTATGGTAGGCAATTCCATTTTCAACCATTTCTTTGAACTTGCCTAATGGAAGCTGACTATTATTAGTTGAGGCAATTATATAGCCATTTTTAGCTACAAGTGGGGTAATCATTTGCACTAGAGCTGAATAATCGTTAAGGACTGAGAAATTTCTTTTTTTTGATTTTGCGAAAGAGGGAGGATCAAGAATAAGAATATCAAAAAGCAGTTTTTTTCTTAAGGCGTATTTGAAGTAGTTAAAAACATCTTCCACAATAACCTCTTGTTGTTCTATGGGAAAGTTATTAAGTTTGAGATTATCTAGGGTTTTAGGAAGACTTCTTTTAGCCAGATCAACGCTAGTGGTTGATTTCGCTAAACCAGCAAGGCCTGCAATGGAAAAGGCTCCTGTGTAAGAAAAAGTATTCAAAATTGTTTTTTCTTGGGAAAAATTACTAGTTAAGAGATTTCTAACTTCTCTTTGGTCGAGGAAGATACCAACCATATCTCCATCTTCGAAATTGATAGAATATTTTACTCCATTTTCAAGAATAAAGAAAGAATGGGGAGTTTTTTCACCATAAATATGATTTATATATTCTTTTGTATTTTCATGTCTAAATTTAAATTTTTGGTAGATACCTTTAGCCTTTCCACTATTTATTAAATTTTGGATAATCATGTCTTTATATTTAAGAATACCCTTATTGTACCAATTTATGACGAGGAAGCCAGCAAAGTAATCAATAGTAATTCCTCCAATACCATCTCCATAGCTATTAAAGAGTCGGAAAGCATTTGTGAGGCAATCATTAAAGAGATTTGACCTTAAAGAAATTGCTTTTGTGATTTTATGTTTGATAAAGTTATTATCAAGTGTTGCATTTTGCTTATGTGAGAATACCCAACCCAATCCTTTATTTTGCTTTCCTAGGTAGGCTTTTGCAATAAAGTTTTTCTTATAATCAACTAAATCTACAATTTTACCTTGGTCTTCATTTTTATAAGAGTAATTAATGAAATTAGATGATAAAATAGGGTATCCTTTCTTATACTTATCAATAGTGGCTTTTTTTATAATAATTTTCAAAATACAATCCTTACTAATCTAATTCTTGGTCAAATAGAAAAAGCCTGCTGAGCAGGCTTAAAAAGTGGTGGACCCAGAGGGAGTCGAACCCCCGACCGTCCGGTTATGAGCCGGAAGCTCTACCAAACTGAGCTATAGGTCCTATTTTTATAATATCTTTAACAAATTCGTTTTGTCAAATTGCAAAAGTGGGGAATTATGTCAAGATAAATTTTAAATTTTCCTATTTTAACTGATTTTTTCCCTAGCTTATCAGTAGGCTAAAAACAAATATTATTAGAACTTATTATTTAGTGTTATAGAATTAATTTGCTTTTAACCCAAATCAAGTTTGACAAAAAAATACTAGTGATTATTTTTAGTTAATCATTTTAAAGAGAGAGGTGGAAAAATGAATTTTGTTAAACTGAAATTTATATATGTTGTACTAGTTTCCTTATTGATTATGGCCTGTGGAGGGAATGAAGAGAAAGAGAAGGCTACTAGTAGCAGAAATTCTTTAGATTGGCTTGGATTTTACCAAGGAGTTCTTAAAGAAACAAATGAGGGTAATGAAAGAGAAATCTTTGTTGACATAGAGTTAAAAAGTGATTCCACTTTTATTAAGAGGGAGAAAATCTTAAAAACTGATGATAAATTAATGACTATTAATGGCAGATTTGTTTGGTCAGAAGATGGTAATTCAATAATTTTACAGAGTGATTACGAAGCCTATGACTCGATATTATCTGTTGAAGAAGAGAGGTTAGTTTTTAGGAAGAAACTAGCTAAAGATATAGCAACTGATAAGAGAGCTAATTATATTTTAACAAAGATTCCTGGTATATTATTAGAAAGAGAGTGGAAGATAATTAAACTTAATGATACTTTTGTAAATATTGTAGCCCAAGGTGATAATGATCATTTAAATATATATTTTGCAAGTGATGAAAACAAGGCATATGGCTTTGGAGGATGTAATTTTTATCGTTCTTCTTATTATCTAGTAGGAAATGAATTAAGCTTTACACCTGTTATGTCAACAAAAATGGCAGGACCTAATATTAAGACAGAAAATAAGTTTTTTAACAGTTTAAGAAAAGTCAAACAGTATGAAATAATTGAAGATGAGCTTTATTTACAAGATGACAAGGGAATAAATATAATAACAGCCAAGGTAAGAAAGAAATAGGAGTTTTTAATGCGAGGAAAAGTAATACATTATGATTGGTCTACCAATACTGGGATTATTTCAGGAGATAATGGAAGTCGTTATTATTTTGTTAGAGAGAACTGGCGGGACAATCAAGAACCTGTTACAGGTATGGTAGTTGATTTTGTTGTTTATGATACTGATAAGGCAGATGAGATTATTACCTTACGTTATATATCCCAGGACGATGGGTGTGATTGGTTGGTTACTCTACTTCTATGTATTTTCCTAGGGGCCTTTGGTGTGCATAGATTTTATACAAAACAGATTGGAATTGGAATCCTGCAATTACTAACTGCTGGTGGTTGTGGTATTTGGGTAATTATTGATGTGATATTGATTGTTACTAATACTTATAGAGATGGTAATGGCAGGTTATTGGTACGCAGATTCTAGAAAAATTAAAGCTTTGGGAATTATAGTTTTACTAGTCATAATTCCCCTTATTTTATCTCAGATTACCCTAGGGCATTTAGCTAAGGCTCCCAGTCTTTGTATTTATAAAAATCTTACTGGAAAGGACTGTTGGGGGTGTGGCACTTCTAGAGCACTTGTCTCCATAATGCATCTAAACTTCCCTGCAGCATATGCCTATAACAAAAGAATTGTTATAATCTTTCCCTTACTGGTTTATCTTTGGTTAAAGTATTTGCTTAGATACATTAAGCAATTAATCCAGATAGTGTAATAGAGCTTTAGTAATACTTCGCTGAAGGTCTATTGCACTATTTGGGTTAATAGGTAAGTCTTAGAATTTCTTAGCTAATATCTACCACAAACCTTTCTTGAAATTAAACTTCTTAGTGTTAGGGATATTATCTTCCTTCTTAAAATATTCAAAGATTTGAGAATATTCATCAGGTGAGATATTTGGCGTTGATAAGTCTAAGAAGAAATTATTAAAATCCTTAAGTTTCTTCAAAAAGCTAAAAATACATACCTTATCTAAGGAATAAGTATAGGTTAATTTACCTTTTCTGAGAATTTGATAAGCATTTTTATTATCCTTTATAAAAGCTTGTTTTACTGGCATACGAGAAGTAAAAAGAGCTGGAGTAAAGAATACTGGAATAATACCATCCTTATAACTATAATGATTTAGATTAGGGATATCATTTTCCAAAGGGAGAATATATGAAGAAACGCCCCATTCTTTAATCTGCTTAATAGCAAGGTCATTCATTGTATAGATATTTTCATTTGCTAAAATATTGGCTCTTGCTGGAAGTAGATCAATTTGCGAAATATGACTAATAGCAAAATCATGATAGCCTAGATCAGAAAGTTTTTTAAGCAAGTCTTTACTTTTTAATAAATCATTCTCAGGAATAAAGAGAGGAAGCTCCCATATTACCTGCTTATGAAAGTTACTTGGTCTTTGCTGGAAGATATCTAAACTTACTAGATACTTAACCTGATAAGCAAGCTTAGGCAAGTTGGCTATGTCAGCTATAGACTTGACTCTTATGAAAAGTCTTTTACCCTTTCTTAGCTTTTGATGAGAATTATCAATTGCTGTTAATTCTTTTATTTGGCTTTTGGAAATATTTGGTAGGTAGGTGTTTCCCCAAGAAATCTTGGATGTTTTGATTTCTAAGGAAGATACTTGATAAACTGCTACTTTTTCATTGTTGGCTAATTTCTCAGATATTTCTAGAGAATTATCAGCATTTATCTTAGTAATAGTAAAAGTATTTGAATCTTCTTCACCATAATATAACTTGAGCTTATCTCCTGCATGAACATCTGGCTTTGAGGTAAAAAGAAGTTGATTCCCTCTTAGTTTTGCATAACCTAGAAAGATTCCTGCGAAAGGTTCCTGAGTGATAGCTTGTGAGACTTGATTTCCCATGAAGTAGAGAGTTTTACTACGTCCAAAATCCTTACTAAGAATTTCTTTAGCCCTATCTACTTGCTCAGTATTATCCAAAGCCATCCGATAAGCTCTTACTACCTGATTAACATAGTCAGGCCTTTTCATCCTTCCTTCAATCTTTAAAGATTTTACACCTGCTTTGATTAAATGGGGAATATAATCAATCAACTCAAGGTCTTTTAAACTAAAAAGATGACTCTTCTTCTTCTTAGTTAGATTAAAAGCACGTCTGCAAGGCTGTTTACATTTTCCTCTATTAGCAGACATACCTCCAAGATAGCTTGAAAATAAACAAGCTCCCGATAGAGAATAACAAAGAGCACCATGAACAAAAATCTCAGTCTCCCCTACTTGCGAGGCTTTTTCTATCTCTGTAAGAGTTAATTCTCTAGCAAGTATAGACCTTTCTGCTCCTTTATCTTGAGCAAATTTTACTCCTAGCGAGTTATGAATTCCTGCTTGAGTTGAGAAATGAATATGTTTAAAATTGAGCTTTTGCAAGAGATAAAATAATCCTAAATCTTGGATAATGATAGCGTCAGGATTTGCTGAGGTAAGTTTATATAACATCTTAACCAGGTCTGTAATTTCATTATTTTTAATAAGGGTATTTAATGTTATATAGACTTTTACCTGACGCTGATGGCAATATTCCAAGATTTGTGGAACTTGTTGCAGTTGGAAGTTCTTGGCTCTGGATCTAGCATTAAAGTTTGCTAAGCCAAGATAGATGGCATCACAAGCAGCTTCAACAGCTGCGACGAGAGACTCTTCACTTCCGGCAGGAGCAAGTAATTCAATTTTAGCCACTTATCACTTCCTAATTATAAACTAATTTTACGATAGAGTGATTTAACATCTTCTAAGCTTACGACAAGAGGATTTAAAGCCATATTACGTGTTTCCATTACCTTACGACTCATATAGTCTATTAATTCTTCATCTAGCTTTGCTTGTAAGCTCAAATCAAATTTCTTTAACCAGGCGAAAAATTCATTCATATCTAAAGATAAATATTCCATTAAATCATCTATTTCTTTTGTTATATGTGGATAGTAAAGTTTCATAATTTCTTCCATAACAATACCATTAGCCATTCCATGAGGAGTGCCAAATTTTGTTGTAAGAGGATAGCCAATGGAATGCTGTAAAGTTGTTCCACTATGAGCTATGACTATACCGCCATATAAAGAAGCTTGCATAAGTCCAGCTCGAGCAGAATAATCTGAAGGATTAGCAATGGCCTTTTCAAGATTAGCAATTATAAGTTTAACTCCTTTGAAGATAAAAGGAAAAGTTAGTTGATTTCTATTCTTAGAGAAAAGTCCTTCTAATAGATGACTTAAAGCATCAATTGCAGTATTGATAGTTACTTTCGCAGGTAAAGAATAAGTAAATTCTGGATTTAAAATAGATAATTTAGGGAAAACTAGAGGAGAGCCAAAACCAGCTTTAGTATGATTTTCAGTATCAGTTAAGACACTATATTGAGTTGCTTCAGTACCTGTTCCAGAAGTAATAGCTACTGCTACGAGAGGAAGAGCTTGAGTAAATTTCTCTGATTGATATATTTCACTAGTATCAATTTGAGAAGCCACTATCATTGCTATAGCCTTAGCCGCATCAATAGGTGAACCACCACCAATTCCTATAATAAAATCACAGTTTGACCTTTGACAGATTTCAACACCCTTTCTTACGCTTATAAGACTAGGGTTCTCTGCAATCTCAGAATAAATTTCGTAGGCAATATTATTCTTATTAAGTAAGGCAAGTGTTTGGTCTAGACTACCACTCTTTTTAGCGGAAGAATGTCCTGTTACAATTAAAGCTTTTTTCCCTATGTTTTTTAAGTCAGCCTCTGCTTTCAAAAAAGCATCTTTTCCAAAAAATATTTTAGTTGGTAAAAAGAAATTCATTTTTACACCTCGATTTGATTATTTTATATCCCTTTTAATATAGACTTGATAACCGTCAAGAAGTTTAAAGCCTTGTTTTTTGTAGAGAGTTTGAGCATGATAATTGTGTTGGTGGACTTCTAATTTAGCTTGCAGACCAAGTGTTTTACAATATTCTAGTGCCTTAGCTAATATAATACTTCCATAAGCTTGATTTTGGTATTTAGGGTGAACAGCCATGTGGTGAATATAAGCTCGTCTAAAGTCATGAGTTACCCAAGAAGTTGCTATTATTTGCTTATTATAAATAATTGAAAACAGCTTTCCCCCATGTTTTAATGTCTTAACAATATTTAAATATTTATCAGCTCTTTCTGGATTAGCAATAGCAGTTATTTCCCATAATTCAATTATTTGAGAAAAAATATTTTCATTAAATTCTTCAGAAATTTTAATCATCATTAACTCCTAACTCCTTTATTGAGTGTATTTATAGCATAAGTAGCAGGCATGTGTTAACAATTAAAAGACCTATAATAATTTTGGCAAGGAGATACTTTTAATTTTAATTCTTGACTATATTTAATAAATTGTGATTTTTGATAAAAGAGTGTTAGAAATTTTATTAACTTGCTAAATTATTAAATTAACAGAAAATTTAATTAAATAATAAAGTGTAATCGTGGAGGATTTACATGAAGAAATACTTTTTAGTATTAATAGGAATTACGATTTTGTTTACAGGCTGTTCTATCTTTAACAGTAGTGACTCTCTTAGTCCAAAAGCTAAAAGAGCTCTAAGAAACGGAAATATCTATTATTCACAACAATTATTGGATAATGCAGAAGTCTTTTTTAATGAAGTTTTAGCAGAATATCCAAATCATTTAGAGACTAACAAAAAATTAGCTGATATTGACTTTTTTAATGCTGAGAATAATGACAGAATAGCTTATGAAAGTTATTTAAAAGCTTATGCTAAATATCAAATTGTTTATAATCAATTAGAAGGTTTAGCACGTACAGAAATGAGCAGAGATCAAAGAAGATGGTATAAAGATACTCGTAAAAAACTTGATTCAATCAATGCCAGAATCTTACTTCTAGCTAATAAAGAGTATGAAACTTATCTTAATGATGACCAAGGTGACCTTGATGAAATTAAAGCTAAATATTACAAATTGATTGAATTAGATCCTGATAATATTGAACCTTACAGATTCTTAACATCAATTTTGAATAATGAAAAAATTGCTTTAAGTAAAGCTGAAGAACCAAATGAAGTTGAAATTAGTAAAATTGAAAATGAAATGCTTTATATGTTCTCACAATGGGTACGTATTGAACCTACTAATCTTGATTACAGATCACAATATGCAAAACAACTTTATGCTTTAGAAAAATATCAAGAAGCTGCAGAGCAAATTGAGATTTTAATTCAGCAAGATCCTTACAATTATGATCATTATGATCTTTATGCTGCAACAGTAGAAAAAATGGGTAACCATCAAGCTGCTTTTGATAAAATGTTAGAAGCTAATGAATTAATCCCTGAAAATGTTGACATCTATCAATCTTTAATCTTTTACGCTAGATTATTAGAAGATAATGATGCTATCTATGAATACAGCAAAAAGTTAATTGAAATTGAAGCTTCTCCAACTAACTTAAGAACATTCTGTACCTTCTTATATCAAAATGAGATGTATGAAGATCTCTTAACTTATTCTGAGAAATGGTTTGTTGTAGATAGAACTAATAAAATGCCTGCTCAGTTTGCTGCTTTTGCTGCCCAAAAGTTAAAAGATAATGATAAATATAAATATTATGCAAAGAAATATCAAGAGTTGAGTCAGAATAACTAGAATAAATAATATTCAGAATAGATAAAGAGGTTCCTAGGAACCTCTTTTTTTTGGGGATTGGAAATATTACTGCTTCCACTAGCTAATGGCAAGGATGCCATCAGTCCATAAGCTAGATGAATTTACAAACTTAAAATCTCTTTAGTTTCATCTACCCAAGAATATTTAACTTCACCAACAAAAATTGTATGGTCTCCAGAATTAACTTGAGTAACTATTTTACATTCGAAGTTGGCTACAGCATTTTCAATAATGGGTAATTTCTTATACTTACCAGGAATACTTTTTACTTGTCGTTCAGCTAGCTTATCAAACAATCTACCAGATTTTGTGCCAAAGAAAATTACATCATCTCGCATTTCCACAGAGGGAATAACTAAGTTGAAGTATCTATTGGATTGCAAAGCCACATGAGAATATCTTTCATGTCCAACCGATATTGCAAACATTGGAGGTTTAATTGATGTTTTCATAAACCATTCTAGGGTTATCACATTAGCTTTGCCATCAGGTAATTCTACTACTGCTAAAGCAACTCGTTTATTTTTATTACTCACAACATGGGCTTTATCAAATTCAGTTATTTTCATTGTACTTTCTCCTTTTCTCTGGTAAAATACTAGCTATTTTTGTTTAAAAAGCAAATTTCATGATTGTTATTACATGAGTTTAGTCTTCTAATAGTTTCTTAGAAAATAATCTAATCAAGACAAGTCCAAGGGGAGCGGTAAATAAAATAGCTAGGACTGCTAAGGCTAGAATTGTTTGTCCATGAGCTAGACCTGCATTTAATGCAACAGAGCCTAAGGCTGCTTGAACTGTGGCTTTAGGTAGATAAGCAAAGATACAAAACAATCTTTCTTTTCTGTTTAACCCAGAAAAAGCAGTAGCCAACCATACGCCTATAGATCTTGCAGTAAGGCCTAGTGAAATTACCAGTAATCCTATTAATCCCGAGTTATAAGCGACTTTTACATCTACAGATAAACCTATTAATACAAAGAGAATAATTTCTGCAAAAATCCAGATTTGAGCTAGTTTTCTTGCTAAATCATGGGCAATATTATCTGCTTTTTCTAAGATTATAAATCCAATAGTCATTATACCTAATAAAGCTGCGCTATGGAGAAGATCTCCTACTCTTACCAGCAACATAGAAATTGTTAATAGAACTAGGGTTTGTTCTGTAGTCTTAATATGGTCTTTTCTTTTTTTAAAGTAATAAATTAAAGCAAAACCAATAATTATTCCAGGAATTATACCCATAATAATAGAAAGTGGTATATTCATTAAGGATTTAGTAATATTAAGATTTGTTTTAGTTAGTAAAGATAAGAATACCGAGAAGAGAGTAATTGCGAAGACATCATCTACAGAAGCTCCTGCTAATACAATTGTGGGTACTTGTTTTTTTTCACCAATTCCTTTAGCCTTGATATCAAGCATAGAAGGGACTATGACTGCAGGAGAAACAGCTGATAGCATAAAGGCAGTTAAACCAGCTGTTAGGTAAGAAAATTCAAAGAAGAAATGTAAAAGAAATAACAGAGCAATTCCTTCAAAAAGGCAAGGAATAAAACTCATTAAGAAAGCAGTAAAACCAACTTGTTTGAGAGTCTTCTTACTTATACCCAAACCTGCCCTGAGCAATATTACTATTAGTGCGAATGATTTTAGGAATGGTTGGGCTGTTTCTATGCTTTTTGGTATCTTTCCTGGGAAGAAAAAAGCAAAGGAAATTCCCCAGATTAACATGCCTAGTACTGAAGGTAATTTTAGTTTATTAAAGAATCTTCCCATAAACCAGCCACCTAACAAGATAATAACAATAAACAGATTTATATCCATACTTTTCTCCATTCTTATATTCTTAATCCTATCAGGGTAAAAAACTCCTAAACGGAGGTTTTCCCTTCGTTTAGGAGTCATCAGTCAGTCATTGACGGTTAAAGACATTTTAAGATAATTAGTCTTTAATCCCAAATAATGCCTACTTGCCTTTGGGGCTTGACCATTATTTGAGTTTAAGTTTGTCTCTAGGTGAACTCCATCACCCATAATCCTAGAAATCTAAAGAGGAAAGATAAGTCAAGAATTATCCTCCAAAGGCCTGATGCTTAGCATGAAGACTGTTCAACCATCAAGCCATTCTTCTCAATAGTTTATCCTGAAAGAAGTAAATAATATGGCTCAAGTTCAAGTCTGGTGGGAATAATATAGGAAAATGAGAATATTTCATTACTATATTGATTCATCAAAAATCCCTGAAAGGGATAAAATAATTTAGCCCAGGGTAAGATGCTGAAAGTATCGCAACCCTGGGTAATGATGGCTAGCCCAAAGATATTACCCTGTAAGGGTTTAATAAAATGATAAATAATGTATTATAATAAGTTTATGGTATATATGATGTTATTTAACCCTTTCAGGGTTAGGCTTTGTTTTTCATCACCAGTACCCAGGGTTGCATTCCCTTCAGGAATTTACCCTGGGCTAAACTATTTATCCCCTGTCGGGGATTAAAGACTTATCCCCTCAGGATTTAGGACTTCTCATCAATCAAAACATACTCATAACAGTATATTCTTACTTGTAACTTTCTATTATTCAAGCAATATGCTATAATGAAAGTCTCTTATTTACCACCAGACTTGAACAAGAGCCATTTAAGGTTCAAGTTCAAGTCTGGTGGGAATAATATAGGAAAATGAGAATATTTCATTACTATATTGATTCATCAAAAATCCCTGAAAGGGATAAAATAATTTAGACCAAAAAACAGGAAGGAAGCTTATATCTTCTTCCTTCCTGAATTATCTGATTAATCTATTTGATTAAGTAGGTTAAACTAATTGAATAACTTTATTAGCATCAGCAATAAACTTCTTAAGCTCTTCCCCACTGAATGGTTTTTGTTCTAAGAGAGCTAATTCATGAACAAAATTTACCATTGTCTTAGCTTTATCATCTTGTCCAGACTCTTTCATTTCCACAATTTTCTTAATTGTAGGATTTTGGGTATTTAGGATAAGTTTGTGATTTTTAAGCATATCCATATCTTCGCGAGCCATCATGGCATTCATTTCTTGGAAGCGGCGCATAAACTCATCAAATACGATCATAGCAGGAATAGATTGAGCTTTGAGCTTTTTAGTTTCAACTTGAACTTCGGTATAAACATGTTCAAATATTGATTTCATAGCCTTATCACCGAGTTTTTCTCTTACTTCTAGTGGTAGTTCATAGACATCAATTTTAGTAGTATCTTCTTCTGTTTTGAGATAAGGGGTAAGAATCTCTACAGCGTCTGGATTTTCTTTTAGGAAGTCTTTGTAGCTATCTTTACTGAAAGAAGCTTCAACTTTGCCATTAATCTCTTTATCGAAGATTTCTTTGATTTGCATAGAAAGTTTGGCATCTGTATCCTGTTCTAGCAAGTCGTCATTAATCTCTGAATCAACTCTTACAAATCTGATATCACCATTTCCCATTTCAAGTTTTTGGAAGAGGTGGGAATCAAGCATTGATTCAGCATAAATAACATCAATGTTTTGTTCTTTAAGCATTTCAATGTAAGAGACTTGTGTATTTTCACTTGGAGCATAGTAGATTTTTTGTGGTTTAGCATCACTCTTATTTGCTTCAAGATACTCTTCGATAGTTAACCATTTTCCTTCAGTGGTCTTATAAACGATTTGCTTTTCAAGGGCTTTAAAAAAGTCTTCATTGGTGAGAAGTCCATATTTAATAAAGTCTGAGATATCTTTCCAATAGGAAGCATACTTATCTCTATCATCTTTGAAAGCTGCTTTGAAATGATCTGCAACTTTCTTGACTATATAGTTAGAGATTTTTTTAACCTGGCTATCACTTTGTAAGAAGGATCTTGAGACATTTAGTGGGATATCAGGAATATCAATTCCTCCTTTAAGCAATAAGAGAAATTCAGGAATTAAGTCTTTTAGGTTATCAGCCACAAATACGTTGTTACAGAATAGCTTAACCTGCCCTTTATTCACATCAAGTTGGTTTTTAAATTTTGGGAAATAGAGAATACCTTTAAGGTTGAAAGGATAATCAACATTGAGGTGAATCCAGAAGAGAGGTTCATCATATTGTTGGAAAGCAGTTTTATAGAATTCTTTATATTCTTCATCAGTAACTTCATTAGGTTTTTTGTTCCATAAAGCTGGTTTTTCATTAATAACTTTATCATTGAACTTAACAGGGAAAGACATAAAGCTACAGTATTTTTCAAGGATAGCTTGTACTTTATCTTCTTCTAAAAACTCAAGTGATTCATCATTAACGTAGATAGTAATGGTTGTACCAACATTTTTTCTCTTACCATCGAAGATTTCATATTCTGTTGAGCCTTGGCAAGACCAGCCAGCAGCCTTAGCACCTTCTTTATATGATAAAGTATCAATAGTAACCTTGTCAGCTACAATAAATGATGAATAAAAACCTAAACCAAAGTGTCCAATTATATTAGCTTGAACATCCTTATATTTTTCTACAAAGTCTTCTGCGCCAGAGAAAGCAATTTGATTGATATATTTTTCTATCTCTTCGGCTGTCATTCCAATACCAGTATCGCTAAAGGTAATTGTCTTTTTCTTTTTATCTATTTTAACTTCAACAGCGAAATCTGTTGTATCAATACCTGTTTCTTCTATGACCCTTTTATTCATAGCATCAATTGCATTAGAAGTAAGTTCTCTAAAGAAAATATCATGTTCAGAATAGAGCCATTTCTTGATTATGGGAAATATGTTCTCTGTATGGATGGATAAAGTGCCTTTATCTACTTTTTTTGCCATTTTATTAATCTCCTTTTCTTAGTTAATTATTATTATGTACAAAAAATAATTAGTCTTGTTTATCTGTCAAATAAAAAATTAGCAGAAGATGTTTTTTATTGCTAATTATCAAATTTTCAACTTATTGCTCTTGGCTTTACGGCAGCATTCGGGATTATCATAATGAATACTTGTAATTCTTGTGTATCTGGGTATGGATATATTGTATTTTGGCTATCTTTTTACAATTTATTTTGGATTTTGATTGACAAATAATTATCTAATTACATTCTATGTCTAATAAACAAAGGAGACTGTATGAAAAAATTAACTTTATTAGCTTTGCTTGTAATAATCAGCATATCGGTTGGTCTTTACAGTGATGAAAATGTTTCTAATGATGCAGAGGGAGTTACATTAGAGAAGGTAGATAAGAAAATAGATAAGATTTATGAAACCCAACAAGTTATGTATGATGAGACCAAGAACAATCCCCTTCATGATAAAAAGTATGGTATAGAGATAAATTTATTTAGATTACTTCTACTTGATAATTCTTCCTTTTCTGGCACTTTTTCTTTATTCGATGTAAATCGTAAGGCTGAGCTAGCATTCCCTATTTATTATTTCGAACCAGATGAAAAATTTAACACATCAACTTTTACCTTAGATTGCCATTATAGATATTTTTTAAGAAACACCCAGAATGGTTTTTATTTAAGTGCATTTGCTCGTTTTGCTCATTTTGATGGTTGGGAATATAACTGGGATTATGATGATAAAAGTTCAAGTTATTACGATGAAGAAGATGATTATTCTAAAAAATCTTTTTCTGATTTAGGTATTGGTGTAGGTATTGGTTACAGAATTTTTTCCTATAATGGTCTTTATTGGGGAACTAGCCTTAGTTTTGGACGTTACTTTGGTAGCAACAAGATTGAAGATTTAGAATTTGATAACAATGACCTATTTATTAGTAGTGACCAAATTATCAATATTGAATTCTTAAAGTTTGGCTGGGCATTTTAAAATAAATTATAAGTCTGATAAATTTTTTTCTATTTAAATCAGAGTATTGACAAAGTCAATTCTCTGATTTTTTTTAACCCAGATAGTCTTGTAGAGTTTCTTGTGGACGCAAGATGCATCCACTCCATACAAAGACTTACACCATCTTAAAATTCTCTTTTTAATTTTAACACAGCCTGTCTACCTTACTAAAAAATTTCCTCTTTCAGCAGGTATCATTCCTAATCCTTCCTTTACACTCTTTCGATGAAAAGCGGACTTTCATCGAAAGAGTGTAAAGGAAGGATTAAGAATGGCTACTATAAAATTAAGGCATGTTCTAACATAAAAGATAAAACATAGATAATCTCAAATGGTGCAATAAAGCTTTGAGAATAGCAGAATATTCATTTGCAAAAGTAACTTACATAATTCTTCCGAATATATATATTATATGCGTCAGAATTCTGCAAGCTATTTTACTAAAAGAATTTGCACTCTTCTCTAAAGCTCTATTGCACCATTGGGATAATAATTATTTGTATAAATACCTCTTAATTTTCTGAGTAGGAGTCTTGAGAAAAGGTTCAGCAACTATCTTAACTTGACTTATTTTTGCGTAAGCAGGGGCTGTTTCATTGTAAAGGTTCTTGTTATGGTCCATGAGTTTAGGATACATTGATTCAGAGATACCATTCTTATCTGCTTCTTCAACATCTGGATAGACTAAGATTACGAGTTTATTATCTCTTTCCATTACTAAGGATTCTTGCACATAATGCAAGTTATTAAAGGATTGCTCAATTGCTTCAGGATAAATATTTTCTCCGCCAGCTCCTAAGATTAGATTCTTAGATCTTCCTTTAATGTAGATAAAATTATCTGCATCCATAAGACCAATATCTCCAGTATTCAACCAGCCATCTTCAGATAATACTTCTTGGGTAGCCTCATTATTCTTATAATATCCATACATTACCTGCTCGCCCTTCACTAAAATATCGCCAGGTATCTTAGTAGGATCTGCTGAATCTATCTTAGCTTGGAGATAATTAACAAGTCTTCCTGCAGATCTGAATCTATGCTGGTCCCAGGTTGCATAGGAGATTAGAGGACCGCACTCACTCATACCGTAGCCTATTGTAAATGGGAACTTGATTGCTTTTAAGAACTTTTCTACTTCAGCATTAAGAGGTGCTCCCCCGATAACCATTTCTCTCAATGACCCACCAAAAACAGTGATTAACTGCTTTCTTATTTTGCCATAGAAAGCTTGTTTTACTCCTGGGATTGCTGTAGCAAACTTGATCATTTTTTTCTCTAAAAGAGGGAAAACATTCTTCTTAATAATCTTTTCTAAGATAAGAGGAACAGACATAATCATCTCAGGAGAAACATCTTTCAGGTATTTAAGTAATAACTTTGGTGAGGGTATTTTTCCTAAGAAATGGACATGGACTCCACAGGTAAAGGGGTAGAGAAAGTCAAAAGCACAGGCATAAGCATGAGAGAGGGGGAGAAAAGAGAGCATTTTGGTACCAGTTCTAAACTCCAGCATTTCACCAGCCACTTTTATATTGGCAATTAGGCTATTAAGAGGTAGCATAACACCTTTAGTAAAGCCCGTTGTTCCAGATGTATAGATTATTTCTCCCAAGGCATCGTTGGAGATGTCTTTAGCAAGGGTAAAACTATCTCTTGTTACGGTAAATTTTGCATCTAAAGCTCTTTTTAGCTTGTCTATCAGTTCATCATTTGTTTTTGATTCCACTAAGGAAAAATCATCAAGATGGATAATCCCTTGCAAAGAAGGTATCTGGCTTTCATCTATATTGTCCATTATGGAGTTACCAACAAAGAGTAATCTACTCTCAGAGTGTTTTATAATATGATTCATATCTTCCGAAGTAAAGTTAGGAAGAATAGGAACGACAACAGCTCCATAGCTGACTACTGAGAGATAAGTTATAGCCCAGTTTTTTGAGTTCTTACCCAGAATAGCAATCTTATCGCCACGAGAAATACCAAAGGTTTTTAAAATATTGTGTAACCAATATATCTTATTTGCTACATTCTGATAATCAATAGCTTCTTGCTCAATATCTGAGAAGGCTGGTAGATCCCAATGTTTTTTAATCGCTTCTTCTAGGTAATTAACAAAATTAACTTCTAACATAATTATCTCTCTTATTTAGATTTTATCACAAGTAGTCTAGTAGGATTTTAGGGAAGATTGCAGGTACTTCTAGCAAAATAAGTTACAGAATTTGGAAACATATAATATATATATTAATGAAAATTATGTAGCTTACTTTTGCAGAGGAATATTCTGTTAATCACAAAAACCTACTCCACTATTTGGCTTTAACCAATTATTTATATGTTTTTAATTTTGGCAAGTTTTTTGACATTATTGGCTTGTATTTACTTTACAGATTGCTATTAATATTTGTAATTTGATTATGCTAAAAGCTAGTAATAATAAATTTTTCTTAAATCTCTTGACTAATAATGTCCTAAAACTATAATAATAAAATAAAGCATTTTGAGAAAGGAGAAAAAAATGTCTGATTATTTTCTTGAAACTCAACATCATGAGTGGATATTGACTAATAAGTATGGTTCTTATGCCTTAGGAACAGGAAACTTGATTAACCAACGTAAGTATCATGGACTACTTACAGCATCCGATAAAAAGCTAAATCGAGCTTCTTTACTAACATCAATTGAAGAGCAAATCGAATGGAGGGGAGAAAAACTCTACCTTGATTCCTGTAACTACGAAAACTGTATTTATCCAGAGGGTTTCTTACATTTAGTTAAATCATGGCTACGTCCTTACCCTGTATTTCTCTATTCATCACTTCCCCATAACAATGATATTTTAATTCGAAAAGAGATAAAAATGGATTATGAGACTAATACGGTAATGATTAGCTATAAGAATCTAAGTAAGCATCTTATTCATATGAAATTACGACCTAAGGTAGATATGGTAAGTCACCACTATCTTAATCAACCTGGTTCTTTGAATGAGAATGATTTTGCTATTTCAACAGCTCAAGGTAATAACTTCTTTGGGGGAATGGTAAATAGGCTTTCCAATAACCTTAGTCTGTATTGCCTGACAAATTTAGGGAAAATTAGACAAGAGTATATGGAATACAAGAAGGTCTTTTATCCTTGGGAATCAATGTTAGGTTATGATTGTAATGAAGACTTAGTTTCCCCATTTAGCATACGTTTTGATTTAGAAAAGAATCAAGAAGTAACACTTTTATTTTCTGATTCTCCTATTGAGGAACATCAAGTTACAATTAGCAGAATTAATGACCGTTATTCAGACCTTCCCATGCCTAGAGATTATCCTGATAATTACCGTAACTTTGATTTAATGGATCTTGATTTTAACGACCAATATCTTTATACCCATGCTGAATATATGAAAATATTAGAATTTAGTTTAAAGGATTTTATAACAGATAATGATATTATAGCTGGTTATCCTTGGTTTGGAGCTTGGGGTAGGGATTCAGTATTAGTCTTAAGTGCCATGATTAAGCAAGCTGACATGGTAGATAAAGCAGAAAAGATAATTTTAAGATTTAATGACCATATTAAAGCGGGTCTTATTCCTAATATGTTCCCAGAGACAGGTAGTGAAGGTAATTATGATTCAGTAGATACAAGTCTTTATTACATAATTTTATTAAGGAAATTAGCTTCCTTGAGAAAGTCCAAAGAAATGTGGGAAAAGTTAATATCAATAACTGAGAATATTCTATTGAGTTATTTAACTGAAGATAGAAGGATGTTCTATCTTGACCAAGATAACTTAATCAACATCAAAGAAGATTTTGCTGGGGTTACCTGGATGGATGTAAAAATAGAGGGTAAGGCAGTTACTCCTCGTGATGGAGCACCAGTTGAAATAAATTTCCTTTGGTATGAGGCTCACAAAAGTTATCAAGAGATGATTGAAAAATATAATACTCTAACTAAGAAAAACTATCAAGCAAAATACGATGTAGCTTCTTATACTGAGAAATTAGCAAAATCTTTACAAAAGTTTTGGCATAATAATTCTCTTTGTGATAGAATTACTAATAATATTCCAATTGATGAATTTAGACCAAATGCAGTAATAGCGGCAGGACTTAAGTATGCACCATTATCAGAAGAACAACTTAAGCTTATCTATGAAAGAGCTACTAACGAGTTATTAACACCTTATGGATTAAGAACACTTAGTCCTAATCATCATAAATTTAAGCGAACTTATTACGGAACTATATTAGATCGTGATAAGGCTTATCATCAGGGAACTGTTTGGGCCTGGTTACTCTGGCCTTATACTTCTCTTTATCTCAGACTTTTCAAGAATAAGATTAATAAGAAAGAGTTAATAGAAGGATTAGAATCAATCATTAAGCAATTTAGACATGAGTATAAACACGGATATATTGCTTCAATAGCTTCTATTTGGGATGGAGGGAAGCCCCATTTTCCTAAAGGAGCTCCTGCTGAAGCTTGGAGTGTAGCAGCAGTATATGATATTGAAAAGATAATTGAGAAGTTAAAGGAAAACAAGGAATAAATTATGAAAGTCCTTATGTTAACTTGGGAGTTCCCACCTATGATTGCAGGTGGACTTGCTATGGCTTCTTATGGATTAGTTAAATCACTTCTTAAAGCTGGTGTAGAGATTGACCTCTTTTTACCCACAAAAGAATTTGTTTATTTTCCATTAAGAAAAGAAGAAGATGCAGACACTTTACCTTTTGTTATACTTGATGAAAACTATCAACCTAGAAAAGAAGAGTATATAAGAAAAGAGTTTAAAACAATTGAAGAGAAGATGGAATATTTAGGGGTTACTCATATACCTGAGACTTACTACACACCTGCTTTAGTAAAAGAATTTACTAATCTGATAACAAGTTTTAAGACTGAGGAGATTGAGCATCGTAGTGAGAAGAGTATTTTCGATAACATTGTTATCAACTTACAAGGTGATGAAGATATTTTTAAGAAAGTTCAAGAAATGGCCTTTAGGGCTGAGAAACTAGCAGAAATGCTTGATTTTGATATTATTCATGCCAATGATTGGCTGTGTTATCCTGCTGGAATGATAGTTAAAAAGGTAAGTGGCAAAGCTATGATTGCTCATATCCATGCTACTGAATTTGATCGAGCAGGTGGACCTGGGGATGATAGGATACATAAGATTGAATACTCTGGTATGCTTTATGCTGACCAAGTAATAGCAGTCTCAAAATACACTGCCCAGATGATTATCTCCCGTTATCAAATTGATACTGGAAAGGTAAATATTGTTCATAATGCTTTCTCTTTTGAAAAAGATAATAATTTTAATAAAGAAAGAATGTTCAAAGGACCAACTGTTCTCTTCTTAGGGAGAATTACAGTTCAGAAAGGACCTGACTATTTTCTTTCAGTAGCTGAAAAAGTTCTCAAGAAGTATCCACAAGTACGATTTATTATGGCTGGAACAGGTGATATGGCGAGAAAGATTCTTAGATCATCAGCTTCTATGAAGCTGAAAAACCGTTTTCTTTTTACAGGTTTTTTAAACAGAAAACAAGTGGAAAGAGTATTACAAGTTTCAGACATCTATATGCTACCTTCAGTATCAGAACCTTTTGGGATAGCCCCTTTAGAGGCTATGGCTTATGGAATTACTTCTATCATATCTAAGCAATCTGGAGTATCTGAAGTAGTTAATAATGCTTATAAAATAGATTTCTGGAATGTAGATGAAATGGCTAAGACATTAATTTATTTAATTGAACATCCTGATGAATGTAGAGAGATGGGCCTAGCTGGTGCACAAGAAGTTAAAGCTATACAGTGGGATAAGTCTGCTGAAAAAGTAAAAAAAGTATATCAAGAGATGCTAGAAACCAAGCAAGGAGAAATAGATGCTTAATATTGTTTTCTATTTTCAGGTGCATCAACCATATAGGCTGAGACACTTGAATGTTATGGATATTGGATCTGATGAATCCTATTTCGATGATAGATTAAACCGAGAAGTTATGCGTAAAGTAGCTGATAAATGTTATTTACCAACTAATAAGTTAATGTTAAAACTTATAAAGAAATATCAAGGCAAATTCAAAATTGCTTATTCTATTTCTGGAATTACTATTGACCAGTTTAAAGAATATTATCCAGAAGTCTTAGATTCTTTTAAAGAATTAGCAGACACTGGTTGTGTAGAATTTCTAGGAGAGACCTATTATCACTCTCTCTCCTTCCTCTATAATAAAGATGAGTTTTTAGCTCAAGTTGAAAAACATACTAATTTAATGATACAAGAGTTTGGTCAAAAACCTACAACTTTCAGAAACACAGAGCTTATTTATCAAGATAGAGTTTCCGACCTTGTCTTTGATACAGGCCAGTTTAATACTATTATCACAGAAGGAGTTAGACGAGTACTTAAATGGAGAACCCCTCTCTATGCCTATAAAAACTATGCTAGAACAATGAATTTATTGCTTAAGTCATACCAGCTTTCTGATGATATTGCTTTTAGATTCTCAGACAAAAATTGGTCTCAATACCCCTTAACTACTGAGAAGTTTATCAAATGGATTGATCAGCTAACTTGGAAAAATGATAATAACAAGAATCAGTTCCTTAATTTGTTTATGGACTATGAGACCTTTGGTGAGCATCAATGGGCTGAAACAGGTATTTTCGATTTCATGGAACAATTACCTGAAGAAGTTTTAAAGTACCAGCATCTAGGCTTTGCTAATCCAAAAGAAACAAGTAAATTAGCCAACTACCAGCAAGAACCATTAGCCTTTCCACAAGCTGTGTCCTGGGCTGATGAAGAAAGAGATCTTTCTGCTTGGCTAGAAAATGATATGCAAAATAATGCTATTGATACTTTATACGAACTCTTTGAACGTGTTTTAGCTAAAGGGGATCCTGAATTAGTAGAAATTGCTAGAAAGCTTACTACCTCAGACCATTTTTACTACATGTGTACTAAATACTTTAACGATGGAGATGTTCATAAATACTTCTCCCCTTACGATTCACCAGATCAGGCTTACATCTACTTTATTAATGCTTTAGCTGATCTTGAAGAAAGATTGTAGCTGGTCGCTAAATTGTAAAAACTAGTAAAATTCTAGACTTATTGCTTTTCTAAAATAAATAATTTAAAAATTATTCTTGACAGAAAAATGGTATTTAAAGATTTTAGCAATACATTGATTTTCAGTGTGACTTGTGGTCCAGTAACTCAGTGGTAGAGTATCTGCCTTTTAAGCAGAGAGTCGATGGTTCGAGCCCATCCTGGATCACCATCCTGTTGACCCCTTCGTCTAGTGGTTAGGACTCAAGATTTTCATTCTTGCAACAGGGGTTCGATTCCCCTAGGGGTCGCCAATAAAATTAATCAGTCTCCATCGTCTAGTGGCCTAGGACTCTGGATTCTCATTCCAGCAACAGGGGTTCAATTCCCCTTGGAGATGCCACATAACCTGTCAGTATTTACAAATAATATATACTGACCCCTTCGTCTAGTGGTTAGGACTCAAGATTTTCATTCTTGCAACAGGGGTTCGATTCCCCTAGGGGTCGCCAATTTTCAGCCTGCGAAAGCAGGTTTTTTTATTTACGTAATATTTAACCCAAGTAGTACTTTAGGATTTTATTGAATAGGCCTATATTCTTCTGCAAAATTGCTAATAAAGAGGATAAATGTCCTAAAGATAAAATTTTACTAAATCTTTATTTAGGAAATCATTTGACATATAAGCCAAGAAAATATTTCTTACCCAAAGAATCAAAAAGGAGATAAAATGGAAAACAAAGTATTAGCAAGTGTAGAAGGTAAAGATATTACAACTCAAGATGTAGAAATTTTTCTACAACAGTTAGGACAACAAAGAGCAGCTCAATTTAATAATGAAGAAGGCAAGGCTCAAATTCTTAATGAGTTAGTTAATCAAAAACTACTTCTAGCTGACGCAATAGATAATAAAATAGAAGAAACTGAAGTTTTCAAGAAAGAGTTAGAAAGATTAAAAGAAACTGTTTTAACCCAAATAAATATTAATAATTTATTATTAACTGCTAAAGTTAGTGATGCAGATCTTGAAGCACACTTCCAAGCTAATAAAGCTAAATATGCTAAAGCTGAAGAAGTTTCTGCTAGCCATATTTTAGTAGATAATGAAGAAGCTTGCCAAGAAATCTACAATAAGATCATGAATGATGGTTTAGATTTCGCTACAGCAGCTAAAGAAAACTCATCATGTCCTTCCAAAGAGCAAGGTGGTTCTTTAGGTTCTTTCTCACGTGGTAGAATGGTTCCTGAATTTGAAGAAGCTGCTTTCAAGATGGAAGTTGGTGAAATTTCTCAACCAGTTAAAACTCAATTTGGCTATCATATTATCAAATTAGATGCTAAAACTCCTGCTCAAGATGTCACATTAGATCAAGTAAAACAAACTATTACTAATGAACTTATGACTATCAAACAGAGAGAAGTTTATGTAGCTAAAGTTGAAGAACTTAAAAATAAATATAATGTAGAGTACAAATAATATTCATTGATTCAAATAAAATGAAAAGGCACTGGAATTTCAGTGCCTTTTTTTATTTTTGGAGTTTTTTACTTGCTAGTCTATTTGTGTAGGTCTTGGCCATTATCCCAGATATTGTAGTAGAACTTTAGTAATCCTGCATTATTGGGATTATCTTGGATTAATTCTAGTATAAAAACCCTACCAGATAAAGAGGTATAATATTTTCATATCCAATTTCGATATCATCTTTAAAAACATATCCATTCTCAAGAGTCTCAATCTGTTTCCTTGTTTTATTCTTTCCTCCAATCTCAACTTCTATCTTAACATTATCTAATTGAATAGTATAATCAACAATCTCTGAAGCTGAAATCCTGTTCTCAATTTGGGAAACAAAAAATGATTCTCTTATATTTCCCAAATCTGTGTTATGTTGCCACATTTCATTACTGATTGAATAATATAAGTTAGGGTTAGAAAGCATTATCTTTGATTTCTGGAGAGATCTAACTGTAGCTTTTTCTCTGCGAATAATATTGATTACTTCAGCTCTATCAAGCAAATCTAAATAAGTATAAAGTGTTTCTTTAGTAATATCAAGCTCATTACAGATACTTGAAACTTTAATTGTAGGAATCTTAGACATTGCCAAATAAGCAAGTAATTTTTTAAATACATAAGAAGAAGAACCTTTAATATCTTTCAAACTAGGGATATCTTCATAAATGATTTTATCAATCACACTTTGCAAGACTTGTTGATATTCATGCTCTGAATATTCATTGAAAAAAGGGTAAAAACCAAATTGTTTATACTCAAAAAAGTATTTTTTAATTTGCGGAATATCGCCAAGTATTTTTGAGCCTATCTCAATATGATTTATCAGAATATCTTGCAGGGAATAAGCTTGAGTTTTGAGATTATACTTCAATTCAATGAATTCTCTAAAAGATAGACCTTTTAAATTATAAAGTAAAGCTCGTCGAGACAGATCACCTTTTTGATTAGTAATATTTAATTTTGAACTACCTAATATAATAATCTTTTTATCAGGGAATGAATCGTATAGTGCTTTAACATCAAGTGACCAATCTTTTTGCTTATGAACTTCATCAATTATAATCGTGTTACCATACATAGTGAAGAAATCTTTTCCTATATTGAATATACCACTTTGCGCTACCAGAGGATTATCAACAGAGAAATATAAGCATTCAGTTGTTGATGCGTAGCTCTCAAGATAATGCTGTAGTACCAAGGTTGTTTTCCCTGTCCCTCTTGCACCTGTGATGATTATGAGTCTCTTGCTCCAATCAATCGTGAGATATCGTTTGAACTCTTTTGGTACAAATGTCGAGACCCTGTTTTGAATTGCAAATAGCTCATTTAGTATATTATTCATTTTCACTCCCTTTACTTAATGAAACAAAAGATAAACTGACTATTAGAGTTGTCAAGTATTATATTAAAATGACTATTTGCCTTGTCTTTTATCAATAAAGAGTGAAAATTTTGAAGTAAATGCTTAAGGCTATAATTCAAGTCTGTTGAAAATAATAAGGTTCTCTTTTAAGTAGGGTGGGTTTATGAAAGAGAACAGTTATATTAGAGTGTTAACTAATAAGTTTTCTATCCCTAAAATATTACAATGATATCTTGTAACTTTTAGTATCAAGCCCATATCATACTTGGAAGGCTCTCAATAAATCACTGAAATTTTATCGAGACATTAACAGAATACATAAGCGAAGGTCTTAAGAAAACTCTTATATTTCAATGTTTTATGTCTTTAACAATAAATGATATTGACCAATTATTGATTATCGGACAAATTAATAAGTTTGTTAAAATTTCTGAAATTCAAGTTACTAGAAGATTATAATAAATATGATGTCATAGATTACTCGATGTAACACCTACTCTACTTGAGAGAGCCAAATGATTTCCATATGTTAACAATAGTATCAGACTCTACTATAACAATATCCTTTCATAAACTAGAACTTGAATAATCTTTTAAGTTAATTTTGATTGACATAAAATTATCTATAATTATAAATGAGATAATTTAGTTATTTGGTGTGGTTGATTAGGTATAGGCTACAAAAAAAAGGAGATATTATGAAATATTATTTTATGGCATTTAGGAAGTATTTTAGGCTAAACGATAGATCCTCAAGAGAAGAGTATTGGTATTTTATGTTGATTAATTTTATATTTAACCTTTTTATTATTTTCATGACAAGCTTTGTGTTTATTGGGCATGATGAACTCACGCACTTTGGACTTCTTTTATTAATTACATACAATCTAGCTACCGCACTACCAACATTAAGTATTACAATAAGGAGATTACATGATACCGGAAGAAGAGATTGGTATCTATTATTAGTGATTATACCCTATATAGGAGCAATTTATGTTTTATATTTATTAGCTTTACCATCCCAAAAATTTAACAATAAATATGGTTATTTCATAGAACCTTCTGTTAACAAGGAGCAATAGATGAAAATTAAAATATCTGTTATTATATTATTACCAATAGCAATATGGTTATATGCTTTAGAACCATTCATTGATGTTAAAGATTTATTCACCAGCTCATTGATTATTAATAAAAACCAAACAGAAGTGAAAATAAATTCTGTAAATCTTACAGAAATTAATAGTGATGTCTTTTGTTTTGCAAATTTAAATAATAATTTACATTCAGTATATTATGAAGACGACATTAAAGAACAAGGAACCAATCTATTTATCTATTTTACAATCAGTATATTAATTTATGCGATGTATAGAATAAGACACTTATACAAGCCAGAAGAGGCTCAAATGAGAGGATTTAACACAATATTTTACCAAGATCTTAAGTTTGTGTCAATATTGATAATTATCATATCAGTTTTTAATTTATCTGTTCACTTTTATCTGATACCAGTATATTCATTGAGTAACTTTTTAATCATGGCCACTATATACCTACCCTTATTGATTGCAGGTATTTTTTTATTTAAAAGAAAATATTTTTTGCTATTATATCTCGTGTTATCAATTAGTATTCTCGCCATTTATATACCAGTAATTTACGGTATCAGACAAAACCATTTTACTTACTGTGTAGACAACTATAATTACTTGAATTGGTTTGGTAACATTATCAGATATGGTCCTCCATATTGGTTTTATTTAATAGTTTTTTTATGCGTTAAACTTATATTTGATTTAAAAATTATGAAGAAGTATAATATCGATATAATAAATATTTGAGACATAAAAATAGTTAATAAAAATGTATATCTGAACGATTTTTGTATTTCAGAACTTCTTTAATTTCAGATAGTAAAGAAAATTATGATTCAACATGCTCTTTATTAGATAAGGAAAAGACAAAATATGAATAGAACAACTAGCTTAAAAACAACATTAAAAAAGATTGTACGAATTATTGGGTTTATTTTCTTATCTTCTTTCATTTACATAACTTTTGCCCTATTTTATTATTACAAAAATATTTTTGTATTTAAACCAGATAAATCAAGACATTATAATAGTGAGTTATCTGTTATCTATAAAAAATATGATGTAAATAATAATGTATTGGCTGAACCATTGAATAACTATAATAGAAATTACTTAATAAACTTAGTTGAAAAAAACTTAGATATTCATGATAGTCTTAAAGATTATACTTTAGAAAATCATGATATTAAAAATCATAATTATCCTTTGGAGTCCTTTATAATAATTAATGACCTCGCTTATTATGAAAATGCTGGTAATGATGAACTATTAATTGGCCACATGTTTTTAAAGGGTTACTACATTCAAAAAAACTTCCAAAAGGCTTTTGAATGGTTCAAAAAATCTGCCGAACACGAAAATAATTTTGCTTATTATTTTCTTGGAATAATTTATTTAGAGGGTTTAGGTATAGAAAATAATTACGATAAAGCTCTTAAATGGTTAAAAAAATCTGCAGCAAAAGACAATCATTATGCCCAACTGGTTATTGGAGATATGTACCTTAATGGGACAGGATTAAGGCAAAACTATTCAGAAGCATTCAAATGGTTCTTAAAATCTGCACTACAAGGTAATTCAGATGCTCAGTTATATATTGGATACTTATACTACAACGGCTATGGAATAGAACAAAGCTATAATGAAGCTTATAATTGGTTCTTAAAATCTGCACTACAAGGTAATTCAGATGCTCAGTTATATATTGGATACTTATACTTCAACGGCTATGGAATAGAACAAAGCTATAATGAAGCTTATAATTGGTTCTTAAAATCTGCTAATCTTAATAATCCACAAGCTCAAAATGATCTTGGGGATATGTTTTTAAATGGTTATGGAGTAGTAAAGGACTACCAAAAAGCTCTTTATTGGTATTTGAAGTCTTCTAGATTAGGAAATTTAGATGCTCACTATAACATCGGAGAAATGTATTTTTCAGGACTTGGAGTGACTAAAGATTATAGTGAAGCCTCTAAATGGTTCAAAGAACCTGCTAATTATGGTTATGAATGGGCAGAAGATAAATATAAAACCGCAAAGAATTTAGAAAAAAGAAAAAAACTACTCCAATTTTTTAAATCTTTCTTTTAATTATGTCTAGCTATCTTATTTTATAAATCTCGAATCTGATTATACTATTATAGTTGAACTTAGCTTAACATAATTTGCTTTGTCTCTATATTTCATATCTCTTCAAAACTATCTATTGGTTCTGCCTTTAAAGATATAACTTCCCCAAAACAAGACTATAGTAATAATGTTGATTACTTGCCACACCTCTTTATCTAATGATATTTTAATTATTGGATTATATAAAATTGCTATTAATATATAAATAATATAGTAATTAATACTATCTTTAAATACTTTATATTTTTGGATAATTTCATAAATACAATAACAAGTAATCACTATTCTTAAATAATTATAAAAGCCATAAGGAAAATCGATTCCTACTGCCATAATTAACAATATTGTAACAATAATTAAAGTTATATTAACTAACAATCTATCTACTATTTCATTATTTTTTTTCATTTTATCACTACTTTTCTTATATTGCTTTTATCTCCATTGACGTAAAGCATAATTGAGCCAACTATTAAAAATCAAATAAAAAACCAGCTATAATGATAACTTACCAATCTAAGAAAAATTGTTCAAAGAATGTAACAAGATTAAATTCAACTAACAATTAATAAAAGATTAGTTAAAAAATTATAGCTATTAATTTCTTTCAATGTATGGAGGAACATTAATACAAATCCAAGTTTAATGTAAAGATGTCCTGCTAAAAAGAGACATAATGAAGTATACAAAGGTAGAAAATAAAATAGAAAATTTTATTATTCTCAATCGATAGATATAATCTTTTTGCAAATAATATTTATTTTCTCCCTCTCAACTACTAAAAGATTTGAGCAAATAATATAAATTTATTCTCTTGATATATAAGAAATAGATTTCATGGTTTCCTTCCATAATGTAAAAATATTTGCAATCCTCTTTTCTGAGGGTACTTTAAAGTACCCTCAGTACATCATTTTTTTAAAACCTATCAATGAACTTTAAGAAGAGTCTCATGAATTCTTCAACTTCTTCTTGAGTGCCTATTGAAATTCTGATATGATTTTTAAGTAATGGATGTCCCCATACTGGACGAAGAGCAAGCTCATTTTCAGACAAATAATCAAACAATTCAGGAGTAGAGTCTCCAATAGTGAAGATTAAGAAATTCGTATGGGAAGGATAGACAGTTATGTAATCCTGAGACAGCATCCAGATATAGAGTTTATTTCTAATATCTTTAACACTTTGAGTATGATTTAGGAATATTTCCTTATTCTCCAAGATAGTATAGGCAAAGGTTTGAATCATTAAAGAGCTATGAAAAGCTGTCATTACTTTTCCTAATTCTCTAGCATTCTCTTCTGAGGTAATTAAGTAACCAAACCTTAGGCCTGCAACTGAGAAAGCTTTAGAGAATGATCTTACAATAATTAAGTTAGGATATTTATGCAAGACATCTGCGAAGGTAATACCTGAAAATTCGAAATAAGTTTCATCAAGTAAAATTAATTTATCTGTATTTTCTAAGATATGAACAATTTTTTTATCAGGAATTAGGTTACCTGTTGGATTGTTAGGATTACAGAGAATACCTAGCTTACAGTTTGGATGATTTAACTTATCCAAATATTCTTCAGCAGAAAAATTAAAATCTTTATTAAGTTCAATTGGTTCAAAACCTAGTCCAACAGCATCACAGTAGCTTTTATAATCGAAATAGGAAGGTGCTAAGGAAACAGCATAAGATCTGACTGAATCTCTTACACTAGTAAAGATATAATAAAGCATTTCATCTGCCCCATTGCCGAATAAGATTTGATTTGCTTTTATACCATAACCTACATATTCTGCCAGCTTATTACGCAGCTTGGATGTAATATCATTAAAATATCTATTCAAGGGAACAGATTTTAGGTTCTCCAGCAACTGTTCTTGAACTGCTTCAAGTGGATTTAAAGTGCTTTCATTTAAACACATCATTACTTTTTTGTGAGGTACGTTAACCTCTACAGCTTTTTTTTCCTGCAGATCTTTTCTGAATCTGTACATAATAGTCTCCAAAATTAATATTTTTTAATGGTGCCATTTTTAGCTTTTCGAATTAATGTAGTCAAGAAGAATTTATTTTGACTCTTTTCATTCAGTCAGCCTCAGGCAAGTTAATCATAAGCTTGCCTATTCCTTCCTCTTACTCTTTGACGAAAAGGGGCTACTAGATGGAAAAAGTAACAAGAAAAGAGAAGGCAAGCATTAGCAATGTAAAAAAACATGTATTTTCCCCTTTTTATTTGACAAAAAATCTAAAGTTTAAAATTATAAAAAAATATAATATATTAAAGGAGCTTAAAATGGCTAAAAAGCAAAGAACTGCCATAGAACCAACTAGAACAGAAGATTACGCTGAATGGTACCAGCAAGTTGTTAGAGTTGCTGAGTTAGCTGAAAACAGTGATGTTAGAGGTTGCATGGTAATCAAGCCATGGGGCTATGCTATTTGGGAAAATATTCAAAAAGTATTAGATAAAATGTTTAAAGCAGAGGGTGTTAAGAACGCTTATTTCCCTTTATTTATACCTAAAAGTTATTTTGAAAAAGAAGCTGAGCATGTTGATGGTTTTGCCAAAGAATGTGCAGTAGTAACCCATTCAAAATTAGAAGATGATGGTAATGGTGGATTAAAAGTTGGTGGAGAATTAACAGAACCATATATAGTTAGACCGACGTCTGAGACTATTATTGGCGCATCATTTTCTAAATGGGTGAATTCTTATAGAGATCTACCTCTATTAATTAATCAATGGGCAAATGTTGTGCGTTGGGAACTTAGAACTAGACTTTTCTTAAGAACTGCTGAGTTTTTATGGCAAGAAGGACATACTGTTCATGCAAGCAGAGAGGAAGCTCAAGCTGAGACTAAGTTAATGTTAGATGTTTATGCAAAGTTTGCAGAAGATTATTTAGCGGTTCCTGTAATAAAGGGTGAAAAAAGTGAAGGCGAACGTTTCCCAGGAGCAGTAGCAACCTATTCAATTGAGGCTATGATGCAAGATAGAAAAGCTCTTCAAGCAGGAACTTCTCATTTCTTAGGTCAAAATTTTGCTAAATCTTCTGAGATAAAATATCAGAATAAAGATGGTGAATATGAGTATGCTTGGACAACATCTTGGGGTGTTTCAACTAGGCTTATCGGAGCTTTAATAATGGCTCATAGTGATGATAATGGTTTAGTATTACCTCCTAAAATTGCACCTGCCCATATTGTTATTATTCCAATAGCTAAGAATGATCAAGATCGTCTAGAGATTTTAGACTATATCAAGAAGATTACTAAAGCTATAGCAGGAAAAACTTTTGATGGTAAAGAAATAATTGTTGAGGTTGATGATTCTGATGCTACTTCAGGAGAGAAAAACTGGAAATGGATAAAACGAGGAATGCCAATTAGATTGGAAGTTGGTAAAAGAGATATGGAATCAGATTCTGTCTTTATGGGTAGAAGAGATTTAGATGCCAGAGATAAGAAAACTCTTAAGTGGGATGAATTTGTTGAATCTGTAGAAGAGATTTTAGCAGAGATTCAAGATAATATATATCAAAAGGCTCTTAATTTCCGTAATGAAAATTCTCTTATTATTGATAATAAAGAAGATTTCTATAAATTCTTTACACCAGAGAATAAGAATAAGCCTGAAATCCATGGTGGCTTTGCTTTTGCTCATTGGTGTGGTAGTGTTGAATGTGAAGAAAAAATTAAAGAAGAACTCAAAGTAACAATCAGAAATATTCCATTTGACGCAACCGCTGACCAAGGTCAATGCATAGTGTGTGGTAAAGAATCAAAGCAAAGAGTTGTTTTCTCAAAAAGCTACTAACATTTCAAGATATAGAGCATGAAAGATTTAATCAATGAAGTTCATAATTTGCTACTAGCCAGTAAGTACAAGATTTCTTTTGCAGAATCATGTACTGGCGGACTAGTTCAGAAGCTCATAACTGATAATTCTGGATCTAGTTCCTATTTCGAGGGAGGCCTTGTAGTTTATAGCAACCGCCTAAAAAATGAGCTGTTAGGGGTTGCTAATGACCTTTTAGAAAAACATGGTGCTGTTAGTAGTCAATGTGCTTTGGCTATGGTGGAAGGTTTGTATAGGCTGACTCAAGCTGACATATGTGTTTCAGTGACAGGTATTGCTGGGCCTAATGGCGGAAGCAAAGACAAGCCTGTAGGATCTGTTTACTTTGCTTTTAGATTTAACAAGCAGTCACAATCCTATTTTGAGCTCTTTTCAGGAGATAGAGAGTCTGTTAGAAATCAATCAGCAAATTTTGTATTAAAAAAAATAAAAGACTATTTAACAAGAGGGTGTAATGAAAGTATTAGTATTAGGTAGTGGTGCAAGGGAGCATGCAATTGCTGTAAAGTTTGCTAAGAGTAGTTCAGTAGAAAAAGTAGTAGTTTCTCCTGGTAATGGAGGGATTGAAAGGGATTTTGAATGTATAGATCTAGCAACTTTCCCTGAGATTTCTGAATATGTAAGAGCTAATAATATTGACTTGGTTTTTATAGGACCTGAACAAGCTCTTTCAGAAGGTATTGTTGATTATTTGGCCCAGGAAGGCATAACAGCAATAGGACCAAGTAAAGCTGCTTCTAGAATAGAGTCTAGTAAAGCTTTTGCTAAAGATTTGATGCAGAGATATAATGTACCAACAGCGAAATATCAAGTATTTTCAGACTATGAGCAAGCTTTAGCCTATATTAGTAAGTGTGACTATCCTTTAGTATTTAAGGCAGATGGATTGGCAGCAGGTAAAGGGGTTGTAATAGTAGAAGATCAAGCTAGTGGCCAAAAAGAGCTTAAAGAGTTTATGTTAGACAGTAAATTTGGACAGGCTGGTGATAAGTTAGTAATAGAAGAGTTTCTTGAGGGTTGGGAAACATCAGTTTTTGCTTTTTGTGATGGTGAGAATTTTGTAACAACTATATTTTCTATGGATCACAAACAGTTAGAGGCAGGAGACAAAGGACCAAACACTGGAGGAATGGGAGCTATTGCCCCTATAATAGAAGCTGAAAAATATAGATATGATATTGAGAAAGATGTCTTTAAGCCAATTTTGAAGGCTTTAAGTGATAGTGGTTGTCCCTTCTCAGGTGTCTTATATTGCGGGTTAATGATCACGAAAGAAGGACCTAAAGTAATTGAATTTAATTGCAGATTTGGAGATCCAGAAACTCAGGTTGTATTGCCTTTGTTAAAGACAGATTTTGTTGAAGTTTGTCAAGCAATAGCAGATAAGTCAGTAAATAAGCTTCAACTAAGTTGGCAGGATAAATTTGCCATAAATATAGTATGTGCTTCCCAGGGATATCCAGGTAAATATGAAAAAAATAAGGTAATTGAAGTCCATGATATAGATAAAGATAGCCAGGTTTATTATGCTGGTGTGAAAAAAAGTGAAGGAAAATTATTGACAAATGGAGGCAGAGTATTAGGAATTACCTCATTAGGTTATGATAGAGATGAATTAATTCACCGAGCTTATTCTTTAGTCGAAAATATTTTCTTCCAAGGAAAAGTTATTAGAACAGATATTGGCATGAGGCCACAAAAGTAATTAGGAGGAAATCACTATTATTGTTCTTAATAAAATGATGTTTGTATTGAATAACTGAATAATGATCACATTTTTCAGTTGATAATAATAGTAATTTATAATACTGTTTAATAACTATATAACTAAAGTGAGAGAGATATAAAATGACTAAAAGAATAATAATATTAACGGCTATATTTATAGTCTTATCCCAGTATCTTTTTGGCTATGATTTTAAAATCCTAGACATGAACGAAGCCTACATTAGGATCGGATTTGAAGTTCCTGATTATACCATTGAAAGAAGTAAAACAAGCAATTCACCAGCTGATAAAATTAATATTGTTGATTCAGAACTTACTTTTGAGGAAGAAAAAGCAATTATTCCTTACTTTGCTGATGCAGTAGGTATTCCTGAAGATGGAGATATTAATCTTAGAATTATTAAAAAAACAAGTAAAGAATACAAAAATTTAAATTTAGAAAGATCTCCAATAGTAAATATTCTTGCTAATAATGAGGTTGAATATCAAGAATCTAACCCTAATCCTCAAAAACTTAAGAATGAACTGTATCCTCAAAAGATTATCACTAAAGGGCAGCCTGCCTTTATTGGTGATAGACATTTTACAAGTTTTCAGCTTTTTCCTTTCCAGTATAATGAGTTTCAGAAAAAGCTATATGTTCATGAATATATAGAATTTGAGATCACTATCCAAGGTGATCTAAGTGAAAAAAGAGACTGGTACATATCAGATAATTATATAGACAGACTTGGGGATGACTTCTTTATCAATAATAGATTTTCCAAAAAATGGAGAAAGGATTTAGTTTATGATGGTGATGTCACCAGACAAAGCTACAGTCATAATGCTATCGATTTAGTTGTTTTAGAAGATGGCCTTTACAAAATAACCTATGATTTTTTAGAAGAGAAGTTAGAAGAGTATCAAGAATTAACTGGTCTTTCTCTAGGTTGGGATTTAGGAAATATTAATCCTAAATATTTACAGCTTGAGAGTAAAGATGGTCTTGAACCAATTTATTTTGCTGGAGAAGAAGATGGTTCATTTGACAGACAAGATTATTTTGAATTTTATGGAAAAAGAAATCCAGGAGAAACTTCTTATTTTTCAGCTTATAGTTCAAGAAATGTTTATAAATTAAGATTAACTGATGGTTTAGGTGCGAGAATGGCTGTGGAAAATGGCGGTATTATGGTGTCTAATTCAGCAGACTATATAGAACCAACCAGCTATGATCATAATGTTCATTTTGAAGTTCAGAGTTTTTACGAAAAAATCGGTCGTGGTTATAGTTATGATGTGAATTATTACCGGGAAGATAACTACTTTTGGAGAAAAATTAAAGCTCCTAATCTGGAAATTGTCCCCTTTGATCTTCAATATCCTGCAGATTTAAACATCAATAAGTTAGAAGCAAAGGTTTCACTCTTTGGTTTGACTTATAGTGATTCAGAAATAAATGACCACCATGCAATTGTAAGACTTAATCAAGGTATTGTAGATTCCAAAGTATGGACAGGTCAGACAGAGGAAGTTTTTACAAGTAAGGATTTAATTCCCAACTCTTTCTTAAATCATGGAGAAAACTTTCTTTATATAAGTCTTACTGGTGATACTCCTAATGGAGAGAATGAGTTAGTAGCTCTTGATTACTTAGATCTTACCTATTGGCGTGAATATAAGACTGACCTAGATTGGATTAAATTTAAGAAGCCTAAAAACAAGGCATATGGTCTCTATCAATTTGTTCTTGGGGGATTTCAATCTACAGATGTATCAGTCTATAAAATTGGCTCAAGTAAAATGGAAAATATTAGAGTAGAGCCTGCATTTGAGCTAGGACAAGCTCCTTATAATGTAACCTTCCAAGATATTGTTGATTCTGAAGATACCCATTATCTAGCTATAACTGAAGCCAATAAAAAAGTACCATTAGAGGTAAGAATTGATCAGACTTCAGACCTGAAATCTACTTCGAACAACTATGATTGCTTAATTATCACAAAAAATGATTTCATTGCTAATGAAGGTTTAGCAATGTATAAGTCTCTTTGGGATGAGATGGGGCACAATACTTTAATTATTGACGTACAAGATATCTATGATGAGTTCAATAATGGAATAATCTCAGCTGATGCAATTAAAGATTTCCTTTCTTATGCCTATCACAATTGGTCTAATCCCAGATTAAGATCTGTTCTTTTAGCTGGAGACGCAACTTATAATACTACAGACAATTCCCCAACAGCAGTTTATAATGTTATTCCTTATAGAAAAATCTGGACATGGAAACATGGGGTAACTCCAAGTGACAACTGGTATGGTTGTATAATAGGAGATGATCATATAGCTGAGATAGCTGTATCTCGAATCAATGTTTGGGAAGCTGAACAGATTAGTGATATTGCTCAAAAAAGCTACTCTCATATAAAAGAAACAGATTATGAAAGTTTGGGATCTGCACATGTTACCTTAACTGCAGGTGGAAAAATAGATGATGGTAATGATATTTTCTCCCAACAGGAAGAAATTATCCGGAGAAGAATGATCAATAATGATTACCGTGTTTCTAGAGTATATACAACCACCCAAACTGTTAATCCAAACTATTATGGTTCAACTTTCAGGCTTAAGGATAATATTGACCAAGGAACTAATTTCTTGCAGTTTATGGGACATGGTGGTGGTAGAATCTGGGCCGACTATAATCTTCTAAACTTTAATGATATCAGAACTTTAAATAATGATTACTATCCTTTTGTTTCTAGTCTAGCCTGTTATGCTTCTTCTTTTGACTACCCTGGTGCTTCTTGTATTAGTGAAGCTTTCGTATCAGAACCTGGGAAAGGAGCTATTGCTACTGTTGGTTTTTCTGGTTTAGGTTATCTTAATCAGGACTTAATCTTTGGCACAGCTTTAGCAGATGGTTATTTTAGGACAGAATTAGATAACCTAGGAGATGTTTTAAATTATACTAAAGCAAAATTCTATGTTAAAGCTAGTGGTTCTGCAAGGGTAGCTCTAACTGCAGGTTGCGTCTTAATAGGTGATCCTAATATTCCAATCCATAAACCTAAGAAAAGACTTGAAGTAACAACTGATAAAGAAATCTATGCTCCTGGAGATACTATTCGGGTAAGCATGAACACTGATATACCAGGCTTGGAAAAAGCTAAGCTATATGTGATAGATAAAGATGGTTTAATCCAGAATATTGCCTATTATCTACCAGTTATTGCTGGCCAGTATAACCATACACATCTTATTCCAGAGGAAGCAGACCAAGGTCAGTTTTACCGAATAAGAGTAGAGAGTTTTGATTCACAAGCTGTATATTTCGGAGAAAAAACAGTGGGTGTTGGTGACTCTAATTTTGCCAACATAAGTCATTCACCAGCTCAACCAAGCGTTTTTGATTCTGTTAGGGTAAGTTGTAATATTATCACTGAAAATGAGATAGAAAGTGTAACTTTAGATTATAGTTCTGCATCTAGTAAAAATAGGACTAGCATTCCAATGGAATTAGTAGCAGGTAGTGAGAATCAATATATTAGTAGTCTAGCAATTCCTCAGCATAGTGCAGATAGAGAAATTACCTATACTATCCAAGTACTTACAAGCGACCAAGAAATGATAACATCAAATCAACATAATTACATTGTCTTAGGACCTGATTTAGCAGTAATTTCAGGTGAGTTAATTAATATGTCAGGAATACCAACTTTAAAATATATCATAAAAAATAGAGGTAATTATGACTCTCAAGAAGCAAATTACCAGTTAGACAGACTTGATTTAGAATCATCTAACAATATTCAGATATACGAAAATATTCTTCCTGGTCTTGCAATGAATGATGAGACTCAACTGCTAATACCAATTGAGGATTATACTGCTGGAAATTATCGTTTCACTTTACGGATAAACTATCCTAATAGCTTTAGTGAAATTACTCAGACAAATAATACCCATACTATAGAAAATATTATGAATTACCAAGTAATTGGTAATCTTGGTGGACAAGTTACAAGTCCAGATAAAACTACTGAGCTAGTAATACCTGCTGGCTACAGCAATACTGAAATGCTCTATAATATTACTCATACTGACTATCTATCACCTTATCAACAACCTGATGTGCAAACTGTTTTTGTAGATTCAGGACATGAATCAAGAGTCTATGACATCTCATGCCTAAATAGTGAAATTGCTGATTCCACTGGACTATTACTTAATGGAGAACTAGATCTTAAAATTAAGTATGCTAAACTAGACTCTCTAACTAACTATTATGCCAATAATAATCAGATAAAACTCTTTAGATGGGAAGATAGATATCAAAAGTGGATTCACCAAGGTGGATTTACTTCTACAGATGATGGCACTATTAGAGGAAGAGTTAGTAAGTTAGGAAAGTTCACTATCCTTAGAAATAAAGATGATATTTTACCTCAAATAGACCCAAATGTCCAAGAACAAGAATTTACCCAAGGTGGATATATTTCAGGTAAAGGTACAATCTCATTAGTCTTATCTGATGCTAATGGTATTGATGTTGATGAAAATAGATTTGCCTTATATTTGAATGGACAGCAAGTAGAGGAAGAAGATTTAATAATTACCCAGAACGATAATAATATTAATAACATTCCTATCAAATATCATCTAGATCTACCTAGAGGAGAATATACTCTAGTTGTTGACTGTACAGATGTTAGTGGTAATTTTAACTCTCTTGATGTTACTTTTAAGGTTAATACTACCTTTGATATTATTAATATTGCTAACTATCCTAACCCCGTTGTTGCTCAGGCAAGAGAACCTGAGAATGATGGAAGAACTCGTTTTACTTACACCCTGACAGATGATGCTGATAATGTTGATATTATTGTCTATAGTGTTTCTGGAAGAAAGGTAATGGAGTTTAATAACCTACCAACCTCTGTAGGATATCATGAATATCCGAGAAGTGTTTACGGATGGAACTGTAAAGATAAAGCTGGTTTCGACCTAGCAAACGGAGTTTATTTCTATAAAGTAATAGCCAAAAGAGGCAGTAAGAAAGTTGAGAAAATCCAGAAAATGGCAATCATCAAATAGGAGCAGAAATGAAAAAATTATATATAACAATAATCATAGTTCTAGTAGCAATCAATCTCTTTGCAGGAAGATATGCTGGTGATTTTTTAGCTATTGGTGGTGGAGTTAGAGCTATTTCTATGGGTAGAGCCTACAGTGCTATTGCTGATGATGCTAATGCTATCTACTGGAATACTGCTGGAATTGGTCAGATAAAGCAGGGACAAATCTTTGCTATGCATGCTTTTCTTTATGATAATATTGCTAGTTATGATAATGTTGTCTTTTGCCAACCCCTACCTAACAATGCTACTATTGGTATTAACTGGACCCGTTTGACTATTGATGAGATTCCTTATTTTTCAGAAGAATATCTTGTGGGAAGTAATGTTGACCAAAGAGTAGCAAATCCTGCTTTGCATTTACCAGGACAGGCTTCTAGTACTTTTAAAAGTACAGATGACCTCTTTCAGTTAGGATTTAGTAAGCATATTCACTTTGATATTGACCTAGGTTGGAAGTTCTTTGAAATGCCAATTGACCTATATGCAGGTGGTAATCTTAAGTTTATTAGAAGAAAACTATATAAAAACATGGGTACTGGTACTGGCTTTGACTTATCACTCTTAGCTTCTACAGACATGTCTTATGTCTTCAATAGAGATTATCTAGGAAAGATTAAATACGGAATTAACTTTATGGACCTTGGTGATACTGATATCAAATGGGATTCTCGTTCAGACCGTGTTGACCAAATTCTTATGAATACTAAAATGGGTGTAGCTATTGAGCAACCCCTTCCTTTTATTAATTCAAACTTAATTCTTGCTATTGACCAAGATTATGTCTATGACGAACCAGTCCACTTTGGTGGAGAATTTAACTACGATAACAGAGTAGCTGTCCGAGCTGGATATACTCAAGGAGACTACTCAACAGGTCTAGGTCTTAGCATTTATAACTTTAATATTGATTATGCCTTTGTTACTAATAACTTAGGCAATACTAACAGAATCGGACTAAGCTTTACTTTTTAGGAGAAATATATGAGAAGAGAGTTTTTACTACTAGGATTACTTCTAGCACTTGCTATTAGTATGCTTGGATGTAGCGGGGATGATGAAATAGAAAAAGATACTATAGCACCCACCAAACCTATACTTGTTCCCCATTTAGGAGATACAGGTGACGGTACTATTAGCTATAATAATGATGAGATTTTTCTAGATGATGATAACAATGGTATTGATGCAGACAGTGGAAATAGAGGTTTCCGCCTAATGTGGGAACCACTTATCTATGATAATGACTTAGAAAAAATTATTATTCACCGTTATATGAATAATGATATTGATAACATAGTGCTGGTGGATTCTATTACTGCTGAAAATAATACTTATATTGATAATAGCATATCAGCTGATTATCTTCATGAGAACAAATTTTCTTTCTTTATAGACGTTTTTGATAGAGCTGGTAATTCAACTCGTTCAGATACTGTTCACTACAGGCTAGCAGAAAAGGTCTACCCTATCTCACCCTTCAACGGTCAAACCCTAACTAGCTCATCAAATCTTGTCTTTGACTGGAATGATTCGAATAATTACGACTTTTATCGTGTTTTATTATACAGTAATGAATCTGGCCTCATCTGGTTTAAGGATATTCTTATAGATGCCCCTGATGAAAACTTACAAGATGATTCTTCTGCTAACTATAATGGAGGACAACTTGCTGATGGAGAATATTACTGGCGAGTTGATGTATTCAAGTATGATTACGAATTAGATGATTTTTATTATGGTGATTCAGATGAGAATAGAAGCTTCTATTATGGCTCAGAATCTGAAATTAGTTCATTCCTAATAAATAGAGATTGAAGCAAGAATAATCTTGACTTATATTAGATTTAATAATTAATTGTAAAAAAACATATAAAGGGGCTCTTGTGAGACGATTATTAATTATAATTACTTTGGTCTTGTTTAGTTTATCTATTGCTGCACAAGACACTGTTTCTTCTGGTATTAACAATGCATCAGCATACTCATTTTCTGGTGCCAGAGGAGACCAAGAACAGCTTAAAATCAATGCCTACATTTGGGGCGAAGTTAAGAGTCCGGGCCTATATCTAGTACCGGATAATACTGATATTTTAACTTTAATAGCTTTGGCTGGGGGGCCATCTGATGATGCTCGCCTTCAAGATATTAGAATTGTTCGCTCTTATGGAGAACAAGAAGAAACTATATCAATTGATTTAGAATCTTATCTTAATAGTGGCGATAAAGAGTATAATGTTACCCTAAAACCTGGTGACACTGTAATTGTAAGAGGTACCTTCTATCGTAAATTTAAAGACTTTGTTAAATTTATGTCTGAAATAGGTATCATCTTATCAGTCTATATCACAATTCTAAAACTATAAGAGAGGATTCATGGATAATAATAACTCAAACTATCAACAAAAAAGCGGTAACATCTTTGAAGATGAAATTAAAATATCTGATTATTTGGCAATAATCTATAGATTCAAGTTCTTAGTATTCTTTATTTTTGCCATTGTTGCCATTGGTTCCTACTACTACACTTCCAAACAACCAAGAATTTATTCAGCTGGTGGTAAAATTCTCTTAGAAGAAAATAAGGGTGGTTCTGAGCTCCTAATGCTAGGATCTATGGGAAACAATAAAACAAGCTTAAATAATAATATTCAAATTATACAGAGTACACCAGTTATGGTTAGTGCTGCCCAAAAACTTGTTCAGTCAAATAACTTCAACCAATTCTCCTTACCTTCTTCTAATATTGCCAAATCGAGTCCCTTATACGATAGATATATTAGATCAATTGCAGGAGCGATGAAAGGAAGATTTAAAATTGAATCAATCAGGGAAACAGATGTCCTTACTTTAAGTTATGAATCTGAATCTCCTGCTGAATGTGCTGAAGCTATAAATGCATTGGAAATTGCTTTCCAAGAAGAAACAACACGTTATGCTAGATTAGAATTTACCCAGATAAGAGAGTTCTTGGAAGAAAGAGTTAAGGAAACAAAATCTTTCTTAGAGAATTCAGAACAACAGTTACGAGACTTTAAAAAAGCTAATCAAATATCTGAGCTTTCCCCTGCTTCACAAAAACTTGTTGAACAGGCTGGTACTTTTGAAGCAGATATGCATACAGCTATGACCGATTCATTACTTAAAGCCACTGAAATTCAGATACTTCAACGTAAGATAACTAATCAAAATATCATTCTTAATGATTTATATATTAAAGACAGAGACTTAACTAGAGCCTATCAAGATTCTTCTGCTAAGAAAAGTAATGAAGATCAACTTGAAGAGGCAAAAGCCCAGAATCTCTTTGGAGAAGAAGTAGATGAAGATTTCTTAATTGCTGGGTATGATGAGCCTCAAGCTAGTGTAAGAGATACTGTTTCTATAGATAATATTTTAAACAATTCATTAATTAATAACTTGATATCTGAAATTGTTACTAAAGAGAGATACTTAATTGTTCTATCATCTAAATCTAATTATCAAGAAGACCATCCTGAACTGGTAAATTTAAATGAAGAGCTCTCCAATTTAAAAAGAGAACTTAAAGCTAAAATTACAGAGACTGTAAGAGTAAATACTTTGCAAGATCCTTTCTCATATAGGTCACAACTAATTGAAAGATTAGCTAATGTTGAAAGTGAATACGAAATAGTTTCATCTAAACTAGTTGGTTTAAGAGAAACTGTTCAGTATTATCAAGAAGAAATGGATAGACTTCCTGACCAAGAGCTAGAACTTTCAAAATTGACTAGAGATAAGCTTTTCAATGAAAAGATTCATACTATCATTACTGAAAAATATGAAGATGCAAAGATTGCTGAAATTTCTCAAATAGGTAACGTTCGAATCCTAGAAGTAGCAGGAGTTCCTAACAAGCCAATTAAACCTAAAAAAATGATGAATTATCTTATAGGTGTAATTCTTGGTTTAGGACTTGGTATCGGTTCAGCCTTCTTAGCTCATTCTTTAGATACTAAACTCAGAACTGTTGAAGATATTGAAAATCAAGTCAATAGTCCAATCTACGGTACTATCCCGCTTATAGATCTACCCAGTGGTGAACTAGATGAATTGAATAATATGATTAGCCAGTCTTCTGCTGAACAGAGGCCAAAGCTTCAGCAATCACTTACTCACATAACTGGCCAGCTAATATCCCATTACTCACCTAAATCACCTATAGCAGAATCTTATCGTTCATTAAGAACAAATATTATTGCCAATAAGCAACCTGGTTCTATGAGTATCTTAGTTACTTCATCTGCACCTAAAGAAGGTAAATCAACTACCTCTTCAAACCTTGCTATCACACTTGCTCAGATGAACAATAAGGTTGTTATTGTAGATATTGATATGAGAAGACCAACTATCCATACAAAGTTTGGTTTAAAAAAGGATAATGGTTCAAGTGATTATTTGATTGATGATACCTTACTAGTTGAAGATGTAGTTAAAAAATCTGGAATTCCTAACCTTGATGTTGTTACTTCAGGATTTATTCCACCAAACCCTTCAGAGCTTTTATCTTCTGAACGTATGGATCAGTTTATTCGTGAATTAGAAAGCATCTATGATTATGTTATATTTGATTCACCTCCTGTAATTGCTGTTACTGATGCTATTATTATGTCTAAAAAAGTTGATAAATTATTACTTGTTTTAAGAGTTGCTTTCACAGAAAAAGCTGTCTTAACCAGAGCTAATGAAATACTTGCTAATGTAGATAAAAAAGTAGATGGATTTATTGTCAATGGTATCAAAGTACAAAAGTACTATAACAGACATAAATATTACTATTATTACTATTACTATTATTATGGTCAAAATGAACATAAGAAAAAATCAAGAAATATTTTCTCTTTCTTACGCAAAAATTAACCTAGTATTAAATGTTGAATCTCTGCTGAATAGTGGCTATAATAAAATAAGAACACTATTCAGCGAGATTGATTTACATGATAATCTAAAATATTCTTTGACAAAAAGTAAGGAAATTGAAGTTTGGTCAAATATAGACCAACTTTGTGGAGAAAAGAATCTAATTCATAAAGTTGCAACTTATTTGAAAGATAAATATAGTGTTAATAGTGGTGTAAAAATTGAGTTAAATAAAGAGATTCCTCTAGCTGCTGGTTTAGGCGGAGGATCTAGTAACGCAGCCAATGCTATTAAAGCCTTAAACAGCTTATGGTCATTAAATATGACTAAGTCTGACATGCATAGCCTTGCTGCAAAATTTGGAAGTGATATAAACTTCTTTCTAGAAGGTGGATCTGCTTGCGGTTCCAATAGGGGTGAAATTATTGAAAGAATTGATCCTATTCAGATAAATTATATTCTCTTAGTAAAACCTCAATTTGGTATTTCTAGTAAAGAAGCTTATGAAGAAATTAAAACAAGAAAAATAAATAATAATTTTAATAAATTTTTAGAAACAAGAGACTTAAAACTAATATTTAACGACTTACAAACTGGTATTATTATTAAATATCCTGAAATTGGAAGAATAATAGATGAACTAAAAGATAAAGGAGCTGTCAAAGCCCAAATGTCTGGTTCAGGTTCAACCTGTTATGGGATATATACATCAGCTGAACTTTTAAATCAATCTTATGATTATTTTACAAAACAAGGATATTGGACGAAAATTACAAAAACAATATAAATGGGAAGTTAAAAATGTTTTCAAGATTAAAGATATTTTCAGGAAACGCAAACCGTCCATTAGCAAAAGAGGTAGCTGATTTTGCCGGGATACCCTTAGGAGATGTAGAAGTTTTTAAATTTGCTAATGATGAATCTTTTGTTAAGATTAATGATAATGTAAGAGGTGCAGATGTCTTTATAATTCAACCAACTTGTTATCCAGTTAACGATAACTTAGTTGAATTATTAGTCATGATTGATGCTTTTAAAAGAGCTTCAGCCCAAAGAATTACTTGTGTAATTCCTTATTATGGCTATGCTCGCTCAGATAAAAAAGATCAACCAAGAGTGCCTGTTACAGCTAAATTAGTAGCAGATTTACTTACAGTAGCTGGAGCTCATAGAATCATCACAATTGATTTGCACGCAGATCAAATTCAAGGATTCTTTAACATCCCAGTTGACCACCTTTTTTCTATGACAACCTTTGCTAGACATTTTAAGTCTATAGCAGATCCTAACGAGCTTGTGGTTGTTTCTCCTGATTCAGGTGGAGCTAATCGAGCTAGGGCTTTTGCTCAAAGGTTAAAGTGTGATTTAGCTATTGGTGATAAAAGAAGAAGTGGCAACAATGATTCAGCAGAATTATTAAATATTATTGGTAATGTTGAAGGAAAGACAGCTATCTTATTTGACGACATTATTGATACAGGTGGTAGTTTAACAAAAGTTGCTCATGCTTTGCAAAAGAATGGAGCAACTAGAATTTTTGCTGCCTGCTCACATGGTATTCTTTCTGGTCCTGCAATCCAGAGATTAGAAGACTCACCTATTGAGAAATTATTTATTACTAATACAGTGCCTTTAGACGAGACAAAAAGAGCCTGTTCAAAAGTTGAACAGTTATCTATTGCTGAAATGTTAGCAATAGCAATTAAGAAAATACATATTGAAGAATCATTAAGTATTCTTTTTAGATAGAACAGAAACGAATGTGGAGGAACAATGGTTATCAAAATCGAAGCTGGAAAAAGAACACTAGGCAAAAAATCAGACCGTAAAGACTTAAGAAAGGGATTCAATATTCCTGGTATTATGTATGGTCAAGGAGAAGAGGGTTTACCAATCCAATTTAATGCTCCTGATTTTATGAAAGCCTACAAAAAGAGTATTGGCGAATTAGCGGTATTTAATATTGTTATCGATGGTAAAGAACATCGTTGCATTCTTAAAGACAAGCAAATTCACCCTGTAAGACGTGACATTTTACATGTTGACTTCTTACTTCTCAATCCAGGCCATGAAGTTTCTTTATCTCTTCCTATCAAATATGTTGGCGAACCTGCAGGTGCAAAGATGGGTGGTATTGTTGATATCATCGTTAGAAATCTTTCTATTGCATGTTTACCTAAAGACATTCCTGAAGATGTTCAGGTTGATATCTCAGGATTAGAAATCGGAGATTCTTTACACATTAAGGATATCGTAATTCCTAATGTAAAAATCAAAGATTCTGATGACGTTACTATTATCGTAGTTCATGATAAGAGTAAAGTAACTGAGGAAGTGGAAGAAGGTCAAGAAGAAGCTGCTGCTAATGAGGAATCTGCTGAATAATAATGAAGTTGATTGTGGGATTAGGTAATATTGGGAAGTCATATTCTCAAACCCGCCATAATATCGGTTTTATTACAGTGGACTACTTTGCTAAAAAGTATAATCTTAGTTTTACAAAGACAAAGAATTATTACTTTACGAAATATTCTGATGCTATTATCATTAAACCTACTACTTATATGAATCTAAGTGGTATTGCTATTCAGAGTGCAATGACTAAGTTCAATAATATTAATGAAATTTTAGTTATTGTTGATGATTTAGACTTACCCTTTGGCAAGATAAGAATACGTGGTAAAGGTGGTACAGGTGGGCATAATGGATTAAAGTCCATTAGAGATGCTCTAAATAGTGATGAGTATGGAAGAGTTAGGATAGGAATTGGACGTCCTAATTCGAAAGATGTGAGAGACTTTGTGCTTGATAAATTTGACAAGCAGGAGATGAAACAAATTAACCAACTAAATGAGTACATGGTAGAATTAATTGATACCTATATTTCTCATGGTATTGAAGAATTATTAAACTACAATAGTGCAAATTATGTTACCTATTCCGAGAAAATCGGGATCAACTGACCATAGGGAGGAATAAATGGTTAGAAATTACGAGAGTATGATTATTCTTAATGCTAAACTTGCACCAGATGCGATTAAAGAGATTATTGCAAAATACTCAAATATAATCACAAATAATGGTGGCGAAATTGTAAAAGCTGATGATATGGGAAAAAGAGTTCTTGCTTACCCTATTAATAAAGCTACAGAGGGATATTATTATATCTACTATTTCACAATGGATGCCGACGAAGTGAAAGTTCTTGAAGATAATTATCGAATTGATGAAAATGTAATCAGACATAACCTTCTTGTTTTAGATTAGAGGTTATTATGGATTTAAGATTTCCAAAGCTAAATTCACTTATTGTCTCTGGTAGATTAACAAGAGATGGTGAATTAAGGTACACCCCGAGTGGAGCTGCTGTTCTACGTTGCAATATTGCTATTGATGATGGGTATTGGGATAAACAGGCTAATCAATGGGTTGATCGTGCCGTGTTTATGGATATAAACATCTGGGGTCCTCAAGCTGAAAGACTTAATAATACTTTAAAAAAAGGCAGTCCTGTTCTTGTTGAAGGTCGCTTACAACAGCATTCTTATACAACACAAGATGGACAAAATAGAAGAATAACTGATATTCACGTTACAAAAATTCAGAGTTTAGAAACAAATAAGACGGACGGAAATAGTTATGATGACAATAATTACAACCAACAAAGTAATTCTGGTCAGCAAAATAACTATAATCAAAATAACAACGAAAGAAGCCAGCAGACTAGTCGTCCTGAGCCTGATTTTGTTAACGACGACGTACCGTTTTAATTAAAGGAGAAAACATGCTTTACGATAAAAAAAGAAAATATGGTAAGAAAAAATTCTGTAGATTCTGCAAGAATCAAGATTTGGAAATAAATTATAAAAATACAGATGTTTTAAAACAGTTCATTTCAGAAGTAGGTAAAATTGAACCTGCAAGATTAACTGGAACATGTGCAAAGCATCAAAGAAAACTTTCAAACGAAATTAAAAAAGCACGTCACATGGCTTTAATGCCATACATCGCTGACTAAAAGTGTTACTTGCTGTAGTATCAAGTTTAGTCTCTATAATTTCCCCTTTCTGGGGTTTGATCTTTTGGACAGTTAATATATGTGATTTACTAAGAAAAAAGGCCAAAGATGTAAATATCGGCTTTGGCATATTTGGAATAGTAGTAATAGTATCTGCTTTAGTCATGCAAATGGATATGTTAAGAATAGCTGATGTTCTGATAGGAATTGGATTAGCAACTTATCTTTTCAGCCAGATCTATGTCTCAAGTGGTTATAGAAATGCTTTTTCTTTCTATGCTCTCTTCCAATTATGTTATGGTTTTCTGAGAAAGTATCTATTTGCTGATAGTTTATTAGCGTCAAAAGACCTAATTATCAGTCAATTAGATGCTAACAGAGCACTTTTTGAGAATTATGAAAACTTAGAAACTGAATATTTAAAAATGATAGATTCATATTTTAATAATATTGAGCTCTTCTGGATAATTCCCATGATATTTGCCTTGGTAACAGGTATGATTTTCACAAGGAAAAATGTAATTATGAAATTTCATACTATAGCCTATAAACTTCCTGATAGTTTGATATATGTAATGATGTTGGGTTTTGCTTTAGCGATATTTCAACAGACCCGTTTTATAGGATTACCTATAACTATTACATTTGTCTTATTATTAGCTATCCAGGGCTTTCCGATAGTTTGGCTTTGGCTCTTAGGTTCAACATTTAATAATACTTTATTAAGAATATTAACTTACATTATAATATTACTTAATTTTCACATTTTTATACTTGTTAGTTGTATAGTGGGATTAATTGATATTTGGTTTAACTTAAAAAATGGAGTAAAAAAATGAAATTAATATTAATTAAAGATGTAAAAGATTTAGGTATGGCCGGTGATGTAGTTACAGTTAAAAACGGTTATGGAAGAAATTATCTTTTACCACAAAATTTTGCAGTAATGGCTACTAAAGATGCTTTAAAGAAAATTGAAGCTATCAAGGCTGATGCAGAAAAAGTAAGAAATATTAAGTTAGAAGAAAACAAAGCTAAATTAGCTCAACTTAGCAATATGACTCTAACTTTCAATAGAAAAGCTGATGAAAACGGTAATCTTTATGGTTCAGTATCAGAATTTGATATTGTGGAAGCTATTAAAGAAAAAGGTGTTGAAATTAATAAAAACAACGTTCATATCGAAAAACATATTAAAGAGATTGGTGATTCACAAGTTGAAATCAGCTTTGGATCAGATTTAACTGCTACTGTTGTAGTATCAGTAGTTAAAGAAGAGATATAGGAGTTTTCCATGGTTAATAAGATGGTTCTCAAAGTGGTCGGGTATTTATTAGTAATAATAGGTATCTTTATACCTTCTTATGTACGATCAAATTTTGATTTTAGAAATTTGATGAGTAATGAACATACATTCACTGGTCTTTTACTAATAACTTTGGTAACTATAGTTGTAGTATTAGCTGGTTTAGTAGCTTATTATTTAATTAACATTAAGAAGACTACTAACTTTAAAGTGTTAGGTTATTTAATGATAATAGTTATTGCTTTTGTACCTGCAATGTTGATGATGCCATTTGATAATGGTTCAAATGCATTGGGAACCGCATATTTAACACTGGTGGCTGTCTCTCTTTTATCATGGGCTGGATTTTCTTTAGCCTTGAAAAAAAGTGTATAATAATTGAAAAATATTAAGAATTCTATCTCCTCTGTGCTTTTTAACATTGGAGGAGATAGATATCATGATTTAATAGTTATTGCTCTGTCATGGAAGACTGTTGTTGGTTCCTTTATGGCAGAGCATTCTTCTGTTTTAAAATATCAAAATAAAACTCTCTATGTTGGGGTAGATTCTAGTGTTTGGCTACAAGAGTTTGTCTTAATGAAGAGTGCATTAATAAAAAAACTAAACAAGGTTGTAGCAAGAGATATTAGTTCGCAAATTACTAACCTTGTCTTTTTACTAAGTGAGAAAAAAAATGGTTAAAGTATCACCTTCAATACTATCTGCTGATTTTGCTAACTTACAGCAAGATCTAACAGCTGTTATTAAAGCTGGTTCCGATTTACTCCATATTGATGTTATGGATGGACATTATGTACCTAACTTAACCTTCGGTAATCCTATTATCGAAAGAATAAACACTATTAGCACTATTCCATTAGATGTCCACCTAATGGTTACAAATCCTTCTGATTATTACAAATTTTTAGCTAATTTACGTGTTGCTATGATTTCTTTTCATCCTTCAACAGTTCATCACCTCCATAGAGAAATATATAAAATAAAAGAATTAGGTATTAAAGCAGGACTTGCTTTGAATCCGGGAGACTCAATATCATTGATAGAAGAAGTTTTAAGTGATTTAGATTTTGTGCTAATTATGTCAGTTAATCCAGGTTATGGAGGACAATCATTTATCTCAAATACTTATTCTAAAATAAAAGAATTAAGTAGAATAAGAAAAGAAAAGAATTTAACTTTTAAAATTGAAATTGATGGCGGAGTCAATAATCAAAATGCTCCAAAATTAATTGAAGCTGGAGTAGATATTTTGGTAGCAGGTTCTTTTATTTTTAAATCTAATGACTATACTTCAGCTATTAATTCTTTAAAATAATGGAGAAATTATGTTTAACGACTTATCAAGTAGACTAGATAAAGTATTTAAAAATCTAAAAGGAAAAGGAAAACTCACAGAAAAGAATATTAAAGATTCTTTACGTGAGATTAGAATGGCTCTTTTAGAAGCTGATGTTAATTATAAAATTGTTAAAAAGTTCGTCAAAGATATTGAAGAACAGTGTCTAGGCCAAGAGGTTATGAAGTCTCTAACACCTGGTCAACAAGTGGTTAAAATTGTTAATGATGAATTAACTAAACTAATGGACACTGATGGTTTTGAAGTAAAACTTCATGATAATAAGATTAACAAAATTATGTTAGTTGGACTTCAAGGTTCTGGTAAAACTACAGCTTGTTCCAAATTAGCTACCCACTTCCGCAAACAAAAGAACATCTTCCCCGCTATGGTTGCTTGCGATGTTTATCGCCCCGCTGCTATTCATCAATTAGAAGTTTTAGGTAAAGAAATTGGAGTTCCAGTACATTCCAACCTAGAAAGTAAGGATGTGGTGAAAATTGCTAAAGATGCTCTGGCAATAGCTAATCAACAAAATCACAATGCTGTAATTTTTGATACAGCTGGACGTCTGCATATTGACGCTGAGATGATGGATGAAGTAGCAAGATTAAAAGATTTCCTTAAACCAGATTATATCTTCTTTGTAGCTGATGCTATGACTGGTCAAGATGCTGTTAATGTTGCTAAAGAATTTCATGATAAATTAGATTTTTCAGGAGTTATTTTAACCAAACTTGATGGTGATTCACGCGGTGGTGCTGCCCTTTCCATCAAGGCTATAACTGAGAAACCAATTGCTTATGTAGGTATTGGAGAAAGACCTAGCGACTTAGAAGTTTTTTATGCTGATAGAATGGCATCCAGAATCCTAGGTATGGGAGATGTCCTTACTCTTATTGAAAAAGCTGAAACAACAATGAATGAAGAAGAAGCTGAAAAGCTTGCTAAAAAATTAAAGAAAAATCAATTTGACCTTGATGACTTTCTTAAACAACTCCAGCAAATCAAAAAAATGGGACCACTTGAAGGACTGCTAAAAATGATACCTGGAATGAATTCCAAGGCTCTAGCTAATGTAAATATGTCTGGCAAGGAACTTGTCCATATTGAAGCAATTATCTATTCTATGACACTAAAAGAAAGGTCTGATCCAAAAATCATCAATGGTAGCCGACGCTTAAGAATAGCTGAAGGCTCTGGAAGATCTGTACAAGAAGTAAATAAATTACTCAAACAATTTAATCAAATGAAAGATATGATTAAAAAGATGAATAATCCTAAAATGATGAAGAAAATGGCTAAAATGGGAGGCAAAGGTGGAATGCCTGATATCCCAGGAATGCCGAAACTATAATCTTTTCTATTCTTAGTAAATGCTAGGGTGAATTTCTATTAAGTTATTAACCCTAGCATTTTTTTGGTTCTTGTTCAAGGCTGGTGGTAAATAAGAGACTTTCATTATAGCATATTGCATGAATAATAGAAAGTTACAAGTAAGATTATATGAAGAGTGACGGGAGTTGCTCACGGAGTAGCGACTTCCGACACTATTCACCCGAAGTCCCTTACCTACGCTTGAGGAAGTCTGGCCTTATCAATACCCTTATCATCCTTATTCCTTCCTTTACAGTCTTTCGATGAAAGTCCCAGTTTCATCGAAAGACTGTAAAGGAAGGATTATGGAAGAATAGAGGAGAATATAGTTTTTCTCAGTAATGTTTGTGAATTAAAATAGTACTATTCTTAAGGAGCTACTGCATTATTATGGATAATAGAAAGTTACAAGTAAGATTATATGAAGAGTGACGGGAGTTGCTCACGGAGTAGCGACTTCCGACACTCTTCACCCGAAGTCCCTTGCCTACGGTTGAGGAAGTCTGGTCTCCAACAAAAAGCAGGCTTGCGATACTTTCAGCATCTTACACTGGGCTAAATTATTTTATCCCTTTCAGGGATTTTTGATGAATCAATATAGTAATGAAATATTCTCATTTTCCTATATTATCCCAGATAGTGTAGTAGAGCTTTAGTGAATAGGGCTACTGCACCATTTGGGTTAAATATTTTGATATTATTTTATCGAAATAATTTGGTTTAATGACTTAATCAATTAGTATATAATTAAAATTCTTAAACTTAGATTTATCCTATTATTTAATAGATAGTAAAGATCTTTAAAAAATAAATTGAAAGGAGATAAGTATGATAACAACAACCCTTTTCCCAGGTCGTTATGTACAAGGACCAGATACATTAAAAAAACTAGGTTCTGAAGTAGCAAGATTTGGCTCAAAAGCTTTTGCTATTTGCGATCCATTTGTATATGACACTTTACTAAGCAACTTTAAAGCTTATGTTGATAAAGAAATATCAGTGAACTGGAACAAATTCGAAGGTGAATGTTCTGATGAAGAAATTGATAGATTAGTAGATATTGCTAAAAAAGATGAGATAAATGTTATTATTGGTATTGGAGGTGGTAAGGCTCTTGATACAGCTAAAGCAGTGGCTCATGCTATGAATGTTCCTGTTGCGATTGTTCCCACATTAGCTTCTACCGATGCTCCTTGTAGTGCTCTTTCAGTGATTTATACAAATTCTGGAGAATTTAAAAGATATCTTGTTCTACCTAAGAATCCTGATTTAGTAATCCTAGATTCAAAAATAGTAGCTAATGCCCCTAGTAGATTTTTAGTTGCAGGAATGGGTGATGCCTTAGCAACCTGGTTTGAAGCGCAAAGCTGTAAAAAAAGCTATGCGAGTAATATGACAGGTAATTATGGTTCAATGACTGCTTTTGCTCTAGCAGAATTATGCTTTAACACCCTTTTAGAGTATGGTCTAGATGCTAAGATTGCTTGTGATGCTAAGACTGTTACACCTGCCTTAGAGCATATTATTGAAGCTAATACTTTACTCAGTGGACTTGGCTTTGAAAGTGGTGGTTTAGCAACTGCTCACGCTGTCCATAATGGATTAACAGTACTTGAAGCTAGTCATGCCTATTTCCATGGAGAAAAGGTAGCTATAGGAACTTTAACCTCACTTATACTCACAGATAAGTCAAGTGAAGAAATTCATAGAGTCTTTAGCTTCTGTGAATCCATCGGATTACCAACAACTTTAGCTGATATTGGTCTTGATAAAGTTTCTGACCAAGAGCTTATGCAAGTAGCTGAGAGAGCTTGTGCAGAAGGAGAAACTATTCATAATGAAGCGTTTAGTGTCACTCCTGAACAAGTATTTTTTGCTCTTAAAGCAGTTGATAAAATTGGTAATGACAGAAAAAAACTAAGATAAGAAAATATAAAAATCCCTCTTTCGAATAAATAATTTTGAACCCAGATAGTCTAGTAGAACTTTAGTAATACTTCGCTAAAGCTAGGTATCACATGTGAAGAGTGCTATTCACAAAGTTCTACTGCATTATTTGGGTGGAAAGAGGGATAATTTTTTCTAGAATTATTAGTCTTGGAACAAATCAAACAAGCTTTTAGCTACATCTGTTGAGTGGAGATATTTTCCTCTCACCTTATCTTCTTTATCTGCTCTCTCTATAAATGTATCAGAACCTACTCCTTTAGCGAAAAATGGAACTAATGAATTAGTATGTTCAGATGATAAAAAATAAAATTCAGGCATAAGACCAGCTGAACTTTGCTTAATAGGAGCAACAATTTCTTGTAACATATTAGCTTGACCAGAGATATGGCCTGTTTCATGGTCTGCAGTAACAATAAGTAGAGTTTCATCCCATGAGCTATTGTTTTCAATCCATTCCACAGTTCTTTCCACAGCATGATTAAAATCAATCTGTTCTTCAATTGTTCTTCCCTTCCAATTAGCATGGGAAGCTTTATCTACTGCCCCACCTTCAATGAGTAACCAAAAGCCCTGCTCATTATCTAAAATATTTAAAGCAGCAGAAGACATTTCACTCAAGCTTGGGATATTTTCTCTTAAGGGAATTTGGAAAGGAGGCAGATGTTTGTCCCCCTTACGGTCATATTGGGCATTTGCTCTAGACTTGAAGATTCCTAAAAGTCTTTTGGGAGCATTATCTTTGGTGATATTAAGGAATTCATCCTTATTTCTAATAATTTGCCAAGGATCAGGCTGACCATCCCCATCTATATCAGCTACACTTTTATCTACTTGCCAATCTCCATCTAAATCATAAGCAGTGTTACCAGCTTCAAGTTGCTTCCAAAAAGCTTTATTGCCTACATAATAGTATTTCTTATGATCTGGCAGATTATCAGATTCATCTAGTCCAGCTCCAAACATGACTGACAACTTAGAATCAAGAATCATTGATTGAAAAATGTCAGGGTAATTTTTTCTAAAAGGACTATGAATAGTAAAGCCTGCTGGTGTACCATGGCAAGCTACAACTGTAGTAACTGTTCCAATTTTCTTACCTTTACCATGAATAAACTGTGAAAAATGTTCTAGCTTTTCTTTTTGAGCATTAACTCCTAAATAGCCATTGATAGTTTTATATCCTGTAGATAATGCACTTGCAGAAGCAGCTGAATCTGTCCACTTACTATCTATATAGAGACTATCATTCCAAGCTAAGTCTGAATCATATCCTTCAGCATCTAGAGAATAAGTTGCCATGGCTAGTTTTACAGGAAAGTTTTGATATACCTGTTTTCCACTTTGACCATACTGATAATAATCTGTAGCAAGAATATGATTAAATCCTGCTCCATCTGAAATCATTATAATAACATTTTTGGGTTTCTTAGAAGAACATGCAACAATAAATAAGAAGACTAGAAAGATAGATATTAATTTAGTAATTTTCATTATATCCCTTTTTTTGATTAAATTTATTAATCTTATTTTTTCTTCAATAAGATTTAGCCAGCTAAAAAAGTCAATATTTATCTTTTGCTTAATCCCGAATGGTGTAGTAGAGCTTTAGTGAAGAGTGCAGATTATTCTTGCAAAATAGCTTACAGAATTTTGACGCATATATTATATATATTCGAAGAAATCATGAAGTTACTTTTGCAGAAGAATATAGTACTAGTCACAAAGATCTACTGCATTATTGGCTTAATCTTTAGCAATAGGATTTAGTACTGTAATATTATCGACTAACCAGTCTATTGTTAATAATTCTTCATCAGTAAGTGATTGTCCAGATTTAACTCGGACTTGGCCCTCATTATCCCAAATTTGGCCTGAGAAAATAACTAATTCCTTTGCCTTAATCTCTTCTATCTTTTCTTCTAAGATACTTATCTGAGAATCTTCAAAATGACTATCAAGCTCTGTTAAACCAAATAAGCCAGAATCTAGCTCAGCCCATATCTTGCTTGCTTGCCATCTTCCCTCATATACTTCTTCTACCTTTGCTTCATAAAAATCACCCCAGTTCCAAACTACACTAACTAAATTTTTCCGAGGAGCAAAAGTCTTCATATCAGTGTTATAACCAATAGAATAAACATTTCTGTTATCAGCAACTTTCTGAGACTCATTAGAATCACTATTATGGGCAATAATATCGCATCCCATATCAATCATCTTGTTAGCAATTGCATTTTCTCTTACAGGATTATACCAGGAATGGATCCACTCAACATAAACATGAGCTTGTGGATTAATAGACTTTATTCCTAAGGAAAAAGCATTGGTAATTCTTTTACACTCTGGATTAGCATGTGCTACTATGATACCAATCTTATTGGAATCTGTCTTCATTCCTGCTAATATTCCAGCTAAATACCAACCTTGGTATATTTTACCAAAATAAGAACCAATATTAGCTTCTTTAAGGAAAGTAGAACAGGATTCAAAGATAACATCAGGATATTTCTTGGCCATTTGCAGTGTTGCTTCCTTATGATTATAGGAAGTTGCAAAGATTAAGTTTACCCCCTCCTTAATCAATTCTTCAATAGCAATTAAACTACTTTCAGTGTCTGAAGCATTTTCTCTATAGAGTATTTCTTGAATGTATGGAATCTCTTCTATTTCTAACAAACCTTTGTTATGAGCATAGTTCCACCCCCCATCTCCGATAGGACCTACAAATAAAAAACCAACTTTTAAGTTTTCTCTAGCCTTCTGTCCTTCCTTGTTATTGTCACATCCTGTTAACATAATTCCTATCAGACATACAAATAATAAAATTAAGATTGTCCTCTTCATTTTAATCCCCTTTAAAGAGTTATTTAATCTACTTTATGTTACTAATTAATATAAGCCATTTTATTGTATGGAATAAAGTTTTGTCAAGCTTTTACTTTCCTTTTCTTAATTTAATATAACACTGTTAACTAATCATGGGATAAAAAAGATTTAAAAAACTATTTGCATGTTTTAACAAATACTTTATACTATAGAAAAACAAAATAAAGAGGTAATTATGGAACACTTAACATTACAAAGTTTTAAAGAAAAAATATTTAACTATGAAGACAATAAAGAATGGAAGTTTGAAGGGAAAAGACCTGCAGTGATTGACTTTTACGCTGATTGGTGTGGACCTTGTAAGATGGTAGCACCTATTTTAGAAGAATTATCTAAAGAGTATGAAGGGAAAGTAGATATCTATAAAATAAACACTGAAGAACAGCAAGAACTTTCTGCAATGTTTGGAATAAGATCAATTCCATCAATATTATTTATTCCAACAGAAGGACAGCCTTCAATGGCAGCTGGAGCTTTACCTAAAAAATCTTTCCAAGAGACTATTGATAAGTTACTGATAAATAAATCTTAGTCATTTAAGCAATATCACAAGATTACAAGAGAGAGTGGAAATAAATGATTAAGAAAGATATAATAGTTATTGGTATGGGGCCAGCAGGAATGTCAGTTTCTGCTATGGCTTCAGCCATGGGTTTAGATGTCTTAGCTATTGAGAAACATAAAGTTGGTGGTGAATGTCTAAATGTAGGTTGTATTCCCAGTAAAGCTTTGTTAAAAGCTGCAGAGGTAAACAGTTTGGCAAAGAACCTACAATTTTATGGAATTGAAGCAGATTTATATGAACGTAGTAAGGACCCAATGTCAGTAGTACGCGACAAGATATCTGGCATTAATAATAAAAAGTTCATGAAGGTATTTGAAAAGGTTGATTTAGTAATTGGCAAAGGTCATGCTCATTTCTTAGATGATAAGATAGTAGAGGTCGATGGAAAGAGATACACTGCTAAAGCAATCTTTATTGCTACAGGAACCCAGCCCTTCATCCCCCCTATTCCAGGACTTGCAGAAGTTCCCAAGCTTACTAACATGAACATGTTTGAACTGGAAGAAATGCCAAAAAGTTTAACAATAATCGGTGGTGGTGCAATAGGCACAGAAATGGCTCAAGCATTTAGCCGGTTAGGTACAAAAGTAAATCTTGTACATCAAGATGCTCATCTTGTTCCAGCCGGTGATGCTGAGGCAGGTAAGTATTTAGAAGAGTGTTTAGTAAAGGAAGATATAGGAGTCTTCAATAATGAAAAAATAACTAAGGTTGAACACAAAGATGGTATCATTTATACTTACACAGATAAAAGAGTACTAGAATCACAAGAAATCTTAGTTGCTACAGGACGCCAACCTCTACTAGCTAACTTGCAATTGGATAATGCAAAGATAGCTTACAACCGTAAGGGTATTATTGTTGATGAATATGGTAGGACCAATAAGAAGCATATTTATGCTGTTGGAGATTGTAATGGACATAACTTATTTTCTCATGCAGCTATGCACCAAGGAATGCTTTCCTTAATGCATTTCCTCAGTCCTATGGCCCTTCCAAAACTTAAAAGATCTAACTATGTAGTACCTTGGTCAGTTTTTACTAAACCAGAAGTTGCCCAAGTTGGCTTAACTGAAAAAGAAGCTAAGGCTAAGGGAATTAAATATCAAGTAGTAAAAAAAGAATATAAATCTTATGGAAGAACTGTTGCAGATGGTCACCCTCAAGGTTTTATCAAGATCTTGACTAATGCACGAGGTAAGATTTTTGGAGCTTCTATAGTTGGAGAGGCAGCTAGTGAGTTAATTCACGAGTGGACTATGGCCATTCAATATAAGAAGAGTCTCCTAGATATCATGATGATGATGCATTCCTTCCCTTCAATATCAATGCTTAATAAGATGGTAGCAGAAGATTGGATGATGAATGCAATGGACAGTAAATTAATTAAAAAAAGTATAAAAATGTTAGCTTAAACCCGAATGGTGCATTAGAACTTTGATGAAGAGTGCTAGATTCTTTTAGCAAAATAAGTTACAGAATTTGAAGGCATATAATATATATATTCCTCAAAATTATGTAGCTTACTTTTGCAGAAGAATATTCTGCTATTCGCAAAGGTCTACTGCATTATTTGGGTTAAAACTCAATTTCTCCTAATTGAAATTCATCCCCAAGGAAAGGTTCAGCTGAACCTTTCCTTTTTTTGCCTCTCTCCAAAGTAGAGTGGGAAATGTGAAAAATAATTTTGGTTAAAGTTTAACCCAGATAGTGGAGTAGAGTTTTTAGTAATACTTGGCTAAAGCTAAGCATCACAGGTGAAGAGTGCTAAATTATTTAGTTCAAGTTCAAGTCTAGTGGAAATAATTTAGTATTATTTTGAACTAGATATTGTATTACAGTAGTTTACGGATTATATTGTTATATTGGTTCTTGGTTTTTGCTGAATAAGACTTAATCCTGAAAGGATAGGTCTTATATCCCCAGAGGGGATGAATAAATTAGCCCAGGGTAAAATCCTGAAGGGATTGCCACCCTGGGTTTTGATGCATCTAAAGTTGGTAACCCTGAAAGGGTTTAATTATGGACTTATGGCATCCTTACCATAAGAAAAATGTGGAAGCAAGGATGCTTCCATTCCATATAAAATCAGCAAGATACTTATTATAATAACATGTTAGAATTATATGAAACCCTTACAGGGTTACGGTTTTGTTTAGGTCATTGTACCTAGGGTGACGCTCCCTGTGGTAGCTTACCCTAGGCTAAATTACTAATCCCTTACAGGGATGTTTTGGATAATCAAACTAATTATAAAATTTTGTATTTTTACTAATTTTCTTCCACCAGACTTGAACAAGAGCCAATTATTTTAGCAAAATAGCTTGCAGAATTTGAAGGCATATAATATACATATATTCGGGAGAATTAAGTAAGTTACTTTTGCAGAAGAATATTCGGTTCAAGTTTGGTGGATAAAAAGAGACTTATAGTATAGCATATTAATTGAATGACAGAATGTTACAAGTAAGAATATACTGTCAATAGTATGTTTTGTTTGATGAGAAGTCCTAAATCCTGAAGGGATGAGTCTTAAATCCCCAAAGGGGATAAATAGTTTAGCCCGGGGTAAATTCCTGAAGGGAATGCAACCCCGGGTACTGGATGTAAAACAAAGCCTGAACCCTGAAAGGGTTAAATAACATCATATATACCATAGACTTATTATAATACATTATTTATCTTTTTATTAAACCCTTACAGGGTAATATCTTCGGGTTAGCCATCATTACCCAGGGTTGCGATACTTTCAGCATCTTACCCTGGGCTAAATTATTTTATCCCTTTCAGGGATTTTTGATGAATCAATATAGTAATGAAATATTCTCATTTCCCTATGTTATTCCCACCAGACTTGAACTTGAGCCGAATATTCTGCTATTCGCAAAGGTCTACTGCATTATTTGTTTTCAAACATCCCAAAACCATTATCTTTAAGAATAGCCCAAGTTTTTTCATAATTATCATCAAAATCACTTACTTGGTGACTATCTGACCCTAGAGATATCAATTCACCACCTTCGTTAGCATATAATTCAAGAACTTCAAGATGGGGTATTATTTGTTTAGTTACCTTTCTCAAGCCAGAATAGTTTATTTCCAAGGCTATTTCTTTCTCCTTCATAACTTGGAAAATATCTTTACAGATTGGTAATCCTTCTTTTATATTATGTTGGAGGTAACGAGCGAAAATACCTAAATGAGCTAAAACATCTATCTGGCACTTTTCCACTAGTTTTAAATTTGCTTTGTAGTAGCTAATAATATCTTGTTTAGATAGTGGTTTAGCAAAAGGAAGAGAGATATCTTTATCTGGTAGGATAGTATGAACTGATCCAAGTATAATATCTGGTCTTAGACCTGCAAAGTAGTCTAACACTTGCTCTTTTGTTTCTTGATACTCCCCTATTTCCACACCTCGTAAAATCTTAATTTGTGATGAATACTTTTCTTGTAAGTTAGTAAAAAAGTCTAAATAATCCACAAATGAGTATTCTTGATGAAAAGACCATTGGGGAAAGAGAAATTCTAAGTGATCAGTAAAGGCAATTTCTGCATAATTACAGTCTATAGCTTTTAGGATTAATTCATCTGGATTGAGTTTGCTATCCTTACTGATATGGGTGTGAATATGATAATCTTTCTTCATTTTAAAATCTCCTTAAAAAATAATAAAAAAAACAGCGAAGTTACCGGGTGGTAACCCCGCTGTCGGAGGGCATTCTATGTAGGGTCTGTAGGTTTAATTTCAGCTTAGATAAAAAATCATTTGATAACTCATCTAAGTCTAAGTACATTATTAATATTAATTTTATTTTGGCAAGAAAAAAATTATTTTTTTTAACTTTTATTTTTATATTCTTTCAATCAACTATAAGAAAGAGCATATATAAAGAAATTTCCAAGAACTTACCTGAAATTCTGTAATAAAATCCAATAATCTAAGAGATTTCCCAAATTTTACTTAATTTTTATAAGCTTAAGTGTTGATGTTTTTCTACAACCTTTTGTTCTTAGGAAGTAGATACCTGAGGCTAACTTATGAGTATTAAAGGAAATATCAGTCATTTGCCCAGAATTTAATCTAAGTTTTTTTGAAGCTACTTTCTGACCTTTTAGATTATAAAGACTTAGCTCAAGATCTTGTTCATTTTTTGCATTTAGACCAATATTCAAAATATTTGAAAAAGGATTAGACTTAGCATAAAGGGTAATAGAGTTAACTTGCTCTACATTATCGTTACTATTCTCTGTTGCCTGATATTCTAGACTTATTAGCTGATCAGGTAGCTGTCCATAAACTTGACCTGCTTGCAAGGTTATTTCTTGATTTAAAGTAAGACTTTGATTTTCTTGGCCTCTGTAATAAACAAAGTTATAATTTGCTTGATTACTTGGCATCTGAACAACAAGCGCTACTATGTCTTTTTCATTGCCTGCATGATCTTCATAATAACTAAGTAGTCCAGCTCCTAAGGATTCTCCTGCTGAGAAGACACCTATATAGTCATTGTCATAATCAATTTGAAATTCATCTGTTTCAAATTCTGCATAGACTATAGCACTATTGTTTGGGTAAATGCTTATATCCCAAGGGGAATTATTTTCTCTTACTACTTTGCTAACAGGTTGAATATTATAAATTAAGGAGCAAGGATTTCCTACTTCAATCCAATACCCCTTACTAGGAGACATTAGATCCATTGTATTAAAGACATCTGGCATAGCAGGATTATAAATAGAAGTAAGGTCTTTTACCTGTATTAAATTATCGCCAATTGAGCTCAAAGCAATTTCTGGTGAAGTGCTTACTTGTGGTAAAAAACCAACTAAATTCCAACCTGCGTTTAATTCTATAACACTCGCCTGATCATAAGCATTCCCACTTAGTTCTAACAAGCTATTTTCATTAACATTAACCCAATAGCCTTCTTGTGGAAGAAGATTATCTAAAGTATTGAAATAGTAAGGAAGATTAGGAGAATAAGTCTGTGTCATATTTTTGATTTCTTGAACATTATCTATAATATCTGAAAAAATGCTTGTAGGAGATAAATCTTCATAATCTAGATTATAACTAATCAAGTTCCAGCCTGAATTTAATTGAATATTTTGACTTAGTTCTTCTTGACCGAAAACAGCATCCAAAGTAACTGAGCTATTAGGACTAACAACAACATTAGTAAAGATTTGGCTTTCATAACCTTCAGCACTTATCTTAACATCATAAGTACCAGGATATATTGGACGATAATAATCTCCAAAATCTCCATTTGATTTGACTTTTGTTACATCAATATCATGATTTAATATTTCCACACTAGCTACTAAAGGATTACCTTGATAATCACTTATATTACCTTTGATACCATAATGAACTTGCTTCATTAGCTGAATTAAGGCGTCCCGATTATAAGTCCAATGATTATTCAATTCATTAACATCTAAAAGTTTAACCATTGAATGTTCTATAGTTATCTCCCTAATCCCCAGATAATAATTAGCGTAGTCCTGTCTGGTCCCATTAGCTTCATACCACTCATAACCATTAGTAATACCATCATCAAAACCATCCATATAAGTAGCTGGTGCATCTTCATGAACCGCATCAGCATAAACTCGACTAATCTGCTGGTACCATAAATCATCTGGATGTAGTCCAGGAATTGTATCCCAAGGATAGTTGACTACTTCTTGACCACTATGAGTGTTGGCAGACATAACAATACCTTTACCAGTCATGAAGCTTATTTGATCTAAGTTCTCTTGAGAAACCGTAGTCGAAGAACCAGTACCTGGGTAGCCATCAATAAAGTCTATATAATTTCTGTTGGCATCTAAATTATTGGCAAGATATCTTCTAGCATTACTAACTGTATGATTGCCTCCATAATAGGTTCCATCTGGATTAGCCAAAGGATTTATCCAAATCTCTGTTGTGTTTACCAAGTCTGTAATCTCTTGATCACTTCCATAATTGCTTAGGAGTTCATCAATTAACCTAAGTAATAATATATATGAAACTACTTCATCGCCATGCATTTGACCTGAATAATAAAAAGCTGGTTTTGCTGTTTCTTGATTAACATTACTTGTTATTTTTACAACAGGTATCTGTCTGTTGTTCTGGGAATAACCTATATTCTCTAGAAGACAGAGATTAGGGTAATCACTGGCAAAATTACTCATCATTTCTAAGTAAACTTCATAAATAGGATATCTATCCCAATTAAACATTTCTTCTATATTTGTAGCCATAGTAAGAGTTGCTCGTTCATCCATTGGAAGTGTTTGTAACTCATATATGATACCTAATTCCTGTAATCTTTCTAGTTGCTCTGGCAGAGCATAAGCATAGATAGTATTATCTTGCCTGTTATCTATTGATACTAATTTAGTTAGACTGGAAATATCTTCTGGGGATTGTATTGTTATACTGATGTATTTTTCCGGAACTGATGAAAATAGACCTTGTATAACAACAAGTAGGAATATGACTATAACTTTTCTTAACATATATATTCTCCAAATGTTTAGTGATATTATTTTTGTTTGATGAATTTATTTGTCAATGAATATTACTTATCACTCTTAACTATCTCTTGATTGTTACTCTCTCTATAAATTTCCAATACTTTTTTGAGAGAGTGACAATCAAGAATAAACCAATAAACGTATCTAAAGCAGAATGGAGCAGGAGAACTTTAGCCCCTTTCTTAACTATATCCATATCTTTAAATTTAATTTAATTATAGAGAGAGTAATCCTCCCTCTGTAATCTATTACTATTTTTGTACTTTTCTGTCAACTATTTCATGAGTATCATTTTATTTACACGATTTTCTTTACCAGAAGAAACTTTATACAAATAAATACCTGAAGATACTTTTTCCTTGTTCTCATTCCTACCATTCCAAACAACTGAGTGCTTTCCAGGTTTCAATCTTTTATTAACTAATGTTTTAACCAGCTGTCCGCGTGTATTATAAACTTGCACCTTCACAGCAGACTCTTTTGCTGTTGTAAATTGAATGGTAGTTTCTGGGTTAAAGGGGTTTGGGTAATTTCCAAGCAATTCAAAAGTAGCAAGACTGACATCAGAACTATTACTAGTGATATTAGGGGCTGTTACCTTAAAATCATCAACCATAAACATAAAAGAGTTATCTGAAACACATTGGATTGCAATTCTAGCCATCTCGCCACTATAATTATCCAAACTATAAGAAAAATTTGTCCATTCAGCAGGAGCTTCAACATAAGGATCACCTGATATGAGAGTAAAATCCTCAGGGTCTGTCGAGCCTAATGAAACAAAAACATTAAATCTCTCTAAACCATAATCTTCCACTATCGATTTTGCCATAAATGAGACTGTAGTATCATCCTCGATAAACATAAGGGGAGATATCAACCAGTCATCATTTGGAGGGTATGTTGCACTAAAAGACACAATGTATTTATCTCCATCTGAGGGGACAAAATACTCCTCTTCTGTAGGTGGACTTGTCATGCTGGGATTAAAAATTATAAAAGCCATGGGTGATTGTTGTGAGTAGAAATAGTAATCATGTAGTCCCCAAGTAGGGAATAAATCAACATCTCTTAGGACCCACGGATCAAATTGCTGACTAAAGTCTTGATATGATTCAAAACTATCTTCAAAGATAAGCTCATAAGCATTAAGTGATGCTAAAAGTAGTAAACTACAAAGTAATATCTTCTGTTTAAACATGTGTTTTTCTCCTATATGACACTATTTCATCAAGATAATTTTCTGGGTGGTTGATAACTTAGGTGTTTTTATTCTATAGAAATAAATACCTGAAGAGATAGTTTTACCACCGTCATCCTCACCATCCCATGTTAAAGAATGATTTCCTGCTCTTAGAAATTCGTTTTGTAAGCTCTTTACTTTCTGACCTTTTAAGTTGTAGATAGATACATCAACATTTCCGTCAGATGGTAGCTCAAAACTGATAGTTGTAGTTGGGTTAAATGGATTTGGGTAACTTGTGGAAATGATTTCATTAGCTATAGAGTTGGAAGAACTAATGTCATTCGAGACAGGTGGTAAAGTATTTATCATATTAAAGTTAACCTGGCTAGTAGTTTCATTATGGACATCAATATTATAGATAATTGTATCATCATAAAATACTCTCTTGGCATACAGATCATAGTTTCCTTCAGGAAGTTGAATTTCAAAATAGCCTGCACTATCAGCAAAAGTAAATATATTTGCTTGATTATCAATTTTGATTAAGACATAATCAACAGGTGAACTATCTTCTGTGGAAGTAATATAGCCTGCTATCTTACCTAATTGAGGAGATCCATATTCATATACTCCTATATCTATTGTACTAGTACCATCTCCATCTCCATCCCATTGACGAAGACCATAATTCATATCAAAAGGATTATGGAAATCCCATGTATTATCGTAGCCAGCATCAATAGCAATACTATTAGCAGAAAGTCTAAAATCTTCATTCTCTAAATCAAGGAAAATTTCTTCAGCTTGTAAAGAATCTACAACTAGGTTACCTCCACCATCTATAAAAGGGTATTCTAATGAAAAATCTACTATACAGTTACGAAATGTTTCTGTGCGGTCTGTGGGTGTGTTGTTATACATGTTTCGATTACCTAGAAAAACACTATTGATAAAAACAGAATCTGATGTTGCATAAAAAAGCTGGTTGTTATTATAAAAGATATTATTTCTCTTTAGTTTTGGATAGGCTTGAAAAGCATAGTTATTAACATCTGTATCAAATTTCTTTATAACATTCTGAAAAACTTCGAAGTCTGGTCCCATACTTAGTGCTACCCTATCCATAATATTGTTGTACATTTTACCTGAACTGTGAAGTCCTAAGCAAACACTCCCCCCCCTAAAACTATTATCAACGAGTTCCAAATAGCTATAATTAATATCAAGTGCACAGCCTCCACTCAAAAAAGTATTAGCTTTAATATAGATTTCATCAGCCCTAGAAGCATTAATTGATGTACCTGTCAGCCAAGTGCTAAAACTGTTCTTATAAATATAATTTTCATAAGTACACTCATCAGCTCCGTTGTAAATATCAACAGTAGAACCCATATTAGTGTTATTAACATAGTAGGAACCTAGTATTGAGTTAATCATTTGATTACTATAAAAATAGTTATTAGCAATAAGTGCGGGTATTTGCTGGGGACTTTCAATACCATAAATTGATTTGACATGAATGTAAGATCCTGCAAGATAGTAATCTATTAAATCAGCTTGTAAATTTTGATCATAAGTAAAGGTATTATCCTTTATTATAACATTATTAACATAACCTAGCACAAAATTGATAGCTCTGCAGTTGTTAATAAAGAGATTATCAGTAAAAATACCTGAGCTTGAATACAAGCTTACAGCTCCCCAGACTTGCCAATTGATAGCAATACCTATCCCAGCAGAATACTCGAATTTGCAATGTCTAAAACGGGGCATACCTGCATCTTCATCAAAATAGATAGTCCCCCAGTGATAAGTATTATCTTCTTGTAATCTGGTAAATATTATTGGTTCTTCAGCTCTTCCTTCAGCAATAATATTACCATGAACCCAGATCCATTTTGCAACTGAAACACCTGAGTACATCCAAAAATTAGCATCAAAATCCTGCCCAGATGTTAAAGAAGCTCCACTAATTTTTACTTCAGTTCCTGGTAAAATTGTGAGGGTTACCCCTGCATCAATATATAGTATTTCAGTAACCTCATAAGGGTTGTTGTCCGGAGACCAAACTGTGTCTTCTGTAAGGTGACCACCCACCTCTATGGACCAAAGTGAAAGTAAACTTATTATACTTATTAATATCATAAATAAACATTTTTTTAACATCTGCCTACCTCTTTTTTAAAATATTAAGACTCTCCTTCTTAAATTAAGAAGGAGAGTTATTTGTAAAGGAAATTTCTATTTCATGAGAATGCCTTTTGTGTTACTAACACCTTTATCTGTCTTAATTCTAAATAAATATAAGCCTGAAGCAACTCTACTATTTCGATTATTTACTCCATCCCAAGTAAAATTATGAGAACCGGCTGATTGCTGAGCTAAGTCTTTTGTATAGACTTTTTGCCCTTTAATATTATAAATTTCGACATCTACAATACCAGCTTGCTTAAGATTATATGAAATCGTAGTTGTTGGATTAAAAGGATTAGGATATAATGAATGTATAGTAACTTCAGAAACTGTATTAAGTTCTATGCTATCTTCTAAATCTTCATTATCAGTTGCAATAATATTATAAGTTAAGTAAGGATAACCGTCATTAATTTCAGGGTTAATATCCCAGACATCCCAATTTGCAACATCAGCATAGGGATCTCCAACGAAATCCCAGGGAAGATAGTCATAAACTTGAGTATAAGTTGCGACATCTTTCATTTGAGCAGTGGTCATACCATCAGCATGAATTAAAACTTCAGGACTAATCTCTGCCACTTCATAATCTACATAATTATCATATCCTACCCAGAATTCTCCCCCAAAAGGAATTGTAAAACCTGCATCCCTATCTGAACCTATAATTCGGTTAGCTGTATATGATCTATTAATACCTCCATTAAGTTGAACATAAAAATCACCGGCAAAAAGATTAATCATTGGATTATTGTTCTCCTGGGCATTGATATCAACCATAGTGTAGCTATTAGAAATAAAACAAAACAGTGCAGAACCTATAAACCCCCCAGTACAATCTGAGCCAGTTATAAACCCTTTGGCACTACAACCAGCTATTTCAGGGAATTGAGGATCTGGATTATCAGCATCACTACCTCTCATACTCCCTGCAAATCCCCCAACATACTCTAGCGTTTCATTATTTAATGATTCTATCTCTGTAAAGGAGTGACAATCTACAATATCATAACCATTACTTCCTACAAAGCCTCCAATATAAGAACCTCCATTTAGCACAATATATGATTCACTTTGGCAAAGAAAAATCTCTCCATCGTTCATACCTATAAATCCACCGACAAAGCTAGCATCATTCACGCTAGACAATTCTAAACGACTATCACAGTTTTGAATAAGTCCACCTGCAACTCTTCCTATAAAACCTCCAGTTCTTTGAATATCAGATGTTGTTTCCACTAAATTGATTACTGCTTCTGAAGAACAATATTCTATAATAGAATCTTGAACATAAGATGCTAATCCCCCACATGGTCCATAACTCGTAATTTCTCCTGAAACGGAAACATTGTTGATAGAACTATTCGAACTAATACTCGCTGATAGTAGTCCTCCACCTCCTCCAGTAAAATTAAAATTCAATAAAGATAGATCTCTGATGCTACCACCTTTTATCCGCCAAAAAACCCCCATATATTCCCCATAATCGTGATTAATATAAAGATTGCAAATTTCATTATTGTCCCCATCATACTCCCCAGAAAAAAAAGGAGTTATCCATCCTGATTCCTCATCATAATACGGATGCCCTATAGGATTCCAACCAGAGCCATCATTTAAGTTAATAGACTCAGAAGCATCAATATCAGCAGTTTGAAGAAAATAGCTATCCCAAACCTCTTCAGTCTCAGATAACCAAAGTAAATGAGCAAATTCGCTTATTAAATACGGGTCATCTTCTGTCCCTAAACCAGGAGCTTGTAGCCCCTGACCACATAAAATAACACTACAAACACATAGCACAGTCACAAATAATAACTTCATTTTTACTCCCTTTTCTATATTACACTCAATATCTTTAAGTTTAAGTTCAATACAGAGAGAGAATTCTCCCTCTGTACCATATTACATTAATCCATGTTTCCTATTTCATGAGAATCATTTTATTAATTAAATTCTCCTTACCTGTTGAAATTCTATAGAAATAGATTCCTGAAGATACTCTTTTATAATTTTCGTTTGTTCCGTTCCAAACTACTGAATGAATTCCTGGACTTAACTTATTATTCACAAGTGTCTTAACACGCTGTCCTTTGATGTTGTAAATCTGTAACTTCACAACCGACTCATCTGCTATATCAAAGCTAATTGTTGTTTCCGGATTGAATGGGTTAGGATAATTTTGATGAAGTTGTAATGTTTGAGGGACAACATTATTTGTTTCAGAATCCTCCATACCAAATATTTGATAGATATCAGTCCAATGATTCCTATGCATCTCTTCTAATTCAAGCATACTTTCAGGCATTAGTTTAGATAATTTCATATCGTATCCTTTTTCTCCACCCTGATCGATGATAAAGTACAAGTATTCTAATTCCATTTGAGCAAAAATTGCATCTGATTCTGAAATCGGATAATTAATTCTATCCAGTAAAATCTGTTCAGCTTCAGAATAGTTTTTTATATCAATGCTAAGATTCTTTAAGATATTATTTACTATATAGGTATAATGATCTTGCTGTTCAGGTGATAGAAAATCAGGAAGATTATCCCTGAAACTGATATAGAAAAGTTTTAACTCATTGCTATCGCTGTTTAGGGATTGCGATAAATCATAAATCATCGTAAGACTCTTAGTCCAATTATTTTCTTCATTTTCATTTAGATCTTCAATTATTGCTCTAAAATACCCTAATGCTTGTGTATAGCTATTATCATTTAAACAATTAAAAGCAATATCAAATCTGTTATCAGGGTTAGCAAAAAATGGATTATTCGGATTGACATCCATTCTATAATAATCTGCAATTATATCTATCCACTGTAAGTTTGATATCTCTATATAATCATTCCATACAGCCCCTTCCGGTACAAATCCGAAATCTGAGCCCCACCAATTACCATTCAAATCTAATGAGCCAGTCAGTAATGTTGATGAATTATCAACTTGAAAATTGATATCATTTATTGCAGTGTCATAAAAATCATTATGTCCATACTTAAGATAAGCATCATTATTAATACTTGATGATAATAAAAATGCTAGATGTGCCTCCGCGTTCTTAAAGACATTATTTGCATCTAATTCTAGCCAAGCATTAGAATTATTAGTAAGAAGTATACCTCTGTTGTTTGTTTCTGTAAAAATACAATCTTTAATTCTACTGGTAGATTCATTCAATCTAATTCCTACCAGATTATTTATAAAAACGCAAGATTTTATATCATAATTAGGTCGGGTATCATCATTATAAGAAGAACGACCCTTGTAAATATCAATACCAATATTCTGCCCGTTATCTAAAGAATTACGGTATGATTCAAACTCACAGTTGCTAATTGTTAGCTTGGTTTCATCTATTTTTATCCCTGCATCTAATGTATAAAAAGTGCAATTATTTATCTCTTGATTTATGGTACCATTCCCTGAAAATTTAATTCCAGTTGAACAGTTCAGAAAGTCATTATCTGAAACTGAATAATCTAAATTATTATTATTATATCCGGTGCGAACATCAATACCAATCGAACATTGATTAAATGTATTGTTGTGAATATCAAAAATTGCTCCCTCCATACTTTCAATAGCTCTGGGACAATCATTGAATTCATTACCCTGTATAGTCACTATATTGGCATTAGAATTTATAAATAATGCTCTTCTCATATTACTAAACACTGAGTTAATTACAGATAAGTTATCACCACAGAAAAATATAGAGAATTCTTCTCCTTTTTTAATTGTTGCATTTTCAATGTTACATATTCCATTGTTAGTTATATAAATAGAAGCACAGGATGTACCAAAATCAATTTCACTACTCAAATTTATTGTGCCTTCTATATTTATTGAAACATTACTACATCTTTTATCAAATATAAAACCATTTATAAATAAAGTTCTATTTGCCGGGACATTAATCGTTACATTGTTCCAGCATAACTGATTAGTTAATGAAATATTTCCCTCAGTTAGCGTAATCGTTTCATTTCTTAAAACTCTTAATGCGTTTGATGGAAGCTCGGATGTATCATAATTCACATAGAAATAATTATCATCATAATAGATTGCAGATAGTGTGTTTGTATTAGTACCATTAATGTCTTCGTGGCCTGTTCCGTATTTATTAGTTACATCCAAACAAGTATATTCTTCATTATTCATAGTTCTAAGAATCTTAAGTTTTGGGTTATTACATATTTCATCCGTTTTAACCATTATTGAGATGAGATTATCAGTCTTAAATTTAACACTGACCTCTTCAAAATCATTTGAGTCATGACTTTCAAAAAGTATAATATTATTAATAGATAATTTATCTCCTTCCTTAATAATCATTTCATCTAATTCTGAATGATTGTAGTCTGTATAACTTACTAAAGAATATGAAGCATCTGTTGATATTCTAACTTCAGCAGAACTCCATACATTTTGCCAACTTTTATCAGTGATAGAATGATAATCAATGCCATTTGATGATTTTTCAATTTTGTAGGTATAATAACTACTAGATTTGTCGGAAGTTGTATTAACAATATTTGAATTCTCTTCAGGATACAAAACTGTAAGATAAGTTTCGTCATATACATCTGAACTTTCGAGCCTTATTCTTTCATGTGAGTAACCTGACGGTGAGGTAGTGGTAGGGTAATCTGTTGTAGTTAGTACTCCATGAGGAAATTCAGTTGAGCCTTCATAATCAAATTTATAATCGATTGTCGATGATAAACCACTAAAAGCACCATGTATAATATTATCTCCCCTTGATAAAGAAAACAGATCATCATAATAATCTACACTCACTGATCTATTAATATGGAACTGATTTCGGTAGTTATTCATGCTAGTTCGGTAATTATCTTTAATATTATCAAGAATAACCACTGTCCCATTATCGTGTTTATAGAAATCTCTAGTATAAGTATAGCGACCATCTTCCGTAAAAGAATTAGGACTAGTTGAAGTATCAAGTGTACCGAAAGTATTGACTGTTTGAAGATGTTTATATGTGTTATAATCCAAAAAGAAAGATTTTTCTATAGGATCTGTTACTGTATTTGAATTATTATAATCATCCCAAAAAGAGAGACTTGACGGTCTCATACTAAATTTACTATCAAAAGTCTGAATATTGTTATTAAATACAGGGTACGGTAGGTTGTTTTCCTCGAATTTCCAGAATTCCTCAAAATATAGTTGTTCATCTTGAATTTCTGGATTGACCAGAACTGTATTCATAGCGTATCTTGATCTGTTCCATGCACACCGATTATTAAAATTCTTACCATCATGAGTTACTGTGCTATCAGTTTCAGTAGTTTCATATGCACCCCATTTAGTTCTTAATTGGTAACCACAGTCGATAATGAAATAATCATTATCATACCAGAAAAGATAATTACCTTTTTCATTCTGATAATGTGATCTCTCCATATAAAAACTATTATTATGATTTACAGCAAGAAAAGCACTATCGAAGTAACTTCCTGAAGATGCTTCGTTGCCAATCAGAGTAAAATCAGAATCTGTATGATAACCATTATCAATGTGAATTGGTAGAGCTAATTGACCATTCAATGATGGAACTCCAGGTTCATAACATATACCAAAAGGTAAAAAAGTACTGAAGAGAGAATTATCAGGCCAAATATTTGTGTAAGAAAAATACTCATTAACAAACCATTTGACTTTGTTCCTAACTTCAGAATTATTGGTATTATTATGGTAATAAGAGTACATTCCGCCGGGAAGGCGTGTACTAAGGGGTATTGTCCAAGCCTCTGACCATGGAATAATAGTTCTGTTAGGGCCAAGATTTATGATTATTTCTTCTATCCAAGAAGACATTTTAGGGCTATCCCAGATATTGAAACTATTACCGTAGGATCTTTTGAGAGCAGAAAAGAAAATTTCAGGAGACCCTTTTAGTGTTTGAGATGAGTAGTCAATACCAGAAGAGAAAAAGCCAGCATTATCAGTTAGATAACTAAGCATATCAGTTTTATCACCCACAATTGTACTAAAACCATCATAAAAACTTGGTTCAACAGGATAAGTAGAATCAATTTTGTTTAATACCCAACTCAAAATCCCTTCATCAGGCTCTTCTCCAATAACTAACCTTAAATAACCTAAGGAGTTCAAAGTAATAAATCCTAAATCCTGCCTTTGTCCATCACCATAAGAATACCACAATGGTTGAAATTCCAGATCCCAGGTTGAAGTTGGACCATAATTACTCATTTTGGTGTATAAAAGAGTAGAGATATTATCAATTTTTGCCTCGATTGTTTCTCTTATTACTATAGAATTAGGCATTTCATCAATTTGATAATAGACCATATCATAAATGAATGCAATGTAACCTAAGGTGTATTGTAAGATGTTTCTCTCATTATAACCAGAATCGATTGTGAAAAAGTCGTAGTCATTAGCACCATTTAAATCAGTAGTAAAAATTGTTTCAATATCTATTGGCCATCTTATAGTACCAGAAGCATCATCTAAGGTCACAAGCTTATGAAGACTAGGATAATCCGCTCCTAGCTCTCCTGTAAAATTGATACCGTAAGCCAGATGGTTAACAACTTCTTCTAACTTATCAACATCTGTTATATACTCACCATTTTCATAATTAAAAAAAGCTTTATAAGTTTCTAAAGCATAAGCTTGTAAATTAGAGTAATAACTCCCAACTACTGATCTGTCATAATCTGTTATAGATTCAACTAGATTGAGGGGCAAGGGATTTGAATTGATTCCTACAGCTTTTCTAAAAACAATATCTCCAGAATTCCTCATATCATCTAGCAAATCTTCACTAATAGAAAATGTTCTATTTGCAGAGAACAAACTACAACTTAATACAACTAAAATAATTACAAATAATTTTCTGGTCATTTTTCCTCCTTTTTTTTAAAGTATTCTTCATGTACTTATTATTGATTTGTTTATACATGAGATAAAATCTAACCATAGTTCACACTCATTTCATTTTATACACTACTATATTTAATTATCAACTTATATGCAAAATTGTAGCATTAAGGCATCTATTCTTGACTATTGCAAATATTCTACATAAAGAATTTCACCATCGATAATTACGAGAATAGGCTCATTATTTTCATCTCTCAAAACCACCTGGTAATCAATACCTTCAAGTTCATAAACGTATATTTGTCGATATTGCGAAAAATCCACTTGACTTGAAAATACAGCACTACAAAAAATGATAATAGTAAGAATTAACATCATTCTTTTCATAAAGAGCTCCTAAATAGATTATATATATATTAGAGTAAAAAAGGATGATATTTTCGTTGAAAATCTTGTATCTGTAGGAGATGCATAGAATTACAGAGGTACAGTTAAATGGATTTTAATTATGACCAAGTATTGAAGTATGCTTATAGAGTAGCTGTTAAATACATAAATAATCATGATACAGCTCAGGATATTGCTCAGCTTTCAGCGATTCAGTTGTTTGTAAACAGAGACAAGATTGATCCCGAGAAACTGGATAACTGGTTATATACAGTAACTAAAAATTTCTGTTTTACTAAATATAAAATATCTCAGAAGAATAAGGAAGTAATCTTTGAACCTGATCATTTAGAAAGCATGAAACTAGATGAAAGTGAAGACCAGGTAAATAATCTTGATTTCTTTTCTTATGACTTTATCAAAAAGACAGATCAAGAATTACTCCACAAGTATTATAATGAACATTTTAAGATTAGTGACTTGGCGAAAGCATACAAGGTCAAAAAGAAAAGAATCCAAGCTAAGATATACAGATTAACTCAAGAAATCATATTGTTCAAAAAGATGAAAGACCATGTTTTTACCAGTTCAATTTCTGGAACAAAGCTTCATAATAGTATTTATTATTTTCTAGGTAAATTTGTAAAAGCTCTAAATGAAAATACTTTAACAGAATTTTCCGAATCTTTATCTGATTGTATTATTAATGATTGTATTAAGGATATAGAAATAAAAACTATCAGAAAGATAACAGTTGATTTTTTATCAGAATACGATTATAGATTCCTTATTATTTATCGAAATTTTGCTGATGAACTGAGGGTTTTTATTATTAAGTTCCAAATAGTTGAAGGCAAGCGAATCAAAATATTAGAGTTCCCTATCCTTCCTAAGTATGTGGTATCACATTCTGTTAATGAGATTCCTGACGAATTAAAAAAGGCTCAGAAATTGAATAAGAGAGGTAAAACAAATGTTGAAATGCAGGTTTTTAAAGATTTAGTTAAACAGAAGAAAATCAAAGTTGTTCAAGACACAGAAGGCATTTTTGATAGTTAAAAAAGCCTTCACTAGCTCAAAAAAACTAGCAAAGGCATCTTATTATTCATCTTTTACAACTTCAACATACCCATATTAGAGATAGTATCAGTATCTTTTTCTTTTTCAGCCTTTTCTGTCTTTTTAGAGGTATTAATTAGTTCACCTTTATTAAGACTAGTTTTAAGTTCTACTAGACCATATAGTGATTCAGGTGCTAAGATTTGACCATAATTTTCTAGAATATCGATTTTTTCATAGAATAAATCAGGATCAATTTTGTCTTCAAAGTTAAGCACTCCCTTATTAATTATAAAGTAAGCTTCTTTAGCATATTGCAGTTCTAGTTGGGTGAAGGTCTTTTCTCCACTATTTATTACCAGCTTACCAGCATAAGAGGTAATAGGAATATCTGAATCAATAATTTCAATAAGACTATCCACTAACTTCTCATGAGCTAAAATTCTTTTACACTTAAGGATTTTACCCATTCCTTGCTCTAGGTCAGCAGGAGTCACATCTTCTTTGAAGATTATTGAACCATGAGAATAGATATTTTCTTTGCCCATTCTTCTAACTTGGATTGAATCAAGTTGGGTTAGTGATCTAAGAATCTTGCAATTATCTGGAACAATTTTCAAAGAGCCTTGAACTTTAGCAATGCTCTCAAAAACTGTTTGATATTTCTCACGAACTGTTGCAGACCCCATAAGGGAAATTGCTTTTACTTTCTGAGAGAACAAATCTAGGTCAATATCTTCTAACATTGAGAGGCTTCCCATAACTTCCAAATTAATATCATCCTTGAGGCTCTTCAAATAGTTATTGGTAAGCTCTTTGCTCCCTTGGATAGAAAGTCTATCTTTGGAAGTTTCTCTTATTACCCCTATATTTTTGACTACCTTGTTTTTAACTAATCCCACAAGATCTTTAGGAGCATTAATAACGCCAATATTAAAAATGCCTTCAATCTTATTTTGAACTAATTCAGCAGTAACATCATGATCAATTGTTATCACACCTAAGATAACACTTTTTAAAGGACTTTCCATAGCCTCAAGCATTGCTTTATTAATATCCAGGTTACCTACTTCCAACTTATAGTCTTCAGGAACTTCTTCTACCATGCCTGTATTGGAAATAGCAATGTTTGACATTAAGTTCTTTACTCTTTGCGAGTAAATTACTATTCCAGTATTTGAAATTTGTGATATATTTTCCAAAGTCTCTTTGTCAGCAAATCTTAAATCCACAGCACCAATATTTTCTATTCTTTTCATTTTTCTTCTCCTTTATCACGAATAGGCATTTGAACTTTGATGAAGAGTGCTAGGTTCTTTTAGCAAAATAAGTTACAGAATTTGAAAGCATATAATATATATATTCATGAAAATTATGTAGCTTACTTTTGCAAAAGAAGATAGTGCTATTCGCAAAGATCTAATGCATTATTTGGGATTATCTCCAAATATGGTTTTCTTCTCTTATTTTTTCTAGTTCTTCTAAGTCATCTTCTGATAATTCTTCCGCGTTTTCTGTCCTTGTGAATGGTATCAAATGCATGATAATCCACTCGCCTAAAGATAATAGTCTTGTTTCCATAAAGAGTCACCTACCTTTTGTCTTAGACTACTCAGAGCTTTTTGCAGTTTCCACCTTACAGTAGAGGCAGACATGTTCATTTCACCTGCAATTTCTTGAGAATTCATCCCCAACCAATACTTATTATAAATTATGTTTCTTTCATCTTCAGGTAAATAATCTAGCAAGATCTCAACCTGACTAGTCAGAACAAGATTATCCTCATAGCTTGTAGCTATTTCTAAGGGTATGTTTTCGATTCTTTTTTTTCTTTTCTTATCAATAAGAATGTTTTTTATCACAGTGAAAAGCCAGCTTCTAATTTGATTAGGGGTTAAACGGGCTAAAAGAAGATTATTATTGATAATCTTAAGATAACAGTCTTGCATAATATCATCTGCAAGATCTTTGTCATGCGCAATTGACAAAGCATAATCTGCTATCAAATCAGAGTATTCACTAATTATTTCTTCAATTTTATCCATTTTATCTCCTTTTCATAAACTAAGACGAATGAAAACCAGCAAGTGTTGGTATTTTTTTTATTTTTTTTATTTTTCCTTTTTTGTCTAGTTCTTATATTATGTTCGTCCGAAGTCCCTTACCTAGGGTTGAGGAAGTCTGGTCTACTTGCTAGAAAGCCTAAAAAAAGCTTGCCAGTATTTCAGCTAATTATTGAATGTAAGAAATGAGGAAATTCGAGGTATAAATGTTAGATAAATGGTCTTTTGAAGCTCTTGATTTAAAAGAGATATTAGATAGAGTTGAAACTTTTTCAGAATTAGGAAGAAAGTATAGGAAAAATCTCCAACCCTGCCTCCCTGGTCAAGAAGATAAGCTGACTGCTTACTTTCAATCACTAGGCCAAGTGATTGAAAAGGTAGGTGATAATACAGTTTTGCAAGACAAGCTTAAAAATGAATTGCTTCACCTTAAAGATATTTCTTACAGCATTAAACGTTTAGGAAAAGATATCCAAATTCATGAACTTTTCGAGATTAAACAATTTTGTTATTTCTATGAAAGATTAAGACTTCAACTTGCTAAGGATAATTTTAAATTAGTAGAAGATTTTCCTCACTTAAGGAGAGTATTTAATATCTTAGACCCTGAGGGTCAAGAAGTTCCAACCTTCAAAATATCTTCTGCTTATTCCTCAGACCTGCAAGCTATTAGAGAAGAAATTGCCTCTCTTTCCCGCAAAAAGAAAATTGAACAGCAGTTGTTTAGACAGAAGATAATGGATCAGCTAAAACTAAGCAAAATAGAAGAAAAAATAATTGTTTCTAATATGAAGGTTGATTTAAAAACTAAAATTGAGGAAAGTGATTATTTTGGTATTCAAGAAGAAAACTTTGCTAACACAATCTATTATATAAAATATCCTGAGACAGTTAGGAATTATGAATATAAGTTAAATAACCTCTTTATTAAACAAGAAGAAATCAGTAATCAGGTTATTTCCCAACTTTCCAAGCAGCTAGAAAAATATCAAGAAAATCTAACTAAATCATTGGAAATTGTAGCTATCTTTGATGATATGCTGGGAAAATCTCTTTTTGCACTTAAGTATGACTGTTGTTTACCTAGCTTAACCCAAGAATATAAGGTCCAAATTATCCAAGCTGTAAATATCCCTGTCTATGATGCCCTAAAAAGAGTCTCTATTAAATATCAAAAAATTGACCTTATCTTAGATAAAAAAATGAACATCCTTGTTGGTGCTAATATGGCTGGTAAATCTACAGCCCTTACTACTTTAGGACAATTCTCCTATCTTGCTCAACATGGTTTCCCCCTTCCTGCTTATAAATGCATCATACCTCTCTTCGATTACATCCTAGTTACTGGGGATGAAGCTAATCAAAAATCTATCGATTTAAGCTCTTTTGGTAAAGAATTGGTTAGGATAAACTCTTATTATGGAAGACAGGGAAAAGGACTCTTCATCTTAGATGAATTTGCCAGAGGTACTAATCCTAAAGAAGGAAATGCCCTATCCAAAGCTATGTTTGAAAGCCTAAATACTAAAAATAACTTCTCCTTCTGTGCTACTCACTTTAATTCACCTCTAGAAATTGAAGGTGTGGCCCACTTTACTATCCCTGGAATTACTGAAGATGACTTTAAGGAAATTAGAGACCAAAATCAAATTAATCCAGATAATAGACTAAAAGCACTGCATAAAAAAATGAAGTATAATCTTATAAAAATCACTGGTAAAAGAGAAACTCCCCAAGCTGGACTTATGATAGCTGAGTTGCTAGGCACTGATCAAGAAATTATTAATAAAGCAAAAGAATATTTAAGATAATTAGTTCATACTTCAAGAAGTAAAAATTTAATCCAAATAGTCTAGTAGGTTTTTGTGGCTAGAATTCTATTCACAAAAGCTACGCATCACAGGTGAATAGTGCAGATTATTCTAGCAAAATAGCTTACAGAATTTTGACAAATATAATTTATATATTCGGAGAAATTATGGATCTTAGTTTGCTGAAGAATATTCTGCTATTCACAAAGGTCTTCTGCATTATTGGGGTTTACCCCATCTGTTATTATTATTTGGAAATCCTATCAATCCCCAAGGATAGGTCTTTTATCCCCAGAGGGGATTAATAGATTAGCCCAGGGTAAAATCCTGAAGGGATTGCAACCCTGGGTTATGATGTACACAAAAAGTGTAACCCTGTAAGGGTTTAATAAAAAGTAGAGCTTTAGTAATACTTCGCTAAAGCTACGCATCACAAGTGAAAAGTGCAGATTATTCTAGCAAAATAGCTTACAGAATTTTGACAAATATAATTTATATATTCGCAGAAATTATGGATCTTAGTTTGCTGAAGAATATTCTGCTATTCACAAAGGTCTACTGCATTATTGGGGTTTACCCCATCTGTTATTATTATTTGGAAATCCTATCAATCCCCAAGGATAGGTCTTTTATCCCCAGAGGGGATTAATAGATTAGCCCAGGGTAAAATCCTGAAGGGATTGCAACCCTGGGTTATGATGTACACAAAAAGTGTAACCCTGTAAGGGTTTAATAAAAAGTAGAGCTTTAGTAATACTTCGCTAAAGCTACGCATAACAAGTGAAAAGTGCAGATTATTCTAGCAAAATAGCTTACAGAATTTTGACAAATATAATTTATATATTCGGAGAAATTATGGATCTTAGTTTGCTGAAGAATATTCTGCTATTCACAAAGGTCTACTGCATTATTGGGGTTTACCCCATCTGTTATTATTATTTGGAAATCCTATCAATCCCCAAGGATAGGTCTTTTATCCCCAGAGGGGATTAATAGATTAGCCCAGGGTAAAATCCTGAAGGGATTGCAACCCTGGGTTATGGTGTACACAAAAAGTGTAACCCTGTAAGGGTTTAATAAAAATATGTATACCTGATTCTCATCATATACAAACATGTAGGTATTATATTAGACTCTCTCCAAAGTAGAATGGGAAATGTGATAAATAATTTTTAAATCCCAAAGGGATGTCAAATAATAAGCATGGTTCGTTTGACCCATTAGAAAACAACACCCAATCCCATCAAAGTCAAGTTTCAATCCTTGGTTTAATGGATTCAGGTTTTAGACAGCATTATTTTTTTATTATTTATAATCATATAACTGGTTTCAATCCTTGGTTTAATGGATTCAGGTTTTAGACCTGATTTAGTACATTTTTGCATTAGGCCTCCTAGTCGTTTCAATCCTTGGTTTAATGGATTCAGGTTTTAGACTTAACAATACTATAAAGTTCTATTGCCTTTAATCTGGTTTCAATCCTTGGTTTAATGGATTCAGGTTTTAGACTAGTTGATAATTAATAATAATATGATTTTTTTTAGTGTTTCAATCCTTGGTTTAATGGATTCAGGTTTTAGACACAACATATAGGCTTAACAGTGGGTTTTCTCCTTAGTTTCAATCCTTGGTTTAATGGATTCAGGTTTTAGACTAAGAGCGTTTGCCATAGCCATTTCCTTGGTCATGTGTTTCAATCCTTGGTTTAATGGATTCAGGTTTTAGACTTGTTCTCTCCCTTTATACACTTCTCGATTAACGCGTTTCAATCCTTGGTTTAATGGATTCAGGTTTTAGACATTATAACTGATTGTCCTTCCCTTGTATCTGGCAGAGTTTCAATCCTTGGTTTAATGGATTCAGGTTTTAGACTTCAACAGATTTTAAGAGTGCCTGCTTTTCAGAGAGGTTTCAATCCTTGGTTTAATGGATTCAGGTTTTAGACTTTCAGACAACGACATATTGTTAAAATCATCGTACAGTTTCAATCCTTGGTTTAATGGATTCAGGTTTTAGACAAGTGTAAGTTTTGATAAATCTTCTATACCTGTGAAGTTTCAATCCTTGGTTTAATGGATTCAGGTTTTAGACTACTCCACGTTTTTCATCTTCTTTTAAGCCGTTCCAGGTTTCAATCCTTGGTTTAATGGATTCAGGTTTTAGACCAGAATTGGCTAAATATAAGATTTGGGCCTTATATGTTTCAATCCTTGGTTTAATGGATTCAGGTTTTAGACTTTCAGACAACGACATATTGTTAAAATCATCGTACAGTTTCAATCCTTGGTTTAATGGATTCAGGTTTTAGACTTCTTCTATTACCTGTCTGGTTAAAACTTCGGTGTAGTTTCAATCCTTGGTTTAATGGATTCAGGTTTTAGACACTCGGTAGTATGGTCAGCTACCCAAGTAAGGCCAGGTTTCAATCCTTGGTTTAATGGATTCAGGTTTTAGACCTCTCAAAGTTTGGGTTAACACAGAGAACCTACCAAGTTTCAATCCTTGGTTTAATGGATTCAGGTTTTAGACACTTACAGCCACTAAGATAGGATTAGAGGGAAGAACGTTTCAATCCTTGGTTTAATGGATTCAGGTTTTAGACTTGCTCTAGGTAAGCATTTCTATCAGCAGAAACACCTGTTTCAATCCTTGGTTTAATGGATTCAGGTTTTAGACATACTTGATATAAGTAGTCAGTAACTACAGCTTTAGTTTCAATCCTTGGTTTAATGGATTCAGGTTTTAGACAGGAAAGGCTGATGCTTCTGAGATTACTACTATTAAGTTTCAATCCTTGGTTTAATGGATTCAGGTTTTAGACCACTCTTGAGTAGCTTTTTTCTTATCAGCCTGAGCTGTTTCAATCCTTGGTTTAATGGATTCAGGTTTTAGACCCCTGCAATGGCCCATGGATTATGTATCATCATAAGGTTTCAATCCTTGGTTTAATGGATTCAGGTTTTAGACCAAAAGCAAACAATGGTTAAATGATGAAGATATGAGTTTCAATCCTTGGTTTAATGGATTCAGGTTTTAGACAAAAGAGGGGTAAGAGATTCTATTCTAACCTGTTTATGTTTCAATCCTTGGTTTAATGGATTCAGGTTTTAGACACGACAACCTTCTTTGATGGTGAAGTCTCCTTTTTCTGTTTCAATCCTTGGTTTAATGGATTCAGGTTTTAGACCAAAGAAGATTCTATTAATAACCTAGAGCAAGCCAAGTTTCAATCCTTGGTTTAATGGATTCAGGTTTTAGACTTGAAAACAAGGCGGAAGATGCCGAGGTGTATATCTAGTTTCAATCCTTGGTTTAATGGATTCAGGTTTTAGACAAAAGAGGGGTAAGAGATTCTATTCTAACCTGTTTATGTTTCAATCCTTGGTTTAATGGATTCAGGTTTTAGACGTAAAATTTACGATACCACTTCTTTCAATGCTACGTGTTTCAATCCTTGGTTTAATGGATTCAGGTTTTAGACGGTACACTTTAAGGAGTAACAATGCAAAATATTATGTTTCAATCCTTGGTTTAATGGATTCAGGTTTTAGACCAATGTCTATTTGTCTTTTATACTTTACGTACTCATGTTTCAATCCTTGGTTTAATGGATTCAGGTTTTAGACAGTATCACTCACCACTTTGTTTCTGTCTTTGGTGGGTTTCAATCCTTGGTTTAATGGATTCAGGTTTTAGACTTAAAGTTCTCTAAGGCAATATTATAATACCTATCCGTTTCAATCCTTGGTTTAATGGATTCAGGTTTTAGACCTGACCTCAAAAAAGCGTCTCTAAAATCATGCTCTGGTTTCAATCCTTGGTTTAATGGATTCAGGTTTTAGACTCAATCACTTACCAGGGTTATGAATCCCCGTTAGTGTTTCAATCCTTGGTTTAATGGATTCAGGTTTTAGACAGTGTTTATTTACATAAATTTTTATTGCTTTACATGTTTCAATCCTTGGTTTAATGGATTCAGGTTTTAGACCTCTTATCCTGCATTCTCTACTTGGGAAGTGAACAAGTTTCAATCCTTGGTTTAATGGATTCAGGTTTTAGACATCGAAAAAGCTGAAAATATCATTGCTGAAACTATGTTTCAATCCTTGGTTTAATGGATTCAGGTTTTAGACAATAGTCTTTAATTATTTTAGATATTGCCTCTTTGTGTTTCAATCCTTGGTTTAATGAATTCAGGTTTTAGACGCATCTTTCATATTGGATATAGCACCTGCATAGCTCTGTTTCAATCCTTGGTTTAATGGATTCAGGTTTTAGACAAAACCAGTGGCTGGCCAAAATGGCTGGGCTGATGCAAGTTTCAATCCTTGGTTTAATGGATTCAGGTTTTAGACCTCATTACCTTCAGCATTGATCATAATGCCACCACCGTTTCAATCCTTGGTTTAATGGATTCAGGTTTTAGACTGATTTTTCTAAGCTCAGCCCAGGCCATAGTACCTGTTTCAATCCTTGGTTTAATGGATTCAGGTTTTAGACGTAATTAATGGGGTTTTCTCGCTTAAAGAGTATGACGGGTTTCAATCCTTGGTTTAATGGATTCAGGTTTTAGACTTCAGTAAGTTGTTTTGCCCAAGCATAAGAAAGCTCAGTTTCAATCCTTGGTTTAATGGATTCAGGTTTTAGACCACTCTTGAGTAGCTTTTTTCTTATCAGCCTGAGCTGTTTCAATCCTTGGTTTAATGGATTCAGGTTTTAGACAGTTAATGTGCCGTTGGTGTTAAAGCTTAACCCAGGTTTCAATCCTTGGTTTAATGGATTCAGGTTTTAGACGGAAAAGCAGATGCTTCTGATATTACTACTATTAAGTTTCAATCCTTGGTTTAATGGATTCAGGTTTTAGACTTAGGACATGCTCAGTTATTTATAGATAGATATAAGTTTCAATCCTTGGTTTAATGGATTCAGGTTTTAGACATTTTGGCGTTCGCACTTGGGGACAAATTAGATATTTGTTTCAATCCTTGGTTTAATGGATTCAGGTTTTAGACTATCACTACTTCAGGTTTTGGAGCTATTGCAATTTCGTTTCAATCCTTGGTTTAATGGATTCAGGTTTTAGACTGATAATGAATTTTATACGTCTAGAATATTTCAGCCGTTTCAATCCTTGGTTTAATGGATTCAGGTTTTAGACAGGTTTATATTCGATTTTAGACTCGAATTGATCTATGTTTCAATCCTTGGTTTAATGGATTCAGGTTTTAGACATTCTTGATATCTAATACCCTATCTACTATACCAGGTTTCAATCCTTGGTTTAATGGATTCAGGTTTTAGACTAAAGCAAGCCAAACAGCACTTAACACTCTTTCTGAGTTTCAATCCTTGGTTTAATGGATTCAGGTTTTAGACCGTTCCAACAGCAGCTGCAATGCTATCAGCTTATTAGTTTCAATCCTTGGTTTAATGGATTCAGGTTTTAGACCTGCAGAACCTTCAGCATAATGTTTCTTGAGCTCCGTTTCAATCCTTGGTTTAATGGATTCAGGTTTTAGACAGTAGTATAAGCTATATTACCTGAGACCCAATGGAGTTTCAATCCTTGGTTTAATGGATTCAGGTTTTAGACTTATTTCCAGTAAAACAACCCCTATAGTAGTGTGGGTTTCAATCCTTGGTTTAATGGATTCAGGTTTTAGACATCTCCTTTTATTTGGTCTGCTCTCTTTTTGCCTATGTTTCAATCCTTGGTTTAATGGATTCAGGTTTTAGACTAATTTTGCATCTACAATTGAGATGTTGAAATCCAGTTTCAATCCTTGGTTTAATGGATTCAGGTTTTAGACTCTCTCCTAATCAACTTTCTGAGTTCAGTTTAGAGGTTTCAATCCTTGGTTTAATGGATTCAGGTTTTAGACTCAGACTCTATACAAGAGCAAAGCTAATATTTCTATGTTTCAATCCTTGGTTTAATGGATTCAGGTTTTAGACAAAGACACAACACTATTCATCAAGCCTGGTGTAACAGTTTCAATCCTTGGTTTAATGGATTCAGGTTTTAGACTTGCTCAATATATTCATATTTTAATATTCTAATCGGGTTTCAATCCTTGGTTTAATGGATTCAGGTTTTAGACAGATGTAGAGATAGAAAAAACATCAATTCTAGAGTAGTTTCAATCCTTGGTTTAATGGATTCAGGTTTTAGACCTACTGTTGGCGATTGCTATTGTTGAGTCTCAAGGTTTCAATCCTTGGTTTAATGGATTCAGGTTTTAGACATTATTGAATACAAAGAACTAATGGATCTAGTAGAAGTTTCAATCCTTGGTTTAATGGATTCAGGTTTTAGACAGCTTCTAGATGTTCAGACAGATGGTAAGTCTTCTGAGTTTCAATCCTTGGTTTAATGGATTCAGGTTTTAGACAGAAATAGAAGAATCAACAGGCGAGCAAATAGAATTGTTTCAATCCTTGGTTTAATGGATTCAGGTTTTAGACCTAAGAGATTGTTTGTGTTTTTAATTACACCCTCAAGTTTCAATCCTTGGTTTAATGGATTCAGGTTTTAGACGAGAAAATATGAATCAAGTATTCAATCTTTTAGGTGGTTTCAATCCTTGGTTTAATGGATTCAGGTTTTAGACCAATGGAAGTATGGTGTTAAAGATGGTGCAACTAATGGTTTCAATCCTTGGTTTAATGGATTCAGGTTTTAGACAAGGTAAGCCAGGCTGATTTGCTTGCCCTTTCTGAGTTTCAATCCTTGGTTTAATGGATTCAGGTTTTAGACATCTGATTAATTGATTTTCCTTCAGCAACATAATACGTTTCAATCCTTGGTTTAATGGATTCAGGTTTTAGACTCATATCTTCGGATAAATACTCAACCTGTTGAGTAAGTTTCAATCCTTGGTTTAATGGATTCAGGTTTTAGACCCGTCAGACTTAACAATATAAATTTCTTTAGGATAATGTTTCAATCCTTGGTTTAATGGATTCAGGTTTTAGACTTTTATGACTCCTTTATTCTTTCTATCAAGTCAAGATGTTTCAATCCTTGGTTTAATGGATTCAGGTTTTAGACACTCATATCTTCAGACAGATACTCAACCTGCTGAGTAAGTTTCAATCCTTGGTTTAATGGATTCAGGTTTTAGACACCATATACTGATATATGTATATTTTGTTCTGTTACAGTTTCAATCCTTGGTTTAATGGATTCAGGTTTTAGACGCAATAGCAAAGGTAAATGTAACAGATAGACAGGAATGTTTCAATCCTTGGTTTAATGGATTCAGGTTTTAGACATGATCTACCAAAGCCCCAAGAATCTAATACATCGGTTTCAATCCTTGGTTTAATGGATTCAGGTTTTAGACCTCAGAGACCATATCGGGGTTGGTGTAGAGGGGTTGTTTCAATCCTTGGTTTAATGGATTCAGGTTTTAGACAGACTCTTGAGAAGATCCAAAATAAAAAGATACTTCTGTTTCAATCCTTGGTTTAATGGATTCAGGTTTTAGACATCTTCTAACACTGCACTTTCTACAGTTCTACAGTCGTTTCAATCCTTGGTTTAATGGATTCAGGTTTTAGACCCAATAAAACCTTCTTTGATAGGCATGCCTGTTTGCGTTTCAATCCTTGGTTTAATGGATTCAGGTTTTAGACACGTCATGTTTGCTAATTAAATGATTTTCATTAAGATAGCACAAAAAGTCAGTGCTAGATAATTTAAGACAGAAAGCCGAAAATAGGATAAAAACCATAATATTACACCTCTCAGAATATTTATAAGATATTATATAATAAGGTTTTAGTAAATAATTAGCTAATTATTTTCATAAAACTGTTTCAGAGAACAGAAAAATGTCTAAAACATACACACTATGTACTTATCAAATATAGTTTAGTTAATTTTATTGTCAAGATTTTTTATGAGAAGCAAAGGTTTTTATAGGTACAATCTTGGCATTTAAGTTTATTCTTTGTTGCGGGTGGGAAGTGACATTTATAGATAATATCGAAAATATCATTAATAGTTTTGATAGTATTATCTTTATCTTTTGGGGTGATTGGAATTTCTTTCAAAAGGTTTTTTGATCTAACATAAACCAAAAAAGCCATATTTACAGGGCATTGGTAGTTTTCTTCAATAAGCAGGGCGTAGGCTATTTGTTGTGTTTTTAGCGTCTTAAACAACTTATCTTCATAGGTCGCAAACTTATAATCAAGGGGTGCTTTGCTCTTATCGGCAAGAGTGAGTACTTCATCCATTCTTCCTACCAGGTGGAGTTTTGGAGATGTCAGATACACATCAATATCTTTCTCAATACAGCCGATTGATTTTCTCAAATAATCTTTATTTCTAACCATTTTTAACTCGTGAATATCTCTACCTTTATTAACTAGAAATCTTTTTTCTTCATGACGGTCAATATGTAAGACATTCATATAATAGATAAATCTAGGACAAAACTGATATTCAATCATGTCCGTGGTTCTGATATAAGTGAATTGATTCATAAGAAAAGTGCCTTAATTTCATCAGTAACTAAGTCTTTATCAAAAGCATTACCTAAGAGAATAATTTTATCAAAATCATCTTTAGAGATTGGGAAGATATAAACCTTATCATTATCGATATTAATTAATTCTTCAATGTGCATGGAAAGTTCTTTTAGTTCAGTTGAATTAATATCTCCTAAGAAGCAGGATAATTGAACTCTATAGAGCCCTGTCTTAAGGCATAATTTTGCTATTTTATTTCTATTTTTATTGTTTTCTATATCATAGAGAATCCATGTTAGCATTAATAATCCTCTCTTTTACCGATAAGCCAATTAGCAAAGGCATGGGCATCAGCAAGTATTGTATCAACTCTTTTAGTATTTTTACTTCTGTATCTAATAGTTTCATCAAAGAAATTAGTCAAGTCAAGAATAATTCTTTTTTTACATTCGTCACTAAGTAAGATACCCTTACCAGAGTTTATAAAGCCATCGGTCGGAAGTTTATGTCTTGAAAACATATAGAAAACAGGTTCATCGCAGTAAATTCGATAGGGCTCAATGAAATCAAACACAAGAGATTTTTTATTGTAATTATCTTTATGTAAAAGGCCAATATAGGGGTCTAAACCAGCAATAAGAAGAGCTTTTTCAATTTTGGAGTATAAGACACCATATGAGTAATTAAGAACGGCATTAAAAGGGTCAATTGCAGGGCGAGAAGATCTACCTTGAAAAGAATATTTTGTCGGTATTAAGAGGGAAAGAGCCTTGAAATAGAGTTTAGAAATATTACCTTCATAAGCCATAATAGTATTATCCGAGGTACTTAAAGGAGCATGGACATTTTCAATTTTAGTTAAACTTGTTTTAATTGAATCGATAATCTTAGTAAATTCTTGGTCAGAACGGTCTCTTTTGGAAAGGAGTTTTTGAATGAAAGCAAGTTGATTTTTAGCTTTAGTAGTAATCCATTTCTTGACAATGTCAAGTCCTTGATCAGTCATATCAATTTCTAATAATCTTCTTCTGATATAGGTTGTAGAACCAAGTTTTGGAAACCAGACTCTTCCAATAGGGTTACCAAAATTATCTAAAAAAACGATATCAATGTTATTGTCCAAGGCTAATTGAACTGCATCAGTTGAGATAGTAGCTGAATTAGAAATAACAATAGAAGATATTTTTTTGGGTGAAATAATCTTTTTTGTGTCATCCAGTTTTATCTGAAACATACCATCTTTCTTTTGTAAAAAAGTACCATAGGTGTTTAAGAATAATTGCATTATAGTATTAGGTCCTCTTGTTCGTTTTCTCGCTTAAAACCAGTTTTTGAGTCATAGTAAATTTCTAAATTATCTTTATCAATAATGAAGAGTTTGTCTTCATTATTAAAGGCATATCTTTTAGGAAGATTGACTATGTATTTTGACATTTTCCTACTAATAGCTTTCATTTTGACACTTTTTTCAAACGGATCACTAAATTCGGAATTAGTAATATCTAGGAAATCCTTATGAAGGTCACAAGCTTCTGTGTTGTAATAGATGTAAAAAGAACATGTAGGAATATCTTTTATTAAAGTAAAACCATTATCAGAATCATTTAGCATATCATAATCTAGTTTATTAATAGAATCTAATAATCTTTCTGATGCTGAATTATCCAAATAATCATATATCCTTTGGTAGAACTGTTGAGAAATATTTTCGAAAGAACTTTCAGGAATAATATTAGTTAATAGAATATCTTTAGTCGCAGAAATTTGAGCTTTATCATAAATAAAGCTCCAAAAAGCTTTTTTGTTAGCACTAAGCAATTCAAACATGATTACTTGAGACTTTTGCTTTCTATTATTGTGGCGATTGCATCTTCCGCAAGCCTGAAAAATAGAGTCAAGAGGAGCTAAATCACGATATACTACGTCAAAGTCAATATCTACTCCAGCCTCGATGAGTTGAGTAGAAATAAGTATTTTATTAACAGGATTATCTTTTACAGACTTTATAATTTCTGCTCTATGGTGAGGAATAATGTTAGTAGAAAGGTAAAGTATATCTTTATCTAGATTTAGATTACTTAATTTTTGATATAGGTCTAAAGATGCTTTAACACTATTAAGAATGATTAACTGAGATAAATCCTCTTCTTCATCGCTCAGGATTAGTTCAATAAGTTCATCCATATTAATTCTTCTATCGAGATTAGAGCAATCCAAATCTATTCTGTTAACATTCTGATAAAAAGTTTGGTAGTTTTCAACAAGCTCAACAATTTCCTTTTTGTCTTTGGAAAAGATAAGTGGCATTGTAGCAGTAGTTAGAATAAAATGTATCCTAAATTTTTCTGCACATTGTTGTAAAATATTATTAGCCAGAAGCCAATATTTTGTAGGAATGTTTTGAACTTCATCAAGAATTATAATGCTATCAGTCAAATTATTAAACTTTATTAGTTGCTTATTTACTGAAGTAATCAAAGTATTTAAGATTTGATAAAATGTGGTTATAATAAACTCTGATTCCCAGTTTTCGATCAAAAATTTACCTTGTCCTTCATCCCATGAATTAGTGCTTTTGTAGGAAAATTCTACTAGATGATGTTGTTTCAAAAGTTTTGTATTATCAGGTTCAATTTGAGAAGCTAAGAGAATTTCTTCAAGTACTTCAGCATTTTGTTCTATAATACTGGTGAAAGGAAGCGCATAGATAATCCTTTTTTTGCTAAAATTCTTCTTAATTTTCAGAGCTACGTTAATCACGTTGAGAGTTTTACCCATACCAGTTGGTAGATTTATAGAATTAATTTGGCTATTAATTTCATTGGCCTTATTGCTCGTGATTTGATAGGCTTCTTCTCTCAAATTATTAAGTAAGTTTTCCTGACCAATATTAGAAAATTTAGCTACTTTATAGTTATCAACAAGGTCAGCTTGCCATGTTGAAAAAGTTAGTCTTTCTAAATCTGCATTTTGTTTTAAAATAGAAGCCTTTTTATCAGCATAGATCAAGATAGAAAATAGATAGTTTACTTTCAGGTAATCTTCTTCTGTAATTAGCTTATAGTCTTTCTTACTAATGTTCTCTAAGAGAGAGTATTTCTCCTTTAAAGTTAGAAAATTATCTACTGAAAAGAAATCTTTGTAAGGTAAGAAATCCTTATAAATCTCATTAATATAATCATAATAGATTTCTTTTGACTCAGTTTCACTCGTTAGAAAAGTACAAGATTTTCTAGGAGATCTCAGCTTGCCATGATGGCAATAGACAATATAAAATGCAAAAAAACTTTTAATACTATCTATATTTTTCTCTCTTAATAGAAAGTAAAGCCATTGGGCAGAGATTGGTGCATGACTGTAAGCTTTATAGACTTTGCCCTGGATTTTATCTTGGAAAAATGGGTGTGCCTTACCCAAATCATGCATGAATAAGGCGCACTCCATTATATCTCTATATTCAGGATAGACTTTATCTTCATCGAATTTTTGTAGGCCAATCTTCCTTACTAAATTCAGATGATCTATTAAGTCAGTATCGGGATGAGATAAGATTCTACATAGCACAGATTGATTCTCCTAATTGATCTATGGAGTATATATTTTTTGCTTTAGCAAGAATCGGTATCCCACTAATACTATAAATAAACTCTGCGTAATTAGTTACACTTCTATCATTCAACATTTCATTAGGCATAGTACTTTTCTGAACTTTATTGTTACTAGAAAAATCTATTTCTATGAGATCTGAAATGGGAATTGCTGAATGAATTTCATGCAAATCCTTATCAGAAAGAGAAGTAATATTGAATTCTCCAATATACTTATAATTTGCTAAGCATTGGGCTGAACCCAGCGCTATAGAGTAAAAAGATTTATGCTCACTTAGCATCTCTTTCATTTTGCTATATACTAAAGGGTCATTATGACTAAAATAAATCCTATAAAGAGGTTGTTTAACAAATTCATAATTTATCTGTCTCTTTTGCCCTAAAGGCATAGTAAGTTGAGATAACGAATTTGCCTTAACTCCATTTATCTGGATAATTACTTTATTAACTTCCTTTTTTAAACCAACAGCTATTAAGCTATCTTTAAGTTTAAATCTTTCAGGATTTTCATCCTTATTAAAACCGATTATAGCTCCAATAATACCAGCAATAACAGTCCTAGGTGGTATTAAAAAAGTAGTTGGTGACATATTAGTGAAATACTTTCTAAAATGAGCATATTCGCCAAATATATCAAAGACTAATATTTTATTCATATCTCACCTCTTAAAGGCTTATAGAAGTATATTCGAAATCAATACCTTTTATTTTTAAGCGAGAATCTTTGATTATCTCAATCTTTTCTATTCTATCTGAAAACTCATTAATCTTTTGAGAAAGTCTGGAAAAATCTAATTCAAAATCATTAGGATCTCTTAACTGCTCTTCTCTTTTTTCACTCACTAAATCAACATATTTATCTAGCTCACCAATGAAGAAATTTGCTTCTTTATAAACAATATTAAGCAGTAAACGGGGATTGTGTTCCATTTTTGATCTCGATATTAAATTTTTAGTTCCATTCCACATAGCTTCTTTTAATATATCAACATCAGCATCAGTTAAATGAGTTTCTTTAGCTGCATTCTCATTGACTATCCCATAGAAGGCAATTAATGAATAAGGCAGGATATACTCTTCACGGAAAGTTTGTTGGGCAGCTCCAGATTTTGAGGCAAAAGCTCCAGTTCCTTTGATAAGTTTCATTTCAACAGTATGAAGTGATTGCCCCATTTTGAACTGTACTGGTCCAGTAAAGGTTATAGAAGATTTATCTAATGGTAAAACACCACCAAATAATCTAATATCAATACACTTTTGTAAAATAGTTTCTTTATCATTTTGAAAATCTCCTGCTCTCTCAATACCTGTTTTAATACCCTTTTCTGATTTAGTAGTTCTTACAAAAATATCATACCCTTGTTCATTCGAACCATTATGCCCCATATAATCAATTAGATAATCTCTAACAGTTCTTTTTAATCTAACATCAGTGACTATATTTCTTTTGGATTCCTCGTCTATTCTTGGCTTGTTTTCATCTGCAGGATCTCCATTAGGATTCGCATTAACTACATCGTATAAAAATAAGATCTCTCTTCTGGTATTAATCATGATTATTCCTCCTCTTGTGATTTATCTTCATTCTCTTTTTTGAATTTCTTTTCTAAAGTCATGCCTGTTACAAAATAAAATGAAATTTCATCGTTAGATAACTGTTCTAACTTGGCTCTTAGTAATATGTCTGAAATAGTTGTTTCTAGTTCTCTATAATAGTTTTTATCATATTGTTCAAGTTTTTCAATTATCTGGGGATATAGCTTTCTTATGTAGGCTGGTGATAGCTTTAGCGAATTTAATTGCTTCCTGAAAGGAGTTGCCTTTCTCTCTTTATACTGAATATTTAAGAGTTTTTGGGTTAATACTCCCATTAAGAAAGTCCCTCTTTTTGCATCATTGTTTAAAAATTCTTGGTGGTCTTCTAAAAATTTTCCATATAGCTCATCCATATTTACCTCCGAAATATTTTGTTTATTTAAATCTATTAATTTCAAATAGTGTAAGAAATAAATTATATTAATCATTTTTTCTATATCGTAAAGAAGATATTCTTCATTAGTCCATTTTCTCCTGAAGATAGACATAAATCTTTCAATTATGAACTTATAGGAAATTTGCTTCTGTCTAAATATCCTACCGACTAATTCTAAAAACGACTTACTATAGTCTCCATAGATTCTACTTTTTATTGGCACAAATACTTTGAGATTCTCAAACATAAATTTTAAATCGGCCTCTTGATTTCTTTCATAAAGACCTTTCAGGTTATGAAAAATTTCGAAAGAATCTGCTTTCCTTTTAGCTTCAAATATTTCTTGGAACTGAGAAGGAAATACTCCATCTATATTTAAGAGAATCGAAAATTTCTCTTTATCTTTATAGTAGAAAACTAATGAATAGTTCAGAGTATTATCAGATTTAGCAACAATATCTAATATTTCTTCTTTGTCATTTGAAACAATGTGATTCCTCCCATATTTCAATTCGAACTGACCAATTTTAGATTCATCATAAAAATATTCCATTACCTCATAGTTTTTATCTTTATCTAGCAGAAATTCGGGTATGAGAAAATAATTAAATCCACAAAACTTATAACTCATATGGTTTGTTAACAGGTATTTTGCCTCATCCAACTTTTTTGCGCATTCTGGGCATACTGGATAGTTTTTAAAACTTCGATTTTTATCAAAACCTCCAGCTAAAGGAGCTAGTTCAGTTTTTGCAGCATAAAAATTGAAAGTACTAACAAATCCCCAGACTTCAGGTTTCGATATCTTACAAACCGAACATGTTTGATTTTTACCAATTAACTTACTTTTTACATAATATTTTTCATAGCGATCTTTCCTCCAACTCGCCAAAATATCAGTAAAATAACTTGATTCTCCAATAAATTGATTATTCATTCTAATAGTTAAAACAAAGCTATCTTTGAGATTATCTTCTACTTTACTTAAAATATCCTCTGCTATTTTTGGAAAATTGTTCTCAAATGAAGTACTTAAATTATGAATGATTGGATAAGAATCTAACTTTTTAAAGCAGTTAAATAATTTCATGATTAGCTTACTTCCAGGCTCAATATCCTCATTTTCAAAAAGCTGTTTAATTTTTTCTGAGCTAGTCTCTGATTTCTTCCAAGGACACTTGATAACATCGTACATACTCGTTAGTAGAGTAGGTACTTTGTGTGCTTGTGTACCTGGGGCTCCTGCATAAAAAAACCATCTAAGGTTATTTTTTTTAGAATATTGCACAACTGTTGAACCAGAATATTGGATATTTTCTTGATCATCTACAGTAAAATCTAAAACAATAACATCTTCTTTTCTATCAGATAAATCTAGGCCATATGGATCTGTCTCAACATATTTAGATAGATTCTCTTCTGAAATATACTTCATCATAGAAAACATCTTATTTATCATAGAACCTCCTACATTAATTTGTTAAATTTGTTTAACTACTCCGAAACCTCTTGCAGTCTGTTTCCCAAGTCCCCAATAATCTGGAATAAGAAATGTTGCTTTAAAATCACCAGTAAAGCAAAGCATTTTAACATTTTTGAAATTCACTAATTTAGGTTTGAGATTAGCTTGAATTTTAATACTATCAAAATCTGGTATTTCATAAGAAAAGCCTTTAGAGATAGTCTTTAAGTTATTTTTAATAATTTCAGCTAATATTTCAGCTTTATCATAAAAGTCTGCTCTTTGATATCTTTTGTAATTCTCTTGATTTAAAGCCATGTAGGGTGAAACAAACTTGTAATAGACTGGGTCTTTTTGTTGACGTAATTCTACATCAAAGGAAATTATTTCCTTCTCATTGAGTTGGAATACACGATTACCAATCGTCATCTCATCTGAAAGAAAAAATACTTCCTTAAGCACTTCAATTCCTTCTTCCATTGCTACAAGAGCAGGGTTACCATCAAATAAACGGTATTGAATTTTAGGGAATTTGTAGCTATACTTCCCCTTAGGAAGATGGTTATGTAATAGCGTATTATCTGAAAAATTCTTAGCAAAATAACCCCTAACCTTGGCTATATCCCTAACATCTAACTTTACATCATTAAACTTCAAAATGACATACTTCATCAGAACCTCCTCTGATTTTCCAAATTTTGGTTTGCACTTTAAAGTTGTCAATATAAATTTTTTAATATATATATTTTTTTTATCAAACCCTTACAGGGTTATGCTTTTTATATAATTCATAACCCGGGCTTGCATTCCCTTCAGGAATTTACCCCGGGCTAAACTATTTATCCCCTTTGGGAATTTAAGACTTATCTCTGACTTGACTTGAGCCTGCTTTTTGTTGGAGACCGGAGTTCCTCAGCCGTAGGCAAGGGACTTCGGGTGAAGGTGTCGGAAGTCGCTACTCCGTGAGCAACTCCCGTCACTCTTCATATAATCTTACTTGTAAATTTCTATTATTCAAGCAATATGCTATAATGAAAGTCTCTTATTTACCACCAGACTTGAACGAGAACCAATTCAAAACAGACAATATTTGTCTCTTTTTCTGATTAAAATGCTTATACCATTCCTTATCCTTCCTTTACACTCTTTCGATGAAAACCCCACTTTCATCGAAAGAGTGTAAAGAATGAAATAGGTATCCTCTAGTATATTTAGACAATTTTAAAATTTTTTTCAAAAAAAGGACCATTTTGGGAAAAATGGACTCTTAAGTATTATGAGAGCTTGTAAATATTTCTACAAAATCTAAGAAAAGGAGGATAAAGCAATGGTTGTTTTAGGATTTAAATTACCCCACGGATTAAAAGCTAAAGCTAGAAGAGATGGCTATTCTATTGTAAAATATTCTAAGCAACCAGCCTATGGCCTCCGTAAAAAAAATTCTCCTAAGATAGGGAAAAATCATCATAAGTTTGGGAATATAATGCAAGAACTAAAAATAGCTTATAGAAAGCTTAACAATGCCCAAAGACAAGCTCTAAAACAAAGAAAAAAAAGAGAAGGAAATACTAAATCTGATTGGATTCAATTTATCCGAGAATATTATAGAGAGACTAGCCGTCTTGCAATTATAGAAAAAAGAAATGCGAAAAATGACTACAAACATTCAAGCACAAGCCAGCCTAAGAGAAAATCTAATGAGAAGACTACCAAGGATATAGATTTTTTAGCCAGCTTGCACAAATGTTTTCAGAGACCTAACCAAGGTTTATTCAAAAATAGCTATAATGATATCAATATTTTTAATAGATTGGGAGATTTTCCTCCTTAAGCTGGCTATTCTTTCTGGCTCAAGTTCAAGTCTGGTGGAAGAAAATTAGTAAAATATAAAAATTTATCATTAGTTTGATTATCTTTTGCTAGAATAATCTGCACTCTTCACTAAAGCTCTACTACACTATCTGGGTTAAATAATCACTTACCAATGCAGAAGTTATCAAAAATAGAGTTGAGTAAATCATCGTCAGTAATTTTACCAATCACGTCTTCTAGGAAAGCAGAAGCTTCTTTTAGGTCAAAGGCAGTGAATTCATAGCCCATGAAGTTTTCCAGAGAGGCAATAGCTTGCTTTAGTGAAAGAATAGCTTTTTCCACTGCTGCTATCTGTCGTCCATTAGTTAGAAGTCCAGACTCTAGTTCTTGGTCAGACATTTGGATATAGGAAAGGAGTTTATCTTTAAGTGGTTTAATACCTATTTCATTAGAAGAATGGCATTTAAGGTAGTCTGGGAAATTAGCTATAAGTTCTTTATCCAGGATATCTGTTTTATTGAGAATCTTGATAATTTTATTGGGATCTAAACCAGCCACGAAGTCTTGATAATCATCTTGATTATGGTTGCCATCGGTAATATAGAGAATAATATCACTTTCTTGAATAATTCCTCGAGACCGATCAATTCCCAGTTTTTCAATAGTATCAGAAGTTTCTCTAATTCCAGCAGTATCATAGATTCTTATTAGGTAGCCATCAAGGGCAATTACTTCTTCCAAGTAGTCTCTAGTAGTACCAGGAATAGGTGTTACAATTGCTCTTTCAGTTTCAAGTAATTTATTAAAAATCGAAGATTTGCCTACATTTGGTTTACCTATTAAGCTAACTTTAAGTCCTTCTCTGATTATCCTTCCTTGTTTACCAGAAGTAACCAAGTTTTCTAGTTTTCCTTTAAGTTTTAGCAGGTTTTCTTTGAGTAGGTCAAGATCAATATCTGGAAGATCATCATCAAGGAAGTCGATTTCTAATTCTAGTTGAATTCTATAATTAGATAATTCATCAAGGAGAAGAGACATTCTTTTATAGAGTGATCCATCAAGTTGATTTATAGCTAAAGCTTGGGCTTTCTTTGTTTTAGCTTGAATCATATCATTAACAGCTTCAGCTTGGGTTAAATCTATCCTATTATTTAGAAAAGCTCTGAGAGTAAACTCGCCAGCTTTAGCTAGTCTGATAGATTTTTGCAAGGCTGCTAGGATTGAATTAGCAACAAACATAGAACCATGGCAGGTTATTTCAACTGAGTTTTCGCCAGTAAAGCTATTAGGTGCACGAAAAACAGAGCAAAGAACCTCATCTAAGAGTTGATTATCTGAGATAATTTTGCCATAGACTAGGGAGTGTGATTTGGCCTGAAGTAGCTTTTCTTGTGGTTTAAAGATCTTTGCTACTTCTTCTATAGCCTGGTCTCCGCTTACTCTGATAATATGAAGGGCTCCAGACCCAACTGGACTTGCTAAGGCTGTAATAGTATCTGTATGGTACATTTTTATCTAGGGAATCTTAATCTTCTGTTTTTCTGGATCAGTATTTTGGCGATAAAGAATCCCCATATTTCCTATCAAATCAATAGCTAGTGCTTGAACTTTCTCAGCAATTTGCGGGAATAGTTCCTTTTTTTGTTCTTTAAACTCAACAAACTTAATTTTAATAAGTTCTTTCATTTCTAATTCTTCATTTATTGTTCTGATAACTTGCTCAGATACTCCATTTCCACCAATCATAACAACCGGTTTAGTATCATGAATAAGTTTTTTTAAATATGCTTTTTGTTTACCTGTAAGTTTCATTTTATTTCCTTTAATATTTTTTCTGTTATTGCTTGGGCTGTGAATCCAATTTCTTCATATAATTTATTTACATTCCCATGAGTTATAAAGCTATCAGGGTAACCTATATTAAGAAGAGGTTGAGATATAAGATAATTCTTAATTAGCTGACCGACCCCATTAGTGAGACTGTTATGCTCTATGGTAACTATTAAGTCAAACTTATCTTTAAGGCTATCTAGATAATCATAATCAAGTGGTTTAACACTTCTTATATTAATTATTTCAGGACTAATCTCAGCTTGATCTTGGAGTTTATCTCTAACTTGGTAAGCCATTTCTAAGGCATGTCCTACTACTAAAATTGCTATTTTACTACCAGTTTCTAGCAATGAGAATTTACCTACTTGGAAAGGAATATGATTATTATCTTCTCCATTAATATTACCTCTAGGGTAACGAATTATAATAGGTCCATCTTGGTAGTTAGAAGCAAAAGTAAGCATTTCATGGAATTCTTTTTCATAAGCAGGAGCAAGGATTATCAAGTTTGGAATTGGTAATAAGAAGGATATATCAAAAGCTCCATGATGAGTAGCACCATCTTCTCCTACTAGTCCTGCCCTATCTAAACAGATTACTACTGGAAGTTTTTGCAGGGCAATATCATGAATAATCTGGTCATAGGCTCGTTGAATAAAGGTAGAATAGATAGCAACAAATGCTTTTATTCCCTTAGTTGCCAAACCACCTGCAAATGTAACTGCATGTTGTTCAGCAATTCCTACATCGAAAAATCTACTAGGGAATTTCTTTTCAAATTTTGTTAAGCCTGTACCATCACACATTGCAGCTGTAATAGCTACAAGTTTCTTATTAGTTTCAGCTAAAGACATTAGTTTTTCACCAAAGCTAGTTGACCAATTCTTTGTCTTCTTACTCTGAGTTTCTCCTGAAGTTGCATTATAAGGTCCAAGACCATGAAATTTACTTGAGTTATTCTCAGCTATTGAAAAACCTTTTCCTTTTTTAGTAACTACATGAAGTAAAACTGGCCCAACCATGTTGTATTTAACCTTATTAAGAACTCTTATCAAGCGAGGAATGTTATGTCCATCCACAGGACCAACATACTTAAATCCTAAATCTTCAAAGATGATATTAGGGACTAAGATATTCATCATACTCTCTTCCATTTTCTGAGCACCCCTAATGAATCTTGTCCTAATAGCCCTAGGAAGTGTGGAAGAAAAATCCCAAACTTGTTTTTTAAGTGCATTATAAGATCTACTAACTAACATGTTTGTGAGATACTTTTGTAAGGCTCCTACATTCTTGGATATAGACATATTATTGTCATTAAGAATTACTAGCATCTTATCTTTAGCTACGTGACCAGCATGATTTAGAGCTTCAAAAGACATACCTCCAGTTAAAGCTCCATCACCTATTATGGCAATACTATGCCCTGATTCCTGCGTAATCTGCTTTGCACAGGCTATTCCTAGTGCTGCAGAAATGGAAGTAGAACTATGGCCTACTCCAAAAGCATCATAATCACTTTCAAAGATATTATTAAAGCCACTTATCCCCTGATACTGCCTAAGTGTATCAAAATCTTTATTCCTACCTGTTAGGATTTTATAGGCGTAAGCTTGATGCCCTACATCCCAAACAATAGCATCTTCAGGTGGAGTGAATACTTTCAAAAGAGCAATTGCCAAATCTGTAGCTCCTAGACTAGGGGCTACATGTCCCCCATTCTTAGAAGTAACTTCAATAATTCTTTGTCTTACTTCTTCTGCTAAAGACTCTAGTTCTTCAATCTTCAACTTTTTTATCTTTTCTATTTTATCTATATCTTTTAACAAGGCCTTCTCCTTAAGGATAAATTCCAACATCTAAAATTAAATTTACCTGTTTATTCGTCAAGTGATATCTACACTTGACAGAAATCATATCTTTCAAAAATATATTACCCTAGTTAATGCACTAGAACTTTGGAGATAAGTACAGCTTAGTATATTGAAAAACATCTAATATTCTCAAAGTTCTACTTGATTAAATTAATTATAATTAAAAATAAGCTAAACTCAAATAGAGATTAGGATAAAGGAATCTTATGGAAAATTTAAGAATAGGTATTATTGGAAATATTGGTGTGGGAAAATCTACTTTAGTTACAAAAGCAAAATCACAAGCCTATAAAAATAAATTATTAGCCCTATTCCCTGGAGATAGTCAAGATGCTGATATTCATACTTTCGATGAAACATTCAACCCTTTAGTCTTAGATGCCTTTTATCAAAACCCTGTAAAAAATGCTTTTATGGCTCAGATTGAATTCTTTAATGGAAGGTTAGAAAGACAGAAAAGAATCGATAGTTCCCGAGGTATTATTCTGGAAGATAGAACCCTTGCTGAAGATTACCATATTTTTGGCAAAGCTCAAAGAATATTGGGAAATATGACAGAAGCTGAATTTCAAGCTTATCAAAGAACTTATCATTTAATGACTGAAAATTTCCATGAACCAGATATAATAGTCTATCTCCGAGCTGATGTTCCTACTCTGATAGAACGTATTGCTAAGCGCGGAAGAGAATCTGAAAAACTAATTCCTGAATCATATCTAAAACAGTTAAACTACCTCTATGAAGAGTATATTGAAAATTATGTCAAATGCCCTGTTTTAATCTTGGAAACTAATGATCTTCCAGAAGATGTCTTTGTTGAAAAGGCTATTGACTTAATGGCTAAAAGAATTAGTGAATTATCTTTAAGAATTACCAGTCCTGGCATCAGAAAATGGGTTAAACTACCAGAAACAGATGCAACTCTTAAGGCAATTGATATTGAGAAAAAACTTGAAGCTTTCCTTAAGCAAAACCCTAAATTGATTACGATTGCGGGTAATGTTGGTCTTGGAAAATCTACAATTACTGCTATTATGGAAAGATCATTAAATTTAACAGGACTCTATGAAAAGCCTGAAGAAAATCCTCTCCTAGAAAAGTTTCTCTCAGATAAAAAGAAATACTGCTTTGATTTGCAACTTCACTTCTTGAAAATGAGAGCTGAACAAAGATTACAAGGTAAAAAAGGAGATAAATCTTATGTCAAAGATAGGTCACTTCCAGAAGATTTACTTGTTTTTTGTCACCAGTTCCACCATGATGGACTCTTAACAGACCTTGAATTAGAAAGATTAACAACAGAATTCCATAAGGTAAATAACAATCTACCAAGTGCTGATTTAATTATTCAACTTGTCGGAAATCCTCGTTTAGCTTGGCAAAGGATTCAGCAAAGAGGACGAGAAATGGAAATTGAAGGTGGGTGGTCTGAAGCTGAAATAAAAAATCTTAATCGTTGGTATCAAGATTATGCTATTAATGTAGTTAAATATGGATTCCACCAAGGTAAAGTTATTGAAATTGATGTTAATAAGATTGACTTACTTAATCGTGTTCATGTAGGATATATCTTTGAAAGAATTTATGAGGAATTGAATAGTTAGATTTCAATGGGTAGGTTTTCGCCTTTCGGCTCAAAGACGGGGAGATAGAGAGACGGGGTGACGGGGAGATAGAAGGTTTTCGCCTTTCGGCTCAAAGACGGGGAGATAGAGAGACGGGGTGACGGGGAGATAGAAGGTTTTCGCCTTTCGGCTCAAAGACGGGGAGATAGAGAGACGGGGAGATAGGGAGAAAGAAGATTGTTTACACGAATTAACACGAATTAAGACGAATTTCTCGAATTAATTTTTGCTAAAAGCAAAAAAAGAGAGAAGATAGAAGGTTTTCGCCTTTCGGCTCAAAGACGGGGAGATAGAGAGACGGGGAGACGGGGAGAAAGAAGACAGTTCACATTCCCCTTCACACACAGACCGGAGTTCCTCAGCCGTAGGCAAGGGACTTCGGGCGAAAGAGTGTCGGAAGTCGCTACTCCGTGAGCAACTCCCGTCACTCCTAATTAGGGTAAAGAATCTCTTTTTTTCTTATCAGTGTTTTCAGTTACTAAATCTTCTAACTAGTAGATTCTAAAAGGCTCAAGTTTAAGTCTGGTGTGGGAATAATATAGGAAAATGAGAATATTTCATAAGAATATTGATTCATCAAAAATCCCTGACTTGTGGGGCGTAGCTTTAGCGAAGACTCAAAGGGATAAAATAATTTAGCCCAGGGTAAGATGCTGACTTGTGAAGGCGTAGCTTTAGCGAAGATTCAAAGTATCGCAACCCTGGGTAATGATGGCTAGCCCAAAGATATTACCCTGTAAGGGTTTAATAAAATGATAAATAATGCATTATTTGGGATTATAATAAGTCTATGGTATATATGATGTTATTTAACCCTTTCAGGGTTAGGCTTTGTTTTTCATCACCAGTACCCAGGGTTGCATTCCCTTCAGGAATTTACCCTGGGCTAAACTATTTATCCCCTTTTGGGGATTCCACACAAAACCAAGCTTGAAAAGCTTGGCGCGGGCAGGGATGCCCGCTTTCCCAGTTAGAGCCGGCAGGGATTCTAGCCCACGGTTACGCAGAAGACGAGTGGTTACGGGAATGGGTCGCGGGATTCTAGCCCGCGGTTACGCAGAAGACGAGTGGTTACGGGAATGGGTCGCGGGATTCTAGCCCGCGTTTACGCAGATAATAAAGTACTGTAGATGGCAGTTTAAAATGGTATACATATGGCAGTTTAATCTGGTACAGTTTCCTAGATAAAAAATAGAAAACTCTAGAAGATAATATGAAAGGAGTCAACGTTTATCAAATCAATACAGGATTACACTTTATTAGATACATCATTTCATTACCCATTGTGGCAAGCCTTTCAGGCTTTTACCATAAGCTGAGGTATTTATCCTCTTCTGGGATTTTATGGAATTTCTACTATTATTTAATTCACATCTTAGTGTAATTAGTGAAAGTAGGGATATTTTATCTCTTTTTACACAAACTGGTGATCTAGTCCATTGGACAGTTTTATAATGCCTATAAGAATTGCTAGCAAGGGTTGTATATTTCTGATTAAGATAATTTCCGTTCCAAATATGATATCCTCTAACAGATCTTACTCTGTATGGGTTTTACCCAAATGCACTATTCAGGTTAAAATGTGTGGTGAATAAGCTGTGTAACCACTTGTCATCTGCGTAAACGCGGGCTGGAATCCCGCGACCCAATCCCGTAACCGCTTGTAATCTGCGTAAACGCGGGCTGGAATCCCGTGTTTACGCAGATGCCAAAGAACTAGATGTTAACATAAACCCAAAGAGAGCAATAAATTAAGGGCGAATATCAATTCGCCCTTTTAGAAAATATGTTCAGTTTTTATCTTACACCATTAAACAAGATAAGGCAATACAATAATACTTAGATTTTGGTGATTCTGAACGAGACATAACAACTACAGGTTTAGTCGTTCCTTGAATAAGTCCAGCTAATTCAGCTCCACCCCACAGCATTTGACCTTTATAGAAGGAATTACAAGCTTCTAAGGAAGGGAAAAGCAAGACATCTGCGTCTCCATTAATTGGAGTTGGAACCCCTTTAATTTTAACGCTTTCTTGATCACAGGCTAAGAAGATATCTAAAGGTCCATCAACAATACAGTCTTTTATTTGACCTCTTTGAGCCATCATACACAGCTGAGTATAATCATTATGGGAATCAAAATGAGGACTTACTTTTTCGGCAGCTGAAATAAGAGCTACTTTTGGTTTTTCAATTCCAAATCTGTGGGCCATTGCAACTGAGTACTTTAACATAGCTGTCTTTTGTTTTAAATCTGGGAAAGGAAGAACAGCAGTATCTGTAACAAAAAGCAATTTATGGTATTTAGGAATTTCTAAGGCACATACATAAGTCATAGTTGCTTTAGGAGGTAAGAGTCCCTTCTCTTTATTGATAACTCCTCTTAAGAATTTGTCAGTTCCGCAAAGGCCTTTCATAAGGACATCAGCTTGGTCATTTCTAACCATTTCCACAGCCTTTTCAATAGAAGCTACTTCATCCTTAACATCTATTATTTGGAAAATCTCTGGATTTATATTAGCTTCTTGAGCAACCTCAATAATTTTAGTCTTGTCCCCTATCATTATTGCTTCTATGAAGCCATCTTCAATAGCCTGACTTATAGCACCAATGGTATTTGAATCCTGAGCATAAGCTACAGCAATCTTAAATTTCTTTCCTAACTTCTTAACCTGATCAACCATTTGGTCTAGTTTTTTTATCATTTTAAAGTTTCCTTATTTTTTAGGCTAGAAGAGCTGCCAAAGCTATTGAGTATAACTTAGTTTGTTCTGTATCACCACGAGAAGAAAGAATTGCTGGGCAGCTTGCTCCACAAACCATAGCTGCTAATTCAGCTTTAACCAATTTAGTAACAGTTTTGTAGAAAACATTTCCTGATTCTATGTTAGGAAAAACAATACCATCAGCTTGACCTGCTACAGGAGATTGGAATTTCTTAATAGCGACAGCTTCCTGATCAATTGATAAATCTAAGGAGAGTGGTCCATCGACATAGGCTCCTTTAATCTGTCCTCTTTCAGCCATCTTAGTAATTATAGCTGCATCAGCATTGGCTACAATTTTATCAGTTGCTGACTCAGAAGAGGCTAGAATTGCCACTTTTGGCATTTCAATATCAAGTGCTTTACATGTTTTAATTACATTGTTTGTTATGCCAATTTTCTGTTTTAAATCAGGTAGAGGAATAATTGCTACATCAGAAACCACAAGTAATTTTTCATAGCTTGGAATTTCCATAACTGTGATATGAGACAGCATAGAGCCTTTAGGAACAAGACCTGTCTCTTTATTTAGCAAGGCTCTCATATAGGTATCTGTTCCTAATAAGCCTTTCATAATGAGATCACCTTTGCCTTCTCTAATATACATACAGGCTTTTTGAGCAGCTTTAGAATCTACTTTTTCATCTATAATCTCAAATTTATTTACATCAATATTCTCAGCTTGGCATGTTGCTTTAATTAAATCACTGTTTCCAATTAAAGTAGCATCTACTATTCCTAAATCTATAGCTTTACTGATAGCTCCAATTGAATGACCATCAACAGTATATGCTCCCACTAATCGCTTCTTTTTCTTACTTCTTAAAGAATCAAACATTTGATCAAGTTTAGTAATTGACATTGATTTCCTCCACATTTTTGACATTTTATATAATTTTTCACTAGTAAGTAATATGTCAAGAATAAAGTATGAAATCGGCATACCACCATTTTTTTTAAAAGAAATTGATCCCTAGTTGTAACTTGTCTGATAGTCTCCTTTATCCAGAATAGTGCATTATTTGGAATATTACCTCATTTGTCCTTTTATTAAACCCTTACAGGGTAATATCTTTGGGCTAGCCATCATTCCCCAGGATTGCGATACATTGAATCTTCGCTAAAGCTACGCCCCACAAGTCAGGGATTTTTGAATCAATATAGTAATGAAATATTCTCATTTACCAATATTATTCCTACCAGACTTGAACTTGAGCCTATAATCCCAAATAATGCAATAGATCTTTGTGAATAGCACTATCTGGGATAATATATATTCCTGAAAACTATGTAGCTTTCTTTTGCAAAAGAATATAGTGCTATTCACATTATTTGGGTTCAAGAATAAAGAAAGAGCTTTGACCTAGATCAAAGCTCTTAAGTTTCTATATTCTGTTATATTTAGAACATTAATATTAAAAAGACTAGAACCACAGCAAAGAAAAGGAAGTTCATAATCATACTCATGATAAGCAAGGCTTTCAAGGCATCAATTTTATACTTATTTTCTTTAATTCTTTTATCTAGTTTTAGTTGAAGATTTTCCACAATAACAAGTTTTTCCTCAACTATGTCATGTTTTTTTATATTTCGGTTATGTTGGTAATCTCTAATCCAGTTTTGAAAACCATCAAAAAGTAATTTAGAAATAATTGATGGAATAAAAGAACCATTATTCATGTAATCTTGGTTGTTTTCCTTGTCTTTTTTCTTCATTATTAACCTCTTTTAGAATCTATATCCAACTTGGAAATGGTGAGTAGGATCTAAGTCTGAATGATAAGTAAAGCCATAATTAACCAGCATACCCTTAACATCAAAGCCAAGGCCAGCAGAGTAAACAGCAGGGTTATTATGAACACCAGCTCTAAGAGTCATGTTATCTAGAAGACTGTATTCAATACCAGCAGCTACTGAGGTATCACCCTTGAGTTCTTTGGTAAGTTCAAGAATTGTAACTACCCCATAGTAAGGTTGATAAGAAATACCAGTAACCATTTGTCTTGGTAATTCAAACTCTTCATCTTTTCCCATGTCTGGATTATTTATATTTTGAACAGTAAAAGATATTTTTGTTCTTTGATGCATTGTTGCTATAGCACCAACGTTAAGTCCATAAGCAGTATCATCCCCATAGCCTTCAGCAAAATCAAGTTGGTACATATTGAAAGAATATCCAAAAGCTAATGAGCTATGTAAATCTTTCATTAACTTGAAAGAATGGGCAAGGGTTAGGGTATTTTCGGTGGAAAGGTCTGTATCTTCGTATTCAACACCTAGTTGTTTTCCAGCAATAGCTAAGACACCATATACAGGAGAGAATCTATAGGATGCAGAGAAGGCTCCTGCTCTGAGGTATTTGTTACCATAGAGATCGACCATATTGAAAGAAAACTGATTATCAGCTTGATCAAGTCCAGCTGGATTATAAAAAGCTGCATCTGAATCATCTGATAAGGTATAGAATGCATTAGCCATACCACGAGCTCTAGCAGAAGTAGGATAAGCTTCAAAAAGTGCACTTAAGTTTACGGCAACAAGTGAAATTAAGATAGTTATTAGTAATATTTTTTTCATTGATACTCCCTATTTAAGCTGTCCAGCTACGACGATTGGTTGATCAGTTACATATTTATCACCATTTTCTCTAACTACAACTTCAACTTGGCAAATGTAAGTTCCGATATCAACTAATTCACGGTTTTGATCTCTTCCATCCCAAACAAATTCACCAAGTCCACTATGAACCTTATTTACTGGTGTATATACTAGTCTTCCCTTTAAATCGTAGATTCTTACTATTGTTTTAGTACTATAACCAGGTTTAAATCCGTATTTAAGGGTAAGTCTTTCATTTTGGTAAGGATTGAAGATATTTTTATCATTGTTAGCATTTCTTATAGAAAGATAAGCGTCTTTATCATCATAAGTATTATTGAAAGAGACATTTAAGTTAGACATATCAGAGATATTCCAAGTAGTGCCAGCCTCATCAAAGAACTTAAAATTACTAAAATTAACTGTGGCAAGTCCATACTCTTCAATATCAAAGATTAGGGTAATTAAAGTAGGAGAGTCATATGAAGCAAAGTTAACACCTGGGACAAAACTGATTGTATAAATTTCTTCTTCTTCATCAATAGTTTCGTCTGCAATAGCATTAGGTTCTCCTAAGCCAGGAAGAGCTACTTCATTAGAATGATAAGTTAGGAATTCATCATCAAAGGTAAAGTTAAATTCAAAACCGGTGATATTCCAATAATCTTTAATATTAGTAGAATTAACATGAACATATAATTTACTTCCAATCTTTTCTTTCTCTGACATAAGTGCTAAAGTTGCTGGAGTGCTTGGAACTAGGTCTGATTCATCAGTTGGATGAATAACATAGTTTTCCCCATCATAGACAAGAATACCAGAAATAGAACCGAATTCATCACCAGCTACTGGGTTAGATTCAAAGAGTCCATTAGCAATTCTTATTGAGTTATCGTCTGCATCTTCAGCTAACCAATAGTTACCTTCATCATTACCGCTATAAACAAGATTATTAATTTTAACATAAGATGCTTCATATTGTTCGGCAATTGTTGGATCGTTAAGTGCTGAAATTGTTACTGAGTTTGCTGTTAAATCAAAAGGACCTTGATTAATTACAGTAATGCTTGCGTTAATTAACTCAGTCATACCATTATTTTCAGCAACAGTACCAGTAATAGAAACCATGGTTCTAGTATTTACTTCATTGTTTGCATTGTTTATATAGATACCATTCCAGATTCCTGGGTTCAAGTCGAAAGCAAACATATTATTGTTTGAGCCATCAAAACCTTTTGCACCAATAGTAGCAGGACTAATAGTGACTTCTTGTCCTATGTAACTTGAAGGATAAGTGCCATCATTTCCAGGCTCATTAGTTTGCTGTATTTCCATTATTGTTTGTCCAAAAGCAGCTTGGAATAAAACTACTAAGAAAAATATTATAATTACTCTTTTTGGCATTATGCCTCCTCAAGGGATTTTTTTCGTTTATTATCAAGAATTATTGCATCGATAGCAAATAATATCATTCCAATAACAATCATTGAATCAGCTACATTAAAAGTTGGCCATCTATCAAAAGAATAGAAGAAATTCCAATCTGAAGGAATTCTGGGGTAAAGGCTATCCAAGAAGTCTGTTACTTTACCAAAGACTATTCTATCAATCAGGTTACCAATAGCTCCACCTAAGATAAAGCTAAAGTAAAGTTTTTGAAACTTTGATTGTTTTATTATCATGAAGACAAAGACTGATGACAAGACCAAGGTTAGGCCTATGAATATCCAGCGAGAATGGTCTCCTAGTGATAATGAAAAAGCAGCTCCATGGTTTTCAACATGGGTTAGCTTAAAATAATTACCAAAAATCTCAATTGAATGGTAAAGTGGCATTTTCAACCTTACCAAATATTTTGATACTTGGTCAATTATTATTATTATTACAGAAATTAGGAAATACTTCCAAGTCTCTTTCATTATTTTTTATTCCTATTCTTCTTCTTTTTTTTCTCGTCATCTGCTGACCGACATTCTATACAATGGGTTGCATGAGGTACATATTCTAAGCGTTTCTCCTGTATCCTCTTACCACAGATTTCACAAATTCCATAAGTTCCATCATAGACTCTTTTAAGAGCAGCATTTAAGCTTTTTAAATGTTGGTGTTCTTTCTCCATCATGAGCACTTGATTTTCTCTATAGTAAGTATCTGAACCATGATCAGCTTGGTGAATAGCATAAGCTGATGCATCACCTGAACTCTCTCTCACACTATCTTTTTGATTTTCATTGAGTTTGTTAATATAGTCAAGACTTTTCTGTCTTTCTTTTAACAATTTTGCTTCACACTCTTTTAATTCTTCTTTAGTTAACATTTTATCTGACATAAGAATTTCTCCGATTTTTCTTAGAAATAATATTTATAAATATCTCAAAAATCTGTCAATGATTTAAATATCTTTAACAAATTCTGAGACTAGCTTTTCTAGATTTGCTTTAGCAATATCTGCATTCTCTCTTATCTCTTCTTGACTATGCTTAGACTTCTGAATAAGATTAGAATAGTTAGTAACTATGGAGAAGGCCATAACCTTCAAGCCACAATGGATAGCTGTAATTACTTCAGGGACAGTGGACATACCAACAACATCTGCCCCTATGTTAGCAAAGAATTGACATTCTGCTTTGGTTTCAAAACTCGGACCAGTTACTGCGATATAGACACCTTCTGATAGTTTAATTTTATTATCTAAAGAAACAAGTTTCATCTTATTTCTGTATTCCTCGCAATAGGTATCATGCATAGAAACAAATCTTTCTCCTAGGGCTTCATCATTAGGTCCTATCAAAGGATTAGTTCCCATAAAGTTGATATGGTCTTTGAGCATAATAATTGAGCCAGGCTTGAATTCTTCTCTTAAAGATCCAGCAGCATTAGTTACTATTAAAGTATGAATACCAAGTAATTTTAACACTCTGGTAGGGAATACAACTTGTTCCATAGAGTAGCCTTCATAAAAATGAAATCTTCCCTGTAAAACAAGAACTTTCTTACCCTTAAGTTTACCTGCAATTAAGTTTCCTTTATGGCTTGGAGCAGTAGATTTAACAAATCCTGGTATTTGATCATAGGGAATTACTATCTTATCGGAAACATATTCAGCAAAATTACTTAAACCTGTTCCTAAAATTATTCCAATCTCATAACCTATACCAATTTTCTCTGCTATATATTCTTTAGCTATTTGTATTTGCTTGTTCATTTTTCTCCTCTTCTTGCATTTTTTTATCTGATTTAATTTTCTTCATTTCATTCTGGACACTTGTCTCATTTAACCTTGCAATAGCTGGGTCTTTTTCTAGTCTTTCCAAATAAGCCTTGAACTGGGAAGCAGTCTGTATTAAGAACATTCTCTTTTCTTCTTTAAGTTTGAGATACTGAAAATCTAGTTGATTTAAGTAGTGACGAGCTTCGTTAATTGTCCTTTTTGCCTTAATTTCAGCTTCTCTAATTATATTTTCAGCTTCTTTTCTAGCATTACTAATCATTTCTGCTTTAGCATTTTCAGCAAACAGTAAAGTTTTTTGGATCAGTTCTTCTCGCCTCTTTAGTTCTTCTACTCCTTTTACTGCTTCGGTAGCTTTATGAGAAATGAACTCTTTTTCCTTAGTTTCCTTCTCTTTAGATTGAAATTGTTGATTTCTTTCCTGGTATATTTCATTAGCTATAAATTCTAGAAATTCTCTTACTTCGCGTTTACTGTAGCCAAAAGTTTTGGTCGAAAACTCTTTGTCTCTTATTTGGGGAATAGATATAGACATGTTAAATCCTTATCAGTTAATAATTAATTTGGTATAGACTAATTTTTCGATTATTTGCAGTATTACTAGTCCTATCATTGGGGAAAAATCTAAACCATTAATGGGTGGAAGAAGTTTGCGAAAAATATTTAAATAAGGGTCAGTTAAAGAATCAACAAAACTTAGTCTGCTCAGGAAATAAGAAAACCTATTGTTTCTGGAAAAATAGATAATAAAACTCTTAAAAACAGCTAAGATTATCATAAATTCATAGATAACAAGAGCCCAATAAATGATTTTACCCATCAATCTAATACCTCATGACAATTTCGGCATCTAGCTTCATAGATTTCTTTAGAACCAACTAGAATAGTATCTGTATCTCTAACTAATCGTTGAGTTCTTGTAGCAGGATTACCACATTTAACACAAATAGCTGAGTTCTTTGTTATATATTCTGCTACTGCTAGCAGCTTAGGCATTGGGCCAAAAGGCTTAGCCTTATAATCTTGGTCTAAACCAGCAACAATTACTCGCTTGCCTTGATCAGCTAATTTATTACAAATATCTATGACATCTTCTGAAAAAAACTGTACTTCATCTATTGCCACAACTTGTGTATCTTCTTCTATCAAGTCTAAGACTTCATTAATATCTTCTATCTTAGTTGAAGGAGCTTTCATCATGGAATGAGAAACTATATAATCATCCTCATATCTATTATCTATCTTTGGTTTAAAAATCTGAACTTTTTGCTTAGCATACTCTGCTCTCCTGATTCTGCGAATCAACTCTTCTGTTTTTCCGCTAAACATTGAACCAGTTATGACTTCAATCCAACCAGTCTTACTATGAATAACATTCATCAGTATCTCCCTTATTAATTTCCTACACCCTCATAAGAAATTTACTTCTCAAGGCCAATCTAACAGCTTTAGATCCCCTCGAATATATTAGTATCCTGCCTCCCCCTCTAGGAGGGGGATTGCCGAATCTATTTTACTACAATACTAACTAATTTCTTCTTAACTACAATAATTTTCTTAATCTCTTTTCCCTCGAGGAATTTAACAACATTTTCTAAATTTAAAGCAAGGTCTTTTATTTCAGCTTCACTTGTCTCTGTAGATACCTCTATCTTACCTCTAAGCTTACCATTAACTTGTACCACATAGGTGACTTGATCCTTTACTAAATATGCTGGATTAAAGTTAGGCAATCCACTTTCATGGACTAGACCAGCTTGACCAATCATACTCCAAACTTCTTCGCTCACATGAGGTGCAAATGGATAGATAAGTCTAAACATTACTGCATTTGCTTCTGCAAAGATTACCTTATCATTATCACTTAAATCTTGTGGATTCTTTATGGAAGCAACCTTATTTAAGTGCTCCATTATTGAAGCTATTGCTGTATTAAACTGCAATCTCTCTTCTATATCTTCATACCATTTTTTAATCATAGAATGTGTAGAGAATCTTACTTCTTTCATCTCTTTTGATATTTCCATTTCAGGAGAATACTCTTTATAATTATCCTTTATTAAGTCTGAATAGTTTTCAGCCTGACGATAGACTCTATTCAAGAACCTAAAGGCTCCAACAACTCCATCATCGCTCCAATCAACATCTTTTTCTGGTGGAGAAGCAAAAAGCATAAAGACACGTATAGCATCTGAACCATATCTGTCTATATAGGGTTGAGGATCAACTCCATTACCTTTTGATTTAGACATCTTACTACCCATGTTACATACCATTCCTTGAGTAAGAAGTCTAGCAAATGGTTCATCACCTTTAACAAGGCCTATATCTCTCATAAATTTATGGAAAAATCTAGCATATATCAAGTGCATACAAGCATGTTCAATCCCACCAATATACTGGTCAACTGGTAACCATTTTTCAGCTATTTCTGGAGTGAAAGGCATCTCAGTATTCTTTGGGTCAGTATAACGGGCATAATACCAAGAAGAATCTACAAAAGTATCCATGGTATCTGTCTCACGTCTAGCAGGTCCACCACAAGTTGGACAAGTAGTATTAACCCATTCTTCTACCGATAACAAAGGATTTTGTGTAGTTCTTCCAACCTGAACATTTTCAGGCAAAAGAACTGGAAGATCTTCATCTGCAACTAAAACAGAACCACATTTTTCACAATGAATTACTGGTATTGGATTTCCCCAATATCTTTGACGAGATACACCCCAGTCTCTTAGACGGTAAGTTGTGGTCATTGCTCCCATTTTATTTTCATCTATCCAAGCAGAAATTTCTTCTTTTGCTTCTAGGCTCTTCTTATTATCGAATTTTCCAGAGTTAACTAAAATACCAGCTTCAACATAAGCTTCAGTCATTTCTGCTAAGACTAATGATTTATCTTCATTTTGGATAACAAGTTTCATAGGAATATCATACTTCTTAGCAAAATCAAAATCTCTTTGATCATGAGCAGGTACTGCCATTACAGCTCCTGTACCATAATCCATAAGAACATAGTTAGTTACCCAGATTTGCACCCTATCACCATTAACTGGATTTAGGCAATATTTGCCAGTAAAGAAACCTTCTTTAGCTTGATCAGCAGATCCTCTTTCCTTCTTATCTTCATTGATAACTTTATCACAGAATTGAGCTAACTCACTATCTTGAGTTTCATTAGCAAGTAAATTTCTAATATATTCATGTTCTGGTGGAAGAGCCATAAAAGTAACACCGAAAATAGTGTCTGGACGAGTAGTAAAGACTTTGATTTTTTCCTGACTTTCTTCATCAATGAAATCAATTTCAGTCCCAGTAGATCTACCAATCCAATTCTTCTGCATAGTTATAACCCTTTCTGGCCAATCTACCATCTTTGAGAAATCTAATAATTCTTCAGCATAATCAGTAATTTTAAAATACCATTGCTCCATTTCCTTCTGTCTAACAGTAGAACCATCACGCCAGCACTTACCATCCTCAACCTGCTCATTAGCAAGAACAGTCTGACATTGATCACACCAATTAACAAATGATTTCTTTTTATATACTAAGCCTTTTTCATATAATCTTTTAAATAACCACTGGCCCCAACGATAATACTCTGGTGTTGAAGTAGCTAGAGTCCTTTCCCAATCGAAGCCAAAACCCATTGCTGTCAACTGTCCCTGCATAATAGCCATATTACTTTCAGTAGCTAAACGGGGATGAGTGTTATGCTGGATAGCAAAGTTCTCTGCTGGCATTCCAAATGAGTCATACCCCATAGGTTGCAAGACATTGTACCCTTGCATCATTTTATAACGTGATATAGCATCACCTATTGAATAGTTAGACACATGTCCCATGTGTAAAACGCCAGAGGGATAAGGAAACATTGATAAGACAAAGTAATTTTCCTTGCCTTCAACTTCATTGTCAGCGTTAAAAACTCTTCTTTCTTTCCAGACATCTTGCCATTTCTTCTCAAATACTTCAAATGGATATTCCATATCATCCTCTCATTAAATTTTTTCTAATTTACTATAATTTCTAAAGGCCTTATATAAGTCAATCATATTTTTTAAATTATGATTATAGCAAGCGATGCTGTTCAATTATCAAGCACAGACTGTGTACAAATAAGGTTCAAGTTGAACTTGAGCCAAAAATAAAACTTGGTCTAGGAGATTACAGGAAATTTTTTAAGTATCTGGGTTAAAGAAATCTATTAGCACTTTCTTTTTATAAAAGAGAACAAAAACTCAGAGAAATTGACTCTGTCAACATTCTGTGAAAATAGAGACTTCTCAGGTATTCAGTAGATTTAACCCAAGAGTTACAGTAGGATTTTAGGATTGATGAGGAAGTCTTAAAAAAAATGATTACTAGTTTTTCATGCCTAGCATTATTTGATCTAGATAATCCTCAAGTTTTTGATAGTTATAGTCTTTAGGTGCGAAAATTAAAGCCAAAACATTTGAAGTTTTCTTTGTTACAGCAGTTCTTAGAGAATCTGTGAGAGGAGAGCCAAATGGTCCAAGTTCATCACAAATAACAAATTTATCTTGAAAATTCATTATTCTATGATTATGGGCCAGGTATTCATCTGCATGACTACCCAGCTTTACAAAAATCTGTCCCTGAATTGCATCATAATCATATACACACACAGGTAGTAGAGATCTTAGCGAAACTAGGTTAGCCACATCAACCACATTATTAATTTGATAGAAATCCTTATTATTTAAAGCCCTTCTCAACAAGGCCTCAGAAGATGGCCTTCTTTTTGTAGGATCAATTCCTATTGCTCGGAAAAAAGTTCTAGCTTCTTGAATTCCATCTATTTGACTGATAGCTAGATTAGCAAAATTGTTTCTATAAGACTGTCCTACTTTAATCAACTCTTGAAAGGCAGAAGAGTTATTACTAACAATAATGTCATTAATAACTCTTGCAGAAATTCTTATAGGTAAATTAGCTTGAATATCTATTTTCATTTAGCCAAAATATTGTAAAAGTAGATAACCATAGTGGGCTACTACCCCAGCTAGAAGTCCTCCAATAGTGTGAGAAAGGAGAGCTTTAGTAGTTAAGCGACGATAGCCTAAAGTATCAAGCATAGCAGTATGAGTACTCAAATAACCAGACCAGCACATACCCATAGCAGTAAAGACAGCAATTTCATTGCCTTTAGCAATACCTGTTTCAATGAATTTTGGTACTAAAGAAAGAGCTCCACCAACTGAACCTAAAGCAGTAATAGGAAAGGCAATAGCTTCAGCTTGTTCAAATCCAAATAAGAATTGGAAGAACCAACCAACCTTATTAGCTAAATAAGGAATAACAGGAACACCTTCATAAGCTGCACCAGTGTAAATACCTGAAGGATCTTTACTAGATAAAGTAAGAATCATCACTGCTGTTGAAATAATTAAAACACCAGGAATAACAGCTAAACCTAGCTCTACACCAGCTTTACCGCCATCAAGAGTAGCATTTAAAAATCTCATGGAAAAATTACCCTTAGATTTAAATGAGACATTCTCTTCTAAATCTGCTGGAACTTCCCTAGGAATATTATGGAATTCATTTTTTATCATTGCCTGCATCATTCTTGTAGAAATTATTGAGCCAATAATAGCTCCCATAAATCCAATGAAGGCTGCAGCTACAAAGCCCTTACCTATCATAAAACTAATAACTATCAAGCCCATTCCGAAAGAAGTCCCAAAGTTTGTAAGAGATATGAGCTCATGCTTCTTAAAATAGGCATTAAAGTTCTTATCCTTAGCTAAAGAAATAATGGCTGGGTTATCTGAGAAAAAAGTCATTAAGCCACCTAAAGAAGCAACTCCAGGTAGGTTAAAAATAGGACGCATTAGAGGAGCTAAGACACCTTCCAGAAGTCTCACAACCCCAAACTCAATCATGAGCTGACCTAAAGCTGAAGATAAAACAGTAATTGCCATGATATAAAAAACAGTGTTTAATAAGAGATCATGGGCTGTGTTCATGATGGAACCAAGGAGATTATTAGCTCCCATTTTGGATCCTAAAAAGGTAAAGATTCCTAAAAAGATCACTAGGAATAAGATACCTTCCATCTTTCTCTGGTTAAGATATTTCACTTAGCCTCCAATTAGATATTTTTTTCTCAAAAAATAATTCAATATTTTTGTGTCAATTAAATTATTCCAACCAGTAAGATTTGACTTCTTTATTGACAGAAAATTTATCCTATTTATTATGAAATTACTTTATAAATGAGGTACTTTAATGAAAAAAAAATATAATGAAATTACAGCTGATTTTTTTAATAATGATAATTTAGAGCTTCTCTACCAAGTCTTTAAACTCAAAAATCTTTTCCGTCAAGGCTGGCTGAAAAGAGATGTTCCTCAAGCCCATGGAGAATCAGTAGCAGACCATACTTTTGGTACGGCAATGACTGCCTGGCTCTTAGCAAAACATTTAGGGTTAAAAGTGAATATGGAGAAACTTCTCAAAATGGCTCTTGTCCACGAAATTGGTGAAATTTATGCTGGCGATATTACTCCAGTTGATGGGATTTCCTTAGCAGAAAAGTACGATTTAGAAGAGAAGAGTATTGAAAAGGTCTTTGCATCCTATCCTGGAAAAGAAGAATTTATCGATTTATGGAAAGAGTTTGAAGAAGCTAAAAGTCCTGAAGCTAAGTTTTTGAAGCAAATTGATAAATTTGAAATGGGACTTCAAGCTGCAATATATAAGGGTCATGGCTATGATAAGATGGATGAATTTTTGGATTCAGCTAAAAAAGTTCTTGAAAAAGAAGAATTAAAGATTTTATTTGAACAAGTAGTTAACAGAGGAGATGAAAAATGAATACTCTCATTATATACGCGACAAAGAATGGAAGTGTAAAAGAGGTTGCCCAGTTACTTCGTAAAGAGCTGACTGGCTCTGTAAGGCTTGTTAATGCTCACGAAGAGCAAGTAGAAGATATTTCCTGCTATGACAATATATTAATTGGATCTTCCATATATTTTGGTCAGATAGATAGGAAGATTAAAAATTTTATCTTCCTCCATCGTCCAGAAATTTTAAACAGAAGATTTGGCATCTTTATCATGGCTGGAGAATCCAATAAGGATATCTTAGAAAAGCAGTTAAAAGATACTATTCCTAATGATATGTTTACTAAAGCAAGTGCTATCTCTGTAATTGGATCTGAAATTAAACTTAAAAAGTTTTCTTGGTTAGTAAGACTTCTTCTTAAATATGTTAAAAAGGTTAAATGCTCTTATAAAGATATAGATAAGGATAAGATTAAAGATTTTGCTAATAAATTTAATAAATTATAGGTTAGTAGTAACAGTAAATCCTTAGTTGCAAGCGTCTTTATTCTGTTTTTCTATTAATGAGATAATTTTATCACAGTGCTTAGTCCAGCTAAATTTTTTAACTTGTTCTCTTCCAGCCTTGACCATCTTATCTTGTATCTGAGGATTTTCGATAACATATTTAAGCACACTAGCGATATTTTCGGGAGATGCTGGATTAAAAGTTACTACAGCATCACCTCCTACCTCGGGTAGTGAAGAAACATTGGAACAGACCACTGGAGTCTCACTATACATTGCCTCCAATAGAGGAATACCAAAACCCTCATAGAAAGATGGGAAGGCATAAAGATCAGCAAACTTATAAAGAGCTCCTAAATCTTGGTCTTGCACAAAACCCAAAAAGAGAATTCTATCTTTATCAGCAGATTTATTAACATAATTAATAACTTCCTCTGCCCCATTCCATTCACTTCCAGCAAAAACTAATTGGTAAGCTTTCTTTAACTTATCTGGTAGCATTTCATAAGCTTTGATTAGGTTAAGATGATTCTTCCCTGGATGTTCTATGCGGGAAATATAGAGGATATAGTCATCTACAATATTAAACTTATTCACAAGTTGTTCTTCAGTTAAAGCAACTTCTAATTTACTCGGATCATAACCATTATAATTTACTTCAATATCAGCTGGATTCATGTCGTAAAACTTGACTAAGTCTTGCTTAGTACTTTCACTTATTGCCATGACAATCTGGGCCTTCTTCAAGAAAAAAGGAATTACTTTCTTAATATAATGCATCCTCAATGAATCATACTTATTCTCAATATGAAATTGAGATAAATCATGGAAAGTTACAATTGTCTTCTTTGAGTAATAAGAGAACAAGCGACGATTACCTGCAGGTAAAAAGACAAAATCATAATCATCTAGAGGTAAATTAAAGGGTAAGACAAAGAGATGATATGCCATACTAATAGCAGGTTTAGAAAACTTATCAGATACTATTAGATAGTTGATATTATCGTTTTTATGAGGAAAAATATAGGAATCTTTCTCATATATTAATAGGTCTAAACTATGGTTTACTGAAAGATACTTAACTACATTATTTATATAATCTGCAATACCTGATTTACCATTATCATAGGCTAAAACAGAAACTAGTATTTTATATTTTTTCATAAGACTTATGCCCTAGCTTTCCAAACACAAAAACGTTGTAAAAACCTTACTCCTATAGAATAAGGTATCCAGTGAACTTCTTTATGCTTTATCAAATATATAATATCTCTGAGAATTTCTAGTTTAGCTGAAATTACTACTGCAAAAAGAAAATTACCTCTAGTTTCTTTATAGATTTCTTTTTCCGCCTTACCTTCACCTGTATAACGTTTAATTAAGCCTTTCCAAGTATAATTATGAGAATGTTCAACTATGGCATCTGCAACATAAGTTATCTTCTTGCCCATCTGCTTCATTCTCCAAGACCACTCTATATCCTCAGAATACTGGATTGTAGGATTAAAGGGGTATTGGCTAATGATTTCTTTAGTTACAGCAGAAGAAGCAAGAGAAAAGAAATGTTTCCACTTAGCAGATATTGAACCATCTCCAAAAGCACGTTCATAATCCTTCCTCACTAAAGGATTAGCATCAGGTCTGGCTACCTGATTAGCAAAAGTAGCTACAGTATCTTTATCCTGCTCAAAAGGTCTTATTAAATTCTCAAGCCAATATTTGTTCTGAGGAATGCAATCAGAATTATTAAAGACAATAATTTGACCACTTGCCTTGCTAATTGCCTCATTTAAAACTCTTCCTGGAACATAAGTACCTGCCTTAATTTGATAAATAATATCAGGATTTGCTTTCTGAGCCAGCTCATAAGATCCATCAGTAGAAGCAGAATCTACTATAATTAGTTCATAATCTTGAAAAGATTGTTGCTCTAACATTCTTAAGGCATACTTAATATAAGGCATTTCATTATAGACTCTCATTATAATCGAAACTTTTGGCATCTTTTACTCCTACCTATTGACATCTAATACGACAATAGTTTCGTTTAACTCTTCTGAATATCTATTACGATAAAACTCTTCTGACCAAGAAAGAACCATATAAAGTCCTCTTCCTGATACATCAAAGAGATCCTTTTCAAAGAGATATGGGTTATCATGATTATACTTAACTGTCTCAGGAATCCACTCTATTCCTTTGTCCCACATTGTAATATATAATTTAGTGCCTATAAGTTTAAATTCAAAAACAATTCTTGCTGTCTCTTCAAATTTATAGCCATGCTCAATTATGTTATTTAATAGCTCATCAATGATAATCTCCACTTTGGCTGAGAAAGTGTTGTTCTTTGTCCAAGCTAAAACTAGCTTCTCACAATGTTGGGAAACTGATGCTACATCTTTCATAACAGCTTTTACCCAGAAAATCATCTTCTTCTGTTTTTCTGGATTTTCTTTAATTTTCGATAAGTTGTTGTTTCCTTGTAACTGGAAGGCAAATAAAGTGAAATCATCACTACTTAGCTTATATTCATTATCTTGTAAATATTGCTTAATTTTAAATGGTAGGGTGATAGTATTAACATCTTCTATCTCATTCTTTAAGATATTAGTTAAACCATTTATTCCAAATTCATTCCCTTCAGGATCAATACTCTCGTTTAATCCATCGGTATATAAGAAAATAATTTTATCCATTGTTAAATCAATTTTACCTACTTCAGACTCATCAAAAGCATAGTTTGCAGACCAACCAATTGGTATTGTCCCTTTTTCATCATGAATAACAACTTGATTTGTATCAACATTATATTCAATAAAAGGAGGATGCCCACAGTTTACATACTCAAATGTCTTCTCTTCAAAATCTACTATACCAAATATTAAGGTAAAGTAAGAATCTGTTGATTTAAAAAGATCCTTAGAAAGGGTAGTATTGAGCTTGGTCATCAAGGTGGTAATATCAAAATTATCCTTATGTTCATCTATCAATAAGTTGATCGTTGTTCTAACTGCTGACATGAACAAGGCTGCTTGCACTCCATGACCTGAAATATCGCCAAGATAAACTATATACTGATTATCATTAAGTTTGACAGAGTTAAAAACATCACCACCCACATGATTAGAAGGAACATAATCAGAAACAAATAACATTTTCTTATCTAAAAAAATCCATTCTGGAAGTATCATCTTCATTATAACAGAGGCAGTAATCATATCATCTTGTAAGGTTTGAAAGTAAATTTGTTTTTCTTTTTCTGCTGCTTTTATCCTCAGTATGTTCTTTACTCTAGCTAGCAGTTCCATAGTCTGCCATGGCTTTCTTATATAATCTAATGCCCCTGCTTCAAAACCCTTGGTTAATGATTCATTATCTGTTGAAGAGGTAACTTGGATAACAGGTAACTCAGGATCTATATTTATAATTCTTCTACAAGTTTCAAAACCATCAAGACCTGGCATGGTCACATCTAAAAGGATTAAATCAAATTGTTCATTCTTTATTTTACTTATTGCTTCATAACCATTAGAAGCAAAATCAATTTCATAGCCATTTTTAGTTAAAGTTGCCCCTAGAAGCTTTCTGATAATCTTCTCATCATCTACAACTAATATCTTTGCTTTAATATCCAAATCAACTCCTCTTAGAATTACTAATTAGCGTTAATAATCTATTATATAACTTAAAGACTAATTTATTATTTTTTATTTGTAGAGTCAATGAAAAAATTTAATTATTCCTCAAGTCATAACATATTAACCCCATGACTTTTAAAAAAATCCTATTTCTGCTTGCAAATCTAGTCTTTTTCAATATATTATTTTCATAAACTAAATAGGTGGATAAATGAATAACTTTACTTTTTATAATCCAACAAAAATAATTTTTGGAAAAGATAAGATTACTGAAATTGCTTGTGAGATAAAATCTGGACAACATAAGAAAATACTTCTACTTGCTGGAAAAGGATCTATCAAGAACAATGGAGTCTACGCTAAAATAACCACTTCTTTAAAAGAAAAAGAGATAGACTTTGTTGAGATGTGGGGTGTGCAAGCTAATCCTACTTTACATAAAGTAAATGAGACTATTAAGTTGGCTAAAGAAGCAAAAGTTGATGCTATTCTTGCAGTAGGAGGTGGATCTGTAATTGATTCTGCTAAAGCTATTGCTCTTGGTTTTTATCTTGATGATTTATGGACCTTCATGCAAGGAAAGGCTAAAGCTCAGAAAGCACTTCCTATTTATACAGTATTAACTATCTCTGCTACTGGATCAGAAATGAACAGTGGATTTGTAATTACCAATACAGAGACCCAACAAAAATGGGGTGGTGGTTCTCCCCTCCTATTCCCTAAAGTCTCAATTATAGATCCCACAGTTCAATACTCTCTGCCCTGGGACCAAACTGTCAATGGTGGACTAGATGCTATTGCTCACATTTTTGAGTATTACTTTGTCAGCCCTGAGTCTATTACTACTCGGGGAATTGATAAAGCTCTAGTTAAAACAATTGTATCCATGATAGATAGACTGAAAATTAATCAGCAAGACTATACTGCTCGAGCCAATCTTGCTTGGTCTGCGACCCTTGCCCTAAATGGCATTAGTGGTATAGGCATGAATGGAGGAGATTGGGCATGTCATATAATCGAACATGCTCTTTCAGCTCTTTATCCAAAGATAGCTCACGGAGCAGGACTAGGGGTAATATTTCCTGCTTGGATAGAATACATGATATTTAAATATCCAGATAAGTTTAATGATTGGTTTGAAATTTGGAATGAGGATAATAGTATCTCAGCCTTGATTTCTATGCGAAATAAAATAAGAGAATGGGGCTCTCCAATATCTCTTCGTGACCTTTGTATTCATAAAAATGATTTAGGTAAAATTGCTGATAAAATAATGGAATTCCCAAGCATTGGTAGATTTAGCAAATTTAACCGTGAAGATATTGAAGCTATCTTAATTTTAGCTTATTAAAATTCAACCTCTCTGTGCTATTGGTCACTTTTTAATTACAAAAAGCTGACCAATAGTCTTTTCTTCAAGATTAAAATTTATATAAAAGGAGAAAGTGTAAGTATCAAGTTTTAACAATAAGCTTAGTGCTTAACATTCCTTTTTTCTTTGAAGATTATTTTCTTTTGCAAGTATTTTTAGATTAAGATTTTTTAATTTTAACAAATCATTTCTTGACAACATATTAATTTTTTTTGATATAGAAAAATATCGAATAATGCTTTAACACTAGTGCAAATTTCATATTAACTTGATTAATAATACATTATTTGAGATAAAACTAACCTTAATGGACTTATAGATGAAAAAAGAATTTACCTGTAAAGAGCTCTGCCAAGTGCTTGGATTAAAGAGAGAAGAGCTTTTATCTTACTCGAGGTTGCTAGGTATTAATGACCAAGAAATTAAAGATTCTTATGTATTTAATGAGCTACAAATTCGTGCAATTATCAGTATAGATGGTTATAGTAAGTTAGGTTATGATTCAGCTACAATAAAAAACTATATCCACCTCTCTTCCTCTCCTCTTCTTTGTGTCCAAAGTTCAATTATCAAAGATATTATCGGGTTAGTTCCAGCTATTATTATTACTAAAGATGCTTCAGGTAAATGCCTTTTAAAAAATAATTCTCTTTCTCCAAGTTTAGATAGTTTTCTTAATGACTGTAATGACTTATCAATAAGGGAAATCGCCAAGAGGTTATCTATAAATCAAACTGATATTGAGAAGATTATCCAGCAGGCAGAAATTTGCCAAGCAAGTGGCAAGAAAACAGAATACTTTGCTCATGGCATTTTAGATAATCGTTATTTTCATTTCAGAATTATTACCATAAGATCTAAAGATGCTTTCGAATCTCAGCTTATTACAACTATCTTTAGTGATTATACTGAAGATTTTCTAGCTCAAAAGAATTTATCAGACAATAGTGTTGGTTTTCATAACACCATTGACAAGATACCTTTCCCTATTTTAATATTAGATCATGATGAAATAATCTATTTCAATCAATATGTTTATCAGCAATTTAAAAGAGAAGGTATTACAGATTATACATTTAGTTCTCTCCTGTATTCATTCTCTAATAATCCTGAGCTGGTAAGCTCTATCTTAAAGAAAAAGCAGAAACTAATTGAAGGTAATGATACAAGCTTACATATTGAAAAAATTGAATTAAATATTGATGACAAATATTATATTTTCAATATTCACTTCTCTCAGATTGATAACAAACATATGCTAGTTGGTTTTAGTGATATTACGGAGAAGGAAGAACACTTAGGCAATCTCATGTTAGAGAGAAATCTCTTTGAGAATGGACCTGTCATGATAATGAAGTGTATAAATCGAGAAGATAAAAAGAGAATTGAGTGGATTTCTGAGAATGTTCACCATTTTACAGGATTTACCAAGAAAGAAATTATTGATAACAACATAGATTTAAACAGCTTAGTTAGTGAAGACATGCTACCCAAGCTCTTAGAAGAAGCTGATAAGTTTTATGAAGAGAAGGAAGAGTTTTATTCTCATTCACCCTATAAGATGATAAAAAAAGATGGTTCTGAGATTTGGGTAAAGGATCATACTCGTTTACTCTACGATGCTAAAGGTGATTATGTAGGCTATTTAGAATATCTAATTGATGTATCAGATATGAAAGCTTTTGAACAAGATTTAAAGAAGGCTAAAGAAGATGCTGAGGATGCCAATAAGGCTAAGTCAACATTCTTATCCCATATGAGCCATGAAATAAGAACACCATTAAATGCAATAAATGGTTTCTCTCAATTAATCTATGATATTGAAACTGATTTAGATAAAAGAGAGAAATTACGAACTATAGTTCAATCAGGTAACCATCTCCTAGATATTATCAATAATATTCTCGAACTGTCCAAAATAGAGTCAGGAAACATTAAACTTTTACATAATGAGTTTTCTTTAAATAACATGATTGATGAAGTTAAACGGATAATCTCAGTTAGTGCTAATAATAAATCATTGGATTTTAGGATTATCAAGTCTCTAATCATTCCAGACAGGGTTATTGGTGATGAGATACAACTTAAGCAGATATTGCTTAATCTCTTATCAAATGCAGTTAATTATACTGAACGAGGGGAGATCATCTTAGAAGTTAAATATCAAGCGGGTAAGGTAATCTTTATAGTAAGAGATACAGGAATTGGAATTAAGAAACAAAAACTTGAGACTATTTTCAATGCTTTTGAGCAGATAAGAACTGATGAAAAGAAAATTACTTATGGAACAGGTTTAGGTTTATCAATAGTTAAGAGAATCCTTGATGTGATGAAAGGTGAAATTGAAGTAAACTCTAGAATTAATAAAGGATCTACTTTCCAAGTAACTATCCCTTTACCAACAGCCACAGGTGAATCTAAAATCCCTGAAAAGCAAAGTTTAGAAACTAATCCAATCACTGATTTAAGCAGTATAAATATCTTAGTAGCTGAAGACAACGCTATTAATCAGAAGTTGATAAAGTCTATCTTAAAGAAAGTTAATAATATCTGTGACATTGCTGAGAATGGAAAGATAGCCTTAGAAAAATTGAAGAGCAAGAAATATGATATCATTCTTTTAGATATGCAAATGCCTGTAATGGATGGTATGGAAACCTTGAGTCATCTTAGACAGAGTCAAGAATTCAAAAACCTACCAGTTATAGCTCTAACCGCCTTTGCTATGTCAGAAGAAAGGGATAAGTATATTGCAGCAGGCTGTAATGAGTTTGTTGCTAAACCAGTTAATAAGAATGAGTTGTACGCAAAGATTCATAGACTATGTAACTAGGTAAAAGCCTACAATTTATATTTTACAGTAAAAAAAACAAGACAATTTTATCTATTTAAATATCTTGGTTATCATAAAAATAACTGAGGTAATTATGGAAAAATCTACTATTGAAAAATTCACTCAAGAGAGGGATAGACTTAATAATATTATGTCTAATTACACTTCTTTATCAACAAAAAGATTTCTTTCTTTGGACAATCAAATGTATCGACAAGGTGCTCTTCCTGAGAATACAAAAGAATTACTAGGTCTTGTAGCTTCCCTTGTCCTACGCTGTGATGATTGTATCAACTACCATTTGAAAAATTGTTTTGATCTAGGTTATAGTGATCAAGAAATTGAAGAAGCATTAAGTATTGGTCTTCTAGTTGGTGGTTCAATTGTAATACCACATATGAGAAGAGCCATTGCTGTTTTAGATGAAATGAGAAAAAATGAAAAAGAGTAATTTCCAACTTTCTAATATCCTAACAATCTCACTAGCTCATATGCTACACGATAGTTTCACAGGTTTCTTCCCTGTTATGCTACCCTTATTGCGGGATAAGATAGGCTTTTCCTTAATGTTAGCAGGTACCCTACCTATAGCTCTAAGATTACCAAACCTTCTGAACCCTATTATTGGTAGTTTTTCAGATAGATTTAAGTTAAAATATTTTGTTGCAGCAGCTCCAGCAATTGCCGTAACATCAATGACTCTCATGGGAATAGCTCAAAACTACTTAACTCTCTTTCTTTTACTTCTAGTTGCAGGTTTTGGATCGACTTTAATTCATGTACCATCTCCTGTATTAGTAAAAAAGGTTGCTGGTGATAAGAAAGGATTAGGTATGAGTTTTTACATGTTAGGGGGAGAACTAGCTAGGTCAATTGGTCCTTTAGTTATAACTGCTGCTATTTCCTATTGGACATTAGAAGGTGTTTGGCGATTAATCCCCATTGGTCTTGTCTTATCCCTCTTAATCCTCTTCAAAATAAATAAAGTTGAACAGGACTCTAAGGCTGTAAAAGAAACATATTTAAAAAATGATTCTCATAAAGAAGTAATGAAATACATGCTACCAATTTTTATTACTGTAGCAGGTATTTTCTTCTTCCAAGGCGTAATGAAACAAGCTCTTATGACCTTCCTCCCTACTTACATGAAATCAACAGGTTCTACTATTTTTATATCTAGTATTGCTCTATCAATTATGCAATTTTCTGGAGCAATAGGAACCTTTACAGCAGGAACTGTCTCTGATTATATTGGTAGGAAGAATGCCCTTCTGATTATGGCCATAATCTCCCCTATCTTAATGATTTTCTATACCTATACTAGTGGAAATTTAGCCTTAATACTCTTGGCTCTTTTAGGCTTTTTCATGTTTTTCTCCCATCCAATTATTCTAGCTTACGTGCATGATAAAGATACAAATCGCCAATCCTTTGTTAATGGAGTCTATATGACAATCAATTTTGCTGTAGGTTCTTTAGCCTCCTTTGCAGTTGGTTTCCTAGGAGACAAATTAGATCTTACAACAACTTTTAGAATTGGTGGTTACTTAGCTTTTGGCATGATTCCAGTAGTTTTAACTATGAAAAATAGCAAGAAATAGTAAATATTAAACAAGAATATAAATTTTATGTAACTTAAAGAAGCTACATTCGTTTGATTTATATATAACTAGTAAAAACACTATAAAAAAGGAGAGGAAACAATGATTCGGCTGGAAAATCTTGTTAAAGATTACGGAACAGTGCGTGCAGTGGATTCCATAAACTTCGAAATAAACGAAGGTGAAATTCTTGGTTTTCTTGGACCAAACGGGGCAGGTAAATCTACCACTTTAAAAATGATTACTTGCTATTTGAATCCTTCTGCAGGAAACATTTATGTTGAAGATTATAATGTGGCAGATAATTCAGAAGAAATTAGAGCTATGATAGGCTATCTTCCTGAAACTAACCCTTTGTATTTAGAGATGACTGTCTATGACTACTTGAAATATGTTGCTAATATGAGACATATTAAAGGTAATGATTTTGAATCTGCTTTCAAGAAAACTATTGATAAGTGTGGTTTAAAAGAAGTTGTCGCCAAACCTATTCATACTTTATCTAAGGGATATAAACAAAGAGTTGGTTTAGCTCAAGCTATTATTCATAACCCTAAGATACTTATTCTTGATGAACCTACTTCAGGTCTTGATCCTAATCAGATTGTAGAGATTAGAGAACTTATCAAAGAATTAGGAAAGGAAAAGACTGTTATTTTATCTAGCCATATTTTACAAGAAGTTCAAGCTCTTTGTGATAGAATTGTTATTATCAATAGAGGTAAAATTGTAGCTGATGGTTCTCAAGCTAAGTTAACAGAAGATTACTCTAATAGAGCTCGTTTAATACTTCATATTGATGCTTCTAAAGAGGAATTAACTCAAATTTCTGCCACAATACCAAGTGCAAAATTGGTTAATTTCAAACCAATATTAGACAATTTTAATGAAGCTATCTTTGAATACACTCCTACCAATGATGTTAGAAAAGATATTTATAATTATATTAAGCAACAGAATTGGACTCTTCTGGAATTCCATCGTGATTATATTTCTCTTGAAGAAGTCTTTAGATCATTAACAGTAGAAGGAGGTAATTAAGATGCATTATATCAAAACTATTGCTTTAAAAGAGTTCACCTCATTCTTTAAATCACCAGCAGCCTATATGGTTCTTGTCGGTTTCTTATTAATCACTGGTTGGTTTTTTGCTAACCCTCTATTCTTGATTAATCAATCAGATTTAAGAACCTTATTTGGAATAATACCAATTATCTTTTTGATATTTATCCCTGCTATAACCATGGGCTTAGTTTCCAAAGAGAATAATAATGGTACTATTGAGTTACTATCTACCATGCCAGTTAAATCATCTCAAATTGTTGTTGGAAAATTTATTGCTGGTTTAGGATTAATCATAACAGGCTTATTACTGTCATTAATTCACCCTATTACTATCTTATTAATTGGTACTAATGTGGATGCAGGAGCTATGTTTACAGGTTATCTTGGACTAATCCTCTTAGCTTCTACCTATTCAGCAATAGGCATCTTTGCTTCTTGTTTAACTAAGAATCAAATTATTGCCTTCATTATCAGCTTTGTTATTGTATTTTTCTTTTATATCTTAGATTATGCTCTCTTTTTCATACCTTCAGCTATTTCTGGTTTTTTCCAGTATTTGAGCATAAATTACCACTTCTCAAACATTGCTAAGGGAGTTATTGATACTCGTAATATTATCTATTTCGGTTCATTAACCTATTTATTCCTCTTTTTAGCAAGTACAAGTTTAGACTTAAAGAAGAGATAGGAGGGAATTATGAAAAAATCTTTATGGATAAATGTATTAATCATAATTGGTATTATAGTAATATTAAACTTGATTTCAGTATCACTCTTCCATCGCTTTGATTTATCTAAAAACAAGATGTATTCTTTATCTGAAACATCCAAAAACACAATTCAAAGCTTAGAGGATAGACTAGTAGTTAAGGCTTATTTCTCGGAAAATCTACCTCCTGAGTATGCTGATGCTCGTAGATATACCAAAGATTTATTAGCAGAATATGCTGTCTATTCTAAGGGACATCTTAAATTTGAATTTATAGATCCTGCTTCTGAAGAAGAGTTAAAGAATGAAGCTCAAAAGAATATGATTCAACCTGTCCAAATGCAGATAAATGAAAATGATAAAATGGAGATTCGAGAAGTTTATCTAGGCTTAGCCTTTCTCTACCAAGGAAAAACAGAGACTATTCCCCTTGTTCAAAAGACTCAAGGCTTAGAATATGATATCACTTCTGCTATCAAAAAGCTCATTTCAGATAAGCAAAAGAAAATAGCAGTCTTCAAACCTCAAGAAGTATCTCAAGACATGTTTGGTCGGGCAAGAGATAATTATTCAACTTTTAATGCTCTCTTAGCTGAATCATATCAAGTAGAAGAAAGTGATTTATCCCAACCATTGAGTGATGATATTGACGGCTTGGTTATTACTGGTTTAAAAGACTCTCTTTCTTTTGACCAATTATATAATCTTGACCAATTTATCATGAAAGGTGGCTCTGTTGCCTTCTTCCAGGATAGAGTAAGAGCTTCGATTCAAACTCAACAGGCTGAAGCTATCAAGTCTAATCTCTTTGACTTACTTAGTTCTTATGGTATCAATGTGAAACAAAATTTAGTAGGTGATGCAAATTGTGGTCAGGTTAACTTGAGTAGAAGGCAGGGTATGTTTACTATGCAAACACCTGTTAAATACCCTTTCATTCCTATTATTAGCAATTTTAATGAAGATGCTGATTTAGTAGGTAACATCGAAGTTATGTCTTTAGTTTTCCCTTCAGAATTAGATGCAAGTAATCTTCCTGAAGGTATCACTTTCACCCCTCTAATATACACATCTCAAAACAGTAAAAGAGTTGCAGCACCTCGTTTCGATATTAATGTTAATAACTACATGAATAAAGATTTAGAAACAATGTTAAATGAGGAAGCAGCTACTCTAGCTGGTATCTATCAAGGTACATTCAAAAGCTACTTTGCTAACCAAACAGATATTCCTGACAATATTAAGGAATCGCAACCAACTCAAATTATCTACCTTGCTGATTCTGAGATTTTACTTGATGATGCAGGAGCTGGTAACAAAACAAATATGGAGTTTGTTTTAAATACTTTAGATACTATTGTTGGAGATGGTTCATTAATCCAACTTCGCTCACGTGGGACTGAGTATAAACCTCTTAAATCTGATATCTCAAGTCAGAAGAAAAAACTTATAAAATGGACTAATATTCTACTTCCATCTATCTTATTAATTCTTTATGGCTTGCTTTCTTTCAAACTATACAATAATAAAAAGAGAATGTTGGAGAAGATTTATGAATAGAAAAAATATAATAGCCCTACTTGTCCTCTTATTAGTTGCAGGAATATTCATGATTATCAATATGAATGAACCTACCGAGAAGGTATTCTATTATTTTGGTGAGAATGCAGATAATTTTCATACAATTGTCTTAACGGATACCACAGGATCAATAACCTTAGTTAAGAATAGTGATACCTGGGAAATGACTGATCCAGTAGAATCTCCTATTAAAAAGAGAAAAAGTGAAGATTTAATCAATAAATTAACTTCCTGTAAAACATCTTCTATGCCTATTGCTATTTCCGAAAAGGCTCAAGAAGCCTATAACGTGAAAGATAGTTTAGCAACCTTAATTACTATCTTCGATGCAGAAGGTAATATAATAAGAAAGGCCTTGATTGGAAGAGCTGAAAACTATAATTTCTCATATGCTCGCCATCCCCAATCTACTGAAATTTACCAGCTTTCAGAAAACTTAAGTTGGTCAATTAAGCCAGATATAAAAGGATGGAGAGAAAATATTATTCTGGAATTAGATACAGATAATATTCTAGACTTCCACGTGATTAGCAAAGAAAGAAACTATAAATTTGCTTATGCAGATTCTCTCTGGAAGTTTACAGAAAATGACTTCTCTCAAGATGTTGAAGATAATAATCAAGTAATGAAAAAACTGCTTAATCGCTTTAAGTCTTTAAGAGCTACCGACTTCTTAGATAAAGAATATGAGAATTACCAAGATTTACTTAGTGATCCTCAGTTATCAATTAAGATTAATACCTCTGATTCAGGATCTAAGATTCTAACTATTATCCCTTATGATTCTACAAGTGATTTGTTGCAGTTGGGAAGTCAGAAATCTCCCCTTTATCTTATTCAAAAGAATGTTAGAGAGGATTTTGATATTGATTTAACAGAATTAGTAAAATAATATATATCATCATAAAAAGATGACAAGTGATTTGAGGGGAAAAATTCAGATGTTTTTCCCCTCTTTATTCTGAATGGTATAGTAGAGTTTTAGAGAAGAGTGCATATCCTTTTAGTAAAATAAGTTACAGAATATGAAAGCATGTAATATATATATTCATGAAAATTATGGAAGCTACTTTTGCAGAAGAATATAGTGCTATTCACAAAGGTCTACTGCATTATTTGGGTTAAATACTAAAAAAAATCATTGCCCATTTATCAATAATTAAAATATTGACATTTATAATGATTTACGAGGTTTCTATGAAAAATGAAATAATCCAAATATTACATAAAGAATTATCAGAATTTTTTACTCTTGAAGATTTAACAAGAGTAATTGAGACACCCCCAAATGATGAGATGGGAGACTTTGCTCTTCCATGCTTTAGTTTAGCCAAGCAGTTTAGGAAAAGTCCAAATCTAATAGCCCAAGATTTAGCGGAAAGATTCAAATCATATCCTGAATTTGCTAATCTACAAGCAGTTGGAGGTTATCTGAATATCTTCCTGGAAGCAGAATGGGTTATTAATCAAGTATTAGAGCAAGCTCTGCAATCAGATTATGGTAGAGGTCATTCCAGGACCCAAACAGTTGTCGAATACTGTTCCCCTAACACCAACAAACCTTTGCATCTAGGTCATCTAAGAAATATGGCCATTGGGGAAAGTACTGCTAGGATATTAGCTTATGGCGGACAAGAAGTATTCAAGACATGTATTTTTAATGACAGAGGTGTCCATATTTGCAAATCAATGCTGTCTTATCAAGATTTCGCTAATGGTCAAAGACCTGAAGAGCTTGGAATAAAGTCAGATCACTTTGTTGGTGATTACTATGTGAAATTTGCTCAGCAGGCAAAAATTGATACTAATTATGAAGATAAAGCCTTGCAAATGCTAGAAAAATGGGAAGCTGGAAACCCTCAAGTTGTTTCTCTTTGGCAGCAGATGAATGAGTGGGCTTTTTCAGGTTTTAAGGAAACTTTTAGATTGTTTGGTACATCTTTTGACAAAGAATATTATGAAAGTAAGATTTTCAAAAATGGTAAAGAAATAATACTTGATGGTTTAGAAAGAGGCATTTTTACTAAGCGGGAAGATGGTGCTATCGTAGCCGATCTAGAGGAATATGGCTTAGGTGAGAAAGTCTTGCTTAGATCTAATGGAACTTCTGTTTATATCGTTCAGGATATTTATTTAGCCTATTTAAAGAACCAAGATTTCTCCTATGATAAGTCAATTTATGTTGTTGGAAATGAGCAAGAATATCACTTCACAGTTCTTAAAAGAATTTTACAAATGTTAGGAGCCAGTTATGCTGATGGTATTCAGCACTTATCTTATGGCATGGTTGAGCTTCCAGAAGGAAAAATGAAATCAAGAGAAGGCACTGTTGTTGATGCTGATGATCTGATAATTAATACTGCCGATCTAGCCAAAGATGAAATCTTAAAAAGATATGAAGATATGGATTCAGCTGAAGTAGAAAAAAGGGCCTTAGCCATATCTTTAGCTGCTATAAAATACCAACTTCTTAAAACAGAAACTAGTAAAAACATGATTTTTAATCCTAAAGAAGCTATCCGCTTTGAAGGTGATACAGGTCCTTATCTACTCTACAGTTATGCTAGAGCTTCTTCAATTTTACGTAAAGCTAATAGGGAAATGGATACTCAGCCATGGTCTGCTAACCAAAGTGAGATGCGTTTAATCAAAAAGATAGCAAACTTCCCTCAAGTATTACATGATTCTATCCAGAAATTAGTTCCCTCAATGCTAGCCAACTATGCTTATGATCTCTGTCAAAGTTTCAATCATTTTTTCCATGAGTGTCCAGTTCTCAAGAGCCAATTTTCAGGTCAACGTTTAGCTCTTGTAGCTGCTTTTAGAAATACAATCGGCATAGTGCTTGACTTACTAGGAATCCAAACTTTAGAAGAGATGTAATGAAAAAGCTGATAATAATTAATGGTAGCCCTGGTATTGGGAAAACAGCAGTCAGCCAAGAACTATACCAGAAGTTAGAAGATTCTGTTTGGTTGGATGGAGATTGGTGTTGGATGCTTAATCCCTTCCAAGTAACTGCTGAAAATAAAAGAATGGTAGAAGATAATATCAGCTACCTATTAAATAACTTTATAGCTAATTCTTCGATTAAATATATTGTCTTTAATTGGGTTATCCCCTATGAATGGTTGCTTGATTCTCTGATTGAAAAGCTTTCCAAGCCAGAAAATGTAGAAATTATTAAAATATCCTTGATTGCTAGACCAGCCATTATACGTCAAAGATTAGTTAAAGCTGGGAGAAGTGATGACCAAATCCAAGCAAGTATTGAAAGACTAGCTGCCTATTACGACATGAATACTATCAAGGTAGATTCTTCAGATATGACTATTGAAGAGACAGCTGATTCAATAAAGAAACTAATCTGCCAAGAGGAGTAAAGATTATGCAGCTTAATTGGGATGATTATGCCTTTCTTTTTGATTGGGAATTATATGCTATAAATTCACATCAAACTAGTGATTATAAGGCTTGGCTTAAGTTATGTAAGAGATTTCCTGGAAAGGTTTTGGAGATTGGTTGCGGTTCAGGAAGGATTAGTAGTAAACTAGCCCAAAATAACATTGATATATCAGCTTTAGATAAATCTCCTCTTCTGATAAAGATGATGAAATCTAATCATCCTAACTTTCCTAAAGAAAAAATATTCTTGGGAGATATGACCTCTTATATTCTACCACAAAAATATGATTTTGTCTTCTATAGTTACTCCACATTTCAATATTTACTAGAACTTGAAGACCAAATTAAGGCCTTAATGCATATTAATAAATTCATGAATCCTAAGGCATATATCGCCTTTGATATTTGCCCCTATACCTGTGATTTACCTCAAGAACAGCAGAAAGTTCTCCTCTATAAAAAATATCACAAAGAACTTAAAAAAGAAATATCTATGTTTACCTCACATACAGTAGATAGGTTAAGGCAGATTACTAACTGGTATGATAGTTATGTACTTGAAGATGAAACAGGAAATCGTCAAGTTATTCACCATCATCTTGCCTTAAAGGGCATAAGGATTGAATTCTTACACTTACTATTACACCACTGTGGTTTTAAGCTTCTTGACATCTATGGAGATTTTGATTTAAATAAAGTAAAAGCAGATTCTGATAATTTAATAATTTTAGGACAAAAGCTATAAAAAGTTCTTGACTTGTCATTTCCCAAATTTTAAATAATATAAATCTGCTTATTCAGGTTAAATAAAAACATTTGAGGGAATATGAAGCATCTAAAGCTAATAGTAATATTCATTCTATTTTCTGCTAATTTGTTTGGAATATCAACTATATTCGAAAACAAGTTAAAAGTCTTTACTCATCATGATATAAAGTTCTTCATTGGTAAGGTTCCTGAATCTCAAGATAATTATCCTAACTTTTTAGACATCCCCCTTAATGCCTGGAAAAGTATAGAAGAATATCGATATAGTGGTATTAAAGAACATACTAAAGTCTGGTTTAAAATTGACCTCTCAGGAATGATTATCCCTTTCAATGCCATCTATTTCCATTCTCTTAAAAACGAGCTAACTGTTTATTATCCAGGACAAATCTTCCCCACCAAAGAAAGTCAATCCTCTATAAGTAACCTTAACATCAACTCTCATATGAATAAACAGATAATTATCTTAAAAAATAACTCTCAATACGATGAATTTGATTCTTCTAATATCTATTTTTCCATTGATATTGATCAAAAAACACCTCTCTTTAAATTCTTTCCAATCCTAGTTGGAGACGAAGCTAGCCTGAGAGAATACATTATCAATGAAGAAATCATTAAAAGAAATACTGACTATCTAACCTTCTTTGTGGGAAACTTTCTCATCTTTGTTTCTTTACTTACCCTTATAATTTTTTTCATCAAAATTAAAAATCCTAATTTTACTATCCTCTTCTTCACTCTTCTCATGGCAACTGCTGGTGTCTTCTACTGGATGCTTTCCCCTCTTTCTCTCTTCTTCTCAGACTTTACTTTCTCAAGAATGCTCTATATACTAACTTTCTATCACCTTATCTGGGTTTTCTTTGGACTACTCATGGCATCTTTCTTAAAAAAGAAATTCATGGCCTCTATATCCCTCTTAATAATCTGTAACCTAATCATAATCTTCTTGTTCCCTCGTGCTATTGCCTTTAGCAGATTTTCCTCACTTATACTCCTCATTCTCTATCATCTCCTAATAATTCACCAACTTAATATATCCAAAATAGACCTGCTTAATACCAAGCTATTATTTTCCAGCTCAGCTATGCTAAATACTATCCTGCTTTTTTCTCCCCTCTTTCTACCCAGAACTAATTCTATAACTATGTTTGGTCCTATCGGACTTGGCTTAGTAGCCTGGATTATCTCCTTTGCTTTCTTTACCTACAAGCAATATATTATGACAATTAATGAACTGCAAATGGAAAAAATTAAAAACTTAGAACTTACTGAATCTAATCTCCAATCCCAACTCAATAGCCTTAAAAAACAACTAGACCCCCACTTCCTCTTTAATAGCTTAGGTACCCTTATAGCCCTGATTGATGTTGATAAAGAGTGTGCTATCGACTATATTCAAGAATTTTCTAATGTCTATCGCTATATCTTAGATACTCACGAATCAAACTTTGTTACCCTTAAAGAAGAGCTAGACTTCTGTTCTGCTTTTATCTTCTTGCTTAAAAAAAGATTTGAAGATACTATTAATACTTCTATCGAAATTGACAAGTCTGAATTAACAAAATTTGTTCCTCCGCTCAGTGTGCAAATGCTAATTGAAAATGCTATTAAACATAATATTGCCACTGAAGAATCTCCTTTGCTCATCAAAATTTACGCTCAAGATAATTATCTAGTTGTGGAAAATATACTACAATTAAAAAAACACAATAATGAAACTTCTAAGCTAGGATTGAAGAATCTTAATCAAAGACTCTTCCTATTAAAACAGATTAATATTGTTATAATTGAAACAGATAGAAAATTTATTGCTAAAATACCCATGCTAAGAGAGGTATAAATGAATATTATTATAATTGAAGATGAATACCTTACAGCTAATAGAATTAAAAAATTACTAGAAGAAATTAACCCAGATTATCATGTAATTACTATTATTAGAAGTGTTAAACAAGGGCTTGAATGGTTTTCAGTTAATGAAGAACCTGATCTTGTTCTTAGCGATATAGAACTTGGAGATGGTAACTGTTTTCAGATCTTTTCTGAATACACTCCCCAAGCTCCTATTCTCTTCCTTACTGCTTATAATCAATATGCTATCCATGCCTTTAAACTCAATACTATCGGCTATATTCTTAAACCAATTAGAAAAAAAGACATTGAAACTAATCTTGAAAAATTTAAATCATTAACTATTAACAATATAAATAATCCTCTGGTAAAAAAAGAAAATAATGCGCAAGCAGAAATTACTTCTCAGAATCCCCGTTTTCTGGTAAAAAATGGCATTAACTTTACTCCAGTCTCTGCTTCTAATATCATTCTCTTCTACTCAGAGTTTAACCTTACTTATATAATTACCAAAAATCTCCACAAATATATACTTGATCACTCTCTGGGTCACCTGGCAAGCATTCTTGATCCCAAACACTATTTCAGAATATCAAGGTCTTTTATTATTGCTGACTATGCAATAAAAAACGTTAAGAAATATGAAAGATCTCGCTTGCTTGTAGAACTAACTGAAGATATCCCCCTAGATATTATTGTTAGCAGAAGAAATGTGACTGCTTTTAAAAAATGGCTTAAAAAAAACTAGTTTTTTATTTATCCCAGAAAGTGTAGTAGAACTTTAGTGAAGAGTGCAGATTATTCTAGCAAAATAGCCTACAGTATGTTGATGCATATAAAATATATTCAGAGAAATTATGGATCTTACTTTTGTAGAAGAATATTCTGCTATTCTCTAAAGATTTACTATATTATTGGGGTTTATACAAAATCAAATTTTCAGTTTGACTACTAAGAGTTTTCAATTATTATATTTATAGTAAATTATTCTCTTGACATTTATCTGACTAGATAAATATTATTATTAATGTATAAAGCTAATAAATTTTGATAATAAAAGTATATAAACCTAGTTCAAACGCCCTTTTCGTGTTAAACACTGAATTTCAATGGCCCTAAGAAAGAGGAGGAAGCCATGAAAAAAATAATAGCTATTGTAATATTAATATTTAGTTTAATATCTCTTTGGTCTGATTTAAGAGATTTTTGGCACCCACAATATTTAGATATTTTAAGTATTAAAGCTTATCAAGAATCTGATCAATGGCCAGCAACTATTGAATCAGTATCTAATCCTGTCAGCATCATGCAAAATTACTATGATATGTCATTAAATGGACTCCGTTCCAAATCATTTCAATATAATGATATACATAGTGGATTTAGTGGCTATAGTGGACATTGGTTTGTTTTTTCAGGTAAGTCCATTGATATTTCGTTGAAAAGATCTTATAACCTCTATATTGATACTCAAGAGGAGATTCACTCCTTGTCTGCAATTTCCCTTAATGATACTAACGAAGATTGCCCCTCACTAGCTATTAGTCAATACGGAAGACCTATTTCAGCTTTTCATGATTCTTTTGACCATGATTCTGCTTCAAACTTAGTCTTTGCCTATGATGCTGTTATTGGTGGTATAGCCTTGGGAATGGTTTCTAGTGCACTACCTGTCTTCCAAACTCCTTTTGAGATTCCTACATCTTTTGCTAACGTAACAATTGAAGATTTAGTTGATCCAATTATACAAATTGGACCTTCTCCTCTGCCCGATCATCAAAGACTATATATTTGTGGACAGTATAAGAACTCAGATTCCGAATACGCTTCAGGCATACCTGTCTTCTTTTACAAGGATTTTACTGAAAATGAGTTAGAATATCAAGTTTTTAATAATAGTGGCTTTGAAAGGACTACAATTTTAGAGATAAGCGACTGGTTTATTGAAGAAGCTGATGTAATACGTGAGCCTTACATGGCCTTTAGAGTAATTGACGATAAACTCTATTATGTAGGTTATCATTTTACTAAAGATGAGTCTAATATAAATGATGTTAAAGTTCCCCACGAAGCTTCTATTGATGTCTTTGTCTGTGATAATTATGGTCAGGGTCTCTGGCAAAGATACTCAATGTATGACACTTTTACTTCTTATAATCCTAATTATATAGATCCAATTGCTTATCACCAAGGAAATCCATTAGCAAGAGAGTTCTTTGATGATGAAAATCATGATTATAATGATGATGACTTCTTTATTGGTATTGGAGAATCAACTAACTTTAATGTGGGACTTGATAATAATAATAGACTTCATATCCCTGCTCTCTTTACTATGAAGACTTATGATGGATTTTATTATCCTGAGTTACATACAGTAAAAGAAGTAATTTTTGACCCTTTTTATAATGAATTTTCAGTTGTTGATATCTATCCTAGAAAGCAAGATAATTATTTTTCTATTGATAATAATGCTAACAATCTTTCTAATGAAGAGCCTTGGTTGTGGTGGGATGCTGATGGAGATGGGATAATTGATGAAATTCGTGATGATGGGACTTGGGATGGAATTGATGACAATGTTACCCCTGAAGATAGTGACTATTGGGGTAGGCCTGTTCTGCAAACAATTTGGCCCTTCCAATATTGGGACGACAATCAAGGAAATGACAATTATAATCTTAAGGATTTAAATCACCTATCAATAACTGACGCTAATGACGAGGGTTTCATGGCTTTAATATGGCATGATACTAACAAATCACGTTTTTACCATAAAAGATATCATAATAATCAAAGCTACCAGCCTTATGCTGAAATCATAGAAACAATGATTTCAATTTCTGGTTGGGGAAATTCTAACTGGTCAAAACCTGTATCTCTCAATAGTTTAGATTATCCTGGAATAGCTGAAGGAAATCCTACTTTTGTTCAAGTTAGTGATAATCTATATAATCAGTATTATAATTATGGGGACCTTACTTACGGACTCTTTCTGGCTTATAATGATGATACAGCATATGGCTCTTCTATTATCGGCATCGGACCTGAAAGTGAGGGTTATGTAAAACAACTTGAATTAACTCTTAATCTAGATCAAATACCTACAAATATAACTTCCCATGATGTTGAGTCTAATCCTCTCCTAACTATCAATAATTATCCTAATCCTTTTAATCCTGAAACAACTATTTCCTACCAGCTAAAAGAATCAGCTAATATCAAAATAGATATCTATAACCTAAAAGGTCAAAAAGTTACAAGTTTGTTTAAAGGGAATCAAGTAGCTGGCCAACACCAGATAATCTGGAATGGTAAAAATCATAATAATCAAAAAGTGTCATCAGGAATCTATCTTCTAAGACTTAGTACTCATAATACTTGTGCTAGTAAAAAGATGATTCTTCTTAAATAGGAGCAGACTTCTTAGGAAAATACTCTATAACTTCTATTTGTCTAAATCTCAAAATACCTTATATTATCCGAAATAAGGCAGTAGATCTTTATGTATAGCACTATATTCCTATGCAAAGGTAACTTACATAATTTTCATGTATATATATCATATGCTTTCAAATTTTGCAAGTTATTTTGCTATAATAATCTGCCCTTTTCCCTGAAGCTCTACTGCATCATCTAGATTATTTAAAAATAAATACATTAAGGAGTTAAAATGAAAACAGATTTGGACATCGCTAGTGAAGTTAAGTTAGAACATATAGATAAAGTTGCTGCTAAATTAGGTTTAAAAGCACAAGATTTAGAACATTATGGAGATTATAAAGCTAAGATTAAATTACCAGTAGTTGCTGATATTAGGAAGAGAGAAAGAGGCAAATTGATATTAGTATCAGCTATTACACCAACTCCTGCAGGAGAAGGTAAAACAACGGTTTCCATCGGTCTTTCCATGGCCCTTAACAAAATTGGTAAAAAAGCAAGTGTAGCTATTAGAGAACCATCACTAGGGCCTGTTTTTGGTATTAAAGGTGGTGCTGCAGGTGGTGGTTATTCGCAAGTATTACCAATGGAAGATATAAACCTTCATTTTACTGGAGATTTTCATGCAATTACAACTGCCAATAATACCCTTTCAGCCTTGATTAATAATCATATATATCAGGGAAATGAATTAAATATTGATCCTAGAAGAGTGACTTGGAAAAGAGTCTTAGATGTAAATGATAGAATGCTACGTGATGTTGTTATTGGATTAGGTGGGAAAGCCCAAGGTGTTCCTATGGAAGAAGGTTTTGATATAACACCAGCTTCTGAAATCATGGCAATCCTTTGCCTATCAAATGACTTGATGGAGTTAAAAAGAAAAATAGGCCAAATAACTATTGGTTATAATTATGATGGAGACCCTGTTCTTGTCAAAGATTTAGGTTATGAAGGTGCTATTACTACCCTACTAAAAGATGCCATTAAACCAAACTTAGTGCAAACAATTGAACATACCCCTGCCTTTATTCATGGTGGTCCTTTTGCCAATATCGCCCAAGGTGCTAATAGTATAATTGCTACAAAAACGGCCTTAGGCTTAAGTGATTATGTTGTTACTGAGGCTGGCTTTGGTTTCGATTTAGGTGCTGAGAAATTCTTTGATATTGTCTGCCCTTATGGTGGATTCTGCACAAATGCAGCTGTTGTTGTTGCAACTATCAGAGCTATTAAATTCCACGGAGGAGTTAAACGTAAAGATTTATCCGAACCTAACCCTGAAGCAGTAAGAAAAGGGATTGTTAATCTAGAAAAACACTTAGAAAATACTAAAAAATTTGGTATGAAATCTATTATTGCCATCAATAAATTTGCCACTGATACTGAAGAAGAAATCAATATAGTAAAAGACTTTGTTGAAAAACTTGGCTTTGATGTATCTGTTGTTGAGTTCTTCACTAAAGGCGGTCAAGGTGGTATTGACTTAGCCCAAAAAGTTGTTAACATGATTGAATCTGATGTTTGTAGATTGAATAATCTCTATGACTGGAAAGATCCTGTTAAGGATAAAATATTCAAAATTGCCCATGAAATCTATGGAGCTGAAGCTGTAGATTACTCTCCTGAAGCAAAGAAAACCCTCAAACAAATTGCTAAACATGGTTATGATAAACTGCCAATATGTATAGCCAAAACTCAGAAATCCCTTTCAGATAATCCAGCTCTCCTAGGAAGACCAAAAGATTTCCTTGTTACTGTTAGAGAAATTATTATCTCTTCAGGAGCAGGTTTCTTGGTTCCTATTACTGGAGATATTATGCGCATGCCTGGTTTACCTAAAAGTCCATCTGCTGAAAAGATGGATATTGATGAAGATGGTAATATTAGCGGTCTATTTTAGACCTTTACTCCTTTTTCCCCTCTCAGATGATTTCCTGTGAGGGGTTTCTTTTATCCATAATAGTGCAGTATAGCTTTAGTAATACTTCGCTAAAACTAGGTATAACAGGTGAAGAGGGCAGATTCTTTTACCAAAATAGCATACAGAATTCGAAGGCATATAATATATATATTCCTGAAAACTATGTAGCTTACTTTTGCAAAAGAAGATTCTGCTATTCTCAGAGGTCTACTGCATTATTGGGTTTAATGCCAGTCACTAGGGTAAGATCCTTAATCCTTCCTTTACAGTCTTTCGATGAAAAGCCGACTTTCATCGAAAGACTGTAAAGGAAGGATTAAGGATGAAATAAGTAATAATGTTATTATTTGGTGAAAAAATATAGTTGGTCATGAGACTCAGCATAATCAGGGATTTCATGTAAACACAACTTACATAGGCTAATTAGTTTATGTACACTAGATATACATAATTTTCATTTTTACATATACTTATTGACTTACATAGAAAGTAGAAAAGAAAAATTTTTAACATTCAGGTTTGATTTTTTGCAATTCATCATCTTTTTTATATCTTTTAAATCTATTTTTATACTCTTGGTATTATAAATGCATCTATCATATTTAAAATTTAATTGAACTTTTATTTTTTTAATATAAGTTCACACTAAGTACATTAAAAAAGTTTAGGAGATATATTATGAAAAAATTTTTGCTTGCTATTATTTTAATAGCATCTCTTTGTTTATTACAAGCAGACAGGTTTGTTAAAGATGTCTTTGAAGAAAATAATATCATGGTCTGTTTCGAATTATCAGCTATTGGAAATCAAGATGGCATTATTGAAGTTGCTTATGATAATGATATTGTAACTACTAACATTCAATCTTTTAATAAAGTAGCTAAAGACTATGAAATCGTGAGAATCAAGCAAGATTGTCCTTTCGTTAAGCATAAAGAATGGAATGATAATGGTTCCTATATACAAGCTATTTATAAGGTAACTATTAAAGATAATAAGAAAATTGAGCAAGCCCTGAATTCATTGAGAGCAAGCAAGGATATTCTATGGGCTGATTATGTTACTATTAACAGAAATAAATACACTCCTAACGATAGTCTCTATGAAAGTCTTTGGTACATTACTCAAACTGAAACTGAAAAGGTCTGGGATTTTGTAAGAGATGCCTCAGATGTTCTTATTGGTATTTCTGATTCTGGAATAAAATGGACCCATCCTGATTTGCAAGAGAATATCTGGTTAAATGAAGGAGAGATGGCTGGTGTTAGTATAGATTGGCTTAATGGAACCTTTACAGGTGATGGTATTGATAATGATGGAAATGGCAAGATTGATGATGTAATGGGTTGGGACTTTGTTAATAACGATAATAATCCTCTCCAAAATTGGAATTATAACTATCATGGTACCCATGTTGCTGGTTGTGCAAGTGCAGTTGGTGATAACAATTTAGGAACTGTTGGGCCAGCATTTAATGCAAAACTATTAAATATGCAAGGTGCACCTGATAACCAAGATAGTAATGGTAATCCTCATGGCTATCAACAGATGGTCTATGCTGCTGATATGGGAGCGGATATTATTAATGCCTCTTGGGGTGGTCAAACTTATAATCTATCTTATGCCAACACCTATGTTAACTATGCAACTAATTATGGTTCTTTAGTTGTTGTAGCTGCAGGAAATGGTAATATAGAACACAATTCTAGTTATATTGATGCCCCATCTGATTGTCCAAATGCTTTCAATGTGGCAGCTACTGATAGAAATGATGAGAAAGCCTCATTCTCAGAATATGGAGACCCTATAGATATTAGTTCTCCAGGAACAGAGATTAAATCTACTATTATTGAAAACGATGGCTATGATAATGCCCAAGGTACTTCAATGGCATCTCCTATTGTTTGTGGTATAGCAGCCTTAGTAAAGGCAGTGAATCCAGATTTTACTAACACTCAAATCCGTCAAAGAATTGAAAATACTGCTGATTATATTGATGATATTAACCCTGATTATGCGGGGAAATTAGGAGCTGGAAGGATTAATGCTTTTGCAGCAGTTCTTTATGACAAGATTCCCAATATGATTATAGAAGATAAGGCCATAACAGAAATTGAAGGCGACGGAGATGGAATAGCTAATCCAGGAGAAACTATCTCTCTCCAAGTTAAACTAACAAATTATTTAGATATCAATACTGGTCTTGCCTGGGCTAGTTCAAATAACACGAATGTTTATCTAAGATGTGATCAAGCAGGTGTGGTAATTCAAGATTCTGTGGCAAGTTTAGGTAACATAGCTTCAGGAGCTTCTGTCTGGAATACAGATTCTCCATTTACATTCAATACTAGCTCTAACATGTCAACCCAACCCATAGAGTTCAAACTATATGTTGAAGCTAATCTTGACTCAGAAATTCCTTACAGTATTGAAATTCCTTTTGAAAGCAATCTGTCCTTGAATTACCCTGATTGGTCATTTGAATTAACTGGTCAAACCCTTTCTTCTCCCATTATAATGGATATTAATAATGATAACATAAATGAAGTTATTTTTGGTGATATTGAAGGAAATGTGAACGTCTTAGATAATCAACAGAACTTTCTAAGTGGTTTCCCTATTAATTTAAACTCAGCTATTTCTCTTCCTTTAGCAGTTGGAGATTTAAATAATGATAATATTGAAGATATTGTTGCTGTTACTAATAATAAAGAAGCTTTTGCAATCTCTGGTGATGGTTCAATTTTATGGGGACCTATTTCCTTAGATAATCAGATGGTAAAGGCAAACCCACTCATAACTGACCTTGATGGTAATGGTACATTAGAGGCGGTAATTTGCACATTAAATGGCAAAATTCATGTACTTGATGGTCAAGGAAATGAATTTCCTAATTATCCATGTGAATTCCCTGGTAACTTCATTTTTAATATAGCTGCAGGTGATATTAACTTAAATGGTAATCAAGAAATTATCTTACAATCTATATCAGGTAACTTGTTAGTTATTGATTATCAAAGTCAAGAAAACATCAACGGTTTCCCTTTTGCCTTAGGAGCTAATACTGAATTTGCCCCACTTATTACTAATATTGATGATGACCTCTACCCTGAGATTATTTCCACAATTTCAGCCCAAGGTATCATAAAGATTATCAACCATGATGGAACAATTGCTTATACTTTTGATATGGATGGTGCTATTAAACAAGATATATTATTTGCCGATTTTAATAATGACGGTAACAAAGAGCTACTTTTCACCACCTATGAAGGTATGGTACATGCCTTATCATTAGATGGCTCAGAATTACTTAACTTCCCACTTAATCTTAACACTTATATTGAAGGATTGCCTCTTCTGTCAGACTTAGACGGCCAAGGCTTATGTCTTATTTTTGGCGACACTTCTGGTATGCTTCATGCTATTAATCACAATGGTCTAGAAGCTGGTAATTTCCCTATTGATTTGAATGATAATCTTAAAGTTTCACCTGCTCTGGGTGATATTGATAATGATGGGGATTTAGATTTAGTTGTTTCAACTGTTACTGAATTAAGACTATTAGACCTCAAGAGAAACGGTTATTCTAATTGGATTATGCATCGTGGTAATCCAGGTAGAACTGCTAACTTCTATAATGCCCTTACCCCTAATGCCGATGAAATAGCTAATGTAGCAGATGTTTCTCTGATTGGTAATTACCCTAATCCTTTCAATCCACAAACCAGAATTAGTTTTTCTCTGAAAGATCAAAGTCCAGTAGAAATTTCTATCTACAATATCAAAGGACAGAAAATCAGAACACTTATTGATAAGAAGCTTGAAGCTGGACAGCATAGTGTGATTTGGGATGGAAAAGATAGTAATAACAAAAGTGTATCATCTGGTATCTATCTCTATAGAATGAAAAATGGTAAATTTACTAAGTCTAAGAAAATGATACTTTTAAAATAAATTTTCCCTATATAAATAGTCACTTAATGTTCATTCCTTCCAGAATAATGAACAGAATCAACTCGAGTCTCCTCTACTCGAGTTGTTTTCTTTTATCCTACTTATCAAACTCACTGCTATAAATAACAGACTTACATGAAAACAGATATTTCTGATTCTCTCCCAAGTTGAGTGGAAACTATATTTCTTTGTCTAATCTAACTAGTATGTAAGTTTAACACAAATAGTGCAGTAGACCTTTGGGCAAGTCATCATTACCCAGGCTTGCGATACTTTTAGCATCTTACCCTGGGCTAAATTATTTTATCCCTTTCAGGGATTTTTGATGAATCAATATAGTAATGAAATATTCTCATTTTCCTATATTATTCCCACCAGACTTGAACTTGAGCCAAAATTTTCAAGGAAGGATGAAAGGCAATTAAAACTACATCTCTACTTTAAATCTTGTAGATTTTAGCAAAACTGACTTTTAAAAAAAGTTTTGTAAGATAAGTCATATTGTATTTGAGTAAGCCAGAGTAACTATTCAATTAATATATTTTGTAATACCGCTTATAAATCATTTTAATCACTTGACATATTTTTTATATCATATAATGTTAATTATATACTAAGAGATAATAATAGATACGATAGTAATTATACTATATTATAGGTATAATTATTTAACTTATCTAAGATAACAAACCTTAAATAGTGGAGGAACTATGAAAAAGAAGTTTATGATTATTACTTTGCTCACGTTGTTAGCTATAAGTTTATTTGCTGTACCTAACACCCCTTTAAAAAGTATTAAACTTGATGAAATTGGCTTAAAGCCATATCAATCTGACAACCGTTATGAAACTCCTTTCGAATTTGCCATTAATCCTGTTAACATAATGGATAACTATTATGATTATTTTCCTGGCACATATGGTGCTATACCTATGATGATGGCTGATTTTTCAGCTAATGGTGGAGTTAAAGGTAACTGGATTATCTATCATGGTAAAGCTACAGCTAGCTCTACACGTAGAGTCTATAAAGCATTTATTGATGAAACAGGTGTTGTCCAAACAAACTCAACTTTCAATCCTGTTGATATCATTGAAGGTTATGCAGGTTTAGGATTAACTGCAGCAGGACGACCTATCTTTGCTTATCATGGTAATTGGGATGCCTCAGATACTCAATGGGAAGTAGGCTTAGGATATGATGCTGTTATTGGTGGTATTTCTCTTAATCAAAACTCTAGTTTATTTACTATTATCGATTCTCCAACAACTATTGAAGTCAATGGTGTAGAATATGATGATAATGAGTTTAACTGGCCTTCAGTACAAATAGGTCCTTCTCCCCAAGAAGGCTACCAAAGAGTTTATGTAGCAGCTAGAAATGGCTGGTCAGCTGGTTCTGCTGCAGCTGAGAATATACTTATCATCTACCATGATTTCTTAGAATCTGAGATTGAATATCAAACATTCAACCCTACAAACTGGGAATCAACAAGCATACCTGAATTAGATGAATGGAATGTATCAACAACTTATTGGAGAAGACCTTTCATGTCATTCAAAGTAATTGATGATAAACTATATTACATTGGTTATCATATTGCTGCTGAAGGAACTGGTGTAGATGACCCAAGTATTAACGAACCATCTTTAGATGTATTTGTTTGTGATAACTATGGCCAAGGTCAATGGGAAAGATATTCTTTATGGGACACTTTCGATGGCTATAATCCAAATTATATCAATCCAACAGGTTTCCATGAAGGTACTGAAATGACTGAAGAATACTTTGATACTGATCAAGATGATTTTTCTGATGAAGATATGTACATTGGAATCGGTCAATCAAGTCATTTCAATTTATCTGTTGATGCTCATGGCAGAATTCATATGCCAGCCCTCTATACTTTAAAAAATTATCAAGGTGGATATTACCCTGCTCTGCATGTTATTAAAACAGTGATTTTTAATCCTGCAGACAATACTTTTTTAGTTAATGAAGTTTATCCTCAAACAGAACAAAGAGTCTTTGATATTACAGGAAACACTGAAGGTGTAAGTACTGAAGTTCCTTGGCTTTGGTGGGATACTGATGGTGATGGTATTACTGATGAGATAGCTGATGATGGTACTTGGGATAATGTAGATGATGGAGTTACTCCTGCTGATACAGATTACTGGGGTATGCCTCTTCTCTCAACTATGTGGCCTTTCCCTTACTGGGATGAAGATGCTGCTGAGGAAGCCGCTCTCTTCCATCTTAATCATATTAGAATTACTGATGCCAATGAAATGGGTATGATGGCAATGATTTGGCATGACACACAAAAAGCTCGTAATTATAATAAGACCCCTGATTCATATCCTGAACTAGAAGATTGGGCTCAAAACTTAGAAACTATGGTTTCTGTATCTGCTGATAATGGTGCAACTTGGTCAGAACCATTCTCACTAAATGGTGTTGAAATACCAGAGTTAGATGGTCAAATCCCTACTTTTGTTTACCCAACTAATAAAATAGAATATGTTCAATCACCTACAGGAACTGGTCCTATCGGAAGATTACATTTTATGTACTTAGATGACGAAACATTTGGTTCTTCAGAACAAGGTATTGGCCAAGCTACTGGTGGAAGAATGATGTATGCTGCAATCGATATTGATTTTGCTACTGCTACTCCAAATATTGATAATAACAATGTAGCAATGCCTTCTATGCAATTGAGACAAAACTATCCTAATCCTTTCAATCCTGAAACTACTATTAGCTTTAATATGAATAAAGCTAGTAATGTCAATCTTAGCATCTATAATGTTAAAGGTCAACTTGTTAATACACTTGTAAAAGGTAGTTTACAAGCAGGAAATCACTCATATGTGTGGCAAGGTAAAGATATGAATGGTAATCAAGTATCTTCAGGACTTTACTTCTATAAGTTAAGTAGTGATGAAAAAACTGAAATGAAGAAAATGGTATTAATGAAATAGCTTACCTAACAAGTAAGAAATAAACAATATAGGCCCTGATTTTCAGGGCCTTTTCTAGTTTTAAAACAATGAGGTTTAACCGAGTAGTGCAGTAGAACTTTGATAGTACTTGGCTTAAGCTAGGTATCACAGGTGAAGAGTGCTAGACTCTTTTAGCAAAATAAGTTACAGAAGTTGAAGGCATATAATATATATATTCCTGAAAACTATGTAGCTTACTTTTGCAAAAGAAGATTCTGCTATTCGCAAAGATCTACTACATTATTAGCTTTAATCTAAATTATATTTTTCTAATCTTCTTCTTAAGGCATAAACCGTGATACCCAAGAGTTTAGCTGCATCTGTTTTAATATTGTGACAATCCTTCATAGCTTTACAGATTGCTTGTTTTTCAAGAGTCTCTAAATGCAAAGTTGATTGGGATGTTTTTGTAGTATTCTTGCTAGTCATATTCATATTTAAGTTATAAACATCATCAGGATTTATCTCGCATTTATTATTAAAAATGATTAATTTTTCAATCATATTTTTCAATTCTCTTACGTTTCCTGGGTAATCATAGTCTATGAGAAGTTTTAAAGCAGGGATTGATAGTTGAGGTTTCTTAATTTTAACTCGCATAGAAATCTCTTCAATAAAGGCATCTATTAAAATAGGGATATCATCTTTTCTTTCTCTCAAGGGAGGAATGCATATTTCTAGAGTATTTATTCTATTTAAAAAATCTAATCTCATCTTACCTTGTTTAATTTCTTTGTCTAAATCTCTATTTGTGGCTGAGATAAGTCTAAAATCAACGGGTATTTGCTTACTTGATCCTAAGGGGGTAATCTTTTTCTCTTCCAAAACACGTAGAAGAGCTATTTGAATATCTTGTGGCATCTCTCCTATCTCATCCATGAAAACAGTCCCTTTATTTGCTGCTTCAAAATAACCTACATAATCAGATACAGCCCCTGTAAAGGCACCTTTTTTATGACCAAAGAGAGCAGAGTTAACTATACCAGGTGAAAATGAACCACTATTCACTGGGATGAAAGGATTATTTTGCCTGGAACTAGAATAATGAATAATTCTAGCAATAATATCTTTACCAGTACCAGATTCACCTTTGATTAAAATACTTGCCTCAGAATTTGTGGAAGCTAAAAGAGCCTTGCTAACTGCCTTTCTCATTGAAGGATCAGTACCAAGTAAATTTACTCCAATTTTTGCTGATAATTCCCTAGAGATGAGAGAATTACTACTCTGAAAAATGAAATGTTTCCTAACCGAATTACCCACTAATTTGAGTTCTTCTTTTCTCTTCTCTCGTTTTTCAATATCACTGATTTCTTCTTGTAATTCTTCAGATGAATTTAAACAAGAATAAGCTTTCTTAAAATCACCTAACTTTTCATAGCAATAGGCTTGTTTCTTAAGGGTTCTAATGTGGAGTTGAGTATTTTTGACAGCCTTAGCAATATCAAGAAGTTTTTCTAAATGTAATAAAGCATCATGATAATTATTTTCCATCATATCAATTTCAGCTAACTTGAGATAAATAGATTTTGATATCCTATAATTTTTTAATTCTTTACTTAACTCAAGAGCTTCATCTAAAATACTTAAAGCTTGAGCAGTTCTATCTGTCTTACTATACAAATCCCCTAAGCTTACATAGAGACTAATTACCTGGTCAATTGCTTTCACTTTCTGAGCAAAATTTAAAGATTTGAGGAACTTTTCTTCAGCAATTTCATAATCATTATAAGCAACTAGCAAATTACCAAGATTAGTTTGAACAGCAAAATAGAGTTCGGGATCTCTCTGTAATATCCATTCTTTATCAATTTCATGGTATAAATCTTTTGCTTTATCTGTAAGATTAATTGTTCTGTAGCACATGGCTAAGTTATTAATAACTGCTATTCTATCAATATCCTGTTCTCTTTCATACAAGCTTAAAGAATCTTCAAGATAGTCTATAGCTTTTTCAAATAAATTCTTACTTATATATAACCTACCCATAGCATTATAAGCAAGTTTTAGAGCATTAATAGAATTATATCTAAGAGCAAAATCTAATCCTTCATTATAATAATACTCAGCTTTGTCTAGGTCTCCAACTACTTCATAAAGATAGCCTAAGTTAGTGTATCTTCCTGGTATTTCATCTGGCTTGCAATACTTATTGGCAATATCTAAAGCTTTTAGCAGGTATTCAACACCTCTTTCAATATCATGTTTTAACCACATTAAATAGCCAAAATAGTCATATATATTAGCTAAATAAAAGTAGCCAGTCAAATACTTTTCATTTTCTAAGAAAACAGGTAAATATTCGTTAAACCAATCAATATTATTTGATGCTCTAATAAATCTGAAAAATAACTCAAAGTTAGCACTAATAATATTCTTAATTTGTTTGTTTGGTTTAGATTCAAAGTTTAGGTACTCATTCCATTTTAGTAAAAACTCTTCAAAATATGTTTTGATTTCCATATTTCTTTCTTCAAAACATTTTGTAAAAATCTTAGTAAATGTATCAAACTGTTCATATCTACTATCACTTTTTATTTTAGATAACAAATCCTTCATTGTAACTCCTCTTAACTTTACGCTCACTTAGATAGAAATGCGATTTCGCACTATTAGTCAAGCTATTTTTTTTACTAACCTATTTATATTTATTAAACCCAAATGGTGCAATAGAGCTATTCTCAAAGATCTATTGCATTATCTGGGATTATTCCCACCAGACTTGAACTTGAGCCTAATAAGTCTAGGGTATATATATGATGTTATCTGCATTAAAAAAGCCCCGCATTAGCGAGGCTTTAGTATTATTTTTCCTGAAATGCCTGCAAAGGCAAGCCTTGTCAGTTTTATTTCATTAATATCATTTTGTTAGTTTTAGAATAGTTTCCATTTTTCATACGGTAGAAGTAAACGCCAGAAGAAACATTGTTCCCAGCTTGGTCTTTACCATTCCATACTACATTATGAGAACCTGCATCCTTAGTATCATTAACAAGAGTTCTTACTTTCTGTCCTAAGATATTATAAACTTCAAGAGTAACCTTTCCTGCTTTTTCAACTGAATAAGAAATAGTAGTTTCTGGGTTGAAAGGATTAGGATAGTTACCATTTAAAGCTGTAGTTAGAGCAGGAGCAGTAGGATCATCATTGTCAGTTCCACCAGCAGAAACGATTTTTAAATCATCAAGCATGAATACAAATGCATCATTTGATACACATTGGATAGCAACTCTAATGGTTTGGTTAGCATAGTCATTTAAACCATACATATAACTAGTCCATGTGATAGGAGCTTCCACAGGTGTAGCACCTGAGATTGATGTAAAGTCGTTAGGGTTAGTTGAACCATCTGATACAAGCACATTAAATTTCTCTAAACCATACTGGTTAGTAATTGATTTAGCTTTGAAGTTAATCTCACCTTGATCACCAAGAGTGAATGGTTGTGAAATTAACCAGTCATTGTTTGGAGGTGTAGTAGCAGCGAAAGAAGCAAGATATTTGCTTCCATCAGGAGCTTGGTAAGCTTCATCTTCTAGTGGAGGAGTTGTTGAAGCAGGATTGAATACTAAGTAAGCAAACATAGATTCAGCATTAGGGAAGCTTGTTCCACTAAATCCATAGGTAGGAGCTAAATCACCATCAACAAGAGTCCAATCACCAAACTGCATAGAGAAGTCTGCATAGTTTTCAAAAGAATCTGAGATAATAACATCATCAGGGTTTGAATTATTAACAGTTACTGTAACAGAGTTAGAGTTTAATGACTCAGCTTGGCCATACATAGCAGTAACATGGTAAGAGTAAGTACCATTGTCAAGATTGCTATCTGTATAAGTTAAGACATCTGCTGCAACTTCAGCTATTTCAGTAGCATCACGGTAGATTTTATAAGCAGTAACATCTCTATCAATATTAAATCTACTTGTAACTACAGGATTTAAGTTTCCAGCTCTTAAGTCTGTAATACTTGCAGAAGTATTAAGAGTTTTTTTAGCTAAAATAAGAGGTCTTACCATAGCTCTGTCTGCACCTTCAGGTGAAACAAATGCTTGAATATTCCAGTTAATGTTTGGAGTAGCTACAGCTGAAAGAGCATCCCATGCTTCGCCAACAAAGTGGATTTGGTCTCCACCAGCAACAGCAGGACCAGCATCACAACCAGCAGGGAAACCAACTTGGGTATCAACCATGTAACCAATATAAAGAGGACCAGAAGCAGGGATTGCTACAGGTGTAGTTAATTGGTGTTCATTCCAAGCTTCATTAACGAAATCAGAAGCAACTTGACTATAAAGAAGGTCTTGACCTGTTGCTCCACCCCATACTGAAACAGTATAAGTTGCAGTAGCTTCACGAGGGAAGAACTTAATTGTATTAATATATAAGCCTTGGTAGATTGCAAGTTCGTCTTGAGTATATTTATGAGCTACGCCAAATTCTGCAGGTCCGTTAACACCGATACCGTCATTATTATCTTCAGCACCTTTTGATAACCAAGCACCTTCAGATAAATCAAGTGGTTCTTCCCAAGCAAGTGCAACATCAGTGCCATTAACATCAGCTGTGAGGTTCATTGGAGGTAAGGTAGTTGCAGGATCAATAACTGAAACAGTAACAGTATTAGAAGGATCAGATTCACCTTCAGTATAAATAGCAGTTACGTAGTATTCATAGTTAGCAAAGTCTAGTTCTTCATCAGTATATGTTAATAGGTCAGAAGAGATAGTAGCTATTTCACTAGCATCACGATAGATTTTATAACCAGTTAATTCACGAGTATTTCGTGTAGCAACATAGTTAGGATCTTTAGCGATTCTATTTCTTGTAATTCTAGAAGTTGAAAGAGTTTTTTCAGCTTTAGAGAATGCTTTTAATTCAGAAGCATCAAAGGCTAAAGTTCTTCCATTAGAAGAGAATACAATATTATCAATGAATGTAGTCCACCATAAACCTTGACCATCACCATCTACAAAATTCCAAGCAATATTAATTGTTTCAGAAGCATAAGCAGATAAGTCAATAGAGATAGGTGTTTCATAATAATTATTGCCTTCAGCAAAATCAGAAGCATTCCAGATAGGAGTCCAGTTGTTACCACCATCAGTAGATACTTTCACATAGTAGTTATCACCATAAGTAGAACCTAAAGAACCATAATAATCAAATGTTAAATCAGTAACATTAGAAATTTCAGAAGTAACTAACCATTCATCTTGAGCTGAATAATCCCATTGAACACCAGCTTGGTAAGAACCTTCAGTTGGAGCTACATCACCAGTTTCAAAAGCTACAGTTTCAAACTGTTCCCAAGAAGAAGTAGTGTTAGTGGCTTGTACAGACCAACCTGTTGGAGGGAATGATTCTTCAAAGCCTTCAGTAATTTCATCAGGGATTTCTGTTCCAGGTGCTAACCAGTTTAGGGTAACATCTTGACCTGATACACTAGCTGTTAAGTTAAGAGGAGCTTCAACTTCGATAGGAGTAGTTGAGATAGTAGCTTCTACAAGATTTGACATTGCAGAAGTACCTTCAGAATAAACAACTTTTACACCATATTCATAAGTTCCATCAGCTAAATCAGCATCAGTATAGGTTAAATCTTCACTAGTAGCTATTTGGCTGTTATCTTTGAAGATTTGATATTCTACGATAGTGTTTTCACCTGCTTCAGGAGCAGTCCATGTAAGAGTTACATCATTTTCAACTACAGAAGCGGCTAAATCAGTAACTACAGGAAGTGGAGTAACTTCTTGACCAAAAGCAAAAATAGTATTTGGTTGGTAAGACACTAAAGAACCAGCAGGAGGGTCAGTAGGTTCAGCATTAACAGAATCACTAGTGTGTCTTAAAGCTACGTTAACAGCAGTTTCATAGCCAAAGAATTTATCACTATTACCATGATAACCATCAGTGTTTTCTTCAACAGCAACTACTAAATTAGCAGAACCATCATAATTGAAAGGTGTATCAAATGTGATAGTAATCCATCCAGCTTCCTCAGTAGTAGTTAGACTACCATTATATACTTCAGTTAATTCAGAAGCAGGTAACCAATCGGTAGTTTCAGTGAATGAATCTAATGAAGTTGTAGCTAAATAAATAACTATATCATCAGTAAAAGCTGAATTTCCGTTATATTCATAAGCAATACTTTCAATTGCTCCAGTTTGTCCATCAAATAAATCCGCAGCATAGATAACCTGGGAATATGTATAACCAAAGAAAGGATTGATAGGCAAGTTACCAGAAGTTGCAACACCATATCCAGATAAGATTAATCCTTCTTCAAGAGCAGTAGTAAAACTATAAATCTCAGAATCAACAGTAAGACCATCAGCATTTTTAGCAACTACCATCCAATAATAACTTTTAAAAGTCTCTAAATCTGTTGAATAAGTAGTAACATTCTGATTATCCACAACTTTGGCAGAAGCTAATTTATCTTCGACATCAGATAGATTTTCTGATAAATAAACATCTACAGTAGAAGTATTTTCATTATTAACCCATTCTAATTCTGTATCAACAGCAACATTTGTCTGGGTATTTTCTGGAGCAACTAAAGTTGCTGCCACAGGTTCATTTGCTGGAGTCATTTCAATAATTACATCATCAAGATAGATATTTTTATAGGTTCCAGTAACTGCATGTTTAAACGCAAGATAATTTTCGCCATCAGGAAGAGCAATTCTATAGTTAGCGAATTCACTTGTTAAATCTACAGCTTCTATCAATGTGAAAGTAGAAGAATCATTGATATCAGTAAGATAACCAAGTAGAAGATCCCCTTCACTAGCTGAAGTAACTTTAGCCATCATATTGATTCTAGCACCACTAGTTTCAATTTGAGGAGTAACAATTATAAGTTCAGCTGAAAGATCATCACTGTTATATAACCTAATACCCATTTCACTATCATAAGCAGCATCAGCATAAGCACCTACTTGAGCATATTCACTAGTAGAGCTAAAGAAAGATGACCAGCCTAAAGGTAAAGTTTCGGCAAGTGTTAACTCTTCGAAATCGTTTGAGTAAGGTAATGTAATTTCACCTAGTTCTGTAGCAAATTGCCACACTGGTGAACTAACACTGATGTCAAGAGAAGTATTATTTGCTATTACTTTCCAGAAATAACTTGATCCGCTATTTAAGCTTGTTGCAAAAGATTCAACTAACTGACCTGAAACTACTCTAGCAGATTCCACTTCATTAACAACATCAGCTCTTAAAGTTGAAAGGTAAACATCTACATCAGTAGTGTTTTCATCGATTTGCCATTCAAGTGTAAGTTCAGTTGCATTACCAAATGAATCATTAGCAGGATTTACTAAAACAGGAAGAGCAGGAGATCCCTCCATTGCATAACCTAATCTTATATTTGGATATAAAGTTTGATGAGTTCCTATTTCAGTTGGGAAGTCGTCATCAGCATATTTGTAACAAGATACATTAGTTTCGGTTGGAGTAGTAACGAATATAGGATAACCACTCACATATGTTCCGTCATGATTTTCCCAAACAATTTCTAAGTTTGAAGTGCCATCATAAGCGAAAGTTTGATCAAGAGTAATACCTTGCCATCCTGATTGATTCCATGTAGTTGGACCATCATAAATTAAGGTATAACCATTGGTTTCAGGATTTGGATAAGCTAATGAAACTTCAGTTTCAGTAGTATGTCTAATATAAACTTTTTGATCAATCATTTCATAATTACTTGGTGTATTAGAAATGTTAAATTGGATTTCATTGATTTCTATAGCAGAACCAATATCCTCTCCATCAATTATAAATGATGACCAACTATAATCAAATAAACCATAAAATGGTATATAATTTGAGGTTGATCCACCTTCACCGATTTCTACGAAAACGGCGAATGAAGATGTAATAGTTAAAATCATCAACACTAGCATAAGCATAGTTTTTTTCATACTTTTTCTCCTTAGATAATTTTGTTGGCTTCTATAGCCAAGGTTAGCATGTAAGTCAATATTGGAAAGGCCAGTAATAATGTCAATGATTACTTCTTTTAGTCATTTTTAAATACCTTAGGTATAACTTTATATATTATTATATAACAGAAGATTAAGCCATTTAATGTCTTAACATTTATTTTTTGTTTTTTTCTTCAATACCCTTAATGTCAGTTAAGATGTTCCTGATAATCCCAGATAATTGAAAAGCCCTGCTTTCGCAGGGCTTATATATTTCTATTACAGGTTTGCTTACTAAATGCAAGCTTTACCAGTAATACTATTTCATAAGAATCATTTTCTTGGTTGAAGAATATTTTCCTGATTTCATTCTGTAGAAGAATACACCAGAAGCAACATTCTTACCATTATCATCTTTACCATTCCAAACAACAGTGTGGTTTCCTGCTTCTTTATTTTCATTAAGAAGTGATCTTACTTTTTGACCTCTAACATTGTAGATATCAATAGATACAGGACCATTTTCTTTTGTTGAGAAAGCAATACTTGTTTCAGGGTTGAATGGGTTAGGGTAGTTACCAATGAGTTGAGAAATTACAGGAGTAACTTCAGGATTATTAGGAGTTCCACCAGGAGCTTCAATCTGAACCTGATCAACCATGAAGATGAATGCATCATGTGATACACATTGGATAGCAACTCTAATATTTTGGTTAGCATAATCATCTAAACTATAAGAGAATTGAGTCCAACTTGTAGGAGCAGTTACATAAGTATCACCTGAGATAGAAGTAAAGTCATTAGGATTAGTTGAACCAGTAGAAACTAGAACATTGAATCTTTCAAGACCATACTGATCAGTGATTGATTTACCCATGAAGTGGAAAGTACCAGAGTCACCTAAAGTAAATTCAGGAGTAATCATCCAATCGTTGTTAGCAGGTGTAGTTGAAGCAAAAGCAGCCATATATTTATCACCTTCATGAGCAGCATATGCAGCATCTGTTAATGGAGGAGTAGTTGTTGAAGGATTGAAAACAATATAAGCTTGAGGAGCTTCAGCATTTGCCCAAGTAGTGTTAGTAATTGAGTAAGTACCTGAAAGGTCGCCATCAATTAAAGTCCATGGAGCAGCTTCTAAAGCGAAGTCTGTATATGTTTCAAAACCATCTTCTATGAGATAATCACCAGGAATAGTAACATTAACTGTTGCAGAAACAGTATTTGAAGCTTCTGATTCTTGGTCACCATACATTGCTGTTACATAATATTCGTAAGTAGCATTTTCTAAGTCAGCATCAAGATATGTAAGAACATCAGCAGCTACACTAGCTATTTCAGTTCCATCTCTATAGACTTTATAACCTGTAAGATCTCTGTTATTTCTAACTTGAGGAGCAGGTAAAGCTTTACTAAAGCTTACAAGTTCTTGACCTCTAATAGTTCTAGTAGCTACAGAAGTTTCAAACATTATATTATCAATATAGGTAGCATACCAGAGACCTTGGCCATCTCCGTCAACGAAGTTCCAGGCAACATGGATAGGCATGGTAGCATAAGTAGATAAATCTATTGAAACAGGTGTTTCATAATAGTTTTCTCCAGCTGGTAAATCTGAAGCATTCCAGACAGGAGTCCAGTTTGTTCCACCATCTGTAGAGACTTTCACATAATAGTTATCACCATATTCTGAACCATATTGGCCATAGAAATCAAATGTAAGACCAGTAAGGCCAGTCATTTCACCAGTCATCAACCATTCATCTTGAGCACCATAATCCCACATAACACCAGCTTGATAAGTTCCATCAGTAGGAACAATATCACCAGAAGAGAATGATACTGTCTCGTATTGAGCCCATGACTCAGTAGTGTTAGTAACATCTACAGACCAACCTGTTGGAGGGAAGCCATTTTCGAAACTTTCATTCATTGTTTCAGGTGTATCTCCTGGAGCTAACCAGTTTAAAGTAATATCATCTTCATTTACTGAAGCTGTTAAGTTTTCTGGAGGAAGTATTTCTTCTACTTCTTCAATAACTACTGTCACAACTGGAGTTGGATCAGAATCGGCTGCATCATAGTTAGCAACTGCTTTATATTGATAAGTACCATAATCAAGGTCTTCATCTAAATAAGACATAACATCTGTACCAACTTCTGCTAGTATAGCATCATCGCGGTAAAGAGTATAGCCAATTAAGTTTCTAGATATTTCTTCTCTACTTGCAAGTCCGAACATAGATTCAGCACGAGCATTAGATCTATTTCTAGCAGCTGGAGCATCCCAGTTAATTTGGACATCAAATTCATCAACAATAACAGCTGTGAAGTTTGTTGGAGGGTTATATACAGGAGGTGTTGTATCCACAATTACAACATTTGAAGGTTCAGACATTTCTGTTCCATAAAGAGCAGTTACCTTGTATTCCCATACACCACTTGGGACATTAGTATTTACCCAAGTAGTATCATTTGCATCAGCAATAGATTGAATAACTGTATCATTACGATAAATGTTATAAGCAGTTATTTCAAGAGGGTCTCTATAGTTAATTCTTGCTCCCTCAACATAAGCTTGAATGAGGAAGTTTTTATCATTGTTAAGATTAGAAATTAAATTCCAACTATTATTAAAGAAGATTAAATCACCTTTGCCTGTAACAGCAGGACCAGCATCAACACCTAAAGGATAGCCATTAGGAGTAACAGTTTCAATACCAATCCAAAGTTCTTCACCAGCAGCTAAGGTAACATCAGTATCAACTTCAACTAAATTCCAAGAGAAAGTTTCGATTGTATCTATTGTTTGAGAAACTACTTCTGTTCCAGGAACAAATGTAGAACCATCATATGAGCCACCAGTCCATACTTTCAAAGTATAAGTAGCCTGGTCATTACGAGGGTAGAATTTAACTTGTGTTAAATTTGATCCACCATAATTCTCTAAATCTGTAGCATCGTATCTAACAACACCAGTATAAGAGAAGGCTGTACCAGTACCAAAACCATCATCATAAACACCAGAACCATGCCATAACCATTGGCCTTCTTCTTCAGGAAGAATTGGCATATTCCAAGTTAAGTGAACATCATTCTCATTTTCAATTTCAGCAATTAAGTTGGTTGGAGCTGGGTATTCTATTGGAGTTTCACCAGCTTCCATAACTAGAACTAGGTTAGGATAATAAGCCTTTAAAGTTCCTTCAGGAGGGCTTACAGGATCTGGATCTGTTGAGTCGTTTCTATAAGTAATTGAGACATTAGCTTCTGTAGCAGTGTTATAGAATTCATCACCTGAACCGTGATAACCTTGAGTATTTTCTTCAACAGCAATAACAAGATTATCAGTATTGTTATAACTAAATGCTGTATCTAATGTAAGAGGAACCCAGCCATCAACTGCAGGAACAGAAAGAGTTCCATCATAAACAAGGGTTAAGTCTTCTGCAGCAAGCCAACTTACAGTAGAATCGAAAGCTTCAAGACTAGTATGAGCCATATAGATTTTAACATCATCTGGACCCCAAGCAGTATTACCATTATAATGCCATGCGATAGTTTGAATATCACCAGCTAGGTCAATATCAGTTTGAGAGTAGATTGTTTGTGTATAAGTATAACCATAGAAAGGTTCAATTGGCATACCTTGATTTGTTTCTGCACCTGATCCAATTTGGATAGTTCCTTCAGGAGTAGCAGTTGTGAAAGAATTGATAGAGCTTAAAACTTCATAACCGGTAGAGTTAAGTGAACCAACTCTCCAGTAATAAGTAGTCCATTCAGCTAAATCAGCGGTATATGAGGTAATATCTTGATTTTCAACAACCATAGCTTCTGCTACTAGATCAGCCACGTCAGCCATATCATCAGATAGATAAAGGTTAACAGCAACGGTATTCATGCCATATTCCCATGTTAATTCAGCATTCATTGCAACATCAGTAGCCCCATCGATAGGAGTTAAAAGAGTTGCTGGAGTAGGTTCATTTTCAGGAATTTCTTCAATCATAACATTATCAATATAGATAGTATGATATGTTCCAACATTAGCATGTTTGAAAGCAAGATATCTAACGGTTCTTGGTAATTCTAATTCTACAATATGCTCAGAGTAAGCATAATCAGGAGCAACTGTAACAGTTTGAATTTCAGTAAAAGTAGCAGGGTCAGATACATCAGTCAAGTAACCAACCATGATTTGAGCTTGGTCGTTGCTACATTTTGCCCAGAACTTCATTCTGTTACCCATATTTTCAATTTGAGGTAAAACAGCAATATAAGTACCTTCAGCATCAGAGCTGTTGCCAATTCTTAATGCATTAGCGCCTTCATAAGCTTGACCTGCAAGTACATCAACATATGAATAATTTGATGTACCTTCATGATATGCCATCCAGCCAAGAGGTAAAGAAGGGGCAACCACATCTTCAAATCCTTGAGAATAAGGAACTTCAGCTAAACCATAAGTTGTTGAGAACACATAAACATTTGATTCAACCACAATTTCTGAAGTTGAGTTAGAAGCAACAACCTTCCAGTAATAAACACTTGCATTTTCTAAGGTTGGAGCAAATGAGCTTACTAATTGGCCGTCAACTACAAGAGCAGTAGCTTCATTATTTTCTACATCTTCTTCATTAGTAGAAAAATATACATCGATGAATTCAGTGTTTTCACCGTTTGTCCAAACTAATTCAGTATCAAGTTCATTGTTAAGAGAGTTATTAACTGGAGATACAAGAACTGGATAACCAGGAGCACCTTCAGCTGTATAACCTAAGCGTGTGTTAGGATAGTAAGTAGCAGAAGTTCCATCCACTATAGGGAAAGTACCATCAGCATATTTGTAGGCAGCAGTATTGATTCCAGTGTCTGTCTTTAAAAAGTTTGGATAACCGTTGGTATAACTTCCGTCATTATTTACCCATACTATTTGAAGGTTTGATGTACCATCATAAGCGAAGTCTGTATCAAGGATTACACCTTGCCATCCGCCACCATCCCAAGTAACTGAGCCACTAAAGACTAAAGTAAAGTCATTATTTTCAGGATCAGGATAAGCCACAGCTACTTCAGTATCTGTAGTTAGTTTCATATAAAGTTGTTGGTTTTCCATAGCATAGTTAGCTGGAGTGTTACCAACGTTGAATTGAATTTCGTTAATATCAATTGCGTCTCCGATTTGCTCGGAAGTTAAAATATAATTTGACCAACTATAATCATAATACCCATAAGCAGGGATATAGTTTGTAGTGGTGTCTCCATCTCCTATTTCTACATATACTGCAAAAATGGAGGTAATAGCGACTAAGAAAGCTACTAAGGTTAGCATCTTTTTCTTCATAATATATTCTCCTTTGACTTAGTTTTATGTGTTTATCTTTACAGTGTCATTTTACTAACTATTAAAAAATTCTGTCAATAGCAAAATTTCTTTTTTTGCATTTTTTTTGTTATTTTTTTTATACTCAATTAGAGGGAAAGTTTATTTCTGCATTTTTTAAATATTTTTATATCGATTAATATCTTTGTTTTATCCAAAAGAGACAAGAGTAAACATAGTTTAGTAAACACATGATACAATCATCTACTATGTTTACACAGTACACAGTTAATAATTTTAGTCATGATAGGTGGTTTATTTGTAAAAAATCTTTGGCAAAAATTGTTCTGATTAATACAAGTTACATAAGAAGATTAATATGAAAAGTTCTCTGCAATTATTAATAGTATAAAGGTGATTTATCAACCAGCAATAGAAGATACTTAATTCTTTATATTTATGATAGTTACATCAATTAGAAATCAGATATGGATAATAATAAAAAAGGGATTTACACATTAAAGATACCACCACACTATCTTTAACTGTAAATCCCACACTAAGCACATTTGAGAGAATTTAGCATCCGGGGAGAATGCTAAAGATTTTCGAGTGACTAACTCTGAAAACTAATATATTAATATGCAAGATGCGTTCCAAACTTTAATTCAGTAAAAAAATATTTATTTAAATAAGAAAGAGCAGGTCAAAAAACCTGCTCTTTTCTAGTAATTTTTTGATAATTATTTTAACAGTTCAGGGTAGAGTGGAAATTTTGAAGTAAATTCTTTTACTTCTTTTTTAATTTCTGCGAGCATCTCTTCATCTTTATGGTTATCATATACTCTTTTGATAAAATCAGCAATAGCTTTCATATCATCTTCCTTCATACCACGAGTAGTAACTGCAGGAGTACCAATTCTGATGCCAGAAGCAACGAAAGGAGAGCGAGTATCAAAAGGTACAGTATTTTTATTGGCAGTGATACCTGCTTTATCTAATGCACCTTCCATAGCTTTTCCAGAAGGGTTATCTGAGTCTTTATCACCAAGATTAATAAGAAGCAGATGGTTGTCTGTGCCACCTGAGACTAATTCAAAACCGTTATTTTTTAGTTCTTCAGCTAATCTAGCAGCATTTTTAACAACTTGTTGTTGGTAAGTTTTAAATTCTGGTGATAAAGCTTCTTTGAAAGCAACAGCTTTAGCTGCGATAACATGTTCTAGTGGTCCACCTTGAATACCAGGGAAAACATTAGCATCAACAGCAGCTGCATATTCTTCTTTACAGAGAATTAGACCAGAACGTGGTCCTCTTAATGTTTTATGAGTAGTAGTAGTAACCAAGTCAGCATAAGGAACAGGATTATCGTGAACACCTGCTGCGACAAGACCAGCGATATGGGCCATATCTACCATAAATTTAGCACCGACTTCATCACAGATATCTCTGAATTTTTGGAAATCAATTTTTCTTGGATAAGCAGAAGCGCCAGTCACGATAAGAGCTGGTTTATGTTCTAAGGCTAATTTTCTGATTTGATCATAGTCAAACATTTCAGTTTTTTGATCTACAGTATAATGAACAACATTATAAAGCTGTCCAGAGAATGAGAGAGGATGACCATGAGTCAAGTGACCACCATGAGATAATTCAAGAGTAAGAATAGTATCTCCTGGTTTTAGGACAGAAAAATAAGCTCCCATATTAGCTTGAGAACCAGAATGAGGTTGAACATTAGCATGGTCAGCACCAAAAAGTTCTTTAGCTCTTTCAATAGCTAGTTTTTCAACAATATCTACATTTTCACAACCGCCATAATAACGGCCGTAAAGTTTATAGGATCTTTTACCAGTTTTTTTAGATACTCTATAAGGATATCCTTCAGCGTATTTATTTGTTAAAACAGAACCTTGAGCTTCAAGAACAGCCATAGAGGTAAAGTTCTCAGAAGCGATTAACTCTAAGTTTTCGGTTTGACGAATTAATTCATCATTCATAGCTTCAAATAATTCAGGATCATAAGACTTAATGTGTTTCATTATTGTTTCCTCTCATATACGTTTATTTTATTTAATCTTTTTTGATGTCTATCACCTTCGAAGTCTGTGGTTAGCCAAGCATTTACAATATCTTTTGCTTGATCAGGAGCAAGAAATCTTCCACCAAGAGCAAGAATATTAGCGTCATTATGCTGTCTGGACAGTTTAGCATATTCTACATTGTGGCAGAGAGCAGCTCTCACACCAGGGACTTTATTAGCAGCAATACTTATTCCGATACCAGTTCCACAAAAGATTATAGCCTTATCAGCTTGACCAGCCATAAGAGCTTGGCCAGCTTTAATCCCATAATCAGGATAATCGACTGAATCATTATTATGGGTTCCTAGATCTACTATCTCATAATTTGAGGATAAGTGTTCCTTAATAATCTCTTTTAATTCGAATCCACCATGATCAGCAGCTAATATTATTTTCATTGTTTATTCCTCTTTTCATCTCGTTTTTCTAAACCTCTTATTAAGAGGTAGGTAAAAACATAAAATACAAGGCACGAAATAAAAGTTACTACAAATATGTCAATCTTTCTGTTATAAAAACTCATTACAGGAAATATCAAGCTTAGCAAAACAACAATTACGTAGAGTATTGCAGATGATATTAAACTAATTTTAACTCTTTTAGACATAATTCCCTCATTTATTAGTTAGTTTTTTAGAAATCTCATTTACTTTTTGTAAGATTAATTCTTCATCTTTAACCTTTTTCTTGTTCATTATTACTTTCCCATTACAAACCAGACTATCCACGCAAGATGAATCAGCACTATAAACCAAATTAGAAATAGTATTATAATTAGGAGTCATTAAGAAGTTTTCATCTATTAAGATAAAATCAGCTAACTTACCTTCTTCAATTTTCCCAGCATTAATTCTCAAAGCGGCAAAAGCAGAGGCAGTGGCGTCATGAAAAACCTGATCAGCTGGATAAAGTTTAGGGTCCATTTCGAGATATTTGGGTATTAAGGCTGCAAACTTCATCTCTTCTAAAATAGACAAATTATTATTTGAAGAACAGCCATCGGTAGAAAGAGCAATTCTAACGCCTTTATCTTTTAGCTTTTTAAGGGGGAAATAGCCAGAAGCTAATTTTAGATTAGAAGAAGGATTATGTAATATACTAGCTCCAGAGTCTGCAATAAGATCAATATCTCTATCTGTAAGCCAGACACAGTGGGCAAGCAAACTTCTCTCAGACAGCAAACCTAAGGAACTAAGATATTCTATAGGTGTCATACCATGTTTTGCTTGGCAATCCTCTACTTCCTTTTTTGTCTCAGCTACATGAATATGGATTAATCTATCATTATTTTGAGCAAAATATTTAATCCAGACTAAGGATTCTTCTGAAACAGTATAAATAGCATGAGGCCCTAGGGCATATTGAATTCTCTCACTATCTTGATTGTTTTGGAAAAAGATTTCTGCTTTTTTAATTTGCTTCTTACTTTCTTGGGGCTTATGGTTATCGATAAAAACTTGTGATAAGATAGCTCTTATTCCAGAATCTTTAACTGCTTGGGCAGAGGCTTGGCTATGCCAATACATATCATTAAAGCAACTAGTACCTGTTTTTATCATCTCTAAACAAGCAAGCCGAGTTCCCCAATAAACGTGATCTTCTGTTAGTTTAGCTTCTAAGGGCCAAATATAATTGCTTAACCAATCGAATAGGTCTAAGTCATCTGCATAACCTCGTAGAAGGGTCATAGCGGCATGAGTATGACCATTAGCAAAGCTAGGTAGGATTATTTTTTTATCAGCATGATATATTTGGCAATCAGTTTGTGGAATTGAAGTAGATATTTTTTCAATTTTATTATCTATTACTAACAAATCTTTTATTTCATTATTAATTTTTACATCTTTAAAGAGTTTTTTCATATTTTGCCTCTCTTCTAGGTAGGCAACTTTTAAGAAAGTCACCATGTTGGGGAAATTTATTAATCAAATCTAAGATATCTCCATCTTGATAATCTTCATAATCAAAGGCTGGAGATAGACTTGCTCCTATTAGAGCATAATCTCCCCCTTTTTTAAGTTTTGCTGAAAAAATGCTTCCAGCAGGGATAATTAATTGAGGTATATCTCCTCTAAGAATATCTGAGCCCATGGTAACCATTTCAGATATATTATCAGGATATATTAAGAGAACTTCAATTTGACTTCCACTATAAAAGTGCCAAATCTCATCCTGTTTTAAGGAATGTGGTCTAGATACTAAATTTTCATCAAAAAGATAATAAATAGCTGAAGCAAGGAATCTTTCTTCTCCAAGGCCAGAAAAGAAACTTTTAAACTTAGAAGTATAAGTTCTTTTATAATATCCCCCTTCTAGAGGGTGTTTCTCTAAATTTAGTAATTTGATAATTTCTTGAGTTTTTGACATACACATCCCATATTTTTATTCATTTTATATTTTTGTTTAGTGTATAATTGTCAAATTTTATTTTGAGATTGGCATAAAAAAAGGGCAAAAGCCCTTTTTATATTGTTTTTTTTTATAATATTTAATATTCTAGACAGCTATTTATGAAAAAAACGACCCCAGCCAAAACTGCCTCTTTTTCCACCATGGCCATGGTGTTTAGACTTGTGTCCATTTCTTCCACAAGGTTCTCTAAGTTCAACAATTAATTCTTTTGCTTCTTCTTTTCTTAAAGAGACTTTTGATCCATTTAGGCATACTTCTATAGGGTCACCAAGTGGTGCTTTCTTGGTTACTCTAAGAACTTCACCTCGAATCAAGCCTAAACTGAATAATTTTTGCCTATATTCTTTATCAATATTGGCATAGCCTACTATTTCGACCCGATTCCCCATAGGGATATCTTTAAGTGATAATTGCTTTTCACTATTCATAATCACCTCTTAATAAGTTAGATATTACTAACATAATTTTAGCAGATATTATGTCAAACTTTTTTTATACTTTTTTCAATTTATAAATCTAAATAGGCTTATCACATAGGATATATACTCTTATTATCTGATATTTATCAAAATTATTCCCACTAAAATCAAGGCAAATATGATGTATTGATAAGTGGAAAATCTACTTTTCCAGAGATATTTATCAGTTATAAATCCGAGTAATACAACATTAGATGAGACAAAGGGATAAGCAATAGCAGCTTCTACACTATTTAGACCTATCAGGAAAAAATAAGAGGTGAGTTGATTAGGTATTCCTAACAATAAACCTGCCCCAATATACTTAAGTTGAAGCTTTTCTTTTCTTTGAACCAAGATAGCTAAATTTACTAGGAAAGCAGAAGTAAATAGATAAAAAAGCATTTGATTGTCTGGAGCTGAGGCTATTTCATGAAAAAGTTTCATACCAATTTCAGTAAATCCAGTAATTGCGAAAAGGACTAACAAGCTAATTTTATGTCTTATACTTGAAGACTTTCCCATTAAAACGAAGGCAAATAAGACAATAAATATTCCAAGATAATTTAATAATGGTAGACTCTCCTTAAAGAAAACTATCGATACCAAAATTGGTACAAGAACAGATACTCGCATTACTGAGATACTAATTGACATACCATTTTTAACAATATTAGATTGAAAAATTATGAAGTTTAGTAAGAACATTATCCCGAAAATACCACCTAAAACTATATCAAGAGGAGCTATTTGATAATCTATCTTATCAATCATTAGGAAGGACACTATACTAGCTACCAAGTAGTTGCCTAGAAAAACTTGAAGCACTTTGAGCTGTGAATCTTTACTTTTGTAGAAGTGAAGCAAATTTCCTATGGCAACAGAGGCCAGAATACTTAGAATAAGAAATAACATATTAACCCTTCTCTGGACGGAATCTAAACTTCCAATATTTACCTTTAAATTGGGATATGAAGAGTCCTATAATAACAGTAACAATACCAATAACCTTTATAGGTGTAATCAGCTCATCCAACAAGAAAAAGGCAATCACAGCGGTGAAAACAGGGATTAGGTTAGTGAACATGTTAGCAATATTAGGCCCCATGCCTTTTACAACTTCAGTAAAAAGAATAAATGCTCCTACTGAACCAAAGAGTGATAGTTTAATTATCACTAAATATACTTGAAAAGAATGGTCAATTGCTATAAATTTAGACCAATCAAAAAATAAGAATAAGGGTAAAAAGTAGAGAGCTCCCAGCTGACTTTGAACTTTTACAATCGTTGTAGAAGAATACTTATGAGTTAATTTCTTGACGACTATTCCGTAGGCTATCCCAGAGAAAACAGCAAAGAATTCTAGCAATACTCCCCAGATAGAGCCTGATAAATCGGCATTATCTAAAATTATAAAAAGTAGTCCTGCAAAAGAGATTAAAAGGCCAATAATTCCCCACATACCTAATTTTTCTTTTAGGAAGATATAGGTAAAAATTGGAGTAAAAAGTGGTATTGTTGAAATTATTAAAGACCCTAAAGTTGCAGAGATGAACATTAATCCAAAACTTTCACCTAAAAAATAGAGAAAGGGTTCACAGAATGATAATAAGAGGAATATTTTAAAATCTTCTTTTTTTATTTTTTGATGTTTTTTAAAAATTCTTACATATACTTCAAGAAGAAGACCTGCAAGTAATAGTCTCAGAAATATTATAGTTAAAGGTTGAAAATTCTCGTAAGCTATTTTGAACCATACGAATGTAGAGCTCCAAAACAACATGGATAAAACTGCAAAGCTATATAATTTTAATTTTTCCATTAATCCCTCATTTTTTTTCTTTACCAAAATTTTAATATGGCAAATATGTAAAGAAAAAAGAAAATAACTTGCTTAAAAGGTTTATCATGGCTATATTTTCAATAAATTAATTAGGAGATTTTTTGATGGAAAATGTATCAACTTCGACTATTTTATTCGCTCTAAGCTTAACAATGTTTGCTGGTCTATCAACAGGTATTGGTTCCTTGATAGCCTTATTTGCTAAAAAAACAAACACTACTTTTTTATCAGTTTCTTTAGGTTTTTCTGCAGGAGTTATGATTTATGTATCAATGATAGAAATTTTTCCTAAAGCTAAGGCTGCTTTAGCATCATGTTGCACAATACCCCAGATGTCATATCTAATAACTGTTCTGTCTTTTTTTGGAGGTATGGCTTTAATAGCCTTAATTGATAGGTTAGTACCAGAATATGAAAATCCGCATGAGATAAAATCAGTAGAATCTATGGTTCCCAAAAACAGAGATAAGAATCTAATGAGGATGGGGTTGATGTCAGCCTTGGCCATAGCCATCCATAATTTTCCTGAAGGGATAGCTACTTTTACTTCTGCCTTGAAAGATCCTTATCTTGGAATCGGAATTACTGTTGCGATAGCAATTCATAATATACCAGAAGGTATTGCAGTATCAGTTCCAATCTATTATGCAACAGGTAGTCGGAAGAAGTCTTTCTGGTATTCCTTTATGTCTGGATTAGCTGAACCAGTTGGAGCTCTTTTAGCCTTCTTAGTCTTAATGCCCTTTCTTAACGATTTAATTTTTGGTATAATCTTTGCAGGAGTCGCTGGCATTATGGTCTATATATCCTTTGATGAACTACTTCCTACTAGTGAAAAGTATGGAAAACACCATCTCTCAATCTATGGTTTGATAGCAGGTATGGTAGTAATGGCAGCGAGTTTAATTCTATTTAGTTAATATTGTAAAGGCTCGTTCACAAGACTTTTCTGATTATTTATCCCGATTAATGCATTAGAACTTTGCGAATAGTGCTATTTACAAAGGTCTACTGCATTATTTAGGATTATTTACCAGATAAGCCCCGTTTATCCTGCCAAGCCCTTCTATCAAATTTAAAGATAATTTGATTTATTAGATTTGGTTTACAAGGGTCTGGATGTCTCTTAAGCAAAAGGATAAAGAGTCCAGCTAAGATAGTTCCTTTAAAAATGCTACTAATAGAAATTGACCACCAGACACCATTTAGACCCAGTAAGGTTGATGCAGATAAGATTAAAGCTAGGGGTAATCTTGCCCCAGTAAAAATAATACTGATTAAAGATGGAGGCAGTGTTTTTCCTAGTCCATTAAAAGCACCCTGAGAAGTAATTTCCAAAGTCATGAAAAGTTGAGAGAAACCCAGAATGCGAAGGTAATCGGTTCCAATCCTAAGTGCTTCAGGATCATTAGGTATGAAGACCACGAAGATAGGTTCAGCAAAGAAAATTAGTAAGAGAGAGGCCATAATACCTATAGTACCTGAAAGGGCAATAGTAGTATAATAACCTTTGGAAATCCTATCCCATTTATCTGCTCCATAGTTTTGTCCAACAAATGAAGATAGAGCAGTTGAAAATCCACTAGCAGTCATCCAGGATATAGCTTCTATTTGTGAGCCTACTTTTTGTACTGCAATGGGTACTGGCCCCCACTGAGCAATGATTTTAGCTATTAGGGTTGCAAAAATAGTAAATAAGCCTGATTGTAGTCCTATAGGAGTACCAAACTTAAAGATTTCTCTCATAACACTAGGAATTGGTTTTTTAAAGAAATGAAATTCTTCAAAAGGAGCTAATGAGCTTCTAAAGAGTAGAATAAATATTAAGGTTACGATAGCTTGAGAAAAAACTGTTGCATAGGCAGCACCAGCAACACCTAAATCAAATACGAAAATTAAAATTGGATCTAATATTATATTAATAACTAGCCCAACAGCATTGATGTAAAAAGGAGTTTTACTATTTCCCATACCATTGTAGATACCAGAAAGTACTGGATTAATGAATGTGAAAACAATACCCCATGCCACAATCTTCAGATAAGAAATCGAGTCAGCTACAACCTGAGGATCACCTAGATCAAAAAATCCAATTAAACTTCTTGATAAAGTAACAAGAGCAAGAGTATAAATAAAGGCAAAAATTATAGTAAGTTGCAAAGCATTCCTAGCAAAATCTCTAGCTTTAAGCCTATCCTTTTTACCTATAGATTGAGCTACACCAACTTCAGCTCCGATTTTGGCGATAATAATAAAAGCAAATGAGAACCAGATAAGAAAGCCAGCAGTTCCTACTGCAGCTACAGCTCCGGAACCTACCCTTCCTATCCACAGCATATCAGTCATATTATAAGCCATTTGTATGAATGATTGAGCCATTATAGGTAAAGATAACATTGTGATTGTTCTGAATATATTTCCTTGAGTGAGATCTTGTTTATCTTTCATTTTTCCTACTTTTCTACTTTTTTTTCACTAAATTTTTTAACTGAATATAAGTCAACAGTAAAATTCTAAGTCCTTATTTCTTAGAATAAGCTAAAAGATTAAGTAATTTCGATGTAGCCTTAATATCTTAACTAATAAGTATCTAATGAGTCAATATCTAAGGCTCAAGTTCAAGTCTGGTGGGATCAATATAGGAAAATGAGAATATTTCATTACTATATTGATTCAGCAAATATCCCTGAAAGGGATAAAATAATTTAGCCCAGAGTAAGATGCTGAAAGTATCGCAACTCTGGGTAATGATGGCTAGCTCAAAGATATTACCCTGTAAGGGTTTTAATAAAAGGATAAATAATGTATTATCCCAAATAATGCAATAGATCTTTGAGAATAGAACTATATTCTCAAAGATTTACTGCATTCTTAGGGTTTAGAGGTTCAAAAAAAACCTCGCCGAAGCGAGGTTTTGTATTTAAGCCATAAAAGGCTATAGTTTCGGATGATACTATTTCATTAATACCATTTTCTTCATTTCAGTTCTTCCAGCATTTTCTACTTTGTAGAAGTAAACACCTGAAGAAACTTTATTTCCAGCATTATCATCACCGTTCCAAACAACTGAATTTAAACCAACAGTTTGAGGTGAGTTAACAAGAGTTTTAACTAATTGACCTTTCACGTTATAAACATTAAGTTTAACATCACCAGATTTTACTACATTATAATTAATTGTAGTAGTAGGATTGAAAGGATTAGGGTAGTTTTGGTTTAACATAGCGATGTTAGGAACAACATCATTTTGTTCATTATCAACAGGAGCATCAACAAATACTATGTCAAGAGCCATATATTTCATTGTTCCACCAGTAGCTTGTCCGATTGCTTGTACAGATGAACCATAAGTATCATCATCTAAGTACATAACATGAACACGACCGATAGGATTATCATTTTCATCAAGACCGATGAAATCAACTTCTGAACCTAAGTAAGGGAATTCAGGAATTTCGTCAGCCATTTCAGGTGTATCAACACCGTTTAAGAAGATAGGTTCTGACCAGTGATTACCATTATCAGCTGAAACAGAAATAACTAATTCAGGCATATTTTGGTAGTCAGCTAATTCAGGATATGAATCAGGATATTCGTTGTAATCTTTAGATCTTTGAGCAGATTGCCAAACCATAGCCATCATACCATGTTCGTTAGCATTAGTAACGTGAGCAGTATGAAGATGGAACATCATAGCATTATCAGCAGCAGCTGAATCCCAATACATGTAAGGCCATATGTTATCTCTGATAGGGATTCCCCAATATTCAGCATCAGCAGCAGTTACACCATCATCTTCACCATCCCAAGTACCATCATCAAGAACTTGATCATGAAGACCATCAGCGTTTTTGTCCCAGCTTTTCCAAACTGTTACGTCATTATATCCACCATTTGCACCATCATAGTTAGTGAAGTCTGCAGCAGGGTTAGGAATATTTGTACCATTATCTACTTGTGGATAAACTTCAGAGAAAGTCCATTCTAAAGTAGCTGTATCAAAAGCAAGGTTTTTCACAGTATGGAAATCTGGCCAGTAGCCACCTTCAGTACTTTGAACTGTGAAGAAAGCAGGAATATGAATTCTACCTGCATGGTCAACACTTGAACTGAAGTGACCTGATTGGCCAATACCCATTTCGATGAATTCGTCTGCGTATGGTTCGTTTGAATCATCAACAAAGATACCAGTTCCAGCAACAATTTCACCAGTTTCAGGATTAATTTGTTTTGGATTTTCACAATCGATTTTAGCATAAGTTGAATGTCTTGTCCATTCACCTTCACCATAGTTATCACATGCGAATACAGTTAAAGTACCTTCATCAATTGGTTCTCCAGCTTCACCAGATTCAGTGTAAGCAATGTGGTAACCAATGTAATAGGCTTTGTCTTCATGAACGATGAATGACATGTAAGGTCTTCTCCATTCACCTTGAGAATTGTTCCATTCATCCATTTCAGGGATGGTAGTATATGACCAACCTGAACCATCAAATGATTGAAGTTCGATTTCAGTTTCTGTGAAATCTTTGTAATACATAACAACGTTTTCTGAAATAGCAGTACCATTGTCAGTAGCATTTTTAGCCATGATATATACACGTTGTGAACCTGCAACAGGTGAAGGACCAACTTGTACTGAAGGCCAGATAAATTCGTTAGTGGAAACAGTAACTCCATTAACTTCAATTTCTAATGGATTATCGATGATTTGGTAAAGAGATGAGTGCATACCAAGGGCAACACCACCGATTACAGCATCATAACCAAATCCAACTTCAAGAGCAGTAGCTTCGTCATCAAGGTCAACATGGTAAGCGAATAAAGGTCTTCCACCTTCAGTAACTGCTAAACCAGGATATCCTTCCCAGATATCTGCTGAACCAAATGATGTGTTTGATTGAATACTACCAGTATTGTCGATAAAGGTTTTGTAGACTCTACGGTTAGAACTTGCAGTAGTTTTAGTATGGAAAATTAACCAATGTCCATCTAAAGTAGGAGTTTGAACTCTTTGCATTGGTTTTCCAGTGTATGAACCTGGGAAATAGTCATAGAAGTTATCAACTATAGTTACAGGTTCGATAGCAAAATTGTAGGTAGGCATAAACCTACTGTCCGGTCTGTAAGATTGATTACCCATAGGATCAATCGTCATCGCTTTTCTAGGGTCGTTTTGACTAGCAAAAACGCCAGTAATAAGAATGGCTAATACAGCCACAACAAGAAACAATCGTTTCATGTACATTCCTCCCATTTTTTTTTGGTTTAAATTCTTGATGATAAAATAGTCACTTTTCATCAAATTACAAATTTTTTGTCCGAGTGGCAAGCCACTCGGACCTTATAAAATTTAGATTAAAAATCCATTTTAACTGAGAAACGGTGAACACTATTCATAAAATCTTCTTTCAAATCTCCCATCTCAGTATAAGCGTAATCAAGAGAGAAAACAGCTAATCTGGTTGGGATTTTAAAGCCAGCACCAAAGGAGAATGCAGCAGCATCATAACCTATTTGATGTCCAGCTCTAAGAGCAAAGTTTCTATAAGTGTATTCAGAACCTAAATTCCAAGTTTCTTCTCTATCTACGACATTATCCAACTGAGCTGAGAATATCCAAGATTGTTCCTCTTGTCTCATAAGGTCTAAAGCTAAACCGAGAGAGAAAGACATTGGTATTTTAAAACCTAACTCTTCCCCATCTTCGTCGATTAGACCATCACCATCGTTGTCTAACAAATCGAATGGATCTTCGTCTGTTAAATCATCACCATCATTATCAATTTCATAAATCACATCAGGACCAAAATTTCTTAAGGCCATACCAATAGTTAAATTTTGCCATTGAGTATTATATAATGAACCTATATCAAAAGCATAGCTATCGATACTGAATTCATAGAGATTTTCTCTAAGATACTTACCAGTAATACCAAAAGAAAATTTATCAGTGAAAGCATTGGAATATGTTAAGCCAATAGCAATATCACTAGCAGTAAAAGTTCTTCCAGTAGGTCCAAAAGCTTCTTCAGTAACTTCGTCCATATCATCCATATGAAGAACTGAAGCACTTAAACCAAGAGCTTGAATACCGTCTGTATAAGAAACAGCAGCAAATTCATGATCTACGTCAGCTACCCATTTTGTATGAGAGAAGAAAGCTTGATGGTTTAGTTTTGTCGCTAAACCAGCTGGATTCCAGTAAACTGAAGATATATCATCTGAAACTGCCACATAAGCTTCACCCATTCCTACAGCTCTGGCATCAACACCAAATTTAAGAAATTGCAAAGCAGAAGTAGCAGTTTTACCGAAGATTTCAGCAAACATAAGTATAGGAAGGAGAACAATTAGGCTTATTATAATTATCTTTTTCATTAGTTCAATCTCCCTTATTTAATTAAGACAAATTTGCCAACATTGATGTCACCATTTCTTAGATTCTTAACTGAGAATAAATAAACACCAGGAGCAATAATTTGGTTATTTTTTGAAAGAAGGTCCCAAGAGTGGATGCTTTCAGAAGTAATACCAAGACTAGCAGCTTTACTTACAGTAATGATATCTTCTTCATAGGCACCTTCATGTCTAAATTCATCGACTAAGTCACCAGCAAGAGTGAAGATTTTAACATGAGATCTGGCAGGTAAATTAACGAACCAAATTCTCTTAGATTTATCACCCTTATCATCATTTTCTCTTCTACCGTCAAATGAAGATCCACCAATATATGGATTAGGAACTACATATACGTTAGAACCGTCATTATCTCTACTACTTGGAGCAGGGAAGAATACTTTCATATTAGCATCAGCATCTCTACCAGTTTCTAAGAAATCTAGAGACTTAGCTGGCATACCTCTATCAAAAGCAGTGACAGCAACATAGGTTTCTACACCTTTACGAGGCACACTAGCAGATGCTCTGAAATATCTTCTAGATAAACGTTCTTTTCTAAGTTCTTCAAGTTTTTCAGTATCACCGATTGATGATTGACCACCGAAACTATAGAGAGGAATTAATTTTTCATCGTATAATTCTCTGAAAATATCTTCTCTAACATCATCTCTTTTGAAAAGTTGTACAGCAATTTCAGCTTTAACTTCATCTGAGAGAATTGTACCAGCAGCTTGGTTAACTACTATACCGAACATATCATTAGCAATCTGATCTGCTTGATCTTGAAGTTCTTGACTATAATCAACATCATATCTATAGAGAGGCCAACCATTAATGGTTTCACCAAGCTCAATAGGACGCATCACATAGTATTCATTATATTTATAATATTGGTCATCTTCGTATCTATTATTTTCAGAACCAGCAATTCTTTCATTTGGTAAGCCTGTATCGATATCAGTATAACCACCAAAATCTTCAAAAATCGCATCGCCAGCACTATTAACAACACCAAGATTTACATTATAGTCTTCTAAGTCTTGTTGACTTTCATATTTACCCCACATTTGAACTAATGACCAATCTTCTTGTGATCCAGAACCTGATCTAATCCAGGTACGGTATCCTTGGAAGTCATGTCTTAATCTAAATGCAGTTGGAGGAGCAATAGTTCTTGTTTCTTCACTTGATAGTGTATCAGCTGGTGCAGGTACTTCAGTATTACCAGCGTAAATGTCACTCCATTGGTCCCAATTTTGATAATATGAATCAAAATTAGCATTACCATCTTGCCAACCAACAACAGTTCCACTAACATTATCTCTATCATATGAGAAAATAGATCTATTATCCCAATAGTAATCTATATAGTTACCATCTTCAGAAATTTCAGCAAATAAGTTAGGAATTTCAGGAGGTTCAGGTGGAGTATAGTGTAAAGCGGTATCAGGAAGAACAACATTAGTTAATGATTGAGCATCACCATAGATTGTCTTAGCCCAAATTGAAGTAGCTTTAAGATCTTCCAAGTTATCTCCTGGGAAAACAGCAATAACAATTTTCATAGTTTTACGTGGAGCAAGGTTCCATCTTTTGAAATAGTTACCTTCAGCATCTACTTCATTATAATCAGGAGTACCTGGTTGGGCACCACTAAAAGCAAAGAGATATCTAGTATCAGCAGCAATAGGTTGGATAAAATGGTCACCAAAACCTTCACTATCTTCTTTTCTCAAAGATTCAAATTTTTGATCATCAGGATTGATATGGATAACTTCACCAGACTCAAGTGTTCTAGCTTTTCCACCAATCAATAACCAATATTTTTCATTATTAGTTTTTCCTGTAAGGGTTGAAGATCTGATATTGGAATCATCAGGACCATCACCAACTTCCCAGAACCAACAAGAATAGTTTAATGAGTCTGGGTTAGGAATTGGAGAACAAACACGTGAACCAACAAGTCCAGTAGTTAAACCACCATCACCGTCATTATCACGAGTGTATGCAAATTCATAATCATCACCTTTTTGATAACCAGAAAGGTCATCAGAAGCTTTATCAGAATCCCAACTTTGAGGTCCAACGTCAGAGTCCATATAGACACCCATAGCACAATCATAAAGAGTGTCTTGGTCATTCATATTTGTAATATTAAATTCAATATAAACAAGATTTTTAATATATTCATAAGACCATTGATAACTCATTTGTCTAACACGAATGTTCAATGGGTAATGATCAGATCTTGATTTATCTCTTCCCCAGTCTCTTTGGCCTTCATATCCAAATGGAGAATAATCATAATAATATGAAATAAAATCTTGTTCAGATACAGGTGCAGAATCTTCATCAACTCTACCATCACCATCATCATCATAAGGAGTAGCAAAGTTAAAATATTCACTCTCATCACTAGCAGAAAGATCCATAAAACCAAGAGGGAACCAGATGTCTTGTCTCTCTTCAATAGCTCTTGTTTGATCAAAATCTTGCTCATGAAGATAAATAGAACCTAAATCTTGGAAAGCTTCAGGTAACTCATGCATATCTCTCATCGGGAAGGTAAAACCAGGTCCATCTTCGTCGATTTTTCCATCACCATCATCATCGTCTCCACGTCTTTGGCTTCTAGTAGAAGCAGTCATGATTTTATCAGATGAATTGAAAGTACCAAAAAAGTCTGATACTGATGGGTTTGCATTTTCTGTAGGATTATAGGCAGGCAAAAACTCATTTAAACCTAAGTCACCGTCGAAACCCACAGATACTAATGTATCAAGCACAACACCTAATCCATTATAATCATCAGGTAAGTCAGATTCAGCAATAACACTCATATCTTCTTCACCATAAGGATCACTTGATGTCCAATAAAGTTTTTCACCAGTTGCGTTTCTTCTAATTTTTTTCGCACCGAACCATAAAGCACCTTGATAGAGATAGTCAATTCCACTACCACCAGGATACTCAAGAGACGGGTATTGAGGAGTAATATCACTACCAGAACCAAAGAAACCGTAATTACTTACACGGAGCCAAATGTTTCCAACATCATGATATTTAGTTAAGTCAAATTGTTTGGTCGGAGTCGGGTCGACCGCAGCAGCATTTAGCAAAGAAATGCTACAAATCATTATAGCTAATACTGGAATCAGCTTACGGAAAATCAATTTCATTTATAATCCTCCAGTTTAATTATCTTCAAATTTTAAGTTAAGAGGAATTTTCACCCAACAAGCTACAGGTCTACCACCAGATTTTGCAGGTTCAAATGTCCATTGCCAAACAGCATTTACTGCTGCTTCATCTAATCCACCAGGAATGCTTTGAAGAGATTTAATAACTCTTACATTACCAACAGTACCATCTACTTTTACCCAAGCTTCCACAATAAGAGTACCCTCAACATTGTTTTGAATAGCAATATCTGGATAAATAGGTTTAACGCTTCTGATAACAGTAGGCATTTCTTGGTGAACAACATAAGGTTGATTAATACTAGCTTCATCAACAGAAGAGAATGAGATGTTAAGTTTTTCTAAATCATCTGTAGTAGAGATTGTTTTACGCTCAACAGCACTTTCAATATCCTCAAGACCTAATTCATCAAAGTTCATCTGAATATTTTCTTCAGGATTAATAATCTCCTCTTCTTCTTCAGGAGCTTCTTCCTCTATAATTTCTTCCTCTTCAACAACTTCTTCAAATTCAAAATGTTCTGATACTTGTGATTCATCACTAACCTCTTCCTCTTTAGCAGAAGATTCGAAACGAGGCATAACTAGTAAAAGAAACATAACTAAAACAACAGACATTGCCATACCTTTAACCAGGTAGCCATTTGCCTCAGTTTTCCAATCAGTATATTTACCCGCCATATATTAGCCCCTCTTTCTTGCTTCAAAAACAATAGATTCTACTTTATTGTTTTGAAGATCTGTTATTAAGGTATTAATAGTATCAAAATCTACATCAGCATCTATTCTAAGACTAACAATCCAGTTACGATCAGGATCTTGATCGATTCTTGATCTGATTTGCTTGCCTAAGCTACGACTAATTTCTTCGTTACTCTTATTATCAACTAGCTCATTAACATAGACGTCATCTAAATAATAATCAAAATTTGGAGATGTGCCATCATTAGCAACATAAACAGTAAGAATATTACTTTGCATCTGTCTTTCTATTTCTCGAGCATTTGGATATTTAGTTTGAACAGGAATATAGATAATCTGAGTTGTTACAACAAAGAAGAGCAGGAGTAAGAAAGCAATATCAGATGAAGAAGAAGTGTTAGCTTCTGCCTTGACCTTTTTTCTAATCATATTCATATTACTCTCCTATTTGTTTAAATAGTGGCGTTCAAATTTAACTTTTTTCGCCATATTATTAGCTCTTAATTCATCGAATACAGAAATAAATCCACGGTACTCAACATTTCTATCAATCTTGAGTTTAATAACACTATCAGGATTCTTCTCAACTTTATCTTTGATCATCTGCTTTCCAAGTTCTGCTACTCTAAATCTTACACCATCTTGTTTAACATCATTCTCATCGTAAACAAAATATTCACATAAGACATTGCTAGTACCAGCCTCATTCCAAATCTCAATTTCAATAAGATTCTGTCTGTCTAAAATTACATCTTGCTCTTGAGTTTGTTCTTCAGCAGCAGGAGCAGCAATTTGATAAGGAATACCCTGTTTATTATCAAATTTTCCAACTGCCATAAAGAAAACTATCAATAAGAATGCAATGTCAGACATTGAAGCTGTTGGTATTTCAGCACTTTTTTTCTTTTTAGCAGGAAATTTCATGATTCCCCACCCTACTTTTCAGTCAAAGTATCAATTACCTTTTCAGTTGCTTTCTGCATATCAACAACAATGCTATCAACCATAGTCATGAAAATATTGTTAGCAAATTGAATAGGGATCGCAATGATTAAACCTGCAGCAGAAGTAATAAGAGCTATCTTGATACCTCCAGCAACAACACCAGCATCAACAACTTCAGTGTTTTGAATATCATCAAAAGCTGTAATCATACCAAGAAGAGTTCCTAAGAAACCCATCATAGGAGCCAAGGTAATTGTAGTTGATAATTCGTTAAAACCTCTATCTAAGAAAGACATTTCAACAACAGCTGCGTTTTCCATAGCTTTTTCCATAGCTTCGATACCAGAATCATTTTTTAATAAACCAGCTCTAACTATATTTGCAACTGAACCTTTTTGATCATTAACATAATCAATAGCAGCTTTGAAGTTACCATCTTTTATTTTAGGAACAATTTCATCTAAGAATTTTTCAACATTTATTCTTCCTCTTACTAAAACTAAGAGTTTCCAAATACCGATACCAAGTCCCCAGATAAATAAAGCTAAGAGAGGCCACATTGCCCATCCACCATCTTTAAACTGTTTAACTAAGCTTTTTCCAAAAAGAGTACTTGCAATAGTTTCAATAGCACTACCACCATCTTGTGCAGCCTCTTGTGCAAAAAGAGCAGTAGTAAATACAAAACTTCCTAACAAAATTATTAGTAAGAGTACTGAAATTTTCTTATTCATCCTTCATTTCCTCCAATTATTATATTATATTTTATTTATTTTAGAAATTATAAGAGATACCAAAAGAGTATGATCTATCTTGAGAAACTCTTCCTGGATCACTAAATCTATGTTGATTCATGAAATCAACTTCTGGTATATTTACGCCATTAACTGAGAAATCTTCACCTGAGTCAAATGGGTCACCAGTTTTTGCATATACATTATTGATATTTCTATACTTGAATAAGTTATCAATATCAAAGAAAACATTAATAAATGAATTTCTACTAATATTAATTTTTTTAGAAATCTTCAAACTAGTATTTTGTCTAGCATCTTTTCTTTCACTATTAGGATCTAAGAAATTATCAGTTTCAGGATCTTGAGGAGTATAAGGTTCTCCAGAAGAGTAAGTGTAAGTGAAACTAGTAGAGAAATCATCCAATGGTAAAATATAGTTTGTGAAAGGAATGAAGAATTCTTCACCTCTTTCAATTCTAAACATTAAATTCAAGCTTAGATTGTTTCTGATATCCCAATCAAGAGGGAATTCACGAAGATTTGTATTTTCATCTTGGATAACAGTTGAAGAGTTATTACCTTCAGCCCAAGCAAATGAATAAGAAATATTTGCAGACCAGAAGTTTGTTAAAGCTTTATCTAAAGCAATATCAATACCTCTACCTGACGCATAGTCTTCAGAGATAAATTCATACCAGAAAACTTGAGGTTCATCAGGGTCTACAACTTTTCTTGTTGATACATAGTTATAGTAGTTTTTATAGTATAATGAAAGGTCAATAGCCCAATCTTCATTGATTAAGTGTTGAAGACCAACTTCATAAGTGATAGTAATTTGAGGTTCAAGTTCAGCATTACCAACAGTAATTGCATTATCTGAAGTGTAAGCATCTTGAGGTGTTTTAGAAGTGAATATATATCTCATAGCAGGCAACTGGTTTTGATAGTTATAAGCAAATCTAAGAACATCTCTTTCAGAGATAGGGTGAGAAACACCAACACGAGGTGAAACCATTAGCTGAGTTTTATCTTTGCCTTCAAACTTTTCAGTTCTGTAAGTACCATCATCGTTGAGAACATCATAGTCTTCACCAATGTACCAGAAGTCAAATCTTAAACCAGCATTAACGATCATACCTTGCCATTCCATTTTATCTTGTAAATAGAAAGCACCTTGAATAGGTTCAGCTTTATAACCATCTCTAGTACCAGAAGAAGCTTTAGATGCTTCATAATATGATTCAGGAGAATAAACAACAAAGTAAGGGTTTTCAGCTGAGCCGTCACCAAAGATTTCAACAACATCATTGTTATTATTAACAATATCTTGAATAGCAAGTGAATCAGCACCTTCTGGAATAGAAGCAGAATCAAAGATAGATCTTAAGTAATTACTTCTTCTATCATTATAAATAGTAGTAAAGCTTTGGAGCTGATTTTTTTCAATACTATAACGAGTTAATTCAAAACCAGTCTTAGCAGTATTGATTCTATCAATCGCCCATTCTACATCACCTCTAAGATTGTATGAAACAGTTTTATCATCAACAAAGTTAGTGTATATAGAACCAGGAGCATTAAAACCAGGAATACCAGGGTTTTCACTATAGGCATTAGTTTCATAAGTCCATTCTGAAGCAGGTCTAAATGAGCTATAATAGTCATAAACACCATCAGTATCGCTATCTATAGAAACATAAGCTGGGTGGTTATATAAGAAGATACCTTCATTATTAAGAACACTTTGCACATAATCATTTCTTAATTCATCATCGCTATTAAGTTCATCAGAGGAAACAACTAAATGTAAGAAGCTATCTCTATCAATACCTTTAGGTCCTTCATAAGAATCTTTTTGGAAGTAAGAAGCTTTTAATTTTAGGTTAGCAGTTTGACTAAGATTTTGGTCATAGGTAAAAACATACTGCTTTTGTTCAGTTTCTGTTTCAGCAAAATGTTGGAGAGCATATTTCCAGCCCCAATCAAAAGGTCTGTAACTTGAGCGGTCTCCACGTACAGCGAAGGTAACATTTGAGTTGTTATTAATTTGATACTTAGATTTGAAGTTAATATTATAGTCATTGTAGTTTCTACTTGATAAATCGAAACCTGCAACTTCATCTCTATCACTATAAACATCATAAACAGGGTATTCATTAACTAATGGAAGTCCATTAAAAGTGAAGTCTGCATAAGGGTCTGATTCATAGTATTCTGCATATCTTCCATCAGTCCATGTTCCAGCACCATTAATAAAGAAGGTAAATCTTGAGTTTAGATTGTTTTCTGCACCTAAATAGCCAAGAACTGGTCCACCGAAGTTAAATCTAAGTAAGTCTTGGTTTCTACCATCATCAACTAGATGATCAGTATTCCATTCAACCTTACCTCTATATTCAGGGTAACCTGAACGGGTAACGATATTTACCATACCGGATTGAGCATTACCAAATTCAGCAGTTAAAGCACCAGTATAAACCTTCATATCAGCGATAGCATCAGTATCAACTTGAAGAGCAGAACCACCATCAACAGGGTCAGAAACTGACATACCGTCAACGGTAAAGTTAACTTCATTAGATCTTGAACCACGGACACGAATTTCTCCACCTACATTAGTAACACCAGGTTGGAGGGCCATAATATCATCAACACTGGAAACAGATAAATCACTAATATTCCCTACATCAATGGATCTTTCAGTACCGACTCTATCGGTATCGATTACCTTACGTTTCTCAGTAAAAGTAATAGCTTCTAATGAATTATCTCCTGGTTCTAATCTCACAGGATCCCTATTAGTGGTTTGGTTAACATTAATTTCAACACCTTGAATTAATTGTCTTCTGTAACCAGTAGCAGAGACCATGAGGTCATAGACACCTGGTGAGATATTAATAATAATATATTCACCGAATTCATCAGTACTAGTACCGAATTGAGTATTATTACCATCTAACTGTAATACAACGTTAGCCTGTGGTAATGGTTCTCCGTTATTATCTCTAACTTGTCCCTTTAATACACCAGAAGTCTGAGCATATAATTGGACACTAAAAAGCACTAAAACGACAGTAATCAATATAGCTGTCTTTCGCATTTAGTTATCCTCCCTTTTAATATCACAATAAATTATTTTTAAAAAAATCAAATATTTCTCTAATTTCATAATACTTTAGTTTATCATACTATTTTAACAAAAAGATTATATAATAAGAATGGTGTCAATTTATTTTTATTTTTGACATCAAAAACAGGTAATTGCAACTTTTTTACACTTATTTCTTTTCGCATATATAAATATTTGTCTTTCAATAGATTTCTTTCCTTTTTAACTAAAATATCATTATTTCTTAATTATTTATATTTCTATATTTTTCAGCATGTTACTATTTTCTCAAGTTCCACATATCTGTCGAGTATTTTTTTTTAATTAATTTTTCTACTCTAATTTTTTCAAAGTCTTCTAAATCTTGGATTTCTTCAAAAATATCGTTTTGCCATGCTTGTTGGAATCCTTGAGAAAATTTTTTTACAGCTAAGGAGTAAGGAATCTTTTTTTGCAGAACTTGATTAATGGAGATAGTTTTGTTATCCATTAGCTTAGCTAGTCTTTCCCGCATCTTATCGGAAAGTCCAGGCATAAGATAAGCTATTTCCCTTTGATTTTCATCGAGAATGATAGATCCATGTTGGAGTAAGACCCCATTCTTTCTCACCTGAGCAGAGCCAACAATCTTTTTACCTTGGACAGCTAGCTCATATTTAGAAGAAGAATTAAAACAAGGGTTTACTGGTTCTCTTTGTGAAAAAGAAGATAGTTCTTTTTGTTCAAATTCAACCTGAATACCCAGAAGTTTTAAACCTTCAGCTAAGGCTAAGCTAATGTCTCCATAGCTTTTAAGAACATTGCCTGCCAGATGTTCATCATTAGGAGCAATCACTGAGTAGGTAACTTCATTTTTATGGAGAACTAGTCTTCCACCAGTTGGTCTTCTAACAAAGCCATAAGCAATTTCTTTAAGTTTCGTAAAATCAACTTCTTTTTCAGCATTTTGATGATAACCTAGAGATAGGGTTGGTGGATTCCAGTCGTAGAATCTAATTAAGGGAGTAGATTTACCTTCTTGGACAAGCTGGAAAATCGCATCATCAATAGCCATATTTTCAGCTGGACTTAGCTTGCCCTGGGTAAGTATTCTCCATTTCATTAGTAGTTCATCCTAACTTTAAGATCAGCAACTCTCTCATTAATATAGCCAATTTCAATAGCAGAAGTTTTTTCTTTAATAGTCTGGGCAAGGTCAGGGGCAACAACTACTATCATTCCAATTCCCATATTGAAAGCACGATAACTTTCGTCTTGGGCAATATTTCCATTTTCAACTAAGAGCTGGAAGATAGCAGGAATATCCCAAGCTTTGCAATTAATTTCAGCAGTCATATTATCAGGAATAACTCTTGATAGGTTACCAGGAATTCCCCCGCCTGTTATATGAGCCATGCCATGAATCAAATCTGGTTTAGCCCATTCTTTTAAGATAGGTAGATAAGATTTATGAATTTTCAACATAGCATCAGCAAGGCTTTCATTTACTTGTGGAAGGAGGGAATCAACTTTTAAATTCATCTTTTCAAAGAGAATTTTTCTAGCTAGAGAGTAACCATTAGTATGCAGGCCAGTAGAAGGTAGACCTAGGATAAGGTCGCCTTTTTGAATCTTATCTCCAGTAATAATATTCTTTTTTTCCACCATACCCACAATAGTTCCAGCTAAATCAAAGTCATCTTCAGCATAGATTCCTGGCATTTCAGCCATTTCTCCACCAATAAGAGCCATTTCATTTTCTTTACAAGCTTTAGCAAAACCCCAAATAATTTCTTCCATAACTTTGGGATTTAGTTTACCAACTCCTACGTAGTCTAAGAAGTATTGCGGAATTGCACCTTGGACAAAGATATCATTCACGCAATGATTAACAAGATCTTGTCCAACTGTATTATAAACACCTGCCATATTAGCAATGACCAGTTTAGTTCCTACTCCGTCAGCAGATGAGACTAAGACAGGTTCTTTCCAGGTAGAAAGATCTACTTGATAAAGACCCCCAAAGCCACCAATCTGAGATAGAACATTCTTATTAAAGGTTTCTTTTACAAGAGGTTTAATTCTGTTTACTGAATCTTCACCAGCTTTAATATCGACACCAGCACTTTTATAATCCATAGTATCCTCTTTTATATAATAATTTTAAATTTTTATCCATTGTTTGAGTTCTGCACTCATTTTTTCGATATCTGTATTAGTTAATTGCTGTAAATTTTCTACACTAAAAGACTGAATATTATTAGCGGCAGTAATTGTTCCATAGATAGTGGCTTGTTTGATAGTTTCAAAATCATATTTTTTAACTTTTGCTAAATAGCCTGTAAAGCCACCAGCAAAAGAATCGCCAGCTCCAGTAGGATCAACTACTTTTCTAACAGGATATACAGGAACAAAGAACAGTTCTTGTCTGCTAGCCACAATAGCTCCATACTCGCCACGTTTAACAACTACATACTTAACACCTAAATCAAGAATAAGTTCTATAGCTTCAAAAACGTTACTTTTCTCTGCATACATTTTTATTTCATCTTCATTAATAAAGATTAAATCTACTTTTTTAATTACCTTTGTTAGTTCTGTTTTGGTCATATCAATCCAGAGATTCATAGTATCCATAGCGATCAAATCAGAACATTCGATTTGTTCTAGAACTTCTAGTTGCAGAGCAGGATGAATATTACCTAAGAGTGTAACATTATTTTTCTTACAATCTTGGGTAAGAATGGGCTTAAATTCTGCAAAAACATTTAATTGTGTATCTAAAGTTGTAGCTTGATTTAGATTGAGATACTCTCCTTTCCAGCGGAAAGTTTTTCCTGGAACTTTTACTAGTCCTTCAATATTAATTTCTTTTTTGTTTAATAAGTCAAGGTGATCTTGGGGGAAATCTTCCCCTATCACACCTACAATTGAGACATCTGTGAAGTATTTTCCTGCGAGAGAAGCATAAATTGCTGATCCACCCAGCACATCTTCAACTTGTCCTGCAGGAGTTTTAATTGTATCTAAGGCAATAGACCCGATAACTACTAAACTCATCTATTTCTCCTGAATTTGTTCAGTTTGATCACCTTGAAAAACATTCCAGAACACATCAAACTTACTCGTGTTTGTTTTGTAGAGAAGAATGATAATTAAGAGAAGAAGTACAATCATATAGAATAGTCGAGACCAGCCTTTTGATGCCTTTTCTCTTCTTTCTTTTCTTGCTTCTAAAATCTTATCTTTCAGTTGATCCATATTAATTTTCCTTACTTAAATATTCGTTAAACCGCATGGTGTAGTTGACCTTTAGAGAAGACTGTATATTCTTAAAGATCTACTGCATTATTTGGGTAAAAAGAGAATCAGGTTACTTAAGTAACCCGATTCTTCTTATTTTATTTTATCAATTTTTCTAATCCTTGAGCGAATCTCTTCACACCTTCACGGAGGTTATCCATACTATTAGCGTAGGAGAATCTTACTAATTTATCATTACCAAAGGCAGAACCAGGTACTATAGCAATTTTAGCTTCTTCTAGTAAGTAGCTACATAAATCTACATCATTTTTAAGTCCTTGAGTATTATGTTTTAAGTAATAATCAATATTAACCATGATATAGAAGGCACCCTGTGGAGCTGTAGTAGTAACATTAGAAATTTTGTTAAGTTCAGCATACATAAAGGCCTTTCTCTCTTCAAATTCTTGTCTCATTTTTTCAATAGATCCATCATCTTGCACTAGAGCAGCAATAGCAGCTTTTTGAGTAAGAGAGTTTGTATTTGAAGTAATATGTCCCTGCAAAGAACTTGCAGCATCAATGATATACTTAGGACCTGCACTATATCCCAGTCTCCAACCAGTCATTGCATAAGCTTTAGAAACACCATTAATTATTACAGTAATATCTTTAAACTCAGGTTTAAGGGCTGCAATAGAATAATGTTTAGCATTATCATAGACTAATTTTTCATATATTTCATCAGCAATAATCAAAATATTATTCTCAAGGCAAATTTGGCCAATAAGAAGGAGTTCTGCTTGGGAATAAATTGCTCCAGTTGGGTTATTGGGGTTATTTAGCATTAGTGCTTTTACGTTTGGATTATCAGCAATTAAGACTTTAAGGTCTTCTGGATTGATTTTGTAATTATCCTCTTCCTTAGTTTCAAGAAGGAGAGTTTTACCCCCAGCAATATCCACTTGGTCAGGATAGCTTACCCAATAAGGGGAAGGGATAATGACTTGGTCACCAGCATCACAGACAGCCATGAGAATAAAGACTATTGATGCTTTTGCTCCTGGAGAGACTAAGATTTGGTTAGGATCATAGTCTAAGCCATTTTCTACTTTAAACTTTTTAGCAATTGCTTCTCTTAGAGGAAGAATACCAGGGGTTGGTGTATAGCGAGTAAAGTTTTCTTGAATAGCTTTTATACCAGCATCTTTAATATATTCAGGTGTGTTGAAGTCTGGTTCACCTACACCAAAGTTTATCACATCTATACCTTTAGCTATGTAGGCTTTAGCCTTTGACATCACAGCTAGAGTTGGAGAAGGTTTAATTGCTCTTGCTTTGTTGGAAAGTTTTATCATGATCTCCTCCTATTTTGACATTAAGAGTACTAGAGCAGTAGTGTTTACTATATCTTCAGCAGAGCAACCACGAGATAAATCACAAATTGGAGCAGCTAATCCTTGAATTACAGGACCAATTGCATCTGCTTTGGCAAACCTTTGAACTAATTTATAGCCGATATTACCTGCTTGTAAGTCTGGGAAAATTAGAACATTAGCATTTCCTGCAACATGACTTCCAGGAGCTTTTTTCTCACCTATTGCTGAAATAATAGCAGCATCAGCTTGTAATTCTCCATCAAAGTCAAAATTAACATTTCTACTTTTGATAATTTCTACTGCAGAAGTTACCTTATCAACAAGTTCATGCTTTGCAGAGCCTTTAGTAGAGAAAGAAAGCAAGGCCACTTTGGGATCATCCCCAATAAGAGAAGCTCTAGTTTCAGCTGTTGAAATAGCGATATCAGCTAATTGTTCAGCAGTTGGATTTGGTACTACAGCACAGTCACCAAAGAGGAATACTCTATCTTGGCCTTGAAAATCTGGAGTTACCATAATAAAGCTTGATGATACTGTAGCCAGACCAGCTTTAACACCTACAACTTGCAGAGCAGCTTTAAGAACATCGCCAGTTGTATTAACAGCACCAGCAACCATTCCATTTACTTTGCCAAATTTAACTAGTAGAGCACCAAAGAAAAGAGGATTTCTAACTGTTTTAGCAGCATCTTCACGACTAATCCCTTTTTTCTTTCTCTTTTCATAGAAAAAGTCAGTGTATTCATCAATATTAGGGCAATCATCTGGGTTCCATATTGTTGCACCACTTATATCAAAACCTGTTTCTTTAGCACGTGCTTCGACATCAGCTTGTTTACCGATAAGAACAACTTTTGCCATCTTCTCTTTGAGAATTGTTTCTGTTGCTTCAAGGGTTCTTTCATCCATAGCTTCAGGTAAAACAATAGAACCATTTACCTTTTGAGCTTTTAATTTGAATTGGTTAATAATATCCATTCCAAACTCCTATTTATTTTTTTTATTTTCTAATTATCTTTCTGTAAGCCTAAGTAGGTGCGTATTGCATAGGCTTATTTAAAGAGACCACCCCGCCAAATATGGAGAGGAAGCATCCTTGCTTCCACCTGGCGAAAAGGATGTTGCCAGTCCCTGGGATTTTACTTTTTTGTTTCCACCACGATCTTATCTAAATCAGCTATCTTGATAAATACATTTCTGATAAAGGATAGGAGATTTAAGCGATTTTGCTTAATGACATGATCCTCTACATTCACCATGACATTATCAAAGAAATTATCTATAAGAGAACGAGCTGAAACTAAGATTTGCATAGCTTGTGTATAGTTTTGATTAGCCAAATTATCTGAAATATCAGCTTCATTGCTTGCAAAATAAGCATAGAGGTCTTTTTCATTCTGGTCATCAAAGAGAGCTGGATTAAGATCTGATATAATTTTTTCTTTAGTTAGGATATTAGAAACTCTTTTATATCCCAAGACTAAGCCTTCAAAATCAGCAGATCCTTTGAAGTTTTGAATAGCCAAAGCTCGTTTTTTTATTTCAGCAATATCTGTAAAATCATAGTCAATAACACTATCAATAACATCATAAGCTATCTTTTCTTCTTCTAACAACCATTTAATTCTTTGCTGGAAGAAACTATAAACAAAGTCTTTATTATGTCCTTTTTCTTTTAACTTGCTTTCTAGCTGAGTAAAAGCAAAATCTATTAGAGCAAAAATATCTATTTTCCAATCTCTATCATCTAAAATCTTAACTATTCCATTAGCAGCTCTTCTGAGTGCAAATGGATCATTTGAGCCTGTTGGAATCAAATCAACACCAATAATTCCACAAACTGTATCTAGTTTATCTACAATAGCAGCTACTGCCCCATTCACGCTAGTTGGTAATCCATCATTCTGACCACGTGGCATATAATGCTCATAGATTCCTAAAGCAACTTCTTCTTTCTCTCCAGAAAGAAGTGCATACTTCATACCTATATAACCTTGCAATTTAGTAAACTCTTTTTCACCTAACATTAAAGTTACTAAATCTGCTTTAGTTAGGAGGACTGTTCGTAAAATATCCTCTTTATTGGCAAGTTTTAGCTGGTCAACTAAATAATTAGCAATTTCTAAACATCTTTGCACCTTCTCATAAGTTGAGCCTAAATCAGCTTGGAAAGTAACATCTTTTAGTTTTTCTACATAAGATTCTAATTTATGCTTAGTGTCTTCTTGAAAGAAAAACTCTGCATCTTCAAGCCTTGCCTTAACTACCTTTTCATTGCCTTTTCTAATAATCTCTGAATACTGAGGATTGCCATTTGAAATAAAGACAAATTCGTTACTCAGGCTTCCATCACTATTAACTACTGAAAAATATTTCTGATTCTGACTAATTGTTGAAGTGATAATCTTATCAGGTAAAGTCAAGTACTTATCTTCAAAATTACCTATTACTGCAGTTGGATATTCAACTAAATCCACAACTAGTTCTAATAGCCTATTGTCTTCAATTATCTCCTTATCACTATCTGCATAGAGATCAGCTAACTGGTCTTTGATTAAAGATATTCTTTTTTGTCTATCTGCAATTACCGAAATTGATTCAAGGACTTGTAGGTAGTCTAGAGGATGACCTATATTCTTACAAATATCAATATCAATATAGCGATTACCTACTACAATATTATTTGACTTAAGATTATTGAAAGTGAAAGGAATAACTTCAGAATCTAGCATTAAGATAATATTTCTAATTGGTCTAGCAAAGTGAATTTTGCTTTCACCCCACCTCATTGATTTAGGTGATGGCATATTTTTTAATAAATCTGGTAAGAAGCCTGTAATAATATCAGCAACAGACTGTCCTTTTATCTCTTTTTTACAGGCAATATACTGGCCTTTAGCAGTTTCTTTAACATACGATTCCTCAGGACTACAGCCAGCACCTCTAAGAAAACCTGCTCCAGCTTTGCTTAAAGAACCGTCTTCATTATAAGCAATTCTTGTAGCTGGTCCCATTTTCTCAACAGTTTCATCCTTCTGCATAAGATCTAAATCTCTTATTAGAATAGCAAAACGTTTAGGTGTTGTATAACTAGAGAGCTTACTATAATTTAGTTTAGCCTCTTTTAATTCACTCTTAAATCTATCAATAATATTCTTTTCTATATTAGCAATATAGCCTGCTGGTATCTCTTCTACACTTAATTCAAATAAGAAATCTTTGGTTAGCATTAACTTTTCTCCGAATTTTAAAACTTAATCTATTTATCTAAAATTGATATTTTAAAGTTACTTGATTAATAAAGCCCAGATCTCCATAAGAGTTCAGAGCATAATCAATCTTCAACTTGTTTCTAACAAAGCCTACCCCAGTGGAAAAACCTGAGAATATTTCACTATCTCCACCATTTTTATAATCACCAGAGTTTGTTTTATAACCTGCTCGTAAAAAGAACTGGTCATGTACTTGAAATTCACTTCCAATAGAACCAACTAAATCACTACCTTTAGCAATCGATAAATCTAAAGCAATTAACATAGTAGGAATAAATTCTGCTTCATTATTGCGAGATTGTAAATCTGTTTTATATGATATACCTCCAGCATAAACTAGAGGAAGACCTTCACTATATTCAGAATCAGTAAAATAAGTCATCTGTGTTCCTAAATTACGGATTACAGCTCCAACTCTGATTTTTTCATTTACTGGTCTATGCAATATACCAAGATCAAAAGCTAAGGCTGAAGCGGATTTATCATCAATTGTTTCTTGGATAAACTTGCTTGTGATACCAATATTTAACTGTTCATTGAAATAATATGAGTAAGTAGCTCCTGCAATTAAGTCAGAATTACTAAAAGTACCTGATTCAATATAACCACCATTAGCGCCCTCAATTGTCCTAGTAATATCATCACTAGCTAAAAATTGACCAAAAAAGGCTACATTGGCTTTGTTGCTTCTCTGATACTGGTAAGCAAGAGCCCCACCATTATAACCATCAAAATAGTTCATATAGGTGGAAGTGACCTCCCTTTTTACTTCATATCCTCCCAAATTAGCTGGATTAAAAAAGATTACATCAATGTCATCATCTCGGGAAGTAAATGCCCCTGCCATAGCGTTTGCCCTAGCTGAATAGATAATCTTCAAACTATTAAAGCCACTTGTCCCCGCATCATCACCTATTGCCCATATAGGCAAAACTACTAGTATCAAACCCACTATTAGAATTAAATTCTTATTCATTGATCACTTCTCTTATCTGGTCTAAAATTTCTTCTTCATCAATAGCATCTAAAAGCTTATTGCGATTAGATTCATCTCTAACAAATTTTGTTACCTTAGCTAGTAAGGCCATATATTCTTTATCTCTTCCCCTTGGCACCGCAAACATAAAAACTATTTTTACTGGAAGGCCATCAAGAGAATCATATTCTATACCATCAGGTAGTAAAGCCAAGATTAACTTGGTCTCTTTTACACCTTCACTCTTACCATGTGGAATTGCAACATTCCTCCCAATCCCAGTAGAGAAATTCTCCTCTCTTTGCCAAATTGCTTGGAAAAATTCTGATGCAGAAGACACAATCCCTGCATTTTCTAAATTACCACATAACTCTTCTAAAAGCTCTCGCTTACTACTATAACTTAGATTTCTATAGATTAAATTTTTATCTGTGTACATTATAATATTCCTTAATAACATATTTTATAATAATAATTCAATCGTCAATAAAATTCTTTTTTCTTTGCTTACCAGCCTATAAGACTGTTCATTATCTAGCTATTATTATCAGATTAATTTTCATTTATCCCAAATGGTGCAATAGAGCTTTAGAGAAGAGTGCATTTTCTTTTGCGCTATTCTCAAAGATATAGAGCATTATTGGGTTTTATCTTGTGAAATCTCACTATTTTCCCCTTATCCATCCTTTTCCCTTCCTTTACAGTCTTTCGATGAAAGGCGGACTTTCATCGAAAGACTGTAAAGGAAGGGAAAAGGATGGATACACCTAAAACTAGATTGGCCAGTACTCAGATGAAAGGTAATTATTTTTTTAATGAGGCTTAAATTAGGGAGTTATTTGAGTAAAATCATTTTTCCAACATACAAATCATCATCATCAATCCTAATCTTATATAGATACAGACCTGAAACTACTTTTTGATTATCATTATTTCTTAAATTCCATACTTTTGAGTACCTTTGTCCAACATTACTTTCCTTCCCTGATCCGGTAATATCAAAGATGCTTCTACTAACATCTAAGTCTCTAACTTTCTGTCCTTTCAAATTATAAATTGCTATTTTAACTTTTCCTTTTCTCTCTAGGGGAAGCAAAAAATCTATATAAGCACAATTAGTTTGAGTCAAATTTATAGGATTAGGATATTGATTAACAATAATATCGCTTGCTGTTTCAGAAACCTCATCGTTATTATTTCCAACACTTGGATTATACTCATAAGCTCCCATATCAATACCATCACCCCAGATTCGTGGATTACCCGCAATATCGTAGTCTGCAATATTTGTTTCCAAATCTTGAGTTGTTCCACTGTCAATACAGGGTGAATTTTCAGTCAATTGAACCCTTCGGTAATCTTCTAACTCCAAAGAAGCATCTAAATCTCCTCTAAAGAGGGGGTCAGTATTTAGATTATTATCTCCATAAATTAAAAAGTTATCTCCTGTTGTTGCATTACCTATTCCTTCTATCCCTCCTTGAATTAAAGAATAATCTATATCCAATTCTGTGGGACCAGCTTCGGGATATCTACCCAAAGTAATCTCTCTAGGATTATTATGATTATAAAAGATACTATTTCTAATTTTTATATCTCCCCTTACCCCTAAGGCATAGTTACTGGAGGTATTATGGGCAAGAGTGAAATTACTCAAATTAATGGGTTGGTAAACATTGCTAAGCCACATAATCGCAATATTAGCCGAAAAGTAGTTTCTATAGGCTAAAACATTTGAGAAATTTGCTTGATTGTCTGTATGATTAATACCTTCATAATTAGTGAACTGCATTAAATAACCTGTATTAGAATAATTATTATGGAAAATTAGATTATTAGCATTTACACTAGACAATCCGAAGTTCATTACTAAAACCAAATCATCTATATAACTATTAATATTAGTTATTTCTATATTATTTAGGTTAACCTCTGCTTGGTAACAACCAAAGACATAACCTGCATCATGATGATCAGTAACTGTTACATCTCTTATCAAGATATTCTCTATGGTTGCATTTTTAACTAATTGAACTGAGAGAGATTGTCCATCAGGAGAACAATTTTCCAAAATCACATCATGCAAATAGTATTCTTCCTCCTCAAAATCTCTTTTTTTACCATAGATACTTACAGCAGAAGAATAACTATGTGTATTAGATCTAACCGTAAAGTTACCTGCCTCTGTTTGAGTTGCTATCATTGCAACATTTACATTATCAGGTTCATCTCCGAGAATTACAGCTTGGGGAGTCTCTCCTAATCCTAACAGCCTGGTATTTGCCGGCATTGAGATAGGAAATATTTGCTCATTTAATAACTTGCTATAGGTTCCAGGTAGAAGATAAACACTGTTATTTTGTTGAGGATTTGATTTTATCATTTTCGTTGCATATTGAATTGTTCTAAAAGGCTCATCCATAGATAAGCCACTATTACTATCATTACCATCTGGCGAAACATAAAGATCTGCATCAATCTGTTCTAAATAAGTGTTTTGGTAGAAAATTTGAGGATAAGGAATCTCTTCAGTAGTCAACTCTCCTACAGAACAAAAAATAAAGTAGTTATCAGGATAATCTAAAGCAACACTAATAGTATCTAAATATATGGCATCACACAAAACATCTTTAAAATAAATATCTTGAACATTTCCATAATTATTAAAGATACTATTTAGATTGACTTGATCAAATTCTACTGTAGCTGGATTATGATTAGAATTACCAATAATCATCATTCCTGTTCCTAAGAAACTGCCTTGATTATTCTTTATCACATTGCCAGCTAGAAATATAGTAGAGCCCCATGAGCCAGCAAGTCCAGTAGCACAATTATTTTTTATTACATTATTGAGAATAGTAACATTCCCAATATCATAATATAATCTAACAGCAGGCCACTCAAAAGCATTAGTAAATGTTAAGCCATTTATCACTGTGTTATTTGCCTCAATATCAAGACAATTACTTACTGCATTCCCATCAATAATAGTGTTATCAATATCTTCTCTATTATTTGTTAAAGCATAATTGCTTTGCAAAGTCAGATTATCAGTTTCTATCGACAGACTTTCAAAGTACCTGCCGGGTAAGACCAACAAGGTATCACCTGGAGCAGAGTCATCTATAGCATCTTGTATTAAGGAGTACTCTTCGTTACCAGATAAGCCAATTACTCTTGTTAGTGAATTCAGGCAGTTCAATAACAAAAAAAGTAATGAAATTATTAATATCCTTTTCATTTATTCTCCTTGAAAGGGTGCTTATTAGCACCCTTATTTTATTTGAGTAAAATCATTTTTCCAACATACAAATCATCATCATCAATCCTAATCTTATATAAATACAGACCTGAAACTACTTTTTGATTATCATTATTTCTTAAATTCCATACTTTTGAGTACCTTTGTCCAGCATTACTTTCCTTCCTTGATGCGGTAATATCAAAGATGCTTCTACTAACATCTAAATCTCTGACTTTCTGTCCTTTCAAATTATAAATTGCTATTTTAACTTTTCCTTTTCTCTCTAGGGGAAGCAAAAAATCTAGATAAGCACAATTAGTTCGAGTCAGATTAACAGGATTAGGATATTGATTAACAATAATATCGCTTGCTGTTTCAGTAACTTCATCGTTATTATTTCCAACACTTGGATTATACTCATAAGCTCCCATATCAATACCATCACCCCAGATTCGTGGATTGCCGGCAATATCATAGTCTGTGATATTTGTTTCCAAATCTTGAGTTGTTCCACTGTCAATACAGGGTGAATTTTCAGTCAATTGAACCCTTCGGTAATCTTCTAACTCTAAAGAAGCATCTAAATCTCCTCTAAAAAGAGGATCAGTATCCAAATTATTCTCTCCGTAGATTAAAGAATTATCCCCTGTCGTTGCATTACCTATTCCTTCTATCCCTCCTTGAATTAAAGAATAATCTATATCCAATATTGTGGGACCAGAAATGTCAGGATTATTACCCAAAGTAATCTCTCTAGGATTATTATGATTATAAAAGATACTATTTCTAATTTTTATATCTCCCCTTGCCCCTAAGGCATAGTTACTGGAGGTATTATGGGCAAGAGTAAAGTTACTCAAATTAATGGGTTGGTAAACATTGCTAAGCCACATAATCGCAATATTAGCCGAAAAGTAGTTTCTATAGGCTAAAACATTTGAGAAATTTGCTTGATTGTCTGTATGATTAATACCTTCATAATTAGTGAACTGCATTAAATAACCTGTATTAGAATAATTATTATGGAAAATTAGATTATTAGCATTTACACTAGACAATCCGAAGTTCATTACTAAAACCAAATCATCTATATAACTATTAATATTAGTTATTTCTATATTGTTTAAGTTAACCTCTGCTTGATAACAACCAAAGACATATCCTGCATCATGGTGATCAGTAACTGTTACATCTCTTATCAAGATATTTTCGATGGTAGCATTTTTAACTAATTGAACTGAGAGAGACTGTCCATCAGGAGAACAATTTTCCAAAATCACATCATGCAAATAGTATTCTTCCTCCTCAAAATCTCTTTTTTTACCATAGATGCCGATAGCAGAAAAATAACTATTTGTATTAGATCTAACCGTAAAGTTACCTGCCTCTGTTTGAGTTGCTATCATGGCAATATTGACATTATCTGGTTCATCTCCTATAATTACAGCTTCGGGAGACTCTCCTAATCCTAACAGCCTGGTATGTGCCGGCAAGGAGATAGGGAATATCTGCTCATTTAGTAACTTGCTATAGGTTCCAGGTAGAAGATAAACACTGTTTCTTTGTTGAGGATTAGATTTTATCATTTTTGTAGCATATTGAATTGTTCTAAAAGGCTCATCCATAGATAAGCCACTATTACTATCATTACCATCTGGCGAAACATAAAGATCTGCATCAATCTGTTCTAAATAAGTGTTTTGGTAGAAAATTTGAGGATAAGGTATTTCAGCAGTAGTCAACTCTCCTACAGAACAAAAAATAAAGAAGTTATCAGGATAGTCTAAAGCAACACTAATAGTATCTAAATATATGGCATCACACAAAACATCTTTAAAATAAATATCTTGAACATTTCCATAATTATTAAAGATACTATTTAGATTGACTTGATCAAATTCTACTGTAGTGGGAGAGTAACTATAACTACCTGCAACAAACAAACCCATACCAGAATGATCCCCGCCATAGTTATTTTTGATAATATTACCAGATAAAAACATAGTATTACTATAACCACAATATAACCCTGTTGATTCATTATTCTTAACAACGTTATTTAGTATATTACAAGCTCCTGCTTGAGTCAATATTCTAATTGAAGCTAGACTAAAAGCATTAGTAAATGTTAAGCCATTTATCACTGTGTTATTTGCCTCAATATCAAGACAATTACTTACTGCATTCCCATCAATAATAGTGTTATCAATATCTTCTCTATTATTTGTTAAAGCATAATTGCTTTGCAAAGTCAGATTATCAGTTTCTATCGACAGACTTTCAAAGTACCTGCCGGGTAAGACCAACAAGGTATCACCTGGAGCAGAGTCATCTATAGCTACTTGGATTGATGAATATTCTTCATTACCAGATAAGCCAATTACTCTTGTTAGTGAATTCAGGCAGTTCAATAACAAAAAAAGTAATGAAATTATTAATATTTTTTTCATTTATTTTCCTTGAAAGGGTGCTTATTAGCACCCTTATTTTATTTGAGTAAAATCATTTTCCCAACATCATAAGTATGCTCGGTTTCTAATTTGTAAAAATAGATACCTGATGTTACCCTATGTTGAGAGCTATCTTTCCCATTCCAAGTTACTTTGTGATATCCTTTAGAAAATGCTTCTTTATTGATTACTGTATTTACCAGTTGTCCTCTTAAATTAAATATTTTCAAAGACCCTGTGGTTTTCTCTGTTATGAAAAAGTTGATTGTTGTCTCAGGGTTAAAAGGATTTGGATAATTACCAAGTAAGCAATCTACTTGGGGTATATTATTATTATATTCTATATCTTTGAAAGTTACAAATTCATAACTTTTTTGAGGATTGATTGTGAGAGGCCTTGATATAAATACTTTTTTAGCAAAATCCATTACCAGATAATTATCAAGCTCTTTTTTAGCTTTAGTATGAGAGAAATATAGTTGAAAAACCACTTCCTTTCCTATTAATGATGGATCATCAACAATGTATGCTTTAAGGATAACCTGATCACTTTTAATTACTTCAGCACCTTTACAAATCTCATCAACAAAGATAGCAACTTCAATAGGTTTATCACCATCATCATATTCATCTAAATCTAATTCACAAATAATAGGCATATATCCAGCTTCTTGTTCATAATCAAAATGACTAGGTAAATCAATATACTCGGGTCTTACAGGTGTTCCTGAAGTATTCCAGTGAAAGTTTATATCTTCATTTTCTTCATGCACCAGCTCAATTGCGTCTCCATAACTTATAGTTGAATTTACTACTGTCTGCCCCATACTAGTCAACCAGGTTGATTTAGCTGTTTGATTTAAATGACCAATATTTACAGCAGCCCAATCTTGACATTTAATCACTGTTAATTTATCCAATATTTCCGAGGGTATTACATCAAACAGTCTCTTAGTATCCTTTAAATAATAACCAATTAAGGTTGTTGATTTTTGGCTGTTTTCATCAAATTGATTTAATTCTATCTCGCTTTGAGGATTCTCAGCTATCCCAGGGACAAAACCATCATAATCTATATATAAGGGGCTTGAAAGATCTGCATCTGCATGTAATTTAAGCTTAAATCCCTGAGGAGACGTTATCTGATAACCTAAAAACGACCACTCAGTACCATTGTTCAAAATGAATTGATTTTCATTATCATAATTATACTCAATGTTTTCAATTAATTGTTGATCTTGACTAGGGATAAACAAATTCTGATTAGCTTGTTCTTCAAAGCAATAACTGACATCAACTCGATTAGGGATAAGTTGGTCAATTGCTGGAAAAGAAAGCCATCGATATGGCCGATTGGGGTCATAGAAGTCAGGATCAATGAGCATATGTCTTCCCCCACCTAGGATATAATCTTGATTAGTAAATTCAAGACTATCTCTTTTTGGAATATAGGGTATAGCTCCAATATCTTTACGAGTTAGATCCTTATCTCTGGTTGAAGGGATACGTGTAAAGCTTTGTTCATCCACATAATTGCAAAGTAAAATATCATAATATCCTGTATTTGCATATATGGGTTGAACACCTGGGAAATAAACTATTTGTTCATCCCACTGAAGTTTTCTACCATTTTCATCATACTCATGGGTATCATCATAGCCACGATTTATACAAGGTGATTTTCTTTGATTTTCACTTTGCCAAAATAGATTAAATTCAAAATCATCTGTAAAAGCTGTCTCTGAAGAAAACGCTTCTTGATAATCAATAATGTCTGATAAAATATCGAATCGAATAGTATTGAGACCAAAATCCTGATTTATTGCATTGCTGATAAACTGATCATTATTATCCTCTTGGTTAGCAAAACTAAATCCATATATTATATTGTTGATAAGCTTGTTTGCTTGGCTATTATTAACTATGATTTTCACACTTTGATCTGTGGAAATATTTATAACTGTATTATTAAAATAATCACTTTTTTCTATACCTAAATTTGAATCAACTAAATTAATCTTGAAAGCATAACTTTCTTCTGTAAAATTATCAGCTCTTCTCTCAGGATTTATCTCAATAATATTTCTTGAAATATTTCCACCAATTTCTCTATAAGCTGAATTGACACCTTGGTAACATTCTCGGAGAATATTATTAGTGATTTTTGATCCAAAGTAACTGTTAAGATCATCAAAAAAGCCACCGTCTGATATTATATCAATAGCTTGTGTATAGTTATAGATGCTGTTTCCATCTATTGTACCAGGCATGCCTGCAAGCTTCATATCATGACCAAAATTATTTGTTGATAAAGCACTTATTTGGTAAATATTAATAGCTTGAGAATATTCATTACAGTTCTCATTCCTAATAATTAGATTGTCAGATACTAGATAAAATAATGAAACATCAGCAAGCAAAAAAAAGTTATTATCTACTGAATAATTATTATTTATAATTGGGCTAACTCTATGTGTGGGAAGACATTGAAAATCTAACACATAGTTATCTTCGTTTGAAGATTCAATAAAAGAACAATAAGAGACTCTAAAAAATGGTGCATAATAGTCATGGCCCATTGCAGAACCCTTGACACTTATTCCAAAATTTTGATTATCACTTCTTGATCCAAAGACACAAGAAGATATATTTAAGGTTGTTTCAGTATAGATTGCTGGAGTATTTCTATCATAATTTGAACTATTACTTCTTACAAAAGACAATCCTATGATGAAAAAGTGACCCATTTCATTATAGATTTCTGAATAAGTATCTTCTCTGCATAATCTAGTAACTGCAGTATTGCCATTCAAATCATATAAACCTGTTTTACTTCCAGTATCAATAATAACAAACTCAGGGTCAATATAGTTTGGTGCTTCAACTATACTGTTAAAATAACTGCTAAAATATTCCTCATATAATAATGGATCAATTGACATTATCATAATCGAATTTTCCCAGGCAAAAATCAAATTTCCAAGGTATAATAGTTTTAACTTTGCTGGTTTCTGTAGAATCTGTATAAGTTGGATAAAAATGAACAACAAAAACAGTATCATTTGTAGTATCGACCATACCTAATTGCTCAGTTATAAATCTTTCTGACCTGAACGTATTGTCTGAAAAATAGTCTGGATCATAGATGGAATATCCATCATCTGTCATTGTCGTATTGACTGTCATTACCGTGTCATAACGAGAAACTAATGTTTCATAATTAGGAGTATTCTCATTAAAATTAAATGCTATATGATAAAAATCATCAACTGCAAGACATTGTACAATTGCCATAAAAATAATCATAGCTATTAAGAGGCTTTTCATAATTGCTTCCTTTGTTAAATTATGTGGTGTAATTCAAGCTAGTTATGATAAGTATAAGCTTACCAATCTTTGGCATTTCTATATTAATCTATAAAAGTCATTTTGACACTCTTCAAATTTTTGAAATAATAAATTAGTTGTCAAGTAATTTATAGAGTTTTTGTTAGCATACACCCATTTTTTTTAAAGAGAAAGTGATCCGTAATTGCAACTTCTCATGGTACTCACATTTATAAGGAATGTGTTTGTAAATTCTTACGTTTGAAAAGATGTTTTTAACCTACTTAGCTTTTAACCCAGATAGTGTAGTAGAGCTTTAGTGAAGAGTGCAGATTATTCTAGCAAAATAGCTTACAGAATTTTGACGCATATATTTTATATATTCGGAGAAATTATGGATCTTACTTTTGCAGAAGAATATAGTGCTGTTCACAAAGGTCTACTGCATTATTTGGGTTTAATAGCATATTCATAATTTATCCTTTTATAACCCACAAACTTAGAATATAGGTAAATCAGCTCATCAATTTACTCAATAGCATCATAGACTAAATATTGGTTATGCTTGGATTATATTCTTTTCTGATTGACAGAATTTCAAAATTATTCTTAATCAGTATATGATAAATAAACACTACAAAGAAGTAAAAAAGATCTTAAAGAAAAATAATTATATTGACTCTTATTTCGCCAGTAAATACTCTTTTTCACCTTATATGGCCTGTCAGCATGCTTGTAAATATTGTGACGGTAGAGCTGAACGCTATTATGTAGAAGGTGATTTTGAACAGGATATAGTTGTCCGTAAGAACACAGCTCAACAATTAGATGAAGATCTGACAAAAGAAAGAGATTGGGGGGTTATATTGGTTGGTTCAGGTATTTCAGATGCTTACCAACCTTGTGAGTTAGAAGAAGAAATAATGACTGCAAGTCTCAAAGTCTTAATCAAACATAAATACCCACTATTTATCATAACTAAATCAGCTAGCATCTTAAGAGATATTGACCTCCTAGATGAACTTAATCAGCTAGCAGGTGTTACAGTATCTTCATCTTTGACTTTTCCTGATGATAAACATCGCAAGATTATTGAGCCCAATGCCTCTTCTATTGAAGAAAGAGTAGATTCTTTAAGAATCCTTAAAAATAGAGGTATTACTATTGGTATTACAGCTATGCCCATACTCCCAAAAATAGTAGATAACCCTCAAGATTTAGAAAGACTTTTCACCCTTTACAAGTCATTAGATGTTTCTTTTGTCTTACCAGGTGGTTTAACTCTTCGTCCAGGTAGAAATAAAGACATTTATATGCAAATGATTAAGAAATATTATCCTCAATACTTGGATATATATCAAAAAATGTATCAACAAGACTTTATATCAGGCTCTCCTTTACGGTCTTTTTCTGAACCCTTTTATCAACGTGTCTATAATCTGATGAATAAGTATGCTTTATCTCCCATTATTCCTTTTCGGCTCTACAAAGAAAGATTTCCTGTCTATGAGGTAATATTCATTTACTTAAAACACCTTAAATATCAATATCGTAGTCATTCCCAGGTTGATAGATTACTAGAATCTTATCAAAATTACAAAGCATGGTACCTGAACTTTAAAAATAAATTGAGTAAAATGAAGAAAATTACTTATCTTAACTTAGAGGAGGAGTTTATCTTTCTCCTTGAGACTGGAGTAATTGAGAAAATCATTAATAACCAGACTCTATTCAATAATATTTTAGAGAAACTAAAGAATATTGAGAGAATTAAATAAAAAAATACCTATAAGCTCCAGAGTAGCGACATCTTTGTAGCTGCAAGAAGAGTGGATTTTTTCGGCTCAAGTTCAAGTCTGGTGGAAATAATTTAGTATTATTTTGAACTAGATATTGTATTACAGTAGTTTACGGATTATATTGTTATATTGGTTCTTGGTTTTTGCTGAATAAGACTTAATCCTGAAAGGATAGGTCTTATATCCCCAGAGGGGATGAATAAATTAGCCCAGGGTAAAATCCTGAAGGGATTGCCACCCTGGGTTTTGATGCATCTAAAGTTGGTAACCCTGAAAGGGTTTAATTATGGACTTATGGCATCCTTGCCATAAGAAAAATGTGGAAGCAAGGATGCTTCCATTCCATATAAAATCAGCAAGATACTTATTATAATAACTTGTTAGAATTATATGAAACCCTTACAGGGTTACGGTTTTGTTTAGGTCATTGTACCTAGGGTGACGCTCCCTGTGGTAGCTTACCCTAGGCTAAATTACTAATCCCTTACAGGGATGTTTTGGATAATCAAACTAATTATAAAATTTTGTATTTTTACTAATTTTCTTCCACCAGACTTGAACAAGAGCCTAAAAAAAAGCAAAACCAAAATAAGCATATTCCAGTTTTGCTTCTATTTCAAATATATCTATTATTTCTTAAGCATATTAAAGACAGCCATTTCAGCTGCTTTTATCATTGGGAAACCAGCTGGGGAAGCTGTAAGAAGTGGATGTGAACCTATCTGAGCAGTTAATAAACTATTGATGTTCATCCTATTTTGAATCATAATACCAATAGTATTAGTCATTTCACCAGTAGATAAGCCACCAACAACTTCACCACCTAAAATAACACCTGAATCCTTAGCAACAACAAATTTAACAAACTGCTTGGAAGTGTCTGATAAACTTCCTGGATGTCTATCAACACCTTCAAAGGAACCAGTTACATAATTTATTCCAATTTCTTTAGCCTCTTTTTCAGTAATACCTGCAACACCAAATGCAGTCTTACCCAATGCTGTTGCAAAGATAGATATAGTACCACTAAAAGTCTTAATAGCAGAGATACCAAAGAGATTCATCCCTGCTAATCTTGCCTCAGCACAAGCTGTAGAAGCTAACATCATAGGGACTGACTGGCCTGTGATAAAATGCTTTTTCTCAGCACAATCACCTACTGCAAAGATATCAGGATGAGAAGTTCTCATATACTCATCAACCTTGATAAAGCCAGCATCATTAATACCTAAATGGGACTTTATAGCTAATTGGCTATTAGGCTTATAACCCATTGAAAGAATTACAGCATCAGCTTCAAGTTTACTTCCGTCTTCTAATAATACACCATCAGCCTTAGCATCACCTGTTATCTCGCTTACAGTAGTATTTGTCAGCACCTTAACACCATTTTCTTTAAGAATAGCCTCTGCTCTGTCAGACACATCAGTATCAAAAGCTAAGGAAAGTATATTGGGAAGTCTTTCGATTAGTGTTACATCCTTACCCACCTTCTTTAATTCATCAGATAATTCAACTCCAATAAAACCAGCTCCGATAACAATAATTTTATTAGCAGCAGCTAACTTTTCTTGCATTTCATCTAAATAAATCTTATTTTTTGGCACCGCATAAACATTATCAAAATCTGCACCTTTTAACCATAATGGTTTGTAGGGGAATGAACCAGTTGCGATAATTAATTTATCAAATTCAATTTCCCTCTTATCCTGTAATTTAACCCTTTTTTCTTCTTTAATAATTTCTGTAACTTCATTATTAATAAATTCAATGCCCATCTTAGCAAAATTCTCTGCTACAGGTATGATATTCTTATTAGTAGTTCCAAGAGTACCAAAGACATAAGGTATTCCACAAGGCACTAATGTCTTCTCGTTTATAGTAACAACTGTAAACTTCTTGTCTGGATTAATTCTTTTACCAGTTACTGCAGCTACCATACCACCAGCAGAAGATCCTATTACTAATACATCTGTCTTTAACATAATTCCTCCTCTGATTTACATCAGTTCTTATTTTTGGGATATAATAAGCAATTTGTTTATTTTGTCAAGTAGTATTTGCTATTTTAGGCAATTAGTTTTAGATAACACTTATCTAATCTTAGGACTTCTTTAGTTTTTAACCAAAATGGTGCAATAAACCTTTAGAGAAGAGTGCAAATTCTTTTAGCAAAATAGCTTGCAGATTTCTGACACATATAATATATATATTCGGAAGAATTATGTAAGTTACTTTTGCAGAAGAATATTCTGCTATTCTCAAAGCTCTATTGCACCATTTGGGTTAAAATCTGTGTTAATCAGTGTAATCCGTGGATAAACTCTTCTTTGTGCTTTTGTGTTAATCTCTTTTACTTAACAAAAAATTTTGATGTTGCTAGTCTCTTGTTATTAATTTTGATAGTTGCGATGTATAATCCTGATGCTAAAGATTCTAACTTAATGGCATCACTAGAGTTTTTGATATTTGAAGGGTTGAGTTTTCTCTCATGAACTTTCTGTCCTTTGATATTATAGACAGAAACCATCGCGTTTTCTATATTCTTGGGTAAAGCACCCTCAAGTTTTAGATTAAGTTTAAGATCTTTACTGGAAACTGGGTTCGGATAGATGATTAAATTAGTGCTTGCTTGAGGTGAAACATCGTTATCTTCATTAGCTACTGTTGTGTCTGTTAAATTGGGATTACCAGCATAAATTGTTACATAACCCGGTGTAGCATAACCTCCCCAATCATCTGGAGCTGAAATAGCAATATCATCATAGCCATCATTATTATAGTCTCCAACATTTACATTTAAACCAAAATATCCTGAAAACTCAGGATATATTGGACATGTTAGCTGTAAATCATAGATGCCGTTAGGATTTTCTCCTCCTAACCATATAGCTGCTGTCCCATCCCATAAGCCATAGGACGAATTACTTCCAACAAAATCACTATAGCCATCTCCATTTAAATCACCGTGCTTAATTCTTCTACCAAAGCTTGAAGATCCGCTAATGTATGTAGGATGATATTGATTGCATATTATTGGTAATATATTTGAATTTTCAAAAGTATCTTGCCAAAGGGCTAAGCCAAAATAATCAGAGGTATTCTCTTCTGTAGTAGGAAAAAGAAAATCAGGTGATCCATCTCCGTTCATATCACCAACTGTTATCGCACCGTTAAAATCATAAGTTAGATCATAATTGCAAATTATGTTATTATTAGTAAGCGATAAGGTAGAATCCCCATAATATATTTTAGTAATATTTTCATTGGAAAAATTCAGATACCCTACAGCAAAATCAGCAAATCCATCATTATTCAAATCTCCCATTGCTTCAATATTAGAGGCTAATGGCTGTAGAAAATTTTCCACAATAATAATCTCAAAAGTTCCACCTACCATGATTCCGAGATCTCTTGACCCAGACTCCCTTTGTAAGCCAAATCCCATATCATCACATCCGTCACCATTTACATCTCCCAAGCAGGAAGAAAATGCTTCTCTATTATTATAATATCCTGGACCTACCAGGTAACCGTATTCATAATCGTAATCTGTGAAATCAAGTACAACATCAGGTCCACCGTAATAGAAGCGGAAATAGCGAAAATCTGGGGAAGGAGAATCAAAAAGTACTAATCCAGCAATAGCTATATCATCATAGCCATCTCCATTAACGTCTCCGCAGGCAAAGACTCCATCACTGCCATTTGATCCAGTCATAGGTATTATATAATCAGGAGTGTTATTATCTCCAAAATTATTTCCTCCCCAAAAGACATGTACTTCACTAATTGATGATGGACCATTTCTCGCCAAAACAAACAGATCATCAATCCCATCTGCATTAAAATCCAAAGTTGCCATATACTCTCCATATTTACTATTTCCCCACGGTCCTTCAAAAGTATTCATTGTATCCATATAATTTTGGGCAAAGGCATTCAGAGATAAAAGCAACATTAGAGTAACACAGCAATATTTTAATAATTTCATTGATCCTCCTATGAGGTTAGTAACTTTACTATTTAAGTTATAATCCTAAGATATGATTTATGATTTTAGATGTCAATATTTATTTGATATTTTTTTAAAAACTTTATTAATGCTTATTGTAATAAGTATTACAGTATGTTAGCTACTTAGATTTTTGCTTGCTCAATACAATGCAATAAAATACAATATAATACTATCCATAGCTATAAACTGGTGACAGAATAGTTAACCACGCTATCTTAAAATCGGCTCTTGTTCAAGTCTGGTGGTAAATAAGAGACTTTCATTATAGCATATTGCTTGAATAATAGAAAGTTACAAGTAAGATTATATGAAGAGTGACGGGAGTTACTCACGGAGTAGCGACTTCCGACACTCTTCACCCGAAGTCCCTTGCCTACGGCTGAGGAACTCCGGTCTCCAACAAAAAGCAGGCTGTGTTAATCAGTGTAATCCGTGGATAGTCTCTTCTTTGTGCCTTTGTGTTAAGTTTTTTTCTTATTTTTCATTTCTCCATCACAAAAAAAGCTCCCTACCAAGTAGAGAGCTAATATTTATCAAACAAGTTAATACTTTTAACTTGAAATTGTTCTAATTCTAGTAATAGCACGTTTTAAAGCAAATTCAGCTCTTCGGAAATCAATTTCTGAGTTATTAGTTTGTGCTAATCTCTCTTTAGCTCTCTTCATAGCTGATTCTGCCCTATTTTTATCAATCTCGTCTGACTTTTCAAAACGTTCTGATACTATTGTTACCAGATCATCTTCTACAGTAACAAAACCATCATGGATAGCATAATCTTGACTATTTTTTTTGATATCAATAGTAACAATACCAGATCTAATCTTAGTTATAAAGGCTGTATGCCCTTCTAAGACAGCAAAATCACCATCAATACCAGGAATAGTTACACTATCACACTCTTGATCAATCTTGATTCCACTAGGAAGAATTACTTTAACGTTTATCATCTTTATTCAACTTATGCATTTTCTCTTCAGCTTGTTCAATATCACCAACCAATAAGAAAGCTTGTTCAGGCCAAGTATCACAATCCCCGTTTAGGATTGTTTTAAAGCCTTCAATAGTTTTCTTTAAAGGAACATATTGTCCAGGTGTATTAGTGAATTGCTCAGCAACGAAGAAAGGTTGTGAGAAGAATCTTTCTAACTTACGTGCTCTGTTAACGATAATCTTATCTTCATCTGATAATTCATCCATACCCATAATTGCAATAATATCTTGCAAATCGATATATTTTTGAATGATTCTTTGGGTTTCACGAGCTGTATTGTAATGATCTAAACCAACAATCTTTGGATCTAGAATTCTACTAGTAGATTGAAGTGGATCAACAGCTGGATAAATACCTTTTTCAACAATCTTTCTTGATAAGAAGGTTGAAGCATCAAGATGAGAGAAAGTAGTTGCAGGAGCTGGGTCTGTAAAGTCATCAGCAGGAACATAAACAGCTTGCACAGAGGTGATAGAACCATCTTTTGTAGAAGCAATACGCTCTTGAAGAGCACCCATTTCGGATGCAAGAGTAGGTTGATAACCCACAGCTGATGGCATACGACCAAGCAGAGCTGAAAGTTCTGAACCAGCTTGAGTGAAACGGAAGATATTATCAATAAAGAGAAGAACGTCTTTTTTGGAAACTTCACGGAAGTATTCAGCAACAGTTAGACCAGTTAGTCCAACACGTAAACGAGCTCCTGGTGGTTCATTCATCTGACCGAAAATCATAGCAGTTTTGTTAATAACACCTGATTCAGTCATTTCTAGCCATAAGTCATTTCCTTCACGAGTTCTTTCACCCACACCAGCAAAAACAGAATAGCCACCATGCTCAGTAGCAATATTTCTAATAAGTTCCTGAATAAGAACTGTTTTACCAACACCAGCACCACCAAAGAGTCCAATCTTACCACCCTTAGGATAAGGTTCAATAAGGTCGATAACCTTTAGACCTGTTTCCAGAATTTCTTCTTCAGCAGAGAGGTCTTCAAATCTTGGTGAAACTCTATGGATAGGCCACTTGTCTTTTGACTCAATAGGGCCTTGTTCATCAATAGGGTCACCAGTAATGTTTATAATACGTCCTAGAACCTTTTCTCCAACAGGAACTGAGATTGGAGCACCTGTATCAGTAGCTACCATTCCCCGACTAATTCCCTCGGAAGAGTCCATGGCAACAGCTCTTACTTTATTTTCACCAAGGTGCTGTTGAACTTCTAGGATAAGGTCTTTTTTCTCTTGTTTTATGATGAGAGCATTATATATTTTAGGAAGTTTATTTTCAGGAAACTCAACGTCAATAACGGGTCCGATAACCTGAATAACTTTGCCTTCAGTCATAATTTCCCCTTTTGTTAATTATTAATAGCTTCGGCACCAGAAGAGACTTCAATAATCTCGGTAGTGATAGAAGCTTGTCGTTCTCTATTATATTCTAAAGAGAGTTCATTAATGAGTTCAGAAGCATTTTCTGTAGCATTATCCATAGCAGTCATTCTAGAAGCATTTTCTGCAGCGAATGATTCAGCTAAAGCTCTCTTTACTTCAATAAAGGTATATTTATTAACTAATTCTTCAATGATAGTATCTTCATCAGGTTCATAGAGGTATTCTAGTTTTTTGACCTCTAAATCCTCATTATTAGCTACAGGAAGAATAGTTTTATGAACAATTACACTTTCAATTGCAGACTTAAAAGCATTGTAGATAAAAACAACTTCTTTATAATCTTCATTTAGATATTTATCTTCAAGTTCTTGGGCTATTTGGCTAATAACTTTATGATCTAAGGCTTGAAAGATACCTGAGTAAGTATCAATCAAGTTAGCCTTATGTTTCTTAAAGAATTCATTACCTTTTTTACCAATTGAGATAATATCACAGTTTTGATTCTTGTTTAAGAAGCTTTCTGCTTTTTTTAGAACTTGGGAGTTAAATGATCCGCAAAGACCTTTATCACCAGTCAGAACAACTAATAGTATTTTCTCTTTTTTAGGTCTAAGTGATAAAAATGGATGGTCAATGATTGTTTGCTTAGCCCGTAAAGTTTGAATCATTGTAGCAGTAGTGTCAGCATAAGGTCTGAGATTTACAGCACTTGATTGTGCTTTGCGTAACTTAGCTGCAGCTACCATTTTCATCGCATTAGTAATCTGACGAGTATTAGTAATACTAGAAATTCTTTGCTTTAGGTCTTTAATATTTGCCATCTTAACCTTCTACTTAAGATCTGAATTTAGCTGCTACATGCTCACAGATTTCAGCCATCTTAGCTTTTTTGTCATCTGTTAAGGCACCATCAGCAAGTGTTTTGGTAAAGTCTTTGAACTCAGTATCTAAAGTAATATAAAGCTCTTTTTCAATTTCACTTATCTTTTCAACATCAAATTCATCTAAATAGCCTTCATTAGCCATAAAAATAATCATGATTTGCTGTTGGACTGATAGAGGAGAGAACTGACCTTGCTTAAGGATTTCCACAATAGACTGTCCTCTTCTTAACTGGGCTAGAGTAGCTTTATCAAGGTCTGAACCAAATTTAGCAAATGATTCAAGCTCAGTATATTGAGCTAGAGCGAATCTTAGCTGACCAACAACTTGTTTCATAGCTTTAATCTGAGCTGAGCCACCCACACGTGAAACAGATAGACCAGCATTAATAGCAGGTCTTCTACCAGAATAGAATAATCTACTTGAGAGATAGATTTGTCCATCAGTGATAGAAATCACGTTAGTAGGAATATAAGCAGAGATATCTTCAGCTTTAGTTTCGATAATTGGTAAAGCTGTTAAAGAACCGCCTCCTAATTTATCACTAAGCTTAGAAGCTCTTTCTAACAATCTTGAGTGAAGATAGAAAACATCACCAGGATAAGCTTCACGTCCTGGAGGTCTTCTCAAAAGAAGGGAAATTTCACGGTAAGCAACAGCATGCTTAGAAAGATCATCATAGATAATTAAGGCATGTTTGCCATTATCTCTAAAGTATTCACCAATTGAACAACCTGCATAAGGAGCCATGTATTGCATTGAAGGAGGTTCACTTGAACCAGCCATAACAATAGTAGTATATTCCATAGCACCATATTCTTCTAGGGTTCTGACAAATTTAGCAACTGAAGATTCTTTCTGTCCTATTGCTACATAGATACAGAAAACATCCTTACCTTTTTGGTTAATAATAGTATCTAAGGCGATAGCAGTTTTACCAGTCTGTCTATCACCAATAATTAATTCACGTTGTCCCCTACCAATAGGTATCATAGAGTCAATAGCCTTGATACCAGTTTGAAGTGGTTCTACAACAGGCTGACGAGCAATTACCCCAAGAGCCTTTCTTTCCATTTCATAGAATTCAGTTTGCTTAATTTCACCTTTACCATCTAAAGGTTGACCTAGAGTGTTAACTACTCTACCTAGCAAAGCTTCACCTACAGGGACTTCTAAGATTCTCTTAGTTCTTTTAGCAATGTCGCCTTCTTTAACTTTAGTAGTATCACCAAAGAGAACACAACCAACGCTATCCTCTTCCAAGTTAAGAGCCATACCAAAAACATCATTAGGGAATAGCAACATCTCGTTGTACATAACATTTTTTAAGCCATATACACGAGCAATACCATCGCCAACCTGAATAACTTTTCCAGTTTCAGCTATATCTTGATCTAAGGTAAATTTCTTTATTCTATCTCTTATGATTGAACTAATTTCTTCAGGTCTTATCATATTTAATTCCTTACATTTTAATTAAGCTTAGTCTGAACTGTTCTAAGCTTCGTTTTACTGAAGAATCGACAATGAAGTTATCTGATTCAGCAATAAAGCCACCCAGAACTTGGGGATCAGTAACAAAAGATGCTTCAACCTGCTTCTTAATTTTATCTGATAAGAAGTTAACCATCTTATTTTTCATATCCTCTTTGAGTTCATGAGCAGTTTTTATTGTAATTTTCACTATATTTAATTCATCTAAAATATATTGTTCTAAGAAATAGTTTATATCATCAAAAAGATTTAATCTATTCTTTTCTGAGAGCAACATAATTAGGTTTTGCCAATAATCACCATGCTTGCATTCTTTTATGAAGGGTTCAATAATATGTAGTTTATCCTTCTCTTTGATAACATGGGAAGAGAGCACTCGAGAAATGTCTGAATTAGCTCTTAATACTTGTTGAAGAACCCTAACTTCTTCTAATAAATTAGGCAAATCATTACTAGTAAATGCTGCCAAGAATCCATTAGCGTAGCGTTCTGCAGTTTTAGTATCTTTCATTATTCACTCCGACTATCAATTATAGAGTTTATAAGCTCTAAATCTTTATCAGAATCTATCTTCTGAGCCAAAACTTTTCCTGTTAGTTGTGAGACAAGACCAGCTAGTTCAGCTTGAAGTTTTTGCTGAACTTTCTGCTTTTCATGGGCAAGCTGTTCTTCAGTCTCTGCTACAATAGATTTGCGATTTTCATAAGCTTGCTGGATAATCTTCTCAGCATCAAATTCAGCTTCTTTTCTGATTTTATCACGTAGTTTCCTCGCTTCTACTACAGCTTCTTTGTACTCTTCTTCTTTGGTTAAGACTAATTTCTTAGCCTCTTCTTTAGATTTATTGGCATCATCAATATCAGCAGCAACTTTACTTTCTCTCTCATTAATCATATCTTTAATTGGTTTATATAATACCATTTTTAAGATGAACATTAAGAGTAGGAAGTTTAAAATAACTACTACCATTGAGACATCTATACTAATCATTCTTTCTCCAATATATTGAGAATTAAGCAGTAAATATTAATAATAATGCTACCACTAATGAGTAAATACCTGTTGATTCAGACACAGCCTGACCGATAAGCATTGTTCTGGTAATTAAACCTGCGTTTTCTGGAGTTCTTGCTATACCTTCACATGCTTTTCCTGCTGTGAAACCTTCACCTAATCCTGGTCCTAAAGCACCAATTCCCATTGCGATTCCTGCGCCTAATAAAGCTGCAGCCTTTACTATTGCTTGATTAAGATCCATTATTCCTCCAACGGATTTTTTATTTTTTTATTTTTATATTTGTATTCTCATTATGAGAAGAAAATTAACAAGAATGCTATTACAAGAGCGTAGATAGCAGTTGATTCTGAAACAGCTGCACCTAAGAACATTGTTCTGGAAATTGCTCCCCTTTCTCGAGGAAAACGTCCCAACATGTTAGAGGCTCGGCCTGTTACGAATCCTATTCCCATTCCAGGTCCTAAAGTACCTAGTCCTATTGCTAATGAAGCTCCGAGAAAGGCAGATATCTTCACAACAAAATGACCAAGACCTGTGGAAGCTGTTGGATTAGGAACACTGTATAATAGAAGTAAGGCAACTACTAAGGCAAAGATTGCATCAGTTTGTGCCAAAGCTTGACCTATTAACATATTTGTGGTTACTCTGTTTGATTCTTTTGGAAGTCTGGAAATCACACTACAGGCCTGTCCACCAGTATAGCCAGCACCAAAACCAGGACCTATTGAGCCTAGTCCCATTGCCAAACCAGATGCTAAAAGTGCACCTACCTTGAACCAGGAACCAGCAATATGGCCTGCTCCACCAAAAATGAGAAGAAGTGAGATAACTAAACCAAAAATAGCCCCTGTTTCTGTAACAGCTTGACTAATTAGCATAGTTCTTAAGAGTCCATCTCCTGCTTTTGGTTGCTTAGCAAGAGCTTTAGCTGCTTCTCCAGCAGCATATCCCTCACCTATACCAGCACTAATGGAAGCTAATCCTGTACTTAATGCAGCACCTAAATAGGCACTGATTAGTAAAAAACTATCTGTTTGTATCATTTTTCCTCCTACTCTTCTGAATTAATTTCTACTGCCAAGTAACTCATAGCTAACATTGTGAAAACAAATGCTTGCACAGACCCAGCAAAGAGTCCAAAGAAGCCTGATAAAACAATTGGCACCATGATATATTTGACTAATTCAGACACCACTAAGATAATAATTGCCCCACCCATTATATTACCGAAAAGACGGAAGGCAATGGAAACTACTTTGGAAAGTTCACCAATGATGTTAAGGGGGGCCAAGAAGAACATAGGTTCAGCAAAACTCTTTAGATGAGTCCATAACCCTTTCTTTTTAATGGCGTTGTATTGTACGACTATAATGGCAATGATACCAAGACCGATTGTGACATTCAAATTCCTAGTTGGCTCACTTATTCCTGGAATAGGAATTAAGCCTATCATATTACTAATCCAGATAAAGAGGAATAGTGTTAAGAGATAAGGCGTAAAGTGTTTGTTATTCTTCCCTAAGGATTCACCAACTAAACCTTCAAAAGAATCGTAAATCCACTCTGTTGCGACTTGTAGCTTACCAGGTTTAAACTGAATTTTACGACGGACCATTAAGGCTAAGATTATCAAAATTAGATCAACTATAAACATCATGCGAATCATACGAATTGCACTTATAGTTGCAGAATCACCCAGAAATTTATGGAAGAAGAGATAGATGGAAGTAGATCCCCAAGGTAAATATTCCTTGATGTGTTCTAAATCTTCCTCAGCCTGGCTTGATTCAATATTTTCAATAACATTAGCGATAGTCCAGTCTGGATTATCAGTCTTATACTTGGTTACTACTTGAGAATCCATTAAATGCTGATCAGGTTGAGTCTCTTCATTGATTTTATCCTGCATTGCTACCACTTCTTCAGTAACATAAATACCGAACTTACCTGTTTCAGGGTTAGTACCTAAGTTTATACTGAAGTTTAGATAGAATGATAGAACAAGTTCAACAACAAAGACAATGCCTAAAGCAATTAAAATAATTTTCTTTTTTGTCATAGTTTACTCGATTCTTAAGTATTTTTTTATTAAAGTCCAAATCGTATCTAAATAGATAGAGATTTGGGCAGATAATAATCCAAATCCAAACCAGATAATATCAATCTGATTTCTGAATAAAAAAGCTATGATAAAGGCATAAAGCACAAATACGACATAGCGTAAATAAAAGCCTTTAACCACCCGCAGTTTAGTTGCATTCTCGTTCATTGATAGTGCATTTCGCACAACAAAGCTATGCCAGATAAAATTCCCCGCACTAGCTATTGAACCTAAAATATAACTAAAGCTGACCCACTCTTTATTAGATATAAATATCGATATAACAAGGGGTATATTTGTCAAGATAATTATTCTAATAATTCTAAGAATATATTTATTGATTTCCATAAAATTTCTTTAAAAGCATGTAATTTGATAAGATACCACTAAGGATACCTAATATAATACCTGTAATTAAAAATACATTTTCAGTTTCAAGTAAGGAATCAAGCCAACGGCCAATCAATAAAAAAATAACGATTGAACTAATCATTGAAAGTCCCAGCTGGGTGATTAGACTGAGATATTTAAGTAAACTTGGGTCAAATCCCTCATACTTTTTAAACATGCTGTTTTCTTTCAAGTGATTTAAGTAATTTATTTAATTCTTCTTGGTTAGAATAATTTATCACAATCTTACCCTTACCATTCTTTTCTTCAACTTTAATTTTAAGATTGAGTTGATTTTTTAAAATACCCTCTACATCTTTTCTCCGTTGAAATGCAGCTTGTTTTTTCTTAGCTTTTCCTTGCCAATTTTTAGCCAATTCTTCTGCCTTTCTAACTGATAAGGAGTTTTTCAGGATCATATTGGCAAAATCTTCTTGTTCAGCTTGAGCTACTTGTAAAATAGCCCGACAATGACCTGCTGATATATCATTATTTAGAAGGAGTTTTTGGACAGGTGGGGCAAGCTTAAGCATTCTAAGGGTGTTAGTAATTGTAGAACGATCTTTACCCATCATTTCAGCTACCTGGGCCTGAGACATACCAAAATCATCTATCAACTGATTATAAGCTAAAGCTTCTTCAATGGCATTTAAGTCTTCTCTTTGAACATTTTCTATGATAGCATAGAGGAGCTTTTCTTTGGGAGAAATCGACCGAATAATCACTGGTATCTCATCAAAGCCTGCTAATTTAGAAGCCTCCAAACGTCTTTCTCCAGCAACTAATTCATAGCCGTCTTCATCCATTCTTTTAGTAACTATTATTGGTTGAATTATACCATTTTCTTTAATTGAATTGGCTAATTCTTCAAGCTTTTCTTGATCAAATAGCTTTCTGGGTTGGAGTTTATTGGGATGAATATAGTCTATTTTGACAGTTGTTATCCCTGTTTCATTATTAGTTGATTCAGGTAATTTAGAAATTAAGGAATCTAATCCACGGCCTAATTCAAAACTCATTTATTCACCACCTCGGAAGCTAACTCAAGATAATTTTGGGAACCTACAGATTTGATATCATATTCAAAGATAGATTTCCCATAAGAAGGAGCTTCACTAAGTTTTACATTTCTATTTATCATAGTTTCAAAGACTTGTTCTTTGAAATAACGTTTTACTTCGGATACTACTTGATTAGCTAAGTTAAGTCTTTTATCATACATCGTAAGCAGAATGCCAAAAACATTGAGTTTGGGATTTAGATTCTGCTGAATAAGTCTGATAGTATTTAAGAGTTGACTTACCCCTTCCAAGGCAAAATATTCACACTGGATAGGAATGATAACATCAGTACAAGCAGTAAGAGCATTTACTGAGAGAAGACCTAAAGAAGGAGGACAGTCTATAATAATAAATTCATAGTTATTTGAGATAGATTTAAGAGCTTCTTTGAGTTTTTGTTCTCTGGCAAATTCTTTAACAAGCTCAATTTCAGCCCCAGTTAAATTAATATTTGCAGGTACAATATCTAAGTTATCCATTGAAGTTGGCATAATTGTCTCAGAAATATCTATCTTACCAATAATCACATGATATACATGTTTTTCAATTTCATTCTTATCAATACCTAAGCCACTAGATGAGTTACCTTGGGGATCTAAATCTATCAGGAGAGTCTTCTTCTCCATAACAGCCAAGCCTGCAGCTAAGTTCATAGCTGTTGTGGTCTTACCTACACCACCCTTTTGATTTACTATTGAAATTATTCTACTCATAATTTATCTCTACTATATTTCTAGTTCCTAAAATTTCATTACTGTAGTTATGTATCTTATATTTATCAAACTGGACTACATCATCCAGGATTTTACTCTTATAGAGAATTATCTTACCTTTGGGAGAAAGTACATTTAGTAGGGGTTGTTTAAACTGAGGAGTAATTTTAACTGAACGACAGATTATGTAGTCATACTTATTAATTGTATTATAATCCTCAATCCGAGACCAAATAGTCCCAACATTAGGTAAATCAAGAATTTCTATCATCTCATTAATCACCATGATCTTTTTCTTAGTTCCATCTAAGAGATTAACCTGCATTTGAGGGTAGATAATAGCCATTGGAATACCAGGTAAACCACCACCGGTACCAAAATCTAAAAGTCTCTTTTTACTAGAATCAATTAACTTATAAGGCAAAAGAGAATCATAGAAATGGGTTGTCCATATCTCTTCTAAGGGCATTTTTCTGGAAAAGAGATTTATCTTGGAATTAGCTTCAACTAAAACATGATAGTATTCTTCAAATTTAGCCTTTAAAGCAAGAGATCTTTCTGGAAAGTTATCTTCAAGATACTTAAAGAAAATTTCTTTGTTTGCCATTCTATTTAGTTTTTCCTTTATTGTTCTTCACAAATATTCTGTCTAAGCTAGTTATGATTCCATAGAAAAGAAACATAAAAGCAAAAATACCCAACATACCTTTCCACATAAAACTAACAGCTAACATTAAATCACTCATAATCACCTCTTTTAATAATGATATTTTTTACCATTTAATATACAAAAACTGCGGTAAATTTGTTCTACTAATAACATTCTTATCATTCTGTGAGTAAAGGTCATTTGAGAAAAAGACAGCAAAAGATCAGCTCTCTGCCTTAATTCATCAGCTAAACCATATACTCCACCTATCAAGAAGTCAATATTTCTTATTCCCTTATAATTGTCAATAAATCCCGCAAAATCTACTGAACTAAAGTGTTTTCCCTTCTCATCTAGGGCAATTAGATAATTATCATTTTTTATATATTTCCCAATTATTTCTGCTTCTTTTTCTTTAACTATATCAATATTATTGGAAGAAGATAACTTAACATCTGCTGTCTCAATAATTTCTAACTTGCAGAAGGCAGTTAACCTTTTAGTGTATTCTGCTATTCCCTCTTCTATAAATTTCTGTTTAGTCTTGCCTGGACATATTATTCTAATTTTCATATTTTCTTACACCTTTGAATTTATCCTAAAAAGGGGGAAAGAAGTGTCAATTAAAAACTATCAATAAAAATCTTCTATCCACTAATTTCACGAATTACACTGAAAAGTAGATCCTTAACACAGATGACACAGAATCATGAAAAAGATGAAGAGAATCTGTCCATCCCAATACTATAGAGTCCACTTTCTTAAAAATGGTTATAGTTCTCTCATTTTTTTTAAAAACATGGTTTAGTTCAGTTTAAAGCATTTATTATTTTAGGATCTCTTTTAAGTAGAGTGGGTACTACTATAATACTGAAAAAATACTACAAATTTTTTTTGAAACTAATGGCGGACGAGGCCGTCCACCTTCCGACAAAGATGCTTCATTGCATAATTACAGCAATTTTTCTTATAGACATTAGATATTTTATATTCAGAACCCACTCTACTTTGGAGAGAGCTATCCTCTCATCTTTCCCAATAAAAGAAAATAAAAAGCTTGCCTACTTTAATCAGATAGTCCTAATTGCTTATAATAGAAAATATATAGGAGTTTAACAGTGAGTAGTCCTTGGCAAAATAAAACTATGAGTGAATTATCTATCAAGCAAATAGATAATAATTTTCTACAAAAAACAGAGCAACAAGTAGAGTTTATTATTAAAGAAATGTTATTAGACAAAGAAAGTAAAATATTAGATTTAGGTTGTGGAGCAGGCAGACATTCTATATCATTAGCTAAAAAAGGGTTTATAGTAACGGGTATAGATATTTCTGAATATATGCTTCTTGAAGCTAGAAAGAGAGCTAAAAATGCCAGAATAACCCTACATTTCATTCAAGCAAATCTAGCAGAAATTAACAAACTAAACTTTCCAAAAAATAGTTTTAATGGAGTTATCTGTCTAAATGAAGCAGGTATCGGTGTTTTGGGTAATCTGGAAAAAGAACTTAACTTCTATAAAGTGGTTTTTAACTTACTAAACGAAGGTTCAAAATTTGTGATTACATGTTTTAATGGTTTAAGAAGATATCTTAAATCTAAGGATGAAAACCCTAAGTTTGACTTTATAAAGGGCGAATTTACTTGGAGTGCTGAAGTTTCGGAAGGTAACATTCTAAAAGAAGTTCAACGAGTCTATATACCCTCCGAGCTAACTATGTTATTAACTCTAGCAGGATTTAGCGACATTAAAGTATTTTCTTGTAAAGATGGCGTTTTTACTAAAAATTCTTTAGGGTTTGAGGAGATAGAAATGCTTGTAATTGCGAAGAAATAACATTTAAAGCCATAAAGGTTTAAGACTCTCTCTCAAGTAAGGTGTGTATCAGGTAGATAAGAAAACAAGTCTCATCATAAGAAACAAATTGTTGCAGATAGAAGAGTATTGCATCACATATCTACAAAGATGTCGGACCATAGAGCTATGAGGATTTTAAGCTACTTGATTCACTGTTATAATTAGTTCCCACTCTACTTGAGAGAGATCCAGTTTTAACCGAATGGTGCAGTAGAACTTTGATGAAGAGTGCTAGATTCTTTTAGCAAAATAAGTTACAGAATTTGAAGGCATATAATATATATATTCCTGAAAATTATGTAGCTTACTTTTGCAAAAGAAGATAGTGCTATTCGCAAAGGTCTACTGCATTATTGGGTTTAATTGAAGCAGAAGTTAATCCCAATGGTGCAATAGAGCTTTATTGGGTTAATAATATCCCTAGACAAAGGTAAAGAACAAACTGCAAATAATTTTCAAATGCTATATTAACTAATCTTTCCGACATGAATTAAGTTGTTGTTTAACAATAAAATAAGTAAAATTACTTTTTGACAAAAATACCTCGTATATGATTATAGTTTAGTTGTTTACGGAAATAAACGAAACTATAAAAAACGAGGTATATATGCTAAAAGAATACAAACAGGTAAAAGTGTCAAGCTTGAATTCAGGATTAATAATAGATTTATTTGAAATATTTAAATTTGGGAGTATTTTGAAGCAAGTTGGTATAGTAAAACAAAAGGGGCATACTATTATAGAACTGATGCTTCTTTTCATGTTCATGATTCTTGAGAATAAAAAGTCCTTATATTTTGGTCTAAAATTCAATAATATATCAAAATTCAAAACACCAATAAATGATATGCTAAACAACTCAAATTATAAATGGAGAAAATTATTATATAAAGTTGCTTTAAGGTTTATTAAGCTAAGTGATACTTCCTGTGAAAATGATAATTGTATAATTTTTGATGATACATCGAAAGTAAAAACAGGAAAAAAGACAGAATATATCAGTTGGTTTCATGATCACTGTTTATCAAAATACTTCAAGGGGTTTCAAAACATAACTGAAGTGTGGAGTAATGGGGTCTCAGCTGTTGTATTAGATTTTGAATTAAAAATTGGAAAGAAAAAAGTCAAGAAGTCAAAAAGACCCAGATACCACAAAGGCACTCATACTGAGCAAAGAAATCGTTTCTCAAAAGAAAAAAAGACTCAAATTATCATTAAAATGATAAAACGCACTATTCAGAGAAAAATACCTTTTAAATATGTATTATGGGATTCATGGTTCAATAACAACACAAGTTATAACTTTGTATTTGAAAGACTTGTACCACTTGGAATAACACTAGTGTCTATGTTAAAAAATGGTTCCCAGAAATATAAGTTCAATGGTCAATATTATGATTTGAAAACTCTAAATAAAATAGCTGGTAAATGGTTTTGTGATAGAAAGTCTGGAATAAAACATAAATCAATTATTGTTGAAGTATTGGATACTTCAAGTTCAAGAAAAATAAATGAAAGAAGAGTAATAGACAAGATAAAAATATGTTTTTTTAAGTACCCTAATGTTAAAAGATGGAAGGCTATCTTAACAACTGATTTACGACTTTCAGAAATAGAAGTTCTAAAGATTTATATGAGAAGATGGTCAATAGAATGTGTATTTAAAGAAATGAAACAATATTTCGGATATAATCAGAGTCATTCTTCAAAATACTTAGCAATGATTGCTGATTTGACTATTAGGTACGTATTTTATAACATGCTATGTTATAAAAAACAGCAAAAGCCATATCCTTCAATGGAACAACTATTAATTGAATTTTATGAAGAGCTTGAAGAGGCTTCATTAATAATATTTATCAATACGATTTTTACTCAAAAAGTAAAAGACTTCATCGATTATTCAATAGCTTATGGATACACAAATTTAACTGAGTTAAGAAAGGATGTTGATATTATGATAAGAAAATTCTTTGAAAATGAAGAAATTATAGATAAAATCACAGAAGTAGATATTCAGTATAATGGCAGAATTGCATAATCAACTGATAAAGAGACACATGAGTCTCTATGATGCACAAATTTGTAGTTTATTTGCAATAACTTAGGTGTCGGAAAGATTAGTTATAAGCAACTGATTATTTATTGCTAGATTATCGTATGAATCTATCAAGTCATTTATATTACTTCCATTAGCATTTGATAAATTCTCTACATTATATTCATTATTCGCAGGGAATTCCACATTAAGTCCAGCTTTTTGCCATTCTTCACTATAAGTATTTATTTCTGGATATTCTGTATTTTTTTCATGTTTTTGTTACTCCTCCTCTGCTGGTGAATCAGCAATTCCTATTATTTTGGTTTTGTTTTTATTGATGTCATTAATCCACAACGATGTTTCAATAAATTCTTCAGTATCAATATTATATATTCCTCTAGCAGTATATACAAATTCATTAAAAATACTAACATCAGCTCCTGTAAAATAATATGTATCATCATGTGGTATTACTACCTGTTCAGATACATTAGAAATATTTGTTAAGAAAAGATTGTCTTTTTTTAGTACAATATTCCCGGTAGTGTAATCAAGTTTAAACTGGATTATTCGGTTTCCTTGATCAAGCACATCAATTTCTCTGGAAATTAGATTTAGTTTATTAATCTCAACAACAACTGTTATAGTGCCATCAGAATTATCAATTCTTATTGCTTTTTTAAAAAAAACAGCATTGTTAAGTTGATAAACGTCTTTTATATTGACATGGTCTGCGCTAACAGAAGCAAGTTCAATTTTATAAAGTTCTTCAGTTACCCCGATATTAATATCATAAGAATTAATCGCTGAATACACACCTGATTTATTTATAGTGTAAATAATTTTATTATCAGTATTATCAAAATTTGCATCAACAAGACTTACGTCTATATCTTCTGCAATATGGATTTGACTACCACTTCTAAAATCATATAGTATTAAATCATCATTTAGCATATAAAGTAGTTTATTTCTGCTATTATTAAGCCCAAAGCTTTTTTCAATCTCGATATCTAACAACAAGATTTTGTTAGTACCATCTAAATCCATTAAGTAAAGTTTGTCATGAATAAGTAATAACTTTTCCTGAGTGATATCGTTAGGATCAGTAACAAATAATGCGTATCCCCTTTCCATAATATCAAATCTACCAGTCCCATCAATATTAGCTGTAGCTATATGATCAGAATAATTACCTTCACCTTGGCTAGTTTCAAAAGGGATTTCAATACACCCGTTTAATAAAAATGCTAGACATATAACCCCAAATATTATTTTAATAAAATTCATCTATTCCACCTTTTCAAAATCTATTAGTTTTAATAAGTTATTCTCTACAAGTCCACAATTTTCTCTTTTTAGTAGATCTTTCATCGAGTAGTTATTTAGAGAAACAGGTATTAAAGGTAATAATTTTGGTACATCATGAGATACTGTCATTATATGACTATCATTTTCTATCATCTCTTTCTTATACATACCTAGAAAACTAACTTTATCTGGGTTCAATTCAATTTTCTGACAAGATATTTTTGATTTTCCCTTTATAGATTTAGTAGTTTTTGTCTTATTAAGCCTATACAAATCTGTAATCTCTTGCATAAAAGGCAATGCTGTAACTGAATCAAAAGCTTTCAATTCATTTTTATTTAGTAGAGAAAGAGTGTATTCTTTGCCTACTATATCATTTCCTTTTATCTCTAATACTTCAAAGTTCTTAGGATTGTATGATATAATTAAATTATTTCCTTCAAACTTTTCAAGTATGGTAACTTTATCTGAATATTTTGATACTACTTCCAGACTGTGAAACTTAAATTCTTCAGCTTGTGAATCATCTCTATATTCATATTTCACTTTATCACCAACATTTAGATCTCCACCAAAACGCATTTCAGCAGTTTTCTGGATAATTCCAGCAATTTTTCTTAAATATTCTTCTTGGCCATCATCTGCAAATAGATTATGACTACAGCATGTTATCATTAACAATAGAAATACCTTTTTAAGTAACTTCATAATATCTCCTTATATTATAATTCTGAGGTTTCATCATTTCTCCTTAATTTTTTTCCAATTTCTCTAGTTCAATTATGTCATTTTAACCTCCATCTAATTTTAGATTTTGTTGCTATTTAACCTTTCCATCCTAAAACATCATGAAAGTAAGATATCCAATATCAAACTCTAACATACATGCTTCTACATAAGATTATTTTTTGATAAGAAAGGTGGGAAGTTCTGTTCGGTTATATTAATCCAGTCTGTCAATTTATTTATATAAGATTGGAGGTCTTTTGCAGACATCTTTTCATCGTTTGAAATGTTCCAAAGATACTCAAAAGCATCAAATACTTGAGCAGGATATTTAATATTATCTTGATTAAAATTGAAGTAAACAGTCCAGCCTTCGAACGTTCTTTCATTTTGATAAGTATCATTATGACACCATCTATTAGTATAAAGTACAAATCTGTACTTTATATGTAAATTTATATCTCCGAGTTTTGATAATTTTAATTTATCACCATTGATATGTTTAACTAAGTCCTAAAGATTTCTATCAATTTTTTCTTCCTCTCTTAGTCTAAATAAATTCCCTTGATGATTAATCCATTTTTCATTAGCTATAATTGAAAAGTCACTTCCCGAAAAAAAATAATTGTAATTCTCCTCTTAATCTTTTTGATAAAGTAGGTTCATTACTATTTTAATAAAGTATCGACAAATCCTCAATTTTAAGCTCCTAATTCATCCAAAGTATTAATTTCTCATTACATCCCTATATATTTCTATACCTCTCTATGTAAGTATAATTAATTACTTCTAATAATTTATTGATACATTTTTTGTCAATTTTTTTATTTTTTTAATAACCATTATTTCAAATTAATAATTATTGCTAACAAACTTTTAATCGTAGTGTAGGAGTGGAATGTTCTGTAAACATATTATCTATAAATAGTTACATTAAATAATAATACAATTAGGGAATTTTTTACTAGCTTTTTTACTAGATCTAAGAAGTTCGAAATTCATCCCACAGCCTCCAGGAGGCAGGACAAGAAATCTGCTTTTAAAGTTTTATCCATTCTCCACAATTTCACTCCGCTTTCATCCTCTAAGTATCAATAAATTGCTTATTCTTTCTGTCCGAGATAGAGTCTTGAATTTAAAAAAAAACTTGCCTACTTTAATCAAATACTTTTATTTGGTTATATAAAGAACATATCTGGGAGTGAAGATGTTAAATCGTAATTTACCAAGAATTCAAGATGCGGATTTAAAAGACAAGATTGTCTTAGTAAGAGTTGACCATAACGTTGTAAAAAATGGTGTAATAAAAGACACAGAACGTATTGATGCTACAGTTCCTACCTTATTAAACATTGCCTTGCGTGGTGGGAAATTAATTTTAATGACACACAATGGTCGCCCAGTAGATAAAAAAACTGGAGAGATAGTTATTTCTGATGATGATTCAGTTACCCCAATTGTAGATTATATGAAATCAAAGTTATCGTTAAATATTGAGATTCCTAAATGGTATAAACGTGAGGATAACGGGATTGAGGTTGAAGATGAATCAATATACTCTCTCATAGAGGACTTAAGAAATAATAAAATTGACATGATTTATCTTCCTAATACAAGATGGTTTAGAGGTGAAGAGTCTATGAATGGAGATTCTGATGATTTAGGTAAGGCCTTAGCTAATATCGCAGATGTCTTTGTTAATGATGCTTTTGGTTCTTGGCAGCCACATACTTCTACTATGAAGCCAACCTACTATATGCCTTCCTACTCTGGAATTTTAATGCAAAAAGAGATTACCCATCTTAAGCAAGTATTCAAACCTCGCAGACCTTTCGTAGGTATAGTCGCTGGTTCTAAATTTGATACAAAGATCAAACCTTTAAATAATCTTCTAGAACATGTTGATTATTTGGTATTGGGTGGTGTTATCTATAATGCCTACTTGGCAGTTAAATATGACCTTAAAATAAAAGGTATTACTGAAAAAGACCTTGAGCACGCCCGTGTTTTCTTAGAAAAAGCAAATGAATTCCCTCAAAGAATTGTGGAATTACCTTATATCGTGGAATCAGATGTTTTAGGTGAAAAGATACCTGGTAAATACCGTACTCATTTTATTTATGATTTAAAACCAGGCACAGAACTAAATTATATCTTAGATGTATCTTGGGAAACTTGGTCTTTACGCCATATCAAAGAAATTTTCTCCCGAGCTAATATGTTCTTCTGTAACGCAGTTATGGGTTTTGCTCCTCACTTTAGCGAAGGAACTAAAGACCTCTATGATATTATCTCAAAGAATGAAGCTGCTATGAAAATGTTTGGTGGCGGTGATACTCTCCAAGAATTTAAAGCTGTTGCTTATGAAACTTACTTAAAAGCTATCGAACGAGATGACTACTACTTCTTTACTGGTGGTGGAGCTGTTCTTAACTCTATTGAACAAGGTTCTCCATTTGGAATGAAGCCTGTACAAGCTCTCATTGATAATCAAGAAAAGTACGCTAAACAATAAGCTAATTTACAAACCTTTCTAAGCTCTGAGTGTTGATTTTTTTAGACACTTGGAGCTTTTTCTTCTTCTCTTTTAACCCGAATGGTGTAGTAGGATTTAGAGAAAGTACTATTTGGAAAACCAACTTTTTTCTCCTTTCATCCTTATTCCTTCCTTTACACTCTTTCGATGAAAGTCCAGGTTTCATCGAAAGAGTGTAAAGGAAGGAATAAGGATGCTACAAGTAAATTCACAAAGATCTACTGCATTATTTGGGTTAAACCAGATAGTGTAGTAGAGCTTTAGTGAAGAGTGCAGATTATTCTAGCAAAATAGCTTACAGAATTTTGACGCATATATTTTATATATTCGGAGAAATTATGGAAGTTACTTTTGCAGAAGAATATAGTGCTATTCACAAAGGTCTACTGCATTATTTGGGTTAAAGCACTACATTAACAACTTAAGAAATTAGTCTCTGAGAATTACTCCATTGGTGCTAAGGTCAAGTTTCTCCATATTTAAGACAATAAAAAAAAGAGACTGTTTCCAGCCTCCTAAAATTTATTTAAGGCAATAATTTATTGCATACTTGTAGGAATATTATTTCTTCTAATCTTCCAGATATTGTTACTTTTCTTCTTAAGAAGTTCTTTGATTTGAGACCAAGTAAGTGCTACTCTAAATTGATTATCACTATCATTTGTAATAATGTCATCTAGTTGAACCTCTTGATTAAAGTTCATTTTATAAACATTATATTGAGGTGAGATGTTGGCTAGGTTAGGTACATTAAAGATAGCAAAAGAATTGCTTCTAGTATAACCCTTTACAACATGATTCTCTTCATTATCAGAGTTACCTTCTGTGATGATATAAGCATAATAGTCGTTAGAAACTGAGTTATCTTCCCATTTTAATTGGACATTATGATAACCATCCATATATTGAGTGAGAATAGTTAAAGAGCCTGTAAACTCATTATTAGTATCTGGATTTGCATTTATAGTTAATGTAAATAAAACTGCTACAACAAAAATAAGAATCTTTTTCATCTTACACCTTCTTTATATTTTTATTTACCTAATTATTGAAAGGGAAAGAAATATGTCAAGAGAAATATTTCTTTTGCAGGCATACCCCCAAAAAACTGCAAACATCTATCTGAAGATGCATTATAATAACTGTTTAAAGTTGATTAATGTCAAGTTTAAGCAGTTTTGAGAGACATCTATATTAAAACCACTTTTTAGTTAAAATTTTAATTAAACAAGCCACACGGCTCTAATATTAAGCCACTTTTTAATGAATTGTAAGTAAATGATATATAATAAAATAACTAAAAAAAATATTGCTAAAAAGTGCCCCTAAATATAATTAGATTATCCAAAAATAAAAACAAAAGGAGCACTTTAAACAATGGATTAAAAAAAAAGAATATAATAAAATTGCAAAGAGAAAACACAAGTTTAAAACTTCCAAAAATAAGATTTATATGTGTGGAGTTAAAAGGGTAAAAATAAGAACAAATCCTCATAAAACTAAAAAGTCAGATACAGTAGAGACTCATCTAGTAGTTGCTCGACATGGTAAAAAAGGGGGTTTATTCTATTTGCTATGTAACTTTAATACCAAAGACTTAACAGACTATGAGATAATTGAAAAAGCATTAAGAAGATATGGGTACAGATGGAAAATTGAGGAATTTCATAGACATGTAAAACAAGAGTTTAACTAGGAAAATATCCAGTTAATGAGTTATGTAGGATTAAAAAATTTAAATACAATCCTGATGGTCGCAGTTGATATAATATACTCTGCTATAAAATATTTAGATCAACTACTATACTTATACCCAGAATTTGGAAATTTAAAAGAACAGACATATAAATATGTATATTATAAGCTTAGCAGAGTCATAAAACATATATTCAGCAATACAAAACTTAACAAGATTTTACCCTGCAAAGGTGAATATCATGACAAGTTACAGCTGAGGATCAATTTTTCTTAAAAAAAATGGGGGTATGCCAAAAATTACTAAAAATTACTTGACATTACTAAAACATACTGCTTAAATATCTTTAGCATATTTACTAGGATTTTGTTTACATAAATTTAACAGAAGATGAGATTTTGCCAATTAGTAAGTTTTTAACTTAAAAATAAGGAGTATCTATGAAAAAAAATGCACTATCATTTCTATTGTTGCTGACCGCAATTCTACAACTATACGCAGACAACGATCTAGAACCTTGGATTACCCTTAGTGGAGAGTGGGCTCCATCTTGGTTTGGTAGAAACATGACAGTCTTAGACTTTAACGCTGATGGTATTGATGATTTAATTCTTTCACACGGAGGGAATGAAGGTGAGTACTTTGGAGCGTTAAACATCTATTTTGGAGGTGATAACTTTGGAGATGAACCTGATATGGTAATTGAGGGGGAATATCTCGGTAGTTTAGCTTATGGAGTCTACTACTGTGGAGATGTCAATGGTGATGGCTATGATGATTTCATAAATCATGGTTTAGTTTATAGCGAAGATACTAGACAACCAAGAGAATATGAAATCCGCTACTACTTCGGTGGACCCAATCCTGATATTGAAGTTGATCAAGAATTTTCATATAGTGATAATGATCAAGATTGGTATGGGATAAGAACCTGTTTAGGAGATGTTAATAATGATGGTTATGATGATATTGGGCTTAAAAGATTTGAGGGTAATGGTTATCCTTTAAAGATATTACTTGGTAATACGCTTGAACTTGTGGAAATTATTCCTGCTGAAGAGTCAACTCTTTTTTTCCCTAATATTGAACCTATGGGAGATATCAACAATGATGGTATAGCTGATTTCTCAGTTGGTTATGGATATGAAGCACATGGTACGGAACATCAACATACAAGAATATTCTATGGAGGAGAAGATTTTACAACTAGTTTTATTGACTACAAACACTATGTTAATTCCGAATACATGTTTAAAGGGGCAAAGACTATTGGTGATTTTAATGGGGATGGATTAAATGATTTTCTTTTTCCAGTACCAAATAATGCGTCAAACGACTATTATGCCTTAGCCATACGAGCTGACGAGATACTAGAGTCAGATGAACTTCATGTAGAACAATTTTATTATGACCAACCTTTACTAGACGCTTCTAGACCTATGTCGTACACTATAGACTACGGAGACTTTAATGGTGATGGTTATAGTGATTTTGTTGGTTCTAATATGGAATATGCTATTGATAATGGTGCTGCTGGAATATGGTTTGGTAGGGCAACCCCGAATGGTGATTGTGATATTAGATTACTATACCCAACTGTTTGCCACCAATTTGGCTATAAAGTCAAAGTTGGAGATTTTGATGGTGATGGATTGGATGATATTGCTATCTCTTCTCCTCATTGTGCTGGATCTATAGAGGATGGATTTAATGGCCAGGTATATATTTACAAGGGATCAGTTGATTTAGCTGATACGGCTGTAGCTAATAGTGACCAAGAAGTTGAAGAAAATCATGGTATAAGATTAAATATCTACCCGAATCCTTCTAAATCTAGTATGGATATTAAGTACACTATTAAAGGTTCCTTAAGTAGAGATATTTCGGGTACACAGCTAATTATCTACAACATTAAAGGTCAAAAAATTTATTCAACAAGTATTAATAGTAAAGATAACACAATTAGCATACCTCAAGTCCCATCAGGATGTTACATTGCTGAAATTAAAGAAAACAATAAAGTCTTGGCTTCTAGTAAGTTTAATTTAATAAAATAAGGAGTAAAAAATGAAAAGGTTATTTGTATTACTAGAACATACGGCTTAAATATCTTTAGCATATTTACTAGGATTTTGTTTACAGAAATTTAACAGAAGATGAGATTTTGCCAATTAGTAAGTTTTTAACTAAAAAATAAGGATTATCTATGAGAAAATTTGTACTATTAATTCTATTGTTGCTGACCGCAATTCTACAACTATACGCAGACAACGACCTAGAACCTTGGATAACCCTTAGTGGAGAGTGGGCTCCATCCTGGTTTGGTAGAAACATGACAGTCTTAGACTTTAATGCTGACGGTATTGACGATTTAATTGTTTCTCATGGGGGAAATCAAGATGAATACTACGGAGCTTTAAACATCTATTTTGGTGGTGATGACTTTGGTAATGAACCTGATATGGTAATTGAAGGAGAATATCTTGGAAGTTTAGCTTATGGAGTCTACTACTGCGGAGATGTTAATGGTGATGGCTACGATGATTTCATCAATCATGGATTAATGAATAGTGATGGTATAAGACCATCAAGAGAATATGAAATTCGCTACTACTTTGGTGGGCCTAATCCTGACCTTGAAGTTGATCAAGTATTTTCATATAGTGATAATGACTATGATTGGTACAGCATTAGAAGCTGTTTAGGTGATGTAAACAATGATGGATATGATGATATCGCACTAGAGTGCCATGAGCCTTTAGAATATGAAGGTTTTGGTTATCCTTTAAAGATATTACTTGGTAATACACTAGAACTTGTGGAGATTATTCCGGCTGAGGAATCAACTTTATTTTTTCCAAATATTGAACCTATGGGAGACATCAACAATGATGGAATAGCTGATTTCTCAGTTGGTTATGGATATGAAGCACATGGTACGGAACATCAACATACAAGAATATTCTATGGAGGAGAAGATTTTACAACTAGTTTTATTGACTACAAACACTATGTTAATTCCGAATACATGTTTAAAGGGGCAAAGACTATTGGTGATTTTAATGGTGATGGATTAAATGATTTTCTCTTCCCTAGCCCAAGTAATGCTTCTAACGACTATTTTTCCTTAGCAATACGAGCTGAAGATATATTAGATTCAGATGAACTTCATGTAGAACAATTTTATTATGACCAACCTTTACTAGACGCTTCTAGACCTATGTCCTACACTATAGGTTACGGAGACTTTAATGGTGATGGTTTTAGTGATTTTGTTGGTTCTAATATGGAATATGCTATAGATGATGGAGCTGCCCGAATCTGGTTTGGCAGGGCAACCCCAAACGGAGATTGTGATATTAGATTAAATAGTCCAACTGTAGTTCATCAATTTGGCTACAAAGTTAAAGTTGGAGATTTTAATGGTGATGGATTTGATGATATTGCTATCTCTTCTCCTCACCGAGCAGGTTCTTTAGAAGATGGATTTAATGGAGAAGTTTATATTTATAAAGGATCAGTTGATTTAGCTGATACGGCTGTAGCTAATAGTGACCAAGAAGTTGAAGAAAATCATGGTATAAGATTAAATATCTACCCGAATCCTTCTAAATCTAGTATGGATATTAAGTACACTATTAAAGGTTCCTTAAGTAGAGATATTTCGGGTACACAGCTAATTATCTACAACATTAAAGGTCAAAAAATTTATTCAACAAGTATTAATAGTAAAGATAACACAATTAGCATACCTCAAGTCCCATCAGGATGTTACATTGCTGAAATTAAAGAAAACAATAAAGTCTTGGCTTCTAGTAAGTTTAATTTAATAAAATAAGGAGTAAAAAATGAAAAGGTTATTTGTATTACTAGAACATACGGCTTAAATATCTTTAGCATATTTACTAGGATTTTGTTTACAGAAATTTAACAGAAGATGAGATTTTGCCAATTAGTAAGTTTTTAACTAAAAAATAAGGATTATCTATGAGAAAATTTGTACTATTAATTCTATTGTTGCTGACCGCAATTCTACAACTATACGCAGACAACGACCTAGAACCTTGGATAACCCTTAGTGGAGAGTGGGCTCCATCCTGGTTTGGTAGAAACATGACAGTCTTAGACTTTAATGCTGACGGTATTGACGATTTAATTGTTTCTCATGGGGGAAATCAAGATGAATACTACGGAGCTTTAAACATCTATTTTGGTGGTGATGACTTTGGTAATGAACCTGATATGGTAATTGAAGGAGAATATCTTGGAAGTTTAGCTTATGGAGTCTACTACTGCGGAGATGTTAATGGTGATGGCTACGATGATTTCATCAATCATGGATTAATGAATAGTGATGGTATAAGACCATCAAGAGAATATGAAATTCGCTACTACTTTGGTGGGCCTAATCCTGACCTTGAAGTTGATCAAGTATTTTCATATAGTGATAATGACTATGATTGGTACAGCATTAGAAGCTGTTTAGGTGATGTAAACAATGATGGATATGATGATATCGCACTAGAGTGCCATGAGCCTTTAGAATATGAAGGTTTTGGTTATCCTTTAAAGATATTACTTGGTAATACACTAGAACTTGTGGAGATTATTCCGGCTGAGGAATCAACTTTATTTTTTCCAAATATTGAACCTATGGGAGACATCAACAATGATGGAATAGCTGATTTCTCAGTTGGTTATGGATATGAAGCACATGGTACGGAACATCAACATACAAGAATATTCTATGGAGGAGAAGATTTTACAACTAGTTTTATTGACTACAAACACTATGTTAATTCCGAATACATGTTTAAAGGGGCAAAGACTATTGGTGATTTTAATGGGGATGGATTAAATGATTTTCTTTTCCCAGTACCAAATAATGCGTCAAACGACTATTATGCCTTAGCCATACGAGCTGACGAGATACTAGAGTCAGATGAACTTCATGTAGAACAATTTTATTATGACCAACCTTTACTAGACGCTTCTAGACCTATGTCGTACACTATAGACTACGGAGACTTTAATGGTGATGGTTATAGTGATTTTGTTGGTTCTAATATGGAATATGCAAGTAATAGTGGAGCTGCTGGAGTCTGGTTTGGTAGGGCAACCCCGAATGGTGATTGTGATATTAGATTACTATACCCAACTGTTTGCCACCAATTTGGCTATAAAGTCAAAGTTGGAGATTTTGATGGTGATGGATTGGATGATATTGCTATCTCTTCTCCTCATTGTGCTGGATCTATAGAGGATGGATTTAATGGCCAGGTATATATTTACAAGGGATCAACTGATTTAGCTGATACGGCTGTAGCTAATAGTGACCAAGAAGTTGAAGAAAATCATGGTATAAGATTAAATATCTACCCGAATCCTTCTAAATCTAGTATGGATATTAAGTACACTATTAAAGGTTCCTTAAGTAGAGATATTTCGGGTACACAGCTAATTATCTACAACATTAAAGGTCAAAAAATTTATTCAACAAGTATTAATAGTAAAGATAACACAATTAGCATACCTCAAGTCCCATCAGGATGTTACATTGCTGAAATTAAAGAAAACAATAAAGTCTTGGCTTCTAGTAAGTTTAATTTAATAAAATAAGGAGTAAAAAATGAAAAGGTTATTTGTAACAGTATCACTTGCAATATTTGTTTTAAGTTGTTGGTCATCAATTAGAGATGATTTCCTTATTGGTAATTATGGCTACATTCATCCAGCTTATGGAGAAACTTCATATACTAGATTGTTCACTTTAATGCAAGAAGCCAACTATAATTCATCAATTTGTTCGCCGGTAAAACTTACCCAGTATCCATGGGGAGATTTGAGTACAATGTTAAGTAAAATGGAGCAATGCGATTTAACTCCAATTCTTTATGATAATTATACTAATTATTCCAATGGTGTGATAAATGAAATAAGCCCAAGAAATCTTTCCATGGGTATATAGCAAAATTCGAAGCTGAGTTTGATAGTAGAGAAGATAACAATATTCCTGAAAGTGATAGGCATATAGAAGAGAATAATGACATTTACCATTATCATTTTGATATTGATAGAATTGGGGCTATAAATCAAGCATTCGGAAGAAGATTCCTGTTTTGTTCACCTACTACAATGACAGAAGATGTTATTGTTGATAATTTAAGGCATAGGTGGAAAAATCACAAAAATGGTGTTGATGGAGATTTTATTGATAATGCTGATTATTTACCTTACAAGGAAGCATTTGAATTCTCTAATGGTAGTGATGAATTAAATTATATCCAGTACAATAAGTTATATATGACAGTTTGTTATAAGGTTAGTTCAGACACCTCTTCTGCTTTAAAATTTGGTCTAAAGTTACTTAACATTGATGCCAACGATAATGAAGAGTGGTATTTTAAAGAGATTAGAAATACAATGAATAATGATTATGGTTCCATGTTGACTTATACTGCCACAGAGCTTAATGATCCAACAATTACAACTATAGCCAACCCTGAACAACAAGATGGTTTTAGGAAGATAACTTTAGAGTTAGAATTATCTAGCTTGTTGGATGGAGAAATTAATAGTCGAGACAATGATGATAGTAGATCATATCTATATAACTTTCATAGCAGAAAAAGATTAAATGGCATAACCCCATACATATACTGGGAAGGTAATCATGATGTTAGAATCGATTATATTGAGTTTGAAGATGACGTACATAAGCAAATTGTTGATGGCGTGGCACTTGATGCTTTAGAAAATAGATTAAATAAATACTCCTCAGTACATAATCACTATACTGTAGATGAGCCCAAGTTTACTCACTTTGATTCTCATAAATTGATAGATGAAAGACTTAATAATTATAACATAATCACAACTAATTGGCCAATAAATTTTAAAGAGAAAAAACCAAATAATACTAGATATTTTCATCCAGGGCAATTTGTAGAACAAGCCCAACCTGATGATTTAATGATAGATTTTTATCCACTAAAACCTGACGCTAATTGGAATAATATTGATGATGATAATTTTGTTCAATTCCTAATAGATTGGTGGGCTTGTGCAAACTATAGAAGAGCAAAACATAAAGCTGAAGATAGACCTTTCTATGTTGTACCTTGTACTGCTGGTAAATGGGATAATCGAAATAATGAATGGGTAGGCTATCAATATCCAACAATTAACATGATTAAATGCTTGCAATATTTACCTCTCTGTTATGGGGTTGATGGAATAATTGATTTTCCATTTTATAAAGATACTACATTTAATGATAATGACCCTGAAGATAATGGTCATCGCTGGTATGCCCTAGTTAATGATGATGATAATGATTCCATTCATCCTAATGGACGGCATATTACACCACAATACTATGCAATAAAAGAAGCCAATGAAAAAGTATATAGCTATGGAAATATTCTTAAAGATTTAACATGGCTAGATGCTACTACTATTAAAGCAAATGGTATTCAAGCTCTAGATTCTGAAATCTATATTATTGGTCAAAATCAGGAAGAAGGTGAAGATAAACCCCTTAATAATAGTATCTATAAATACTTCCCAACTGGAGGAATAAAAACTCCTAGTATTGGGAATAATAATGATAGAGACACCTATAATGGCTACATTCACATCGGATTTTTTGAAGACGAATATGGTCATCAGAAGTATATGCTTGTGAATAGGCGTACTGATTTTGTTGAAGATAGTAGTGGCTTAATGAATACATTAAACCCTGATATATTAACTTCAAGATATGAAGATCAAGTATCATTTTTCCAAGCTTCTCCTCAATGTGTAAATTTTGATTTAGATTAGTGCTACTTCCTCTTAATGCCGATAATAATAAACAAAATATATTAACCAAATAATACTTATAAATAATATAATGATTATATTTTCGATTGAGTATATTGGGCTACTACTATCAATTAAGGTCATAATAAGTTTAATTGAAAAAAGCATGTTTCCTATGAATAATAAGAACTTGAATTTTATCATTCCGCTTATAACTTGTAAACCATGTGCAAGATGCAACAAACCTAGTGATAATATATACACACCAACTAATTTAATGAAAAATAATAAGGTATTCATGCTGTATAACCTCCCATACAGATTTTATATAAGGTAACACTCGAGTTAAACATACTACTTTTTTTTATCAGGATATGGTTTTGTAAATATTGAGCTAATTATATGAGCAAGAAGTGCTACTATTAGTCCGTTAATAACTACTCCACCTATATTATAAGCTATAGCATGTTTAGGAGATTCATAATTAAAACTATGAAATATATATAATATTATTTGTATTAAAATGCTAATAAAAAAAGCTATCCACCCAGCTTTATTAAAGCCTTCCTTAAGACCTCTGAAATCATATTTAAAGAATAACCACATTCAAAACCTCTCAATTAAGAAATATTAATTATTATAAACAAAAAATATCATATTATGTCAAGAGATATATTTTCTTTAGCCATCTAATCTTGTAGAGTAAATTCAAATTTATCAGTTTTATAACCTTGATGATCTAGAATATCAAAAATCTCAACAAGTGTAGAATTGTCTAAACGTTTTTCTCTTGCTAATATCCAGGCATACTTATAGTTAGGTCCTCCCACAATAGCCCAAGAATAATCATCAGCTAATCCAATCACCCAATAGTCACCCCAAAACCAGTTCTTCCATAAGAACCTTGCAAAAGATACTTCTAATTTGGCATTACTTTGCTTATCTACTATCCTAGCCTTACCTTCAACTTGGTTAACATGGCCATCCTCTTCTATACAACGATTAATTACTGAGATATAACCATCTTCTCTTAATTTATAAGAAGCTGTAGTGTTTTTGACACACTTTTTCTGAAACCAATTGGGTAGTTTTGCAATTTCATACCATCTTCCTTGGTATTGAACAAGATCTACATTATCAACAGGGCTTGGTTCTTTACCACTAACTACTAATGAAGATGCTAAAATTATTAGCATAAGTGAGATCCTTAACATATAAATCCACCTTTTTTAATATATAATATATTCATAATTAGGAATAAAGCAAGAAGAGCTAACTATAAGTCTGTTCACCGCAGACTAAAGAGAAAATGGGCGAAAGATGTCTTTAATAGAGCAAAAGATGTTTTGCCTCTACTTCTTAAATAATTTAATAAACCATAGGTTAATTTTTTCTTGACATGATTCTAAGAAAATATTTTATAGTCATATGATTAGTAAAAAAATATTTATTATTGGATTTATGGGTTCAGGCAAAAGCCATATTGGTCGTTTATTGGCTGATGTTTTGAAGCTAGAACATTATGATCTCGATTACCTTCTGGAGAAAGAGTGTATGAGATCCATTAAAGATATTTTTCATACTTATGGTGAAAAGAAATTTCGTTCTTTAGAGCGAGATATCCTCCTTTCTTCCCCGCCTTCTGGAGTTATTTCTACCGGAGGTGGGGTTATTTCTAGTCCAAACAATAGAAAATACCTAAAGAGCTATCAAGTTATCTGGCTAAATCCTCCATGGGCCATTCTCTATGATAGAATTAAAAACAGTAATCGCCCCCTAGTAAAGAAAAATACTAAAGAAGAACTTTTTGCCATTTATCAGGCAAGAAAAGCTCTTTATGAGGAAGTAGCAAATTTTTCTATTGACGATATTGAAGAGAATGATATATTAAGAGAAATAATTAAAAAACTAAAAAAATAGAAACCAAAAATGCAACAAAGGAGATGCAATGAAGTTTTTAGAATTGAAAAAAAGTATTAATGAAACAGCAATTCCCAAGTATAATGAAACAATTGAAGAAATAAAAAAACTACAGAAAGAAATTGAAGAATGCGATGGGACATTTAAGCCATTTTTAGCATTGATAGCAGAAAAGATTCTCAAAGCAGATCAGTTCAAAGAAGAGTATAATGATAACTATTTTAAACACCATGATCTAAAAGAATTAGCCAAATTCAATTCTGAAATCTATTCAGAAATTTTAGCTGAAAATTATGAAACTTCTTTTGCTAATCCTGCTTACGCAGTTGCTCAATATGGTGATAAAATTGGACAATTATTATCAGCTATCTATATTGGCTATAGAAGTTGCTTCTCTCATGTAGTTAACTTCGAGATTAATGAGCTAGCTAAAAAAAATCAACTTTTCTTAGACATCGTAGCCTCTATGAAAGCTGATAAGAAAGATTATGATTCTATCTTTGCTATTTATAAAGATTATGTAATGAATTTAACTTTAGAAGAGAAAGAGTTAAATACTAGATCAACATTTGATCCTGACAATTATGCTTTTGGAAAAATTGTAATGGAAGCAGATTTAAGTGATATTAGATATCTCTATCAATATGGAAAATATATTACTGAAAATGAGATTAAAACTGCTCAATTCCTTAATAAATACCCTGAAGATAAAATCTTAAAACTAACTGATGAACTCACTAAAGCCTTTATCCGTGGATTTGAGTTAGCTAAAAAAGACTTATCAATCAAAGAAACTGTTTTGATTGTATATAATTTAGGACAAGAAAGAATTGTCCGCCAACTGGTTAAGAATCTTGAAGATTATAATCTCAAACCTCTTTTTTCAAGAGCATCTTCTACAGTTGCAAATAAACAATATGGTTATGACCATAGATTTGATTCAGCAATGGTCCTTGATAGAGAATACACTGACAAGCTGATAATTGATCAAGATACTGTTTCTGAAATTTGCTCAGATGTACTAACCAAGTATGCTGGTGTTGTCGCTTTTGATGCTTTCGGTGAAAAACCATTTTCTCCTAAAGCTAAAGTAGAAAATTTAAAGCTCTCAGAAGAACAACAAAAATTGTCTCAACAGCTCAATATTGCTCGTAGCAAAACTTCTCAAAAATATATGCCTCGTACAGAAACAAGTTTCTGTATTATCGGTTTCCCTGTTCCTGAAATCGGACCTAAGTTTGAAGAAATCTTCGAAGCAACTTCAGATATTAACATGATCGATACTCTTCACTGGGAAGAAATTCAACAAAAAATAGTTGATGTAATGGACCAAGCAGAATATGTTCATGTTAAAGGCAAAAATGGAAATAAAACAGATATTAAAGTTAAAATGCAAAAGTTAGCTGACCCAAATAAACACACTAACTTCGTAAATTGTGGAGCTGATGTAAATATCCCTGTAGGGGAAGTATTCACTTCTCCAATGTTAGAAGGGACAAATGGTATTCTCCATGTACAAGAAAGCTTCCTTAACAATATCACTTTTAAAGAACTAGAACTACACTTTAAAGATGGTTATGTGGAAGAATATACCTGTGGAAATATGGAAAATGAAGAAGAAAATAAAAAGCTTATTCAAGAAGATTTACTCTTCCCCCACAAGACACTTCCACTTGGAGAATTTGCTATCGGTACTAACACTCCAGCTTATGTAATGGCTAAAAAGTTTGATATTCTAAACTTACTTCCTATTCTTATAGTAGAAAAAATGGGACCTCACTTCGCTATTGGTGATACTTGCTTCTCATGGGAAGAAGATTTCGCTGTCTTTAACCCTATCGATGGTAAAGAAATTACAGCTAGGGAAAACACTCACTCAGCTAAAAGAAAAACAGATATCCAAGCAGCTTATACTAATTGCCACACTGATATTACTCTTCCTTATGAAGACTTAGATTTCATCGTAGCTATCACTGCTGACGGAAAAGAGATTGATATTATCAGAGACGGTAGATTCGCTGTTCCTGGAACTGAAGAACTTAATAAACCTTTGGAAGAGTTTGGGGTATAACAGTCAGAAAGCTATTCACACGAATTTACGCGAATTAAGACCTCTTAAATCCCGATGGGATGGCATCTAATAGAGAGTGTTGGCAAGACACTCCACATGATCCACCAAGAAGTGGTTCGAAGCGAAAGGGGACAACTGGATAACAAGAAGAGAACTAATAAACTAGTCCAAATTATTAAGGACTAAACAGAATATAAATTAAAGCCCTACTTAAGTGGGGCTTTTACTTTTGGATATTATTTCTCTTTAACACAGATAGTGTAGTAGGCTTTAGTGAAGAGTGCAGATTATTCTAGCAAAATAGCTTACAGAATTTTGCCGCATATTTTTTATATATTCGGAGAAATTATGGATCTTACTTTTGCAGAAGAATATTCTGCTATTCACAAAGGTATACTACATTATTTGGGTTTAATCAACTGGTATATAGTGAAGATAACGCACAATCCCCACTAATTTAGTATTACCTAAATTCAGATGAGTCTTAGAAACATGATGATATTTCCCAAAGAAATCACCATCTTCTACACAGCTTGTAGTGTCTGCACTAATGTCATAAATAATCTCATTTAGCATTAAAAAGCGATCATTTGGACTAAAGCTTGCATCATCTGCACTATAAACACTTGATTCAACTTGTAATGATGAAAGTGTTGCTAAATTAAGAAGCCAATCATAACTAAAATATGCAAATTCTTTCAAATGGGAATATTTCATATATTGTGATTGTTCCCATATTGTTTCAATTTCACCTGTGCTTAGATTATGCATTCGATAATCATTCATGATATTTGTAAGAACATGAATAGAGTCAATATCTGAATAATTATTAACACCATAAGAATATACTATTGCTTCATCACTAATCTTAGCTATAGAGTAAAATGTTTCATACTGATAGTCTCTCTGCACAGGTGCTCTAACTAACTTTTTTGATTCATTTGTTGCAATAACATATTCCATGATTCCAGTTTCAAGAAGAGTGCTTTCATAGCTAATTGAGTAATTATATAAGATTGAATTTTCATCAAATGCGAATGATGGATAACGCGAAGAAACATAGTCAAGCGAAACCTTCTTTACTTCTGAGCCATCGACACTGCAGAAATAAACTTTTTGATCATGGTTCACAATCATTTTTGTTCTATCTTGATTAAAATATTTTACTCCTCCCAAAGAATCAATGATAGTTCTTCTATACTCTCCGTTAAGTGACATAATTTCAATTCTGTTTTTAAAGTCTAAGAGTATGACTTCATCATCATAATTTCCTGCTAAGTCTCTAACAAAGTAAGGCCTTGCTCCAGCAAAAGAAGTTTGATTTTGTGATTGTATTAGTTGTACATCAGAACCATCAATGTTCATTGTAGCTATGAATTCTTCAGGCCAGGCACCTTCACCTACTTCAGGTTCGTCCCATTTAAGTTCACATCCAACCACTAATATTAAAATAGCAAAAAGAAAGACCACTTTTGAAACTCTTAAACTCTTCATTTCCCTAAAACCCCCTAATTATATAATATTGCTCTCGGACATAATCTAGATATCCATATTGACATTCTATGCTGTTAATGTCAATATCTTTGTTCTTCAATAGTATTAATCTCATAAATATGATAAAGCTCATTGATAGAATAAACCTTAGATAAATCATTTAGCCAACTAGTATCGGTAACAATTGAGTCAGTATATGTTTGAGACAATGTTACAGGCTCTGATGTTGAAAACAATAGAGCTCCTTCCTCATGTGTGGCGAAAACTGAAATTACAGATAGCAAAATAATCATGATTAAGAAAATTTTTCTGTTCATTTTTTCCTCATTTTACAAATATTTTTTTTGTTATTGTTTGTGGATTTCCATCTAGTTTGAACTTTACAAAATAGATACCGCTTGCTAAATTTTCTGGTAAATTAAGGCTAATCTCTCCTTTGGAGAAATTTTGGGTTTCTTTTGTAAAAACTTTTTGCCCTTTGATGTTATAAATCGATATTTGGTTAATATTGATAGAGCTATCTGATTTAATACTTAATAAATCAGATACCGGATTAGGATAACATTGAAGATTTGCTTGTGCAATTTCACAGTCTCCTTCATAAGTAGGAGTGGTATCATGGTAACGAAATTTTAGATATGGTTGGTTAGATGTGGAGGCATGGCTAATCCCAACATAATCACAACCATCATCATAATCTGTAATATAATCAAAATAGAGCATTAATGGGAAGTCTGTGTATTCACTTGAATTTCTAGCCAATAAATATGCTTGTGTTATATCAAGTAGTTTCCATCCATCATTAGCATTATCACTGATTACTCCTATTTCCATAAAGTTTGTTGCATTAAAGCTAGAGGATAAATTCTCAATATTAAAATCACACAAGGCAACTTTTAACCCATGATTTGAATTCCCATAAAAAGATGGCCATACATTTGTATAAACACCACACATTGTCTCATTTTGATGCACATTCAGAGTTATTGATTCAATTTCCCAAGTTTCTGGCTGGTTTTGAAAAGGAAATCTGTAGTATTTTCTAACACAGCCCTGCTCTTGAGTGAAATAATTTACATCATCACCAACAATGGAAAAACTATGGGTTAAATAGACATTATACAAATCGTCATGCCAACCCTCTAAATCAAACAATACTTTAACGATATTGTAATCACTATCTTCCTCCAAATACACAATCTCTTCAATATAATCATCCTCTTTTATTTGGGCTGATAATAAAAAAATTACGAATAAAGTAATTAGAATGAACATTAATCTCTTTAGACTCATACTTCCTCCTTATTTAACAAATATTTTATTTGTTATTGTTTGTAGATTTCCATCTAGTTTGAACTTTACAAAATAGATACCGCTTGCTAAATTTTCTGGTAAATTAAGGCTAATCTCTCCTTTGGAGAAATTTTGGGTTTCTTTTGATAAAACTTTTTGCCCTTTGATGTTATAAATCGATATTTGGTTAATATTGATAGAGCTATCTGATTTAATACTTAATAAATCAGATACTGGATTAGGATAACATTGAAGATTTACTTGTGCAATCTCACACTCTCTTTCATAAGTAGGAGTGGTATCATGATAACGAAATTCTAGATATGGTTGGTTAGATGTGGAGGCATGGCTAATCCCAACTAAATCACAACCATTATCATAATCTGTAATATAATCAAAATAGAGCATTAATGGGAAGTCTGTGAATTCAATTGAATTTCTAGCCAATAAATATGCTTGAGTTACATCGAGTTGCTTCCAACCAACACTAGCATTATTACTTATCTCCCCTATTTCCATAAAGTTTGTTGCATTGAAGCTAGAGGATAAATTCTCAATGTTAAAATCACACAAGGCAACTTTTAACCCATGATTTGAATTCCCATAAAAAGATGGCCATACATTTGTATAAACACCACTCATTGTCCCATTTTGATATACATTCAGAGTTATTGATTCAATTTCCCAAATTTCTGGAGGGTTTTGAAAAGGAAATCTATAGTATTTTCTAACAGCGCTCTTCTCTTGAGTGAAATAATTTACATCATCACCAACAATGGAAAAACTATGGGTTAAATAGACATTATACAGATTGTCATGCCAACCTTCTAAATCAAACAATACTTTAACGATATTGTAATCACTATCTTCCTCTAAATACACAATTTCTTCAATATAATCATCCTCTTTTATCTGGGCTGATAATAAAGAAATTACTAATAAAGTAATTAGAATGAACATTAATCTCTTTAGACTCATACTTCCTCCTTATTTAACAAATATTTTTTTTGTTATTGTTTGTAGATTTCCATCTAGTTTGAACTTTACAAAATAAATACCGCTAGCGATGTTTGTTGGTAATGCTAGATTAACTTCACCATTTTTTGTAGATATATTATGATTAGAATATACTTTCTGACCTTTAATATTGTAGATATTGATTGTTGAAATAGGCTTTTCGCTGATATTTTTAATAGTTAATACTTCAGATGTAGGATTAGGATAACAATTTATAAGTGGGGGTATAGATTCACTTTCACTTTCATTATTGGAAGTAGCTCTTACATATTGAAAAAGTAATTTAGGCTTATTTGAACTACTAGCTGTAGCAATAGATAAATAATCATCTTCCCCATCTGAATCAGAAATTAAATCAAAATATAACATTAAACAAAATGCTGAGTAGCTCAACTCATCTCTAGCGGTTAAATATGCCTGGGTAACATCTAACTCTTTCCACTCGTGGATTGGATTATTACTTATAACACCAATTTCTTCAAAAACAGAGGGAGCAAAGGTTAAAGCAAGATTATCCATATCAATTTCTAAGAGTGCTACTTTTAAGAAAAAAAAGTCTGCGTTAATAAAAGTAGGGAATTGATTAATCTCTCCATCACCACAAGAAGAACTTTGATAAATTTTTAGTGTTACAGATAATATCTCCCAACCTTCAGGTGGATCCATGAAAGGAAACTCATAAAAACGACGATAGCCTCCTTTATTGTTTCCGAAAGGAAAACTAACATAAACATAGTCTCCGACATTAGCATCTTGCTGATTGTTGTGAGTATATTCATACCAATCATTGTAATATTCATTGTTATAAATCAGAATTTTCTCAATGTTAATATCTTTTGTGATTTCTAGATATTGTGTTTCTTCAATTACTTCTTCTCTTGTTAATGATAGTAATCCAATTGTAGAAAGGACCAGCAATAACAATAAAAAAATGTTTTTCCCTCTCATTCAATCCTCCTTCAGGATAATTTGTGTCATGTTCTATTCTTGTTTCCTTAGTTTCTAATATAGTTTCGATAAACAAATATAGTAGTTTATCTATAATTACACACAGGATTATATGTAAAAATATTTTATCTGAATATATATTACAATTTATTTATAATAAAAAAAATATGTAAAGAAAATTATTTCGATTTTTAAAAAAAATAGTTATACGTAATTTAAAAATGAATCTATTTCTGGTTAGAATTTTACTTTTTGCTTTTTCCGAATTACTAAAAGTGGTTAAAGTTGCCTTAGATTTTAATAAGATTAATTAGAATAATAATCCTTTCTTTTCATTACTTACAAATTTTTCTTTACAAAAATCATAAAATAAAATCTAATAACTAAAAATAATATTAGAGGATATACAAATGAGTAAAATTGGTTTTGATTTCCCTGCTCAACCTCGTAAAACAATACTAAGCGAAGTTGAAGAACAATGGTATATGCCCTTTCTTGCTAAAAAATTAAATAGAGAAATGACATCGATGAAGAAAAGTAATTTTGGTCAGTATGATATGGCTGTTAATTATTTGACTTCAGTAATTGAAGAAGCTCAAGCTGTAGAAAAAGTTGCAGTTTATAATATTGATCACATGGCTCAAATTAGATTCACAGGTAAAGATTCTGTTGCATTATTAGACAGAACCCTTCCTGCAAATGTAGAATCTATGAAGATTGGTCAATGTAAATATACCCTGCTCTTAAACGAAAATGGCGGTGTTCAAGATGACCTTATCATAATGAGAGTTACTGAGGAAGAATTCATCTTAGTTATTAATGCTGGACATGATTTAACAGGTAAAGGTATGGATCATGGACAGGAAGTGGAAGTCATCTCTGATGCAGATAGAATCCTTAAATATAAAAAAGCAGATGAAGATGTTCTTGTTGAAGATATTTCTGCTGATTTAGCAAAAATTGACGTGCAAGGACCTTATGCTTATAAACTTATCAAAGAATTATATGGTCAAGAAGTTCTCAGAAATAGGAACAATCCAGCGAAAAATATGGGATTCTTCACTTTTAATGAATTTGATTATGAAGGTAATCATTATTATATTTCTAGAACTGGATATACTAACAGATGGGGTTGGGAATTATATGTTCCTGCTAAAGTTGCTGTTGAACAATACAAACGCATTATAGAAAAAGCTCTTGACTTAGGTGGATTATTAGTTGGCTTAGGTGGAAGAGATGAGAACAGGCTTTCTGCTGGTAACGTAGGACTTCCTCTCATGGGACAAGAGTATAAACCTGAATGGTCTCCTGTTAATGCTCCCCTCTTCAATGCTGCTTTCGATTTAACTAAAGATTTCGTTGGCAAAGATGCAATTATGAAAGTTATTAATGAGGGTTGCACTCGCAAAATGGTATTAGTTATCTCTGAAGGTATTGTTGTGGATAGAGATGTATATCTTGATGGAAAGAAGATTGGTATCTGTACTTCCAGTATTAATTCTCCAAACGTAAGCCAAGAAAAACGTGAATTTATTGGTTCAAAAAGAGCTTCAGTAAATGGCCAAGATGGTGTGGCAGCTATTGGTTTATGCTGGCTAGATATCAATCCTTTTGAAGTTGATGCTGATGGTAATGATATCTTAGAAAAAGATGGAAAAGCAGTTAGAATACCAGTAGACTTTTTCAAAGCTGATAAAGAAGGTAACCCTAAAGGAAAACCTGTTTTAGGTTATATTTCAGCAGATGGAGTTACTCCTGGAACAGCTCCTAGACCACTGAAGAAGATAGAGAATTTATAAATAAATTATAGATATAATAAGAAAGGTCCTTGATTTCAAGGACCTTTTATTCTATTTAAGCAATTAATATTTATAAAGCGTTAAAAACACCTTTAATAATTTCTAGAGCTTGTCTAAGTTCTTCTTCAGTAATAACTAGAGGTGGAGCAAATCTGATGATATGTCTATGAGTTGGCTTACATAATAAACCAGCTTCTTTGAGTAATACACATACATCCCAAGCTTCTTTACCATCTTTAGGTTCAACCACGATAGCATTAAGGAGTCCTCTTCCTCTTACTAATTTAATCATTGGATGATTGAAGTTTTCTAATTCTTGACGGAAGATTTTACCTAATTCGAAAGCCTTTTCAGTTAAGTTTTCTTCTTTAACAACTTCGAGAGCAGCTTTAGCAACAGCACAAGCAAGAGGGTTTCCACCGTAAGTAGAACCATGTTGTCCTGGTTTGATTACTAACATAACTTCTTTATCAGCTAAGACAGCAGATACTGGGTAAACACCACCTGAGATAGCTTTTCCAAGAATAAGAATGTCAGGGCGTACATTTTCGTAGTCACAAGCTAAAAGTCGACCTGTACGTGCTACACCAGTTTGAACTTCGTCAGCAACAAAGAGCACATTATGTTTTTTACAGATATCGTAACAGCTTTTTAAGTAACCATCATCTGGAACAAATACACCAGCTTCACCTTGAATAGGTTCAACGATAAAAGCTGCTACATTTTTGCCTTCAGCAGTTAAATAATCATCTAAAGCTTGAGCATTGTTGTAAGGTATTTTGTGGATACCAGGTGTGAAAGGACCAAATCCTTCTCTACAATCTGGATCTACTGAAGCAGAAATAATAGTTACAGTTCTACCGTGGAAGTTACCATCAGCAAATACGATAACAGCTTTTCCATTCTCGATACCCTTCTTTTCATATCCCCATTTACGTGATAATTTGATAGCAGTTTCAACAGCTTCAGCACCAGAGTTCATAGGTAATACCATATCAAATCCGAAGAATTCAGTAATGAATTTTTCATAATCACCTAAGTTATTTGAGTAAAAAGCTCTTGAAGTAAGAGTTAAAGTCTTAGCCTGCTCGATGAGAGCATCAATAATTTTTGGATGACAGTGTCCTTGGTTAACAGCTGAATAAGCTGAAAGGAAGTCGAAATATTCATTTCCTTCAGGATCCCATACTTTAGCACCATCTCCTTTTGCAATAACAATTGGTAGTGGATGGTAGTTATGTGCACCATACTTGTTTTCTAACTCCATGGCCTGAGTGGAACTAATAGATCCATATTTTAAGTTTTCAGACATTATCTCCTCCTAAGTTTTATTTTATTATAAAGCCATTTATTTTAATCCTTAGATTTAGTGTCAACCCCTTTTTTTTAAAAGCAATAATAGACTGTTATTTACCTATTTAAAATTCATAAATTTATGTAATTTAGGCTTTAAACCCAAATAATACATTAAACCTTTGATGAAGAGTGCTACTTCACCATTTGGGTTTAAAGATTAGAATTTCAGTAATTTAGAAAGTAATCTCAATCCATATAGCAAAGGAAGTGATCTGAATATCTCTATTACTTTTCTTATCTTGAGTAAGTTTATAAGAAAAATCAGTACCACCTTTAATATTTCTATGGAAGTTATAGGCAGCACCAGGCACAATAGAATAATTCACAAGGTGTTTAGTAACAATTTCTTGAGCATTACCTTTTTCAGTAGAATAGCTCTTATCCCAGCTAAAGTCTGTTTTTAGAGTCATATCATTTTTAATAACAATTGTTTTAGAGATGAATGGTAATTTAAAACCATCAACAGCTCTAAATGCCCAGTTAATATTACCATTTAAGCTTTGATTATTAACGTTTGTTACATAATCAAAGGAGACTTTATTGGTTGTAGTTTCAGTCTGTGACCAATTATAAGAGATACTAGTTTGAACATTATTTATCCAATTTCCTCGCCAGCTCAAGAGGGGTGAGAAAGAAGTAGTAAGAGTTTGAGAATTAGGTTCAGTAAAGCCTATTTCACCTTCTTCTTTAACTTGATAAGAGAAGTTAGTTCCTACAGAAGAGCTAGTCAAGTAGTCTTGTAATCTTATATATCTCTGAATATCATTAATGTTAACTGAGATATCAGGAAAGACAGTTGTAATAGTTTGGGTTGTAGTATTTGACCATCTTTTCCTATCATTTAGCGAGTAACCGAATTGGGTGTCAAATCTGTTTAAAGAAAGGCCTGAAGAGAGGTCAATAGTATTATTATTTTCTTTGACATTAATAAACTCATTATCTAGGGAATAAGGGATAGATAATTGGAAGTTATAAGATGGTCTTTCTTCTAGGTTATCATAGTTCATGGAATAATCATTAGAGTAAGAAATGTCTAAGTTTTCTATTTTACTTAAGAAAGTTACGATATCGGTCAGACCAAACCTAAAGCTTTTACCAGTTTGGCTTTCAGCTGTTTGGTCACCATCAGGACCTGTCTCAGCATAGTCTTTATCTTTAGGGTTTGTTTGATCTTTAGGACGATATATTTCATTAGAGAGTTCTGCTATTTCCTTTCTAATTCGTTCGATATTACCTTCCATTTCTTTTCTAACTTCTGGGCTTAACTTTTCATTTAATGTCTGCATAATTTTTCTTTCTTCATTCTGCAAATCTCTTAATCTTTTTTTATCTTTGACAGACATTTCATCTTTAATTTCAGCTTCTTGATTTTCTTTTTCTGCAAGCTTTGCTTTTTCCTCTATTTTTTCACTTTCTTGGTCTTGGTCTTTCTCTTCATTATCATTATCTATTTTGTCTTTATCTTCTTGGGTTGAAATACCTTTATCAAGATCTGGTGAGCTTTCTTGTTCAGAGGCAGACTGGTTATTTTCTCTAGCAGTTCTTTTAGCTTGCAGAGAGTTTGCTAGTGAAGAAAGTAAATCTGAATTTCTTAAAGTCATATTGAAGTTTAATGATCTATCAACATCACCATCATGTTTAAATTGGATACCTTCTTCTTCAATTACAGCAGCTACATTAGATTTCTGAGTTCTTTTTTCATTAAATCTAACCTCACCATTAGAAGAGAAATTCCAATAATCAGTAAAGAGGTCTGGAGTGAAGCTATAAGTCATTATCTGATTATATTTTGTTTCTTCACCAATATTAATATCATTAATTCTTTTCTCATATTTCAAATCACGAGTAGTTGTCAGTTTATAGGTAGTATTCAGGTAAGTTTTATTTTTCCCTGTAAGAATAGGGAATGTAACAGTATTAGCAGTAGTAGCAATTTTAGAATTAATATTTGATGATGATGTATCATCTCGCCAATAAACAAGAGTATCAGTTCTAGTGAGTACATATTTCTGTGGATTTTTTGCATCCATAGTGAAAGTATTATCAATAGAAGAAGGGAATAGATTAAGTTTCAAATCATTCCAAATCTTAAAACCGCGTGGTAAATTTCCTAGGTTTAAATTATAAGACACAGTCCCCTTCCAGGTATAAGTGGTATCAGCACTAGTTGGTGTAATCTGATCTGTTAAAGAAGCATTTGCTGATAGAGATATAGATCCAAGAGTATAGTCTGCCCAAGGATTATTAGTCTTTGATTTACTATAATTCCAGGAAGCATCATACTTTTCAGTATTACTTTTTTCTCTTTCCTTTTCGATAGGGTCAAGATTATCTCTGAGTATATCTGAATTTTGTTTATAGCGAGGAATACTTTCAGTATTTGAATAGTTGAAAGTAAGAGGCATATTTATTTTCCAGTCATCACTAAAGAATTTATTTAATCTTAGGTTATTTTTGAAGTTAAGTGAGGTTGTTTCTTGGCTAGAAGTAACAGAAGAAGTATTACGGGAAGGTTGGTTAATAAAGTTATCTGAAGATTTAACAATATCAAGAGAAGTAGTATAAAAGTCAGCAAAGGAAGTATTCATAGAAACTCTAGCCTTATAGCCAGTATCTTCGTAAGGATCTGCAACTCTAATATCATTAAAGTAAACTCTTCCAGAGTAAGTAGAACCTGGTAATGGTTCAATACCAAGGTTAATTTCCTTGATATTAGAAAGCGTTACATCCCCCTTCATCCGATAGGTTCTGTTTCCTTTAACATAATACTGGTCAGCATCATTATTAGTCAATAGTCCGATATTTTTCAGTTCTGTTAAATCATTAAAATCAATTTCCACTTGCACCCAGTTATTTCGATTCATCTTTGTTTCATAGATGATGGGTGCTATCTTTTCTTTAACTTCATAATAACGAGTCGAATCAGAACCTACTCGAATTATCACATTTAAGGAATCATTTACATTTAGATTTCCTTGAGGAAGCTCAGGATAAACCCAGAAACGCAATTTATTATATAATAGGTAGTTAGTAGATTGTGTTGATTTCTTTCTTAGCATACCTATCTGATTTTCCTGTAAGTTAGTAACAGAGAAAGTTAGAGATTGTTCAAAAGACTCTACACCGTCAGTCTTCTCAAAAGTTCCTTGAGGTGGAGTATAGTGATTATCTTTTTGATTATCTGTAATCCCAGCTAGAATTGAGGTGTTATTAGCATCTAAAATATCTGGATTTACAGAAGATTCCACAAAAACAGAGTCAATTTCATTTACCTGTAAGATAGGTCTCTCTTCCCATTTATTTCCCACAATACTGAGTTCAGCAACTTTAATACGAACTGTTTTATCTACTTCAAACCAAAGTCTAGCATAAGATATCTTACTCAAAGATGGCATAATTGCTGGATTATTAGTTATACTGCTATAATTATTAAGATTATTTATTGGAATTCTGTATAATTTCCAACCCCGATATTCAGATTGAAGGAATTCGTTATTATCAGCAGAAATTGGTAAAGAATATTCTAGATAGCGATTAAGAACATCTAAGTTACCATTGCCATTAAGGTCTTCAGTATCCAGGACATTGTTATCTTCAGTACCATTGATTTCTAAATAATCACCATCACTATTTTTATTATCACTGAAGTTATCATATGGGTCATCTCCAGGCATACCATTTTTAATACCATCAAGACCCAAATCTTCAGTTCTTACATCTAAGATACCATCAATAATCCCATCAGCAATACCATCTTCAGTGTTAAGGAAGCCTTCTCCCCCATTACGTGTATAATAGTCTTCACTAATATCACCTAAGTCCAATCTTAAATTAACATTAGCTGGACCATTTCCATAAGTAGTATCAACTTTTACCAGAATTTCAATATATTTCTTTTCAGAAAAATCAACCTGATTACCCACATACTTCATAATACCGCCCCAGCTTCGATTAAATGTATCTGGTTGGTTTAATTCAGGCTTAACAATCTTGAGGGCGAGAATACTTATATCTTCTTTTTCTTCTTCTTCATCCATAGTCGCAGGGTCATAGACATCTTTTCTTTGAATGTTTTCAGGATTAAACCAATAGGTTTGAGCCTTTGACAGAATAGTATTAACTGGTTGAGAAGCTGGCACCCATGTCTTTCTTGTAATTCCTAAAGGGTATTGATCTAGAATACCTTCCATATCATCAATATAAGCTTCTTTCTTCTTTCCATCAGGATTACCATAAATATTAGGAGCAGAAAAGGCAATTTCTCCAGAAAGTTTAAAGGATGATTCACTATCAGTTTCGATGAGAGGAATCCAATCTACAATATCAGTCATGAATCTAGGTTTGATTTCAAAAGAAGAGTCAATATCAGCTAAAAAGAGCTCCATATTTTCTTCACCTATCTTAGGTCGCTTATCCTGAACAGTTTCAGATCTATAGATTACAGTACCACCGATATTGAAATTATCAAAACCTTTATAATCAGCCCTGATACCAAAAAGCTGTCTTTTATCTAAGCCAAATCCTGATTTAAACTCATAATCGATTTCAATTTTAGCATTTGGATCCTTACCAGCAGCAGTCAAGAATGTTATTCTACCAAAATCATAATCTACTAAATAATCAATATTCTCATTTTGCAAACTACCATTAACTCTAACCTTAACGGAACCTCTTAAGATATTAGTTTGTCCTAAGGCAATTTCATCTGTTCCAATTTTGCCTTTAACAATCATCTTATAACGATATTCTGTTGAAGAAATATTCTCATTTTCTTTTTGATAGAGGAGACTATCCCCTAAAGGCTTAAATGGTTCTAACCATGGGTAGAAAATCAAACCGCTTGTAAGATTAACTGAAGAGTCTGAACCATCAACTTTGCCATCTCCATTAGTGTCTAAGCGCAGATATTCATTAAGGGTAGAAAAACCTGCATTATCGACATCTTCAGGTACAAAATAATCATTAGTATTATCAGCAGTATCATTAGTAAAGACCCTTAAAGAAAAGTCTTCATTATTGATATTGCGAGAATTAAGGCTATAAACATTTCTCATTTGATAATGCCAAGTATAGAATCTATTATCAGGAAGAGAGTCGTTATCATTATCCGTCATTTCAAAATTAGGTTGATTAGGATTAATAGTTGGATCATATTCTTGGTTGCTAACCCTAATATATTTTACTTGGACTTCTTCTTCATTTGTTTGGTCATTCCTAGGTACTGATAGTCCATTTCTCTGCACATATCTAACACCAAGTGTATAGTTTCTATTAATGGTCTTATTTAACGTTAAAATACCAGAATCATAGTCATAGAAGTAATCAACTCCCTCTTCCAATAAATCAAATTGAGGAGTAAATGGACTTGAAGCTTGAACATCTTCAAAGCCAGGAATTGTAGCAGTATTATTAGTAGCATTCATATCATCTAAATAAACTAAGAGAGAACCATCTGCAGGTAACTTTTGGTCATCAAAGAGCAAGAGAGAACCGTTATTATCCAGCTTGATTGCATTATTTATCCAGCCTTGAGGAACTGGTGTTGAAGTACCAGCTATCACATCGCCATCTTGATAAAGCATGTATAGCTCATAAGGATTGATTATATAATACCTATCTCTTCTAGTATAATCCTTTGAATTAACTACAGAAGAGTCTGCTTGAGCCTTAGATTCAAAGGTCATCTTATTTTTCTTTCCTTCTTCCTGACTCATAATAGCTGTGATTTCCAAAGCTCCAACCTTTAAGTCTGTTCTGATACCAAAAAGTCCTTGTGAAGAAGAAATAGAACCAACATACTGAGAAGAACCTGATAAATCAAGTGAGATATCACCAGCTTCAATAGACTGAATAATTTCATCATCAAAGCCCTTATAAGAAATATTAATATTATTAGGGTCAAAGAAAGTCTCTTCTTGATCTGAATTATATTTAAGGTCAACATGGATTTTTTCACCTATTGTACCCTTTAACTGCATATTTAACTTCTGTTCCATCTTAGGTGTAAGAGTTGAGGCATTAGAACCTTCAGAGAGGGCAATGTTATCATTTTTGGTGCTAGTAGCGGAAATTGTTAGGCGTTCACTACCAAAGAAGCTTAATCTTCCTGCTTTATCACCGAAGATTCGCTTAACAGTCTTGGACCTAGCAAACTTAGGTAAATCAAAGACTAAATCTGGTATTAAACCTCCAGATTCTTCTCTTTCCTCTTGCTGGAAAAATTCGATTGTCTTATCATAAAGTAACTTATCGAATGAATAAGCAAATAAGTTATCGAAATATTGGTCAATTGTTATATAAATCTTAGGATAGGCTTGTACAGAGTTGAATTTGGTAATAATCCCAACTCTATTGTTTGTAAAATCAATTTCTTCTTCAGTTGTAGGAAACCTCCCACTCCAAAATATATTATCCTGAAACTGTTTAGCTCCCAAGTCATAATAGTCTATCTTGTTACCATAAAAGTTTTTAAAATCACCTAATTTATAATCAATTCCAAACAAACTTACACAAGACACTAGTATTACGAACAAGATTATTGTTCTATATAATTTAATCATTAATAACAATCCTAATTATTATTTAATATTTTTACCGATAAGGTTCAAGCCATCTAAGATTAATGAATCATCAATAATCTCAACTTCTTGTGAACAGCTACAAATCAATCTTGCAATACCACCCGTGGCTATAGTTTTGTATTCTCCCAGATTATATTCTTCTTTAATCTTGCGGATAAATCCATCTAAAATGAAGGCATGTCCATTAATAATTCCAGTAAGAAGGGCATCTTTAGTAGTTTGACCTAAGATATTTTTAGGTCTTTCTAGTTTAATATCTGCTAACTGAGAAGCCTTCTCAAATAATAAATTAGAAGAACTCTTAACTCCTGGAATTATAGATGCACCATAAAAAGTGCCATCCTTGCCTGTTAATTGAATTGTGGTTGCTGTACCTAAATCACAGACAATTGTATTTGTCTGATACTTATTTATCGATGAATATGCATTCACTAATAAATCAGCTCCTACATGACTGTAATCAGCTACTAAAAACTTTAAATTCAATTCCATTTCAGAATTAACTTGCACAAACTTGCAGTCAAAAAACTTCTCAAACATCTTGCGAATTACTCTATTTAACTGCGGAACCACTGACGATAAAACAGCTATAGCAATATTCCCTATATCCTCCTTAATCGATATAAGCAATGATGATATGACAACAAAATACTCGTCTTCCGTGCGATTCTTATCTGTATGAATCCGCCAAGAAGAAAGTAGTAAGTCATTATCATATAGACCAATAACTAGGTTTGTATTTCCAATATCTATAACAATTATTCTATTTTTCATATATAGGATTCAGACTTATTTAAGATAAAATTTTCGTCAATATGTTTTTTTCAATCGAATGGTGCAGTAGAACTTTGATGAAGAGTACTAGATTCTTTTAGCAAATAGCTTACAGAATTTTGACGCATATATTTTATATATTCGGAGAAATTATGGATCTTACTTTTGCAGAAGAATATTCTGCTATTCGCAAAGGTCTAATGCATTATTGGGTTCAACTTGATATCTTGTTAAGTAATATTCAATTACTAAAGTTTAGAAAGGGATTCGGAGTTAAAACATTTTGCTAATCGAATCCCTTTTTTATTTTCTGAATTTTATTTAAATTTTATTCAATACTACTTCTTACTAACCTAAAACCTACATTTAAAGATGCTAAAGATAATGAGCTACTATTTCTCTTAAATATTCTGCAATGATAGCTACCATTATACCAACTGCCTCCTCGATAGACGTTTGTATTACCTGTACTAGGTCCTGTAGGATTTACTTGAGGTTCTGAGTCATAAGCGGCGTATCTATCATAACAGATTTCCCATACATTTCCAGTCATATCGTATATGCCCAATATGTTTGGAGCTTTTCCTCCCACTGGATGACTGGTATTACCTGAATTATCCATATTCCAACCCACGCTATTTAAGTCATTCGAACCAGAATAAATATAACCACTGTCATTAGCTCCACCTCTTGCTGCATATTCCCACTCAGCCTCGGTTGGTAATCTATAGCCATTAGCTGTAAAATCACAAGTATATGTTTCTAAATCATAACAAGGAGTTAGTCCTTCAGCTATACTTAACTCATTACAATAAGTTAGTGCAGAATACCAGCTTACATTATTTACAGGATAGTGATCTCCAATACCATAATTACTAGATGGATTTGATCCAATTATAGCTTCATATTCTGCTTGAGTTACTTCAAACTTACTAATGTAAAAAGAGTTTAATGTAACCTCATGTGTTGGTAATTCATCAGTAGAACCTGTTCCTGTTGTTCTTCCCATGGTAAATGTTCCGCCAGGAACATAAATCATTAAACCACTTTGGCCATTATCAATATTATAATATGAAGTCATAACTTGACTTGGGAGATAGCCCTCTTTATAAGCTCTTGCTTTTAAGGTTGCATCTTCACTTATATTTATTGGTCCTGTATATAATAATGACGATTCTGTAGGTTCACTCTCATCAAGACTGTATCTAATTTCAGCTCCTTGGGTTTGGCATAGTATGGAAACATTCTGCGCTTCAGTATAAGTTCCTGCTGGAGGATTAAAAGTCGGATTAGCAACTACAAGTGTCTCGAACTCATACACAGCTTCTACCACCTGACTAGCTTGGAAGTTTTCTTTAAATGCTCTTGCTTTCAAAGTAGTATCTTCACTGATACTAATCGGATTTGTATAAAGTAAAGAAGTTTCTGTTGGATTAGAGCCATCAAGACTATATCTTATCTCAGCTCCTTGGGTTTGACAAGTAATAGAAACATTCTGCGCTTCAGTATATAATCCAGCAGGAGGATTAAAAGTCGGATTAGCAACTACAAGTGTCTCGAACTCATACACAGCTACTACCACCTGACTAGCTTGGAAGTTTTCTTTAAATGCTCTTGCTTTCAAAGTAGTATCTTCACTGATACTAATCGGATTTGTATAAAGTAAAGAAGTTTCTGTTGGATTAGAGCCATCAAGACTATATCTTATCTCAGCTCCTTGGGTTTGACAAGTAATAGAAACATTCTGCGCTTCAGTATAAGTTCCTGCTGGAGGATTAAAAGTCGGATTAGCAACTACAAGTGTCTCGAACTCATACACAGCTTCTACCACCTGACTAGCTTGATAGTTTTCTTTAAATGCTCTTGCTTTCAAAGTAGTATCTTCACTGATACTAATTGGATTTATATAAAGTAAAGAAGTTTCTGTTGGATTAGAGCCATCAAGACTATATCTTATCTCAGCTCCTTGGGTTTGGCAAGTAATAGAAACATTCTGCGCTTCAGTATAAGTTCCTGCTGGAGGATTAAAAGTCGGATTAGCAACTACAAGTGTCTCGAACTCATACACAGCTTCTACCACCTGACTAGCTTGATAGTTTTCTTTAAATGCTCTTGCTTTCAAAGTAGTATCTTCACTGATACTAATTGGATTTGTATAAAGTAAAGAAGTTTCTGTTGGATTAGAGCCATCAAGACTATATCTTATCTCAGCTCCTTGGGTTTGGCAAGTAATAGAAACATTCTGCGCTTCAGTATAAGTTCCTGCTGGAGGATTAAAAGTCGGATTAGCAACCATAAGTGTCTCGAACTCATACACAGCTTCTACCACCTGACTAGCTTGGAAGTTTTCTTTAAATGCTCTTGCTTTCAAAGTAGTATCCTCACTGATACTAATCGGATTTGTATAAAGTAAAGAAGTTTCTGTTGGATTAGAGCCATCAAGACTATATCTTATCTCAGCTCCTTGGGTTTGGCAAGTAATAGAAACATTCTGCGCTTCAATATAAGTTCCTGCTGGAGGATTAAAAGTCGGGTTAGCAACGAAAAGTGTCTCAAATTCATACAGAGTTTCTACAATAGGACTAGCCTGATAGTTTTCATTAAAAACTCTTGCTTTTAAAACAGTTTTCTCACTTATAATTATTGGATGGGTATATAAAAAAGAAGTTTGACTCGGTATAGTTCCGTCTATGCTATACCTAATTTCAGCATCCTCTAGTTCACAATTTATTGTGACTTCCTGTGCTTGATTGTATGTCCCACCTGATGGTGAAAAAGTAGGGATAGGAGCAAAGGGTAAATTAATCACATAATTTACTTGTGATATTAAGCTTGGTCTGTAATTATCCCTATATGCTTTAGCTTTAATAAGAGTAGTTTCTCTTATTCTTAATGGTATAGAGTAAAGACTTGAAATTTCAGTTGGATCACTACCATCGATAGTATATCTTATCTCAGCATCTGGTGTAGAAGTTTCTATTTCAAGTTCAATTATTTCATTGTATGTGCCTGCTTCATGTGAAAATGTTGGTTGAGATACTTGTTTTGGTTTTGTCGTATTGTCATCGCTACAACTTGTTAAAATTAAAATAGCAAATAGACATAGAATTAGACATTGAATTCTTGGAAATTTCATATTTTTATCCTTAAATTTTTTATTTAACGGTGTTAACTTTAATACTACTAAAGTAATCCTTAGTCTTTTTGTCAATTTTTTTTTATTCAGGTTTATTAAGGCTAGAAAAAGACCCCGCTTCGCAGAGTCTTTTTTATATGGATTTTCAAATACTAGGCTACTATTTCATTAAGACTAACTTATGATATGAGTTAACAATACCTGTTTCCATTTTAGCAAAATAAATTCCAGAAGGACAATACTTTCCGTGCATATCTTTTCCATCCCAGCCAACCACATGACTGCCACTTGCTTTATTTTCATTTACTAATGATCTAACCAATTGCCCTTTGAGATTATAAATACTAATTTTCACATTTGAGATTTCTCTAACCTTGTAAGCTATTTCGGTATTAGGACTAAATGGATTAGGATAGACATTATTAATACCTGTAAGCCCTTCAACAATAGTGGGGTTAACATCATCTTCATTAGTTTCAGTTAACACATTGACAGGACCATAGAAGTTATTACTATTACTTATTTCTGCTGATTCAAGCCAATAATAGTATCTTGTGTTAGCTTCAATCTCTCTATCAGAGAAAGAATATGATTGCTGAATCGAAGTATTAGTCCCCTCAATAAGTCTGCTATTAACTCTTAATGCATTAGCAATATTGTCGTTTTCTGAGCGGTAAACATTGAATCCGAGAATATCAGATTCTGATTCAGTTGTCCATTGAAGACTTACTAATTCACTAGTAGTAAAACTTGCAGTAAATGAAGAAAGAGTAACAGGAAGAGTAACATTTTCAGGATAAGTAAATGAGAAATTATCAATGTTAGGCACTCTATGCCATGCTTCTCCGAAATAAGGGTAAATTGTAGAATTATAATATATAAAATCTGAGTTTATAAAGTTTGTAGTACCTGTTTTAATAGGAATAGCACCTATAGTACCGTCAGTAGCTGCCTGGAATAGTTGATAAGTAGCATCAACTTCACCAGTTTCAAGATCTCTTGGGATAATTGTTAAAACAACTTTATACCATGTTAAAGGAATATCTGGGTTATAGGAGTTGTACAATTTATCCTCATATAAATCATCATCAGTACTAAAAATCCAGCCAGCAGAGCTATAAAAAGAAAAACCAATTGCTGGGCTATCTTGGATTCTGCATTGTTGTGCAATCTCTGAATTAGAACTTAAACTTGAAAAACCAAGACCACCATAGCCACCGTTAATTTCACTTCTAATAAAAGCACTTGTTACTATGGGTTCATTCACTTCAGTGATTTGATAACCATTTTTGTAAGTAACTAATCTATTATACCAATTATCAAAATCATCATTGAAACCAATTGAAGCAGAATTATTGATACCACCAGAACTTTCCCATTCTACATCAGTATAACCACCTAAATCAAAATCATCCATATCACCTGCATTATTGAAGTCAACATTTACTTGACCTGCACTTAAACCTAGAACTACTAAAATCATAAATAGTCCAATCATAACATTTTTCATTTTTTCTTCTCCTTTAATTTTCCATTTATTAATATTTGTGTACGTTCTTCACTTAATGCCTCATATACAAGAGTATAAGTTTCATTAGTAAATGGGCGTAGCACATTATAAAAACTATCCTCACTAACTTGAACAGTAAAACCAAGTACATCCTTACCATCTTGGTCTTTGGTTTGCACTATCTGACTTACTATCGGTAATTTCATTTTATTATTAATCTTTCTTTTTGCTTTCATGATTTGTATTAAAGCCATAATTGTTCCAAAATAAGCCATAAGGATATATATCCATAACTGACTAACAAACATACATATAAGAGAATTTGTTAAAAAGAGAAAATAGTGAAAATTTCAAAAGAGGCATTTCTGACTAGAAAATGAAATTTCATATGAAATTAATGCCAAGTAGTGCCTTAAGGCGGACAGAGTAGAAAGAGATTCACCACAAAGGCACGAAGACACTAAGTCCGTCTTTGAGACGAAAGGCGGAAATCTTCTTATTCGTGTTTTATTTGTGTTTATTTGTGGCTAAACTCTTCTTCTTATCTGTGCTTTTTGTGGCTTACTTTTTCTTCTTAAAACTCTGTGTAACTCTGTGTTAACCTCTGTGAACTCTGTGTTAAGGATCTTTTTCTTCTTGTCACCTTCGTAACCGCGGGCTGGAATCCCGCGACCCAAAGACGGGTATGGCTTCCACTCCATAAAAAATGTCTCAGAAGAAGAAGAATACGGCCTCCTGTTATCCCTCAGACAAGAGAAATAGGCACTAATCTCCCTCTTTCCATCCATGATCCTTCCTTTACAGTCTTTCGATGAAACTGGGACTTTCATCGAAAGACTGTAAAGGAAGGAATAAGGATGAAAGGAGAAAACAACAAGCCACCCAAAAACTGAGAAATTAGAAAAGCTAATCAGATTTTCCAGATTAGAAAGTTTTCTTCAAACTTGATTTTAACCGAATAATGCATTAGAATTTTAAGACTTATTATGAATTTATATTCCTTTTAGGGTATATTTTTGGAGCTTATATTTATTAATTCTTCTAGATAAAGTTGCCTCTGACATATTAAGAATCAAGGCTGCTTCTTTCTGTTTGCCTTTAGCCTTAAGTAGAGCTTTTACAATAAGGTCTTCTTCATTATATTCTTCTTGTAAGAAAGATTCTTGTGAAGCAAATCTAAAAGGATTAATCTCACAAAGCAGTTGAGCATCCCAATCACTTTTCTTGCTAAGAATGTACATTCTTTCCACAATATTCTTTAATTCTCTAACATTGCCAGGAAAGTCATAAGCATAGAGAATTTCTAACATTGATCTATCAATGAAGGGGATTTTTTTGCTAAGTTCATTAGCATAATATTTCAGATAATGGTTCATGATTGGTTCAATATCTTCTTTCCTCTCTCTTAGGGGTGGGATAACTATTTCAATAGTGTTTAGTCTGTGAAATAAATCCAAGCGGAAGTGATTATCGCTTAATTTTCCTCTGAGGTCTTGACTAGTAGCTGAGATTATTCTGCTATCAAAAGGAATTTCTTTACTACTTCCCACAGCAGTTACCTTACGGGATTCAAGAACTCGTAACATCTTGCTTTGAACCTGGAAAGGCATATCAGCAATTTCATCTAAAAATAAGCTACCCTTATCTGCTTGTAAAAAGAAGCCTTTAGCAGGAGCATCAGCGCCAGTATAGGCGCCTTTTGTATGACCAAACAATTCGCTTTCAACCAATGAAGCTGTCAGAGCTCCTACATTGACAGGAATAAATGCTTGGTTTCTTCTCATACTATTTTTATGGATAATCTGAGCTATAATCTCTTTTCCAGTTCCAGATTCTCCAAGAATAAGCACACTTGTGTTTTGGTACTGAGCTGCCAATAATGCTGAATTTAGGACATTATGGTAGGCCTTGCTACAACCAATAAAGCCATGGGAATTATTTTGTTTATTTTTTCTATATGAAAAAGTATGATTTTCACTATCTAAACTTTCATGAACTTTTACCTTATCCATATTTTTGTCAGTTTCACATTTTTGCACTTCAGCGATATAATCATCAGTAATATTATCTAATTTCCTTTGAGCCTCATAGCTTCTTTTATAGTCTTTTTGTAGGTAATAGATATTAACCATATTTCGATAAACCCAGATTAGTTGATGTAAATCTTTAGCTTTCTTATAATATTTTATGGCATTTTTCACTATCTTTAGAGCTTCAGTATATTGCTTCATTGCTACTAAAAGATTTGTTTTATTAACTTCAATTTGAATTAAATCTCTTTCGAAATTATTATTGCGAGCAATTTCTATCGCCTTGTTCATATAATCTAATGCCAAAGAATCATCTTTTAAACGCCAATAACACAAGGCATAATTATTGTATAAATCAATTAAGAGCATAGGTGGCTTTTGAACTACATTTTCTAAAATCCCCATGCACTCATCATAAAAAGAAATTGCTTTCTTGAATTCCTTTTCCTCAATCATCAAGTTTCCAAGATTAGAAGTAAAAAGAAAAACTTTCTGCCTATGCCCCATCTGTCTTGCCCTTTCTAAACCTTGCTGTAAAATTTCTTCACAAGTAACATAATCCTTAATCTTAGATAAAGCAGTTCCTAGATTATTCAGGATACTCAGGATATAGATATCTAATGAAAGTTCTTTAGCAATTGATAGAGCTTGATTAAAATAATTTATTGCTAGATCCCATCTAGACATGTTCACATAGAGAAAGGCCATTGAGCTTAAAGCACTTGCACTAGTATAGGAGGGCTTTATTCTCTTAATCAAATCAGCAATTCTAAGCTCTTGTTTTAAAGCTGAATCAAATTGAGAATTGTGATTAAAATAGAACATATAAGCACAATGAGCATAAATCATTAATTCATAATCTCCTGATTCCATTGAGTAATCAATAGCCATATTTAGTAAAGGTCTAATTTGATCCTCTTTCTCACTTCCATAATAGGAGACGGCTTGTAATACATGGGATTTTACAAGTATGTAGTAGTCAGCTTCTGCAATTGCCTCTCTAATACATTCTAAAGCTATTTCCTCCGAATCCTCAAAGTATGACATTGTAGCTAAGGCTTTTCCTCTAAAATATTTTACCCTACGCCAATCCTGCTGAGTGAAGTCTTGTGAACTATAATTTTCAAGTAGGTCTAAAAGTGCTGGTGGTTCATATTCTGCTAAAACATCCCATTGTTTAATCATTTCTTTTGTCAATTCAATCATGGACTATTCCTCTGTGCACCAAGTTATATCAATAAACTATTTAATTGGTCATGCACTAATTGCTATTTTATACATTTTTTACTCTTCTTCTAAGATTGTCAAGTTTATCTTTAAAAAAATAACTTTATGATTTTAGCCAAATGCTATCCTAGACCATTAGAGAATATTATTAGATTATGTCCATATTTCTAACTTGGATTATAAATAATTAGTATTTAACTTGACAAAATTTTACAATAATACTATACTTGGTTAAATTAATTTAGGAGTCAATTATGTTACATGGATATCGAAAATCTGCTGGTGAAACAAGCAGAAATTTTCTTCAACTATTTAGTTTCTTTGGTAAAATTATTTTCATTATTACTTACATCATTTCTTTTTCAATATCAATTAGCAATTTTCATATCTTCCTTTTGTACGATGTAATTATTGCTTTAGCTATCTCCTTTATAGTAACTTTTATCTTTGAATTTATCTATAACTTGATTAGAAATAAACCTAACTTGCAATAAGTACGAATAAGGAAATATTATATTCATGCTTAACTTTATTCGTCCTTTCAAATCAGCAATCTCACTTCCTGCTAAAATTGTCTTTATTATTACATATGTAATCAGACTAGCAGTTATTATCCATTGGACATATTCTCTTACAGGAACATTCTCTCTTCCTATCATGCATTGGAGTTTGATTATCTTGGGACCTATTTTAACAGCTTTTATTGTTGCTATAGTTTTTGATTTTTTCTATAAGCTTCTTTGGGTTAAGCATAAATCAAATTTAAGATAATTTAGTTTTCACATTATAACATAGAGACACAAATACCATTATAGAGGCATTCACGCCACTAAATAGAAAAAAATTAAAAAAACATTTGACAGATAATACCAATTAGGTATTGTAGTACCAGAATAAAAATAAGAAAAGTAAAAAGAGGAAAAGATGAGTAAATTATTAAATTTATCTGAAGCTACCTACTTAGCCTTGCATGGCTTAGTCCATATTGCATCTAAGACACCTGATAGGGTTAGTGTAAAAGAGATTGCTAAGGTTTTGAATGCTTCAGAAGCTCATCTAGCTAAGATATTCCAGAAGTTAACTCGCGCTGGGATAGTCCATTCCGTTAGAGGCCCTCAAGGTGGTTTTGAATTATCTAGGTCACCAAAGCATGTCTCTTTCTTAGAGATAATCGAGCTTTTTGAGGGAGAAATAGAAGTTACTGGTTGCCCTTTTGGTAAGACACATTGTGTATTTAGGACCTGCATAATTGATGCAGAAGTTGCCCAAGCAACCAAGAAGATTTATGATAGATTCAAAGATATGCATTTAGCAGATTTTATGTAAAATATTTTTTTAATCTTAATTAGGTATTATAGTACCTAAATATATATAAAGGAGAAAAGATTATGAAAATTACAAACTTTAGAGAAGAGAAAGAATATAAGACAGCTCATGGTGTTGATGTAAAACAAGTGTATAATAGTGAGTATGCCCAAGTTAATCATATCTTATTAAAGGCAGGAGAATCCTTAAAGCCACATATAACCCCTGTAGATGCCTTGTTCTATGTCTTAGAAGGCAGACCTACCATTATGATAGGTGAAGAGAGAGTGCAAGTTAAAGAAGATGATGTAATTGAATCTCCTAAAGAGATTGTCCATTGCATATATAATGAAACTGATAGCCTAGTAAGAGTCTTAGTTTCTAAACTACCTAGACCTACAAGTCCGTCTAAATTTATCAAATAGGAAAAGGAAAAGACATGCCATATTTTCAAGCCACTGATTCACTTCTATCAATAGTCGAAAAGTATCCTGAGACTGTTTCAGTATTTACTTCCAATGGTTTCCCTCAGATGGATGACCAAGCTAAAAGGGAAGTATTTGCTAAAAGTATCAGTTTGAAGACAGCTTTAATGCTAAAGCAAATCGATTATGACACATTTGCTTCCTTATTAATAGAGGCAATAGAAGGTGAAAATAATAATGCAGATGTTTCACTTAGTGATAATAAATTAAGTAAGAATAAAGAAGCTATTAAGGTTGTTGGTGCCTTACCATGTCCTGTAAGAATACCCTTGATGGAGAAGTTTAATAGCTTTACTAAGACTTTTAAGCAAGAGTTTGGAATAGAAGTAGAATCTGAGTTAAAAGCTGCCTCTATGGGCGTAGAGTGGATTGAGAAGCATGTTAAAGAAATAAGTAATCCTAGTGATTTACCTGATATATTTATCTCAGCAGGATTTGACATGTTCTTTGATCTTGAGATGTTTGGGAAGTTTAAAGACCAAGGTGTTTTTGCCGAATTCTCACCTATTAAAGAATATAATGAAATCTTCACAGAACTTAATCTTAAAGATCCTAAGGAACATTTTTCTCTGCTTGGAGTAGTTCCTGCAGTCTTTCTGGTTAACACAAGTGAATTAGGAGATAGGCAAATTCCTATAACTTGGCAAGATATCATGAAGCCTGAGTTTGAAAACAAAGTATCTCTTCCTGTAGGTGATTTTGATTTGTTTAACGGTATTCTTCTCAACATTTTTAAGAAATATGGAGATGAAGGAGTGGTTAAATTAGGACGTTCATTATTAGAATCACTTCATCCTTCCCAAATGGTAAAAAGTGAAAAAAAAACCAATAAGAGACCTATAGTTACTATAATGCCTTACTTCTTTACTAAGATGGTAAAAGAAAACTCTACTATGCAAGCTTTATGGCCAGAAGATGGAGCTATTATAAGTCCTATCTTTATGTTAACTAAAAGCCAGAGGAAGCAAGAAATAAGGCCAATAGTAGATTTCTTAGCATCTCAGCAAGTTGGAGAAGTACTAGCTCATAGTGGACTATTCCCAAGTGTAAATCCAGATGTAGATAACAGAATTCCCAAGGAAAATAAATTCATGTGGTTAGGTTGGGATTATATCTATTCTCATGATATTTCAGCAACAATTAAACATTGCGAAACACTTTTCCAAAGTTCGCTAAAGGAGAAAAAATGAATTTGATAACTGTATCAGGTCCCCCTTCTTCAGGAAAAACTTCTGTGATTTTAAAGACGATAGAGTCTCTTCAAAAGAAAGGATTAAAAGTGGCGGTCGCCAAATTTGATTGCCTCTACACAGATGATGATATTTTATATAAGAATGCTGGGATTCCTGTTAAGAAAGGCTTATCAGGAGCTTTATGTCCAGACCACTATTTTGTTAGTAATGTTGAAGAAATTACTCAGTGGGGACTTGAGAATAAAATGGATGTTTTAATAAGTGAATCAGCTGGTTTATGCAACAGATGTTCACCTTACATAAAGGGAATCAAAGCTATTTGTGTAATTGATAATCTTTCTGGAATTAACACTCCTAAGAAGATTGGTCCTATGCTCAAATCAGCTGATATAATAGTAATTACCAAAGGAGATATTGTCTCTCAAGCAGAAAGAGAAGTCTTTGCTTCACGAGTAAATAGTGTAAATCCTAAGGCAACCATAATGCATATAAACGGCTTAACAGGACAAGGTTCTTTTGAGCTTTCTACCTTAATCTATGATGAGAAAGATAATATCGATACTCTGAAAGGCAAAGAATTACGCTTCCCTATGCCTTCCGCCCTCTGTTCCTACTGCTTAGGAGAAACTAGAATCGGGGAAAGCTACCAAATGGGTAATGTCCGCAAGATAAACTTAGAGGATTAATATGCTAATAAATATTAAAACAATACCAAATTTAATCATAGAAGACCTGCTCTTAGAATATCCTTTCTTAGACTCTTTCTTGGAAAACAATAATATATCCTATCAAGGAAATGAAGGAAAATCTTTAGCTGAATATTTTGATTCTTTAGGAGAGGAACATCGCCAAGATATGGCAATTGAACCTGAACTATTTTACCAACAACTAGTAGAATATATTCAGCAAATGATTTCCTTCTTAGGCAAAGATAATGAGATTGTAGAAACAGTTACCATTCTTCCGGGTAATGATAAAAGTGGAAATCCTGAAAATTTCAATAATTTTGAGATTAAAAAAGGACAAATAATTAGTATAGTAGGACCAACAGGATCAGGGAAAAGTAGACTCCTAGGTGATATTGAATGGGTTGCTCAAGCCGATACCCCAACAGGGAGAAGAATTTTAATTAACAATGATAAACCTGATGTTAAATGGAGATTCTCAACTTCGGATAAACTAGTAGCTCAACTCTCCCAAAATATGAACTTCGTTATGGATTTATCAGTTTATCAATTCGTTCAACTTCATGCTCAAAGCAGACTTGTGGAAAACAAAGAGGAAGTAATTGCCAATATCATTAAAAAAGCTAATGATCTAGCAGGTGAAAAGTTCTCTCCTGATACCCCTATAACCAGCTTAAGTGGAGGTCAATCACGTGCTTTAATGATAGCTGATACCGCTATTCTTAGTAAATCACCCATCATTCTTATCGATGAAATTGAAAATGCCGGAATTGATCGTAAAAGAGCCTTAAATCTCCTGCTTTCTGAAAATAAAATAGTTTTAATGGCGACTCATGACCCCATTCTTGCCCTCATGGCTGATAAAAGAATAGTAATAAAAAATGGTGGAATCGCGAAAGTAATTGAAACTACTGATGAAGAACGTCAGATTCTCTCGACATTAGAAGAATTAGATAAGAAGATTCTTTCCTACAGAACTATGCTGAGAAGTGGTGAAATACTTCTAAATTAAGAATCTATCCACTAATTTCACGAATTTCACTAATTAAGATAAATAAAATAAAGAAAATAATAGAACACAGATGACACAGATTTAACCGATCTTCACAGATTTCAAATCCTCTGTGAAACTCCTCTTAACCTCTGTGAAACTCTGTGTTAAGGAAGATAAAAAATAGGAGCCAAATTATGCACGATGGATGTAGCGGAAGCTTTAAAAATGGACAAGATGTAGTAGATAAAGTAAGGCAAATGGGTTTTGCAGACCAATATATGCCTCTTCCTTTAGAAATAAAATGTGAGTGTGGAGATAATTTTGAGATGGAAACTTTTGAAAGCAAATGTCCTAAATGCAATATGGTATATGGAGTAACGCCTTGTCATGCCTTTGATGCAGAAAATGTCAAAACAGCAGGAATAAATTATTAGCTTTTAATGTCAATAATATTATACTATTATTAAGTAGCAAAGTAACTGATTTATAAGCACATATCTACAGTAAAATAACAAAATTTTAACAAAAAAAACAAATAGGAGAAAGAAAAATGAGTATGTATTGTTACCAATGTCAAGAGACTATGCAGAATATTGGATGCAGATTTAACAAGGGTGTATGTGGTAAACCAGCAAAAACAGCTTGTTTACAAGATGCTTTAGTCTATGCTTTAAAAGGCATATCCCTAGCTTCAGATGGTAAATATGATAGAGATAATGGCTTATTCATAGCTAAAAGTCTTTTCGCAACTATTACAAATGCAAACTTCGATGATGAAAGAATTGTCGCCTTAATCAAAGAAGCTCTCCAAAGAAGAGATGCTTTAAATTATAAGTGTGATTGTGAAGCCATAACTTGGACTGGTCAAACAGAAGAAGATTTCGTTAAAATCGGAGAAAAACATGGGGTTCTTTCCACTGAAAATGAAGATGTACGCTCATTAAGAGAACTTCTTGTTTATGGTTTAAAAGGTATCTCAGCCTATGCAGAACATGCTGCAGTTCTCGGAAAAGAAAATGATGATATTTACCAATTCTTAATTGAAGGATTGGCTTCCACTACTAAAGATCTTTCTGTAGATGAAATGGTTGGCTTAGTCCTCAAGGCTGGTAATATGGCTGTTACCACTATGGCTTTACTTGATGAAGCAAACACTTCTACCTATGGTAACCCTGAAATCACAGAAGTTAATATCGGTGTCGGTAAAAACCCTGGTATCCTTATATCTGGTCATGACTTGAGAGATATGGAACAACTTCTACAACAAACTGAAGGAACAGGAGTTGATGTCTATACCCACTCTGAAATGCTTCCTGCTAACTACTATCCTGCTTTCAAAAAATACAAACATTTTGTAGGAAACTATGGTAATGCTTGGTGGAAACAAGATAAAGAATTCATCTCTTTCAACGGCCCTATCTTAATGACCACTAACTGTATCGTTCCTGTTAAAGAAGAATATGCAAAGAGAATCTTCACAACCGGAATGGCTGGTTATCCTAATGTTCCTCATATCGAACCTGTAGCTGGCAAAAAAGATTTCTCTAAAATAATAGAGTTAGCTAAAACTTGCCCTCCTCCAACCCAAATAGAAACTGGTTCAATCGTGGGTGGATTCGCTCATAATCAAGTTATCGCTCTTGCAGATAAAGTTGTTGCTGCTGTTAAATCTGGTGCTATTAAAAGATTTGTAGTAATGGCTGGTTGTGATGGCAGACATGATACAAGACAATACTTCACTGATGTAGCTAGCGAATTACCCGAAGGTACTGTTATCTTAACTGCCGGATGTGCTAAATATCGTTATAACAAACTCCAACTCGGTGATATAGGTGGAATTCCACGTGTTCTCGATGCCGGACAGTGTAATGATTCATATTCATTAGCTGTTATTGCTCTTAAACTTAAAGAAGTATTCGAACTTAATGACATCAATGATTTACCTATCTCATTTGATATTGCTTGGTATGAGCAAAAAGCTGTAGCCGTCCTACTTGCCTTATTAGCCCTTGGCGTAAAAGGTATCCGTTTAGGACCTACACTACCTGCTTTCTTATCACCAAATGTTGCTAAAGTTTTAGTTGAAAACTTTGACATTAAACCAACAGGAGATGTAAAAGCTGATATCGAAGCTATGATGGCTGGGAAATAATATTAGTTACGTAATATATATAAAGGGCAGAAGATTAACCTTCTGCCCTTTTTTACTCGAAGCATCGTTAGAAAGCTATAAGCAATACTCGCTAGATTCTTGTAATGAAAGAAATCAGTGACACTATTTCAATAATATCATTTTCTTAGTTAAACTAGTACTAGTAGTAGTTATTTTGGCAAAATAGATACCTGAAGTAACACTTATACCTTTTTCGTTGGTACCATTCCAGACAAAATTATGAGTTCCTGCAGCTATCTCTTCATCTATCAGAGTTTTTACCAGCTGTCCTTTGATATTGTATATTGACAAACTGATTCTTCCATTTTGAGGATTATTAAAACTGATAGTTGTTTCTGGGTTAAAAGGGTTAGGATAACAGTTAAAGTCCAAGATGGGAACCTCTACACTTGCTTCATCATTACTAACAGCTGGATGGTAAACATAAAGAGAACCGTTTCCCCCAGTAGCGAAGCCAGTTGAATCAATAAAAGTAATATCCTTGATATTTGTATCAAAATTCTGATAGACAGCAAAAGATCTTCCACCATTAGTACTTATAAACATATTATCACTACCTCCAACCCAGATAGTTTGTTCATCCATAAAATAACAAGAATAAACATATTCCCCAAAAGTTGAATCATCATAAAGAGTATAAGTATCCATCCCATCGTTGGTTAGAATTAGTGCATAAAAGATTATATCTTCATATATCGTAAAGTCTCCTAAAATTCCATAAACTTGGTCTGAAAAAAAATTATAGTTTAATGTATTTGCATGGCTTAAAGTATCACCAAGGATAACCCAGTCGGCACCTGCGTTGCTAGAGTAAAAAGCTATCCCTTCAGAAGTGGTACCTAAAACCCAAATGTTATCTTCACCAAGGCAACTAATATCAGTAATCACAAAGTTAATATCAGTTTGGTATAATTCCTCAAAATCGTAGCCCCCATTTGTTGTTCTATAGACGTATTTTACACCGTCAGAATAACCAGCAATAAGCCCATTTTCCATGTCTGAGAAATCCATCGTAGTAACAAGACCGGAGATTGGCACTTGAACATCAACTCTAAACCAGGCTTCACCACCAGAAGCTGTTGTAAAAAGGTCCACCGACATTCCTCTATATATTATAGCCCAACCATGTTGGCTATCAATCATTTGAAGATCTATTATTTGATTCTGATCACTTACATATATCTGTTCCCAACTTTGTCCAGTGTTATTTGTGTGGTAGAGCAGTGTTCCATCATAATTTGAGCTAAAAGCCCAACCCTCAGTTGCAGAAATAAACTGATAGCTAAGACCTCCATTTGCCCCCTCTGGAGGAGCTACTTCTACCCATTCTGTTGCCAAAAGCGGGATTGTTGTTAATATAACTGCTAAGATTAAGATTATTCTATTCATCTTTTCTCCTTATTTAAGTAATATGCACTGTTTAATATGTTTTTCTCCGGCAACTTCAAGCCGATAAAAATAAGCTCCTGAACTAACTTTGCTATTATGGTTATCTGTCCCATCCCATGCATAATTATGCTTTCCTGGTTGAAGCTTGCTCTTCAAAAGATTTTTTACTCTTTGCCCTTTAGAATTAAATATTTCCAACTTCACACTCTCAGCTTTCTCAAGAGCAAATGAAATAGTTGTCTGAGGATTGAAAGGGTTTGGATAGTTAGTGAGTTGATAGTCATTTCCTAATATTTGTTCAGAATCATTATTACTAACAGGATAAGTCAATTTGTAGATACTATCGACACTATAAACAAAACCTGTATCATTAAAAAACTCAATATCTAGTAAATCATCATTAAGATTTACATATTCACGGAATGATATTCCTCCATTCCGACTAAGCATGACTTTTCCCATTCTACAGGCAACCCAGATATTACTTTCGTTTTGGAAACAAAAACCAAAAAAATAATCCGCAAAGTCATTCTCGGTATACACATAAGTAGATGTGTTAAAATTATCATGAGTGAATACTAAACTGTTCCATTGTGCCGAGTAATGTATTCCAAGATAAGCTCCATATTCAGCAGTAACCATTTCTAAATCATAAATTGGTTGAGTTACAATGAGTAGTTGCCAGGAATCACCACCGTCATTAGAGTAATGTAGTCCACCTCCATCTATCGTTGGATATAAATACCCTCCACTCCAAATGTTGGTTTCATCAAGAGAGTACATAATATTCTGCATCCCTATAGAGTTATTAGGATTTTGGGATTGAGTCCAAGTTAATCCAGAATCAACGGTTTTGAATATTGAAATACTCTCATGAGCAACTAGAGGCTGGGTACAGATAAAACCAATCTCAGAGGAAATAAATTGTATATACTGAATTTCTAAACCATCAGGGAGGGTATCTATGATTGAGGTCCAAGTATAACCGCCATCATAAGTTAATCTATAATCCTGGTAATCAACACCAGCAAGATTTACCGTCGCCATGCCAAATTGACTATCAATCATCTGTATATCCACAAACTTTTCCCAAATATAATCTAAAGAATAAATCATAGCCCAACTATCTCCGCCATCATCGGTAAAATAGAGATCCTCACTGTATAGTTCATCAACGTTATACTTAAATGCCCAACCTTGGCTAGGACTTACAAAATCACCCTTGATAGGAACATCTTCAGCAAAGGGAGAAATCCTTTGATAATCTTGAGCCTCTCCTGTCGTATCCGGAGAATATAAACCGGGAGCTACATAGACAATATTATAATCGCCATTGGTACGAGGTTTTAATAATGATGTTGCTTTAGAAATAGTCTTTAGTGCTTGAGCTGGACTTAAGCCTGTGTTATTATCATTGCCCGTGGGAGAAACATATAAATCAGCTTCGATGCGTTCATAAGCTGTTTCGTTGTAAGTAATCTCGCCATCCCATTCTATTACATCTGAAACATAATAGTAGTGAGAGAAATCACCTTCAGGAGCAACTGATATCTTATCAAAATAGAGTCCGTTTATTTGAGCAGGATTACTATTTATTGGTTCTATATAAACATCTCTGCCCTTACCGGCACTGTTATTATAAACAGAATTAGGATATGTTTCAGATAATTCTAATTGATAATCTATTCCTACACTATAAATACCACCACCAGTACGACCTCCGTTATTATTAAAAATTTCACATCCTGCAATACATACATTTGACTCAAAAATTGCGATTCCACCTCCTGTTGAAGATGTATTATTAAAAATCTTGCAATATTCGAATGAAGAGAACTCAGAATCAAGGTAGCTATAACCTAGAATATTAATTCCTCCTCCCTTATAATTTCTACCCTCATTTTCATTAAAATGGTCAGTCAAGGTGTTACCACCAGTTATTGAAAGTCCATATATTTTGATATATTTAAATTCAGGGACATATCTATTATGATAAATCTTAAGAACAGTATCCTCATCATTCCCATCAATTATAGTTGAGTCTATATAAGCTTGGTTACCTGTTGTTAGAAATAGGGATCCTAGAGTAAGACTTTTCTCTAAAATATCAACATTTTCAATATATCGCCCAGGATGAACCAAGACTGTATCGTAATCTACAGCTACATCCACAGCAGATTGGATAGTGTTGTAAGTAAAATCTTGCCCTAGTCCTACTTCTAAAACTGTAGCTGTAATATTAATGCTAACCATTAGCAATATTATAATTAATATATTAAGTTTATACATAAAGTCTCCTAGTTATTAAAATGAATACAGAGAGAGGACATCCTCCCTCTGTATTATATTACTATTTATCTACTTTTTCTGTCAACTATTTCATGAGAATCATTTTCTTGGTTAAACTATTACTAGTAGTATTAGTTATTTTGGCAAAATAGATACCTGAAGTAACACTTATACCTTTTTCGTTGGTACCATTCCAGACAATACTATGAGTCCCTACAGCTATCTCTTCATCTAACAGAGTTTTTACCAACTGTCCTTTGATATTGTATATTGACAAGCTGATTCTTCCATTTTGAGGATTATTAAAACTGATAGTTGTTTCTGGGTTAAAGGGATTAGGATAACAGTTAAACTCCAAGATGGGAACCTCTACAGTTGCTTCATCATTACTAACAGCTGGATGGTAAACATAAAGAGAACCGTTACCACCAGTAGCGAAGCCAGTTGAATCAATAAAAGTAATATCCTTGATATTTGTATCAAAATTCTGATAGATAGAGAATGTTCTTCCACCATTGGTGCTTATAAACATATTATCACTACCTCCAACCCAGATAGTTTGTTCATCCATAAAATAGCAAGAATAAACATTTTCTCCAAATACTGAATCATCAAGAAGAGTGTAAGTATCCATACCATCGTCGGTTAGAATTAGGACATTACCAAGAAAGTCTCCATCTATAATAAAATTCCCAGTAAATCCATAAATCTGATCTGTTGAAAAGTGAAATCTTTTTACATCAGAGTTCTCTATTGAATTACCAATAAAATCCCAGTCAACACCTTCATTACTAGAATATATTGCTATCCCATCGAAAAGAGAGCCTGATACCCAGATATTTACTTCATCAAGACAAGTAATATTTCTAACTTCAAAACTATTATTAATTTCATATAAGTTCTCAAGATCATAACCACCATTTGTTGTTCTGTATAAATATGATATGCCTTCAGATAAACCAGCTATAAGCCCATTCTCCATATCTGAGAAATCCATTGCTGTAACATGACCGTATATTGGCACTTGGACATTAACTCTAAACCAGTCTTCACCACCATTAATTGTTGTAAAAAGATTTGTGCTATTAGACCCATAGAGTATAGCCCAACCATGTTGGCTATCAATCATTTGAAGATCTATTATTTGATTCTGATCACTTACATATATCTGTTCCCAACTTTGTCCAGTGTTATTTGTGTGGTAGAGCAGTGTTCCATCATAATTTGAGCTAAAAGCCCAACCCTCAGTTGCAGAAATAAACTGATAGCTAAGACCTCCATTTGCCCCCTCTGGAGGGTCAATTTCTACCCATTCAGTAGCCAATAGCGGGATTGTTGTTAATATAACTGCTAAGATTAAGATTATTCTATTCATCTTTTCTCCTTATTTAAGTAATATGCACTGTTTAATATGTTTTTCTCCGGCAACTTCAAGCCGATAAAAATAAACTCCTGAACTAACTTTGTTATTGTGGTTATCTGTCCCATCCCATGCATAATTATGCTTTCCTGGTTGAAGCTTGCTCTTCAAAAGATTTTTTACTCTTTGCCCTTTAGAATTAAATATTTCCAACTTCACACTCTCAGCTTTCTCAAGAGCAAATGAAATAGTTGTCTGAGGATTGAAAGGGTTTGGATAGTTAGTGAGTTGATAGTCATTTCCTAATATTTGTTCAGAATCATTATTACTAACAGGATAAGTCAATTTGTAGATACTATCGACACTATAAACAAAACCTGTATCATTAAAAAACTCAATATCTAGTAAATCATCATTAAGATTTACATATTCACGGAATGATATTCCTCCATTCCGACTAAGCATGACTTTTCCCATTCTACAGGCAACCCAGATATTACTTTCGTTTTGGAAACAAAAACCAAAAAAATAATCCCCAAAGTCATTCTCGGTATACACATAAGTAGATGTGTTAAAATTATCATGAGTGATTACCAAGCTGATTAAAGAATGAGAATAACTTATTCCGAGATAAGCTCCATATTCAGCAGTAACCATATTTAAATCATAAATTGGCGGAGTTTCAAGGAGTAGTTGCCAGGAATCACCACCATCATTAGAGTAATGTAGTCCTCCTCCATCTATCGTTGGATATAAATACCCCCCACTCCAAATGTTGGTTTCATCAAGAGAGTACATAATATTCTGCATCCCTATAGAGTTATTAGGATTTTGGGATTGAGTCCAAGTTAATCCAGAATCAACGGTTTTGTATATTGAGATACTTTCATGAGCAACTAGAGGCTGGGTACAGATAAAACCAATCTCAGAGGAAATAAATTGAATATACTGAATTTCTAAACCATCAGGGAGGGTATCTATGATTGAGGTCCAAGTATAACCGCCATCATAAGTTAATCTATAATCCCGGTAATCAACACCAGCAAGATTTACCGTCGCCATGCCAAATTGACTATCAATCATCTGTATATCCACAAACTTTTCCCAAATATAATCTAAAGAATAAATCATAGCCCAACTATCTCCGCCATCATCCGTAAAATAGAGATCCTCACTGTATAGTTCATCAACGTTATACTTAAATGCCCAACCTTGGCTAGGACTTACAAAATCACCCTTGATAGGAACATCTTCAGCAAAGGGAGAAATCCTTTGATAATCTTGAGCCTCTCCAGCCAGAGTAAAAATTAGTAATATGATACTTAGCAAATATTTCATACAAACTCCTAAAAATTTTGCTCAGCCCAAATTAATGGGCTGAGCTTAATTATCTATTTCATTAAAATACACTTTTTAACATCAACATTTTTTCCATTAAATGCTAATCTATACAGATAAACACCACTGGCTACTTCACGCTCGTTGGTATCTTTACCATTCCATACAATCGTATATCTTCCAGCATCACTATTGTTTTTAACAAGAGTTTTAACTTTTTGACCATTTATAATTCAAACACATAATCAATTAATAAGTTAAAGCACATATTTTATGTTTATGAAAGAGTATACAATTTGTCCAGCATAATTTTAATATCTACTTACTGATATTTTATAATTCCCTTGAACTCTTCATTATTAAAACTAAATACAGATATTTTTTTTCTTTCCTTTTTCAACATAAGTACCTCCTTAATATTACAAATAATTATTATATGTTTGATTACTAAAAGTATTTCAGGTTCTATGACTCAAATACAACAACTACTACTATTTCACCTGTTTCCTCTAAGTGAACTATATCATGTCCATCAGCATCTCTAATAATTGAATAGTCCATGCCTTGAATCTCTTCCCAAGAAACAACTCGATAACCTTGATAAAACTCTTGACTAAATATTTTGATATTGAAAATTAATATCATTAATAAAAGAATAAGTTTCCATTTCATAGCTTTCTCCTAAATTAAGTTTCTCTACTAATATAGAGTCAAAAATGGAAATATTTCATTGAAAATCTCATAAAACATTGTCTTCAAATAATTTGTAGGGGTGTAGTCTAATGGATATTAATTATGAAAAAGTGCTAAAATATTCAAAACAGGTAGCTAATCGTTTTTTTTCAGACCAAGATACAGTCCAGGAGATGGCTCAGTTAACTGCTATTCAGTTTTTCCTGAACGAGAATCGAATAGATTCAGCCAAAACAGATAATTGGCTGTTTACAGTTACCAAGAATTTTTGTTTAAAGAGAATGAAAGATAAGCAAATTGACCAAGAGATAAATCTTGATCCAATGATATTAGAGGGCTATCCTGATAATAGCCCCGAATATATAGAACAAGATATTGATATTAATTCTTATGATTTTCTTTCTAACAAGGATAAAATCATTTTACAAAACTATTATTTAGAACATTTAACCCTCTCGGAAATAGCTCGGAATTATAAAATTGAATTGAAAAAGCTTAAGACAAGAATTTACCGTTTAACACAAGAAATGTTACTTTTTCATAGAATGAAAGAGAATTTTTTTGCACCCTCGATTGCTGGCACTAAGATGCATAACGCTATCTATTATACTGTCCAAAAATTTAAGAAATCAATAGAAGATAATCAAGTAGAGTGTTTTATAAATTCTTTACAAGACTGCAAAATTAATGATTGTTTTAACTCCATAAAGATAAGAACAATTTTAAGTATAAGCATTAGCTTTGGAGTAAAAGATTACTACCAAGCTTTAATCGTCTATAAAGATTTAGACAATGAGATTAAAGCTTTTCTTTTTAAATTTGTCCTAACTAATAAAAGTAAATTGAAAATCATTGAAATACCAATTTTACCAATCCTAGTAGCTACCTGCCAGAAAAAGGATATCCCCCCAGAATTAGAGAATGATAAAAAATTCCCCCTGAGAAATGGAAAATCTAGAATTACTGCAGAATTATTAGATCAATTAATAGAAAAAAAAGCTCTTCGAGTTGTCCAAAGAAGAGATGATGTTAAGGAGATTAATCCAAAATAAAAGGCTAAACCCAGATTATACAGAGGCTGATTAGGAAGTGAATGAACTATTAGAAAAAGTTGCTAAACTGTTGATGACTTATAGTTTTACTAATTATAAATACGAGATTTTTCAGTATGAGGAATAAGATACTGGGATAAACTGGGAGCGCCAGCATCCTTGCTGGTATTCTTCTACTGGGAGCGCCAGCATCCTTGCTGGTATTCTTTTCTTCAATCCCAAGGGGATGGCATTTATTAGCAAGGGGTGCAAACCCCTTGAAAAGTACCCAAAACAAGACTAGCCCTGAAAGGGCGGAATAGACAAATATATAACATGGAGATGTCTGTTAAATCCTGCAAGAATGATGATATAACATTCAATATTATGAAAAATATCTATATTGTTAAATTCATATGTTTTATGTCGCCCTTTCAGGGCTCACCATTGTGGTGGCACTCTACAAGGGGTTTGCACCCCTTGCTGACAAATGCCATCCCTTTGGGATTTAAGAGGAATTCTTCCCAGTTTAAGCAGACAAATGCCATCCCTTTGGGATTTAAGAGAGCAACAACTTGTATTAGAATTTAGACCTTAATAACCAAATGATTTTGTTGTTTATCATCCTACTGCTAAATACAGAAAAGTTCCGAATAAAACACACATTTCTTAAATTAATCCTTGACCAAATAATTCTTTACCCTTAATTTGGTATGATATATGAATTAATCTAATTACAAAATTAATCCATAGAATTTCAGAATAGAGGAATGTATAAACTGATAATGTCTCTTAAATCCCATTTTATAATTTAAGAGATTGAAAATGAGGAATAAATAACAGGTTATAGTTATTTTGATTACATAAGGAGGATAAATGGGTCAATCATTAGTAAAGAACTATATGCACATCATATTTAGTACAAAAAACAGAAAAAACTATATCACATCAGAAAATGAACAAGAAATTTACAACTACGTTATAAGTTTATTTAAAAACATAGATTCACCTGTGATCAGTATTGGTGGCTACCAGAATCACATTCATGTTCTATGTCTGTTATCAAAGAAACATCCATTGATAGAAGTAATTAGATTTGTAAAAAGTAACTCATCGCGGTGGATATCTGAAAATTATGAATATACATTATTCAGTTGGCAAACTGGATATGGAGCATTTTCTGTTAGTCCTAAAGATATTGATTTAGTTATTAAATACATTGGAAATCAACATGAACATCATAGGGTAAAAACATTCCAGGAAGAATTTTTATTATTTTTAAATAAATATGATATTCCTTATAATGAAAAATATATCTGGGATTAAATTGTTTTATATTTTTAAATATTCAAGGTATAGCAAGGAAGAAATACACCTTAAATCTCAAGAGGACGGAATTTCTTAAATGAGAGTGAGGATGCCCACATCATGCCATCAGGCAATGATTATCTTCAATCCCAAGGGGATGGCATTTATTAGCAAGGGGTGCAAACCCCTTGAAAAGTACCCAAAACAAGACTAGCCCTGAAAGAGCGGGATAGACAAATATATAACATGGAGATGTCTGTTAAATCCTGCAAGAATGATGATATAACATTCAATATTATGAAAAATATCTATATTGTTAAATTCATATGTTTTATGTCGCCCTTTCAGGGCTCACCATTGTGGTGGCACTCTACAAGGGGTTTGCACCCCTTGCTAATAAATGTCATCCCTTTGGGATTTAAGAGGTTTTCCTCACATTTTAAACTTCCACTTGTGTACCAGTTTAGACGTCCATCTATACTGAAGGGAAAAGATAAGATGCCAGCAGGGATGCTGGCGCTCTCAGTAACGCTCCCAGTGTTGCACTCCCAGTTTTTATTATCATAATCCATTTTTCTATTGACTAAATAACTTTCCTATAAAAGTGGTATCAATCTTGCATTATAATAAAATGAATATAATATAATGATGAACAATAAATAAGTGATTTATGATAATATGGAGGAAAAATGAAAAGAAGTTTTTTAGTAGTAATGCTAATGTTAACCTTAGTTCTTTCTTTAAGTGCAGAGGTTGTTAGAGTAGGAAACTCTGATAATCAGGTTAATTTAATAGCATCTGACGCGAGTGAGACAGTTATTGAAATGTCTCTTGGTTATTTTAACAAGAGTGAAGTTCTTATTAACGGACAAGTTTTTAATCAGATTTCTTTAGACAAAGAAGCTGAGACTTATATTAAAGGAGCTCCAGAAGTTCCAACAGTAAGCAGATCTATCATTATTGATAATCATGCCAAACCAGAAATGAGAATTATCGATTCTGATTATGTTGAATATCAAGTAGCAGTAGCCCCTTCAAAAGGTGTTATCACTAGAGATATTGATCCAGCTACTGTACCTTATGTTTTTGGAGAAATATATCAGCAAGATAACTTTTTCCCTCAAGAAATTTCAACTTTAGGTTCAGCTTACATCATGAGAAATCATCGTGGTGTTACTGTTACTTTCAATCCTTTCCAGTACAATCCTACAACTAATATACTAAGAGTTTATACTAACATTAGAGTAGCTGTTGCAAACACTGGTAAGGCTGGTGAAAATATTCTTACTCGTAGTGTTAAGAATGTTGAATCATTTGATTTTATTTATAAAAATCATTTCTTAAACTATCAAGAAAATAGATATGACCCATTAGATGAGTTTGGTACTATTTTAGTTATCGCTCCTCAGAACTATTTCTCTACAATGCAACTTTATGTAGATTGGAAAAATCAAAAAGGTATCCATACTGAAATGGTTGATGTAGCTACTATTGGTAACAATGCAAACAGCATCAAAAACTATATTCAAAATTATTATGACACTCATGATGATTTAGCTTTTGTTCAAATTGCTGGTGATGCTCCTCAAGTAGCAACTTTATCTTCAGGTGGTGGTGGAGCAGACCCTATGTATGCTCTTGTTGCTGGTAATGATTCTTATCCTGACATCTTTATTGGAAGATTCTCAGCTGAGAATGTTGACCAATTAGCTACTCAAGTTGAAAGAACTATTGCTTATGAAAGAGATGAGAATGGAACTAACGATTATTTAACTAAAGCAACTGGTATTGCTTCAGGTGAAGGTGGCGGTTCTCAAGGTGATATGGGTGAATCTGATATTACTCACATGAATTTAATTAGAGACGATTTACTTGGCTACAACTACACTGAAGTAGATCAAATTTATGCTCCAAGTGCTAACACAACTCATATAGCTAATGCAGTTAATGAAGGACGTGGCTTTATGAACTATGTAGGTCATGGTTCAAACACAACTTGGGTTACAACAGGCTTCTCAAATAGCCATGTTAATAACTTAACAAACGTTGGCAAACTTCCTTTCATCGTATCTGTTGCCTGTGTTAACGGTAACTTTGTTAGCAATACATGTTTTGCTGAAGCATGGCTTAGAGCTACCCATAATGGTAGTCCTGCTGGTGCTATGGTAATGTATGCTTCTACTATCAACCAATCATGGAATTCACCAATGCGTGGACAAGATGAAATCACAGACCTTTTAACTGGAGAAGAGCTTTCAACTATTGGTGGACTTTACTATAGTGGTTCTTGCGAAATGATGGATTCTTATGGTTCAGATGGTATTGACATGTATGAAACTTGGCATATCTTTGGTGATGCTTCTTTACAAGTAAGAACTAATACTCCTGATGAATTTTCTTTAAATCATACTGGTATTTTATTCGTGGGAACAAGTGAATACACTGTAAATACTGGCCAAGAAAATTCTCTAGTTGCACTTTCTTACAATAATGAGTTACTTGGTTCTGGCTATACTGACGCTATGGGTAATGTTACTCTTAACCTTGAAAACTTACCTGTAAACCCTGTTGACCTCACTCTAACTGTTACAGGTTTTAATAAAATTACTGCTGTTGAACTAGTTTCTATTACTCCTGCAGAAGGTTCTTATGTAGTTATTGACAACCTTCCTATTACTGAAACTCATATCGGCTATGAAGGTAACTTTACTTTCGATATCAAAAATGTTGGTGTGGAAACTTCTTCTGACTTAACTATTACTTTAGCTTCTGATCAGGCAGGACTTGTCATTGAAAACAACCAAGTAACAGTTGAATCTATCTCTGCTGACCAAGTTATTTCACTTCCAGCAGACGCCTTTACTATCTCTATTCCACATAATATTGAAAATAACTATATGATTCCTTTCACCGTGAACATTGATGCTGACCAAGCTGCTAATCAATGGGAATATGAAATCTACTTAGTTAACCATGCTCCAGAACTTACTATCGGCCAAGTTGAAGCTACTGAAGTTCTTGGTAATGGCAACCAACGTATGGATGCAGGTGAAACTTTCATGTTATCACTTCCTATAGAAAATATTGGTGGCTATGTAGCTGCTTTGACTAATGTTAGTATTGAATGTCCTGCTGGATTAGTTGTTGCTAATAACAATAATATTCAAATTGAAGATCTTGAAACTAATGATAATCAAGAAGTTTCATTTGAGGTTATGTTAAGTAGCCAAATCCCTAGTGGTCAAGAATTAATCTTTGATATCACTGCCCAGTATGGTAGCCTTTCTACATCAAGCCAATACTCTGCTTTTGTTGGTCTTGCTGTTGATGACTTTGAATCACAATCACTAGAAGCCTTTGGTTGGACTACTGTTGGTGATTTCACTTTCTCTGATAATGCTTATGAAGGTCAATATTCCTTAAAATCTGCTGATATCCCTAACAGTGGTACTACTTCTGCTTCTGTTGAATTTAATTCCCCTGTTGCTGGTGAAATTAGCTTCTGGTTACACGTTTCAACTGAATCTAATTATGATTGGGTTGACTTCAAGATTAACGGACAACAACTATTACATCTTAGTGGTGAAGTTGCTTGGGATGAATATACTTTTGAAGTTCCTGCAGGTAATAATGTTTTCGAATGGAAATATACTAAAGACTATATGGTAGAAGATAATGATGACTGTTTCTACCTTGACTATGTTACCTTCCCTGGTGGATCTGGTCAAGCTCCTGGTGCTCCAGTTATCGCTATTACCACTGAAGAATATAACTTTGGTGAAATTCTTGTAGGCGAATCTGCTCAATTACCTATTAATTTTACTAACTCAGGTGAAAGTGCAGGTATTGTAACTATCCAAATTCAAGACCCATTCTTTATAATGAATGATAATGAAGAGCTTGTTTCTTCTCTTAACTTTAGTATTTTACCTGACCAAGAAATTGAACATAACTTAGTATTTGCTCCAAGTAGAGACCAAGAATTCTCTAGTCAAGCTACTATTACTACTGATGACCCTGATAATAATGAAATTATCATCTACCTTGCAGGTATTGCTAACCCTGTTTCAAATGATAATCAAGCAATTCCAGCTGTTACTACTTTAAAAGGTAACTATCCAAATCCATTCAACCCAGAAACTACAATTTCTTTCGGTATGAATAAAGCAGGAAGAGTTGACCTTGTTATCTATAATATCCTTGGACAGAAAGTTAAAACTCTTCTTAGTGAAGAAAGACAAGCTGGTAATCATCAAGTTGTATGGAATGGTAAAGATGCTAACAACTCAAGCGTTGCTTCAGGTGTCTACTTCTACAAAATGACTACTGGTGATTATTCTAAAACTAGTAAAATGATCTTAATGAAATAGAACTGACAAGGCTTGCCTTTGCAGGCATTTCAGGAAAAATAATACTAAAGCCTCGCTAATGCGGGGCTTTTTTTTATTGACTAAAGGAACAGAACAACTAATAATGTATTTAATTGAGATTTAGGAGATTATATGAAATTTGCTGTAGTTACTCCCATGATTGAAGAAACTCTAGTAAAAAACTTAGAAAAGATTGAACACTTTGTTTTAATCGCATCAGCCAAGAATGCTGACTTTATAATTTTTCCAGAAGCTGTATTAACAGGATTAATTAATACTGATGAGCCTGAACACGATTTCCAGCTTGCTTTAGAAAAAGATTCTTTAGAGATACAGAAGTTACAACAAATTGCCTTCAAAGAAAATATAGCTATAGCTTTCGGCTATTTTGAAAAAGTTAATCATACACTTTATGATAGTTTCATGTGCATAAATTCAGTTGGAAAAATAATAGCTAATTATAGAAGAATATCTTTAGGATGGCATGATAATCACGCCGACAAATCAATCTATTTACAAGGAAATGAAATATACACCTTTATTATAAAGAGCTACTCTTTTACTTGTCTAATCTGTGGAGACCTATTTGATGAAAATCTTATTGATAGGATAAATAAAACAAATTCTGATTATCTACTAGTTCCTTTTGCTAGAGCAATTGAAATAAAATCAAATTATGAGGACTTTTGGGAAAAGGAAGAGTTTCCTTTTTACATCAAACAATGTAATAAGTCTGGTAAACATACAATCTTAACAAACTATATTTCCCCTATAGATAAAGATAAATACCAATATGTAGGTGGTGCTTATCTTCTTTCAAAAGAAGGTGAAATTCTCCACTCTCAGAAACTTCTAACTGAAGGAATTCTCTATTTCACTCATAATGCTTAACCCTAAATACTAAGGCCACTATACTCTATTCTTGTATCAAGTAATAAAAAAGTGCCCACCCTCCAACAGAAGAGCTTTCAGCACAGCTTATTATCAATACTATTCTATTCTCAACCTCTTTGTCTTCTTTTAATTGGTGAAATTAGTCTTAATTCGTTTTAATTTGTGTGATAGTCTTTCAATTCTTTTTAGTTCTGAATTCTCATTTTCTTCCATCTATCTCAATATCAAACATTTGATTATTGACAAAAATAGTGTCTAATATTTTAATGATATAAAAAATAATAACATGAGGTAAACATGGATAAGATATTAATTGATGGTAATAACCTTACCTTAGAAAATGTGTGGGATGTTGCCCATAACAATACTCAAGTAGCTCTAACTGATGATAGTAGAGACAAAGTTATTAAATGTCGTAACTACGTTGATAAAGTAATAGATGAAGGCAGAATAGTCTATGGATTAACTACTGGTTTTGGTAAGTTTTCTACTATCACTATTGCTCAAGAAGATATTGCTGAATTACAAGAGAATTTAATTCTCAGTCATGCAACAGGTGTTGGAGACTTCTTCTCAATTCCTGAAGCACGTGCTATTATGCTTCTTAGAATTTGTGTTTTAGCTAAAGGTCATTCTGGCATAAGATTATCTACACTGGAAACTTTAATTGAGATGTTAAATAAAGATGTTACTCCTTGCATTCCTGAAAAAGGTTCAGTTGGTGCTAGTGGAGATTTAGCTCCCCTATCTCATCTTGCTTTAGTTTTACTTGGTAAAGGTGAAGCTTTCTATCAAGGTAAACAAATGTCTGGTGCTGAAGCAATGGAAAAAGCTGGAATTAAACCTGTAAAATTGGTAGCTAAAGAAGGTCTAGCTTTAAATAATGGTACACAAGTTATGACTGCTGTAGGGGCCTTGGCTTATATCAGAGCACTAAGATTATGCAGAACTGCTGACATAGCTCATGCAGCTTCCTTAGATGCTTACTTAGGAACTACAGATGCTTTTGATGCCTTAATCCATCAAGTTAGACCACACACTGGTCAATTAGCCTCAGCAGATAATATTTTAAATCTTTTAGCAGGTAGCCAATTAAGAGAATCACATAAGGGATGTGAGAATGTTCAAGATCCTTATAGTATGCGTTGTGGTGCTCAAGTACATGGAGCTGTAAGACAAGCATTAGACTATGTAAAGACTGTTCTAGATGTTGAAATTAACTCAGCTACAGACAACCCTCTTATTTTCCCTGACCAAGATAGAGTAATTTCTGGTGGAAACTTCCATGGAGAACCAGTTGCTATTGCTTTAGATACCCTAGGTATTGCCAGTGCTGAACTAGCTAATATTTCAGAAAGAAGAATGGAACAACTTTTCAATCCTGCCCAGTCTCGTGGTTTAAAAGCTTTCCTAGCTCCACGTCCTGGTATTGATTCAGGATTTATGATTGCCCAATTAACTGCTGCTTCTTTGGTTTCTGAAAACAAAGTTTTAGCTCATCCTGCTTCAGTAGATTCAATTCCTACATCTGCACTTCAAGAAGACCATGTTTCTATGGGAACAATTTCTGCAGTAAAAGCTAGAACTATTATTGATAACTGTGAGCATGTATTAGCAATAGAGCTTATGGCTAACTGCCAAGCATTAGATGATAGAAAAGTAAAATCTTCTGAACCAATTGAAGCTATCAAAGCTGAAATTCGCTCTTTTGTAGATTATATTGATAGAGATAGAATTATTTATCCTGATATGAGAAAGATGAAAGATTTCGTATCTTCCTTCCGTCCAATCGAAATTGTAGAAAAATATTTAACCTTAAAATAAATATATTCAATGGTTGGTAGTAGCTACTACCAACCATATTGCCTATAAACAGCTTATTTTTCAGGAGTATATATGAAGAGAGTCTTCATCCTATCAGCCCTCGTAATAGCTATAATTTTTCTTGCTTCATGTGCTTATTACAACACTTTTTATAATGCTAAAGAGCTTTTTAAAGAAGCTAGTTCCCGAGACTTAGAAGCTTCAGGTAGAGCTTCCAGAGCAGCCCAGCAAGAGTATAATGATGTCATTAAAAAATGTGCTTCTCTCCTTGAATTCTACCCAAATAGTAAATACGTTGATGATGCAATCTATCTTATGGCACTTAGCTTCTATAAAAAAGGTGGTTCGACTAAACAAGTTTTTGAACAGTGCGACAAGCTCATTCAATACTTCCCTGATAGTGAATTCTATACTGATGCAGTTATCTTAAAAGCTCAAACTCATCGTGATTTATCAAGACTTGACCAAGCCTACTCTCTGTTAGAAGCTGAAATTCTTTCCCCTAAAAACAAGAAAGACGAAGCAAAAGTCTTACTTAAAATTGCTGATTTCTATACTGAAGACAAAGAATTTGAAAGAGCTAGATTTTATCTCAATATCATTATTGATGAGCATAAATCGACTCCTGAATACAAACAAGCTTCTTATTTTATTGGCTTGAATTACTTTGCAGAAAAGAAATACCAAGACACTATTTCCTCATTAGAAAGATTTTTAAAACTTAAGAATGATAGAGAAATTAAGTATGATGCTCGCTACTATATAGCACTTGCTAACTACCACTTAAAAAACTATTCTGTAGCTCTTAAGCAGACCAAGAAACTCTTAGAAGATGAATATAGAAGAGAGGAGAAGAATAAAATTACCCTTCTACAAGGAAAAATTCTCTTAGATAATAGCCAAGAAGACCAGGGTATTGAGCTTTTAACTTCTCTTATTGATGGCAACCAAAGAGGACCTATTAGTGCAGAAACAAACTATGTTTTAGGTAATTACTACCTAACTAATACTGATAGTCTAAGTCTTGCTATTACCCACTTTAACAATGTTAAGAAGGCAGATTCTAATTCTGAGCTTGTTGAAAGTTCTGTTGCCAAAAGCTCGGTAGCAAGTCAAATTCAATTATTTAAAGATGATGACTCGCAACTAGAGCCTAAACAACTAGTTGATGAGCAATTTAAACTTGCCCAATACTACCTTGACATCATGCAACTTCCTGATTCTGCCATAGTTGTTTATGATACAATTATCAATAACAAGTCTAGATTCATTAACCGTAAAGATAGTCTAAGCATAAAACTAGATTCTCTTTCCCTAGAACTAGATCAAGCATCTCAACAAACTAATAGTATGGTTCAAGTTATTGATAGCTTAAGAACTCTAACACTTAATACCAACACTTTAGCAGATACTCTGATAGCTGATTCTTTAAAAAGTATAGATCCAAATGGGCAAAAAATGGTGGAATTAGAAAGCCAACTGGATAGTCTCAATACCCAAATTGACCTACTTCGTCGTGATTCATTGAGTATTGATACCAGAATAAAAAACATCGAAGAGGTTTTAGTAACATTTGACCAAGAATATATCCCTTTTGCAAACTTTGTAAAAGCCTTCCTTTATGTTGATATATTTAAAGAACCACAGTATGCTTATGATATTTTAGATTTTCTCACAAGAGAATATCCTGAATCAAAATACACTTACACCCTACTCAATTATCTGGAAAAGGGAAGTCTAAAACTAACAAGTTTAAGTAAAGAAATCTCTATCCAAAAATATCAAGAAGCAAGTAAATACCTACTTACAGATCCTGACACTTCAATTGTCTTATTAGAAGCTGTTTTAGATACACTAGAAAGCCAAGAAATTATTAAAGCTAAAATGGCACTAGGCTATCTTTATTATACTAAAGATGATACTCTTGCGGCTAGACAATATTTTAAAGACTTGCAAGATAATTATAGCCTAAATCAAGATCAAAATCAGTGGGTACAAGTATTCTTTTCTAACAATAAAATTAATAAACTAGATAATCTTGAGTTTGACCTTCCTGAAAAAACTAGTGAAGCTGAGTCTGATCAGGAAGACAAATCGGTCGTTGATGATAGTGACAAAGAAAAGCTAGATGAAGAAAAAGAAAAAGAGATAGAAGAGAAAGAGAAAGCAGAAGCAGAAGAAAGAGATAATATTCTAAATGATCAGCCACCATTTCAAAACACTGGAGCTATTCGTAAGTAATGCCATCAAATTTAAAACAGGAGACTTTTTCCTTTAAAATCAATATCTTTGTAAAGCTATTACTTATTATCTTTGCTATTATGGTAATTAATAAAGAATCTCTTTATGTGGCTGGATTTGTAGCTTCAGGAATACTCTTACTCCTTTTGAAAGGCTCAATCAGAAACTCCTGGCTAAAGATTCTATCAAAAGTCTCCTATATGCTTATTGCATATTTAGTTCTGGATTTTATTTTCACTAACGATATTGAATCGGCCTTAAAGTTTGTTGGCAAACTACTTTGCTATCTCTTACTTATAGTCTGGCTGAAAGATAGCACCAATCTACAGTCTTACCTATCTGATGTCTATTCTGCTACTTTCAGCTTGGGAGTTAATCGCCTTTCCCGAAAAATTGACTCCTTCTTTCACCATTTCAACTTCTTTTTAATCTCTACTATTAAATTAGTTAGTAAATTTATTGAAAGCTATGATAAACTCTTTCCCCAACGCTCTTCATTTCTTAATCTCTTTATTCAAGTATTCCTAAACACTATGTTAAGAGTTCCTGAAACTAAAGATCAAACTAATGAAGAACTAAGAGTAATTAATTATAGACCTTTTTATTGGAAAGAAAACCTTATCATAATTTTTATGATAATTATTTTAGGAATCCTTTATTGGTCTAACTGTGAGGAAATATGCAGAAATATCTTATCAAAGTAGCCTATGATGGTTCTTGTTACCATGGCTGGCAAATCCAACCTAATGGAATTTCTGTTCAGGAAGTATTAGAATTAGCTCTTTCTAAAATTGCTAAAGATAAAGTTTCTATTGTTGGTTCAGGCAGAACAGACACAGGTGTGCACGCTATTAGTCAATATGCCCATTTCTATTTCCCTGTTAATATGACAAGTCAACAGATTCGCCTAGCCCTGAGAACTAAGCTTCCAGATTCTGTCAGAGTAACTGAAGTACATCAAATTTCAGACCAACTCCATGCTCGCTTTTCAGCTACTTCCAGATCCTATAAATATATCTTAACGCGTCAGAAAAATCCCTTTAATAGACTCTATAAAAGCTTTATACCTTACCAAAAACTTGATGTTTCAAAAATGCAAGAAACTATCCCCTATCTTTTAGGAGAAAAAGACTTTGCCTCTTTCTGCAAACCAAACCCCCAAATTCCTAACACTGTCTGTAATCTTACCAGATTTGATCTAGTCACAAAAGCTAATGATATTATCTTCTATATTTCAGCTAACAGATTTCTCCATAATATGGTAAGACGTTTGGTGGGAACCCTTGTTTCTTTCTCCCATAATGACTACCCTCCAACTATGATAAATGAACTTTTAGAAGCTAAGAGTGGTAATCAAAATATTATTTTTACTTCTCCCCCAAACGGACTCTACCTCTACCAAGTAGTTTATCCAAACTTTAATCAACTCACTATTGAATCTTCTATCGAGGAGAATTAATCATGTATGATAAAAGATATTTTATGACAATTGCTGCTTCTGATAATTCAGGGGGAGCAGGTATCCAACAAGATTTAAAAGTAGCTGATAGATTGGGCTTTTGGGGACTATCTGTTGTTACTGGAATAACTGTACAAAACTTTTCTGGGCTTGATAAGATTTACCCCCTTGCCCTGGAAACAATTAAAGAACAATTTCTCAAAAATATTACTTCTTTCCCACTAGGAATCATTAAAATCGGAGCTCTTTGTTCTCTTGAAATAGCCAAACTTATCACAGAATTGTTATTAGATTATCCTGATATTCCTCTGGTTATCGACCCTGTTCTTTCTCCTACTAAAGGAAAAGCCTTTATTGAAAAAGAAGATATAGCTGTTTACACAAATCTGATTAAAAGAGCCAATCTTCTTACCCCTAATAAAAGAGAACTTGAATTACTGACCAATACCAAGATTACATCTTACCAAGATGCTATTTCTGCTGGTCAATTATTGCTTGAACAAACAAAATGTAGTGTTTATATCAAAGGTGGCCATTTTGCTAGTAAAGATGATCTTGAAATAAAAGAATACTTGATTACTTCTAATAATCAAAAACTCTTTACCAAAGCCAAAAACAAACTAAATTATTCTCATGGAACTGGTTGTTTTTTTGCTTCTGCAGTGGCTTGTAATTTACTCAAATACGCTAATCTTGAAAAAGCTTGTCAAATATCCACTGATCAAGTTTCTGATTATTATTCACATCTTAGACTAAATCAGTAATTATTGATATATTAATTGCAAACTTAATATTTTAGCTTATCTTATAATTATACATAACACAAAAAAAGGAATAATCTTATGTTAAAAACTCATAAAATCTTAATAATATCACTTGTCTTCTTATTCGCAACTATGAATATGCTGGGAATAAGCAATAAAAATACTAGTTTGAAAACCCCTAAAACAGACATTTCTTACCCTGCTAAGAAATCAATTCAAAATCCACTTACTGCTCCTAAACGACTTATCTTAAATGAAGATTTTATCCAAGTGAATTCCCAAGATACTATCTTTGTACAAACTATCACCTTCCCCCTTATGTCAGAAGCAGAACAACAATTCGTTGGTAAAGTCATTTCAGAATATAGATCAGGAAAAATAAAAGCCTTTATCGATGCCTTCTACAACCGTGATAAAGTTAAAGATGAATTCTATCAAAATTTCCCTTATATTCAAAAATGGTCATTCGATATTGTCTATCAATCCCAAACTGAACTATCCTTGAAACTTCTTAACTATGAATTTACTGGAGGTGCTCATGGTAATACTTCCGTTAAACACTTTAACTTTGACCTTGTTAACTTTAAATCCTATAAACTAGCTGATAAAATTAAAAATCTTAACTTAGATAAATTGGCAGAATATTGCACAGACTACTGTCTGAAAAATAATATAGTTATCTTCGACGACCAAGTAAAAGCATCTCCAGATCTACTGAAAATTTGGAACTTCACTAAAGATGGTATTCTATTAACTTTTCCTCAATATTCCATAGGCCCCTATTCTTCAGGAATTATTGAAATATTCTTACCCAATAATGCCTTAATTAACTTGCAGAAAAAGAGTTAAGCTCCCCATCTACAAGATTATCCATCAAGAATAATCCTGCTAACTCTTAAAGAATATTTGTAAAATAGAAAAAATTACTTAACGAAAAACATTTGTTATTTATAATGGTATTAAGTAATTTTTATATCAGATTGGAGAAAAAATGGATTTAGTAATGGCACCTTTGCTAGCTATAACAGATTGTAAATTTAGAAATGTTTATCAAAAACACTTTCCCTATTTTGATTATGCCATAGCACCCTTTATTAGCTTATCTGATAATAGTAAGATTTCCAAGAAGTCTTTTACTGATTTACACCCTGTTGATCAAAGGATGCCTATAGTTCCTCAACTCCTTAATCATAATCAAGAATCATTCTTAAAAGCCAGTGAATTTCTCTATTATTGGGGATACAATGAGATTAATCTTAATCTGGCCTGTCCTGCTAAAATAATTATGAATAAGGGAAGGGGAGCAGGACTTCTCAATTATCCAGACCAGATTGACAGAATCTTAAATGATATTTTTTCCAAACTAAAAAAACAAGAATTATCAGTTAAGTTCCGAGCAGGACGTTTTCATCATTCTGAGTTCAATCACTTGATTAAAGTACTTAATAATTACCCAATAAAGAATATCATTATCCATCCTCGAACTGCTATACAAATGTACGAGGACCAAGTTAATCTAGATGTTATTGCTGATGCTATCACAGAATTAAAACACCCAATAACTTATAGTGGAGATATTTTCACCATAGACCACTTTCATAAACTCCAAAAACGCTTCCCAACTATCAATAGCTGGATGCTTGGTCGAGGTATCTTAATGAACCCCTTCCTAGCTTGGTATGTTAAAGGCGGGAAGAAATCTATTATCTGTAAAAGTAAACTCCTAAACTGGCATAAAGACCTCTTTTCAGCTTTTGAGTCTTATTCAGATAATGATTTCTATATACTTGGTAGAATGAAAAATATCTGGAAATACTTGGCAAATAGTTTTGATAATAAAGAAGAAATACTTGCTAACCTCCTCCCCCTATTAGATAAAGCTAAATTCTATGAGCTTAGCACAAAATATCTTGAAGAAAATAATTTAAAATAAGGAATTATAATGTTTGAATATAGAAAAAAAAACCGTTATTTCGCCCAAATAACTGGATCATTAGAAATCTTAGTAAAAAAAGAACTCTCTGAACTTGGAGCTACAAATATTGAAATTACCAGTGGTGGCTGTCATTTCACTGCAGATGACAAAAGCCTATATACCATAATCTTAATGGCTAAAACTTGCCAAAGAATCCTAGCACCTCTTGTCAAATTCGATTGTTTCTCGCCTAAATACTTAGGCATTCTTACCTACAAAGATATCCACTGGTCTCAATTATTTAATGTTGATGAAACTTTTGGCATTGTCTCTAATGTAAAAGATTCTATTATCAACAATTCTCTCTATGCTGGCCAAGTTATGAAAGATGCTATCTGTAACCAGTTTATTCTCAAACACGATAGAAGACCAAACTTTACCCTAAAAGACCCTGATATACTATTTAACCTGCATATAGATAACAACAAGGCTACTATTAGTCTAGATTTAACTGGAGCTTCCATGCACAAAAGAGGCTACAAAACTCAAAGTGTTAAATCTTCTATTCAAGAAACTATTGCAGCTGCCCTTCTCAGAGAAACTGACTGGGATGGTTCTACTAAATTGCTAGACTTTATGTGTGGCTCAGGTACTTTCCTTGGGGAAGCTATTCTTAACTACTGCAAACTTCCTAATGACTTACTCAAAGAAAATAATAACCTGAAAAGACTACCTAATTTTAATAAAAAACTCTGGGACCAAGTTAAAGAAGAGATTGAAAGTAATAAAAGACCCCTACCTAAACATCTCATCTTTGCCAATGACATCTCCCCTACTGCTGTGGTAGCAACCAAAGAAAACTTAGCTAAACTTCCCTACGGAGATCGAGTAATTGTAGAAAATAGAAACTTCAAAGATATTAAATTTATTAAAGATTGCACTATTATTATCAATCCCCCTTATGGCAATAAATATGATGACCAAGATACCTTAAGAGAACTTTACAAAGACTTAGGGAACTTCTTGAAAGAGAAATGCGTCAACTGCCAAGTCTATATTTTGACTGGCCACCCCAATCTTATTAACGCCCTGAAGATTAAACCTGTTTGGGAAAAGTCTATTAGAACTGGACCTATTAATAGTTTATTTATCAAATTATTAGTTAATACTTAATTAGAAAGCTTTTGTTTCAAAAAAACTATGATAGAGGCAAGTTTCGTTAGCCCCTGTATATATTAGCTAAAGCTTTATCTTAACCCTGGAAGGGAGAAATTATTTTTTGTTCGCCCCAAGTCCCTTACCTAGGATTGAGGAAGACCAGTCTTATCAATACCCTTATCATCCCTAATCCTTCCTTTACAGTCTTTCGATGAAAGTCCCAGTTTCATCGAAAGACTGTAAAGGAAGGATTAAGGATGAATAGAGAATAATATAGTTTTTTCTCAGTAATTTTGGCTCAAATTCAAGTCTGGTGGGAATAATATAGGAAAATGAGAAAATTTCATTACTATATTGATTCATCAAAAATCCCTGGAAGGGATAAAATAATTTAGCCCAGGGTAAGATGCTGACTTGTGAAGGCGTAGCTTTAGCGAAGATTCAAAGTATCGCAAGCCTGGGTAATGATGGCTAGCCCAAAGATATTACCCAGTAAGGGTTTAATAAAATGATAAATAATGTAGCTTGCTTATGCAAAAGAAGATTCTGCTATTCGCAAAGATCTACTGCATTATTCGGGGTTTAACAATCTCTTTGAGAATATTTCCAAAAAAGAAGAAATAAAACTTGACACATAAAGCTATATTTTAATCGATATATTTATATCTATTAAAGAGAGGTGGAATTATGCCTAATAAGAAAGATATAAATATTAGTATCTGCATGGGAAGTTCTTGTTATCCTAGAGGTAACAGGGAAACTCTTGAAAGATTAAAATCTTATATTGAAGAACACAACTTAGGAGACAGAGTCTTTCTACAAGGAAATTTGTGCGAAGGTTTATGCAAAGATGGTCCAAACATCAAAATAAACGGTGAAATATTTCACGAAATAGACTATTATAATCTAATTAATTTAGTCGAAAAAATTTTAAATGAGGACTAGTCATGAACCCTAATAATTTACCTGTATTTACTAAATTTGCTGAGTGCCAAGACTGTTATAAGTGTGTGAGAGGCTGTCCAGTAAAAGCTATCAAAGTTGAAAATCATCATGCTTCTATTATTCCTGAACTCTGCATTCACTGTGGTCATTGCGTTGATATTTGCCCTGTTAATGCCAAGAGTATCAGAGATGATCTGTCTAAATTAAAACTTCTCTTATCAAGAAATGCAAAAATAATAATCTCTTTAGCCCCTTCTTGGAAAAGTGAGTTTCCTAATTTACCCAAGGAAAAACTAATTTCTGGCCTCAAGAAATTAGGTATAAGCCATGTTTCCGAAACAGCTTTGGGAGCAGAAGAGGTAAACAGTAGCTTAACTCAGTATTTAAGTACTAGTAAAGGGATTCAGATTTCTACAGCCTGTCCTACAATCGTAGAACTAATTGAGAAATATTACCCTCAGCTAGTTTCTTCTTTAATACCTATAGATTCACCCTTATTAGCCCATTGCAGAATCTTAAAAAAGCATTTTGGTCCAGACTACTTAATTGCTTTTATTGGTCCTTGCATTTCTAAAAAAGTGGAATCAGATAATCACCAAGACCTCTTAGATTTAGCTATAACCTTCAAAGATTTACACAAGTTCTTTGCAGATTCAAAGATAGATCCTTATCATTTAGAGGCTGAGAATAATTGTGATTTCTTACCAACTTGTGCCCAGGAGGGAAGTCTCTATCCTGTGGAAGGGGGTATGATTAATACTCTTGCTCTAAGTAAAACTAGTGACTATCAATGTTACTCTATTTCTGGCACTGATGATATATGCAAACTCTTCAATGACTTGATAGCAAAAGGACTCACTAACAACATATTCTTGGAGACTCTTGCTTGCAAAGGTGGTTGTATTAATGGACCTGCCTGTTTTAAAGATAAATCCTATTTACTTAAAGAAATCGATATTTTAAATCAGAATAAATATATTGGAAAAAAGACAGAAAGACCAGCTCAATTAGATATTAGCCAAGCTTATAAACATATTGAACTGACTAATAATATTAATAAAGAAATGACTATTACTGAAGTTTTTCGCAAAATAGGAAAGAATCGCCCTGAAGACGAAAAAAATTGTGGTGGTTGTGGCTATAATACCTGTCGTGAATTTGCTCAAGCTATAATTGAGGGGAAAGCTGAAGCTTCCATGTGTGTTTCTTACTTAAGAAAATTAGCCCAGAAAAAAGCTTCTGCCCTTTTTAGAACCATGCCTTCTGGAGTTATAATTGTTGATAAAGAGATGATTATTCAAGAAACAAATGATAATTTCTTTAAAATCTTAGGTCTAGATGAGCAATTCGCTACAGATGCAATTGATTTAGATGGAGCCAGATTAGATAAAATGATATCTTTTACTGGCATGTTTAAGCAAGTTCTTGATAAAGGTAATGATATTTTAGATAAGGAATTACGTTATGGAGAAAAGTATTTAAAAATATCTATATTCTCTATTGAGAAGCATGAATTAGTTGGAGCTGTTCTCCAAGATATTACTCTTCCCTCAGTAGCTAGAGGCCATACAATAAGTCAGGCAAAAAATGTAATTAACAAGAATTTAGATATGGTTCAGAAAATAGCCTTTCTTTTAGGAGAAAATGCAGCAGAAGTTGAGATAGCCTTAAATTCTATTATAGATGTCTCTGGTATTGATAAAACTGAAAATGTTTCTGATTAGGTAGTAGTTATGCAGATAAATAATAATTTCTTTATAGAAGTAGATTATGTTCAGAAGTTTAAATATGGACAAAAGGTCTGTGGAGATACCTTTCTAAGCACAAAGGTTAAGGATGATAAACGCATAATAGCAACTCTTTCAGATGGACTAGGTAGCGGAGTCAGAGCCAATGTTATTTCTTCTATGACAGCCAAAATGGCTTTAACCTACTCTTGCAATAAGTATGATATTATTAAGGCTGCTGAAACAATAATGAATACCCTTCCTGTAGATAGTATTCGCAAAATAAGTTATGCAACATTTACTATAGTCGATATTGATTATCAAGGCAAGTGCAGTATTGTTGATTATGACAATCCTCCTTTTATCTTGCTTAGGGGTGATAAGTTGATGGATCCTTATATAAAAAGCTATCAAGGAAAAATAGAAAATATCAAACGGAAATATACCATAAACATGTCCAATTTTCAGCTAGAATTAGGTGACAAATTGATTTTCTTCTCCGATGGTGTTAACCAATCAGGTATGGGGTCAAATGCCTACCCCTTAGGTTGGGGGATAGAGAATGTTAAAGATTTTGCTCAATTTCTAGTTAAGAAATACCCAAATTTATCAGCCAGAAGTTTTGCCCAAGAAATTGTAGAACATGCTTCTGCCAATAGTAATTACAAAGCCCAAGATGATATTACCTGCTGTGTCATAAATATTCGTAAGCCTAGAAAACTAGTAGTTTTAACTGGTCCTCCCATCAACCCTGACAAGGATGAATATTTAGCTGAAATTCTTAACAGTTACCAAGGTAAAAAAGCTATTTGTGGAGGAACTACAGCTAAAATATTAGCAAGACAACTCAATAGAGATGTTGAGGTTGATATTTCTACTTTAGATCCTATTGTTCCCTGTTCTTCCTTTATGTCAGGTATAGACTTAGTTACTGAGGGAATGATAACAATGGGAGAAAGCTTGAAGTACTTAAAAAGTAAAGAATTTATAGAGAACATTAAAATTGATAATGGGGCAACTAAGTTAGTCAAACTATTCTTGAGCAGTGATATTATAGATTTTTATGTTGGGACTAAAATTAATGATGCCCATCAAGACCCTAACATGCCTATTGAGCTAGGTATTAGACGTAATACTATTAGGCGAATTGGAAAAGTCTTGGAAGATAGATATTTAAAAGATGTAAAAATAAACTTTGTATAGTGAGAGGATAAAATGGAAAATCAAATAAGAATAACAGTATGTTGTGGAACGACTTGTCATTTAATGGGTTCTTCAGAAATATTAATTTACAAAAAAGAGATTGAAGAAAGATATAATAATCAAGTTGAAATTTATGGTTCTCCTTGCTTAGGTAATTGTAAAGAATACGCAGCTTCTAGTGCACCCTTCGTTATGGTAGGTGACCACTTACTCTGTCAAGCCAATGTTGATAAGCTAATAGCCTACCTTAACAGTATTTTCAATATCAAGGAGTAATCATGTTTCAGATAAATAATACTATCTTATTAAGAAGAGATCTAAAAGTTAGAATTGCTGACATTCTCTTAAATGATAGAGACCTAAGTGAATTAAACAAACTACCAGTTATGATGACACCTAAAGGTAGTCAATCTTCCATTAGATGCTGTATTTATAAAGAAAGAGCTGTGACTAGATCAGCAGCCTTAGCTTGTTTTGGTGTAGGCTACGAGGAAGATGATGAATTAAAAAGTATTAAAGAATTTGCAGAAGAGAGATTAGACCAACCTCAAATTGATGCTAATTTTTTAACTGTACTAAACGAGGGCTGTTCTGCTTGTTCAAAAAATAGCTATTTCGTAACCAATGCTTGCCGAGCCTGTGTAGCCAGACCCTGCATGATGAACTGTCCTGCTAAAGCAATATCTTTTAAGAATGGGCATACAGAAATAGATGCTGAACTTTGCAAAAACTGTGGGAAATGCCTAGAAGCCTGCCCTTATCATGCCATAACTTATATACCTGTCCCCTGCCAAGAAGTCTGCCCTGTTGATGCTATCTCTAAAGATGAGAATGGTATAGCAAAAATTGATTTCACTAAGTGTATTTTTTGTGGTAAATGCATGAATGCTTGTCCTTTTGGTGCTATCTTTGAAAAATCACAAATGCCCTTTGTTATAAAGCAATTAAAAAAAGGGAAAAAACTAGTAGCAATGATTGCTCCAGCTATAGCTGGCCAGTTTACTCTTGCCTACGAAAAGATAATTTCAGGCCTTTTAAAGTTAGGTTTTTCAGAGGTAGTTGAAGTAGCTTACGGAGCTATAGAAACAGGTCAAAAAGAAGCTCATGAATGGTTAGAACTATCTCAAATCCGCAAACCAGCCTTAACCTCTTCCTGCTGTCCTGCCTATGTTAACTATATAGAAAAGCATCAAGCAGACAAACTTGAATTTGTTTCAACAACCCTGTCTCCTATGAAATATACTTCCCAGGAGGTTAAAAGAAGAGATGCAGACTCTATCAGTGTTTTTATCGGACCTTGTATTGCAAAAAAATGTGAAGCATTATCAGACCCCAACACTGATTATGTTATTTCTTTTGAAGAGGTTGGAGCTATGTTAGCTGCTAGTGACATACAAATGAATGATTTACCAGCAGAGCATCCTAGTCTTACAGGTTCTTCTCCTGCACGTAACTTTGCAGTTAGCCAAGGGGTTAGTCAAGCAATCCAGTTAAATCTTCCAGCAGATGCAGATTTTAAAGCAGAAATTATCAATGGTATTGATAAAAAGACGAGACTTAGAATTAAGGCTTTTCTTGAGGGGAAATTAGACACTAATTTCATGGAAGTAATGGCTTGTGAAGGTGGCTGTATAGCTGGTCCAAATTCAATAACTAACCCTAAGATAGGACTTGCCTTTCATAAGAAATCCTTGTAATACTAACTCTCAATGATCTAGTAGGACTTTAACCCAAAATAATGCATTAGATCTCTGCTGAATAGCACAATTAGGGTTTAATAAAGAGTGCAGATACTTAGCTATTCACAAAAGCCTACTACAATTTGGGCTAAAGAGTACTTGACGGATTTAAGAAGCTATAATTAACTAAATCCATGATATCAAAACTTGAGAAAATAATATTAGAATTAAACAATAAGAGCGAGAACAATAAGAGTTATCGCTCTTATCTTAGATATGTACATAAGGTACTAGAAGATAACCTCCTCTATTCAGATAGTGTACTTATTTACAGGATAGGTAACTATTTTATCAAAAGTGAGTATTTAAGCAGGAATTGGTTTTTAAGTATAGATAATCTTGACAACAATAACCATTATAATTCTTTGAAAAACATCTCCATTAAAGAAATATTAGCTCTTAATCCCTCTTTAAGATTAATTACAAAGAGTTACCAGCAAGAAAATGATTTCAATATCTTGATAAATAATAAATGCACTAGCCAAGAAATCGATTCTATTTGCACCTTCATTTTCCTCATGCTAGATACACTCTTCTCTAAGTTTATTCAAATTCAAAGAGCAAAAGAAATTATCTGTCTTTATAAAATTAAATCACTAGCCCTTGTTCCGGATATTTCTCTTGAACAATTTCTGGAAAAAGCTGTTGTGGTAATTGCTTCAACCTGGACTTTTAACCACTTAGCCCAAGCAAGAATAAAATGTTGTAATCATTTAGTTGCTACCAAAAACTTTATGGAAAGTATTCTTTCTATGAAGACTGACCTGGTATTAAATAAGCAAATTGTTGGCTTCTTAGAAATTACTTATCCCCAAGAAATACTCTCCCAGGCAGAATACCCCTTCCTCCAAGTTGAGAAAGAACTAATCAAAGATATTGCTCAAGAACTAAATCATATTATTGAAAATAAATTTTCCAATACATCAAACACTCAATATTTCAAGCAATTACGTCATACTGATAGATTAGCTACTTTAGGTCAGCTAACTTCTGGTGTAGCAATTCAGCTCAATGAACCTCTCAATGATATTCTAGGTTTCTCCCAGTTACTTTCTACTAATGATAGCCTAGATGACTATGCTAAAAAAGATCTTAACAGGATTATTAATGCTTCCCTATCTGCTCGTGATATTATCAAGAAACTGATGCACTTTTCAGGTGAAGTTGCTAGTAAACTTGAAAGAGTTGATGTAAATCAGAATATTAAATCTGCCTTGATGCTTGTCCAAGCTCGATCCAATAGAAAAGATATAAGTATCAAACTATATTTACATCCTAACCTACCTTCTATCTTAATTGATCCATCTCAGTTTCATCAGATACTTATCAATATCCTGCTAAATGCAGAACAAGCTATTAAGAATAAAACTGGCTTGATAGAAATTACAAGTGAACTAAACGATAATGATGTTATTATTACAGTTTCAGATAATGGTATAGGTATTGACCCAGGAGTAAAACACAAGATTTTCAATCCCTTATTCTCAACCAAAAAAGAAAATATTGGTACAGGTATCGGTCTTTCTGTAGCTAAAGACCTTATCGAAGCAAATGGTGGTTCTATCTCATTCCAATCATCCCCAGGTAATGGCACTATTTTCACCCTCCAATTCCCTGTTCATAAAGAGGTAACTAATGAATAATGCAAGTATCCTTATCTTTGATGATAACCAAAAAACACTAGAAATAATTAAAAGAAACTTAGTTCGTAAAGGTTACCAAGTCTATACAACTACAACCTTCTCCTTAGCCCGTGAAATTCTAACTGAACTGAAGATAAACTTGCTCATTACTGGCTTGCAGATACCAGAAATTAATGGCTTAGATGTGGTCAAATATGTCAATGAACACCACCCTAAAACTCAAGCAATGATTATTACAGATTATCCTACTATTGATTCAGCTGTGCAAGCAGTCAAAGCTGGAGCTGAAAATTATTTAGCCAAACCCTTTACTTCTGAAGAGCTCTTAAAAAGTGTTGAGGAAGTTCTTAACAAACTTAACGACAGAGAATCTTTAGAAAACCCAACCCTGTCTAAAATTGGGGAAAAGTTTGGTATTATAGGCTCTTCCCAAGAAATGCAAAGCATCTTTAAGATTATCGAAAAAACTTGCTCTATCAACTCTACAATAATTATTAATGGTGAATCAGGTACTGGTAAAGAATTAGTTGCCAGAGCAATTCACTACAGTGGCTATAGAGCTTCTGCCCCCTTTGTACCCATTAACTGTGGAGCTATACCAGAATCTCTCCTAGAGAGCGAACTCTTTGGCCATATTAAAGGTTCTTTCACTGGAGCAGACCATACCAAAGAAGGCTTTTTCCATTCTGCTAATAAGGGAACAATATTTCTTGATGAAATTTCTGAAACCTCTACAATGCTCCAACTTAAACTATTACGAGTTCTCCAAGAAAAAGAATTCTATATGGTCGGTGCTAATAAACCTGTAAAAATTGATGTGAGAATATTAGCTGCTACTAATAAAAACTTAGCTCAACTTGTTAAACTTGGAAAATTTAGAGAAGACCTCTATTACAGACTTAATATTATCTCAATAGACCTTCCTCCTCTCAGAGATAGAGGCAACGATATCCTGCAATTAAGCTCTTGGTTTGCTTCTAAATTCGCCCGTGAATTTAATAAACAAGTTCCTCAATTTGATGACGGAGTCTTGCAAATGCTTAAAAATTATAAATGGCCTGGTAACGTTAGAGAGTTGGAGAATATTATCCAGAGACTTATAGTTTTCGATGATGATGGTTTAATAACTAAAAGCGATTTACCAGACTATATGAAAACTAATCTTAAAGAATCTAGTGATATTCTTAAGACACTTGAAGAGGTAGAAATAGAACACATACTAAGAGTCTTAGAATTTACTGGAGGTAATAAATCTAAAGCTGCTGAGATTCTTTCTATTGATCGAAAAACCCTGAGAAAGAAGCTTGATTTGAATCAGAATAAGTAATTTCCCTATTTTTAAGTGGGTATTTAATCCTCATTGGGTATTATTTACCCATATCCTATACCAATCTTCTTACTTTTTCGCTATTATAATCTCTAATAAATTATTCTATGTAAATAATTTTCCCTCTTTATTCCTGCAAGTATAACTCTCACATAGCATGATATCACAAGTTTTAGCACTATCTTTAATATCCCTAATTATCAGAAAGTAGAATAATCTTATTTTAATATTTTTGGCACGATATATGCAATATATATAATTATATTAAGTAATATTGAGTAATAATTACTCATTAATCATTTTATAATAGGGGACAAAATGAAAAAAGGTATTATAATAACTAATAACCCAATGTTCAAAGAGTTAAATATTAGCTCGTTGCAAGTTGATTATAGAGATATATCTGCCCTTGAAATAATAGTCAAGGTAAGAGATTTACTCCATAAGAATTATAAATTATTAACCCATCCCCTACATAGTTCTTTAAAACCAAATGAAACACTCTACCGGACTATAGTTGTTTCCGATGGACCTGCAAATAGGATTGATTTTGAATCAATAGAATTAATTGAACAAGCTAAAGCAAGTTATGTTAAGTTCCTTACTGATAGGCCTGTAGAAATTCGAGACCAAGAAATCCTCAGAGATTATCAGACTATTGATTATGATTTAATATTAAAAGCGATGGAATAGAAGGGAGTTCTAATGGAAAAGATTTATGATACAATAATTGTTGGTGGTGGACCAGGTGGCTTATCAGCTGCCATATACGCCGCTCGTGCTAAGATGAGGACATTAGTTATTGAGCAGAAGAGAAAGACAGGTGGCCAAGCAGCTACTACCAGTGAGATGGAAAATTATCCAGGTTTCCCATCTGCTTCTGGACCTGAAATAATGGATAAATTCAAAGAACATTGTGATAAATTTGGTGTTGAATTTACCAAGGGCAAGGTAGAAAAAGTAGAGTTGGAAGATGGTGGTTTTTTAAAGAGAATCATAACTAAAGACAAGACTTTTGTGAGTAAAACTCTAATCATAGCAAGTGGAGCAGAACCTAGAGTTTTAGGAATTAGAGGTGAAAATACCTTCAGAGGAAGAGGGGTAAGCTATTGTGCTACTTGTGATGCAGATTTTTTTGAAGATTTAGATATTGTTGTAGTAGGAAATGGTAATACAGCAGTGGAAGAGGCAATATACTTAACTAAGTTTGTCAATAAAGTAACCATGATAGTAATCCATGACCAAGGCATAATGGATGCAGATAAAGTTGCTCAAGAGAAAGCAATGGAGAATGAAAAAATTGAATTTATCTGGAATTCAACTCTATCAGAGATTGGTGGAGAGGATATGGTTGATCACGTCATGCTTAAGAATGTAAAAACAGGCCAAGAAAGTAAGTTTGCTTGTGATGGAGTATTTATGTTTGTAGGAACAGTTCCTCGTTCCACTTTTGTTGAAGGTTTAATTGAGTTAAGTCCTCAGAAATATATCAAAGTAAATGAAAGAATGGAGACAAACATTCCTGGTATTTTTGCTTGTGGTGACGTAACTGATAAGGTTTTACGTCAGGTAGTAACTGCAGCTGGCGACGGTGCTGTAGCAGCAGTTGTGGCAGAAAAGTATATTGAGGAAGAGTAAAATTGGAATAAGAAAGTTAGAGATAGTGCAGATCCTGTCTTAGTAGCCTTCTGGAGTCCGATTGATTCTAACAGTATGCAAGCAATTTCTGATTTAGAAAAGATTCATGCTAAACAAACATCGACAAAGTTAGTTAAAATTGATGCTTATAAGAATCAGAGGCTAGCTTCTAAGTATGGTATCACCAACATTCCAACTATTCTAAGAATAGAGAAGGGAGAGATAAAGAAAATAGTGACTTCAAACAACTTAAATGATTTAAGTAAAATAATATAAAAGGAGAAATCATGATTGAATTAACAAAAGACAATTTTGAAGCCCAAGTTCTTGAATGTAAAGACAAGGCTGTATTTGTTGATTTTTGGAGTGATGGTTGTGAAATTTGTAAAGAGCTTATGCCAGGAGTGCACGAGTTAGAAGCTAAATATAGTGATAAAATCAAATTCGCAAGTTTGAATATTAAGGGAGCTCGTAGACTTGCTATTAGTCAGAAAGTTATGGGTTTACCAGCAATGATTATCTATTCTCAAGGTGATATTATGGGGAGAATTTCTCCAGATGAAATTGATGAGGATATTGATAACATAGACAGCTTTATTGCAGCAATTTATAAAAATCTATAAGCGAGATAAGCAAATGAAACTAGAAATTGGAAAAATCGAGATAAAAGATATTCAGTTTTCTGAAACAACTAGAATTGACCAAGGTATTCTTTATATTAATAAGGAAGAAATGCTGACTGAATTATCTACTGATATGAGAATAAAGTCCCTTGCTCTGGATATTGCTAAGCCTGGTGAAGACATCAGAATCATCCCAGTTAAAGATGTTATTGAGCCACGGGTAAAAGTATCTGGATCTGGAACTATCTTCCCTGGTATGATAGGTCCTGTAGATACAGTTGGTTCAGGAAGAACTCATGTCTTAAAGGGTATGGCAGTTGTAACAACAGGTAGGATTGTAGGATTCCAAGAAGGGATAATTGACATGGCAGGGGAAGGGGCTAAATACACTCCATTCTCTAAGCTAAACAACCTGGTAATTACTTGTGAGCCAATAGATGGTATTGATGCTCATGAGCATGAAGAAGCTGTTCGTTTAATTGGATTAAATGCTGCTTCCTGGTTAGGAAAACTTGCTAAAGATCTAGAGCCTGATCAAATTACTACTTTTGAGACAAAACCTCTATTAGAGCAAGCAGCCCAATATCCTGACCTTCCCAAAGTAGTCTATGTCTATATGCTACAGAGTCAAGGATTACTTCACGATACTTATGTTTATGGAGTAGATGTTAAAAAAATCATACCTAGCATAATCTATCCAACTGAGGTCTTTGATGGTGCTGTTTTGAGTGGAAACTGTGTTTCTGCCTGTGATAAAAATCCTACCTATGTCCATCAAAATCATCCAATAATTGAAGATTTATATGCTCTTCATGGTAAGGAATATAATTTCTTAGGAGTGGTGATTACAAACGAAAATGTTTATTTAGCAGATAAGAAAAGATCTTCTGATATGACAGCTAAATTAGTTGAGTTTATGGGTGCAGACGCAGTCATAATTTCTGAAGAAGGCTTTGGTAATCCTGATGCTGACTTAGTTATGAACTGTAATAAGATCTCAGCCAAAGGTATCAAGACAGTTTTAATGACTGATGAATATGCTGGCCAAGATGGTGGGTCACAATCTTTAGCAGATTCAACCCCAGCAGGCGATGCCGTTGTTACAGGGGGTAATGCTAATCAGGTGATAGTATTAAAGCCAATGCAAAGGGTCATTGGTCATCCAGAAGCAGCTCATAAGATAGCAGGTGGCCACCAAGGTTCCTTAAGAGAAGATGGTTCTATTGAAGCAGAAATTCAACTTATTACAGGTTCTACATCAGAGGTTGGCTTTCATAATTTAAGTGCCAAAGGATATTAATAATAAAGGAGAATAATAAAATGCAAGAATTCAAAGGTAAAAAAGCAATAGTAATTGGTGATAGAGATGGAATACCAGGACCTGCTATAGCTGAAGTTGTAAAAACATTAGGAGCGGAAGTTATTTTTGCTTCAACAGAATGCTTTGTTTGAACAGCGGCTGGAGCCATGGATCTGGAGATCCAAAAAAGAGTTAAAGATTTTGCAGAAAAAGAAGGAAAAGACAATTTAGTTGTAATTCTAGGTGGAGCTGAAGCTGAAGCTGCTGGATTGGCTGCTGAAACAGTTCTCACTGGAGACCCTACATTTGCTGGCCCACTTGCTGGCATTGCTTTAGATCTTCCTGTTTACCATGTAGTTGAGCCTATTATCAAGGACAATTGCGATCCACAAGTCTATGACGACCAATGTGGAATGATGGAAATGGTATTAGATGTTGAAGCTATTTGTGATGAGATGGATGCAATCAGAAGCAGTTGTTCTGCTTAGGTAAAGTATTTCACTTATTTAATCAAGGAGTTAAAATTGATTAAAATTGTACATTATATAAATCAATTCTATGGAGGAATTGGTGGAGAAGAATTTGCCAATCATAAACCTGAAGTAAGACAAGGTTTTGTAGGTCCTGGATTAGGTTTAAATAGCCAGTTGAAGGGACAGGCAGAGATAGTTGCAACAGTGATATGTGGTGATACCTATTTCAATGAAAACATGGAACAAGCTAAAGCTGAAATCATCACAATGATTAAGAAATATAACCCTGATATCTTTGTTGCAGGTCCTGCTTTTAATGCAGGAAGATATGGTGTTGCTTGCGGAGCTATTTGCCAAGCGGTTAAGAACGAATTGGGCATTCCAGTTGTCACAGCCATGTACCCTGAGAATCCTGGTGTAGAAATGTTTGTTAAAGATGCTTACATTCTAGAAACAAGCAATAGTGCTGCTGGCATGAGAAAAGCTCTCCCAGCCTTAGGAAAGTTCTTAAAAAAGATTATCAACAAAGAAGAGATTGGAAATCCACAAGCTGAAGGCTATATTCCACGTGGTATCAGAGTTAATTATTTCGCAGACAAAAGAGGCTCTGCTAGAGCTGTTGATCTCTTAGTTAAAAAACTTCGTAATGAAGACTTTACTACAGAGTTTCCAATGCCTCTTTTTGATAGTGTAGAACCACATGCTCCAGTAGAGAATATCACACAGGCAAAAATTGCTATTGTTACCTCGGGAGGAATTGTTCCAAAAGGTAATCCAGACCACATCGAATCATCTAGTGCTTCAAAGTATGGAAAATATGATATCACTGGTGTTAGTGATTTGACTGCTGATACATACGAGACAGCTCATGGTGGTTACGACCCAACTTATGCTAACCAAGACAGTGATAGGGTAATCCCTGTAGATGTTCTTAGAAACATGGTTAAAGAAGGTAAAATTGCTTCACTCCATAATTACTTCTACTCTACTACTGGTAACGGTACTGCTGTTGCTGATGCCAAGAAATGGGGTGCTGAAATTGCTAAAGAGCTAGTTGCAGATGGTGTTAGCGCTGTTATTCTAACCTCTACATGAGGAACTTGTACTCGTTGCGGTGCAACGTTAGTTAAAGAAATTGAAAGATTATTGCCAGTAGTTCACATGTGTACTATTACTCCAATATCTCTTACTGTCGGAGCTAATAGAATCTTACCTACTGTGGCTATCCCACATCCATTAGGTGATCCTAACCTAAGTAAAGATAAGGAATATGAATTACGTTATTCTCTTGTTGAAAGAGCTTTAGAAGCCTTACAAACTGAGATAAGTGAGCAAACTATCTTTGAAAAATAATAAAAATCTGGGCTGTGAGATTGCTTACAGCCCAGTCCAAACAAAAAATATATAGTGAGGATTAATAAATGAATTTCCCTGTTATAAAAAAGACTGCTTATGCCCTAGTGCATACTCCTGATATGTTGATTCATAATGGAACAACTCAAACTAACGAAAGAAGCAAGAATCCTAATTCTGATTATGTAAAAAATTTAGAATCTAATCTTCGTTCCTTTGCGGAAGTTGTTGGTTATGCCCCTTATCAAACTTATATTGGTAACATGACTCCTGAAGATTTAGCTAGTGCTCCTAAACCTTGGTATGCCAACTATGATAAAGATGCAAATCCGCAAGGACTCTTTGGAGAAATTCTACCTCAAGATCTTTTTTATGGCCTTATCCAAATCTCTGATGTTTTTGACCTAGTAAAATTAGAAAGTACTTTTGCCCAGAGAATCAAAGAGAAATTTAGTAAACATGAATTATTAAAGAACTTTACTGATAAAATTAAAGATGGAATAGAAAAAACTGAACTTGAAAGCTATCTTGCTGACAATGCCCAAGGTCTTTATGAAAAAGGTCAATTAGTCGCTTGCGTTCTTGATGCTCATAAAAGTGACCCTAATTTATCATCTCACTATATGTTAGAAAACCTTGCAGTAAAAGCTTCTGGTGTCTTAGCACTACTACATCTGGTTAAAGACCTTAACACTGATGATATAGCCTATGTAATTGAGTGTTCTGAAGAAGCTATTGGAGACCAAAACCAGCGTGGTGGAGGAAACCTTGCTAAATCTATCGCAGAAGTTGTTGGCTTAAAAAATGCTACTGGCGTTGATATGCGTGGATTCTGTGCTGCTCCTACTCATTCTCTTGTAAATGCAGCCTCTCTTGTCCAAAGTGGTATCTTCAAAAATGTTGTAATTTTGGCTGGTGGAGCTACAGCTAAACTAGGAATGAATGGTAAAGACCATGTAAAAAAAGACATGCCAATTCTCGAAGATGTTCTGGGAACTTTTGCTATCCTAATCAGTGAGAATGATGGCATAAATCCAATTATTAGAACTGATTCTGTAGGTAGCCATACAGTAGGACATGGCTCCTCTCCCCAAGCTGTAACTACCGCTCTTGTTCTAGATCCTTTAGCTAAAATTGGTAAAAAAATTCCTGATATTAATAAATTCTCAGCTGAAATGCAAATTCCTGAAATGACTCTTCCTGCAGGAGCTGGTGACGTACCAACCCAAAATATCAAAATGATTGGGGCTTTAGCAGTAAAATCTGGTCAATTAGACAGAAAAGACATGCCTAAATTTGTTGAAGAACATGGCTACCAAGGCTTCGCTCCTACCCAAGGACATATTCCTTCTGGAGTCCCTATTATTGGTCATGGGAGAAAGCATCTTCTCGCAGGAGATTATGATAATTTTATGGTTATTGGTAAAGGTTCTCTTTTCTTAGGAAGGATGACTAATCTCTTTGACGGAATCTCACTGGTTATTGAAAAGAATCCTGGCCTCCAAGCAAAAGAAGATAACCATATTGATAAAGATGAAATTAAAATTATGATAGCACAGGCTATGAAGAAGACTGCTGAGTTATTAACAAATGAACAAGAGGTTTAATAATGAAAACTAAGCAAGTTATAGCCCAAAGCTTTAACCAGATAGCTGATGATATTTTATCTGGCAATTATGCACCCAAAGTTAAGATTGCCTTGACTACTATTGGGAGTGAGCATGATGATAAAATTTGGGAGCAAGTAGTTAGCAATTTTAACCTAAAAGAATATACACCTGTCCTTATTGGCAAAAAGCTAGGTGATTTTGAACATTATCAAGCAGACAGCTTAGAAGCTGCTCATGCTATCATGAATAAACTATTTACTGATAATAAAATTGATGGTGCAGTTACTTTGCATTATGACTTTCCTATCGGAGTTTCCACAGTAGGTAAAGTTATTACTCCTGGTCTAGGAAAAGAAATGTATATTGCCACAACTACTGGAACTACAGCCATTAACCGAGTTGAAGCAATGGTAAAAAACACTATTATTGCTATTGCAACTGCTAAGGCAAATGGAATCGAACAACCAAAAGTAGGTATCCTTAATATTGAAGGAGCCAGACAAGTAGAAAAATTATTAACAGATTTAAAGACAAATGGCTATGATATAAACTTTGCTACTTCTGCTAGGGCTGATGGTGGTTGTGTGATGCGAGGTAATGATTTGCTGATGGGAACACCTGATATTATGGTATGTGATTCACTAACAGGTAATCTACTTATCAAAGTCTTATCTGCCTTTACTAGTGGTGGTAACTATGAAACAAGTGGTTCTGGCTATGGTCCTGGTTTACCAACAAATGAAGATAGTAGTGTTAATCTAATTAACATTATTTCTAGAGCTTCTGGAGCTCCTTTGATAGTTAGTGCTTTAAGCTACTGTGCCAAATCTGCTACTAATAAGATTATGAAAATTAATTGTGCTGAAATTGCTCTAGCTAATAAAGCAGGACTAAATGACCTGTTAAAGCTACATTGTGGGCAAAAAGCTAAGTCTAATGCTATTATTCAAGTACCTGCAAAAGAGATTGTTACTTATCAAATATCTGGTATTGATATCTTAGAAATTGAAGATGCTTGCCAAAAACTTTGGCAAGAAAACATCTATGCTGAAACAGGTATGGGTTGTACTGGCCCTATAATTCTCGTTAGTTCAAGCAATGCTGATAAAGCAAAAGAAATACTAAACAAATAAGATAAAATCTCATTGAAATCTCCATAAGTCCTCTTTAATTTTTAAGGGGACTTTACCTTTTGCTAAAAGTAAAAACGGGAAGAATGGCTTGATGGTTGAACAGTCTCCCTAGCAGGAATGCACAGCATACAACAAAATATCTTGACATGATAATTCAACATTTATAATTATATATATAATTTAGCTTTTAAAAAGGGGTTTAATGAAATACACAATTACATTTATACTATTATTATTGAACTTATTGGAATTATCAGCAAATAGATTACAAACTATACATATTTTTGTAGCACTTGTGATAATGTGAATCAAGGAATTGTTCCAGTCCCAAAGGGTATTGGTAACGGTCAGGACCCAAAAAATAATCTATACTGGGGGTGTGGCTATGGAATTAAAACATATTTCAAGAATAGTAAAGAGTGGACATTAGTAGAAACTTACAATAATCCTACAGATATTATTCTCGAAAGAGCTTTCTTTAAGCATAAGACAACAAATACCTATCTTTTAGCTGATGCTTATGATGGAAAAGAGATTAAGCAGACAACTTTAGATTTTCTTTATGCCTGTAATGCAGCCTTTGAAACTGAAGTAACTTTTCAATCATCAACTCTTAAGTTTGGTGGTAAATCGAATTTAGTTGCTTATATAGGGCATAACGGTCTTATGGACTTTCATATTGAGCCAACTTTCCAACAAAATGATAAAGAGATAGACGCAATTATCTTAGCTTGTGCTAGTCAGAAGTATTTTGCAGAATATCTCTTTGATTCTGGTGCTAATCCTTTAGTCTGGACTACTAACTTGATGGCACCTGAGGCATATACTATTAAATGGTCAATCGATGTGTGGTTGTTAAATCAAACAGATGCACAAGTAGCAGAAAAAGCTGCTGAAGCATACAATCATTATCAAAATTGTGGGATTAAAGCCGCCAGAAGGCTGTTAGTGACTGGTTGGTAAGATTTTTATGTTTCACTCTTGCTCACTCGATTAACTTTTTAAATATCTTTTAATGATTTAGTCATCATTCGATTTCCAACTTATAGAAAGCTGTATATCTGTTAAGAAGTTAATTTGATATATATCATTATGACATTTTATAGAAATATTGTATTAAGTTGAAATACAATAATATATCTACTGTAAAAAAAAAGGATGATAAAATCTTTTGAAAGATAAGAAAATCCTAAACATAGTTGTGGGAAATTTATAAAAAACTACAAATATTCAAAAAATTCTTACTTTTTTTGAATGTACCAGCTTGCACATTCTTATAGTTATTCATTATAGCTTTTCTTTTTTCCTGAGATAAACCCTTTACTCTATAACCCATTAATCTAGAATAATTACTTTAATTCAACTAAACAGCAGAGCCTTCTATCAAAAAAGATAAATTCCTTGCAATAAATTTGAATAAATGTAAGTTTGGTTTAATATTATTCATAAAGGGGAACAATGAGTAAAATAATTTCAGTAATTAACCAAAAAGGTGGGGTTAGTAAAACAACCATAGCCTTTAACCTGGCGAAGGGGTTACCTAATAAAGGGATTAAAATATTAGCAATAGATAATGATACTCAAGGAAATCTGACAAGTGCTTTTCTAGAAGACTCCACCAAGATGACAGCTGACGTAAAAGACTTTTATAATGGAGATTCTCCCAACCTGGTCCCCCAAATAATTAGCAAGAACCTGCATCTCATTGGAGCAAATATTCGATTGTCTAAAGTATCAGATGGATATCTAGATGTCATCTCTATGCTAAAAGAAGGTTTAGAAACGATTAAAAAAGATTATGACTTTATTATTATTGACTGCTTACCTTCATTTGGTTATTTAAATCATGTGGCATTAAATGCTTCTGATTTAGTTCTTATCCCAACTAAACCTGCCCCATTTGCCCTAGAAGGGTTAAGAGACCTCTTTGAGTCTGTAGAAAAGACTAAACGCAGATTTAATAACAATCTTAGAATTGTTGGAATACTACTTAGCTTAGTTGAGGGTAGAAAAGCCGTAATGGGTACAGAAATTGAAGAAGTGTTAAGAGAAGACTACCACACTAACGTTTTTGACACATTGATCCATGGAGGATTTGTTGTTGAAGAGAGTCCTGTAAACAACGAATCTGTTATTGAATACGATCCCAAAAGCAAGCAAGCAAAAGAGTTCACTAACTTGTTATCGAAATTTTTTAAAGAGAGTAGAAAATGGGAAATAAAAACTACAGTATAAAGACGTCAGCCAAAAAAAGAACAGCTTCTAAAACAGTAAAATTATCTCAATATATAGATCTATCAAGAGAAGATAGTAATATATATTCTATTCCTCTAGATATAATTAAAGATAACCCTTATCAGCCTCGAAAAGAACTCGCTGAAGAAAGCTTAAAAGAATTAGCAGAATCAATAAAGAGACATGGGGCTATTCAACCTATTGTTGTTAGAAAAGATGATAATAAGGTAGTATTAGTTTCTGGCGAAAGGCGTTTAAGAGCTTCTGAATTAGCAGGACTAGAGAAAATCCCTGCCATCCTAACTCAAGGGAATGCTCTTGAAATATCTTTAATTGAGAATTTAGTCCGCGAAGACTTGGACCCATTTGAAGAAGCTGATGCCCTACAAACCATGATTGACGAGTATGAATATACTCAAGATAAGCTTGCTAAAGTAGTTTGGAAAAATAGAACATCTATCACTAGGACTTTAAGCTTAAACAAAATCCCTCAGGAATTAAAAGAGCTACAAAATAAGCTAACTGAAATTTTAGATAATTTTAAAGATTAGAAAAAATAATTCTAACTTAGATATTTAAAGAGTTGGAAAAAGCCCCGTTGTTGATTATCTGTTATAAAATATGACCCTAGAAGTAAACAAGCTAAACAGTTTAGTAATTTGTTAGAAGAATTCTTATGGTATATAAAAAAGGATGAAAATTAAAGCAAGTAAATTCGCTATTATTTCATAAATAGCTATTTAATATTAAGTTAACGAGCATTTCCATGTAATCATGAATTAAGCTCGTTAATAGTATGATATGTTGCAGACTAATTGTTAAATGATAAGTTTTCCATGAATGGATCAAGTTCATACTATAAAAAACATTATTAAGGAGGTAGGATGAAAAGAACCACTAGCATTACTGTTCTCTTGCTTATTATGAGCATAATTATTGGATGCAATCTCTTTAAACCAGATGATAAAGAGGTTTCTTATAATTGTCTAAAATCTATAAACATTGATGGTAGTGAAGATAAAATTGTTAAATGGGAGTTTGAGTACAACTATATTCCTGAAAGTTATACTGATGATAAAGCAAATGCATTGAGATTCTCATATGACGGTACAAGAATAACAAATGGTAATATTGTAATGGATAGAGATGGTTCTAATAGCGTGAAGTTATTACCTGACTCATTGCTGATGATTAGTTATTGTTATACAAATAATTTTAATTCTATGTATTGTACAGTTAAAGGTAAAAGATATAAATTAGTTAAAATAGATTTAAGCTCTTTTGAACTAGATACTTTGATTGATACATTAGATTATGCAACAGTATCAATGTTTCATAGCGAGGAGAGATTACTTTTACATAATACTCTGAGAAGTTATATCTATGATATTGAAGAAAATATCATTGTTAAAGATATTGTACTAAAAGACGTAGGATACCCCGTAATATCAAATGACGATAACTATATTTACTATAAGAAATATTCTGGAAACTTGATTATGTCGTATAATATTTTAACTGAAGAGATAGAAGATAAAGGTTATTTTGGAAATTTATATTCTCATGATAAAAACAACACCAAGTTTGTCATATATGCAGTTGGTGAATGTCGTTTAATTGAAATTGATAATGATGATTGGACAGTATCATCTATTGGAGGCTGTGGGCGTGCTTTTACTCCAACAATAAATAGCTCTGGTGATTATATAAGTTCAAAAACCTCCAAGGTAGAAATATATGATTCTACTGGGCTACTAATATCAGAAATAGAAATTTCACCAAGAATAGTTTACATATCACCTAATGGGACTGAACTTTTTTATTATAGCACCGAAAAACATTAAAACAATAGGAAGGTAAAATGAAAGTTATTCTAAAGATATTATTAGTGGCAATTATGTTTTTTCTTGGTGCTTGTTTATCTCAACCTGACCCAAATGATGGTCCCTGGGTTACTAATTTATACACTTGTAAATTAAATGGTTTTAATTGTCAAATAGCTACATCAAGTTATAACCAAAACTACTTCACAAACGCTAGATTCACTATAGATGGGACTAAGGTCACAGATGGAATAAAATATGCTAGCCTAAACGGGTTTGATTATGGTACTTTCATGCCAGAAGAATATAGAATACATTCAAGTTGTTTTAAAAGTGATGGTTCCCTTTATTACTGCATTGCAGAGAAAAATAATTTATGCTCAGTAATAGAATTAACCTTAAGTAATAATGGAATTAAAACAATTATCGATTCAGTTTGTAGCACATTCATAAATATATCTAAAGATGATAATTACTTGACTGTTTCAAATGAACACAAAATATCAATAATAAATATTCAAGATAAGTCCATTATAAAGGAGCTTGATGTATTAAATTTTGGTAAACCAGTATTTTCTCAATTTGGTGATAAAATCTATTTTAAGGATTATGTTGATTCCACAATTAAATCAATAGATTTAGCTTCTTCCGAAATTACAATTCTTGCTCCACATGGAGAAATCAAGAATTATAACTCAGACAGAAATCGCTTCGTTTACAAATATAATGGTAGATGTGAAATGATGGAAATTATAGGTAATGATTTTACATATACAACCCTTAGTTCAATGCAAATAGAGTCAAATACAGTTTCAATTTCAAGTATAGGAGATACAGTTCTATACACCTGTAATGAAGGTATAATATTACATGAAATAAATAGTTCTGGTGAGTCATTGCTTAGAAAAAATGGGTCCTCTGCTGTTATCTCTCCAGATGGAAGTCGCTATCTCTACTATAAATATGAGCAATAGAAGAACAATAAAAATAAAGGAGTTACTAATGATAAAAACTATTTTGAAAATTATTATTACTTGTTTCATTTTCCTAATTGTATTAAGTTGTAGTGATGATAATTCTAGCCCAACAGGGCCAAAGATTGTAGCTAATCCTACTTTCTCAGTAAATGGAGGAAGTTTTGCTAATGAATTTTTCCTAGAAGTAAACTGTGATACGGAAGGAGCCATTATAAGGTTTACTATAAACGGTACTGATCCAACAAATGAGTCTAACGTCTTTGATTCTCCCATGAAAATTAGTACAACCAGAGATATTAAAATAAAGGGCTTTAAAGATGGATATACTAGTAGTGAAGTTATCAGGGAGACATATGTATTATTTCAAAAAGAAATGATATATGTCCCTGGTGGGACATTCATGATGGGTGATACTAGAGGCGAAGGAACTGAGTTTGAATTACCAATTCATGAAGTTACTTTAAGTGCATTTTATATAAGTAATTATGAGCTAACTCAATTAGAATATGAATCTGTTATGGATATAAACCCTTCTGATACAAGCTATGTAAACCCATTCTATCCTGCTAATAATATGTCTTGGGTTGATGCAATAGTGTTTTGCAATAGATTGAGTGAAAGAGAAGGGCTGAATCAGTGTTATCATGAAATATCAAATCATTGGGGATGTGATTTAACTGCTAACGGCTATAGACTGCCAACAGAAGCAGAATGGGAATATGCTGCAAGAGGTGGAACCAATATACCTGATTTCTTATATTCGGGTTCAGATGATTTTACTGAAGTTGCTTGGACAAGTAATTGGGCTAATAAAGTTGATAGCGGCTTGCATGTTGTTGGAGCTAAAAAGCCTAACTCTCTGGGTATATATGATATGAGCGGAAATGTTAGAGAAATGTGTAATGATTACAGCACAAATTATCCAGATTTTCCAGTAACAAATCCAATAGGAGGTTCTTTTGGAAGGAAAATCAACAGAGGCGGGAGAAATGAGTTAACCGAATATAACGCTCGTGTTACTAGCAGAGCTAGTTATGAAGAAGATCAGGGCTACAATATGATCGGTTTTAGATTGGTCAGGTCGGGTGAATAATGCTTTGCATTTTTTTAGGGTAATCTTATAAGTTTACCCTATTTTATTTAATATTTAAGTTAACCACCTGGACTATGTTGCACAGTTTAATAATAAACTACTCGTAAAACAAGTAACTTTTATTATCAGATAAATAAGTTTATATATCAATCATTCTTAAGCTTTTCACCAATCTGGCATATTTTAGCAATTTTATTTCTTACTAATAAATCTGGAGTCCCATATATATTATTATAAACTCCTTTTTGGTCTTGTAAAATATTGATGTTTGTTGTCTCATCAACATACTTTTCGTTAAATCTATAAACCTTTTTAGGAAATCTAGGAAACTCTAAAATATGAATTGAAAAGTTATCAGTCAATTTAAACTTAATGTCAAAAAACTTTAAGTTGTTAGAAAAATCTATATATGCTATAATTAAATTATAAGAACTATCTGAGTCGAAACGAATCTTATAGCTTTTTATTTCTTGTATATTTATTGAGTCAATACCATCATTAATTTTGCATGATTTAAAATAACCAACCAGTAAATTTATATTATTACTGTTTAATGAACTAGTAATTTTTCTGAGACAGTTTCTTATATTGTAATGGAATTTTGTGCCAGGGATTGTTTCAAATCCAATTACTTTTCTTTCAAGTAGATGAAAAAATTCAATTTCCTTTAACAAGTTTCTAATTTTATTACGTAAAGTCATTTCTTTAATTTTAAAATCTTGACTAAGCTTTTTTATATTTGAAGTAACATATAAATACTTATTTAGTATCTTTTTATCTTCAACAGATAAGAAATCATAGTTATCTAAACTAAAGTTATCCTCATTATATTTAGAATTATTTTTAACTTTTTGTTTCTCAGAATTATCATGATACTGCACTTGCTCAATCATTAATTCTCTATATAGTTTTGCTTGTTTATTATTACTATTGAAATGATTCATACAGAAGTTTTTTGAGACTTTAAATATCCAATTTGTTCTTTTTTCACGCAAGATGTTCTTTTCATTAAAGTAATATTGAATCAAAGTTAACTGAGCAATCTCTTCAGCTATATTTTCATCAGCAATGTATCTAAGAGCAATTATTTTTGCTTTATGAAATATTTCATTATAAATATCTTCCATAACTAATCCTTTGTAATATATAGTAAATCAACCTCTTATGCAATATTTCTATGTAAAAAAGCTCCTAACAGTTAATATATTAGGAGGAATATTATGAAGAAATATTCAATAGTATTATTATTGTTACTTATTAAGACATTGTTACCAGAAAGTCAAGCAGATTTTATGAAATTACCAGAAATTCATAATTTAGACTTAAGTTCAAGCAGATTTGAAGTTGTATATGAAAATGAAGAAGATTTAATTATAGTCTAGGTTGATAGGGTAAAATATATTTATCACATGCAGTAATTTCATAGCCTGCAATGTCTATAGAGACTCAAAAATGATTTAGTATGCTTATTAATATCTATAAGGCATTTACTCAAATATCTAGATAATCTAACTAAATGGTGAAAAAAAACCATCAAGATAATAAAATATAATAAAGAGTTAAGTAAGTAGAGATTGTACAAATATCAATTTTGGACTTCAGCAGGAGTTTACGAAATGATATCCGTGGATAGGCTATTTCTTTTTACACAGTCTGGTCCTCCCCTCCGATAAATCTGTTCACCCTCAAAGAGAAATTGCCAATAATTTCCCCTATCCATCCCATACCCTTCCTTTACAGTCTTTCGATGAAAGTCCGTGTTTCATCGAAAGACTGTAAAGGAAGAGTAAATGATGAATCAAGAGACATACCTCTAAGTCTAGCCCAATTAGTGCAGTAAATTTTTAGAAAAAATTACACTTTCTCCTATTCTCAAAGATCTACTGCATTATTTTAATTAATGAGCTTGTAGCCAGTTATCACCAACTCCAATATCCACTGAAAGTTTAACAATTTTGCTGTATTCTTCAGGCAAGGCATTTTCCATTTCTTCCTTAATAAGTTCTTTCATTTTGTCCAAAGCAGTTTTTTTAACTTCAAAGACCAGTTCATCATGAACTTGGATAATCATTTTAATATCAGGATTATCTTTAATCTTAGCATGGATATTGCTCATAGCAATCTTTATCACATCAGCAGCAGATCCTTGGATAGGCATATTCACAGCAACTCGTTCAGCTTCACTAACTAGTCTTTTATTAGAGGATTTCATTCCAGGAAGGAATAACTTTCTTCCGCTAATAGTTTCACAATAGCCGTAATTTCTAGCTTTTTCTACCATCTCGTTCATGAAGTTTTTGATAGTAGGGAAGGTTGTGAAATAGTGGCTAATAAATTCTTTAGCCTCTTTTTGGCTAATATTAAGTTCTTTAGAGAGCTTTTGGGCACCCATACCATAAATAATACCAAAGTTAATTGTTTTAGCAGACCTTCTTTCTTCAGGAGTAATTTCTTCAGCAGACTTATTATAGATTAGACCAGCAGTGGACCTATGGATATCGCCATTATTATTAAAGGTATCTATCAAGACGGAATCGCCAGAAAAAATAGCTAAAAGTCTTAGTTCAATTTGAGAGTAATCAGCAGCGAGGATAAGAGAATCTTCATCTTGAGGAACAAAGGCTTGTCTTATTTTACTCCCCATTTCTGTTCTAATAGGAATATTTTGCAAGTTTGGGTTAGTAGAAGATAGTCTGCCAGTGGAAGCTCCGATTTGATTAAAACTAGAATGGATTCGTTGACTCTTTTCGTTAATCAGTTTTGGTAAAGCAGATATATAAGTTGATTCTAGTTTTGCTAACTGTCGGTATTCTAACATTAGTCTTACGACTTGATAATCTGGTGCCAATGTTTCTAGAACTGTCACATCTGTAGAAAAGCCTTTTTTAGTTTTTTTAACTGGGGGAATTTCCATTTCTTCAAAGAGAAGTTTAGCTAATTGTTGAGTGGAATTTAGGTTAAATTGATAACCTGCAATATTATAGATTTGAGAGACAAGTTTGTTTATCTTTTCATTGACTTCTTCTGATAGCTTTCTCAGAAATTCTTTATCAATATAAGCTCCATTCATCTCCATTTTTTTAATAGCCTGAATAAGAGGAATTTCTATTTCATAGAAAAGTTTTGCAAGAGACTGAAGGGCAATACTTTCTTTATAGATTTGATATAATTTGTAGCTAGCCCAAGCATCTTCCGCAGCATAGAAAGTAGCATCTTGAATGGAAACAAGTTCAAAGGACTTTTGGTCTTTTCCCTTACCAATTAGTTCTGTTATAGCTTGCATAGAATAGTCAAATTCTCTCAACATACATTTATCAAGTGAGTTACCATCATTTGTAGGATCTAAGAGAAAACTGGCAATCATAGTATCAAAAACTGAGTTTGAGAGTATTAAACCTTGATATTCTAAGACTTCTAAATCATATTTGAGATTATGACCGATAATCACTTTATCCTGCAGATACTTATTTAAAATTGAGAGAATATCTTTCTGAGCAAGATTATCAGAGGCAAAATGATTTAAAGGGATATAATAAGCTGTGTGTTCTGAATAAGCAAAAGAGATACCTACCAGGTCAGCAGTTTGAGTATCTAAAGAAGTTGTTTCAGTGTCTAAGGCAATAATCTGAGAATCATTAGCATCTAAAACAGTTTGCAAGTGGTCAAGTGACTTAATCTGAATTGCTTCAAATTCGAGTTCTTTATCCTGATTGAGACTACTTGCTTTATTGACTTGAGCTTTATCATCTTCAAAAAGTAAAGCTTGTTCATAGTAGTCATCATTATCAGCATCCTGAGTCTTGTTTTCTTCATCTTTGCTAACAGAATCACTACTTTCTTCCAGAGGAATAACTGCCATTAGTTTTTTCTTTAAATTATTTAACTCAAAATCATCAAAGAAGTCTTTCAAGCTAGCAGAATTATTTAGACAGCAGACAAGAGATGTCATAGGAGGAATCTCTACAGGAACATGTAAATCAATTTTAGCTAATTCATAAGACTGGTAAGCATTTTCTTTCTGTTCACTAAGCTTTTTTAGAGTAGCCCCTTTCTGACTTTCCAAATTAGCATAGATATCATCAAGATCTTTGAACTGAGTAAGTAGCTTCTCTGCTGCTTTAGGACCTAAACCCTTCACACCTGGGATATTATCTGCTGAATCTCCTACTATTGCTAGATAATTTATAAACTGACTTGCCTCAATTCCATATTTTTCTTTAACAGCTTCCTCATCCATAAGCTTGTTTTTAAAGGGGTCAAGTAAATAAACATGAGGCTGTACTATTTGGGCAAAATCCTTATCTCCACTAACAATATAAACATCTGCTTGGTCTTTGAAATGCTCAGCAAATGTTCCAATAACATCATCAGCTTCATAACCTGCTAGGGAGATTTCTGGAATATTAATTAGTTTGAAAAACTGCTTAACTGGTTCAATCTGTTCCACCAAATCATCTGGCATAGGAGGACGATTAGCCTTATAATTCTCATCCATCTCATGCCTAAAAGTCTTTTCTTTACGATCAAAAGAAACCATGACATAATGAGGTTGATACTCTTCTATAATCTTTAAGAAAGAGTTTATAACACCATATATGGCAGAAGTGTTCTGCCCTTTACTATTAAACAAAGGATTACGAATAAAGGCAAAGTAAGCCCTGTAAATTAAGGCTGTTCCATCTATTAAAAATAATTTATTTCTCATGTTTATCTCTCTTTCTCTTGAATGTTTGCTCTTTCTTTTACATAAAAATCTCTTAAATTAATCCAGTTGTTTCTAGCCATGATACCACCATAACTAAAAAGTGCTACATTATTAAAAGCTCTTTGTCTGGAAAGTTGAATCTTTGAAGTTATTGCTTGAGCAGGATAGACTGTTTGTCCATCATCCCATGCCCTTAAACCAACAACAATCTTATCCTTATGAGCCTGTAATGTATAATCATCTAGCTGACGAGCTAAAGTTGCATCATCCTTAGTATAAGCCATCATATAAACTTTATCAATAATACCTTTATCAAGCCATTCTTGCCAGTTCTGCGAATACTTTGCTCTGCCTTTAACTTTATCTGCTATCACAGCAGCACTTAACTCTAATCTAGGATTTAGCTCCTTAATTCTGCTATAAACTTGGGAAACAAAGTTTGTTATGATTGATTCCTTCCAGAGCATTCTAGAACCATAGGTAGATTTTAGGAAGTCTGACTCATATTCTCTTATAGCTAAAGGATTAAATCCATAATCTTCACCAGGGTAACGAATATAATCTAAGTGAAGTCCTGCAAGCTTAGGATAGTTTAATAGCAAGTCATTTATTACATTCATAGTATATTGCCTAACCTCAGGAATACCTGGGTCTAAGAAGTAACCTTCAGCACTTGTTAAGGGCATTATATTTCCATATAAATCAGTTGTTATCCATTCAGGATGCTTGAAATAAATATGATTTTCAGGTAGTTTAGATAAATCATGTCCTGTTACAACAAAGGTAGTTATCCAAGCATGAACTTTGATATTATATTTACTCGCTTCTTGTAAAAGATATTCTAAAGCATCAAAATCAGAAGCCTTCATAATGTGAGAACGAACATCTAAATTGTTATAATCATTGACTCTTTTATTAGGGGTGTAGATAGCATCTGCCCTGTAGCGGACTTCTGCTAGTAGGGTATTTTGTCCATTTGCTTGGAGATTTGCAAGTACTGAATCTATAGAACTTTCTCTAACTAAATCCCAGGGTAATACCCAGACTGCTGAGATAGCTTGACCAGCTAAAGATGAGATCGCTAGAACAATAATGATTATTAAGAGAAAAGGTCTCATAATGAATGCTTCCTTATTAAACAATATTTTAATTATTGTAGCAAGAGGGAGATATGTGTCAAGGTTTTTTGTAAGAAGAAAAATATTAGTGAAATAGATTTAGATAATATACAAAAATGAACAAAAAAAGAAAGTTTTGCAACATGTTTTAAAATAATTGACTAAATTAATTTATTTACTTGACTCTTATTTTAAGCAACTAAATATTGGAAAGATAAAATAAGCAAAATAAAGCTATGAAATGACCCTGGTGAAATAAGAAAACTTCATTTTTTTCATTCTTAAGCTCAATATTATTGAGATCATTAAATCATCTTCGTGTCTTCGTGTGAGATCTCTTTTATGCCTTCAAGATGCAAGCGTTCCCAGTTATCTCAATTCTCAATTATCCTTTATTTGCTAATAACAATTTCCCCCTATTATTTATGAAACAATCTTTCAAAAAATCCTTTCTTTTTCTTTTTACTAGTCTTTTTAACTGTTTTTTTTGTCTTTTTTCGTGTGGGTGAAATTCTTTTTGATGCAGCTAATTGACCAGATTCCAACTTTATTTTTTTGTTATATAACCTGTCTTTTTCAGCTAGATTAAAGTAGTCTGTATCATGCTGAGTAAGAGAAAATCCTGCATGGAGGTATTTTTTGATATAAGCATAGGGGATTATAGCATGACCTGGATATCCCCATTCATTTTCTACAGCCCAATCATATCCCCAACTATTTCTGACCAAGAAGAGTTTCTTTTCTTGATCAAAACCAACTATTAACATTGCATGTCCACCAATAATTGTTTCTCCTGGTAAAGGCATAGTTATCCAACCAGTTCGTTGTGAAGAGTAATTATTGAATGATGAATAAAGGGTAACACCAATTACTACAGGAAGAGGTTTGGCTACATTGCTACCAGATAGGAGGGTTATAATATCTTTTATCGAATTGCTTTCTCTTACATAAGCTACTTGTTTACCAACAAATCGTTGGCCATGAAAGCTTTTCTCAGGTGGTGGTCCTTGATGCTCAGTTGAATCTTCAAAAGGGTTATATTCCCAAGCTCTTTCACCTGGACAACCGTAGTCTTTTAGCATTTCCCAGGATAAGACTTTTGCTGCAATTTTTAAATAAGTTCCTCCCGTATTGGGACTTCCATCAAGCATTTTACATTGGTGGTAAAGAAACTGACGGGAATAGTTTTCTTTAGTTAAATAATCAAGGAGGGTAACAGTTGCATTAGCAACGCATGTACCACGTTGACCTTGATTAAAGACACTTCCAGCATTTGAATAATTAGGAACTAAGAAAAGTCCTTGCCCTCTCTCATGGGGAATTGGATTCTGAGACCAAAAACTTGTCCTAAAGTTATATTTTGAATTTTTACATCCTAAAGATAGAACTGATTTATTGTTTTTCAAGGCATTAACAGGGAGTTTAACCTTATTTAAGAGCTTATTTATTTTATCTATTTCTGCTGTAGGAGCTTTAATAATTTTCTTTAAAGTAGTTACTTGATATTCATGACTACTTACTTTTTCAATTGATTTTAAGTAATTAGCGGCTAAGGCTTTTTCTTTAACCTGATCTGCATTAATTTTTGGTAGAAGAGGATTTAAAGCTCCATATAATTGACCAATAGTATGAATGTTATACTTTTTTAAAGAATTAGCATATTTTCTAGCATTATTTTTATTAACTTCACTTAGTAAATTATAAACATTATCATTCTCTTTCATTATCATCCTCCAAATCTGCTTCTTCTTCCCCATCAAGTAATAAGCCTCTAGTTTTTTTATCCTCAAATCTCCGGTACTTTTCCAAGATTATCTGAGGGACAAGCTTTAGCAATGAATCAATTTTGTGGTTTTTATTATCCATCTCATTGAAAATTTCAATATTTTGCAAACCATTTGTAGCACCAAGAAGTTGCTCCAGAGTCTCGATATTATATTCTGCTAAAAGGTCTAAATCTTCCAGGGCAAGAATACCTGTTTCTTCTAAAGTTAAATCGTAACGATAGTTCATCATATCCTCCTTAGATGAATTTTGGAATAAATCCCTTTGTTAGTTTAAGAATGAAATCAAAATTGTTTTGAAGATAAAAGAATATAAAAAGGAAAATTACGATATTTATCCCAAGTACCCAGAGTGTGGAAAACACTCTTCCTGCTCTTTCAACATCAGATTGAGACCATGAGAAATCTTGGATAAGTCTGAAGAAATAAAGAGAATAAGAAATCGTGATTATAATTTTATGAGGAATAGTATAGAAATTACCAATTATTGAAAAGGCAAGAAGAACTAGCGTTACTAAGGGAAATGTATAGGGTGCCAAAGTAATTATCCAATTTCCCTTCCCTTGATATGCTACTGTGCCAGAATTCTCTGCAACTACAAAACTGGTAATTTTTCTAAAAAATAGGAGAGCGAATAGCATATGAGATATTTCATGAGCAAACACCTGCCAAAACCTAATCTTTTTATTTAAGTAAAAATAGTAGAAGATACTTAATAATATAAATGTCATTATAAAGAGAAATAAGTCAGATATGTTAATCTTGCTAGCGATTAACTTATATTGAATTGCAAAAGAAAAGAGAACATAATATAAAACAATTAAGAAAGCATATTTTAAGTATCTCATTTTAACCTCATTACTAAAGCTCTAAGTTTAACTTGGGTAGAGTAGTTATGTTATATAAAAACTATTATGTGCATTCAATAATTATCTGTCAATTATTTTTTGGTTTATGATATTTGGTTTCCTTTATTTTAACCAAGTGATGCAATAAAATTTTAAGACTCTCTGCAAAGTAGAGTGGGTTTTGAATAAAAAATATCAAATGTCTATAAGTAAAAATTGCTGTAATTAGGCAATGAAGCCTCTTTTATCGGAAGGTGGACGCAGACTGTGTAAAAAGAAATAATCTATCCACGGATTTCACGAATTTCACGAATTACTTTTTGCTAAAAGCAAAAAAAAGAGAGAAGATAGAAGATTCTTAACACAGAGTTCACAGAGTTTTAAGAAGGAAGATTCTTTACACAAATTAACACGAATTAAGACGAATTTCACGAATTACTTTTTGCTCAAAGCAAAAAAAGAGAGAAGAAAAAGATCCTTAACACAGAGACTGTAGATGGAAGTTTAAACTGGTACACAAATGGCAGTTTAATCTGGTACAGTTTTCAGGAGTAAAAAAGTAAAAATTCCTGGAGACAATATGAAAGGAGCCAAAGTGTATCATGCAATCAAGTCGTTAAGCAAAGCAGGTAATAGTGTAAGAGATATAGCCAAGCAGTTAAAAGTATCTAAAACAACTGTTTTACGCTATTTAAATGTACCTGATAATGAAGTAGAAGAGCTTTTAACAAAAGTTAGAAGACCGAGTGTTTTAGAAGTTCACAGAGAAGCAATAACTCAGAAAATATCATCAAATCCAAAGATGAGACTAAGCAAATTATACAAAATATTTAAGAGAGATTATGAAGATTTACAGATAAGTCAAAGAGGTTTTTTTAATTTTTCTAAAAGAATTAAAGAGAGCTTAGAACTACCAACAAAAAGATATTACAAAGTCGTAAGTTATAAGCCAGGGATTCAGATGCAAGTAGATCCTGGAGAATGTTATATTAAACTATCAAATAAAGAGCGGAAAAAGATATATTTTTGCGTGTTTAAATATTGCTATTCAAGAATGACTTTTGTGCATTTCCAGTTTAAGCCATATAATACAGATGATTTTATTAGTGCTCATAAAGAATGTTTTGAATATTACGGATATATACCAGAGACAATGATTTATGATCAAACAAAACTAGTAGTAATCAAAGAAATATATAGAGAGGTTACTTATAATAGTAAGTTTTTCCAATTTATGAACAATCTATCAATAAATCCATATTCTTGTGAGGGTTATGATCCTGAGAGTAAGGGATTAGTTGAAAGAGCAGTTAGAGAAGTAAAAGAAGATTTTCTTTATGGTGAAGTTTTTAGTGGTTTGTCAGAAGTAAGAGTTAGAGCAAAAGATTGGTTTGAAGAGGTTAATAATCGAATTCACAGTTCCTTAAATGAAACTCCACGCAATATGTTTAAAGAAGAAGAGAAGATCCTTAGATCCTATAATTTATATATCGAAGAACTTAGAAAAGTAGATAAAACAGGATTAATATCCTGGAAAAGAAATAAATATTCTGTACCTTATCTCTATCAGCAAAAGAGTGTATATGTAAGAGAGAATGGAACTTCTTTGGAAATATTAGATACTAAGAGTAGAAAAAAAGTTGCTTCTCACAGATTATCACAAGAAAAAAGAAGACCTATTATATCTCAATGTCATTATATCGATTATTCTCAAACAATTGAGAAATTAAAAGAAGAAATTAAGGCATTATTCCCCAATAAGATTAATATCTCCATTTTGCTAGATTCTCTTATTTCAAACAACAGCAAAAATCCAAGAGAGCAACTTTTAGCATTACTTAAATTTATTAATAATAATAAACATCTTAATTGGTCAATAATAATTTCCAAAGTTCTTAAATTAGAAGATATAAGAGCAACTAAAATTGAAAGTATAGTTAATGAAGAAAACAAAAAATACAAATTGCTAAACATCAAAAAGGCTAATTCATACAATCAAGAAAACACTAAAAAATCTTTAATTCAAAGAGATTTATCAATATATGATAGGATAATAAAATGATAGAAAATTTAAGGAAAAATTTATTAAGAATTAGATGCAGACATACAATTAATAATTTAGAATCATATTTAAAATATGCACAAGATAAAGAATTATCATATCTTAGTTTTTTATCTTATGTTATTGAAAATGAATGCAATAGCAGAAATCAGACATTGATATCTTTGCAATTAAGAAGGGCAAATTTCCCAATATTAAAGAATTTTGATGAGTTCGATTTTAAATATCAGCATTCAGTAACTAAAAGAATGATAACAGAGTGGAAGGAGTTTAATTGGATCGATAACAGAGAAAACAAAATATTAATGGGACCTCCAGGGGTTGGTAAGACGCATATATCTATTGCCTTGGGATATGAAGCTATTTTGAAAGGATACAAGGTAATATTTTACAATATGAATGAATTAATCGATGAAATGATTATAGCCAATAATGAAAATGATTTTAAAAAGTGGATATCTAAATTAGTAAAAAATGATTTAATCATTATTGATGAAATAGGATATTTACCTATTAAGGCAGTTAATGCAAGTTTATTCTTTAAGCTTGTTAATGAACTTTATGAATTCAGATCAGTCATAATAACCTCAAACAGACTTTTTCAAGAATGGGGAGAATCTTTTGGAGATAATGTTATCACTACAGCAATAGTCGACAGATTAGTCCATCATGCTGAAACTATCCTGATCGATGGAAATAGCTATCGAATGAAAGGAAAAATGTAGAAAAAAAATGTTTACAACAGTGTACCAGTTATGACTTCCAAAAGTGTACCAGTTTAAACTTCCATTGACAGAGACCACAGAGTTACACAGAGTTTAGGAAAAAATTAGCTTGCTAAAAGTCTGCCCGTATTTGGGTCGCGGGATTCCAGCCCGCGTTTATGCAGAAATCAAGTGCTTACGTTATTGTGTCGCGGGACAGACTGTGTAAAAACGAAATCTAAAAATTCTAGTATTTTTTTAGTATTATAGTAGTACCCACTCTACTTAAAAGAGATCCTTTTTATTATAAAACCATCCCCAAAAAAAAGCAACCCCCTCTAAAAGCAGAAGGGGTTTCATTTTAAGTATTTATTATTTTTCTATTATTATTTTATTTGCGGAACAAAGATGTCCATCTTCCCAGTAATTCTCAATTCTCAATTCTCAACTCTCACTTCTCAATTCTCAATTCCTTCGTGACTTCGTGTCTTCGTGTGAATCTTTCTTTTTTCACTTCATCACAATAGCATCTTTAGGGCATTTCTCCTCGCAGATACCACAGCCAACGCATTTATCTTGGTCAACATGATGAACTTCTTTAAGATTACCAGTGATAGCTCCAACTGGGCATTTCTTCGCACAAATAGTACAGCCGATACACTTCTCATCGATTATTTCAGCTTTCTTACGCATTCCTTTAAGAGCATCTTCAATTGCCTTTGTCGGACATTTTGTCGCACAGATTCCACAATTAATACACTTCTCATAATCGATTACTGCCAACTGCCCTTCCATACTAATAGCATCAACAGGACAATTCTTAGCACATATCCCACAACCGATACAAGGATGTCCTGCACCACAAACCTGCTTCGGAACAGCACCAAAATCGTGAGAAGAACAGTCTATTCTTACTATCTTACTTTCAGGTATAAGCTCAATTAGATTCCGTGGACAAGCCTTAACACATGCCCCACAAGCAGTACATTTATCTTCATCTATAATTCTTTGATTATCCTCATCTATTATAATAGCATCAAATGGGCATGCCTCAAAACAATCATTCAATCCTACACAACCATATGTACAAAGATTAGGACCTGAAGACACATTCACCGCTGCCTTACATGTCTCAATCCCCTGATATTCATACTTAAGTTTTGTAGTTTTTCTCCCACCAGAAGCACAATGAATATAAGCAACTTTCTTTTCACCTGCAGAAGCAGTCTGACCCATAATCCCAGCAATCATAGCAACTGTATCGGCACCTCCAGGAGCACAAGCATTAATAGGAGCACCTTCATTTACGATAGCTTCTGCATAGCCAGCACATCCAGGCTTTCCACAAGCACCACAATTAGCACCGGGTAAAACTTCCATAATCTGTTCAACTCTTGCATCAACTTCCACATGGAATTTCTTAGAAGCAACAGCCAAGCCAAGTCCATAAAGAAGCCCTAATCCTCCAACAACACCAATGGGAACTAAAATACTTTCTAACATAATATCTCCTTATTGACCTTAAAACTTAAGTCCGGCAAAACCAAGAAAAGCAAGAGCCATAGAGCCAGCAATAATAAGGGCAATAGGCATACCTTTCATGGAAGCAGGAAGTTCAGCGTATTCGAGTTTTTCTCTAATTCCAGCCATCAACACAAGCACAAGAGTAAATCCTACACCCGAGAAGAAACCATTAAGAATAGAGAAACCGAAGTTATAAGGAAGTCCGTTATCAGCAGTCAGGTTAAGAATAGCCACACCAAGAACTGCACAATTGGTAGTGATAAGAGGAAGGAAAACACCCAGTGATTTATAGAGGGCAGGAGCATTCTTTTGAATGACCATTTCCACAAATTGCACTAAAGAAGCGATTGTAAGAATAAAGGCAATAGTCTGCAAGTATTCAATATTAAAAGGAACCAGCAGATAAGTTTGAATTAGCCAAGTGAAAGCTGAAGCCATTGTCATGACAAAGATAACAGCCATTCCCATACCCAAAGCAGAATCCAACTTTTTGGAAACACCAAGGTAAGGACAGATTCCAAGAAACTTAGCTAAAACGAAGTTATTTATAAATATGGCACCGACAGCCATGATCATAATTTGACTTAAAAATTCCATTATTTACCCCTTTTGTTAAGTAGATTAATAACAGCTAAAATGAAACCTAGTGTAATGAATGCACCTGGAGCAAGAATAGCAACCAACATAGGATTGTCTTGGTAGGCTTGAGGAAGGACAGGTATTCCAAGGAATTTTCCTGCACCAAGAATTTCTCTGATAGCACCAAGCACTACCAAAGCAAAGGTAAAGCCAAGTCCCATTCCTAAAGCATCCATAATAGACATAAAGATATTATTTTTTGAAGCAAAAGCTTCAGCTCTTCCAAGGATAATACAATTCACCACTATTAGAGGAATGAAGAGTCCTAATGATTTATGAAGTGGAGGCATGAAAGCTGCCATAGCCATATCAACGATAGTCACGAAGGTAGCAATCACCACGATAAACATAGGAATTCTGATTTTAGTAGGCACGATTCCCTTGATTAAAGAAACTATTATATTGGAGCAAAGCAGAACGAAAGTAGCAGATAGCCCCATTCCTAAAGCATCCTTAACAGAAGAGGTAACAGCCAAAGTAGGACACATACCTAAAACCAAGATAAAAACAGGGTTTTCCTTGATGAATCCTTTAGTAAATTCTTTCATAGCAGTCATTAGTTAGCCTCCTTTTCCCTAAGAAGTTGCAGAGATTCTTTGATTGAATTGCTGATAGTTCTTGTAGTAATTGTAGCACCAGTAATAGATTGAATCTTTCCTCCATCTTTATCAACTTTAAGATCATCAAGTCCTAAGTTAGCAAAGCGAGGAGCAAAATCAGGGTTAACACATTTAGCACCAAGTCCAGGAGTTTCTGCTTGGTCAATCACTTTAATCTTCTTTATTTTGAAATCTTGAGTAAGTCCCACAACAGTCTTAACATTGGAAGAATAGCCGTACTTAGTCGCAGTAAGAACGTATCCAACCTTGTCATTATTTTGGTCATAGGCAACATAATAATAAAGTGAATCACCCTTGATATCAAGTTGCAAGAATTTAGCTTGGAAACTATAATCATTTGAATCATTTTCATCCACTTTAGTAACTTCTAATCTAGCTTCTTTAGCTTCTTTATCCTTAACGTCTTTAATCATAGGAGCAGTTAAGCCATTCAAATATGCTAAGATTCCAGTAGCAATGGCACAAGTTACAAATAAAATAAGACCTAATTTAAGATAATATTTCATTATTTCACCTCTCCGAAAGCTTTAGGCATAGTCCATTTATCAATAAGTGGAGTAGCAAGGTTCATCAAGAGGATAGAGTAAGATACACCCTCTGGATAACCACCAACCAGCCTGATAGTAATAGTCAAGACTCCACAACCCAAACCAAAGATTATTCTTCCTCGCTTAGTAACTGGCGTTGATACATAGTCTGTTGCCATAAAGAAAGCACCCAGCATGAGTCCACCAGAAAGAATATGAAAAAGAGGAAGTTGGATTCCTGCAGAGAAAAGACCATTCATACCACCAAAAGCCCAAGCAAGTACAAAGACACTTCCCACATAAGAGAAAGGTATTCTCCAATCAATAATATGTTTAGCCATTAAGAAGATTCCTCCAATGATAAGAGCAAGGGCAGAAACTTCACCAATACAACCACCAATATTTCCAGTTAAAAGATTTCCCAAAGATGTCCAGTCAAGTAAACCATTAAAAATAGTATCTTGCACTAAAGCAGGATCACTAGCATCAGTGAACATTTCAACATCCCTAATAGATTTAATGACATTTAAAGGAGTAGCAGAAGTAATCTTAGTGTAGGCAATGTTAGACATATTTTGCACATTAGCCATAGTTGTTTCTGAAATACCAGAAATAGAATTTTTTATAGTATGCTTCCAACCATCAGTCATGAGAGTAGGCCAAGAAGCAAGTAAGAAGGCTCTTCCTAATAGAGCAGGATTTAAAGGATTATTTCCTAAACCACCAAAGACTTGTTTTCCCACTGCAATAGCAAATATAGAACCAACAATAGGTAACCAATAAGGAGCATTTGCATGAATATTAAAGGAAACTAAAAGACCTGTCAGAAAGGCTGAACCATCAGAAATAGTAATTGGCACTTTTCTCCATTTCTGTATCAAAGCTTCACAAACAACAGCTACTAATCCTCCAACTAGTGTTAGTAAAAAAGCTTTTATTCCATAAAAATAAGTTCCGACTCCTAAAGCAGGAAGTAAGGCAATTACTACCATCCACATGATATTAGAAGTTGATTGATGCTCGTGTAAATGAGGAGCAGGGGATACTTTATATATATTATTCGACATTATTCACTCCTATTTAGACTTTTTTCTTTCTTCAAAGATTTTCGCCTTAGCTATATCTACATACTGAAGAATATTAATGTTAGCAGGACATACATAAGCACAAGTTCCACAACGCATACAATCCATTGCACCTGCCTTTTCTGTCATTGCCCAATCGCTATACTTTGTTCCTCTTACTATCATATTAGGAATAAGATTCATTGGGCATACATTGACACAACCAGCACAGGAAATACAATTTTGTTCTTGATTACGCTTGGCTTGCTTTTTGTTGAATAATAATAAACCAGAAGAACCTTTAGTCATTGGGGTTTCTAAAGTTGGAATTGCAAATCCCATCATAGGTCCGCCAGAAATTACTGAACCTATCTCTTCACTAACACCACCAGAAACTTCTAATAATTCAGAATATAATGTTCCTATCCTTGCCCGGTAGTTCTTAGGATTTTTTACTATTCTACCAGTAACAGTGATTACCCTCTCTATTAATGGCTTCTTCTTGGCAATAGCTTCATAGACAGCAATAGCAGTTCCAACATTCTGAACCACTACTTTTGCTTCCATAGGAAGTCCACCCTTGTTTGGTACCTTGCGTTTGGTAGAAGCATAAATAAGCTGTTTCTCTGCCCCTTGGGGATACTTAACCTTTAAAGAAACTACTTCAATATTACTCTCTTTGCTAACTAAATTAGATATGTGCTTTATCGCATCTGGCTTGTTAGACTCTATTCCTATTATACCTCTCTCTGCCTTGACTATCTTCATGATAGCCTTGAGTCCCTTTATTATGTCCTCTGCTTGCTCTAACATTATCCTGTAATCAGCTGTAAGGAATGGCTCGCACTCTACACCATTGAGAATTACTGTGTCTATTGGTTTGTCTGCTGGTGGGGAAAGCTTTACATGAGTAGGAAATCCTGCTCCTCCCATCCCACAAACACCTGCTTCAAGTATTCTCTTTTTCATCTCTTCTGAACTAAGCGATAAGTAATCCTTCTCATCTATTAGCTCTACCCATTCATCTGTTTTTCCATCACCTGTTATTTCAATAGCCATCTGACTATTTCCAGTTGGGTGTGGAAACTTCGCAATCTTTGTTACTTTCCCGGTAATAGAAGAATGCATAGGTATGGAAACAAATCCACCTGCTTCTGCTATTACTTGTCCTGTTTTAACTTCATCACCAACTTTTACTATTGGTTTTGAAGGAGCACCAATGTGCTGAGATAATTGAATAATTACCTTTTTAGGGAGGGGAAATTCTTCGATGAAAGCATCTTTTGAAAACTCTTTAAAATCATGAGGATGTGCTCCACCCATAAATGTTTTTAAACTCATCTTTTCTCCCAATATTTTTTTAATATTTTATAATTCTCTAAATAATTATCTTGGTAAATGTATTTTATTTTATAAGATATTCTATTAGTCCCCAAATAAATGAGTCTTTAAAATTTTGCAAGTTTTTTAATTCGATAAATTTATCTTGATGATTTGTTAGAATAATTGTAGTAAATTTTACACACAATAATGAGCTTAGTTAAAGGACTTCAATCACAGGTAAATCTCTTTATCTCTAGCCATTTTAGACTCTTGTTCAAGTCTGGTTGTAAATAAAAGACTTTCATTATAGCATATTGCTTGAATAATAGAAAGTTGCAAGTAAGATTATATGAAGAGTGACGGGAGTTGCTCACGGAGTAGCGACTTCCGACACTCTTCACCCGAAGTCCCTTGCCTACGGCTGAGGAACTCCGGTCTCCAACAAAAAGCAGGCTCAAGTTCAAGTCAGGGATAAGTCTTAAATCCCTAAAGGGGATAAATAGTTTAGCCCGGGTTAAATTCCTGAAGGGAATGCAAGCCTGGGTACTGGTAATGAAAAACAAAGCCTAACCCTGAAAGGGTTAAATAACATCATATATACCATAGACTTATACAATAATATATTATTTATCATTTTATTAAACCCTTACAGGGTAATATCTTTGGGCTAGCCATCATTAACCAGGGTTGCGATACTTTCAGCATCTTACCCTGGGCTAAATTATTTTATCCCTTTCAGGGATTTTTGATAAATCAATATAGTAATGAAATATTCTCATTTCCCTATATTATTCCCACCAGACTTTAATTTGAGCCAAAAGAAGTCAGTTATTCAACTTTTTAGGAAACCAGGGAATAAAGGCACTGGTCCTTTTTTTATAATCTTGAAAGTCAGCATTATTTTTATATCTCTTTTCTAAGAGGGGGATACCAGAGACAAAAAGGAGAAGAAATGTAATAATAGCAGGACTAAATATAGCATAAATACCGTGCTTGATATTTAAAGTGATGATAAATATTCCCCACCACATAGCAGATTCTCCGAAATAATTGGGGTGTCTACTATATCGCCATAGTCCTGACTGCATAATCTTGCCCTTATTAGCAGAGTTTTTCTTAAAGGCAGATTTCTGATAATCTCCTAGAGCTTGGAAAAGAAAACCAAGTAGCCATAGCGCCACACCTACAAGATCAAGAAGAGTAAAGCTAGTAAAAGTGCTTTGAGAAACCATTAAAAGGGGATAGACTATTGTTAATAAGAAGAAGGCTTGAAGCATAAATACTTGAACAAAACTTCTGATAATCCAGAATCTTCCCCAATCTCTTCGCCATTGAGCATAACGAAAATCTTCTTTTTTCCCTCGATTTCTAGCTAAGATATAAAAGGATAAGCGCAAGCCCCAGATTAATATCAAAACTACCAGCAAGTGGAATCTCTTGTTATCAGAAGCTTGCATATAGAGGGTGAAAAGACTAACTAAAATGAAACCCATTCCCCAAGCAATATCTACTATTGAGTTATCTTTTTTGATCAAAGCTAAAATAAATAGCAAAGTAAAAAAGCTAAGTATAAGAATTGCATTTGCCATAAGTAAATCTACCATATTATCTCCTTATTCCTTGAATATAATCACTATTTGGGATTATTCTAGCATAATACAAACAGCCACTGAACCTATACCATTATGCACTCCAATTACTGGAGAGATTGCTAAGGTGAAAGCAGGTTCTTTCTTAAGAATTAAAGTTAACTTATCTGCATATTCTTTGGCTCGCTGAGGAGCCTTAGCATGGAGAATTGCATAATTCCAGACTTTCCCTCCCTCTGCAAAGTCTGTAATTTTGGAAATAATAGTCTTCATATTCTGTTTTCTACTATGAGATTTTCCAATAGCTATGCCCTTACCGTTTTCATCAAGGGAAATTATTGGTTTAATGTTTAGCATTTGGGCTGCAAATCCTTTTAAAGTTGAAATTCTTCCACCCCTTACAAAATATTTTAAGGTATTTATATCAGTTAAAATTTTAGTTTTACTAATCCATTGGGGAAGGTCTGCTTTTATTTGGAAATAATCTCTTCCTTTATCTATTTCAATAGCTAATCTTAAGACAAGTAAGCCTAAACTTCCTGATAAGTGTTTACTATTTATGACTTCAACTTTATCAAATTTTTTAGACAAATTTTTTGCAGATGAATATAGACCTGATAGCTCTTTAGATATATGAATAGCAAAGGTATGTTGGTAATTATTATTCATCATCTCATAAATACTTTCTATTGCTTTAGGACTTGGCTGAGAACTTACTGGATGATTTCTATCATGCTCTAAGAGGTAATAAAAATTATCTGAAGTAATAGTTTGTTTATCTAAGAATAAATTTTTACCAAAATTAATGCCAAAAGCTATTTCTTGAATTTGATATTTTTCGATTATATCTCTTGGTAAATCACAGGCAGAATCGGTTACTATCCCTATGGAATATTTCCGTTTATGGTTAATCTGAAATTGTCTAAACATATCATCTACTTTAATATCTTCAATATTAGCAATATCTTTAACTTCATTGAAGAATTCATCAGGTCTATCAGTATGGATATGCAGATGCATCTTAGTCTTGCTACCTGCAATAATTAATGACGAACCATGATTTTTAAATCTAGCTTTAAATTGCTTAAGATCAAGCTTACATTCCGAAATAACTGCTTCTGTGCAATAACGATAACCTGTATTATCAAGCAAATCATGATTAAGTATGTCTTCTTGATTGTTTCTAGGAATATCTTGTTCAAGACCTTTAATTGTTCCTGAAGTAATAAAATCCATTATTCCTGAAAGAAAACTTACAAATCCTTGAGCTCCTGCATCTACAACACCAGCTTCTTTAAGAAGAGCAAGCTGATTAGGTGTCTCTTTTAAGGCCTCTTGAGCAACTGAATATGCTGAGGTAAGGACAGGAATATAATCTTGTGAAAAAGAGCTATAGCTCTTGATCGCTTGAGACCAAGCTTGCATTACTGTGAGAATTGTTCCTTCCACTGGTTCTGAAATGGAATCATAGACATGAGTCATTGCCCTAATTGCACTTTCAGCAAACTTATCAATAGTGATGGAACAAGCATCCCCTAATTCTTTACTGAGGCCTACCAAAAACTGGGCAAAGATGATTCCTGAATTTCCCCTAGCTCCCATTAGAGCCGAATCAGATATTGATTGAATAGTATCTTTTAGAGAAGGATATTTCTGAGATTTATTAATGATTGCATTAAAAGTAGTAACTAAGTTTGTCCCAGTATCTGCATCTGCTACCGGAAAAACATTTATTTGGTTTAGATATGATTTTTCTTTTATTAAGGCATGACCTCCAGCTATAAAAGCATTATAAAACCTTACCCCATCAAGATAACTAATTTTGAGATTGGCTAGTCCCATATCTGCTCCATTTTCTGAATTTTTCCCACATCATAAGTTAAGTTTGCAAGCTTCTTTAGCGCATTAGCATAATCATTTTCACTCATTTGAGGTGTCCTACTCATAATCCAAACAAATTTCTTGTTAGGTAGCCCAATAGAAGTATATCGATAATCATCGGCCAAATCGAGAACTAAATAGGGAAATTTTAGTGGCCAGATAAATTGCACTCGCCACTCTGCATTTGAGGTCCTGTTATAAATCTCGCCTTTAGGGTGCATTACCTTTTTGCGACCCAGCTTTTTATTAAAGAAAGTATAGGTTATTTCTATCTTATTGCCTCTCCCACGTTTATAACTTTCTATTCCATTACATGCATACTTCTCTATAAAATTTGGGATTATGGCAATAACATACCAATCCCCCATAAATCTATCTATATCTAAATAATTAACAGTTTCCATATTTTCTCCTATCATACTATTTATAGTATAATTAAAATATTTTTCATGTCAATTATTAGTTAATATTTATGGTGACTATGCCTTTAGCCCAGATAGTTTAGAAGAACTTTAGTGAAGAGTGCAGATTCTTTTAGCAAAATAGCTTACAGAATTTTGACGCATATATTTCATATATTCGGAGAAATTATGGATCTTACTTTAGCAAAAGAAGATTCTGCTATTCGCAAAGGTCTACTGTATCATTTGGGTTAAAGTCTAGCAAGTTAGAATCACGATTAAATTTCCAGTTTAGCTTAAATAATTGGGAGATGCAGAAATCCTTCTTCTTTAATTTTTCATTCTTGCTAAAGGCAGATAGAGTGACGGGAGTTGCTCACGGAGTAGCGACTTCCGACACTCTTCACCCGAAGTCCCTTGCCTACGGCTGAGGAACTCCGGTCTCCAACAAAAAGGAGGCTCAAGTTCAAGTCAGGGATTTTTGATGAATCAATATTGTAATGAAATATTCTCATTTTCCTATATTATTCCCACCAGACTTGAACTTGAGCCTAAAAAAAGCCCTAGTCGCAACCAGGGCTTTCTATTCTTAGCTTATTTACTTTTGATAGGAGAGTTAATCGATAGTAATTTGTTTAGCAGGTTCAATCTCTTTTTTCCTAATTATAAGATCAAGAACCCCATTTTCCAATTTTGCTGAGATATTATTGCTAACACAGTTTTCAGGAAGTGATAAAGTTCTCATATATTTACCTGAGAATCTTTCTTCTCTGTGAATAGTTCCACTTTCAACTTTGTTTTCAACATTCTTCTCAGCTTCAATAGTTAATTGATTATTCTTTACAGAAACCTTAATATCTTTTTTATCAAATCCAGGAAGATCAGCCTTGATTACAAACTCTTTTTCATTTTCAATAATATCAAGAGCCATTCTTCTTGCATCATCAGCTTCAAAGCTGTTTAGTAACTCATCAAACAATGACCAGCTTGGCATATAATTTCTAGTTTTTAAGAAGTTCATATTTCCTCCTAATCTTTAGTTTTTTTTATTATTTTCTTTAATTACACTAGTAATATAATCAAAGATTAGGATAATGCAAATAAAAATTAGCAGAATTTTTAAAAGACTGCTAATTTTATTAAAAAAGCCCATTATTAAGGGCTTTAAAACTTGTAGTATTCAAATTGCTGGACCTTATATTCACTCTCTTCTTGGATATTTTCTTCATTATTTACCCTAGAGAAACTAGCAAAAGCTTTCTCAAATCTTTGGAATTCGCTGAGGATAATTAGAGAGAGGGACAGGATTATTACATGTGCAATAAGTCCTAATTTGCTAATTTCCTTAGACAGTTTAAGATCTATACTAGTAGGTAGGAAGTGAAGAATATAGCTAATTAAGAGAATAATAGCGACAATTCTGTATTCCCCCAACCAATAAGAAAATTGCTGTAAGGATAAATCTGAAAAAATTGCTGTAAGCATAACCCAGGCATTAGACACTGTATTTGCTCTGAAAAAGACCCAAGTTAAACAGATAAAATTAAAAGTAATTAACCAAGCTAGAGGTTTTAATGATAGGGAAAGAACTTGTTTCTTGTTGATAAAAGTAGCTAAACTAGTTTTTGCCCATATTCTATGGATAATTAAGGCTATTCCATGTAAAGCACCCCAGGTGATATATGTCCAAAAGGCATTTGGTCTAACATGCCAAAGTCCTCCTAGAAGCATAGTAATCATGAGGTTTAAATAGACATTACCTTTCCTATTTCCTCCAAGAGGGATATAGAGATAATCACGTAGCCAAGTGGAAAGTGAGATATGCCATCTTGCCCAAAAGTCTTTTACCGAAGTAGCTCTATAAGGGAAATTAAAGTTTTCTAGTAAGTTAAAACCCAATAATTTAGCTAGTCCAATAGCCATATCAGAATAGGCAGAAAAGTCGCAATATATTTTAATAGCATAGGCATAAACAGCTATAAGATTTGTAAATCCGTCAAAAGCTGTAGGGTTAGCAAAGACATTCTGGATATAATGGAGAGCCAAGAAATCAGCAATTAACATTTTCTTGAAGAGTCCATTTAAGATAAGTAATAGGGCTTGAGAAATATCTTTATTAGATAGTGTTTTTTTCTTATTAATCTGGGGTAGAAAATCTGCAGCTCGAACAATAGGGCCAGCAACTAATTGTGGGAAGAAGCTAACAAAGAAAGCAAAATCCAAAAAACTATTAATAGCTTTGAGTTTTTTTCGATAAATATCTATAGTATAGCTCATTGTTTGAAAAGTAAAGAAGGATATTCCTGCTGGAAATACAATATCTAGAGGATTAATTTGGCTGCCACTCATAGCATTAAAGGCATCTATAACATAATTAGTATATTTAAAATAAGAGAGAGAGGCTAGATTCCAGATTATACTCAGAATTAAATAAATTTTAGCATCTTTCCTATTATTGTAGATTAACTTACCTAATATGAAGTTTATCAGGCCTGTTCCTACGAGAAGTAGCCAAAATACTCCTGAAGTTTTATAAAAGAAAAAGAGAGAAAATAAGAGAAGATAAATAGTTCTAACTTTTATTTTTCTAACAACATAAGGATAGCCAATAAAAACAAGACTTATGAAAACTAAAAAAGCAGGTGAATTAAACTGAATTGGATTGGCAGAATCATAAGTAAAAAAGTTTAGTATTTTATCCAACATCATTTATTTTCCAAGAATTTGAGATATTCATCATTAAATTTATTATATAATAAGTCTCCAAAATACCTAGCTCCTTTACGAGTGAAGTGAGTATGGTCTGGAGTTAAGATTTTATTTTTTTCCAGTTTAACATTACTATTTTCTCCTCCCAAGGCAGTAAAAACATTGAAGAAACCAATATCAGTGTCTTTAGCAATTCTCTTTTGTTCTTTGATTAAGTAAGGTAAATCAGGTGAAGAAAGCCATAAAGAATCTTTCATAGCCCCCCTATCACCTACGCTAAATAGAATTATTGGTGTTTCCTGTAAAGTCTCTTTCAAATACCTGATATTCTTCTTCATCGAGATTCTATACCAGCTATAATCTTTCATAATTGGGTCTGTTACATTAGCACCATAATGTAAGATAAGCAGGTCATAATTAAAAAAGGCAAATGCTTGTTCAAGAATAGATTTTTCTAAGTAGAGGAAATTATTTCCTTTATTGCCTCTCAGTGAGTAATTATCTAAATAAATCCCTTTATTATCACTAAAATCAAGTCCATATACATATGTAGTATCTTGGGGATAGTAAGAAATAGATAAGTATTTTAACAAGGAATCACTAAGAGAAATAAACTGAAGTTTATCGCTGACCTTAATAGTTTTTCTTAATGTATCTCGATTTGCTAAATATTCAATCTCCAAAGGAGCTTTAGGGTTTAAAACCATTAATGTAGGCTTTGCTAACCAGTTCCCCTCCATCATACTAAATGAATGCCAACTGACACTACTAGTGTCAATCCCTAAAGAATCCATTTTAATTTGAGAGGGAACCGCAACATTGCCAAAGAGACCCAGAGGATATGCTCTATCTTGCTTTCTGCTTATAGAATACTCTTTCCAGTTATTGCTATAAGTATGCTTGATTGATGCCCTATATTGACTTAACTTAGAAACAGCAGGCAGAAATCCAATACCTTTACCTCCAAGACTATCTTGCCAAACACTTCTCAAACGATTAGTTGCTAAATCAGATTCAGTAATGGAATCCCCAAAATAAGCTATTCTGACTTTTACCTTCTCATTTTTATCTAGCTTCTTTAACTTAGAAAAAAATGGTTTTATGTTAGTAAAATTATCTCCACCAATAATCTCATCAAAAGAAACTGGCTTAATTTTCTTAACATACTTTTTTTTCTTCTTTTTAGGCTTTGACTCTTCTTGAAGCTTACTAGATTGTAATGAGTCTCTTTGAGTAATATCTGAAGCAAGAACTAGTAGAGAATCATTACCCTGCTTAAACAGCTTACTATAATTATATTTGGGAATAAGTAAAGTGTAGAGAGCAAAGACTAAGATAGTCAAAAAGACTATGACAGCTAATTTTGGAAAACCTTTAATCATCTTTTTATTATCTAATCTGCGAGATTGTCCATGTTAATACTTCTTCTAGCATCTCCAAAGGTGGCTGCTTTATCATTCCCTGTTCCATAAGAAGTTTCATGGTATCTCTTGCTTCTTGGATGTCATTTTTAGCAATATTAAAGACCTCTTCATGACTAAGATGTCTTCTAGCTACTCCATCTTTAATTGCCTGCATAGCAACATCAGCTGCTTCTTGAGGAAAGACCTCTGTCTCATCCATTGTGGGGATAATATTGTCTGGAGTAATACCCCTTTTCTCTGCATAATTAGCCAATGAATAGGCTGCTGCAATTGCCATATTGTCTGTAATTTTACTTGCTTGAACAGTAAGAGCACCTTTTAAAATACCAGGAAAGCCAAGTGAATTATTGACTTGATTAGGAAAGTCTCCTCTACCAGTAGCAACTATGTAAGCTCCAGCCTCTTTAGCTGCATAAGGATAGATTTCAGGAATAGGATTGGCACAAGTAAAAACAATAGCTTTTTCACTCATTGTCTTAATCCATTCAGGCTTAACTGTATCAGGACCAGGCTTGGAAACTGCAATCAGTACATCAGCCCCCTGCATAGCCTTAGTAATATCTTTAATTTTATGAGGATTAGTTTTTTGACAGAGTTCCCATTGCCGATAAGATAATGCATCTTCTGCAAAATCATTTCTCTCAGTAGATAAAGCTCCTTGAGCATCAAAAATCACCATGTTTTCTCCAGGCATACCTGCTGTCATGAGAATCTTAGCAATTGTAGAGTTAGCTGCCCCTGCCCCCATTAATACTGTTTTTACTTGATCTATCTTTTTATCTGCCAATTTCAAAGCATTAATTAATCCTGCTAAGGTTACTGAAGCAGTACCTTGAGCATCATCATGCCAAACAGGAATTTCACAATCATTTCTTAGTTCATCTAAGACCTTATAGCAATTAGGTTGAGAAATATCTTCTAAATTAACTGCCCCAAATGAAGGTTCAAGCATTTTTACAAAATCAATCACTTTATCAGGATTTGGCTGACCATCTTTGTCTCGATTGTTAATACAAAGAGCTAGCGCATCAATGCCACCTAAATATTTCATTAAAAAAGCCTTACCTTCCATAACCCCTAATCCGCCATACTTACCACAATCACCATCACCTAAAACACGAGTAGAATCTGAGACAACTGCTACTAGATTGCCCTTGTTACTCATATTATAAGCTTCAATAGGATTATCTCTTAAAGTAGTCGATACTTGTGATACTCCTGGTGTATACCAAACATTGAACCAATTGAAGCCATAAAGACCTGCTTTTGGTAGTGTTTGCATCTTACCCCCATAAAATCTGTGGGCTTTTTCAGATAACTTCTTGAGAAAAAGAGTCTGAGCTTTAGCTTTTTGACCTTCTGTAAACTCTTGTGGGAATATCTTGCTTAAGTTAGATAAATCAATTTTAATCTTTTCCATTTTAATCCTCTTATGATTGATAGCTTATAATTTTATGAGAAGAAAAAACGTCAAGAGAATATATTCACAAGCAAAAAACTACCTTCATCCAATATTATTGAATGAAGGTAGCTAAATGTAGATTGATTAACGACGTTAAAGATTATTTTAATCTCAGCATTATTCTGCTAAGAATAGTCTAAATATTTGGATAAAAATCTTGAACAGAATATCTCAAAAACTTCCTGAAGAATCTAACATCCTCTTCATTTAAGATTGCAACAAACTCTGTCCCCTGAGCTTCATATTTTTTATTAACTATCTGGCCTAACTTTTCTAAGTCAGAAGCACTTTTCTGTTCCACAAAGGGAATAAAAAGCTGATATGTTGCATAATTATGAAGTTCGTTTTCTATTTTACTAGTTAAGACTTCGATATTACTACTATCAAGAGCTGAAATAAAAACAGCTTGAGGAAATCTATCCCTGAGAAAAGCTAATTTTGTAGCTTCAAGTTTATCAATTTTATTAAAGACCAAGAGACTCTTAATATCTTTGGCCCCAATAGAATCAAGTACTTTTTCCACTTCAGCTATATAAAACTCAAATCGAGGATCTGAAACATCAACCGTATGTAAAAGTAAATCTGCTTCTGTTACCTCCTTAAGTGTAGCCCTAAAAGATGCTACCAGGTGGTGAGGTAATTGCGATATGAATCCTACAGTATCTGATAAAACTATCTCTTTGCCTCTATCTAACTTCAACATTCTAACTGTTGAACCTAAGGTAGCAAAAAGTTTGTCTTCAGCTAATACTCCTGCATCAGTTAATTGATTAAATAATGTTGACTTACCTGCATTAGTATAACCTACTAAACATACCCGTTTAAGATTTGCTCTCTGCTTACTTTGAGTATCTTTTTGAGTCATAATAGATTTTAACTTCTTCTCGATAGTTACTATTTGATTTCTGATAATTCTCTTATCTAGCTCTAGCTGAGTTTCACCACTACCACGTGCAGCAGAACCTCCACCTTGACTTCCTCCACTAGCTGCAACTCTACTTCCTTCAAAGTGAGACCACAGTTTCTTTAAACGTGGTAACTGATAATTCAGTTCAGCTAACTCCACTTGTAAAGCAGCTTCATGTGTTTGAGCATGATGATGGAAGATGTTGAGAATAATCTCTGTTCTATCACTAACTTCTAATTCTAGAATCTCAGACACATTTCTTCCTTGGGTTGGTGATAACTCGTTGTCAAAGATTATCAAACCAGCATTTAATTCTTTAGCTAATTCTTTAATCTCAAGTAAAAAACCCTTTCCTACGAAAGTTCCACCATCTATTTTATCACGTTTCTGTATTCTCTTATAAACTGAACGAAGTCCAGCTGTCTTAGCTAATAACTCAAGTTCATCTAATGATTTTTCTTTATCATTTAGATCTTCTTTTTGTAAGCATACTCCTATCAATATTGCTTGATTGGGATCAAGAATAATCTCATTATCACTTTCTAATAATTTATCTTTAGACATATTTTCTCCTTCTTATTCTAAGTAAATCCCCGGAAAAAAGAAACCCGGAATGCTAATCCATATTGGACAAGATTCCGGGTAAAATTTGACGCAATAATAGGATCAGCATAGTTTTCAAACTCCACTGATCCCATAACTTAAATATGTTTCAAGGTATCAGTGCAGATTAATTACTTCTTAATTTAACATTATTTTTAATGCTTAAGTTAATCATTCTGCATCTCCTTTTTATTTATTTTTTAATATTAGACCTATAGTTTATAAAGTTAACTAAATGTCAAGAATTATTTTTAGATATTAATCAACAGTGATAGATTTTGATACATTTTTAGGCACATCAGGGTGCACACCATGCTCAACCATGCCTAATCTATCTAAGTATTCCATTTTTTTAATACTCATAGCTAGAGCAAGCAATTGCAAAGCTATAGATGCTGAGAAACAAGTCATTAATGTATCACCAGTTTTAGGTAGAGGTATATAACCCCATCCATAATATTTACTATCTCCAAAAGGATTCAAGCGAGCATTATCCATAAGTTTATCATTCTCTTCAGCAATAATAAAGGTATCTGCTCCTCTAATTTTATGGGTATTTATTTGAGATATTGTTAAGTTAATATCTCTTTCCTCAGGACCTGTAATATATACAAGTGGATAATTTCTATATAATTCATCGAAGAAATCTATTTCAGAGACAAGTTTCTTAAAGAGTTCTGTAGCATTAGTTGATAAATTAAAAGGGAAAGTTCTATCAAAGATATAACTAGTAATAGCCTTGTTTAAAGCCATAGTATCATCTGGGATCAAGTTATATTTATCAGCATTTGCTGCTACTAAATCATGTAATAGATTTATCTTTTTGAGTAATTTTTTAACATTCTTCAATCCAAATATAGTATTTTTTCCTAGAATAGTGTTAGGTCCATGTTTGAATTCAGAAGCTTCTCTTCCTTCTGTATGGTTAAGCACAGTTTCTCTAATTTTTAAAGCTCCCTCAAAAGCAACCCCTGATATCTTGGTAGCAAGCAAATGCATTGAAGGTTCCATATATGTTTTGTTTGCTACATAAGTTATTTGTTCTTTGGTAGTTGATATAGTTTCCTTCAATAAGAGAGGAATATCTTTAAGAGTCTTTTTACGATAAGCTATTATATGTTCTTTTTCCCAAATTTCTGCTTTTTCCATTGTAGCTCTTTCTAGCTCTAACATTCTTTCAGCTGTTTTGATAGCTAGATAATAAAAGACAGTAAGTTGATTCATGAAACTTTTCGTAGCTGGAACAGCAATTTCTGGTCCACAATGAATAGGAATAGCGACATCACTCTTCTCTTGTCCAAGAGTTGAATTCATATTATTCACTACCACAACTTTTCCTATGTTTAAACCTGATGCATCAATATCATTAAAGATATCAATTAAATCTTTTGTTTCTCCGCTTTGAGAAACACCAATTATTAAATCATGATCTTTCAAACTGTTAGAGTACTCACCTCGGAAATCACCAGGAAGAATTGGAATAATTTCCACACCAGCTATTTCGTTAAAGAAAAGGGCAGCAACCTTAGTAGCGTTATAGGAAGTACCACAGGCTATAGAATAAGTTACACCTTTATTTTTCTTTGTGTTTTCAAGAAGTTTGATAAAATCATTCACATTCTTTTGGTAGAGGTTATTTTCTATATCTTCATAATAGCTATCTAATGCCTTGATAATAAGTAATTTTTTCTTTGAAAAACCGCCATTCATAAGCTCAATGAGCAAATTTTTCTCTTCAGAGAATAAATACTTGTTTTCAAAATCTTCTTTAACTAAAACATCATAGATAGATTGATATCCATCTTTAACCTTTTCATAATATTCATCTGATTTTTTATCATTTAAAAACTTATCAAAATGCTTTTTCTTTTTTTCAAAGTCTTCCACCTTAGCAATATCATGAGAAAGTTTTTCTATACTTGTAAAGATATCTTCTCTCTTTAAGAATTCTATCATTCTCCTACCAGTGTTAGAGCCACCTTGGTAAATCTTGATAAGCTTACCTGTGGATTCAGGTTGAGATTGAATCTCTTGTTCCATGAAATAATCATATTGGGGAAGAAGTTCAGTGTCTTCAGCCCTTAATTTTGATCTAACAAGTTCTTTCTTAATCTTATCACCTGGTTCATAACACTCATCTTTCTCACCAACTTTCTTGAAACATAGAGGTTTTTGAGCAAAAAGTTGATAGCCTTCTGAGGTATATTCAACAAACTCTCCTTCTCTTAAATTAACAAGCATTTTAGTAAAACGCAAAACTGCAGTTAAATCTGAGGAAGCTAAACCAAACTTGTGTCCATCAATCTCACCCATACCAAAATAGAGAGAAGAACCAGATTTAATTGCCCAAGAAACTTCAGTAATAGGATCACAGACTACAGCAGCATAAGAGCCAACTGCTTTTTTACCAGCTTGTACAATAGCTTTACGCATAGCTTCTTTTCTGATTTCTGCATTATTCTGGTCTGCTTCTTTATGTTTACCTAATTCAATATCGAAATAGTGTTCTACAGTATGAACCAACATTTCCCCATCATTATCAGAAACAACATTATGGCCTTCAGCTAACAAAAACTCCCTTAAGTCACGTGTATTAGTAATGTTACCATTATGAGCTCCATAGAGTTCCCTTTTACATTTAACCCAATGAGGTTGGGCGTTCTTTTTATCAACTTGCCCAAAAGTTGCCCAACGAACTTGACCACAAAATATTTTACCTGCCTGCTTTTCGATCCCTAGGGTTTTTACTAAAGTACTTGGAGCTCCCACATCTTTTAATAGTGTAATATCTTTTTTATTTTGAAAAACAGCCCCAGTAGAATCATAACCTCTATACTCTAAGGCCCTAAGTAGTGTAGATGCATATTTACCAATATCAACAGATATCTTATTTAAACTTAAACCCAAAACACCGCAACCAAGTCCCAAAACAGGAATTGGAATATTTAATTTACTATTTTCAAACTTCTTAATAAATCTCTTCATTAAATCTCCGTATACAATTTTTAATACTTAAGCTTAGACAACAAGAATTCTGCATATAAAAGATCTTCTTGTGTTGTTATCTTAATGTTATAGTCAGTTTCTCTTACAGTTTTTACTTCTAGCCCCATCATTTCATATAGGGAAGCATCATCAGTAAAGAGTATGTCATCTCTCATCATCTGTTTGTTCAATTCTAAGATGTCTTGATAATCAAAACATTGTGGTGTATGAACATTATATAATTTATCTCTCGGGATAGTCCTGCTCACAAATCCTTCTTCACATTCTTTAATTGTGAATTTCACCTTGCTTACAGGTATTACTCCCCTTCCTATTTTAACTTCTTTAATCATTTCTTCTATAAGACCAGACCCGAAAAAAGGTCTAACTCCATCATGTATTAAAACAATATCACAATCAGGATCACAGGCTAATAGGGCATTATAGACAGAATCCTGCCTTTCTTTTCCTCCCTTAACAAACTTCAGTTTAGTCTTACCATAGCAGTCTTTTATCAATTCACTTTGGTGAATATAATCATCAGGTGGCAGAGATATAATAATCTCGGAGATGATTTTTTTTGTCAAGAACCTTTCTATAGTATGAAAAAGTATTGGCTTATCATCTAAAAGAAGAAACTGCTTTTTTACTTTTCCTGGTAACCTCTTACCACAACCACCAGCAGTTATAATAGCACTTATTTTCACAATTATCCTAAGAGTTTATAGAAGATGCCTCTTTCTTGATGCAGACCTTCTATTTTCTTTTCTTCAATCAATTTATGAAGAACTTTATTGATCGCATTTATGTGAACACTAAACATTTGGCTCATATCTTGAGCTGTGCAAGGTCGTCTTTTTATTGTTGAAATGATCTTCTCCTCTATTTCTAAAGAAGTTGAGTTTTCATCATAAAGCTTTTTATCTACCTTTTTTATAATCTCAACCATAATATTTTGAGGTAAAGCAGACTCAAAGTAAGCCTTAATCTCTTCTAGTTTAATTCTATCTTCCTGTCTAACCCAAGCTTCAGTACCAGGTCTATCAAGAGCATTTAATTGCACTCTTTCAGGATTAATTTCTTTAATGACTTGACTCATTCTAGCTAACTCTTCTGGAGAATCATTAAGTTCAGGCACAAAGAAAATCTCAAGCCACATTTCACCTGGGAAGGTCTTGTTAAAAGTTATAAGATTTTTTATAATTTCAGAGACTTTAATATCTTCATGAGGACGATTAATAGCTTGGAAAGTGCTTTGATCTACTGCATCTAAAGATGGCATTATCATATCTAGTTTCAATAGATCCTGACTAATATCTGGTCTGTTAAGATGTGAGCTATTCGTTATTAGAGCCAACTTATATTGGGGGTAAGTTTCCTTTATGTAATTAATCAACTGACCAATTTTTGAGTAGAGCAAGGGTTCTCCTGCTCCAGAAAAAGTTATATAATCAAGTTTAGGGTTTTTAGAAATATAATCTTTTAATTCTTTGATTACGTCGTCTAAATCCACTAAATTTTCTGGTTCATTTATAAGATGAGTAGTTGCTCCAACCTCACAGTATATGCAGTTCATTGAGCAATACTTATAAGGTACAACATCAACCCCAAGAGATACTCCTAATCTCCTTGAGATTACAGGTCCAAACAGATGCTTATAGTTCATTTTTACCTCTAGAAAGTAGTTCCGAATTGAAAGTGAGGCTGCCATTCTTCATTAGCAAAAGACCAAGCATAATCAAAGCCAATAAGTCCCATTGGCGTTCTAATTCTAATACCAAATCCTGCGCCTTTCTTAAAGTCTAAGAAATTAAAATCATTAAGTGAGTTATAGCTATTTCCTGCATCTAAGAAGGAAAGAATAGTTAGCTGGTCTCCCCCAATTGGATAAGCCAGTTCGGAAGAATAGAGAATTTCTCTAGTACCACCATCACTAGGTCCTATAGATCTATCTCCATAACCTCTAATACCATCAGGACCAGTTCCTCCTAAGTAGAATCTTTCATCTGGTGGAACAGAAGCTGATTGCCCGAATGAAGTTACGTAGCCAAATCTCCATTTATTCCTTAAGACAAATTTGTAATAAGTTTCAGTATAGAAACTTACTTGAGAGATGAATTTATAGTAATCGAAATTACCACCTAGAAAACCACCTGCTAGTTCATTATAAATAGTTATCTGCGAACCTTTAGTAGGGAAGAAAACATTATCTCTAGAGTCTCTAGAAATAGTTAAACCTAAAGAGCTGGTATTTCTCCAACCTAAAGGGTCAAGTTCTAACAAACTTTGATTATTATTAGCTTCAACCTGTTCAATATCGGTTATAGTATATTTTTTTGAGTAATAAGAATAGGCTAGAATTGCTTGAGTTTTGTTGATAAACTTCATAGGTCTTCCTATTCTTACAGATCCACCACGAGTTAGGATTTCATAATAATAATCATCCCATTCTCTTTTTGTATTATATACAGAAAATCCTGTTAAAGTATTAGTATCAAAAGTATAAGGGTTGGTAAAACTAAACTGGACATTCTGAGTAGAACCACCGAATTCATAAGATATACTTGATTGCCAGTTATTACCCATAATATTATTATGAGATAAGCTTAATTGACCTACAAAACCATCCACACTATTATAACCAACACCACCATTTGCTGAACCAGAAGTTTTATCTTCAACATTAAAGTATAAATCAACATCACCTTTAGAATTAATTGGTTTAGGTTCTATACCAATATTAGGTTCAAAAAGCCCTAAATTATAGATATTTTGCTGGGTTAATAAAATCTGTGATCTTTTAAAGAAGTCTCCTGGATGAACAGCTAGTTTTCTTCTAATAATCTTTTCTTTAGTTCCACGATTACCAGTGATATGTATCTTTCTAACCTTGGCTCTGATTTGTTCATCAATATTTATTTGAATATCTACTTTATCCTCATTCATAATTAATTGAGGTTCAATAGAGCTATAAATAAAACCCTCTTCTGAGTACATTTCTCTTATCTGGTCTTGACGTGAATTAAATTCTTGCATATTGAATGGTTCATCTTCGTCAAATTCGAGAACTTCCATAATTTCTTCTTCTGTGAAGAATTTATTTCCTGTTACAAGAACATCTCCGTAGTTGTATTGTTCTCCCTCATTTAGGTAAATATCTATTTGGATAAACCTATCTTCAACTGTCTTTACTTCATGTTTAGTTATCTTAGCGTTGATATAACCTAACTCTTGATAATAGTCTTCTATTGCTTGTAAATCTGTTTCAAATTGTTCCTGTTCAAACTTACCAGATCTGAAGAGATTAGTTGTCTTTGTCTTCATCTTCTTACGAAGTTTTTTACTAGGGATATCACTGTTCCCATGAAAAGTAATTTTATTAACTCTAATCTTTTCACCATCATCGATAAGTACTGTCACATTAACCCTATTACTATCTAAGTTTTCTACCTGATAATCTATGCTTACATTATTATAAGCTTTTTCTGTATACTTTTGAGTTATCTGTCTCCTTACTTTGTTTTTCAAAAACTCGGAATAGTAGCTACCTTTTCTAAGAAGAACAAATTCTTTTAATGCAGAATCACTATACTTCTTGTTGCCTTTGAATTTGACACTTTCAACAACAGGATACTCTTCAACATTAATAACTAACTCAACACCTGTTGAGATATTTTCTTTTTCGATATAGATATTGTTAAAGACTTCTAAGGCATATAAACTTTGGATAGTTTCAGATACTTTGGAATAATCAACGAAATCACCAATTTTTACCTTTGAAACAGTTAAAATTAATGAATCATCTATATTAACATTTCCTTCTACACGGATGTTTCTTATTAATGAAGTCTGGGCTGTGATTATAGTACTAAAGACCATTAACATGGCTATTAGCATTATTTTCCTCATCATTTGAGGCATAGTTCCTCCACATTTTTTATTTAAATCTCTTTTAAAGTATAAATGTAAATATCCTTCTATTTAGTAAAGTTTTTTTTTTGTATTTTGAGAATTATTTTAAAAGCCGATTTATCATTGTTAGAAAGCGTTGAAATTATCCTAAAGATTTTTTACAGTGTTAACGATTAATTGGTCACTTTTTACCAAAAGGAGCAGACCAGAGTTACTCAGCACTAGGCAAGGGACTTTGGGCCAAGAAACTTGTCGGAAGTCGCTTCTTCGTGAGCAACTACCCTCACTCCAGTCGTAGCTTATAGACTTCTTCGGACTGAGTACAACTGTCAATGGAAGTTTAAACTGGTACACTTTTGGAAGTCATAACTGGTACACTGTTGTAAACAATTTTTTTCTACATTTTTCCTTTCATTCGATAGCTATTTCCATCGATCAGGATAGTTTCAGCATGATGGACTAATCTGTCGACTATTGCTGTAGTGATAACATTATCTCCAAAAGATTCTCCCCATTCTTGAAAAAGTCTGTTTGAGGTTATTATGACTGATCTGAATTCATAAAGTTCATTAACAAGCTTAAAGAATAAACTTGCATTAACTGCCTTAATAGGTAAATATCCTATTTCATCAATAATGATTAAATCATTTTTTACTAATTTAGATATCCACTTTTTAAAATCATTTTCATTATTGGCTATAATCATTTCATCGATTAATTCATTCATATTGTAAAATATTACCTTGTATCCTTTCAAAATAGCTTCATATCCCAAGGCAATAGATATATGCGTCTTACCAACCCCTGGAGGTCCCATTAATATTTTGTTTTCTCTGTTATCGATCCAATTAAACTCCTTCCACTCTGTTATCATTCTTTTAGTTACTGAATGCTGATATTTAAAATCGAACTCATCAAAATTCTTTAATATTGGGAAATTTGCCCTTCTTAATTGCAAAGATATCAATGTCTGATTTCTGCTATTGCATTCATTTTCAATAACATAAGATAAAAAACTAAGATATGATAATTCTTTATCTTGTGCATATTTTAAATATGATTCTAAATTATTAATTGTATGTCTGCATCTAATTCTTAATAAATTTTTCCTTAAATTTTCTATCATTTTATTATCCTATCATATATTGATAAATCTCTTTGAATTAAAGATTTTTTAGTGTTTTCTTGATTGTATGAATTAGCCTTTTTGATGTTTAGCAATTTGTATTTTTTGTTTTCTTCATTAACTATACTTTCAATTTTAGTTGCTCTTATATCTTCTAATTTAAGAACTTTGGAAATTATTATTGACCAATTAAGATGTTTATTATTATTAATAAATTTAAGTAATGCTAAAAGTTGCTCTCTTGGATTTTTGCTGTTGTTTGAAATAAGAGAATCTAGCAAAATGGAGATATTAATCTTATTGGGGAATAATGCCTTAATTTCTTCTTTTAATTTCTCAATTGTTTGAGAATAATCGATATAATGACATTGAGATATAATAGGTCTTCTTTTTTCTTGTGATAATCTGTGAGAAGCAACTTTTTTTCTACTCTTAGTATCTAATATTTCCAAAGAAGTTCCATTCTCTCTTACATATACACTCTTTTGCTGATAGAGATAAGGTACAGAATATTTATTTCTTTTCCAGGATATTAATCCTGTTTTATCTACTTTTCTAAGTTCTTCGATATATAAATTATAGGATCTAAGGATCTTCTCTTCTTCTTTAAACATATTGCGTGGAGTTTCATTTAAGGAACTGTGAATTCGATTATTAACCTCTTCAAACCAATCTTTTGCTCTAACTCTTACTTCTGACAAACCACTAAAAACTTCACCATAAAGAAAATCTTCTTTTACTTCTCTAACTGCTCTTTCAACTAATCCCTTACTCTCAGGATCATAACCCTCACAAGAATATGGATTTATTGATAGATTGTTCATAAATTGGAAAAACTTACTATTATAAGTAACCTCTCTATATATTTCTTTGATTACTACTAGTTTTGTTTGATCATAAATCATTGTCTCTGGTATATATCCGTAATATTCAAAACATTCTTTATGAGCACTAATAAAATCATCTGTATTATATGGCTTAAACTGGAAATGCACAAAAGTCATTCTTGAATAGCAATATTTAAACACGCAAAAATATATCTTTTTCCGCTCTTTATTTGATAGTTTAATATAACATTCTCCAGGATCTACTTGCATCTGAATCCCTGGCTTATAACTTACGACTTTGTAATATCTTTTTGTTGGTAGTTCTAAGCTCTCTTTAATTCTTTTAGAAAAATTAAAAAAACCTCTTTGACTTATCTGTAAATCTTCATAATCTCTCTTAAATATTTTGTATAATTTGCTTAGTCTCATCTTTGGATTTGATGATATTTTCTGAGTTATTGCTTCTCTGTGAACTTCTAAAACACTCGGTCTTCTAACTTTTGTTAAAAGCTCTTCTACTTCATTATCAGGTACATTTAAATAGCGTAAAACAGTTGTTTTAGATACTTTTAACTGCTTGGCTATATCTCTTACACTATTACCTGCTTTGCTTAACGACTTGATTGCATGATACACTTTGGCTCCTTTCATATTGTCTCCAGGAATTTTTACTTTTTTACTCCTGAAAACTGTACCAGATTAAACTGCCATTTGTGTACCAGTTTAAACTTCCATCTACAACAACAATCCCCTTTCAGCTCGTAAGAGCGGTGTGAGAGGGGTGCCGTAAGGCGGGGAGAGTAAACAATTCCCCTTTCAGCTCGTAAGAGCGGTATGAGAGGGGTGCCGTAAGGCGGGGAGAGTAAACATTCCCCTTCGTTATTTAACCCTTTCTTTCAGGTTAGGCTTTGTTTTCATCACCAGTACCCAGGGTTGCATTCCCTTCAGGAATTTACCCTGGGCTAAACTATTTATCCCTTTTTGGGGATTCAAGACTTATCCCTGACTTGAACTTGAGCCTACTTTTAGCTGGAGACCAGAGTTCCTCATCCTTAGGCAAGGGACTTCGGGCGAAAGAAAGAATGGCCAGCCTGAAGTAGAGACCGGAGTTCCTCAGCCCTAGGCAAGGGACTTCGGCGATAGAAAGAAAGAAAACTTGTCGGAAGTCGCTACTTCGTGAGCAACTCCCGTCACTTTTCACTTTTCATTTTTCATTTTTCAATCTTTTTTAAATAAAAAAAGCAGGGGTCAAAGATGGCCAGCCTGAAGTAGTTCCATCTTTTCCCCCTTAAATTATATCAAATATCATTGCGAAGCAATACTACAATTTTTCATTTTTTATTCTTCATTTTTCACTAAAAAAAAGCAGGGGTCAAAGATGGCGGCTATCTACTTTCCCACACCGTTGCCAGTGCAGTATCATCGACGTGAGTGAGCTTAACTTCTGTGTTCGGAATGGGAACAGGTGTAGCCTCACTGCTATTACCACCATCTTTGACCCCTGTCAAAAATGTTTATTTTACTTAGTTTGTCGTGCCTGAATAATTAATTTTAAAATGATTCTTATTCTTTCATTTTTCATTTTTCATTATTAATTTTTCATTTCTCTTACTGTTGTTAAACAGTAAGAGATAATAGAGTGTATATAAAAAATATTAAGTAAGACGATCGAGTTATTAGTATCACTCGGCTGAACATGTTGCCATGCGTACACCTGTGACCTATATACATTGTAGTCTCCAATGACTCTAAGGGGAGATCTAATCTTGAGGTTGGCTTCCCGCTTAGATGCTTTCAGCGGTTATCCATTCCGAACTTAGCTACTCGGCAATGCAGCTGGCGCCACAACCGATACACCAGAGGTTCGTCCACACCGGTCCTCTCGTACTAAATGAAGATCCTCTCAAATCTCCTGCGCCCACGAAGGATAGGGACCGAACTGTCTCACGACGTTCTGAACCCAGCTCGCGTAACTCTTTAATCGGCGAACAGCCGAACCCTTGGGACCTTCTTCAGCCCCAGGATGAGTTGAGCCGACATCGAGGTGCCAAACACCGCCGTCGATATGAACTCTTGGGCGGTATCAGCCTGTTATCCCCGGAGTACCTTTTATCCTTTGAGCAACGGCCCTTCCATTCAGAACCGCCGGATCACTAAGACCTAGTTTCCTACCTGCTCGACCCGTCAGTCTCGCAGTCAAGCTCCCTTATACCTTTATGCTCTGCAGATGATTACCAACCATCTTGAGGGAACCTTGGTAAGCCTCCGTTACTTTTTCGGAGGCGACCGCCCCAGTCAAACTGCCCACCTGGCAATGTCCAATATGTTTTCATATCGTTAGTAAATCAATTTAATAAGGGTGGTATTTCAACAACGGCTCCACACAATCTAGCGACCATGTCTCAAAGCCTCCCACCTATCCTACACATACTAAACCAAGTTACAATGCCAAGATACAGTAAAGGTTCACGGGGTCTTTCCGTCCTTTCGCGGGTAAGCGGTATCTTCACCGCTATTACAATTTCACCGAGTTCCTGGTTGAGACAGTGCCCAAATCGTTACACCATTCGTGCAGGTCGGAACTTACCCGACAAGGAATTTCGCTACCTTAGGACCGTTATAGTTACGGCCGCCGTTTACTGGGGCTTCATTTCAAAGCTTCGCCTTACAGCTAACCTCTCCATTTAACCTTCCAGCACCGGGCAGGTGTCAGTCTGTATACTTCGAATTACTTCTTCGCACAGACCTGTGTTTTTGATAAACAGTCGTTTGGGCCTCTTCACTGCGGCTACTTCATGCTCTGTATTGCACATACTCACACTAATGTAGCACCCCTTCTCCCGAAGTTACGGGGTCATTTTGCCTAGTTCCTTAACCAGAATTCTCTCGAACGCCTGAGGATACTCTCCTCGTCCACCTGTGTCGGTTTGCAGTACGGTCTGATATACTTCATCGCTTAGAAGCTATTTCTTGGCAACCTTATAAACACACTTTATCAGCTAAGCTGTCGTCCTCTACCTCGGATTGAAAATACGGATTTGCCTGTATTCTCTCCTACATAGACTCAACTACTATTCCAACAGTAGTCTGTGCTGCATAGTTGCGTCACTCCATCACTCTGTATCTCAGGCCCAGGATTATTAACCTGGTTCCCATCAGCTGCGCCATTCGGCATCGCCTTAGGGGCCGGCTTACCCTCAGAAGATTATCTTTACTGAGGAAACTTCGGACTTGCGGCGTGTGAGTTTCTCACTCACATTATCGTTACTCATGCCAACATCGTCTCTTCTAAACGCTCCAGCATGACTCACATCACACCTTCGTTGCTGTTTAGAATGCTCTTCTACCACCGCCACTCACTTATAAACTCTTTTTATTTACTCTTTAATTTAATAATTTATAATTTAATTATTTAATCATTCTTACTAAATCTTAAGAAGGTAAATCTTTATTTTTGGTCTCTTTTTTTTTTAAAAGAGATAGCTAATAGATTTATTCAAACTCAAATGCAGACGTATTTTTATACTTCAAATGAAGAGTTTGGATAAAGATATAGCTACTTTAAACTATTAATTTAGAATTTATAAATGAGTGGCGGTCCACGGCTTCGGTTTTATACTTTAGTCCCGATCATCTTCGGTGCATTACCACTCGACCAGTGAGCTATTACGCACTCTTTAAATGGTGGCTGCTTCTAAGCCAACATCCTGGCTGTCTATGCAATTAAACATCCTTAATCACTTAGCATAAAATTGGGGACCTTAGCCGGTGGTCTGGGTTCTTTCCCTCTCGTCCGTGAAGCTTATCCCTCACGGGCTGTCTCCTAGACATCATTTATAGGCATTCGGAGTTTGGTTGGGTTCAGTAAACTGGTGAGTCCCCTAGCCCATTCAGTGCTCTACCTCCTATAAATTAATCTAAGGCCATACCTAAATATGTTTCGAAGAGAACCAGCTATCTCCGGGTTTGTTTGGCCTTTCACCCCTACCCACATCTCATCCACTGATTTTTTAACATCAGTTGGTTCGGTCCTTCAGTGAGTGTTACCTCACCTTCAACCTGGACATGGGTAGATCACCCGGTTTCGGGTCTAATCCAATCAACTAATCGCACTATTAATACTCGCTTTCGCTTCGGCTCCATATCTGTAATATTTAACCTCGCTGATTAGATTAACTCGTTGGCTCATTATGCAAAAGGCACGCCATCGCTATTAAGCTCTGACTGCTTGTAAACACACGGTTTCAGGTTCTATTTCACTCCCCTCCCGGGGTCCTTTTCACCTTTCCCTCACGGTACTGTTTCACTATCGGTCACCAAACGTATTTAGCCTTACGAGATGGTCCTCGCTGATTCAATCGGAATTTCTCGTGTTCCGACCTACTCGGGATACTACTAAGATGGTAAACAATTTTAACTACAGGACTTTCACCTTCTTCGGTCCAACTTCCCAGATGGGTTCGTCTATCATTTACTTCTCTATATTGTAGTCCCACTACCCCGATTATTCAACCGGTTTAGGCTCTTTCCCGTTCGCTCGCCGCTACTTAGGAAATCGTTTTTACTTTCTCTTCCTGAGGGTACTAAGATGTTTCAGTTCCCCTCGTTAGCCTCCTTTCGGATGACACAACATTACTTGTGCCGGGTTGCCCCATTCGGATACCCCCGGGTCGAAGCTTGCTTACAGCTCTCCGAGGATTTTCGCAGTTAACCACGTCCTTCTTCGCCATTTGGTGCCTAGGCATCCACCATGTGCTCTTTTGCTCTTACAAAAAATTAATTATACACACTCTATTGCACTCTATTTACTGTAAAATTTTATGTATCGGAATTTAGTCTGATTAGGTTATATATAAGTATAAGATGGTGGAGAATAACGGGCTCGAACCGTTGACCCCCTGCTTGCAAAGCAGGTGCTCTCCCAACTGAGCTAATCCCCCACTAATTTAATATATTATATGGTGGGCCTGGGCTGATTTGAACAGCCGACCTCACGCTTATCAGGCGTGCGCTCTAACCAACTGAGCTACAAGCCCCCTTACTTAGAACTAAATCCTTTATTTGTTATAGAATGAAAAAGTAAACTTATCAAGAAACTATTTCTCCTTTAAAAGGAGGTGATCCAGCCGCACCTTCCGGTACGGCTACCTTGTTACGACTTAGTCCTCCTCGCTAACCACACCTTCGTAAGCTGCTCCCATTGCTGGTTAGCCCACCTCCTTCGGGTGCAATCAACTCGGCTGACTTGACGGGCGGTGTGTACAAGGTCCGGGAACGTATTCACCGCGTTATGCTGACACGCGATTACTAGCGATTCCAGCTTCATATAGTCGAGTTGCAGACTATAATCCGAACTGTGATCGGCTTTTTGTGATTCGCTTAACCTCGCGGTCTCGCAGCACATTGTACCGACCATTGTAGCACGTGTGTAGCCCTGGACATAAGGACCATGATGACTTGACGTCGTCCCCACCTTCCTCCATATTGTTACTATGGCAGTCTCTTTAGAGTGCCCAACTTAATGATGGCAACTAAAAATAAGGGTTGCGCTCGTTGCGGGACTTAACCCAACACCTCACGGCACGAGCTGACGACAGCCATGCAGCACCTGTATCCCGGTTCCCCGAAGGGCAAAGCTCTATCTCTAAAGCCGTCCGAGTATGTCAAGCCCAGGTAAGGTTCTTCGCGTTGCATCGAATTAAACCACATGCTCCACCGCTTGTGCGGACCCCCGTCAATTCCTTTGAGTTTCAACCTTGCGATCGTACTCCCCAGGCGATACACTTATCGCGTTAACTACGACACCGAAGGATATTACCCCCGACATCTAGTGTATATCGTTTACTGTGTGGACTACCAGGGTATCTAATCCTGTTTGATACCCACACCTTCGCAGTTTAGCGTCAGTCATGGCCCAGTAGATTGCCTTCGCCTTTGGTGTTCTTCCTAATCTCTGCGCATTCCACCGCTACACTAGGAATTCCATCTACCTCTACCTGACTCTAGATATCCAGTTTCAAATGCCGTACACCAGTTGAGCTGATGCCTTTAACACCTGACTTGAATATCCGCCTACCTGCCCTTTACGCCTAGTAATTCCGGACAACGCTTGCCACCCCCGTATTACCGCGGCTGCTGGCACGGAGTTAGCCGTGGCTTATTCCTGTACTAATATCTCTCTCTATTATCTCTTAAACAATAAAGCATTGCTCATACAGAAAAGAACTTTACACTCCGAAAAGCTTCTTCGTTCACGCGGCGTCGCACTATCAGGGTTTCCCCCATTGTAGACTATTCTCGACTGCTGCCTCCCGTAGGAGTCTGGGCCGTATCTCAATCCCAGTGTGGGCGACCACTCGTTAAAGCCGCCTACCAATCATCGCCATGGTGAGCCATTACCTCACCATCTAGCTAATTGGACGCAGACTCATCTCTAAGCGGGAGCCAAGGCCCCCTTTAGCTTTGCAGCCACATTCGGTATTAGCTCAGGTTTCCCTGAGTTGTCCCCAACTTAAAGGTAGATATCTACGCGTTACTCACCCGTCCGCCACTGTACTAATCTCCCGAAGGAGACTTTCTCGTCCGACTTGCATGCCTAATCCACGCCGCCAGCGTTCGTCCTGAGCCAGGATCAAACTCTCCATTATTATAATAAATCGTGTTCCTGTCTCTCGCAAGTTTACTTCATTCATTCACTCTATAACTTTTTAACTTTTTAAAATTATTCAAAGATCATTTCCTTTGCTTTGGAACTTTCATTCCCGTGCATTGGTTCCGTCAAACTACTGGAGAGGGTATTCTTGTCAATACCTTTTTTTATCTTTTTTAATTTTTCTTGATAAATGCATAGACATTTTGGTCTTTTTAGCTACTGAAAAATGGTCATATATGCTATGTTATTTTTATCTGATATTTTTTTTGATATTAACAGTTTTTCGTCTGCTTTTTTAAAAACGGGTAAGTGAGAAATGCTAATGCTGAGAGAAAAAACAGGAAAAAGAGTGAGGAAAAGAAAATGCCAGCAGGGATGGTGGCGCTGCTAGTTTTGGTGGGCAGACTAGGATCCGTAACCACTTGTCACCAGCGTAAACGCGGGCTAGAATCCCGCGACCCAAAGGCGGGTAGGGCTTTAGCAAAGTAAGGATTTGGGAGTTTCGGTGGGCAGACTAGGATCCGTAGCCACTTGTCACCAGCGTAAACGCGGGCTGGAATCCCGCGACCCAAAGGCGGGTAGGGCTTTAGCAAAGTAGGGATTTGCAGTTTGGATGTTGTCTGGCAGAAGAGGAAATGCCAGCAGGGATGCTGGCGCTCCCAGTATTAGGAAAATGCCAGCAGGGATGCTGGCGCTCCTAGTTTTGGTGGGCAGACTAGGATCCGTAACCACTTGCCACCAGCGTAAACGCGGGCTGGAATCCCGCGACCCAAAGGCGGGTAGGGCTTTAGCAAAGTAGGGATTTGGCAGTTTGGGTGCTTGGCAGAAAGGGAAATGCCAGCAGGGATGCTGGTGCTCCTAGTTTTGGTGGGCAGACTAGGATCCGTAACCACTTGCCACCAGCATAAACGCGGGCTGGAATCCCGCGACCCAAAGGAGGGTAGGGCTTTAGCAAAGTAAAGATATGGCAGTTTGGGTGCTTGAAGTAAGGGAAATGCCAGCAGGGATGCTGGTGCTCCTAGTTTTGGTGGGCAGACTAGGATCCGTAACCACTTGCCACCAGCGTAAACGCGGGCTGGAATCCCGCGACCCAAAGGCGGATAGGGCTTTAGCAAAGTAAAGATTTGGCAGTTTGGATGCCTGGTAAGAGAAGGAATTGCCACCAAGGATGCTGGCGCTCCCAGTATTAGGAAAATGCCAGCAGGGATGCTGGCGTTCCTAGTTTTGGTGGGCAAACTAGGATCCGTAACCACTTGTCACCAGCGTAAACGCGGGCTGGAATCCCGCGACCCAAAGGCGGGTAGGGCTTTAGCAAAGTAGGGATTTGCAGTTTAGATGTCTGGCAGAAGAGGAAATGCCAGCAGGGATGCTGGCGCTCCCTGTATTAAGAAAATGCCAGCAGGGATGCTGGCGTTACCAGTTTTGACAGGCAGATATGCTGGTGTTACCTGTTTTGATGGGTAGGCTGTTCACCGTCCGACAAAGACAAAGCTGTTCAGTCTTCTCCAGGATAAAGTAGAAACATTGTCTTAGACTATATATATAGATAAATATGTTTGCTATAAGTTTTGAGTTTGACAAAAAAACTAGTAGTTTTACTTTTGGTGTTCTAGTTATTCTCTTAAGAGAAAACACGCAGACTGAATAGAGATAATTTAATTTGGACAATATAATGTATTAAGTAGGAGAAAATTTGTTAACAACAATAATAGTAGCTTTAATAGTATTAGGTTTATTGGTTGCGGTCCATGAAGGTGGTCATTTTATAGCCGCCAGACTTTGTGGCATTCCCGTAGAGAAGTTCTCAGTAGGTTTTGGTAAGCCAATTTTTAAGTTTGTTAAAGGAGGAGTTGAGTATTCACTCTCCTGGATTCCTTTAGGTGGTTATGTAAAAATGAAGGGAGACAATATAGATCAAGCAGGAGAGGATCCTGATGGCTTTCTTAATTCACCTTGGTGGAAAAGAGCAATCATAGCCTTTGCTGGTCCTTTTACAAATCTACTTTTTGCTTTGATAATTCTTATCATATCCTTTATGTTCACGCAAAGGATAACTGATCATTCCCCAATAATAGATCAAGTTAATCCCCCTTTAGCTAGTTATTTAGAATCTGGAGATAAAATTTTAGAAATAAATGGAGAACAAGTACTTGGTTGGTTTTCGGGAATATCAAACTTAAAAGAAGGGGAAGCGAATAATCTTTTAATAGAGAGGAATGGTAAAGAAGAAAGGGTAATAATCCCCAATGTAACTTTATCAAATTGGACTGATTATTCCATAATTAGACCTGAGATATTAGCTATTGTAGGTCAAGTCATGCCTAAGAGTCCAGCTTATAATGCTGGTATTAAATCTGGAGACAAAATAATCTCTGTTGATGGAGTAGAAGTTAAAAACTGGTATGAAATGAATCAAGAGATTAGTAAAGATATAGATAAGGTTGAACTTAAATTAGCAAGAGATGGTGAGATTTTAAGTAAAGAACTTTCCAAGATGGAGTTACCTAATGAAGATCGTAAATTAATTGGAGTAACCCAATACTTTCCTGTTAAGTATGAAGAAAGGCTTTCTTTCCCTCAGGCGATTATCTCAGGCATTGCCACTACTACTTCGGTTGTAGGAATGCATTATGTCAGTCTCTATCAGATTATAAGAAAACCCAAATCTCTCAAGAACAGTATTGGTGGTCCAGTAATGATTTTTTCAGCTGGACGAGACTATATTAAAGAGGGAGCAGCCAAAGGACTTCAGTTTGTTGCATTTTTAAATATTGTTTTAATGGTTATGAATCTATTACCTATACCTGTTTTAGATGGTGGCCATATAATGTTTAGTTTTATTGAAGGGATTAGAGGTAAGAAATTATCTTTAAAGACCCAGCTTGTTCTTCAGCAGTTGGGAATCTTTTTTCTCTTATCATTAATGATCTATGCATTTTATTCTGATTTCAGTGGATTATTTTCACGTTATTATAAAAACTAAAAGGAGTTTATTATCTTTAAATATACTTTAGAAGCAAAGAGTGGTAATGCCCGAGCTGGTCAATTTACAACTCCTCATGGGGTTATCAAAACACCCATATTTATGCCAGTGGGAACTATTGGTTCTGTAAAAACAATGTCTCCCAAAGAACTAATTGAAGATACACAAGCCCAAATTATCTTAGGTAACACCTATCATCTATATATGAGACCAGGCCATGAATTGATTAAAAAGTTTGGAGGTTTACATAAGTTTATTGGATGGGATAGGCCTATTTTGACCGATAGCGGTGGTTTTCAGGTCATGAGTTTGGCAGGATTAAGAAAGATAACCAAGGATGGAGTAAAGTTTCAATCTCACCTTGATGGCTCATATCATATGTTTACACCTGAAAAGGCTATTGAAGTTCAGAACGCCATTGGTGCAGACATTATAATGTCTTTTGATGAATGCCCTCCTTATCCAGCAAGTAAAGATTATGTTGCTAAATCTTTAAAAACTACCTTAGAATGGGCTAAAAGGGGTAAAGATTTTCATAAAAATACTGATAAACAAGCTCTTTTTGGTATTGTTCAAGGTGGGATTCATAAAGATCTAAGAGAAGAATCTGCTAAAGCTCTTATGGAAATGGATTTTCCTGGTTATTCTATTGGAGGCTTAGCGGTTGGTGAAGAAAAGCAAGATATGTTTGCAGTAACAGAGTTTTTAAACCCAATTCTCCCTCAAGATAAACCAAGATATTTAATGGGAGTGGGTACTCCTAGTGATATTTTAAAGAATATTGCTAATGGTGTTGATATGTTCGACTGCGTTATGCCTACTAGGAATGCTCGCAAAGGTACTATATTTACCCGTAATGGCAAGTTAATCATTAAGGCAGGGAGATATAAAGCTGATCCACGTCCTATTGATGAAGAATGTACTTGTTATGCCTGCAGAAACTTTTCCAGAGCTTACATAAGACATCTCTTCAATGCTGGCGAGATATTAGGTTTAAGACTAGCAACAATCCATAGTCTGCACTTCTATCTAGAACTAGTAGGAATGGCTAGAAAAGCTATTTTTGAAGATCGCTATCAAGAATTTATGGATGAGATGATTCCTAAGCTAGATTCTTTAATGAAATAAAAGAATAAATTTATTGACTCTTTATTGATAATAGCTTATTATATCATTACATAATTTTATCATGGATTATTAAACTCTAATAAGGAGGAGTTAATGGTAAAAAGAATACTTTTTCTAGTATTTTTCTCTTATCTATTCATTGTTGGGTGTTCTAACAACAGAATGAATAAAGAAGAGTCAGGTAATATAGATATAACTAAAGAGTCACAAGAAATTAGCAAGGCTTCCCTAAGGAAAGTCAATAAGGATAATGTAGTAACTCTGGCAGAGATAAAGTCTCTTAATCCAGATTCTATTGAATCTTTTCAACTTCCCCCAGAAGCAGTATTATTATCAGAACTAAATATTAGAGATTCCTTGTATTATTTAGATAAGCAACTATTTACAGGAACTGCATATTCTTTATTTGAGAATAAGCAAATCTCCCAGTTTAAAACTATGAAAGATGGGAGATTATCTGGTCCAGCTTATGCCTGGTATGAGGATGGGTCTTATGCCATGGAAGCTAATTTTTTAGACGGTTACCTAGCAGGTAGATTCATTGCTTGGTCAGAAGTTGGTGATCTAATTTATGATATATACTTTGATAAAGGGCAATTCCAATCTGACCTTCAATATGAAAGAGACAGTGCTCGAGAAGAGCAAGAAATGGATACTACAGAAGGTGATGGAGATAGTGAAAGTAATAGCGGAGAATAATAAAAGATGTTAAACGTAAATTCATATAAAAAAATGAAGATAAATAATGAAAAAATAGTGATGATGACAGCCTATGATTATCCCTCAGCTAGGTTAGTAGAAAGGTCTGAATGTGATATTATACTTGTAGGAGATAGTTTAGGCATGGTAGTTTTAGGTTATGAAAACACCTTAGAGGTAACTTTAACTGATATTATTCATCACGGGAAAGCGGTAAGAAGAGGGGCTGGAGATACTTTCATAGTAGCTGATATGCCCTTTATGACCTACCATTTAGATACAAATAAAACTAAAGAAAATGCTGCCCGTTTAATTATTGAAGGGAAGGCTAATGCTGTAAAACTTGAGGGTGGTTCTCCTTCACGGATCAAAGCAATTGAAGCAATTGTAGATTGTGAGATTCCTGTTGTTGCTCATTTAGGGCTTACACCTCAATCAGTCCATAAATTTGGTGGTTACAAAGTACAGGGTAAAAGCCCTAAGAAGTATCAAGAAATTTTGGCTGAAGCAATATCAGTAGAGAAAGCTGGTGCCTTTATGCTAGTTTTAGAAGGTATTCCCGAGGGTTTAGCTAAAGAGATAAGTGAGAAATTAAGTATTCCAACTATTGGAATAGGTGCTGGTAGATTTACTGATGGCCAGGTTTTAGTCTATCATGATATTTTAGGTAATTCAGACTATCTTGCCAAGTTTGTTAAATCATATGCAAATTTAGATAGAGATATACCTCTAGCATTACAAGAATTTAGTAAGGAAGTTAAAGCTGGAACTTTCCCTCAAAAAGACCACATTTACTTCCCACTTGAAGATAATAAATAATATTAAATAAGGATTAATTATGTCAGAAATATTCAATACAGATCAAAGCGAGCGTTTAACTCCTGAAGAGAGATTTAAGGCTATAGGTCAAATCAAAAATAGATTAGAAGAAGATTTTGTAGCTCTGGGAGAGTTGCTATCTGAAATGAAAAGAATGAGAACATTTAAAATCAAGGGTTACAAGAACTTTAAAGAGTTTATTGAATCAGAATACAACATGTCTAACACCTTAGCCTCAAAATTAATAGCCATCTATGATATTTATATTAAAGATATGAATATTGATAGTGAGACTGTTAAAGAGATTGGCTTTGACAGGTTAAATCTTATCAAGCCACTGATTAAAGACACCAGCTATGAGGTTCAGGAAGAATGGGTTAAGCAAGCTGAAGAAATGACTCATCAAGATTTGAAAGAGAAAATTAAAGAAATTAATGATAAAAAGAGAGAAGATTCAAAGACCCTTAAAGATGTCTTTGTTGAACAATTTCTAGATAACATGAAGGGATTCTTTAATTGCTCAGGCAAAGAGCTTAACTATAAGATGGCTCTTTATTTCCAGGATAGTGACCTAGAAAAGATTAATGATATAATTAGAGAGAAACAAAGAAAATTTGAAGAACAAGTAGAAGGAGATAATCTATAAGCTATTGCAGTATCAAGGGTATTTACTATAATAAAATCAGAGGATTATATGAACAAAGAACTTAAAATACTATGGATTGATGATGAAGTTGAACTACTAAAACCTTTAGTAATGTTCTTAGAGAAAAAAGGATATAGTGTTGATGTTGCATCAAATGGAATGGACGGAATTGAAAAAGTTCAAGATAATAATTTTGATCTAGTACTATTAGATGAAATGATGCCAGGCTTAGATGGATTAGAAACTTTAGAAAGAATAAAAAATATAGATTCAGATATTAAAGTAGTTATGGTTACCAAAAGTGAAGCTGAGGGTATTATGGACTTAGCTATCGCAAATCAGATAGCTGACTACCTGATTAAACCTATAAACCCTAACCAGATTATCATGTCTATTAAGAAAATTTTTGAGACAACTAATATTATTCAGAGTCAACTAGGACTCCAATATACCAAATTTGTGAGCAAAATTAATGATATTATTATGAACAATCCCAGCTTTGAGGATTGGTATGATATCTATAGAGATTTGTGTAATTGGGATTTAAGAATTTCAGAAGTAGAAGATTCAGGTTTAGAGCAAATGCACTTTCTCCAAATTAAAAGCTGTAACAGTGAATTTACAAGCTTTGTGGAAAAGAATTATGAGAAATGGATTAATTCTGATGAGAGACCTAACTTTTCTTTTGACCTTATCTCTAATTACATTGAGCCTCTTCTCCAAGAAGATAAACCAACCTACTTCATTATTCTAGACTGCCTTAGATTAGATCAATATCTTGCTATTGAACCTTATCTCAAAGAACTCTTTAATATTGATTTGCAACTATACTATTCTATCCTACCTACTGCAACTCCTTATTCTCGCAACTCTATCTTCAGTGGTTTGCTACCCATTGATATCGCCAAGAGATTCCCTGAATATTGGGATAACTCGTCTGACCTAGATAATAGTCGCAACCGCAATGAACATCAATTAATGGATGAACACTTAGAAGATATTGGTGTGAATCTAGAAGTACCTTCTAAGTATGTTAAGATTTTCAATATTGAAGAAGGAAATTTTGTTATCAGAAAAATCGATAGCTGGCAAAATGAAAAGCTAGTTGTCCTTGTATATAACTTCTTAGATTTATTAACACACCATAGATCTAAAGATCAAATACTGCTGGAAACTATTCCAGATGAAAAAGCGCTAAGAAATTTCACTAAACACTGGTTTGTTCATTCACCTTTATATGAAGCATTAAAACTAATTGCTAAACAAGGTGCTAATATTGTTATTACCACTGATCATGGTTCTATAAGAGTTAATAGAGCAACTCAAGTTGTAGGAGATAGAGATACTTCACAGACAGTTAGGTACAAAGATGGTAAAAATTTAACTGCCAATAATAAGCATGCTTACTTTGTTAAAAACCCAAAATCAGTCGGTCTCCCAGTAAAAAATATTGTAGAAAATTATATTTTTGCTAAAGAAGACTACTATTTTGTTTACCCTAACTCATATCATACTTATCAAAAGAAGTTCAATAGCACCTTCCAACACGGGGGCATATCTATGCAAGAAATGATTCTCCCCCTATCTATAGGAAAAGCTAAGAAATAGAAATTTAATTTTTCACTAAACTTTAATATTTATAAGTTTAGATAAAAATGTTTCCCTAACAATTTTCCTCTTTGGAGAATTGTTGGGGATTCTCCTCATTAACTTTGTATAAAAATATCAAATCATTAAAAGGTAAAAATGAAAAAAGAAATCATATTAAAAAATAAAGAAGAAAGTAAGAATTTTGCCATATCGCTAGCAAAAGAAGCTAGAAAAGGGAACATCTATTTTCTCTACGGAGAATTAGGTGCTGGGAAAACCTATTTCGTAAGCAACTTCTGCCAAGAGTTAGGTGTCAGAGACTACGTAAGCTCTCCTTCATATGTATTATTAAATGAATATGATGGTCATGACTTTACTATCTTCCACTTAGATCTCTACAGATTGGGATCTGCTGAAGAGATTTTAGAGCTAGGTATTACTGATTTTACTGACGAAGGTATTGTTTTCATAGAGTGGCCTGAGATTGCTGAAGATTTAATCACTCCTGAAAGAATTGAACTTCATTTCGAAATTATTGATAATTACAGAAAAGTAACTTTAATTGATAGGAGGTGCAATGCCCCTCAAGAAAGCTCTTAAATTACCTGAAATTTTCTCCATAGCCACTGGTGCTATGATAAGTTCAGGTATCTTTATCTTACCAGGTTTAGCTTTTGCTATGACTGGTCCCTCAGAGTTTGTTTCCTATTTTATTGCTGGTCTGCTTGCTTTTGCAGGTGTCTTATCTGTTTCCGAATTAGCCACAGCTATGCCTAAAGCTGGAGGAGACTACTTCTTTATTAACCGTAGTCTTGGAGCTTCAGTAGGTACCATTTCAGGCTTATTGAGTTGGTTTGCCCTCTCCTTAAAATCTGCTTTTGGTATTATTGGTATAATGTCTGTAGCCAAATTATTTTTTACCTTGCCTTCCCCCACCTGGTCTCTTGTTGGTATAGTGATTACACTTTTCTTTGTAAGTCTCAATATAACAGGAGTTAAAGAGGCAGGAAAATTCCAAGTAGCTTTAGTAGTAATCCTTATTTCTATTATGTTAATTTACATAGTTGGAGGTATCTCATCTGTTCATGTTCAGCATTTTGAACCTTTTACCTTTAATGGAGGTAAGGGAGTACTCATAGCAGCAGGATTTGTTTTTGTTTCATATGGTGGTCTAATCAAAGTAGCATCAATGTCAGAAGAAATTACTAATCCAAAGAGAAATATTCCTTTAGGACTCATCTCATCTTTAGTAGTTACCATTATCCTCTATACTGGCATGTTAATCGTTACTGTTGGTATAGAAAATCCTAGAACTTTAGCAGACCCTAATAATCTAACTCCTATAGCCAATGCAGCTAAACTATTCTTAGGTAACTTTGGTTTTTATATGATTCTTATAGCTTCAATGTTAGCTTTTATCACAACAGCCAATGCTGGAATCATGTCAGCTTCACGTTATCCCTTGGCTATGAGTAGAGATAATTTGATGCCTAAAGCATTAGGATTTATATCTCCAAAACTTGGCACACCCACTATTTCTCTATTAATAACTGGTGGATTTATAATATTTGCAATCTTACTTCCATTAGATATTTTAATTAAAGCAGCCTCAACTGTTGTTATTATGAACTATATCCTATCTAACCTATCTGTTATAATCCTAAGAGAAAGTAAAATTCAAAACTATCGTCCATCTTTCAAAGCACCATTATATCCTTGGACACAAATTTTAGCCATCTTTGCTTTTATTATGCTGATTTTTGATATGGGACTCTACCCCATCCTCATAAGCTTTGGCTTAATAATCTTTGGTTTTTTTGTTTATCTTTTATACGGGAAAAAGAAAGAACATAATGAATATGCTTTCCTTCATTTAATAGAAAGAGTTATGAACAAAAAATTAACATCTTACAATTTAGAAGGAGAATTAAAAAGTATTCTCTATGAAAGAGATGATATTACCAAAGATAAATTTGATACCTTGATTGAGGATGCTGAAGTTATGGATATTACTGATAATATAAGCATAGATCAATTGTTTAGCCTCATAGCTGAACATCTAGAAAAAGAGCTAACAATCTCAAAAGAAGATATTCTAAGAAAACTTCATGATAGAGAACAACAGGCTTCAACTGCTCTTACTCCTTTTGTTGCAATTCCTCATCTCATTGTAGAAAAGGAAGACAGCTTTGAAATTATCCTTATCAGATCTAAGCAAGGAATTAAATTTTCTGAAGATCAAAGAGAAGTAAAAGCTATCTTTGTGCTAGCTGGTTCTATGTCAGAAAGAAATATTCACCTGAAATCTCTTTCCGCAATTGCTCAAATTGTCCAGAATAAAGAATTTGAGAAAAAATGGATTAATGCTAGTAGAAAAAAGAATCTAAAAGATATTATTCTCTTGGGAGAAAGAAGACGTTTCTAATTTTTTTCTGGACAGATTTGTCTATCTAAAAAAAAATGAACAAAATTCTTGTCAAAATATATGTATATCATTCTTTTGTCATAAATAGAAAAAAATGAGGAAGGTGAATTATGTCACGAGTATGCGATGTATGCGGAAAAGGTTCAATTGTTGGAAACCTTCGTAGTCATGCTTTAAATGCAACTAAAAGAAGATTTTACCCAAATCTTCAGAAAATTAGAGCTGATATTAATGGTGAAGTTAAAACTATTAAAATTTGTGCTGCTTGCTTAAAAGCTAATAAAGTAAAAAAAGTTGTATAATTCTAATTTATTATAAAGAATTAAACTATAGTAGTTTATCAAATACTTTTTTGCCCCCCTGAAAGGGGGCTTTTTCGTTGGTAAATATATTACTAAGATGTCTTTTCTGAAGTCTATCTCAGAGCAAGATACCTTATGGAGTTTTCTGAGAGCAAGATACCTTATGGAATGTAAGCATCCTTGCTTGCACAAAATGATTCTGAGAGCAAGATGCTCTCAGTCCATAAAAAGCATCCCTGCTTGCACAAAATGATTCTGAGAGCAAGATGCTCTCAGTCCATATACACTCAGTTCCTAAGAAAGTTACTTTACGGTCTATTGCTTATCTATTAGGCATTAATTAGCTCCAGGGCTAATAGTCAGCCAGTAAACAATGCATATAGGTCAAATCTACATCAGATAATCTTAGGGGTTTGAGAGAAACAAAAATTAAATACATTTTCCTTCTTGACACATTTCGTTAAACTGAGCAAAATTATTTGATTCTAAGATTGAACTGACAAACCTATCTTGGGTAACAGTTCGAGAAATTTGCGAGAGGATATTAAGATGGCTTTGGGTTGTTTTATCTATTGGAGATAAAAGAATTATCATAATCTTATGGTTATTATCAATTTTCGGTATATCAAAACCTGTCTTATTCACAGCAATAAATATTTGATATTCTTGCACAAGATTTGTTCTTGTATGAATAAGAACAATTTCTTGGGTTAATTCAAGTGGGAAATCGTGAAGAACATCAATAATTTGCTGGAGAACTTGCTGATTATTCTTGCTTAGGCTATCTTTAAAAATCTTAGCAAAAGCGATTTCAGGATTCTTCTCTGTCAAATCAAAATAAATATTATTAGCTGGGATAAGGTCATTAATAAAAGTATCATTAATACTTGTTTCAGCAATAGTATCATCTGATGATAGGTCTAAGTGTTCATCAGTATAGAGATAAGGATATACAGCTATTAAGTTATTTCCTGGTAAATTCTTATATAGACTATTAGCAAGTTGATCAAAAGACATCCTCCAAGCTATAGAGCCCTTTCGAGCCAAAATTTGAATAATCATATCTGTAGGTTCAACAATAGATTTAATTAAGTTTGTTACAGTTTTCCAGCTTTCTACTGCTTTAAAATCTACACTAGCTTTTTGCTTATCAAAATGATGCTTGATTTCTATAAAAGTCTCTTCCTCTGAAACAATAAGCCATTCAGCTGACAACTCATTCTTTAACACCTTTAAAGAATTGATTGTATCAGTAAAACCAGCTTGTCTATAGAGATAAGGAGGTACAATTAAGATAAGCCTTTTAGTAATATTCATTGGTTTTATCAAGTTTGCTATCAGAATCATTTCTAAGCAATAGCGACTTAACTGTTCAGTGGTTGTTTCATAGAAGGAACTTATAAATGGTCCATTCTCACTCCAACCTAATATTACCTTATTTATCCTCTGCTCATTGATAGTTTTTAAAATAGAAGCAGAAATATTTGAGTCTATCTTATTCAAAGGAATAGAATTTTTCTGATTTGAGTTTGACCTAACATTGGCCTTGGCTAAAATAGCTTCTCCATCAACAATCTTTTCTTCCATGTTGTTACCTTCTAAAGATATGTGGAGTGGATAAAGAGGTTCATGAGAGCCCTTACTTTGAAGAAGGAAGGAGAAATCCATTAGCGGTGCTACATCTTTTTCTTTAAGAAGAGGGATTAAAATTCTATTAAGACTCATCTTACTTGGAATGTCTTGAATATCACTTTTCTTATTAATTACTATCTTTTTAGCATACTTTTGAGTCATTATTGACCCTACTAAACTTGTAGCAACTATCATCATAATAGTACCAGATAAAATTGCTTCAGTAAAGATTCCGATATTATACCCCACTAGAACAGCAGCCAAGGTAGCAGCAGCTTGATTAACACTCATACCATAGATAAGTCCTCTCTCATTTTTAGAGAACTTAGCTAATTTAGAGAATAAACGTGCAGCTAAGTCTTTAGAGAGTAGAGCTATAACAATCATGACTAATGATACTAAAATTGCTGATTTATTGGTAAAAAGAACGACAGGGTCGATTAACATACCTACTGATATTAAGAAGAAAGGGATAAAGAGAGAGTTGCCCACAAACTGGATTCTATTCATTAGAAGTCCCTTTTCAGGGATGAGAGGATTGAGAGTTAAGCCTGCCAAAAACGCACCAATAATTGGTTCTAAACCAATCATATGCGAGAAGTGGGCTGAAACAAATAGGGCTGTAATGACAAATACATAGTCTTCAACTCCCGATTCTGTGAAGAATCTTCTAAAGAACCAGGTGGTAATCTTAGGTAACAAGATAATAACTATTCCCCCATAGATTAAGGAAAAAGATATTAATTTTATCCAAAAAGTAGCTGATACTTGGCCAGTATGGATTGCTGCTATAGTAGCTAAAACTAAGAAGGCTAAAGTATCGGTAATAATTGTTCCCCCAATAGTTGCTGTTACAGATTTCTTCTTAGCTAAACCCATTCTAGAAACTATAGGAAAGGTGAGAAGAGTATGAGACGAGAACATGCTTGCAAGTAATATTGAAGCAGGTAGGGACATATTTAAGATATAGAAAGCACCTAAGGTTCCTAGGACTAGCGGAATCAAAAAAGTCATGATACCAAAATTGATACTCAAATGTTTGTTTCTTTTTATCTCATCTAAATTAATCTCAAGTCCTGCTTGAAACATAATATAAAGTAAACCTATCTTACCCAAAAGGTCGATAGCTCGGTCTTTCTCTAAAACATTCATAACATGTGGACCTAGAATAATACCAAAAAAAATCAAACCAATAATTCCAGGTAGTCTTAATTTTTCTGCCAATAAAGGAGCAATTAAGACTGTTGTCATAACGATAGAAAATATCAATACAGGATCATGTGCTGGGAAAAGACTCATTTTAGCTCTCCGTTACTTTTACTTTTTACAATAAAGTAACCTATATTGCTTGATTTGACAATATTTTTTTTGTTTTAACCCAGATATTGTAATAGAGCTTTAGTAATACTTAGCTAAAGCTAGGTATCACAGGTGAAGAGTGCATATTCTCAAAGATCTACTGCATTTTGGGTTTAATTCTCTCCTATAAAAGCAAGACCTTCTGGATTAAATAAAAGCACTCTAGTTTTACCAGCCAGTTCTTTCTGACAAAAGTCCTTTGTTCTTGGTATGAAAAAAGCACAGTTATTAAGATTCTTAATATGAGGCCCTAGTATTTCCTTCCAAGCATGATCATCTTTGCTCTTTAGGTCTGAAAATATTTGTCTTTTGAAAAGATGATTTTCTTCCCTATCCAAAAAACTAGGTAGGTTATTTTTACGAGAATGACGAAGCCAATCCCAGGATAAATAATCATCAACCAAGTCTTTATTTAGTTGGGGATAACTTGTATGTATAAATTCTCTTACGACTGCAAATAAAGCAAGCCAATTGCTATTAGTAATGTCAAATCTGTCTTGTAAAAAAAGATTAAAGTGTATAAAAAAATCAACAGGTCTATCTAAATAACTTGTGATAAATTTAAGACTACTTTTCAATCTAGAGCTGTTATAAATATGATTAAACATATCTTCAAAAGCTAAGAAAAATTGCATATCCTTAAAAGGTAACCATTTAGTTTGCAGAATTTGATAGGGAGGAAATGAGTCATATTCCAGACCATACTCTTCCCTCTTTTCAGCCATCTCCGTAGCAGGTAAGACCTTTAAGAAACCCAACTGGATAACATCAGATTCCAAAATAAGCAAGTCATTTAAAGAATTAAGAAATGAATCTTTATCTTCATATGGTAAGCCAATAATTAGATCTAAATGACTATGTATGTTTCTTATTTTCAAGATTTTCTCAAGCTTACTTCGATAATCCTGGAAATGATGATTTCTATTAATAGCTGTAATAGTCTTTGGATTGGTAGATTGAATTCCTATCTCAAATTGAATCCTATCGGGAGGACATTTATCTAAAATCTCATAATCCCTTTGCTTAAAAAGTGCAGGATGAACTTCAAAATGAAACTTAGTCTTGGTTTCTAAAGAAATAATATATTCCCAGATTGCTTGCGAAATACTAGCATTAGCATTGAATGATCTATCAACAAACTTGATTATCTTTGGATTATGAGCTAGAATAATATCTAGTTCGGACTTAATTGCAGGAAAACTTTTATACTCTAACTTCTGATCTGAACGAGAAGACAAGCAAAATGAACATTTAAAAGGGCAACCTCGAGATGCTTCATAATAAATATATTTATTCTCAAGCATTAAAAAATCACTAGATTTATAAGGAAATGAAATCTTAGAGAAAGCTTTATTTGGTATTCTTAAATAGCTTTCTGCAAGATTAAAATCATTAAGTGCCAAATATCGCCAAGCCTCTTCTCCTCCACCTACTATAATATAATCTGCTTGCAAGTCTTTCCCCTGCCAATATGACCTATTATAACCCGCTTCTGGGCCTCCCAAAACTACAATTATTTCAGGATTAATCTTTTTAAGTGATGTGAGTAGAAATTCTACAATTTCCCGATTCCATATATAAGTTGAAATAGCTACTATTTGTGGCTCAGTCTCAACTAGATTAGCTAGTATTTTAAACTTATCTTGATTGATACTCTCTTCACTTAGATTCACCTTATAAGGCAAATCAACAATAGCCTCCCTCATATAAAAGAGGGCAAGATTGGAGTGAGTATAGCGAGCATTAATTCCTAGGAGTGTTATATTCTTCATAAAACCACATTGACTAGTCTCTAATAACTGTCTATAAAAAAAGCTTAACCACACAAAGAGAAGTCTTTTTATTTCATCCTAACTAATAGTTATCTCGGTACTTATATTTTTGTAATTGAGAAGTAATAACTTGTTTAGCCTATCAAATCAACTATTATTTACATGCATATTTTAGTTTTATTTGGAAATGTGAAATGTTAATTAATCTTAAATTATAGAAAAAAGTATTGACACTATTTTGTTACTATGATAAATGTGACTTATAATTGTGTCATTAAAAATGAGAAAAATAATAAGTGTAAATAAAAAAAGGAGTTTATAATGAAAAACTTTTTACTTGTAATATTATTAGTTGTTAGTGTAGCTATGAGTGCTACAACGATTTATGACATTCAGTATACTACTGATGCTGGTTCAGATGGAACTTATCCATCTCCACTTGATGGCCAAGAAGTAACTGTTCAAGGTGTTGTAACAGCTAACCGTGCTAACACTCAAACTGAAATAGGCAAATTCTTTATCTCTCAACCTGAAGGTGGAGCTTGGAAAGGTATCTATGTTTTTGATTGGAGTGTTGATGTTCAAGTTGGTGACTTAGTAGAAGTTACTGGTACTGTTGATGAATATTATGGCTACACAGAATTAACTTACTGTGATGTTACTGTTTTAAGTTCTGGTAACCCTGTTCCAAACCCTACAATCGTTACAACTGGTCAAATGGCTGGTGGAATGACTGCTGAATCATACGAAGGTTGCTTAGTAAAAGTTATGAATGTAACAGTTACTGGCGCTCCAGACCAATATAACCAATTCCAAGTTGATGATAACACAGGCGACTGTAACGTTGATGACTTATTCTACGTGCAACCTGAACCAGCAGTTGGTGATACTTATACTGCTATTATCGGTATGGTTAATTATGGTTTTGACGAATTCTCTATTAACCCAAGAACTATGGAAGATGTTCAAGCAGGTACTCCTGTTAATAACACAAAGAAATCATGGGGAAAAATTAAGTCTATATATAAATAATAGACTTTGCTCATATACTAAAACTTAAAAAGGAGGAGAAATGAGTAAATTTTTTAAGAAAGTACTGTGGTTAGGAGCTTTTGCTGGAATTGGATATGCTGGATTTAAAATGTATCAAAAGATATCTGCTATTTCCAAACTAAGTAAATCTTTGCCTGAATTCTTAAACAATGTCTATGGTGAAAAACCTAAGATTAACATCAATATGGATTTATCTTCACTTAAGATAAGTGTAGGCTTCAAGCAAGATGTCTTGGATAACAACCAAGATATTCAAACAACAGTTACTGAATATATTGAAGATTTCTACCCTGTTTTAAGTTCTGCAAGATTAAATATTGATATCTTTGCTATCACTGTAACCGACTCTGCTAAGAAAGATGATTGTGATTGCAACTGCAATTGCGATGATGAGACTGAAGACTGTGATTGCGGTGAAGATTGTGATTGTGAAAATAATAAAGAAAAAGACACTGACGAATAGTTTATAATCTATTCAGTTTATAATAAACTTAAAGCCTGAGAGAAATCTTAGGCTTTTTTCTTTATAACTTAAATCTAGATGATACTGTAGAGCTTTAGTGAAGATTGCAGATTCTTCTATTCACAAAAGCCTACTACAATATTTGGGTTAATTCTTGTGAAGACTTTCTTCTCTTTCCCTTTGTCTTTGTCTCTCTATCCTCATCTTACTATCCTTAACATAAGTTTCATCTAAATTCATTTCAATAACCTTTTGGAAAAGACTAATAGCCTGGTCATATTGTCCTGTCTTCTCATACCCCATCCCTAAAAAGAACTTTACCTGCATTTGCTCACTTGGAGTAAGATCATCTCTTTTTCCTACAAGCTGTAAGTCTTCCATACCTTGAGGAACTTTTCCTAAAAAAGAAGGCATATTTATTTTCAGTATCCCTCCCCAAAGTCTGGCATTTTTATGCTCTCCATCAATTTCTAACGCTTGTTCAAAAGCTGATAAAGCACTATTGACTATCAATAAAGCTCTTATTTTATAAGTTTCTTTAGCTTCAAACCCAGCCATATAACCATAAACACTTAAGATATCAGGGTCATCAGGGAAGTCTCCTTTTGCCTCTTTCATAATTCTATAAGCTTGATGAATATCAGTTTTTTCTAAAGCAAAAGCTTGTTCAATAATCTCTTGACCTTCCTTAGCCCAAGCTGAGATTAACAAAAAAACTACAAACGCACTAATAAATATTTTTTTCATAATTTTCCCTATTTCAAAGACTTTAAGACTATTTTCACTTTGGTAAATAGCGATTATTTTGTCCAGAATAAAAAAATAACTTGCTTAATTAAACTTTTAAATTAAATTGACTTTGTATTTCAAAGTACTATGCACATAAAAATTAAAAGGAGCAAAAAAATGAAAAACGCAGAAGAAAGTTTAAGATTTATAAAATCCTTAGTTGAGGATAATAGAAAGTTAGCCTTAAGTAGTGGAATGCCTTCAATAGTATGGGGGTTATTTGTTATTTCAGCCTTAATCATGACCTATTGGGGAATTCATAATCACATGCAAAGTGGTTGGTACTATATGGGAGTATGGTTAATTGCAACTAGTTTAGGCTGGCTTGTATCATGGTTAGTTGAAAGCAAAAGGGAGAAATTAACTGTTTCATCTTATTCACAGCAAATTTTAGGAGTAATCTGGATGTGTCATGGCATAGCAATGATGATTTTAGCTTTTATCACCTCTCTAGCCCAAGTTGTTAACCCATATGCAATATCTCCCATGATGGGAACAATACTTGGTTCTGCCTTCTTCATAGAAGGTTGGTTAAATCAATATAAATGGTTAAGAATTGTTGGTATTCTGTGGTGGATAACTTCAATAGCTTTATTCTTCCTAATTAGGGTTGATGTCTTTGGAGGAAGTAAGACTCTTCTTTATTTTGCAGGTTTAATGTTTATACTTCAAGTATTGCCAGGTGTTAAGCTTGAAATGCTGTGGAGAAAGGAGAATAGATAAATGTCTATAGATATTGAAGCTGTATTTGATTACAATGAATTAGATGACATCATTCATGCTAGGATCAGATTAGCTATTATGACAATTCTTCTTACTAGAGGGAAAACTGATTTTGCAACACTTAAGAAGCAAACCAAAACTTCAGATGGTAATTTAAGTACTCATTTGCGGAAGTTAGAACAAGCAAACTACATTTCCTTTAAGAAGTCCTTTATTGATAGAAAACCCATAACCATATATTGGTTGAGTGATAAGGGTAAAAAAGCCTATGCTAAGTATATTGAGACTTTAGAAAGATTAGTGAACATAAAGGAATAAGAGATGAAAAGAATATATTTAATCGGACTATTCTTCTTATTAATGGTCTCTATTTTTGCTAAAACAGCAGAAGATTATATTTCATCTGCCTATGCTATGGAAGATGAAGATATCTTTAAAGCTATTGAGATTATGGAGCAAGCTTCTAAAGATTTTCCAGAGAATGTTGATGTATTAAGTGTTTATGGCTTAATGGTGAGTAAAGGCTCAGGTCAAGCTAATCTTATCAAGGCAGGGTCAATGGTTTATCAGGCTGAGAGAATTTTTGATCAAGCTTTACAGATAGATATTAATCATAAAAATACTATTCTCTGGAGAGGTATTTTACGAGTTAATGTGCCTAAATTCTTTAATAAGTTAAACAAGGGAATTGCTGATTTAGAGAAAATATCTAAAAGCCCTGGACTTAGCAATGATGACTATCTAGTTACATCATATTATTTAGCATTTGCTTATCAGAAAAAAGGTGAAGATAAAAAGGCAATAGACTACTATAAAAATATTATCCGTTATGGTAAGGATTCGCAATTTTATCAAGACTCTTTACTACAGCTACAAGAATTAACAAAGACTAATGCAAAGGAGCTTATTCCTGAAGATGATTACCAAAGTCAAGCAGATAAATTTCTTGAAGAAGGTGATTATATTCAAGCTTATAATAGTCTTACTCAAGCTACGAAACAAGATACTACTAATATAGATCTTTATCTAAAATATCTTCAAGTTATTAGGCAGGTCTCCGAGAATGGTTATAACGAGAATGTATATGAAGATGTAGCATTTATGACAGATTTGGCCTTTAACGTAGCCTATGCTCTTAATAGAATTGTAGTCTTGCTACCTAATAGTGAAGATTTTCGCCTCTTAAAAGCTCAAGTCCTATCCCAACTCCCCTTCTTTGTAAATTCTCTGGAAGATGCCCAGGAGGAGTGCCTGTGGATAATAGAAAACAGCAAAAGTGATTCCAATATAGAACTTGCCAAAGAGATTCAAAGAAGCATTCTTAAAAGAAAAACAAGAAAGAAACTTACTGACTCTTTTGTAGCTTCAGCAAGTCAAAATGAAAAGCAAGCTCTTGTTAAAGATATGCAATTTGATAAATCACAGGCTAAGAGACCTGAGACTAGTCACTGTCAAATTAGTCTTTCTTTGGGCTTTGGTGATTATATAGCTCCTCAAACAGCTATTTGGGTAGAAGACTTACAAGGAAACTATATTAGAAGTCTCTATGTATCAGGTTTTTCAGCAAATATTAAGGAAAAGCAAGTTCATCTACCCAGATGGGCTAAGAAGTCTGAATTTGAAAACACTATTGTTAGAGTAACAGGAGCATCAATAGATAGCGGTAAACATATCTTATACTGGGATTACAAGGATTCTAAAGGCAACCTACTTACCTCAGGAGATTATCTTATTTATGCTGAAGTTGCTCACTGGCCACATGCAAACTATTCTCTCCAGAAAGTGCAAGTTTCACTGGGAGACAAAAGCTATCTGCAAGTCACTAAAGGAGATTTAGTTATTACTGAGCTTATGGTTAAGTATTAGTTTTTTCAAAAGCTTATCTCTAATTCTCTACTTGACACATTTTTAGATGATTTATTAATTGCTTTAATCATGCAGATTCAGGGGTGCCATATGGCTGAGATTATACCCTTAGAACCTGATCCGGGTAATGCTGGCGAAGGAAGTGAGATGCTATTTTTTTTTACTCACCTTACAACTTTAACCCAGATTATGCATTAAAACTTTCGGCAAGAATTCAGATTATTCAAGCAAACTAGCTTTCAATATTTAGCCACATATAATCTATATTAGGAAAAATTTTGAATCTTACTTTTGCAGATAAATATTGAGCTATTGACAAAGTCCAACTGCATTTTTTGGATTTGACCTTCATTAAGGCATTATCCTCCAAAAAAAAATAATAAAAGAATTGGAGGAATGATGGAACTTACAGTTTCTCGAGGTATTATTGATACCTATTTTAACAAATTGAAGAGTATTTTAGAATTGGATGTTGCCATAGTTGGGGCAGGGCCATCAGGCTTAGTAGCAGCGACATATTTAGCCAAAGCAGGGAAAAAAGTAGCAGTTTTTGAGTCTAAATTAGCACCAGGTGGTGGTATGTGGGGTGGAGCAATGCTCTTTAATCAAATAGTTGTACAGAATCAAGCTAAAGCAATCTTAGATGAATTTGCTATCACTTACCAGAAATATGATGATACTTGTCTTACCTGTGACTCTGTCCATGCTACATCTGCCTTAATCTATGCAGCTAGTAAAGCAGGAGCAATTATTAATAACGGTTTCATAGTAGAAGATGTAGTTTTTCAAGAGGAAAAAGTAGCAGGAGTTGTTGTAAATTGGTCAACAGTAATCCGCCAAGGCCTTCATGTAGATCCTTTAGTAATAATGGCTAAAAGAGTGCTTGATGGCACAGGTCATCCTTGTGAAGTAACCACAACTGTAGCCAAAAAAAATAATATTAAGTTAAATACTCCTAGTGGACAAGTTCAAGGCGAAAGGTCTCTTTCTGTGGAAGAAGGTGAAGAAGCTACTGTAAAGAATACTAAAGAAGTTTATCCTGGACTTTTTGTATCAGGAATGGCAGCCAATGGAGTAAGCGGTTCTTTCCGAATGGGTCCAATATTTGGAGGCATGTTACTTTCTGGTCAAAAAGTTGCTCAACTAATCATAGAAAGTTTAGACCAATGACCACAAATTTTGGAATATATTTAATCATAAGCAATCCAGTTTTATCATACCAAGATCTAGCTCGAATAGCGGTTAAGTATAATATCAAGTACATACAGCTAAGAGAGAAATCACTATCAGATAGAGAAATAATTGCTGCCAGTAGAGAGATTATGAAGATAACTTCAGGAACAGCTAGCAACTTCATCATGAATGATAGGGCTGATTTAGCTAAAATAGTGAATGCTGATGGTTTGCACTTAGGTCAAGATGATCTTTCTTTAGAAGAAGCTAAAACAATTTTTGGCAATGATAAAATCTATGGACTTTCCACTCATTCCCTAGATCAGGCCCACAAAGCTATTAATCAGAATCCAGATTATATAGGCTATGGTCCTATCTTCCCTACTCCTACCAAAGCAAAACCTGATCCAGCTGTAGGCTTAGATACAATCAAGGATGTAGTCCAAGTATCTCCTATACCTGTAGTTGCAATTGGTGGTATTGATGAGACCAATGTAGAAGAAGTTGTTTATGCTGGTGCAGAAAATATCTCTTTAGTAAGATACTTTATGAATCATCATGATTTAGAAGAAAGACTGTTAAAAATACTAACTAAATTACATATCTAAAAGGATAATATGACTCAATTAGAATCTGCCTTAAAGGGCATAATTACTCCAGAAATGGAGATTGTTGCAAGAAAAGAAAATAGAACTAAAGAATATATCAGAGACCTAGTAGCCCAAGGAAAAATAGTAATACCTAAAAACATTAACCATGACTTTTCGGCTGTAGGTATTGGTTTAGGACTAACAACTAAAGTTAACTCAAATATTGGAACTTCTGAGAAACATTGCGATATAGAAGAAGAATTAGAAAAGCTTAAGACTTCTGTAAAATATGGAGCAGACAGTATTATGGATTTATCAACAGGGGGAGATTTAACAGCTATCTTGAAAATGATGGTTCATAGTTCTCCTCTTATGGTGGGAACTGTTCCTATTTACAATGTCATGAGTAAGCTCTTATCTGAAGGAAAGGCTTTTTATGATATGACCTCAGACTTACTCTTTGAAGAGATAGAGAATCATGCCAAAATTGGAGTAGATTTTATCACTGTCCATTGTGGTATAACTAAGCAAAGTGTTGCTACTTATGAAACTTCTGACAGATTACTAGGAATAGTATCTAGGGGTGGTTCTCTAATTAAGCAATGGATGAAAAATCATAATTGTGAGAATCCACTTTATGAGGAATATGATAGACTTCTAGAAATTTGTGCTAAATATGATGTTACTCTTTCTCTAGGAGATGGTATGCGGCCTGGATGTCAATCTGATGCTTCAGATCGTGGTCAATTTGCAGAACTACTTGTCTTAGGAGAATTAGTAGATAGGGCAAGAAATAGAGGAGTTCAGGTCATGGTAGAAGGACCTGGTCACATCCCTTTAGATCAAGTTGAAATGAATGTAAAATTAATGAAGTCTATCTGCAAAGAAGCTCCCTTCTATGTCTTAGGACCTCTAGTAACAGACATAGCTTCAGGCTATGATCATATAACAGGGGCAATTGGTGGTGCTTTAGCTGCTGGAGCAGGTGTAGATTTTCTCTGCTATGTTACTCCAGCCGAACATCTATGTTTACCAACAGCTGATGATGTCAAGCAGGGTATCATTGCAACTAAGATTGCTGCCCATGCTGGTGATATTGTTAAAAAAGTTCCTGGTGCAATTGAAAGAGACCATAGAGTTTCCCAGGCTAGAAGAGAATTTGATTGGAATACTATCTATGTAAATTCACTAGATCCTGAGCTTGCTAAAGAAAGAAAAGATAATTCAGAATCTAAGAATGATGATTATTGCACTATGTGTGGTAAACTCTGTGCCGTAAGGACAGATAGAGGTATTGAGGATTAGTCTCAATACTACTAGCTAAATCTCTTTTGAGGGAGCTAAGTCTCTCACTCAGAGTGTTGGCTTTGTCAGCACTCTGAGTTTTTGCTCTTAACTCAAGTAGTTTTAAAGACTTTTAGGGAAGAGTGCAAATTATCCCAATAATGCAGTAGACCTTTGCGCATAGCACTACTGCTGTTTGGCTTTGATCATGTAAAACTTACTATGTTCACCATATCCTGCCTGGTTATCCAGATAAGAATTAGTAGAAGTTTGTCCTAGCTCTATCCAGTTCACTAAATCAAATGAGTAATAAAGTTCATAATAATGAGCCTGAGGGACATTAGTCCAAGTAATATTTATCTCATTATTTATGATCTCAATATCTATATTATCAGGTGCAGGAAGTTGAATTAACCCTAAGCTGATAATAAATGGTTCTTGCTCTGAACCAATTACTTGCCCACTAGTAATACTAACGCAATTAGATTGCTCAATAACAAGATCAGCAGATCTATCATATAATTTAAAGCTAGCATTTTCTAAGCTACCATTAGATTGCACAAGAATACTTGTATAGGCTTGATTATTATTGGCTAAAGTGATTTGTCCTAGCCCCCGGCATTCATTATTTACCCAGACTGATATTATATCCTCTTCTGTAACCTCTTCTCCTATATTTCTTACTTCTGCATAGATAGTTGCTGAATTATTAGGATATATGACAGCTTGCCAGTTAGGATAGTTTTCCAATAAACTTACCCTCTCAATCTTACTAATTCTGTTAAATGCGGTTATAGTAAGATTTAACTCTCGTGGACTAGCAGGCAAATCTCCTAAGTTTAAAGATATATTCCCCTCTAAGTCAGTATAACCACTAGCAATAATTCTGTTATTATAAGTCAAGGCTACTAGAGCATCAGAAGTATCAGTAGCAATATCATAAACAGTTTGATTTCCTCTAATAATCCCTGCATGAGCAACCTGCATGCTTTGGGGAGTATCACTTCTTACTTGTAGTGATCCATCACCAAAAATATGCCAGGTATTATACATATTTTGTCCATCTAATCCATAAGAATCCATCATGGCACATGCACCGCTGTAAAACAAACCACCAATAGAGGATAAACTTTCATTAACTAAGAGGTCATTTATTTCATCTTGTCCTCTCATGGGAGAATCCCAAGACTGGTTAATGCTTGAAGCGTATACTGCTATAGCTCCACTTGCTTGTTCATTGTGATTTGCTCTCATCCAAGCTTCAGCAAAACAAGTATTGTTCACGAAATTGCCATTAAGACAGGCAACAGAAACAATAAAGGGAAGTTTATCTACATTGGTCAAAGCGTTAATATTGGAATTAGAAAAACTACTAGTAGCCCAAGAATATGTCGAGCCATGACCTATATAATTAACAAGTCCTCTCCCTTCGTTGAGAGAAGTGGCAACTAACTGACTATTCGCATTGGGATCATATACCTGATCAACTTGATTATAGTTGTAGTTAAGCAACTTGTTTCTTATAATATTCATATGGGAAATATCTGATTCCCCATTATCTCCCTGACTTACTCCCCCCTGATCTGAAGCAATACCTAAAGCTTTAGATAAATATGTTGCAGAGGAATTTAAATCTCGTTCATAATGAATACTTCTTTCTATTTGAGTGAGTAATTGACTGTTTGTTTCTGCCGAAAACCTAGAAATAAAGATATCTGGATAGTTATCATTACCAGCTACTAAAGCATACTTAGGATCTGCACCTCCTCCCCCAGACGTTAATGTGGCTACCTGACTGGCATCTCCAGCTATCTGAACAAATGCTAAATCTGGATGCGTATTATAGTAATTCTGAATATAGGCCTTGATTGCATTGCCAGTATTTCCTATGCTTGCAACATCAACAATTTCTGTAGGAATACCCTTCTGAATCTTCCAGTTGGCATAGATCTGCATACTTGCAAAATAGTTTTCTGGGGCAATTACTAAGATTGAACCAAAATCATCTAATGGGTCATAACGGAGATGCTGATAATTTAAAAAATGATTTCTAGAGAGCATTTCAAAAGATTTAACATTCTTAGCAGGAGAAACTAATCTATTGCTACCAAGCTGATTAGTCTTACTAACTTCTACCTGTATAAGAGTATAAACTCTCAGTAACCTAGTCTTGGGATTATACTGAAATGGACTAAAGGTAAGAGTAACTCCTCGATAATTCCTTAAAATATAGGCTTCTGAAAGGGACGCTAGTTGACTTGGGTAAAAAGAGTTTTGAGCATAAATATCGCCAAATTCATAAGGGACTTTGAGAGGGTCTTGGTCTCTTGTGATAATGCCCTTAGAGGGTGCTAAGTCAATGTGAAATTCTTCATAACGTGATTTAGTAATCTTTAAAACTACCTGAGAATGATTGTCTATAATAATACTAGAGGAAACTTGGGGAACTTGGGGAGCTCCTTTTTCATAAGTTTCACCTTCATTTTCCAGTGAAATATGATAATAGATCTTGCCATTGATTAAAAGCTCTTCCTTCGTAAATGAAGCTATTTCAGCTTGCAAGATACTAGAATTACTATTTGATGAAATTACTTTAACACCATTAGCAGAAGAACTCATAACAATTCTTTCAGCTGTCAAATTCAATAAGAAAACTAGTAATATTACTAATAGAACAAGATACTTATTCATATATTCTCCTTATTATCATATAAACAAATAATAAGCTAGGGACATGCTAGTGTCAATAATTATTTTAGCTACATAGTTAATTTTTGCAGGTGAGAATCTCAACTCCTTAGTAATTATCCTTAACACAGAGTTCACAGAGGTCACCACAGAGTTTCACAGAGTTTTTTTTTATTTTAAAACTAAAGTCATTTCTCAATTATCTGTTCTTATCTTTTTATGCTTTTTGCAAAAGTAATTTGTGAAATTCGTCTTAGTTCATGCAAGGAGAATGTTTACTCTCCCCGCCTTACGGCACCCCTCTCATACCGCTCTTACGAGCTGAAAGGGGAATGTTACTCTCCCCGCCTTACGGCACCCCTCTCATACCGCTCTTACGAGCTGAAAGGGGAATGTTACTCTCCCCGCCTTACGGCACCCCTCTCATACCGCTCTTACGAGCTGAAAGGGGAATTAAGAGACAACAATCCCGCGACCCATTCCCGTAACCACTTGTAATCTGCATAACCGCGGGCTAGAATCCCGCGACCCAAAGATGGGCAGGCTTTTAGCAAGGTAGATTTATGCAAAAAAAAAAACTCTGTGAAACTCCTCTTTACCTCTATGAACTCCGTGTTAAAGAGCTTTTCTTATTCGTGAAATTCGTTCTAATTCGTGTTAATTCGTGTTAATTCGTGTAAAGAATCAAAGGGGAATGTCTACTCTCCCCGCCTTACGGCACCCCTCTCATACCGCTCTTACGAGCTGAAAGGGGATTCACTTTCTGAGTTAAGCTTTAGCCTTATTCATAAGTTTAGAAAATAGCATTGTCTAAACTTTATTTAAAAGATGCCCCATCTTCTCTTTTTTAGTTTTTAGGTAGAAGTGGTTTTCTTTAATTGCTTCTATTTCGATAGGAAGTCTTTCAATAATCTTTAAGCCATAACCTTCAAGTCCAACGACTTTCTTAGGATTATTAGTTAAGAGTCTCATCTCTTTCACACCAAGATAGGCCAGCATTTGAGCTCCAATACCATAATCTCGTAAGTCTTCTGCAAAGCCTAATTCTAAATTAGCTTCCACAGTATCTCTTCCATGGTCTTGTAAGTGATAGGCTTTAATTTTATTAGCAATACCAATTCCTCTACCTTCTTGTTTCATATAGAGGATAACACCTCTTCCTTCTTGGGCAATTTTCTGGTAAGCGTATTCTAGTTGTTGGCCACAATCACATCTAGCAGAGAAGAGAGCATCGCCAGTTAGGCATTCGGAGTGGACTCTTACAATAATATCTTTTCCATCTCCAATATCACCTTTAACTATGGCAAGATGTTCTTCTTTGGAGATTGTACTTCTAAAGATGTAGATAGTAAAATCGCCAAAATGAGTTGGAAGATTAGCTTGAGAAATTAGTTCAACTAACTCTTCATTTGCCTTTCTATACTTTATTAAATCGGCAATAGTAATTATTTTTAGACCATGTTTTTGAGAATAGCCATCTAAATCTTTTAATCTAGCCATAGTTCCATCTGGATTAATAATTTCACAAATAACCCCCATAGGTTGGAGATTGGCTAGTTTTGCTAAATCAACAGCAGCTTCAGTATGACCTGCTCTCACTAGAACTCCACCCTCTTCAGCTCTTAAAGGGAATATATGTCCTGGTTTTACAAAATCATCAGCTTTTGATTTAGGATCAACTAGAGAGAGAATAGTGTTAGCTCTATCTTGGGCAGAAATACCAGTTGTTGTATTATGGGCACCATCTACAGAAATAGTAAATTTAGTCCCTTGTTTTTCAGTAATATCTTCGGTCATGAGAGGAATTTCTAATCTCTGGAGAGCTTGAGTAGTCATAGGAGTACATACTAATCCCTTAGCATGACTTATCATAAAGTTTATCATTTGAGGGGTAATCTTTTCTGCAGCACAGATAATATCTCCCTCATTTTCTCTATCCTCATCATCAACAACAATAATCATTTTACCTTGTTTAATATCTTCAACAGCCTCTTCGATACTTGCGAAATTATAAGACATAATTACTCCTTAATCATCAATAGAAAAATTCAAATCTAACCAGGCAAGACTTTTTCTAAAGTATTCTGGTAGATCTGATTTTACTGATATGAATTTTTTAGTTATGGGATGAATAAACTCAAGTTTGTATGCATGTAAAGCTTGGTTAATCAGGATATTATCATATAAATTAGTTAATCTTTTTTTATAATTAGCTGGGATTCTAGCCCCTACTTCTTCGACATTACTATAGAGTCTATCTCCTAAAACAGGGTTATTAAAATGTGAGAAATGGACTCTTATTTGGTGAGTTCTACCAGTTTCTAGTTCAATATTTACCAAGGAGAAATAGTGGTAGTATTTTTCAACTTGATAATGAGTAATAGCATTTTTGCCGAAATCACTAACAATGATTTTTAGAGGGTTAGCTTTACTGCGCCTCAAAAAGGTTTGAATAGTGCCTGAATCAGCTTTAGGATGGCCTACTAATATTGCTTTGTAAATTTTTTTAATCTCTTTTTTCCTGAACATTTCTGATAGTTTAGCATGAGCTAAATTATTCTTAGCAATTATTAACAGCCCTGAAGTCCCTTTATCTATGCGATGAACAATTCCTAGTCTGGATGCTCCTCTATCATTAGATAATTGATTACCAAAATGATAGACTAGTCCATTAACCAGAGTTCCTGTCAGGTTACCATGACCAGGATGCACTACTAAACCTTCAGGTTTATTAATTATGGCAATATCATCATCTTCATAGACAATATTTAAGGGAATATTTTCAGGAATAGTCTCCTTGGAAGTATCTTCTTGAAATTCAATATCTATTAAATCATTAAGCATCAGTTGATAACTTTTTTTAACATACATACCATTAACTTTAACATTTTTCCCATTAATAATTTTCTCTATTAATGAACGAGAGTAGAGTTCATCGCAATTTAGACTTGCTAAATATTTATCAAGTCGCATACTCTCTTTACCTTTATAAGTCAAATTCAGAATTATATTACCCACTAATCACCCTTAATCTACTTGTTATAGTCTCTTATTTCATTATCAATCATTTCAGTTCTCTCTTGCAAGTCAGTAATAACAAAGACCGCTCCTAAGAAGTCTCCATTACTATTTTTATAAAGAGCTGATTTAATAGTAAATTCCAAATTCATTTCAGGAATAAACATTGTACAAGCATCTTTTTTCTCACCTTTAGAGATAACTTCCATGACATATTTTTTTATAGTTTTTTCAAAAGATTCTGGATAAATAGTATCTAAGAAATCTTTATTTTCTTCCAACTCTAGTTTTTTAAATTTTTCCTTCATGACATCATTAACATAGAGAATTTCACCTGAGTTATCAATAATTAAAGCTCCATCACTCATGAGGGAGAGTAAGGCCTTTATCTTACCAAAATGGGCAGATATCTTTATTTTCTTTAGTTTATCAAACTGAATAATATTTACCATCATTTTCTTAATAACTTCTATCAAAGGACTATATTCTTTTTCTATATTCTCAGTTACACTATCTAAATCATACTCATAATTACCCTTTCTAAACTCATCAAAAATATGATGTAACTGCTTAATAGATTTTTTCATTTTCAAGGGTTGGTATATCATGAGAGAGATATAGTAGATAATAAAGAGAATGATAAAAGAAAAAAGTATATTTTTTGAATCATTAACAATCTGATTAAGAGGATTTCCACTATTGAATTGATAAATCAGGATAATAGCTTGCACAATGTAAGTTATTAGCATTATCAATAGAGAAATATTAATACTCTTGTAAAAAGAACGTTTCTTCATATCAATTATCCTTTCTTTTTAATATCGTTAATTAATCGATCAATATTAGTCCTTAATCCTAAAAGCATAATCCTATCTCCATCATTGAGAACATCATTAGCCCCTGGACTTGAGTTTATCTTCTCTTCAATCACCTTATCTCCTTCTTCAGTTATACTAAGAATTTTTGATTTTATAGTAACTATATTTAAACGATAGTTTTTCAAAAGGTCAAGATCTTGTAGTTTCTTACCTATAAAATCCTTAGGAATAACTAATTCAGCTAAGTATTGGTCTGAAGATAATTCAATAATTTGATCAATTTCTTCAAGAATTAATTGCTTGGCGAGATTTTGGCCAACAATCTCTTCTGGGAAATAGATTTCATCAATTCCTAAAGAGACTAAGATTCTCCTGTGGAGGTTATCTTCAACCTTGGCATAAATCTTACCAATACCTATTTTTTTAAGAAGTGCACAAGTCATGATATTTGCCTGAATATTATTACCAATAGCAACAATAACAGCATCGGCATCTTCGATACCAGATTGTTTTAACGCTATTTCATCAGTAGCATCAAAACAAAGAGCAGATGTTAATCTATCTTTTATTTCCTCTAAAACTAGTTCAGTTTTGTCTATACCAATCACTTCTGCTTCGTGAGCAATTAAAGTACTTGCTACAGCAGTTCCAAATTTTCCCATACCTATTATAACAAATCTAGCCATTCTTCTATCCTATTGATATATTTTCTTCTAAGTAGTTAACTCTTTTCTTAACAGCTCTCTGAGCAAGAGCATAGAGTATTGTTAATGGACCTATTCTTCCAAGGTACATTAGTAGTATTATTATTATTTTCCCTGCAAAATTAAGGCTACTAGTAAAGCCCATAGAAAGGCCAACAGTTCCAAAAGCAGAAAATGCTTCAAAAGTTATCTCTTGAAAGTTACCGTCACTAACTATGAATAAAGCAAATAAAAGTAACATTAAAAAGCCAATTGAGATACCAATCAAGGAAATAGCTTCCTTAATCTCATGAATAGGTATCTTCTTCTTATAGGCAGAAACATTGCTTTTCCCAGTTAGTATTGAAATTATTGATAAGATAATTATTGCGAAAGTAGTAGTTTTAATACCACCACCTGTTGAACCTGGTGAGGCACCAATAAACATTAAAATGATAGATAAAAGTATAGAACTATAAGATAAATTACCTTGTGAAATAGTATTAAAACCAGCAGTTCTACAGGTAACAGATTGGAAGTAAGAGGTAATTAACCTATTACCATAAGTCATACCCTTCATAGTGTTATTGTATTCTGAAATAAAGAAGCCTAGAAGACCAAAGATGATTAGTAAAATGGTTGAGACTATGACTATTTTGGAGTGTAAACTAAGTTTTTTTAGCCTTCCCTTACCAAATAAGTTCCTTTTTACATCCATGATAACAACAAAACCAAGTCCACCTAGAATTATCAATGACGTAATTACTAAATTTATATTTATATTACTTGCAAATGATTCGAAACTATCTGAATAAAGGGCAAATCCAGCATTACAAAATGCAGAAACAGAATGAAAAATAGAATAATAGGCTGCTTTAACAGGACTAGGATAAATTGTTCTGAAGGTAAAAAATAATAAAAAAGCTCCTAGAAATTCGAATATTGCTGTAATAGCAATAACGTATTTTAATAATTGAAATAAATTTAATCTGTTTGATTCTCCCATAACATTTTGCATAACCAATTCAAGTTTGGCAGTTAGCTTCCGACCAAAGATAAGGGCAAAAGCAGTTGAAATAGTCATAATACCCAAACCACCAATTTGGATGAGAACAAGGATAACTATTTGCCCAAAGAGAGAGAAATAAGAACCTGTATCTTCTACTATCAAGCCTGTAACACAGGTAGCAGAGGTGGAAGTAAAGAAAGCATCAATAAAACTCATTGTCTGGGAAGAGGCAGTAGCTATAGGTAACATTAAGAGTAGTGCTCCAATAACTATAACTAACAAGAAACTTGTCATTAAAGATATTGCAGGATTACTGATTATTGCCCCCCACAATCTCCCTTCAAAAGCATAGAGAAGAAACTTCTTTATCAGTATAATAAGCTGTTTAAGGGATATATATAAGATGAAATATTCTGGATTTGTAAGTAACAAATAACTACCAATTGCGATAGCTAAGTAGGGTAAATAATCCAAGAAATTAGTATTTTTTATCCCTTTTTTAATCATTTGAGTTAAATTCTGACCAAAATAAGCCACTATATTTAATAAACTATAAGAGATTAGTACATTTTGGGAGAGAGAAGCTCTTTGTAAATAAGGCAGGATGAATAGTACTACCAAATTCAGCACTGCTAAAATATTGATAGTACTATTCAAAAAGGAAAGGATACTCTTAGATTTCTTTGTTTCCATACTTTCTAATTATATCTAATATTTTCTCATTAACTAATGTAATATCATCATTCGCATCAACCTTGTAAAGAAGGTCATGCTTCTGAAAATACTTTATTAAAGACTTAGTTTCTTTGTGAAAACGAGCCAACCTTTGGTCTATTGCCTCAGGTGTATCATCATCTCTAGGACCAACAGATCCACCACAATAATCACAGACTCCTTCAATCTTTGGAGCATTAGCTAGCAGGTTGTAGTTCTGATGGCAGTTACGACATCTTACTCTAGCAGAAATTCTTTTCTTAGCCTCTAAATCATCAAGATCTAAATAGATAACAAAATCGATATGATAATGTTTAACTAAATAATCTGCCTGATCTTTGTTGCGTGGAAAACCATCAAAAATCAAACCCTTAATCCCTAAACCAACATAGTTATCAATCATGTGATAAACATATTCATCAGGAACCAAGTTCCCTTTGTCAATATAAACCTTAGCAATCTTACCTATCTCGGTTTCAGCCTTAATCTCTTGACGGAACATTTCACCAAGATTGATATGCTTCATTGCTAATTTCTCTGAAAGCAGCTTAGCTTGTGTACCTTTACCGCTTCCCTGAATACCGAACAATACAATATTCATAATAATCTATACCTCATTTTTCTTTTTTTGCAAAAATATTATTCCAATTTACATTTATATTTATAAGTGCATTTAAAGTCAAGTTATATCTGATATTGCCCTGATAATTATTTAGAAGCTACTTTCTCTTACCTTATTTTCAACCAAATTGATCTAGAAAATATTAATAAAGTAGTCAAGTGCCTAGAAGAAATTTGAGTTTTTCGCAAAGGTTTACTGCATTATTTGGGTTGGTCCCAAGTAGTGTAGTAGAGCTTTAATTGGACTTATAAATAGAAAATAGTAAATTTATGGTTCTCTCACAAGGAGACTGGAGTTCCTCAACCCTAGGTAAGGGACTTTAGACGAATCATTTCTCTCTCTACTTTGGAGATAGCTATAGTCTAAATCTACCTCTCCAAGATAACATTAGCAATTGCATATTCTTTCAGATGACTAAGGGATACATGGAGGATAAATTCATGTTCTTGATTGATTATTTTTTTAGTTTTATTTAATAAATTTAGGTAAGGCTTGCCGTTATCCTGGGAAAGAACTTCTATTTCATTCCAGGCTATGCCCTCAGCCCAACCAGAGCCAAAAGCTTTCATAAAGGCTTCTTTAGCTGCAAAACGAGCAGCATAAGACTGATATTTGTTTGCTTTGCTTTCACAGACTTCTATTTCAGCAAGTGAGAATACTTTCTCTTTAAAGCCATTATCTCTTTCAATAGCTCTTTTTATTCGATCAACTTCTATTATATCATTTCCAATTCCATATATCATCTATCTTATCCTTAGTTTATATGATGATTGAGAAATAACAAAAAAAAGGGAGCTAAGCTCCCATTTTTTATTTACTAACTCTTCTTTTTTCTTTAATTCTTGCTGATTTACCTTTAGCATTTCTGAGGTAATACAATTTAGCTCTTCTAACATGTCCGTAACGAACAACTTCTAATTTAGCAATAAGCGGTGTATTAACAGGGAAAATTCTTTCTACGCCAACACCATTAGATACTTTTCTAACTGTGAAAGTCTTAGAAATTCCTGCACCTCTAATTTGCAGAACGATACCTTGAAAGACTTGGATTCTTTCTTTGTTTCCTTCTTTAATTTTATAGTGAACTTGTACGGTATCACCAACTCTAAATTCCGGTAAATCTGTTCTAATTTGTTCTTTGGTTATAACTTGAATAATATCCATTATTCCTCCCTTTATTCTTCGGAAGTAAGTCTATCCAGAATAATTGCTACTGCACTCCTGACTGATAAGTGATTATATTCAGTAGGTCCTGAAATAGGTTCTAATATATAATCAGAAGATTTTATTACTCCCTCATGCAGTCCATTACCAGTTCCAAAAAGTAGCAAAACTGGTTTATCTGCAGGAATAACTGAAGAGATTTTACTGAAAGATATACTTTCGTCTAATCTCTTAGCAGTAGTAGTTATTACTATTGGGGCAACTTGTTCCTGGTTTACTATTGCGTTAATCGCATCTTCAATCGAGTAGGCGTGCTCTAAAATAGTTAAAGCATCTACCCTATCTTTATTATAAGTTTTAGCTATGTCTGATTCCCAGAAGCCCATAATCTTATTTACAAGTTCTTTCATAGACTCCAAAGGGTGTATGACAAAGTATTTTTTAACTCCAAATGTTAAGCAAGATCTAGCTATATCATGCAAGTCTAAATTTGTAATTGATGTTTTAACCACATCATTAAATTTATTATATACAGGATAATGAACTAATCCTAAAAAGACTTTATTCTTCATCTAATAAATCTGGCCTTCTTTCTTTAGTAAGCTTATAAGCTTGTTGTTCTTGCCACTTTTGAATTTCTTTATGATTACCTTGAAGGAGAACATCTGGAACTCTTAATCCTCTATATTCAGCTGGTCTTGTGTAGTGAGGAATGCCTAAGAGGCCATCCTCAAAAGAGTCTTTTAAAGCTGAGGTAATATCACTTATAACCCCATCTTGCAATCTTGCTATTGCATCTATAAAAATCATAGCTGGTAACTCACCACCAGATAGGACAAAATCTCCAATTGATATTTCATCAGTAACAAGATTATCTCTAACTCTTTGATCCAACTCTTTATAATGCCCACAAATTATAGCGATTCTTGGTTTATCTAAATATTCTTTAACAATATTTTGATTAAGTAAACGCCCTTGCGGAGTAAAATAAATTACAGGTATATCCTTCCATTTCAAATAATCATAAGCTTCAAAAACAGGCTCAACTTTCATTACCATTCCAGAGTCACCACCATAAGGATAATCATCAACTTGCCTATTTTTAGTAAAGGCGAAATCTCGTAAATTCACTAGATTTATTTCTAAGGTCTCTTTGGCAATGGCTTTAGCAATAATGCTTGTAGAAAAAACATTTTCAAACATCTTAGGAAAGAGAGATAAGATATCTACAATCATAGTTCTCTCAAGCTTTGGGTATTTTGCATTAATACTATGTTTTCAGACTCATTAATTTCTTTGATATAATAATCAACCTCAGGAATCATTACTTCATTTCCTTGGTCATCCTCTATAACAATAATCCGATGGGCAGGACTCAGGATAAAATCTACAATATATCCTAAGAATTCTCCATCATCATACGCCTTATAATTACTTATATCAAGAAAATCTTTCCCTTGTTTTAAGGAATAATGTTTAACTTTTGGAATAGCTAGTTTAGCCGACTTTCTTAAATCAAACTCTTCTTTAACACCGTCATCTTTAAAAGAAAGCCAGTATTTAGAGTTTTGTTTTGTAAGCCTTTCAATTTCCACAAAAAACACTCTATGCTCTGTAAAGATCAAATAAAGTTTATTAACTTTATCAAAAGTAGCAGGTTGAAAATTTTCATTTGGAATAAACTGGAATTGCTCCTCATCATTTATGAGCTTTCCCAACCTGCCAATAACTAAAAGTTCTTTATCAATCATCTATTCGATAATTTCAAGTTCTGCTCTTTTTCCTTGTTTAGTAGAAACAGCATTTAGAATTGTACGAATAGCACCTGCAGTCTTTCCCTTTTTTCCGATTACCTTACCGATATCATCCTTAGAAACTCTTAGTTCAAAAAGAGTGATTTTATCACCATTGATTTCAGTAATTTTTACTTCAGAAGGGTCGTCAACAAGAGCTTTAACAACAAATTCTATAAGATCTTTCATTATTTCTCCTATTCTTGGCTTTGTTTAGCAGCAGCAACTTGCTTTTTCTTCGCATTGTGCCAAATCTCTAAAACACCAGCTTTTCTAAGAATAGAGCGAACTGTATCTGTAGGTTGTGCACCTACTTCTAACCACTTAAGGGCTTTTTCTGTATCAACTTTTATATCAGCCACTTCAGGCACTGGATTGTAGTAACCTACACTCTCAATATACTTTCCGTCTCTTTTCACACGAGAATCAACTGCAACGATTCGGTAGAAAGGGTTGTTTCTAGAACCCATTCTAGTCAATCTTAGCTTTACCATATTAACTCCTTTTTCTATATAAATCAAATTTATACTATTTTAACGTTAACATCTTTTTTTTTATGATAGTAACAGTCAAGATATTTTTTCAACTTTGCTCAGGCTAATCTTATAAGGCTATTCTTTAAAAGACAAAAAGCTCGGATAACCGAGCTTTTGTATGATTTTTTATTCAATTACAATCTTTTTAAGATATCTTCTTCTACAGCTAAAGCTAGTTTATTGGTATTTTCCCAAATATTTTTAGCTTTTTGAGTAATTTCATTCTTGAAATTTTCATCAGAGATACCAGCCATATTAATCATGACATTAAGGTAAGCAGCCTTAGCACCAGCATTAGCAGTAAGGGCAGCGACTCCGGCATCAGAAAGGGCATTAGTATTACCTACAACAGCAACTTTTTCTGCAAGTTGAACTGCATCCCAGCAGATTTCTAGAGTTTTTAATGGAATAAGAATAGCGTCTTTTGTAGCCTCTTCCATAGCTTTAGCTCTGATTGCTTTTTCTTCATCAGTCTTCTTGGGAAGTTTCATAGCATCCATCATTACATAAAAAGCTTGAGTATCTTCATCTACCGCACTAATTGATCTTTCTTTAATTGATTGGCCTTCTTCAGCATATTTCTTTACTTCTTCTTGGACTTTATCATAGCCTTTCTTACCAACAGTAAGGTTGGAAACCATAGCAGAGAGAGCTCCAGACATAGCTACACAAACAGCTGCAACAGAACCACCACCTGGAGCAGGAGAATCTGTTGATAACTCATCTGTAAAATCAGTAATAGTCATATTTACCAGATTATCAGGATTTGCGATAGCATATTCGATTACTTTTTTATCTAAATCAAATTCAGCTAAATCATCTAATCCCATTGATTTTACAGCAGTTTCCATGATTTTTCTTTCTGGAATACCAGCTGATTCACCCATTCTTTTTAAGTAGAATTTTCCAGCTTGAACTAGAGCTTCTTTAGGGGTAAGACCAACTAATTCAGAACCTGTAACATGGATACCCTTAGCAAGGGCTAGTTGTCTTACTTTTTCTAAAACTTCATGGACAGGAGTTATTTTATAGTTAGTTAAGTTGATAGAAATCTGAGCTCTATCATATTCATCAATAAACCAGCCAACAGCCTTACATTCTTTGAAGAATCCTGGTTTCATAACTTTTTTACCGTTAGCATCTTTGATTAATTTACCTTTTTCATCACGAGCAGAGCGGCCTTTCTCTCTAATATCAAGAGCGATATCATGAGCTTTAGCTTTGTCACGAGTATTTAAATTAATATTATAAGCTATTAGGAATTCTCTAACACCGATAGCTGTTGCGCCAGATTTAGCATTGAATTGATGAGGACCAAAGTCTGGTTTCCATTCTGGATCTTGCATTTTCTTGGGAAGGGCTTCATACTCACCTTTTCTTACATTTGCTAGATTCTTCCATTCTGGTTTAGAGGCAGAATATTCATAAAGATAAACAGGTATTCCAAGTTCATCTCCCACTCTTTTTCCAAGTTTTTTGGAATATTCAATACATTCTTCCATAGTAACATCAGAAATAGGGATTAAAGGACAGACATCTGTAGCCCCCATACGAGCATGAGTCCCGTGATGTTTAGTCATATCAATCAACTCGCCAGCTTTTTTAATTGCTTGGAAAGCAGCTTCAATTACGGCATCAGGACTACCCACAAAGGTAAAGACAGTACGGTTTGTTTCTGCACCTGGATCCACATCTAAGAGAGTTACATTATTGACTGAACATATAGAAGCAGCAATAGCATCTAGTATCTTCTTATCACAACCTTCACTAAAATTAGGAACGCATTCGATAAGTTTCATAAATTCCTCCGAATTATTTTTTATTTAATTTTTTTAATTTTACTTTTTCAATTTTTCTTTCAGTTGCTTGAATAACTTGAATTCTAAATCCTTCGATATTAACATATTGACCTAATTTTGGGATTCTTTCAATTGTATCGATGATTAGCCCAGCTAGGGTTTTGTAGTTACCTTCAGGAAGATCCAAATCATACTCATCATTTAAGTCATCAACCTCATAGTCTCCATTAATGATGTAGGTATCTTCACTTATTTTAACAACATCGGAAGTATCATCTTCATGGTCATATTCATCTTCAATATCTCCCACAATCTCTTCCATAATATCTTCAAAAGTGACTATTCCAGAAGTACCACCATAGGAATCTACCACAATAGTCATGGATTTTTTTTGTTTTTGCATTTCTTGCATTAGGAAGTTTAGACTAATATTCTCTGGAGAGAAATAAGGTTCTCGAATAAGGTCTTTAGCTTTAGCATCAGGACTTAAATCTTTTTTAAGAATATCATAAATAATGAGAATACCAGTGATATTATCGATTGTTTCACAATAGACAGGGTAGCGAGTAAAACCTTCCTCTCGGACTACATCAAGAATTTCGCTTAAAGAAGTATTTTCTTCAAAACCAATAATATCTCTTCGTGGTACCATTATATCTTCAGCAGTTAAGGTATTAAACTCAAGCATTTCCTCCAGCATTTCTTTCTGGGGATGAGTAATATTCTTATCTTCTTTAGTATTTGCCAAAAAGAGGGCTAAGTCATCCTTAGTTAAATAAGCTAGAGAGTGAGGTCCACTTATGTTGAATCTCTTATATAACCAATCGTTGAGCCAAGTTACTACAGCTACAAAAGGTCTTAGCAGAAAGTAAGATACTTTTAGGAAGGTAAAAGTTCTTGGAACTATTGAATTTGAATAATCTCTAAAGACTATTTTAGGAACTATTTCACCCACAAGAAAGACCATAACACCAATTAGTAATGACACATATTCTTGTTTAAAGGCTCCGCTATTATGGGCAATAACTGTGGCTACAGCAGCTAGAAGGATATTAACAATATTGTTACCGATTAGAATCGTGCCAAAGAACTTATCTGGCTTGCTAGCGAAGTTGAGAAGTTCTTTTTTACCCTTGTCAAATCTTGCATCCTTTTCTAGGCGTAGCATATCTAAAGAGACAATACCTGTCTCTAATCCTGAGAATAAAAATGAGAGCAGAAACAATACGATAAGTACTACAATATTTAGTAACATTTTCCTACTTCTTAATTATTATTAGTTATTAGTTATTAATTTGTTCATTTTTATAAGCAATTTTCAATGCTTCAATGAACTCGTTTATATCTCCTGCCATAATTTGGTCGAACTTATAAGATGTCAAATTAATTCTGTGATCTGTAACTCTTGATTGAGGAAAGTTATAGGTTCTAATCTTCGCACTTCTATCTCCAGTACCTACTTGAGACTTTCTAGTGGCCGATATTTCAGCTTCCTGCTTAGCAATCTCCAAATCAAGAAGTCTTGATCTAAGAACCTTCATAGCCTTATCTTTATTTTTAATTTGCGACTTTTCATCCTGGCATGTTATTACCAAACCTGTAGGAAGGTGAGTGATACGAACAGCAGAATCTGTTGTATTAACACTCTGACCACCATTACCTGAAGAACGATAAACATCAATCTTTAAGTCGTTTTGATTAATCTCTACATCTACATCGTCAGCTTCAGGAAGAACTGCAACAGTTATAGCAGAAGTGTGTATTCTTCCACTTGCTTCTGTTTCTGGAACTCTTTGAACGCGATGAACACCAGATTCAAATCTCATAGTTCCATAGACGTTATCTCCTCTTAACATGAAGGTAACTTCTCGGTAACCACCTTTATCTGTCATATTTGAGGAAAGAACCTCCATTTTCCAGCCTTGGTTAGTTACAAAATAGCTGTACATTCTAAAGAGATCTGCAGCAAACAAAGCAGCTTCTTCCCCACCTGTTCCAGCTCGTATTTCAACAATAGCATCTTTGTCATCATTAGGATCTTTGGGAGCTAGCATTTCTTTAAGAGACTCAGCTAACTCAGCTAACTTTTCTTCTGATTCCTCAATATCCATTTTAGCTAATTCTTGCATATCTTTATCTTTTTCATGAACTAGTAAATCTTTTGAGTCTTTAATATTTTGCTCAATTTCTAAATACTGTTTATGAGTTGTCAAAATATCCTCTAATTCTTTAAATCTTTTTGATATTTTTCCATAAACTCTTCTATCTGACATTAATTTCTGATCATACACTTGTTCTCTTAACTTAGTATGTTCTTCTACTAATGAATCTAATTTATCTTGGGGTATCATGATCTACTCCTAAATTACTTATCTAAAACTGTTAAATTTTCATAATTATTCACATCAATATCTAGTGCAGATTTCATTGCTACTACCGCACATTCAATCATCTCATCTGTTGGGGGCTGGGTTGTGATTCTTTGAAGAGCTAATCCAGGGAAAGTAAATAATTTAACCAGTGGGTTATTAATATTCTTTCCAGAAAACTTTAGCACTTCATAAGAAATCCCAGATACAAAAGGTATTAGTGGGAAGTGGATTAAAAGTCTCTGCCACCATGCAATATCTGCAATCCAATAGATCTGAACTATTGTATCTACTATTGAAAATAATAGAATCGCTATCAGCATTACTAGGAAAATAAAAGAAGTTCCACAACGAGGGTGAAGTGTAGTAAACTGCTGAACACTTGCAGGATCTAAGTCAGCTTGTTTTTCCCAAGCATGTACACTTTTATGCTCTGCTCCATGATATTGAAAGACTCTTCTAACGTCTTTTAATTTGCTAATACCCCACACATAGGCAATAAAGAAGAATATCCTAATTGATCCTGCTAGAAGATTAAAAAGAGCATTGTTCTCCATCTTCTGACTTAAGAAATAAGGTATAACTCCAAAGAATAATATAGCAAAACCAAAAGCAAAGAGATATGAAAAAAACTCTTCACTCTTCTTACGGATATCTGACTTGGCAGCTTCCTTTTCATCTACATAATCTAACTCATAACGGGAAGCAGAAAAAGTTAGTGTTTTAATCCCAATAATCATCATTTCAATTAGAGAAGCAAAGCCTCTAACTAAAGGTAAACCAAGAAATTTAACCTTCTTAGTAACACTTTCAAATCTTTCTTTTTTTAATTCTAAAGAACCATCTTTTCTTCTTACACAGGTTGCTATATGTTGAGGACCACGCATCATAACGCCTTCTATGACCGCTTGACCACCAATGGCTATCTCTTTCACTTTACCCATTTTTTTATCCTTTTGATATTATAAAAAAAACACCACAGGCATAGTGCTACTGTGGTGCAAAATTGTAATTATTCTACTTTTTGTCTTTGCTATATTTTTGTTTAAACTTCTCTACACGGCCTGCAGTATCAAGTAATTTTTCTTTTCCAGTAAAGAATGGGTGACATTCATTACAGATTGAAACATTGATATCTCCAGAAGTAGATTTTGTTTCAAAAGTGTTTCCACACATACAAGTAACTTTAACTTTTTTATAGTTAGGATGGATTCCTTGTTTCATCTTTCACTCCTATTTATTATCATTAATTATTTATCTATTGCCTCTTACAATTTCGTAGTTAACATAAAAAATGCCCACTGCTTATGTGTCAATATTTTTCTTATTTTTTTATGGATTTACTAAATTTACCTTTAACATCCACACATGAAATTTCTTAAATCATAGGCTGACCAAGGGTTTAAGTGGAGTATGCTTTTTTTTCTTTAATCTCATCTCACTTAGTCTTTCAAAACAACTAGATACTTTGTTAGCTAGTGCAAAGTATCCAGTTGGGCATATTGAAAGAAAGCATAGATTTAAAGTTTCAAAGTCAGTTAGATGCAGGATATCTCAATCTAACTAATTCTTTTTATTTTAACTATCGTTATAGTAATAATTATAACAGCTAAAAAAGCTCCTATACTAGCTCCCAGTTTATTTTCAGGACTTCCTTTTAGTAGAAATATTGTTAAAACTGTGAGTGAACTAGCTGAAGTTAATACAATTTCTTTGATAGATGCTTTATTATTAGTATATAATCTATAGTTGATTAGTGAAACTACTATAAAGGCAATCGGAATAATTAATATTCTGTACCACATAACTTAATCTTCTATCAATCCATATGCAGCAGCCGCCGCATCTACGGCAAATTGTACTTTCCAGTTACTGGAGCCAGCAACCGCTCCTACAATGATACCAATCGCAGTCCCAGTAGGTCCTGCGATTGCGGTTCCTGTAAGACCTCCAATAATTGCACCTCTCAAATCATTCATCCACATGTTTCGTAAATTATTATAATCGTACGGATTAACAACTCCAGTGTAGATATCATCTATTAAAAGATCCCATTTAGATGAATTTGTTTTCCAATATAACATAGATGAGTGAGCAATATCAAGATTATTGAAATAAAATGGGTAAGTTACATTGTATCCCTTATTAATTGCTTCATTGTATTTAGTATCAAATAATGTTATTGACTCTTTATCACTTATGCAAGCTTGGGCATCTTCAAGTAGGGAAACGATTAATCCATACTCACGTCTGTTTAACAATGAACTATTGATATCCAAGAAAGTCTGTATACTTGTATAAGTAGAATCATCATCCATGTTTGTAAGTGGAAAGTAAATATCCAGGTTATAAACATAGGAGTTGAACTCAGAAACAGAATTTACATAATTTGAAGAGTTTAGTTCCTCGTAAATATACAAACAAGAAGTTTGGTTTATATTTTGAAGATTAGTCGATAAAATTCCGTCTGAATAATCGCTTATTAGAGAATTATATATCTCATCTAAACATTGGTTATGCTGTTGGCCAACCGACAGTTTCGAATTGCTAGTTGGTGTTATCTGAATTTTAGAAATTGCAGATTGATTATCACATGACATGCATATAATTAAAGCGACTGTAACAACAATTAACATAATAATCATCTTTTTCATAAGATCTCCCTTTTTTTCGTATTCGAAAATACTAGAGAAATGTCTTGTATTATTTTTTCATATGATGTTGAAAATACAATTTTGTTTTTTCTTGTCAAGAACTATTATGCTTTTTTATAAATATCATAAAGGTTTTTGGTAATGTTTTTGAAAACAAATAAATAATAATATTGTCTTCTTTAAGACCAAGAAATTGAGTATTGCTGAGTTTATCTCATGAATAATTTAGCAATTGTATTCTGTAAAAGAAAAATCATGAGCTTTTGATTTCAAAGTTTATTCATTCCAGAACCCTATGTCTATAACTTCACTCTTCAAGCTCCATCCTTCTCATCATAATAAATATTTGGAGAATATTTTATATGCCTAGGAAGAAGATACAATGGACAACTGAGAGACAAAGAGATAATGCAAATGTCTTCACCCGAATTAAGAGAATGTAGATGGCAATTTAAAATGGTACACTTTTAGCAGTTTAACCGAATGGTGCAGTAAAACTTTGCGAATGGTGCTAGATTCTTTTAGCAAAATAAGTTACAGAATTTGAAGGCATATAATATATATATTCCTGAAAATTATGTAGCTTACTTTTGCAAAAGAAGATAGTGCCATTCGCAAAGGTCTACTGTATTATTTGGGTTTAATCTGGCTGGTTGTTTTCTCTTGTCATCATTTATCCTTCCTTTACAGTCTTTCGATGAAAGTCCCAGTTTCATCGAAAGACTGTAAAGGAAGGATAAATGATGGATAAGTAAATTTGAGACATTACTTAGATTTTTTTCTAAATAGAACTTAACTATAAAATGGGAAGTTTTTATTCACAAAGATCTACTGGTCTATTTGAGTTTAACTCATATAATGACTTAGCTAAAAAAAATATTGCCTAAAATTGACATATAAAATAATTTGCATATAAAATATAATTTTACACTCAAAAGAGGAAATCAAGATGTATATATTAGATGACAAACATTTAGAGAAAGCCAAGGAGATAGTCCTATCAGCACGCAAGAAGAAGTCCTGCAAAGTGTGTTATGATAGGGGTTATATTGGTGTCAACCAACAAAATATGGTAGTACTTTGCCATAAGTGTGTAGATGGTGAGAAAGCGACAGAAGAGTGGAAAAAATATGTTCTGGAAAACGAAGATTTAAAAGAGCATTACAGTGAATTCTTTGAAGAAGAAGATGAAAAGGAAGCTTCTGAAGAAGAGTAAGCTAAGTTATTATTAAGTCATTTAGATAAAAGGATTACAAATGTATAAAAGTATTGATTTAAAGGAATCACCTGCTCTTTTAGAAGAGAGAGTTAGGGAATATTGGCAAGAAAAAAATACACATAATAAAAGCATAGATAAGCGAGAAGGAGCTGAACAATTTGTCTTCTTTGAAGGACCTCCTACCGCTAATGGAAAACCTGGAATACATCATGTTATGGCCAGAACCCTGAAAGATTCTGTTTGCCGTTATAAAACCATGCAGGGTTATCAAGTAAAACGTAAAGCTGGCTGGGACACTCATGGTCTGCCAGTTGAAATTGAAGTTGAAAAAACATTAGGTTTAGATGGTAAACCAGAGATAGAAAAATATGGTATTGAACCATTTAATAAGAAATGTCGTGAATCAGTATTCACATACGAAGGTTTATGGCGTAAGATGACAGAGCAGATGGGATACTGGGTTGATTTAGATAATCCTTATATCACCTTAGACAATAATTATATTGAGACTGTATGGTGGATATTGAATGATTTCTTTAAGAGGGATTTACTCTATAAAGGTCATAAGATTGTTCCTTATTGCCCAAAATGCGGTACCCCTCTCTCATCTCACGAAGTTGCTCAAGGTTATAAAGACGTAAATGATCCTTCTGTTTTTGTTAAATTCAAAGCTCAGGATATGGAAAATACTTACTTCTTAGCATGGACAACCACTCCTTGGACCCTTCTATCAAACGTTGCTTTGGTGGTAAATCCAGAAGAAAAGTATGTTAAGATTAAAATAGCAGATTCTGATGATTTTCTTATCTTAGCTAAGGCAAGACTATCTGTAATTGCAGAAGAATATGAAATAATTGAAGAATACTTAGGAAGTCAGCTTGAGCATAAAAGATATCAACGTCTTTATGACTTCATGGATGTTGAAGAAGATGGCTGGTTCATAGGCTTAGCAGACTATGTTACTATGGATGATGGTACGGGTGTAGTCCATACTGCTCCCGCTTTTGGTGCTGATGACTATAACATAGGAATGAAATATAAATTACCTTTCATAAATCTAGTTGATGGTGAAGGTAAGTTCATTGATAGTGTTAGTCCTTGGAAAGGTATTTTTGTTAAAGAAGCTGACAAGGCTATCATTAAAGATATGAAGGAAAGACAAGTTCTTTATAGAAGAGAACAAATCAAACATTCTTACCCACATTGCTGGCGCTGTTCTTCACCTCTTATCTATTACGGTAGAGAATCATGGTTTATTCGAACTTCTCAATTTAGAGATGAACTAATGAAAAACAATGATACCGTAAATTGGTATCCTACATTTGTGGGTGAAAAGAGATTCGGCGAATGGCTAAAGAATAATATAGATTGGGCTCTATCCCGTGATAGATTCTGGGGAACACCTCTAAATGTCTGGGTATGTGATGAATGTGGAAAATTAGATTCTGTAGGTTCAATTGCAGAACTTAGAGAAAGAGGATATTATCAAGATGGTTCAAAAGTTCCTGAAGATATAGAACTCCACCGTCCTTATGTAGATGATGTTCATTTAAAATGTTCATGTGGACATGATATGAAAAGAACTCCTGAAGTCATTGATTGCTGGTTTGATTCTGGAGCTATGCCTTTTGCCCAATGGCACTATCCTTTTGAGAATAAAGATAAGTTTGATGGAGAGTTATTCCCAGCTGATTTTATCTCAGAAGGTATAGACCAAACACGGGGTTGGTTCTACTCACTTCTTGCTATTTCTACTATATTAAAAGGGAAAGCCCCTTATAAAAATGTTTTAGTTAATGACCTCATCCTTGATGCTAAAGGTATTAAAATGAGTAAATCTAAAGGAAATACAGCAGATCCTTTTGAATTAATGAATAAATACGGTGCAGATGTTATCCGCTGGTATTTACTTTATGTAAGCCCTCCTTGGGTACCTACTAAATTCAATGAAAAAGGAGTTGCTGAAATCCTAGGTAAGTTCATGGGAACTCTCAAGAATGTTTACTCCTTCTATACTACTTATGCTAATATTGATAACTTCCAAGCCAATAGCCAAGAATTTGATCAAAATAAAAGTGCTGAAATCGATAGATGGATAATCTCTAGAACAAATACTCTGATTAAAGATGTAACAGAATATAACAATAACTATGACTTTACCAAAAGTGTAAGAGCTATTCAAGACTTTGTACTTGATGAAGTATCAAACTGGTATGTGAGACGCTCTAGACGTAGATTCTGGTCTTTTGAGCTTACTGAAGATAAAAAAGATGCCTATGCGACCCTTAACTTTGTTCTAGAAACAATTGCTAAGCTAATAGCTCCATTCGCACCTTACATGGCTGAAGATATCTATACTAACCTCACTGGTAAAGAATCTGTTCATTTAGAAAATTACCCACTAGCTAATGAAAGCGTTATCGATGAAAAACTAGAAGAAGAAATGCAGACTATTATCACTTTAGTTGGACTAGGACGCTCTGCTCGTAATACCTGCCAAATAAAAGTTAGACAGACACTGCAAACTATATTTGTACCTGCTTCTACTAAAAATGTTGTTGAAAGAATGACAGACCTTTTAGTTGAAGAGATTAATATAAAAGATATCAAATATATCTCTCGTGATGATGATTTTGTTCATTATGATATGAAACCAAACTTCAAAATTATGGGACCTAAATTTGGTAAAAGTATGAAAGTGATTGCTAATGCCCTACAAAAAGAAGATGCTTCTGAAATCATAGCAGCTTTCAACCAAGGTAAAACTTATGATTTAGTTGTCAATGACCAAACCTTCACCATTAGTGAAGAAGATGTAGCTATCTCTATTCAACAAAGAGAAGGTTATACCTTTGAATCTCATAAAGAACTCTGGCTTGCTTTAGATACTAAATTGACTCCTGACTTAATCAGAGAAGGTTACGCTCGTGAAATCAATAATAAGATTCAATTTACTCGTAAAGAAAATAACTTTGATATAATGGATAGAATTGATGTCTTCTATTATGCTGACGATGAATTAGCAGATGTCTTTACTAGCTTTGCTGACTTCATTGCCTCCGATACTCTTACTGATAACTTCCTAAGAAAAGACAGTAATGAGAATATGGAAGAGTATGATATCAATGGAAAAGTTCTTTATATGAGCTTGAAAAGAAAATAATAATTGCTAATTAATATAATAAGGTGAGCGAATATGCTCACCTTTTTTTTGTCCCTTTCCAAAGTAGAGTGGGAAATGTGATAAATTTAGTAGGCTTGATATTGAGGTGTTTATTTAACCAAGATAGTCTAGTGGAGCTTTAGTGAAGAGTGCAGATTATTCTAGCAAAATAGCTTACAGGATTTTGACCCATATATTTTATATATTCGGAGAAATTATGGAAGTGACTTTTGCAGAAGAATATAGTGCTATTCACAAGGGTCTACTGCACTATTTGGGTTTAAGTAAAGGTCTACTACACTACATGGACTAATAACCTCTTTTACCCCTACAGTCCTCTAACCCTGAAGGTAATATTTTATTAATCTATAATTTATCTTGACAATAACTTTGTAGTCACTCTTTTATGCATTTGTATAGAGTTTGAGATTGTTCATCCAGCCTCTGTATCTATCCAAAAATTGTAAGCTGATTTACGGATTAATTTTTAGCAGTTGCTGTGGACTGCTTTAATAGGGGCCTAGCCCCTATTTTTTTTGCTTTTGATTATCTCAGGTGGAAGCAAGGATGCTTCCACTCCATAAGCAAGTCCCTGTTTTCAGGTGGAAGCAAGGATGCTTCCACTCCATAAAAATCCTGGTCTCAGGTGGAAGCAAGGATGCTTCCACTCCCTAAAAGCCACGAGCTTTCTACAGCCTTAAATTTTTAGCAAAGAAAAAAGGCTACCCATAAATGAGTAGCCTTGATATATTATTATATATTAATTATATATATTATTCAGCACTTTCGTTACTTGTTCTACCAACACCGTCCACAAACTCGATAATAGCCATAGGAGCATTATCTCCTCTACGATTACCAGCTTTAAGAACACGAGTGTAACCACCGTTTCTTGTAGCATAATTTGGAGCGATATCTTCAAAAAGTCTCTTTACTAAGTCTCTATCTTGAAGAACTTTGTAAGCTAATCTACGATTATGAACATCATTTTTCTTAGCATAAGTAACACAACGTTCAGCAAGTGAGCGCATCTCTTTAGCTCTAGCGAGTGTAGTATTGATGCGTCCATGTTCGATAAGTGATTTTACAAGGTTATGTAACATAGCCTTTCTGTGATCACTTTCTAAACCAAATTTTCTTCCTCTAACTCTATGTCTCATGGTCGAATCCTTATTCTTTTATTTTTACTCTGTTTTTTGCCTCTTGAATCTGGGCATTGATAGTATCAACATCCATTCCAAGAGATAAGCCATAAGTATCAAGTAAGCCTTGAATTTCATCCAAAGATTTCTTACCGAAGTTACGGTATTTTAACATTTCACTTTCAGTTTTACCAACTAATTCTCCAATCTTTTCGATCTTAGCAGCCAACAAGCAGTTTGCAGAACGAACAGTAAGTTCGAGTTCTTTAACATTCATATTAAAGAGTTTTTCATATCTTTCCAATTCTGGATCCATTTGAACTTCTTCAATATATTCAGGTTCAACTTCAAATTGAGAGATACTAGCATAAAGATCTTTCAATATTTTGGCAGCGAGAAATAGTGAGTTTTTAGGATTGATAGAACCGTCTGTAGTAATTTCTACAACTAGTTTATCATAATTCATCTTCTCTTTAACACGTTGGTTAGTCACGAAGAAGTTCACTTTTCTCATAGGAGAATAGATGGAATCGATTGGGATAATTCCAATAGATTTTTCATTCATGTCCTGTTTATCTGAAGGGACAAAGCCTCTTCCATTAGCAGCCCATAGTTCAATTCTGATATCAACATCTTCGCTCATTTCAAGAAGTACAAGTTCTGGGTTCAGAATTTCAACATTTCCAGGTGTTTGAATATCGGCTGCAGTTACTACACCTTTTCCTTTGTGTTCTAAAACTAACTCAACTTCATTGATATCGTCAATTTTTAGAACTAACTCTTTCAGTTTGAGAATAAGATCAACATAATCGGAATTAGTACCCGGAATAGGGCAGAATTCGTGATGCAAACCTTCAATTCTAACATATTTTATTGCAGCACCTTGAATTGAAGCTAATAAAACTCTTCTTAAGGTGTTACCGATAGTTGTTCCAAAACCAGGTTCTAAAGGACCTATTTCGAATTTTCCATAAGTATCACTGTTTTCTATAACTTCGACTTTGTTCGGCATCTGCAACGGTTCTAAGAACATCATATGTGTCTCTCCAGTTTATTTAGAATAGAACTCAACAATTAAACGGACATCTACATTAGTAGGTATCTCTTCAGCATTTGGTATTGCTAAAAATTCACCTTTGAAATTATCTTTATCAACTGATAACCATGAGTATGAAGAAGTTGCACCTGTAATATCAGCAGCTTCAGACATGGCACCTTTTCTAGAACTTTCTTTAATCTCAATAACATCACCAGGTTTGCATAAGAATGAAGCAATATTTACTCTTCTACCGTTAACCATAACATGGCCATGATTAACAAACTGACGAGACTGCATTCTAGTAACAGCAAATCCTAATCTATACACAACATTATCCAATCTTCTTTCAAGTAATTGAAGGAAGTTATCACCAGTAACACCTTCTTTCTTAGAAGCTTTAACAAAGTAATTATAGAATTGTTTTTCTAAGAGACAATAAGTGTTTTTGAGTTTTTGTTTTTCTCTTAAGTGAGTACCATAATCAGAAAGTTTTCTTCTAAAAACTTTACCATGATCGCCGGCAGGATAATTTCTTCTTTCTAATATTCTATCATATTTTGGTGTTCCAAAAATGTTTTCACCAAATTTTCTTACTAATTTTGCTTTAGGTCCTGTATATCGTGCCATTATTCCCCCTTAGATTCTTCTTGTTTTTGGTGGACGGCATCCGTTATGTGGGATCGGAGTTGCATCTTGGATAGATAAAATCTTTAATCCCGTAGCATTCATAGATCTGATAGATGCTTCTCTACCTCCACCTGGTCCACGAACGATTACTTTAACTTTAGTAATTCCCATATCAAGAGCTGATTTAGCTACTTCACCTGCTGCAATCTGTGCTGCATAAGGAGTTGATTTACGGGAACCTTTATTACCAATTTTACCACCTGAAGACCAAGTAAGTACATTACCTGCTTTGTCAGATAGAGTGATAATAGTATTATTAAAACTTGAATGGATATGTGCTACACCTTCGTCAAATGCTAAGCGAACTCTTTTTTTCTTAGCTCTTACTTTCTTTTTAGCCATAAGTTCTCCTATTTTTTCTTCTTCTTAATTGAACCAGGTTTTGGACCTTTTCTGGTTCTAGCATTATTTTGAGTGTTCTGCCCACGTACTGGGAGTCCTCTCTTATGACGAAGACCACGGTAGCAATTGATTTCCATAAGACGTTTAATATCTAAAGCAATCTTTGTTCTTAAGGTTCCTTCAACAGTATATTCATTTTGAATAATGTCACGAATAAGTCTTTCTTGTTCTACTGAAAGATCTTGCACTTTGATGTTTTCATCAATGTTAGCCTTCTTGAGGATTTCTGAAGACAAAGATCTTCCTATGCCATAAATATAAGTTAAACCTATAACAACTCTTTTGTTATTAGGTATCTCAACACCTGCGATATGTGCCAAGCCTTTCCTCCTTCGGAATTTATTATATTATTTTAATTAGGGTTTATCCCTGGCGTTGTTTGTGCTTTGGATTTGTACAAATCACACGGATAACACCATTTCGCTTGATAATTCTACAATCTTTACAGATTTTCTTAACAGAAGCTCTTACTTTCATTTTTTCTCCTTCATCTGTAACAACTATTTATAACGGTAAGTGATTCTTCCTTTGGTCAAATCGTAAGGTGATAGTTCAACTTTAACTTTATCTCCAGGTAAAATTCTAATGAAATGCATTCTCATTTTTCCCGAACTATGAGCAAGTATAACATGCCCGTTTTCTAATTCCACCTTAAATTGCGTGTTTGGCAAGGATTCTTTAACTACCCCTTCTACCTCAATAACACCTGATTTAGCCATTCTCTCTTCCTACCTTAGTTAAAATTTCTGGTTTTGTATCTGTTACTAATATAGTATGTTCGAAATGGGCTGATAGTGAACCATCTTTTACTAGATATTCCCAGCCTCTTTCAATAACTTTATTAGTGCCAATATTGACCATTGGCTCAATTGCTATGGTCATTCCTTCTTTAATTAACTTTCCCGTTCCTTTTCTTCCTACATTAGGAATCATAGGGTCTTCGTGTAATTCTTTACCGATACCGTGACCAGTAAGGTCATCAGCACAGTAGTAACCACTGTCTTTTACAAACTTGCCGATAGCATAGGAGATATCTCCAACTCTGTTACCGACTATTGCAGCATTAATACCAATTTCAAGTGCTTTCTTTGTTACATCTAAAAGATCTTGAGCCTCTTTAGAGATCTGGCCGACAGTAAATGTATAAGCTGAATCTCCGTGATAACCGGCTTTTCTGGTACCAACATCTACCCCAATTATATCCCCTTCTTTGAGGATAACATTTTTAGCAGGTATGCCGTGGACAATTACGGAATTAACCGAAGCGCAAATAGCACCTGGGAAAGGGGCTAAGCCGGGAACAGTATATCCTTTAAATGCAGGATAAGCACCATGAGAACGAATAAATTCATCAGCAAATTTATCTAAATCCCAAGTAGAAATACCTGGAGCAATAATCTTCTCCATCTCTTGCCAGAGCAGTCCAATTATTCTGCCTGCATCACGCATTTTTTCAATCTCATGTTGCTTCTTAATCTTTATCATCTTCCTGATCTTCCTCTTAGTTTGCCACGTTTCATGAAACCATCATAGTGGCGTGATACTAGGTGAGATTCTATTTGCTGAAGAGTGTCTAAGGCAACACCAACAACAATGATAATACTTGTACCGCCTAAGACAGATAAGCTAACTCCTAAAACACGGAATAAGATATCAGGCATAACAGCGATAATAGCATAGAATATAGCTCCTGGAAGAGTAATTCTGACTAATACACGATTGATATATTCAGAGGTTTTTTTACCTTGTTTAACACCAGGAATAAAACCGCCGTATTTTTTCATATTATCAGCCATCTCTACTGGATTCATAACCATTGCGGTATAGAAATAAGCAAAGAAGATGATTAATATCATTGAAATTATTGTATAAAGTGCAGTTCCTGGTGAGAACCAATTAGTTACAAAAGTAGAATCTGCATTAAAGAATCTAATAATTGTAATAGGGAACATAAGCACAGACTGAGCAAAGATGATAGGAATAACACCAGCAGTATTAACCCTTAGAGGGATATAAGTTGATTGACCACCATAAACTTTACGGCCAATAACTCTTTTTGCATACTGTACAGGTATTTTTCTAATTGCTTCAGTAACTAATATAACAGATGCAGTAACAACTACAATGGCAGCTAAAATAAAGAGAATCATAAAAATGTTCCCGATAGAAGGGTTAGCTGCAACTCTTTGGAAAAGACCATAGATTTCGCCAGGAAGGCGAGCTATGATACCAGCAAATATAATCAAAGAAATACCGTTACCAATACCCTTTTCTGTAATCTGTTCACCTAACCACATGATAATCATAACACCAGTGATTAAGGTAATAATAGTAGATACAAAGAAGAATGTATGGTTAATAGTTACAATGTTTGGTTGAGAAAGTAACATAACGCATATTCCAATAGAGTTCAAACCCGCTACCAATACGGTTCCATATCTTGTAATCTGAGTTATTTTCTTTTGCCCTTCAGCACCCTCTTTTTTGAGTTTTTCAAAATAAGGTATTACTGAACCCAGCAATTGAATAACAATAGAAGCAGTAATATAAGGCATGATACCTAGAGCAAAGACTGATGCTCTAGACATATTACCACCAGCGAAGAGATCTACTAATCCAAGTAGTCCCTCACTGTTGCTACTAAATATTTTTCCTAACTCTGAGGCATCTACCCCGGGAACCGGAATAAAGCTTCCCAATCTATATAACACAAGAATAAAAGCAGTAAATAGTACTTTTTTCTTTAAATCAGGAACTCTAAATATATTTGCTATTTTACTTAACAAAGTTCACTACCTCCGCTTTACCACCTTTATTTTCAATCAGTTCGATTGCTTTTTTGGAAAAAGCGTTGGCTTTAATAGTCATTGTTTTTGAAAATTCTACATCTCCTAGTTCAGCTAGGACCTTAACTGGATAGTTGGCTTTTTTACCGCTTTTAGGTAATAAACCAATTTCTTCCATTTTTGCAATATCTAATTCTTGAACGTCTAAATCAACCAGGTCTTTTAAATTGACGATTCTATGTGAAACTTTAAAGATGTTTTTGAATCCTCTTTTTGGGAGTCTTCTTTGGATAGGCATTTGACCACCTTCAAACCAGATAGGTATTTTACCACCAGAACGTGCTTTTTGTCCTTTGTGTCCTTTACCTGCAGTTTGACCTTGACCAGTCGCTTGACCTTTTCCTAATCTTTTTTTATTCTTTTTAATAGCTGGTTTACTAAGATTGTGTAAGGTTAACATCTTATCTCTCCTTAGTTTTCTTCAACTGTTTCAACTTTTAATAGGTAGTCTACTTTTTTAATCATACCCATGATAACAGGGCTGTCATCATGAATTCTTGATTTTCCAATTCTACCTAATCCCAGTGAAGCTAAAACTCTTTTATGATTTTCTTTTCTGCCAATTGCACTTTTGATTTGGCTTACTTTAATCTTCATCTTTAGCCTCCATTCCAGTCAATTCAGCAAAAGTTTTATTTCTAAGTTTAGCAATATCGTTGATAGTTCTAAGTTTTTTAAGACCAACAACAGTAGCTTTTACAACGTTAGTAGGGGTATTAGAACCCATTGATTTGCAAAGAATATTTTCAATTCCAGCAGCTTCAAAGATAGCTCTAGTAGTACCACCTGCAATAACACCAGTACCAGGAGAAGCAGGTCTCATTAAGACTTTACTTGCACCGAATCTTCCTAACATTTCATGAGGGATAGTACCGTTAGTTATTGGAATTCTGAACATAGTTTTGCTGGCTCTTTCTTTAGCTTTTCTGATTGCATCAACAATCTCGATTGCTTTACCTTTGCCAACACCAACATTACCTTTTTTGTCACCAATAACAACAATAGCGCTAAAAGAAAAGTTTTTACCACCTTTAGTTACCTTGGTTACACGGTTGGTTGCGACTATTTTTTCAACAAATTGATCTTCAATTTCTGGATTATTCATTTGTCTCAACATTTCCTCCCGTTATAGTTCTAATCCGGCTTTACGAGCACCATCAGCAAATGCTTTTACTCTGCCGTGATATTTGTAACCGGCTCTGTCGAAGCAAACTTTAGTAATACCAGCTTTCATTGCTTTGGCTGCTAATTGCTGTCCAATCTGAAAACTAACTTCTACTTTTTTAATTCCTTCTTCTAACTGAGCATCTTTAGATTTGGAAGATAAAGAGACTAGGGTAACTCCCTTGAGGTCATCAATTATCTGTCCATATATATGATTCAAACTTCTGAAAACAACTAATCGAGGACGAGTAGCTGTTCCACTAAGTGTTTTACGAATAGCTTTTCTACGTCTCGCTCTTTTTTCATTTCTAATTATATTACTTGGTTTTACCATTATTTACCCCGCTTATGCTCCAGCTTTTCCAGCTTTGATTATTACGCGTTCAGTGCTGTAGCGAATTCCTTTACCTTTGTAATTTTCAGGCTTACGGCACTCTCTAATTTCAGCAGAGAATTTACCAACATCTTCTTTATGAATTCCTTTTACGAAAACATTAGCTTGATGTTCAGAATGCATACCTTTACCACGAGGAATTGCTTCAGCTTTGACTTCTAAACCTTCAGGTATCTCTAAATAGATATCGTGAGAGTAACCTAAGTTAAGCTTAAGCCATGGACCTATTACTTCAGCAGAAAAACCAGTACCGATAACATGGAGAAGTTTTTCATAGCCTTGAGTAACACCAGTTACTAAGTTTTGCAATAAAGCTCTACCTAAACCATGGAAAGCTTTTTGTTCTCTACTATCATCTTGTCTTTTAAGAACAAGGCGATTATCTTCTTGAGTAACAGTAATTCCGCCAACTAAATCATGAGAGAGTTTACCTAATTTTCCTTCGACTTCAATGTGGCTACCTGTAATGTTAACTTTTACACCTTCAGGAAGCACGATTGGACTTTTACCTATTCTTGACATGCTATCCTCCTACCACACTTTGCAAATGTATTCGCCACCAACATTCTGGTTACGAGCATCTCTATCAACCATAACACCACTGCTAGTTGATATGAATGCACAACCGGTATTATTATATACTCTAGGAACGTTGTTTGCTTTTACATATACTCTTCTTCCAGGTTTAGAAACTCTTTCGATTCCAGTTAGAACCGGTTGGCCACTATTTGTATATCTAAGGTTTAAACTTAATTTTTTGAAGTTTAAGCCTCTTTCAGGGTCTTTTTCTAATACATGAAAACTATTGATAAAGTTTTCTTTAGCTAAAAGAACAACTATAGATTCAATAATTTTGCTGTGATTTAATACCACTCTGGTATGTCCGGCACGATATGCATTTCTTACTTTTGTTATTGCATCAGCTATCGGATCTGATATCATTTTTCCTCCAGTTTATTACCAACTAGCTCTTGTGATTCCAGGTATTTTACCATGGTCAGCTAATTTTCTGAAACAAAGACGGCATATGCCAAAATCTCTCATGTAAGCTCTTGGTCTTCCACAAATTTTACAACGAGAATATTCTCTAACGCCGAATTTAGCTTTCTTTTGTTGTTTTACAACTAATGATTTCTTTGCCAAAATCTACTCCTTTACCGCAACTTTTCTGAAAGGGAATCCCATTAATTTCAACATTTCTCTGGCTTCTTCGTCTGTTTTTGCAGTAGTAACTATTGCAATGTTCATACCTCTAACCATGTCGATTTTGTCGAATTCAATTTCAGGAAAAACTGTTTGTTCATCTAAACCTAATGAGTAGTTTCCTCTACCGTCAAAGTTTTTTAAAGGCACACCTTTAAAGTCTCTGATACGAGGAATTACAATTGATATTAATTTATCATAGAATTCATACATGATTTCGCCTCTAAGAGTTACTTTACAACCAATAGGCATCCCTGCTCTTAATTTAAAGTTAGAGATTGATTTTTTAGCTTTAGTAACTAGAGGTTTTCTACCTGTAATTTGTTCCATATCTTTTATAGCATTATCTAAGATAGCTTTATTTTGTGTAGCACCGCCAACACCCATACTAATAACTATCTTATCAAACTTTGGCACCATATGTATATTTTTATACTCGAACTTAGTTCTAAGTGCGGGAATCACTTCGTTTAAATATAATTCTTTTTTTCTGTTCATCCCTTCTCCTTTAGATTTCGTCCCCTGTTTTCTTACAAACTCTGACTCTTTTTCCGTCAGCGGTTGTTTTATAAACAGCTCTGGTAACATCTTTTATTTTTTCGTTATACAGCATTACGTTAGAAACGTGAATAGGGGCTTCTTTTTCAATAATTCCACCTTGTGGATTAGCTTGATTTGGTTTAACATGTTTTTTGATCATGTTAACTTTTTCAATAATAATGCGTTGTTTACGAGGGAAAGCAACAAGTACTCTACCTTTAACGCCTTTATCAGCTCCACTGATTACAACTACTGTATCACCTTTTTTGATTCTCATTTTATTTTGCATTATCTACTCCTATAACACTTCAGGTGCTAAAGAAACAATTTTCATAAACTCATGCTCACGAAGTTCACGAGCAACAGGTCCAAAAATACGAGTTCCTTTAGGTTCCATTTTAGCATCAAGAATAACTGCTGCATTATCTTGGAATCGAATATAAGAACCATCTTTACGTCTTATCTCTTTAGCAGTTCTTACGATCACAGCTTTTTCAACAGTACCTTTTTTAACTTTACCGTTAGGTGTTGCTGATTTAATAGCTATTACTATGATATCTCCGACGGTAGCATATTTTCTTTTACTTCCGCCAAGAACTTTGATGCACATTGCCTTCTTAGCACCGGAGTTATCTGCGATGTTCAATATTGTTTGTGCTTGGATCATCTCTTACTCCTATTTAACCTTTTCAGTGACTTCTTGAAGATTCCATCTTTTCTTTCTACTTAAAGGTCTGCTCTCTTCAATTATTACTTTATCACCGATCTGTGCTTCATTATTTTCGTCATGAGCCATAAATTTCTTATGCACTCTTACAGTCTTTTTGTATAGAGGATGGGTAAACTGTCTTTCTACACGAACGACAATAGTTTTGTCCATCTTATCACTTACCACTACACCACTTTTGGTTAGTTTTCTTGTTTCCTGCATTTTGACCTCTTAGTTAGCTTTTTTCATTTCAGTTAACACTGTATGAATTCTGGCAATCTCTTTTTTGAGTTCTTTAAATCTACCTGGATTCTCCAGCATATTTCGCACTTGTTGGAAACGAAGATTAAAAAGCTCTTCTTTACAATCGTTAAGCCTAGCATTTAATTCTTCGACTGATAGGTCTCTTAATTCTTTTGCTATCATATTTCAGCTCCTTCACGTGCAATCATTTTAGTTGATATGGGAAGTTTATGTCCGGCTAATCTAAAAGCTTCTTTTGCAATAGAAGCGTCGACACCATCGACCTCAAACATTATTCTTCCAGGTTTTACAACTGCTACCCAGTATTCTGGTGCACCCTTACCTTTACCCATACGAGTTTCAGCAGGTTTATTTGTAATAGGTTTATCTGGGAAGATTCTTATCCACACTTTACCTTGACGCTTCATAGTTCTAGTAATAGCGACACGAGAAGCTTCGATTTGACGGCTAGTAATCCAGCCATCTTGAGTTGCCATTAAAGCATACTCACCAAAAGAAACAGTAGAGCCACGATAGGCTAAACCAGTTCTTCTTCCGCGCATCTGTTTTCTATGTTTTACTTTTTTTGGTGCTAACATCTTTTTCTCCTCTTCCTAACATTACCCTTGAGTAACATTATTATTAAGAATATCACCTTTATAAATCCACACTTTAATACCAATAACACCGTAAGTTGTTTGTGCTTCTGTTAAAGCATAATCGATATCGGCTCTAAGTGTGTGAAGAGGTGTTCTACCTTGTTTATATCTCTCTGTTCTAGCAATTTCAGCTCCACCTAAACGGCCTGCACATTGAACTTTAATTCCTAAAGCTCCATCTTTGAAGGCATTACGCATAGCATTTTTCATTGCTCTTCTAAAAGAGATTCTTTGTTCTAATTGTTTTGCTATCTCTTCACCAACTAATTTTGAATCTAACCACATTTTGTTAATTTCTTTAACATTGATAAAAACATTCATGCTCTTATCTCTGCCTTTATTAACAAGGTGATTAATTTCGTTTCTTAATTTATCAATATCTTCACCCTTTTTACCAATAACTTGGCCAGGACGAGCAGTTTGAATATCGATATAAATTGAATTAGTTTTTCTTGAGATATCTATTCTTGAAACCATATTGTTTGTTGGTATCATTTTCTTTCTAATTTTACCATCTACGTCTTCTTGAATTTCTCTGAATCTAAGTCTTTTTTCAATATAATTTCTGATTTTTAAATCTTCATGGAAATTATCAAGATATTGTTTACCAGTGGCAAACCATGTTGATTCAGCCTCTTTATTTACGCCAATACGATATATAATTGGATTAATTTTTTGTCCCAAATTTTCCTCCTATTCCTGTCCGGAAGCAGTTTCAGATAAATCTGAAATTTGTAAGGTTATGTGACAAGTACGCTTTCTTATCATAAAAGCACGACCTTGAGCTCTTGGACGGAATCTTTTCATTATAGGACCATCATCAGCAAGTGCTTTATTTATAATCATTTCGTTTGTTTCTTTTCTCGCATCTTTATGTAGTGCATTAGCCACTGCAGATTCTAATACTTTAAGTACAGGATCTGACACACGCTTTTCTGAGAACATAAGAATGTTTCGTGCTTCAGATACTGATTTACCTCTGATTAAATCAAGAACCAAGCGAGCTTTACGAGCTGAACCACGATGGTATCTAAGTTTAGCTATAGCTTCCATTCTCTATCTCCTATCTTTTTTTCTTTTCTTTGTGGCCACGATAAGTTCTGGTTGCTGCAAATTCGCCAAGTTTATGACCAACTGCATTTTCAGAAATATATACTGGCACAAATTTGTGTCCATTATGTACAGCAAAAGTAAGTCCTATAAATTCAGGTAAAACAACTGATCTTCTTGACCAAGTTTTAATCACTGATTTATCTTTAGTACTTATTTGTTTTTCAACCTTTTTCATCAAATGTTCATCGACGAAAGGTCCTTTTTTTATCGATCTAGGCATTATTTTCTCCTATGTCAGCTTACTTCTTTTTAGATTTGATAATATACTTGTTAGAATATTTCTTAGTCTTACGGGTTTTTCCACCTTTAGCGAGTTTACCCCATGGAGAAACAGGATGTCTACCACCTGATGTTTTACCTTCACCACCACCATGTGGGTGATCAACAGGGTTCATAACAACACCACGAACTGTAGGTCTGATTCCTAACCATCTACTACGACCAGCTTTACCTAAAACGATTAAGTTGTGTTCTAAGTTACCAACTTGACCGATTACAGCATAGCATTCTTTTCTAACTAAGTGAACATCATTTGAAGGCATCTTCACATGGATATAATCGCCTTCTTTTGCAACAAGCTGTGCCATTGAACCAGCTGAACGAGCTATTTGAGCACCCTTTCCTCTTTTAAGTTCAACACATGAGATTGTTGTACCTAATGGAATATTACTAAGTGGTAAAGCATTTCCCACTTTGATAGGAGCAGTAGGACTTGCTATAACTTCCATACCTACTTTTAATCCATCTTGAGCAATGATATATCTTTTTTCACCATCTACATAGTGTAAAAGAGCGATTCTTGCAGAACGATTTGGATCATACTCAATTGAGGCAACTTTTGCCGGAATTTCTATTTTATTTCTTTTGAAATCGATAATTCTATAATGTCTACGATGTCCGCCACCTTTATGACGACATGTAATACGACCTTGACTATTTCTACCACCAGACTTTTTTAACTTTGCAAGCAAAGATTTTTCAGGACTAGTCTTTGTAATTTCTTCAAAAGTATATCCTGTTTTATATCTTAAAGTAGGTGTAATTGGTTTATATTTTTTAATTCCCATTATTAACTCCCTTAAACTTCAAAATCTGGTATAGTTTGATCTGCTTGAAGAGTAACGATAGCTTTCTTAAAGTCAGGTCTTCTGCCTTCATATCTACCCATTCTCTTTGGTTTTCCCTTCATTCTAATAGTGTTTATTTTCACTACTTTCACAGAAAAAACTTTTTCTATAGCTTTCTTAATTTCTATTTTATTAGCATTGATACTTACTTTAAACATATATCTGTTATTATTCTCTTTTTCAGTAAGAGATTTTTCAGTAAGCATAGGAGCTATGATTATTTCTCTTGGATGTATCATTTTCCGAATACCTCCTCAACTTGTTGCAAGGCTTCTTCTGTCATTACGATAAAACTATTTTTAAGGATACCATAAGCATGAAGGCCATCTGCTCTACCTGTTTCTACATATTCTAAGTTAGAGAAAGATCTAACAACAGCTGTGTCGTTACCTTTAGTTACGATAAGGACTCTACCTTTTTCAGTAACTAATTTCTCAACTAGAGCTCTAGCACTCTTGGTGCTTGGTTTGTCATAATTAAGATTCTCTACAACTAAAACTTTACCTTCGCTTGCTCTATCAGATAGAACAAGTTTTAAGGCTAGTCTTTTCTTTTTGTTTGGAATATGTCTATACCAACATTTTGGATCAATTCTAAAAGCGTGACCACCACCAACTCTAATTGGAGATCTTCTAGAACCCATACGAGCTCCGCCACTACCTTTTTGTTTTCCAAGCTTCTTTGTAGATCCTCTTACTAAACCTCTTGACTTTGTTGCTTTAGTGCCTTGTCTTTGATTAGCAAGATACATATTAACAACTTCGTAAAGTAAGGCTTTAGGATTTTTGCAATCAGCTTCAAAAACTGATGCTGGAAGTTGAACTTCACCTATTTTATCACCATTACTATTATATTTTAATGCATTAGCCATTTATTCCCCCGTTAAACACCTTTCTTAAGAAGAACTAAGCTATTACGATGTCCAGGAACAGCACCTCTTACCATTATAAGGTTCTTTTCAACATCAACTTTAACAACTTTTAGGTTCTTTACAGTTACTTTATCAACTCCATAGTGTCCAGCCATTTTCATACCTTTCATAACACGAGCAGGAGTAGCACAAAGACCAATTGAACCAGGTCCTCTGAATGATTCATGAACACCGTGTGAGGCCATGAAACCACTGAAATTATGTCTCTTCATTACACCAGCAAAACCTCTACCTTTAGAAGTTCCTGTTACTGTAATTAATTCATTAACTTGAAATAAGTCAACTTTAAATATATCTTTTAACTCTGTATCTCGGAAGAATTTTACTCTAAATTCTTTAATATATCTAACAGGATCACAAGCTAGAGATTTGAAGTAACCAGTCATTGGCTTATTAACTTTTTTCTCTGAAATTGGCTCATATCCTAATTTGATTGATTGATATCCGTCTTTGTCAGCAGTTTTCATTTCTAAAACTTGACAAGGACCAGCATGTAGTACTGTTACTGGAATAATCTTTCCATCTTCATCAAAAATTTGAGTCATTCCTATTTTTTTTCCAATTAAACCTATCATCCTTAGCTCCTTTGTGTTGCTTTAATTTCCACATGAACACCCGCTGGCAAACTCATTTTTTTAAGAGCTGCTGTTGTTTGCGGAGTAGGATTAACTATGTCCACCAATCTTTTATGCACTAACATTTGATATTGGTCTTGTGCTTTTTTATTAACGTGTGGAGATCTTAAAATTGTGTACAATGATCTTTCTGTTGGCAATGGAATAGGACCAACAATCTTAGCACCTGTATTTCTAGTGCTATGAATGATTTCTTGTACAGATTGATCCAACAGACGATGATCATAAGCTTTGAGTTTAATTCTGATTTTATTATCTTTACTCACGGATTCCTCCATTTATAGTGGATCTATAAATATATCTGTATTTTTCTTATAATGTTGTTTGTTATTTTTATTTGAATTTGTAAAATTGTATTCAACTTCTTAAATTTTTTACGCGTTCGAGGTATTTGCTACATGAATATCTGACCGTACAAAAGATGTACTTGTCCACAGACTATGCAAACATGCGCATAGTGTCCAACTATATGCGTTTCAAAGCGTTCCTCGTCCGCTTATCACAAAGATCTACAAGCTATCTTAGCTAGCTTTTGCTCTGCCTCTCTTGAAGAGAGTGTGCCTTTTTTTGCATTTTTTTCTGTCCCTGCTTTTCTGTCAATATTTTTTTTCTTTATGATTAAAATATGAATTATTAAGCAGTTAGGACATAGAGATAAACTTAGATTTATTGGTCTGCAAATGTTAAGAAAATAAAATATGCTTACCAGAAAAGGAGCGAAAGTTGCTCAAAACCTGCCACAAATTTCCTTTACGGTCTATTGGTACTCTATTAGGCCTCTTTGGGAGGGGCATCACTTTTCTATTAGCTTTATAACTAATAGACACCATATAGATAAGGCTCTCTCCAAAGTAGAGTGGGTTTTTGGAAAAAAATAAAACAAAGTTGAGAGAATTTCAACATTAAATATCCTCAAAATCACTACACCTAAAGGAGTAAAAAATAAGAAATCCTCTACTGGATTAGATTTGTATTAATCTACTAAATAGACAAGGCTTTTCTGTAAAAATTTGTGAAGATGTGTGCAGAATTGAAAGTAGAGCCATTATTTTAACCGAATGGTGCAGTAGAACTTTGATGAAGAGTGCTAGATTCTTTTAGCAAAATAAGTTACAGAATTTGAAGGCATATAATATATATATTCCTGAAAATTATGTAGCTTACTTTTGCAAAAGAAGATAGTGCTATTCGCAAAGGTCTACTGCATTATTGGGTTTAACCTGAATGGTACAGTATAACTTTGATAATACTTCGCAAAAGCTAAGTATCACAGGTAAAGATTACTAGATTCTTTTAACATTTATTGCCTTTCCATCCTTATTCCTTCCTTTACAGTCTTTCGATGAAAGTCGGACTTTCATCGAAAGACTGTAAAGGAAGGAATAAGGATGCTACAAGAATCTGAATAATATTTTTTCATTACTTTGGGCTAAAATTATATTACCCTATTTTGGATTAAGCCCTGTTGCAGGATATCTAAAAAACAAAAAAACTCCCTTTCGGGAGTTTTACTAGAAGTTCGTCACTTTTTATTGCAATTCATAAATTACAATTGGGAAAGCACATTATCATATTTCTAAATCACACATTAATACTATAATGTAACATACTAATTTAGTCAATTACTTCTGTTCAAATAACACACTCATGACTTTAAAATGCATAATTAATTACTGAATTGCATTTTAGTCATCTTCATACTTATCGTAATTTCTTCTCATTCTGCCTTGCCTAGGATTGGCTTGCATACCTTGGTTACCATGATATCCAAAACCAATTTCAGCTTCTTTTGCGTCTAAGTTAAATTTTCTCTTCATCATTTGTAGGTGATAGCCATAGAGTTTTCTGGCTTGTTCAGGATTTAAAGTCTTTCTTGTTTCAATCATTTCAGCATAGAAGTTTTGGCTAATTTCTTTTGTAATTTCTTGGATCTGCTTGTTTAAATCTTGCAAGAATTCATAATCTGGTTCACTCTTTGTTAATTCACTCATGAACTTAAGCCGTAAGTCTCTATTCTTTTCATTAAGAGGTCTGATAGTTTCTCTGTATTTGGCATGAATTTCTGGTCGTTCTTCTCTCATATCTCTAAAATGTAGTAGAGTTTCTTCAGGTCTAATATCTTCAATAACAATTCTATGTGATAAGAAAAAATAGATCAAAGTTCCTACAACAGCAATATTAAAAGCAAAAATAATAGGAAACACTACATAAAACCAGATCTTTTTACTAATCTTCATAAAGCCTCCTTAATCTCCATAATAGTAGTCAATAACATCATCAATTTCTAAGGTAGAATAGAGGTTACTGCTAGCATTATTCTCAAGTTTTGCTTCTGGACTAGTAATAAGGAGACTAGTAAATAAGATACCTAAGACAAAACTCATCATTGAACCTACTAAGGCTGGGGCATATTTTCTATAGAATGGCAAAGGCTTAACCTGGTATTTTACAGAATTTAGAACCCTCTTAGCAATATCTTCTGGAACGATATCATTACTAACCTTGTTAAGTAATTTATCCACCTCTTGAAATTTAGCAAAGACTTTAGCAAAGTCCTTATCTTGAGCTAGTCTATTCTCCACATAACTAGTTTCTTGAGGACTAGTTTCTCCATCTAAATATCTATTAATCAATCTTTCATCTTTCATACTTCCTCCCACTTTAAGAAGTAACTTACAAAATGATTCCTAAATCACTTTTTGCTTTTTTCTCAATAATCTTTCTTAATTTCTTCTTTGCGCGAACTAACTGGCTTTCAATAGCCTTGATTGATAAACCAGTTTCTTGGGCTATCTCTTTATAAGATTTCTTTTGATATATCTTCATTTCTATAAGAAGAGACATCTTAGCAGGTATCTCAGTCATAGCATATTTTATAATATCTTTATATAGGTCTTCTTTTTCTTCACTTCCCATATCTTCTAGGTTGCTAAAATCCAGGTTAGGAAAAGAAATCACTCTTTTATTCTTCTTGAGAAAGTCTAAAGAGTTATTATGACATGCTCTATAGAGGTAAGAAGATACTTTCTCACTTTCAATACCTTCCATTTTACTATAAAAAGCAATGAAGACACCTTGTAAAACATCTTCAGCATCTTCTCTTTGCCTCACGAATTTCAGTATATAGTTATATAATTTAGGAGTGAATTCTTTGACTATATCTTCGAATTTATCTCTACTCATACTCTCTCCTATAATTTAAGACTTACATAACTACACTTTCCTGCAATAAAAATTTTATTCCCTTCATTTTTTTTAACCCGAATGGTGCAGTAGAACTTTGATGAAGAGTGCTAGATTCTTTTAGCAAAATAAGTTACAGAATTTGAAGGCATATAATATATATATTCCTGAAAATTATGTAGCTTACTTTTGCAAAAGAAGATAGTGCTATTCGCAAAGGTCTACTGCATTATTTTGGGTTTAACAAAGGTCTACTGCATTATTGGGTTAAAAAAAGTAAAGGGCGTATTAACCTATACGCCCCATAAATATTTGTTATCTAGCTAGTTTTCACTATTCATCTTCTTCCATTTCAGGTTTGACAACATTTTCATAACAGTTTGGGCAAATGCTGTGACTAAACTGGGTATCAGTATGTTCACTAACATAAAGTTCTAAGTCTTGCCACTGAGTTTCATCAACTCTTACTTTCTTGCAATAAGAGCAAATAGAAATCATTTTTTCCAAGTTTCTAATCCTGTCTAAAGTCTCTTCTAGTTGCTGTCTTTGATACTCTAATTTAAGAGCAGATTTAACCCTTAACATAAGTTCTACATGATTGAATGGTTTGCTAATATAATCCATAGCTCCTAGATTAAAAGACTTTTTCAATGGTTTCATTTCATCAGCTAGAGGAAGAGCAGTAATAACAATTACAGGAATATGTTTCCAGACATTTCTTTGTTTTACTATTTCCAGAATATCATAACCACTTAACTCTGGCATCATAATATCCAGGAGTAAAATATCTGGTTTATTCTTTTCCATACTGGCTAATAATTCATTACCATTATTAAGCAAAGTAAGATTATAGAATCCATGTTGATTCAGAATTGCCTTAATTAATCTAAGGTTTATTGGGTCGTCATCAACAATATAGATCAGCATATTTTCTAATTGTTTATCCATATATATCCTCTAACTTTTTTGAATGTTACTATGTTCAAACATCTCTTCTAAGGTATCATATTTATCAAATAAGGATTTAGCTTCTTGGAGTTGGTTATCCATTTCAATTCTAATTTTGTATCCTTCCTGACTTCCAAATTTCTTTTCTATTATCTCACTTGTCAATGTAAGTTTTATATAATCTTCAGCTTGGGCCAAATCTTCAGGAGAAGGATTGGTTAGATCGATAGGGTTAGAAAGGGCTGCAATACTTGCATCATCTTCTTTTTCATCTGCTTTTGCTTGTTTTTCTTTTTCAATAACAAAACTAACAAAATCATTATAAATTTTATCATTAACTCTAAAATCAAGTTCTACATCATCAGAATGTTCTAACATATATTCAACAGCATAATCAAAGAAGAAGTTTTTTCTGCGAAGTTCTAATTCAAAACGAGAGAGGGTATCAGCATCAACGATAATATCAGGAGTAACACCACCTCCACCATAAACAGTTCTACCTTTAGCTGTTTTATAAATATGTTCATGATTGAATTTATCAATATCTTCTTTTTCTTCTTCAGTTACTTTCTTACCATTCAAAAGTTTATCGTTAATGATCTTATGGATACATCTTCCAGAATTAATATAATAATGAGAAGTTGTAATTTTAATTCCTGAACCATCTCTTAGTGGGAATAGCTGTTGAACTGAGCCCTTACCAAAAGATGTCTTACCCACAACAAGTCCTCTATCATAATCTTGCATAGAACCGGCAAATATTTCAGAGGCAGATGCTGAAGCTTCATTAATTAAAACAACTATAGGGTAGTCAGGTCGCATAATATCTTTTGTGGTAAAGTAGTCTTCATTAGCATATTCAATTCTACCTTTAGTATAAACAACCCTCTTACCTTTACCGATAAATTCATTCACTGTATTGATCGCTTCTGAAAGAAGTCCACCAGGATTAAATCTTAAGTCTATAATTAATCCTTCAATTCCTTCTTCTTCTAAGGCATCTAAGGATTCACTTAATTCTTCAGATGTATTAGCGTTGAATTGAGACATTCTAATATAACCAACGTTATTATCCATCTTAAAACTATAAGGAATACTATTGATTTTGATAATATCTCTTACAATTTTAAATTCTAATGGGTCTTTAACTCCTGGACGAATAACTGTAATGACTACCTCAGAACCAACTTCACCACGCATTTTCTTGATTGATTGGTCGGTAGTTATACCTGTAATATCCTCTCCATCAACCTTCCAAATCATATCGCCAGCCATAATTCCCATACGATAGGCTGGTGTACCTTGAATAGGACTTACAACAGTTATATAATCACCTTTCTTGTCTATTTGAATTCCTAGTCCACCAAATTCTCCCTTGGTACTAGATGTAAAATTTTTAAAATCATCTGGAGAAAAATATGTTGTATGAGGATCAAGTCCTTTTAACATACCATTAATAGCATCTTCCATAAGCTGGCCATAATCAACTTCATCAACATAGATGGCGTCTAATCTCTGGATAATTGTTACTATTTTTTCTATTAATTCAGGCATTGTTGGGGCGGTAGATTCAGTAGATGCTTCTCTATTTTGAGAATAATATTGGCTACTTTGCATCCCCTCTTCCATGGCTATGATATCATCAATATATTTATCACTATCTTCACTAATTGCATTATTATAAGCTATAAGACTTGATATTACCCACAGAATCCCAAAGACTAATATAATTATCTTATTTGAATTATTTAGTTTCATTTTCACCATCCATTTTTTCTTTAATTACGTGTTTAATCATATCTGCTATTATTTCAGGACTTTGCAGTCCGTCAATAACAATATATCTATTACTATATTTTTTTGCAAGATTTAAAAATTCTTTTCTTACTTTTTGATGAAATTCTTTAGATTCTTGCTCCATTCTATCCTTACCCCGATGGCAAATCCTCTTTTCACTTTCTTCGACTGAGATATCTAAAAGAAAAGTTAAATCAGGCGATGTTGAATAGGTAGCAAAATCTATTAACAAGTCTATAAACTCTGTGTCTAACTCCCTAGCTGCTCCCTGATAAGCAAGAGTAGAATCATAATACCTATCACAAATTACATGGTTACCAGACTCTAAGGCAGGTATTATCTTAGTAGCAGTATGTTGACTTCGACTTGCCATATAGAGAAGTAGTTCTGTTTCAGGGTTCATCTCATGGTTTTCATTATCAAGTAGAATTTCTCTTATCTTTTCAGATATTAACGTACCACCTGGCTCTCTGGTTACTATAAAAGGCAAATTATTTTCTGCAAAATAATCTGCTAGGGCTTTGGTCTGTGTACTTTTACCACAACCCTCTATTCCCTCAAAGGTTATAAATAAGCCTCTTTTCATATTTCTTCCTGTTTATTTTTTTCCATCTTGATTAACTAAATTAGTCAATTATCTATTAACCCCAATGGTGCGGTAGAGCTTTAGAGTAGATTGCATATTATCAAAGATCTACTGCTTTATTTGGGATTATACTATAGTATCTTTCTTAAATTTAATTTCATCTCTTTCTGGATAATCAATGACATAATGAGCTCCACGACTCTCCTTACGCATGAGAGCTGATTCAACGATGGTTTGGGCTATAATAGCAATATTCCTAGTCTCAATAACTTCTTTTCTAACTGAATTATGTTGGTAAAAATTGTTGATCTCTTTATAAATATTTTCTAATCTGGAAAGAGCATACTTAAGTAATCTTCTTGATCTAATTATTCCCACATAACCCTGCATTATAGTCCCTATAATCTCTCTATTGTTAGCAATAATAACCCACTCGTTCTCATTAAACTCACCTAAATCATGCCATTGAGAAAATTCAGGGAAGCAAACATCTTCTTGAATATCTTTACAGTTGGCAGCCCTATAGGCAATAACCAAGCTTTCCAGTAGAGAGTTAGAAGCAAGTCTATTAGCCCCATGTAGGCCAGTACAAGCAACTTCGCCTGCAGCATAAAGTCCTTTGATATCTGTCTGTCCATCTATTGATGTTAATATACCACCACAGAAGTAATGAGCTGCTGGTGCTATGGGAATTGCTTCTTTAGTGAAGTCTATTCCATATTTTAAGCATTTTTTATTAATATAAGGGAAGTGATTCTTAAGTTTTTCAGAATCTATACCTGTTGCATCTAACAATAAATACTTATCACCTGAGCGTTTTAATTCACGCTCAATAGCCCTAGAGACAATATCTCTAGGAGCAAGACACCCCATTGGATGATACTTTTTCATAAAAGTTTGACCATTAGGTAGTTTTAAAACTGCTCCTTCGCCTCTGAGAGCTTCACTTACTAAGAAGGTTCTTCCTGTAGGAGAATAGAAGGCAGTAGGATGGAATTGAATAAACTCCATATTAGCGAGTCTTGCACCAGCTAGCTTAGCCATAGCCATTCCATCACCAGTTGTGACATCAGGATTAGTATTGTGTTTATAGACTTGACCAGCTCCGCCAGTAGCTAACATAGTTTTTTTAGCTCTGAAAATTTCAATTTTGTTGGTTTGTGTATCCATAACATAGGCACCCCAACAGGTAATTTCGGCTATAAATTCATCGAGTTGAGGGATATGATGCTGGGTAATTAAATCAACAGCTAGGTGGTGTTCATAAAGGTCAATTTTATCATTTTTTCTACAGTTTTCTATTAAAGCATCCATTATTAAATGCCCAGTAGAATCCTTAGCGTAAGCAACTCTCGGGCGAGAATGACCACCTTCTCTAGTTAGAGATAAATTCTCTAAGGAACCTGATCTATATATATCTTTAGCTGTGAACTGGGTTCCTATATCAATTAAATATTGAATTAACTTAGGTCCATCTTCAACTATAGTTCTAATAATCTTCTTTTTACCTAACTCAGCCCCTGCCTTGTAAGTATCATTTATATGATCTTCAAAAGAATCTTGTTTATTTAAAACAGCTGCAATTCCACCTTGTGCGTAGTCTGTATTGCAGTCTCTTAACTTTTTCTTAGTTATTACAGCTACCTTGCCGTATTTAGATACTTCTAAAGCAAATACTAAACCTGCTATTCCACTACCAATCACTAAATAATCATAATCTTTCATTTTGCCTTCTTACAATTTCTCATAATATGTTAACCTTGAACATGAAGCATATGTCAATATTTAAGTTAACAGCTTATCTATCTTTTTCCTTCAATACCTAAATCAAGTCTCATAACTAGGGCATCTTCCACAGGAGAGGAATAATAATTCTTTCTTCTCCCGATCTCTTGGAAATAAAACTTTTGATATAAATTTATTGCAGATTTATTTCCTGCTCTGACTTCTAAATAAATAGTTAGACATTCAAAATCAATTGCCATTTCTATCAGTTTTGTCAATAAATAAGTTCCAAAGCCCTTTCTCTGCTGCCTTTTAGTTACCCCAATATTCATTATTGAATACTCATCATGAATTGCCCATGCTAGAAAAAATCCCACAACTTCTCCCTTATACTCAAGAAGATAATTGTGCTTGCAAGACCTTTCCTTTCCTTGTACTAGCTTAGTGAAGAGATTTTTACTTTCAATTTCTTCTAGAAAAACTTCTGCAGACCATGGATCTGAAAATAATTCTTCCTCTATGACTAATATTGCAGGAATATCAGCGGGTTGAATCTCTCTTAAAGTTAAATCCTCTTCTCTAATGTTCATATGTTCAGACCTTGATTTAATATTATCTCCAATTACTTAAGTAGCTTAAAGGTGAAGGTTATGAAAAGTGTTGTCTTAATCACAAAAACTACTCTTTTATTAGAGAATAAATCAAATAATATAATTTTTCTAATCTGTCAATGGGAATAATTGGCGGGGGATGTGAGGGAGAAATAATTCAACACGAAAGTTACATCAAGATTTTCTAAACCATCGCTACGAAGATGAAAAAGATGTTTTTAAATTCAAATTAAATTTGCCCTAGATGAATCAATTATAAGTTTAGTTTCGCGTTTCTAAATATTATAGAAAATATCCGTAGAATTAAAAAGCTTTTACTCATTTCTTTTGTGAAAAACAGAAAATCTGATAAAAAATTATCAACAAGTACTTTTAAACCTAGGTTAAAATCGGCTGTAAGTAAGTCCCATCACAAGTTACAGTTGCAGATTATTTTATTAAAAAAGAATAAAAAATTCTAAAACACATTTTTTTATTGACAAGGAAAGAAATTTACTTTCTTTTTGAATCATACTAAGTGCATCAAGATCAATAAAAATTCCAAAACAAGGAAGAAACGCATACTACATATAAAAAGTGCTTCAGAAGCTCTGTAAGTCATAGGGCGAAGCTTAGTCAAAAAATAGTAACATTCTAAAGTAACTATAGAATGTTCTTTAGCTAATAGATTTTTTTGACTTGAACAATAATTATATCTTTATAATGAATAATAAAGGAGAAAATTTGTTTCGTTATTTACAATTATTAACAATTATTTTTTTATTAGCAATAATCCCATATAACTTGTTTTCAAATGAAAATTCAAGTTCTACCCTATATATTTTTGCAATTGATGGCAGCCAAACAATGTATACTGATAATGGTACATCAAATCTAAACAAATGGTCAAACATATGCTCTTTTTTTGATAAAGATTTAGAATCTACCTACAATTTTCAAAGAGTTATTGAAAAACTAAATATGAAAGAGGATACAGACTATTTTACTCTTGTAAAATTTGGTTTTGGAGAGCAATTTCAGAAAAACCATATGTACATGTATACTTCACTAGAGGATTATCTTAAAGTTGAATTTGAACCAGAAAAAGCTAATGAGAAAAATATTAATAATTCACTTAAAGTTTTAGATTATTTGATAACTCAAAAAAGCATTTCATCTTTCTTCAATAGGTTATCTACCCGTTTGTTCTCACTTGAGTATTTCGCAACACTGCTAACTACTAAATATGATTATTTATCTTTCAACAGAATTGTTATTATTAGGATATCAGATGAAATTGTTAATTCGGAATCTTTTAGAGCGGTAAATGCTGATGAAGAAAATAGAGATGCCTTTGCTTTTTTAGATAATTCAGGTTATAAAAGTAATGAAGAAGACCTTTTTAATTTCTATGATTCTCTGAAAAGCTTCAACCAATTATTTACTTATTACCCAATTGATCTCGATTTTAAGAGGCCTGATCAACAACATATAAGAATTTGTGTTAAAGAACTTGAAATTAAACCTAGTGATTTTAATTTTTCTGTTCCTATACCAGTTTTGAATTTTGAAACGTACCATGTTTTAGAAAAAACATATTTATTCATTAAACCCCATCATGAAAATACTGAAAACCAAAACCATGATGTAAAATTTAACTTATCTATCAACAATCAAAACTTCGGAAATGTTAATTTTGAACATGAGACACTTATTGATGTAAGTGAATATATAAATGGATCGGTTGTAAATATAAATTATGGTGTATCTCACAAACTTAATAATAAATATATTAAAGGAATGAATCTTAGACCACAGGATTATCCATTCTTAATAAAAAACTCATCTGTAATTCCTATCTCTTATAATAAGTATTTTGAACCCTTTGCATACATAAAGATGCTTAAAAAGATATATGAATTTGTCAAGTCTCCAGATATTCAGGACGAGATTAGTGATACACAAAAATATATTATTGTTTTAATTATCTCTGCCACTGTTATAGTTATTTGCTTGCTTATTTTTGGTTATTTCCTATTTCTTCCTACTACTAAGGTTAATAAAGACTGGGAAATAAAATCAATATCCTTATTGAGACCAGATAAAGCAATTTTCTCAAAAAAAGACCCCATCTCTTTTGAATTTAACTTTTTGATGGAAACAAAGGCTTTAAAATACTTAGATATTGAAATTACTATCCCTATTAATATAACGCATGCTGATGGAAAAAATGTAATCATTGGCTTAGATTGCTTAGATATTTTGAGTTCTAATTTTAAAAAAAATAACTCAATGAAATTTTATCAAAGAAAGTCCAATAATGGGGATAAAAAGTCAATAACTCTCTTGAGCAAAGAAAATAACAAGAAACTATATAGAGGCAGATTGTCTTTTACAATTAAAGTAACTTTAGACTTGAATAATTATTCTTACTCTAATCCATCTGATTTTTTAAACTTTACCTTGAATTCTAACAACTCAAGTTGCCCTTTCTCTATTTGGAGAAATAAAAATGAAGTTTACCCTGAAATAAATTTTACCCCGAATTTCTTCTATATTGATAAACTAAAAAAAGAAGGTATTTACAACCAAAGATCGCATAATATTGTTTCTCAGAGCATTGGGACTATCACTATTAATAATATATCAGAGCTATATAATAATTTTAAGTTAATTATTAAACTGCGTTCGATACCAGAGAATAAGGATAACGCTAAGCCCAATAGCATAAACGAGCTTCCTTTTAGCGTTAACCAAAAAACGTTTAATTATGAATATATCCTAGACAATGTAAACATTCCTATCGGTGCAAGTAAAGAATATTCAATTAAAATTAGCTCTTGCGTAAAATGTAGGGTCAAATTATTTTTTGTTGTGAAAGTAATAGGACCAGACAACATAACAGTTGCGAACTTCCCAAAAGAGACACTAATTAAACTAAATCCTCCTAGAAACTATGCAGTCTATTTTGATAAAGGTACTTCTGCTAATGCTATAAATATCAGATCTTATGATGAAAATAATAACTATGCTGAAATAGCTGGTATCGGTAATCAAAGTAAGTTAGTTAAAATTAACCAAATATATGCTAGAAACGAGCAAAATCTGATAACATCAGCAGATATACCAAATTTTGATGATGAATTTATCTCGACTTTAACATTCTTTGATTTTATGAAAAGCAAGAATGATAGTATAAAGTATTTGGATAAGTATCAAACTCCATCGCAATGTCTGTTCAAAATCCCAAGGCTAAATTCAATAGCTGAACCTGAAAATATAATACCTTCTGAAAAATATTTTATCCAGTATGAAAAACTACCTAACCTCTGGGAACTTATGAATTTAACTATAAATTCCGAAGATACTCCTGAACCAGGATACTATGATGGAGAATTATTCAAACCTTTAATTGATAAAGAAAACCTTTCGATATTCAATATCCCAATGGACAAGCTATATCTACAGACTACTATTCAGTTTCTTGATCATTACATGGATTTAAAACCAGAAATAATGAACAATACCTCAATGCAATTTTTTATATCATTACCCAATAACACTCTTAAGATTGTTAAAGAAAAAATAGAGAAGCAACTTGTTGGATATTATCAAGAGCAGTGTGAAGTTAGTTTTATCTCCGAATCAGATGCTGTTGCTTTAAACATTTTAAATCATTTTAGAAATCAAGATGCTCAGTTAACAAATAGGTTTTTATTGGTTATTGATATCGGAGCAGGAACAACTGATCTTAGCTTGATTAAATGGAGCATTACAAATAGATGGGATGTTGAAGTTCTCGATAGATTTAGCTATAACATTGCAGGTGATGCTATTGATAGTCTCATAACTCAAGCAATATTTCCAAATTATAGGTTGATGGAGAAAAGAGAACTGTTAAAAGCAAAAAATTTCATTAACAAACAAAAGAAATTTTTTACCCACAATGATCAATATATTTTATCCACATCAGATAAAAAAACTTTCAAGAAAGACTATACTTCTTACATGAATAAAAATGAAGATGAAATAAATAGTTTACTAGTCAATCTATCAACCTTTTGGAAAGATGACAATACTAGGAAGTATTTAATTGATTCTATAAAAGAAGCTATTTGTTTAATTTTTGATACTCGACATGTTCAAGAAAAACAAAAAATAGATGTAGCTATTGTTGGACGTGGAAGTAAGTTAGCAGGCTATTCACCTAAAATACAAGAAATTATTAAGGCGACTTTATCATCATTTAATTTTGTTCCTTCTTTCATTATTCCCGAAAGACCCAAAGGCCAAGTTGTTGAGGGATTAAAGATATATGATGATATCTTTTATGGTATTGGCAACAACAAGATATCTAATATAGATTTTGGAGAGCTACAAGAAAACAAGTTCCTTTATGGATTTTATTGTAACATAAATAAACACATGTATTTCTTCGAAAGAAGCCAGAATGGAAATAATCAGTTCAATATTCATAATTGCCCTAGTAGTTTGATTATAGGTAATGAGGAAGCTTATTTAGAGCTTTTCAAATGTTCTTCTATAATAGCCAAAGAATATAAAAGTAATAAAAATGCAGCTTTAGTAAAAGAGTCTCCATTTTATATTCATATTGGTAAATATCAAGTACCTAGAAAAAATGGAAATTATTCAGTAGAACTTATAAGAAATGATAACGACTTAACAATTAAGATTGATGATAATGAACCTCGGCCTGTTGAGTTATCTGACATTGACTTTTCTAAAAACATTGGCTATAATATTAGCTTATGGCCTTTTACAAACCTACCTAATCAATAATAAATGACTAATTACTATAGGAGATATTATGGAAGAAACTACAAATGAAAATTTACTAAAAAAACAAATTGAAGAATTAGAAAAACAAGTATCAACCTTAAAACGACATAATGAAATACTTAACCAAGAGAATTTAAATAATGAACTAAACAAAAACAATCTTAGTGATTTTGAATCAAAAATCCAACAGCTACAAAGAGAAAAAGAAAACATTTTACGAAGTAATGAAGAGTTAACAAAAGAAAAACGTTCATTACAAAAAAAAAATGAAGAGTTAGAAGTACTAAAAACAAAGTTAAAGGAAGAAAACAAAGTTTTAAGAAATAATAGTTTTGAAAAAAAATACAATGACTTAAGAACTTTTATTCAAAAATCTCTGGAAAGTTATTCCTTTCATAACAATCAAATTCAAACAACAATCAGCAATATAAAAAATGCTTTGGATTAATAGCAGATATTCACTAGTTACAAAATAAGATCAAAGGTATATTATGAAAAAAATAATCTTGATATTAATTATCACTCTTGCATTATCTTCAATAATGATAGCAATAGAGGAGAAAGATGAAAGTATAAAAGATTCTACAGACTACTCTAATACTGACAATACTACAAAATCAACTAAAATAGATACTATTCACATAATATTTCTACATTCTGTTTCTTCTGAACTCGACCAGGTTATTGAACATATTAAAAATAACATCAAAAGTTCAACTAAAGTTATTGAAAGAGATGTACTAAGTACTAAGATAAATAAAGAATCCGTTGATAATATTTCTAATAAAAAGGAAAAAATATTAAATAATGATTCAATTTTACTAATAGTATCTATTCTTTGTCTAATCTTTCTTATAAGTACTATTCGTTGCCTAATAGTCATTAAGCGTAAAAATCGTGATATTAAGAGTAAGGTTAATACACAGAAGATTGCTTATAAAGAGGGCGTTAGCATTCAAAAAAGTCAATTGAAAAATCAAAATATATCACCTAAGTCTGAGCAAGTTATTGAAAACGAGCCATTAACCACTTTCCCAAAATCGATAAGAAGACCAATCACTGAACTTGATAAACCCCTTCAGCCCTCTAAAATAGAAGATAAAGCAATTGCTGAATACAAAAAAAATGTTAAAGATTTAGAACAAAATAATAAGGAATTACTTCGTTCTCTTCAGGAAAATGTTTTTTGTTATGATGATTTATTATCTCAAATAAAGAAGTTGATTGAATCAAAAAATAATACAAATATTAAAATTACTCATTTTAATAACAAATCTGGATTTTCACATGCTGATGATGAAAAAATTAATTTTGTCCATAATAATCTAACAAAAGATGCCCAAGAAAAGTTCAATAAACATAGAGATTCAATTGAAACTCTTAGTGAATTAATTGGAAATTTATTTTCAGAAGAAAGATATAGAAGAAATGCTATAAGTAGCTTAAATCAGGAAATAGTCCAACTACAGAATAAGCTAGATGAGAAAAATAGTGATATTCAAGTTAAAGAAAGTGAGTTGGAAAACCAAAAAATAGAGTTTAAGAACGAAAAAATTAAAAATGAAAGGCTTAACTATGATTTAAAACTCTTATCATCTTTAGAAACAAAGTATAAAGAGATTAAAAAAGAGAAATCTCAGTTAGAGAAACTTCTTTCTATTAGCCAAGAATCGGAAAGACAAATAAAAGCAGATAAAGAAAAGGCTATTGAAGGCTACGAAGCTAAAATCCAAGAAATAAAACTAGAACATAGCGAAAGTTTTGTTGAAAGTTGCTTACAAAGATATGAAACAATTTTCAATCAAATAAAAGAAGAAGCGGAAATTCTTGATATTACTAATGATTACATGAATTATTTATCCCTCCTAGGTAATATAAATGTTAAAAATAAAAGCGCTTTAAAGGATTACCTAAATAATCTAAATAGAATTAGGTTAATTAGTTTATATAAAGATAGCAAAATAAATTCATTACATCCAATAATCAATATTTTATTTAAAGATTTAATTTCTGTAGCCAAGCAAATTTACAACTTTAATTTCCTTTATCCAAAGACAGTTCCACTGATGTTTAATGATACCTTAATTACAAAACCTGATGGCACTTTACTCAGTGATAACATTAGTTTTGAATCAAAAAAGTACTCTATTCTAAATAAATTTGAACCAGATTTATTCAAAACAGTATATGATTCATTAGATAGTGGTAGTATCTATGAGGTAGAAACTATGTGCATATATGACGATGAGCACATCTATACTAATCTAACTATATTTGTTAAACAATAGCAACTAGGATTATTATGAAAATATTATATCGTAATTTAGCCATTGTCCTTTTCTTAGCTCTTACAATGCTATCCCTTTCATTAAAACTCATCAGTATAATGAAAAATGGAGAAGTATCTAGCGATTATAATTATATAATTGTTGAGACTGATAAACTTTTAAGTAGATCAGATCTTTTGGAAATTAATTTTGAAAATAACAATTGGATTTCGAAATCTCATATTAACAATACTTATATAAACGATAAATTGATTACTTCAAATACTAATGAATTAAAAAATGGAGATATCATATCTTTTGAAGATCTTGATTTTGAACTATATACAAGGCCTAAAGATTTCTACTACAGGACAATTTTCGACGCTTATAGAAGTGATCTTAGTAGTAGAACTATTCACATAGGTTTTGATCAAAAAAAATCTAGTATTGTTATTGACAAATCTTCTGACCACACTTTTATTCCAGATTTAATTGCAAGTTTAGACTTTCAAGAAAATCAACTAGTACTTTATCCAACATATCCTAATTCAGACGAATATCTTTATCTGAGAAATAATAACAATCTAACCCCTGTTAGACTTCCTACGCTTTTAACTGAAGAAAATTCAATACTTATAAAATTAGCAGAAAAAGAAATTAATTTAAAAATAGTCCAGAAGCTTGAAAAACATAAGATGTATTATAAACATCCTTTAAATAATCATAGTCAAAGTGATTATTTGAGAGATGATCTGAAAGTATCAATAAGTATTCAAGATAAAAACAAATTTTCTCTTGACCAACTAGCAAGATCAGCTCTGTTAATTTTCAAAAATAAATCTGGTCTTGAGATTCATAAAGAGCTAAGTAGAGATAAAAAGAATATAATTGTTTCTCAAAACAAACTTTTAAAACCAATAGATTATAGAAAAAATGCAATTATTCCTAATAGTGTTTCCTTAGCAATTTTTAAAAAAGATTATGAAAAAGTAATGTTCACTTTCAAAACCAAATACCTAGATAATATGCTTTCTAGGCCATTAAATAATTCTTTAAACTATAAAAGAGACATCATTACTGATTCTTTACTCTGTGATGAAAAACTAAAGAAAATCAATAAGCATCATGAATTGGCACTAAAACCATTATTAAAAGAACTTATAACAGAAACTCAAAGTTTGATTTTCCAGCCAGGAATATCAGCTACCTTCGCAATATACAATCACGTGAATAAAACACAAAGATTTGTTACAACGGATAATTCATGGTTTGTTAGTCATAACAATGTTAGAGAGAGAGCTATTAGTTATAATAGAGACACTTATTTTAAGCGAAATTTCGGATCATTTATTGCCTTCCCCTTACAGATAAACCCTCCAGTCAATCACCAAAGAGAATTCATATTTACACCTACTGATTTTAATCTTGAGGATGGAGAAACTGTAAGTTATGTTAAGATTTGTGCAACTGGTGATTATTTACTCAGAGGTTTTGATAAGGTAATTTCAGGAGATTTCAGTGATAGAAATAAAAAAATTATTATTAACTCAGCTCCCAGAGAGAATATTCAAATATCCCTTATCACACATAACAATAGTGTCAAACTATTTCCAAATCCTTATTTAAAAGGATACTTAGAAATCAATAATACTAGATTTCCAACAAATAGAAACTGGAGAAGCAGCTTAAACAGTTATATTGCTCCAAGTTCATTTACCGATAACATGCGAAATATTGGAGAAAAACATTACACTTCTAATAGATTGCAAGCTGTTAGGGTCGATTCTCTTGACGATAATAAAATCATTCTTCCCTATGAGAATATATCTCCAAAGAGTGAACAAGCATTCTACTATTTTAGATATGATATGCCTGTTTCAAGTCCAATATTTTATGACTTTAATAATGATGTTCTTGTTTATGAGATTCAAGACTCAACATGGAGATTGCTAAGTAATGGAGATATGGTATCTGCCAATGGAGTCATTGCTGTACAGATTAAACCTTATACTTCACCATTAGGTCCTACTAACAAATTATTACTACTTAGCAAAGGAAAACTAAAAGACATTTCTGTTAGTAGGAATGTTTTTGATAAAATTGATATTATATTACCAAATATTTATGATAGGGACAATAATATATTGGCCTTTTCCACACCAGATTCTAAAAGAAATTATTCTTCTTTGAGAGGACTTAGTAATTTGCTTGGTTTTTATGATAATAAATCCAAACAAACTGTTGGACTAGAATCATACTTTAAAGAGCTATCCAATCAGTATAAAAATGAAAAAATTGAAATAGAAACTACAATAAATTCTGATTGGCAAGAATATGCCCATAGACTTTTAGAATCTTATGTTAATGACTTTAGTTTTAAAGATGGAGATTTAGTAAACGATAAAACAGAACCCTGGGGAGCTTTTCTACTAACTAAAAGAAATGGAGAGATATTAGTTTCTGCATCATACCCATCTATAGACTCCACTTATTTCGATAACCCAAGAAATGAAAGAAACTTATTGGTTGATTTAAGTTATGGAAGCAATGTTTCAGGGTTCAATAACAGATACTTAAATCATAACTTCAAAAGCCCTGCAACACCAGGCTCAACTATTAAACTTATTAACGCCATGACCCTACTTCATGCTGACTCCTTATTAGAAGAAGATGATATTAGACTACAATATGTTGATATCCTATTACATGATGATTATACAAACAATCCTAATTTGAATAACGGAAATGATAACTGGAATAATATCAAAGGAAAGTCATTTATCTTTTCTCCTGATAAAAATATTACTCTTAATCATAAAAATTTTGAAACTGAAAATACAGTTTTCACTCCTACTGACAATAATTTGCAAAAAGCCTTAGAACATAGCTATAATACTTATTTTTCTTATGCTATGTTACACCTGAACCTTGATTTTATCGACTCATATGACGATATTACATATATTCGCCCTAAAGGTTACTGCCTAAAAGAAGACGAATATTTAAATTATCCTTTTAACTATTGGAGAGATAAATTATTCTTTAACCAAAGATTAACCTATACAGGTAATTTATTAGATTCATTAGGAAATTCACTATTGTTTCATGACACAATAGCTGAAGATTTAATTGTTAATCCTTCATTTCTACCTAACAATGAGCTTTTCAGTTGGGATTTTGTACAAGCTGCCGTTGGTGATGTTACTCCTTCTCTAACCAATTTTCAACAACTCATGGTTCTTTCTTTAATTAATGAAGGATATATCAAATTGCCATATTTATTCAAATCAATCAAAATAGGGGAAAAAATATATAATGGACAGGCAATTTCAATAAATAATAATATAATTACTTCTTATATGCCTAGACTAAAATCATACATTGGAGAAAAATATTCTAAAGATCCTCCTAACCTAGGAAGATTATATGCAAAAACTGGAACTTCAACTCTCAGTAATGAAAGAGAACTAAACAACTCTTGGTTTGTAGGTATCTGGGAATATGAAGGTGAAACATATTACTTTTCTTTGGTTCTTAACTCAGTACACCAAACAAGTGAAATTGCTGTAAATCTGTTTAAAGAGTTTCGAGACTATGTCATCAATAATCAGAACTTATCAACTTATTAAGGAAGGATAAACATGAAAATAATTCAAATTAATTTAGATTTAAATGAGATTTCAAATAACTATATTACTAAATTGATTAAGGAAAAAATACAGGCAAAAAATGAAGATAATAAGGAAATGGAATCAGTAATTAGTAATGAAAAAAATAAGCTAACATTGATACTTCCTTCAGTTTTTAGATACTTTATAGGAGATGTCGAAGAGCCAAAAGCTTATCTTGGGATAAAAATTGACTTAAAAACCATATACTCCCATATTGACTTCAATAAAGCTTATCTAATGATTCATGATAAATTCTTATCTAATCAGTATTATTTAAATGGTACATCTAATCTCACATATAAAAAAGCGATTTCTCTTAATATTAAAGATAATGAATTTTGCTTAATAAGTAGTGATCCATTTGCTACTATTATGAATTCAAACAGTAAATCTGTTATTAGTAATGATTTTGTGCAAATTAGAGATATTAATCCTCAAGTAATTAGCTTTGAAGATGAGAAAAAAAATATTGAACTCGTTGAAAAGGAAAGAGTAATAAATATTAATGACCTTCTAAGTAAATTCACATTAATAAAAAAAATTAAATTTGCATCACTATCTGAAATTGCTAAGAAAGTGATTGAGAGATTAGGGAATACTACTAAACTGGAACTATATCTTAACAGTAAAAACTTTGAATTTGTAGATGGAAATGGGAAAGACATAGCAGTTATCGGAATTTATAAAGATGACAGTGGAGAAATTTGTTATTCATGTAATGCCAGTCGAGCAAGCTGTATTAACCTGAGAGAAGATATTGAATCTGATTTTGCTTGCGAGATAGATTTAAAAATAGAAATACCTAAGTATTTTTTCACTAATCATGCCACCTACAAGAAAGTGTATCTCCCATCTGAATCTTCAGAGCTTCCCAAAAAAATTAGGCTAGAAACTAATAAATGGATAATTAATGGTAAAGAAATAGAATATGGCGAGACTTATGATCTTGGCTTATACACACTCAAGGTTGAAAAACAATGAGAAATATATTGACTATCACAATTTTTATTATTTTGTTTATGATAAGTTTTATCGTTCCCTATCATAAATTGGAAAATGAAAAAATAATAAAAGTATCTGAAACTAGTTACATCTATCCTTTACCTGCTAATAGTGATGACTTTGAATTAACTCTTGGCTCTTCAGATGATAATGATATAGTTTTAAATCTACCCAAAATTAGTGATCATCATTTAGCTATTACTTCTTCTGATTATGAAAATTTTTCATTCAAGAATTTATCAGCAACTAATAGAGTTGTTCTAAGAAATAGTTACCTTTCAAATTACAAGTTGAAAGATGGAGATAAAATCAATCTAAATAATAATCAAATTGACTTTAATGACTATAAGTTTTTTAAGATTATTTCTTATGGCAATAATAAAGAAATACATTTTCTTTGGAGCGCTTTACCTTTTACTTTTTTCCCTCCAAAAGAATTTAATTCTCCACAGAAAGTTATTTTTAGGGTTACATCAAATTTATTTAATCTACCTGAATACTTAAATAGATTTATACCTTCCCTCATACTACTAATATTAGCGATTGGAATCTTTTCCTCACCTTATAAAAAATACTTAAATGATTTTTCCTCATATATTATAAGAAATTCTAGTAAGGTGGTTGAACTTAATCGAGAACTATGGAATAAAATTCCTAAGTTTATCGTGTTTTTTTGCTTCTGTATTACTCTAATTATTCTATCGATGTTTTTTAGTTATAACTCTTTAACATTTCTTATATTAATTCTAATTGTATTATTTTTATTCATGACCATGTATTTATATATTTTACATAATTATACCCTCACTGGAGAAACTATCAACATCGACTTAGGATTAAATTTAAGAGTTTTTATATTCTTTGCTTCACGATTATTTTATATACTTACATTGCCATTTAGGATAGGATCGTCATCAGTAAAAAATAAGCTCTTATCAAAAGTATTATCCCTGATTAATACTTTTGTGTTATCACTTATTTACCTTTTTATCACGTATTTAATATTAAACTGGATGTCATTAATAATCACCCAAACACCACTTATTAGTAATATTTCATTGGTTAGTTCCTTAGACATTATAATTCTTTTTGTTTTTATTCATATAGCTACCATTCATTTGATTTTAATTTTTTCTTCTGATAAGAGTAAGATTGAAAATATTCCCTTAGTTAATGATATAGAAGAACCTAATAATAATAGAGCATGGAAGAAGATTGTGAATGCAATCAAAGTAATCATTGTAAGACTTTTGGTAAGACTTTGGCAGAAAAAAATGCTCTTTTTTAGAGTCACTTTCCTAATAGCTATTATATTATTGTGTTTAAGTTCTTTCAGAACTGATATTACCCTTTCAATAATTAACTACAGCCCTAGAGCAAAACACAATATTCAAGTTAAATCTATGGGAGAAAATAACTTTAACTCTTTATATGAACTTCAAGAAAGAAGAATATTTAATGATCAACCATCATTTAGAATCGGCTACTCTGATTTTGATATTTCAAAAGAAGATAGTTTATTAGTGATAACTAATACAAAAAATGAGAATAGAAAGTACTACTACCAAGATGATTTTACATTTTCTAATGAACTTACAAATAGTCAGCATTCGTCGAAAACTAAAATTAATTACTCAAAACCTGTTAATATACGCCATAAGATTCTCAAAATCACAGGCATATTTTCCATTATTGCTCTTCTTGTTATTTTCTTGATGCAATATTTAAGGATAGATAATCAAATAATAACTTTTATCTTGATCTTTATATTACTATGTTACCAAGGTTTGTTAAACTTGACAATCATGAGTTTTTATTCCCCCAGACTTCACTATTTGCAAAATGAACTTATTAGGTCACTAAAAGTCGGAATTATCTTCTCATTGGCTACAGTCTCTATTATCGGCTATTTATTTAAAAAATTTTATTATATAGCTGATGACCCATTTAAAAAAGGTTTTTTTGGCCTTTTAAATAGTACCCTTAATACTGAAGCTAATAAGAATAAATACAATATTTTCCCTCAAATATTTTTCTACTCTTTACTTTTGTTCTTTTTTCAGATAATTCGAGGAAATGAGTTAGGAATCCTTATGGTTGGAAGACATCTTCCTATCTTTGAATTAATAAAACTAATATTTATTATTATGGCAACTTATATTTATAGTAAAAATAGTTCATTATCAAGGTATTGGGGTTGGATTCTCTGTTTTATTCTAGCGATATCTTTTGCCTTTTGCTTGGATGACCAATCCTATATGGTTATTTTCAGTATATCATTTATAATAGTTTTCCTCCAAGAAAAGAGTAGACATCTTTCTTCTTTTGCTCTATTAATGCTATTTTTCATCTGCTACATAACTTATTTCAACTTTGCAAATGGAACCTACCTTCATCAAAGATTTTTCATGTGCCGATACCCATGGACAATACTAAATGAACAATTTTACCTATCTTCTCATTTTTTGAACAGCAACATATCTTCAATTTCACTACTGGATAATGTCCCACAGATTAAAGATGACTTTTCCTTATCCTTTTTCTTTTTTATATATAAAAGGTGGGGAATTGTATGGTTAGCATCGATAATTTTCTGGTTATTCTTCAATAGCATAAAAAAATCTGGTAATATTAACAGTATATATCCTGAAATAGCACTAATAAAAAAAACTTATAATAATATCATTTTAGCTATAACTGGACTAATTATTTCCCATTACCTTATTACTATAGGTAATGTAGCAGGGACATCTCCGATAGTCGGTATTCCAGCTTGTTTACTAAGCCATGCCAAATTCTCGAATATATTATTTGTTATCCCATCATTTACTATTTTAATTATCTCTAGCTACTCTTTGACTAGAATCGAAGAAGAATATAACAACTTATAATTCTAAGGAGGAATGAAATGTTTATTTCAAGTATTATCCCTGATGATAAAAAAAATGAAATTGTTAAAAAAGTACTACAAATTAAAGATATTAGTGTTAAGTATGAATCTGATTTAGCTGATAACAATTATCTTGGTAGCCTTGTTATATCCAATCTATGGTGGTTACATAAATATGTCATTAGTGACTATATCCTGCAAGACATCATTAAAATAGAAGCTTATATCTTCCACAATGATATTTTTCAAGAAACACTTGTAACACAATTAACTGCTGAAATTTTAAAAAGTGATAATAATTGCTTACAAATAAAGCTAAATCATCAAGATCCAAATTGGAAAGGTATTGGTGATGGGTTGATTCCGAAAATTGACGTAAAAATATATTTGAGTTTTAATAATAAAACCTTAAGAGAAATAGAATACTCCCCTAACATTAGAAACTTACCAGACACAGATAGCTTCCAATTACGTATTGGCCAGCATAATTTTTATAGTTCAAGAAAAAGATATATTGTTTATTGTCACCACAAAGGAATCCATATAAGTATATCAAATATGAGAGATAATGATGTAAATAATAATTATAAATTAAACCTAAGATTAGACGATCAAGAATTCAATAATAAGCCCAACATCAATCTTCAAAACTTGAATATTGGTGAAAACAGAATCAGCATAGACATACTAAATAATGGAGAAATTGAACATACTTATGAAATTATTATTATTCGAGTTGATAATTTTGTTAATATTGCTATAGATATGGGAACGAGTGGAATAGTGGTTAATTATAAATATCAAAATGGACTTATTAAGACAAAGGTATTCAATGATAATCCAGATAGCAATGCTGGGGTTATAGAAAAAGATCCTCATATTCTTAGTGCAATAGGTGTTCTCGATACCAGTATACCTATTTCTGAGATTAGACAATATCTATTGGGTCAATTAAAAGAGAAAATTGACTTTATTGCTAGTATTGCCCACCCCACAATAGCTAATCTAAAAATACAACATGCTAGTATTTTTGGACCAAATTCTTGGATTAATGAAGAAACCCAGCAAAAAATATCTCCCTTTATCAGTGAATTTCAAACTCTGTTAGGCAATAATGAATTGTGGTCAGACATATGCAGGCAAATCCAGAATAACAATAATCAAGATGTAAATCATTTAATGAATATCTTTGAAGAAAGTTACTCAACTCTTGAAAATATCATAAATATTTTTATTAAAAAAATTGAGATTAGAATGTTCTCTTTTATTGAAAGATGGTCTGACCTTAATGCCTTAAATCAAGATAATAAAAAAATACTAGTCCCAGCAATTAAGTTAATCCTTGGTCATAACCAATACCAAGGAATTGAGATTGAAAGGATTATTGAAATTTATACAAATGCACTGATTAGAAGAATAGGGTTAGATGATACGATTTTGAAAAAATATATCATAACTGTTCCCAAAACTTTTACTTTAGCAAATAAGAAGACTTTAAAGGATGCATTTTATCAGTCTCAAAATTGTCTTGATGTAAATATAATAACAGAAGCAGAGGCTGTTATAGCGAACTATGATAAAAAGAAAAGAAATGACTTCATCAAATTGAGAGACGGTAGGGGCTATGAAAATTATTTCAAGAGAATTGAGTTTAATTTACGAAGAAGAGTGGAGAATATTTTAGCTATTGATATTGGGGCTGGAACAATAGACCTTACCTTTTTCCAATCTAACCATTCTCCTCAGGATAATGAAGCTAGAAATTCAATAGTTAAAAGTACGTCTGTCTTAGGAGCTGGTGATTACATAGATTTCTTACTAGCAGATAATTATCTAAGGAAAAAAAATATAAGTCACCATGAATTGAATAGCTATGAAAAATTCATATTTAAATATTTCATAAAACTACTTAAGGAAAATCGTTATGATGATATTCTAGAAGATAATCTTTATCAACAGTTAGGAAGATTGCGATTAGGTGAAGATAACTATAATCAAGAACAGCTGAAAAATTTAAGAAATGAGTTAATTACTAGTCCTACTTTTGTTGATTTTAAAACTAATTTCAATAAAAAACTGATTCACTCCTTCCTAGAAGGTATTCAATCATATAAAATTGACCGAATCATTCTTTCTGGACGTAGCATAAAGTTACCAGAGCTTAGAAAGCAAATGATTAAAAATATTAAAGAAGAGGTACTTGGTAAATTTTGGTCTCCAAAAACAATTCTAAAAAAATGTCTAAAAAAATGTCTAAAAAAATCTCTAAATTTTGATATTTACTCTGATGAGTCTAAAATAGTCACTGCCCAAGGAGCTTATGAATATTTTAATAGAGCTATGGACTATCTTACTCCAAACAAACCTCTCTTCTCTTTGATTTTTTCAAGAGCTGATGGTTTTGTCGATCCAATAAAAATATGTACCCCTAATGATTTATGTAAAAATGACATCTTAAATATTTCTTTAGATAACCTGAAATTGAATAATGATACTAATTACGATTTGTGTCTTAAAGCAATTGATGGTGATTTAACAATAAATAACGATCCTATTCGGGGACAAGAGATTATAAATAATTCATTGCAATATAATAATTTATATTATACCTTCTCTGTCGCAAATACTGATTATTCTATTAGCCCTTTATCGGGGAAAATCTGGAACGAACACACCTGTAAAAAACTCTGGCCATACTTTTAGGAGAACAAATGAAAACACTTGAGATGACGATCAACTCACTCTTACTTCTTGTATTATTATTACTAATATATTCACAATTCATGACTGTCAATTTCAATTATGGACTTATCATTGAAATCTCACTTGTAATAATAGTAATTTTGAATATCCTTATATTCCACATTTTTGAAATTAGAAAGTGCAAGAAACTTAACAAAATTATCAAAGAAAACAATCTATCTCTTAGGAAAATAAATGAAGAAAATGATAAACTTCGTAAAAAAAATAATGAGTTTAGTATTCAATTTACAGTGAAGTCTCTTTTAAAATTTGTTAAACCTAAGCTTTTATCTTTCGATCAATCACAAGATTTAAATCAACTTCAAAACTTATGCTTATCGAGTCAAAATAGTTTTTTATCTCTTGAAAATGACTTAAGTCGATTAAAAGAAGATGCTAACAAAAAAAATACTATCATTGATAAACTAGTTACATTCAAGACTATGATTACTAACTTGATTAATTACTACCAACTTGATACAATAAATATCGGGACATTTTATAGAAAATCAAACATAAATTATGAAGACTTAGTCTATATATCTACTTTTATGGATATTGTTTTTGAAAACATAAATATTCAAGTTTCTTATCCTGAAATACTTGTTAGTAAATTTAATGAAATAGAAATGACTACTTACCCTACTTTATCACCAATGAATGAAATTCTTTCTGAACAGGTAAGTCCTATATTGAATGCTAAATTCAGAGATTTGCCAGCAAATACTATCTATTATCTACTAAAATTAGGATATACTTGTGATGGAGAAAAACATAAACCTGTGGTGTTAATAAAATGAAAAAAAATATGAAGCTATTTGTTCTATTCCTATCTATATTCTTGTTCTTTTTGGGGTGTAAAGAAAAGCAAGAAGTAATAAGCCAAGAAAAAGCTCAAACTATCATAGATACAAGTATAGTAATAAAATCTGGAATGTTTTTTCAATCAATCATGCTTAATCAAGGATTTAGCCTTGAAGAAATTGATGAAACTTTAACTGCCTATAAAACTATACATAATTTCGATATAGGTAAACAACTGCAAGTTGGAGCTACAATTAATATTACTTATAGTAACTCCTTTTATAAATTAATTTCTATTTCTATCAAGCAAAATCATCAAATACATAGGCTTGAAAGAAGCTCATCAGGAAAACTGGCTTACCGAGATAAATAATATACAAATATTTTTAACCCAGATAGTGTAGTAGAGCTTTAGTGAAGAGTGCAGATTATTCTAGCAAAATAGCTTACAGAATTTTGACGCATATATTTTATATATTCGGAGAAATTATGGAAGTTACTTTTGCAGAAGAATATAGTGCTGTTCACAAAGGTCTACTGCATTATTTGGGTTTAACCTAAATGTTTCTGAAGAATTTTAAGAAAAGTGCAATTGTTTCTATAAAATTCTACTAAGCTACTTGTACTTAATAACAATGATGTGGATGTTTTTGATAATGCGTAATAAGGAGATGTTATGAAAATCTTTAAGATAATTTTATTAATTTTGCTTGTATTTTTACTTACCAGTTGTGAAAAGACAATAAGCTCAGATGAGATAGCTTATTATGAAAAAGAAGATATTTTTGTTATTAAAAATGACGAGAATAAACCCTTTACTGGGACAATACAGCACTATGATGATAATGAGATTCTAATGTATGAGTTAGATGTTAAAAATGGTATAATAACAGCCAGTAGTTTATGGCAAGAAGATTTTACTTGGGGATTATTGTATAGCAAACAAAATTCAGAATTCAAGGATGTAGAACCTTTAGATATAAAGGACATTTATAGTGAACAATATTCAGAATTTGAAGATATACTAGATGTTGAAGATGATACTACAAGGATTTACTACAAAATTTCTCATTTACCTCTCAATGGTACTATTGCTCTCTGGGATCAATCAGATTGTTATTCGGAGTGTTATATCGTGGAAAATGATTTCAAAAATGGAGTTAAGCATGGCGAAGAAATTACGTTTTCTGAGTGTAGAGGTAAATGGACCAAAGCCAATTACGTAGATGGTAAAAAACAAGGTGAAAATATATGGTATAATGGAGGAGGAGATATAGAGGGTAAAGCCAATTACGTAGATGGTAAACTACAAGGTGAAGTAATATGGTTTCGTATAGATGGGACTATAGAAAGTAAAGCCCATTTCGTAGATGGCCAACAACAAGGTGAAGCATCCTTCTATAATGAAGATGGAAGTATAAAAGTTAAAGCCAATTTCGTAGATGACCAACAACAAGGTGAAGTAATTTTTTATCATGAAGATGGAAGTATAAAAGTTAAAGCCAATTTCGTAGATGACCAACAACAAGGTGAAGAAATATCGTATTATAAAAATGGGAATATACGGACTAAAGCCAATTACGTTGATGGCAAAAAACAAGGTGAAGAAATATCGTATTATAAAAATGGGAATATACGGACTAAAGCCAATTACGTTGATGGCAGAAGACAAGGTGAGACAATAACATATTCTCTTTATGGAAATATAATGCTTAAAACCTATTACGTTGATGGCCAACAACAAGGTGAAGAAATATTGTACAATGAAGATAGGACTACAGATAATTAGTAAATTACGTTGATGGCCAACAACAAGGTGAAGCAATTGATTACTAATAAGATTGAATTGTTCAGCTTAGAATTATCTAACTAATGATTTATCCTTAATCAACTTAATGCTATTCTCATACCCATAATTTATAGTAAAAACTAAAGATAGGCAATGAAATCAGTTCAATTAATAAAGGACTAATTATGAATAATCACTATGAAATAATAATAAAGCCAATTAACAAATGCAATTTGAACTGTTTGTATTGCTATGACAATAGTTCAATTTCATCAAAGGAGTTAATTAGTCTTTCTGTATGTAATAAAATCTTTACAGAAGCCAACAAATTAATTAAAGAAGGCAATACAATAAGTTTCATATGGCATGGTTCAGAACCATTATTGACAGGTATTGATAACTTCCAAAAAATAATTAATTATCAAAAACGAATATTACCTAATGATAAATACCATAATTGCATACAGACTAATGCTACTCTTATTAATAAGGAGTGGGTTGACCTAATAAAGGATAATGAGATTAATTTAGGGCTAAGTATAGATGGCCCACAAGAAATTCATGATTTTTATAGAATAGATAAAAATGGTAAGGGTTCTTTTTCGTCTGTCTTTTCAAATATTAAATTGCTACAAAAAGAAAAAATTAGATTTGGTACAATTGCAGTAATATCTAAAAAAAGTTCACAGAATGTTAGTGCTATTTATGATTTTTTTAAGGAAAATAATATTAACTGGAAATTTAATCCTCTGATATCTAATAATAAAAATTTTGCAATATCTCCTTTAGATTTTGGTCAGTTTATGATAGATTTATTTGATCTTTGGTATAATGATAAAAATATTGAGAATACTATTATTACTTTTGAACAGTTTATCGAAAATATTCTCAGCTACAAAAGATTTGAGCCCTGTAGTTGTAATCATTCAGTTTCATGCCAAGATTATTTTATTTCAATAAGTAGTAATGGAGATATTTATCCTTGTAATAGGTTCGATTATCTAGAAGAGTATAAACTAGGGAATATCAACACCTCAACTCTTAAAGATATTTTTAAACATAGAACAAAACAAGCTTTAAAGAACAGAAGTTTTTTGAAATCTAAATGCCTTCAATGTGACTATTTTAATATATGTTACTCTGGATGCCCTTATAACGCACTAATAGGTCATAATGATTTAGATAGTAAAGATATTTTTTGTGAGTCTTATAAAATGATCTTTGAAAAAATCACGAATGTTATTTATAGAGAGGTAAAACTATGATGAAAGAGAAACTTAAGTATATTGCTAATTTTTGTCTATCTGATGACAAAATTTCCTTTACCAACAAACGTTTGATAAAATGTTACGAAGCAATCCAAAAGCGAGAGATTATTTTATCCGATATGCATGATAATAGAAGTCATAATAATTATGAGTTACAACATTTAGATTATGGGCAGAAACATAAAGACTATGGTATTAAAATGCCACATACTGATACTACTACAATTGGCAATCATACAGATTTTGATTTTGGAATAGAACACCAGAAACCATCTCACATTGATCAAGGAGATTGGATTAATCATTCTGATTTCAATTATGGTGGAGTGAAGTCACCTTCACACAAGGATTTTGGACAGAAATCTAAACATACAGATACTCATAATAGAAGAAGTCATACTGATATACCTAGTAATCATACTGATTATTGAACTAATTACCCCCTTTTTATCTCACACCTCAACACAAAAATCGCCCATAAAATAATCCTTCTCATTCCTACTAATATAGCATAAAGGGTTCCTGACAACTATACAATCACCTACTTTAAAACTTTTTCTATCATTTGTATAGATTCATTATTAAGAAGTAGATTATCAGATGATGATATTGAATTAATAACAGAGGGATAGAAGTCATCTATCCCTCCAGTATAATAATCATAATTCCTCATATCTTCCGTAATTAGAAGTACTTCCCTTTGGAGATAACAATAGGATTTACCATCACCCAGTCACGATTTTACCCAAATAACGCAGTAGACTTTTGTGATTAGCAGAATTTTCTTCTGCAATAATACCTCTTTGATTAAGAAATTCTCCTTCCACATTACTACACCTTCACCTCAACCCCCATAAGCTTATCAACCAAAGCTCCTCTATAAGGCTTCAATCCCTCTAGAAGCGGTCTAATATCCTCCCAATTCAAGTCTTCTTTTTCCTCTAATTCTCCAGCCAATTTCAGCACATATTCCCAATTTCCCCTAAGCAATTCACCAGCTTTCTGGGAGCAAATCTCCACTAACTCATGCAATATTTCCTTAGTTTCTGGGGATATTTCTTTACCTCCCAAATCTAAGACCATTAAACTATAATCAATTACAGGAGAGATTCCTTTTCCTAAGTCTAAATTACAGGCAAGTTGAAGGCTCATATGGGTGGCAACAACAAAGTCATCACTAGAGCCTAAATCCCAATGTCCGAACATAATCTTTTCAGCTTGCATTCCAGCTAGGGCTATGACAATATGATTAATTATTTCGGTATTTTTAAGTTCTTCATAACCATTATCGCTATTCTCTTTCTTGTAGAGAGTTATCCCAACAGAGGATTTTCTTAAGCCAAGAGACAGACTCTGGATAGAATTTTCTGGGAAAAGCATTTGGTGAATTACTGCATGACCTGCTTCATGAATAGCTACATTTTTCTTATAATCAGGATTTAGATTAGAAATTTTTTCACCTAAAATAAACTTATCAATGATGTAGTCAAAGTGGTTAGCAGTAACTTTAGTTTTCTTATCAATTAGGGCATAGATTTGGGTTTCTTCAATTAATTCAACAATTTTAGCTGCAGAGAATTCTCCATAAGTTCTGTCTTTAATGTGAGTAACTAACTTTTCATAATCTCCCTGGACATTTTTTTCTTTTAGATGAAGTTTTATAAGTTGAATTCTCTGAGCAGAAGTTAAGGCTTTTATCTCAAACTTTAATCCAAATCTTTTTGATCTAATCAAAGCATCATCTAAATCTTCTGGTCTATTAGTAGCCCCAATCACAATTACATCATTATTATCTTCAACTCCATCTAGCAGAACAAGTAAGGTATTCATAATACTCTTTGCATCATAACCAACTCCCCCATCATCACCATTAAACTGACCTCGATTACCAAAGGCATCAATTTCATCAAGGAAGACTACACAGGGCTTGTTCTTTTTTGCTTTGTAAAAGATCTTTCTTAGGAGACTAGCCCCCCAGCCTGCCCATTGTTGAGAAGTAACTTCAGCAGCTGAAATAGCATAAAAAGGTAGTCCTATTTCTCCTGCAAAGGCCTTAGCAACCATAGTCTTACCAGTGCCTGGAGGTCCTATGAGAAGAATTCTATTACTCATTTTAATTCCCTTTTCTAGGAAAAATGATTTGTCCTTGTAATAGTCAATTATTTTAGCGAAGCGTTTTTTTACTTCTTCACAACCTATGACATCTTTAAACCTCACCTCAGGTCTTTGGGTAAGATTAGAACCTTCTCTGATTATTGTTTCTAAGTTCAAATCTGTAAAGATGAATTCCTTCTGTGTCTGGTCATAATCAATACTGTAAGTTAACTTTTGACTATGTTTTAAGAAATTATCTTCTATATACTGGATAATTTCATAGCTACTTTTATTATTATGAAGCATCTGCATAAAATCTTTAATCTTAGTATTTTTAACATCAAAACGTACTCGGTTTATCTTATCTTGAGAATTATGGAAAAGTAATAATTGATTTAGCTTATAAATGGAGTGCGATATAGCAAGCTTGAGAGAATTTAGATCAAATCCTCCTACTTTGAGAACATTGAAAAAAATGATTTTTTCAATATCCCTAGCCAAGATTAGCTTGATTTCGGGGTATCTAGCTAGCAATGAATCTACAAAGTCCTTGATTTTTGCTAGAATCAGTCTAGTTTCGCCATAATCAAACAGGATTAACTTCTCAGATTTAATAGCTTTAAAAAGGGCTTTATATTTATTATAAGTATTATAAATGCCTTCATGCTGGTCAGCGAGATAACTATCTTTATAAAAAGAGGTAATAGTAGTTTTTATCTTTTCATTACTCATGTGAAAATCAACATCAATATCCGAATCTATCTGTAATAAGAATATAATTAAATGATTTCTGAAGAAGAAGTCTTTATTAAACTCCTTATCGTCAGTTTCTTTCTTTGAACTATCTGACAGAAAATTAAAGAAATCCTCACTTGAATCAGCTTCAAAACTATGCTGAAAAATACCTGTTTCATAATAATCTAAAAGTTTATGAATCTCATCAGTAAAATCAGTCTTTTTATCGCTAAAACGAATGACATCCATTGTGAAAGGAAACATTGTATTATAGTTAAAATGGTCTGAAAGCGAAAGGGTTTCTTCTATGAAGTTAAATTTATAATGCATCTTTTTGGCTATATAGTTGAGTATGGGGCTAATATTATTGGCTTCAAAAGAGCAAATCACAATAGGCAAAGGATTTATCTGATTATCTGAAAATTGACCATCTAAAATTTGGTTAATGATTAACTCCTTTAAAAGTCCTAGTTGTTCTTTGTAATAGGAAAATTCTGTTTCAACTTCCTCAAAAATTGTATTTAAGGTCATTATCACTTCATTCGAATTGGCATAATATTCTCTCTTATACCAGAAATTACCGTGAAGGGTATCAACTATTTTATCCACTAAGTCTTTTGGATTATCTATTTTAAACTCTTCATCATCAATTTCACTTTTTATTCCATAAGCTTTTGTGCTATCTTTCTCAGTTTCATCTGTTTCCTCTGCTTCATCTTCTTCAGCTTCTTCATTTTCTTCAGCTTCTTCATCTGCAAACTCCATGAACTTAAAAACATCATCCTCTGGGTCTATTTCTTCATCATTATCATCATCTCTATTAAAGACCCATTGATCATGTTCATCATCATAAGTTAATTCATCAGAATCATCAAAATTATCATCATCATCTTCTTGTAACTCTGCCAGCATTCTCTTAATTTCTTTATCAATTTCATCATCTTCACTTGAATTCTTATCATTATCATCATCACTATCAAACCAGTTACTATTTGATTCGCATAGGATAGTCGGCCAAGGAATATCTGCTAGATTCTCAGGAATCTCATAATCAGGTAAATCTACTTGTCTCAAACAAAAGGGGTCTATCTTTAACTTGTTAATTAAAATTTCTCGGCTTTCTTCTAAAGCTAAAACTGCTAAACCTAGGGTATAAGTTGTTAAATGTTCTGGATCAAAATGAAGTGCTATTGCCTTTAATTTAACCAAAATATCACTATTCCATTCTTTGCTATGCATCTTTACTCCTTGTTAAAAAATTAACTTGTCTTAAACCAAGCAAGTGCAATAGAATTTTAGTGGCTAATGCACTGTTTAGTTTTTTTATTATTCGTGACATTTTAAGTATAGTAGAGCTCTACTCTACTTTAACTACTAATAGTACTTGTTTTCTTTTTCTTTTAGACTGATAATAACAAGTCCTATCCCAAACCTTATTTATCATAATCCCAGCTGCTACATAGAGCTTTGAAGAAGAATGCAGATTCTTTTAGCAAAACAACTTACAGAATTCGGACGAATGAGATATATTCAAGAGAATTATGAAAGCTACTTTTGCAAAAAAAATATTTTGCTATTCTCAAAGATCTACTGTATTATTTTGGGATAATACTTACAAATAACAATTTAATTTTACTAGCTAATTTAAATTAGTCAAGATTTTATAATAGTTTTTTAATTTTTTTGGCTCAAGTTCAAGTCTGGTGGGAATAATATAGGAAAATTAGAATATTTCATTACTATATTAATTCATCAAAAATCCCTGAAAGGGATAAAATAATTTAGCCCAGGGTAAGATGCTGAAAGTATCGCAACCCTGGGTAATGATGGCTAGCCCAAAGATGTTACCCTGTAAGGGTTTAATAAAATGATAAATAATATATTATTGTATAAGTCTATGGTATATATGATGTTATTTAACCCTTTCAGGGTTAGGCTTTGTTTTTCATCACCAGTACCCAGGGTTGCATTCCCTTCAGGAATTTACCCTAGGCTAAACTATTTATCCCCTTTGAGGATTTAAGACTTATCCTTTCAGGATTTAGTACTTATCATCAAACAAAACATACTCTTAACAGTATATTCTTACTTGTAACTTTCTATTATTCAAGCAATATGCTATAATGAAAGTCTCTTATTTACCACCAGACTTGAACTTGAGCCTACTTTTTGTTGGAGACCAGACTTCCTCAGCCGTAGGCAAGGGACTTCGGGTGAAGAGTGTCGGAAGTCGCTACTCCGTGAGCAACTCCCGTCACTCTTCATATAATCTTCCTTGGTGAGAAATTTTCAGCTCTCTCTTGGCAAAGTGTTGAAAAAAAACTACACTTTTCCCAAATTATCCCGAATGGTGCAGTAGAATTTTAGTAATACTTCGCTAAAGCTACGTATCACAGGTGAAGAGTGCATATTATCTTAACAAAATAAGTTACAGAATTTGAAGGCATATAACCTATATATTCGTAAGAATTATGGATCTTACTTTTGCAAAAGAATATTCAGCTAACTACTAGGTCTATTTCTGAATAAGTTATAAATAAATTCAAAAAGGTAGGTTACAGCAAAAGGAATTCCTAGTAAAAGAAATGGTAAATGGTAATAAAAGACTAGCTTGTGTTGCCACACAAGTGCAATTGTGATAATAATACTTAAAATGAATACTATCTTTCCCCAACCACTAATTGAAGAAAAAAAACTACTAAATATCTCTCTAATCTTAAAAAACATAAGCCATACTCCTCACACTTGTTATATTCCTAATATTCATTCCTTATAATCTTTACCTTGCCTAACTAAACAAGGTAAATAATGATAAATTACATTATTATCCTACGAGTATTCTATTAATAAACTTATTGTGAGATAGAATAAAGACTATTCCACAAGCTGTCAAGCTTTTGGTGAAATTTGGCAAACACCCTTTTATAATTTCAAAAAAAATAGACATCAATAATAGCATATTAATTATATCAAATAAAGTTATCAATGTTATTTTACCATTAATAATATATTTTGTAGCTAGATAAGATGATTCTTAAACCAGAATAGTGCATTTGAACTTCGATACTACTTCGCTAAAGCTACTTATCACAGGTGAAGAGTGCTAGATTCTTTTAGCAAAATAAGTTACAGAGTTTGAATGCATATAATATATATATTCATGAAAATTATGTAGCTTACTCTTGCAAAAGAAGATTCTGCTATTCGCAAAGATCTAATGCGTTATTTAGGTTAAATCACTATCACTGATATTTTAGCAATTACTTTATCAACTTAGCCCTTATCTTATACATTTATCTTTCTTCAAAACATAAACTTGATCATAAGAATCCTATTCAGATCCCTATAGCATCCTTAACCCTTCCTTTACAGTCTTTCGATGAAACACGGACTTTCATCGAAAGACTGTAAAGGAAGGGTTAAGGATGAATAAGCTACAAATCATAAATTAGTCTACTTATAATAATATATATTCTTAAAAATAATGGGGCTTAATATTGTAAGAGGAAAATTGAGTTATTCACAGGTGTATATTGCCTGATAAGAGTGAGTAGAAGATAAACTCAAATAATGCAGTAGACCTTTGCGAATAGTACTATATTCTTCTGCAAAAATAACTTACATAGTTTCTCCGAATATATATATTATATGCGTCAAAATTCTGTAGGTTATTTTGCAAGAATAATCTGCACTCTTCACCTGTGATAAGTAGCTTTAGCGAAGTAGTATCAAAGTTCTACTGCACCATTTGAGATAAACGAGGTTAACATTAGTTGAATATTATTACTTTTCCAGTGGATTTTGATTGTTGAAGACTTTCTCTAATGTCCTAATCCCCCTTTCCACTTTTTTCTATTGACACAAAATCCCCCAAAAAAATAGGGTTTGTTTGAGGTATAAATATATGAAACAAACAAATATTAGAAATTTCTGTATAATTGCTCACATTGACCATGGTAAATCAACTTTGGCTGACCGATTATTAGAAGCGACAAATACTATAGATAGAACTAAAATCGTTGATCAAGTCTTAGACAATATGGATCTTGAACGCGAAAAAGGGATTACCATAAAATCCCATGCAATTAGAATGAAACATACTAAAGATAAAGTAGAGTATGTTTTCAATTTAATTGATACTCCTGGTCATGTTGACTTTACTTATGAGGTCTCAAGATCATTAGCATCTTGTGAAGCAGCCCTACTTCTTGTGGATGCAGCTCAAGGGATAGAAGCTCAAACAATGAGTAATCTCTATTTAGCAATGGATAATAATTTAGAGATTATTCCTGTTATTAATAAGATTGATTTACCCAAGGCAGATGTTGAAGGCACTGAACATGACTTAATAGAATTACTTGGTTGTGATCCAGACCATATCTTTAAAGTTTCAGCAAAAAGTGGACTTGGGGTTGAAGACCTATTAGATGGCATAGTTGAGACTATTCCAGCTCCTCAAGGCAAGGAAGATGCTCCCCCTAAAGCTGTGATTTTTGATTCATATTTTGATACTTATAGAGGAGTTGTAGTCTTAGTAAGAGTTTTTGAAGGAAAGCTACGCAAGGGAGACTCCATCAGATTAATGCAAACTGATAAAGTATATGATATTGAAGAGCTTGGTTATCTAGGAATGAAACTAGAGCCTACAAAAGAGTTAACAACAGGAGAAGTAGGTTATCTCATCTGTAATATTAAAGAAATTGCTAATGCCAGAGTTGGTGACACTATTACTTCAGAGAAGAATGGTTGTCAGCAAGCTATCAAGGGTTATGAAGAACCTAAACCAATGGTATATAGTGGTATTTTCCCAATTGATGGTGATGATTATGCTAATTTAGTAGAGGCAATGGGTAAACTCAAGCTCAATGATTCATCCCTCATTTACGAAAAAGAAAGCTCTTTAGCCTTGGGTTACGGATTTAGATGTGGATTCTTAGGTATGTTACATCTAGAAATTGTTAAAGAAAGACTTTTCAGGGAGTATAATGTACCTATTATTGCTACAACACCCAGTGTTAAATTCATCATTCACCTCAAGGATGGTTCGGAAAAAATAGTCTATAATCCTATTGATTTCCCAGACCCAACCGTCATAGATTTTATAGAGGAACCAGTGATGAATGTAGAAATAATTCTCCCCTCAGAATACATTGGCAATATCATGCAGTTAGCTCAAGATAGAAGAGGGGTGCAAAAAGATATTCAATATATCGATGATAAAAGAGTTGCTCTTCACTACGATCTACCTTTGATAGAAATTATCTTTGATTTTTACGATAAATTAAAAACCTTATCTAGAGGTTATGCTTCCTTTGATTACAGTTTTAAAAACTACCAAACCTCAGAAGTTGCCAAAGTAGATATTCTTATTAATGGCGAGAAAGTAGATGCTATGTCTTTTATTTGCCATGTTGATAAGGCTTATAATTGGGGAAAATCAGTCACAGAGAAATTATCTGAAGTTATTCCCCGTCACCTTTTTAAAATTGCTTTACAGGCAACTATTGGAGGTAAGATTATTGCTCGTTCTACTATCAATGCTATGCGAAAAGATGTTCTTGCCAAATGCTATGGTGGTGATATCTCTCGTAAAAGAAAACTATTAGATAAGCAGAAAAAGGGTAAGAAAAAGATGAAAGAAATTGGTTCAGTTACAGTACCTCAGGAAGCTTTCTTAGAAGTTCTCAAGGCAGACAGAGAATAATGCTCTCAGGGAGCTAATATTAATAAAAATTGGAAATTGTTCAAAATATTTTTTAAGATTGGCGCCTTCACTATTGGTGGAGGCTATGCCATGTTACATCTTATTGAATACGAATTAGTAGAAAAAGAGAAGTTACTTGATTATGACAGTTTTCATGATGGTTTAGCATTATCGCAAACGTCTCCAGGCCCTATTGCTGTTAACATATCAGTCTTTTTAGGCTATCGTTTAGGTGGTTACTTAACAGCTATCATCTGTGCTCTAGCAACCATTTTACCAGCATTTTTAATCATAAGTTTTCTAACAGGCTTTATTCTTGAGTATGGAGATAACCCCTATATGGAAAGATTCTTTAAAGGAATTCGACCTGCAGTAGGGGCAATGATTACTTTCTCCTTAGTTAACCTCCTGAAAAAAAGTAAGAAAAACTACCTGTCTATTGCAACCATGATTATCTCTTTTGGCCTGCTTACTTTTGCTTCTCTTTCACCTATAATTATCATCATTAGTTTAATTATAATTAGTATTATTAGTAGGTTGGTAAAAAATCATGGTCTTTCTTAAACTTTTCTTAATCTTCTTTAAAATTGGTCTCTTTGCTTTCGGAGGCGGACTGGCCATGCTGCCCCTAATTCAAGAAGAAGTTGTGGAAAATAATCAATGGCTAACTGAACAAGAGTTTATTGATTTAGTTGCAATTGCTCAATCTACTCCTGGCCCTATAGCTGTTAATGCAGCCACTTTTATAGGCCAAAAAACAGGAGGAATACTAGGTGGTGTATTTGCGACTGCTGGTGTGGTAATGCCATCAATAATAATAATGTTCATAATTGCCTCTTTCTTCTTCATTTTTGCAAATAACAAATATGTCAAGGAAGCTCTTGCTTGGATAAAACCAGGAACTATAGGTTTTATTGCCAGCGCTGTCTGGTTTATTGGCTATAAAACTCTGGTGGATTGGAAAAGTTTACTCATCTTTCTGGGAGTCTTAACCTTATCCTTCTATAAAAAACCTAACCCTATCATCATAACTATTGTAACTGGCGTAATAGGTATCTTAATATTTTAACAAAATTATGTAGTAGAACTTACGGGAAGAGAATGGAAACATCCTTGTTTGCACAATAGAATCTGAGACCAGGGATGGTCTCAGTCCATAGCTTTCTTGCTTCTGTCACAAGAAGCAGTTTTTACAGCAGGCAGACAATCCACCTTCCGACAAAAGAAAAGATGCCAGCAAAGATGCTAGCCTTCCCAGTAAATAAGTTACCGACAAGGATGCTGGATTAATTTCTAATTAAATAGAGAAAATAATTGACTAAATTAATAGCATTTGCAATCATAGTATTTAAAGAAAAATATCTGAATTTCAAAGGAGAAAAGTATAGAGTAATTGATAACCGGTCAGACGATTTGTAGGGAATTCCCAAAAAGAATTTAAAATAGGAGTAAACATGAAAAAATATTCAATTATGACCTTATTACTTTTCTTAGTAATAACCTTAATTGGTGAGGTTATGCCTCATCCAATGATGAATAAACCGGTATCAAGCAAGGCATCATTCCCTTCGGATAAATTTCCCCGATTAAATAGAAAGGGCCAAAAAGAACTACCTCAAAACGTATTAGTTTATTTAGTTCAATTTAGTGATCTTAGCTTTGTTTCACAACCTTCATATCCAGATTCACTAGTTCATGATCAAGCTTTTTTTGATAGATACATGATTCAACTGAGCGACTATCTTTATGACGGTTCACACACAAATTACAGACTTAACTATGAATTTTATCCTCAAGTAATTACGCTTGATAATCCTATGTCTTATTATGGTTCAGATACAGACACTAGACAGAGGATTGCTGAATTTGCTCAAGAAATAGTAGAAAAATCAGATGCTACTATTGATTTTAATAATTGGGATACTTTCATTGTCTTCCATGCAGGTCCAGGGCAAGAATCAGATATAAGTAAAATTAGGCCTGGTTTAATCTGGTCTACTTTTTTATCACGCAGAAATCTCCAGTTAGGTCTAGATCCTGAAAATGATGATTTTCAAGGTATTCCAGCTGATGGTGGCTATGTAACAGATTTTGTAATTGCTCCTGAACACCAATGGCAAGATTATTTTCCCCAAGATGGTAGTCAACTTCCTTATGGTAATTTAGGGGTCTTAGCATCAAGCTTTGGCTATGCTTTAGGACTTCCCAATTTAAGCGATGGTATTTCTGAGAATGGCATTTCTGCAGGAATAGGTAACTGGGGAATTATGGGGTCAGGTGCTTGGAATGCTAATGGTTATACACCTGCTCAGTTTTCTGCTTGGTCAAGATACTATTTAGGCTGGGATATTCCTGTTGAAGTTACAGCAGACACTTATAACCTTGAAATAGATCACTTCTTAGATAAAAGCCCTACTAAACCCCAAATTTACAAGATTAATATGTCTGAAAAAGAATACTTCTTGATTGAGAATAGAGCACAAAATCCCGATGGTTCAGTCTTAAATGGTCAAGCCTCTTTTACCTTCCCACTACTAGCTGAAGGACAGCAAGAATATTACCCCTTACAAGATGGGCAAACAGATTTAGTACCAAAATTTAACTTTATGACAAACCGTCTTAAAGGATGCGAATGGGATTTCTTTTTACCTGGTTATTCAGGTGGAGGCTACTTACCTGTGGATGGTTCAGGCCTGCTTATCTGGCATATTGATGAATACATTATTGAAACAAACTTTGATCCAGAGATTGGACTAAGTAGAGTTAATGGAGATGCCAATCATAAGGGCGTTGATTTAGAAGAGGCAGATGGTATCCAGCAATTAGATAGCAATCCTCAAGCATCTATATATGGCTATGGTGGACCTGAAGATGCCTTTAGAGAGAATGTGAATAACTATATTGGCTTTAGTCCAAACCCAAATACTAGCCAACTCCACTTACCTAGTGCTGTAAGTTATTATGGAGGCACTCCTTTTGAAGTATTTAATATATCTCAAGCTAGCAATACAATGACCTTTAGTGTTAAGTTTGAATGGAATCTCTCTACCTCCTATACTGGAACTGTTAATTATTCTGCTATATCATTAGACATGAATCAAAATGGACAGAATGAAATAATTCTACCTAATGGCAACAACTTATCAATTTTTGAATCTGATCAATTAATTAATAACTTCACCATGGAAGATAAAATCTTCCGTAACCACAGTTATGATGAAATAGCTAACAGACTTCTCTTGCCAACTCAAGCAATTTTACCCACTGCCCGAGCTAGTCTCAGCTACTATGATGGACAGGCTCTTGAGAGTATTTTTACTCAAGCTGGTTACAGCTGGACCTCACCAGTTTTGATTCATAAACAAGAAGACAAAAATACTTATAGCTACTTTTGCTCCTTGAGTAATACGGACTTAAATCAAGGTATTATCAAGGTTGTAGATAGTGATTTAAATGTGTTAACCATCTTTGAAATTCAAGGAAAAATTAAATCAAATCTCCTCTATGCTGATAACCTTATGATTATTAGCAAGACTGATAACTACTACTTAAATTTATTAGACGAAGAAGATGGCTTAATTGAAAATATCCAACTTGATATTCCTGCTGATTCTTTGATAAATAATATAATGTATTTCGATTTCAATCCCCAGCATGAAGCCATGGAGCTAATTGTTCAAGGCCCTTATGGTTTCTACACTTATACTAGTAAAGACTTTACCAGAATAAACTATCTTGAATCTTCGGTTAAATCAACTGTTACTCCTTCTCTTGTTGATTATGACAAGAATGGGACTTGGGACTTAATAATTGGTTTCAAAGATGGTATCAAAATCCTGGCCTATAATGGAGAATTGATAGATAAGAATAAGTTCACTGTTTACTCAACCCCTAATGATTCTTTAATTGTCTATGGTGGTGCTTATGCCCTTGACCTGGCCGGTGATGATAACTATAACTTCATTGGTTCTTTCTCTCGAAATAGAACCGCTGTCTGGGATCAGTCTGGTCAAGCACTTCCTGGTTTCCCAGTAGGAAATTACAGTAACTGCCGTTCCTATCCCTTCTTTCATCAAGAAGATGATAAACTATATGTTTATTCAACTCAAGATGGAGCAAGTATCAACCGAGCCTTCATTCAAGATATGTCCCCTGATAACCAATTAGATTTAGCTTCTAAAAGCTGGTTTACTGAGTACAAGAACTATCATAGAAATGCAGTTGAATTTAACAGTCAGCTTACTAACACTTTCGAGACTGAAGATATTTTTGTGGATGGGCAGGTTTACATTTACCCTAACCCATTCAATTCAACTATTAATGATAAATTAATTTTCCAAGCTATGGTTTCTAGACCTTGCTTAGCCCAATTAAATATCTATTCTATCTCAGGGAAAAAAGTCTTTACCGCAACAAAAGAACTTGACCCTTATTTAGAAAACATGAATAAATTTGATATACCTTTTAGAAAGATGGCTTCAGGGATCTACTTAGCTATAATTGAAGCTGAAGGTAAACACAAAAAAATTAAATTTGCTTTAGAAAAATAGAAGGATAAAAATATGAATAAAATAAAAATAATCGCTATACTGTTAATTACACTTGTCGCTAGCTTGAATGCCCTTAATGATAATGCAGGAGAGTATGGATTTCAAATTTTAGAGATAACAAGTAGCCCAGCTATGTCTGGTATGGGTGATACTGGGGCACTCTTCTCTAATGATGCTTTAAATTTCACTAGTAATCCTGCAGCAGGTCTCTTTAATAAAAGCAAGATAATAACTGTTTCTCAAAACTTTTGGATTGGTGATACTGACCTTATAAGTGGTGCTCTCTCCCGAAATAAAAGAAAATATCACTGGGGATATGCCTTTAGACACTTAAATTATGGTACTTTAGATAGTCGCGATGACAGCGGTAATATCATAGGCGAATTCTCTCCTGTTGACTTCATAGGTACTGTAAATTATGCTTACAGATTGGGTGCAACCCACTATTTCGGGATCAATGCTAACATCCTTTATCAGAAAATATCAACTGCTTCAGCCTATGGTTTTTCTAGTGATTTAGCTTATGTCTGGTCAACTCCTTTAAAAGATGTGAAACTTTATACTAGTCTTAAGAACTTAGGAACAACTTCAAATATGGATAAAGAGAAAATAGATTTACCTATTAATTACGAACTTGGTCTTTCCAAAGAATTTATCTCTCAGTATTATGACTTAGCTCTTGATGTAAAAACTCATAAATCTCAAGATACAGACCTAGCCTATAATTTCGGTGCCCAACTAAAAACTTTTGAAATTCTCTATCTAAGAACAGGATATAAAGCTAAAAATGATTCCAACGAACTTAGCTATGGTATCGGTATAGACTACGATTCATTCAATATTAATTATGCATATTTACAAATGACTGATGGATTAGATGATGTCCATAAAATAAGTCTGTCATACAAATTTTAAGGATCTTTAAGATGAAAAAGGTATTTCTAATAAGCTTTCTTATAACAATATTTACCTGTGCTTTTACTTTAACTCATTCTCCTAGAGAAATAATTGTTAAGTTAAAAGACTCAAGAGCTAATCTTGAGGTTGATTCCCTACCGCTTATGAGTAAATGGCTAAAAACTTACGGTGTTAGCAAGATAAGCCCTTTAACTCAAAAAAGTAATAATCAGTTCTTTGTTATTGAAACAGATAGAGAAATACCTCTTTCAGAAATTGAAAGCAAAAGGAATGACTTTTCTAATGTTGAATATATTCAACCAAACTACCTTAATGTCTTCCATGCTAGAACAAATGACCCATATTTTAATCAACAGCAGCATGACCTATGTCAGATTCCTGACGCCTGGACATTCACAAGTGGTGATGATGATTTAATCATAGCTGTAGTAGATTCGGGTATTCTTTATGAACATCCTGACTTAACTAACGTTGTTTTCCACAATGAGAATGAAATAGCTGATTCCAATACTGATAATGATAATAATGGCTATATTGATGATTGGAGGGGGTGGGACTTTACTGATGCTCCAACCCTTCATAATATTGCCTTAGGAGATTATACTGTTAGAGATAATGATGCTTCTGATGAAAACTATCATGGAACCCATGTAAGTGGTATCATTGGAGCAGAAGTTAATAATGGCATTGGAATAGCTGGTGTCATCTGGAAAAAAAGATTGCTTGCTATTAGAGCTGGTTTCAGAACTACTTCTGGTGGTGGTTACCTACAAGATGATGACGTTTCTGCTGCTATCATCTATGCTACTGATATGGGAGCTGATATCATAAATATGAGTTGGGGTTCTTCCTACTACTCCCCAATTATTGCCGATGCCTGTCAGTATGCTTATGATCATGGAGTAATCTTAGTTGCCTCTTCTGGTAATGATCCTGGCCCTTACATCAGTTATCCTGCTAAACTATCAACTGTAATTTCCGTTGGATCAGTAGATGAATCAAAAGAGCTGTCAAGTTTCTCTAGCTATGGACCTGAATTAGATATTGTTGCACCTGGCTCGCAAATTCTTTCTACTTATAGTATGGAAGGGACAAGCAATGGTTACTCAGAACTATCTGGAACTTCTATGGCTGCTCCCTATGCAGCAGGAATCATAGGTTTACTTCTTTCCCAACGCCCTGGTACTACCTTTGATGAGCTTAAAACTATGCTTTATTCTACTACTGAATATTTACCCTTAGGAAGTGTAGCAGCTAGTGGCTTTAACCTACAATATGGTTATGGTCTAATAAATGCTTACAATCTGCTCAGCACCTATACTAATCAAGATATCTCAATCAGTTACCCTTATGAAGAAATGGGTCTTAGCTCTTCATTTGAAATCAGAGGTAAGATTGAGCTTGATGATTTTTTCCGCTACTCAGTAACCTTCTCTTCTGGTGATGAAGTTGAAGACATTGTCTGGAAAGATTGCTATACTCATAATCAAACACCTGTCTATTATTACAATAATGAAATAAACCTTCCTTACACAGGTCATCTTAGAGATTTCAGAGTAGAACCAGAATTACCTGATGGAAACTACAGGATTAGATTAACTGTGCAAAATAATAGTGGAAAAGTCTTTAATATTTTAAGAAATATCTACATTGATAAATCAATCCCTCAAGTTAAAAGTCAACCTGAGCTTGTAACCCGTTATAGGTCTAATACTAAAAACCACTATCTTAAATTCCATTTTAATGAGAGTGTTGATATTCAAGCTAGTATCACTGATAGCAATAATGAAGTCTTTAGTGCTTTCTCATCTTTTGCCGATTCTCTAGTCTTTGTTCCCCTACCAAATTCACTAGCTAGTGGTGCAATTAGCCTGCAATACACTGCAAGAAATAGGTCTGGATTAGTCTATGAATCAGACTTGTTTCCTAACTTAGGCCAGATAGATAACTCATCTACTCCTATCAATCATTTCCAAGTTTCTCCCCTCTTACCACAACAGATAATCCCCACAAAAGATTATGTTGACTTTGATGAAAATGGGAAAAATGAGTTTCTTGCTATGACCATTGAGAATGGTACTTTCGGATCTGTTGCCATCTATGAGAAAAATGACCAAGGTTTAGCAATCAAACACCAATTTACTGATAACTTCCGTCCCCTTGATATTGGAGATTCAAATAATTCAGGCTATGATATTGTAGGATTAAATCTTGAAACACTCTATCTCTATGATACTTATTCTGACAATTCCTATCCCCTAAATGCTTACATCCAGTCCATTAACAATGCCTCTGGTGCTATTTTTGCTGATTATAATAACAATGGAAGAGATGATTTGATTTGCGTGATAAATGAACCAGCCCAAACTGTTATTAAGATTTATCAGAGACAGCTTAATAGCTTTGAAGAAAGAGAAAGATTGGTAAATACCTCTTCGACTTTTGCTAGAAACACCTTTATTCCCTGGGTTAAATGTGGAGACCTTGATGGAGATAACTATCAAGATATCTTAGCTGCTGATACTGACGGTGATGTAATGATTTATGAAATCAACTCCAATGCTGAAGAATATCTTACCTGGACTGATAGAATCGGGGTGAGAAATGCCTACTATGTTGATTATGGTGATTTTACAGGAGACGGAGAAAATGAGTTTATCGTTGGTGGATATGTTGAGAACTTAGAAAATATGGATAACACTTATTTTGAGTTTTATCTCTATAAATCTAATGGTAACAACAGCTATCAAGTTATTGATAAAATTACTTTTGATAATGTAGATAAGAATAATTCACTGCTTGTCTATGATAGTGATCAAGACGGCAAAGATGAGCTTTACCTCTCTCTTACTCCTTTTCTCTATAAAGTCGAATTCCTGTCAGGAAAACTAACCCCAACAGCGGTTCATAACTCCAATAACTCTTTCCAGATTTCTTTCTATCAAGAAGACCAATCTTCTCAACCTATGTTAATCTGTAATCAATTACATGGAGAAGAGATAGAAGCTGTCTATTTAACAGCACGTGATTATCATAATGAGCCAGCTACACCAGATAATTTTATTGCTCTACCTCTTGATGAAAGTACGGCAAAACTAACCTGGCAAGCAGATGGAACATCTACATATAATATTTATCGTCGTTTCAATGGTCAAGAAGGATTGCTTACTAGTACCCAGAATGGTTACTTCTATGACCAAGGATTAAACACAAACCAAGAATATAGCTATGCTGTTTCTTGTTATAACCCAGACTTTCCTAACTCTGAGAGTTTCTTAACCCCTTGGAAAGTTGTTATTCCTAACAGACAACCTCAAATAGTTAATGTTAGAAAAATAGGTGATTTTAGTTTAGAAGTTGTCTTTAATGTACCTCTAGCAAGTGATATGATTAGGATAGGGCATTATTCTCTCAATAATAATGTTGGGAACCCTCACTCAGTTATCCTAGATTCTCAATTTAATCGGGCAATTATTAGATTAAGACAAGAGCTTGAAGCACCAACTTATGTGCTTACTTGTTACGATGTCAAATCTAGAAATGGTATCTTAGTTGAATCATTGAGTTCTCAATTCGAGAATATCGCTGATGTAGTTGCACCTACAATCGAACATATTGAAATTGTTAATCGATCTCAAGTGAAGTTGATTTTCTCTGAGAATATCTTTGCTAGTGACTTTCAACCTGTAACAGAAGCCAACTTCACCCTTAAAAATCCACCAAATGATATTCTAAGTTCTATCGAATCAATTTCTCATAGTAACAATGAAGTTATGGTCTCTTTTACCCGTGACTTGCAATACGGAAACTATCCCTATAAACTTGTTACTAACAATATCATCGATAGTAATGCTAATATGATGCTTGCTCAATTCAGTACAGCTCATTTCAGCTTGACAGATATTACTGATTTATCAAAGTTGGTAGTGTTCCCTAATCCAGCTTATCCAAGAGAGGGAGACAATGAGATTAACTTTACCAACTTCCCTTTAAACTCCAAAGGTAATATCTCAATTTATACTAAATCTGGAGACTTAGTCTTTACCAAACAAATCGGACCTTTCTATGGCATAGATAATTTCCGATGGCAACTTACTAATAATAGTGGTAAAAAAGTCTCTTCAGGTATTTATTTCTATGTAATCACTATGGGGGACTCTGAGAAAAAAGGGAAAATCGCTGTATTAAACTAAAATAGGAGATTAAATGATATCATTAGATTGGAAAGAAAGATTAATTAAAGATGCTGATGACTTCTGTAAAAATAAATTAGATAAAAAAGATTATTGTGTCGATATAATTTACAATGCTTACCCTGCTAGGGAAGGGCACAATATCCCTAATGAAGTACTTACATTAGTCGCTAAAGAAATAGCAAAAAACATTGAAAAAAAACACGATCTCTATATGGATTTCTATGACTATCTCTGGTACCAAGGCCAGTATAACGGGAAGTTTATTGTTTCTATTATCTTAAACAAAATTTATGCAAAAAATAAAGAAATCTACTATGCTAAAATGCTAGAATTCTTAGATAACGCTAATGACCAACATGAACTAGCCCTTATTGTTGATAAAATCTTCCTGCCATTATTAAAAAAATATCCTGATAAGTACCTAACAACTGCTTATCAATGGACAAATAGTGGTCAGCTTGATCTTGAAATCCTTGCCTTAAAAACACTTACTAAATTGTGTAAAGCAAAAAATGACTACACAAAACAGGTCCTAAGGCACCTAGAGAATAAATGGGCTTATGCTCCCCAAGAACTACTCAAAGGACTATCAAACTTCTTCAAAGAAGTTGCAAAAATTGATAAAGAACTCTACCTTGATACTTTCGATTTCTACGATAATAGTAGAGATCCTAATGTGGTAGAAATCCTTACTGGATCAATTAATTTTTACCATCCTAGCCTTGAGAAAATCCTAGAAGAGTGGACTAAAAGCGGAAATGCAAGATTAAAAAAATCTGCCATTTCAGGCCATAGACATTTAATGAGACTGAAAAATAGAGGAAAATAATGAGCTATATAACTCCTTATGGAATGCAACAAATTCAAAAAAGAATAAACGACCTTCTCACAGAACGACCAAGTATTTTAAAAGCTATTGCTATTGCTCGTGAAATGGGAGATTTAAGTGAAAATGCTGAATATAAGTCAGCAAAAGAGAGACAAAGACAGATTGATAATGAAGTAACTAAGCTTAAACTCATTAGTGCTAAGTTAAAAGTTCTAGACCCAGCTAATATTGCCAAGGATAAAGTTAGATTTGGAGCTATAGTTGAAGCACAAGAAGTTGGCTCAGATGAAATTATTAATTATTATTTAGTAGGTAGCGCAGAAGTCAACTTTCCTGAAAATGATTTCACTAAAATATCAATAGAATCACCAATTGGCAAAGGCTTTATTGGCAAATCTGTAAATGATATTGCTGTTGTTAAGGCCCCTAAGGGTGAAAGAAAATTTAAGATTTTATCAATAAAATAATAATGAGGTAAATATGAAAAAAGAGAAAAAAGTTCTTACTTATAATCGTAAAAACTTTTGGAAAGAAGCTGATAAGAAAGATATCAAAGCAGCTCATGAATTTTCCAAAGATTATATCGATTTCTTAAACCAATGTAAAAACGTTCGCGAAACTGTTGCTTATACAGAAGCAGCTCTTAAAGCTAGTGGCTTTAAAGAAGTTTTAGCAAACAAAACAAGTAAAAAAGTTTACTCAATCTTCCGTAATAAGACTTTAGCTTTTGCTATCATTGGCAAAAAACCAGTATCTGATGGTGTAAATCTTATTGCTGCCCATATTGATGCACCTAGAATAGACTTAAAACAAAATCCACTTTATGAAGATGCTGCCTGTGCTTTAGGTATGGCTCGTACCCACTATTATGGTGGAATCAAGAAATACCAGTGGGTTTCTACTCCTCTAGCTATTCACGGTATCTTCGTTGATAAAGCAGGAAAAGTAGTTAATGTTTCTATCGGTGAAGATGATAATGATCCTGTTTTCATCATTCCTGATTTACTTCCTCACTTAGCTAGAAAAGTTCAATCTGGCAAGAAAATTGGCGAAGCAATATCAGCAGATAATTTAAACTTAGTAATGGCTTCAATTCCTGTTGAAGATAAAGATCAAAAAGAAGCAATTAAGTACCATGTTTTAGAGCTTCTTAATGAGAAATATGGTGTTACAGAAGAAGATTTCCTTTCTGCAGAATTAGAATTAGTTCCAGCAGGAAAGGCACGTGAAATGGGCTTAGATAGATCCATGGTTATGGGTTATGGACAAGATGATAGAATTTGTGCTTACACTGGTTTAAAAGCTCTTCTTGATTTAGATCCTAAAGATCTTGAAAGAACTTCAATTGTTTATTTCAGTGACAAAGAAGAAGTTGGTTCTGATAGTAATACTGGTGCTAAATCTATCTTTATTTCAGATTTCATCGGTGATGTTTTAAAGCAAAATGGTGAAGATTGTGGTTCTTATAATCTCAGAAAAACTCTTATGAAAACAAAAGTTTTATCTGCTGATGTTAATGCTCCTATGAATCCTAATTATCCAAGCGTTCATGAAAAAATGAATGCTCCTGTCTTAGGTCAAGGTGTTACCCTTCTTAAATATACAGGTGCTGGTGGTAAAGGTGGTTCTAATGATGCAAATGCTGAATTCAATGCTGAAGTTATTAAAATCTTCAATGAAGCTAAAGTCATTTGGCAAACAGGAACCCTTGGTAAAGTTGATGAAGGTGGCGGAGGAACTATTGCTAAATTCTTAGCTGAATTTGGTGCTGAAGTAATTGATTGCGGTCCTAGTCTTTTAGGAATGCACTCTCTTTATGAAGTAGTTAGCAAAGCTGATCTCTTCAGTACTTATAAAGGATATAAAGCATTTATGCTCAAAGCATAATATGATAAATAATGCAGGTGGTAGTGCTTTCATTACCACCTCATTTTATTAATTATATGAAAAAATATATCTACTTATTCTGCTCATTATTATTCATTTCTGCCTGCTCTCACAATAAGCAGGATGATCAGCAAATTACTAGGTTAAATGCTATGATTGATTCATTAACTACTAGTCTTGCTCAACAAGACTCACTCTTCCAAGAAAAATATAGTGAATTAGAAGCAAATAGTATTTTCTTAGAAAACAAGCTTGACTTAATGGACCAACAAATCTCTTTTTATTCTGATAGAATCGATACCATGCTTGATATTATTTCAAATAATACTAGAAATATAAATGCCCTACAAGGGATAAAAACTCCCCCAGTTTCAAGTCCTTCACCCCAAGTTAAAAGTAAAGGACCACAAGACCTTTATGCCCAAGCTCGTAAACTTTACCTTGCTAATCAACTTAATAATGCTAAAGACTTGTTTAATGACTTTATTATAGCCTACCCTAGCCATGAGCTTGCCATAAATAGTAAATATTGGCTAGCTGAAATTGACTATGATCAAGAAAAGTATCAAGCTGCCATTGATAAATTTACCTTAATTTCTCAAGATAAAACTAACCCTGAAAAAGCTATTGATAGTCTTTTTAAAATTGCCCTTATCAATAAAATATTGGGTAATTATGACTTATCTCTTAGACAAGCCCAAGCTATTTTACATAAGAATCCCAACTATATCAGAATTAACAAAGTAAAATCTTTAATTAAGGACTTAAATTAATGAAAAGAATTATCACTATTCTCCTACTAATCTACTCTAGTTTTATTCTGGCAATACCAAGCTTCAATCATGAAGTTGCTGACTCTCTTTTCCAGCACCTGCAAACCGAAATTAAGTTACAGGATAGCTATTACTTAATTAATTCTGATAACCCTAAACTAAAGTCTTATATCCAAGAAAGATTAATAGCTTTAGGCACTGATTTGAGAACTAATCCCCAGCTAGCTAGCAAATCTATTCAAGTAAGTCTGACAAGTGATATTTCTTATAAGACAAAGCACTCTCTTATCTTTTCCCGCCAAATTCAAGTTGAAAACTACCATGCTCAAGCTATCATTACAGATAATACTACATCAAAAATTGAAAAACATATTAACTATACTATTAATAAAGAAGAGACTCTTAAGGATGGAACGATTACCTTGTGGAAACCTGTCTTAATTTCCCTAATCACAGGAACTCTAGTTTACTCTTTATGGTCTATCGAATAAATATTAATTATATACTGAACAGAGGATAAAATGAAAAAAACACTTATACTAATCTTACTTGTTGGCTTACTAATGGCCTGTAGTAACAACCTTCATGAAAACAAATCTGAAACTGAAAGGTTTAAAATAGCCAACCAATATTTCCAAGAAGGAAAATACCGTAAAGCTATTCCTATCTATGAATCTATTGTTAGCTTCAAAACATCTGATATTACTACCAAGGCTCAAGCTAATCTTGCTGAAAGTTACTACTTAATGGGTCAGTATGAAAATGCTAGACTTGAATATCAATTCTTAATGCGCTACTCATCTAATATGGAACAGCTTGAAATAGCCTATTTCAGAATTGGTGAATGTTTTTGGAAAACATCTGAACCAGCTAGCTATACTCAAGAAGAAACTAATGCAGCTATTGCATCTTTAGAAGAATATTTGACTAGATATCCTACAGGTAAATACAGAAGTGAAGCTATTGAAATTATTAAACAAGCAGAATTAAAGCTATTAGAAAAAACTTACCTTAATGGCTACACTTATTATATGTTATCTGATTATCCTGCTGCCCTTCTCTATTTTTCCGAAGTTTTAGCTACAGGTTCTAAAAGCCAACTAGACTTAAAAAGCGCTTATTATAGTGCTTTAATCTATCGTGAACAAGGAAATATGGAAAGAGCTAACTCTTTCAAAGAATATCTTAGACTTTCCTATCCAGATGAAAAACTAACAAAAAAAATAATCAAGAAATTAGATTAATGTATGACTTTGCTATTCTGGGTGGGGCTTTTAACCCCATCCATAATGGGCATCTTTATATTGCTCAAGAAATCATAAAACAAGAAGTAGCTCAAGAAGTTATCTTCATACCTAATGGTCAACACCCCCTTAAAAACACTCCTCTTGTTTTACCCTATAAGCAAAGATTTACCTTAATTGAATCAGCTATTGCTGACTACCCTAACTTGTCTATTAGCAATTTAGATTGTCCTGATTATGGAATCAGTTATACTTTTCATCTAATTAAAAGACTTAAATCTGCTTATCCTAATAAAGACTTTACTTTCGTAATTGGTTATGATAATGCTCTTAATTTTGCAAAGTGGTATGAAGCTGAATGGTTACTAAATAATACTAATTTTACTGTTGTTTCTAGGAATAGTCCTGACCAAGCTAATCATCAAATTGATAGTAGATTTAATATTCTTACTATTACACCTTATGATATATCTTCAACAGAAATTAGACAGAGATTAGAAAGACATTCAGATATCTCCCACCTTGTTCCCCACAAAATTATCCCCCAACTTATTGCTTATTGGAAAAACTTAAGATTAGCTTCCCACCAATAATCAGGTATCTTTAATCTTTCAGTCATATTTGAACTTATGAAATAATAACGAACTATCTGTTCTTTTACTTTTTCTAATTCTCCCTCTTTGACATGAACTTTACCACTTAAAATATCCCCTAAAAACTTGAAAAAACATTCTGCCTCTTCAATTGAAATAATTTTAATATAGATACAATCTTTATCAAGAAAGCCCTTAATATTGTTATTAACAGAAAAATCTACAATTATGGGAAAAATCCAAGTTGAATCTATCTTACTGTTTATTTCATTTAATTTATCTGTCTTGTTTATCAGAAAAATACCATAATCAAATATTGGTGGATATTTACTAAGATGAACCACTTGTAAGCTGTCTTGATAATCAACTACTAAACTGGCATCATAAGAACTTGTTCTGAAGAATGATTTACTAATAGACAAGAAATAATCTTCTTTAATAATCTCTTTACTAGTAGAATAAATAAACAGATTATATATCCTTTTAGACTTATCTTCCTTGATTAGTCGCATGGCAGGCAGTAAATGTTCAACATCTTTAGGTTCATTATCATGATAGACTCTGGTAGGCATATGATGGGCTTCAATTGCATAGTTATTAGGAATGGCATTAGTAATATTCTGTGAAGCTATGGAAACTAATCCATCATTATAATAAAGATCATTATAGAGACTGGTAATTTCCTTGTCCTTAGGGTTAGTTGATTGAAAAGATTTTAGTTTCTCCATCTGTAAAACTTGGTGAACAAACTGCTCATCTCTTGACAGTGCCTTAATTTCTTCAGGAGAATTTATAGTAGAAAAAAGACAGAGAGTCTTAACATCTTGAGGAAAGTATTTAGCATTCAATTCTGTAAGTTCAGGAGATCCTGGAGCTAAAGCAGGAGTGACATTCCGTCTGTCTTCCTTCCATAGCCTAGCAATTCCTGTAATTAAATTATCTGGCCTGGTAAATACTCCAGTCATTACTCCTAAAAAGGCGGTTAAGGAAGTATCTGAATTTCCTAAGTATGAACCTAAATTTGGAGTCCCAACAGTTACTAAACCTCTAACCTTCCTATTTAAATAACTAGTCAGATAACACCTAGCAGCCAAACCACCCATTGAATGTCCTACTAAATAATATTCATAAGCTTGATCTGGAAAAAGTTCTAATACCTGCTTTATCTGTAAGGCTTGTTGCTTAAAATCATGCTGAAAACCAGAGGCAAAATTAATAGTAAATACACTATTATCTCGCTCCACTAACTCAGATATCTCTTCATCAAATTCAGGGGTAATGATAAACTTCTCATCAGAAAAAAGACCTTCATTTACCCTAATATTACCTGCATAAAAAAACTCACTATTGGCAAAATCATCTGATTCTAATAAATCATGCCAATGATAACTTGAGCTGTAGAGTCCGTGCAAGAGAAAATAGACACTCTTTCCCTTAGCTTCACTTACATTTACCAGTAAAACTAAAGCAAAAAGTAGCCCTATTTTTCTCACATTTACACCAAAAATCTACTAATCTTCAATTAATAAATCCTTGTTTAACAGTGGACTTATAGACTGTAAAGCGGTAATCAAATCCTCCATCTTATCTCTATATAGTTCACCTGTCCACTCATTCATAAAAGTCTTCTTAAACTCAATAGCTAGAGAAAAGACCTTGTCTGGAAACTCTCTATGTAAATGACGAGACATTGTTCCACCAGGATACTTAATATCGATTCTACAATCTAATTTTCTACCTTCATAAATGTTTTCCTGAAACTTCTTTTGAATCTTATAAATAGATTCCATATATCTTCTAGGCATATTGTTTGTACCTAAAATAATCTGCGGATTATCCTCTGGGCTATCATAGGGCTGACCTATACCTAAACGATGATGATTATAAGAATGTACATCTAAAACAATAGCATAACCAAAAGACCTAATAGTCTCACTTATAGCAGAATCCAATCTCCTATAAAAACTATCATATTCGGCAAGAGATTGATCAATTTCTTCCTGAGTTAAATCCCTTTTCCAAACTTCCAGTCCCCAACAATCATCTGGAGTTTTGTAGATTGCCCTATCCCTGTTCCTGTTCAATTCAACTTCAAACCTGGAAGTATTAACAACAATCCTGTTATCATATGACCTAATTATGGAGTTTGTATAAGGATCCTCTTCCCTTTTTCTATCTTCATCACTTATTATTAAGTTATCTTTGAGTTCTGGTCTAATATAATGACCATTATGAATTGCAGTAGCAATTATGGGACTTGTATAACGCATTTCAAAAAGAGCATTTAGCATCTATTCCCCCTCGCTCACCTTAAGATATTTTTCAGCACATGCTTTAGCCATTCTTCTAATTTTACCAATATAATTTGCCCTTTCTGTTACAGAAATTACTCCCCTAGCATCAAGTAGGTTGAAAGAATGAGAAGACTTCAGTAAATAGTCATAAGCTGGATAAACTAAATTATTTTCTACTAACCTATGACATTCTGCTTCATATTCATTAAAAGCCTTGAAGAGAATATCAACATTAGCTTGATCAAAATTAAAGTGGGAATACTCTAACTCTCTTTGAAAAAATATCTCACCATAAGTAGTAGTATCATTGTATTTTAAATCTCTATAATCCTCAACACCTTGAATGTACATGGCAAGTCTCTCTAACCCATAAGTTAGCTCTACACTTATAGGAGATACATCCAAGCCACCTACTTGTTGGAAATAAGTAAATTGACTAATCTCCATACCATCTAACCAAACTTCCCAGCCTAAACCCCAAGCTCCTAATGTTGGTGATTCCCAATCATCTTCTACAAAACGAATATCATGCTTCTCTATCTCAATACCTATTGCCTGCAAACTCTTTAAATAAAGAGCTTGAATATTGTCAGGAGAAGGTTTAATAATAACTTGAAACTGATAATAATGCTGAAACCTGTTAGGATTCTCACCATAGCGTCCATCCTTAGGGCGACGACATGGCTGGGCATAAGCAACCCTTTTACTCTTGCTAGCTAATGAACCAAAAAAAGTTTCTGGATGGAAAGTACCTGCTCCCATCTCAACATCGTAAGGTTGTACTATGTTGCAGCCTTGACTAGCCCAGTAGCCTTGTAAGGTTAATATTATATCTTGGAAATTCATTTCTTCTCCTAATTTTCTTCTTTTTTTTATTATTAGTTTTTTCTGGAAATTTGTCAAGTGCATTTTTTCCCCCAAATAGTCCAATAGATTTTTTGGTAAAATTATAAGTTAAACTCAAATAGTGCATTTGAACTTTGATGAAGATTGCTAGATTCTTTTAGCAAAATAGCTTACAGAATTTTGACGCATATATTTTATATATTCGGAGAAATTATGGATCTTACTTTTGCAGAAGAATATTCTGCTATTCACAGAGGTCTAATGCATTATTTGGGTTAAATAAATTGACACTTATCTCTTACTGGTGTATAAGCAAAAAAAGTCAATAATGAAAGGAAAAGAAAGTTATGCCTGATTATAATAGAGTAATACAACACAGCATTGATTACATAGAGAGGAATCTATATCAAGAGATTCAGATGGAAGATATAGCCGATAATGTTGGTTTTTCTCTCTATCATTTTATGCGAATATTTTATACTTTTACAGGCTATACATTAAAGAGTTATGTAAGAGAGAGGAGATTATCTGAAGCTGCTAAGGATCTAATTGAGGGTAATTACCAGGTAAAGCAAATAGCCGGCAAATATAGTTTTATTTCGGTAGAATCTTTTATTAGAGCTTTTAAAAAGCAATTTCGTGATACACCTCTTGTATATAAGAAGAACAATCAGCTGATGAATTACACACCAAAACTAGTACCGCAGTTCTGTGAAAATCAAACTAAAGGAAGAAAGATGAACTACAAGATCAAAGAGATGTCAGAGATTAATGCTGTTGGTTTAATGAGAAAAGTTAAGCATGGAGATGGATCTATTCATAAGTTATGGATGGATTTTAAGGAAGTATTGGGTAGAGATTTTGATTACAAGAATGATTCTTATATCTCAATCTGTCCTCCCCACCCTCAGTTTATGGACAAGGCACCTGGACCTGATGATGAATTTTCTTACTTCGTAGGAATGATCAAGAAGGCAAATACTCCAGAGATTCCCCAGCTTGAGTCTTATTGTGTAAAACCTGCTACCTATGCCGTTTTTACTCATGAGGGAAGTCCTGCTAGCCTTGCTGATACTTATCGTTATATTAGCTGTGAATGGATTAAAAGTGTCGATTATGAATGGGCTATGGGCCATGAGTTAGAAATCTTTGATGAGAGATTTTCAGAAGATCATTCTGAAACATCAAAGTTCGATATCTATGTACCAATTATAGTTAAATAAACCTAGATAACACAGTAGAGCTTTAGATAAGAGTGCATATTCTCAAAAATCTACTGCATTATTTGGACTAAAAGAATCCCCCATGTCTCCATGGGGGATTTATATTTCATTTGTAATTATTTCTGATTAATTACCTAAGATACCTAGCATCACACCGGCAGCAACTGCTGAGCCGATAACACCAGCAACATTAGGTGCCATAGCATGCATAAGTAAGAAGTTACGTTTATTATATTTTTGTCCTTCTATTTGAGAAACACGAGCTGAATCAGGAACAGCTGAAACACCTGCATTTCCGATAAGAGGGTTTATTTTTTCTTTTAAGAATAAATTCATAAATTTGGTAAAGACAATACCGAAAGCAGTTGCAATACAGAAAGAGAAGGCACCTAAGATAAAGATCTTCACAGAAGACCAGTTTAGGAATTTACCAGCATCAGTTGAAGCACCAACAGTCACACCTAAAAGAATAGTAATAATATTCATTAAAGCATTACGAGCTGTATCAGCTAATCTTTCTGTCACACCACATTCTTTAAGTAAATTACCAAAGAAGAGCATAGCCAAGAGAGCAATACCACCTGGAGCAATAAAACAAGTAACAATTAATCCGACAATAGGAAAGATAATCTTTTCTTGTTTAGTTACTAAACGTGGAGTTTTCATATGAATTTGTCTCTCTTTCTTAGTAGTAAGAAGTTTCATAATTGGAGGTTGAATAACAGGAACAAGGGCCATATAAGAGTAAGCAGCAATGGCAATTGCACCTAATAAATGAGGAGCTAACTTTGATGATATATAAATCGAAGTAGGTCCGTCAGCACCACCAATTATACCAATAGAGGCAGCTTCCATAACGTTAAATCCTAACAAGAGTGAGCCGATAAAGGTAATAAAAATACCTGCTTGAGCAGCAGCTCCAATCAGAATCAACTTAGGATTAGCAATGAGAGTTGAGAAGTCGGTCATAGCTCCAATACCTAAGAAAATTAGTGGAGGATAATAACCTTTACTAACACCTAAATAAAGATAATATAATACTGAACCTTCATCGTACACACCCTGACCTTGCAAACCAACACCTGGTATATTTCCTATTAATATACCAAAGCCAATAGGTACTAAAAGAAGGGGTTCATAATGTTTAGCAATACCTAGATAGATGAAAACTAATCCTATGACTATCATCATGGCATAACCAAAATTAATATTATAAAATCCTGTAGTTTCAAAGAAATTTATAAATTCAGCCATTATCAATCTCCTAATTGAATAAGCTCTTCACCCTCTTGAACAGCTTGACCTTTACTAACAAGGACTTTTTTGACTGTTCCGGCGAAGTCTGAAGTTACTTCTGATTCCATTTTCATAGCTTCTAATATTATGACAGCTTTTTCAGGAGTAATTTTATCTCCTTCTTTAACTAAGATATCTATGATGGTTCCAGGAATAGGTGCTGTAATTGAATTATTACCAGCAGGGCGAGGTGTTGGACTAGGCATTGGGGCTGCCTTAGCAGTATGTTGTCTTTCTTGTGGTTTAGCTTTAGGAGCTTCTTCAACAGCATCAAACTTAATTTTAACAAGGACATCACCTTCGTGAACTGCAGCCTTTTCTTTTACTAGAATCTCTTCAATAACACCACATGCTGGAGCTTCAATTTCAGATTCCATTTTCATTGCTTCAAGAATAACAATAGCTTGGCCTTTTTCTACTCTATCCCCAACATTCTTTTTAATAGATACAATGACACCAGGAATTGGAGCTTTTACACTTCCATCAGCATAATCTACTGATAACTGAGGTGCTCCAGGAGCTTCCTTGTAAGTTCTAGTAATCCTAGGTATCATATTTTGATTATCATCTTCAAACTCTACTAAGAATACATTTCCATTCACCTCAACTTTAGCACTCTCTGAGTCAAAGGAAATTATTCTTGCATCATAAGTCTCACCATTTATCTTCATTTTATATGATTTCATCTTTTACTCCCATCAATAGGTTTATTATATACTCTATTAGGCATATCCATCTTAGCTGAAGCACTCCACATATTAACTGGAGTTCTACTGAAGGTCATTTGAATTTTCACCCTCTCTTCAACTGATAATTTGTGTTTGTGTAAGGCAGCTATTACTGCTACAATAGCATTTGAACTAATAGCAGATTCAGGACCAGTTATATTACCTACTGGACTGGCAACTGTCTTAGTTGCAGGTTTCTTCTTTATTTTAAGCTCTTTGGTTTTCTCAATATGTTGGAATTGATTAATCAAAACAGATATTAAAAGCAAACTACAGAAGACAACTAAAATCCCCACCCAAGTTACACTGTAACCGAAGGATAAAGTTTCTTTAGTAAACTTTTCAAACTTTTCTGCCACTAAAGTTGGAGCAATATCTAATTCAGAAAGAGTAAGTTCATCCCATTTTCTGTTTTGCGATTTATACTTAGCATATTCTGGATTGTCCTCTCCGTACTTGATTAACTCAGAGCCCAACATAGCTTTGAGCTTCTTAACTGGCATATTTATACTATCAGCCACTGCCTTCATCGTGAAGTCTTGCTTGATAGTAAATTCAACCTTTCTTCCTGTCTTGTTGAAAGTAACTTTAGCTTCTTCAGCATTCAAACAAGTAAATGCTAACAGAAAAAGGAAGATGATTAATATTATTTTACTGTGTTTCATATCTTCCCCTATAAAGGAATATTTCCATGCTTACGTGGAGGAATTGAATCTTTCTTATTTGCCAACATTTCTAAAGTTCTGATAATTCTAAATCTTGACCTACTTGGTTCAATAATATCATCAATATAACCTTTCTTAGCAGCATTATAAGGATTAGCAAATTTATCTCTGTACTCATCCTCTCTCTTTTTAAGAGCTGCTTTAGGGTCATCTGAAGCCATTGCTTCTTTTCTAAAGATTACTTCCACAGCTCCACCTGGTCCCATAACTGCAATCTCAGCTGATGGCCAAGCATATACCATATCTGCTCGCATGTGACGACTGTTCATAACACAGTAAGCACCACCGTAAGCTTTTCTTAAGATAAGGGTAATTTTTGGTACTGTAGCTTCGGCGAAAGCGTAAAGAAGTTTAGCACCGTGTTTAATGATTCCATTGTGCTCTTGGTTAGGTCCTGGTAAGAAACCTGGAACATCTTCAAGGACTAATAATGGGATATTGAAAGAATCACAGAATCTAATAAATCTAGCTGCCTTAGCTGAAGCATTGATATCTAGCACACCAGCCAAAACCTTAGGTTGGTTAGCTACAATACCTACCGAGTAACCATTAAATCTAGCAAAACCAACAATAATGTTCTGAGCATAATTTCTAGATACTTCTAAAAATTCATTCTCATCTGCTAGCTCATGAATAACATCAAGCATATCATAAGGCTTATTTGGGTTTTCTGGAATTAACTGATTAAGTCTATCACAAGCTCTATCGATCGGATCTGCATTAGGAATATAAGGAGGATCATCTAAGTTATTTGATGGGATATAACTTAATAATTTCTTAATTAATAATAATGTTTCCTCTTCATTTTCTGTTACGAAATGAGTAACACCACTCTTGGTTGCGTGAGCCATTGCTCCACCAAGTTGATCAACGGTAACATCTTGATTAAGAACACTCTTTACCACCTTAGGACCTGTAACAAACATATAGGAGTTCTTTTTATCCATCATAACAAAATCTGTTATTGCTGGTGAATATACTGCTCCACCTGCACAAGGACCTAAAATTGCTGAAATTTGGGGAATAACTCCTGAGGCCATAACATTTCTGTAAAATATTTCTGCATAACCAGCTAAAGCATCTACTCCCTCTTGGATTCTTGCTCCACCTGAATCATTTAGTCCTATTACAGGAGCTCCTACTTTTATAGCCATATCCATAATCTTACAGATCTTTTCAGCATAAGTCTTTGATAAAGAACCACCTAATACTGTGAAGTCTTGAGAAAAAATATAGACTAATCTTCCATTTATTGTTCCACAACCTGTTATAACTCCATCTCCTGGTATGATATTCTTTTCCATACCAAAATCATGGCAATTGTGTTCAACAAAAAGATCAAACTCTTCAAAACTATTTGGATCTAATAAATTATTGACTCTTTCGCGAGCTGTAAGCTTACCCTTAGCGTGTTGAGCATCAATTCTTTTCTGCCCTCCACCTAATTCAGCTTGGGATCGTTTAAGTCGTAGTTCAGTAATCTGTTTTTCTGTACTCATTAATCCTCCGGGATCATCTTTTTATTATAATTATATTTTTCTAATTCTATATAGCCTAAATTAATATTGTGCAAATCCTGTAAACAAAAAACTTTACTTATTCTGTGGATCTGTTTATCTGGTGTCAACAATAAATTATTCGGAGTTTCTATGCCCCCATATTTTGTCAAGATTTTACCTGTATTAATCATGTTTTCCTTAGGATATCTTAGTAAAAAATTAAGAATATTTAACATAAAAGATGCTGATAGATTTTTGCAGCTAGTTCTAAATATTAGCTTACCTGCTTTAACTTTAGTATCTTTAGCTAATCTATCTCTTGATCTAAATCTTATCTATTTGATTATTTTACCTATTTTTATAGTTTTGCTCACCTTTCTACCTGCCTCTTATTTGGTAAAAAGACTTAAAATTCCTAGAGAGAGAAAAGGTTCTTTTCTTATTGGCTCTTTAATTATTAATACAGGATTTGTTTCTACCTTCATTTATGCTTTTTTTGGCAAAGATGCTTTTGGTTATTACTCACTCTTTGATTTAGGTAATTCTTTTATGATTTATCTTTTTGCTTATTATCAAGCTATAAAATTTGGGAAAAATGAAAATGGCCAATTACCTATTAAGAAAATGCTATCTCTCCCACCTATCTGGGCAATCATTATTGGTTTGCTAATAAATCTCTTACCTTTTAATCTAAATTCTCTGCATATCGATATCTTAAATTATATCGGTTCTCCTACTATGCCTTTAATTATCTTTGCTCTGGGTATCTACTTTCACCCTAAAATTGCTAATGTAAGATTGACTTTGACTGTCATTTCCTTAAGAATGGTCTTAGGTTTCCTTTTGGGTTTAGGAATTGTTAAGTTGCTTGCTTTAAATGATCCTATTTCTAATATTGTTTTAATCTGTGCTTCTGCTCCTGTGGGTTTTAACACCTTAATCTTTTCTGAACTAGAAGACTTAGATAGAGAATTTGCAGCGACAATTGTTTCCTTCTCTTTGCTTTTATCTCTTTTGTTTATAAGCATATACGCCTATTTCTACCTCTAATTTTAGGTAAAAAAATATTGACATTAACAATAATTGGGATGCTTGGGTTGGCAAGTGAAATTAACTTATGTTAATTTTGAGGAGGTAGCGTGAGTGATAATTCTCCAAAACTTTTTTCACTTAGGAACATTCCCAATTATTGTTATGCCAATACGGATTATATCTATTTTTAGCCCTTTTTCCCTACAGACTACATAGAATGCTCTTAAACTTTATTATTATCTTAAAACTCGACAAGAGACCTAAGTTTTAGTTATGAGCTTTAGCCCAGATGAATGACTAGTCTTTAATGAAGACTACTAAAGAAAATACTCTTCTCACAAATTCTAATCCTTATCTAGGTTTAATCCTTATTTATAAAATCTATTTTTCAAAGATCATTTATCATATACTAATGCATTGTTAGTTCCACAAATGATTTTTTTTAAAAATCTTTCTACTGAAATGCTCATAAGCTATTGCGAAAAGCATAAATAAGAAGATGAAAAGCAGAGAGACAAATATGGCTAATTTTGTTTCTTGTGTAAAAACTACTCACTTATATGTATATAATAGTTACAGGTGTAAACAAAGATTAAAACTGAAAGATACAGTCGATTTTTCATATTATATTTATATTACTCACTGGCAAACTCTCTAACCTATTTTGCTGAATAATCTCTACTTTTCTCGCAAACCCTAACTAACCATTCTAGTAAAAAAAGAGGTCTTGATTTAGTGGAGAATCTCTTCACCTTCTTGTAGCATGCTTGTTCCTTCCTTTACAGTCTTTCGATGAAAGTCCAAGTTTCATCGAAAGACTGTAAAGGAAGGATTAAGGATGAATAGGGTATCTTTGAGTTTTTCTAGCTAACTAGAAATTGGGCCTTATAAGTAAATACCTGTGATAAAACATCATATTTTTTCTACTAACTACAGGTAAGTAGCAAATAAAAAACTACTCTTGTTTATCCCAATGATGCAATAGAATTATCGAGATGAGTAAAGAATCTCGTATTCGAAAGATCTACTGCCTGATTTGGTCTTATAAGTTAAAATCAGGAGTCCAGTCTGCAGAAGGGTTTAGTTCTTGTAAGAGATAATTAGAAAAGCCTAATCTTTCTAATTCTTTAACAGCTTGAGAATATTCTTCAGGAGTAATAATCCTGTTTAACTCAGGGAAATCTTTGCTCTTATAGGTAGGATAATATTGAGACATTAGACTTATGGTCATATCAGTACCCAAGTTATCAGCTATCCACTGTAATATAGACTTTGTGCCAGTAATATTATTGGGCAGGACTAGAATCCTGATTAAAGTTCCCATCCAAGCTAGTCCTTCATCAAGTTTAAGTAGACCTGTCTGCCTTACCATCTCCTTTATAGCTTGACTAGCAAACTGACGGTAATTAGTAACACCTGAGTAAATTAAAGAGTTTTCATTAGACCAATAGCGGAAATCTGCCAAGTAAATATCAACTAATCCTTCTAGTTTTCTCAAAGTCTCCAGAGATTCATAAGAATTAGTATTCCAGACAATTGGAAGATTAAGTCCTTGTTTTTTACTCTCTTGCAAAATAGGGATTAGCAAGTCACTATACGGAGTTGGAGAAACTAAATTAATATTGACCGCCCCCTTGTCTTTAAGAGAAAACATTGTTTCCAGTAAGTCTTCTGGCTTATGGTCCTGCCCTCTCCCCAAGGCTGATATTTCCCAATTCTGGCAATAAGAACAGGACAGATTACAGTGAGAAAAGAAAATTGTGCCACTTCCTGATTCACCAACCAAGAAGGGTTCTTCCCCAAAGTGAAGCTGGGCTAGATTATATCTAAGTTTAGCAGGTGCTTGACAGTAGCCTAGGCTGTCTATTCTATCAACATTACATGCATGAGGGCAGATATTACATAGCTGAGTTTTATTCATAATTTACTTCCAAAATACAAGCCGGATAGCAATAACTAACCGGCTGTTTTATTATTTAGTTTATTTAGTTTATTTACTTTTCTTTTTCTTAGAGTGAGTTAAGAAAAATAACGATGGGATTAAGAGTAAGGTAAGCATAGTTGATGTAGCCATACCACCAATCTGTACCATAGCCATTGGGATTCTCATCTCTTTACCTGCAGAACCAATACCTAAGGCCATAGGTAACATACCAAGAATAATTGCTGAAGTTGTCATTAAGATAGGTTTCATCTTAATAGGACAGGCAATAAGCAAGGCTTCTCTGGCAGATAGATTATCTTTAGCCATAAGCTGTTTTGTATAGTCTAGAATCAAAATAGCATCATTAACAACTAGACCAATAAGCATAATAATCGCCATCATAGAGAAGAGGTTCATTGTAGTACCTGTAGCAAACATGAGCCAGAAAACTCCGATAGTTGCCATAGGCAGTGTTGTGAGAATTAGGAATGGTTGGGTAAAGTTTTCCAAGATAGATGCTAGCAACATATAAGTTAAAATAATTGCTAGGAGGAAAGCTTGAGCCATATCCTTATTAGTTTCATCCATCATTTCTGCATTACCACCAGCTTTAACATCCACATCTTGTAAATCCATCTCCTCAAACACCTGCATAACTTTATTAGTTACGTTTGCTAATGGATAGCCAGTTCCTGGTTCCCCAGTAACTATTAGAGAAGGAAGTTTGTCTCTATGGGTAATTTGACTAGTAGTTTGGGTTAAATCAACCTCTGCTAGTTGTGATACAGTAAACTGTCCCTTAGGAGCATTGATAATTAGAGCTCCGATTTCTTCTGGAGTAGAGACAAATTCATCATCCATTGTTACTCTAATATCATATTCTTCACCTTGATCACGATAAACTGCTGAAGTTAATCCTTCAGAAGCTCCTCTAACCACCATAGCTAAATCATAAGCTGTCAAACCTGCATCAGCAATTTCTTTTCTTTTAGGAAGTAGGGTAAGCTGAGGTTTACCAGTTCTTAAAGATACATTATAGTTAATCAGACCAGGTATCTGTTTCATTCTTTTATTTAACTCAGGTACTATTGAGTCAAGATAGTCTTTATCAGGTGAGATTAGATAGTATTGAATAGGGCTATCGCCATCTTCACCACGTGAACCTTTACAGAAGATCTTAGCATTAGTGATATGAGATACTTCATTTATGAATACCTGATTCATCTGAGAAGTAGTAATATTTCTAAACTCAGGATCTACTAACTTGATTTCAGCACTAGCAACATTAGTTCTATTGTTATTTCCAACAGTTGAGATAATATGTTTAACTTCTGGGTGAGTTAATACAATTTTTTCAACTTCTGCTAGTTTCTGAGAAGTTTGTGTAAGGTCAGATCCTTCAGGAAGTTCAATATTAATTAACAAGTCACCTTGGTCAAATTCTGGCATAAACTCAAAACCAAGCTTAGGAGCAACAAATATGAAGGTTCCTAAGAGAAGGAGAGTCATGAAAATAGCAAATAATACTGGCTTAACCCTATTGCTTAAAATTGAGGTGAGAACTTTTTTGTAAAGACCTTCAAATAATCTGAAGTTTTTCTCCATTATCCTACCAAACCAGTCTAACTTTTCTTCTTTAGGTAAAATTAGAGAAGCTAGCATAGGTGTAAGAGTAAAAGACATTATTAAAGAGAAAACAGTAGCAATAGAGACAGTTAAAGCAAACTCTTTAAAGAACTGTCCTGCCATGGAAGACATAGCTGCAATAGGCAAGAAAACAACTAGGTTAGTAGCCGTAGAAGCAATAACAGCAGTTGTAACTTCTCCAGATCCAGACAAGGCTGCTTCCTTATTGCTATTTCCCATATATTTATGCCTAAAGATATTCTCAAGAACCACAATAGAGTTTGACACTAGAACACCAACAGCAGTAGATAATCCCATTAATGACAGCATATTAAAGGAGAAACCCATTGCCTGCATTACCATAAAGGATGAGATAATAGATGTTGGCATAGATAAGGCAACAATGAAGGTAGAACGTAAATCATGCAAGAATAAGAAAAGCACTAATCCTGTTAATAACACCCCTAAAATAAGGTTAGTAATTGTGTCACTAACTGATGATTGAATAAAGACTGAGTTGTCATAAGCCAGTTTTAATTCAATATTACTAGGGATAGATTCTTTCAATTCAGGAAGAGCTTTAGTAACCTCTTCTGCCAAAGCAACTGTATTAGCATCTGAACTCTTAATCAAACTAATCTTTACCATTTTATCATATTGACTTTTCTGCATGTTATCAAAGAAGCGAGAAATACTTCTGATATCTTTCTTACCATCAAATACATTAGCAATTTCTTTTAACTTCTTAGAACCACCATTAATAGGAATCTCTAAGTTCTGTAAGTCTTCTATAGAAGAAAACTCAGCATTAGTAGTTAATGACACTTCAGTATTCTTATTAGTAAAGTATCCAGCTGCTATATTATAGTTATTCATTGTAATAATATTGTTAATATGTGATAAAGAGATATTATTAGATTTTAAGATTCTGTTATTTGTTTCAACCCTAATTTCTCTCTCTTCTCCACCATTGATTTCCACTCTCGCAACACCTTCAATTTTGGCAAATCTATCTTTTAGTGAATTATCAGCTAACTCAAATAACTCGATAGCTGATACACTGCGAGAATTAGATGTAAGGACCAAATCAATAACAGGGAAAGCATCCATCTCTATCTTCTCAATTGTTGGTTGCTCAGCATCAGAAGGCAATCTGTTAATTATCTTATTAATCTTATCCTTTACCTCTTGATTAGCCTCCTTGGGGTCTTTACTCAATTCAAATTTTAAAACTATAGTTGATACATTATCCATTGAGTAGGATTGCACATTATCTAATCCACTGATAGTAGCAACCTCATCCTCAATTATATTTGTTACTTGAGTTTCTACCTCGCTTGGACCTGCTCCTGGATATACGGTAGTAACAAGCACATAAGGAATGTTAACCGAAGGGAAAAGGTCAATTGGCATTTTGGTAAATGCTAAGAGTCCAAAGAGGATAAATACCAGAATGAACATAGTTGTCATGACTGGTCTATTTATTGACATTTTTGATAAAAACATTATTTCTCCACTTTTAAACTATTTGATAGTTACTTTATCATCATCAGAAACTAAATGATAGCCTTCTGTTATTAAAACATCACCAGCTTTTAATCCATTTAATATCTCGATTAAATCATTACCTGTTTGACCTAATACAACATTCTTTCTAACTGCTTTATTATCTTCCACAACCCAAAGATAAGGACTGCTTTCAATTTCTCTGACCATTACAGTAGGAACACCAATAACATTAGCCTTCTTATAGAGAAGTAAATTGATTTCTGAAGTTACTCCTGCTTTTACTGATCTCTTTGCATTATCAAAGGAAGCCTCAACCCTAAAAGCTCTTCTATGAGCATCCATAGCCATTGCAACTTTATCTACTTGACCACTAATCTCTTGGCCATTCCATTTAGCGGAAGCAAACATTCCTTCTCTGACAAACTTAATATCATTTTCGTTTACCCATAAGACAGACTTCAAGCTATTCAAATTCGATATAGTAAATAAGGCTGTATCTATGAAAATATAGTCATTTTCAGAAACAGGTAATTCTGTGATATATCCATCATAAGGAGCTTTTACTCTTAACATGTCATTAATATTCTCAATTGCTGCTTGAGCCACTTTTAACTGAGTTTCATAAGTATCAAGCTCTTGCTGACTTATTCCACCAGTCTTGAATACTTCTGTCATTCTATTATAAGTAGCTAAAGCTATGTCATAGTTTGCCTGTGTTTCTTTAATTCCGAACCTGTTATTAGGATTAAACTCGATTATAACTTGTCCTTTCTTAACAAAATCACCTGCAGCAGCATTAATCTTTGCTATACGATCTTCATATTTAGCAAAAATCTGAGTACTTTTACTAGGTAAAACTTCTGAGTAGTATGTCTGGTATCTTGTAAAATCTTGCTCTAAAACTTCTTCTACCTTTACAGGAATACCTTCTTCTCGGTAAATAGCCTCTAATGATTTAGCCTCAATTTCTTGTCCTTTCTTTTGACACCCTACTACTAAAAAGAGGGAGGCAGTTACTATTAATATAAAAATTTTCTTTATCATTAATCTCTCCTTAAGATTTAAAATTCTTTCCCATTGCATTAAGCAAGCTCTCGTATGAATTAATCACACTATAAACCGCTGATATATAATTGACCTGTGCTTGGTTATAAGTCAACTGTGCACTTTGCACATCTAAGTAAGTTCCTAACTGGTTAGCATACATCTGTTCAGCTATTTCTAGACCACGACTAGCCAGCTCTTTATTCCTTTTAGCTGTTACTAGATTCTTTTTATCTTTTTCTAGTGAAAGATAATTACTCTTAATCTCCAACTTAATATTATCATAAAGTACCGATGTTTCTAATCTTGCAGATTTCAACTGATACTTATACTCTTTAGCTTTATTTAGATTAGAAAATCCTGTAAATAAAGGCATCTCAAAAGCTATTCCTAAAGAATAGATATTACCAAAATTATCTGCTTCTACTTCATAATCATTTGTTGAAGTAAAGTTAGTAAAACTCCCGTTTAAAGCTATACTTGGTAAATATGACTTAAGCTGGTTCTCATATTGAATATCAAGGATATCCACATTAAGCTGAGAAGCATCTAACTCCAATCTCCTTTCTAAGCCCTCTTTAATAGCATAATCTAAAGTTATCTCTTCCATTTTAGGCTCACTTAATTGGCCCTCAACTTCCTTAATCTCTACTTCATCACCTAAATGATTTTGCAGACTTTGCAAGGCCAACTGATAATTGTTTTTAGCTTCCTGTAATTGAGGTTGTAATTGGGAGACTTGTAAGTCTGCTCGCAATTTATCATACTCAGAAACAAGACCTTGCTCAAACATATTAGATACTCTTTCATACTGGGCATTTGCTATCTGTAATGCTTCTTCATTAATTTCTACAACATGCTTGCTAAGAAGAGCACTATTAAATAATCTTCTTGTCTTAAACAAAACATTTCTAACTGTTATATCTAGCATAGTATCATTAATGCTATTATAAACTCTAGCTGCTTTTAAACCATTAAATACATCACTAGAAAATAAAATCTGATTCATAGATAATACAGTGTTCAAAGGCATCTCTTTCTCTGCCATACTACCCGCAGGTAGAATCTCTGGTACATCTGTCTTCTTCAAACCATAAGATCCACTTAAAGTCAATTGAGGATATAAAGATCCTTTTATACTCTTATAATTAGAAAAACTCATTCCCTTTTCTTCTTGAGCTATTTTAATATCCTTATTGTTTTCTTGAGCTATCTGCTCTGCCTCTTCCAGTGTTAATCCGCTTAAAAATAACGGAAATATTAATAAAAGTATGATATACTTAAATTTCATTTTTACTCCTTAATAAATCTACTCTATAAACATAATCAAAATATTGATTTCCCCATTTGAGAAGATCAAAATTCTTACCATGCCAAATCCAATTAATTATTATACTATCAAACATATGTACATACATATCATAATACTGCTTTGCCGTAAGCAAATTAGATAACTCTTCTTGATCTATTGCTGCTTGAAAAATTGACTCAAAATCATATTCTTTCTTGATATTTGCTAACATCTGTTCAATATCTGCCAACTGATCAAACTGCATTTCCCTTACCATTAAACGATAAGCATCTTGATAACTTTCATTATTAGCTATATTGGTTAAATAATTGTTTAGATGTTTCTTCATCTTTAAAATAGGACTCTTCTCTTCAGATATTAATAACATTGATTCACCTAAGATTTCTTTTATGACTTCAGATATAAGCTGATAATATAAGTCTCGCTTATCCTTAAAGTGCCAATAAAGTGCCCCTTTGGTGATGTTTGCCTTCTTGCAAATCTCAGATATTGAAGTTGCATCAAATCCTTTTTCCGAAAATAACTTTAAAGCAGATAAGATTATTGTTGTTCTTGTCTCTGCTGCTTCACTTTTATTGTGTGCCATTTTCCACCTTTATTTAGTATTATTTTTTATAGCATACTAAACGGTATGGATGTTATTTTCTGTCAAGAATAATCTTTAAAATGGGAAAATATTGATTAGTTATAAATACATAACTTGTTTAATTACTGCAAGTTAACCTATTACTATATTTTTAAATTACTTTACCATGGGTTTAAAAAGCCTGCCCAAACATTATACGCACTTGCATTAATTCTTCATTGGAATGTCCTATATCTGCTCTCACTAAAATATCAGGATTGAAATAGAATCTTACACCTGCTCCATAAGAATATTTCATATCTTGTAGAAAATTACTAATCTTGTATTCCTCAGCAACTCTTCCTACTTCTCCAAATAAAACACCATAAAGTCTATTACCAGAAATAGGAAATCTATTTTCCATCTGTAATGATAAAAGATTATTATCTCTAAATCTGTACATATAATAACCACGGAAATTATCAAAATCACCTAAATAAGCTTGGGCCATAAAAGGAGCATATTCTGTATATCTACCTTGATCATTTAAGATATTATTCATGAAAGCAGTCCTAGTTTCATCTACAACTTTCTTACCTCCCATATGAACACTATATAGTCTAAAAGCTAAAGTTGCTGATTGAGGTAGAGGAATAAAATGAATAATCTCACCTGATAAGCGATAGTAATCCCAATTATTATTAGCATCATGTCCAAGAAGGTCAATACTTTTGGCAATATCAGCTATGAATTTACTTCCCTTGCGAGGATTATTTTTATTATCCAGAAAAGAAGATTCAAATCTCAGAATTACTTCATCAGTAAGAGAATCATCACTATTATTAGAAGTAGAAACATTATATCGGTATTCTCCATAGAGAGCATTATTGCTTAATAATTGATGTTTAAGTCCTACTTTGAAGTTGTTAGCCCAACCTTCTTTGACATGATAACCTTTGTTTTTGGGAATAAGGCTTCCATCAGGCAACTGGGTATAACTTGCTTCAATATTAGGACTATCATTACCCTTCCAATAGATACGAACATCATTAAACTTAAGGATATTGATGGTAGAATAGAGACTTGTTTTATCTGTTAAAGAAATATTGTCGAAATCAGCCCAAAAGGTAGAAATTTGAGTTTCTGGACTGTACATGGCAACTAGTGATGTTTGAGCTCCACTGGCAAGTATGTTAGTATTATAATAGAAAGCTCCCACCATGAAACCAGCTTCATTTACATAAAAACCAAAGGGTATCAGTTTTTGCGTATCTTCTTCACTAATTGTGTAGTATTCCTTGAACCAGTTTGTTGCTTGATTTAAATCAAAGGCTACTATTTTAGAGATATTTATAAATAATATAATTAAAATGATATATAGATACTTTTGTTTCATTTTCTCTTCCTTAATTTTTAGTTTCTTACTGATATTTTTCTAGGCACTTTTTGTACAGAATTATTTTAAAAAAACTAATTGTCTTTTACTTTCGGCAAAAAGCTAGTAATTAGTGGTTTAGTCAATTTCCAAAATTCATTTCCCAAGCCCCGTCCTCATTTCCATTATGAATCATAGATTCCAGCGCTTTTAATCTTTCTAAGATAAGCTTATTGGGGAACTGCTCTCTATCTCTATTCCCAGCTGGGATATAAGATTGACTAGCTGCAACTTCTTGGAGAAAATCCCAGCTTGAACTAGTAATCGAACCATGATGAGGAACTTTAAGAAAATCTGCATTAAGTTCATTATGATAGACTTTAATAAGATGTTTCTCAGCATCTTCTTCAATATCACCTGTAAAAAGTAGTTTTTTATCTGCATAATTAATCATAGCCACAAGAGAATTGTTATTCATATTTTCTGACTTATAGTCTTTAGTAGGATGCAGGATATTTACTCGTCTATTCCAAAAAGACATAGTATCTGTTAGGACTACTACTTTAATTTCAGTTGGCAATTCATTTATTATTGTAGAAAACTTAGCATCATTTAAAGCTGATTCATGAATAATAATCTGGTCTATTTTGATATTATCAGCCAGTAAGGGAAGTCCACCATAATGGTCTTCATGAGGGTGAGTAATCATAACACAAGCTAGGGAAGTAATATGTCTCTTCTTGAGATATGGGATAAGAGCTGTTTTAACAATTACGGGATTTTGCTCTTGAGACCCAGTATCAATTACTAAGTTTAGTCCATCAGCAAACTCTAGATATGAGCAATCTGCATTACCTGCAGCAAAGCAGATAACTTGATTATGGTAGAATGTAAAAAAACCTAAGACTCTTGCCATAAACAATAAAGCTAAAGTAAAAGACAAAAGATAAGCTAAAAGTTTTTTCTTCTTATGAAGCAGGTATATCAAGCTAAGAGATATAAGAATAATTAGGAATTCTATCCCAGTAAGGCTAATATTTCTTGTAAAGAAAGGTAGTTTTTCAGCCAAGACGACTAGTTCTTCAAATGCTCTTGCCAGTAAGGTAAAAGCTGCAGCTAGATAATCTTGGACAAATAAATTTTGGGGGAGAAATAAAGACACAAGAATTACATTTAACATGAGGGTAACTAATGGTGTTGCAAGCACATTTGTTAAAATAGCATTAAAGGTTATGATATTAAAATAATAAGCAGAGAGTGGTGAGATGAAGATAATTATTGATAGGGTGAAGACAAGATATTGCACAAGTCGAGATATATATTTCGGGACTGAATATTTTCTTATGCTTTTGTAATAATAGGGCATAAATACACGATCAGCAATCCATAAAGCGATAAAGGCTGTTAAGGAAAGTTGTAAGCCTACTGAAAAAACTTGCAAGGGATTACTGATAGTGATGATAAAAAGACTAATAGATATTATCTGCAGAAAAGAAATTTTCCTTTGAAAAACAAGAGCAAGATTATAGATTAGGATTATTAAAACCGTTCGTGAGACTGAGGGTGACCAAGAACACAAAAAACCATAAAATATTAATAAGAGTGATGCTATAATTCTTGATTTGTTTTGATTTAAGAATAGATTTATCAGGGTTAAAAGACTAAGGTAGATAATCCCTACATGCAAGCCACTTACAGCAAAAATATGGATTAGTCCCATCTGAGAAAGCTTATCCTGCTCAATATTGAGCATAGCCTTATCTCCAATGAAAAGAGCTAATGCCAGAGGAGACTTAGCAGTATAAATACTTTGAATTTTAGTAACAATATGGGATTTAAGGGCTTGTAAAAGATTTTCTTCCTGGGCAATATGTTTAGTTAAACCATTTGTGAACGCCCTTCCCCTAATCCCCTGATAATTATAAAACTTATGATAGTCAAACTCACCTGGATTTTTAACTTTATCTATAGGAAAGACTTGCAAATTACTTTGATAGATGTTATTAATCTGTAAAGAATCTATTCTGCTATATAAGAGAAGTTTCCCCTTAATTTGAAAGTTGTTAAGTTTCTTTAAACTAATAATATAATAGCTACTTCCCTTAGAAGTCCTCTTTATATTTTCTACTTTATATTCGAACATCTCGCTAATAACTTCTGTTTGCCTTAAATAGTAACTAATATCTTGGCTAGATTCCCCTAGGAAACTACTTGTATATAACCAAGCAAGTAAAGTGAATAGAAGGAGAATTAGGAAAAATCTTAGTTTGCGAAAAAGATGAAAAGAAATCAGACAAACTAATGCCACTAAATGAAGAGTCCAATGGTAATTAAGTTTTGTAGCCAACAAAATACCAAGAATCCAAAAAATTAAAGGTATGAAGAGATTATGAATTCTACTACGAATTACCTTCAACATCTTTAACCAAACCTATTCCCCTCTTTTAATTACTAACTATCTTTTGTTTTTGTACCTATCAATAATTTGCTTATAAATGTTTTCGTTTATTTCTATGATTTCATCTAAAGATGGGTTCACCACCTGTTTGGAAGCTAAGAGAGTTTCAGATATTATGGTATAAAAGTCTTTAAAAGCAATAATGCCGTCAGTAAATAGTTTTATACAGGCTTCATTAGCAGAATTCATAATTGTGGGCATAATTCCAGCTTCTTCTCCTACTTCCAAGGCTAGGAAAAAGAGAGGATAACGTTTAGCTTCAATTTCTCTAAAAGTTAATTCACCTATCTTAAGAAGGTCAGTTTCCACATTATTAAATTCTATATGTTTAGGATGAGTTAAGGCATAAAGGATAGGTATTTGCATGCTTGGCTTACTCATTTGAGCTAGTAAGGAGCCATCTTTGAATTTCACAAGCGAGTGAATAATAGATTGGGGATGAATAATAGCTTTGATTTTTGAATAAGGCATATTAAATAACCAGTGGGCTTCAATTACCTCTAAGCCTTTATTCATCATAGTAGCAGAATCAATAGTGACCTTTGCCCCCATATTCCAAGTTGGATGTTTTAAGGTATCTTCCAAGGTTATTGAATTAAAGGTATCCAATTTTCTATCTCTAAAAGAACCTCCAGAAGCTGTTATGATTAGCTCTTTTACTTCCTCTGTGCTATGATTACCTAAAGCTTGAAAAATAGCTGAATGCTCACTATCTACAGGAAGAATAGGATTATCTTTAGTATATTTCTGAATCAAATGTCCTGCCATTACCAATGATTCCTTATTAGCTAAAGCAAGTTTCTTTCCCCTCTCCAAAACTGTGATAGTTGACCTTAGTCCTGCTGAACCTGAAATAGCATTGATAACAATATCATAATCTAGGTCTTCCAGTAAAGCAAGTAAGCTTGCTTGTCCTAGATAGATTTGACATCCATAATCATCTTTTCTGGCAGAAAAGCCATCACCTGTAACCACCACATGACTTATAGAGAATTCCTCTTGTAATTCCATCATCTTAGGGAAATTTCTATGACTACTAGCTAAGACTATCTCAAATTTATCTCTATTCTGCCTAATAACTTCACATGTTGAATCACCAATAGAACCTGTGATTCCTAGTATAACTACTTTCTTTTTATTCATTAAAACATATATCCTAAGGAAATTTTTTGCGAATTACCTAATTCACCATCATCATTATTCTTGTAAGCATAGAACAAGGAGAAGTCCATTATTCTAAGATCTACTCCTGCAGTTATTGAATCTACATCATAGCCACCTAAAAAAGATATATTTGGGTAGGGGCTAATAGCAAGTCCATAATGATTGCTCACCGAAGTAAAGCCTAAATCATATTGGCCAATATCACTATCAGCGAACATATAGATATCACTTCGCATAACCAGCTCAAAAATCAAGTTATCTTTCCAGATATTAAAATCATAACGAAACTCCAACTGTCCTTTTGGGGAAGCCATTTCATAACTTCCATTTTCCCAAAGAATATGAGTAGCAAGCACATTATTGACTTTGGAAGCTATTTTAAAGTTAGGGCTAGCCTTATAAAGTAAACCTATATCAGCACCTATAGCCCAGGCATTTTCCTCAGCCAACTTTCTATAGGTAAGCTTAGGGCTAATTCCAAAATTTATTTTATCATTCAGTTTTCTTCCTAATGCAATATTGAGCAAGTAATCGTTATTATCCACATATTTATAAGCATAAGGTCTGTTGTCATTTGATAAGGGTAGTTGACCATTTTCCAGCTTTGTTAAGGGAACATCATTTATGGAAATACGAGTTAGACTGATTGCTACAGGATTTTGTGACTTATAATAGAAAGAAAAGCTATCATATTTAAAAAGCCCATCAAACTCCTTTGCATGCATTAACTCAAGTCTAGAACTAGTTAATTCTGGTAATAAAGCAGAGTTCCAGAATGCTGGAGCGTATCCCTTTGTGTCTGTTAACCCTGTATTACCTAAAGCAATATTACGAACCCCTACAGGTATCTCGTATATCTCTCCTGCATATTTATCGAAAGCAACTAGTAAAGAAAATATATTGACCACTACTAAGAGAATAAGTATTCTTTTCATTTTATAACTCCTTAAACGAGTTCTACATATCTTGCGTTAATTTTTTTCAGTAAGCCGCTAGTAAATGATATGGTTAGGATCATGTTATCTCCCTGACCATTAGAACTTATAACCATTCCTTGGCCAAAGACTTCATGATGAATCTTATCACCAGGTCTGAACTTACCACTACTAACTATTTTATTCGGTTTCTTTACAGAAGACAAACTTTTTCTTTTAGGTGCTTGTGGATGCATAACATAATTACTTCTATTGGAAGTTTTAACCCCTATTTCTGATAAGAACCTAGAGGGTGCTGATGCATCATTTAAGCCATTAATTCTTCTATAATTCGCATAAGTTAAATAAAGATATTCTTTTGCCCTAGTAATAGCAACATATAATAGTCTTCTCTCCTCTTCTATCCCTTTATTCTCAAAGGTTGATCTATTATGTGGAAGTAATCCTTCTTCAATACCAGCAATAAAAACTGCCTGAAACTCTAAGCCTTTAGCATTATGAATTGTTAAGAGATTTACGGAATCAGAATCTCTATCTAACCGGTCTAGATCAGTTAACAGTTGGACTGAATTAAGAAAGTCATCTAGTTGAGGTTCTACTTCAAAATTCTGTAAGAACTCTTCCCTAAACTGGGAAGTAGAGCTAATAAATTCTTTAAGGTTATCAGCTTGTGAGTTTAGTTTTGGGTCATCAGATTTAGCCAGTTTCTGGATAATATCAATATCAGAAATAACTAAGTTAGTTATCTCAAAACAATTAAGATAATTAACCTTATCTCTCCATTTATTCATTAAGCTGGCAAATTTACTAACTGCTGTTTTTGCTCTTGAACTAAGACTATCAATCTTATCAACTTGGTTTATTGCTTGACTAAGAGCTAATCTATTATCAATTGCATAATTTATAATTGCAGTAATACTAGTCTTACCAATCCCGCGAGTGGGTGTATTGATAATTCTTTGAAAACTCTCATTATCAGAAGGATTAATAATACACTTAAGGTAGGCTAATATGTCTTTTATTTCTTTACGTTGGTAGAAATTTATTCCCCCTACAATCTTATAGGGAATGCTATATTTGATTAATTCTGTTTCTAGCAAACGTGATTGGGAATTAGTTCGGTAGAGAACAGCGATATCATTAAGACTTAGTCCGTATTTCTTTTGAATATTGATAATTTCTTCAACAATATATCTTGCTTCATCGACATCAGTTTCGAGTCTTCTCATAACTGGTTCTTGATTAGAATCAAGATCTGTTCTTAACTGCTTGGGATGTCTCTCTTCATTGTTACTTATTAGCTGATTTGCTAAATCTAAAATTTGCTTAGTTGACCTATAATTCTGTTCTAATCTAATGACTTTTGTCTCTTTATGTATCTTGTCAAACTTAAGGATATTAGTAATATCAGCACCTCGCCAAGAATAAATAGCTTGATCATCATCACCTACAACACAAATATTATTGTCTGGCTGGGCTAAAAGAGAGGTTAATTTGTACTGAATAACATTTGTATCTTGATACTCATCAATCATAACATACTTAAAGATATCCTGATATTTCGAAAGGACGTCTTTATTTTCTTGCATAAGTTTTAAAGTATATACAAGTATATCATCAAAATCCATTGAATTATTACTAACCAGTTCATTTTGGTAAGCCGTATAAACTTGTAAATAGATTCTGTTAGAGAAACCTTCATCTTTTAAGAACTGTAAGTCTTCCGGTAGGAGAAAATCATTTTTTCTTCGACTTATAGATGATTTCATTTGGGCTAAAGGAAAGTTCTCTTTATTTATCCCTAGTTTCTTATATATTTTCTTAAGTAATGACTTCTGATCATCACTATCATAGATTGTAAAGTTTGAATTAAACTTAGTATACCTATATTCACTTCTTAAGATTCTTAAGCAAATTGAATGAAAAGTACCTACCCATAGACGTCCAGGGTTTATCCCGAAATAAGAATACAACCTCTCACGCAATTCACTGGCAGCCTTATTAGTAAAAGTAACAATCAAGATATTATAAGGATCTACTTTCTTAACATTTATCAAATAAGCAGCTCGATAAATTATTGTTCTTGTCTTACCAGAACCAGCCCCAGCAAGAACTAAAACAGCACCTTCTGTTGTTGATACTACTTGCTCTTGTTCTCTATTTAATTCATTTAACAAATTCATACCCTACTGTGGAACTACTATTCCTGAATCACCAGGTCGACTCAACTTACCCTCAAGCCTTTCATTATCATTAGGATTAGCAGGATCTAAGTATAAGAATGATGACATCTTATAGAAATATGCTCCTGGAATAATTTTATCTCTATCCCGATAACTATTATGGTGAGCACCATATTTAACTTCAACTAAAGCAAATGTTCCATCATAAGATCCTGAACGATATATAAAATAGCCATCTGCTTCACCAGGATTTAACTCTGTCCAAGTAATATCAACATACTTCTCCTCAGCTCCCTGTCCACTTGAACTAAGCTCAATACCCGTTACTAACTGGGGAATACCTATATCACCATTTTCAGGATCTAAAGGATTAGACCTATCTAAACCACAAGCAAAAAAGATACTACTTATGCCAATTATTATTAAAAATTTTATATACTTCATTAAAACCTCACTTCAAAACTAGTTGGAGTTAGAGATATATTATCTAATTTATTATTTATTAAATTATCCCATAGGGTTGCGTTATACCTTTCAGTAGATTCAGCACTATCATACAAGTTATATCCCCAAAGAATAATATAAGTACCTAAAAAGATCATGGCAGTATTATAGTTCTCTTCAGCCTTATCATAATTGCTATTAATCTCATCAATCTGACTAGCATTCTTATAGTTATCATAATAATCTTGAGAACGAGAATAAAAATATAAGCCTGCTCCTGCTAATAATATTCCACTGGTTAAGAAAGTGTGGCCTTTTGAATATGACTCGATACTATAATGTCCCCAGCCTGGAAAGATAGCAGACTTTGCCATAGTTGCACTAATAGTTCTAGACTTAACTTCATAGAGTTGTAGCATTTCTTTTCTTGAATTTAAATCTTTTCTATATAGAGCTCTATCCTGATAATCTTCCCAGCCATATTTCTTAGGATCTGAAAACTTATTAAGGTCAAAGCCTTGAGCAAAAGCTTGAAATATTAGTATTAAGAAGCAAAAGCTTAGTATGATTATTTTATTATTCTTCATTTTGGTCCTCCTCATCAATTATGAATTTACCCTCCATGGCATGTTCTGAAAGGGTGTTTATCGGAGTAATCTCTTTACTTCTTAGATTCACTAACCACCTAAAATATAACTTATCATTTAGACTAATTAATGAGTATCTAACTTCATAATTATAATTACCAGAAGCTACTAGAATTTCCCAGCCACTATCAGTAACTGAAGATGTACTATTATTTTCATAGATATAATCTCTGGCTTGATTTATAGCTTTTTCTACTATAAATGATTTATATTCTTTAACTACTTCAACCGCGAATTTATCAGGATTTTTATAGTACTGAATTATATTTTTGGTAAACAAAACATTGTCTCTATAGAGGGGTAATGGGTCAAGTTCATAGGCTTCTTCATAGACCTTTAAGACTCTCTGATAGCGTTTGATTTCATAATCATTTCTTTCGCGAGCTGTTAGTTTAGTCTTTACATCAGGGAAAATAGACCTAAGATTTGCTTTTTCTAAGTTTTGCCCTCTATTATATAGAGTTTGAGCCTGGTCAATTTTATTAACTAGTATTGTTGTTTGTTGAATTTTTTGCAAAGCTTTTTTATAGCCCGGAATTACTTCAAAGGTTCTATTAAAAAGTAAGAACGCATTCTCAAAATCTCTCTTATCTGCGTATTCCTGACCTTTTATTAGATATTGATCAGCTGTATCTAATAATCTTTGCTTAACATATTCTTTAACTTCAGGATTATAATAAACTGCTAATTTGAAATTCTCATCTGCTTGTAAATATTTATCTTCTAGAATTGCCTCTTCTGCTAACCTAATATAAATTTGAGATATTGCTTGTTTGACTTCACGAGTGTTGCCAATTGAGTAATCTACAAAACTTAATAAGACTTCTAAACCTTGCTCAGATTCCATAACTAAAGCTTCCTCTATAAGGTCTGGAGTAAAATCTTTTACTATTTCTCTGGCTTTTATTTCGTAATAATCATTTTCATATTTTGGATATAAGTTCTTATAATAATCCCATACAGTTAAGTAATCTTCAGGTTGCCTGCTATAAAGATCATTCATTTTATAATAAAGAATTTCTGGGACAAACTTTGATTCTGGTGTCTCTAGCAAAATCTGGTCATAAAAGGCTAGTCCCTTAGCCATATCTTCTTTAGCAAATGATTCTTGAGCAAAATCATAATAACATCTAGCTAACAAAGTATCTACAGCTGAGGAATTAGCTAAAATACTAAATCTTGTAGCTAAAGCTAAATTGCCAGCATTATAAGCTCTAAGAGCTAATTTTTGATAGGATTTACTGCGAATAAGCTCGGCATTAGTCTCAAATGCTCCATTCTTTGATTCTTTTAAATAGGTATCAATCTCTTCAATTGAGATTGTATAATTGCCTTCATAATAAGAAGATACTGCTTTTCTGTAACGATTAGATTCACATCCAAAAAGAAATAGTAGGATAATAAACAAAGTGCTATAAAATAATCTCATCATTTTCCTCTGCTATCCTTACTCTTTGACTAAGTTGGTCAATGAATGTTTGGTGTAGTTTTTGATAATCTCCATGTGTAATATAAACCTCGACTTGTTTTTTTTTGTTAATAATTTCTTTGATTGATTCCTCTGATGGATGAATTCCATCCAAAATCAAAACCTCACATTTATCAATATTATCTCTTATATCATCTATTCCCCTAATATCTGAAGAGAGTAACAAAGATCTTTCTTTTCCTTTTATTAGCATTGAATAAGCTAGTAATTTATTACTTGCACCTCTTTTTCTAACAAGCTCTTTATAGCCTATAAGGTGAGAATTCTTAAAAGGATATATGCCCATTTCAATAAAACTTCTTTCATCATATTCCTGGATAATTACCCTATAAGAAAACCTTTCATTAAATATATATAATTTTTCCATAAAATCTTTAAATGATTCTGAACTTTCAGGTAAAAAAACTATTAAATCCTTGCTTCTTTTGTTCAAATACATTGTCTGAAGAAGTATAAATAAGCCTGTTACATGATCTGGATGCAAATGACTGATTATAATAAAATCTATTTCATCCTTAACCAATGACCTAGCTAACAGCTTTTGACATGTTCCCTCTCCGCAATCTAGCAAGACCTTGTGAGAATCATCTTCTAAAAAGTAAGCAGTATGACTCTGACCTAAAATTGACTTTCCAGGCCCTGTGCCAAGAATAGTTAGCTTCATATTATACCTTTTTCTTGAGCTGATTAGCTGGTATCTCTACTGCGACTGCATATAATCTTCTTCCTAAAAGAATATAACCAATAAGACAGATTAGTAAAATACCTAGTAATAATACATAAGAACCTATTATTGTTACCATAATGGTAAGAATAACAATTATGATATTTATTGCATAAATGAGTAAAGCTGTAACTTTTACAGACTGAAACATATTTTTTATTCTATGGGTAGTATGATCTTTACCTCCCTGCCAAATCAATCTTCCATCCTTCTTTCTAGTAATAGAAACAAAACAGATATCAAAGATAGCATATGAAATTAAAATTACTGGTAGAAGATAAAACCACTTACTCTGGAACTGCAAGGAAGCAAAATTGGCCATCAATATTCCCATAGAAGAGAGGAAATAACCTATGAACATAGATCCTGCATCTCCCAAAAATATCTTGGCAGGATTGAAATTATAGGGAAGAAAACCTAAAACTGAACCAGCATAAGATAAAGAGAGTAAGCCCATCAGACTTAACCACAAGGCTGAACTTGAATTATCAGGATTTATAATCATACTAAAAGCAAAGAAACCCAAAGCTATAATTGCTGAAATTCCTGTAATCATCCCATCCATATTATCTAAAAAGTTAGTAGCATTCATTAAGCCTATCATCCATAAATAGAGAAGTGGGACAGAAAAAAAGTTGTTAAACATTATATCATTAGTTAAAAGAATAATAGGAAAGGATAATTCATTACCAAATGGTAGGTTAACCCAGACTAATGTTCCAAAATTTGTTAGAATAAATGAAGAACAGGCTAAAAACTGTCCTCCCATCTTTACAATAGGATTCATTCCTCGCTTGTCATCAATCAAACCAACTAACACTATGATAACAACCCCTAAAAGATAACCTATTAACCGCATATTAAAATATCTATTAGATACAATTATCACATCATACATAACTAATGATATAAATCCAATAACAACACTAATTCCCCCCATCAAAGGGATAGCTGTTTTATGTATTTTACGGGCATTTGGATTATCTACAAAATTAATTTTATGAGCTAATTTTATTATCCAAGGTGTTATACTGTACACAAATACAAAAGCTAAAATAAATACTGATATATACTCTGTAACTATGTTATGACTGATCATGATTATCCTTTTTAAACGTTTGGTAAAAGTTTATTATGCAAGCTAATTTTGTCAAAGGATAAATCGAAAAAGTGTTTTTTTTACTTTTACCCAAAGTAAAACCTGAATTCATGTGACAGGATTCTGGAGAAAATAATCTTCTGTCTCTCTTAGCATGCTTATTCCTTCCTTTACAGTCTTTCGATGAAAGTCGGACTTTCATCGAAAGACTGTAAAGGAAGAGTAAATGATGGATAAGGAAAGATGAGGGCCTTTTCACTAATCAGATAAGCTAATAATTAAACAAATTCTAATAGTTACTAGAGACTAGTTCTTCTATATATTTAATCACAAGATTCAAGCCCAGGATATAATTTACTTATGACATCCCAATCCGAGTTTGGTAAAAGATTAAAATATAAACCTAATTTGTAAATTCAACTTAAAGTATGAGTTCCCATTATCCAAAAATATTTCACCATATTTGTGTCTTGAGCTTGATGAAGTTTCGAATTTAGTGTTGTTTAGTAAATAATCTTCAAACTCATTTCTATTATATATATGATAGCATAAAACTTCTCCATCTGTTTTTACTACCAGGAATCCACCAGTCGTTTCAAAGCAACCATTCCATACTTTTGAAGGCATCATGCCTAAAGATATATCAGTTAGAAACCGTTTAATTTTATATTCATAGAAAGGGTGGTGAAAATTTAAATCATAGTTTAAAGGGTTTGCTTGTGAAATACTTTTAACTAAATCAGGGATAGTAGAATAATTGCTGGAAAAGTATGTTAATAACATTTCTCCAATAATTTTGGCTAAATAGCTATCAATTAATGTTAAATTATTACTAAAGATACTTGATTCACATCTATCAAATTCTAATTTATTTCCTAAATCCAATATTGCTTTTATTCTATCTTTGATTTTACTTCTTGTTTTTAGATTGTTTATCTCTTGTATCTGTGAATTTGATAATACATTGCCCTTTATCTTAAATATAAAATTGGTTGATTGACTTGAATTTAATAATGTTGAAGCAGATCCTAATTGAGATTTTATACTAAAGCCTAGTTCTTTTGTAGAAGATGTTCTAAGGTCATGAATAACAATCCTAATATCATTTTTCTTGTTGGATTTTGCTTTTAATGAACTACAATTAAACATCTTTAGAAAATCCTCGATTTCTGGTACTTCAAATACTCCTTTTGTTGAACATAACAATCTTTCTAGAAGAAGCTTAGCATTTTCTTCAAACTTATTAATTGGTATCTTAACATCAATATCATTGCCAGTTATTAATACTATTTCACTAGCTAATGAATAATCATAAGTCCCATTTGATTCTTCTCTGAGAATTTTAATAATTGGGTAGATAAGGTTGCTTATTTTGTTTAAGTTCTTATCTCCAGCATATAGTTTTCTATCAGAGATAATCTTGAATAAAGTGTATAGCTCACTCCATTCACCTCTATTACCCTTTAACATACATTGTTATCCTTTTTATAATCTCTTTTCCAGTATTGAATATCACTGGAACAGCTACAGAATTCCCAAACTGCTTATATGCTGACGAATCTGCAACAGGTATCAGGAACTCATCTGGAAAGCCTTGAAGTCTTGCCCACTCCCTAGGTGTCATCTTTCTTATCCCCTTTCTATTTACCTTACCTTTTATTCTTGTTACAGGCGTAAAATCTGTTAATCTATTGTCAATTATTAAATTTCTCTCTCTTCCCATGCCTCCACATACTATAGCATTTGCTATACTATCATCTGAAATTATCTCATATCCAAATCCATTTCCTTTACTTTGATGCCTCAACTTATGCTTAATAAGAGTATTTAGATAGGTATCTGACAAATAGTATTTAACAGAAACCGTTTTTTCTTCTTTAATGTCTTCTATTGTTACTTTCTGATTTAGAGCTTCTGGATAAGTAAAGTTTTCTATGCCTAAGTCCTTTCTAAATCCAACAATATATATTCTCTCTCTATTTTGAGGTAAGCCATAATCTTTAGCATTTAATATTTTTGGCTCAGGTACGAAATAATCCAAATCTTCCCTTAATACCCTTAAAATTGTTTTAAGTGTTTTTCCTCTATCATGATTCACAAGCCCTTTAACATTTTCCAAAAATATTGCTTTAGGTTTTTTCTCACTTATAATTTTTGCAACTTCAAAAAATAAGGTTCCTCTTGTATCATCAAAGCCACCTCGTTTTCCTGCTATTGAGAATGCTTGACATGGAAAACCTGCACATAAAAGATCAAACTCATCAGGTATAAATCGCTTAGTCTCGTTTTTAGTGATGTCTCCAAAAGGGATATCTCCGAAATTAGTGGCATAGGTTTTTTTGGCTTGTTCATCCCATTCACTAGTAAATACACATTTACCAGCTAATTTTTGCATTGCTAATCTAAAACCTCCTATTCCTGCAAACAAATCAATAAAGGTAAATTTTGGATTTAAGGGCTCAGGAAAAGGTATAAGTGGTTTAAAATCTTTTATTAAATATTGCAGAGCATTTTCAGCCATTTCATCGGAAATTTCTTCATCAGGTTGTTGATTTTCAATAATTGCCTTATAATACTTTATAGCCTCAACTCTAAATTTCTCATCAATTGCAGACCTATTATTGTTAATATAGTAAGATAATGCTGCTTGTCCTGTGCTATTCATACTCACAACATTTCTTTTAGATTTTGGGAAATATATATCAGCAATTGAAACTTCTTTTTGATTCTTTTTATTCATTCCTTTTCCTTCTTTGAGCAAGATCAGTAGTTAAATTCAAGCAATAGAGTAGAATTTATGAGAAGGGTGCAGATTGATCTATTCCCAAAAGTCTATTGCCCTATTTTTTTAAAGGCTTTTATCTTCTACATCCACTTTTCGCTCTTAAGTTTTCTCACCATCAGTTCTTTAATAGCATCCTTGGCAGATATTTCATTGTGGAGAATCTTATAAGTTGCTTCTACAATAGGCATATTAATCTGATATCTTTCAGCTAGAAGGTATGTAGTATTGGTAGCTAAGACTCCTTCGGCAACCATCTTCATATTAGCTAAAATATCCTTAAGCTTTCTGCCTTTCCCAAGTTCAACCCCTACAAACCTATTTCTACTGTGAGGAGAAATAGCCGTTGTTATCAAGTCTCCCATTCCAGCTAATCCGTCTAAGGTTTCAGGTTTTGCACCCATGGCCACAGCTAATCTTTTAATTTCAACATTTCCTCTAGTAAGCAAGGCTCCTAAGGTATTATCTCCTAGGCCAAGTCCTACTACAATACCAGCAGCTAAAGCAATGACATTTTTTAGAGCTCCACCAAGTTCAACTCCGATTATATCGGTAGTAGAATAGACTCTAAAGTAGTCGTTACTAAAGGCTAATTGGGCTGATTTCAGGTAATCTAGGTTTTCCCCAGCTATAGTTACAGTAGTTGGTTTTTTTCTAGCAACTTCTTCAGCATGACTAGGCCCAGAAAGGACGCAAATTAACTTAGTAAATTTTTCAGGTAGTTCTTTCTTAATCATTTGGGAGAGAATATCCCCATTTGAGTGGTCAAAACCTTTAGCTACATTGATTATGTATTTTAAATTATTTAGTTTTGCTATAAAGGGTTTTGTTTCTTGAATAACTTGCTTTAAGAAAGAAGATGGAGTTGCGAGAATCAGCATTTCAGTTTCTGGTAGAATGACTTGGTCTAGGCTACTAGTAACTTCTACTTGGATATCAATATCAGGTAAGAAAATATCATTTCTTCCACTAATTTTAATCATCTCAACATAGTCTTTATTATATTCCCAAACCTTAACTATGTTATCGTTATCATGGAGAAGATTAGCTAAGGCTAAGCCCCATGATCCACCACCAATTATTGCAATATTCATAAATTTTCCTCATTTTCAGATAAAAAACAAGAGTGTTTTAAAACACTCTTGCTATATAATACTTTACTTATTGTTTTTTAAAAATCATCATCGTCATCATCAAATAACAAATCATCATCATCTAACACCCAATCAGGAGCAAAAGATATATCTTCATCATAATCCCAGCCATCAACATTTTCTAGTCCGAATCTATTGAGTAAATCCTCTTCCCAAACTGTATAACATACTCTTTGATCTTTAATAATCCATACTAGTACAGGACGAGTGAAACGTCGTAAATCAATTTTTTCGTTTTCTATTAGATAGAGAAACTCTTTAATTTTCTCTTTTCTTGACTCACTCTTAAACATAATACACACCTCAGATTAAAATTTTATCGGGACCTCAAAGGTGATAGACATTTCATTTTCTTGATATGTTTTGCTATCTTCCACACTTTGACTCTCTGATGACACATTCCTTATTTTTGAAGTATAGTCAAGTGTAATATTCAAATAGTCTGTTAAATAGACTTTAATCCAAGGATTGATAGTAATAGTATCATCTTCTCTACCATTATGATATTTATCCCAGCCATCATAATATCTTTTTTCGTACTCAAAATCAAAAACAGGGCGATAATCAAAGTTTTTTCCCTTGATTTTCTTCATTCTGATACTAGCACTATAGATATTACTTTCATAAGACTGATCTGAGATTTCATCATCAGGAAGGATTTCATCATGAGTTTCATAAACTCGATAATAATACCAACCTTCTAAATATAATTCTGAGAAAGAATACTTAAGTCCAATACCAGGAGTAATAGCATCACCATCATATTCAGTGAAGTATTCATTATGATGATACTGTTCAAATTTAAGGTAAGCAAGAAGATAGGCTTTTCTAGTAAATCTGTATTCAGCATCAAGCTTATATAAATTCTTATCGTACTCAAATTTCTCATAGTTTTGAGTACCATCTTTATCTTTATACTTTCTTACATAATTTCCAGGATAATAGCCATACATGATTGATGTATCAAAAGACCTAGTATTAAGTCCAAAACCAGTAGATATAGAAGGTTTTGACTTATCATTATTCTTTAAATATTGATCATAAGTCCCTCTTACATAAAAGTCATATCTAACTTTTCCCACTTGATTTCTACTGTAAATACTAAGTTTAGCCTTATTGATTAAATCATCACTAGTTTCTATGTAATCAAAGTCTTGTCCTGCATCATGCTGGTCTAAATCATCATCTGAAAGTTGAAAAACATTATCACTATAAGAGACCTCATTAGTGAAAGTCATTGATATCTCGGCAAGAGCAATAGTTAAACTTAGTAATAAAACTCCAACAATTAGTACTTTTTTCATATTCTCAAATCCTGACTTCTTTGACTTTCATTTTTATTTAGCAGAGTTGCTTTCTTTTTATACATTCTTATCATTAAAGGATTTTTGCTTGAAGTAGTTAATCTAATTTTACATGACTCTTTTTGAGGAGTAATATATACTTTTTTTGCTCTTGAGAGTTCAGGATACTTATCTGAAGTGTATTTTACTGACTTATCAACCAGAACTGATAGTAGCATAGAGAGAGTACTGTCTAAATAAATATTTAAATCAGGCTCAATTTCATCACTTGCTATAGTTCTAACAAAGCCATAAACTTCATATCCTGCTTCAACTTCATATTCTAAATCTAAGGTATCACAAAAGACGTAATATTCTCTACCCCTTTCTGTTTCATTATTATATACTTCAAGAGTCTTATCACTATTTAAAGGTGGTAAGTGCTGTGAGCTATACTCTGAAGCAATTAATAAGTTTGAAATTAATACAAGTATTATGCCTACAAGAATTTTTTTCATTTTAGTCCTCTCGATGACTAACTATATTAGCCATAAAATGTCTATCATGTCTATCAAATATTATTACCAAGGCTATTGCTAAAAGTAAGAGAATTAAACAAATTAAAGCAACTGACCAAGAGTAGCCATAGACAATTCCTTTACCAATTTTTTGAGATTCTTCATTTGATTCTGATAAATAATATTCATCAAAAGTATCATTACCCCTAAAGAAATGAATGATTGGAATATTTTTTTCTGCAAAGTAATCAAGTACACCTTTAGCTTCTAATTCAGGAAGCTTTCTGTTTACTCCTTCTTTGAGTAGGCCAGCACTAACAACTGAACCAACATTACCTACAGCAGCTCCTATATTGATAAAAGCTTTATAGTCTTTTCCCTTAGGAAGTGCTTTTTCAAACATTATTATACGTGCACGATTCCCTTCAACTAATTGAAGACCTTTTTCATCTATGATATCTCCAAGAACTTCCTTACCTTCACTATTCATTCCGGCAGCAATATCTCTATTACCTCCGCGGGAAGCTGCATAGGTCATGAATCCTGTTTCAGGATAAATAACCTTTTCCATATCTAGCCAAGTGAAGTTGATATTTGAGGCACCATAACGTGAAGAAGAAAGTGCAGTAATAATTACTGGCTTTAAATCAAGTTCTTTCATTGCTGAATATAAGGCAATATTAACAGCAGGACTTGATCCTGTAACACCAACAGCTACATAATCACCTGCCTGTAATTCAGCTTCTTTAAGCCATTTAACAAAAACAGCAGCTAAGTTGGGATTGATAGCTCTTTGCTTCTCTGCCAAAACTGCTCTAGAGGAGATTATTGGACTTGTCTCAGGTCCGATTAAACCACTTTGTTCTGGATCAATTGCCTTATCCCAGCTTACCTTATCTTCTTTTAATAATTCTTTAAACCTAAGTGATACCTTCTCAATTGAAGATTGCATTCTTTGAGCTGCACTTCTTTGTTCTTTAAAATCAGGTCCTTTACTTAAACCTATTACTACAAATAGTATAATAGAAAAAAGTGCTAGTAATGTTAAGGATAAATTTGTTCTTAATGATGGTCTAAACATGGAAATTCACCTCTCCGCCTGAAATTACCATTAAAGTTATTCTAACTAAAACAGCAGCTATAATCATTGTAGACATTGTTTTAACAACACCCTGTCTTTCTAACCAGTTGGCGATAAGACCGGGGATAATGTAACCAACAGATTCAACATTAAAACTTAATACATTTAATTGCATTCCAGAAACTACCCAACCTAGGATGAATCCAAGAAGAATACTTAGGGCCATTCTCCTCTTACCATAAAGGATAGTAAAACTTGATATAAATCTTATTAACAACCAGGTAGCTAAAGCTACTAAGAGGGTTGTTATAATCTGAACTGGACGATCTAAATAGAGAGCTAGGTAGCCAGGAACAACTATTCCCCCAGCTGAAGCCCCTAATAATTCTGTGAAGACTAAACTTACAATCACACCTAAACCAACGGCAGCTTCGACCATCAATTTCTCCTTATTATATAATTATTTATTTTTTTGTTTCTGTTCTAAATGTTTAAAATGAGCAACTATCTGGGCTCCATACTTAACTTCACCCGCTATGTTACCTATTCCTACTATATGTGCTTCTGTCTTGGTTAAAGAAGCTATTTTCTCGTATATCTGATGAACTAGTGGCTGACCTATTTTGATTACCTTATTCTTATCAATTCCTAAATCAATAGCATGGTCATAGGCTCTCTGAGGAGATTCTCCTGTAAGAAGGAGATAATCAAAATTTACGTTTTTACAGACACCTAAAAGCTGGTCTGTTCTAAAGAATCTGTCAGAACGTGAATTAAGTATAATAAATTTCTGACCTTGGTCTATGATATCAGTAATTCTATGATATAAAAACTCGGTTGAGGCTGGATCATTTGCTGCAAAAACGTTGTAGAACATAAGGGTCTTATCTCCCTCTTCTACTCTATGTTGGGTTAATGCACCTGGATCTGGAATAGCTGCTTGCATTCCTTTAAGAGCAACATCTCTTTTTACTCCATGAGCTTGGCAAACCTTAAGGGCTAGCTGAACATTATCAGCATGTTCAATATAAGAGAATGCTAATAATTCATCACTAGTAACATCATGGGGCAAAATTTGCTGAATATCTGTACCAAATTTATGAGCACGTTTTTCCAAAACAGAGTATATTTTAGGGTCATTTTCAGCAGTATAGCAGACTTTTTTAGGAGGGAAAAAGTTAGATAAACTCTTAGCAATATCCGCTACTGTCTCCCCCATCAAATCTGTATGATCTAGTCTGGCATTTGTTAATACTCCCATAGTTGCTTTTACTAATCGTCTTTCTACAACCCATTGGTAAATAGGATTAACAGCCATACATTCAATAACTATAGCTTGAGGTTTCATAGAAGCTGTATTACGGAAGATATACTTCTGTTCGATAATATTAGCTCCCATTAATCTTATGATAGCACTTTCTTTACCATCAGGATGAATAATTCTGGGTAAAGTTCCAGTTGTTTTAGCCACGGTTCTTATTCCACCAGCTCTTAAACCGGCAGCTATTAATCTAGTAACACTAGATTTACCACGTGTTCCATTGACATGAATTCTAATTGGTACTTTCTTAACGTTCTGCAAATGTAAGTAGTACTCTACAATCCAATAAACTATTAAAAGTATTGTTGCTAAGATCAAAAATGACATTTTATTCCCTTAATTTGATTTTTAGTTTTATATCAATGCAAATTATATTCCTTAATATGTATAATAGGCCATATCTTTTGCATTAATTTGATATTTTTTTTATCTACTCAGGCTAGTATTTGTACTCATAATAGACCTTAATATATATCTATCAATAATATCACAATCTTCTTGGTTCTATAGTAATTATCGCTTTTAGTTGCTTTTCTTTTATATCAGGAAAGCGTCTTCTAAACTTTATCTGCTCTGTGAAAATGTTTCTTCCCACCTTAAAGTTTAAATATCTAATGGTAGATGTTATTAAGTTTGCATCTTGATCAATAATTTGTATCTTGACTTTCTCAGATTTATCTGATTGACTAGTATTTGTTATTATGAAATTAACTAGAACTGATTGAGTATTTATTTCTTCAAACATAATAGTGTCTTGATCTATCACCAAAGATTCTACCCTTTTTTTGTTCCAGAAAGAATGGATTAGTATTCCGATTATACAAAATAACACCAAAATTGTTTTGTATTTAGTGGGAATTGCTCTTCTCCTCTTAAAATCTAGTGGTTCTATCTTAGCCATATAAATCTCCTGAAAATCTTTTTACTATCTTATAATTGAAGTATTTTATGTCAATAGTTAATCCCAAATAATGCATTAGACCTTTGCGAATAGCAGAATCTTCTTTTGCAAAAGAATCTAGCACTCTTCATCAAAGTTCTACTGGACCATTCGGGTTAATAATAAATAAGCCCAGCAAAGCCGGGCTTATCAAAGATCATTTACTTTTTATTTTAAAAGAATCATTTTATTAGTTTTAGTTTCAAGACCATCACTAAGCTTGTAAAGGTAATAACCTGAGCTTAAATCATTATTGTTTTTATCTTTACCATTCCAAACAATACTATGATTTCCAGCAGCTTTATAATCGTTTACTAGACTTCTCACATGTTGTCCTAAGATATTATAGATATCTAATTTAACATTAGAACTCTTTGTCAAAGTATAAGTTATTCTTGTCTCAGGGTTGAAAGGGTTAGGATAGTTTCCTAAACTAGTAACATTAGGGACAACATCATTATTATCATTAGATACATAATTTACAGTTCTGAATGTAAAAGGAAGAATAATATCCTCTGTTAAATCTCCTCCAGATATTATGTACTCAAAAACAATCATTCCTTCATTTCCACCCATATTATTAACTTGGAAATCAGCAGCTAAAACTGCATCAGCTGGGAGAGTAAAAGTCCATGGCTGTGTATAATGATGACAACCTTCAAAGAGACCAACATCACTAAGGTCTTCATGGCACCAGGTTAAAAACCAGCCTTCAGGATAAGCAATCATATTCAAGCCAATAGTATATTCAGCGGTATCACCATTGTTGGTTATATGAAAATATTCTGAAGTATAAGGTTCTGTACCTGTTTCTCCAACTACGTCTGTATCAAACTCAATATCAATTAGCAAGTCTGCATATAAACTAAAAACGCCTAATAATAACACAAAAAATATAATTTTTTTCATCTTCATTCTCCTTAGAATTTGGTAGTAATTTCAAACTTAAGACCTTCAAATGGCATTACATATTTACAAGTACCATTTTGGCAGAGCTTACCGCCTTTTTGTTTTCCCACAAATAGATTTATACTAGTATTATCTACAATGGCTGCTGAAAGAGTAGCTCCTAACCAGAAATCAGCATCTGAGATAGAAGATAAATCTTCCATTTGAGCTTCAGTTACTAGAGATAAGGCATAATTCTTATACATAAAATCTGTTTGTAGTAATGGTTCAACAAAGTCTTTCTCTTGACCAAGATGAACTTCATTTACAAGGGTATAGTGGCCTTTTAAATATAGGCTAAGATTATTTTCTAATGGAATATCAATCGAGGCAGTAGGAGTAAGTTCTTTTGACCAAGATTGACCATCTTTATTCTTTCTTTCAAAATGTTCATAACTTATAGTTAAAAGTTTATCCCCTAGATACTTTGATGTTTCAACATAGCCATTAGACAATCTATAGTTATAATCACTTGACCAAGCTTCAGCATAGGAGGTAAATAGCTTAGCAAAAGAATTATCCCAAGTTAATTCCCCCATTGCTCCTTCTTCATCTAATCCCACTTCTATGTAGTCATCTAATACATCGTCTGCATGATTAAGAGTAGGAAGATCATTAAGGTCATAGTTAAAGTTTTCGAACTTTTTATAGAAAGCTGAGAAGGTAATATCACCTAAATAGAAATTAGAATTAGCATAGATACCATGGCCATAAGTCATAATATTAGTTTCTAGTTCTGAATAGGCATATTCTCCATAGATATCCATGAAATCTAAGTAGATATTCAGATTACTGCTAAAGACTTGTCTATCAGAATAATTTGTGTCAGTAATTCTTTCTCTTATCTGAAGAGCTGAAGCTCCAAAAGTAAGATAATTATTAGAGAGACTCATTTCTAGACCAGCAAAAGAATCATCTTTATCTTCTACTTCTGCTACAGGGGTTACACCATAAATTGCTTTTGATTTAAATGCTCCATAATTAAAAGAGGTCATTGCCCCCTCAAGTCTATTATCATGATTTAAATCTTCATCTTCATAAGCTCTAAAGGTCATACCTGTTCCAAAAGATTCAGAAAGAGTACCAACTTTAAGTCCGATATAATCGCCTGAATAAGTTAGATATCTCTCATCCCATTCATAAGAAATATCACGTGATCTAAGATCTTGTAAAGGTGCTTCATCATCATACTTAGGTAAGTAGGCGTTAAAAGTTATACCAAAAGAAAGCTTATTATAATCCACAAGAAGTCCCAATTCATTTTCGAAATAATTCTTTAGTGAATCTTCTGCACTTCTGTGAATAAACTCAGCTTGATTAAACCCAGAGATATAAATATCAGCACTAATAAGAGTAAAACTAGCAACTAATATAAATAAAGTAATTATCTTCTTAGTCATAGTTATTCTTTAACCTCAATATCTTGGTGATAAACTGCATTTAAAGCCTTATCTATTTGAGTTTGTAAAACTTCATGAGCATCAGCTTTTCCTGAAGAAAATTCAAAGAGAATATTACCTTGATTATCTAACAAGAAGGTATAAGGTATTTCAGTTACTCTCATTTTATCAGCAACCTTTGCATCAGAATCATAGAGAGTAGTAAAGGTGAATTTCTTTGATTTAATATAAGCCATTGCTTTTCTTTTTAATCTAGGGTTATCAATATTGATAGCAATTACTTGTACATTATCGTTATTAACATGAAGTTCTTCCATGTGAGGAAGTGCTTTTTTACATGGGTCGCAATAACTTGCCCAGAAATCAACTACAATAAGTCCTTTACCAGTGAAATCCTTTAACTGAAAAACACCGCCCTTTTCATCTTCTAATTTGAAACTAGTAAAAGGTTTCTCTGCTACTAAAGATAATGTCATCAAAACTAAAACAACAATTAATATAACTTTATTCTTTTTCATTATTTACTCCCTAAATCTTCTTTAATCCATGCATGAATAAATGAGTTATCATCATGACTATCATTAGCTGTTTGTAACCAGAAAACAATACCTAAATCGTCTGGAATTTCACGAGGATAGTCTAAATTTATTGAAAAACTAGTATTTAAATCTTCGCTAGTAATATCAAAATAGCCTTCTGTTAAGACTACATGACGGCAAGGCTGGCCTTCATAATTATTAACAGGTGAGACCTCTTCATAAAAGGCCCATCTTAATTTTAGATTTGAAGTATCAAAGTCTTGGCTAGTTAATTTTTCTATATCTAGCGAAGCTTGATAGTTTTCACTACCCGCAACCTGACTTAAGTTACTAAGTTTGAGTTGGGCATCCATGTCCTTATAATTATCTAAAATAGCTGGATAAGTAGAGCTTTGATCACCAATAAAACTATCTACTCCCTGAATAACTGCTACTGGAGGATTTGTGAAACCATAGAAGTTGTCAAAGAAATCATGTTCTCCAGCAATTGAGTCCATAACATGGTATTCAAGATAGAAAAATTGCTGAGGATTGCTTGTTTGATATTCATGCATTGCTTCTTCTACTTGAGGACAAGTTCCACACCAAGTAGCAGTCATTATTTCAGCAAAAACCATTAACTTATCTTCTTCCACAGGTTCAACTTGATTTCCATAAAGATAATAGTTATCCCCATCTTTTAACATTACATCTGCAAAGATATGTTCTTCTACAAATACATCATTAAGAGTAGTCACTCTTATTTTCCATTCCACATTTAGTTGATTATGATCAATCATAATAACTTGAATGAAACGAGGTTCATTAACCATGAAGATAGAATTTATCATATCTTGAATATCAGCTTTAGTTAGGCCATTATACAAGTATTCTGGATGGAAAAACTCCATAAAATACTCAACATTATCTGCTGAAATAGTATCAGCTACTACTTGAAAATTATTAAAAAATTCATTAACAATAGTTTGATAATCTGGAGTTTCTTCATCATTAGCTGTTGGTTTATCAAATCTATCACAAGCTAGAATAGCTAAAAGAGAAATAATCACCAGAATTATTAAAGTTATCTTTCTATTCATGCTTATCCTCTATTTAATTAAATCAGTTATTGTAGAAGGAGAAATAAGCTCAGGAAGAACTACTCCTTGATCAGCTCCAGGAGCAAAGTAAATATAGAAAGGAACCCCAGCTCTCTGATACTTAGCTAGCCATTTCTCAACAAGTTCATTCTTTCTTGTATTATCGCCATAAAGTAACACTACATCCTTTTCATCAAAGAAGTCTTTAATTTCATCTTTCTTAAAAACATTTGCTTCATTTACCTTACAAGAAGTACACCATTTTGCCCCAAAAGCTACAAAAACTGCCTTGTTATCTTGCCTATACTTAGCAAGATTCTCTTCAGTAAACTTTTGCCATTGAGCTGTTGGAGGATTATGATTCTCTTCACTAACAAGACTTGTATCTGGAGAATAATCAAGTAAGTAATGAGCTGAGCCAAAAATTAAAGCTAAGGCAATAATAGTCCAAATCCACTGCTTGGTAAGAGAACTCATTGGACCTGCAAATCTTCCATATATCCAACTAGCAAAACTTAAAACTAATAAGAAGGTTAAAGTATTTAAGAAGGCCATTCCACTTACAAGGTAATGTAGAGTGTATAAGAGATAAAGAGCTGTACCAAAGAGTAAGAAACCCATAATCTCTTTAAAGGTAGTCATCCAATCACCTGGTTTAGGAATTAATTTAATTGCTTTAGGAGCAAAGCCTAAGAGAATAAATGGGAAAGCAAGACCTAATCCTATCATAATGAAGGATATAAATATTATTGCTGGTGGTTGCTGGAAGGCAAAACCAATAGCTGGAGCTAGTAGTGGTGCTGTACATGGTGTTGCCAAAAGAACAGCAAAAATGCCTGAGAAGAAGGAACCAGTTATCCCTCCCTTATTAGAGGCCTGAGTAGCCATATTCATTCCTGGTACTCGTAACTGGAATACTTCATATAATGATAAAGTGAAAACCCAGATGGCTACTATTAGACCAAAGACAAACCATGGGTTCTGGAATTGAAATCCCCATGATAGAGATTCACCAGTAGATTTTATTACCACAACTAGCGTTGCTAAAATTATAAATGAAATTACAATACCAAAAGTATAAGCAAGGGAACCTTTCAAGATGTTTGATTTATTATCTTGGCTTTGACGAACAAGACTCATTGCTCTTATTGAAAGAACTGGTAACACACATGGCATTACATTGAGTAAAACACCACCGAGAAAAGCTAGTACAATAAAGTAAAGAACTTTTGAACCTGAAGCTTGCTCTTCTTGATTAGTCCCAGCTTCTTCCTTGGTCTCTTGACCTATAAGACTACTATCAAGTGCTAAGCTTTCATTGGCAGATACTGGTCTTAAGCAAGCACCTGAATCTAGGCATAATTGGTATGAATACTCCACATCTATCTCTTTTACGCTAGCATCCTTGATTACAAAAGGTAAAGTAAGGGATACAGTGCCATGATATTCAATTATTTCTCCAGATTCTTTTCCTTGAATTTGAGGATAAACTACATCTCCAAACTCCAGACCTGGACTTTCAGAGTAAAGATAAAACTGGGCAAATTCATCATCAATTTCATAACTTTGATGAAGACCTTCCGGTATGATAAAAGTTGCTGTAATTAGCCCTGTATCACCATTCTGTTCTAAATTAAGTGTTACTTCTGCCTCTTGAGCAGATAGTAATCCAACTACTGAAAAAAGTAGTAACAATAACAATGTTGTTTTTTTAATCACATCCATTTAAGCTCCTCTAAATTAGATAATATTTTCACATCACTAAAAATAATATGTTAATTGTATTTTTATGCAAATACTAATCCATAAAAAGACCCAATTATCTATAATTTCTCATTATAGGCTAGATACTGTTTATATCTCTCTTCTACCACTTTAATATAGTGGCGGGTTTCTTCCCAAGATTTTGTATGAAGTAAATTATAGACCTTCTTATTATTATCAGAGTTAAGCAAGTCCATCATAGCATCCCATTTCTCTTGGGGAATTTTACTTGTTTTACCTGCAAGAGCAATATAAATAGCACCAGAACCACCATTATAACTACATATTACACAATATCTTTGATTTACTTCATTCTTTATCTTTTTCCAAGAAGTTGATTTTAAATGACCTAAGAAATTAATCCCCATACGTAAGTTCTTTTCAGGATCAAATAAAGTTTTACTTCCAGGTTCTTTGTCCTTTTTGTAAAGGATTCTGTTCATTGTTCTTCCAGCATATTTGGGCACAATTTGCATCATTCCATAAGCATTACCACTTCTATTATAAGCTCTAGGATTGAAGCAAGATTCTGTTTTAATAATAGCCAAAGCTAAAGCAGGTTCAATACCAGCCTCTTTACAATATTTAGAAATCAAGTCTTCATATTTGGCTATTCTTTTCTTATCGCTATCAGATACTAAATCAAGATTAATTGAATATACTTTCTTACCATTAATTTCTTTTTCCACAATCTTAGCTTGTTCAACAACCTCTTTAGCATCAGAAGGAGATATTGCCTTATTGGAATCCTTTGGAGAAGCTACTTGACCTTCTAGAATTCTTGTACCAGTCTCGTCTTTTTCTTCTAATATTTTCTTGGTTAGAGCTTCTAATTTCTGTTTAACTTCCGCATCATCAGAATCGGCATCAACCACTACTTCGACCACAACCTTTGATGAATCAAAATCTACTGATGTTCTACCTGAAAAATCTTCTGAATATCCTACCCAAGTTTTAGGTGATGATTCTTTAAAGTCTCCCCAAATATCTTCAATATAGGATTCATATTTTATAAAGTGTTCATCCTGATAAGCCTTAAAGTTCTGAGCAAACTTATAATAGTTTTCCTCTTGTTGATTTTGTTCTTGTTTATATTTTTCAAAATCACTCATATGATCACTGTAAGACTGAGCAAAAGCAGATGAAAAGACTACTAATAAAATTACTATTATTATAGATTTCATGTTTCCTCCATTATGATTATTTTTTATAAACCTAGATAGTGTAGTAGAGCTTTAGTGAAGAGTGCAGATTATTCTAGCAAAATAGCTTACAGAATTTTGACGCATATAATTTATATATTCGGAGAAATTATGGAAGTTACTTTTGCAGAAGAATATAGTGCTATTCACAAAGCTCTACTGCATTATTTAGGATAAACTAACCAGCACTAACTCCACCACCTCCGCCACCACTAGTAGCACCACCTCCACCGCTTGTTGCAGAAGTTACAACTACTACTGTTATCAGAGTATTTAAGGATTCAATATCATCGGCAATTTCACCTAGATTAGGGAAGTTAAGTTCAATATTTTTCTTTTTAAAATAACGTAAATATTGCTGACCATAACCCATTATGAGTATATAAGGAAAGACAAGTTCAGAATCATTAGGATCTAAATCATCAGCCTTATTTCTTAGAGCTTTACTTATATAATTTCGGAAGGCTTTCCATTCTTTCCATTTACTGTAGCCAAGAGAACTAAGAATTACCTTATCATCTAAGTGTAGCATCATATAAACCCAGTAGGACATGATAATAAAAGCAGGTATTGGTGCTAAGGCAAAACCTTTAGTAAAGAAGATAGCCCCTAAGATAGAAGCAACAACTCCTATTATTAAAAGAATAAAGAAGAAGATAACTTTTTGATAATATTTCTTTTTCTTTTGAATATCAACAAAACCAGTCTCATCAAATTTCTGATTTATTACTTTTAAAACATCCTTCTTGTATTTATAGGAATTAGTTACCAGAGATTTTAGTTCTATTCTTTTCTTCTTTCTTTCTTCATGCTTCTTCAACAAATCAAGGTAAGCTAGATCAAAATCATCAGCCTTAGTTAAGTCACTAGCTATATCGACATAGTAGTCCTTGATTGTTTTCCCCTTTTTATTGGTCATTTGGGTAAAAACTATAAGTTGTTTAATCGCCATATGCATCAAAACAGGGATTAAATTCAAGTCGTCAGACCCAACTTGTAAGAGTCTTGCTACCAAAGAAGGATGCTTGTGAGAAGGAAGTTTAGTTACTTTAGGTAATTTTTTGATTTGCTTATCATAGCGGATTATCAAAACAAAAATCACATATATTAAAAATAGAATTAAGCCTAAGATTAAAAACTTATATAAGCTTATATAAGAGCTATAATTAGGATAGCTATCTTCTAGAGATGAACTCTTTTGGGGAGAAGGATAAGTTATGAGTTGCATCTCATCTAAGGGTAGGTTAGATTCAATCTCAAATGATTCACCTGAGAGATTCTTAAATGAGCAAATAAGACTATTTCCTTCTTCTTTATATGTAACACCATCAACTTCCTCCAAGAAATTAACTATCTTGCTTACAGGTATTTGGTCTGGGAAGTTAAGAATTACTTTCCCTTTTTTTATCTGGAACTTGTATCTATCAGGTAGAGGAGTCCAAGCCAAAACTGCTTTTTCTCCTTTAGTAACAAGGGCATTATAGACTTTATATTTCAAGGTAAATTTTACTAACTGATCTGAGATATTAGCTAAATTAAATTTAACTTTTAGGTGGTCTGATTTTTTTAAGGAAATAGTTCCTGGCCCACTCCCCATCTTTAAGAGCTTCCCATCAATCAAGGCTTCCTCTAAAAGAATAAAACCTTTCCGAGGAGACCTAACATCTCTATTAACCCAGCGAAAAGGACCTCCATCAAATTGATAAGACATACTTTCTTCAATATTAAGACTGCCATCTAGATTAACATCTATATTGCTAATAAAATCCTTTACATAATATGATTTACCTATGAGTAAACCAATGGTTCCAAAAAAAAGAAGAATAAGATAGTATTTCCGCATTATAGCTCCTCAATTTAATTTGAAACGAACTTATCATCTTATCTTTCAATCGTCAATAAATAAATTATCTGATATTTTTCTTGCCATATTTTTATAAGATTTTTATCTACTCATCAAGGAGATAAATATTGTATAAAGTTAAGTTTTTTACTGGATATTTTATTATAGATAATCTGATCTTTAAAGATCAAGCTGCAAGTGCTAAGCTTGAGCTTTTATTGCAAGATAGCAATCCTTATCAGGTTATATCTGACTTAAATGGTTCTTTTAGATTTGCTATAAATTCAGAATCAAAAACCTATTTTGGTATTGACCATTTTGGTGGTTATTCCTTATTTTATAGAGATCTTCCTAACTTTGAACTCCTTTTAGCCCCTTCTAAAGAAGGTAAACTTTCTAAACTAAGTGATGAAAATATTCTTTGTTTGCTTGCTTCTGGCTTTTGTTATGGAGATAAAACAATCTACTCCGATATCAAGGAATGCCTGCCAGGTAATCTCTATACCTATGACTCTATCCAGAAGAATATCACGAGACAAGAATGGTTTTCTATTGACTTACAAAGTAGCAAGGTAAGAGATAAAAGCGATTTGTCAGATATCTTTCTTAGCCTAATACCCAAGAATTTCTCAACAAGTATTCTAGCTTTGACAGGTGGTATCGACTCCCGTCTCATTCTTTCACTTTTTAGAAAGAATAAAACTTCCTTCTCAAGTCTCACTTATGGTAGCCAAGATAATCCAGATACTAAAATAGTAAATCAAATAGCTGACCAATCTCAGATTAAACACCAAATGTTTTATTTTGATAGAATGAATCTAGCTCCTTATTTTACGGGGAGTAAACTTAAAAACTTCTTAGATAGTGGTTTCTTAGCTAGATCATTACCTTTTGAAAGTGACTGGCTGGTAAGTAATTCTCTTAAAGGATCTACGCAGTGGCTTACCACTGGCTTTACTAGTTTTTGGTTAAGACCACCCTATCAAGATTCACTCCCTATTAAAAATCAAGAGCAATTAATCAACAAGATAATTCATTCTCAATGTAATCAAAGCCTTATATCTTCACCAAAATTTAAAGATATCCTACTTGCTAATATTAAGTCTTCCATGTCTCACTTTAAAGATCAAGCTTATGATAGTAATTATGACAGGTGGAATATCGAAAATAGGCAACATAAGTATATTATTAATACTTCTAATAATTACCGTTTTAACAATATTGAAGTTTTCATGCCTCTTTTTGATAGAAGAATTATGGAATTCCTAAATAATACTTGTAGACAGCAAAGAGCTGAACAAAAAATCTTTATGGAAGCAATTATTTCTAATATTTTTACTGGAAATGAGTCCTATTTAAAAGATATACCTTCCACTAATCCTAAATTTACTAATCAGCTCCTGCAAAGAAAAGTTAAGGCAAGTAAATGGAAAAATAGACTTCTCAAACTAGATAAAAATAATCTTAATAGAATTTTCAGAAGACCAAATACATCAATGTATCAAATTATACAGTCCGTACTTTTACAATCTCCAGATTATCTTTCTAAAAATATTGAAGATGCTTTTCCAAAAATTAACTCTACAATTTCTCTCTTATATGACCTTAATTTAACTAATTCTGCTAACCACCTCAAATGGCTTAAAAAGAAGAAAGTTGTTCAATTAAATTTGCTAGGTATCGAAATTATTGCTTTTCTAGTAGAGAACTTTCATTACCTTGCAAGAGCTTAATCCCAAAGTGTATAGAACTTTATTGAAGAGTGCTAATCACAAAGAGCTACTGTATTATTTGGGTTAATATCCAGAATGGTGCTTTATAAAGCAAAAGAGGGACGTTTTTCAACGTCCCTAGCTAATTATATCTTTTATGCTTAATTCTTAATTGCCTTAATCTTGTAGAAATAGGCTTCTGTATTAGACCGTGGTTGATTATGTTGATAAGAAGTATTATTGGTGTCTGCTAGTTCAATCCAATTACTTAAATCTGTTGAGAAATAGATTTTATAATAATCTGCATTAGGAACACTTAACCAATTAAGAGATGCTAGGCTGTTTACCACTTGAACTTCTAAATAATTAGGAGCAATTAGTTCGATTACACCTATATTTATGGTGAATGGTACTTGAGCTGAACCTACTACTTGTCCACTAGTAACAGGAGTTGAATTAGATTCTTCTTCCACTATATCAGCAGATCTATCATATAATTTAAAATAGACATTTTCAGTTGTTCCATTAGACTGAACCACGATAGTTGTAAAGGCTTGACTTCTGTTAACTATAACAATCTGACCAAGTCCACGACATTCATCTCCAACCCAGGCAGAGACTATATCATCAACAGCTATTTCATCGCTTAGGTGAGTAACTTCTGCATAAATAGTAGCACTGTTGTTAGGATAGATTACTGGTTGCCAGTCTGGTTCATTCTCTAGTTCACTAACAGTCAAAGTTATTGGAATACTTAAAAAGTTATTTGCAGCAGAATTTGATTGAATATTAAGACTAGCTGTGTATTGACCTGCAATAAAATCAACAGAAGTGAAGTTAAGAGTAATATCTTCACTATTTTCTGGAGTGATAGTAAGATTGTTATACTGACTTGGTAAAGTAACCCATTGAGGTGTAGGACTTCCTTGTCCAGAGACGACTAAGTTGTCGATAGCCCAGTACCAATCATAGTTTGCTTCATAATAATGGAATCTTAGTTTTACATCTGTATATCCATTATTAGTAAGGGTATGGTTGAATTGTGATGGAACAGACCAGGCACCAATATCTTCACCTTGCCATCTACCAATATTTATCCACTGACTACCTGTCCAGAAATCCACATCAGCTATTTCTGATTGATAAGAATTAAAGTAATGATCAAATTCAATGGTTATCTCTTCATAAGCACTAACATTGAAAGTTGGGGTCTCAATAGTATCATCGAAATCAACACTAGATCCTGTGGCATCACTATCGATGAATAGGAAAGAGCTTCCATCAATACTTGAATCACTATAATCATCCGCAATATGCCAAGTGTGGTCTGCTGAGTAGAGATAATCAATAGACCAATCAGATAAATCATGATTATCAAAGTTAGCAGTGAATATTTCTGTTACTTCCCTTGCTCCGCTTACTTGGAGATTAAGAGAACAGGTTAAATCAAGATCACCTAGATTACTAATAGAGATTGTTCTATCAGCACTTTGTTCAGGCTGTAAATTAAGAGCCAGACTTTGAGGATTTACATCTATCTGAGCAGGATTTATAACCTCTAATGTCAGTGGAAGTGTTATCAGGGAAGATTCAGGGTCATTGGAAGTAATAGTAATGTTTCCTGAGAATAAACCTGCTGTTACAGTTGAGTGGCTGACATCATAAGATTTGCTAGTTCCTGATGTAAGAGAAAAATCAAAGTTGCGTATTCTTCTCATTGCTTGGTGAGCAGCCATAATCTCATTTTTGGAAGTATTTGCTCTAGCTTCAGTTATGGTAAAACCATTATCAGCACTAATATTGCCGGTTAAAGTTTCTCCTCCAATATTAGTAATAGTTATAGTTTCCATGATAAATTCACCTGCAGTAACACTTCCGAAATCAATCTCTTGTTTATCAACTAAGATATCTGCTTGGCTGCTTCCACCAACAATAAGTGTTACAGGAATAGTAAACTCTTCATGATCAGGGTCATTTGTTATCAAATAGAGATTCTTGTTATAAGTCCCTAATTCTAAGCCATTAGCATCAAAGTTTAAAGTAATAGTTTCAGAAGAACCTTCAGGAATTAATAAGTTATCATTAGTTAGAGATAACCAATTAGGACTTACTCCCCCTGCAGAAATTAAGAGAGCATACTCATCTACTAAGAAGTCACTGTTATAGTTGATTAATAAACCATCATCACCTGCTTGATTTTCTATTCCTACAGTGCAAGAGGTGTTATTTTCAACAGTTTGATATTGATATTTAATATCTCCATTGTTATAGAGGATAACTTGGAAAGTCTCATTATCTGTAGGTTGAGAAGAGCTAAAGTGAGATACATTCTCCCATTGAATTACCGAATAGGTAGAGAAGTTTTGGTAATATACATTCCCCCAAATAGTTCCATAAGGTTTTAAATCATCCCAAAAAGGAGCAATGATAGCATTAGGATCAGCTGAATTAGGAATAGTCTGATTTGAATAAACCGAAGAGGTTGAGGTAAATGATAAGAATCCATTAGAGGAGACATTTAGAGAAGTATATTCTTCACCATAAAAAGAGAAGGTAAAAGGAAGAGTCATTGCTTCTGAAGTATCATCTCCTTCCGAAATTATAGTTCCAGTAGCAGAAATATCAATCCAATTATAAGTTACACCTGCTTCATTACTGTCTTTCCAAGTGTAACCATAAGCATCAGGTCCCCCAGTATATCTATCTGCATCAGTAATTTCTACTAACACTTCTAAGTCACCACTTCCTACATTATTAATTACATAGTTATAAGTATCTTGAGTATCAGGAGCTAGAGTTTTTGTAATAAGTCTTGTCTCTGATGAATAAGTAGGTTTTATTCCACATGCTACAAGAGAGATATAAGAAGAATATTGATCAGCATTATGACTAATCTCAATATTACTGTTATAGCAAAGCTCAGTTGTTGGAGTGAAAATTATGCTATAAGTTTGGTTATTTCCTGCAGGTAAAGTAAAGTTCTGAGAACTTGTTCTGGTGTTTACTACTTCTTTTTCACTGTTTCTAGTAGCAAAAGTGAAGTTATCAGGTAAGATAATAGTTCCAATTAAGCTTGCTCCACCTGTATTAGTAATAGTGAAATCACGAGTAACAGAATTACCCAGAATCACTTCTCCAAAATCAAGTGAAGTTGTATTTAAGACGATGTTTGGTTCTGCTGAAGTTGAAGAAGCAAAAATACGAATATTGGGGTTGTTTCCTGATAAATTCCCTGAAACAGGAGAAGCAGGATCAGGATTTATTGAATCGCTATAATAGTAGATACTCCTATTTGAACCACTGCTATAACAGTAGAATTCATCATCACTTGCATGATATCCTGAAGTGTTTTCATCAATGCCTATTACTAAATTACTACTTCCATCATAGGTAAATGGAGTATCTAAGGTAATTTCTACCCAACCTGCTGTAGCAGGAGCTGTAAACGTACCATTATAAACTTCTGTTATATTTGCTAAGGCAATCCAGTCTGAAGTAGAAGAAAAACTAGTTTTTGTAGTATTTCCCATATAGACAACTATGTTATCTGTCCAAGTGCTGTTACCATTATAATGATAAGCAATCTTGTTAATCTGAGATACGCCTAAATTTAATTCCGAGGCTGTATAGATTGATTGACTATAAGTGTAGCCATAATATGGTTCTATTGGCAGATGAACTTCTGTTACTGTTCCCTCTCCTATTTGTAAAAGAGCAGCTAAGAAGTCTTGACTAAACTCAAGATTACCATTTAGATAAGGAGCTGTTACTGTGAAAGTAACTTCTTCTCCAGCAGGAATAGTGTTGGAGGCAGTAGCACTGAAGATAACTTGGTTACTTGAACCGGCTGATATAGCAGCTATTGTGGCTGTTGAATTAACATAAGTTATATAAGATGCATCAGCAATGGAAGCACTAATTAATGGTGAAATAGCAGCTCCGACATTTTCCACTGTCGCAATGATAGAGAAGGATTCACCTGCATCAATAACATTATTACCATTCCCTAAAGCTGAATCATCAATAGTAATTGCATTAATCTCCATCTCATAGCTTTTTCCTGTGAGAGTAAGATTACCTGAATATACTTCACCACCTGCTGAAATCACATAAGAAAGATTCATGGTATGATTATTAGGGATATTATTAGCTATTGCAAAGTTAATAACGTTGTTGATATTAATACTTCCTTCAGAACTTATTGCAGTTACTGAAGCTGAAGTTGAAGTTAAATTTATGTATGGATCTGACTCACTGAAAGTAATAGTCCCTGAAGGAGACGTAGCAGTTCCGATATTTTCGATAACTAAGTTTAATGAAGCACTTTCACCATATTCTAAGAGGCCATTATTATTAGCATCATTAAATGAATAATCTGAGAGGGTAAGATATGGTCCATCAGCTGTAACAACTTGAATATCTGCAATATATGGTTGATAGTCAACTCGAGAAATAACCATTTTTACAGATTGAGGAGTTGTTAAAGCAGGGAAATTAACACTTCCAGAACCGTTTGAATCAAGTATTTGGGTACCGATAATTACCCCATCAACTGTTAAGGAAACATAAGAATAAGGAGCAGCTGTAACATCTAATGAGCTAGATCCTATAAAAAGAGTATTAGTGTAGGAAGGATTTTGGGCATCAGGAATACCAATATAAGGTATTAAAGAAGGGTCTCCCATTATTGAATAAATCTCCCAATAGTATTCTTGTTTATCAGAAGAAGAACCTTGAACAGTCATATTGCCTCTATAGACCATAGAACCAGCAGAATTAACCCAGTTTACATATTCTTCACCATTCTCATGGAAGAGAGCATCAAACATACCCAGACCTGTTCCTGCATAAGTTGGGTTAGCTGTGTTAGTATTCGAAAAGTGACCAACAGACCACCAATAATCTTCATCCCAATAAGTAGAGTTAGTACCACCAATATAGATAACTGCTCCATTAGTAGCTCTTAACCAAGATTCCCCAAAACTTGTTGAGGTATCAAAATGGTTAGTTAAACAACAGTTACCTACCACAACAGGATATTGCTGGGAGTTGGTTAGACTATTAACATCACTGACTGAAAAGTGGGGATCGTGCCAAGTGGTTTCAGAACCATGAGCAGTATAGTTTAAATAACCTAATCCTGCATTAACATCCGCAATAATACTAGCTTCACTCGAGCCTGATTCAGGATAGTAATAGCTTGTAGCATCAATATCATGGGCAGCATTGAAGTAATACTGAGAACCATAGTTTATTGTTCCATTTCCATGGGTTGGAGCCCAGGAAGCATCAACACCAGCTATTAGTGTTGCTCTCTCTAAATATGAAGGATCAGGCATTTCATATTTTTCATACATTAAAGTTTTATTCACGATTGTAGATAGCTGACTTGTGTTAGTAGCAGAAAATCTTCCATAATACATCTCAGGTAGATAATCTGAACCCTCCAATCTAACATATGATAAATCTGAAATATGTCCTGATAGGGTAGTACTAGCAAAAGCAGGGACCTGTTCTACATCCCCACAGATTAACAGGTAAGAAGGTGCTGGATTTGTTGGTGTAGCACTGTCCCAAATATTAGAAATAGCAGATTTAATAGCTGCAGTACTTGTCCCAACTATATCAGTATCTAAGACAGTAACATCATAACCTTGTTGAGTTTTCCATTCAATAAAAGCTTCTAAGGTATCTAAATAATTATTGGGGGCTACTACTATATAACCTAAAGGATATGATTCCAAACTAGAACGATTACTTCTATAATTAAAGATTGTTGAAGGATAATTTACCTCAAAGGCAGGAGAGAAAGTTTTGTCTCTTAGATACTGACTTGCAACAAGGTCAGCTCCCTCAAATTTAATATTCAAACTTGCTTCATTGATTATGGCAATAGTATTTGTACTTGGATTATAGGCAACAGGATAGTAGTTAACTTGGAAAAGCCTCATTCCTCTCTGATAACCAATTTCTTTTACTATAACTTTTTCTTGATCAATAAAATCACCTGTTTGATAGATTTGATTATCTAACACAAACTCAATATCTTCTGGTCTGGAACTCTTTGATACAGGAGCCTGAGCAGGAAAAATTTTATTTGTTAAGCCTTTATCAGACAAGTTTATTTGCCTTGTTTGACCTATTTTTAATTGAGTTATTACTTTTGCTCCTTCAGGTACTACTATAATTTTAGAACTATAAGGAAGTTGAGGCTTACCTAGCTCACCTGTTAAACCATAATTATCCAGGAATAATTGGGTGAAGTCTCCCTCAGGGCAAGTATAAATCCTTGCTGATAAATGATTTAATTTGTAATCAATACTTATCTCTCTTTCCCAATTATTAACTAACCTTACCTCATTATTACTAGCATTATTAATAATTTCAACCTCAGCAAATAAAAAATTCATTGATACTAGTAACATTAAGCTAATTAGTATAATTTTTTCTTTCATAAATGTTCTCCTCTCAAGATTATCTAAAATCACAATGTATTCTTAGTGTTGTTTTATCACTACTAAAGGCTTTTGATTCACTTTAGTAAAATAAGGTTAACTAAAAAGCTACAAATATTTCTTGTCAATAATATTTTTACTAATTAAATATTATCTAAATTAGAGACTGTTCAACCATCAAGCCACCTTCTTCAATAGTTTATCCTTAAAGAAGTCGATAATCCCAGATAGTGTAGTAGAGCTTTAGTGAAGAGTGCAGATTATTCTAGCAAAATAGCTTACAGAATTTTGACGCATATAATTTATATATTCGGAGAAATTATGGAAGTTACTTTTGCAGAAGAATATAGTGCTATTCACAAAGGTCTACTGCATTATTTGGGATAATATTGCCCTTCTTTAGGTTTTCTTGACATTTTATCAGGATTGCTTTTAGTTATGATTGCCTCTCAGTCGGACGGTCGACCTTCTCTCCGCACCAAGCTGTAAGCTTGTTACTATTAAAATATTATAGGCAGTGTCGCAAGACACTCTTGTTACAGAGACCAAGGAAATCTTAGCCCTAGAGAGACAACAATATTCATTTCGCATTTTTATTTATTTATTTATTTATTTTTTGGCAGTTTGGATATCACTGTCAGAAAGAAAAAAGAAAAAAAGAAGAAGATGGCCTTCTCTTATCCCTCTGACAAGAGAATTAGGCCCTAATCTCCCACTTACCATCCATAATCCTTCCTTTACAGTCTTTCGATGAAAGTCCCAGTTTCATCGAAAGACTGTAAAGGAAGGATTATGGATGATAGGGGTATTGATAAGGCCGGTCTTCCTCAAGTCTATTTGAGAGAGAGCCATTATTTATTAATAATCATCTAAGTTTGCATAAAATCAGCAAGCTTACCTTTTTGATTAAATTGGAAAAAAGTTTAGAAAAAATTTGACAAGTATTTATAATAATTTGATAATTAAAAAAAGATAAAAATATTGTTATAGCTAATTATGTAATAGGCTTTTATAAAAGACTTTGGCAAGCTTTAAAAGGTTCTACTAGCTTATTATAGTTAATGACTATTCATAAGATTGCTTTTACAGGAGGTCTAATGCCAGATTTAATTATCACTATAATTGCTCTATTGGTCGGTGGTTTAATAGGAGTTCTTACTGGAACTTTTGTTCAGCGTAAGCTATTCAAATCCCAGATATCGCTTGAAGAAGCACGCTTAAAAAACCAATTGCAAGAAGACTATCAGGAAAAGCTAGCTCTTTTATCAAAACAAGTAAATGAAAGTGGGATTGAGATTCAAGTTTTAAAGAATAAGTTAGAGAATGAACAAAGACTTAATCAAGAACTAAGAGTTTACCAAGACAAGTATTCAGCAATTTCAGAAGAAGTGGCAAGTTTACGTAGTCAGAATTCAGAGTATAAGCTAAATATTGATGAGAAAAATACTAGTATTGAAAAACTAGGTGAGGAAGTAAGGCTTTTACAGAAAGCAAAGAATGAGCTATCGCAAGCTAAGGCAACTCTCTTAACCAAGGCAGAGGAACAAGAGAAGGCTTTTGCAGAAAAGCTGGCCATCTTAACTGAGGCTAAGGAGAATCTCAAGAGAGATTTCGAGATTTTAGCCAACAAGATATTTGAGGAAAAGACTTCCAAATTTAAGGAGACTAATCAAGAGAGTATAACAAATCTATTAAATCCTATGAAGAGTCAACTTGAAGAATTTAGGAAAAGGATAGACCAGGTTTATGATAGTGAGAATAAGGATAGGGCATCTCTCAAGAGTGAAATTTTAAATTTGAGAACTTTAAATGAAACACTTAATAAAGAAGCTAAGAATTTAACAAATGCTTTAAAGCGAGACCCAAAGAAGCAAGGAAATTGGGGAGAAATGAAACTGGAGAGAGTTTTAGAAGATTCTGGTTTAACTAAGAATATTGAGTATTTTACCCAGTCCCATTATATTGATAAGGAAAACAATAACAGGTATCCTGATGTCGTTATAAAACTTCCCGAAGAAAGAGATATAGTTGTTGATGCTAAGACATCATTGACTGCTTATGAAGAGTTTATTTCTTCAGAAAATTCTTTAGAAAAAGAAAATGCTTTAAAAAAACACCTAATTTCTGTTAAGAAACATGCTAATGAACTATCAGCAAAAGAGTATCAAAAGTTAGATGGTATCAACACAATTAGCCATGTCCTAATGTTCATACCAATAGAGTCTGCTTACCTCTTAGCCTTAGAGAATGACAATCAAATGTTTTCAGAGGCAATGGAAAAAAATGTTATGATTGTAGGCCCTTCAACTTTGATATACGTCTTGCAGATGATAAAGCAAATATGGCGAAGTGAATATCAAACAAAGAACGTGATACAGATTGCCGAAGAAGGTGGTAAGATGTATGATAAATTCTGTAATTTCATAATTGATTTAGAAAAAATTGGTAAGAACATCGAAGATTTATCCAGCAACTATAATGCTTCTATGAATAAGTTATCCAGTGGACGAGGAAATCTTATCAAGAGAGCTGAAAAAATGAAGGAGTTAGGTGCTAGAGCAAATAAACAATTGACAATTAAAAGTCCAGATGCAGAAAATGACCTATAGGAGAAAATTATGTATACAGCTACAATGCGATATTATTTTATACCTGAAAAAATGACAGAATGTATTGAGAAATGGCAAGAAGAAGTTTTAGAAGAAGCCGAAGAGAGACAAGGATTTGTGAGAATGCAATTCCTAGCAAAAGCTGATGGCCAAGCTATGGCAATTGGAACTTGGGCTGAAAAAGAGTATGCTGAAGACTTTATGAAAACTGGCATATTCAAGAAAATATTAGCTGAGTTTGAACCATACATGACCAAGAAACCTGAACCTGAAATATGGTCAACAGTACTCTATTCGGAGGTAGAAGATATATAATGGAATGTAAAAAAAACGATAATATGAAAAACTGCAATTGCACCTATCCAGCTTGTACTAGAAAAGGTGTCTGTTGTGAATGCCTTGAATATCATAGATCAAAAAGACAGCTTCCTGCTTGTTTCTTTCCTAAAGAGGCAGAGGCAAGTTGGGACAGAACTTATGAATATTTTGCAGAATTAGTAAAAGAAAAAAAAGTATAAAAAGAGGAAAATATGAAAAAATATACAGATTTCGCAGTAAAACAGATAGTTGAATTATGTAAGATTCCTAGTCCATCTGGTTTCACATTAAAAGCTACTGAATACCTTATGAAGACCTTTAAAGACTTAGGTTTTGAACCTAAATATACAAGAAAAAAAGCTGTCCTAGTAGAATTAGGAGGGCAAGGTAACCATCTAGTGCTTGCAGCCCATGTTGATACCTTGGGAGCAATGGTGAGAGCCATAAAAGGTAATGGTAGAATTAGACACACTAGGATTGGTGGTTACCCTGAAAACAATATTGAAAATGAAAATGTTATAATTCATACTCGTACTGGTAAAGAATATGAAGGTACTGCTTACTTAACCCATCCAGCAGTTCATGTTTACAAAGATGTTGGTTCAATGACAAGAAACGACCAGACTGTGGAAATAATCTTAGATGAAAAAGTAACTTGCAAGAAAGATGTAGAAAAATTAGGAATTAAGGTTGGTGATTTTATTTCTCTTGATCCTAGAACAAAAGTTACTAAATCAGGCTTCATTAAATCCCGCCACTTAGATGATAAAGCTTCTGCAGGTTTGCTGATTTCTTTAGCTAAGATGATTGCAGATAAAGAGATAACCTTATCACGCAAGCTTTCTTTATTATTCACTACCTATGAAGAAGTTGGTCATGGTGGTTCAGCTGGTATCCCTGAAGATACTTGTGATATGATTTCAGTTGATATGGGAGCTGTTGGAGATGATTTGACAACTGATGAGTATAAAGTCTCAATCTGTGTTAAAGATAGTGGCGGACCTTATGATTATGATCTAACTAATGATTTGATTAAAATTGCAGAAGATATGAAGTTAGAACACGCTTTAGATATTTACCCAGCTTATGGTTCTGATGTGGAAGCTACCTTAAGAGCTGGTTATGATATTAGACATGGCTTAATCGGACCAGGTGTTTTTGCTTCTCATGGCTATGAAAGAACTCATAGATCTGGTGTAGAAAATACCCTCAAACTCTTAGCAGAATATGTAAAAACAAAATAATTCAAAAAATTTGAATGAAAGCAAACAAAGCTAGTAGATTTTTATCTATTAGCTTTTTTTTGCAAGCAAAACGTACTCCTATCAGTAAAATTATACGGTTCAAGTTCAAGTCTGGTGGGAATAATATAGGAAAATGAGAATATTTCATTACTATTTTGATTCATCAAAAATCCCTGAAAGGGATAAAATAATTTAGCCCAGGGTAAGATGCTGAAAGTATCGCAACCCTGGGTAATGATGGCTAGCCCAAAGATATTACCCTGTAAGGGTTTAATAAAATGATAAATAATGTATTATTTGGGTTTAAACACCAGACTTGAACAAGAGCCAAAATTTATTTTTTGGGGCTTTCGATAAATCGGGAGTTTGTTAACAAGCAAAAAAAGCCCTGCATTTGCAGGGCTTATATATTTCTATTAGAGGTTTGCTTACATAAATGCAAGCTTTACCAGTAATATTATTTCATAAGAATCATTTTCTTGGTTGAAGAATATTTTCCTGATTTCATTCTGTAGAAGAATACACCAGAAGCAACATTCTTACCATTATCATCTTTACCATTCCAAACAACAGTGTGGTTTCCTGCTTCTTTATTTTCATTAAGAAGTGATCTTACTTTTTGACCTCTAACATTGTAGATATCAATAGATACAGGACCATTTTCTTTAGTTGAGAAAGCAATACTTGTTTCAGGGTTGAATGGGTTAGGGTAGTTACCAATGAGTTGAGAAATTACAGGAGTAACTTCAGGATTATTAGGAGTTCCACCAGGAGCATCGATTTCAACATTATCTACCATGAAGATGAATGCATCATTTGATACACATTGGATAGCAACTCTAATAGTTTGGTTAGCATAATCATCTAAACCATAAGAATACTGAGTCCATGTAATTGGAGCTTCAATATAAGTTCCACCTGAGATAGAAGTAAAGTCATTAGGATTTGTTGAACCAGTAGAAACTAGAACATTGAATCTTTCAAGACCATACTGATCAGTGATTGATTTACCCATAAAGTTGAATGAACCAGAGTCACCTAAAGTAAATTCAGGAGTAATCATCCAATCGTTGTTAGCAGGAGTAGTTGAAGCAAAAGCAGCCATATATTTGCTACCTTCGTATGCAGCATAAGCCTCATCTGTAAGAGGAGGAGTAGTCATTGAAGGATTGAATACAATATAAGCTTGAGGAGCTTCAGCATTAGCCCAAGTAGTGTTAGTAATTGAATAAGTACCTGAAAGGTCGCCATCGATTAAAGTCCATGGAGCTGCTTCTAAAGCAAAATCAGGATAAGTTTCAAAACCATCACTAATAAGGATGTTTGAAGTAGCAAGTTCAAAGTTAACTGTTGTAAGTTGAGTACCAATAACAGTTGCAGTTTGAGTTTCCCCAACATAACCAGCAGCAGAAGCTGAGATTTGATATTCACCAGCTAAAACTTCTGTGAAGATGAAGTAACCAGAAGCATCAGTAGTTACAGTATTACCATCTAAAGTAACACTAGCACCATTGATAGGAGCACCACCGTCTTCTACAGTAACCATACCATCAACTGTTCCATACATGTCTTTAAGAAGAACATTTGAGAAAGCAGCTGGAGACATATTGTCATTAGTATAGTTAGCTTTAACAGCAAATTTATAAGTACCTGAATCTAAGGCATCCCATCCTGTATCAGTATAAGTTAAGTCAGTAATCATATCATTAGTAAGAAGAGTCCAGTTAGCTTCATTACCTTGGTCGATAGCTAAGAATCTCCATACTTTATAACCTAATAATTCTCTATCAGAAACGAGAGTTGGGTTTGTGATAGGAGCTAAGTTTCCACGAACGATTCTTGCATCGTTAGTAGCTTGTGAAGTTTCTTTTTGGATAAGTCTTCTACCTTCACTAGCAACTTGGCCACCTCTAGCCCATGAAACATAAGCTTGGATGTTCCAGTTAATATTGATGTCTGCTATTTCAGATAAAACATCCCAATCAGCTTGGTCGTTTAATTTAACCATGTCTCCACCAGGAACAGCAGGACCAGCATCACAACCACCAGGATAACCAGTAGGAGCATCACAATAGTAACCAATGTATAAAGGACCTTCAGTTGGGATAGCAACAGAAGAATCTAATGTGTATTCATTCCAAGCTTCGTTAGTGAATTCAGTAACAGCTTGGCTATATAATTCAGTATTACCATCAGCACCACCATATACTTTTAAAGTATAAGTAGCAGAAGCTTCTCTAGGGAAGATTTTCATTGAGTTGATGTACATACCTTGATAATCAGCTAATTCAGCTTCAGTGTACATATGAGCAAAATGGAAGGTTGCAGCAGAACCAGTACCGATACCGTCGTTATTTTCTTCAGCACCTTTAGTGATCCATTCGCCAGCTCCACCACCACCTGGTTCGCCCCAAGTAATGACAGCATCTTCTTCAACTTGTTCAGCAACAACAGCTGTTGGAGGTAATGCTAATTCATCTAAAGTAGCATCAACAGTAACATCAGCAGAAGCATCAACTTCACTACTATAAGAAGTGAAACCAGAAGCAGTAATGCTAATATCATACATGCCAACATTAACAGAAATTACAGCAGTACCAGTAGCATCAGTCATTGCATTATACATATCATATTCGCCGTCAGGATTTGGAACCTGAGCCATTAAAGAGATATTTGCATCAGCAATAACATCACCTAAGTTAGAATCAACATTTACAGTAACTTCAGCCATAGCTGAGTTTTGTAACCAGTTAGAAACAGCTGCATTAGCTTCAGCACCATTAGTATAAACAGCTTTAACAGCATATTTATAGAAGCCAACAGGAAGTGTTGACCAATCAGTATCAGTATAAGTAAGAGCAGTAGTTTCTTCAGCTACTAAAGTCCAGTTATCCATATTAGCTTCATCTTCGATTAAGAAGCGATATACATTATAAGATTCAAATGCACGTGAGTTATTGATACCAGCAATTGGCATATAAGCAGGTTCATTTGGATTCTTTTTATTTCTACTAGCAACTCTTAAAGCGCTAGGAGTTTTAACAGCTTTACTTACAGCAGTAAGTTCATTAGCTCTAATTCTTCTTCCACCGATATTAACATTATCGATATATGTAGCATACCAGAGTCCTTGACCATCACCATCAACAAAGTTCCAAGCAAATTGAACATTTTGTCCAGCATAAGCACTTAAATCAATTGCGATAGGTGTATCATAATGATTATCACCAGCAGGGAAATCTGAAGCATTCCAGATAGGAGTCCAGTTTGTACCATCAGTAGAAACTTTCACATAATAGTTATCGCCATATTCTGAACCATAAGTTCCGTAGAAATCAAAAGTAAGATTTCCAGCAGGACAGTTCATTGAATTAGTAATTAACCATTCATCTTGTGCACCGTAATCCCACATAACACCAGCTTGATACATACCTTCAGTAGGAACGATATCACCAGTATCAAATGAAACAGTTTCGTATTGAGTCCATGATTGAGTTGTGTTAGTTACAACAGTAGACCAGTCAGTTGGAGGGAATGTACCTTCAAAACCTTCTTGAACATTTTCGCCAACGTTAGGGTTAGGAGCATCCCATGTAACAACAGCATCATCACCATCTAAAGCAGCAACAACGTTTGAAGCAGGGAAAAGAGTTTCAGTAACTAAGATAGTACCTAAATCTAAATCAGCATCAACAACAACAGCTTCAAATGAACCAGGTTGGTAACCTTCAGCAACAGCAGTACCAGCATAAGTTTGGTTAGCATAAACACCAGCAATAGTGAAGTAACCGTTTGCATCAGTATCAGCTTCATAAGTTTCATAACCTGTTAAAGTAACGTGAGCTTGGATTCCAGCACCAGTGTCATTAGTGATAACTTGACCTGAAACTTCTACATTAGGAAGCATAGTCATAGTAACATCAACCATAGTTTCTTGATCTTCAACTACATTGAAAGTAGCTGTGCCATCATAATAACCATGTAATGAAGCAGTTAAAGTATAATCTTGGCCTTCTGCAACATATGGGAATTCAAAAGAGCCATCAGCAAGAGAAACAGCTTGATAGTTAGTATCATCAATAGATAAAACAACACCTTCTAAACCATTAGTACCGTCAGTAACAGTACCAGAAACAGAACCCATACCTTCAACGATGAAATATAAATCAACGTTAGGCATGAAAGCAACAGCTGTACCATCAGTAACAGTTTCAGGATCGAAATCAACTGTATCACTTTGCCAGTAAAGAGTTCTAGCAGCTAATTCAGTTTCAGTGTTATAGAATTTGTCACTTGATGAATAATATTCTTCATCCATAACTCTTTCAGTAAGGATAACTAAGTTTCCACCTGCATAGTTATAAGGAGTGTCAAAATCAATTGCAATATTATTTTGTCCTGCAGGGAAATCAACAGTGCCAGAGAAGACAGCAGTTAATTGAGAAGCAGGGATATAAGTTGATAAGTCAGATTGAGTTGTTTCGCCAACCCAGATATTAACAGGCATGCCTGGTAAATCTGTTACGAAGTTATTATGGAAGCTAAGTCCTTGTAACAAACCACCGATATTTAATTCATCAGCTAAATAGATAGTTTCAGCAACAGAATTTTTGTAGTAGAAGTTGAAAGGATATTGGTTAGAAGAACTAGTACCGTTTCCAATAGAAACAGTAGTAATACCTTCAACAGCAGCAGTTGTGAAATGCCATATAGGAGTAGACATACTAATATTAGTAGGACTAACAGCTTCTACTTTCCAGTAGTAAGTAGTGTCTAATTCTAAGTCAGTTTCATAAGGAGCTGTAGCAGGGTCAACAACAGTTGCATCAGTCATATCTTCATTATCAGCGATATAAAGAACTGCATGGTCTGTGTTTTCTCCAAGAGTCCAAACTAAGTTAACATCGGTAGCAACATTAACAAGACCATTAGCAGGAGCTGTTAAAGTAGGGATACCAGGTGCACCTTCTTGAGGAACATAGAAAGTGATACTTTCAGGTACAGTACCTTCAAGTCCTGATTGAGCAACAACTTGACTGTTTTCATCATAAACAGTATATTCATTTTCTGAAGACCATGAGCCAGCAGTGTAGATAACTTCTACCATATCTCCTGGTTCAACAGCAAAAGTATGGCTTTCTGGGCCATTACCGTCTTCGATTGTAAGGTCAGTAAGTGCAGGTGTACCTGCTACGTGAACTGAAACCATTCCACCATTCCAACCGTCGCCATAGGTATCAAACAATTCAATTGAATAGTCTAAAGCGAAAACAGTTGTTAACAATAAGCTTAACATGATTGCTAATATAGCTTTTTTCATAAGGTTTATCTCCTTTTACATTTTGTTCGTAGTTTGCGGGTTTAATATGAGACTTAGATAATTCTGACTGAAAACTGAGTTTGAGTCAGAAAGATTTGAGTCGACATTACATTTTAACCAGCTATATTCCTGTGATACTAGTAAGTATGCATTGGAATACGTGGTGGTTACGTTAGAGTTTTCACTTTCAGAAGCGAAAACTAATGAAAAAGTCAATAAAGATGCTAAAAAAATTAGCACAATCTTTTTCATAAACAATTTCTCCTTAACATTTACTACATTTCTTCTCATAGCCATGCTTAGTTCAAAATTAATGAACCAAGTAATTCATCAAAATCACATCTTAGATTTTCACTCAATTAAGTAACAAAATAAGAGAATAAAAATCTATGGACAATTTTATTAGTGAGGGGTAAGATTTGTCAATAGCTTTTTTATCTTTTTTATATATCATAATATAATTTTGTTGTAAGTGGTCGGTTACAAGAAAGGATATAGTCATATTGGTCAAGCTCTAATGCATTATTCGAGTTTAAGTTGTAGAAAAGCTCATCTTAATTGCTTTATTAAGCGATAATGACTATAATTTAAACCTGCTTTTATCATATCAAATGAAAAATATTATATTAATGATTGGGAATTATTCATTAGCCCTATATGAATTAAGCCTAGAAGTATAAAAATCTAATTTATCCTGGAGTATTTTAGTATCCACAGGTTTAGAAAGAAAGTCATCAAATCCAGCCTTAAGGAAGTCTTCTCTGTCTCCAGCCATAGCTTGAGCAGTAAGAGCTATTACTGGTATATCTCTTAATCTTTCATCTTCTTTAATTAACTTCAAGGTTTCAATCCCTCCCAGTTTAGGCATTTGAATATCTAAAATAATCAAATCAGCCCAGTTATTTTCTAAGAAATCTAATGCTTCTTCACCATTATTAACTATTGTAAAATCAATATTTAATCTCTTAAAAATATGCAGCATCAGTTTTTGATTAATCACATTATCTTCAGCAATAAGTATTTTCTTGGCATTAATTCTCTTATTGATTTCAATTTCTTTTTTTACCTTTTCAACATTCTTTAAGGAGAATACACTCACAGGAACCCTTACAGTAAAGGTAGTGCCTTGTCCTAAGTTTGACTCTACTTCAATGCTTCCTTTGAGCATTTCAATAAAGTTTTTACTAATAGCTAAGCCTAGACCAGTTCCTTTAGATTTGACATCTTGCTGGTTCTCTATTTGATGAAAATTCTCGAAAATCTTATCATAATCATCAGCAGCTATACCAATACCAGTATCAATTACTTTAAAGATAAGGTCTTCATTCTCGTAATCAACTACAAGAGTAACCCCGCCTTGATCTGTAAATTTAACCGCATTATTGATAATATTAGTGAGAATTTGAAAGATTTTTTGTTTATCAGAATTAATAAACTCAGGTACATTTGCCGACTTATTAATCTTGAAGTAAATCCCTTTCTTATGAGTGTTATTTTTATAGATATTACTAACAACATCCAGAAGTTTATCTACAGAAAAAGTTGATATCTTGACTTTTATTTTACCAAATTCAATTTTAGAAAGATCTAGAATATCATTAATAATATTCATCAAGTAGTCTGCTGAATCCTTTATTAAGTTTAGTTTTTCAACCTTAAAATCGCACTTTTCTTCATTTAGAATAAGGTCAGTAAAGCCAATAATAGCATTCATAGGAGTACGAATTTCATGACTCATATTGGCTAAAAATTGTGTTTTTGCTTTATTTGCATTCCGAGCTTGGATAGCTAAATCTTTAGCCTTTTTATTACTTTTTAAGAGTTCCTCTTCAGTTTCCTTACGTTTTTCAATTTCTTGAGATAGTAAGAGGTTTTTCTCGGCAATCTCTCCACTTTTCTTCTTTTCTATCTCTAGTTGAGTCTGCATTCTTAGATGTTTACTATTGGCTCTATGGGCATAGATTATTAACACTAAGACAAAGAAGCTAAAGAAGCCCAAGCCCATTATTAACCAGTTTGACCAGAATTTACCTATTAATAGGCTTCTAGGGTAGATAGATAATATTTCAAGGTTTGAATCTTCTATTGGATAGCGACCTACATAAGCAGGCAGAGCTTTTGAATCTTCACTGTTATATATGTTGAATTTTGCATGTAAATTTATCGGAACTTGATTTAGTTTAGGGAAAGAAGTCTTTTGGTAATCATTGAAGATAAACTTTTGGCTAATCTCTTGTTCAAAACCTTCAGCAAGGAGAACTTTTTTTGAACCACCATATTTTATAAATATCTCCCGCATAAGAATATCTTCATTAATTTCAGCAATTAGATTTCCATAATATTCTCCATTATTAAAATAAGGATGAATAATTAAGAAATAATAATTATCTTGCTGGAAAAAGACAGTTAGGTAGGTAGTTGTTCTTGCTAAAGAATAGTAATTTTTATATTTTAAGAAATCCAATCTCTGGTTATCGTCTAGATCTTTCACTTCGAAAATTGGCATATCGTCACTATTAAGGAAGACTATTCTGCGAAAGAGTTTTTTGCCATTAATGGATTCTTTAGCTATATAATTTGAAAAAACTTTTAAAGCCTTGTCTTTTCTTTGAGCTAAGTCATCAAAGTCTATTGCATCCTTCCCATAGCCTTTTAAAAAGTCATTAAATTGTGGATTATCACTTAACACTTCAATATTCTTTTTACATATAATATTCCAGTATTCTAAAGAAATAACTTCTTTCTTTAGCTGATTGTTTAAATCTTTAATAGACCTTTCTTCCATTTCTCTAACTGAGCGATATTGAGCACTTAGAAAGAAAAGCATATAGCTAATCAAGATAACAAATACTAGCGAAGTGGTAAGATTCTGTTTATGTTTTTTATGCATTGTTTCCTTTTTAATAGTAAAACTAATCTAAACTTATTTCACAAGTCATAACAAATAAAAACAAAGGGACTTATATCATTTTAGTTAATTTTATTATTTATCTAGTCTTCTCTCATTTTCTTATTTCAGATTAATTATGATTAGGTGTCAAACATTTTTTTTATTTTTTGTTAATCTTGGAATCATTTATCCATCTAACCTGAATCTTGCCTTACATTCCGATAAGCAAAGCAAGTACTTATTGCGACCAACCTGCTAACTGGCGATCTCCTTCAATAAGAGTAACAGTGATATCATCATAAGACCCATTATCTAAAGCTTTCTTTATCAGGTCACTACATTTATCTCTCAAAGATTTATCTTGAGAAAGAATCTTTTCAATATCTCCTTCAGTAACAAAATCTGTTAAGCCATCTGAGCATAAGATAAATTGAAAATAACCTGTTAAACTTCCTGAATAGAAATGGGGTTCTACTTGCTCTCTAAATCCTATTGCTGCGGTTATAATATTTTTATCTGTTTGTTTGATTATTTCTGATTTTTTAATAATACCAGCCTTATAGCGTTCCCAGACTCTGCTATCGTCTTCATTTATTTGCCTAAAGCCGACCTTATCTCTTAAGTAGATTCTACTATCGCCAACACTAAAAGAGTAATACTTTTCATTTACAATAATCAGGCCTACTAAGGTACTTGCTAGTTTTGAGTATAAAGGGTTTTGCTGGGCATAGTTAATGATTTCATTATTAACTTCGTTAATTGTTTGGCTAATAAAACCCTCTATATCACTCGTATTTTCTCTAATAGTAGAGAAACGTAATGAGAATTTATCAGCAACTTTGAAAGAGGCTATATCACCTCCAGCATAACCTCCAACACCATCACATACTAGGAATAAGCCAGTATTGAAGGTATTAATCATATCAGCATTGTAGCTTTTATCTTCGTTTACAGTATGTTTTTTTCCTTTTTTTGACATAGACCAGTATTCAATATTAAGCACAAGCATCTCCTTTATTAAAAAAATAACTTTAATTTCAAAGTTGGCAACATTTTATTAAGTAATTTTAGTTTTTTCATAAGCATAACACTAAAAAGAATATTTTTTTTATTAGCGTATTTTATTCACTTATTAAGGTAATAATGCCTCTTTTTCACAAGTTAAAAATGCCCTATTTTCTAATTTATAAAAAATTATTATTGACAGTATTTTTCCTAACCATATAAAATGTAAGGGTAATATGAACTTGTGAAAACAGTTCTCCTTAATAATGGGTTGGCATGTAATGGAGGTAAGCGTTAACTGCTCAGTTAACGCTTCCTCTTTTTTACTGGGGCTAATTAAAACTTTCCTATAAAGTCTAGTCTGAAACAGACTAATGACAGATTTATGTTGAATATAGACTTACTAACAATCACAACTTAATTTGAGATAATAAAGCTTATATATCTAAAAGTAGTTGAAAATTTAATACTTATCTCTCAGCTAGCAAAAAGCTATCTAACGTAGAAAAACTTTTCAAGAAGGCCTTAATCCCCCAAGTTTAAATTTAAAAGTGTTGATTTTTTTCCACACTTTAACCCTAATACTACATTAGAACTTTGATAATACTTCGCTAAAGCTAGGTATCACAGGTGAAGAGTGCTAGATTCTTTTAGCAAAAGAAGATTCTGCTATTCCCAAAGGTCTACTGCATTATATGGTTTAACCCAGATTGTGTAGTAGAACTTTAGTGAAGAGTGCAGATTATTCTAGCAAAATAGCTTACAGAATTTTGACGCATATAACATATATATTCGGAAAAATTATGGAAGTTACTTTTTCAGAATAATATAGTGTTATTCACAAAGATCTACTGCATTATTGGGTTTAAGTTAGTCTGAGATATTTTTCTAGCTAGATTTGGGATAAATTGTTTGACTTAAATGCAATATTGATTTAGTTGACTTTACTGATATCAGTAAGGAGGTATCAAGTTAATGAGTAATTATGATAATTTAGATAAATTTCTTGAGAATAGCAGTTTTCAAACAAACATAGCAGTGCAACATGTAGATAAGGCCAGACAAGCTCAGTGGACTGAAATTCCCCAAAGTCTCCATCCCAGGGTAATTAAAACCCTAAAAGAAGTGGGCTATCAAAAAGTTTATCTACATCAAGCTAAGGCAATACAGCATATCTTGAAGGGTGTAAACACAGTTATAAGCACTGGAGTTTCCTCAGGTAAGAGTCTTTGTTATCAAGCTCCTATTCTTCACTCACTTTCCTTCAATCCAGACAACACAAGTCTCTGTCTTTATCCTACAAAAGCTTTAGCTCAAGATCAGTCTAAATCTTTTAATGCTTTAGGGGAAATATTTGGTCAGATTTCCCAAAGAAAACCACATATTTCTATCTATGATGGGGATACTAATCAAGGTGATAGAAAGGCTATCAGAGATACTGCAAATGTTATTATTAGTAATCCTGATATGCTCCATGTAAGTATTTTACCTAATCACTCTTCTTGGACTAAATTTTTTGCTAACTTGAAATATGTTATTATTGATGAAGTTCATATCTACAGAGGTATTTTTGGTTCACACTTCACTAATCTGATTAGAAGGTTAAAGAGAATTTGTTCTTATTATGGTTCAGCACCAGTATTTGTTTTGACATCTGCCACCTTAGGGAATACTCGTGATTTCATTACTTCTATCATAGAACAGCTATTTATGATTGTAGATAAGGACACATCTCCCCAAGGGAATCGTCATTTTTTAATCTACAATCCTCCTTTAGTTAACGCAGACTTAGGTATCAGGAGAAATGCTCTTCAGGAAACAAGTAGAATTGCCAAGTTTTTTAATAAGCAGAATATCCAAACTCTCATTTTTACTAGGTCAAGAAGGTCAGTAGAGTTAATTGTTAACAACCTAAAGAATCAAAATAGCAGAGATTTAGCAGGCTACAGATCTGGTTATTTGAAAGAGGAGAGAAGAGAGATAGAGCAGCAATTAAAGGAAGGACTTTTAACTAGTGTAGTTTCTACTAATGCTCTGGAATTAGGCATTGATATAGGTGATTTAGATGTTGTTATTATTAATGGTTATCCTGGAACAATTGCTTCTACTCTCCAGCAAGCAGGAAGGAGCGGAAGAACAGGTAATGATTCATTAGTAGTCTTAGTAGCCAATTCAACCTTAATTAACCAGTATTTAGTTAAGTATCCTGAATATCTTTTTAACAAGACACCTGAACAGGCTTTACTTGATGCTAATAATCCTTACATCCTCCTTAACCACCTCAAATGTGCTCTCTATGAGTTGCCTTTTGACAGAAGAGAAACCTATTATGGAGTTCCTAAAACTGATGTAAATGAGCTCTTAGATTATCTCCTAGATAAGGGACAGGCTATAGAAAGAGACCAAGTTGTTTATTGGAATTCACCCACTACTCCTGCCCACCAAACATCCTTAAGATCTATTTCTGCCAACAATTACTCAGTAGTTTTCCAAGGAAAAAATATTGGGACTATAGACAATAATTCTGCTTATTGGTTTGCCCATGAACAAGCTGTCTATATTCATAATGGAGAACCCTATCTAGTAAGAAACTTTGATTCTAAACTCAAGAATATTGAAGTAGTTTATCATGATAAAGACTATTTTACTGAGCCTGTAATCAAGACTGACTACCAATTAATTGATGATCTTGATATTTACACTTATCCTTATGGCAAAACTCATTATGCAATCTTAAATGTCCATACTCAAGTAACTGCTTTTAAAAAGATTAAATGGGGAAGTCGTGAGATTCTTGACACTCTTGACCTCGATTTACCACAAACAACTTTACCTACTAAAGGAATAATAATTACTCTTTCTGACTTTTATGAAAATTTCTTAGAGACCAAGGGAAATAGTGGGAAAAGCAACAAGTATGGAAAAGATTGGAAAGAGATTAGTCAGACAGTTAAGCAAAGAGACCATTATACCTGTCAAAACTGTGGGAAATTAGAATCTAGCGTTCCTTTTGATGTTCATCATATCAAGCCATTCAAATCTTTCACCAATCCTCAACAAGCTAATAAAATGGAAAATTTAATTACTCTTTGCAAACAATGCCATCGCAATGCTGAAATCCCAGTAAAAATTCAATCTACTATGGGAGGACTTGCTTATCTAATTAGAAATCTTACTCCTCTTTATCTTATGTGTTCTAACAATGATATTAGGGTTAGTTATAATGATGATTCGCTTTTAGGTGATGGCAAAGGGGCTATAATCATTTATGATACCTTTAGAGGAGGTATTGGACTTTCTAAAAAAGTCTTTTCTAATCTATCTCAAATCTTGCAACTATGTTATGATCAGGTTAAAGATTGTTCTTGTGCGGAAGGTTGCCCTTCTTGTACTGGTCCTATTGCTGAAAATGGTTATGGTGCTAAGGAAAGTGTCTTAGATCTATTAAGAGAAATTATGGAAACAGACAATGGCTAACCTTAAACTATTTTTAGATGATTTATCTGATCAGAAAGATCTTATAAAAAAAGATTATCAGCCAATTGATAAATTTATTTCAGGCTCCTATTATAGTGAAAATTCCCAGCGTGTTTTCATCCATGAAGAAGCTTTTGTAGCTAAGCAAGAAGCTAATCTTTCTGACTTACCTCCTTGCATTCCCAATTGGTTACACAAGTATAGTAAGATATTTAATTATGCCCAAGCAGAAGAAATTGTTTTTCTTGATACAGAGACAACTGGACTTGACAGGGGAGCAAACACCTACGCTTTTCTGACTGGTATTCTCTACTATAGAGACAATAAGTGGCAACTCAAGCAATACTTTATCGAATCACCAGATAATGAACCCCTATTAATGAAACTTCTCTCCCAACTTCTAAGTAACTTCAAAATCTTAGTTAGTTATAATGGTAAATGTTATGATATCCCTCTCCTAGACAACAGATTTAAATTTCATAAAAGTGATTATTCTATTCGAAACTTAGACTTTCTTGACCTTCTCCATCTTTCTCGACGCTTGTGGAAACCAATCTTACAAGGTTGCAAACTACAAAATATTGAAGCGGTTATCTTTAACTATATTAGAGACTATTCGAATGATATTCCTGGTGAATTTATCCCCAAGGCTTATTTTGATTATCTAGCAACTAACAATGCTGAAGATATTTCTAATGTTTTCTATCATAATGGCCAAGACTTATTTACTTTAACAAGGATTTTAGCTATCTGTAATGATTTACATTTTTTAGATTTAGCTTTTTTAGATAATTTTAAAATTGATTATTTTCACCTAGCTAAACTCTTAAATGATATAGGGATGACTAAACAAGCTCTTGCCTTACTAGAAAAACTAGCTGCTAGGCAGACTGCTTCCGACCAAGCTATTTTGTTGCTTTCTACCCTTCTGAAAAGAGAAAAGAAATACCAATTAGCTATTAAGTATCTCAAAGGAAAAGAAGCTAACTCTCCCAGCATTTGCTTGGAGATATCTATGCTGTATGAACACAAAATCAAAGACCTCTCACAAGCCTTTTACTATGCTAGAAAGGCCTATATTATGCTACATGAAGCTAGTAGCTTCGATTCAAATGCAATTAGTGAGGCAGAAACCCGCATTAATAGAATTAAACATAAACTTAAGCTAAACCAGAAAAGTGGATTAGATCTTTAGAGAAGAGTTGACGTAAGGCGAGGATCCTTCCCTCAGTAGGCAGTTTGAAAACTGCCTACAAGAAAATCCTCATAGTGTAGTAAAGAAGTCTATCCTCAAATTTCACGAATAAGAAAGAAAGAAAATAAATAATTAACCATCAAATTAACCACCAATCCTGAAAGCTAGCTAGTGTTTAACAAGCACTTACTTACAAGTGCTTGTGCGGACAAGCTATCCAGACTGTGTAAAAATTAAATTATCAAATTATCAAATCGAAGTAATTAATATAAGAAGAGGATATTTTTGTTTTAGTAGCATAAACTTTCTAATTTTGAGTGATAATAAAGAATATTTATCATTTTTCTTATAAATAAGTTGAAATAAACTAAAAATAAAGCTAATTTCTTAGCTTTTTTGTCAAAGAAACTTTTCATAGACGCAATCATCTTATCAAATCCTAAAATATTTAATATTCTTTTTAGCTTATAAGCAAGGCAAGTTAATGCAAACTCACCTTTTACAATTTCCAATCTTTTGTTAAAAATTAGTTTACAGCTCTTTTTATTGTTTTTTCTAAAATTAGAGATAGTTTTAAAATCAGGTTTTAGTTCATTCATTAGCCAGATGAATGGGATATTTTCATGTGTAGCTTTTTCAAGTTTTCTGCTTGATCTGATATTTTGTGTATATCTCTACAAATAAAGTTTTAACATTGTCTTCGGCGGATATGCTTTTCTTCCTGTTTCTTTAGGTTCAATGTATTTAAGTTTATATTTAGTTCTATCTAAAAATTCTATAAAAGAGTCAACAACTCTGACAATATGATTTTCAGGTATTAAACTGTCATAACTTAATAAAGGTATTTGCTCTCTATCTTCACATTTAATGTATCACATTTTTAATATAATTTCCTGATCTATTTTTATATCAAAATATACTTATAGTATTTATTGTCAATATATTATATGCATTTTTAGTACTTTTTTTCTATTTATTTGATTTCTTTTTTACACAGTCTGTCCAGTGACCCAATAACGTAAGCACTTGCTATCTGCATAAACGCGGGCTAGAATCCCGCGACCCAATCCCATAACCACTTGCTATCTGCATAAACGCGGGCTAGAATCCCGCGACCCAATCCCATAACCACTTGTCACCTGCATAAACGCGGGCTGGAATCCCGCGACCCAATCCCATAACCACTTGCTATCTGCATAAACGCGGGCTAGAATCCCGCGACCCAATCCCATAACCACTTGTCACCTGCGTAAACGCGGGCTAGAATCCCGCGACCCAATCCCATAACCACTTGTCACCTGCATAAACGCGGGCTAGAATCCCGCGACCCAATCCCATAACCACTTGTCACCTGCGTAAACGCGGGCTAGATGTAGATGGCATTTTAAATTGGTACACAAATGGCAGTTTAATCTGGTACAGTTTCCTAGATAAAAAAATAGAGAAATCTAGGAGACAATATGAAAGGAGTCCAAGTGTATCACGCAATAAGAGTATTAAGAGAAAATGGCAAGAGTATAAGAGAAATAGCAGAACAGTTAAGTATCTCTAAAACAACAGTTATGGGTTACTTACAAAAAGACATTGAAACCGTAGAAAAAACTTTAATGAAAGTCAATCGAACAAGTAAGCTCGAAATTTACAGGGAAGAAATTAGCAAACATTTAACAAAATTTCCTAATATGCGATTAAGTAAATTATATCGTAAATTATCCAAACAGCATGGAAAATTACCTGTAAAACAAAGAGCTTTTTTTAATTTTTCAAAAAAAATAAAAAATAATTTAATACAACCAACTAAGCGTTATTATCGAGTTGTCAATTATGAACCAGGAAATCAGATGCAGGTTGATCCCGGAGAGTATAATATCTATTTATCTGATAAGAGCAAGTTAAAAATATACTTTTGTGTGTTTAGCTATTGCTATTCACGAATGAAATATGTACATTTTCAAACAAGACCTTATAAGACTCAAGACTTCATCCAAGCCCATAAAGATTGCTTTGAATATTTTGGATATATCCCAGAGACAATGGTTTATGATCAAACAAAACTAGTCGTTATAAAGGAGATTTATCGAGAAGTAACTTATAATAATAAGTTTTTTCAATTTATGAATAATCTAACAATAAGTCCTTATGTTTGTGAAGGTTATGATCCTGAAAGTAAAGGGTTGGTAGAAAGACAAGTTCAAGAAGTTAAGTATGATTTTCTTGATGGTGAAGTATTTACTAGTTTATCTGAAGTTAAGTTGAAATCAAAAAGCTGGTTAGAAGAAGTAAATAATCGTATCCACAGTACGCTTAGAGAAAGACCTATAGTAATGTTTAAAGAAGAAGAAAAACTATTAAGAAGATATAACCTGAATATTGCAGAGACACGAAAAGTAGATAAAACAGGTCTTATCTCATGGAATGGTAACAAATATTCAGTTCCTTATATCTATCAACAAAAGATAGTTATAGTTAAAGAAAATGAAGACACTTTAGAAATAATAGATAGGAATAGTAGAAAAAAAGTTGCATCTCATAGGATTTCCAGAGAAAGAACAAAACCTATCATATCTCAATGTCATTACATAGACTACTCGAAAACAATTAATAATATAAAGGAAGATATTTGCTCACTATTCCCCAATAATGACAAGATAATCCTTTTATTAAATTTACTCATAGCACATAATCACAGAAATCCCAGAGAGCAACTATTAGCATTTTTAAAAATGTATAATAAAAATAAATACTTAAATTGGTCAAACATAATTTCTAAAGCACTAGAATTAGAAGATATAAAAGCAACAAAGATAGAGTCTATAGTCAAAGAAGAGATAAAAGGCAATAAGTTATCTGCTAACTATCAAAATCAAGTCAATGGGATAATAGAAACAAAAAAATCAGTTATACAGAGAGATTTATCAATTTATAATAAGGTGGTAAAAAAATGATCGAAACATTAAAGAAAAATCTATTTAGACTAAGATGCAGGCATACTATTAATAATTTAGAATCATATCTTAAATATGCACAAGATAATCAGTTATCTTATATGAATTTTCTTTCATATGTAATTGATAATGAATGCAATAGTAGAAATCAAACGATGATAAATTTACAGATTAGAAGGTCAAAATTTCCTCTTTTGAAAAGTTTTGATGATTTTGATTTTAAATATCAGCATTCAATAACTAAAAGAATGATTACTGAGTGGAAGGACTTTACTTGGATAGATAACAGAGAAAACAAAATATTAATGGGTCCTCCTGGTGTAGGTAAAACTCATATATCTATAGCTTTAGGATATGAAGCTATCTTAAAAGGATATAAAGTTATTTTTTACAATATGAATGACCTAATTGATGAAATGATTATTGCTAATGTAGAAAATAACTTCAAAAAATGGATTTCAAAGTTAGTAAAAAATGATCTTATTATTATTGATGAGATAGGCTATCTTCCTATTAAGGCAGTAAATGCGAGTTTATTTTTTAAGCTAATAAATGAGTTATATGAATATAGATCTATTATCATTACCTCTAATAGGCTATTCCAAGAGTGGGGAGAATCCTTTGGAGATAATGTAATAACTACTGCTATAGTAGATAGATTAGTTCATCATGCAGAAACAGTTCTAATAGATGGAAATAGTTATAGAATGAAAGGAAAACTATAAGGAAATATGATTTACAATAGTGTACCATTTTAAACTGCCAAAACTGTACCAATTTAAACTGCTATTGACACTAGAATCCCGCGACCCAATCCCATAACCACTTGTCACCTGCGTAAACGCGGGCTGGAATCCCGCGACCCAATCCCATAACCACTTGTCACCTGCGTAAACGCGGGCTGGAATCCCGCGACCCAATCCCATAACCATTTGTAACCTGCATAAACGCGGGCTAGAATCCCGCGACCCAATCCCATAACCACTTGTCACCTGCGTAAACGCGGGCTGGAATCCCGCGACCCAAATACAGGCAGACTTTTAGCAAGCTAATTTTTTCCTAAACTCTGTGTAACTCTGTGGTAAGGATCTTTTTCTTCTCTCTTTTTTTGCTTTTAGCAAAAAGTAATTCGTGAAATTGGTGAAATCCGTGGATAGACTATTTCTTTTTACACAGTCTGGTCCGCGTTCCCAGTTAGAGCCGTAAGGCGGGAAGAGCAAACATTTGACAAAAATAAACCATAATCTCCCTCTTTCCATCCTTAATCCTTCCTTTACAGTCTTTCGATGAAACATGGACTTTCATCGAAAGACTGTAAAGGAAGGATTAAGCATGCTACAAGAAATGCAATGACAAAGAGGCCAATTTAAGACTCTCCCCGCCTTACGGCACCCCTCTCATACCGCTCTTACGAGCTGAAAGGGGAATTAAGAGAATCACACAAGAGATACAAAAACATGAGGATGATAATAATTTAAGAGTTTAGTTAGTTCTTAAAAACTCTGTGAAACTCCTCTTTACCTCTATGAACTCTGTGTTAAATAGCTTTTCTTATTCGTGAAATTCGCTCTAATTCGTGTTAATTCGTGTAAAGAATCTCTCTATCTCTCTATCTCTCTATTCAGGCTAATTAACTATTTGCAAGAAGACATTTTCGATAAAATACAGAGAGATATATGATATTAAAAAAGCAAAAACAGGAGTAATAAGCCAACCCAAGAAAATCTTTCTTAATTGAGAGAAGTTAACATCGACATTTTTCCTAGCAATACCTAGTCCTATTACTGAACCAATAATAGCTTGAGAAGCTGAAATAGGAACTAAAGGAATAGCTGGCAAGCCATTAGACACAAGGAAGTCATGAATAGAGGAAGATGCAAAGAGGAACATTGTTAGGGATACAGAGAGCACAACAATCAGAGCAGTTATAGGTGAAAATTTGTAGAGGTTGTTTCCAATAGTGCTTATAACTTTTTTAGAATAAGTAGCAACTCCTATAGCTATAGCCATTCCTCCGATAAAGAAGAGAATTTTTGTAGGATCTAGACTAATAATATTAAAGAGATTGAGTGCTTTAAAAGGATTAGAATAGACAAATACTCCCATAACATTACCAATATTATTAGCACCTAAGGCATAAGATCCAAAAATACCTACTAAAACTAGACCATAACGGGTAAGGTTATCAATCTGTACCATATGCATCTTAGTCCGATTAAAGAAATATTGGACAATCTTAAAGAGAATGTAGGTTGTTATACCAGTTAGAATGGGGGAAACCACCCAAGTTGAAGCAATTTTTAGCAGTATTACATAGTCTGTTAAAAGATGTGAATAGACATTCCAGCCGATTATAGAGCCGATGATAGCCTGACTTGTAGATATAGGAATCCCAGCCCGACTCATGAAGTAGGTTGTAAGGGCTGCAGCTAGAGCCACAGTGAAGGCAGCAGCTAAGTGTTCAATGGTTCCAAGTTTATTGAGGGTTGCACTAGCTCCTGAACCACCAATAACAGCACCTAAAATTACGAAAATACTACAGAGAGTAGCAGCAGTTTTAAATCTAACCATCTTGGTGCCAACTGCTGTACCCCAAAAAATACCAGCATGATTAGCCCCTAAAGACCAGCCTAAAAAAATGCCACTTGAAAGAAAAACTAAAGATGTAATCATTTAGATTAAAGTCTCCTTTTGATTACATATACTGATAATCTTTCAGCCACAGATTCTGCCATATCAGAGGGAAGGACTATCTTTTCTACAAAGTAACGAAGGTGCATTTTAACGGAAAGATAGGCAATATCACGATGTTCAAATATTTTTCTTTTCAAAGACTCTTCAAGTTTGTCAGCTTCATGTTCATAGAAATGTACTTTATTGATATAATTTTCAACTAGTTTTATCTCAGTAAAGAAGGCCCGGGTAGCTTTAACTAGCTCCAAGATTGTTTTCGATGATAGTTCAGAAAGCTCTAGGTAACCAGGACGTAGATTTTCAGGAACATCAGGTTGTTCAATAGACAACTGTTCCATAACCTTTTTACAAACATCAACCACATCATCTAAAGTTTCAATGATTCCTAAAACATCTCCTCTTGATTCTGGGATTAACATATAAGAATAGAGTTTAAATTTAATATCATGTCTGAGTTCATCTGCTTCATTTTCTAGATTAATCATATCCTTATAATAATTTGCGAATCTCTCTTCTTTCCAGTTGATATAACACCTGATACCTTCCTCAAATACTAAGGCACATCTTTCAACAACATCAATATACTTGTTAATCAAATTCTGTAAATCTTTCGATTTAGATGTAAAAAAAGAAGTCATTTTTTCCTCCCTTCTTTTAAAGCTAATCCATAGCGTAATCCATTATCACATACTAAAATATCATTTTTTTCGAACTTATCCAATATAGAGTTTATTATTAAAACTCCTCCTAAAATAATATCTGCTCTTTTAGCCGATAAGCCAATAATACTTTGTCTTTCTTGAAAATTTTTACAAGCTAATTGAGCTATGAGTTCAGTTACTTGCCTACTTGCAATAGTGGAAGCTTGCACCTTTTGGGCTGAATAGACTTGCAGCTTTTGCACTATAGCTGAAATAGTTGTCACTGTTCCCCCAATACCAACAATTAATTCGGGATGAGGAAAATTAGGCAAACTAGCTAATTGCTTGTTTATATAGTTCTTTGCCCTAGTTAATGTTTCTAGGTTAACCCGCTTGTCTAAAGAAAAAAGATCTGTCAAAGTTACTGCCCCTAATTCTAAGGAAGTCTGATAGTTAATCTGAGTCTTTGAACCAGATATAAATTCAGTGGAACCTCCACCTGTATCAACAACCAAAATCTTTCTATCAGCTAAAGACAAAGAAGAAGTAGCAGCTAAAAAGGAATATTTAGCTTCTTCTTCACCATTTAATATCTGCAAATTGAGTTTAGTTTTTTGATAAATTTTGGTTAGAACTTCTTGGCTATTTTCTGCTGCTCTAAAAATCATTGTACCGTAGAGAGATACTTGCCGACAAGCGTAGTCATTACAGATTTTCAGGCAGTTATTAATCTCCTCAATATTTCTATCCAGGGCAGGGTAACTTATTTTACCAGTCTTGTGATAATCCTCTCCTAACCTGCTTATACTTGTCTTATCATAGACAACTTGAAAGTTGGGTTGATCTTTATATATCAATAATTTTAGAGAATTTGTTCCTATTTCTATCACAGCATTCATTCTTTAACATCCTATTAATAGAGCTTATTACAAAAGTCTATCCTTGAAAATCAATAACTAATTATCCAGTTATTAAAGCTAAATTCAAGTTTGTGCTTAGCATGAAATAATGTCAAGATTTATTAAGGTCATTTTATTCCACCATCCAAGAGAAGAAAGAAATAAAGATGCCAGTAAGGATGCTGGCCTCCCCAGTCTTGGCCAGCAAGCTACTAACATTCCCAATCAAGGCCACATTCCCAGTTAAAATCATCTTTTCAGCCAAATATTAAATTGTATTTAACTTGTAATAATTTGTGTAAAGACTTTTGAAAAACAGCTATTTCTCTAGATTCAGGGATACTTTTATCCCAGCAAACTTAAAGGGGGCATATTTAAGATTGACAAGATAACATAGAACTTTAAGATTGACCAGTCAGTTCTATAAATGGAGCATAAATTATGTTAGACAAAAAGTTATTAATCCTCAATACATTAGAAAATATTATTAAATCAAAAAGATATCACGAAGTTAAGATTGATGATATAGCAAAAAAGTGCAAAATAGGTAAGGGAACGATCTACACCTATTTTCAGAGTAAAGATGAAATGTATTTTGAGCTAGCAATGCACGGATTAGAAGTCATCATTCAAGAGCTAAACAACATTTCAATCGAAGATAGAGATATCAAGAAAGTTATTTTTGAAGTAGCTAATAAACTAAATATTTTCTTTGAACGAAGTCAGTCAGTGATTAAAGTTCTTAGAGAATTAAACTATAGAACCAGAATCATGACAAAATTACGGAAAGAGAGGATGTTTAATAATCAATCAGAACTAAGACAAGCTATAGTCAGGATTCTTCAAGTAGGAGTTGAGAATGAGCTAGTTATTAATTCCCATAGCCTTATTCAACTTGCTGAATTAATGATTCATACTCTAATTGGAAGAGCACACTGGAACAATGATGTGCCCAAAATGTCTGTAGAAGACCTTATAACATTGATATTATTTAAATAAGATAAGAAGTATTAATTATGAAAGATATATTCACAAAAACAAACCCATGGAAATTATTATTAAGTTACTCTATACCAGCAGTAATTGCTTCATCTGTTCAGGCTCTGTATAATATAGTAGATAGAATTTATATAGGCAAAGCCTTAGGAACAGAAGCATTAGCTGGAGTTACTCTCACCTTCCCTGTCTTTATCCTATCTATTGCTATAGCTGTTTTAGTGGGAAGCGGTTCAGCTGCGATTATATCTATTAGGTTAGGCGAAGGTAAGAAAGACGAAGCAGAACACACTCTTGGCAACATCTTCGGTTTATTTATACTTGCAGGAATACTCGTAACGACTCTTGGTGTATTATTCTTGAGACCAATTTTGCATTTAGTTGGAGCTACTGAAGCTACTATGCCTTATGCCTACAGCTACTTAATCTGGTTCTTACCTTTTATAACTTCTGATTTCTTAGCCATGGGTACAAATGGTTCCATTAGAAGTGAAGGTAACCCCCAGCTTGCTATGCGAATAGCTGTAATTGGTACTGTAATGAATATTATTCTTGACCCAATATTTCTCTTTGTCTTCGACTTAGGGGTTCAAGGTGTAGCAATGGCAACATCACTTTCAAGGTTGGTAACGATGTCGATGGTTATCTATCACTTTACTAGAGGAAAAAGCAGGCATTTAACCCTCTACAAGACAAACATGTTTCCCAAATGGCATATTTTTAAGCCAATGTTAGCAATAGGATTATCTCCTTTTTCCATGAATTTAGCAACAACTTTCGTAGCTATTTTCTCGAACAGGGCCCTATTAAATCATGGAGGAAGTATGGCAATCGGTGCATTTGGAGCTATTCAAAGTATATTTGTTATGTTTGAGACACCTTTAAGAGGTCTAATGATGGGAGCTCAACCTGTTATAGGTTATAATTTTGGGGCAAAACTTCATGATAGAGTAATTTCTCTTTTAAAGGCTGCTTATTCATATTCCTTGATTATTTCGATAGTTGGTCTTTTTTCTGTCCTTGTCTTAGGTGAAACTATTGTATCTCTTTTTAGTAAAGGAGACCCAGAATTAGTTAAAATGGGTGCTAATGGATTGAGAATATATCTTGCCTTATTACCACTTGTAGGAATACATATGATGACGGTTATGTACTACCAAGCTATTGGCAAAGCTAAAGAAGCTATTACTTTGAACCTACTAAGAAAAGTCATACTCTTTCTTCCAGCCCTCTTCATCTTCCCTCTTTATTTAGGGTTAGATGGTGTATGGTTGGCTACTCCTATCGCAGATGGTCTTGCTTGCTTAATAGCCCTTAGTATGATCTATTATGAATTGAAAGGCTATAATAAACTCGAAAGGGTGTTAGCCTAAATTAGTCAATTAGAAAAAACTTTAAGTAGATAGCGTAGTAGAGGCTGTATATGAAGAGTGACGGGAGTTGCTCACGGAGTAGCGACTTCCGACACTCTTCACCCGAAGTCCCTTGCCTACGGCTGAGGAACTCCGGTCTCCAACAAAAAGCAGGCTCAAGTTCAAGTCAGGGATAAGTCTTAAATCCCAGCGACCCAATAACGTAAGCACTTGATATCTGCGTAAACGCGGGCTGGAATCCCGCGACCCATTCCCGTAACCACTTTGTTATCTACGTAAACGCGGGCTGGAATCCCGCGACCCATTCCGTAACCACTTTGTTATCTACGTAAACACGGGCTAGAATCCAGCGACCCAATCCCGTAAGCACTTGATATCTACGTAAACCCGGGCTAGAATCCAGCGACCCAATACCGTAAGCACTTGATATCTGCATAAACGCGGGCTGGAATCCCGCGACCCATTCCCATAACCACTTTGTTATCTACGTAAACGCGGGCTGGAATCCCGCGACCCATTCCCGTAACCACTTGTCACCTGCATAAACGCGGGCTGGAATCCCGCGACCCAATCCCATAACCACTTTTCACCTGCGTAAACGCGGGCTAGAATCCCGCGACCCAATCCGTAACCGCTTTATTATCTGCGTAAACGCGGGCTGGAATCCCGCGACCCAATCCCATAACCACTTTGTTATCTACGTAAACGCAGCGACCCATTCCCATAATCGCTTGTCACCTGCGTAAACGCGGGCTAGAATCCAGCGACCCAATAACGTAAGCACTTGATATCTACGTAAACGCGGGCTGGAATCCCGCGACCCAATAACGTAAGCACTTGATTTCTACGTAAACGCGGGCTGGAATCCCGCGACCCATTCCCGTAACCACTTGTCACCTGCATAAACGCGGGCTGGAATCCCGCGACCCATTCCCATAATCGCTTGTCACCTGCGTAAACGCGGGCTAGAATCCCGCGACCCAATCCCATAACCACTTGATATCTGCATAAACGCGGGCTGGAATCCCGCGACCCAATCCGTAACCGCTTTATTATCTGCGTAAACGCGGGCTGGAATCCCGCGACCCAATCCGTAACCGCTTTATTATCTGCGTAAACGCGGGCTGGAATCCCGCGACCCATTCCCATAACCACTTGTCACCTGCGTAAACGCGGGCTGGAATCCCGCGACCCAATCCCGTAACCGCTTGTCTTCTGCGTAAACGCGGGCTGGAATCCCGCGACCCAATCCCATAACCACTTGTCACCTGCGTAAACGCGGGCTGGAATCCCGCGACCCAATCCCATAACCACTTGTCACCTGCATAAACGCGGGCTAGAATCCCGCGACCCAATCCCATAACCACTTGATATCTACGTAAACCCGGGCTAGAATCCAGCGACCCAATAACGTAAGCACTTGATATCTACGTAAACGCGGGCTGGAATCCCGCGACCCAATCCCATAACCACTTGTCACCTGCGTAAACGCGGGCTAGAATCCCGCGACTCAAATACGGACAGACTTTTAGCAAGCTAATTGTTTCCTAAACTCTGTGAACTCTGTGGTAAGGATCTTTTCTTCTCTCTTTTTTTGCTTTTAGCAAAAAGTAATTCGTGAAATTCGTGAAATTCGTGGATAGACTATTTCTTTTTACACAGTCTGGGCATCCATCCAAGAGAAGAAAGAAAGAAAGAAATAAAGAAAGATGCCAGCAGGAATGCTGGCCTTCCCAGTCTTGGCTAATGATTTTTACCAGACTTTATTTTGAAGTTAATTTTTCTATAAATTCTATAGTTATTTAAAACAACAAAGGTAAAAATTGCATTTCCGATTAAGATTGAAGTATTCAGAGTTAGATATTCGGGTAAGACATAAAATACTATTATCAGAGAGAAGAGTAACAAGAGAAGCAACTTAAAGAATATAATACCTCTAAGCAGACCAAATTTCTTAAAGAAAAAGCGAGCAATGATATTCTTTTCTCTGTAAAAATGATAGGGTTTGATAACTAACCAAGTGGAGTGGGCATCAAGAATATTCAAGATTAGGAAAATACCTAAAAGCAGAATACTTAACTGTGGACTATTCACAAGCTTCTTCAGTTCCCAGGCTTAGTTCTTTTTCATGATCAGCTAAGGCATCAATTGCTAGCTGGAGAAATTCATCTAGAGTAAAATTTAGGAGATAACAATCATTGATTTGATCACGGGAAACACCAGCAGCAAAGTTTTTTGACTTGAACTTCTTTTTTAAAGATTTTAATTTCATGGTTGAAATTGATTTATCAGGTCTCATAAGAGCGGAAGCAATAACTAATCCATTTACAGGGTCTGCAATCCATAGTGCTTTTTCTATGTCACTTTCTAGGTCTTTATGCTTATTATGGGCAAGAATTGCATTAATAATATCTTGAGGAATATCATAATCTTTCAAAATTTCGGCTCCCCGTAAGGCATGCAGAGTCATATCATCACCCACGAGATCTAAATCAATATCGTGTAAATAACCGGCAATATAATAATCTTCTTGATTTGCTCCTATTTTCTCTGCAATCTTCTCCATTACCAAGGCGGTTGCTAAGCAATGTTGTCTAAGGCTTTCCTTTTCCAAATATCTTGCTAATATTTCTTTAGCTTCCTGTCTATTTACCATTTAAAAACCTCCATTTATGTGTTATTTGATATATAGCTATTGCGCTAGCATTACTTACGTTTAATGAATTTTTAATTCCTTGCATAGGTATTTCTATAATTTTATCACACAAGGCAAGATTTTCTTCAGAAACCCCTAAAGATTCATTACCTACCAGCAGGGCTACTTTTTGAGCAGGCTGATAATCATCTAAACTAATTGATTTATTGGTTAATTCTAAAGCTGTTATTTCATAAGCTAGGTTTTTATAATGCAGAATAGCTTCTTGACTTGTAGTAAACTCGTCAAAACTGACAAATTGACTTGTTCCCATAGAGGTTTCCAGAAGCTTATGATTAGTTAAATTGGGGGTTTGCCCACAAAGAGCAATTTTAGAAACACCTAAACACTCACAAGTCCTGATAATTGAGCCAACATTAAAAGCAGACCTTAGATTATCTAAAATCATGATAAGGGGAAACTTTACCTTCTTTCCTTGGAGAGAATCATAACGTTTAACCACAATATCAGAATCTCGCAAAGTCATTCCTTGCTCTTTAATAAGTTTATCTCTTAACTTAACCAAATCAGAAAATTTTAATAAGTCATAAGTTTGAAAGTCTTTTATAAAAGAAAAACCACTATCCTCCATAAAAGAAAAACAATCTCTTAAAGACTTTCTTAAGGCACTAGCAAAGTCTGTAAGTGTAAAACTTTTCTCCAAAGCAGCTAACATTTCCTGAATAATAGCAATTTGCTTTTGTCTGCTAAAAGATTTAAATTTTTTTTCTGAATAAGTATATATTTTTTTCATTAATCCTCATAATTTTCCTTAAATTTCCATTATATTAACATTTCTACTATTTATTTTTAAGAAATTTATTGTCAAGATTTGCCTTTTAATTTCAAATGTATTTAGAATAAAATAATATGAAAAGAAACTCAAAAGGAGGATAAATGTTTGAGTTTAGAAGGAAAATCTATGGTTATGAATGCGATGTTTACGGACATCTTAATAATAGTAATTATCTTCAGTTGCTTGAAGCTGGTCGAGCTGAAGCTTTGATTGAAATGGGCATACCAGTGGCTAAACTCTTAGAATGGAATGTCTCAATCTTCATATCTAACATAGATATTTCTTATATTAAACCTCTGAAAATGGAAGAAGTAGCGACAGTCAAAACAAGCACAAGAAAAATTACTAGAATTAAGGGTCTTTGGTTGCAAGAAATATATAATGAAGATAAAATACTCTGTTGCAGGGCTCTAGTTACAGGTGTTTTCACTCAAGAGGGAAAGCCTAGAAGAATAAGTCAGGACTTATTAGCTATTATGCTAAAATTTGTGGATAATTAGCTAACTAGCTGATGTTAATTAAATTACAAATTTATATTTATTAAAATAAGGTTTGCTAAAGTGGTTTTATTAGTTATTTTATAAAAAAATTAGGAGTTCGTATGAAAAGAAAAATCTTTATAGTAGGTTTTTTAGTTGTTTTTATGTTATTTTTCACATTAGCATGTGATAGTGACAACAAGAGTACTGGTTCTCAACATCAGGGTAACTTTGAAGACTTTTCAGACCTTAACATTCCTGAAGATTTCAATTTTGAAACTACCAGACAGGTAGATTTGAAATTCTATGCACCAAATAAAGGTACTGTAGAAATCATAGGTAATGATGGAAAAGAATATTATAGTTTCCTAACTGACGATCTTAACCCTATAGAAAGAACTATAAGCTTACCTAGAAAGGTCACCTCCTTGGACTTTCACTATAGAAGTATGGTTTTCTCTGACCGTACTGTAGCTAGTTTGCTAAATAACCCAGAAGTCTATCTCTATAATATTGAAGAGATTGAGGATGAGCAAGGGAAATCTGAAAGTAAAAAAGTTAAACTCTATGTCATACCTATTCTGGAAGGTATTGTTTTAGAAAATGATGGTTCTATTACTTCTCACTGGGGTTATAATAATGAATATGACGAAGTTTATGTTCAGGAAATCGGAGCCAAAAATAAATTTACTGGTTCTGGGCTTAACAGTTCCAACTACGATCAAGGTCAACCTAGTGAGTTTTTACCAGGACGCCATTATAATGTATTTACAGTTAACTTTACTTCAATAGGAAATGACTGTATTACTTGGTCTTTACAAACTTCCAATAGGCTAACCCAAGATGCCTGCCCTAATGCCCCAATTTTCCCAGGAGCAGACCAAGATGGTGATGGTGTTTTAGATGACCATGATGATTATCCAAACGATGCTTCTAAAGCTTATGATATTTATTTTCCTGGACAAGATAATTATGGAAGCCTAGCTTTTGAAGATTTATGGCCTGATAAGGGTGATTACGACTTTAATGACATGATTATTCATTATAACATCAAAGAAGTTGTAGATGCAAGTAATAATTTAGTTGAAATTGAGTTTGACTTACTTCTAGCAGCTATAGGTGCCTCACGTCAAAATGGTTTTTACTTTGAATTACCTATCCAAGCTCAAGATGTAACTCTTATACAAGCAAACTATCCATTACTAACCCAAAAAACTAATGATACGGGCTTGGCAATTATTCAAGTTTTCAATAACACTAATGACCTTATCCAACTTAATGGTGACTACATGAACACTATTGCTACTGATGCCCATATTCCTTACATCCCAATTTCTTTTACCTTAGAAATTGCTAACGAATATAACACATCAGAAAATGTTTATTTTGCACCTTATAATCCTTTCATAACCATCAATCATGATTTGGCAATGGAAGTCCATTTACCAGGATTACCTCCAACTCCAAATGCAGATCTTAGCTACTTCAATAATCCAAATAATGATGATGCAACAGACATAGCAGCTGGTTACTACTACAAAACAGCTGAAGGTGCTCCTTGGGCTATAAATATCCCATTCCCTCTTTTGCACCCACTTGAAACTGTTGATATAGTAGATGCTTATCCTGACTTTGGTAGATGGGTAAACCACAATGGAGAAACTTTTGTTGATTGGTACACTAATCCTGAGATAGGAAAGGTTTATCAAGGAGCAAGCTCAAAATAAAGTAACACTTAAAAAAACTTATATTTAAATAAACCATTTTTTGTATTTATTACAAGAAATGGTTTATTTTTTACTCTAGTTATGACTTTTGTTGAAGATTTCTGATATATATTAACCTAGAGATTTTTCTCTATATCAAGCCATTTAGGGTTAAAATATAAAATATTATAAAGATTTTTATTGACATAATTTAGTAAACATGAATATTCTAATTAAGTATTAATTAATTTTTCTTGTGAGGTGTATTTATGGAATTATTAACACATAAGCTGAATGTCAAAGAAGGAAGAAATATTATTCTAGGTCAATCACATTTTATCAAAACAGTTGAAGACCTTTATGAAGCAATAGTTAACTCAGTACCTAATGTAAAGTTTGGTCTAGCTTTTGCTGAAGCATCAGGTCCTTGCCTAATCCGTAAAGACGGTAACGATGTTCATCTGATTGACGAAGCTGTACGCAATATTAAAAGTATAGGAGCAGGGCATAGTTTTTTAATTGTTTTAGAAAATGCTTTCCCTATCAATGTTTTACCAGCGGTTAAAAGTTGCCGAGAAGTTGTAAATATTTTTTGTGCTACTGCTAATCCAGTTGAAGTTATTATAGCTCAAACTGAACAAGGTAGAGGTATTCTTGGTGTGATTGATGGTTTCTCCCCAAAAGGAATTGAGCTTGATACTGATATTACTCAAAGAAAGAAATTCTTACAAGATATTGGATATAAAAGATAGTTAATGAGACTTTTCTACGCCATAGACTTAGCTGATTCTCTGAAAGAAATGCTATATGACCATATTCTCCAGCTACAAAGTTTTATACCTTTTGGGGTAAAATGGGTAGATAAGGAGAATCTCCACATTACTTTTCAGTTTATTGGAGAGGTCAAGCCTAGTCAAATGTCTGATTTAGAAGATGCTTTTTTGACTTCTATCGACTCCTGTAGGGCTCAGATTCTCCAAATTAAGAGTCTAGAAATCTTCCCTCTCGATAAGCCAAAGTTAATATGGTTACGCTTAGCAAGTCCTAATAGAGACTTAGCTAAGGCTACAAGAAGTCTTAGAAAATTCTTAACGAAATATGGTTTTTCAGTTAAAAATAGTGATTTCATCCCACACATTAGCTTGGGAAGAATTAAAAATAATTTAATGAAGCCACAAATAGACTTCATATTACAAAAACAAATAGTTAAAATAGATATTGCTGTCAGTGATATTTCTCTTTTCGAAAGCAATCTTACAAAAAAAGGGCCTCATTATAGAGTCATTCAAACTTATAATTTAACATAATAAAGGAATTAAAATGGTCGATAAATCAAAAGATACTGCCTTAAAAACAGCCTTACAACAACTTGAGAAGAAATATGGTGTTGGAGCAATTATGCGTCTTGGAGACAAGCCAAAACTTGCTGTAGATGTGATTCCAACTGGAGCACTAAACTTAGATGTAGCCTTAGGAATAGGAGGTATTCCTCGAGGTAGAATTACAGAAATCTATGGAGCAGAGGCATCAGGTAAGACAACTATATCTCTACACATAGTAGCTGAAGCTCAAAAATTAGATGGAGAGGTAGCTTTCATTGATGCAGAGCATGCTCTTGATCCAGTTTATGCCAAAAAACTTGGTGTTAATACTGATAGACTTCTTCTCTCACAACCTGATGGAGGAGAACAGGCACTTGAGATAGTTGAACACTTGTGTAGAAGTAATGCAATTGACTTAATAGTTGTTGATTCAGTTGCTGCTCTAGTACCTCGACAAGAAATTGAAGGTTCCATGGGTGATGCCCATGTTGGCCTACAAGCAAGATTAATGTCACAAGCACTTAGAAAGTTAACATCTATTGTATCTAAGTCAAACACAGCTGTAATCTTCATTAATCAAACTAGAATGAAGATTGGAGTTCCACCTTATGTTAATCCTGAGACTACCACTGGTGGTGTTGCCCTTAAGTTCTATTCTTCGCTTAGACTTGAAGTAAGATCTGTTGGTTCAATCAAAGCTACTGGAGGGGAAGGAGAAGTTTCAGGAGCTAAAACTAGGGTAAAAATTGTTAAAAACAAATTTGCTCCTCCATTCAAGAAAGTTGAATTCCCTATCATATTTGGTATTGGTATTTCTACTGAAGACATTCTTTTAGATCTTGCGGTAAATAATGATATTGTTAAAAAAGCTGGTTCCTGGTTCTCTTATGGTGATATTCGATTAGGACAAGGTAGTGAGAAAACAAAGGACTTCTTAAATGAAAACCTTGAATTAAAAGAAGAAATCAAGGCTAAACTATTAGAAATTGTCTCACCTGAACATTTTGAAGATCAAGGTGAAGACTCAGATTCTGAAAGTGAAGATTAGTTTTAAAGCTAGATTTAACTCGAAAAGTCTTTTTGAAGTTTATATTGATGATAGAATTTGGGGAGTTTTACCTAAAAAGCTCCTCAAATCATTGTGGACAAAAACAGAAATTGATAATGAAGAATTCAAGGAGATTAAAGACCTGTTATATAAGTATTCTAGAGACAGGCTTTTCACCTACCTGGCTAAGCAAGAGCACTCTGAATATGAATCCCGCAAGTATCTGGAGAAATTAAAGCTTCATAAATCATTAATTGATTTAGTAATCAGCTTTTGTTTAGAAAAGAATTTTATATCAGATAGTAGATTAGCTGAGTTATATGTTAGATCACTGATTGATTTAGGTAAGAGTAAGAGTGAAATAAAATATAAGCTTCGCAATAAAGGCCTTACGCAAGAATTGATAGACAGAGAGTTAGAAGACCAGTATAGTAGCAAAGCTAAGTGGAGTATCATTCAAGATAATTTAGACAAAGCAATCAAGATTTATAGAAACAGGGGGGCTAAGGATATCTACAATAAATGTGCTTCTTATATGATGAGGAAGGGCTTTAATTACTCAGATTTTTCCCAATACCTAAAATCAAAGCTTAAGCAAGAAGATGATTATCTAGAGTAATTAAACCAAAATAGTGCAGTAGACCTTTGTGAATAGCACTATATTCTTCTGCACTCTTCACTAAAGCTCTACTACACTATCTGGGTTAAACAGAAGGGAGCAGTAGACCTTTAGAGAAGAGTGCATTATTTGGTTTAAAATATTACTCTTATTAAAAGTTTTATCATAGGTTTTTATAAATTATAAATTTTTATCTTGACACTTATTTCCTTGTTTTCGTAATCTTGTATTATGATAAGTTGCGAAATTGTAGTTACTGGAAAAGTTCAAGGTGTTGGTTTTAGACGATTTGTCTTCAACCTTGCTCACCAATTTAATATTTCAGGGTATGTTAAAAACAGATACTCAGGTGATGTTTATATTTTAGCGACAGGAGATTCTACTGCAATTGAGGCTTTTATACATGAAGTAAGAAAAGGTAATCTCTTTTCAAGAGTTAAGCAGGTAACATCTTTTGAAATCCCTTTAGAAGATAGTTTAGATGGATTTACCATAAGATGAAAGAAAGGTTATTAGTTATCTTAATATTTCTAAGTATCTTTGCATGTTCATTGAACAAGGGGAAAAGTTCAGGTTTTATTTATATTGTAAAAAAAGGAGATAGCTTAACTAAAATTAGTCAAGAATATAAGGTTTCTATATCTGATATAAAGTATTATAATGACAAATATTATAATGATTTAATAATTGGAGAAAAGCTTTTTATCCCTTTACCAAATCATGACTTATCAAAGAAAGAAACTATAATTGTTGATAATGAGTCAGTAGAGAAAAACTACAAAACAAGTAAAGTTCATGATGGTTTAATTTATAGGGTGCAAGCTGGTGATAACCTTTACAGAATAAGTAGGAATTTTGGTCTTACTATTTCTCAGATAAAAGAATTAAATAACCTAACAAGTGACCTTATCAGTATAGACCAAAAGCTCTATATCAAGAAATATGAAACAAAAAAAGAACAGAAGAGTGATTTAGCCAAAGCTAAAGAAAGTAATAAATTAGCTAAAAAAGATACTAAGACTGAATCTCCGAGCAAGTATTCATCACCCAATGCAGGTGATGCTAAGACCTTCCCTCAGGAATGGAAGTCAGCCTTTATCTTACCAGTTTCAGGCAGACTGTCTTCTCCATTTGGGATGCGGGGTGGCAGACTTCATAAAGGGGTAGATATTTCAGCTCCTCCGGGAAGTCAGATTAAAGCTGCTTTTTCTGGAAGAGTATCTTATACTGGCTTTATGAAAGATTATGGGAATATCATCCTAATTGAACATGGTAATGATGTGGTAACAGTCTATGCCCATAACGAAATTAATTTAGTAAAAAAAAGTGATACAGTAAATAAGGGTGATGTAATTGCCCGGTTAGGCTCAACTGGAAGATCGACTGGTCCTCATCTTCATTTTGAGATTAGAGTAGCCAATAAACCTATTGACCCGGCAGAAATCATCAGGGAAATTAATTCCCTTGAGAAGATTTAACTTAGCCAGATATTAGGAGAAATGTATGAGTGAAAATGTTTTTACAGATAAGGCTCTTCAGAGCTATTTAAACCAGATATCGAAATTTGGTACCTATACCAGAGAAGAAGAAAATGAACTTGCAGTAAAGGCCGCCAAGGGAGACCAAGATGCCATGAATAAACTTCTTCAAGCAAACTTAAAATTCGTGGTAAAAATTGCTGCCAAATATCAGAATAGAGGTTTAACCTTATCTGAACTTATTAGTGAAGGTAACTTAGGGCTAATAAGAGCAATTCAAAAATTTGATCCTGATAAGAATATCAAACTTATTTCTTATGCTATTTGGTGGATTAAACAGAAGATAATGCAGGCTGTAGCAGAAAGAAGTTCTATGATTAAGGTTCCTTTGGGCAAGATAAACACTGCCTATAAACTTAAATCTACAGAGTCTTCTATTTATACCAAAACAGGTAGGCATGCTTCAGACCATGAACTCAGTAATAATACTGATATAAATGAGAAAATCATTAAGAAATTAAAGCATCAAATTGTAGATACTCTTTCAATGGATTCTAAGATAGGATCAGATGATAATCTTTCTTTAGGGGATTTTATTAGCAATACAGAATCTCAAGATCCCCAATCTATTTATTATAAAGAAAAAATCTCTAGTGAAATTGATAATGCAATTGAATCATTGAGTCCAAGAGAAAAATTTATTATTAACTCTTATTTTGGACTCAAGAATAATAAATCTGAAAATTTTGCCCAAATAGCGGAAAAAATGGGTCTATCAAGAGAAAGAGTGAGGCAGTTACAAATCATAGCCTTAGAGAAGATTAGAGAAAAAATATCCCACCACAAAGAAAAGTTTGAAGAATATTTTAAAAATCAAGATATATAAAATGGAGGAGAAATGATTAAGAACTTTACAGAAATGTTAGAAGCGGCTAAGGCTATAGAAGGTAAAAGAGCCATCATTGCAGGTGCTCAAGGAGAACTTCCTATTGAAGCAGCTATTCTAGCAAAAACTGAAGGTCTTTGCGACAGTATTCTGGTTGGAGATGCTGAGAAAATTAAACATCTATTACAGTCTATGGCTCCTGAAATAGCTGATACTTTTGAGATTGTCGATACTGGCAGTGATTTAGTAGCAGCTTGTAAAGAGAGTGTAAGATTAGCTAAAGAAAATAAAGGACATGTTATCCTTAAAGGAAAAGCAGATACAGCCCTCTTACTAAAAGCTGTTCTTGATAAGGAAAATGGCATCAGAACAAGTAAAGTTATCTGTGATATTCTAGCTTACGAACATCCAGAAAAGATACTATTCATGGGAGATGGAGGCATCAACTTGTTGCCAGATTTAGCTGAAAAAGTAGCAATTGTAAATAGTGGAGCTCAAGTAGCTCGTGCTTTCGGTATTGAGGATCCTAAAGTAGCTTTAATCTGTGCAGTAGAAAAAGTAAATCCAAAAATGCCAGCAACTATAGATGCAGCTCTTATCTCTGCTATGAATAAAAGAGGTCAAATAAAAGGCTGTACTGTTGATGGTCCATTGGCTTTTGATAATGCTATTGATGAAGAAGCCTGTAAAATTAAAGGTATAGAGTCACCAGTTGGTGGTAAAGCTGATGTTATGATAGTTCCTAATATTGAAGCGGGAAATATTTATGGTAAAATGCTAACTTATTACTGTAATTATAGAGTAGCTCATGCTGTAATGGGTACTAAAGTGCCTATTCTAATTCCTTCAAGAGCTGATTCAGGTGAAACTAAAATGCTTTGTATGGCTATGGGCTTATTGGTATCTAATAATTAATCCCAAATAGATAAAATAATAATAATTTTATAAGGGTGAAATAATATTCACCCTTTTTTTATGGCTTAAACCCAGATAGTATATAGGTTCAAGTTCAAGTCTGGTGGGAATAATCCCAAATGGTGCAATAGAGCTTTAGAGAAGAGTGCTATTCTCAAAGAACTATTGCATTATTTGGGATAATATAGGAAAATGAGAATATTTCATTAGTATATTGATTCATCAAAAATCCCTGAAAGGGATAAAATAATTTAGCCATTTGGAGATTTACTATTTGTTCCACCAAACAAAAGGCTCTCTAATCTTCTTTCTTATATGCCCAAAGAGCTAAAGTAAATAATATTCCTGCCATAGATAAGAGGATAGCAAGTTCTTTTAACAGGTAGTCAAGAGGAGTAGCTTTAAGCATTACAGATCTCATAACCTTAATAAAATGGGTAACAGGTATTGACTGTGAAATATAATTTGCCCATCTAGGCATGCTTTCTGTAGAAGTGAAAAGGCCAGAGAACATAATAAAGATCACTAAAAAGACATAAGCAATTAGTATTGCCTGCTGTTGGCTATCAGATTTCGTTGAAATGAGAAGGCCTAAAGACAGCATTAGCCACAAGTATGCAAGAGCAAAAACTAGAATAGTAAGAGGATTTCCCACAAAAGGAAGGCCATAAATTAGTCTTGCTAAAATAATACCAACAATTAGTTCTCCTAATCCTATAATGGCCATAGGAATTAGCTTCCCTCCGATGAATTCAAGCTTGGTAATAGGAGATACATTTAGTTGATCAATAGTACCAATTTCTTTCTCCCTAACGACATTCATGGCTGTTAAGAATACGCTTATAACTGTGACAAGAACAACGAGAATTCCTGGTACCATAACAGTCTTATAGTCTAACTTTGCATTAAATTTATTAGTAAAATGGACATCTAGCAAAGGAGGATTTTCATCTTGCTTTAAGTAATCCTGTAAGAAGTCTGACAGATAACTAAGAATAATAGCCGAAGAGGCACCATCAATGGTATTAACAATAACTTGGATTTGAGCATTTTCAGGGTTAGAGGTAAAAGAAAAATCATTAGCAAAAGAAATTATAGCATCTACCTGCCCCTTATCTAAAAAACTTATTGCTGATGGGTACTCGTAAACAATTGTCTTAACAGTAAAAGTAGCATTATGATTAAGTTTAGAAGAAAGTTCTACTACAAAATCATTCTTGCCATAGTCAAGTATTGCTACATTAATATTCTTAATCTCGTAGTTAGTAGCATTAGCTAGAATCAAAAGTTGAATAAGAGGCATTATAAAGATAATAGGTAGCATACCCTTATTACGAAATATTTGCTTAAGTTCTTTTTTAACAAAGATGAAGAGATTTGTCATTTATCTAGCCTCACATTGAACTTTTTGATAGAAATTACTATAAAAATAAGGGTCAGTAAGACCAAAATACTAGTTTCTTTTATTAAGTAAGAAATAGTATTTCCTTTAATCATAATTCCCTTGAGTATTGTAATAAAATGAGTAGCAGGAATTATTTGTGATAGGTATTGTAAGGCTTTTGGCATATTACTAAGAGGAAAAATAAAACCAGACAAGAGCATAGTAGGAAGTAATAAACCAGCCAAAGCAATCATCATAGCTACTTGTCTAGAGCTAGTGAATGAAGAAATAAGAATTCCTAAGGAGAGACTATTCAGCAAGAAAAGGCATGATTCTAGAATAAGTAATCCTAAGGAGCCATTAATTGGCATTTCAAATACAAATTTTCCCAAAAGTAGGATATTAGCGATATTAACTAGAGAAAGAAAACCATAAGGAATAACCTTTCCAATAATTATCTGATAAGGTTTTAAGGGTGAGATAAGTAAGATTTCCATATTACCAAGTTCTTTTTCTCGAGTAAGAGATATTGAGGTCATGAAGGCTGAGATAAGAGTAAGAATAAAGGCCATCAGACCAGGAATAAAGAAAAAAGAACTTTTAACTTGTGGATTATAAAACATTTTTACAGTTTGTAATTCTTCAGACTTGACTTGTGGGAATTCCTGCTTTAGGAAATCAGCTAGAATATTATTTACATAACCTTTGATATTCCTAGCCATGTTAGGGTCAGAAGCATCTAAGAGAAGTTGTATTTCCCCTGGTCTTGTCTGAGGGTGAAGGTTAGCAAAATTACTATCAATGACAATTACAAACTTGCTTTTATTACTTATAAGACTTTCTTCAACCATACTTTGATTTTTCAGATAAGCGTGCAAACTAAAATATTCACTTGCATTTATTTTATTGATAAGTCTTTGTGATACAAATGATTTAGACTTATCTAACACAGAAAATTTCACATCCTTTATTTCGTTACTTAAAGCAAAACCAAATAATATTATTTGAATAACTGGCAAGGCAAAGAGAATAACTAAACTCTTAGAATCTCGGAAAATATGTAAAAATTCTTTCTTGATGAAATTTATAAAATGCATGCTTCTTTCACCTTGTTAATTTGGCAAAAATCTCGCCAGTCGTCTTTACATTTAATGCTTGCTTGAGATTAGCAGGTGAATCAAGTGCTACTATTTTACCATTTACCATTATGGAGATTCTATCGCAATACTCTGCTTCATCTAAATAATGAGTTGTAATAAAAATCGTTACTCCTTGATTAGCTGTAGCGGTAATTATTTCCCAAAAAAGCCTACGAGTAATAGGGTCCACTCCTGAAGTAGGTTCATCAAGAAAGAGAATTTTAGGATTATGAATACTTGCTAGTGAAAATGCTAACCTCTGCTTCCAACCTAAAGGAAGAGATTTCACTAGTTTACTCTTATGACTTACCAAGTCTAAGTCTTGCAATATCTTCTTCTTCCTATCTTGTAAATCTCTTCCTCTTAGACGATATAGACCTCCGAAAAAATCTATATTCTCTCCAATTGTTAAATCTTCATATAGGGAAAATTTTTGGCTCATATAACCGATATTTAGTTTTACTTCTTCAGTCTGTTTTACCACATCAAACCCTGCAATAATTGCAGAACCAGAGCTTGGTTTTGACAAGCCACAAAGCATTTTTATCGCTGTTGTCTTACCTGCTCCATTCGCTCCTAGAAAACCAAATATTTGCCCTTTATCTACTTCAAAACTAATTCCATCAACTGCGGTAAAATTGCCAAACTTCTTTACTAACTTATCCACTTTAATTATCATAAGTCTGTCCTTGTAGATTATCTATAAACACATCTTCTATAGTTGGAGCTTGCTTTTTAACACTTATATCAACCTGACCTAAATTTCTCAAATAATTCATAATCTCTATCTTAATTTCATCTTCATTCTCATCTCTAATGTCTTGATAGTGAATAGTATCTCCAAAGCTGTAAGCATAATTACAAAATGGATATCGGCGTAAGTACTGGAGTAATTGTCGCATATTTATGGACTTAATATGAAAAATGCTTCTAGGAAACTTTGCTATTAAATCATTAGTAGCTCCCTTTACAATTATTTTTGACCTATGCATAAGGGCTATTTTATTGCACATCTGAGCTTCATCAAGATAGGGAGTTGAGACTATTATTGTAATGCCGTTTGCCTGTAATTTTATCAGAATATCCCAGAATTCCTTCCTTGATGCAGGATCAACCCCTGTAGTAGGTTCATCTAAAAGAAGCAATTTTGGTTTATGGATAAGGGCTGAGCACAAAGCTAACTTCTGCTTCATTCCTCCCGATAACTTGCCAGCCTGTCTGTTTTCAAAAGGCCTAAGCATTTGATAAATATCTTCAATTAAGGAATAATTCTCAGTAAAGCTTGTTTCAAATATTGAAGCAAAAAACTTGATATTCTCTTTTATTGTTAAATCTTCATATAAGGAAAATTTACTTGGCATATAACCAGTAATTGCTCGAATCTTGCTATAATCTTTTATTGTATCATAACCAAAAACATTTATTTTACCTTGTTTAGGTTTATATAGACTTGCTAATAAGCGAAACAAGCTGGTTTTACCTGCTCCATCTGCCCCTATTATTCCATAAAGATCTCCCTTTTCTATCTGTAAAGTTCCAATATCAACAGCAATTAAACTTCCATATGTATAAAGGAGATTATCTATTTGGACCTTATCTGACATTATCTATCCTTAAAAACTACTTCTGCAGGCATACCTATTTTTATTGATTTATTATAGTCAAAAATAATTTTAATTGCATAAACTAAGTTAGCCCTCTCATCCCTAGTCTGAATAGTTTTGGGTGTAAATTCTGCTTTATCGCTTATAAATGATATTCTTCCTTTAAGTTTATTCATTCCTGAAATGCTATCATACAATATTGTTACTTCTTCATTAAGAGAAATTTGACTTAACTGTTTCTCACTGATATAGGCCTGTAAATAGCTGGCTTGTAAGTTAGCAATCTTACATATGGGTTTGCCGACTGATACATATTCCCCTGCTTGGGCATACTTAGCTATGACTTTTCCACTTATTGGGCTTCTAATATATGATTTCTTTAGTTGGTGACTTGCTTGCCCTATTTTGATATCAATTTGTTCAATCTCCTTTATTATAAGTGAAAGTGAAATATCAGATGCCTTTAAATCCTGTTCAAGCAGTTCTTGCTTATGCTGATAATTTTCCAAAATATCCTTGGCTATTGCATTCTGAGAATAGAGAATTTGATAGCGTTTGCTATCCTTCTTAGCCTTGTCTAATTCCAGAGCTATTTTTCCCTGGTCTGCCAAACCTTTGGCATATTTTATTTCTAGGAGTTCCTTCTGGATCTTTAATTCTTCGATTAAATCATGCTTAGTAGTAGTGTCTATTACTGCTATGATTTCCATTCTTTCCAAGTCTTCTCCTTCTTCTATATCAAGGATTTGAATTAGCCCCATACTTTCTGAGCTTATTATTACTTCATCACATTGAAAGTTACCATAAGCATCACTAAGTTTATCTGAATTCTCACAGGCAAATAATAAAGTTACAGCCATTAAACATAGTAACAATTTTTGCATTCTAGCTCCTAGTAGTAATTAGAGTTAAAAGACTTTGACTTATTATCTCCTGGCGTTCTTTCAAAATGCTAGCAGATGAAATTCCTAGTGTAGCTAACATGTTTTTCATAATTGGAGATATTAAAAATGGAAATATTGAAAGTGAAATTAGATTTACTAAATAATGAATTGGATTTATATCTCGCAAGATACCTGCCTCTACTTCCCTTTTATATGAGGCAAAGAAGTTACTAAAATCAACCTTCTCTAAAGCTACCTGAACGAATTTCTGAGGGAAATCTTGATTCTGCCATACTTCTGATATGACAAAAACAAACAGATTTACATTTTTACTTGCATATTCTAGATAGGATGCTACTAAAGAAGGAGTCTTTTCTATTAAAGGTTGATCACTATTGAGGTAAGTAGCTAATACTTGAAAAACTTCTTCTAGAGCTAACAAGAAAACTCTTTCAAATAAAACTCTTTTACTTTTAAAATAATAGTGAAGAAGAGCCTTATTAATGCCAGCTCGATCAGCTATTTCTTGAGTTTTGCAACCACTATAACCCTTTTCTCTGAAGATGGTCTCTGCTACTTGTAGTATCTTAGTTTCTGTATCCTTATTGTATCTTTTCATATTTACCTCTTAAGATTTAATATAAATTTTAACTATATGGTAAATATTAATCGTTTAGTTAATTTGTCAAATATTTTTTTTCTTCCTCCCTTTCCTAGAGAAAACAAAGTGGATTATCCTAAGTAGTGTAGTAGGATTTTAACCAATAATGCAGTAGAGCTTTATTTGGGTTTAAGTATTCATCCACTCTTTAAAGTTTGCTATATTAGACCTGGTAACTAGAACATCTTCATCAAATTCTGGTTCAATGTTTAAGAGAAGTCTGCTATTGAAGAAGGTATGAATTTCTTTTATAGCATTAATATTGATTATCATTTGGCGGTTTATTCTAAAGAATAGTTTTGGATCTAACTCTTTGTCTAGCTCATCTAAAGGTGTATCTAGAGAGTATTTTTTCTTATTAAATGTTAGTAAATATGTCGTTTTATTTGAAACAAAGAAGTAAGCAATTTCGTTAGCAGGAATCGATTTATAAGCATTACCCATTTTAATTAAGAATCTATTTCTATAGTCTTTATCCTTAGTATCTAGGTACTCTAGTAAATTATTAATTTCATTTTGATTATTCTCTACCCCATTTTCATTATCTTGGGAAAATATTTTGGACATCTCTTCCAGCTTAGCAAATGATTTTTCAAGTTTTTTTGCTGTGATAGGTTTGAGCAGGTAATCTATACTATTAACTTTAAAAGCATCAAGAGCAAACTCATCATAAGAGGTAGTAAAGATAATTTTTGAGCTAACATTTATGGCTTTAAAAATTGAGAAGCTATTTCCATCAGAAAGTTGTATATCAGCAAAAATAAGATCTGGATGTTCATTTTCTGATAACCACTCAATAGATTCTTGAACTGACCCAATAATCTTACATAATTGGTAATCAAAATTAATCTGATCAAGCAACTGTACTAATCTTTGGGCAATTATTTCTTCATCTTCAATAATTAATATCTTTAACATATTGTACATCCTTATTTATTAGGGGTATTTTAACAATGTATTTATTATTCTTTATCTCATAAATAGGCTTTCTTTCACTATAATATTGATAAATAGCTGTAATGTTTTGCTGACCAATACCAGCTTTCTTTTCTTTATATTGGAAAGCTGATTCTTTTTTATGAATATCATTGATAATTACAATATACATACTATCAATAAAAATGTCAATCTTCATTTTATGATTCTGATCAATAGTGTTATGCTTAAATATATTTTCGATCATGGTTTGAATAGAGAGAGGTGGTAATTTACAGTCTAGATAATCATCATCTATATTGACATCTAGCTGGTAATTCTTACCATATTTCATACTTACTAAGTAATTATAGGAATCTAAAAGTTCAAGTTCAGATTCTAAATCAATGAGTTCTTTATTATCTGTTTGCAAAATGTAGCGATACATATTTGATAGTTCTTCTACATAACTTACAGCTTTGTCTGTATCAGTAGGAATAATCCCTGTAAGAGTAGATAAGCTATTAAATAAGAAGTGAGGATTTAACTGGCCTTTGAGGTGTGATACACTTTTTTTCAGTCTATCTTTCTCAAGTCTAAGAATTTCATTTTCCTTTTCCTGTAAATCAATCTTGGTATTTACCAAGCTTGCTTCATTTTTCCTAAACCTAGCAAAGAAGTTATAAACAAAAATATAGAGGATAGAAACTGAGATTAAAACATATACTGAAGATATATAAGGTACATATTTAAAATTTCTGGTTACAAACATTAATAGAGGAGCTAGAATAAAGATTAAAGCTATAAAGATGTTTAGTTTCTCCCTAATATATTTAAACTTTTTGATTAGGTAGAAGATGAGATAAAGTATAGTAGTAATATAGAGGGAAATGTTGAAGAAATCGAATATTTTATAAAATTGAACATAATTAGTAACAAGGAAATTAACTATTGTTATAGCAATAATTAGATATTTTAAAAAGCGTAAGAATCTTGATCTACCATCTGAAAAAACATAATCGGCCATTGTAACAATCATTATTAAGAAGAGTTGGAACATCATTGAATCTATCCAATAGAATATTTTAGGAGATATTCCAAAATAGGCCATAAGCAGGGTGTTTAGCCCATGATCTAATCCAATAATAAGAGAATAGATAAAGACAGCAAAAACGTATTTTTTTATAGATTTTGAGCTTCTCAGAAGAAGAAAGAGACTTATCAAGGAAATTAGAAAGAAGAAGATGGATACTGAATAGTTGAGCATTTGAACAAAGATAAGTTCTATAATCAAATATACGAATGGGGTATCAGTTAAGTCTTCATTTAAAAAAACAAGAGAAAAGGGAACTGGATAACCAGCAATTACTTCGTCGTATAAAAAATATACAAATCTCTCATCCTGCGAATAATCTAAGGTAAAGAGATGAACAAATTGTGACCGACTTGTATCGGCATAAACTTCTTGAGAATTATAATAAACCCTAAAAGGGGTGTAATAACCGATAAAGAATACTCGGTTTTTATCTGTTGAGAGACTATCAGGTAACTCTAATCTATAAAGGAGTTTATCTATTGTCTTTTTCTCTTTGTAAGTCAGATAATCAATCTCTTTCCAATTTAATAAATCAGAATTTAGATTGTCTGTATTTAATATATCCTTCTTTTCTACAACATGATAAGACAGTTTACCAGGCTCAAGTAGATAATGAAGAATTGGTTCTTCACTTAAAAGAAGTGTAAGACCAAAGAGTGATATAATAATAAGCAGTAATCTATTTATTTTCAAATTTTCTTTCCTAAGTAACTAATTTCCATTTTCCTTATTTAGGATAAAGAGCTTTTTTTGGCAAGTTTTTATTTGATTTTTACTTATAATGCTTGCTGAGTAGCAAATATATTGAGATGAAATACAGTGATTAACTCAGATAGTGTAGTAGAGCTATAGAGAAGAGTGCCAATTCTTTTAGCAAAAGCCTATGCCTTATTTGGAATTATTACTAACTATGATTTCTTGCCGGTTAGATGTCAAGACTTCTTTCAGCCTATCGTCTCAGATAAGATTCTGGGTAAACAAAAAAAAAGCGGAAGATAATCTTCCGCTTTATATATATCTAATTTACTTAGAATCTTAAGTGAGCAAAAGCTTTGTTAGCTTCAGCCATTTTGTGAGTGTCTTCTCTTTTCTTGATAGTTGCACCCTCTTTTTTATAGATAGCCATTAACTCTGCAGCTAATTTATCTCTCATGTTCTTTTCATTACGATTACGAGCAACTGAGATGATCCATCTGAATGCAATAGCTCTACCAGCTTTTTCAGAAACTTCTTCAGGAACTTGGTAGTTAGCACCACCAACACGACGAGAAGTAACTTTTACAAGAGGTCTAGCATTAGTTAATGCTTCTTTAAATACTTCAAGAGGATCTTTTTTCATTTTCTCTTCAATTATTTCAAATGCTCCATAAACAATTTGTTCTGCAATAGATTTTTTTCCATCTTCCATTACACCGTTGATGAATTTACTGAGTATTACATCATTATATTTTGGATCAGGTAATACTGTTCTTTCTATGGCTTTGCGTTTTCTTGGCATATCATTCTCCTATTTTTTTGGTCGTCTTGTTCCGTATTTAGAACGAGATTTAGTTCTGTTTTCAACACCTGAACAGTCTAAAGATCCACGAACGATGTGATATCTCACACCAGGTAAATCCTTAACACGACCACCACGAACTAATACAAGTGAATGCTCTTGTAAGTTATGTCCTTCACCTGGTATATAAGCAGTAACTTCAATACCGTTAGATAAACGAACACGAGCAACCTTACGCAAGGCTGAGTTAGGTTTCTTAGGTGTTGTTGTGTACACTCTTGTACAAACACCCCTTCTCTGTGGGCAACTATTTAATGCGCGGTTGTTTTTCTTTTTCTCAACCGATTTTCTACCTTTTCTAATTAACTGGTTAATTGTAGGCACAATCTACCTCCATCCTTTATTAAAAGTCTAACAAGTCTTCCATGGACTCGTCATCAGATTTGTGAGCTAAAAGCTCAACCATTTCGGCAACCGTTTTGCCGCTTTTTTCTAGTTCCTTGATCTTGTTAGTATAGAACTTAGAGCCTGTACCAACAGGGATTTTGTGACCAAGGATTATGCTTTCTTTGAGACCTTCTAAGTTATCAACTTTGCCTTCAACAGCAGCTTGAGTTAGGACCTTTGTAGTCTCCATGAACGAAGCTGCAGAAAGCCATGATTCTGTCAACAAAGAAGTTTTGGTAATACCAAGAAGAAGTTGTTCGAATGTAGCACCTTTGCCACCTAATCCTTCTTGTCTAGCATTTTCTTTAGTTGCGATAAGTTTATCAACTGTATCGCCTTCAAGGAAATAAGTATCACCAGGATCAAGAATTTTAACTTTCTTGAACATCTGTCTCACAATAATACCGATGTGTTTATCATCGATTTTCACACCTTGTTTACGATAAACTTCTTGGATTTCATCAAGAATAAGTTTTTGGGATTCTTTGATACCACGAATTCTAAGAATATCGTGAGGATCAATAGGTCCATCACATAGGGCAGTACCAGAATTAACATTATCACCTTCGTGAATAATAATTCTTTTACCTATTGGAATTACATGGTTTCTACCAGCTAGGGCTTGACCTTTAGTAACTTTTGTTCCACTAGGTAGGATTGCTTCTTGTCCAGTGGCAATATAATGTACATATCCACCTAAGATATCATTCTTTTTAACATTACTACCAAGAAGGTTGAATGGTTTATGTCCGTCACTTATTGTATAAACAGTAGCGGTTGATTTCTTTGTAGATTTTGGTTCTACAGTTACTTCAAAACCATTCTCGACTTTTTCAATTTTGACAACTTTGCCAGCAGATTTAGCTTTCACGCCACTAGCAGGTATAAGCCTAATAGTTGGTGAGTAAGTTTTTGCACCAGCAATAGCATCATCTTTTTGAACTCTCTGTCCAACGTAAGTAAGTAAACCGATATCTTGACCATCTTCGCATTCTACAAGGCTGACATTACCTTCATCATCTTTAATTGAAACTTTAGCCATCTTATTAATACTTTCAATAGCAATGATGGTTCCTGTAACAGGAGAAAGAGTTTCATTTCCAGATTTTATAATGTTACTAGATGAAATTAAAGGAAGATCATCTACAGCTTGCATTACACCATCTTCTAGGGCGAAAATACCAGTAGGAGGAGTGATATAAATATCACGGCCATTACGTTTTAGATTACCGATAGAGATTCTACCTTCAATCTCAGAGATAACAGCTTTTTCTTTAGGTATTCTAGCTTCAAAGAGGTCTTCAACTCGTGGAAGACCACCAGTAATATCACCCTGTTTAATAGTAACACGTGATGTTTGACCGATTTTCTGTCCAACTTGAACAGTTTGTTCATTATCAACCAAGACGCTCAAACCAGTTTGAAGTGGAACTAGAACAGTCTGTCCATCTTCTGTTTCAATTTTGAACTGTGGTTGAATTCTATCTTTAGATTCAATAATAGTAAGCTCTTTAGATCCTGTTAAATCATTAAATTCTTCTTTATAGGTAACATTTTTCACAAAGTTATCATAATAAAGAACACCTTTAACAGTTGAAATAAGAGTATTATTATATTGATCCCAAGAGAATAATTTTGTATCTGCTACGACTTTTTGTCCATCTTTAACTTCAATAATAGCAGCATATTCAACTTTATATTCTTCTAAGATAATATCAGAATCTGGTTCAGGAACAACAAATAGCTTACCCAAGTGAGAAGATGAAATCATCTGTCCTTGACTATCTACAACAAACTGAACATTATCAAATCTGATATAACCATCATTTTTAGCTTCAACGGAAGCAGAATCAACATCAGTAGAAGCAGTACCACCAATATGGAAAGTTCTAAGTGTCAATTGAGTACCAGGTTCACCAATAGACTGGGCAGCGATGATACCAACAGGTTCACCAGCAGACACAGGTTTGTGGGTTGAAAGGTTAATACCGTAACATTTAGCACAAACACCTTTCTCTGATTGACAAGTTAGAACTGATCTAACTCTCACACTTAAAACACCATGTTTTTGGATAGTTTCCGCAGTTTCACCTGAGATTTCCTCTCCAGCATGGACAATGATTTTACCTGTTCTTGGGTCTTCAACATCATCAACTGCAGTTCTACCAGTAATTCTATCTTTCAAAGATTCAATAACCTCATTACCCTCTTTTAAAGCAGACATCACGATACCATCAATAGTACCACAATCATCTTCTACAATCATAGAGTTTTGAGCTACGTCAACTAGTCTTCTTGTCAGGTAACCAGCACCAGCTGTTTTCAAAGCTGTATCAGCAAGACCTTTTCTAGATCCGTGAGTAGAAATGAAGAATTCTAACACGCTCAAACCTTCTTTAAAGTTTGATTTAATAGGTGTTTCAATAACTTCGTTTCCACCACCCTTAGCTGATGGTTTATCCATAAGACCACGCATACCACCAAGCTGTTTAATCTGAGTTTTACTACCACGAGCACCAGATAGATACATCATATAAATTGAGTTATATCCACCTTCACTTACTTTAAGCTCATCCATTAAGCTATCAGTAACCTCTTCAGTAGCAATTTTCCAGCTATCCACAACACGTGATGAGCGTTCACTATCAGTAATAATACCCATATTATAGGTATCAGTTATTTCATCAACGATTTTCTGAGTATTTTCAATGATTTCATATTTCTTCTCGGGAACAATAATATCACCAAAACTAAATGTGATACCACCACGAGTAGCATATTTGAAACCTGTTTCTTTCATTTTATCAAGGAAGATAGCAGTTTCCCATTGTCCTACCTGATGGAAACAAACCATAGCTAAGTCATTTAAGGAACCTTTATCAAATACCTTGTTTTGGAAAGGAATTGCCTCTGGTAAAGCTTCATTAAAGAGAACTCTACCAACAGTAGTAACAATCCATTTTCCTTTAATTTTAATCCGAATCCAAGTATGAAGATTTATTGTTCTTTTACTAACATCTTCAGCTCTCATTGCTTCAGATTCTCTTTTCTGGTCAAAGAGCATTTCTTCGCTTTCGTAATAATTCACCATTTCTTCGGCAGAACCAAACCATTTAAGTTTGTTAATTTCCTCTTCCTCTTTAGGTTGAGGAGATCCTTCCATAGTCAAATAGAAGCAACCAAGCACAATATCTTGTGAAGGAGCCATAGCTAGGCGTCCACTAGCTGGAAGTAATAAGTTTCTTGATGATAGCATCAAGATTCTTGCTTCCATTCTTGCTTCTTGAGATAGAGGGATATAACAACCCATTTGGTCACCATCAAAGTCAGCATTGAAAGGTGTACAAACCATAGGATGTAACTGTAAAGACTTTCCTTCTGTTAAAACAGGCATAAAAGCTTGAATACCTAGTCTGTGAAGAGTAGGAGCACGGTTTAACATTACAGGATAATCTTGAATAATTTCTTCTAAGATCTTCCAGATTTCAGGCTGTTTTTTTTCTACCATTTTTTTAGCTGTTTTAGTTTTTTCAGCAGTTCCCATTTTCTCTAATCTTTCAATTATAAATGGTTTGAAAAGCTCAACAGCCATATCTTTAGGTAAACCCATTTCATAGATTTTTAGGTGAGGACCAACAGTTATAACTGAACGTCCTGAGTAATCTACACGTTTACCTAAGAGGTTTTGACGGAAACGACCTTGCTTACCTTTGAGTTGGTCGGTAAGACTCTTTAGAGCTCTGTTTCCTCTACCTTTAACAGGTCTTGCTTTCTTGGAATTATCAATTAAAGCATCAACAGCTTCCTGTAGCATTCTCTTTTCATTCCTAAGAATAACCTCAGGTGCTCTTATTTCAATAAGACCTTTTAATCTATTATTTCTAGTGATAACACGTCTGTATAAATCATTAAAGTCAGCTGTTGCAAACTTACCACCATCAAGAGGTACTAATGGTCTTAAAGTTGGAGGAAGTACAGGTAATACTTCTAATATCATCCATTCTGGTTTATTACCAGACTGTCTGAAAGCCTCAACAACTTTGAGACGCTTAATCATCTTTTGCTTACGCATGGTTGAAGTTTCCCATTTGATACGGGTTCTTAAATCAGCAGCTATATCATCAAGATTTAATGATTGAAGCATTTCTTTAACTGCTTCTGCACCAATCTTTGCTGAGAAGTTTGGGTCACGTGAAACTTGGTCACGTATTTCATAAAACTCTTCAGTATCGATTAATTCGTTTACACTATAATCTTGGTCTCCTGGATTTAAGACAACATAAGATTCATATACTAAGATTTTCTCAAGGTTACTAATAGTTAGACCTAACAATGTTCCAATTTTACTTGGAGCACTTTTCACGAATGAGATATGAGCAACTGGAACAGCTAATTCAATGTGCCCCATACGTGTTCTTCTTACTCGTGAGGAAGTAACTTCTACTCCACAACGGTCGCATATAGTACCTGCAAATCTTTTTTTCTTATACTTTCCACATGAGCATTCGTAGTCTTTCTCTGGTCCAAAAATTCTTTCACAGAAGAGACCATCTTTTTCCGGTTTTAAAGTACGGTAATTTAGTGTATCTGGTTTTACGACTTCTCCATAAGACCAAGATCTTATTGCATCTGGTGACGCAATACGAATACGAACGGCATCATAATTTTCTATCTTTTTTTCTCGTTTAATATTTCTATTCACTGAGAAATCCTCCGTTTCTGTTCCAACGATTTCTACTCATCTTTTAAGAACTCTATATCAAAAGCAAGAGACTTTAATTCACTAATTAAGACATTAAATGATTCTGGAGTACCTGGTGCAGGTGGGTTCTGTCCATTGGTTATCGCTTTGAAAGCATTAGTTCTTCCATCGACATCATCAGATTTGATTGTTAACATCTCTTCTAAAAGATGGGCAGCACCATAAGCTTCTAAAGCCCAGACTTCCATCTCTCCAAGACGTTGTCCACCATGTTGAGCCTTACCACCAAGAGGTTGTTGGGTAATCAATGAGTATGGCCCAGTTGAACGGGCATGCATTTTATCTGCAACCAAGTGATTAAGTTTCATCATATACATGACGCCAACAGTAACTCTTTCTTTGAAAGGTTCACCAGTTTTTCCATCATATAGGACTTGTTTACCATCAGTAGGTAAATTAGCCTCTCTAAGTTCAGCTTCAATATCCTCAATTTTAGCACCATCAAATATAGGAGTTTCCACATGGAATCCTAAAGTTTTAGCTGCCATACCAAGGTGAGTTTCCATGATCTGTCCGATATTCATACGAGAAGGAACACCAAGTGGATTAAGTACGATATCAACTGGAGTACCGTCGCTCATGAATGGCATATCTTCAATTGGAGCAACGATAGATATAACACCTTTGTTACCATGACGTCCAGCCATCTTATCACCAACTTGAATTTTTCTCTTTTTAGCAATATAGACTTTGACCATTTTGCGAACACCATAAGGAAGTTCATCACCATGTTTGATTCTATCTCTTGACTTCTTATAGATATTTTCGCTCTCTTCCATAGCTTCATTTGCTTTCAAAGCTACAGTTTTGTATATCTCTTTATATTTCTCAGGATCTGCCACCATCTCAACTTCTAAATTAACTCTTGAGAAGTTAATCTTTTCTAAGTCAGAAGCAGTAATTTTCTTTCCAGAAAGAATATAGAATCTACCATCTTTAGAATCAACGATGTTCTTAGCAACCTGTCCTAATAGAAGTTCACTAAGTTTCTCTTTCTTAAAGTTTTCGATCTTTTTCTTTCTTTCTATATTATCTTTTTTAAGTTTAGCTATTTGAGCCTTATGATCTTCTTCAAATTCAATAATATCTTCATAACGAGAGAAAACTTTTACATCAAGAACAACACCTTCCATTCCAGGTTTTGCTTTTAATGAACTATTAGTATAGTCACCAGCTCGATCACCAAAGAGAGCTCTCATTAAGTTTTCTTCTGGAGAAGGATCAATTTCAACAGACTTAGGTGTTATTTTACCAACGATAACATCGCCAGCAGTAATAACAGAACCAACTCTGATAATACCAGATTTATCTAAGTTTCTTAAAGAATTAACAGGGACATTAGGAATATCACTTGCTAGCTCTTCTTTTCCGTTCTTTAAATCTCTAACAAGAACTTCTAACTCTTCGATATAGATTGAGGTAAGAGTATCTTTACGTGCCACATGTTCACTAAGAATAATAGCATCCTCATAGTTATATCCATACCAAGGCATGAAAGCAACAACCATATTAGAACCAAGGGCTAATCTATCTCCTTCGATACCAGGCCCATCAGATATTGGCTGTCCTTTAGTAACCTTATCTCCAATCTTGACAATAGGACGTTGGTTAATACATGTATCTTGATTAGATCTCACATATTTCTTTAAGTAAACTCTTTCTTCTCTAATTAAATCGATATCATCATTAGATGCATCAGGTTTAATATCAATATATTCAGCAGTAACATTAGTTACTTCACCATTATATTTAGCTAAAATAACAGCACCAGATTCTCTGGCAACTATCTTCTCAATACCAGTACCTATAATAGGTGTTTGAGGATTTAACAGTGGAACAGATTGTCTCTGCATGTTAGATCCCATCAAAGCACGGTTAGCATCATCATGTTCCAAGAATGGAACCAATGCTGCTGATACTGATACAACTTGCTGTGGAGAAACATCAATGTAATCAATTTGTTCTGGAGTAACATTGACATATTCATCCTTTTCACGAGCAAAGATATATTTATCTGTAATAACTAAATCATCATCAATATTTACATGCTGAGCAATAATATACTTATCCTCTTCATGAGCATCTAAATAATCAACTCTATTAGTAATTACACCATTTTCTACTCTAATATAAGGAGTTTCTAAGAAGCCAAACTCATTAATACGCGAATAAATAGCTGGAGAATTTAGAAGTCCAATACTTGGTCCTTCAGGTGTTTCAATCGGACAGATTCTGCCGTAATGAGAGTAGTGAATATCACGTACTTCAAAACCAGCTCTATCTCTGGCCAAACCACCAGGTCCTAAAGCAGACAATCTTCTCTTATGAGTAAGAGCAGAAAGAGGATTAGTTTGGTCCATAAACTGTGAAAGCTGACCTGTTAAGAAGAATGAATCAATAACTGTGATAAGCGCATTACTGTTAATCAAATCATGAACAGTAACCTCATCAGGATTAGCAATAGCCATTCTTTCTAAAGCAATTCTAGCTATCATAGATAGACCTGTCTTATATTGCTCTTCTAAGAGTTCGCCAACAGTTCTAACTCTTCTATTTGCAAGGTGATCAATATCATCGATATCTTTTTCATCCTTGAAAATAGCAATCATATAATGAATAATTTCTGTAAAATCTTTCTGGGTAAGAACATTAGTACCATAATCAGGCTCAAAACCTAATTTAGCATTTAACTTATGTCTTCCCACATTACCTAAATTATATCTTTTTGAGTTAAAGAACATTTTATCAATAAGATCCATAGCATTTTCAATAGGCACTTCATCTTCGCCTGGTCTAACTAAACTATAGATTTTTTGAGCAGCTTCTTCTTGATTACGTGTTGGATCTTTAAGGAGTGTCTTCTCTAAAATCTTACGATTAAAATCACTCTCTTCAGAAACAACTTTAACTTTTTTAATACCACAATCAATAAGATCTTTAATAAGTTCTTTATCAATTTCAGTATTAGCTTCTGCTAATAAAGAACCATCAGATGCGATGATTTCATAAGCAGTAAATCTCTTTTCAGCCTTATTGGTAGAGATTTCTTCAATATCATAGAAGATTTCTCTAAGAACTGTATCTGTAGAGATATATTTATTATTTATTGTATCAATTTCAATGATACCAGCACTTAATAATTCTTCAACAATTTCGTTGTTAAGTTTTGTTTTTGCCTTAACTAATATCTGGTCTTCACGACCCTCACGAGGATCATAAATATCAGCATATGCATAAGAATTTTTTGCTTTTAAGGAAACATTACCTTTTTCGTCAGAGAGACGGAGAGTTTCTCTAGCTTCAGGAATTTCTGTATAGTTGTCTGGAATATATCCAACAGCTCTAAGCAGAATAGACACAGGTAACTTTCTTCTTTTATCGATATTCACAAATACAACATCATGTATGTCGATATGGAATTCTAACCAGCTTCCATTATATGGGATAATTTTTGATGATATAAGCATCTTTCCACTTGGGTGTTTCTCTTCAGAAAAATACACACCAGGTGATCTTTGTAACTGTGATATAATGACTCTTTCAGCTCCGTTAATTACGAACGTTCCTTGTTCTGTAATTAAAGGAATATCACCTAGGAAAACTTCTTGTTCCATTATATCTCTCAGAGTTCTTGTTTTATCAATCCTCTTTTGGATTCTTCCTGTTACTCCGAAAGTTTTTAAGGTGTTCAGAATTTGTTTTGCGTCTTCAGCTTCATCACAAGAATTAATTATCCTATTGGTATCTTCATTAGTTTCTACTGCTTCCAGTATATTTGTAGCTGAAACTTCATCCCAATTTAGACCTGTTATTAAAAACTGCTTTACATCATTTGTATTACTACCGACAGAATCTACGATGATATCAAAACTTTCATTTTCATCAACTTCATAGACTTTTAATCTTAATTTTATTTTTAAGGGAACTTGGTACGATAAATTTCTTTCAATACATTCATCAATTGAATATTTTTCTTTTAAGATTCGGTATTCTACAAATTCTAATTCATAGTTTTCTTTTGGGTCTGTGATGGGAAATAAATTCTCAAAAACAGCTTGCAATCCGAAATTAGTTCGCTGTTGGGGATGAACATCTTTTTGAATAAAATCTTCAAAAGAATCAACCTGCATAGATAAAAGATTTGGTACTTCTACTTGCGGTATTCCCAACTCGATAAATTTCTTGGATATTCTGGAATAACTTTTGAACTTTTTCAAAAGCCCACTCCTTTATAATGTTCATAGATTAAAGATCGACTGTTGTTTTTTGTAACAAAAAACGAAACCATTGTAAGTAAATTATATTTAGACTCTTTTTGATTTCGACACTATGTTTTCTAATATATTAAAATAAAATAGGGAAATGAGCCTAAAGGCCCACTTCCATCTATAGTTGTTTCTAATTGTCTTATTTGATTTCTACTGTTGCACCAGCATCTTCAAATGATTTCTTCATTGCTTCAGCTTCATCTTTTGTGACTGCTTCTGCAACTGTTTGTGGAGCTGTATCTACCAAGCCTTTTGCTTCTTTAAGACCAAGTTTGGTGATTTCTCTTACAGCCTTAATTACATTAATCTTTTTAGCACCTGCGCTTACAAGAACAACATCAAATTCTGTTTTCTCTTCTGCAGCTTCTGCAGGACCTGCAGCTACAGCAACAGCAGCTGCTGCTGATACACCAAAAATTTCTTCCATTTCAGTAACTAATTCGGATAACTCCATTACACTCATCTCTTTTACAAGATCAATAATTTGCTGTTTTTTATCGGACATGTATTCCTCCATGATTATATTTTTTATTCAGCTTTTGCTTCTTCGTCTTTCTTAGCTATCGCATCAATTAAGCGTACGAAGCTTGAAATTGGGGCTTTCATGCTACCAAACATTTTAGCCAACAATTCATCTCTAGACGGAATTTTAGAAAGTTTACTAAGATCTTCCTTTAAATATAAAACTCCATCAACTAATCCAGCTTTAAATGTAGGGAAAGGCTTCTCTTCCATTACTTCTTTAACGAATTTTGCCATTTCTCTTGCTGCTGATATCTCATCACTCTTACAAACAGCTACCCCTGTAGGGCCAACTAAATGACTATCTAAATCATTGATACCTAATTCATTTAGTGCTATTTTAACTAAAGTGTTTTTCTGTACAAAATAATCAACATCATTATTTCTGAATCTTTTGCGAAGCTCATCTACTTCTTCAATATTTATTCCCTTATAATCTACTAAGACTATCGCTTTGGCACTGTCAAGTCGTTCTTTTAAATCTTTTACTACACTTACTTTATAAGGTTGTACCATGATCCTCTCCTATGCTTTTGCTTCTAAGGTTACACCAGGAACATCAAGCTTTACACCAGGTCCCATGGTTGAGGTCAATGTCATACTTTTGATAAAAGTACCCTTCACTGTGGAAGGTCTATCTTTCAAAATAGCTGCAATAATTGTGATTAAATTTTCCTTAATGTTGTCTGCTGCAAAACTTAATTTACCTGCAGGAACATGAATATTTGAAAATTTATCAACCCTATATACGACTTTACCAGATTTTGCTTCTGTAACTGCTTTCTCAACATCCATAGTAACGGTACCAACCTTAGGGTTAGGCATAAGACCTCTTGGTCCTAAAACTCTACCTAATCTACCAATCTTACCCATTAAGTTTGGAGTTGCGATAACAGTATCGAATTCCATCCAATTCTCTTTGGTTATTTTATTGATATACTCATCAACACCAACGAATTCTGCACCAGCTGCCTTAGCTTGGTCTGCTTTTTCTCCTTCAGCAAAGACTAGAACTCTAACTTGTTTTCCAGTTCCGTGAGGAAGAACAAGAGAGCTTCTAATTTGCTGATCAGCTTTTCTTGGGTCAACACCTAAATTCATATGAATTTCAACTGTTTCATCAAATTTTGTTACAGGAACTTCCTTTAACAAATTGATAGCGGTTGTTAAATCATATCTACTTTGGCGATCAACTTTTGAAAATGCTTCTCTGTAGCGTTTACTTCTCTTCATCCACTATTCTCCTTTGATTATAATCTCCTGCAAATTGAGATATTTCTTACCTCAGTATTAGTCCTCGACCAATACTCCCATACTCCTTGCAGTCCCAGCGATCATGCGCATAGCAGATTCAAGGGAAAAACTATTTAAATCTTGTGCTTTTAATTCAGCAATTTTTTTGCATTGTTCTTTAGTAATCTTTCCAACTTTATCCTTATTAGGAACAGAAGAACCTTTTGCAAGGCCTGCTTCTTTCTTAATTAGGACAGCTGCCGGAGGAGTCTTAATTTCAAATACAAAAGACTTGTTTTTAAACACGCTGATAACAACAGGGAATATCATTCCTGGCTGGTCAGCTGTTTTAGCATTAAACTGTTTACAAAAATCAGGAATATTCACTCCAGCTTGACCTAATGCAGGTCCCACGGGAGGTGCCGGGGTTGCTTTTCCAGCAGGTAACTGAAGTTTGACAACGTTTGTTACACCTTTTAATTTAGCCATAACTACCTCTTTTTTTTATTAGTCCAAAGTCTTAAGTTCAAAGTTAAAAACTTACGACTTTGAACTTAATCCAACTATTTTTTTCTTTCAACCTGTTCACCATTAACTTCAACAGGAGTAATTCTGCCAAAAACAGAAACATTTACAGTAATTTTTCCAGAAGATTGGTCAACCTTATCGACCACTCCCTCAAAATCTGTAAATGCACCAGCGATAATCTTTACCATATCGCCAGGAATAAAATCAAATTGGGTTGTAGAATCATCTCTATCATTAATACCTAGAAGACGATTAACTTCTTTTTCATCTAAAGGAATAGGTTTTTTCCCATATCCTAGAAAATTTGTTACACCTGAAATTGATTTTATAAAAGCATAGACCTTTGGTTCCATCTCTGCTTCAATAATGATGTATGAGTTAAAAACTTTTTTTTCTGTCTCGATTTTCTTTCCATCTCTAATAATAAAAGTTTTCTGAGTTGGAACTAAGATCTGCCCGATTGAATCTTCTAAATCAGTTCCAATAATACTTTTTTCTATAGTTTCTTTGATCCTATTTTCATGAGATGAGAAAGTGTGTACAACATACCATTGCATAATAGATCCCCTTATCTAAATAAGGTTTCTGTTATCACGGTATTAAAAACAAAATCAACTACCATTAAAAATATGCTTGTAATGACAGTCATTGTTAAAACAACTGTTGTACCTTCTGTAATATCAGGCTTTTTAGGCCATGATATTGTTCCAAGTTCTTGGCGAACTTCTTTTAAAAATGTTGATATTTTTCCCATGTTTCTTCCGTCTTTTTTTTGCAGATTATGTAAATTTTTAAATGGGCAAAAAGCCAGTAGTTACCTACTGACTTTGCCTAATCTATGGCAGGACAGGCAGGACTCGAACCCGCAACACCTGGTTTTGGAGACCAGTGCTCTACCAATTGAACTACTATCCTGTATTTCTACTTATTTATTCTGCTTGTGTGTAGTATGTTTTCTACAAGCTGGACAGAATTTTTTCAACTCCAGTTTACCTGGATTTTTTCTTTTATTTCTGGTTGTAGTATAGTTTCTGTTTTTACACTCTGTACATTCCAGAATTATAATATCTCTCATTATTTACCTTCTTAGCTAATTATGATTAATTAGTCAATAACGGTTGCAACAACACCTGCACCGATAGTTCTTCCACCTTCACGAATAGCGAAACGAAGACCTTGCTCTAAAGCGATAGGAACGATAAGTTCTGCACCGATAGAAACGTTATCACCAGGCATAATCATCTCTACACCTTCTGGAAGTGATAAAGAACCTGTAACGTCAGTTGTTCTGAAATAGAATTGAGGTCTGTAACCATCGAAGAAAGGTTTGTGTCTTCCACCTTCATCTTTAGTTAAAATATATGTTTCACCTGTGAATTTTGTGTGAGGATTAACTGATTTTGGTTTAGCAAGAACCATACCTCTTTCAACGTCAGTTTTAGCAAAACCACGAAGAAGACAACCAATGTTATCACCAGCTTCAGCTTGATCCATGATTTTTCTGAACATCTCAACACCAGTACATGTTGTTTCAACAGTTTCTCTGATACCAACTCTTTCGATCTTGTCACCAGTTTTAATTACACCACGTTCAACACGACCAGTTGCAACTGTTCCACGACCAGGAATTGAGAAAACGTCTTCAACAGGCATTAAGAATGGCTTGTCACGATCTCTATCTGGTTCTGGAATATAAGAATCAATTGCATCAACAAGTTCTTGAATTTGTGCTTCACCTTCAGGATCTCCATTAAGACCTTTAAGAGCTGAACCACGGATAAATGGAACATCTTCTGGGAATTCATATTTTTCAAGAATTTCTCTAACTTCCATTTCAACTAATTCAAGAAGTTCTTCATCATCAACAAGATCACACTTGTTCATGAAAACAACGATAGCTGGAACACCAACTTGTCTTGCAAGGAGGATATGCTCTTTTGTTTGAGGCATAGGACCGTCAGCAGCACTAACAACAAGGATAGCACCGTCCATCTGAGCAGCACCAGTAATCATATTTTTAACATAGTCAGCGTGACCAGGACAGTCAACGTGAGCATAGTGTCTTTTTTCTGATTCATATTCAACGTGAGCAGTTGCAATAGTGATTCCACGTTCTTTTTCTTCAGGTGCATTATCAATAGAATCGAATGATCTGAAAGTAGCACCGTTCTTCTTACTTAAATATAGTGTTATTGCAGCAGTTAAAGTTGTTTTACCGTGGTCAACGTGACCAATAGTTCCAACATTAACATGAGGTTTAGTTCTAACAAATTTTGCCTTTGCCATGTTTCCTCCCGGATTTTCTTATCTTTCTTATTTTGTTTATGGTTTGTAAGGACTTTGTTTAAACACAAATACACCGCACTTGTGCGGTCTTTTCCTTAATTTATACTAAGAATAAACTTCATTTTAATACTTTATAGTTACTGAATTTATCTTAGTGATTGTCTCTAATTATTATTTCAAGTGGAGCTCATGACCGGACTTGAACCGGTGACCTCATCCTTACCAAGGATGCGCTCTACCGACTGAGCTACACGAGCTTCATGAAAATGGAGCGGGAAACGGGATTCGAACCCGCGACCCTCAGCTTGGAAGGCTGATGCTCTAGCCAACTGAGCTACTCCCGCAATCTAGCTCGTTATTATATCTATTTAAAATAGCTTTTCATCCACATAAAAAAAATGGTGGAGAGAGGAGGATTTGAACCTCCGAAGGCTTCGCCGACAGATTTACAGTCTGTTCCCTTTGACCACTCGGGAACCTCTCCACAACATGGAGCCAACGAAGGGAATCGAACCCCCAACCTGCTGATTACAAATCAGCTGCTCTACCATTGAGCCACGTTGGCGTGAATGTATTGCTATAAAATCAAACTCACATTTCTTGTCAAGAATTATTTTTCACACTCTGTATTTTTCAAATATCGTACCAAATTCTTAAACAAGCTTTATTTTACCCCCTTTACTGTCAAATACTTTTTTGAAAAAATGTTATTATTCAATAAGTTGGGAATATCTTTTTCACTTTCTTATCTTCCTAAAAAGCTTATAAATAGCCTTTTTTCTCTATTTTGTGCTTTTAGGTTTTTTAGCCTGTTATTTATCTGGAATATATGCTTTTAGCATTTTAATTTTCTTATTTTAACTTTTTTTTATTTTTTTTGTGTTTTTTAATTTTTTTCTGCTTTTATTCTGATTTTTATCATTATTTTTTTGCCTATTTTATCTATTTCCTCTAATATTATACCCGAATAGTGCATTAAAACTTTGATAATACTTCGCTAACGCTACGTATTACAGGTGAAGAGTGCTAGATTCTTTGCTGGCCTATGGAGTGGAAGCATCTTTGCTTGCACAAATCTGATGGCAAGATGCCCAGACTGTGTAAAAAGGGGTCGCGGGATTCTAGCCCGCGTTTACGCAGGTGACAAGTGGTTACGGGATTGGGTCGCGGGATTCTAGCCCGCGTTTACGCAGGTGACAAGTGGTTACGGGATTGGGTCGCGGGATTCTAGCCCGCGTTTACGCAGGTGACAAGTGGTTACGGGATTGGGTCGCGGGACTAACTGGGAAGGCGGGCATCCTTGCCCGCAGTAGGCAGTATAATACTACCTACAAAAGAAGTCTATCCACGGATTTTTTAAGAACCTTAACACAGAGTCCACAGAGGTTATCACAGAGTTACACAGAGTTTAGGAAAAAATTAGCTTGCTAAAAGTCTGCCCGTATTTGAGTCGTGAGATTCCAGCCCGCTTTTACGCAGATGACAAGTGGTTACGGAGCCTATGGAGTGTAAGCATCCTTGCTTGCACAAATCTGATGGCAGGATGCCATCAGTCCATAAGCATCCTTGCTTGCACAAATCTGATGGCAGGATGCCATCAGTCCATAAGCATCCCTGCTTGCACAAATCTGATGGCAGGATGCCATCAGTCCATAAGCATCCCTGCTTCCCCATTCTTCCCATTTACCATCTTTTTAGTATAATTAGTGTAATTCGTGGATACTATCACTCTTTTCTAGCCTTAACCCAAAGAATACCTTCTTGCCCAGGATCATAATGAAGATCATCTTCATACAATGGTTGGAAGAGATTTCCTTGTGGTCCTTGATTAGTAACCCTATAAGTAAGAATTTCAAATTTATCAAGTAAATATTTATGTATTAACTTTTCACTAAGACACTGAGGTTCTGCAGAAGTTGCTTTTTCTTCCAGGTTAAAAGAAGCATACAAGACACCCTTCTTCCTGATTGTTCGATAAATTTCATTACACATTTGGGGAAAGTTATCAACATGGTCCATAGCATTAAGAGTAAACATAACATCTAGCGATTCATTAGGAAGTGGTATAATTTTCTCTGTTGATTTAAGATATACCATATCATGGGTAAGCATGTCTTGTCCGAAAGAATCTAAATATTGGTCAGCTAAGACATCAATACCAATCTTCTGTTTAGCAGATTTAATCCATTTAAGACTGCCCCTAGGACCGCACCCGAAGTCTGCAACAATTTTATTCTCTAAGAATTTATCATCATTCTCTTGAGCTAAGTTTAAGAATATTTTCTTATAAAAATCATTCTCAAAAGACTCTCCATCCCTCAGATATATTTTCTTCCAGTAACCCAATTCTGTAGCATATTTATTAGCAAATTTATTATATAAGGGCCTAACCACTTCTTTAAGATAAGCTTTAATTAAGTCTTTGTTTTGTTTCATGCAGGTATCTCTTCTTCTTTAGTTTTTCGACTAAGGTTAATAATTATTCCATTGAAAGTATGATGAGCAATTAAGTAAAAGACTGCTGGGAGAGCAGTAATTTCATTAAAAGTCCCTATTGCTAGCGTGATAGTTAAAAGGGTATTCTTATGTCCACTTGTTATTGGTAAGGTATATTTCATTTTCTTTGAATTTGCCAGTAGCCAGCCTGTTAAATAGAGTATCCCACTAATCAGAAAACTAGTAATAAAAACCTGCAAAAGGTGGGAATTGGGCATTTCTCTAATTTGTTTAGCAGAATTTGCCACAGCTATAACAATTAAGAACATCTGAATTAATGCTTTAAATGGATCTACTTTCTTGAGAATAAAATCTTTTAACCTATTAGATTTTTCTGTAAAATAAGCTAGCAGCAAAGGTATAAAAATTATCATTGTTACCCTCAGGAAAATATTAAGAAAGTTAATTTCCATATCCGTTTTTAGCAAAAAAATGCTAGGAATTAAGGCAAATATAAGGGGAGAAAGTAAGTTAAATAAAGTAACATTCGCCACAGTAAACTCTAAATCCCCCTTAGCTAAAGAAACCATTACTGGCGAACCTAGGGCAGGAGGAGTTATCACTGCTAATAGAAAACCTATCTGTAAATCAGTCCCCAACCAACCTGTTCCATAATAAATTAGAGGAGGAAAAATAAGCCAAGAGATTACAGGAAAAATTAACAATTCCCTACGGATAAACTTCTTTCTTTGAAACTTCATCCTCACGAAAGAGCAATAAAGCAGGACCATGAGAAGCGGAATCATCACTGGCTTGAAGCTAGAGAAAATTGGGAAAAGAAAGCCTAATCCTACCGCCCCCAAGAGAAAAAGACCTGTCCACTTTTTGATAAGTTCTAGCATTTAATCCAGACTACTTACTAATTATCCCGCCACCCAGCAATTCATTATCTAAAGAATAAAAGACAGCTGATTGACCAGGTGTTACAGATTCAACTGCATCTTCTAAAACAACTAAGGCTTCTTTACCTTCAAAAATAAGATCCCTAACTTGAACCGCCTTTGAATTATATCTTATTTGCACCAGACTCTTCTTGACCAGCGTCATATTTGTTTCTAAGAAATGACATTCTTTAATCCTGAAGGAAGTAACTTTCAAATCCTCCCTATCAGAAGTAACATAAAGAATATTGTTGCTAATATCCATAGAATGAACATAAAGAGTAATATTTAACTTAGTTTGCAGTCCCTTCCTCTGTCCAATAGTATAAGCAGTTAGCCCTTGATGTTGACCTATTGTTTCCCCAGAAAGAAGCTTTATCTTTCCTGCTTTTGCTGGCACTAGCTTATTAACAAAATCTAAATAGTGATCTTTGATAAAACATATTTCTTGAGAATCCTTTTTTTCAGCAACATGTAAGTGATTTTCTAAAGCAATTTTTCTAACCTCATCTTTATTAAGTTGATAAAGCGGGAAAATAGTCTTAGCGAATTGCTCTTTCCTCACCCTCCATAACATATAAGTTTGGTCTTTAGAATTATCTGCCCGATAAACATGAGGTCTATCTTCCCCCTGAATCAATTTAACATAATGTCCAGTTGCAAAATATTCAAAACCAAATTCCTTAATTTTATCAAAGAAAGCACCCCACTTTATGGTAGGATTGCAAAGAGTACAAGGATTAGGAGTATAACCTCTTTTATATTGATCAACAAAATCATTCAAAACGATTCTTTTAAACTGATCTTTAACATTAATCACAAGATGTTTTATATTAAGTTGGTCACAAATCTTCTGGGCATCCTTAGCTGCAGCCAAAGCTCCTTCATTTGGACTATAGCCAAACTCCTCATCATCGTATTGAACCATAGTAAAACCAGCAATATCATAGCCTTCTTTTTTAAGCAGACAAGCCACAACTGAGCTATCCACCCCCCCACTCATTGCAACAGCTATTTTCTTATTCTTCAATCCTTTCAATGTCCGCTCCTAATAATCTTAATTTACCTTCAATATTATCATAACCTCTATCAATATGGTAGATTCTAGACACTATCGTCTCTCCCTCTGCAGCTAAACCTGCCAAGACCAAAGCAGCGCTTGCTCTTAGATCAGTAGCCATTACTTCTGCCCCTGATAATTCTTTAACTCCTTCAACCTTAGCCTTTCCTTTCTCTTGAGAAATATTAGCCTGCAATCTATTTAATTCTGGAACATGCATGAATCTATCAGGAAAAATAGTATCTTCTATGTAAGAAGTCCCTTGAGCAAGAGTCATTAAAGCTAAAAACTGAGCTTGCAAATCAGTAGGAAAAGCTGGATAAGGATCAGTAACAATATTAACTGGCAAAATTCTTTTAGCTGGGAAAATCTTCATCTTATTTTCCTCACAATCAACCTGAAAACCAGCCTGTTGCATCTTGAGAATCAAAGCTTCTAAATGTTGAGGATTACACTTATCTATAGTAATTTCACTCTTAGTAATAGCACCAGCAATTAAAAATGTTCCTGCTTCTATTCTATCAGGCATCATTTCCATGCCTACCGGAAAAAGCTCTTTAACACCTTCAACCTCTAAAGTAGAAGTGCCTTTTCCTTTTATCTTAGCTCCCATCTTGACTAAAAAGTCTATCAAACTATCAATTTCTGGCTCTCTGGCACAATTTCTCATGATAGTCTTCCCCTTAGCTAAAGTAGCTGTCATTAAAATATGACAAGTAGCTCCTACCGAAACATTTTCAAAGTCAATTTCTGCCCCCTGCAATTCTGCAGTTTTAGCATAGAGATAACCCTTCTTAGTTTCGAAACTTGCTCCCATTTTTTCCAAAGCCTTTAAATGTAAATCAATAGGTCTAGCCCCAATAGCACAACCACCAGGGAAGGAAACTTTAGCCTTCTTAAACTTTACTAATAGTGGACCTAATACATAGATAGAAGCCCGCATCTGTGAAACAAGTTCATAAGGAGCTTCAGGAAAACAAACATCAGCAGTATCAACTTCCATTCTACCCTCTAAATAATCAACTCTAGCTCCAATAATTCTTAGCAAATGGGCCATGGTTTTCAAATCAACTAACTTAGGAACATTAGTTAAAACACACTTTCCCCGAGTAAGCAAACAAGCAGCTAAAATAGGCAATATTGCATTCTTAGCTCCACTTACTTCTACACTACCTGCTAATTTCTTTCCACCCTTTATTAAAAACTTCTTCATTATATCACCATTTCCTATCTCTTAATTTATCCCAAATAGTCTAGTAGGTTTTTATGACTAGCAAAATATTCTTCTCCACTCTTCCATAAAACCCTACTGCATTATTTGGCTTTATTTTGTCACTATGTCTTTCCTAAGAATTAGTGTCAAGATAAAAGGATTTTTTTCTCTCTCAATCTCTATCTCCGTCTCTCCGTCTCTCCGTCTCTCTATCTCTCCGTCTCTCTATCTCTCCATCACTCCATCACTCCGTCTTTGAGCCGAAAGGTGAAAACCTTCTTCGTGTTTTCGGTGGCAATTTTCTCCCTCCCTTCTCTTAAAAACTCTGCGTAACTCTGTGTTAAGGATCTACTTCTTTGTGTTCTTTGTGTCTTTGTGGTGAAATAAAATTCGTGAAATTCGTCTTAATTCGTGTTAATTCGAGTAAAAGCTCTTTCATTATTTATCCTTTTATTAAACCCTTACAGGGTAATATCTTTGGGCTAGCCATCATTACCCAGGGTTGCGATACTTTCAGCATCTTACCCTGGGCTAAATTATTTTATCCCTTTCAGGGATTTTTGATGAATCAATATAGTAATGAAATATTCTCATTTTCCTATATTATTCCCACCAGACTTGAACTTGAGCCTTTTAGAATCTACTAGTTAGAAGATTTAGTAACTGAAAACACTGATAAGAAAAAAAGAGATTCTTTACCCTAATTAGGAGTGACGGGAGTTGCTCACGGAGTAGCGACTTCCGACACTCTTCGCCCGAAGTCCCTTGCCTACGGCTGAGGAACTCCGGTCTGTGTAAGGAATGTTTACTCTCCCCGTCACCCCGTCTCCCCGTCTTTGAGCAAAGCTCTTTTATTTTTCATTTTTATCTTTTCATTATTCACTCTCATGAAATGAGAACTTATCCACGAATAAACACATATTAACACTAATAATCAATATCTTAAAAACTCTGTGTAACTCTGTGGTGACCTCTGTGTAACTCTGTGGTGACCTCTGTGTAACTCTGTGTTAAGAATCTTCTTCTTTGTGTTCTTTGTGTCTTTGTGGTGAAATAAAATTCGTGTAATTCGTTTTAATTCGTGTTAATTCGTGTAAAGAATCTTCTTATTTTTCATTTTTAATTCTTGCGAAGCAAACATCTTTGAGCTGAAAGGCGAAAATCCCTCTTCATTCACAAGAACAAAGAGGGCACTGTCTCTTCCTCCACCTAAACCACTCTTATCATCCCATCCTATTAAGAATATGGATATCAAGTATAAAAAATCCCCAAATAATAATTAAAACTAGCCAGGCAATCATTGTCTTATACTTTTTCATAATTTAAAAAATCAATTTTTTCAATTACTTTTTTAACCTTAGTAATAAGTTCTTTTGCTAAAGCTAGACTCCATGCATCCTCATCCAGCATCTCCTCCTCATCTTCAGTAGAATCTTCATCTGCTTCAGAATACAAACACCCATCACAATCAACTTCTTCCGCCTCATCAATTACAAGATTAAGTTCAAAAATATCATTCAAGATATTTCCCTTCAGATCAGCAATCATAGACTTCATATTTGCTGTAAAATAATCAAGAGTTGATTCCACAATTTCTAAATAAGCATCCAAACCAGATAAATTACTAACTACCTTATTTACATCACTCACTACATCTTCAGCAAATAAGCAATTTGCTACATTTCCCTTGTTTCTGCCAAAAGCTCTTTTTTCCTCTTTACCTTTTTTTGATACCATCATTTTATTACCTCATTTTTTTTATTTGGCTTATAGCCTTCATAATCTTTAAGAGGCCTTTTTTTTAAAAATGGTCACTTTTCTCAAAAAAAGTTAAAAAAATATATATTCACCACTAAGATGCTTGCTTCGCAAGAAAATAAGAATAGAACACAGATGACTCTGATTGAACAGATTAAAACTGATAAGATTGATTTAAAGATTTAAGAGTTTAATGATTTAATAAGGTGAGGGTTGAGAGTATAGCGTATAGGAAAAATATCGGTGTATTCGGTGTTTTCGGTGGCTAATTATTTTGTGTTCTTTGTGTCTTTGTGGTGAAGAATGATTTAAAGATTTAAAAGTTTAGTAGTGTTGAGAGTTTAGCGTTTAGGAATTAAAAAACTCTGTGAAACTCCTCTTGCCCTCTGTGTAACTCTGTGTTAAAGATTTTAAGATATAGATTATTAGTGTTAATTTGTGTTTATTCGTGGATAATTTTTTTTGTGTTCTTTGTGTCTTTGTGGTGAAAGAGAGATGCTTGCTTCGCAAGAAAATAAGAATAGAACACAGATGACTCTGATTGAACAGATTAAAACTGATAAGATTGATTTAAAGATTTAAGAGTTTAATGATTTAATAAGGTGAGGGTTGAGAGTATAGCGTATAGGAAAAATATCGGTGTATTCGGTGTTTTCGGTGGCTAATTATTTTGTGTTCTTTGTGTCTTTGTGGTGAAGAATGATTTAAAGATTTAAAAGTTTAGTAATGTTGAGAGTTTAGCGTTTAGGAATTAAAAAACTCTGTGAAACTCCTCTTGCCCTCTGTGTTAAGGATTTTAAGATATAGATTATTAGTGTTAATTTGTGTTTATTCGTGGATAAATTTTTTGTATTCTTTGTGTCTTTGTGGTGAAGAATGATTTAAAGATTTAAAAGTTTAGTAATGTTGAGAGTTTAGCGTTTAGGAATTAAAAAACTCTGTGTAACTCTGTGGTGATCTCTGTGTAACTCTGTGGTGATCTCTGTGTAACTCTGTGTTAAGGATTTTAAGATATAGATTATTAGTGTTAATTTGTGTTTATTCGTGGATAATTTTTTTTGTGTTCTTTGTGTCTTTGTGGTGAAGAATGATTTAAAGATTTAAAAGTTTAGTAATGTTGAGAGTTTAGCGTTTAGGAATTAAAAAACTCTGTGTAACTCTGTGGGACCTCTGTGAAACTCTGTGTTAAGGATTTTAAGATATAGATTATTAGTGTTAATTTGTGTTTATTCGTGGATAATTTTTTTTGTGTCTTTGTGTCTTTGTGGTGAAATAAAATTCGAGAAATTCGTCTTAATTCGCGTTAATTTGTGTTTATTTGTGGATAGGTTCTCATTTCTCCCCGTCACCCCGTCTCCCCGTCTTTGAGCCGAAAGGTAAAAAGCTCTATTATTTTTCATTTTTAATTCTTGCGAAGCAAGCATCTTTGAGCCGAAAGGCGAAAATCCCTCCTCCAATAACCACTCCCCCAAGATTCGCCACCAAATCATTAATATTAAAGGCCCTATAACTAAGCAGCATCTGCAAGTATTCAAGTCCTACCCCCAAGCCAAGTGCAATAACCACCATCCCCCATTTCCATTTAGGAAAACTAAGCAGCATCAGACTAATCATAGGCAAATACACCAACATATGGAGAAAGTAATCCCCTCTAATTCGAATCACAGTAATATCTGTCAATTCTTTACTGGCATTTCCCAGTGGCATCACCGAAACAGTAACCAGCGTTATAAGATAGAGAAATAAACCCCATCTTGTATATTTCGAAGTATTTATCATATTTTATCCTATCAAAAGTCTTCACACGAATTAAAACGAATTAAAACGAATTTCTCGAATTAACCTTTTTCGAAATAAGAAGTTAATACTTTTTGTCCATTTGTTATTTATCAGCCCTCTTTTTATCATTTTCTTTTTTTCCTCTTTTATTTTTGCTTTTAGCAAAAGTAATTCGTTTTAATTCGTGTTAATTAGTGTAGAGTATCTTATTCGTGAAATTCGTTTTAATTCGAGTTAATTCGTGTAAAGAATCTTTTAGATTTTATAAAAATCCCGATACCACTCAATAAACCTCTTCACCCCTTCCCGAATAGGCGTATTAGGTCTATACCCCAAATCCTCCACCAAATCCGTAACATCCGCATGCGAAGCAGGCACATCTCCTGGCTGCAATGGTAGCATATTCTTTATAGCCTTCTTGCCCATTTCCTCCTCTATAGCCTCGATAAAATCCATAAGCAATACTGTATCATTATTCCCAATATTATAGATTTTATACGGTGCTTTTGAAGCTCCTGGAGTAGGATTCTGGCCATTCCACTCTGGCATAGCTTGAGCAGGATGATAGATTACTCTTTTAATACCTTCTACAATATCATCAATGTAAGTAAAATCTCTTTTCATCTTACCATGATTATAAACATCGATTGCCTTTCCTTCAGCAATTGCTTTGGCAAAAAGGAAAAGAGCCATATCTGGTCTGCCCCAAGGACCATACACAGTGAAGAATCTTAATCCAGTAGTAGGTAAATCATACAGGGCACTATAAGAATGAGCTAGGAGTTCATTAGATTTCTTACTAGCAGCATAGAGAGAGATAGGGTGATCCACGTTATCAGTAGTGCAGAAAGGAAGTTTGTCATTCCAGCCATATACACTAGAGCTGGAGGCATAGACTAAATGCTTAATTTTATTCTTACGTGCTGCCTCTAAAATATTAAAGAAACCGATAATATTACTCTCTAGATAGGCCTCCGGATTTGTAATACTATACCGAACACCTGCTTGAGCAGCTAAATTTACTACCACATCAAATTTTTCATCTATGAATAAGTTATATAGCTTGGCCCTATCACATAAATCTAATTTAATAAATCTATAATTTGCGTATTTCTCACTCTGCAGAATCTCCCCATACCTAATATTCTGCATGGGGAAACCATGTTCAGCTAATCTACCAAACTTCACTCTTAAATCATAATAATCATTAATTACATCTAAACCTATTATCTCAACATCTTGCTCGAGGAGCAACCTGTTCGCTAAATGAAAGCCGATAAAACCAGCAGTTCCTGTTATTAATATCTTCATCTTTTCTCCTAAATTCTTCAAACTTAATACTTCAAATAATTTCTTCACACGAATTAACGCAAATTAAAACGAATTTCACGAATTATTTTTTTTTGTAAGTATAAAGTCAACACTTTCTTGTCCACTTGTTTATTATCTGCACACTTTTTATCTTTTTTGATATTTATTATTTTTCGTGTTTGTCTGCATTTTTTCTCCTAAATGCTTCAAATAAATTCTTCACACAAATTAACTCGAATGAAAACGAATTTCACTAATTAATCTGAATATAGCTTAAATAAGTTATGTCATAATTCTCAGTTTTCTTCATATTCTTACTTTTATTTTTTTTCTTTTTTTAGTTCTTTTTATTATCTTTTTCTGTTCTTTATATCTCTTTCCTTTTTAATCTTAGCAAAAAAAAAATTCGAGAAATTCGTTTTCATTCGTGTTAATTAGTGTAGAGCATCTTATTCGAGAAATTCGTTTTAACCTGGGAGGGCATAATGTATGAAGCCTCCTTCGAGTTAATTCGTGTAAAGCATCTTATTCGTTTTAACTTGAGTTAATTCGTGTAGTAGCTTTTATCTTGTCTTTATTTATCAAATATCACTCTTTTATAAGTTAAGCTTTTTTCTCCAAAATTAATAATAATCCCTAACTTTAGCTTAGTAGCAGCTAGATAATTAAGAACCTGTTTAACATGCTCATCATTTATATGAGAACATGCCTTTATTTCTAACAGTATTTTATCATAACAACAAAAATCAGCATAGTATTTTTTTTCTAATTTTTCATTTTTATATTCAATTTCAATTTTTGCTTCGTGTTCATAAGGTATATTATATTTATCAAATTCCTTCATTAAAGCTTCATGATAGACTAGCTCACTAAAACCGACACCTAGATTAGTATGAACAGTAAAACAACGGCCAATTATCTTATAACTCTCCTCTTTGTATAAAATCACAACCACCTCTTCTCTATAATTTATTACTTAAAACTAAATTTTTCACACTAAATGCTTCACACGAATATACCTTAAATAAGTTATGTCATAATTCTCAGTTTTCTTCATATTCTTACTTTTATTTTTTTCTTTTTTTTAGTTCTTTTTATTTCTTTTTCTGTTATTTATGTCTCTTTCCTTTTTACTCTTAGCAAAAAGAAAATTCGAGAAATTCGTTTTCATTCGTGTTAATTCGTGTAAAGAATCTTGATTCTCTTAATTACTGCGTGCTTTCTTTACGAGTATATTCCACAGCACCAACCAGAAATACTTAAAATCCGTCCACACCGGCCTCTCTATCTTCTGCACCAAATACTTCCTCTCCGATTCCACGATCTCCTCAAAAGTCTTCGGCATATCCGCATAAAAAGGAGGCAACAACCCCGGCTTAACCTTCACCCTCAACTCTCTTACATCTTGTGGATAAAGCCCAAAATAATGCTCACTCAAGGCCCTTACCCCTACCAAATTAAGCTCACCCTTAAAGAAATTAATAAACTGCGGCAACTCATCAATCCATAACTTCCGAAATACCTTTCCCCACCTAGTAACCCGGAAATCATTCTTAAACTTCCCACCTTCCTGTAAACTACAGGTCTTATACACATAGTCCTGTAGATATTCAGAGTAAGGATGCATAGTCCTGAATTTATTAACATAGAGAAGTTTACCATTCTTCCCCTTACGCTTAAGCTGAATAATAGGACCATAAGATGGATTCTCATCTCGAGAAGGTTCTTTAGTCTTGATAGCAATGAAATAATTTATCCCATGAATCTCTCTCTTAGCTAAAAGCTCAAAACCACAGAAGTAAAGCCTGCCCAAAATCTCAGTCTCACTAAAAGCCCTATTCTTTCCCTTAGTAATGAAGAAGTAGAGTCCTTTGAGTAAGGCTATTTTAGGAAAGACACGACGTAAAAAGAAATCAATTAAATAGAAAATATTCCCAAAAACGACAGTATAAGACTCAATAAATCGTCTCCGACGCTGAGCCTTAGTCTCCACACAACCAACAAAGACACCTCCCTGAGTCAGGTTATCATTCACCTGAATTATATACTTATTTATCCTGCGAAAATTATTAGCCTTGTGTAAATTTATAAAGAGAGCTTGTGATTGCTCTTCAATGTTTTCTATGTTATAAAGAGCATGACTGTTCAATACCAGTGCTTTATCCTTACAAAAACAATCTAGATCTAAGTATTTATTAATAAACTCAAAAACCTTATCATCATTATGTAAATACTTATCCCTTAAAACTTGCTTAATAGATTCCTTGTGCTTTTTATCTTCTAAGCAATAATGCTTTACTAGCTTAACTGGACTATCAGGAACCTTATCAGAAGATTCAAACTTAGCTAACTCATAAGCAGATCCCTCTTCCTCTAACTTCTTAGACTTAGTAATAAAAGTAGTTTTAGCAAAAGATGGATTATCCTTATGGAATTGGAAAGAATAATACAATAAACCAAATATTATCAGTTCTATAAATATTGTTAAACCTATAGTTCCAAAAGTAACATAACGGGAATACTGAAATCTATGAAAAAAGAACATTGCCCCAAAGACAACCGCAATCGCTATGGCATCACACTTGATAATAGAAGCCCACAAGGCCCTTAACCTAGGCTTGTTCTTAATAGAAAACTTCCCTCCTAAAAAACCAGCCCCTACCCAAGCAAGTGATAACCCCAACACTGGCTTAGAATAATCAACTAAAACACGACGTGTTCCATTCCTTAGCCATGCGACAATCGCAAAGGCAAATAGCACTATCCCTATATCTAACAGTAAATACAATAAATACCAAACCTTCTTTTTCATCACGCTACCTTCTCTCAAATTTATTTATTTAACAGAAATTCTTCACACGAATTAACTCGAATTAAGTTTTCTGTCCACAGATTACACAGATTAACACAGATAATTTTTCATTTTTCACTTTTAGCTTTTCATTATTCACTCTCATGAAATGAGAACCTATCCACTAATTACACTAAGATCCTTAACACAGAGTTACACAGAGGGCAAGAGGTGTTTCACAGAGTTTTTTTTAAATTCATAAACTCTCAACACTAAACCTATTTTTCACTTTTCACTTTTAATTTTTCATTCTTGCGAAGCAAGCAGTCTCCCCGTCATTTTGCAAAGCAAAATTCATCTTTTTCATTCTTGCAAGCTAATCCTACATGTCAAATAAAAAATATTATACTTTTCATTTTTATCTTTTCATTATTCACTCTCATGAAATGAGAACCTATCCACTAATTACACTAATTTCACTAAGATCCTTAACACAGAGTTACACAGAGGGCAAGAGGTGTTTCACAGAGTTTTTTAAATTCATAAACTCTCAACACTAAACCTATTTTTCACTTTTCACTTTTAATTTTTCATTCTTGCGTAAGCAAGCAGTCTCCCCGTCATTTTGCAAAGCAAAATCATTCCTTTTTTCATTCTTGCAAGCTAATCCTACATGTCAAATAAAAAATATTAAACTTTTCATTTTTCACTTTTCATTTTTCATTCTTGCGAAGCAAGCATCTCCCCGTCTCTCCGTCTTCCCGTCACCCCTTCTTTTAGCCAAATGGCTAAAAACTTATTCGTGTTAATCAGTGCCCATTAGTGGATAAAAATCTTCCTCTTCTCGGTGTTTTTCGGTGTTATCGGTGGCTAAATATCTTAATTTTTCATTTTTATCTTTTCATTTTTCATTCTTGCGAAGCAAGTTTAATTCGTGTAAATAATTTTCAGCAAAAAAAAAAGACTGATTACAGGCCCTATGCCTATTAATCAGTCTTCATATATTATTCTTCATTTTTCACTTTTAATTTTTCATTCTTGCGAAGCAAGCAGTCTGTGTTCTATTCTTATTTTCTTGCGAAGCAAGCATCTCCTCATCACCCCATCTTCCTGTCACCCCGTCTTTTTTGCGAAGCAAAATATTTTTCATTTTTCACTTTTATCTTTTCACTTTCAAGAGTATCACTCTTGAATTATCCCTGCTCCACTAATCGGCCTTGTCTTAAAAGGAATAATATTTACATCAATAAAACCATAATCCTGCCATGTAGTATCAATAATTCTATCTTGAATACTACTTTCAGCAGCTAATCCATCAAAATAATTGTTTTTAGCATCTAAGTCTTGTTGAATTCCAGAAGAATCATATTTAATAAATGTATCAACATCTATGAAATTATTATTATTAATAATCATTGAATTAAATGTATTCCATGAACCAGCCTCATGTTGATATACACCGACATCACTATATTCAATTTTATTATACTTAATAGTTAGGACACCAGCTCCTCTGTTAGCTAGTAATTCTAGCCCGTAATCATTTTTTTCAAAACTGTTATTAGTAACAACTCCCGTTGAATAATAACTCAGATATCCAGCACTATTATTTTCAAAAAGAGTATTATTAATATCAACATTTCTAACTTCTTTAACTTTAACCCCATTATAATTACCCTGAAGCAAACATCTACTAATAGTGGCATTTTCTACAAAGTCTAAATAAATCCCACCATTGCTTTCATTTTTTATATTCTTTGCAGTGATATGTGTTAAAATATGACCACTTGAATTAAGAATATAGAGCCCGTTCGAAGAATTGACAAAAATTGAATTACTGATTTGGATATTATCTTTTCTTATAACAAAGCCATAATTTGTTAAAGAACACTTTAGGTTATCAATAGTATTAGTTTGAATGTTAGCAGTTGGAGTTATCTCAAAAGATAAAAACTCACTTATTTGGTCTTCTCCATAAGAATATGATTTATCATTAGACGTAATATCTACTGGATCTTGAAAATCCACACTTCCATAAACTGTTATTTTTTTTCCTGGTGCAATCCTAATCTGCGATGTTTCTTGAATAATTAAGGAAGCAGTTTCTGTAAAAATTACATCATCTGTAACAAGTAAGTCAGATTTTCCCTCTAAAATGATTTGCTCTGTAATAGTTCCTTCCACGACCAAATCTTCATACAGTAGAATGTTTTCTGGCAAATTATTCTGATTGAAGGACTTAATAGAATACCCTTCTTTCAAAAAGTATGTATAATAATTTTCTCTTTCCTTAGCTTTATAGGAAAATTCACCAAATTCATTAGTAGTTGTAACAAGTATTGGATTATTTACTCTATAATCCCAGGCCACATCATCCATATCTTTTTCAAAGACAGCTACAGTAACTTCATCTGAAACAGTTTCATTTCCATCTAAATCTATAAGTTTTACCACACCACTATAAGTAACTTTATCATCAGAAGATGACGTAGAACTATCACAACTATTTAGAATCAAGACTAAAATAATAACTAATATCAAATACAATGTCTTTTTCATAATTTCCCCTTAAGGTATATTATCCACGAATTACGCTAATTTCACTGAAAAGAAAATAAAATAGCCATCGAAATCACTGAAAGAAGAAAACCCTTAACACAGAGTTTTATCATATTGATAAATAAAACTTTTACATTTTTAAATCTTCATATCAGTGTAAATCTGTTAAATCAGAGTCATCTGTGTTCTATTCTTATTCTTCATTTTTCACTTTTAATTTTTCATTCTTGCGAAGCAAGCCGTCTGTGTTCTATTCTTATTTTTCTTGCGAAGCAAGCATCTCTCTTTCACCACAAAGACACAAAGAACACAAAAAAATTAGCCACCGAACACACCGAATACACCGATATTCTTCCTATACACTATACTCTCAACCCTCACCTTATTTAATCATTCTTATCAGTTTTAATCTGTTCAATCAGAGTCATCTGTGTTCTATTCTTATTCTTCATTTTTCACTTTTAATTTTTCATTCTTGCGAAGCAAGTAAATTCGTTTTAATTCGAGTTAATTCGTGTAAAAGCTCTTTCATTTTTCATTTTTATCTTTTCATTCAATCCAAAGGATTGCTATATAGTCCCATTATCCACAAATATATTCTGCCCTGTAATAGACTGAGCTTTATCTGATAGCAAAAATTCAACAGTATTAGCCACAGAAGTTACGCTAGTTGCATCCTTCATTGAAGTTCTTTGGTAGATTCTATTTTTCTGATCATCTGTTAAGGTAGAGCTCATAGCTGTTTCCATAAATCCAGCAACAAGACAATTTGATCTTATTTTCTTGCTACCCCACTCCCTGGCTGTATTCTTAGAAAAAGCTTCTAGTGCTCCTTTTGTCGAAGCATACATTGCTAACCCCTTATATCCAGTATGAACACTAATTGATGATAAATGGATAATTGATCCACTTGTTCTATTCAACAGCATATTTCGAATAGCATATTTAGTTAACAACATAGGAGTGAAAACATTTGTCCTATACATTTGCTCTAATTTATCTACATTTAAGTTTGTAACAATATCATCATAAGCCTTAGCAGCATTATTAACAAAACCTAAAAGAGGAATTTCAAAACTAATAAAATCATCATTAAAAATTGCTTCTTTAGCTTTTTCAGGGGCAGATAAATCTACTTTTTTGAAGAAAAAAAAACCTTTATATTTTAGTATGAGGTCTTCAATATCATTATTAATGCTTCTTGCTACACCATATACTGAATATCCTGCTGCAAGTAAAATCTTACTTATTTCTAAACCCAAACCTTTTGAAACACCTGTAACTAATATATTTTTCATCTTTTTATTTTCCCTGTTTTGGTAGTTGTTAGTGATTCAACGAAATTTATTATTCTAGGGACTTTGAATTTCTGTAGTTTCCCATTCAGATATTCTTTGATATCTTTCTCACTAATATCTTTTTGTGCGACAATATCGGCACATAGTATAGTACCTAAAACAGAGTTCTTCTTCCCATACACAAGCACATCTTTAACACCATCATATAATCTAACAATCTCTTCAACCTCTAGAGGATTAACCTTATAACCACCGACATTAATCATCTCATTTTTACGACATAAAAATTTGATTTTTAATGGCTCTGATTCAATTATTTCAACAATATCTCCAGTGGGATACCATTCATCAAGATCTGAGGATATTTTCCCAATCAACTCTGATTTTAACAATAACTCACCATTACTAATCTTTATTTTGCTCCTCAGTTCACGAGGGACAACAAATAAATCTCCCTGAGTTGTGAATATAGTCCCCGCCTCTGTAGAAGCATAAATATTCCTAACCTTAGCATTGGGAAAGCAGATTTTAAGTTTATTAATAGTATCAAGGTCAAACTTTTCTCCACCAGAAGTAAGCATTTGAACTGATACACACTTAAAATTAAAAGGTCCCATAAGTCTATAGTAGGTTGAAGTAGCAGAGATGTTCGTTATCCCATTCTCTTTAATCTCTTCTATTACAATATCTCTTGGTTTATCAAATATATCAATTATTGGATTAAGATTTAATAGAGCCTGAAAAAATACTTGGATTCCAGCAATATGTGTCGGATTAAAAGCAAAACCCCAAACATTAGATGAGAATTTATCTGCAATTTTGACATTTCTTGTTACGTTTCTGAAATTATGAGTTACCTTTTTAGGAATACCTGTTGTACCTGAAGTATAAAGTGTTAATGACCAATCTTGGCTATTCAGTAATCTTCTTTTTAAGTCGCTTACATCTTTAACGTGTTTTTTGGTTACTTTTTTGACAAGTAATAAATTTTCTTCTAAAAGACCTAAGCTTTCAATCTCTCTTGCTGTGAAATCACTATCAATTAATATAACATCTATCTTATTTAAAATAGCTACAATTATTTTAAGAAATATATCATAAGAATTTAAATCTCTTATTACTAGATTCACCTCATAAAAATTGTTGATATCATTAATCAAGTCATCATATGTCTTGATTAATACTTGATTTTTATAAAATATCATATTCCTAATTTTGCTCTTATTTCACCTATCGTTGTTACAATCCCATCAGTAAACACATCAATCCCAAATTCTTTTTCAATTCTTACAGTTAACTCAGCTAAATCTAATGAATCAAATCCTAAATCATTTCGCAAATCTGTTTTATCTTCCAAATTTAGTTTAATAACTGAACCTTTATTATCAAGCATTAATTTAATTATTTTCTCTAATTTTTCCATATAAGTCTCCATATTCTTTTATGGTTAAAAATTTATATCCTTTTTTCTGGAAAAACCTAATTTCCTCTTCATATAAGAATAAGGCATCATCACCAAGATTTTTCATTTTTAACCATCTTCTAAGTTTATCAGTTAATAAATACTTTAGTAGATTTTTACTACGTCTATTAAACTTACCTTTTTTTGATTCTGTAATAAGTTCAACAGGATGAATCAAGAAGACAATAGGTTTACCAGTAAATATCGCTTCATAGTGCAGAATATATCTGAGAAACTTTGTTAAAAGAGGAAAAACTCTCATTGTAGTTCCAATATATGGCATTAATAAAGCAGAAATTGGAATTTCCATGATTTTTGAAAATCCTTTTTTAGCCAAAGATTTTTGATAAGCGTTATATGGCATCCTTGGAGAAAACAACCATTTTAACTTCTTTAATCCTCCAAAGGAAAGAAAAAAGTCAAACCTTTGTGAAGCAACAGAACTATCAAATTTGAAACCTGCTGACTCCAAGGCATTTACAGTAAATTCATTTGTCCTTAATGCTGGAGCTCTAAATGATACTAGTGCATTATTGGAGTGTTTCTCATAAAGATTTCTTACTTTGTTCAAATTGTTAATTTGTTCTTTTAGACTCAACATATCAAAAGCTTGATCAATTTCATGACTATAACCATGACATCCAATCTCATGACCTTCATTTTCAATCAAAGGAATTACTTCATGAAATTCTTCAATATATTTTCCTGTAATAAAAAAAGTAGATTTAATACCATATTTTCTATATAAATTTAATAATTTAGGTAGTCCATCCTCTAGCACCTTTTTTCCAGTATCGGTGTTAAGATTATTATTTACTATTGATGTTAGCTCAACATCATTAGTTAATATGCAATATTTCATATTTCTGGAAACCTTCGTATAATTGTAGCGGGATTTCCTGCTACAATACAATTATCAGGAACATTTTCTGTAACTACTGCTCCTGCACTAACTACAGAATTTTTCCCTATTGTAACTCCTGGTAAAATAGTTGCATTTACTCCTACCCATGCACCTTCCTCAATCACAATAGGAGCCACATAAGAAAGTAATCTACCTTTAAAATGCTTATAAGGATTACTATGAGCTATCAAATAAACATTACCTGCTAATGCACTATTATCTTTGAGAGTAATATATTCTGGATAAGCATGATCAAGAGTACAACGAAAACCAAGCATTACGCCTTTACCAATCGTTACTCCTCTTTTTCTGTGAAACTTAACTCTTAAGCTATTTAGAGGACAGTTCCAAGCAAATGTAGCTAGCAGCCAATTATTAAGCTTCCGGAATATAAAAAAAATTTTAGATATTTTGCGTCTTTCTGAAGAATGTTTAATTTGCTGGGATAATTTATCTTTCGGCTCATAATAAGGGATTGACTTCAATTTCAACTCCTAAATCGTTTCAATATCTTTTTAGCTTGTAATTTTGGCAAAGTCAATACATACTTTCTAATTAGCCAATTTATCATATTGTCATTCCATCTAGCTGGATGAACATTTATGAGAATATTATTTGGTAATTTGTTATTATTAATTAACCCAATTAGTTGTTCTGTAGAATGTGCAGGAATATCAAATATCGAAGAGACATTATCTCTTACACTGTACTTTCCTCCATCCCAGCACCCACCAGTATCAGTTAAATATGCAACCTTTGTGTAATCAATATCTAAGTACGGCTCAAAATCAATATTTAATTCTTTATAATTGTATTTTTTCCAAATATCTTTACTATCCCACTTTGATAGAGGTCTTCCATGCATAGCAATAGACTTGATTGAAACAAGCTTCCTTAAGAATGCTAAATTTTCTGTAAATCTTATAAAAGCCTTATTTATATTACCTCTTGTGTCACACAAGTCTTCATAATGATAACCAATTTCATGCCCTAAATCAGCAATTTGTTTAAGATATCCAATATTTAAACTTATTCTTTTCTTTCTAAAATAGTATATAGATTTAACACCTAACTCTCTTTCCATTCTTGCCATCTTTAAGGCATTAATAGGCCAAGAATCTACATCATGTCTCATCATAATTGATTTATTTTTGTGCAGAATATTGATATCTGTTGTAAAAATATACCCATTATCTTTTAGAGATTTTATTAACCTTTTATAGATTTTCAACGTTAAATCTTTCATTTTTTTCAAAAACCTTTACATTATTCATTACTATACTATTTTACAAAAAAATATTTATTACTGTTTATAGATTTTATATTTTTCATCTATTTCGGAGGCTTTTACTTTCTTTTTTTGTGTTTTTGTGAATTTTCTTGGTTTGGTGATAAACTTTCTTTAATTTATCATTTTGGCGCAGCAAGCGATGTAAGGGATTTCTTATTCGTGAAATTCGTGTGAAGAATTTAAATTATTTAATCTCTTTATCACTCCATCTAAACCCTAAACTCTCAACACTAAACCTCTTATAGTTTTTCACTTTTATCTTTTCGTTCTTGCATAGCAAGCTGTGTTTTTGTGAATTTTTCGAGTTTTTGTGTTAAAATCTTCCTCTTATCGGTGTTTTCAGTGTTTTCGGTGGCTAATTTACTCTTTCTTTTTTTGTGTTCTTTGTGTCTCTGTGGTGAAAATCAGATACACCCTCTTAACGAAGTTTCTCACCTTCCTCTTCCCCCAGATTATCCACCACTCTAAATTACTCTCAGCCCAATGCTCCGGATGTATATTCATAATAATCTTTTCCGGAAGCTGACCATTCTCTAAAAGCTTCAATATCTTATCTAGCGATGTCAAATCAAAATCATACTTACTAGTAACCCTATCCCTTCTATTAATAGAATCATCTCCCCAAGCTCTTCCAGCATCAGTTATGTACAATACTTCATTATAATCAGTATCAAAGTATGGTTCATACTCAATCCCAAACTCTCGATAATCATACTTCTTCCATAAATCTCGACTATCATAAGGACTTGTAGGCCTACCATGCATAGCAATTTTCTTAACAGGATAAAGTTTTCTCAGCTTAGCTAAGTTTTGTTTAAAATCTTCAATACCTAAAGCAAAATCACCTTTTGAATCACATAAAGATTCATAATGATATCCTATTTCATGCCCCAAATTGATAATTTCTTTGATTATATTTTCATTATATGACTCTGGCTTCATCCTAAAATAGTAGGTTGCTTGAACATCATACTGATGTTCCAACTGAGCCATTTTAAGTGATTTTTCAGGCTTTCTATCTACGTCGTGCCGAAAAGAGATTTGCTTATATTTAAGTAAATTTTGGTATTGGGTAAAGGTGAAATCCATTATTTAAATCTCATTTGATAGTTTGGGTCTTTTTTTAGAACTTCTACACTTTTAGGATAATTTTCAACAAACCAAACTGTTAATGCAGTTGGGTCAATACAATTATTAATGAAAACATTAAGTCTATCTAGCCACTCTTCTTTGATATTATTCATTTCTAATAGTTCTATAGCTTTGCTAATAACTCCGACAGAATTTCGATACTGAAAAACAAGGTTATATGTTTCAAGTTCATCGATATAACCAGTACTTAAAGGATTTACATATATAGCTGGTGTTCCTATACAGGCACATTCTGATACCATAGATGCCCCTTCTCCAATGAATAAATCAACATTATACATCAAAGAATGCATTTCTTCTGGTTTTATAGTAATTCTAAACTGTTCTAACTGCCCAGGTAGAACAGTTTCACAAGAGATTAAAACTTCTCCATACTTAATTAAAGTATTAATCAGTTTTAGCTTAAATTCTAGAGTTAGGCCATGATGACCTACATCATGATATGCATCCCAAGCAACAAATCTCAGTAAAATCTTTTTACCCTTTCCTTTTGGCTGTTTTCTTGGTTTAAAATAATTTGGGTGCATATAAAAAAGTTCAATATTACCTGAAAATTTAAAATGATTTTTTCCTAAATTTTTGTTATATGATAAGGAAGTTAGCTTGTAAGTTATAAAAGGAACTGTTATCTTATCAACAATATTTATATGTTCAGTATCTGCAAAACTCAAGTGCGGTATCTTCAGTAGTTTTGCTATCCAAGTTGTATATATCGCTCCTCTACTTAAAATAAGATTTGGTTTAAAACTTTTACAAATTCCTAAAAACTTAACACAGTTGCCTGGAATATTTGAAATTTTTTTTATCAAACCCTTTCTAGGTTTACTTATAGATACAAATGGTAGCTTATAAACATCTAGAAGGTATAATGATATTTCCTTATCTTGAGCGACAAATAAAATTCTAATATTTAACTTGTTCAACTCTCTATATACATATTTGAACTGATGAACTTGAGCAGGGTGTCCAACAGAAATTAAAACTCTTTCTATTTTTTTCACAGTTTTTCCTCACAAAACCCAAGTATTAACGGTAAAGGATTCTCATCTACTCCTCACCATTTTTAACAATAAAAAACCATACATTATCAAAGGGAAATTATCTCTTTTATATGTTAAAGAATTAACTTTTCTTCCTGAATATTTTGATAAGAAATCCTTTACAGAAAAGACACCACTCCAGATACCAATCAACCCATAAATTAAATCTGTATAAGGATTATACCACTTGAGTCCTATTTCATAGCTGTTAGGATATTCATTCTTGATTCCATTAACGTAATTATAAATCATCATAGGATAGTCAATACAATTAGCGATAGCTTGCCCAACCCATAACCAGGTACGGGGATTAATTTCAATAAGCTTATACTTTCCATCTCTTGGGTCACACAAATACTCGACTTCACAAACACCGGTATATTCAAGTTCGTGTAGTAATAATCTCGATTGACTTAAACAATCTTCTACAAAAACACTTTCAGTAAAAGTAGCTGTTCCAAAATCTATAGGATGTTCTCTTAATTTAATCCCCATCCAATAAGTTTTAATATAACCCTTTTCACAAAAAGCAGTGAATGAGATAGTTTTATTCGAGCCATCATAGGGTATTAACTCTTGACTTATACTTCTTTGTAAGCCTATTTTTTTTTCAATAAAATCTAATTGCTCATATAATTCTTCATTATTACTAGCTTTAAAAGCTTTTTTCCCAGTTGCATGATAAAAAGATTTCCCTTCTTTACCTCTTGTCAAAATCGGAAACTGAAAACTAATTTCAGAAGGTTTTATATTATTAAAAGTACAAGTCTTAGGAATAGGTACACCTAAGGAATCAGCAATTTTAATCAGTTTCGATTTGTCATATATCTTTTTAACAGTTTCAAAATCTTCAGTTATCACTTTATAATACTGTTCTAACTTTTCTTTATGTTTAGCAATAGTATAAACTGCATGATCATTTGATGGAATAAGCACCCAATCCTTGATGTTTTCTGATTTAGCTAAATCGATTAAAAACTTAGCTAACCCATCCGAATTGTACTCTGGACATTTAAAGAACTTTTTGCAGTATTTTGAATATCTAGCTACACAGTTTCCAGTATCAATAACATAAACTGGTATTCCTTTTGATCCTAAAGATCTAGTGTTTGCCAGTCCTTGAACATGGCCTTCAATAATTATAGCTCCAATTTTCAAACTCATAATTTAGCTCTTATCTTCTTGATTCATAAACCAGTCATAAAATTGATTAATACCAGTATTAAAGTCTGTTTGTGGGTCATATCCTAATATAGATTTACTTTTAGTAATATCAGCAAATGTTCTTTCCACATCACCTGGTTGGACAGGTAAAATGTTCTTAATTGCTTTAATCCCTGAAACATCCTCGATTGTGCTTATCATTCGAGATAAACTGATTGTCTGAGATTCTCCTAAATTAAAGATTTCAAATACATTTGTTTTCTTCATTATATAAGCAACACTTCTATTAATACCGTCCACAATATCAGATATATAAGTATAATCTCGCATTGTAGATCCATCACCAAATACGGGTATTTCCTCATTAGCATATATCATTTTAGTAAATTTATGTATTGCTAAATCTGGTCTCTGTCTTGGACCATAGACTGTGAAAAATCTTAAGCAGGCTACTGAAATATTATATAAGCTATAATAAGTATGACATAATAATTCACCAGCCTTTTTAGTTGTAGCGTATGGAGATATTGGGTTATCAACTGAATCCTCTTCTGAGAATGGAACCTTCTTGTTATTTCCATATACACTTGAAGACGAGGCAAAGATTAATTTATTAATTTTGTTTATTTTGCATAATTCTAAAATATTAACCGTTCCATTTATATTAACTTCTGTATATAATTGAGGATTTTCAATAGAAGGTCTAACCCCTGCCATTGCTGCTAAATGAATAACTATATCAATCTTATTTTCACTAAAAACTTTTTTTAGCAGCTGGAAATCTCTAATATCAATTCTATATAATTTAAAATTATCGCTTTTTAATAATTTTTTTAAATTAGTCTCTTTGATTTTGGGGTCATAAAAATCACAAAAATTATCTACACCAATAATCTTATTAGATTTTATAAGAGAATCAGCTAGATGTGAACCAATAAATCCAGCAACTCCTGTTATTAAGATATTCATTATTTCTTGCCTTATCTTCCAATACTATAATATTCAAAACCAAGTTTTTCTAGTTCATTTGGGTCATATTGATTTCTACCATCAAATATAATTGGATTTTTTAATCTTTCTTTGATAGATTGGAAATCAGGATTTCTAAATTGATTCCATTCAGTTACTAAAAGCAGAGCATCTGCATCCTTAAGAGCTTCATAATTACCTTCTGCATAAGTAATTGCAGGATTATCACCAAAGATTCTCTTAGCTTCTTCCATAGCTACAGGATCATAAGCAACAACTTTAGCACCTGCATCAATAAGCATTTTAATTATAACTCTGGAAGGAGCTTCTCGCATATCATCAGTTTTAGGTTTGAAAGATAGGCCCCATATTGCAAATGTTTTACCTGTAAGGTCTTTGCCAAAGTGTTGCATTGTTTTTTCTGCTAAAACTCTTTTTTGATCTTCATTAACATCTTCTACGGCTGTAAGAACTCTAGCTGTCATACCTTCTTTCTCAGCAATCTTAATTAATGCTTTGACATCTTTAGGGAAACAAGATCCTCCATAACCTGCTCCTGGATAAATAAACTGATAACCAATACGAGAATCAGATCCTATACCATGTCTTACTTCTGATACATCAGCACCAACTAACTCACAAAGTCTGGCTATATCATTCATAAATGAAATTTTAGTTGCAAGCATACAGTTTGCTGCATACTTAGTCATTTCTGCACTCTTGATAGACATTATAATAACCTTTTCTCTAGTACGAGCAAATGGTTGATATAATTCATGCATAATCTCAGCACATTTTGGATTATCAGTACCTACAACAACCCTGTCAGGTTTCATACTGTCAGAAATAGCATCACCTTCTTTTAAAAACTCAGGATTAGAAACAACATCAAAGGTTAAATCAAGTCCTCTTTCATCTAAAATATTTTGAACTGCTGCTCTTACTTTGTCTGCTGTTCCTATAGGAACGGTTGATTTATCAACAATAATTTTATGGCTTTCCATATGAGTAGCTATATCCTTAGCTACTGATAAAACATATTGAAGGTCTGCAGAACCATCTTCATCAGGTGGTGTACCAACTGCAATGAAACAGATATCAGAATTTTTTACTGCTTTTGCTATATCAGTAGTAAAGGTAAGTCTTCCTTCTTTTGAATTATTTTTCACCATATCTTCTAAACCAGGCTCCCAAATAGGAATACCACCCTTGTTTAAAAGATCGATTTTACTTTTATCATTATCAACACAAATTACATTATTCCCCATTTCGGCGAAACACGTTCCAGTTACTAAACCAACATAACCAGTCCCAATTACTGTCAATTTCATAGCTAATCCTTTGCTAAATTATTTTATTATAAATATCTATTATTTTTTTTGCTACTTTTCTAGAATCTAAGTGATTAATATCTTTTCTACCTGTTGTTTTTGTTCCAAATTCTAAAGCAAATTTTAACTTTTCTGAAGCATCTTTAACTGTAAAGTCACATATATAGCATCCTTCCGTGCTGCCAATCAGTTCTCTAACATCTCCTACATCAGAAGCAACTATAGGAATTGATAAAGCCATTGCCTCTTTTATCGCATTAGGAGAACCTTCTGCAAAGGAAGGTAACATACAAACATCTCCAGCGTTTAAATAGAGATTAACTAAATCAAACGAAATTCCATCATATGCTAAAATCTCTACATAAGAGTCATTTAGTGCAGCCACAGCTTTTTCAACTAAAGTAATATTTTTTCTTTTAATTGATCTTCTTGCTGGAAAAATCACATATTTCTTATTTAAATCTAATTTCAATTCTTTTCTTGCAACCTCTTTTTCTATGTGATAAAAATTGCTTAAATCAACACCATTAGGTATCACTTCAATTCTATCTCTATTTTTGAAAAGATTTTTCATTTTCTCCGACTTGGTTATGCAATAATCATATTTTCCTTTATGAATACGACTTAACCAAGCTAAAAATTCACTTGAAAATGATGATTTATCCTTTTCTTGAAAATTTCCGTAAATATCACTACCCATAAAGGATTGTACTAATTTTTCCTTTCTATGAGCATAATAAGAAACAATGCCACAAAGTCCATAGTGAGAATGAATAACATCATATTTTTTTTTTTTTAGAACATCTTTTATTTCTTTTATAGCTCTGAAATAACTAGTTATTCCGTGTCCTTTAATCCCAAAGTAATCAACCTCAATCCCTTCTTTTTCAAGAGATTTACCCTGATTGTAGACAATCGATGTTATTCTATTAGGTGTATTTGCATTTCCCGAGGCTACAAAAAGTACTTTCATTTGTTTAACCCCTTTTTAAATAAATTTAATATCATTCAATAAACAAAAAGCAACAATGCTTAGATAATTTGCATTATATATCCTTTTTTTGTTTACAAATCCATCTTTGAAAATATGTCTAATAAATATTTCTTGAGTTTTATCTGTATTAAAGGAGTTCTTTTCTTTATCTCCAATAAAATGATAAGCAAGTATTTTAATTTTTCCTAATTTTGTTGTACTATCCCTCATACTATAATTCCTAGCACTGTTATATAATGCTAGGTTTGGATAATTAGATTGCACCGTCTTATAGTAGAGTAAATTTGTCTTATCTTTAGCAAAAAGAGATGCTTTATTGAATTTTGTTTTCTCAACAGAATATGTCGTTTTAAAATACTCCTTGAGAAAAGGTCTTTCTATAAATGGAGAATATACCAGAATAAAATCATTATAACTATTAACTTCTGCACCAAAATATTTCCGTAAATTACATTCAAATCTAAATTTTGCATATATTTCTTCAGCATTTTTACAATCCTTATATTGATAACTTATATTGCTTAATCTGGAAAGCATACTTTCAATTATATTCTCCTTATAGCCCAATTTATGTGCATTCTCTTTCAGTAAAACCATGAAATATTCACTGTCTTTAGCATTAAATCTCTTTTGTATTAATTCCAAAGCACTCTGAGAAATTACTTGATTTGCTTTTGGTTTTCCAACTTTATATACTTGATCTCCGTAAATTCCAGATATCATAACAGTACTATTTTTAGAAACCTCTTTTATTGAATATAAGTAATGTGCTCTTTTATAATTTCGAGTACCACTTGACAAGGATATCGTGTCAATTGCATTATTAATAAATTTATTATCTAGGTATTTATCATCCAACACATAAGGCGTATAATGCAAGTTTTCTTTATGGGATATTTCTTCAGGTATCTTGATATCAGAACTATCTTTTCTGCCAAATGAATACAATAATAATTTATCTCTATGTTCCTTAATTACATTAGATAAAATTACTCTGCTATCCCATCCTCCTGTGAATGATAATGAAAATTGTTCATCCTGCTTATCAAATATTGATAAACAAGACTTTTTTAGAGAATCCAAAAAAACTCTTTGACTTTCTTTCCTCTCATATTGATCACTTCTGAAAAATTCATTAATATCCCAGTATTTCTTTTTAATTAAGGAACCATTTATTATTTCGATACTTGAGGCATTTTCGATAGTCTGGATATTTTCTATGATGGTGTTATCTGATATTATGTAATTAAATATAACTGCTTCTAATACCGAAACCTTATCAATACTAGGATTTTTAATATATGATAAGAGCGGATCTAACTTCGAAGAAAATATTATATTTTCTTTGTTCTCGTGGAGATATAACGGTAACATACCTAAGTAGTCATTATATATTATTGTTTTTTTTTTCTTTTTAAAATAAATAACAATATTATAGTTACCACAAAGGAGATTATTAACTATTTCTTTATAATTATATTTTTTTAATAATAAGTTTATGTATTCTATTTCACTGTAGTCCCCTTTAAATCCTTTATCACTTTTGAGGAGTTCTTTTTCGGCCTTATCAACAAAACACAAACCATCCAAAAGAAGTAACACATCATTTTCTTCATCCCAATAATAATTTGCTTTGATATTTCTGTTAATCTGAGTAACTACCCCAATTTCAATATAATCATCCTGATAATAATATTTTCCTTGCTTTTCATTATATTGTATCTTCTTGAGAGAAACTTCAAAGTTTTCTTTATGAGTAATGTCTTTATTTTTGTAGATAACCCCAAATATACCTGCCATCAGACAACCTCATTTTTATTTATATATTCAGCAATTTGTCCCATCGTCCCTATCCATAATTTATTTTCATCTCTCCTTTTAGCTGCATACTCAAGGACTTTTGGAATAACATTGATTAGAGTCCATTCATCAATCGAGGGATGTAACCAGATATGAGCAATAGTATTAGTTTGGATAGCCTTATTAATTATCTTTTTGTACCTTTTGATATAATATTCTTGGGTCCAGTTAGCATTTCTTCCCCAACTTGAAGTACTTGCAGTAACTAATAAACCATGCTTGTCTCTATATGGATAAACCAGATTATATTTTATATTTTTTCGATATATTTTATATCCTAATTTTTTAAGTACCTCGTAATTTCCTGCAGTTCCTCCTGGAAAAACTAATGATTTAAGTCTAATATTATTTTTATCAGCTAATTCTTGACAAGCTTTAAGTTCATCTTCAAGAACTTGTGCTGGGCAATTTTTATACAAACAATCAATGTGGCTGAATGTATGGCAACCAATCTCATGTTTTATTGAGGAATTTAAAATTAGATCAACCATATCAGGAGCATACCATGCAGGGTCTTTTTTATAATTTGAATAAGGATCATGGTCAAACCAATCACCCTCAGTAAACTTCCAATGGTCATCAAAATGAGGTATCCTAGCCATCCAGTCATGATCACCTTTTTTACATTCAGTCAGAAATAAGTGACCGACAGTAGCCCAAGTTATCGGAATATTATATCTTTCAAATAGCCTAAGCATTACAGGGATATTTTTCCTTTCAGCCATGGCTTTCTCAATGGGGTCAACATCATTCTTAGAATATCTAAAAGCCCATGCCATTTCAAAATCAGCAGAAATTATAAAACCTCCCTTTTCTCCATTTGGAAAGGTATTTTTTATACCATGTTTAAGAACCGAAGGTGTAACACCAATATCAAATAGTAGTTTTGTTATGAATGACTTTTGTTTATTATTGGCTATCTTTCTTAAGGTTTTATAAAGTTTTCTCATTTTCTTTCTCTTGTATTATCTATTAACAGTTTGTATTTACCATTTTTTGCTGGTAATATTTTATCAACTATTTTAATTTCCCAATCTATCTTGCCACCTAAATATTCTTTTAGGTTTCTTTCAATTTTTTTGTTTTCGAAATCATCTAAAGTTTTACTTATTACTAAATTTATAGTTAACAAATCTGGTTTATTTCTAACAATCTGATATTGAGAGATCGATGTAATTTCTTTTAATAAAACACTACCAAAGAAACTAGGAACAGACAGTATTCCACCTGCAGGTAAGTGAATTATATCCGATTCTCTACCTTCTACCCTTTCTAATGTTTTGAAAGGTATTTTACAGTTATTATTATTACTTTTTTTAGCAACATCTCCATTTTGATATCGAATCAATGGCATAATATAGTTATCTAAGTCTGTTACATATAATGAAAAACTATTTCCATAAATTGGTTTTTCGCTAAACTCAACAATAACATGGGGATCAATAATATGATACTCACCACACAGCTTGCATTGATTAGCAATTCCATTTATTTCACCACATCCATACATATCGTAAACTGGGCCAATATAATTTTCTATGACTAGTCTTTGATAATCATGAAGTGTTTCCCCAGTAGTGATAACATATTTAACAGTAGGTACATTCTTTTTGCTCTCTTTTAAATACTCTGCAAACTGATAAATTGCATTTGTATACCCATCTAAATAATCATACTTATTGGCAATAACCTTCTTATATAAAATATCCATCTGTCCATTATTAGTTATTTTATAGGCGGGAAATTTGTGTTGTCTAGTAAGCTTAGCTTTAAGAATTGAACTCATTCTTTTCCACTCTTTATTAACAACACTGGGATTACCCCAAATATGCAGTCCTTTATCTGATTGCTTCCAACCTGACAATTTCCAACCTATATATAATGCTGCTTTACCAGCACTTGAACCATTCTTATCATGATAATAATGAACTGGAGTTCCTGTAGAACCGCTTGACGATCCATGATAACAAGATTTATCAATATTACTACTTAGCATAATATCTATGTTTTGTTGAATATCTTCTCTTGTCAAAACTGGGATTATTTTCAGTTCATTGATATCTTTAAACTCATATGGATTAAAATTGCTATTATCAAACCTTTTCTTATAAAATTCAGTATTTTCATAAGAATATATTAGTAATTTTTTCAATTTCTCAAGCTGGTAATTTTGGACTTGACTTGAAGTAAACTTTAAAGTATCATAGAACTCTTTAAAGTAATATGTTACCTTCTGTCCTTTCAAAATGTCTATTAGTTTATATAATTTATTCATTGCTTCACACGACTTTTTTTATTATTTTTTCGTAATTTGATATCATAGTCTCAATTGAAAATTTTCTTAACCATTCTTCAAGTTCGTTTTGTGTTTTATAGCTATCTCTTATTAATTTATCCGCAAGCTGAATTTTCCTTACCAAACCTTCTACATCTCTATATTCAAATAACTCACTTGTTTTATCAAAAACTGTTTCAGGAATACCACCAACATTGGTAGCAATTATTGGTAAGCCAGCAAACATACCTTCAAGAATAGCGTTAGAAATTCCTTCACCTTTTGAGGAGTGTATCATTATATCTGCCATTTGCAAATAAAACAAAACATTTTCAACACTACCAGCAAAATAAACTCTATCAATGATTTCCAAATCTTTAGCAAGCTTAGCTAAATCTTCTTTCATTGGTCCATCACCAATAATTAGATATCTAAAAGACTTTTCTTCTTTTATTTTAGCTAAAGCATGAAAAACGGTTTTGTAATCTTTAAATGGAACTAAATTAGCAACGGAGATAAAGATTATCTCATCATCTCTTATCTTTGGAAAAAACTCATACAACCGTGACAATTTTTCAGTTTTATCAATTTTGTCTTTGTATAAAAGTTCCTTTCCATTATATAAAACATACCTGTTATTTCTCATACTAAGATTATTAGCTTCAAATCCAGCATAAGAATTAGCAATAACGTATGGTGATAGGTGTAAAACAAAAGTTCTTAGATAATGACTAAATTTTCTATCTCTGATACCATGTCTAATTGACGCATTAATGAATTTTATTTTAAGTACAAAACTGACTATTAAACACATTATAGCTTCATAGTTTCCCCACGAAATTATGACATCTGGTTTAATTTCTCTGCAATATTTAAATAAGCTTACTATTCTCTTTTTAGGTTCAATATCAATTCTATAAATAGTATTTTGTAACCCATATTCTGTTATATATGAGTTACTCGCATTCTCATTAAAATAAACAATCCTGTTTTCAAAAGAAGAGTACTTTACTATTGTAGCAAGCTGGCGTTCTCGACCACCCCTTATCATTGATGAAATTATGTGAATTATTAACATGTAAATATTCCTAAACTAGACTGTATTACTTCTTTTTCTTTTGATTAAAATATTCTTCTATTATTGATTTCAAATATTCGAAATGAGTTCTGCATCTGTATTTATTTCTTAACACTAAAAGAAACTTGAAATTTTTTCTGCTCACTCTTTTTGTAATATATCTCGATATCCCTTTCTTTAACTTTCCATAATTAAGAATGTTTTCTATTTCTCTGCAATTACTATTCTTAATTAAATTGTTCCATTTACTCTTGACAGTATGCTCATCTACTTTTATTAAAACTTTTTCATCAATTTCTTCATTGATATCACATTTTTTGCCTATTGTAATTTTGTGAGCCCTATTAGACATCGGATAGACAGAGACTATAAAATTTTGTTTATCTAATTCTAATTGTACTATTAAGCCTTCATACCATTCTTTTGATTTTCCTGCAAAATTAAAGTAGAAGTTTCCCAATGAATATATGATAGTTTTATCTTTATATATTTCATAACATCCTCTTACATGAGAATGATGTCCAATTATTGCATTAGCTCCTATATCAATAATAAATCTAGCTAATTTTTGTTGACCTGGTGTAGGATATCGATACAATTCTTTTCCCCAATGGATAATAACAATAATTTTATCAACCTTTCCTTTTAGAGAATTGATATCATTATAAATATTAATTTCATTTATTATGTTAGCTCCGTACGAGTTGTATGTCATCCCATTATATTCTTCTTCACAATAATTTAAAACACCTATTTTATAACTATTTAAGAGGAGAATTAAAGGCTTAGTAGCTTTACATTCTGAGTTACTTGCACCTATTGTCTCGATACTTACGTTATTGCAGGCTATTTCAGTTTCTTTGATTCCTATTGAGCCGTAATCTTTAATATGGTTATTAGCTAAACATGCAACAGATACATTAGCATCCTTTAAACATTTTACTAATTCAGTATTAGCTCTTAGATGTGGTCCTGTTTTTAGTATCTTTTCCTTACTTGAAGATAAAGGACACTCTAAGTTAGTAATATGAATAGTTTCCTCATCTACAATTTCATTAAAATCTTTTAAGAAATCCTTATCTCCGAAAAGTTTCTCATCTGGTACAAAATCACCACTTATAATAATTTTATTTTTCAATGGACAGACCAACCTTTTTACCTTTTATAAGATTACGGTATTTTCTTGAGATTGTTGCTAAAAATAGAAATTTAACAATACCTACAAAATTCATAAAAGATAAAATATTATTTAATATCATATATTTCCGATAATTAACAGTTTTATCTGAATGCTTAATCATAACACTAACTACAACAAAAAGCAAATATAGTACTAAGGATCCAATTCCAATTTTCCAATTATAGATTATTGTTAAAAGTAAAACTACAAAAAAAAGCATTAAGTACTTAAATATTGTTTTAAAAACATTAAACCTCATTTTCAGAAAAAAAATTTTTTTTTCTGAAAATGATAAAAAAAATATTAGAGCAGAAGAAAATCCATACATGTAGTATCTCTTCAAAAGATCACTAAACTTACGCAAATCGAAATCATGAACACCCTGTGGAATTTGTAGATGCCAGATTCTATACCCCTCTTCTTGCATCCTCATACCTAATTCACTCTCTTGCCCTTTTTTAATTCTTTCATCATATCCGTCTAACTCAAAAAGAACCTTTTTTCTAAAAGTACCTCCATTGGGAGTTAACACATACCCAGGTTTTTTATGAGAGTTTTCTTCTCTTCGATAAGAAATTAATCTATTCCATTTGCTCATTTTTTTCTCTGTAAAATAACCTGTAACACAGTCAATATTAGGTGACGACGTTATCTTCAATATTGCCTTTTTAAGATAATCTTTATCAAGAATAATATCTCCAGCTGAAATGTGAACATAATCATGCGTTGACCTTTTAATACCTAAATTGAATGCTTCACCAGCTGTTGACCAAAAGTTTTTAGTAGATAAAACAACATCTGCATATTTTTTGGCTATATTAAGTGAATTATCTGTAGATTTAGAATTGACAAAAATAACTTCAATTTTATCTTTAGGATAATCAATGTTTTTACTAGCTTTCAGACTTTTTTCGAGATTCTTTTCTTCGTTATGTCCTATAATAATAATAGTAACCCCTGGCCAAACTTTCACAATCAACTCCTTTCAAATTGTTATATCTATATTTTATAATTATGATTGTTTTTTATATGCTTTATTAACTTATCTTTTAATATAAGAGACACAGCACTTTTAGTTTCTAAATAATCAGGTGATTTTGCAAATTCAAAGAGTAAAACAACTAATATGAAATATGATATGCTTTGAAACATAAATATAATTCCATTATGTATCAAAAGACTTTTTTCCATATAATAACCTATAAAATAAATAATTCCAGAAACAACTGATAATATCAATGTGTTCATACTAAAATGTTTTAATTGTTGAAAGATAGAGTAATTAGCTAATTTAGCAGAAAACCACGAACTAATTACATAATCTGTTACTGAAATTGCTATCATGCCATAAATTAAGAAATTAACTCCACAAATTATACCTATTGCAATAAAAGGTATTGTTGTGATTTTCTTTAAAAGCTGTAATTTTAAAATAAGATTTGATTTACCGGTAACCTGGAGATAGTTTAAATTAACTTGAGACACCGGGTATAATATGCCAGATATAGCTATTAACTGTAAGTAGTTTATACTCATACTCCATTTATATCCTAGTAAAAACAAAATCATGTATCTAGCAGTAGATAGTAAAAACATCATCCCAAATATTGATATAAAATAAGTAACATTTACCATTTTTTTAAATCCACTTTGCAGCTTTTGCTTTTCATCTTGTATTGTAGATAATAAAGGAATAGAAACTCTTTGAATTGAAGTAATAATTTGCTCAGAAAGTAATTTTTTAAATTGATTAGCTCTGGTATAATATCCTAAAGATGCTTTACTATAATACTTACCTATAACCACATTGTAAATGTTTGAGTATAAGCGTTCAACAATCGATGTTAACAACATTTTTGATCCAAATCCAAATAAATCTCTAAATGATTTAGCGGAAAATCTTAGTTTTGGTAACCACTTGTTATAATAAATTAACAGGACGGTTCTAATACTCCTACTAATAATAACTTTTAAAGCTAAACTCCAAACACCAATTCCATGATAAGCTAACATAATACCAAGTAATCCTCCAATCAATTGGGAAGTGACTGATATTTTTGCTGAGTCCTTAAACCTAAGATCTTTTGTCAACTTGGCATTTTGAACAAATGATAAGGAGTCTATAATTATTTGTAGAGCTAAAAACCTTAAAAGTAGAGATAATATTGGTTCATTGAAGAATTTAGCAATGCTATTAGAAGAAATAAACAGAAGAGAATATAGAATTAAGCCTACAAATATATTAAATATGAAACTTGTGTTGTAATCATCTTCAGTACATTTTTTTTTTCTAATTAAGGCTTGATTAAAACCACCCACAGATATAGTTTCTGATACAGAGATAAAAATAGTTAGCATACCAAGTAATCCAAATTGTGATGGGCTTAATAAACGAGCTAATATTAATCCTATAATAAACTGAATTACTTTATTTCCTATTTGTTCCATAAACACCCAGAACATGCTAGATGTGGCTTTTTCTATTAATGACATGTTTTCGGTTTTATATCCTGTTTTTGAAAATTAAATGAGTGACTCCGAAATAAAAAGGGGTCCAATATGAAGCATATAGAGTACCTATCAAGGTAAACATTATATTAGTAGTTGAATGCATAAATAACATACTTAAAAATCCTATAACAAAGACTCCATAATATTTATTTTTTCTTGTAATGCTTTTTAAGAAAGCTAAATATCTAAGAGCTACTATTGATAAAATGATTAAACCAAAAAATCCTATTTCGAGGAATGTAGTAAACATTCCTGTATCTGAATTATAATATTTTTGAGCCCTATCAGAAAATCCAAAACCAAATAAAGGACTCTCCTTGATAGTCATATCAATATATCTTTGACCTTCATCAACTCTTGAACTAGTTCCACCAGCAGAAACATCACCCTGAACCACTTTTTCTAGAGTTGCAAGCCTTAAGAAAGCATTACTAATTTGTATTCTAAATGGCTGATAAGAGGCAATACCTATAGTTAATACTATTCCTGATAACATGATTCGATAAATAATATTTTTTTTTAGTTTTAAAAATATAATAGGAAAAACAATTACCATTATAAATCCAATATTCCAACCTCTAGTTCCACTTAGAACAATTATAAATAAAGAAGCCATTATTATAATAGAAAGGTAATTTTTATTAAACATTTTTGACTTACTAAGCAAAAAATACCAAGAAGTAGTTAAAGCTGTAAACAAAATATTTAAACTATCAATATATCTATTAACTCCTGATCCCTCAAAAGATTCTATTTCTTTAATTTCATGCCTCCATGAATGTCTTTCTAAGTTCTGACCACTAAAAAAGCTACCAAAAGAGGTGCCATTAATATAAAAAAATATTGTGAAACAAAAACCTAGTACAACTATTAAAGATATTAGATATATGAAAATTTGGATATCATCACGTTTTATCAAATATACAATTGGAAAGTATATCAATAATTGTATAAAATTTCTCATTGGCTTAATAAAATTATTTGAGGATAATCCCCAAGTAATTGAGATAACAAGATAAATAAAAAATAATGCAATAAAAGCTATAAACCATTTATTTTTCATCACGTTAGTTTTTTTTTTGATTATAACTTTCAAAAACAATGCTAATGGAAAAATATCATTAAACCCTAATGAAATACCAGATAAGATTTTATATAATGGTAATCGATAATGTAGAGCTTGATCTGCACCATAAAAAAGCCTACCAGGATAAGAATATATTAAAATATAAAAAGCAACCCAAAAAAAATCCTTTTCGCTTTTGAATGCAATGGCAGTTATTAAAATAAAATATATGTTAGTAATTGCAATATTTGTCCTATAAACTACAATAATTGTAAATACAAATACCAAAAGAAATTTTACAATTTCTTTAGTTATATTATTGTGTTTAATTATAATTGGTTGTTTTTCCATTCTTTACTTCTTATCGTAAGATATAAATGATTTTTTTTTACCATAGTAATACTGCGAATAATAACAACTGTAGCTAAATAGATCAGAATAGGTATAAAAGGTATAAACCTTCTTCTTTCATCTCCTATACCACATATAACTCCCATGTAATATAACAAATGAAAAAATAAATATGGCAAATGCTTCCATCTAATATATAAAAAACTAATAGTGCTCATCAATCCTAAAATCAAACTTATAGCAAAAGGAATTAACTTATAAAACTCTTTTTCACTGATGATTTCTTTAGCATTTAACGGTGACCAATTGTGTTTAAAGGTATTATAATAATAGTAATTAAGTACTTGCTTTATTTTTTTTACAATTTTTCCTTGTGTATTTAATGTAGAATTTATTTTTTTAGCTTCTTCTAAATACCATCCATTAAAAGAAAGATCAAACTGCTCTTTCGATTCCATATTGTGCAAATACTTACTAAAAAGTTTCTTTCTTTCAGTAGTTGTGTTATGCCCTTGATAACCAGCATTATTAATAGCTTTTCTCCATGTTTGGCTTTCATAAGTTAGACTACTGCCTACGGTCTTAATTATTTTCACATTTGGATAATACCTATAAACTTTAGTTATCCATGGAGCAATGGTTAAGAATATAATCAGTAAAAAAATAATAATATTTTTAGCTTTTCTCAGTAAATTATCTTTAACAAAACAAATAACTATTATATATATAGGAATAAACGCTACCATAATTTGAAAAGTTAAAATTGATAGAGCTAAAAAAAATGATGAAATAGCTAGTACTTCAGTTCTCTTCTCTTTAATAAATAGTGCATAAAAATAAACCATAACTGTAAAAAGTGCTGTGAGCAAAGACTCACGAAGTATACCATTTACATGCACTATAAAGGGATAAAAAAATACTGTAAGTAAAGTAACGATCCTAGACAAGTCCCTTTTGTTAAATAAACTTAAAAATTTATATATAAATAAATTGGTGATTATAAATAAAACAATTTGAAAATATCTTATAAAATCTAATTCGTTATTGATCCTGCTAACTACCATTCTTTTATCTTTATCATACTCAGTAATTGGATTTATTGTATCAAATAACTGATATATCTTTAGCGTAAAAGCAACAAAATAAGGATAACCAGGTTCTCGGAAAAAATTTTCTTGGTCTGCACCTATTTTATAACTATAATGCCCTCTATACACAATATTATATCCATAATTATAATACCCTACAGAATCTGGAGGAATTTTATTCATCTCGTGATTATTAATTGCAAATATACCCATTAACACAGTTACTACTACTATTAGAATGTAAAACATTCCATCATTCAATTTACTTAATACTCTTATCATATTTCCCCCAAATGTTGCTGAATTTATAGATACTACACAACCTATTCTTTTTTCTTTATAATATATCCTGGTCTATCTTTCACTTCTTCATATATTCTCCAAATATATTCTGAAATGATTCCCAAACTTAACAAAATTAATCCAGAAAACATCGAAATAAATATTAATGTGGTAGTCCAACCAGGTATTGAAAATCCAGCTATGTATATATTTCCATATAACTTATACCAAATTGAAAAAAAAATTAAGCAAATCGAAAAAAATGAAGAACTAATACCTAACCCAGTAATCAATTTTATAGGAAAAGATGAAGATGAAAAAAAAGTATCTTTTGCATGTTTAATTTTCTTTCTCATTGTCCATCTAGACTTGCAATATTTATTTTGTGGTCTTTCAAACCCAAAAAAATAAGGATCAAACCCTAACCTTAATACCTCAACAAGCATTGATGTATTTATCGGATGGATCCTATTGTTTACTATATCTAATACTTCCCTGTCTATAGTGAAGATATCTGCCCCACCTTTAGGAAATTTCACATCGCTAAAATAATTCATTACCTTATAATAACTACTTGAAAAAGCATCTGAAACAATGCCATCGTTCCGTTTTTCTCTATATGGTATGATTACCTTTTCTCCTTTTTGCCATAACCTATACATTTTAACATATACATCTATCGGAACTTGTCCATCATCTGGCATTGAAGTAACACATGAACCTCTTGCTATTGAAAAGCCTGCAAATTTTGAATATTGACTATTATAGTTTTTGCTAAGCTGGTATGCTCTAATGTTCTCATATTGCTTTTCTAATTCCAATGCCTTTTCGAATGATTTATCTTTTGAGCCATCATCCATAATTATAAACTCAAAAGGGATACTTTCTTTTTCAAAGCTTTCACTAGCGATTCTATAAACATCTTTTAATCTTTTTTCACTATAGTAAGATAATAAAACTATAGAATAAAGGTTATTTTCCATTTGACCTTCTCTTAAAAATTTTGTTGGCAAAAGTAAAATTACACAGCATGGTGAAAGGTATTACCATATATGACAGAACCCAATTTTCGAAAGTAAACATCTCTCTAAAAACTTTTAACAGAACAATACCTAATACCATTCCAATAATGTAAGACAAATAATATAGAAATAAATGCTTAAAATTATAATTTGTATTAAAAACAAACCATGCATTTAATAAATAAGACAGTGTTATCATAGCAAAATAATTTAAAATGTAAGTAATAATTAGTGGCGTACCAATAACTTTCAAAAACAAAAATGAAGTGAACAAGGAAGTACCTGTTATAATCAATCCAACTATTGAAAATTTTGTAAACTTATGGATAACTGAATACATATTTATTTAAAGTAGTTATTTAGTGTTTTCACAATATGTTCAATCTCTTTTTTATATAAGCTTGAATTAATAGGTAAACTAATAACTTCCTCATGTATTTTTTGAGATATTGGATATTCCCAATTGTTCATTTCACGATAAGCTTCTTGCTTATGAGGAGGAATTGGATAATGAATCATAGTTTCTATAGCATTATCTTTTAAATAATCTTGCAAGTTATTTCTATTCTTTGCTCTAACTACAAACTGATGCCATACATGAGATTCATAACTTTCTTCAAATAATGCAGGAAGAATAATATTCTTATTATTGATCTCTTGTAAGTACTTTTTTGCTATTTCTCTTCGTGCCTTATTTTCTTCTTCTAAATATTTTAACTTAACTTTTAAAAAAGAAGCTTGTATTTCATCTAATCTACTATTAAAACCTTGAAACTTATTTACATATTTTTCTTCAGATCCATAATTTCTTAAAGACCTAATCTTTCTGGCAAGTCCTGGATCGTTAGTTGTAACACAACCTGCATCTCCTAATGCTCCTAAATTTTTTCCTGGATAAAAACTGAACCCAGCAGCATCTCCTAAAGACCCAACTTTGTTCCCTTTGTAGATAGCCCCATGTGCTTGAGCAGCATCTTCTATAACCTTAAGACCGTTAATATTAGCTATCTTTTTTATCTCGTCCATCTCGCATGTTCTTCCATACAAATGTACAGCAATTATTGCTTTTGTTCTGCTTGTAATTTTATCTTTTATTTTAGTATAATCTATGTTATATGTATCAATATCTGGTTCAACAGGAACTACTATAGCTCCAGAGTATGTTACAGCAAGCCATGTTGCTATATATGTGTTTGAGGGAACAATAACTTCATGCCCTTCACCAATACCATAAGCTCGCAATATTAGATGTAATGCTTCAAGGCCATTGCCAACTCCAATGCAATGATCTACACCGCAATAAGTTGCAAACATTTTCTCAAATTCTTCTACTTCATTTCCTAGAACCAACCACCCTGAGTTAATTACCTTTTGATAAGATTGAAGTAATTCCTTCTCATATTTCTGATTCATTTTTTTTAAGTCTAAAAACTTTATCATCAATACCTTCTTTTATCACTTGCTAACCTGAGCACTCTTTGGGGATTGCCTACCACAATTTGATTTTCTTTGATATCTTTGGTTATCATAGCTCCGGCACCTACAACCGCATTTTTTTCTATAGTAATTTTTTCGAGAACTGTAGCATTCAAAGCAATATCAGAAGCTTCAGCTATTTTCACATAAGAACTCACTACACAACCAACAGATAAATGACAGAAATCACCAATTTGTGTGTTATGTCCTACTACTGTATTGGACATCAATAATGCACACTTTCCAATCTTCGTTGCAGTACCAACATACGAGTTAGCCATAATCATAGCCCCTGGCTCAATTACCGCATTGTAGCCAATGAATGCAGAAGGATGAATTATAGTTGCTAATTTTTCTTGTGGTATATTTAAAGCATTAAAAAGTTTAATCCTTAAAGATCCATGGCCTACAGGGTGAATTGCAAACATAAACAAAATATTATCATCTTTAATAAAATTGACATAATCTTTTGTTTTTCCTAAAACTGGAAATCCATTAATTTCACTACCTATTTCTTCCATATCATTTAAAAAGCCCATAACTGAAAAATTAGTATTTTTGTATCTCAAATTCATATCTTGAATACAGGCAGCTACTACTCCACCATTACCTTCTCCACCTAAGATTATTACTTTGTTACTCATTGTTTTTTCCATGAATTCCTTCATATTTTTGTTTGATTCTCTTAGCAGTTTCAACCATCGGAGGACCAATGAATTTGTTATTTTTAACAGCTACCCCTTGGTTATTAAGTTCTGCATCTTTATATAATCTTAACATTTCAATTGCATCATCATAGTCTTCTTTTGATGGAGAATAATACTTATGAACTAATTCTATTTCTTTTGGATGTAATACAAGCATGCCTTCAAAACCCAACTTCTTTGCTAAAATTAAATTCTTTTCTAAATCTTCTAAATCATGTACATTAATATGAACTGTATCAACAGGAATTACATTATTAGCCCGAGCAGCTAAAGCGATTAAGGCTCTTGGATTTAATATACTCAATCCCACATTGTCGTGAATTCCCTGTAAATCTGTTATAAAATCTTCACAACCAAATGCTATTGCCACAACTCTTTTTGAAGCTTTACAAATTTCTTGTGCATTTAATACAGCTGCTGAAGTCTCTATTAAAGGTATTATCTTGAACTTTCCTATAGGAAAGTTCTTTTCATATTCTATTGTCTCAAGAAGTTTATCAAAAAAATATATATCCTCCCCAGTATGTGCTTTAGGATACATAAAACCATCAATCCCATCTATTGCTAATTGATGAACATCTTTTAGTAAGTAACCACTCTCTCGGTCATTAACTCGAGGAAAAACCTTAAATTGTTCAAATTTTCCTGCAACAATAAACTTCTCAATTGTATCTCGAGCAACCTTTTTATTAGAATTAGGCCTAACAGAATCCTCTAAATCTAACAGCAATATATCAGCATTGCTAGTTGATGCACTTAACATTAGTTTTTCGTTATGTCCTGGAACGAACATCAAGCTTCTATACAAATTATTTTTCATTATTGCTCCACTAGTGATTATCTCTTTTTAAATAATCTATAAACTGTTCATAATTTCTTATATAATCATCTTCATTATAATAATCAGATGCTAAAACAAGAATAACACAATCTTTACTGAAATTATACATCTCTCGCCAAACCATGTGTTCAATCAAAATCCCCTTGTTCCTTGTTTCTAATCTATATGTTTTTTTAATATATCCATCATCTAGTAAAATTTCACAATTTCCATTTATGCATATTAGAATTTGCTTTAACTTTCTGTGAGCATGATACCCCCTACTTAATGATATATTTAAAGCATATAAGTAATATACTCTTTTAATCTCAAATGGGATATTCTTACAATTCTCGATAGATACAAGCTTACCTCTTGTGTCTTTAATCTCATTAAAATTAATTATATGACTATCTTTCATGTAAATAAACCTCTTTTATGCTATGATTTTAACTTAACTAGCTCTTTCAAATATGATCCATACTCACTCTTACCAAATGCTTCACTGCATTTAATTAGTTGTGTATGATCTATATAACCTTTACGGTAAGCAATCTCTTCTAAACAAGCTATTTTCAATCCTTGTCTCTTTTCAATAATCTCTACGAATTTTCCTGCTTCAAGCAAAGATTCGTGCGTTCCGGTATCAAGCCAAGTTGTTCCTCTACCCAAAGGATGAAGTTTAAGCTGACCTCGTTTTAGGTACTCTTCATTGACTGAAGTTATCTCTAATTCACCTCTTTTTGAAGGCTTTATATTCTTAGCTATTTCTACTACTTGATTATCATAGAAATATAAACCAACAACAGCATAATTTGATTTCGGCTTTTCTGGTTTTTCTTCTATTGTTAACACATTCCATTTTTCATCTACCTCAGCCACGCCATATCTTTCTGGATCATGAACATAATAACCAAATATCTCTGCACCATCTGTTAAACCTGAAACTTTTGTCAATAGGGTTGGAAGATTCTGGCCATAAAAAATATTATCCCCAAGAATTAAGCTAACATTATCATTATCAATAAATTCTTCTCCAATAATAAAAGCTTCTGCCAATCCATTAGGTTGAGCCTGTTCGGTATAAGTTAATTTTAATCCTAATTGACTCCCATCACCAAATAATTTCTGAAAATTTGGTAAATCATGAGGTGTCGATATTATCAAAATCTCTCTAATCCCTGCCAACATTAAAATTGACATAGGATAATAAATCATTGGTTTATTATATATTGGCAATAATTGCTTTGAAATACTAAATGTTAAAGGATGAAGCCTTGAACCTGCTCCTCCTGCTAATATAATTCCCTTCATAAATATTCCTTTTTTGTGTATAGCTACTGAAAACAATTAGAGTTGAACTGTGGTTTTGTTTAATTGTTTAAATGATAATTTCACAAAGAGTTAATTTTATTTGATATTTCTTCAGCAAATTTTTTAATGTCCAAATATTTATCTCGTTTAATAAAACTTAACTCAAAAATATATTACCTGACAAAAACTTCTATTAATGAGCTAAATGCTATTTTAGAAAAATGAGCTTGCTATTTTAATTAGCCAGTGAATACACAGAAAACACTGAAAAGAATATTTTTAAAAGACTAATCTTTTAAAATCTAAACCATTTGGTTTTCCAAAGTTTATCCAATAGCCAACTTTTATACCTGTAGCTTTAAGGTAATTTAACAAATGTGCTTCGTGTGCTAGGTTTAGCTCATTAACATGTTTTAATTCTAAAATTATCTTATTTCCTACTACAATATCTGCGAAGTAATCACCTACTATTATATTCTGATAATACACTTTGATTGGTAGTTGGCATTTAGCTTTAATATATTGCCTTTCCAGTTCTATCATAAGTGATTTTCATAGATTTTTTCTAAAAATCCATAACCAAAGTGTATGATAAACATTTAAAACACAACCTATAACTTTTTTAGACAACTCTTTTTCATAAATCATATTTTCAGTGTATTCTGTGTATTCTGTGGCTAAACAAGCTCTCTTTTCATTCTCGTTATGTGCCCTTTACCCACACCAATCACATCTCTTCCACTCTTTAGCAGAGCTAAAATCTTCTCATCATCAAGAATATTATTTGCATCCACAATAAGGGTTTGAGGTTTTGTAGCTTGGATAAGTTCATCAGCTGAAAGGTTTAGATAGCAGTTATGTTTTACCCCAAGAACCACGCAATCATATTCTTTAAGGTCTGTAATTTGGTCTATAAATTTAGCTTCAGGAAGTTCTGGCCATTCATCTACATAAGGGTCGTGGACATGGACATCTAAACCATCATTATCTAATTTAGTGTAGAGTTTTTCAGCTGGAGCATAGCGAGTATCACCCACATCTTCACGGTAGGAAACACCGAGTAGGATTGTTTTGAATTTATCTTCATAGAATTTGTCTTTAATTAAGTCATAAGTATGCCAAGGCATAGTATCATTAATATTAATACCTTTAATAGTCATAGGTAAATCAAGATTTTCATCATAGAAATTAATTCCAGACCAGTAAGCAAGAAGAGTATCTTTGGTTAAACAGTAACCACCTACACCAAGTCCTGGATAAAGCATGTTATTATGGGTCTTTCTCTTTTTGATACCTTCGATAACATCGAAAATATTCACTTCCATCTTTTCAGCAAGCAAAGTCCATTCGTTAACCAAAGCAATATTAACTGCTCTGTAAGAGTTTTCCATAACTTTGGCAAGCTCTGAAGTTTCAGTTGATTTCTCTTCTCTAAGAGGGAATTTATCCACTTCAAGGACATTTTCTAAGAATTCACGTGCCATGTCAGCACTTATCTTATCAAATCCTGAGAAGGTGCGAGGATATGATCTAATAGAAGCTAAATACTCTTTACCAGGCATCACTCTTTCATAAGAGTGAGCAATGCGAGGAGGATTAGCCACAACATCTATACCGCGTTCCATAAATTCTTTATCTAAAGCAGGTTTAACAACGTGTCTGCTAAAACCAGGAGCTACAGTTGTCTCAACTAATACTAAACACTCTTGTTTGATATGCCTTCCTAAAGTATGAATAGCTTTAATAAAAGCATCTTTCTCTAAGTAACAATCTTTAGCATTACCAATAACTCTCTTCTTGATGTCAAGTTGAATATCAACAACTACGATATCTGCTTTTTTATACCAATCTTCATCTGTAGAAGCTAATAAGTTTTTATATTCTAAAACTGCTTTTTTCAACTGAACAGGGAAAGTTTCGTCTTCATTTTTGAAAGGTAAATTTCCTAAATTAATTTGATCAATCCTATCTTGATTCATAGGAAGATCTACACCTATAACATTGTATAATGGGTTTCCTTTTGCATCAACAGCGTTAGCGACGACGGTGGCCATGGCTAAGCCGACAAATCCTAATCCTTGAATAACGACAGTTTTCATATTGCTCCTTTATTTTAAAGTAACTTTGATAAAGTGAAAAATTAAAAATCGAATTGTTACTTAATATTATTATTAGAAGTAATCCAATTAAAATTACAGAATTAACAATTTCTTTGTATATGCAGATATATTCATTCTGAAATACACTAATCAAAATGGTTAATAACACTTGTTACTTTTCCTTTATATTTACTTTCGCTTTTATATATAGACCTATCAGTATGAATATTATTTTGCTTTATTTATCTGATTAGTCTTTTGATTATATTAACTTAATATAAAATTACTACCTGTACAATCTAAGTAAATTTATTATTTCAATTACTTCTTTTATACTAACACTAAATATACTTGTTAATTTATAAAGTTTGTGTATATTTTTTCTCATATAAAAAGTATACTCATTACTATTATAAATCTTACAGTTTAGTTAATATATTACATCTAAAATATTCATACTTTAATTTACTACATAGATATGATATTATTAGTATAATAAGAATTTTATTTGTTATTAATTCATCTATTTTTTTCAGGTAATTTTAACCAGCTACCTATTTCATAATCCCATTCTTCGGGTTCAAATTTTTTATATCCCCCAAAATGATGAAAAGTGTATTCTCCAAAATATATTTTTCCTGAAATGTTATAAAAATCAATTCTAATATGTGGCAACCCTTTGGAAAGTTTCTTAGCTAATTCAATCATTAGTTCAAAATTCTTTGGTTTAGATTGTAAAGTTGAAGAGTTTTTATAATAATTTTTTATATTTAGTTTATGAAATTGCATATCAAAAAAGTCAAATTTAGTTTCTATGTGTCTATTCTGTGCTACAAATAAAAGCTTTGGCTCTCCATTAAAACAAAAAAATTTATAATCTTTTAACTCTTGTTTACTCTCATCAACTAAATATTTTTCTGCTAATATTTTAGGTTTAATTCCTTTATACGGGAGTTCTCTTCCACAATAATAATATTTTTTTTTTAAACTAGTGGATAGCAATCTTTTTGCATTTTCTATATTGAACTTTGATTTATCTTTACAAACTACAACTCCTCCAGAATCATGATTTGTTTTGAGAACAAACTGTTTTGGTAATAAATTAAAGTCAATTTCTTCAAAATTATTCCACACTCCTAACGAAGGAATCACATAATCATCACCAATAATATTAGACACAATGTTTTTTGCTTCAATTTTATCTGCCATTTTTGTAAATTCGGGTTTATAATAATTTAATTTTAGCCATTGGATTTTTTCAGTATAAGATACTGGATTATCAAAATTTATTTTTTTCCCCATTTTAGCCCAATAACTTATCTTTAAATATAATTTGTCACTTATTATAAAGAAACCAAATTTATAAATCATAATTCTTACAATATTTTGTATTTTACCTAAAATCCAATTTTTCATCTTGTTCCTCATCTTTAGTTATAATAGCAACTCTATTTTATAATATTATAGTTCTTACTGAGCGATACATGATTTGTTAGAATGAACTAATATTAATTATTTTTATTGCAAGCTTCGCTCTATGACTTACAGATTCCCTGCAATCTGAAGCACTATTTCCACACTATAAATATAATTTTTCCAGTTTCCCAGAAACTCACAATCGTATGGAATTAAAAGAATTACAATTTCGCTTAGTATATCTTAGACGAAATCCAACCTTCCTAATTCTCTCAAGTCTCTATAAATCTTGCTATTATTAGATTCGTCAAGTTTATTTTTCTTTTTTTTTAGCAAATATTTCAATTGCTACAGAGTTTTAGTAAGAAGTACTTTACTCACTTCAAAAAAAATAAGATATTTAATTATTTTAATTTATTTACCACAGAGATACAGAGGGCACAGAGTTAAATTCTTTATTCTTTTCTTCTCAGTGTTCTCTGCGACTCTGTATTTATAGTATTTCTGTTTTATAGTATCAACCTTTTAACACCATTGACTAGTATATTAGCATTAAAATTAATTAATAAACCAACTTTCTTTTTAGCTAATTTCATATAAGATAATACTTGGGCTTCATGGATAGGTAATATACTATTTACCGACTTTAATTCTATAATTACACAATCATTTACTAAAATATCTATCCGAAGGTGGTCATCAAGTCTTATGTTTTTATAAATTATTGGAATATTAACTTGGCTTTGCACATCTAAACTTCTACTTTTTAATTCTGATATTAAACAAACCTCATAGACTGATTCTAATAAACCGGGTCCTAAATTTCTATGGACTTCAATTGCAGCACCAATAATCTGCTTAGTAATATCTGAGTACAAACCATCACTCATTATATAACCTACCATTTTATTATTTCACCACTGAGACACAGAGAGCACAGAGTTAAATTCTTTATTCTTTTCTTCTCAGTGTTCTCTGTGGCTCTGTGGTTATTTTTTTTGCAAGCTTCGCCCTATGACTTACAGATTGCTGAAATCTGAAGCACCGTTTCTATTCAACAAAAAGGTACATAGAACACAAAATTAATTATTAAAAAACTTTTATTTATGCATTCTATATTCTTTATTAAACCTAATCTCTCTTATCTGTTAATATCTGTTCAATCTGAGTTATCTGTGTTCTATTCTTTAAACTCCATTGCGAAGCAATACCACAATTTTTCACTTATTTTTCTTATTCAGCTATCAATCCTTTACTGATAGCCATTTGCTCATTCATAATTATTATATTACTAGGATTAATACTATAAATCTTACATACAGCATTTAGTTTGACTTTTATTGCATCACTAATTGGAGGTAACCATTTTGTTTCGTGATTTTTAATAACTAACAATAAACGAATATTTGCTTTAGAAAGATTGATTTTCTCTAACTCCGTCCCGATTATATCAGTGAGTCTTTTAAGATATACTGAAATGTAAAGACTTACAGAATTAACAAATTTGCTGATAATATTATCAATATATACATCAAATTTTTCATCATTATCTAATCTTTTATTCTCTGGATTTGGTGAAGAGCTTTTTGCTTCAATAAATGTCAAAGTTTTTTTATGATAAACTAAAAACTCTACTATTTTTATCTGTAATGATTTTACCATATCGCTTTGTTCGATATGATAAAGATATTTATCTTCAAAAGGACCGAATTTCATACCTGATTCAGTTATTATTTTATTCATTATCCCAGCCTAGATCAACCTCTTCCTTGTATAGGTTTATAGATTCTTCGATGATTGAATTTTCAGGGATACCATCTATTAAATCAAACTCTATGAAATTGTTTTCATGGCTATCATCAAAAGAAATCCCAGAAATTGATTTTTCTTTCTTCTGGGAAATTAAGTAAAGTCTTTTAATAACATAATAAGAATGGGTAGCCATAAAAATCTGAATTCCTGATTCACTTAGTTCTGATAATAATTCTAGGAATTGAGAAATTGCTTTTGGGTGAAGAGCAGATTCTGGCTCATCAATAAAAATTATGGAATCTTTAGTTAAATATCTATTTCCTAATAAAATATCAATAATTGCTATCTTTTTAATTCCTTCAGCAGTCATACCTATTGAAAATTTTTGTTTTCCTTTTTTATAATACCATTTTTCAGTGGTAGTATCAAATTCAATTTTACCATCAATAATTTCTTTTAGGTTTTTTCTACAATTAGCAAATTCAGGGAAGTTCCTACCTTTTTGTGTATTTAGTCTGATTGCTTTGGCTAGATCGTAATAAGTGTTATCGAAGCCGAAAAGCTGTTTATTATCCCTACTGTCAAAAATGATTTTATCTATAGATGTTATTTCTTTAGCAGGAAGAAAGATTGAATTATCATCTTCTCTTTTATCAATATGATATTCAATTGATTTAATTTGTTTAGAAGTTTCTTTTCCAAAGGAATAGTTCCAGTGCTTATAATTAAAATCTATGCTAAAATTGAGAGAATTCTCCTCTTTATTTACCAAATCACCTATAATATCTGTTTGAAAAGTCCAGATTAATTTATCTATAAGAATATCAGATAATGATTTTGGATTATCACCACGCTTATATTCTTCAATAGTCTTCATAGCTGTGTAAAGAGATTTAAGAAGAAAGGTTTTACCGGTAGAGTTTTTTCCGATAATAAGGTTTATATTGCTTATATTGTGCCAATTCAAATGTTTGATTGGACCAAAGTTTTTAAGTTCAACTTTATTAATCATACTTTCTCCTTTTATTATTTTTATTCACCACTGAGACACAGAGGACACAGAGAAGTATTCTTTGTTATTATTTTCTTCTCCGTGTTCTCTGTGACTCTGTGGTTAAACCATTTATTTATAGTAGTTTCTATCCACTTCTTATACTCACCCATGTGGGTACATAGCTTTTACTTTCTATACTTTTTTTTTACCACTGAGACACAGAGGGCACAGAGTTTATTTTTTTTATTCTTTCTTCTCAGTGTTCTCTGTGGCTCTGTGGTTAAATTTCTTTCTTAGTATTCTATAGTTATAAAATTTTTAGCAAGCTTCGCCCTATGACTTACAGATAGTTATAATCTGAAGCACCTTTATTCTCACCACTGAGACACAGAGGGCACAGAGTTTTTAGTTCTTGTTATTATTTATCTTCTCGGTGTTCTCTGCGACTCTGTGGTTATAGCTTTTTTGTTTTATAGTATTAACCTTTTTACACCATTAACAAGTATATTAGCATTAAAGTTAATTAATAAACCAACTTTCTTTTTAGCTAATTTCATATAAGATAACATTTGAGCTTCATGTATAGGTAGCAAATTATTTACAGATTTTAATTCTATTATGACACAATCATTTACTAAAATATCTATCCGAAGGTGGTCATCAAGTCTTATGTTTTTATAAATTATTGGAATATTGACTTGGCTTTGCACATCTAAACTTCTACTTTTTAATTCTGATATTAAACAAACCTCATAGACTGATTCTAACAATCCAGGTCCTAAATTTCTATGAACTTCGATTGCAGCACCAATAATCTGCTTAGTAATATCTGAGTACAAACCATCACCCATAATATAACCTACCATTTTATTATTTCACCACAGAGACACAGAGAGCACAGAGAAGAATTAACAGCTAATTTTTTTCACCACTGAGACACAAAGGTAATTCTTTATTATTTTTCTTCTCAGTGTTCTCAGTGGCTCTGTGGTTATTACATTTCTTTTTTACCACTGAGACACAGAGGGCACAAAGGTCAATCTTATTTATTTTCTTCTCAGTACTTTCTGTGGTTGTGGTATAACTATTTTTTTTTTGCATTCCATGGTTATCCAATTTTAAAGCAAGCTTCGCCCTATGACTTACAGATTGCTATAATCTGAAGCACCTTTTATTCACCACTGAGACACAGAGGGCATAGAGTTTATTCTTTTTCTTAATTTCTTCTCTGTGTTCTCTGTGTCTCTGTGGTTATTATATTTTTTCTTAATTATCTTCTCTGTGTTCTCTGTGGCTCTGTGGTAAAAACTCTTAAATTATTAAATGATAAAAATTATTCATTCGAATAATTTTTATCAATCCACTTCTGGTACTCCCCAGTCTTAATATTCTCAATCCATTCTGTATTATTTAAGTACCATTCAACAGTTTTTTCCAAGCCTTGTGAGAAATCTACAGATTGCTTCCAGCCGAGTTCATTCTTTATTTTATCGCAGTTGATAGCATAGCGTCTATCGTGTCCTGCTCTATCTTTAACATAAGTAATCAAATCTAATATTTTATTTAGATCTTTCCCTGATTTTTTAGCGACAACTTCGCAAAGTACGTGAAGAAGTTTGATATTTTCCCATTCATTTTCTCCGCCGATATTGTAGGTTTGACCTCTTCTACCATTTTGGATTATTTTCCAGATACCTGAGCAATGGTCTTCTACATAAAGCCAATCTCGGATATTTTTACCATCACCATAAACAGGGAGATTCTTATCTTCTAACATATTAGAAATCATTAGAGGGATAAGTTTTTCTGGGAATTGGTATGGACCGTAGTTATTAGAGCAGTTGGAGATAGTTACTGGTAATTTATAGGTATGGAAATAGGCTGAAACAAGGTGGTCTGAAGATGCTTTGGAAGATGAGTAAGGAGAACGAGGATCATAAGGTGTATCTTCGTAGAAATAACCTGTTTCTCCTAAAGAACCATAAACTTCATCAGTTGAAATATGATGAAAGAGAACATCTTGTCTATCTTGCCAGTGTTTTTTTGCAAGTTCAAGCAAGTTAAAAGTTCCGATAATATTTGTTTCAATGAATTCTTTTGGTCCGTGAATTGACCTATCTACATGGGATTCAGCAGCAAAATGGACTACTATTTGAGGCTTATACTTGGTAAAAATTACATCCATTGCAGCATAGTTGCAAATATCTATCTGATGAAAGCAATATCTATCATCGTATTTATGAGAAATTTCAGAGAGATTTTCTAGATTTCCAGCATAAGTTAATTTATCAACGTTGATTACTAAGCCTGTAAAATCTGTTTGTTCAAATAGATAGTGAATGAAATTTGCACCAATGAAACCAGCACCACCTGTTACCAATATATTACCATTTATATTCATTTCAATAATCCTCAAATGTCTTATTTAATACAGTGGCTATTAAAAGGGGCTTGAGTGAGACGTCAAGTGTTTTTTTCTTAATTTAAGATATTTTTGGAAATTCTTTACACGAATTAACGCGAATTAGAAGGAATTTCACGAATTTTATTTCACCACTAAGGCACAAAGAATACAAGAAAGAAGAAGAGTTTAGCCACTAATGAACACAAATAAAACACGAATAAGTAAGAAGAGAGAGGAAATATTTAGCCACCGATAACACTGAAAACACCGATAAAAAGAAGAAATACCTACTAACCACAGAGCCACAGAGAACACAGAGAAGATGAAGACGTAAGATTTTTCTCCTTTCGGCTCAAAGATGCTTGCTTCGCAAGAATGAAGAATGAAGAATGAAGAATTAAAAATGAAAAGTGAGTGATTATATTTATATGTTTTATAATCATTCATTAGTTAGAAAAAAAATTATCCCGAAGGGATAACAGCTAAAAGGGAGTGTTCGTAAGACACTCCATATTGAATAATAGAAATATAAGCCCTGGAAGGGCGATAGCAGATTCAACAAGGAGAAGTGATAGGACAAGATGCTTTACACAAATTAATACGAATTAAGACGAATTTCACGAATAAGAGGATTTTCGCCTTTCGGCTCAAAGACGGGGTGATGGAGTGATAGAGAGATGGAGAGAAAGAAGATTCTAACTGGGGTGCGGGACTAACTGGGAACGCGGGCATCCCTGCCCCGCAGTAGGCAGTATAATACTGCCTACAAAAGAAGTCTATCCACGGATTGACGAAAGCAAAATTATCCTAAACACAGAGTTCACAGAGGTTACCACAGAATTTAGGAAAAATCTATCTTGCTAAAAGCCTGTCTGTCCTTGGGTCGCGGGATTCTAGCCCGCGGTTACACAGGTGTCATGCTGTTACAGGTCTTATTGAGTGGAAGCATCTTTGCTTGCACACACACTATTCTGAGACCAGGGATGGTCTCAGTCCATAATGTAGATGGCAGTTTAAAATGGTACACTTTCCTAGATAAAAAATAGAAAAATCTAGCAGATAGTTTCTTTCTTTTTAGACAAGTTGGTCATCTTGCCCATTGCAGCCAGTTTTTTTTTAACACAGATTGTGCAATAGAGCTTTAGAGAAGAGCTCTATTGCATTATTTGGGTTTAATGCCTATCAGAACTGTTAGCAAGGGATGTATATTCCTTATGTAAGATACTTGCCACCACACTTATAATATTATCTAATAGATCTTACCCTGTATTGGTTTTATATGTTATTCATATTTCAGATTTTTTATTATTGAAGGTCTTCTAGCTCTTGCGAAGACTTATTTTTTTTTTAGTTTTTCTAAATTTTCATTTCTTTGATGGCTGGTTGTTTTCTCTTGTCATCCTTTCCCCTTCCTTTACGGTCTTTCGATGAAAGTCCGTGTTTCATCGAAAGACTGTAAAGGAAGGTACATGGATGAATAAGTGATTTTTCTGTTGATTTAAGATAAATTATAGAATTAGTGGCAAGATAAGTTAAGATAATCCCAAATATGGGATAATAGGAAAAAGCTAACAAAAAATAATGTGACGGAAAAGCTGTCCACCATCTGCTAGTAGATGCCAAGCCTGGTAACAGCATGCCACCTTTGTAAACGCGGGTTAAAAAAAACTATGGTCTGAGACTATCCCTGGTTTCAGAATAATGTGGGTGCAAGCAAGGATGCTTCCACTCCATAGGCCTGGTAACAACATGACACCTGCGTAACCGCGGGCTGGAATCCCGCGACCCAATACCGTAACCGCTTTATTATCTGCGTAACCGCGGGCTGGAATCCCGCGACCCAAATACGGGCAGGCTTTTAGCTAGGTAGATTTATGTAATTAAACTCTGTGCAACTCCTCTTTACCTCTGTGTAACTCTGTGTTAAGGATAATTTTCTTTCGTCAATCCGTGGATAGACTTCTTTTGTAGGCAGTTCTTTACTGCCTACTGCGGGCAAGGATGCCCGCCTTCCCAGTTACTCCCGTAACCACTTTATTATCTGCGTAAACGCGGGCTGGAATCCCGCGACCCAATCCCGTAACCACTTTATTATCTGCGTAAACGCGGGCTGGAATCCCGCGACCCAATCCCGTAACCGCTTTATTATCTACGTAAACGCGGGCTGGAATCCCGCGACCCATTCCCGTAGCCACTTGTAATCTGCGTAAACGCGGGCTGGAATCCCGCGACCCAATACCGTAACCGCTTGTAATCTGCGTAAACGCGGGCTGGAATCCCGCGACCCAAGGACAGGCAGGCTTTTAGCAAGCTAATTTTTTCCTAAACTCTGTGCAACTCCTCTTTAACTCTGTGTAACTCTGTGTTAAGGATAATTTTCTTTCGTCAATCCGTGGATAGACTTCGTTTGTAGGCAGTATAATACTGCCTACTGCGGGCAAGGATGCCCGCCTTCCCAGTTACTCCCGTAACCGCTTTATTATCTGCGTAACCGCGGGCTGGTATCCCGCGACCCAATCCCGTAACCACCTGTAATCTGCGTAACCGCGGGCTGGAATCCCGCGACCCAAGGACAGGCAGGCTTTTAGCAAGCTAATTTTTTCCTAAACTCTGTGAAACTCCTCTTTACCTCTATGAACTCTGTGTTAAGGAGCTCTTCTTATTCGTGAAATTCGTCTTAATTCGTGTTAATTTGTGTAAAGAATTTTGTTTCTTAAAACTCTGTGAACTCTGTGTTAAGGTTCTTAAAAAATTCGTGAAATTCGTCTTAATTCGTGTTAATTTGTGTAAAGAATCTTCTTTATTTTTCACTTTTCATTTTTAATTCTTCATTCTTGCGAAACAAGCATTCCCTTCTTCCCAGTTAGTCCTACACAGGTTTAACAATAAACCAAATTAAATCTATAAGTCCTAAAATCAGAGCAGTATAAACCCCAGCCATCAAATCATCCACCATAACTCCCCAACCTTTAGGTAAATTCTGTAATTTATTAATAGGATATGGTTTTGCTATATCAAATAATCTGAATAATAAGAAGCCGAAAACAACATAATAGAGGGAAGGTTGAAAGAGATAAAGGGCAAACCAATAACCTACCACTTCATCAATAACTATGTGGCCATTGTCGTGTCCCATAGTCTCTTCTGCTTTAGTGGAGACATATACTCCAAGGAAGAAGAAGGCTATGAGGAAGAGGAGCCAGAAGGGGGAATCGTAGATTTGTGGAAGGACTCTCCCCGTCATCTCCGATGCCACCCCTCTCAAAGAAAGGGGATTAAAGAAGCTATTCACAATTGCAGCTATTCTAGGAAGATAGTAGTAGATAAGGGCAGCAGCCAAGCTTCCAAAGGTGCCTGGTCCTTTAGGTGCCTTTCCTACCATAAAAAAGGTCGCTATAAGCTCATAGATATTTTTAATAGGTGATTTCAACATAGATATCGTTTTTAATTTGCTTTATCCAATCTTGGTAAAATGCTTGTTTCTTTTCCATAAAGGCCATTTCTTTTACCCTATCTTTTATCTCATCTAATTCATAGACTCCTTCAGGTACATCTTCAAGATTAGCAAAAATATAATACATGTCTTGAATTTGAATTATATCAGATATTTGACCAAGTTGTAAGTCTTTAAAATATTCTTCATAGAGAGGAGGGTATTGTCCATGTGGGAAGATACCAATCACACCATCTTGGAGAGCTGAAGCTTGATCATCTGAATACTGTCTTGCCAATGAAGCAAAATCTTGTCCTTGTTGATATTTTTCCACAATTTCTTGCATTAGTTTGTAGTAGGCAAGAGAGTCTAACTTTGTAGGTGTTAAGTCTTTAAGGATATGTCGTGCCCTAACTTGATTTTCTTTAATGTCTTCAAGTTTGATAATATGATAGCCAAACTGAGTTTCGATAATATCAGATACCTGACCTGGTTTAAGGGAGAAGGCTGTATTTTCAAAGTTCTTAACCATTTCCCCTCTTCCGAAGTAACCTAAATCTCCACCAGCTGCAGCTGAACCACAGTCACTATATTTTTTTGCTAGTTCTGCAAAAGATTCACCTCTGCTAATTCTTTCAAGGATTTCTTCTAACTCTGCATACCTTTTTTCTTTAGTTTTATCACTAGCTTTAATTTGCATAAGAATCATTCCTAACTTGTAGGAAGCTTGTCTTAAGGGAATTTCATCAATATGCTGATCATAGAAGTCTTGAATTTCTTCATCACTTACTTGAATTTTGGAATCTACTTCATAGCGAATAACTTGTTCTCTAAGAGATTGTTCTTTTAACATATCTTTGAAATAATTAAGCAGGTCAAACCTATTCATATTACTTTTTTTAAGTTCATTTAGGAAGGCTGTTTCGGAATCAAAGTTTTTTCTAATTTCTTCTATCCTTCTTTGAGCCATGGCAGCAATTTGATCTTCATTTACAACATAATCTAATTCTTTAGCTTTTTGGACTACAAGTTTGAATTCTACCATCTGTTCAAGAATGGCTTGCTCTGTCATTGTATCATCTAACATACCAGAGTTTTGCATCTGCATTATTTGCTTTTCTAAATCAGACTGTAATATTATGTCATTTCCTACTTTAGCTATAATTCTGTCTATAACTTCTGCCCCTGCCATAAGTGAAACTAGCAAGATTATTATGAGTAAAACCTGTCTTTTCATATTTATTTTCTTTCCTTTTATTGCAATTTTACCGTGTCGATTAACAATATTATAATTAAGATATTTTTGTCAAATGATAGATTTTTTTATTGGTAATGGGGAGATGGGTTAACTGGGAAGGCGGGCATCCTTGCCCGCAACAAGCACGTGTGAGTGCTTGTAATTTCTTCTTGTAGGCAGTTCTATACTGCCTACTGCGGGCAAGGATGCCCGCCTTCCCAGTTAATCCCGCGACCCAATCCGTAACCGCTTTATTATCTGCGTAACCGCGGGCTAGAATCCCGCGACCCAATCCGTAACCGCTTTATTATCTGTGTAACCGCGGGCTGGAAAGGGGAATGTTGTCAAGTACCAATATAGTGGACACCTTTTTTATGTATCCTGAGTCATGTATCTCTTTTGAAAAATGAGACATTTACTCATACTTTTGAGTTCTGTTGTCGACTCCATTTTGCATTCGTAATTTAGTCGCATTTTCCAAAAGAAAATACATTCAGCTAAGTATCTGTTCATCATCTGGTAACCTCTTTTAATGATTTGCAAAATCATTTGGAGTAAAATACCCCAAACTTTTGTGAAGTCTCTGAGAGTTATAGATCATTACTGCATCTTTAGTAGCTTTTTTAAGACTTTCTATAGTGCTAAATGTCCGATTTAAACCAAATTCATGCTTCATTGTGCAGTTTATTCTTTCAGCAATAGGGTTATCATAGCATTTACCATCACCAGTCATACTAATCTTTATACCATGCTTTTTCAGAAGGCTAATAGTCTCATTACTTGTATATTGAGAACCATGATCTGAATGATGAATAAGATCGTTAGCATTATCAACATGGTTTAGCTGTCTTTTTAACATCCTTATATGATTATCAGTCAACATATTAGAAGAAACTTCATAATCCAATATCTGTCTAGTATACATATCACTTAGCAAAAACAAATAATAAAACCCTTTGCCTTTAGAAATATAAGTAATATCAGTTACCCAAACTTGATTTTTCCTCTTTACTTCGGTATCTTTAAGTAAATTAGGATATACCTTACTACCATCTGATATTGAAGTTTTGCAATATTTCTTCTTCTTCCTGATCAACATATTATGTTCTTTAAGCAGGCAGTTAAGATGATTTCTCCCAATTTTAAAACCATCATTATGTAGCATTTTCCAACATTTATAAGTGCCTGCATAAGGCTGAATTTTTCTATATTGTTTAACTCTGGAAAGACATAGGGAGTCATTTGTAGAACTCTGGGAGACAGTTTGAAGATATTTATAGTAACCTGATTTAGATACTTGTAATAAACTACACATTTGGCTTATTCCTGACCTTTTAGCAACCTTGAAATCAAGAGTTTTTGAGTATCTTCTGATAAACCTGAATCGATCTTTTTTTTTAAATCAATACCATTTTGTTCTGCAATATAATGAATATATTTCTCTAGAACTTCGTTGGAGAACTGACTATCTTCTAATGCTCGTTTTAACTGCTTATTCTCTTTCCTTAAAAGGTCAGATTCACGTATTTCTCTATCGGTCATAACTACCACCTTTTTTCCCACTCGTTCATTCATACCATAATTGGCAACCCATCTACTCACATTGCTATCTGAAATATTGTAAAGTCTACAAGCTCCAGCTTGAGTTAAATCTCCCTTCTCTATTTCGTCAACAACTTTAATTTTAAAACTTTCACTATAGGTCTTTTGAATCTTATGAGTCATATTCTTTTTTCTTTCCATTTCAAGCTCCTAGTTTGTTTAATTTTCTAGTCCACTTTTATGGAACGACACAGAACGACACATGTTTACTCTCCCCGCCTTACGGCACCCCTCTCATACCGCTCTTACGAGCTGAAAGGGGAATTAAGAGACAATCCCGTGCCCCATTCCCGTAACCACTTGTAATCTGCATAACCGCGGGCAGGGATGCCCGCATTCCCAGTTAGTCCCGCATTCCCAGTTAGAATCTTCTTTTCCTTTTGTGTCTTCGTGCCTTTGTGGTAAATCACGTATTATTATCGGTTTTTTCGGTGGCTTATTCTTCCTTATTAAAACTCTGTGAATCTCTGTGATAACCTCTGTGAACTCTGTGTTAAGGTTCTTAAAAAATCCGTGAAATCAGTGGATAGACTTCTCTTGTAGGCAGTATTATACTGCCTACTGCGGGCAAGGATGCCCGCCTTCCCAGTTAGTCCCGCACACAGTTAGAATCTTCTTTCTCACTATCACCCTGTCTCTCCATCACCCCGTCTTTGAGCCGAAAGGCGAAAATCCTCTTATTCGTGAAATTCGTCTTAATTCGAGTTAATTCGTGTAAAGAATCTTCTTTCTTCTTATTTTTCACTTTTCATTTTTAATTCTTCATTCTTGCCAAGCAAGCATCTTTGAGCCGAAAGGCGAAAACCCTCTTATTCGTGAAATTCGTCTTAATTCGAGTTAATTCGTGTAAAGAATCTTCTTTCTTCTTATTTTTCACTTTTCATTTTTAATTCTTCATTCTTGCCAAGCAAGCATCTTTGAGCCGAAAGGCGAAAACCTACTCCTCCATAGGTAGCGTATAGATAAAATGCACCTTAGGTCTTAAGTCTGCATCTTCCGCATCCTTACCCCACAGCTCAATTTGATCGAAGTTACTAGACTGATATGATGAAGTCATAACAATTCCGAAGTTATCTTTTTCACCTGTTATAAAGCCTTGTAAAATAGGGGTTATTTTCACATCGATATACTGAGTAGAATCTGGGTTAGACTTAATAGTAGCTAGGCTAGTACCAGTATTAACCAAGTATTCAAGCATATCAGAATCAATATTTGAGGCCTGACTAATCTCTTCTTTAACTCTCCAAGGAGTAATATAAACATTTCTATTCCCTTCAAAGAAGGAAAAATCTTTTACATAGAATCTCACATAAGCACTATTTATAGTAATATGTTCTTTTTGAAAGTCTGTTAAAGTTTGGTCACTTCCACTTGCAATCATATCAGTATCTACGTCAAACTTAAAATAAGCCCTCTTAGGAGGCATATTACCTATAGTTAGTATTGAAGACCATGTTTGGTCTGTTTCCTGCTTATCATTAACAATATAGGTATCCTTGAAGGCATTTCTCTCATAGGTCTTCTCTTCAGTTTCACTATTTAGCATATAGTTGAATTTTAAGACAGGGTTTTTAGAGTTTTCTGAAGAATAAATTTCTATATAATTATCTGAATCTGTATATATTATTAAGGAAAAGAGGGTTTGGTCGGTTTGAGTCCAAGTCTTTATCTCATCAGCTGGAATATTAAAAACTAGAGAATCTAGGGAAGCAGCAATAGTATCAGTAAGGGTTATAGGGGGAGTTTGACTAGTAAAAATAAGATTTTCATCCCAATCTACATCTTGACTTGCTTGTAGCCAGTTTGCTTCAGATTCTAAATAATCTTGTTCTAATCTCTTAATTTTGAATTCCATATCACCATAAGGTTTTAAATCAGTATAAAGAGTTAAAGTAGCATTTGCTATATATTCAACATTTTCTGGTAGGTAGGCAAAAGAAATTACAGCTTGTGATTGAATTTCTTCTGTATTTGCTATAAGAAGTTTGTAGTTTTCTCCATTAACATCAATTTGGTCTTTGAAAGAAAATTCTTGAGAGAAGGAAGTGAATTGTCCTGACATTGGATGCAGGTCTGACTGAGTAATATTAATGTTATTTTCTTTGTTATTACAAGCAAATAGAACAAGTGTAAAAGTCAGCCAAAATAAAAGTCTCTTAATCATTAAATACATATTATATTACCTTTTCTTTTTATTAATTAGTATTAGTAGTAGTCTGTGTGGATATATGGATAAGTCGTCAAGAGAAATTATAAGAAACTGCAAAATAAGCCTCTTAAAATTCATTGTAATTGAGGATAACTTGTGGATAAGGGTAAAAGTTATCCTTATTTATACACTTCTCTCTGAGTATATTTAATCTAATTCTCTACTTATCCTTAAGTATTCACATATACTTATCCACTAGTGTGGAAAAGTAACGAAAGAATAAGTTTTTCCTCCTTTTAATATTTCCTTAGGAATTTTTATAATCTACTAATATTTAATAGTTTAACTATGGTAAAAAAGCAGGAGATTCTTTATTTTTAACCTATGTGGATAACTTGTGGATAAAACAAGGAGATTTAGCGTTTTTTTCTTATTTTTATACCATGTCTTTGTAACTTTTTAAAGAGATTTGATCTATCGATATTTAATGTTTTGGCAGCATCATTTAAAGACCAATCATGGTAATTCATAATTTGCTCTAAATATATTTTTTCATAATTTCTAATAGCTTCTTTAAAAGTTAAAGGTATAAAATATTCCACTGATTCTTCATTAAAAATAATATCTTTGTTAGTTATTTCATTACTATCTATTTCATGTAAAATTCTAAGCATTACTTTTTGAAGTTCAGTAACATTATTCTTCCATTTGTGATTAACTAGGTTTTTTAAGGCTGAAGGCTGAATAGTAACATGTAAATCAGTTGTCTGGTTATAGGAATTTATCAGATGTTTAACTAATAAAGGAATATCCTCTACTCTTTCTTCAAGTGAAGGTAAGATTAGTTCATCTTCACATAAATTAACCAGGAGTGGGCAGAGATTAGGGGAAAAAGGCTTACTATAATTCTTCTTGCTTGTTGTTAAGATTAATTTAACATCAATATTTTCAAGACTTCTCCCGCCCAGATTTTTAAGTTTTCTTCCTTGGAGAGTTCTAGCCAACTTTTCTTGAATCTTTAAGGGCATTAAATGAAGATCATTAATCACAAAAAAAGACTTCTCTGCTTGGATAATTTTTAGTTCTCTAAACTTTTTTTCATAATTTCTTTCTGTTGGATGTCCAAATAACTCAATCTCCATATCTTTATTGGTTAATTTTGAACACTCAATAGTGTATATCTTCTTAGTTGATCTGGAAGAATTATCATGCAGTTTGTTGATGATATTCTTGATACCAGTCCCTTTATCTCCATAAATAATTAAATTATTCTCTGTGTTAAGTTGGTTCTCAACCTTTTCTCTAACCTTTCTTATTTGATTGGAGTTTCCTAGTAGATAAAGAAATTCTGCCTTAGGATGAAGGGCTTTCTTATTTTTTAAACTATAATGATTTAGAGCATTTTTGAGAGTTAAGATTAGCCTTTCTTCTTGAATTGGCTTTTCAATAACATCATAAGCTCCCTTCCTTACTAAATCAGGAAACCTATTGACCAAGCCCAGATTATCGCTGGTAATAATTATAATTGGGATATCTTTATTGCTAGTATGAAGACTCTCTAGGCTACTAATACCTGTTTGATAATCAGGAAAATGTAGATCTAATAATATTAAATCACAGGGATTTTCCTTGATATATTTGATTGCTGTATCACTGTTATTAGCTAAAACCACATCAAAATTATTCTCAGTTAAGATATACTTAGTTAATTCACAAAAAATATAGTCATCATCAGCTATCAGAATTCTTGATTTTTCCATTATGATTACCTATCTGGGTTTAACCAAAATAATGCAGTAGATCTTTATGAATAGTACTATGTTCTTCTGCAAAAGTAACTTGCATAATTTCTCCGAATATAAAATTATATGCGTCAAAATTCTGTAAGCTATTTTGCTAGAATAATCTGCACTCTTCACCAAAGCTCTACTAAACTATCTGGTTTAGTGTTATTATTTAATTATGTATTAGGCAAATTAAGGCGTAACTATAGACCTATTACCCTCTTACATATATTCCTTCCAAAATTTATAGTCCAAGTCTAGTAAAGACTGCTCATTAATATTTCAAAAATTAGTTGTCAGTTTATGACATACTAAAATGATGTACTAAACTCTATCAATGAGTTACCTTACTATTACATAATGGTAAATATTTTGAATAATTAACTAAATGTCAATAAAATAATTTATAAATTACAGTTGAGGACCTTATGAAAGATAAAATTAATGACTATATTGATGCATTTATAGACTATCCTAATGACCTTCTGATAAGTCTAGAAGAGGCTCATCAGACAAGAATCAATGTCCAACCTAATATTACTAAACAGGGGGCTAAATTACTCTCCTGCTTTATTATACTTAAGGATGCTAAGCGAGTTTTAGAGATAGGAACCTGTCTTGGCTATTCTGCAATTTGGGCTGGACAAGCCTTACGCCAAACTAATGGCCACTTAACTACAATCGAAATTGATCATAGATTTGTAAAAGAAAATATTGAAAATATAAAAAGTGCAGGTTTAGAAGATATTATTGATGTGGTTAATGGTGATGCCCTTGACTTTGTTAAAGAACAAAAAGAAAAATATGATATCATTATTATTGATTCCAATAAACCTCTCTATAATAAAATCATCGATGATTGTATTAATCTTCTCAACCCTAAAGGACTTATCTATGCCGATGATACACTCTTTATACCCCTTGGCTTTAAAGATAGATTAGCAAAACCTATGGATGAATATAACCATTATGTTATGAAACACCCCTTGCTGGAATCTACTATCCTACCAGTGGGTGATGGAATTACGATTAGTGTCTTGAAATGATTTTCACCTTTCGGCATTAACTGGGAAGGCGGGTATGCTTGCTTCGCAAGAATGAAGAATTAAAAATGAAAAGTGAAAAATAAGAAGATTCTAACTGGGATGCGGGACTAACTGGGAAGGCGGGCATCCTTGCCCGCAGTAGGCAGTATAATACTGCCTACAAAAGAAATCTATCCACGGATTTCACGAATTTCACGGATTTTTTAAGAACCTTAACACAGAGTTCACAGAGGTAATCACAGAGTTACACAGAGTTTAGGAAAAAATTAGCTTGCTAAAAGTCTGCCCGTATTTGGGTCGCGGGATTCCAGCCCGCGCTTATGCAGATAATAAAGCGGTTACGGATTGGGTCGCGGGACTAACTGGGAAGGCGGGCATCCTTGCCCGCAGTAGGCAGTAAAGAACTGCCTACAAGAGAAGGTTTTCGCCTTTCGGCTCAAAGACGTGGTGACGGAGTGATAGAGAGATGGAGAGAAAGAAGGTTCATACTGAAAATGTGATCAGCTTGCTCGACATAACAGTTTGAACCATCTTTCTTCTTAAAACCAGCTATCCTCGGTCTAGTTATTCACAACCTTCTTATCTATATATTTAGAATTCATAAGTTTAAGCAAGCCCATATAGTCCATACTAAAGGTAAGTTCATCACCAACCTTATATTTCTTAGGATTATTTTTCAAATCCATAACAATCATATCAGAGCTAGCTCCCACGAATTCCAAGGATTTATCATCACACCAGAGGTGTTTATCATCTACATCAAGGAGTCCTAGACCAATAATAGCCCGATAGGAAGTATCAGAAGCATCAGCCGGATCAAAGTCATAGGAATGTCCTTCTAAGTTAGTTCCGAAGTTACCTGTAGGAACTTTAGGCTTTTCAATAAGCTCGATAATTTCCACATGCAGGGTAAAAATATCGTGGGCCATATCTTTTATTTTACTATCATTATAGACATTTGTGCCCAAATAAAGGGTTTCACCTAGGCGGAAATGGTTAATCCCCTTAGGAAGGGTTCCATTAAGAACTAGAGGGAATACCACAGAGCTACCACCAGACACATATGGAATCTGTCTGTTAAATTTTGCTTCGATAAGCTGTTCATATAAGGATAATTGAATAAGTTTATCAGGATTTGGTAAGACACCATAAAGGCAGGAGAAGTTAGTTCCTATCCCCACAACCTTGATATTGTCAAGTTTGAAGACTTTTTCATAGAAGTCGATAAAATCATCTCTTAAGACACCTTCTCTCAGCTCACCCATCTCAATCATAATAATAATTTTATGGGTCTTATTTTGCTTTTTAGCAGCTCTAGCCAAGGCTCTGATAGTAGAAATTTCTGTATTAACGCTTATATCCGCATATTTTACAATATTAGGAACATCTCTTTTGGAAGGAGGTTTGATATAAATTGTTTCAATTTTATTATTTATGGCTTTGATATTCTTCAAATTAGAGATTCTGGAGTCGCAAACTTCAGTCATACCCAACTTAAGTAGTTCTGTTAGAAAGGTTTTATTTCCACATAGTACTTTAGTCACAATAGACCATTTAATATCATTTTCAGTGAAAATTTTATCTAGGTATTGGTAGTTATATTTTAAAGACTCTACATTCATCTCTAAGTAAGCCATTATTTTCCCTCTCTTTGGTATCTCATTTCTAAGTATTTATTAGTAAAACCAATTTTTTCATAAAGAAATTTAGCAGGGTTATCAGGCTCAACATGCAGGGCAATATTACCAGCAGAAATTTCAACAGCTTTGTTCATTAATTCTTTACCAAGTTTGCGACCTCGGTAATCACGATGGACAGCTATATAGACTAGGATATTCTCAGGAATATAATCTTTCATTCCTGTTTGATTAAGGACAACAGCACCAACTATTTGATTATCAAGGTATTTAACTATTATTTTTCCACCAAAGGAATTGTCTTTAGTTAAGGCAAAATCCATAGCCTTTTTAATATCAGCCAGTGCATCACCATATTCTTCTAAATGTTCTTTTAAAAAGTTTGCAATTCTCGTATACTCTTCGTCCGTAGGTTTTTGTTCAGGTGTAAATATATTTACACTATTATTCATATTATCTCCTTTAATATTTGATTAATGAAATATAATATAATAATAGTCAATAAGTTAGCTATGTCAAGTTTTTTCTTAGTTAATTTTTTTCCAGTAAAATAAGAATATGGCTTGTATAAAGATTTGAAATCCTAAAGCAGTTAAGATAATTAAGAGAAGATAAGCAAAAACTTCATTCATATTATAGAAAATCCTGGCATTATTAAAGAGAAAACCAAGTCCATCCTGACAGCCCACATATTCACCTAAAATAATAATTTTTAGAGAGAGGGCAGTGCAGACTAAGAAGTTAGTTTTAAAGACAGGTAGCAATTTAGGTAGATAAACATGCTTAATAATATCAAGGGTATTACCGCCAAAGACGTTTATTACTTCGACTAACTCTTTGGTATGATCTAGCAGTCCATTAACAGTATTCGTTGCCACAATAGGGGTAATCATTAGAAAAATCATGCCAATAGGCACAATAGATCCTGTCCCATAAAAGAGGATAAAGAAGGAGGCAACTATAACTCCTGGTACAACTTGCAGTAAAGACATAAGATTCTCTATGTAGTTATATACTTTCAGAATAAAAGAAATAATTCCTATTAGGGTACCTATAAAAAAAGATAATAAAAAACCTAGGAAAAGTCTGGATAAAGTCAAATTATAATGATGGCCTAAAGCTTTTTCAGAAAAGAGACTAGGCAATCCAGAAATTACCTTGAAGGGTGAAGGCACAACATAGGAATCATAGATAAGAGCTAGAATAAACCAGATTATCAGGAGAGTTAAGAGTCCTAGAAGACTCTTCTTAATTGAGTTCCAAAATTCTCTCAGCAAGATTATTTTCCTTATTTAGAAGTTTGAATAAAGAATCTGTTGTACTTTTCAAGTCTGCCCCATGGGTAAAGTTATAGGAAGTTCTCTTCAGGGTTCTTAGATTATAAGCTTGCCTGTTAGGGAAATCTTGAGGAAGTCGGTTAATAAACTTTTCTGGCTGTTTTTTCAAACTATCAATATAGACTTTTGAAAGGTAATGAATGGCTCCCTGAGTCCTTAAATCTAAGTCTCTAGCTAAAAGAAGGACTTGGCAGGCATTGATATCAGCAAGCTGACTTCGGAACTCTTTATCTAAGGAAAGACCAACCTTAAGGTTAAATTTATCTTCAGCTAAAGAAACGAAGGGTTCAGGTAGCCAGACAAGTAGGTCTTGACCTTGTTGTAAGACTTGTAGAGATGTGGTAAAAGGCATATATTCAATAGTATAGTCCTGATTTTTCACCAAGTTATGCTGCTTAGCAATCTCAGTGAAAAGAACTTCCATGGGAGAATCTGCAAAAGGAAAAATTATCTTTCTTCCTTTTATCTGACTAAAATTTGTAATTAAATCATGTCCGACCAAATGAGTTAAATTATCTACTTGAGAATTAAGGATGTCAAAGTCCACTCCTTGCTGACTAAAAGAATTAGCCACCGATATACCAGTTAACAGCAACTTCGCCTGACCATTTAAAAATTTAGCATTAGCTTGGGAATGGTTAAGAAATAATTCAACCTGGAAAATTGGATTATCTTTTAAGGCAAAATATAAGGGGAGGGAAGATGGGGTTTGGGGAAGTAAGACATTAATTTTGGACTGCTTAGTCTGCTGTCCTTCCTTTTCTATATCCTTACCACAAGCGGTAAGGAGTATTATCATTATGAGAGCTAGTACACAAAAGAATCTCTTCATTCTTATTACCTCTTTTTTATTAATTTTTTTTTGTTATATCAAACGGCGAACAGTCTGTGTAAAAACAAAAACTCTGTTATAAATAATATAATCGAACATTACTACTTAATCCATATCTTAGTGTAATTAGTGGATAGACTTCTTTACCATGCGGCCTTTCTAATGTATGATTGTAGGCAGTTTGAAACTGCCTACTGCGGGCAGGGATGCCCGAGTTCCCAGTTAGTCCCGCGTTCCCAGTTAGTCCCGCGTTCCCAGTAGTAAGTCCCGAACACAGTTAGAATCTTCTTTCTCTCCATCTCTCTATCACTCTATCACTCTATCTCTCTATCACTCCATCTCTCTATCACTCCATCACCCCGTCTTTGAGCCGAAAGGCGAAAATCCTCTTATTCGTGAAATTCGTCTTAATTCGAGTTAATTCGAGTAAAGAATCTTCCCTTTTCGGTGTTTTCAGTGTTTTCAGTGTTTTCACTGGCTATTTCTTTTTACGCAGTCTGGACAGCTTGTCCGCCACAGAATCCATATCAATCTCTAATAAGGGCAATTTTGCCTCTTATAGTTTCTCCTTTATCATTGGAGACAGTAAAAAAGTAGATACCAGAGCTACATTTCTTACCGTTTTTATTATTTCCATCCCAGCTAAAAGACTGGTATTTATTAATGGGAAGGTCATAGACAAGCTGGCCTGATTTATCAAATATCTTACATATTTTGGCTGATTTTGGCATAAAATCGTTGGGACTATTAAAGATTCTAACTACGTCACCTCGTTCAGGGTAGAAAGGATTAGGTACTGCTACCAGCTTATTAAAATTTGTTTCTGGGTTAGCAGAAGAGCCAACTGTAACTGAGCAGAGTCCTTCTCCAGCACCAATAAAGAGTTTACCAGACCTAGCTTCATAAGCTAAAGCTCTAATCTGATTACTTATAAGGGGGTAGGAATCTTTATCATAAACAAAATACTCTTCAGTATTGGTATCATATTTAGTTAAACCTGCTTCTTCAGAACCTATCCAGAGGCAACCGAAGTCATCTATAGCCAAAGATGTAGGGTAAGTATCTTTAGCTGCAAAGAGTTTAGTCTCACCAACAATATAGCGGGTATCAATTTGCCAGCTACCTGTCCATCTTTCTCGTTTGATATCGATACCATAGCGGTACCAGTAGTCTCCATCATACATGAATAAGCCATTCGTTCCAGCAATCCAGATTTGATTACCATAAGGGCTTGCTACTTCAATAATATCATTTATAGCAGAATTTCTTATATCAGCAACAGGAATACTAGTCCAGTTGGAAATATCTCCCTCACTAGGTAAGTCTTGAGAATCCCAGTGAACAAGTCCTGCTGATTCACCTGAAGCTGCAGCTGATTTACTGAAGAAGTAACCATATTCATTATGAAAGGATCTTCTAATAAAGTTATTTTGTGATCCATAAAGTGGGGAAATTGCTAATCTTTGATTTCCTTCAGGAGAGTAGAAGGCTAGGCCATAGCTTTGGAGAGACATCATAATATTGCCTCTTTTATCAGTATTGAGGAAGGAGATAGTTTGGGAAGGGATTCCAGGAATGTCTGCTTGCAAATCAGAGAAGGATTGACTTTCTGGGTTATAGCTATAAACTCCATTGACATAGTACCATTTCCATTGATTTGTTTCTTCATCGTAAGAGGTAACTCCCCCCTTCCAACCTTGGGGGTGATTCTCTCCACTATACCAAGACCCGAACCATTTTTTATTATCATTGCCTACTGTAATAGCATTGATATTATCACTTTGGAGAGGTGAATTTTTCATATTTAAAGTTTGCCAATTTTCTCCATCAAAAGAGCTAACACCGCGAGCACCTTTACGTAAGGCTGCTGTTCCGTAGTAGCCACAGGAAGCCCAGAGTTTATTGTTCTTATCAACAGTTAGGTGATTAATAGCATTAAATCCGATTCCATTTGGTTCAAGTTGATACCAGGCATTATTATGGTGAATTAGCAAGCCTGCTCCCCAGCTAGAAAGAATTAGCTTATCTTTGGAGCTTTCGATAGACTTAATACCAACTTCTTTCAGGGTGGAAGTTTGGTCTGAAGGTGAATTTAATTTTATAAGTGGAGTTGAAGTAGTAAGGAAAGGTTGAATATTGCCTTCCAGGGTAATAACTTGCAGAATATCAGTAGAGAGGTCAGACATAGTTGTGGTTGTTTCTTCCCAGATGCCAGTGGAGAAGAGAAGTTGACCTAATTCATCAAAGGCAATAGTTTGGATAAAAGTATCATCATCTTTTGTAGCTTTATTAGGTCCTAAAAATGAGTAATTATGCCAAGATTGGTCTGTGAAAAAATCAGAAATAATCTGAATATTATTATCACTTGCTATAGCTAATTTATTATTTTTGGCTGCAAGTTTGATAATTTTATTGTCTGCTAGTTGTGAGTTTTGACTAGTCAAGCTGGTCCATTGATCAAAATTATCAAGGGAGGTCACAGGGAAGTAGATAAGTCCAGCATCTGTAGCTAGAAAAACATAGTCTTGGAAGAGGATAATATCATTAATGGTATCAGAGATCAATGCTCCCGAAGTAGAAGTAGGAGAATACTTACGAGAGAGTAGGGGGAAGGATATTTGTTCAAGGTCATAGAAGGTAGAAAAACCACCTTCAGTAACCACATAAACTAGGTCTTCAATTGCTTTAATAGTTTTTACCTTGTTGGAGATAAGTCCATTATCGGCATTGATTAGATAGACTTGTCCAGCTTGAACAATAGAGATACCATCGTTGTAGGATCCTGCCCATAGCTTATCGTCCTTTTTATAGATTGAAGATATTTCATTGCTGGATAAACCATTAATTGTAGTATATTTATTGGTAAGTTCCACAAGGGGTTGGTCTGCTTGCAGATCTAAAGCATAGTCTTCAATTCCTCCCCAGGATACTGAAATTATTTGAGAATTATTTGATAAAGTTTGATAAATATGAGAAGTATTGGTATAAACTTCCCATCTTTCAAAAGAAAAAATTACAAGTGCCCACATAGAGATAACTAAGATTAGGTTAATCTTTTTCATTTACAACTCCTACTTTGAATCTTTAAAAATCGACTGTAGTAACAGCCAGGCGAAGATAAAACATAAGACTATTAAGATAGTCAAAGCTATTAAAAAAATCTGTTTTGTTGAGAAATAGAAACCAATTGCCAAGAGTCCGAAAAGGGAGGTTAAGAAGTAGGCAATATAGCATATTCCTTTTTGAGAGATACCAAGTTTTAACAAGCGGTGATGGATATGTTCTTTGTCTGCAAGAAAAATACTCTGCTTCTTCCTGATTCTCCTTATCATAGCCATAATAGTGTCCATTATAGGGAACATCATTACAACAACTGGTAGAGCAATGGTCATAGCTGTAACACCCTTAAATTGAGAGATTCCTGTAACTGATAAGACTGCTAAATTGAAGCCATTAAAGAGGGAGCCTGCATCACCCATGAATATTTTTGCTGGATAAAAATTATACTTTAGGAAGGCTAAGTTGCCAGCAACTAAGATTATGGCTAGGTAGAAGACTATGGGATTATAGGATATTAGGCCTACAAGACAAAGGACTAGTCCGCTTATTAAGGTAATCCCAGCAGCAAGTCCATCTAAACCATCAATTAAGTTGATAGCATTAGATATAGCTAAAAACCAAAAAATAGTAAAAGGAAAACTTAGGTATTGCAGATAGAGGTCAGGACCAAAGGGATTAGTTAGAATTTCTATTCTAAAGCCTACAATATAGAGAAGTGATGAGATAAGAAGTTGGAGAAGGAGTTTATCTCTAGCTTTAAGTTTTAATAGGTCATCAACCAAGCCAACTGTTAGGATTAGGATATTTATCATAGCTAAACCATAAATCATTAGAGAAGATTTAGTATCCCAGAACAGCAGACCAAAAGCTACCTGAGCAAAGCAGATGACTAGTCCGAAGGCTAAGCCTCCACTAATAGGAATAGGTTTAGGATGAGCAGACCTTTCATTAGGGTAGTCTAACCAGCCCTTCTTTTTAGCAAGCTTGATATTAAAGGGTATGAGGAGGTAGGTCATAACAAAGACTACTATTCCAGCCAAGAAGTATTTCCAATGGCTTTGGATAAAAGCAGAGCTATTGATACTTGATTCAACATTTAAGGGGTTAGTAAGTAATAAATTTTCTAGCATATTATAATTCTCTATTAATTTCTTGATATAAGTTTCTATATCTAGTATTAAAGTAATCTAATGAGTAGTCATTGACAACTTTATTATAACTAGAGAGCCCTTTTTCTTGTAAATCATGTCTAAGTTTTGGAAGTTGAAGTAGTAGGTTAAGAAGGTGGGAATTATCATCAGGATTTACTAAGAAACCATTAGATTCATCAACTAACTCCCTGTTGCCCTTAATATCAGAAGCTATAATTGGTAGTCCATAAGACATTGCTTCTAAGATAGATAGGGGGAGACCTTCCCAGAGAGAGTAGAGAAAAAATATATCAAATAAGCTTAACCACTTTTCCTTGTCGTCTGACCAACCAGGTAGGATGATTTTATCTGTAAGCTGGGCTTGGGCTACTAAATTCTGACAATAGGCTAAATCTTGTCCATCCCCCACAAAGATGAATTTAAGGTCTTGTCTATGCTGACAGGCCTTGATTGCTATTTTAACGCTATTAATCATGTTTTTTTGTTTCCAAAAGCGAGAAAGACTTCCAATAACTATTTCAGGTTTTTGCAGAATTTCTCTTTGCTCTTTAGCTAGGGCTCCGTTGGGAATATATTTGATTTTATGTTTAGGAATTTTTAAGCTAGTGTGGGCTAGTTGGGCATCTTCTTTATTAACTGAAATTAGATAGTCACAGAAATGACCTGCTAACCATTCGGCCTTGTGGTAGAAGGAGTAGAGTAGAGGATTTTGGTATTTATGGAAAGGATAGCCATGAACAGTATGGAGAATTTTAGCTACTTTACACTTTCTACCTATAAGTCTGCCTATGAGACCTGTTTTAGAAGAATGAGTGTGAAGAATATCTACCTTTTCCTCTTTTATAATTTTTGCTAGTTGTCTCATAGCTTGTAAGTCTTTTTTAGGATTAATCTCTCTGACTAAGGAAGGTAGAGTCAAGTATTTCCAACCTCTTTGCTCAACTTGACCTATGAGTGGACCATCAGGAGCACCAGCAACTTTAATCTCATAGCCATCACTGGCAATAGCATCTAAGATTTGCAGCATGACATTCTGTACGCCTGATAGGATAGGCAAGAGACCTAGGTGAAGAACTACTGCCATTTTAGATTTTTTCCTCTATGAAAGCAAAGAAATTTTTCACTTGCTGTCTTCTACTGTATTGGGAAATATCATAATCAACTTCTCCCCCATCTTTAACAAAATCTATAATTTTCAGAATTTGTGTTTTTATTTGTTCAATATCTTCTAACGGAGCAATCCAAGGGTTTCCTAGCTTTGTTAAGATGTCTTGAGCTTCTCCTCCTTGGGGTACTAAAGCTAAAATTGCTTTCTTACTCTTTAAATATTCAAAGATTTTACCTGTAAGCACATTTTTTCCACTTTTAGTAGCTATTAAAAGGAGGAGTATATCCTGTTTTTGCATAGTTTTAATAGCTCTTTTATGGTCTTGTTGCGGGGTGATATGGATGATGTTTTCCAGACCCGAATTTTTAAATACTTCTTGTTCTTCATGATAATAGTTGCCCATAAAGTTAAGTTGGATTTCATTTATATCTAGTTTAGCTTCTGCAATTAGACTTTGCAGGGCTTGCAGAAAGTATTTAGAAGTTCTATGCTTGTACATATTTCCAATATAGCCAATATTTATCTTTTTCTTGGCTTTTAGGCAATCATTGCTAGCTAGACTTAACCTAGGGCTTGCTTGGTCAAAATCTTCATCATCATAGCCATTATAAGAGACTGCTATTTTATCTAAAGAAATCTTGAAAGATTGAGCTAGTTCTTCTTTCATTACTTGGCCAATTGTGATAATGCCTCTTGCCTGATTTAGAAAGAACTTTTCTAGACCATGATAGGCTTGTCTTGAGGTCTGACTTGAGAAGTCAAAATAAGAACTTAAAGTCCAGTGGTCCCGATAATCTATAAAGAGGGGTAGGTTAGTTATTTTAGCTATAGTGAAGGCAATTAGGAGGGAAGAAGGTGGATAGATAGTTACAATTACAGCAGAAAAATCATGCTTAACTACCTGTTGAAGTCCTTTTAAAACAGCAGGTATAAACCAGCCTATCTTCTCATCCATAAAAAAGAGTGATTTGACTAATTTCTTCTTAAAATCTTCAGTTTCAAAATATGCTTTATCTACCTTATCTCCCAGCTTAAGAGTTTGGAAAACTTTTATTTTTTGTAATAAAGACATGATATCCCAAGAGTTAGCTCTAACAACTTCAGATTCAATTTCCTGTAAAAGGGACTGGTCATAAGAATGGAAGACAATATCTTGAATAGTTAGAACTAGCAAATCCCAATTAGACTCATTAGCATACTTGGTTAGTTTGAGTGGTCTTTGCACTCCTGCTCCTCCCAAGGGTGGGAAGAAGTAAGATACCAAAAGAGCTTTTTTAACTGGTGAAGTTAAGTGGTCAAAGAATTTGAGTAACTTGGGTGCAAGTAGCTGCCAATTGTATTTTTCTTTAATCAACTTGCTAGCAATAGATTGATGTTTAGCAATTTCTTCCTGGCTCATAGTTGAAATCTTAAGCATCTTATTAGCTAGATCTTCTGCATTAAACTTAGCTGTTAGGATTCCTTCAGAGCTTTGAGAAATCTGTTTGGTCATTGGAAAATCATTGGTAATTACGAGTAAGCCAGCATCTAGGTACTCTAAAAGCTTGATAGGAAGGGCATATTTGTAGCGAGCAATACTAGGTGAAAGCAGACAAATACCACATCTAGCTTGATAATACTTGTCATAAACTTCTTCATATGGGATAGCTTCCAACAGACTAATATTATTTTTCAAATTCAATTCTTCAATAAAATCAAGGCATTCCTGCCTGAAAGCAGAAATTTGTTCCTTGCCTACTAGCAAAACCTTTATTTCAGGTAAAATCTGCTTTACTAGATAGGTAGCTTGAATTATCTCTTTAATCCCCCGTATGGGTGATAAACCTCCTGCATAAACAAAATCATACTTAATTTCTAAGTCTTTTGCTTGCTCTTGCTTATGCATTTGAGGATAGTTAGCTATGGTAATAGTATTGGTTCCCATAGCTTGATACTTTTGAGTAAGAATGTCATTAACAGTAATACAGGCACTAAGTTTAGGAATAAATCTTCTTTCTATGCTTTGGTGAAGAAAAGTATCTAGAAATTGTTTACTTTTCTTTAAAGACTTTTCTTTTTGGGCTAGGGTAAAAAATTCATGGCAATCATAGACATATTTTGTCTTGGCTATAGGGTTAACCAGGGTAAGTAGGATTGGTTCAACTAGGATAGCTACATCAGGCGTAAGTAAGGCTATTTGAACTGCAGCTTGAATTAAAAATTGTGTCTTACTTAAATTATTTAACCCTATAAGTTTTATATCATCGTCATAATCGCCTGTTTGAGACTGGTTGTGCAGGATGCTTACTTGATATCTTTCACTAAGACTTTTGCCTAACTTATGGTATAGTCTTACATCTTTGGCTTTATGACTAATCGTTACAATTAATATTCTCTTCAAAATTTACTCCATTACAAGATTAACAGCAGTATTAGCCTTAATATTGGACATGGTAATAATATCATCTTCAATCTGATAATCAACCATTGTGACCTCTTTTACCTTCTTCTTAGAATGTAGCCTAAAGGTAAAGAAGGAAAAATCATCAAGGAAGAGGATGTTTGCACCCCATTCAACATTAGTTATGATGACATTTTTTCTGGCCTTCCACCAAAGAGAGATATTCTTACAAGAATTATTATAGTAATTAGTCTCTTTAATGGAATCTAAGGTGTAAGTGTATAATTTCTCTAGATAACTAATATCTTTAAAGTTAGCTATAGTGAAATCAAAACATATTAAGCCTCCACTCGTATGAATCTTTTGAATTAATTCATCCATCTTGTGTTTAGCTGATTCATAGGATTGATAGGAATACTTGGAAGATTTAAGAATTTCATCGCTAAAAGTGATAGGAATCTCTAAGGAGAAAGTTCTTATGCCATCTATTAATTTATGATGCGGTAAGATGTTACCATTTTTAAAGAGATTTATTTTGGGCGATATTATTGAAGAATCATATAAAAGATTATTCCTATGGATAGCTAAGGAAATATTGTCATGAAGTGGCCTGCCTGTTACCCTGATTCCAACCTGGTCAGTCTGGGTTATCTTGGTCAATTTACTGTAAGCTGTCTTGATTTTTATCTGGTCCATTTCATATGGATTTACTAAAATACCTAATTCATGACCCTTACTCAATATCCTGTTCAACTCTTTAATCATCTTGTTTTCATCAACATTGTAGATAAAACCATTATCTTCAAGTAGAGAAACAAACCAGGTGGAAACTATTCCATACTTCTCATCTAAATCTAAATAATTCTCAAAATTCCAGTACTGCTCTTCATCTGTTAAGAAATACTTGATTCCACTAGATAAATTTCTAAAAACATCATTAAATTTACCCTTTAATAGAAGAGGAAAAGAGTCTAATAAAAACTCACTAAACACACCCTTTCCCCACTTTTCTAACTTGTCTATTGTGTGGGTGAAAATGACTGCATAATCCTCTCCATGTGGCCAATACTCTTTTTTTAATAATAAAAAATCTAATTTACGACAGCAGTTAATAATAATCTTTTCAGTAAAAGCTAAAAGATGATTTACAATGGGCTGGTGATAAAATTCATCGAAAATAGATCCCTGTTCTATTATGCCATCATCAGCTTTTTTTGCCCTAAATTCACAATCTGCAATATGATAATATAAGTTACCAAAGATATCAAAATTCATTATAGTTAAGGCAATATCGCTTTGCTTAACCTCTTCAACTATATTGGTCAAGAGATTGTTGTGTATTATTGGGATAACTTCATTATAAAACTTAATTTTTTTTATCTTTGATGCTAGAATATTGCCTTTTAACTGACTTGGTATATAGAGATTTTCATGATATCTAACAACAATAATTGGTATTTTCTTAGCGAAACTAACAATTTGCTCCTTTTGTATGCCCTTCGAATCATACCAAATTAAGACATCAAACTCAGATAATCCCTTGAGAGAATATATGATCTTGTGGCTATAACCTAAAGTAACAAAGGTAAAATCAACTATGTAGTTGATCATAGTGTTTAAATTGCTATTACTGTTATCATCAATATATACTGCTATCATAATCCCTTTTCTTTTTTCTTTTTTGTCCAAATATTTTAGTGAACTTTGCCTTTATATGACCTATAATTTATCTAAGATAAGTTTCACTTTTCATTTTTAACCAAAATAATCTCTAAAATAGCTATGTCAAGATATACTCACTATTTTTTTGAATTTGCTTGAAAGCAAGCTATATTCTGCCCATATTTGGGTCGCGGGACTAACTGGGAAGGCGGGCATCCTTGCCCGCAGTAGGCAGTATTATACTGCCTACAAAAGAAGTCTATCCACGGATTTCACGGATTTCACGGATTTTTTAAGAACCTTAACACAGAGTTCACAGAGGTTTCCACAGAGTTCACAGAGTTTTAAGAAGGAAGATTCTTTACACGAATTAACTCGAATTAAAACGAATTTCACGAATAAGAGGATTTTCGCCTTTCGGCTCAAAGCAGGGGTGATGGAGAAACAGGGTGATAGTGAGATGGAGAGACAGGGTGATAGTGAGATGGAGAGAAAGAAGATTCTAACTGTGTGCGGGACTTACTACTGGGAACGCGGGACTAACTGGGAACGCGAGCATCCTTGCTCGCAGTAGGCAGTATAATACTGCCTACAAGAGAAGTCTATCCACGGATTGACGAAAGAGAATTATCCTTAACACAGAGTTTCACCGAGGTAAAGAGGAGTTACACAGAGTTTTTGGAAAAATCTACCTTGCCAAAAACCTGCCCGTCTTCGGGTCGTGGGATTCCAGCCCTCGTTTACGCAGATAATAAAGTGGTTACGGGCTTGGGTCGTGGGATTCTAGCCCTCGTTTACCCAGATTACAAGTGGTTATGGAATTGGGTCGCGGGATTCTAGCCCTCGGTTACGTAGATGCCAAGCGGTTACGGGAATGGGTCGCGGGATTCCAGCCCGCGTTTACGCAGATAATAAAGTGGTTATGGGATTGGGTCGCGTGATTCCAGCCCGCGTTTACGCAGATAATAAAGTGGTTACGGGCTTGGGTCGCGGGATTCTAGCCCGCGTTTATGCAGATTACAAGTGGTTATGGGCTTGGGTCGCGGGATTCCAGCCCGCGGTTATGCAGATAATAAAGTGGTTATGGGCTTGGGTCGCGGGATTCCAGCCCGCGGTTACGTAGATGCCAAGCGGTTACGGGAATGGGTCGCGGGATTCCAGCCCGCGTTTACGCAGAAGACAAGTGGTTACAGGGCTTATGGTGAAGATGGCAGTTTAAACTGGTACACTTTCCTAGATAAAAAATAGAAAATTCTAGGAGATAATATGAAAGGAGTCAATGTTTATCAAACCATTACAGGATTAAACTTTTTTAGATACATAATTACCCAGGGTTGCGATACTTTCAGCATCTAACCCTGGACTAAATTATTTTATCCCTTTCAGGGATTTTTGATGAATCAATATAGTAATGAAATATTCTAATTTTCCTATATTATTTCCACCAGACTTGAACTAGATCCAGAATTTTTATTATTAAAGGTCTTCTGGCTCTTGTGAAGACTCATTTTTTTTAGTTTTTCTAAATTTTCATTTCTTTGATGGCTGGTTGTTTTCTCTTGTCATCCATGTACCTTCCTTTACAGTCTTTCGATGAAAGTCCGTGTTTCATCGAAAGACTGTAAAGGAAGGTACATGGATGAATAGGCGATTTTTCTGTTGATTTGAGATAAATTATAGACTTGCTACAAAGATGAGTGAAGATAATCCCAAATAGTGGGATAATAGGAAAAAACTAACAAAAAATAATGTGACGGACAAGCAGTCCACCATCTGATAGTAGATGCCAAGCCTGGTAACAGCATGATACCTTCGCAACCGCGGGCTAGAAAAAAACTATGGACTGAGACCATCCCTGGTCTCAGAATAATGTGTGTGCAAGCAAGGATGCTTCCACTCCTTAGGCACCGTTACCACTTTATTATCTGCGTAACCGCGGGCTGGAATCCCGCGACCCAATCCGTAACCGCTTGTCTTCTGCGTAATCACGAGTTATAAAAACTATGGACTGAGACCATCTCTTGTCTCAGAATAATGTGTGTGCAAGCAAGGATGCTTCCACTCCATAGGCACCGTAACCGCTTGTCTTCAGCGTAACCGCGGGCTGGAATCCCTCGAGACAATCCCGTAACTACTTGTCATCTGCGTAAAGATGGGTTGGAAAGAAAGAAAAGAAATAATTAGCCTCAGAAACAGTGAGTTACCACCACTTTCTCTTTTCTATGTACCTTATGACTTATACCCAATTTTCATCCAGGATTAACTACTACTTATCCTTAATATACACATTATCCACAATATGTCTATCATATTAATAGACATATAAATAAGGAACAATATGTTGATTTATGCAAGTACTTATCCACTACTTATACACATAGACTTGATCTAACCTATTTGATTGTTTTAATAATAATTTAGCTAAAAATTAACAAATCTTTTCCACATTTAGCTTATGGAATTTTGTCCACAAATACTTAAGAGCTTATTTATCATATTGTTACTATCAAAAGTAAAGTAAAATTAGTTTAATAAATATTAAATCTCAAGTAAGAATTAATTAACACTTAATATTCCACAGCGAATTTTGTTTTATAGTACTTATTTTCAATCTTTAAGCTGCACAAGTAAATTCCTGATGATAATTTTACCTTAATAATATCAGAGAGGTCAATCTTATGCTCATTTATCCCCTCAGGCAAGTTAATTTTAGCTTTTGATATAACTTTACCACTTAGGGAAAATAAGCTTATTTCAGCCTTTTTACCCCCGCTATTCTCAGCATAGAATATTATTTTACCTTCATTATCTTTTCTTATGGGGTTGGGAGCTAGATAAAGCTTACCGTAGTCGCTTCCAATTTCAAAATCTAAGACAGAGGATTTTGTCTGGTTTCCTGCTGCATCTTGGGCTAGAATATAGACTTGACCATTCTCTTTAACACTTGTCTGGTAGCTGCCTAAGTTTTCCAGATTAATTATCTGACTAGTGCCATCATTAAAGTCAAAAGTAATTTGGTAGTTTAGAGGGTCAGGATCAAGATGATTTTCCCATTCTAAATAGATTGTCTCGTTAATTACCTGTGACTTAGTAATTTCAAAAGGAAAGGGAGGGATTTCATCAGGTGCTAAGAACTTGTTTAAAAAGTTACCTATAGCTCCTTGAGCAAAATGCAACATTCTATAAATCTGCCAGTTGTTAGCAAATTGCCAGGAGTACTTGGGAAACCAAATACTAGCTGATCCTACTTTATAATCGAATGAGGAAGAGTCATAACTAATAAAAAGAGAGTCTAATTTAGAGCTTAAGTCCAGACAATCTTCTTGCAAATCATTATTGCTAGTAGTATCAGATAAATTATCTAGAAGTTCTTTTAAATCAACATCAGTAGAAGTGATACCAAATTCATTTAGATCCTCTCTAGAAATGATAAAGTCTCTTGGATCAGAACTCCACTTAGTTAGAAAAGCATTAAGGTCTTCTTTAAAAGTGGAAAGTTTAGACATATTGGCAGTAGAGGAAGTAACTCTTCTTAAAAAGGGTCCAGAATTATAAACATTGCCTGGTCTATAGGCTTCAACATATATTTTAGGAATATTTATAACTAGGGAGTCTATATCAGTAGCTTCTTGCCAGTAGTCAAAAATCTGACCATAAGGTAGGCCAGTGGAAGGAACAGTGGCTTCAGAACCGATGATATAATCAGCTCTCCCCTCTAGCTCAATTAAATTTTCAATAGTCTGCATATTACAAGCATCATAGATAAGAAGATCAAGCTCGATTTCACTTAAGGCTGCTTGCATTTCATGATTTGACATACTTATAAAGCTTTGAGAGGTGTTATCAGGCGCAATACCCTTATTTAGTCTATCTTTTGCCCAGCCGTTGCCATGAGACCAGATAATTAAGGCTTTTTTTGAAGACTTATAGCGGTTAAAGCCCCACTCTACAAAATTCTTTAAAGTTAAGTAAGAACCTGAATTTCTTTCTCCCAAATTTGCAATGATAGGAGATTGAATTCCAGCTTGGGGATTCTCCGTAATTTTATATCTATAGCTTGCTGATAAATCGCTATTCGCATCCCCGTCCATCTCTACAATTATGTTAGCTTGAGAACTAAAGGAGGAAAGTTCCATTTCGGCAATATCCTCTAAAGCATAGTCATGTAGTCCATTATCTGCAGCCATATAAATAAGAATGGTCCACTCGCTAGCTACAAGACCTAAGCAATTGCTGATAAGTATTATTAGTATTAATCTAAATTTATTCATATTGTTTACCCTACACTAAAATTAATCTATAGCTTTTTTTTGACAAGCTTTTTGTTGTAATAGCTTCTGATTACTGTGCTACTTGGGTTAATAGCTTCATTTCTCACCAAAAAATACAAAAAACTGATTCTGATTTCAATAATTGCATAAAATATGCTAAATTACTAAAACTTTTGCTAAAATAGTTCCTTATAAGATAGTTTTCAGTTTTTTGCTTATAAAAAACATGCTTAATAGCAGATTCTTCTAAAAACTAATCAAGCTTCTCTTACATGGATTCTTTACTTAATGCTCTTTAACCCAAATAATTATAGTAAATCCTAAGAGTTAATCTTGCATAACTTAATAGTTCTTTTTAATATTTGACACATATATACTTTTTCTTAAATATTGCTTTTAACCAAGTAATCTCTTGGTTTTAATTATCAAATAGGAGTATTAATGTATGAAAAAAGTATTTTGTCTTTTAATCGTTTTGATGGCTACTAGACTTGTCTTCGGGGCTAGTCAAGATCTCTTAACGTCTTACTTTGAAGATGCTAGTTTTGAAAATCTAAAGGCTGTTTTAGAAGATGCAAATAGCTCTAAAGACCTGGCTAGTAGCAACTATAACTTACTCATGGTTCATTATTCAGAGATGAATAAAACACTGGCTAAACTTGAGGAAATTGCAGACGATTTACAAGCTGCCCAAAGGTTTCAGTTAGCTAATATCTATTTAACAATAGGAAGACTTGAGGAATCTCTACCTCATTATAATTACTTGAATGATAAATTTGCTAACTGGTCTTGTCCTTGGAGACATAAGGGTGAAGTATATTATAAGTTAGGAAATTGGGTTAAGGCGGAAGAAGCTTTTACTAAAGCAATTGAAACAAGAGAAGAACATTATGATGCTTACATGTGGTTAGCAAGAGCTCAGTTGAAGCTAAAGAAAAATAAAGAAGCTTTAAAAACCTTTGAAACAGCTATGTTTTACAAGGGAAAAGATATTGAAGATCCAGAGGAAGAGTTTTCTTCCCATGAGGAGAATTTCCTTAAGTTAGAGATTTTGCAGGCTAATAAGATGAAGAAAGAATATAAGAAGTTGGCAAAAGAATTAAAAGAAAAATACCCTCAAGATAAGTATTGGGAAAAATAAAATAGTCTATAAATGCAGAAAGGTTGGGCGGGGAGCCCAACCTTTGTCTGCTAGCATACAAGGAGGTTATTTCATCAGCATCATCTTTTTGGTTTGGTTATATGTTTTGGTTTCTAGACGATACGCTTATATAATAATGCAATAGGTGTTCCAAACAAATTAAATTTCAAAAAAAAGTTAAAAATAATTTTAAAATACTTAATAAATATCAGACTATTAGTAAGTTAGCCTTAGAAAAAAGAAAGCTCACAAATAAGCATAACTAGTAAGAAAATTTACACTTTTTACCTTTTTTAAAGAAATGTCTACACTGTTACGGACAATAATTAAGAATGTGTAAACAGTATATACAAGAGTTAAGGGATGAAAAGCTCCTGTTTAACAGAAAAGTTCAAGTCATGATATTAGACATAAGACAGTCTTTATGAAAAAGTAGCTATTTATCAACTTTTACAACGTGACTGTATGGTAAATTTTGCACATATATAAATATTTATAAAATAATGATTGTTGCAGGAAAATAAGTATTAAGATGCAAGAAGAGAGTTTTCGCTTTCAGCTTTAACTGGTTTCACTGACAAGGAGCTGAAAGGGGAATGTTTACTCTCCCCGCCTGACGGCTCTAACTGGGAAGGCGGGCCAGACTGTGTAAAAAGAAATAGTCTATCCACGGATTACACTAATTACACTAAGATATGGATCAAAAATTAAGGCTCTTGTTCAAGTCTGGTGGTAAATAAGAGACTTACATTATTTATCATTTTATTAAACCCTTACAGGGTAATATCTTTGGGACAACCATCATTACCCAGGCTTGCGATACTTTCAGCATCTTACCTTGGGCTAAATTATTTTATCCCTTTCAGGGATTTTTGATGAATCAATATAGTAATGAAATATTCTCATTTTCCTATATATTCCCACCAGGCTTGAACTTGAGCCAAAATTAATGAAGTTACATAAAATACCTGCAAGGGATAAAAAAGAAAGTTCTTAAAATGCAGAAAGGTTGGGCGGGGAGCCCAACCTTTATCTGCTAGCATACAAGGAGGTTATTTCATCAGCATCATCTTTTTGGTTTGGTTATATGTTTTGGTTTCTAGACGATACAAGTATATACCTGTTGCAACATCTGTTCCAAAATTATTTTTGCCATCCCAGACAATACTATGGAATCCAGCTTTAACATCATCATTAACAAGAGTTTTAACAAGCTGGCCTTTTAAATTAAATATTTTAAGGGAAACGTTTCCATCTTGCTTAACTGCATATTTAATAGCAGTTTGAGGGTTAAATGGATTAGGGTAGTTTCCTTGAAGTTCTGTTATTTGTGGAATAAGGTTTTCGTCATCATTAGATACACCTTGACCTGTTCCGTAAACATTAATTACAACTTGTTCCTGTTGTGGATCATTTGAAGTAATAATGACATTATCAGAGTATTCAACATTAGCAATAGGATTGAAGTGAAGAGTTACTTGCAATTCTGCTTCAGGATCAAGAGAGTAATTAAGCTGGTTGTTAGCTTCTTGGTCTTCTAAGCTTATTGAGAATACGCTTTGACTATTAAGTGAAATTTGACCAGCTAAGATACCTTGGCCAGAGTTGGAGATGGTGAATTGAGTTTGACCACTTGCAACAGCACCAAAGTCATATTCTGTCATATCAAGAGCTATCACAGGATCGCCAACTTCACTTGTAGCGGTAGGGAAGACAATATAGTCAATCCAAGCACAATCATCACCTTCACTTACACTATAGTCTTTGCTATATTCCCACTTAAAGGTATGGTTACCATCAGTAACATTGTAAGATACTTCTTGCCAGTTAACAGTACCACTCCAAGAATCTTGGGCAGCATTATCAATATAGAAAGTTAATTCATCATAGCCACTTTCTGAAGATACTTTTACCCAGAAGCTTATTTGACCTGCAGTTACATCATCCATTTGAACAGTCATAGAAGCTGATTGGCTGTGGTTAATAGTATTTGATTTAGCAGAGTGAGAACCTTCATGAGCTTCGTTACTTACAACAGACCAACCAGGAGTATTCCAGTTGAAGTCTGATGCAAAGTCACCAGATTCAAAGTCTTCAAAGAGTAAACCAACAGATAGCTCAAAGTTATCTGAAGAGATAACGTTATATTCACTAGTGAAATTAGTAGTGAAGTTTGCAATAGTTCCAGTTTCCATATAAGCAGATGTTTCAACAGTAACAGTGAATTGACCGTTAGCATTAGCAGCAATATCTCCTAATGCAATGTTTGGATCAGCAATAGTTATGCCAGGTGTTGCTGAGATTAAACTTGCTACACTAGTATTAGCTACAAAATTACCATTATTTTGGAAGCTGATTAAAAGTTGAGCAGTCTCGTTAGGATCAAGTAAGTTGTTATCACCATCGTTTACTTCAACTTCAGTGATAATAAAATGTGGTCCAACAGCAGTTAGCATTATTTCATATTCCCAGCTTTCGTCAGCTGATTCAAGGAGTAAATTAAAGGCAATATTGTCGCCTTGGTTGATACCATTAGCAAGTGTTATTTCAAAAGCAGAAGCTAATTGACTAGTGCTATTTGCATCGATATTAGCTATAGTAGTATTGGCATTAGTAATAGTAGCATTAGCATCAAGACTTGTAAGAGTAACATCAACATTTGCTACAGCTTCAACACCAACATTTCCAATAGTAAGAGCCATGTCGAGGTTTTGACCTGCTGCAATGTTTCCAGTAATTTGTTGGTTATCAATAACAAGGAAAGGACCTTCTGCTGGTACAACTTCAATATCTGTGATAAATGGTTGGTAGTCAGTGTGAGACACAACTAATTTAACATTACCAGGAAGGTTAAGTGCTTCAAAGTTGATTGTACCATTTCCTGTACCGTCTGTTAAGACTGTTCCAAGAAGCTGGCCTTCTTTAGAAAGAGCAGCATAGCTATAAGGAGCTGCTGTGATATTAAGAGAAGTCATGCCAACAAGCATAGTGTTAGAGTAATCAACAGTTTGAGCTTGAGGAACACCAATATAAGGCATTAAAGAAGGGTCACCCATAATTGAGTAGATTTCCCAGTAATAATTTTTTCTAGTTGAAGCTGAGGATTGGACAGCCATATTACCTGTGAATACCATAGAACCTGCAGTATGAGCCCAGTCTTCAAAAGCTTCATTATGTTCATGGAAGAGGGCATCGTACATACCTAGTCCAGATCCAGCATAAGTTGGGTTAGATGTTGAAGTAGGAGTGAAGTGACCAACAGACCACCAGTAGTCTTCATCCCAGTAGGTTGAGTTTGTTCCACCAATATAGATAACTGCACCGTTAGTAGCTCTTAACCAAGCTTCACCGAAACATGTACCTGTATTGAAGTGATTTGTTAAACAGCAGTTTCCTACAACAACAGGATATTTACCTGAGTTTTGGAGACTATTAATATTTGAAATGGTAAAACTAGGGTCTGACCATGAAGTTTCAGAACCATGAGCAGTATAATTTAAATAACCTAAACCAGCACTTGCATCTGCTACGATACTTGCAGCAGAAGAACCTGATTGAGGATAGTAATAAGTAGTAACATCTATATCATGTTCTTCGTTGAAATAGTTATCGCTACCATAGTTAATGGTACCATTACCATGAGTATTAGCCCAGTAACCATCTACACCGGCAATAAGAGTTGCTCTTTCAAGGTAAGAAGGGTCGGACATTTCATATTTTTGATAGGTTAAAGTTTTATTAACTTGAGGGGTTAACTGGGCAACTGTTGTTGCTGAGAATCTTCCAAAATACATTTCAGGAAGATAGTCTGTACCGTTTAATCTAACATAATTAAGGTCTGTTACATGACCAGAATCTGTTGAACCAGCGTAAGCTGGAACTTGAGGAGTATCACCAACTATTAATAAGTAAGAAGGAGCAGGGTTGTTAGGAGTAGCTGCGTCCCAGATACCTTGGATATAGTTTTTAATTGCACTTGTAGAAGAACCGATATTATCAGTAATACCAATAGTTACATCATAACCTTGTTCTTGTTTCCAGGTAATGAATGGTTCTAAAGTATCCATAAATTGGTTTGGTGTAATTATTAAGTAGCCAAGTGGGTAGTTTTCTAAAGAAGATCTTGAAGGGTAATAGTTGAAGATGTTTTGAGAATAAATACCTTCAAACATAAAGGATCTTGTTTTAGCTTTTAATTCTTCAGTAGCATAGATATCGCCATTGACAAATTCAATAGTAACATCTGCAGAGTTGATAACACGGAGGTCTCCAGATACTGGATTGTATTCAACTGGATAGAAGTTAACTTCAAAAAGTCTCATTCCTCTCAAAATACCAATTTCTTTAACACTTACTGGTTGGTATTTAAAAGCTTTATCTGCATTATATATTTGTTCATTTTTGATAAAAGGCATATCTTCGATATTTTCACACTTAGCCACAGATGGTTGAGCAGGAATAATTGCTTGATTAAAACCTCTTCTGACTAGGTTTAAACTACTTGCTGAATTAACTTCAATAGAAGCTTCAACACTTGCACCAAGTGGAACTGAGATGATTTTCTGACTGTATGGTAATTGAGGTAAACCCTCATCTTTAGTTAAAGAATAGTCCTTTGCAAAAATCTCTGCATATTCTCCACCACGAGTATTATTAGTCTTAATCTCTATGTTTCCAAGTTCATAAGCGATATCTACACCATAATCATTACTATTCTGTAAAGTAATAGAGTTTTGGTGTAAATCCATTAAGTTTTCCTGAACTGCCATCACCATACTAATGGTCATAAGCAAGGAAAACAACAAAATAAATTTTTTCATTTTTTCTCCTCATTTCTTTATATCATTTTTTATAATCACTCTCTAACATATAGTTAATGCAATTTATTATCCATTAATCTAAAAAGTTATTTTATCTACTAATTTTAGGGGGTAAACTGCTAAAATATTTCTTAAAAATCGTTGGTTAAAAGCCTTATTGAGTAATAGATTGAATATGTATTCTGGCAGTTGGATATTTTTTCTTGAAAGCTTCAAGTTTTTCCATTGCTTGTTCTTGATCAGCAAATTTACCTATGGAAATAAAGTACTTACTAGCTTGTCCGATTTTAACATCTTCTAGATAAGCATCAACTTCTAATTCTTTCCATTTGCTAAGTTCAACTTGCAATTTACTATCTTTTGTATAGGATGTATAGGTAGAAATAATAAAGTATTTCTCATATTTCTTATGCTCTATCCCCTCCTCATACTTAATCCCAAAATCTACATAAATAGTATCACCAGTTTCAGGATTAATTACCATTTGAGAGTTTGAGAAATCTACTTCCTCCCTAGTTTGACTTAAGGAGTCTTTTTCTGATTCAGCTTGATCTGTGGCAAGTTCATTAGTCTTCTCTTTACATGCCAAGAGAAGACTTAGTAAAATTATTAACAAAAAAATTTTTTTCATATTTATCCTATGTAAATTAGTGGGACTAGCATTTCATTCTGGGTTAAACCACCATGATATCCAACTAAATTCATTTCCTTCTCTAATAAAACATTATCGATTAAGACATAAGAGTCATTCATCACTATTACATAGTCGCCTACTCGATCAGAAAACTTATTATGTCTATCATTAAGACCAAAAACTTGTTTTTCTAATAATTCGTCAATATGAAAAAGTTGCGAATATGCAGATAGGTGTTTTTCCCAGATGTCAATAAATTGTTTTTCTTTACCAGACCTAAGATAACAATAAGGTGAACGTGGCTCTCCCATAAGGGGTAAAACTAAGCATTCTCTTAAGCCTGGAATGTCTTTAACCCTAAGCTTATGCTCATCTGGTACATTAATGAACCCGTGATCTGCTGTAACGATTAAGGCTGTGTCTTGAGTATTAATTGTCTGGGCAACTTCTACTATTTGTTCCTGAATCTGGGTAAAATGCTGGCAAGCTTCTGGAGAATTATAGCCATAATTATGGGAAATAGCATCTAAACCATTCCAATAGGTATAGATAAACTTCTTGGAAGATTCTGTAGAATTTACTACCTTATTAACTTGAGTGGCTATTTCAGATATATTATCAAAGCCATGAAAGTGGGATTTGCCTCTGAGTAATTTTTGGTAAGCATCATTTTGATACTTGTTTAAGTGAATAAAATGACTATCTACTTTAAAATTATCTATTAAAGAATCAAAGCCGTATACATCATTTGATTCTTCATCATTGTTAAAATAAACTGTATCAGAGTATCTTGGTGCTAAAGGCAAGATTTTCGATACAGATCCTAATTCTTTTAAATAGACAAACCAGCCTGTTAGGGCATGCTCATGAGGTGATTTACCTGTTAAAATGGAGGTTATCGCAACTGCGGTTGTTGAGGGGAATACAGAAGTAATTGCTCCTAAATCCCCATTAATTAGTAATTGATTACTTACATTTTCCTTAAAAAAGTTATAGCCCAAACCATCTATAACCATTAAAATTACATTTTTCTTACTCTTTAATTCCTCTAATGATAGCTTTGCTAGAGGCTTATAAATAGGACTACATCCATAGGCCAAAGAAATTGATGCTGTTAAATTAAGCAAACTATTATCAAAATCTGGTAAAATCATAAAATTAAACTCCTTGAGTTCAAGGATTTTATAAAAGACTAGCTTGTCAATCTTTAAATCATATTAAATCTAAAAAAGAAAGCTATATTTCAAGCATTTATCTTTACCAGATAGCCTCTATAAGCAGACTGTTGATAAACCCACCATTCATGAATTGTTTCAGACACTAAGCTAGATCTAGGTAATTTAGAAATCTTATTAAAGTCGCTATATTTTTGTCCAAACTCTTCACAAAGGTCTACTATAATATTTTACTCAACTTCTATAATAGATTCTTTCTCCTCACTTAAAGCAAATTGAATTTTTAAAATACCATTTTCGAATTTCACAAGTGGGTTATTTTTATCTAATTGAACATCAGGAAAATAAATTGCTCTTTCAAAAGCACCAGTTTCTATTTCCATATGATAAAAACAAACATCACTGCAAGGGACTCCAAAATCTCTGTTACCCCTAAGTAAGAGGTAAGAATCATTAAAAACTAATTCAATTGAATCTTTCTCGACACCAGCTAATTCGATAACTATATTCAATATAGAGTTCGATATATAGACATCACAGTTAGGTGTCCACACTTCATCATAATTATCCTGAAAAGTGTACTTACTATGAGTTAGTGAAGACATTGCTCCTAGCAAATTATTCATACCATCTTCAATGGTTTTTAATTGAGAAAAAATATCTTTTTTCATATTCACACTCCTACAATACAAGATAATAGGAATGAATATATTAGTCAAATTATTTGTAGAGAAAAACTAAACTTAATTTAATATCTTATGAAGTCCATGTGATAAATATTGACATAATCTTCTAGCTGAAAAACTTAATCATAGAGGAAATAATATGAAGCAAGAATTTACTGATAAAGTAAGCCTATTTAAAAGTAGAGCGCTAAGGCAAAATTTGACACTAATAAGTCAGAAAGAAATTGCCTATGGATTGCAGTTAGAGTATGTGTGGCAAGAGGAAACAAGTAAGATTAATATCTATTATAGTAGCAAGAAGAATAAGATTTCTTTTGTAGTTTCAACTAAAGAAAGTCAGCTGAACAGAATTTTAAATGAGCTTGTTATTCAGGTTGAAGGAGATAACTCTTTAAACTTATTAGAAAGTCTCCATACTTGGGATAAATGGATAGGTAGCGACGAATCAGGTAAAGGAGATTATTACGGACCTCTAGTTGTAGCTGCTTTTTATTGCCAGAGTCAGGATATTATCAGTCTAGAAAGAATGGGAGTAAGAGATAGTAAACTTCTACAAGACAAACAGATAAATATTATTGCAGAGAAGATTAGGGAGAGGTTTCCTAACCGTTATCAATTAATAACTTTAACTCCTAAAAAATATAATGAATTATACTACAATTTCACCCAAAGTAAGAAGAATCTTAACCACCTCTTAGCCTGGTGTCATTCCAAAGTAATTGCCACTTTAGCAAGGAAGTTTAATCCTCAGGGCATTTTTGTAGATAGATTTACCAAACAAGGCCTAGTCGAATATTACTTAAATTCCGAGAAAATAGATAATTGTGATATTTTACAGGCCCATAAAGGCGAAAGAGATATGGCAGTTGCAACAGCTTCAATACTAGCAAGAGCAAAATTTAATGCTGGTATAGACTATTATTCAAAAGAGTATGGACATAAGTTACCCAAGGGTGGTGGGGATGCAACTATTGTAGCAGGTAAGAAAATTCTTGCAGACTTAGGTCAAGATGTTTTCGAGAATATTGCTAAGTTACACTTCAAGAATAGTCAGAAAATCTTAATCACTCCTTAATAGGTAGTTTTTTTTGATTTTGATTATTATAATACACTAATTCGCTAGTATAAATAATTAAGGCTAGCCAAATAATTACAAAACCTATTAACTTATCCATAGGAAAGGTTTCCTTAAAAACTAAGAGACCTATTAAAAGCTGAAGAGTAGGAGCAATATATTGTAGCATTCCTAAGCTAGTTAGAGTTAATTTCTTAGCTGCTAAGTTAAAGAGGACAAGCGGTAAAGCTGTGGCAGTTCCTGCTCCTAGTAATAAAAGGTCTGAAACTAGTCCAAGCTTACCCCAAGAACTATTGCCTTGATTGAAGAGAAAGATGATAAAGATAAAAGCAGGAAGAGATAAGATTAATGATTCTAAGGAAAAAGATTCTATTCCGCCTAAGTCTGATTTCTTTTTGAGAAGACCATAAACTGCAAAGGAGATAGCTAAGATTAGAGAAACCCAAGGTAGTTTACCATATTTATAGGTTAGAAAGGCTACACCTATCAGGGCAATAAAAATAGCAAGCTTTTGCATAGGTCTAAGCTTTTCTTGTAAAAAAATGGTTCCTAAAAGAACATTAGTTAAGGGATTGATATAATAACCTAGACTTGCCTCAACAACTTGATCATTATTGACTGCCCAAATATAGACTAACCAATTGATGGAGATGAAAATAGAAGTCAACCCATAAAAAGCTAGTTTCTTGTAAGTCAACTCTTTTATCCAGGTCCATTTCTTCATTACAGCTAAGAGAAAAATCACAAAGAATAATGATCCTACTATTCTGTAGGCTAAGATTTCAGGAGCAGGTACAGCCTGTAAGGCTCGCCAATAAATTGGAAATAATCCCCATAAAACAAAGGCAAGCAAACCTGTTATTAAACTTGATGTCATTTCTTTTCCTTAATTACACCAGTTTTAATAACTCAATATAATTAGCATAAATTGCTTCAACAGAGATGTTTTGCATACAAGAGAAGTGACCTAGCGGACACTCTTTGCCTCCATGTAAACTACAAGGTGAACACTCTATCGGATAGGTTAAGACTCTTGCTTGCTTGTTAAGAGGACCAAAACCTAAGGAAAGATTAGTAGAGCCAAAAAAGGCTATTTGAGCCTTACCTAAAGCTGCTGCTATGTGCATAGGACCAGAATCATTACTTAGCACAATGTCAGCTTCACTTATAGCTGCCACAAGTTGAACTAAATTAAAGTCACCTGCTAAATCAAAAGTTTCCTTCTTACTTTTCTCTTTAATTTTGCTAGTTATATTCTTTTCATCTTTAGACCCCATCAGATAAAAAGAGGTCTGGTCATGGTCATAATTATTTATAAAGGAAATCAATTTATGACAGGGTATTCTCTTTGTGTTATGAGTAGCTCCAGGGAAAATCATAACTTTATATTTCTCACCTCGAGGAAGGAGTTTAGAGCTTGCTGATGGAGTTTTTAAACAAGGTTGCCTAAAAGTATAAGCAAGCTTCATCTTTCTAAAAACAGAATTATAAAGATCAAGAGTAGTTTTTATGCTTTGGTTAGTTTTATGAGCTACTATTTTTTTTCTTAGTCTTCTTTGCTTATTGTAGGTAAAAGACTTTTTACCATGAATAATTGTTTTGGCTAGCCAAGAATTAAACTTGTTATGAAGATCAATGACTAAATCATACTTATTTTTTTTAATAGACAAGAGTCCCCTAAGCGACTGGTAGTCTGTTAAGACTTTATCAACAGAAAAATAACTTTCAACTAAAGGGGCGAAAGCTGTTTTTGTTAAGTAGTGAATCTCTGCCCTAGGATAGGACTCTTTTAATTGAGCAATTAATGGTTGAGTTAGGACTATATCTCCTAGAGAAGAAAATCTGATTAATAAAATTTTCATTTTTTTCTATTTCTCACTTTTTGCTTTATTAGTGGTTCTCTTGTAGTGAATTTTCCAGTGGTAAAGTAAAGGTGAAGCTTGTTCCTTCATTTTCTTTGCTTTGAACCCAGATACTTCCATGATTCAGTTCGACAAAGTTCTTGCAAAGGACTAAACCTAAACCTGTTCCCTTCTCTTTAGCTGTTCCTAAAGTTGAAGACATCTCTTTGGGGTCGAAAAGCGTTTCTAATTTCTTTGCTGGAATTCCAACTCCAAAATCTTTTACTGTCACAGATAATAAGTCATTATCAATGGCAGAAGTAATTAATATCTTTGAGTTTCTGTGAGAAAATTTAATAGCATTCGAAAGCAAATTTCTAAGTACTGTTGAAATCATATTTATATCAAAATAACCTGTATGTTCAAGTTTAACATCATTTTCAATGGTTAATTTCTTACTTTCTACTAAAGCTGAAAGAGTATTAATAGTGTTAGTTGCTATCTCAAAAATTGAATAATAGTTAGGCATTATCTGAAGCTCATTCTTCTGACTTCTTGTCCATTGTAGTAAATTTTCTAATAAAGTAAATGTATGGTCTGCTGATTTATAAAGTTCACCCATCAAATTAGCTTTTTCTTGCTCGCTAAAAATCTCTCTCTTGGTTGATAAAAGTTTGAAAACTTCTCGATAGTTACCTATGGGACCTCTTAGATCGTGGGCAATTATGGAGAAAAATCTATCCTTCGCATAGTTTGCATCTCTAAGTTTTCTCTCAGATCTGAGAAGGGTTTCATTATATATCTTCCTGTCTGTTATGTCTTTAATAATAGCTAGATTCATTGATTTATGGGTATTAGGACTGATCACCGGCGAGTAAGATATTTCAGCATAAATAATCATACCATTCTGAGCTTGAAGCCTTAATTCTGTAGTATTGGTATTGTTGTTTAATAAAGATTTAGCTAGTGAATTTGCTATTTCATCTCTATCTTCATCTAAAACAAAATCTAAAATATTTTCAAAATCAGCATCTGCATACTGTAAAAGAATTTCTTTCAAATAATTGTTGGCCTTCTCTATTTTGCCATCATCAGCAAAAATGCAAATGCCTATAGGGGCATAATCAAAAATTGCATTGAGAAAACTATTGTTTCTAGAAGCTTCTAAGTAGGTATTTTTATACTCAGTAACATCATTTACAACTCCGATAATACCATCAATTGCTCCTCTTTCATCCCTGAATACATCCTTATAAATTACTAAAGAATGCTCTTTTTTATCTGCTAAAGGAATCTTGTATTCATTCTTGGTCTGTCTTTTCTGATATAATAAAATTTCATCATCTTTAGTTAAAATATCAGCTTGCTCTTTAGGCAGAACATCATAAAGATTGGTGATTTTATAACGTTTTGATTTACCTACGAATAGATCAATCCATTTTTTATTATAACCTAAATAGTTTCCTGATAAATCTTTATAATAGATCGCATTGGGGATAGTATCTAAAATAGTCTCTAAGAATAGTTTTTGCTTTCTGATAATTTTATTAGCCTCTTCTAAGGCTAGTCGCTTATCTTCAATTTGACTGATTACTTGCTCTTTTTTATCAATTTCATACTGATTAAGTATCTTAGCTATTTCACTTTGAGAGTTTTTTAACGTTAATTCATTATTAAGATCATAGGTCTTTTCTAAAAAATCAAAGGCTAAGGGAATATTATTGCTTAATTTATAATATAAGTAGTAATTCTCATAACAAGTCTTTAAATAAGCCTTATCTGCAACCTCCTTAGCTAAATTCAGTGATTTCTTTAATAAAACCTTTAACCCGCTTGTTATATTGCATTTTATTGATGCTAAGACTTTATTATTAAAGACTTTTAACTTCATCTCCCTAGAAGTATCTGCTAAATCATCATAAGTTATTGAAGATAAAAGGTCATAAGCTAACCTGTATTCTCTAACTTGAATATACATAGTTGCCATCTCTAGCAAGGCCATTACTGTACCTTTAGAGAACTTTAAGGTTGTTGAAGTTAGTAGCATTTCATGATATATTTCAACTGCCCTGTCAATATCACCTGTCTTTATGAAGTATTTAGCCATAAGGGAATTGATTTCTAATTTAGGAAGCAATTCACTTCTCTGATAATAGTAATCTTTTGCCTTGCTTATATATTCCTGAGCTAACTTCAACTCATTTAAAAGTAAATAACATTCACCAAGAATTTTATTAAAAATACCATAATAAGCCTGCTTTTCTCCTGAAGAAGCTCTTTCTTGAGCTAATAGAGCATATTTCAGACTTAAATCTGGAGAGATGTTGATAATCTCTTGGGCCTTTTGCAATAAAATTTTAATATTTTCTTGAGGAATATTATTTTTCGTCATGGTATACAATCCTTATTATACTAATTATTGAAAGGCCTATAAAAATGTAAAGTAAAATTTCATAAATATCTGTTTATAATTCTGTTAATGTTTGCATCGTGTAAAAATTACAATAATAAAAATACTAAATAAAGCTACTTTTGCTAATTAGCCTTACTTGAATAATACTAATCTTTTTATTGACACATGAGCCTTGTTTAGTATCTTGTAATTTATAATTATATATAACTTAAGGAGAAGATAAAAATGTATAAAATAAATGTAACTTCCCACTTTTCTGCTGCTCATAATCTCAGAGAGTATCCAGGATTGTGTAAGAATATTCATGGACACAACTGGAAGGTTAGGATTTGTTTGGCTTGTGAAAAAGTAGATGAATTAGGAATGGCTGTTGACTTTACTCTTGCAAAAAAATGGTTGGATAGTCTAATGGAAGAACTAGATCACAAACATTTAAATACTATTGAACCCTTTACAGAATTAAACCCTACTTCAGAAAATATCGCAAAATATCTTTATCAAAAACTTGCTAGTATGGTTGATATCGAGGGATGTAGAGTTTATGAAGTTGAAGTATGGGAATCAGAAAAGTCATCATTAATCTATTCTGAATAATTATGCGTATAGTAGAATCCCAATTTGTAAAAAGTGCAGTTTATCCTAAGGACTATCCAGAAACAGTCTTTGGAGAGATTGCTTTTGCAGGCAGATCTAATGTCGGTAAATCAACTCTCATCAATACAATAACTAATAGAAAACTATTAGCAAAAACTTCTGGTAAGCCAGGAAAAACAAGGTTGTTAAATACCTTCAATATTAGGGTAAAATTTGATGATAGTCAGGAATCCGGTTTTTTTACTATCTGTGATTTACCTGGTTATGGCTTTGCTAAGGTATCCTTAGAGGAAAGGGATTCTTGGCGTAAGATGATTTCGACTTATTTTGCTGAAAGATATCAGTTAAAAGGAATTGCCCTCTTAGTAGATATTAGAAGAAAAGCAGATCCTAAAGATATTTTAATGAAAGATCTTTTACTTGAATCAGGAATTCCCTTTTGTTTTGTAGCAACAAAGTGCGATAAGATTAAAAAGACAACTATACCAAAAGAAATCACTAGAATTAAAAAAGAGTTTGACTTAAGTGATGTTCAAGTAATTCCTTTTTCCTCAATCAAGAAGGTCGGTATAGATCAAGTAACAAAGTGGATAGAAAAACTACTTTTTTAAAGGATAAAAATGAATAATTTTGATGTAATAGTAGTTGGAGCAGGTCATGCAGGAGTTGAAGCTGCTTTAGCTTCTGCTAGGATGGGGGCTAACACTGCCATCTTTGTGATAAAATTAGAAAGCATCGGGAGAATGTCCTGTAATCCCTCTGTGGGTGGACCAGCTAAAGGGCATCTGGCAAGAGAAATTGATGCTCTTGGGGGTGAGTTAGGTTATGTTGCTGATTTGAGTGGTATTCAATTTAGAATGCTTAATAAAAAGAAAGGTCCAGCTGTCTGGGCTCCCCGTTCTCAAAATGATAGAGACTTATATTCTAAGATAATGAGACAACACTTAGAAGAGCAAACTAATTTACAGATAATTGAGGATACAATTTCAGAAGTTTTAGTAGATTCTCAGAAAAATGTAATAGGGGTCTTATCCCAAATAGGTTATAAATATTACGCTCCCAAGGTAATTTTAGCTAACGGTACCTTCTTAAAAGGAGCCATTCATATAGGCCACAAGGTATATCCAGGAGGAAGATCTGGAGAACCTGCAGCTAATGACTTATCTGCCTCCTTGAGAGACCTAGGCTTAAATTTAGCTAGATTTAAAACAGGTACACCTGCCAGAATTGATTTAAGAACTATTGATTATTCTAAACTAGAAGTTCAACCTGGTGATGAAAATCCTTCTGGCTTTTCCTTCTATCGAGATGTAAAAGTTAAGAATCTTGTGGATTGTTGGTTAACACATACTAATCCGAGAAGTCATGAAATTATTGAAAATAATCTCCAACGTTCTGCCCTCTATGGTGGTAAAATTTCAGGTGTTGGACCAAGATATTGCCCTTCTATCGAAGATAAAATAGTTAAGTTCTCTGATAAAAATCAGCACCACGTCTTTATTGAACCCGAAGGAAGAGATACTTATGAAGCCTATGTTAATGGAGTTAGTAATTCATTACCTCCAGATGTGCAAATCCAACTAATTCATTCAATTTCAGGCCTAGAAAAAGCCAAGCTTATTCGCTATGCTTACGCTATTGAATATGATTATGTAATCCCAAGTGATATAAAATCTTCAATGGAGACTAAGAGTATTTCAGGACTTTACTTAGCAGGTCAGATTAATGGAACATCAGGCTATGAAGAAGCAGGAGCTCAAGGTATTGCTGCAGGTATTAATGCAGTTCTTTCTTTAAATAATCAAGACCCTCTGCACTTTGATAGATCAAAATCTTATATTGGCGTTCTTTTGGATGACTTAGTTACCAAGGGTACCAATGAACCTTATAGAATGTTCACTTCTCGAGCAGAGTATAGACTCTTCTTACGCCAGGATAATGCAGATGAAAGACTTATGCCTTTAGGTTATAAGCTAGGTCTTGTTTCAGACCAACGTTGGCAGAAGTTTTCTCATAATCAAGACCTCAAACAGAGAATTATTAATAAGTTAGAAAATACTAATTGTTTAGCAATAGAAGGTCTTAAAGAGCCGATTAAGTTTATAAAGTTACTTAAAAGACCAGATATTTCTTTTGCAGATTTAAGTCGGTTTGGCTTTAAGTTTTCTGAAAGTATTCCTCCTGATGTAGCAGAAAGGGTCTCTTTAGAATGTAAGTATGAAGGCTATTTAAAAAGACAATTAGCTGATATAAACAAGTTTGAAAATGTTCAAAATCAGCTAATCCCCCAAGATATAGATTTTATGGAAATAGAGTCTATTGCCTACGAAGCTAGAGAAAAACTTAATAAGATTAAACCTAACAACATAGGGCAAATGTCACGTATCCCAGGTGTTAATTTCACTGATGTTTCATCACTTTTAGTTTATTTAAAGAAGTATTACAAAAAGAGGTAAGCCTATGAAGAAGTTATTCATCTTGTTTTTTATTTTAGTTCTGCTTTCCTGTTCTAATAATCTAAAAACAGGAAACGAATTATCTCTCTTAGAAGATGTAAATAGTATTGAAATTCAAGAATTAGAATTACCTAACTGGTTTTTAAACATGCCAGCTGGTGATTTCTCAGTCGGAATTGCTGCTACTTACTCTTATGATCCTCAAGTTACTCAAGACAAGATAAAAGAGAAAGGATCAATTCTAGCCCAAAGAAAGAAGTCTTCTATTGTGATAGCCAAACTAAAAATGAAAGAAAATGAAATAACTAAAACTCCAATTCTTACAGACTTCAAACTTCAAGTTGCTAGCGATATTCCAGCTCTTAAGAACTATTTTACTAGTTGCGATATTTTTAATAGCTACCAAACTTTAGGTATGACAATTGGTTTAATCGGTAATTCTTCTCAAAAAGTAGTATTAGATACTCTGAGACAGACCATCAATCAAGTTCCTGTCTGGTTCACTGAAAACAGAATTAGCTCTAAAGATGACTGGCTAATTAGTTGTGGAACTTATACTGCTGATAATATGATTACTGCCTATAATGAAGCTTATAATGATGCTGTATATAACCTGATAGCTGGTATAAAACCTCAAGTAAAAGGCTCTCTTATTTCTAGTGATAAATTTCAAGAGAAGTTTGTCGAAATTGATGCCTCCCTTATTATCGAAAATATTAAAAATACCCGTAATTCTCTACTAGTCAGAAAAAGCCAGAATGCTTGGGTTTTTGATGCCTTTGTAGAACTAAAATGGCAAGCTAAATACCAAATAACTAACATAGAGGTAAAGAACTAGTTATGGATACTAACTTAAAAACTCTGATTGTCATTCCTGCAAGATTTGCTTCTTCTCGCTTCCCTGGCAAACCCCTAGTCACCCTAGGACAAAAACCTATAATTCAACATGTCTATGAAGCAGTTTTAGGACTAAACTTGCCTATTATTATAGCAACAGATAATGAAATGATTAAGAATAGAGTTGAAGAATTTGCTGCTAAATGCCTTCTTACCTCCCCTGACCATCCCTCAGGTACTGATAGAATTGCTGAAGTGGTTAAAAACTTAGACTATGACTTAATTATTAATGTGCAAGGTGATGAACCTTTTATCCAGCTTCAACCACTCAGAGAACTAATTCAGGCTTTTGCAGATAAATCTGTTAGCCTAGCCTCTCTCATGCACCCACTGACCAATGAAAAAGAAATTAACAACCCTAACAATGTTAAAGTTGTCTGTGCTAAAAACCTTCATGCCCTCTATTTCTCTCGCTCTCCTATTCCCTACAACAGAGATAAAATTGAGCCTGTATCTTATTTTAAACATGTTGGAGTCTATGCTTATAGAAAACAAGCTCTTCTTGATTTTGTCAGACTTCCCCAAGGGCAACTAGAAAAGATTGAAAAATTAGAACAACTTAGATTTCTAGAGAATGGCTACAAGATTAAGATGGTTAAAACAAATTATAGAGCTATTGGAATTGATACCCCTGAAGATTTAATTGAAGCTGAAAAATACCTAAAAAAGCTATCTTTTGAATAACTGGGAACGCTAGCATCCTTGCTGGCCCTTTGTGAAGTGGATGCATCCTTGCAGACCTTTTATGGAGTGGCTGCATCCTTGCAGACCTTTTATGGAGTGGATGCATCCTTGCATCCACAAAGATCTATTGCACCATTTGGGTTTAACACTAATACCCTTTCCATCCTTAATCCTTCCTTTACAGTCTTTCGATGAAACTGGGACTTTCATCGAAAGACTGTAAAGGAAGGATTAGGGATGAATAGAGGAAAATGTAGTTTTTCCTCAGTAATTTTTGTGAAATAAAAGGCTCTTGTTCAAGTCTGCTGGTAAATAAGAGACTTTCATTATAGTATATTGCTTGAATAATAGAAAGTTACAAGTAAGATTATATGAAGAGTGACGGGAGTTGCTCACGGAGTAGCGACTTCCGACACTCTTCACCCGAAGTCCCTTGCCTACGGCTGAGGAACTCCGGTCTCCAACAAAAAGCAGACTCAAGTCAGGGATAGGTCTTAAATCCCCATAAGAGGATAAATAGTTTAGCCCGGGGTAAATTCCTGAAGGGAATGCAAGCCCGGGTACTGAACCCCGAAAGGGTTAAATAACATCATATATACCATAGATTTATTATATAATACATTATTTATTCTTTTATTAAACCCTTACAGGGTAATATCTTTGGGCTAGCCATCATTACCCAGGGTTGCTATACTTTCAGCATCTTACCCTGGGCTAAATTATTTTATCCCTTTCAGGGATTTTTGATAAATCAATATAGTTATGAAATATTCTCATTTTCCTATATTATTCCCACCAGACTTGAACTTGAGTCTTTTATTATTAGATATAATAGAAATTATCTTGCTCAGAAGAGAGAGTGAGTAAGTCTTTTTTCAGTCTAGCAGAAGAGAAAATGCCAGCAGGGATGCTGACGCTCTAGTTTTGCTGGGCAGACTAGGATTCGTAACCACTTGCCACCAGAGTAAACGCGGGCTGGAATCCCGCGACCCAAAGGCGGGTAGAGCTTTAGCAAAGTAAGGATTTGCAGTTTGGATGTCTGGCAGAAGAGAAAATGCCAGCAGGGATGCTGGCGTTCCCAGTGTTAGGAAGATGACTTCCGACACTCTTCACCCGAAGTCCCTTGCCTACGGCTGAGGAACTCCGGTCTCCAACAAAAAACATGCTCAAGTTCAAGTCAGGGATTTTTGATAAATCAATTTAGTTATGAAATATTCTCATTTTCCTATATTATACCCACCAGACTTGAACTTGAGCCAAATAAAATACTACTATTCTCAAGAATCTACTGCATTATTTAAGTTAAACCCAATAATGCAGTAGACCTTTGTGAATAGCACTATATTCTTCTGCAAAAGTAGCTTCCATAATTTCTCCGAATATATAAAATATATGCGTCAAAATTCTGTAAGCTATTTTGCTAGAATAATCTGCACTCTTCACTAAAGCTCTACTACACTATCTGGGTTAAATAGCAGGGTTTGTTAGATCCTGTATATATAATAGGCAAATTTATTTTAGCAATGTTGCTTTTTTAGTATCAATCACAATACCATCAGAAGTCAAGCGATATAGGTAAACACCAGAAGCTTGTTCTTCAGCATTCCAAGTAACTTTTCCAGCCTTAATATCATTTTCATGGAGAGGGATTTGTTTCACTTTTTGTCCCCTTAAATTATAAATTTCAATTTTAGCATTATGGTTTAAATTTTTATCTAAGCTAAAGCTAATTGAAGTTTGAGGATTAAATGGATTAGGGTAGTTTTTACCTAAGAGAGAATTTGAAGTTTGGACCACGTCATTTTCATTCGAAGTTACTTGAGGGGAGAAAGATTTAACAGAGATTTTGTTAATATTCCAACCTGGGTCAACTAATCTTTGTTCAGCCCCGTCATCAGTTAGAGATAGGGTGATATATAGCTGATTAGATGTGAAATCATCAGGTATTTTAATCCAATCTTTATGGAGGTAGTCAAACTGGCCAGATTCAGTCCAAACAGGTGTATCTATCCAATTTACACCATCAGAGCTAATATAGACAGTCGCCCAGTCATAATCCCATTCAGTATAGAGCCAGTGTTCTAATTCTATATAATTAATACGGTCAGGATTGATAATGATTGGTTGATTAGTTGTAAGGTGATAATCACAGTTATGTTCATAGAAGTTATTATCATATCCTGATTCAAAATTAAAGTTCCAGTGTTTAGAATCAGACATGAATGATTGAGTTAATCCTTCAGAATTAGTATAAGAAGTGATATCCCAGTTATCAGTACCAGTCCAATTATCTAAATTATCAAAGTAATCAGTAAATAAATCTTGGAAGTTAGTAAGGTCGATATTGATAGCATAAGGACCATTAGGGATGGTGAACTCATCAGTAAAGTAGCGGTCAGGGCTTTCGAAGGTAAGCATAACTTGTCCTGAAATAAGGTCGATAACTTGGGGAGAATTAGGAGTGAAATCATCGATTTCTACTATATGATCTGCAATATCAAGGTATTCGATTTTAACTTTTCCTGGACCCCAGAAGCCATCAATATTAAGAGATAGAGCTGAGTTAGGGAGAGGTAGCGGTGTTAGTTCAACATTTTTAGTAGTTCTAACGTTATAGACAGTAATGTTTTGGGTGTGAGTATAATAGCCTTCTTTTTTTACAATAAGAGTGTATTGTCCATTAACAAGAGGGCGGAAGTATCTTCCACTTTCAGCTAAGGATAATCTTGGTGCTAGGTATCTTTGATTTCGGCCAGCAATTTCGATTTCAGCTTCTAGGGGTTGACCTGAGACAGCATCCGTAATCACACCAGTTAGCATAGAGTTTGAAGCTGTTTCTATGCTATTAGGAAGGGCTCTATTAAGCATCCAGGCAGAAGCATTATAACCTTGTTGGGCAACGAAGTTCATACCATCTTCTTCTGGTTGAAGATTAAGGGTTCCACATTCAACAAGGATTTGAAGGGTTCCAAAAGCCTGGTATAAGGAATGGTCTTGGGAGCCTTTTCGGCCAGTTCCTGGATAGCATTCATAAGTATTAGCTTGGTTTTCTTTAAGCATATTCGCAGCAACGCCTAGACCTAATTGCTCAGACATATCTAGGTCTGGAGATGGTCTAAGATTGTACCAGTTCCAAGGATAGTAGACTTTTTCCGATAAGTTACCTGTTCTGGATGAGTGCCATTGAATAGAATAAACTGGTTTATATTCTTCTACAAAATCCCAAATAATGTTTACTTCAGATTCTGAAAGAGGGGCAGGACCACGATAGTAGTCATAAACTTCAAGTCCTGATGTTGAGTATAAGGTATCACCGTGTACCCAATTTAGCGGGAAGTTACGGTTAGGATCAACACCATCTATATCATGGCCAACAACAGCGTTAAAATCAAAGATGCCATTTTCATTATTATCGCGTTTATTTTTACGGTAAGAAGTATCGATACCATCAGAAACTACTTGGTAGCCTTCTGGATTTAAGGTTGGAATAAAATATATTTGTAACTGTTGTAGCCAGTTTGAGTAAGGAGATGAACTATTATGAGTAAGAATTTCATCAATAGTTTTAAGGGTAATAGGGATGCCTAAAACTTCTTCAGCATGGATAAGTGAACTGAATAAAATAACAGGTTTTTCAGCTTGGAATTCTTGGACATTTTCAGATAATTTAACTAAATAAATAGGTAAATTATCTTCTTGGGAGTAGCCGGCAACAGTAACTTGACAAATATCAGGATAGTCTTCTTGATATTGCAAAATTTGGTCGGTTATTTCTTGGTTAGTTGGGTAGCAATCAGGGAGACTTCCTTGACTAAAGAGCAGACTCGTAGTTGCTAAAAGTAATAAAAGTAAGCTTTTTTTCATAAAATCCTCTTTATGTTAATTATAATTTAATTCATTTTAATGAGTTAGATGCAAGTTATATTCCAATATTATCTTAACTTTTTTTCTTCAGCAATTTATAGTTATAGAAGGCTGTGAAGAAAATGATAAGACCTCCTATGATAGACAAGGTATCGGGCAAGGAATCACCGATAAATAAGCCTAAAATAGTGGCAAAAAGTATGGAAGCATAGTTGTAGATAGAAATTTCAGAAGCTGCTGCTAAATGATAGGCCTTGGTTAGGGTGATTTGCCCAATACCGGCAAAAATACCTATACTTATGAGTAAAAGTAGGTTGGTATAAGTAGGTAGAGTAAAATTAGTTACGACCATGGGAAGGCTAGCAATAACAGAGATAGTTGAGAAATAGAAGACTATTATTGAGGATGATGCCTTGCCTTTGAGAAATCTAACAAGTGTATAGGCTAGTCCAGCAAAAACAGCTGATAATAGACCAGCTATAGCAGGAAAAATAGTCATATCAAACTGAGGTTTTATAATCAATAGTGCTCCTAAGAAGGCAAGAATGATCACAATAACTTTTCTCAAGTTAAAGCCTTCTTTGAGGAAGATACCAGCAAAGAGGATAACAAAGAAGGGTGAGAGTTTGTTCAGCATTGTAGAATCTGCTAAAGGCATATTTGAGATAGCATAGAAGTAAAGAATAACTCCTGCTAATCCAGCTAAAGAACGGAAAATCAGAAATTTAGTAGCCCCAGCTTGTCGGAAAGGGTTCTCTTTTTCTTTGATGATAATTATCAGCATAAGCAGGAAGGTGATTAAGTTTCTGAAAAAGACTTTTTCCACAACTGTTACTTGAGAGGCTAGTTTGACCATAGCCCCCATTAGGGCAAAAGCTAGGGCTGAAACAAGCATCCAGATGATAGCCTGATCTTTATCTTTTAATTTATTCATACAATTTACCTTAAAAATACTTAATCAAAAACATTCATTCTTGAACAAAGATTATAGTAATAACCTTTTTGGGCTAGTAGGTCATGATGTTGTCCAGATTCAACAATCTCACCTTTGCGCATAACATATGTGTAATCTGCATTAGCAACGGTGGAGAGTCTATGAGCTATAATAATGGTTGTTCTTCCCACACTTAGCTGATTTAAGGCTTCTTGGATATATAGTTCTGATTCAGTATCTAGTGAAGATGTAGCTTCATCAAAGATTAAGATTGGAGGATCTTTTAAAAAGACCCTGGCAATAGAGACTCTTTGTTTTTGGCCTCCAGAAAGTTTTACTCCCCTCTCCCCAACTAAGGTTTCAAAGCCATCAGGTAGAGAAAGGATAAAATCAAGAATATTAGCTGATCTTGCTGCTTCAATGACTTCTTGATCGCTGGCTTGGGGATTACCATAAAGAATGTTTTCTCTGATAGATGTATCAAAGAGAAAGACATTTTGCTGAACTATCCCAATATTATCTCTTAAAAATCTTTGTTCTAAATCCTTAACCTTTGTCCCATCAATGAGGATATCTCCCTTGCTAGGTTCATAAAAACGAGGGATTAGAGAAACTAAGGTTGATTTACCAGCTCCAGATTCCCCTACAAGCGCAACAGTTTGACCAGGCTTAATATCTAGGTTTATGTTGGAGAGAATCATGTCTGAGCTCCCATGATACTTAAAATCAAGATTTCTTAGCTCAATCTTACCTGAGACATTTTTCAGTTTTACAGGATTTGCAATATCATTAATATCAGGTTCAATATCCATTATCTCCGTGAATCTTTCAAAGGCTGTCGTTCCTTGTTGGTACTGTTCTACGAAGTTAATTAAGCGATTGATCGGGTTTAATATAAAGTTAATATAGAGAATAAAGGCTATTAAATCAGCTACTTCAAGTCTGTTGTTCAAAATTAACCAAGTAGCAGCTGCTAAAACAATTCCATAATATAAATCAGTTATAAAACCCATTCCTGTATGGAAAAGAGACATAAGTGCATACATATTTTCTTTGGCTTTTTTAAAATGAATATTTACATCACCGAACTTAGCAATTTCAACATCTTCATTGGCGTAAGATTTGACTTCTCTGATACCCTGAACAGAATTCTCTACTGATGAGTTCATATCTGCTATTTTCTTTCTTACATTTCTGAAACCATGCTTCATTCTTCTTCCGAGAGTTAATCCCCAGATTACCATAAAAGGAAGAGGGATAAGGGCAAAAAATGCTAAGGTGGTATTAAATTTAAACATAAAGATGAAAGATCCGATAATGGTAAAAAGAGAGATTATAAGATCTTCTGGTGCATGGTGAGCAACTTCTGCTATAGTGTTAAGATCATTGGTAATTCTAGACATGATATGGCCAGTCTTGGTATTATCATAGTAGGTAAAGGAGAGTTTCTGCAAGTGTCTAAAAAGTTTAGACCTCATATCAGCTTCTATTCTAACACCTAAAATATGTCCCCATTTAACCCTAATATAGCTAAGAATTGCTTTAGCAATGAAAATGAACAAGAGAATAGTAAAAAAGATGATTATCAGTCTTATATCCTTGTCAGGAATTGTTTCTCGGATTAGTTTTCTAGTTATAGTAGGAAAAATAATACTGAGAAGAGATGCAAGAATTGCAGCAATAATATCAATATAGAACAAAAGTTTATGTGGTTTATAAAAGGCTATAAATCTTTTTATCAAAAGGTCTCCTTCATTCTTGGAATAATAGTGTGTTAGGGTAATATGGATTTATAGTGTTGACTAACTTATACCTACAAAAAGCTACAAAGGGAAAAAATTAAAAAAAACAGGGATTGCTCCCTGTTTTAATAAAAGTTAAAATCTATTTTTTATCCTGACAATCACAATCGCAATCATCATCATCGCAGTCACAATCGTCATCATCACAATTGCAGTTGCATTCATGTTCTTGCTCTTCATCGTCATTTTCTAACATAGCATCAACTTCTTCTTCTGCGTCAAACATTTCTTCAAAAGCTCTTCCAACTTCATCAAAAATTTCATCATCTTCTATGTTGTTGATATTAAGAGTACCATCTTCGTTTTCTGAATATTCATAAATCCAGAACTCATCTTCATCTTCAGGAAGAACTGCGATATATTCTTTATCATTATGTTCAATACTTGCTAAAACTTCGCAATTCAATTCTTTTCCATCTTCCAAGGTTAAAGTAAGAGTTAATGGTCCCTCTACTGTTTCTTCAATTTGTTGTTTATCAGTCATGATATCTCCTTTTGAGTTACTCTACTATGCCACAAAAATTTATGGGTAAAAAGTAGCAAGCTTTTTTTTAGCTAAATAAAAAAGGTCTGATAATTCTTTTTATTTTTCTAAATTATTTATAAATCTAGCTATATCTGTAATTACCTCTTCTGCCACATAGGCAGGTTTCATGTACTCTTTAGGTAATGACTTGCCTTGGCCAGACATGAAAAGATGATTTAAATCTTCATATGATTTAAAGTGCCAGCTCTTATTATTAGCAAATTTATCTCGCCAGATATTGAAATCTGTCATTGTAACTTGATAATCTCGTTGACCTTGGACTATTAATACTTGGCCTTTAATGTTTTTAGCTTCCTTTAAAGGATCATACTGGTTTAAGGATAACCAATATTCTTTAGAAACATCTAAAAGTAGAGGCTCTTCAACCTCAACCTCAAGATTGTTAATCTTCTTTACTTCTGCAACTGCTTTTTCGATTAAGGCAAGTCGCATGGCATTTACATCACCAGTTTCTACCATGATATACTCTGTTTGCTCCAAAACTAAATCCTCTAATGGCCTTGCATTTGCAGCTAACATGACAGCCCCTCTCAACTCAGAATTCTTATTCATAACCCTAGGGGCCATAAAAGCTCCCATGCTATGTCCTAAATAATAAATATTACGGCCAGTATATTTTGTGGATAAATAGTCTATGGCTGCAGCAACTTCTTCGGTATATTCATTATCAATATTAAACTCAGGCAGTTTAGCTATCTCAGCCCCATGGGTTAAGGTTCGCTTGTCATAACGTAAAGTAGCAACACCTAATGCTCCTAAGCCTTGGGCAATGTTTTTAAAAGGTTTGTTAGCACCAATTTTCTCATCTCTGTCATTTGGACCAGAACCTGTGGCCATTATTACTATTGGAAAAGCTCTTTGATTCTTGGGAACTGTTAAAGTACCATACATTTTAAAACCCTTACAATCAAATTCTACATCTTCTTCTATGATTTTACTCTCATCTACATAAGGAGGTTTTTGTTCTAAATCACCTGTGTATTCCGAAGGCCTGAAGAATAAACCAGATACCTGATTATCTTTGTTTATTGTTAAAACCATATCCATATAGACATTCTCAAACTTGAGGGTGGTAACTACTGAATAGAAGTCTTCCCTATTTTCCCTTTTAGATTCAACCACAACTTCAAAATCTCCTGTGTTTCTTAAAATTCCCTGCCAGACAAATTCTAACTTACCCTTCTGGAGTGCATTGGCTAACTCAGGGCTATAATAAGACTCTGCTTCTTGGTATCTCCCATTAGTAATTGCTTCAACAAAATCATCTTCAACTTCTGCATTTAAACAAGCAAAACTTGTTAAAATTATAGCTATCACTAGTAATATCTTCATAAGAATCCTCTAATTTTATTATTTATTACAATATATTATTTATTTGATTTTTGTCAAATTATGCTTTCAAAAGCCTGTTTATTCTGACGGCAAGATGCCCCAGCCATAAGAAGAAAGTTCCTTTACCGTCTATTGGGCCTCTATTTGTTATTTATTAGCTTTAGGACTAATAGTGTCATGATAGAGGGCTAAGCTAGGCTTAATCTACATTACATCATGTGTAGGGCTTATTTTATTCGCCCATATTGAGTTTATCGACTGGATAAAATAAAAACCCCAAGATTCAAGCTTACAAGAATATTGGGGTTAAGTATTATGTATTTATTATTTAAACATTATAATATAAGGCCATTTCCATTGGATGAGGTCTGTTATTAACTTCAGTAATTTCTTTACGTTTTAGGGCAATAAATGACTCGATAAGTTCCTTATTAAAGACATCACCAGCAAGGAGGTAATCATGGTCAGCTTCTAAAGCATCTAAAGCACCTGCTAAGTTTTCAGGAATAGATTCAATAGTAGCTTTTCTTTCATCAGACCAATTAAAGACATTATCATCATGAGGTCCGAAGTTATGTCCTTGACCATCTAGCTTTCTATTTATACCGTCTAAACCAGCAAGTAGGAGAGCAGACATTGCTAAGTAAGGATTACAGGTAGCATCACCTGTACGGTATTCAAATCTTTTAGTTTCTTCAGTAGTTGCATACTTAGGAATTCTAATAGCAGCTGATCTATTTGCTAAACCAAAGAAGAGTTTTGTTGGAGCTTCAAAACCAGGTAATAATCTCTTATAAGAGTTAGTAGATGGATTAGTAAAGGCAGCTAAAGAACGGCCATGAAGCAAAATACCTCTCATGAACCAGATAGCTTCATCAGAAAGGTCAGCATAGCCACCTTTTTTCCAGAAGATATTTTTGCCATTCTTTTTTAACATCATATGGAAGTGCATACCATTGCCAGCTTCATTATAGATAGGTTTTGGCATAAAGGTAGCAGTAAAACCATTCTCAAGAGATACTCTTCTGATAATATCTTTAATTACCTTAGTATCATCACATGCTTTAGGGAAGGCTAAGAGTTCTGTCTCAATCTCTTGTTGAGAAGAAAGGCCTACTTCATGATGATTATATCTAACATCTATGTTTAAGCTTTCAATGATTTCACACATCTGTAAACGTAAACCATAGAATCTATCATGAGGATTATCCATATGGTAGCCTTTTGTGTGAGATTGAGCAAGACCGTTATAATCTTGACAGTCTTGAGGGAAACACTGCTTGTCTTCAGAGGAAGAGATTTGGCAAGATACATTGAAGTTACTATTAGAATATTTTATATCATCAAAAATATGGAATTCAAATTCAGGAATCCAATAAGAAGTATCAGCTATGCCAGTTGATTCAAGATATTTCTGAGCTCTAAGAGCAACTGAGCGGGGATCTTTTTTAACACCAACTCTTGTCTCTGCATCACAGATTGAACATAGAATTCTTAATACTTTTCCCTCAAATTCATAGTCTGAAATTGGGTCTATATGAGCAGAAGATAAGTCTGGCATTAAAACCATATCACCTGATTCAACTGCTTTCATGCCTGGTATACTTGAACCATCAAAAGGAACTCCTAGCTCAATAACACTCTCTAATCTAGCTGCTGGAAATGATATATGATACCATCTTCCATCTAAACCAGCATATTTCAAATCAACAGCTTTGATTTCTTTAGCATCAATCATAGCTTGAATTTTCTTTAACTCCATAAATTCTCCTCGGAAATACAAAGTAATTCCTTTTTTTATTTTATTTTTTTTAATTTCTATTTATCAAAAATCTACTGCCTTATTTGGACTAAATCTTTGACTTACAACAAAGCATTAATCATCTGGGCAAAGAAACCCCATACAATTTGGAAAGGCTTATTGATTATTAATCCGATAATGGAAATGTTTAACAATGAACCTAAAACTAAGGCTCCTAAAATAATATACATTCCATAACGTTCTAACTTAGAATATTTTATGTAAGCTTGGTCTGATAAAAAAGCACCCACAATTCTTGAACCATCAAGAGGAGGAACTGGTATCAGATTAAACAAGGCTAAGAAAATATTTACTTGCATTGTCAGCCTTAAAACACTAAAGGCTCTTACTCCATCCCCTAAGCCAGATTTAGCCAAAATAACATAAATTATTGCTAGCAGGAAGGTTATTATAAAGTTTGATAAAGGACCTGCTGCCCCTGTTATTCCCATACCCTTCTTATAATTCTTAAAATTATAGGGGTTTATTGGGACTGGTTTTGCATATCCAAAAGCAAATCCAGCAGTCATGAAGAGTATTATAGGTAGCACTATTGTACCAAATATATCTACATGGTGAAGAGGGTTTAAGGATAACCTCCCCATCCTCTTAGCTGTATCATCTCCTAGCATATAGGCTGTGTAACCATGACTTATCTCATGGATAACGATAGACATAAAGATGAAGAAGAAGGCTAAGACTTGACTTGTAAAATCCATATTCATAATTTACCTATCTTTCTATTGTTTAAGAATTTTAGCGAATCTTCTTTTACCAACCTTTATAGTAAATTCATCCTGCAATTCTATTTCTAAGTCCGGATTGGTTATTTTCTCGCCATCTATAGAGACAGCATTCTGCTTAATCATGCGTTTTGCTTCTCCATTTGTTTTACATAAATTAGTATCTGTTAATAGCTTTATAATCCAGATTTTATCTTCACTAAAATGAAATTCTTCAATATCATCAGGAATGTTGCCTTTAGCAAAAACAGAATTGAAAGCATCTTCTTCTGCTTGAGCAATCTCAGGACCATGATAGATTTTTACTAGTTCCCTTGCTAGAAGCTGTTTTAAAATCTTAGGGTTTTCTCCAGACTCTAATCTCTTCTGAACTGAAGCAATCTCTTCCTCAGTAAAATTAGTAGCGTAAGTAAAATAATTAATAATAAGATTATCAGGAATAGACATTACCTTACCGTATTTATCTTTAGGACTGTCGAAAACTGCAATATAATTATTAAGAGATTTACCCATTTTGTTAACACCATCAGTACCCATTAAGATAGGAGACATGATAGCAACCTGCTCTTCTTGATTATGGTAGCGTTGCATATCTCGACCTGCTAATAAATTAAATTTTTGCTCTGTAGCTCCTAATTCTATATCTGATTCAATGGCAACTGAATCATAACCCTGTAAAATTGGGTACATGATTTCATGCATTCCTAAAGGTAAGCCATTTTCATATCTTTTACGGAAAGTGTCATGAGCCAAGAACTGGGCTAGAGTAAATCTTCCCATTAACTTTATCACATCAGCCATAGTCATATTACCAAACCACTCTGTTTGGAATCTCACTTCAGTCTTATCTTTATCTAAAACTGTGTAGAGCTGGTCCATATACTTTTCACAGTTCTTCATTATTTGCTCTTTTGTTAGAGGAGGACGAGTCTCATTTTTACCAGTAGGATCACCAATTTGAGCTGTAAAATCACCAATAATAATCACACCTATGTGGCCTAAATCTTGAAATTGCCTCATCTTTCTAATAGGAACTAAATGGCCAATATGCACTTGAGATCCAGTAGGATCAATGCCATATTTAACTCTTAGAGGTTTACCTGTCTTTGCTGATTTCTTGAGTTTTGCAATTAATTGATCTTCAGGGACTATTTCTTCAACCCCTTTTTTAAGCAATTTTACTTGTTCTTCTATAGTCATTTTTATTACCTCTTTTTATTATCTAAGATATTGCGATATTTTACTAACTGCATCATTTAAAAAGCCTTTTTTTACGTCAAGGAAAAAAGCCTTTTTCACTAGTAGTAAGGAGGAGAGGAGGGTGAAGATAAGATAATTAAGTTTACTAATAAGCTAGCTAGTTTTCAGAAAGTACAACTATTCAATTTGGGTTTCAAGTTCTTTCCTGCGGTAATAAAAAGAGGAGATGTGGTAAGGGAATATATGACTAGAACTTGGCTTGAATTAATGGTTAACATAGTTAACTTGAGCAATAATTTTTTTAAAAAATCTTATTAATAAAAAAAGTTCTTGCCATAAAAGAATTGCTTGTATAATATTGCAACAAGATGTGAAATACAAAAACTTAAAAAAATGGAAGGAGAATTTAAGTATGAAAAAAGCAATGATTTTTGCTATGTTGTTACTTAGTTTACTTTCTCTCACAGCAGCTCAATTAAATGTTGTTGGAGAAGTATTCACTGAATCTTGGTGAGGATACTGTCCACGCGCAAGAACAGGTCTGTTCAATCTTTATAATAACCAGCCAAACGTTGTCCCACTTATTTGGCAAGGTGACTCTGCTAACCAATCCCCTAACTACTCTTCAAGAAGAGGACTTGTAGGTTCAAATTCACAAGGTATCCCTCAAACAGCTTTCCAAGGTACTGAACTAGAAGTCGGTGCAGCTGTTGATGCTTACAATGCACAATTTTTACCAATTTATAATCAACTAATTAATAATGAAGCACCAATGACAATTGATTCTTATCTTTTAGGCTCTGCTGGTGAATATAGCTTAAATGCTACTATCCAACTTGAGCAAGCTTTTGATAATGCAAATGTTAAGGTTATTTATATTTTAACCAGATATATAACTGATAGTTATTTCTCATCTGTGATTGCTTATGCAGATGAAGATTTTACTCAATCTAATGCTGGTCAAAGCGGTACATATAGTCATGCCTTCTCAGTGGATTCAAGCTGGGATGCTTCAACTATCAAAGGCTTTGTTTTAGTTCAAAGAATCTTATCAGGTGATTCAGAAATTTACCAAGCTGATGAAGCTGGTTCTTCTGCTGTTTCAATGACTGAAGCAGATTTTGGTCCTGCTTATATTGGCTCTAATTTTACCAAATCATTCGTAGTAGCCAACGTTTCAGGTACAACTACAAATGTAAGTATCACTATGGATGCTCCTGGTTTTGAACTTTCTGGTGAAATGAACTATAGTCTAGCTCCTGGTGCTATTGAAAACCATACTATCACATTCTTACCAACAGAAGAAACAGATTATAATGGATTAATAACTATTACCACTGATATTCTAGGTTTTGAAACAAACACAATTACTCTTTCAGGTTCAGGCTTCCCTAACCAGGCACCTGTTGCTGAAAACCTTAGATTTGATGGTGTTTTAATGAAAAACTTCTCAGTAGATGTTATTTATGACTTCGTTGATGCTGATGATGATGATGAGGGTGAAACTATGATGGCTTGGTATATTTCTGATGATGGTGAAAACTGGTCAGACTTTAATAACATCAATGCTGATCAATTAACTCTTCACTTTACACCAGAGCATGTTGGAAAATACTTCAGATTCACTATAATGCCAATTGACGAGCATCAAATGCCAGGTCAAGAAGTAACAATCACAAGTCCAAATCCTATTAGTGATTTAGTAGCTCCTACTAACTTTGCTTATACAGTTGAAAATGGAAATGATATAGTCCTAACCTGGGAACCACCAATATTCCCAGAAGTTAGAGGTCTTTTTGGTTATAAAATCCAAAGAGGTACAACCTTTATAGCTACAATTATGGACACTGAAGTTCTTACTTATACTGATGAAGATGTTGAAGATGGCACCCATGTTTATGTTATTAAAGGTGTTTACTCTCCAGGTGGACTTTCCATGCCTTCAGAACCAATCGAAATCATTATTAACAATGGTGTTTCTAATGAAAATGATAGTCAAGAGTTGATCGTAAGCAAAAGCTCTTATCCTAACCCATTTAATAAGATGTCTGCTATTGATATTCAAGCTAGAAAAGCTCAACATATCCAAGTGTCTATTTATAACTTGAAAGGTCAATTGATTAAAACTCTTGCTGATGAAACTTTCACACAAGGTATGCATAATATAACTTGGGATGGAAGAGATCAAAATGGCAACAAATGTTCAAACGGTATTTACTTCTATAAAGTTGTAACTCCCGAAAAGACATTTAGTTCTAAAACAATTTTAATCAAATAGAAAAAATCTATTTGTAGAAAATATTCCACAAAAGCAGGTCTGAGACCTGCTTTTGTTTTTAGCTGAATAAGACATAATCACGAATGCTAGAGTAGACTTTTAGTGAAGAATATAGATTCTTCTGCATAAGTCTCCAGTACTATTGGTTTTAAAATCCTATTGACAGTTTACTAGACTGCAATAATTTATTCTTTAATATGAAAAAACAAGACTTAGAAAATATAATTAAACTTATAGCAAACACTATTACTAACTCGGAATTTGCTAACAAGACCTTTCTTGTGGGAGGCTACGTTCGTGACCTTCTCCTTAACAATGATTTAAATGATCTTGATTTCGTCGTTAATCTCCCCCTAGGAGGTGTTAGACTAGCCAAGTATTTATATAAGAAAAGATTATGCTCTCGTCCAATTATTTATAAAAGATTTGGTACAGCAATGGTTCAAATAGCTGGCCATAAAGTTGAGTTTGTTATGACTAGATCTGAAGTTTATCAGGATAAAAGTAGGCATCCACAAGTTGATTTTGCAGGCCTACAAGCTGATGCCTTCCGACGTGACTTTACTATCAATTCTCTCTATTACAAGATATCTACAAAAGAAATAATTGATGTTACAGAGAGAGGAATTAATGATCTAAATAATAAACTAATTAGATCTACATCTGATCCAGATTTAATATTTCAAGAAGACCCTTTAAGAATACTGAGAGCTATCAGATTTGCAGCTAGACTTGACTTTACTATTGAAGAGCAGACTTTGCAAGGTATCATTAAGTGGAAAGACCACCTGCAATATATCAGTATTGAGCGGATTAAAGATGAATTTATTGCTATGATTCTCAAACAAGGCTTCGCCAAAGCACTTAAGCTCTGTTATCAAACTCATCTAATGCCTTATATTTTACCTCCTTTACAAGACAAGGAAGAGAAAACCATAAAGGCTATAGCTAAAATAGATGCTTATAAAGCAGAACTAGTCATAAGACTAGCCCTCTTAGCTCTTGCTTGTGACACTACTAAAGATATGGAAAAGGCTTTAATAAAACTTACTATAAACATCAAATTAGTTAAAAAGGCTATGAGGATAAGTGAATGCGTTCAAGCTCTTCTAAATTACTCGCAAATTCCTTCTCTCAATTATTTTGTCTATAATAATCTTGCTGACCTTAATTATGCCCTAGAAATTCTTGATATATCTTTCCCTAATTTCCCACAACATGCTATTATTAGAGAAAAGATAAAACTTTTTACAGATTCAATTTACCCCTTAAATGGTTTAACTATCATCAAGAAGTTAAATCTCAAAACTGCTAGAGAAAAGAATTTCTATATCAAAGAAGCTAAAAGAATTTGGATTGAGAATCCACTTTTGACTAAAGAAGCCCTGCTAGAGATTCTTAAAAAATCTTTAACCCGAATGGTGGACTAGGCTTTACAGAAGAATATAGTGCTATTCTCAAAGGTCTAATGCATTATTTGGGATAAACTCACAATTCTTGAAATGGATCAGACACTAAGCTTCATCTAAGTAATTTAGAAATTTTTTATTAAAGTCGCTATATCTTTATCCAAACTCTTCACTGCAATGTATTTAAATACTATCTTGCTCGAGTTTGAATAAATCTATTAGCGATCTCTTTTTGCAAAAAGAGACCAAAAACTTAGAGAAGTTGACTTTATCAACACTCTGTATCTTAGCTTATTCTTATTTGGCTTTATGCTTCCTAGCTTATCTGTCTTACAAAGAAAATTATGGGACCATTAGTCATTAATTAAGGAAAATTTAATAATATCTTTTTCAGCTTGAATTTTCTCAATTAATAAACTTACAGTATCTCCTATGGCTAAATTATCTTTTGTGCGTAAATTATATCTCTTACCAAAATCTAACAACTCAAAGGTATAGGAATTTTGATTATCAGAGACAACAACTGCTGAGAGTGGTTCATACTTAAGATTTTCTTCAAGATATTTTAAGAACCAGAAGTTAAAGGAAGCAGTATATAGCTGTGAATAGTGTTTATTAGTTGCTTCAATATTAGTAATAAAACTCAACAATTCTTCTTGATTATATAATGCTGTTTGCTGTTTAAGGAAGGAGACAATTTGTCTTTGCATCAGAAGGTCAAAATACCGTCTTAAAGGTGATGTTGTTTGGGAATAGAAATCTACCCCTAATCCATAGTGTTTGCTTGGCTGAGAGGAGAAATTGGAAGGCCTAATCATTCTAATGAGTTTATCATTCATAATAGGATCATAAAAATCAGGTTGCAGGTAGTGCTTATAGTCTTCATTAGGCATTTCTTGTATTCTATATATGAAGGGAAGCTGGTTTTGGGCTGCAAATTCTGCTATATTATTATTCATCAGAATCATCAGTTCGCTGATTATCCTGCGAGAAATTGATCTTTGATTTGTAGCACTTAGTTTTATTTTACCATCCACTACCCTAATTTCTATCTCAGGCCTGTTAATCTCAATTGCTCCAGCTTCGAATCTTTTCTTTCTGAGCTTATCTGTGAGTTTCTTGAGAATATTAAAATCATGACTAGGGTCTGATTTTGATTTCCTAATTATCTTATCAAGCTCATTATAGGAAATTTTATGCCTAACAGTCAAGTTTGCTAACGTAAATCTCCTAGAGATTAACTCAAAATCTTCTGAGAAGGTGAAAAGAGCAGACAAGCAGGGTCTAATTTTATCTTTTACTAAGCTAAGTTTATCATGGCAAATTTCAGTAGGAAACATTGGGATTTCACCAGTTTCTAGATAGACAGTTGAAACTCTCTCAAATGCTTCTTGGTCTAGAACTGAATCCTTACTAATAAAGCTGGCTAAATCAGTAATATGGATACCTAGTAGATACTCGCCATCTAGTCTATCAAAAGAAATAGCATCATCTATTTCTTTAGTTTCTTCACTATCAATGGTATATGATGTAAGGTAAGACAGGTCTTCCCTATCTGAACAAGCAATTTCTAATCTTTCAGCTTCAAGTTTAGTTGTTTGTGAGAAGTCAGTAGAAACACCATATATCGTAGCAAATTTATCAGAATTTTCAGGGATTATCTGGTTAACCTTTAGCAGGTTATAGACAAAAAAACGACTATCCTGGCCGTTAGCATATTTATCAATAACAGATGATAGAAGCTCGTTAGATGGGTCTTTAAGCCAGGCTTTTAAATGATTAAAAATTTCTGGGTTAGCTAGCGAGTCATTCCTCATAGCTAACCCAATATTGTCTGAGAAGAAAGAATAAATCTCTTGCTTCTCCTTTTCTTTATTTTCTTGAATAAGAATCTCTTCAATTTGTTCAGCTTTCCTAGGAGTAACTAGGGTGCCCTTACGTTTGAAGTGATTCTTTTCTTCTCTAATTAGGTGGAAAAGAGCAGACTGGGTTACTGTATCAGGATTATCAACAAAGAATGAAGCTAATTCCTCAACACTATATTCTCGAATATCTTCTTGGGCAAGTTCCCAAAGCTCAATAACTGAAAAGTTAGTTTTCTGTTTTTCTATAGACTTACTAAGCTTGTCTATAATCTCAGGCAGTTCTTTATCAGAAGTTATTATATGATTAAATAATACTCTATTAGCAGAAAGTTTCAGTTTTTGCTTTGATGCTTTTTCAATTAGAAATCTATTATCTCTATCCTCTATTTTTTTAGCAAAGTGAGATTCATTTCCTTCAAAATATTCAAGAATTTCAATTTTTTCCATCTACTTCTTACTTAACCTTCTTATCATCAGCTTTTGAGTTGATACTTTGTCTCTTGAAAGGCATGGTCATACAACGACAGCCACCACCACCACGAGCAAGCTCTGAACCTTCAATTGCTATACAGTACTTTTCATACTTGGTAATATCTGTTTTCTTAGCTACAATGTCTCTTGCAGGTAAAACAGCATAACCATTCTTTGCTAATTCATCCATTGTGTGAGTATTTCTACCATAACCAAGAACTTTACCTGGCCCTACTGCAAAGAAGTTTGTTCCACTATGCCACTGTTCTCTCTCTTGAGTCCAAACATCAGTCCTTCCTCCACAGAAGAGAGGCTCAACTTCATGACCAAGCTTAGCAAGAGCTTTGATTATATTATCTTCATAAGCTATCTTTACTTGGCCATTTCTAATATGAATAGAAACAGTCTCAAGTCTATTGTTTTTTAAGATAACAGGCTCATAAACCATACATTGATTATAACTTAAGAAGGTAAATACCATATCTAAGTGAATAAATGATTCTGGAGCTAGAGGTAATTCCTGAACAATAATATTGAAGTCTTTACCACTATTTTTATAATGTTCTATCAAGTAATCAATACCTTCAGAAGTAGATCTACCACCCATACCAATTAGAATAGTGTTTTCATTAGCAACTAGAACATCTCCCCCTTCAATAGTAATCTTACTTGGAGATACTTTTTTTGAATTTACTGGATTGAAGGTTCTAGTCTTGAAATCAGGATGATAATCGAAGATGGTTTCCATAATAATTGATTCTCTTTCTCTAACCTGATTTGCCATTTTTCCAATGAGAACTTCATTGCCAATAGACATAGAAGCATCTCTCATAAAGAAGAAATTATGGAGAGGTCTTAAGATATATTTTTCCTGACTAAGGAAATTTGTAAGATTATTTTTTTTGAGAATTACACCTTCAAAGAGCTGACGGGTAGTTTCTTTAGGAGAGAGAGACATCAGAGAATTGAAGATTCTAGGTTCATTTTCATTCTGACATATTTTATGGATAAGATTGTGTTTTACTTTTTCATTTACTAATACTTCTGTGAGCAGGTCTCTTACTTCGTAGGTTGTTGTAATCATTGAAAGTACATCGTAGAAATCAGCGTATTCTTTCTCAGCAACGTTTAAATTTAAAATATCACTGTACAAGGCTTTCTCAGCATTGCCAGGTGTCATATTCTCCACTTCTCTACCTGGTCTGTGTAGAATTACACCATCAAGTTTGCCTACTTCAGAAGTTACTTCTACCGGGATTATATTTTTCATTTAAATCTCCTTCTAAAAACAAGAATTTAAAAAAAATCCCTGTACTAGTATTGTGGCACAGGGATTATTATAAATCAATTCAAATTAAGCGTTAATTTTTCCAGCCATAATATCTTTTTCATTGCACTTACACATGCTAACGAATTGATATTTTGGTGCCCAGGTGTTACCTTTGCTGTTTCTGGCTCTAACTAATTTTACTTTCTTTACTTCTTGGTTACAAACAGGACACATCACTTTACCTTCAGTTGAAAGTTCGTGAGCAAGTTTTGCTGCAAATGCTTTTCCTTTTGCCATTTATTCCTCCTAAGGATATCTTATTATCGGTTTATTAAGCTCTCTCTATGTATTCACCAGTTCTTGTATCAATCTTGATTTTCTCTCCTTGTTCAACAAAGAAAGGTACCATGATTCTTAAACCAGTTTCTGTTGTAGCTACTTTTCCAGATCCTGAAGCTGTATTTCCCTTTATGTTAGGTTCGCACTCAGCAATCTCTTGAATAACATAAACAGGTAATTCTAAATCTATAATCTCATTATCTGGTGTAGTCTTGATGGTAATCTGCATATTCTCTTTTAAGAATTTTGCATATTTTTCCATTACATCAGCATGAACATTCATCATCTCATAGTTATCTAAATCCATAAGAACATAGAAATCACCATCTCTATATAAATATTCTTTCTTACTCTTTTCAATTCTTATCTCATTAAAAGTTTCACTTGTTCTAAAGGTGTTTTCAACAACTTGTCCTGTTCTAACATTTCTAAGTTTAGATCTAACAAATGCCGCACCTTTACCAGGTTTAACATGTAGGAATTCAACAAATTCGTAAATTCCATTTTTCCATTCTATAATCATTCCATTACGGATATCAGAAGTTGAAGCCATAAAGTCCTCTTTTATTTTTTTTATCTCAACTATGACAAAAAAATTAAAGTAACAATTATGGCAAGAAAAAAATCTAAATACCAAAAATTTCTTGCTTTAAAGGACTCAAAAACATATTAGTAGCTAATCTGAAAGGTGTAATTATCCACAATTTCCTGTCAGGTAGAAATACTAAGTCTTTTCTTTCCTTAATCCCCCTTGTATGTTTCCTAAGTCCTAATAGGTCAAAATGCTTATTAACCTAGAAAAGGCTTTAGTTATTAAAATATTAGTGTTGCATTAGTTGGCTATTTATATGAATTTAGCAAATATATATTGACAACCTACAAGTAAGATAATATCTTGAATTTATAAGTTAAATGGAGGTTATTATGTTAGGGAAAACTATTTCCTATACAACACTAGGAATTGATGCTCATAAGATTGAAGTAGAAGTAGATCACTACGGTAAGTTATCAGGACCTACAATTATGGTAGGAATGCCCTCAAATAGCGTTAAGGAAAGTAAAGAGAGAGTTAGTTCCGCTATAGCAAACTCTGGCTATCAGAACAAAGCAGGAACAAAGATTATAAATCTAGCACCAGCTGATCTAAAAAAAGATGGTTCAACTTTAGACCTTTCAATTGCTATTGCTCTTCTTATGTCTTATAAAACAATAAAAGTACCTTATGCTCTGGATTACGCAATTATGGGCGAACTATCTCTGGATGGAACTGTCAAACCAATAAAGGGAACACTACCCATAGCTTTAGAAGCTAAAAAAGATAAATTAAAAGGCATTATTCTTCCTTTTGAAAATGCAAGTGAAGCAGCTATTGTTCAAGATTTAGACGTGATACCTGTTCATTCACTTGTAAAGGCAATATCCTTCTTAGAAGGAAAGGTGGAAATTTCTCCATTTATTCTTGATATTAAAAAGATTTTTTCCTCTTTGAATGAATCAGAGATAGATATGCATGATGTGAAAGGACAATACCATGTTAAGAGAGCATTAGAAGTCTCTGCAGCTGGAGGTCATAACATACTAATGGTTGGTCCTCCTGGTTCAGGAAAAACTATGCTAGCTAAAAGATTTGCTACTATTCTTCCAGATTTATCCTTAGATGAGGCTTTAGAAACAACTAAGATTCACTCTGTGGCTGGGGTCCCAACAAATAAAAGAAATGGGATTGTTGTTAACCGTCCTTACAGGTCTCCTCATCATACAACTAGTGATGTTGCCTTAATTGGAGGAGGAACTTACCCTAAACCTGGTGAAGTCTCCTTGTCTCACAATGGAGTTCTCTTTCTGGACGAGCTTCCAGAATTCAAGAAATCAGTATTAGAAGTATTAAGGCAGCCACTCGAAGATGGAATTGTGACAGTTTCCAGAGCTAGTCAGAGTCTTAACTTTCCTGCCAAATTCATCTTAGTAACCTCTATGAACCCCTGTCCCTGTGGTTACTTTAATTGCAATATTCCTGGTCATGAATGTACCTGTACTGGCAATATGATCCAGCGTTATAGGGCAAGAGTCTCAGGCCCCCTTCTTGATAGAATTGATCTGCATATAGAAGTACCAGCAGTTCCCTACAAAGATTTAGGAGGAATTCCTGATGGTGAATACTCTAAAGATATTAGAGCTAGAGTTAATAAGGCTAGACAGATTCAATTAAAAAGATTTAAAGATGATTCAATCTTTTGTAATGCTCAAATGAATCCTAAACATACTAGAATTTATTGTCAGTTAGATGAAGACAGTAATCAACTTCTTAAGTTAACCATAGAAAAGAGGGGCTATTCAGCAAGAGTTTATGATAGAATCTTAAAGGTGGCTCGCACTGTAGCAGATTTGGAAGGTAGTGAGAATATTAAAGCTCAGCATATCTCAGAATCTATACAATATAGGAGTTTAGAGAAGTCTTTTTGGGGTTAAACCCAAATAATGCAATAGATCTTTGAGAATAGCAGAATATTCTTTTGCAAAAGTAACTTACATAATTCTTCCGAATATATATATATTATATGCTTCAGAATTCTGCAAGCTATTTTTCTACAGGAATTTGCACTCTTCTCTAAAGCTCTACAACACTATCTGCGTTAAACTCATACCGCAAGAATTCACCTGACCAGTTAATTCTTGATAAGTGCTCCAGTTATATAGCTTATACCAGCTAAAACGATTATTACTGAACCTGTAGGCAGATTTAAGAGATAAGAAAACCATAATCCTAAAAAGGTAAAGACTAATCCTAAGACTGAAGCCCATAACATCATCCCTCCAATAGATCTATTAAACAGACGAGAGATAGCTGCAGGCAGTGTAAGTAGGGCAATGACAAGGATTATACCCACAACTCTGATTAGAATTACTACACTTAGAGAGATTAGGATTAGGAGAAGTGTATAGAGTAAGTTTACCTTAATTTTCTTTAAACGGGCAAACTCTTCGTCGAATATCATGGCCACAAATTGACGATAAAATATGATAACTGTAGATAGAATTACCAAGACTAATATTACTAGAGATATTAGGTCTGTATTAGTAACTAATAAGATATTACCAAAAAGATAAGTCATGAGGTTAGAGTTATAACCAGGGGTCATAGACATAAAGATTATACCTATGGCCATGCCAACAGCCCAAAAAGCACTAAGTACAGTATCTTCATTTTGCTTTTTTCTCTGTTTAATTATACTTATCAAGATAGCTGCTAAAACTGCAAAAATAAAGGCACCTAAAGTAGGGGAGAAGTTTAAGAAATAAGCTATCCCAATTCCTCCTAATACTGAGTGGGCTATAGCTCCACTAACGAAAGAAATTCTTTTTACAACAACAAAGGAACCAGTAACCCCGCAAACTATACTTGCTAGCAAGCCTGCTAAGAGGGCATTTCTAAGAAATGAAACAGTAAAAAGAGAAGTGAAAAAATCCATAATTATAATCCACACTGATGTTTTATCATCTTCATTGATTGGTTATAAACTTCTTGAGCATCCTTTTCTGTAAGATCATCAAGTTTATGGGAATGAAGATATCTATTAACGCAAAATACTTTATTAACATATTTAGAAACAAAGCTTACATCATGAGTAACTAGTAAGATTGTCATATCCTTGTTTAAATCTCTCAAAATATCGTAAATGTCTTGTTCAACTGATATATCTACAGAGGCAGTTGGCTCATCTAAAATCAAAATTTCAGGCTTATCAAGTAAGGCTCTGGCTATTAAGGCACGTTGCCGTTGGCCTCCAGAGAGTTCTGAAAGAAATTTATCTTTAAAATCAGCTATTCCTAGCATATTTAAGATATTAATAGCATTCTCTTTGTCTTGCTTGCTGTAATGAGTGAAAAAAGAATTACTTCTTAACTTACTTTGTAAAACCATATCAATCAACTTTAAGGGAAAATCATGCTGATGAGTTGTGAACTGAGGAACATAGCCAATCTTCTCTAATGATTTATAGTTCTTATCTCCAAAAACAGTCAGAGTCCCTTGAGAAGGGACTATCTGAGCTAAAATTAATTTGAGAAGGGTAGATTTACCTCCTCCATTAGGACCTACAATAGCCACAAAATCATTTTTCTCTACCGAAAAAGAGATATCAACCAAGGTAGGGCTGTTATCATAGTTAAAATACACATTGTTAAATTCTATTATCTTCATTGCTCCATACTTTCTGCTATTTTGCTAGCGATATTTTTTAAGTTACTTAAATAATCTTGAGCTAAAGGGTCAATCAAAATTACAGATCCACCAATTTCTTCAGCTATTGATTGAGCAATTTTCTGATCAAATTGGGCTTGAACAAAAATAAACTTAATTCCTTTGTCTTTAGCAAATTCCATAATTCTTTTTTGCTCTTGCGGAGTAGGTTCTTTACCTTCAATTTCAATAGGAATTTGCTTTAAATCAAAATCATCTGCAAAATAACCCCAAGCTGGGTGAAAACAGAGAAATTCTCTATTTTCATTATTAGCAAAAATATCCTTGATTTCTTGAGAAACAGCTTCTAATTCTTTGATAAATTTATCCCTATTGTCTGCAAAGAAGTCTGCATCTTGTGGATAAGTCGAGATGAAGTAATCTGCAATATTTCTGACTTGTTGCTGAACTAATTTTGGACTAAGCCAGATATGAGGATCAAGTCCTTCATGCTTATGGCCATGCTCATGCTTATTTTCTAGGACTTCATGTTCATGATGTGAATGACTGTCATGAAACAAATCTACAAAACTTTCAGGACTGTGCTTGTTAATACCTTTATCAGTAGCAATAATTTCCAAGTTAGGATATTGTTCTTTAAGTTTTGGAATAATAGTCTGTTCAAAGGGAACTCCAATTGAGAAGAGGGCTTTTGTTTTACTTAAATCAATCATCTGTTTGGTTGTTGGTTCATAGGTAGCTGGACTTTCTCCAGGTTTAACTAGTACTGCAATCTCAAATTTGTCTTCTACAATTTTTTCTACAAAGAACTTTTGGGGTAAGATACTTACATAATACTTTTTAGCTTCTTGTTTGTCATTATGACAGGCTGCAAGAACAAGTATAGCTAAAGATAATATAACCATTAATTTCTTCATTTCTTTTCCTCGTCAGTTATTTTTCTTTAATATTCAAGCTATTAAATAAAATTAATTATTTTTTAGTTTGACTAAAATTATAATATAGTATTTTTTTACAATATGAAAAGAGAAAATTATAAAATTTTGATTATTCATCAATCTCAACAAGATTTAGAAGATGCAGTTCAGAGACTTAAGCAAGATCTTCCTGATAGCCTTGCTTACAGTGCAAACAATTGGAATACACTTAAAAAGATAGTAAATACCCAAGAAATTGATTTGGCTATTCTCTATTGCAATATTCAATGGGAAATTAGTTTTGAAATAGTTAAACTTCTTTCTTCAGAAGAATTCAATATCCCAATTTTTGCCTTTGTTGAACGATCTAGAATGGATGATGTCAAAATTTTATTATCTTTAGGGGTTAAGGATTATAGTTTAAGTAATGCCCAATATTCTTATAGACTTCCAATTGCAATCAATTCTATAATTGAACATGCAAGAACAGCTATAAAAAATCAAGCAATAGAAGATCGTTTAGCCAAACAAGAAGTCCTCTTTCAAACTCTTTTTGAAAATGCACCTGAAGCTATTGCCTTAACTACTGCTGAAGGTATTGTTATCAATATAAATCCTATGTTCACAAATATTTTTGGCTATACTAAAAGAGAATTAATCGGTAAGTCAATTGATGACTATCTATGCTCTGAGCAAGATAGGGAAGAGGGAAGGCAGATAAACAGAGATTTAGAATATCATGATACAATTAAGTTAAATCTTATCAGATTACATAAGGATGGTCATCCTATAAATGTATCTCTCATTAGTACTAAACTAAAATTTCCTGATGGTACTAATGGTCTTTATGCTATTTATAGAGATATTGATGATGAGATTAAGACCCATACTGAACTTAACACTACTAAACTCTATTTAAACAACCTACTTGAGAGTATTGATGAAATGATTATCTCTTTAGATATCAATGGAAATGTCGTTTATTTTAATAAGTCTTACCAAAAACATCTTCAAGAAGAATATGGATTTAAGATCGAAATAGGGATGAATCTATATCAGAATAAGGACTCTTCTAAACTAGAAGCCCATAGGGAATTTATTGAAGGAGCATTTACAGGTTCTGCTGATAGTAAGACTATTAAAGTTGATAAGGCTAAGAATACGTCTTATCGAGAATTATCTACCAGTCCTATAGTTAGTAATGGTAAAATAGTTGGGATTTCTATTATCTCTCGAGATGTTACTAAATTCATTGAATTCCAGAATAAATTAAAACTAGAGACTGAAAAAGCAGAGGCTGCTAACATTGCTAAAAGCCAGTTCTTGGCTACAATGAGCCATGAAATAAGAACACCTCTCAATGGTATCTTAGGTATGACAGAATTACTTAGAGATACTTCTTTAAGTGATGAACAAGAGGATTATGTTAACTCAATTAAAATATCTGGAGATACCCTTTTAGAAGTAATCAACGATGTCTTAGATTTTTCAAAATTAGAATCTACTAACTTTAAACTATCAAAATCTGATTTTTCCATGATTGATCTCTTTAATGAGATAGAAACAATTGTAATATCCAGATCTAGAGAAAAAGATCTTTACCTAAAATTTGCTTATGATAAAACAGAAAAGAATTACTTTCATGGAGATAAGACTAGGATTAAGCAAATTCTTCTCAATATAATATATAATGCTGTAAAGTTCACAGATCAAGGTGGCATTACTGTTACCTTTGAGAAATTAGATGATAATGATAATTACAGGATTTCTGTTAAAGATACAGGAATTGGAATTAAGCAAAAAGAAATCAAGAGATTGTTTGATCCTTTCACTCAAACTAAGTCATCTGTAACAAGTCAAAGGGGAGGTACAGGCCTAGGTTTAGCTATTGTTAGGAGATTAGTAGATGCTATGCAAGGACGTGTCTCTGTTAAAAGTAAATATGGGCAAGGATCAACTTTTATTGTAGAGCTAAAATTAGCTCCAGCTTCTAAGAATATTAAAAAGTCTATCAAAGAAAACAAGAAGTCATACAGTATTGATAAAGCATTTGCCCGCAAGCAACCCTTGGAAATATTGATAGCAGAAGATAATAAGATTAACCAAAAACTTATTATGACTATTATGGACAAGTTAGGCTATAAACCCCAATTGGTAAGTAATGGGGAAGAGGCACATCAAATAGCTCTTAATAAGCAATTTGATGTAGTCCTCATGGATATTGAAATGCCTATCATGGATGGTGTTACAGCTATGAAAATTATTAGAGATGCTTCCCAAATAAAACAACCCTATATCGTAGCAGTAACAGCTAATGCCAAGACTGAAGATGAAACTAAGTATCTTGAGTCTGGCATGAATGACTACTTAAGTAAACCTATTAGTATCAACAAGCTTACTCAAGTACTTCTCAGAGCTGCAGAATATAAGAAGAAATCTAGTAAAAAATCTAAATAGTAACTACCGAAGGATCACTAGTTAAAGAACCTGCTATATCATACATATTAGATATTTTACCAACTCTAAGTTCTTCAGAAACACCAAAGAAGTCTAAACAAGTACCACACACTAAGATATCAACTCCTTTAGCTTCTAATTTCTGCAAGTTTTCTAAGGTTATTGCATCTTTTAAGCAAAGCTTCACCCCTGAATTCATAAATAAGATTCTCTCTGGAAGCTTATCTACTTCATTAAGTGTGTAAATAAAGGCCTTCATTAAAAGGGCTCCTAATTCATCATCTCCTAGACCTAAATACTGACTTTTAATAAAAATAGTCTTACCTTTAGGTGAAGGTTGCGGAATAGGACAAGGATAGTCATTAGCGTCAAACTTAGTTTCATCTTGATCAGAATTAACTCTATTGCCAGTTATTCTGAATTCTGCCTTATCATTTATGGTATGAGTAGTTACTTTTTCTACTTCAAAGCCAAAATTAGTTAAAAATCTTTTTACATTTTCTAAAGCAGCCTTATTATCAACAATAACCTCAACTTGCTTAGTCTCAGGATTACTAATAGCATCTTTAGTTAGTAATACAGGCTTAGGACAGGCTAATTTTCTACCATCTACAATCTTCATAAAAATCTCCTCTCTTTAAATATATCTTATCATATACTATCTTTTTTTCTTTAAAATACAAGTTTAAAGTCTCCTCATTTTCCACCTGAATAAGCAGGGCGAAACCACATTCAGAGCTAATTTCTCTGGGGGTTGGAATCACCTCGCTTTTATATTCTTGCTTACTGAGAATTTTATTAGCAGACATGGCAAGGTGAGAAGATGTAAAAGTAATAACAAAATCCATTAGAATTTTACCTCAATTTTATTAATATCTTTACTAAATTCTCCACATATATATGCATCAATTCCCGCTTCTAATAATTCTTTAAGCATAGCCTCAGCTTGGTCAGCTTTTACTCCATAAAGTAATCCTCCAGAAGTCTGAGGATCAAATAATATATCTATTTCTTCTTGAGGAAGCTTTTCAATATCATTGATATAACAGCTTCTGTAATTCTTATTATTATAGGTGCCCGCAGGAACTAAACCCATCTTAGCAAAGTCTAGTACTTCCGGTAGTATAGCTACTTTTTTATATTCTATTAGAGCTCCTAGCTGTGAATCTTGAATCATTTCCACTAAATGGCCTAACAATCCAAAACCAGTTATATCAGTTCCACATGAAATATCATAGTTTTGGGCTATCTCAGCTGCCTTCCTGTTTAGCTGAGTCATGTACTTGACTGCTAAGTTTACTAGCTCTGGTGAGGCCATATCGGCCTTGAGAACAGTGTTGATGATACCTGTGCCAATTGGTTTCGTTACGATGATAAGATCCTTATCGCGAGGACTATTATTCTTGATAATCTTATTAGGGTTAACAAAACCAGTAACTGAAAGTCCAAATTTGATATCACTGTCACTAATACTATGTCCTCCAACTAAAGCTGTTTCTGCTTCTTTTAAGATAGACAAAGCACCTTGCATAATTTCTCTAAGGATAGTTATGTCAAGTGTATCATCAGGGAAACAGACAATACTCATAGCTGTTTTAGGGCAAGCTCCCATAGCGTAGATATCAGAAAGTGCATTACAAGCAGCAATCTGTCCGAACTGATAAGCTTCGTCTACTATAGGAGGAAAGAAATCAAGTGTTTGCACAATAGCTAAATCATCACTAACTTTATAAACACCAGCATCTTCAGCGTGAGAATAATCAAGTAGCAAGTTAGGATAATTGCCTTGCTCCATACCTGCAAGAGCACGGTCCAGAACCTCTGGACTTAGTTTAGCTCCTCAGCCAGAATACTTACTGTAATCAGTAAGCTTTTTAACTTTATCTTTTAAATCCATAAATAATCTCTTTTAATGTTTTAACTGTTGTATCTATTTCTCTTTCGCTTGTGAAAGAGCTTGGACTCATTCGTACACATCCCCCTAAGTCATATGTATTAATAAATCTATGAGCTTGAGGAGCACAATGCAGTCCCATTCGAACCGCAATATCCTTTTTGTCAAGCTGGTAGGTAACTTTTGAACAAGGCATCTCTTTAATATTAAAGGAAAGCAAGCCTATTTGTCTATCAATATCCTGATTACTATAGATAATAATTTCATCCATATTAGCTATTTTTTCAAGTAGATAAGTATAAATCTGTCTTCTTTTTTTCAAAATCTTGTCTAAGCCATAATCAAGAAGATAATCAAGTGCTTTAGAGAGACCAAAAATACCAGTAATGTTTGGGGTTCCTGCTTCATATTTATCTGGAAGAAAATCTGGCTGAATAATTGATTCAGATTTAGAACCAGTTCCTCCAAAAGTTAAAGCTTGAGGATTAAAATCATCTCCTAGCCAAAGAAGACCTGTTCCGCTAGGTCCTAAAAGACCTTTATGACCAGGAAAACAGATTGCTTGGGCATTAAGCTTTGCCAGGTTAAGTGGGGCATAGCCTACATATTGAGAAGCATCTACTATTAAATCGATAGAAGAATTATTGCAAAAACTGGCAATTTTCTCTATTGGAAGAATACTTCCAGTAACATTAGAAGCTAGGATAGTAATTATCTTGCTAATTTTCTTTGATTTTATCTGCTGAGAAAAATCTTCCCAATCAATATCCATATTGTCTTTTAACTTAAAAGTATGGATATTTATAGCTAAGTGTTCTTGCAAGTAGGAGAGAGGCCGCATAACCGAGTTATGCTCTAAGGGAGAGATTAAGATATTATCACCAGCTTTCACACTACCTAAAATTGCTATATTTAAAGCATGGCTAGCATTTTGAGTAAAGATAAAGCGAGAGCTGTCTCCTGTATTTAGTAGCTGGGCTAGCTTTTCTCTTGTTTCAAAAATCATTAAAGAATTTGTCACTGCTCCTGAATAGGAAGATCTACCTGTATTACCTGCAATATTATTAATATGATCAGCAAGAGCTTGGCTTACACCAGGTGCTTTGGGGAAAGAGCTTGCTGCATTATCTAAATAAATCATTTCACCACCAATTCTAAATAACCTGTTTCTGGGTCATTTTCCCTTAGGAAACTAGTATTAGGGATTATGCCTATGGCAACTTCTACAGTACTTGCAATTATATTATCATCTAAGAGATGACCACCCCAACATGCTCCATTTTTATCAGAAACTGATATGTGAAAATGCCCTTGATTTTTATTGTTAAAAGTTCCAGTTAAGGAAAGAATCTCATAAGCTTGAGTCTTGCAAAGAATATTTTCAGCTCCAGCTAAACGAATATTTACTTTTTTTAAACTTCCAAGACAAGTTACTACTATCCCAGCTTTAATCTTTTTTCTGCTTGCAAGCTCATAGATTGCTTCCTTAAGTCTAGCTCCAGGATTCAATCTTACACAAATAATTTCCATTAATATTTATCTTTTACCGGGATAGTGAAGTAGAAGGTTGAACCCTTACCTTCTTGGCTTTCAACCCATAGCTTTCCGCCTACTTTTGTTACAAGCTCATTACATAAGACTAGTCCTAAACCAGACCCTTTCTCACCTGAAGTTCCATAGGTTGTTACTGTTTTATCCATTTGATTCAAATAAGGAATTACTTCTTTTTTAATACCAATACCATGATCAATTACCTTTATAAGAGCATATTTATCATCACTTGTTGCCCTAATAATAATTGATGAGTTTTCGTAAGAATACTTTATAGCATTATTTATTAAATTCCTTAATATAGTGAAAAACATATTTTTATCTACATACACCTGGATAGCAGAAGAACACAAGGTTTCTAGCTGGATATTTTTACTATGGGCGATATTCTTGGTAATCTTAATAGCTTGGTCAATTAACTCACTTAAATAATAATATTCAGAATTATTTTCAATTAGACCCCTCTCGGTTAAAGACCACTGCAAGAGATTCTCTAGTAAATCATATGTATTGATAGCGGAGCTGGATAGTTTATCTAACATCTCCATCAAGTCTTCTTGAGAAAGATCTCTTTCTGTTGTTAAGAACTCTAAAGCAGACTTAATGTTGCCAATCGGAGAACGTAAATCATGAGCAATGATTGAGAAGAATTTGTCTTTAGTCTTATTGGAAAGGGCTAAATCTCTCTGTGCCAAAACTCGCATCGTAATATCATAGGAAAATACAGTTGCACCAATTATCTGACCATCATCTTCGATAATTGGGGAATAATAGTATTGTAATATTTCAGGCTTCTCAAGATTTGTATATTCCCTAACTCCTGAGATAGTTTCACCTGCAAAGACTCTACTCAAGAGCTTTCTTTTATCAGAGATTTCAGCTTGACTCTGATATCTTCTGAAATAATCAAAGCCTTTTTTAACTTCTAAACCTATATGCCTTTTTACAGATTGAGCATAATTCTTATTAAAGTAAGTGTATTTATAGTTTCTATCAATTGAACAGATATAAACTTTTGGGGCACTTTCTAAAATTGATTTAAGGTGGGCATTTAGTTCTTTAACCACTTTTTGTTGTTCAATATCAGCAGTAATATCTTTTAACATACACAGCATACCACTAGGCTCACTAGATTCATCAAAGAAATTACTATATACAATTTCAACAGTCCTTGTGACTCCCTCTTTTTTGGTAATATTAGCAATAAACTTTATCGATTTATTACTGCTTTTTGCTTCCCAAGTCATCTGAGTAAGATAAGCAATCTCTTCTTGATTGACTAATGTAAAACCAACCTGCTTACCAATAATTTCTTCTCTACTTTTATTAAAGTATTTAGTATAAGAATCATTACATCCTAAATAAATAAAGTTATTATCACAATAAAATAAGGGTATAGGAATAGTGTTAATTAATGTCTCTAAAAAACCATTTTTCCTTGTTACTAAGTCATGGGCCTGAATTAGCTCTTTATTTTGCTTTAGAGTTCTTTCATATTGTAATCGGTCAATATCAATATTCAAAGTGTTTAAGTAGTTATTAATATCACTAGATATACTTTCCTGTCTGCCTATTATAGCACTATTATAGCGTTTTTTATGGCTTTCAAGAGCTAGTTTATAATCTCCGATAGATTCATAGTATTCTGTAAGATAAAGATGGATAACTGCACTAGCATTGTAGAACTTAGTATTCTTAACCTTATCACTCAAATCAAGCAGAATATCTAGCCCCTTCTCTATATTACCCTTATTAAGACAAACATTTGCGAAGTTAGCCGACATGACTAAATAGTCTTCTCGATCCATCTCATTCTTATACCTCTTTAAGGTGTCTTCTAAGAGGACAAAGGCCTTATCATAGGAATTGATGTTACGGTAATACTTAGCTAAGTTATTAGTGACAGATATAATACCTCCAGCATCTCTTGACTTCTCAAAATAATCTAATGCTAACCTGCTATACTCCTCAATCATCTCATACTTATGTAAATAATAGCTTGAAATTACTAAATTATTATATATTTTGGCAATCTCATTAAAATTATCCACTAACTTGAAATTTGAAATTGCTTGAAAATAAAATTTTTGTGCTGAAGCGGAATTACCGTTTTTTAGATATAGTGTCCCTATAAATTTACAGAGCTGGCCAGTTGTTTCATAATCACTACTATCTTCGAATTCTGAATAAAGATCTAGGACTTGTTTTATAACACTTTCAGGGTCAGAATCTATTATTAGCTTTGAATTATTTAATATCTCATCCACTCTTTTTTTATAATCCATATCCTTCCTCCAAACACAAAATAGGTCTTCTAAAGGCTTTATTTAAGTATTTATTACGAATCTTAATATATTTTAACAAGTAAATACTTAAGACATAATAATGTCAATAAAAATTTAATTCTCCTTATGTTTTCCTTAGTGGAATACTTCAATCTACTCGTCTAGTTAGTTATCAAAGGAAAGCAATAACCAATAACTTGAACCAGATATTGTTGCTAAACAGAATAAACTATCAGCTGAATCGTTAGAAAAAACATATTTACCTTTGGCTTGGCGATTCTGAATGCTCATATAATTTGGGAATTGCAATATAGGTAATGAATATCCTCTGATATAAGTATAATTATTACTGTCATAAATTTTAACTTCTGTTTCAGCTAAATATGATCCAGTTTCAATTAAATATAAATCACTTGAATTGGGGTTATCATCCAACCAAGCAATTCTATCAATCCCTGAAAAGTCACCTTGGTAAAGCATATCTGATTCCTGTAAATCTGTTGTAGTAAATATTTCACCATTGCCAGAATAAGCTTTTGTCCCATCGTGAGCTAACCATAAGTTTGGGAAATAGCGTGGTACTAGGTTAGGAATTGTGTAGGGAAAATCGTACAGATAATCTGCATAACCATTACTAATATTAAATTTATAAATATTACCAGGGCTTATTGCATCATTAGATGCATAAATATAGTTGCCTGAAGGATGTAATCTCCCCTTACAACCACTATAAATTAATGATGTGTCAATTTGTTCATTTCCTGTTGCTAGTTCCACAGACGATACATGAGTCCATTGAGCTTGAGTAGGGAAGACATGAAAGAAACCATTATTATCTAAAACAATATCACCAGCTTTTCCTGAAATTAGATAGACGCTTTCAACACAGATTGACTGTAAGTTCACATAACTCGCGATATAATCATGCCCAACTATAGCATATAGACCATTGGGAGATAGAGAAAGACATGAGGATTCATAGGATAGATTTACATATTGGTCATCACCACTTACTGGGTCTATTATATATAAACCATGATTAGGGATATTGGACAAAGCAATTATTTTATTAAGTTGTCTGGAAAATCTAGCATCTGCAATATTGAAATCTAAAAATCTATTACCATTACTTTCTGCGTAGTTAAATACTTCAATTTGCACACTCCCTATTTCATTTTCACCATTAGTAAAAGCAATTTCACCTGAATGAACTCCAGTACTCAAATCGCTTCTGTCTATTTCAATCCCTACACAGACAGAATCTTTAGCGTTTATACTCCCTGAATCTCCTGTTAAAGTCACAAATGATCCATCTATTATCGCTCTCCATTCTAAAGGACTGTTTCCCTGATTTATAATATGCAAGGAATCAACATCTTCATCATACATGAACCTGATCTTTGTTTGGTCCAACTCTAAGATAGGTATTTCTGGGATTTCAATAAGGTAAGGAAGAGTGATGTTACCAGATGAAGAATTAGAGGTAATTAAAATTTCACCTTGATGAATTGCTGGATCCATATTATGCTTATCAACACTAACTCGAATCAAAGTATGTCTGTTCCTGGCAAGTATGCCTGAAGTAGGACTAATTTCTAGCCATTCTTCTGTCTTATGAAGATTCCAAACAAGACTATCAGTTCCTAAATTCTTAAGCTTAAATGAACAATCTTCAACTAAATTAGCCATTAAGAGACTATCTATTGTTAAAACTCCGTAAGGGTGCTTTTCCCTTACTTCAAGATAGAGATCTACTTTACACACAGAACCTGAAGCAGAAGAGAACTTTACTGAATCTTGGTAAGTCCCAGGCCACAAGGTGTAGGGGATAGCTCTAAAATCCAGAATGACCTCTTCATCAGCAAGGCTACCGCTATCGTAATCAACTTCTATCCATTGAGCTTTTGATGTGATTTCCCACTCTACTTCTCGACTACTATCAGATGTTAAAGTGATTACACTACTAATGTTTTCCTCGTCAAAACTTAAAGAATCTGGTGAAACAAATATCTGACTAATTTCTGCTTTAGTTGACTTGTCTTCACAGGCATTTAAACAAAACATAACTAACAAAATTAACAAGACATTTTGGACATAGTTTTTAACATTTAAATAAACTTTGTTCATGTGATAACTCCTTATATCTACGAAATTAGAATTAATATATTTTATCTATTTGTCAAGCATTTAATTTTAAAAATAAACTTTATATTCTTACAATATCATTTCTATATGCTATAACTTGCATGCCCAATATCTTGACATAATTTAATCTCTAGCAAGTTCAAAGCTCTAATCTTATCCTTGTAGCATCCTTATTCCTTCCTTTACAGTCTTTCGATGAAAGTCCAGGTTTCATCGAAAGACTGTAAAGGAAGGATAAATGATGAATAGGGGAGGAAAGAGGTCTTTTCCTAAGGATACAAAAAGAAATAAACAAGAAAAATATTGCTATTTCATCTACTATTTTCTCCTTATAGAATTTTCTTCATTTGCTAAAGTGAAAGCCAGGTGAACAATCCCCCTACTTAAAGTAAGTCATTGACATAGAAATTGCTTTGCTAGAATTTGCTATAAAATAATAGTTGACAGGTTTAAAAGTATATTTTATTTTAATAATACTTTATAAAATGGAGGAATAATGAGTAAGAATATTTTCGATTATCAGGATGCAATTGAAAGAGTTGGAGATGAAGAGCTACTCAACGAACTCCTTGAGGACTTCCTTGAATTCGCTCAAGGTATCCTTATAGATATTAAAAAAGCTGTCCAAGAAGATAATGGCCTGATGATAAGAAACAACGGCCACACCCTAAAGGGTACTGCAGCAAACTTATCTTTAGGAGATTTAAGTCAAATTGGGCTTGAACTAGAAAATGCTGGGAAACAAGAGGATAGGGACAAGTATGAAGACCTCTATAAGAAATTAGTTGAAAAAGTAGCTGAGTTTGAAAATTTTATGCAAAATAGATAATGTCTGCATAAGTATCAGAAAAGTATTGACTTAAAATAAGAGATATTTTTATAGAACTTAACTTAATAAAAGGAGAAATAAATGAGTAATATAATAACTAGTTTAATGATGGCTGCACCTCCTGCAGGTGAAGGTGGACAACAAGGTAATGGCTTCATGAGTATGCTTATCATGATGGTTCCCTTCGCTTTAATATTCTATTTTTTAATATTAAGACCACAGAAAAAACAGCAAAAAGAACATCAAAATATGCTTGATAGCTTACAAAAAAATGATCAAATTCAACTAAGTAGTGGAATACTTGGTAAAATTGTTAAAGTAGATAGCGATAAAAATACAATGTCTATTGAAATTGATAAAAATACACACACAGTTATTGAAGTTGTCAAAAGTGCAGTAGTAGGAAAAGTGGATGAAAAAGGCGAAAACAAATAAAAAAAAACTCCTCAAGATAAGAATTATTGGGGATAAGGTACTCAGATTAACAGCTGAACCTGTTACAGATTTTGACGAGGAACTCAAAAAGTTTGTGGATGACCTAACCTATACTATGTATGTAACTGATGGGGTTGGTTTAGCAGCCCCTCAAGTTGGAGTAAGTAAACGCATCTTTGTAGTCGATTTTTATTGGGCCCAAGAAGGAGCTACTAAAAGTCCAAAAGTCTTTATTAATCCTGAAATTACTTTTTCTGAAGGACTTATTACTCACGAAGAAGGCTGCTTAAGTGTGCCTGATGTTTTTGAAAAAGTTAAAAGACCAAGTCATATAAAAATTAAAGCTCAAGATGTTGACGGTAATTTCTTCCAAGAAGAATTCTCTGAATTCCCTGCTGTGGTCTTCCAACATGAATTTGACCATTTGAATGGTGTACTTTTTGTAGATCACCTCAACAAACTGAAATATCTTATGCATAAAAATAAAATCGATCATTATATTAACCAAACAAAATCAAATGGCGAAAATATACAAGACTGATCAAATTAAAAAAGTAATCTTCCTAGGTACACCTGAATTTGCTGTTAAAAGTTTAGAGATTTTAAACTCAAGTAAATTTAAACCAATTCTGGTTGTTACCCAACCTGATAAAGCTAGAGGAAGAAATAGGAAGGTTACGCCCTGTCCTGTAAAAATTAGCAGCCTGGAATTAAAACTGCCAATAATTCAGCCTTCAAATATCAATTCTGAGGATGTTTTAAAAGAAATTAGTGATCTAAGTCCAGATATACTAGTAACGGTCGCTTATGGTGGCTTTTTGGGCAAAAGGCTTAGGAAAATACCCTCTCTTGGCTGTATAAATCTCCATCCCTCTTTGCTACCTGACTTAAGAGGAGCCTCACCCCTCCAAAGCTCTCTTTTTCGTAATGATGAAATTTCTGCTTTGACTATTTTTAAAATTGTTGCTGCTATGGATGCTGGTCCTATTATAAATCAGAAAAAGATTCAAGTTCCCCCTAAGATGAATTTTTCAGAATACTCTGACTATATGGCTACTTTAGGTGCTGAATTCTTATTGGAAACCTTGCAAGGTATTGAAAAACAAGGATATGAACTTATTAAACAGGATGATTCTCAAGCTACTTATTGCCAAAAAGTAGAAAAAGATGATTTGCTTATTGATTGGAATGCTAACCTATATAATATACTGGGAAAAATTAGAGGTCTTTCTTATCAACCTGGAGCAAGAACCCAAAGACAAGGTAAAGACCTGCAGATACTTAGAGCTGAAAAATATTCAGATGAAAATATTTATCCCCCAGGAGTAATTACCCAAATTATTAAGAATGAAGGTTTTGTGGTTTCTTGTAATGGGGGACAAGTGCTAGTCACTGAAGTTAAACCACAAGGTAAAAAAGTAATGACAGCCCATGCTTACAACCTTGGGGCTAAGTTAAATGTTAATGAAAAACTTGGGTAAGCACCTTTATAGTTATGCTCTTAAGCTAACTATATCACTTCTATCACTAGTTTTTATCATCTACCCCTTCAGGGATAAAATAACCTTTTTTAACTTAACTACCGATAGTCTGTTTTTCCTCATAGGACTTCTTATCTTCATTTTAGCCTTTGGTATAAGTATCTCCCTAATAAATGTAAAATCAAAGAAAATTCTCATCCTAACTGGAATAAGTTATTATTGTTTCTACCATTTATTTTATCCAATAATTCATAAACTATTTGATAGCGAAAGTATCTATTATCAAAAATTCTCTAGATTGCTTATAGCCTATAATAATAATATAAGAAAGAAACAAATTGCTAAATATGACAGGAAAGATATTCTTATTCTTCTCCCTCATTGCCTACAAAATGCTGACTGCCCCTACAAAGTAACAAGTGATATAGATAACTGCCACGATTGCGGTAAATGCCTTATCCAAGACTTTAAAGCGATTCAAACAGAGTATGGTATCAAGGTAAGAATTGCAACAGGTGGTACTCTAGCTAGGAAAATCATCAAAGATATTCGTCCTAAAATTATCTTGGCTGTAGCTTGCCATCGTGATTTAACTGAAGGAATTAAGGATATTGATAAGATTCCCGTAATTGGTATCTTAAATTCAAGACCTAATGGCCCCTGCTATAATACTAGCTGTGATATCAAGGAAATTAAATCAATAATTAATAAAATATTATAAGAGGTTTCACGTGAAACATAGCAAAACATCGATATATATTATAGTCATAAATATAATATTTCTAGTTGTGATAACCTATACAGGTTTCTTTATGGATGATGCAAATGAGGATAAGTCTAAATATATTACTCAAGAAGAATTTGATGCCTTTAAATCTACTATTTTCAAAGATTCTACTTTAGCTTTAGATTTAGAAAGTAAAATTGTTTTATCTGCCCAAGAGATTTCAAAATCAGTAGTTTCTGTAAATGTTCTCAAGAGAGAAAGTGTGCGAAATAGACCTTACTCTATCTTTGATCAATTCTTTGGTTATTATCCCCGCTATAGGGATGTCAAATCAGTGGGTACAGGTGTAATAATAACAGAAGATGGCTATATTATAACCAATGCTCATGTTGTTGAAAAAGCTATTGAAATAACTGTCGTGGCCAATGATGGGCAGCACAGTCAAGCCAAATTAGTAGGAGTTGCAGATGAACATGATATTGCAGTTTTAAAAATTGCTGGTGATAATCATGATTGCGCTAAAATAGCTGATTCTGATAAATTACAAATTGGTAGATGGGCTATTGCCCTAGGTAATCCTTATAGCTTCATTATCAAAGATTCGAAGCCAACCCTTTCATTTGGAGTAATTTCTGCTCTGAATAGAAATTTTAGTGATCCCAGTACTAGTGATAATAAGATATATAAGAGGATGATTCAGACAGATGCTGCTATCAATCCAGGTAATAGTGGTGGTCCTTTGGTAAATGTCCAAGGGGAAGTGATAGGTATAAATACCTTCATTTTATCAGAGTCTGGTGGCTCTGTAGGTATAGGCTTTGCTATTCCAATCAATAGGGTAAAAAAAGTTGTCTATGAATTAGTTCAATTTGGTAAAATAAGGACTATAGACTATGGTTTTAAAGTACATGCCTCTTCTTCAAGAACAAGTAGCTCACAAGAATTAACAGTAGTTCAAATAAAAGACAATTCAGCTTGTAAAGAAGCTGGCTTATTACTAGGAGATAAACTCATAGGAATTAATGGAGTTGTTTTAGCAGATAGGAATGATATCAATTTAGCAATTATCGATATCTTTGTTGGAGATGAAGTAGTCTTGGATGTCGTAAGAAATAATGAAAATATCCAAATTAAATATATCATAGAAGAAGCTTAATCCTGAAGGGCGACAATATTCTCAGATGTTAACAGAATAACTTCGGGTTTAATAAAGTAAGAAAGAGCAATAAAATACTTGATTTATTGCTCTTTCTTTTAGCTAAAATCTAAATAATGCAGTAGATTTTTGAGAATAGAACTATATTATTTATCTAAAAGAATATGCACTATTAACCTGTGATACCTAGCTTTAGCAAAGTATTACTAAAGCTCTAATAGACTATGTGGCTTACAGAAGTCCCTCTTCAGCAAAAGAAAATATTTCATCATATCCTACAATAAAATGGTCTAGCAAACGTACATTTAAATGATTTAAGAAAGACTTAAGATTATTAGTAGTAGAAATATCTTGATTTGATGGCTTGCAGTCGCCTGATGGATGATTATGAACAACAATTATGCCTGTTGCTGAAATATTAAATATCTCTTTGGCAATTAATCTAAAATCTATTAAAGTCTTGGTTGAAATCCCTTTAGAAATAAGTCCATCTTTTAAGAGTATATTCTTACTATTAACATACAGGACTCTGAACTCTTCATTCTTAACACCTCTATACTTAAGTATTAGGTAATTATGGACTGATTCAACAGATTTAAAAACATGGATTCTATTCATTTTTTCCCGCATGAGATAAACATTAACATCCTTAAATAATTTAATCGTGGTAGCTGTTTTAAGTCCAACACCTGGAATCTCTTGTAAATCCTCAGCTGAGGCATTCATAACTGAGTTTAAACCACCAAAGGTATTTAATAGTGTTTTTGCTAAAACTTTAGTATCTTTTCTAACAATTGTAATTGAAAGGATTAGTTCTAAAATCTCATGAGCATGAAAATTTTCAAGGCTTTCATTCATATATCTTGCTTGGATTCTACTTTTATGGCCTACTTGGAAAGCTTTTGTATCTTTCTCAATTTCTTGCATTTAACCTCCAAAATAAAAGATTATAGCGAAATGAACCAAACATTTCGCTATAATAAAGTGTAATGAAATAAGTATTAAGCTAAAATGCTAAATTAAATGTCTGCTAAGAGACTGTGAATCTCTTGGATATTATTAGTTTTGTTAAGAATTTTAATATTATCTTCATTGAGCATGATTTTTGATAAATAAGATAAAGAGAAAAGGTGTTGTTTATCATCATGTAAAAGTAACATAAAGAATAAAGTAACAGGTTTTTCATCTGGAGAATCAAAATCTACACCATCAGGACATCTTCCAAAGAGGACAGTAGGTTTCTTTATCTTAGAAGGATGTAGATGCCTAGGGTGTAATAAAGCTACTCCATTTCCTACTGCAGTTGATACAAGTTCTTCTCTAGCAACAACTACTTCATATAGCCAGCGTGCATCTTTAACTAATTTTAACTCTTTGGCTTTTTCAGACATTACCCTAATTGCTTCGTATTTAGTTTTAGCTTCGAAATCTAAAAAAATACATTCTGTTCTAAAATATTCTCTAAAACGACAAATAGTCTTCTTCATTGCTAAGTCTATGACTTCCTGTTCATTAAGACTTTCTAACCAACTATCAATCGAGTTCACATCAATTTTAATACTTTTTCCAACTGTCTTTACTTCAAATACCTTCTGTGAAATCATTTCATCGATTACACTTTCAGTTATCTTTAAGTATTCTGCAGCCTCACTTTTAGAGAGAAATTTTTTCTCCATCTTTCCTCCGTTTATCTGTTAATAATTAAAAAATTTTAGTTTATTCTATGTCAAAAAATACAATTAAAAACTATTACTTGACAAATACAATAATTTATAGACCTTACAAACATGGTCAAGAAATTTATTAAATTTTTTATTGTAATTAGTCTTATGGCAATGTTCGGATGCTCTTATTCGCTAAGAACTAATCAATATCCATATCTAAAAACGCTGAGAATTCTACCTGTAGAAAATAAAACTACAGAAAGTGATTTGGATATTGATATCTTTGAATACCTCTCTGATAGTTTTCAAAGAGATGGAAGACTATTACTTGTAACTGATGGTCCGGATGTCTTACTTGAGTGTTCACTTATTTTCTATGAAGAAATTATTTATAGCTCAGATTCTGCTAATAACGTAGAAGAGTATCAAGTTAAAATGAACTTTTCTGTTAAAATGACAGATTTGGTAAATGATAAAGTCTTATATGAAAATAAAAATCTAGCAATAGCAAAAAGATATGCTGTAAATAATGCTGTAACTAGTGCTGATTATGATAATAGAATAGATGCAGAAACAGGAATTTACGAAGACCTGTTTACTAAAATTATACAAAATACATTGGAAGATTGGTAAATGAGAATTAATAAGTATATAGCTAAGAGCACAGGTTGCTCAAGAAGAAAAGCTGAGGAGTATATCCTAGAAGGGAAAGTTAAAGTTAACGGAAAAGTCTGCCTCGATTTAGCTACTGATGTTACAGAACTTGAGGATAAAATCCTCTTAGACGGAAAGGCTATTAATTTAGATATCCCTTTGGTATATTTAATGCTGAATAAACCTAAAGGACTGGTTGTGACTAGGTCAGATGAATATGATAGATCAACTGTTTATTCTATTATTCCTCCAGAACTAGACTTTGTTAAGCCTGTAGGTCGTTTAGATAAAGATTCAGAAGGACTCCTTCTCTTAACTAATGATGGACAGATGATTAATAAGATACTTCATCCCAGATACAAAGAAGAAAAGGTCTATCAAGTTGTTGTTGCTGGCAATGTTAATAAAGCTCAACTTACCCAACTCCGCCAAGGTATCGATATTGGAGATGGTATTACTCAACCAGCAGGTGTATTTGTTAGAAGAAATGGAGAAAGAAAAACTGCTCTGAAATTTGTTTTAAAAGAAGGTCGTAAAAGACAAATTAGGAGAATGTTGGAAGTCGTTGAACTTAAGGTCTTAAGTCTAAAGAGAACCCAAATCGGTAATATTCAATTGGGTAGATTACCTCAAGGTCAATGGCGTTTCTTAACTAAACAAGAGATAAATTATTTAAAAAAAGATAAATAGAGGAAAGGATATGAGGATAGGATTAATTGGATTACCTAAAAGTGGTAAAACGACAATATTTAACGCTCTTACAGGAATGGATATTGAAGTATCTGCTTACAGTCAAGGGGAATCAGAACCAAATCAAGCGGTTATAAATGTAGTAGATGAGAGAATTACAAAATTATCAGACATGTATAATCCCAAGAAGACAGTTTATGCAACCATTGAATATATAGATTTTGCTGGTGTTAATAAAAGCGATCAAAAACAAGAACTAATGTCAGGTCAAGGAATGGTTTTACTTAAGAATACAGATGCTCTTGCCCTAGTAGTTAGAAATTTTTCTGATTCAGTGCTGGATGAAATGTATGGTAAGCCAGACCCCATTTCAGAGATTGAAACAATTGAGGCTGAGATGATAATATCTGACCTTATAATTGCCGAGAAAAGATTAGAAAAAATAGCACTTAGCTATAAAAGAGGGATAAAAACTCCTGCCTTACAGATTGAGGAAAAGGCTATCAATAGTGTGATTGAACATTTAAATGCTGAAAAACCTTTAAGAAGCTTAAACTTACCTGAAGAGGAAGAAAAATCTATCAGAGGATTCCAATTTATTAGTCAAAAACCTCTCTTATTAATCTTGAATACAGATGAAAATCAGTATGGACAAAATCAAGAAATTATTGAGCAAGTTTCCCATAATTTTCCAATATTAGAATTTGCTGGTAAGTTTGAATCTGAACTTAATGGACTTGACGAAGAAGAAAAAGAAGTCTTTATGGAAGATATGGGAATTGAAGAATCTGCTCGAGATAGATTAACAAAGTTCTCTTATGATATACTGGGTTACTTATCTTTCTTTACTGTTGGTAGTGATGAAGTCAGAGCTTGGACTATTGAAGCAGGGGCAAATGCGGTTGAAGCAGCAGGAAAGATACATTCTGATTTAGCTCGTGGTTTTATCCGTGCTGAATGTTTTAATTATGATGATTTGATAGCTTTAGGTTCAGAAAAGGCATTACGTGATAAAGGTTTATTCCGTCTAGAAGGAAAAACATATATTGTTAAAGATGGAGATATATTAAACATTAGATTCAATGTATAAAAAATAAGGAAGAGATGAATGGCAAAAAAGAAAAAGAAGAAAGAAGTCGTAAAGACAAATAATAATCAATATAGAGCATTTTTATTAAAGGTTTTAAGAGTTTTTGCTATCATTTTTTGCTCTCTGATTATCTATGCCTTAATTATTGATAACTCTGATCTAAGTAGTGATATTAACTTAATAAATCAGAAAATTGAAGTAGATGGCTTCTGGTCTATTTTTAATGGTGATCTTGCCTTGAACAATAATGTTGGTTTACTAGGGGCAAGTGTTGGTTATGGTTTGTCTTGGTTGGCAGGTCACTACTTAGTAATGATTTTTATGTTAGGCTTTATAATTAAGAATCTAATTTCTTTGTTTGGTGATAAAAAGTCTGATTTAAGACATAATATAACCCTAATTATGGGCTTCTTTTTCTTTATTCAGCTCTTGTTAGCCAATTTCTTCATGCAAGCTCCCCTTGTTGTTAATGGAATTATAGCAAAAGCAATTAACCAGGGATTAATTGTAATTATTGGGAGTAAAGGTACAACTGCCTTTCTAATAATTACTCTTATTCTTGATATACTCTTAATATTTGGTTGGGATCCAGTTAAAACTACTTTCATTGCAGTAGGAAAGGCTCTCTTATTTCCTTTCTTCCGTAAAAATGAAGAAGATGATGATAGTGATGAAGGTCATGATCCTGAGATAAAAGCTGATCGTAGAGATAAGCAGGAGATACTTAGTCAAGATTCTGCCAAGCATAAGCAAGAAGAGAAAAGTCCTGAAATTGCAATTAATAATCACCAAGATTTTATAAAAGATTCTGAGGACCCTTTAGAAGATAGTCCAAGTTTTAATAAGAAAGATAAGTCTAAAGCAAGTAAAGATGATGATGATAACTTTAAGATAAATCAGTTTGAACAAGCAAAGCTAGTTTCTGTTAAACGGCCTAAAGCTTCCGTAATTGAAGGGGAAATGGGGCAGACAGAAAAATATGTTAAGCCTAATATTGATAAATTTTTAAAGATTGATAAACGAATTACTGATTATGATAAAAATGAAATAGAAGCAAATATCAAGAGGACTAGTATTATTCTCAAAGAGAAGCTAGCTGAATTTGGAATTGAAGCTGAGGTTGTAAATGTCAATATTGGTCCAATAATTACCCAGTATGAATTAAAGCCAGCCCCAGGTGTAAAAGTTAATAAGTTCACCTCTTATGCGGATGATTTAGGTCTTGCCCTTAAAGCTACTTCCATAAGAATTCAAGCCCCTATCCCAGGTAGAGGTTTGGTAGGAATTGAAATACCTAATAAGCATAGAGATATAATTTATCTCAAAGAGATTATGTTATCAGAAGAAATGCAGAAAAATGATAGCAAACTTGCTATAGGTTTAGGAAAAGATATTTCAGGAAGAGCTGTAGTTGCTGATTTAGCTAAAATGCCCCATCTTTTAATAGCAGGTGCGACAGGTTCTGGTAAATCAGTTTGTATTAACACAATCATCTTAAATCTTTTAGTTAGAACTACCCCTGATGAAGTTAGAATGATTCTAATAGACCCTAAACGAGTAGAATTAGCTGGATATGGCAGTATTCCTCATCTTTGGACTGATGTGGTTACTGACCCAGAAGAAGTCTTAGAAACCTTTAAATGGGCTGTAGAAGAGATGGAAAGACGGTATGGCCAGTTACAAGAACTTAAAGTAAGAGAGATGGCTAGTTATAATAAGAAAGTTGAGAAACTTAATAGTAAGCTTAAGAAAGATGAAAGTCCTGAATATGACAAGATGCCTTATATCGTGATTATCGTAGATGAGTTTGCTGATTTAATAATGACTGCTGGTAAGGAAATTGAAGTTCCAATAACTAGATTAGCCCAAATGGCAAGAGCAGTAGGAATGCATATTATTCTAGCTACCCAGAGACCTTCTATGAAGGTTATCACAGGTGTAATTAAGGCTAATTTCCCAGCAAGAATAGCCTTCCAAGTTTCTTCTCGTGTGGACTCTAGAGTTATCTTAGATGAAATGGGAGCAGAGAAACTTCTTGGTAAGGGGGATATGCTCTTTGTACCACCTGGAACTAGTAAGATTCAAAGAATACATGGTGCTTATGTATCTGATAATGAGATTAATGAAATCATTGAATATTTAGAAACACAACCCAAACCTGCCTTTAGAATGGAAAAAATAGTCACAAATCCAGAAGATGCTGAAGCTTTTGATTATGATGATGATTTATTTGTAGAAGCTGCTAGATTAGTTGTAACTTCTGATGTTGCTTCTGTTTCTATGCTTCAGAGGTCTTTTAAAATAGGCTATGCTAGAGCAGGTAGATTAATAGATATGCTAGAACAAGCTAATATTGTAGGACCGCATAAGGGGTCTAAATCACGTGAGGTAATTGCTAGCTTAGAGGATTTAAAGATATATGGTATCGAATAAAATTTACATATTATTACTAGTTCTGAGTAATATGACTGCGCTATTATGGGGAATTTCTTCTCAGGATTTATATGAGAAAATAACTACTAAGTATGATGAAATTACCAGTTTTATAGCTGATATGGAAAGTAGTTCTTATTTTTCTGATCTTGACCACACTACAGAATCTCAAGGAAAGATATATTTTGATAAGAACAATCTCCACATTGCTTATTTCTCACCTAATAAAGAAACAATTTCTTTGCATGATAGTGTGATTTATATTTATCAATCGCAAGAAGATAGACTTATTATTACTTATGCTGATTCATCATTTGTATCTTTAAATTTAGAATATCTTATAAAAAAGGTGTGGGATGCTGATAAGGTTAATATTCAAGAGCTAGACAAATCTTATAATGTAAGTATTGAGCTTACTGAAAGTAATTCCCTTGCTAATATTAATCAGATCGAATTTGAAGTTAGTAAAAGTACTAGCTTAATAGAAAGACTTCAGTATGGTGATTTCTCCAACAATAAGGTCAACATCAGCTTTTCCAACATACTTTTAAATAAAAGCCCTGATGATGAAGATTATTGGCTAATAGAAACAAACGAAGATACACAAATTATTGATTATAGAAACTAATATAACTACAAAGGAGTTAAAATGATTGCTGTAATAATGGCTGGTGGTTCAGGAACAAGATTTTGGCCTCAAAGCAGAATGGCTAAACCAAAACAGTTTTTAGATGTAGTGGGTGATAAATCGATGATTAGATTAACCATGGATAGACTTCTTGAAGAGTTACCCAAAGAAAAGATTTTTGTAGTCACAGCAGAATCACAGGTTAAATTAGTTAAAAAACACTTACCTGACTTACCTTCTAAAAATATAATTATTGAACCATTTGGGATGAATACAGCACCTTGTATTGCTCTTTCTTATGCCTATATCAAAAGGTTTGCTGCTCTAACTGAAACAATGATAGTTGTTCCTGCTGACCATCTAATCACAAAAGTTGATGTCTTCTGGGAAAACATTAACAAATCACAAGAGTTAGCAAGGGGTGGAAACTTGGTTACTTTCGGGATTATTCCTACTTATCCTGCTACTGGTTATGGTTATATTCAAGCTGGTGATAAAGAAAATGATTTTTCTTATCAAGTAGCACAATTTAAAGAAAAACCTAATTATGAAACTGCTCAAGAATTTTTGAAAGCTGGAAACTTCTTCTGGAATAGTGGAATGTTTTCTTGGACATTAGGTACTATTGAGGAAACATATCAGAAATTCTTGCCCCAGGTTACTAAAGTTTTAGATTTAATAGAAGCTGAATGGAATAAAAGCGGAGAGTCTGCTGATATATCAGAAATATACTCTCAAATGCCCAAGATTCCAGTTGATATCGGGATTATGGAAAAGGCTGAAAAACGAGCAGTTATTCCTGTTGATTTAGGCTGGAGTGATGTCGGTTCTTGGAGAGCACTAGCAGATGTTTCACCAAGCGATAATAATAAGAATACTATAGTAGGTAAATCCTTTGTGATTGACTCTCAGGGTAACTATATTAGGACTAAGAAATTTGTATCTCTGATTGGGGTAGAGGATATGGTCTTAGTAGAAACTGAAGATGCCATATTGCTAGCTAAGAAAGAACGTTCGGAAGAAGTAAAAAAAGTTGTAGAGTATCTTAAAGAAAATGATGAGAAACTGCTCTAATGGCTGATTTAATATTTAACAAGACTATTATTGGTATGCTACATGTGCAAGCCTTGCCTGGGGTACCAAAAAATAAGTTAAAGATGACTCAAATAATAGACTTCACTCTTAGGGAAGCTGAGACTTATCTTGAGAATGGGATTGATACGGTAATAATTGAAAATATGCATGATATACCCTATCTCAATGGTAAAGTAGGACCTGAAATTACTGCTGCTATGGCAATTATTGCTTATGAACTAAAGAAGAGATTAGATCTTAAACTAGGTATTCAGATCTTAGCAGGAGCTAACCAAGAAGCCCTTGCTGCAGCCTTCTGTTCTGGAGCAGACTTCATTAGAGCTGAGGGCTTTGTCTTTTCTCATGTAGCAGATGAAGGCCTAATGAACTCTTGTGCTGGTCAACTCTTAAGATATAGAAAATCTTTAGCAGCTGATAATGTGAAAGTGATCACTGATATTAAGAAAAAGCATTCAGCCCATGCTATAACTTCTGATATAGATATTGTTGAAACTGCTCAAGCAGCTCAGTTTTTTGCCAGCGATGGTTTGATTATTACTGGTTCTTCTACTGGGAAAAGTGCTGATTATGAAGAATTAAAAGCTGTTAAGAAGCATGTTAAATTGCCTGTCTTAATAGGTTCAGGAATAAATGCTGAAAATTTACTTTCTTATTTAAAATATGCTGATGGACTTATTATCGGATCATATTTTAAAGAGGATGGTTATTGGGAAAATAATATATCTACAGATAGATTAAGAAAGTTAATGGAGATTTATAATAGCTATTCTGCTGGAATATAATCTACTATTTGATTCTTATTATGATTCTTACCCCAGTAAAGTTTTTGGTCTGCTTGGTCTATGATTTGATTGATATGTTGATCTTTATCATAGACCGCTAGTCCAAAAGTCATGGTGATATGGATTATATTCCCATTATAATTGAAATTAAAGTCCCTGATTTGATTTAATATTCTTTCTACAATTTGCTTTCCAAGCTCTATATTTGATTCTGCTAAAAAGATTAAAAACTCTTCACCACCCCATCTGCAAAAGAAATCAATGTTACGGATAGCATTTTTTATAATATTGGTTAGGCTTATTAAGACATAATCCCCTGTTTCATGGCCATAAGTATCATTAACCAATTTAAAATCATCAATATCACCATAGGCTAAGATAAAAGAATTTTTCGTTCGCTTGAATCTAAGCTGTTCATATTCTATTTTCTCTAAGAAGAATTTTCGATTTGGAGCTTGGGTAAGATAGTCTCTGTTGGAAAGAGCATTAACTTTTTCATATGCTACTTTAAGTTTTTCGTTATTTAATTCAACTTCTTTATAGGCTTTTTCTAGCCTAGTATTCTGATCAAGTAAATACTTATAATAGCGCTTTAAATCAGCATTTGCATTAGTAAATTTACTAATATCCTCGATGATTACCGAATATCCAATCATGTGGTTTTGCTTGTAGATAGGACTAACCCGCATATTGTAGTGCTTGCTTGCATCTTTCCACTTACCAGCAACTTCCAAAGATCTGCCTTTAAAAGAAGATGCTTGCTGGGATATTTCTTCCCAAAAAGAATTATCTTTAAGACTAAAGTTTTTGGTAATTACTTCTCCTAAAATTGGTCTATTGTAGTAAATGTTATGGAATGATTCAGCAAAAGTAGGGTTAAAGAGCAGTAAGGTTAACTTGCTGGTAAGAAAGGCAATTCCTAAAGTACTGTGCATAAAAACACTATCTGCATAATATATGAAATCATCAAAAGCATAATACTTATAATTTTTGAAAGTGCTTTTTAACATTTCAATGCTATGGAGGGTTATATACTTTGAAAGTAAGGAATGGAGGGTTGCAGTTTCAATATCGTGAGGAATTGTTGTGAAAATATCATTATCGTAGAATGATACTAAGTCGTTAGGCTTATAGGTTACTCCAATAATATTAGAGCTTTTTTTTCGATTAAGGTGAACAAGGTTCGTAAGGTCAGTAAAAACTAAGTGTACTTTATCTAATAACTGATATTCTTCAACTGTTATTAGCTTTATCAAAAGGGATTCTTTTGTTAGAGCCTCAATAAAAGCATCATGTTTTACTAAATTTAGTACCAAAAGTTTTTGCATATAATCCTCAATTCAGTTAATAAATTCTCTCATACCTAATTTACTCAAATGAAAAAAAACTGTAAAGCTATTTTTTTTTGATATTGAATAAAGGTTAAAAAAAGAAAAATTACACAGTTAAAGATAAGAGGTGAAATATGAGTATATTTAGTCAAAAATAGGTTTAAGATTAAAATAATTAATACCAATATTAAAAATATTAATATAAAGCTTGACATAATTTATTTGAGATAAATATTGGACATGAGGTGAATATGAAAAGAAATTTAACAAAATGTCCTGTTTGTGAAGGTGAACTATTAATTACTCGCTATGAATGCAGTAATTGCTCTACCAAAATAGAGGGTCACTTCCAACAAAACGGATTTGGTGAACTAAGTAGTGAGCAAATTGAATTTATCAAAGTTTTTTTGGTATCTCATGGTTCAATTAAAGAAGTAGAGAAGCGGTTAGGTATATCCTATCCAACAGTAAAGAACAGGTTATCAGAGATTGTAAAGGTCTTAACAGGCACTGATTTACAAAAGCCTAAAGGTTTAGATATCTTAGATATGATAGACCAAGGAGACGTATCTGTTGAAGATGCACTAAAAATGCTAGAAAAGGAGAAATAAAATGAATACTATGAAATTTGAGTTTAACTACAAAGGAAATTTTAAGGAAATTGATGTTAGAACTGAGAAGTTAACTGTTATCATGGCTAAAGGACAGTCTGATGAAGTAAGAGTTAAGGGTGAAATCCAGATGAATGAAGCTGTTAATTATGCCTGGACAGATGATTTACTTACTCAAGTATTTTCTGATCAAGGGAGAATAGCAATTGATACTGGGGATTTAGAGGATGATCTTGAGACTAGAAATGTAGATTTAGATGCTTCAAGAATCATAGTCTTAATACCAGATGATATGAAGGTTAGGGTTGAGTCTGAAATGGGTAAGATTAGATTTGAGCATGTAAGAGCAGATTTTAATATTGATAGTGAGATAGGATCAATCACTATTGATGAATCATCAGGTAACGTAAGTATAGAATCTGAGATTGGAGCAGTTAAGGTTAAGGAGGGAAACTTTGCTAACTTTTTTTGCACCACTGAGGTTGGGAATATAGATATTCAAGGTATCAAGGCTAATGAGCTTAAATGTGAGTCTGAGGTGGCCCAGATAAGTATAAGAGAAGCAGAAGTATCCAATGTAACCATAACTAGTGAGACAGGAAACATTGAATACCAGCTACTTCCTATTAAGCAAAATCAAAGTAAAATAATGAGCGAAATTGGTAAAGTAAAAATTATTCTTCCTCATGAAATAAATCTAGATATTAAAGCTTTGTCTGAGTTAGGAACAATCTCTTCTTATCTTAAAAATACTGTAACTTCTAAAATGGAAGAGGGAGTAAATATGAAAAGTGAAGTTTATAATGAAGAATTTGGAAATACACTTATGAAAATTACAACAGAAATTGGTGGTATAGAATTACTTAATGATGATACAAGCATTGAAGAAGAAGGTAAGAAATATACTAATAATAAGTTAAATCAGGAGATAAATAGAGCAATGAATGAAGTAAGCAAGGTTACAAAAGTACTTGCTTCTCCAGCCCTTAGAAAGTCAATTGGGGGAGCTTTTGCAAATCTAGGTGAGGTAATCAAGAATAGTGTTCAAACAGCTTTAAAAGAAGCTGATGTGACTATTAAGGAGTCTATGAAAGATATGAAAGCTGATATGCAAAAGCAAAGACAAGATATTAGAAGTGAAAATGCTAGAAGTAGACAAGAAAGTAGATATCAAACTTCCTATAATGATGGAAATCAAAATTATAGAAAACCTGAAGAAAGACTATCAGACAATGAGAAAAGTAGGTTGAAGATTTTAGATTTACTTGAACAAGGAAAGATAAATCATGAAGAAGCTGAGAAACTTTTAAAAGCAATTAGTAAGTAAATCAGTGAAGATAAAATACAAAAAGGGGAGTATTTACTCCCTTTTTCTGTCTATAAAAATCAACACTTTTTCTCATTTTTAACTCAAATGGTGCCGTAGAACTTTGATGAAGAGTGCAGAAGAATATAGTAGAATTCGCAAAGGTTTACTGAATTATTTGAGTTTAACCCAAATAATGCCCAATTAAGCTTTGAGTCGTAAGAAAATCAGCTTCATTTACTATTATCATGCTTATTCCTTCCTTTACAGTCTTTCGATGAAAGTCCCTATTTCATCGAAAGACTGTAAAGGAAGGGTAATGCATGAATAAGGGAAGAATCTCAAGTCTTAATTTTACTTTGGTAACTCAATTATCATAAAGTGACTATTGCCTTTAGCCTTTATTTTTATACTTTCATCACTTATCTCTGCACCATCACCCTCATAAGTTATTAGAGAATTAAGATAACTTGCTCCCTCAATCTGGATAAAATAAAGTTGGCGATTTTCTTCAATTTCAAATTCTATTTCTTCTTTAGCTTCCAAATAGGATACATAGATATTTGCATCTTGTTGTATCTTAACTTGAGAGGGACCATCTGCAGGGGAAACAATATGAAGTAATTTGTTTACTCTATCTTCCCAATTGTATCTTAAATCACCATAATTTGGTTCAAGGTCATGTTCTCTTGGGAAAATCCAGATTTGCAGTAGTCTTGTTGTCTCATTTCCTAAATTATGTTCACTGTGCATAACTCCAGTTCCTGCACTCATGTATTGAACTTCACCCCGTTTTACAGCCCTTTTATTCCCCATAGAGTCTTGATGAGTAAGTTCTCCAGCAATGACATAAGAAATAATTTCCATATCTTGATGAGGATGCATGTCAAAACCTGTATTAGGGGCAATTAAATCATCATTAATAACTCTTAAATTACCAAAATGAATCCTTTTAGGATCATAGTATTCGGCAAAAGAGAAGTGGAATCTACTCTTGAGCCAACCATGGTCTGCTTTTCCAAGTTTATCTTTTCTATATATTTTAATCATTTTTTTCACTCCTATTCTTTGCACAGATAATAGTCTGATTTGATAAAATAGCAAAGACTTATCTTTAACCCGAATGGTGAAGTAGTGCTTTAGTAATACTTGGCTAAAGCTTCGGAAGAAAAACCGTCCGACTGAAGAGGCTAGCATATGCCTGAAAAGGCAATATCACTAATAAAAAATCTTAAAAAATATCAAGAAAACCTAAAGTTGGGCAATATTATCGCCTTAATTAAGGATAAGCTATTGAGAAGGGTGGTTTGATAATTGAATAGTCTCCTTAAATACACTGGAAAAAAGTGAAATTTTTATTGACAGTTGAACAATTATTCATTAATTTTATTTAACATAATATATTATTAAACTAAAAAGGAATAAAATTGAACGAAAAACAATATTTCGAAAAAAAACTAAAAGAGTTTGTTGATACTTTTCAAAAGCATGTTAGTACAAATGATGGTCAATGGACAGTAAAAGGATTTATAGATGTTTTTAAAAACATCTATACGATTTCAGGAGATACTAAGATACTATCTAAAATTTTAGAGATACATTTATTCCCTAAGATTATTGAATTTGCTAATATAAATGGTTATAAAGTAGTACTAGCTGACCATCAGAATTACTACCCTGATATATCAATGGTTAAAAAAGAAGATGAAGATATTAAATTCGCCATTGACTTTAAGACAACTTATAGAAGAGAAGATAAACCTTATCTGTGTAATGGATTTACGCTTGGATCTCACGGAGAGTATTTCGAAAATAGAATAAGCAGAAAAAACATTCAATTTCCTTATAATTCATATTTAGGTCATTTCTGCTTAGGAATAATATACAGTCGTGCTTATTCTCCTGATTTTAACGAAACTAAGAGCTATAAACTATCTCAACTCAAATCAATTTCTTCTGTAGTAAAAGATTTTCAATTTTTTGTAGTCGAAAAATGGAAAATTGCAAGTGACAAAGGAGGAAGTGGAAACACTGCAAATATTGGGAGTATAACACATATTAATGATATTGTAAGTGGAAATGGAATGTTTTCTAAACTTGGAGAAAAGTGGTTTGATGACTATTGGATCAATTATAGAAAGATTAAGAAAACTAACGAGTCTGGAGAAACAAAGACCATATCATCCTTAAAGGAATTTATAGAATATAGAAAAGGGAATACAAAATTGATTGTTCCCAAACGGACAAAGGAGTAATTGTGAAAACAAAGATATTTGTTCCACCAATAAAATCTCAAGGTATAAAAACAAAATTAGTTCCTTGGATAAATAGTATTGTCCCCGAATCCTTTGATGGGCGATGGATTGAACCTTTTATGGGAACGGGAGTAGTTGCCTTTAATATCGTACCCAAATCAGCTCTGCTCTGTGATACAAATCCTCACTTAATTAATTTTTATAAATCTATCCAAAATGATGCCATAACTCCTAGTATAGCAAAGGCTTTTCTTATTAGGGAGGGGAATCTTCTTGCTCAAAAAGGCGAAGAACACTATTATTTTATAAGAGAAAGGTTTAATAAACATCAAGATCCGTTAGATTTTCTATTTCTTAACAGATCATGTTTTAATGGAATGATTAGGTTTAATCGGAAAGGTGGTTTCAATGTACCGTTTTGTAAGAAACCAGAAAGGTTTGCTCAAGCCTATGTTACAAAAATCATAAATCAACTTGAATACGTTTATTATTTACTAAAAGTTAAAGATTTTGAATTTATGTGTAGAGATTTTTCAAGTACAATACTACAAGGTGCAGCAAATGATATTTTATATTGTGATCCTCCTTATATTGATAGACATGCTGATTATTTTAACGGATGGGACCAAGAGAAAGAAGAAGAATTGTTTAGAGCATTAAACGAAACAAAAGCTGATTTTATTCTGTCAACATGGCACCATAACGATTATAGAGCAAATGAATATATAGAAAAACTATGGAAGAAGTTTTCAATTAAAACCAGAGATCATTTTTATCATGTTGGTGGGAAAGAAACAAATAGAAACCCAATGGTAGAAGCTTTAATTACTAATTTTGACACAAAGATTATTGATTTGCAAATGGAAAAAGTTGAACAATTAACATTTTTTGAGAATTTTCAGAACTATAAACTTCTTTCAAAGTAGATAAAAAGGGCTGATTTAGTTTCCTTAAATCAGCCTTTTATATAATTAACAAATAATCAGATTACTTGTGTCTTTTATTTCTTTTGGTATCAGCAGGTCCAATTGAGACTTTTTCGCCTCTAAGAAGACTCATGACACCTTCTGTTGATTTTCTTTCTTCAGAAACTAATTGGCAGTAATCACTGTCATTTTGTTCCTTATATTCAGGTTCAGTATAAGTTGTGATAAAGCCTTCATAGTTACGAAGAATAGTTCTACCAGGCATTTGAGAAACAATGTAATTAGGAAGAACAGGTATTTTACCACCACCACCTGGAGCATCAACAACGTAGGTTGGAATACATAAACCAGAAGTATGGCCTCTGAGTGATTCCATAATTTCAATACCCTTAGAAATAGGGGTTCTGAAATGAGAAATACCTTCAGAAAGATCACATTGGTAGATGTAGTAAGGTCTTACTCTATTCTTAACAAGAGTATGAACTAATTTTTTCATAACGTCAACATGGTCATTTATACCTTTAAGGAGTACAGATTGGTTTCCTAGGACAACACCTGCATTTGCTAATTTTGCTAAAGCTTTCTCAGCTTCAGGAGTCATTTCATTTGGATGATTGAAATGAGTGTTTAACCAAATCATAGGGTATTTTTTAAGCATGGTGATTAATTCATCATCAATTCTCTGAGGTAGAACAACAGGTATTCTAGAACCAATTCTGATGATATCAACATGGTCAATAGCTGCGATTTCAGAAATAACTTCTTCTAATCTGGCAGTTGAAAGTGTTAAAGGATCACCACCAGAAAGAATAACATCTCTTACTTCTTTAGTATTACGGATGTATTCAATAGCTTTTGATACATTATCCTTTGGCATTGGAGCATCGTGCTCACCAGCTTTTCTTCTTCTAGTACAGTGACGGCAATACATAGAGCATTGGTCTGTGAGAAGTAATAAGGTTCTGTCTGGATATCTGTGAGTTAACCCAGGAGTAGGAGAATCAGTATCTTCATGAAGAGGGTCATCCATATCAGTAGTAACTAATTTAGATTCTTGAATCTTAGGAATTGCCTGCATTCTGACAGGATCATTAGGATTCTTTTGGTCAATTATTGAGAGATAGTAAGGAGTAATAGCCATTCTAAATGGGAAATTACCACCTGCAAAAACTTGATCTTCTTCAGGAGTAAGTTCTATGTACTTCTTTAAATCTTCGTATGTAGTAACTCTATTTTTTAATTGCCAGTGCCAGCTATTCCATTCTTCTTCAGTGGCAATTGTTTTAATATCTATAAGTTGGGACATTCATCCTCCTGGCTTAGTCAGTATATCTTTGTTTAAATAACTCCATTAAGTATGGGTTACGTTTTAGTAAATCAATTGAGATTAAAGCATGGTTGTGAGCATAACCATTACCAAGTATCATATCAACATCAGCACCGATACCCTCAGCACCTAAAGCAGCTTTTGTGAAGGATGTAGCCATTGAGAAGAAATAGACTGTTCCACGATCTTTACAAGCCATAATAGTAGACATTTCTGTATTCTCAACATTAACAACGTTGATTACTAAATCAGCCATTTGACCGTTTGTTGCGTTATGAACTATTTCTTCAATCTGAAGAGCATTTGTTGCATCACCAACATAAACTTCATTACAGCCAGATTTTAAAGCTGGTTCAACACTATGTTCGTTGTGGACAATACCGATAACTTTTCCAGAAACACCAACTCTTTCACGGCTAACTGCATTACATAATACACCTGATTTTCCACCAGCACCAAGAACAACAACAGTATCACCAGCTTTTGCTAATCTCTCAGCTTGAGCAGGAGCACCAGCTACATCAAGTACTGATAAAGCAAGGTTGATATCCATATCTTCTGGAAGTTTTGCATAGATACCTGAAGAGAAAAGAATAGCTTGTCCTTCAATCTCTACTTGGTCTTTTTCTAAGATAACTTTCTTAACTTGTTTAACTTTTAAAGGAGTTAATGATAAAGATACTAATGAAGCTATTAAATCACCTTCTTTTACCTCTTCTTTCATCTCGAAGTTTGGTCCTAATTTAGCAATTCTGCCAATTAGCATTCCACCTGAACCAGTATCTTCATTCTTGTGCTTTCCAGTTCTTTCTGTTAAATCTATAACATGATCAGCAAATGCTTGAGCTAAATCTTCTTTATGGCCTTGATTGGCTAATTTGGTTTTTATTTGATGAAATGATGCAGAGTCAATATTTAATCTTATAACATCTATAAGCATCTCATTATCCCATATCTCTGTCATATCATTATCCACAACTCTTGCTGGTTGCGGTAAAACACCCTTAGGTTCAATTACTCTGTGAGTTCCATAACGGTTTCCACCAGTTTTCATATTTCCTCCATCACTTTTTAATTTTTATTCTAGATTTATATAAGTTTAACAAAATTATAACATTATACCATAAAAAAATAATTCCTAAGATAGTCAATATAAAAATCTTGAATCTCTTAAAAGCAAGGATTAGTCTATTATTAACAATTTCTTCTTTTAAGTAGTAGATCAGCAAAATATTCTAGAACAAAGAAATTTCTTTACAACAAAACCATTAGATTTGATACTTGAACAAAGAATAAAAAAATGGGTACAAATGGATAAAAGAAAAGATAAAGTAAGGATTAAGTCAACTGAGCGTAATTTAAAAAATGTTCATATTGATGATGTTGATGATTTTTTGGATTATGACTATAGCCATGAAAAAAAGGCTGTAAGTAGGGGGCAAAACAGGAATAAGAAGACTCTTAAGCGAGATGTAAATCTAGAAGATGGTCTTATTACAGAAATCATGACCAACAACATGTTTAAGGTTAGATTAAAAGGTCAAGAAGTCACAGCCTTGCTTGGTGGTCGTCTTAAGCAGTTTATGTTTAATCAAAGAAGGGTAATGGCAATTGGTGATAAGGTAAAAATAGATACTTCTCAAGGTTCTCCTTACAGGATTGAAGAGTTAATAGATAGAAAAAATAAGCTAATGAGGTATTCTGAAGGTTCTTATCAAAAAGAAATTCTAATTGCTAGTAATATGGATTATGCTATTATCACAGTTTCATGTGTCCAACCTATGCTAAAGTTAGGTATAATAGATAGATTTATTATTCAATGTGGTATTGATAATATAGAACCGGTTATCTGTGTAAATAAGATAGACTTGGTTGATGATGTAGAATATTATCAAGAAATGCTAGCCTATTATATTGAAAGTGGTTATAAAAGCTTTTTTGTTTCTGCTGAAAGTGGGGAAGGAATTGACAAATTAAAAGATTTTCTTCAAGACAAGATATCTGTATTTTCTGGACAATCAGGGGTTGGTAAATCTTCTGTTATAAATGCTTTGATGCCAAGTTTAGATCTTAAGGTGGGGCAGATAAGTAATTATAATGAAAAAGGTAGGCATACAACAACAAACTCAAAACTATTAGAATGGGATTTTGGTGGTTTCATAGTAGATACACCTGGTATAAAAACATTAGCCTTAAAAAGGGATAATGTCAGTTTAGTCTATAATAACTTTCCAGGTTTTGATAGGTATGCTTGCTATTTTAATAACTGTAGCCATACTCATGAAGATAACTGTGGGGTTTTAGATGCTCTTGCTAGAGGAGATATTCCCCAAAAGGTATATGAATCATATTTAAGGATTATAGAATCGGTGAATTATGAATAAATTTGGTCTTTTCATCCACACAGAATATTATGATAGGCAAAAGCAGAGTGAGATTATTAGAAGTCTTAACGATAATTATGATATTGAATTTTATGGTTTTGATGATCAATTAGATATCTTACCAAATTTTGTTAAAGCCTTTCAGTATGGGAAAGGGATAACTTTAAATTCAATATTAGTTTTTGGTGGCGATGGAACAATTTTGAGGGCAAAGAAGTATGCCTTACTTACTAATGCTCCTCTTCTAGGAATCAATATTGGCAAGCTAGGATTTCTTTCCGAGACCAAACCTGAGCTTTTAGAAAGATCAATTAAATTATTGATTAATAATAGATATAAAGTACAGTCTCGCCTCTTACTTGATATAAAAGTGTATCGGGAGAATAAGTTGATTTATAGGGATTTAGCCTTAAATGATGCTGTTCTTTTTAGAGCAAATACACCCAAGATGATTGAGGTAAAAATTAGGACAAATAATAGACTTATCTACACTACTAGATGTGATGGATTAGTTGCGTCAACTCCAACAGGTTCTACAGCCTATTCTCTTTCTGGAGGTGGACCTATTCTCGACCCCCTAATGGAAGCAATAGTCTTTTGTCCCTTAAATCCTCATATTCTTTCAATTAGACCAATTGTCTTTTCTGCAAAGGATTTGCTTTCCTTTGAACTGATCAGCTGTCATGATGAGCCAATGTTGCAGGTTGATGGGGTCAATGTTATTTCTCTTTTAGAAGGGGATATTATTAAAATCAATGGGGCTACTAAGAAAGTAGATTTTATTAAATTATCAAATAAAACATTCTATCAAATTATGCGTAAGAAGATGCATATGGGGCGAATATGATTTCCAGAATAAAGTTTAAAAACTTTGTACTAATTAAGGATTTAGAACTAAATTTTCATAAAGGGATGAATGTAATTACTGGTGAAACAGGAGCTGGAAAATCTGTTCTAGTTGGTGGTTTAAACCTAGTATTAGGTGGTATGGTAAGAGGTAATTACTTTTATGAAAAAGATAAGAATATTTATTTAGAAGTAGATTTTGAAATTGATTCTAGTAATAATGAGCTAGAAGTTTTGATAGAAAAATACTCTATTGAACTTGAAGATAATGAACTCTTTTTCGTAAAAGAAATTACTACAAAAGGGAAGAATGCTTCTTTTATTAATGGTAGAAGAGTAACAAATAGTATTATTAAAGAGTTTCGTGATCTTTTACTGGATTTTCATTCTCAAAATGAGCAGTTAAACTTAAATGAACAAGATTACCAGCTACAAGTCCTTGATGCTTATGGAGGTTTGACTTCTCTCAGAGATCAAGTAGAAAAAGACTACTTAATTTGGCTAAGTGAGAAGCAAAAGCTTAAAAAATTGATTAAGAAAAATTATGAACTAGAAGAAAAAACAAAGCTCTATGAGTATCAAGTTGCTGAATTAGATGAACTCAACCTTAAGGCTAATGAGTTGGAAGACTTAGATCATGAATATAATATCTTAATTAATGCAGACAGAATTCGCATGCTTGGAAGAGAGCTGGTGCAGGAGATGTATGAAGATGAGAACTCATTGATTGATAGATTATCTTCTGCTCTCAATAAACTTAGTGAATTTAATTCTGATTTATCTCAGATTAAGATAGCAACAGAATTTTTTCATGATGCCAAATCTCTCATAGAGGATGGGATTAGTAGTCTAAGGGAAGTAGAAGATGTTGTTTCTTTAGACCAAGAAAGACTTGAGATTGTGGAAGATAGGATAAAGCAAATAGAAGGTATCAAAACCAAATACCATGTAAATAGTGTTGAATTATTGCTGGAATACTACCAAGAAATAAATGACTTTCTTTTAAACAAATCACAGTTGAGCTCTGAGATAACTAAACAGGAGAATCATATCCAAAAGCTAGAAAAAAGTCTGCTTAAACTTGCTGATAAGTTATCTAAACTGAGAAAAGACCATGCCAAAGAGTTAAAAGAGGAAATTGAAAAGAATATTGAGAATTTATCATTAGCTAATGCAAAGGTAGATTTTCTTTTTAATGAAATCTTACTTGAAAATAAACTAAAAGAAATAAATGAAAGTGGTTATGACAAGATAAATTTACTTTTTTCAGCTAACTTAGGGGTTGATTTACAGCCTTTAAAAGAATCTGCCTCTGGTGGTGAATTATCTAGGATGCTCTTAGCATTGAAAAAGATACTGTCCGATAAAATAGTCGCTAGAACTATAATTTTTGATGAAATAGATGTCGGTATTGGTGGTAATACAGCTTTATATATAGCTGATTATATTGCTAGTATTGGTAGCAAACATCAGGTTTTATGTATTACCCACCTACCACAAGTTGCTGCTAAAGGTAGCTGGCATTATAAAATAGTAAAGAATATCCTTGCTGATAAAACAGAAATATCAATAGAATTATTAAGTAAGAAAGAGAGAGAAGTAGAAATTTCTAGAATGCTTGCAGGTAAGACTAGTGAAACCTCCTTGAAACATGCTCAGGAGATTTTAAAAACAAACGAAAATACCAAATAAAACTAACATATTTTAACCTAAAAATAATTAACTTAAGATAAATATATTAAAATGTGATTGACAAATTTTACTTTATCTAATAGAGTTGTTTATGCTTATATTATGTTAAATGAGAAGGAGTAGATGTGAGTAGAAAAAGTTATAGGAATACAAGAATAATATTAATTTTTATGGTTTTACTAGCCTTAGCTTGGGCATTTAGAAGAGAAGGACTACCATTTGCAACACCAGAATCCAGAGGTGCTAAATCAACAGCTAATCTTCAAGATGAACTTCTTTACAGGTGGGATAAATCCAAAAGATCTAATTATAATGCAGTTTTCCAAATGGCCTTAGAAGTTAAGAATTTTGACAGTATAGCAGATTCTTTAGGATTTTTATCTAATTATGTAGAAAAACATCGTGGTTCAATTCTATCTAAATATGAATATATGGTAAGAGTTCCAGTTAGTGAAACCAAAGAGTTTAACAACAAAGTTAAATCTAAAGCAAATCTGATAAAATTTTCTAGTGACTACTCAACTGCTTTAAGTGCGGGAACTATTGAAGCCTATAATGATAGTTTAGTTGTTCTTCAAGAAAAGATAAAGGTTCTTGAACAATTAAGAAGAGATAATCCGAATATCAAAGGATATTCTCAAGATATTGATGATACTAATATGCAAATTAACAGGATTAATAGTTTGAAGTACTCTTTACAGAACAAAGAATATGATCTTTACTTGATTGCTTTTTCCGAAAGTTTCAAGAAGAGTGTTGATTCTGCAGAGTATGTGGCAGGCTTAGCAAAGCATTTTATTATAGCATTCGGTATATTAGCCTTAGCAGTACCATTGATTGTACTTGGTTCTAGGTTGATTTTTAGAGTTCTTGGAGTTGTAGGAACTCAAACTAGTCAGCTCTATGGTAACTATTATAGTAAGGGATCTAAGTATGGTAACTATAATGGTTATGGCTATAATTATGGCAGAAAAAGGCATGTTAAACGTGTCTATAAAGATAAAGATAAGGGAGACGGAGATAAGCCGTCAGACAAATAGTAACACATAAACTTTAATAATAACCGGCTAATGTCGGTTATTATTTTAAAAGGAGTAAGTATGGTTTTAGATGCTTGGTTAATCTGGTTAATAATTGGAGTATTATGCATTATAATTGAGATTTTTGATCCAGCTGTTTTTTTTATAAGCTTGGGTATAGGAGGATTAGTAACTAGTCCGATCTCAACTTTAGGGGCACCAGTCTGGTTACAGATATTGATTTTTGGTATAGTAAGTTTTGTCGTATTTCTTTTAATGCGAAAGGTATATGAGAAGCTTCTAAAGAAGAATAAGATAGAAACAAATGTATATGCACTTGTGGGGAAAAAAGGTCTTGTTATCAGTCCAATTCCTCAAGATGGAAGAGGAGAAGTAAAAGTCGGTGGAGAAATTTGGTCTGCTTTACTCGAAGATGGTTCTCAAGCAGATAATGGAGAGAAGATTGAAGTTCTTTCCATAGATGGTAATAAACTAATTGTCAGGAAAATTTAAAGGAGGAAGCAATGGAAGCATTATTTGCAGTAGCAGTAATAGTAGTGTTAATCATAATCATTATTGCAAAAGGCATCATAGTTGTTAGACAAGCAGAGGTAGTTATAATAGAGAGACTCGGGACATATAGTAGAACTCTGCAAAGTGGTTTACATCTAATTGTGCCAATTTTGGATCAAAAAAGGCCTATTACTTGGAGAAATATCAAAACAGATTTTAAGGGAGCAACATATATTTCAGAAAAAACAGAGCATAGAATTGATTTAAGGGAGACTGTTTACGATTTCCCACGTCAAAATGTTATCACAAGTGATAATGTAACTATAAATATTAATGCTCTTTTATATTTCCAAATCACTGATCCTTATAAGGCTACCTATGAAATTAGAAATCTTCCACAAGCTATTGAAAAGCTTACCCAAACAACCCTTCGTAATGTTATTGGTGAATTAGATTTAGATAAAACCTTGACATCTAGAGACACTGTAAATAGTAAGTTACGCATGATTCTTGACGAAGCTACTGATAAGTGGGGAGTGAAAGTTAATCGTGTTGAATTACAGGATATTGACCCACCTCAGGAAATCAAAGCTGCTATGGAAAAGCAGATGAGAGCTGAAAGAGATAGAAGGGCTAAGATTCTCCAAGCTGATGGTGAAAGAGAGTCTGCAATTATGGTGGCAGAAGGTAGTAAAAAATCTAAGATTTTAGAAGCTGAAGGTAAAGCTGAAGCAAGATTATTAGTTGCTGAAGCAGAAAAGAAATCAATTGATTTAATTGCTCAAGCTATGAAGCAAACATCTATGGATCCAGCTCAATATCAGATAGCATTAAAATATATTGAAGCATTTCAACAGATTGTTAAACAAGGTGATAAAACAGTTGTTATACCTTATGAAGCAACCGCAATGCTGGGTTCAGTAAAAACTATGAAAGAAATTTTTGGTGTTAACCCAAGTTAATACTATAAAAAAGATAAAGAAAATGGAGGCTTAATGTCGAATATAATTAGTGTATATGGAAGAGAGATTCTTGATTCAAGAGGAAATCCAACTGTAGAAGTAGAGGTGTTAACAGAAGCAGGTATCCTAGCAACTGCTGCAGTTCCAAGTGGAGCATCAACAGGCGAACATGAAGCAGTAGAGCTTCGAGATGGTGATAAAAAACGTTATCTTGGTAAAGGTGTTTTAAAAGCTGTTGCCAATGTTAATGATATTATTGCTCCTGAAATAGTTGGCATGGAAGTTACAGAACAAGCCCTCATTGATCAGATAATGATAGATTTAGATGGTACTCCTAATAAATCAAAATTAGGAGCTAATGCCATCTTGGGTGTATCACTTGCAGTTGCTAGAGCAGCAGCTTGGGAACAAGATATGCCTCTTTACAGATATATTGGTGGTACAAATGCCAGAACCTTACCGGTTCCAATGTCTAATATTATTAATGGTGGTTCTCATGCTGATAATAATGTTGACTTACAAGAGTTCATGATTATGCCTGTTAATGCTTCTTCCTTTAGTGAAGGATTAAGAATGAATACAGAAATTTTCCATGCTCTTAAAACATACCTTAAAGAACAGAAATTATCAACAGCAGTTGGTGATGAAGGTGGTTTTGCTCCTGATTTAAAATCAAATGAAGAAGCATTAGAAGTTATTGTTAAAGCTATTGAGAATGCTGGTTATAAGCCAGGTCAAGATATTATGATAGCTTTAGATCCTGCTGCTTCAGAGTTTTATGAAGACGGAATGTATAATCTAAAATCTGAAAATAGAAAACTAACTTCAGCTGAGATGGTTGATTACTGGGAATACTTATGCAATAAGTATCCTATTATTTCCATTGAAGATGGTCTTGCTGAAGATGATTGGGAAGGATTTAAACTTTTCAAACAAAAACTTGGTAAGAAGATTCAGATTGTTGGCGATGATCTTTTTGTTACCAATGTAGAAAGATTAAAGAAAGGTATTCAAGAAGATGCTGCTAATGCTATCTTGATTAAACTTAATCAAATAGGTTCATTAACTGAAACTTTAAATGCAATAGAGATGGCTAAAAAAGCTGGATTCACTAACATCATTTCTCATAGATCTGGTGAAACTGAAGATAGTTTTATTGCTGATCTTGCTGTAGCAGTGAATGCTGGTCAAATCAAAACTGGTTCTCTATGCAGATCAGAAAGAATTGCTAAGTATAATCAGCTTTTAAGAATCGAATCAGAATTAGAAGAAACTGCTATCTATCCTGGTATGGATGCTTTCTATAACTTGAAATAGATAAACAACATAAACTAAAACAGGGTTTCCTAGGAAACCCTGTTTATTTTTTAAACATTCTGCCTTTTTACCAGGCATTCGGCTTGTAGATTTTCATTTTTTTTTTTCTGGTTAAGCAAGATACTATTTCATTAATACCATTTTCTTAACTTCAGCTTTTCCTGCATTCTCAATTTTATAAAGATAGATTCCTGAAGAAACTTCTTCACCAAACTTATTTCTGCCATTCCAGGCAATATCATGGATACCTACATTTTGTTTAGAATTAACAAGACATTTGACTAATTGACCTTTCATGTTATAAACATTAAGTTTAACATTACCTGCCTTAGTTACATTATAACTAATAGTTGTAGTAGGATTAAAAGGATTTGGATAGTTTTGTTTTAAAATACTTGTCTGAGCAAGCACATCATTGTTAATATTATCTAAGGCTGGTCCATTGAAAGTAACATCAAGAGCTAAATATTTCATCTGGCCACCTGTAGATTGGCCAATACCTTGTACAGATGATCCAAAAGTATCATCATCTAAATAGACAAGGTGAAGACGTCCAATAGGGTTGCCCATTTCATCTTGTCCTAGGTAATCAATTTCTGAGCCAAGGTAAGGGAATTCTGGTATCTCATCCAACATTTCTGGATTATCTATACCATTTAAGAAGATTGGTTGTGACCAATGACGTCCATTATCCGCTGAAACTGAAATAACAATTTCACACATGTTTAGATAGGGACTATATTGAGGATAGTTTTCATAATTGAGATTAGCGAATTGAGCCTTCTGGGCATCTTGCCAAACCATAGCCATCATCCCTTGGTCATTACCATTAGTGATTTGTGCTGTATGTAGAGTGAAGTTCATAGAATTATATGCTGCACTTGCGTCCCAATGCATATAAGGCCAAATTGTAGTTAAAATAGGCTTACCCCATAAATCTATATCTTGTGGACTAACCCCATCATCAATTCCATCCCAAGTACCATCATCAAGAACCTCGTCATAGAGTCCATCACCATCCTTATCCCACCATTGCCATAGGAGGTCTTTGGGATACTTAATAGTACTATCATATTGAGTAATATCAATTGGATCATTAGGAATAAAGGGCTCAGAACCATTTTCTTGCTGGGGATAAACTTCTGCCAGAGACCATTCTAAGCTATTGGTATCAAAAGTAATATTTTTAACAGTATGTAAGTTTTGATAAAAATGACCACCATTGCCATTAAGAGTATAGAATGCAGGGAAATGTATTCTTCCCTCAGAATCAATAGCAGCTGAAAAATGAGGACAAACACCCAGGCTATTACTAAAATCAGAATCTTCTAAATCATCAGGAAAAGTTGGTGGTTGAGGATCTAAGAAATTACCAGTGGCTGGATCAATATGCCTTGCTAGCATTGAAGCAAATTTGCCATAAGTTGAAAATTGAGTCCATTCTCCTTGGCCATAATTATCACATACAAAGGCAGTTAAGCAAGGCTCATCAAGGGGGACATCCCCAGGTTCTACGCCTGAAAATGCTTGGTGATAACCTATGTAGTAAATTTTATCTTCATAAGCTAGGAAGGACATAAAAGGTCTTCTCCATTCATCTTGAGAAACATGCCAAGCATCAAGTTGAGGTATGGTTGTAAAAGACCAATCAGAGCCATTAAAAGAAAAGTCTTCAATTTCATCTTCGGTAAAATCTTTATAGTAGATAATAACATTTTCAGAGACTGAGAGGGAGTGTATTTGGGAATTTCTCCCTAATATATAGACTCTTTGGTGACCAGGTAGTGGTGAATTACCAACTTGCACACTAGGCCAGATATATTGATTATCTGTATAAACTCTTCCATTAATTTTTTCGTAACGAGGATTTTCGATAATAGGGTAAATTGGAATATTTGGGTCAAGTACACTGTTATCCATTGGATCAAAACTAAAGCCAACTTCTAATTCAGGACCTGCTAAGGTATCAAGGTTTGTGTGGTAAGCATATAGAGGTCTTCCCTCAGAAGTTAAATCCACAGAGGGAAAGCCTTGCCACTTATCAGAATAATCAATAAAAACTCTAGATACCACATTTCCGTTATGATCAATTAGTGCTTTATAAATTCGCCTTGTTAAATCAATAGCAGGTTTAGAATGATAAAGTAGCCAGTTACCTTCAAAAGTTGGGGTTTGAATTTTCTGTAATGGTTTTTCATTATAAGAACCTGGGAAAAAATCATAATAATTATTACCTATAGTAACTGGTTCAATAGCAAAATCATAGTCTGGACTGAATCTATTATCTATTGAAAGTGCTTTTGTCTCAAGCTTATAAGAAATAATTTGTTCAGAAAAGTCAAACTGACCTGCAAAAACATTATGTATAACAATAAATAATAAGGAAAGGGTAATTAAAATTTTTTTCATAATAGATGTCCTTCTTTCTAATTATATAATTTTTAAATACTAATATTAATAAAATAATACTATTCTCATCGTAAACAAATAAAATTATTATTTTTTTAACAATTAGTCTATGTTTAACTATGAAATGATATTTATTTTCCACTTATTTTCGTAACAGGTTTTCTTATACCATCCTTCATCCTTCCTTTACAGTCTTTCGATGAAAGTCCAGGTTTCATCGAAAGACTGTAAAGGAAGGGTAAGGGGTGGAATAGGCAAAATAGTATTAAAATGTCTAACAACTCAAATACTGCATCATTCTTTAAAAATATTGATAAATCTTTACTTTTTGAAAAGTTATATTCATTGATATCTGAGATTTCATATTTTCTCATAAACAATAATATATGATAGTTATTACAAAAAGTGATACTATGATATCATTCATATTAAAAAATATTTGCTAAATTTTCCTAAATGATTATTATTTAAGGGTAAATTATAAAAATTGAAAAAACAAGGATGTAAAAAAAAACTTATATCAAAGTAAAAAAAAGGAGAAAAATCAATGAAAATTTATGTAATAGGCATAATACTAGTCTTGTTATTAGCCCTTACAGGATGTAGTAAGGATGAATCATTGGATGATAAGATTACAGACTATGAAAATAAGGTATCAGAATGGTTAGAAGACGCAAAAATTACTCAGGATGATGTTGAAGCTATCAATGATCAGATTGATAAGATGCAAAATGAGTTAGAATCAGAAGAAATCGGTGAACAAGAAGCTGAAAAAATCGAGAATCTTATCTCAAAACTTGAAGAGAAAAAAGAAGAAATTAAAGAGTCTACTGAAAATATGCTTGAAGAAGCCGAAGATAAGGCAGAAGATATGCTAGACGAAGCTGAAGATAAAACTGAAGAAATGATTGAAGACACTAAAGATAAAACTGAGGAAGTTGTTGATAAAGCTAAGGAAAAATTAAATAGCTAGAAGAATATTCTGCTATTCTCAAAGAACTATTGCATTATTTGGGATAATACATTATTTATCCTTTTATTAAACCCTTACAGGGTAATATCTTTGGGCTAGCCATCATTACCCAGGGTTGCGATACTTTCAGTATCTTACCCTGGGCTTAATTATTTTATCCCTTTGAGTCTTCGCTAAGGCTACGCCCCACAAGTCAGGGATTTTTGATGAATCAATATAGTAATGAAATATTCTCATTTTCCTATATTATTCCCACCAGACTTGAACTTGAACCTGCTTTTTGTTGGAGACCGGACTTCCTCAGCCGTAGGCAAGGGACTTCGGGTGAAGAGTGTCGGAAGTCGCTACTCCGTGAGCAACTCCCGTCACTCTTCATATAATCCCAAATAATGCAGTAGACCTTTGTGAATAGCACTATATTCTTCTGCAAAAGTAGCTTCCATAATTTCTCCGAATATATAAAATATATGCGTCAAAATTCTGTAAGCTATTTTGCTAGAATAATCTGCACTCTTCACTAAAGCTCTACTACACTATCTGGGATAATCTTACTTGTAACATTCTATTATTCAAGCAATATGCTATAATGAAAGTCTCTTATTTACCACTAGACTTGAGCTTGAGTCTAAAAAAATACAGATAATAAGAAAATAAACTTGCCAAAAAAAATATCACAAGTAAAAAAAGCATTAGGAGGAAATATGCCAAATTTTAAGTTCATTGATTTTGAATACAATCTCTTAAAAGTAGATGATTATGTAGATAAAAAGCAGAAGACTATTATAATTTTTCCAACTCAGAATAATGCAAATATGGCACAGGCATACAGTCAGTATCAATGGCAATTTGAAGACAGACTTTATCTAGCTATAGAAGATTTCACAGATATGCTTTTACCAACAGATAGAGTTATTTTAGAAGACGATAAGCGGGTAATAGCCTTATATCAGCTATTAACAGATGGTGATAAGGATTTCTTCAAGGTAACAGATTTCTTTGATTTTATAAAATTGGCTAATAAAATATTTACTCTCTTTGATGAACTAGCTGTTGAACTATTAGATTTTGCCCAGGTAATAGGAGTATTAGAAGAGGAAAATTCAAATATCTTTCCTTGGCAGATAGAATATTATGAAAGAATTTATGAAATATTAAAAAGATATGAAAAATGGCTAGACGACAATAAGTTAGATGATAAAATATTTCTTAAACAAGTTGATAAACTTAACTTAGATTATTTCTCTGAATATGAAAATGTCTATGTAGTAAATCAGTTTTATTATACAGCTTTAGAGAGGGAAATAATCAAGCAACTTGAAGAAAGTGGTAAAGAAGTTTATTTAATATATCAAATTCCTGAAGCTTTTGTAGATAAGAACACTTTTAATGCTCAACCCTTCAATTATAGTGATTTGCAAGCAATTAGCAAGCATGAGCCAGACCTAAAGCTTATTATTGATAGAAATGAATTTACAATGATGAATTCTCTTTGCAAGCTTGTTGAGGAAGAAGAGGTTAAGCAGGTTATAGACAGGGATTTCTACCAAAGTTCCTATGGCAAAATTTTATCTAGAAAGGCATTCGATATTTCTTATAGTAAGGATTTTATAAATACTGAAATTTACACTTTCTTAGGAATTCTTCAGCAATTGATAGAAGCTATTGATTATTATAATAATCAGTATTTTATTCCACTTCATACATTAATAAGAGCCTTTTTGAATAAAACTTTCTTAGATTACTTCGCTATAAAAAGTCCTGATAATTTAATAGAAGAAATGTATAGGATCTCAGATAGAGGAGTCTTGTATTGTGATTTCCAAGGGAAGATGGGTAAGGAAGTAGTATCAGAAGAATTAAAGAAATCTCTAAAGGAGATATTCAAATTATTAAGCAAGTTGAGTAAAATTAGATCGATAGGAAGTCTAACAGACTTAATAGACCAAGAAGAAGGTATAATCCTAGATAAACTATGTTCTTCTAGAGACTTAAAATACTCAAACATTAAAGAACTTATTTATACTGAATTAGCAAATCTGCAAACCTATACCTACAATAAATTAATTACTAGCTGGTCAAAACTATCAGCCAAAGCTGAACATATAATAATTTTTAAGTTGTTTTGTGATGGGTTAAAAGCAAAAACAATAAAATATACTTGTTTAGATAATAAAAAAGGAATTAGGATAAATTCTCTTTTAGATACTCGTAATAACAGCTATGAGTCACTGGTATTTCTTAATATGATAGAAGGACTGCTTCCTAGCCAACGAAAGAGTCAATTTCTTTTTAATGAAAAGCAACGTCAGATTCTCAATTTGAAAAGCTATGAGGAGATTAGATTAAGAGAGAAATATTATTTTCAAAGACTTGTTCTCACAGCGAAGAAGTCTTATTTCTTAGCTATAGAAAGTATTGATGATGATATTTCTACTAGCTCATTTTTGGAAGAATTGCCCTTGATAAAAACCAGCAAAGATGATAGGCAGGCAGACGGGGGTTACAGGGAGATGTTTGTAAATAATGAAGAAGATTCTTTAACTACTTTAGATCAAGAATTTTGGCGTTTAAGATTAAATGTTGAGGAGTTAACTTCGGGAAATTCAGCTATAAAGCTTTCCTATACTAAGTTAAAAACTCTTATGGATAATCCTCTTTACTATCTTATTCGAACTTGGGCTGGGGTAGAGGAAAAAGAAATACTAGAAGAGCCTGCTTTAGATTATCGCTTTATTGGTGTTTTTGCCCAAGATTATGTTAATCATATTGTTGCAAGGATAAAAGATAACTTCATAAATCAAAAAGTATTTTATAAGTTTCAGTTTATGTCTGAAGAAAGATTAACAGAAATATTCAATTCTTTCTTAGCTACATACTCAGCTAAAGATTATTATATTCCGCATAACTATTCTTATGATTTCTTAGATAAGATTTTGAAAACTGCTTTAGTTGATGGTATGGCTTACTTTTTTAAAATAGTCATGCATTATAGACTGAGTCTTTCTGAAAAACAAATAGACCTGATACCAGAAGAAGGCTTTTCTCCAGATAAAAAAAGAAAATATAAGCCTTTTATTACTGAAGATGAAAATGATTATAAACTGGGTATTTCTGTTACTGGTGATGCTGATTTAAGGATTGAGAATAAAGAGGATGAAAGCAAATATGTTATTGATTTTAAAACAGGTTCATATTCACCTGATCAATTAGCCCTCTATCAATATATCTATTATTGGGATGATATTGACTTGGGCAAAGAAGTTAAAGCTGGCATTTATCAAATATTAAAAAGGGACTGGAAAGCTCAAACTAAAGATGCTAATCAGACTATTTCTAAATTGAAAGATAAGGTTATTCAAGTTTTAAATGAAATAGCTTGCATTGGTTTCTCTCTACCCCCTGCGGTTAGCAAGGCTGGAAGCTATAGTAAAATAACCCGAGCAGATTTGGCTTTAAGGAGATAAGCATGGAACATATAGTTAAAAAAGTTATTATGGCTTCAGCAGGAACAGGTAAGACCTATCGATTATCACTAGAGTTTATTTCTCTTTTGTTAAAATACAAGGACTTTGAAGAGTTTGACTTTAGTCAGATTTTAGTTATGACTTTTACCAGAAAAGCTACTGCTGAAATAAGAGAGAAAATACTAGACTTCTTGCAAGAAATAGCAGATCAAGGTAAAGATGCTCCAACAATTATCACTAATTTAGAAAAAATAAGTGGTTATAAATGGCAAAGCAATGATAGAGAATATATCAAGGATAAGCTTCTTAAAGAAATTCTTCAAAGAAAAGACCTCTTGCAAGTATCTACTATAGATTCTTTTACTAGTAATATTTTTAAAAGTATGATTGCTCCTTACTTAAGAATAAAAGATTTCTCCATAGATAATAACTCTAATGAGGAAATTATGCCTCAGCTCTTAGAATTTATTTTTTCTGAAAATGTTTTCCCTATCTTCCAACCCCTACTCAAAAGGATTAATACTAGAACTGTTGAAGGTGTCCAAGGCTTTATTAAATCCTTACTTAATAACCGGTGGATCTTAGATTATTATGAAAATGGAAGTATGACTGGTTACTTTACCCAGGCTTCTCAATTAGCTGCTGAAATGATTGAAGAAATTAAAGATAATACCTGGAGTACTTTTAAAAATGCCTATCTTGATCTAGTTTCAACCTACAATACTCTAGTTTATGAACCTCAAGAAAAAGCTTGGCATAAGCATATTTTAAGTGACTATAAGAAGATGATTCATATTGATTTAGATAGGCAAATTGATGTTAAAAGTGTTTTTGATTCTCTTTTTGAACAACCACATGAGATAATTAAGAATATTAATACCTTCTTTACAAAACCACTTCCCTTTTCCAAAACAGGAAAAAAGGTCTATAAAGATATAAGTCTGCAACTAGAAGAAGGCTTTATCAAGACTATCTCAGCTTTAGCTGATTATTATATTGTGGCAGAAATTCTCCCTAAACAACAAGAAGTTCTCATAGGCTGGAAAAGCTTATGCCAACATTACGATAAACTCAAGTTCTCTTTAGGTAAATTTACCTATAATGATATTACTTTCTATAGCTATAAATACCTCTATGAAAAGTCTCTATCACTCATCGATAGAGATAGAGGGATTGTGACTAATCTCTTTTATGAACAATTAGTCTCTAGAATACGTTTCTTGCTAATTGATGAGTTTCAAGATACTTCATTTAACCAATTTTCTATCCTTATGCCTATTATTAATGAACTTAAGAGTGGCTATTCCATAAAAGACTATTCAGGAGTAATTATCGTTGGTGACCCTAAACAGTCAATCTATGGCTGGAGAGGGGGAGAAAGAGGTATTATGGAGATTATGCCGAAAAATCTTGATGTAGAAGCAGAAGACTTAAATCAGTGCTACCGTTCTTCAAGGCCAGTTATTGACATGGTCAATAGAATATTTACTGATAGTGACTTTCAAGAAGATTGTGGTAAAAGGAATAATGAATGGATTTATCACCCAGTTACTGCTAAAAACTGGGATTCTGCCAATAATTGCTATAATGAAGCTAAAGAAGAAGGAGGACAGCTTTACTACTGGGAATATAATAGTGATTTGCTAGATAATAAAGTAGATGATGAAGATAATGCAGAAGTAGATAACAAGGATGAGGATGAGAGCCCTAATTCTTATGCTGAATTTGCTAAGCAAATCAAAAGCTTACATCAACAAGCTAGGATAAGTTGGGGCGAAACTGCTATTCTTGTCAGGACCCATAAACACGCTGATCAAATTGCAAATGAACTTAATAAGCTAAATATCCCTAATAATATTGAATCATCAGGAAAACTTATAGAACATAAGGCTGTTGAACTTCTCCTAGCTGTTCTCAAGCTAAGACTACTCAGAGATAGATTCTCACTCTTACAGGTTCTTAGGTCTGATTTAATTATGCTAGGCTCAAAGAAATTGAAGGATATTCTCATCTTATTCCATAAACAGGCTTATGATATTAATAAAGCAGAAGAATTTGACCAACTAATGGATATTCCAGAAGTAAGGAAATTACTCACCATTACTAATAAAGAATATGATTCTCAAGCAGAATTTATAAGAGACTTTATAGCTAATTATGATTTTTCAAGAATCTGCTTAAATGAGATTGATTGGAAAAATCTATATAACTTTCTTGATCTAGTTGTTAGCTTTGAATTAGCAAAACTCAATACATCTGTATTTGATCTTTTCGCTTTTGTTGAATACTGCCAAAAACAAAGCAAAAATGATAGTGATATTCTCCAACAAGGCCTACAACTAGAAGATAGTATAGCTATTCTCACAGTTCATAAATCCAAAGGTCTGGGCTATAAAAATGTCTTTCTCTATTGGCGTTTATCTAACTTATCTGCCCCCAACAGAGGAAATGAATTTAAAATAACCTATTCCTTTGATAGGTCAAATTACCTAGATTTAACAGACTTCATTATCTATTCCTCGTCCATTGATGAAAAAGTACTCAGCAAATCTAATTCCCAAGAATTAATGCAAGATTATCAAGAAAGAAATATTATTGAAGCTATAGATGTTTTTTATGTAGCTCTTACCAGAGCTGAACATAAATTAGGCCTCTTCTTTGCCTATAAAAGCAAAAAAGATTTTACCGATTATATTGCTTCTCTAAATGACCAAGCAGGTGTAATCGGACTATTAGTAAAAGCCTTTAAAAACTTCTTTATTGAAAATAATGGGGAAAACTTATCAAGTGATAATCTAACCTACTACTTCTATAATAAAGCTGGTGTTGATGAAAATAGGAAAGAAGAAGTAACTCAAAATAAAGCTCAAAACAGAAATTATCTTAAAGATTACCTGACTGATTATTCACAGGCTAATTTGCAAGAGAATAGACCTATTGATAACCTGAAAAAAGTCTACCTTGAAGATAGACATCAGTTATATGGCAATGTGGCTCATGAATTTCTTACCTATATTAAATATGGAAAAAATGCTAGAGATAATGACCAATGGCAAAGTCAAATTAAAACAGCCCGTAATATGGTTTATCGCCGGTATGGTAGCCTGCTAGCCCAAGACAAACTGGAAATGATAATAACTTCCTCTTATGATTTTGTAGAACAAAATGCTAATATATTTTCTGCAAAATGGGATAAAGTCTTTACCGAAAAAACTGTTTTCCATAATAGTCAAGAATACCGTATCGACCGAATGATGGTAGATTCAAAAAATAAAGAAATTATGATAATCGACTATAAAACTGGGGGCATTGATGATAAAGAACAAGTTCAGCACTATATTGATATCATCAAAGATTTACCTTTCGTTAAAGAGAATAATTATCATGTTACAGGTATCTTTCTGACAATAGATTTATCTTTTTCTTGACATCAGTGAGCTAATCTTGAAAAGTGGTTTTTGTCAGGTCCGGTGCAACTTTAACCCTCGAACCATGTCAGGTCAGGAATGAAGCAGCATTAAGGGGTGCTTAGAGTGTGCAACCGGTAGCCTGGCATTTTTTTTTATGTACAAGCCTGAATAAATCCTACTCCACTACTTGGGTTAAACCCAAATAATGCAGTAGACCTTTGTGAATAGCACTATATTCTTCTGCAAAAGTAGCTTCCATAATTTCTCCGAATATATAAAATATATGCGTCAAAATTCTGTAAGCTATTTTGCTAGAATAATCTGCACTCTTCACTAAAGCTCTACTACACTATCTGGGGTAAATACTATCTTGCTAGAGTTTGAATAAATCTATTAGCCATCTCTATTTGTAAAAAGAGACCAAAAACTCAGAGAAGTTGGCTTTGTTAAAACACTGAGATAAGAAAAAAATATCGAAAAAAACTTGCCAAAAAAGTAATTCCTACTAAATTAGTATATAATACTAAATAAAAGGATGAATAAATGCAGTTAACTACTAAAACAGAATACTCGGTAAGAGCTTTAGTAACCTTAAGTGAGACAAAAGATTCACTAAGGTCTATTAATGATATTTGTACAATGCAAAATCTGCCTAAGAAGTATGTAGAACAACTCTTTAGAAAGCTGAAAAAAAAGTCTGTTATAGCTAGTGTTTCTGGTTCCAAAGGTGGCTATTACCTAAAGATTCCTGCCCATGAAATCACCTTAGGTTATATCATGGAAATAGTAGAAAACCATCCTTATGAAGTTAGTTGTGAACGAAATTCAGTTGAGCTAGAATATTGCCAAGTAGAGAACTGCCAATATAAACATCTATGGCATGAGATTTATGGTAATATCAAAGACTATCTCAACACCATAAGCTTAGAAAATATAAAAAAAAGAATAGATAAGGAGTGAGGATGGAAAACAAGAGAATCTACTTAGATAACTGTGTAACAACAAAACCTGATCCACAAATCTTTGATGTGATGAAAGAGTATTGGGAGAATGAATATTGGTACCCAGCTAATTTCTTTACAGCTGGTGAAGAGATTAATGCTAAACTTGATAATTTCAAAGCAGTTTTTGCTGATACTATACAAGCTAAGGCTGATGAAATCCATTTCACGCGTGGAGGAACGTCTGCAAATAATATTGCTATCAAAGGCCTACTTATGGCCAACTCACAAAAAGGTACTCATATAATATGTTCTGTTGTTGATTATCCTGACATTCTGACTAATTATGCCTTCTTTGAAAAGAGTGGTTTTGAAGTTACTTACTTAAAGCCTGACGAAAATGGTTTTGTCTCTGCTGATAAATTAAAAGATGCTATAAGACCAGATACAATCCTCTTTTCTACAACTTGGGCAAATCATGTAGTTGGTACTATTCAACCTCTTGCAGACTATTCTCAAGTTCTTAAAGAGGCAGACCATAAAATTTTCATGCATGTTGATGCTGGTCAAGCTTATGGTAAGTTCCCTATGGATATGCAATCTCTAGCAATAGATACTATGTCTGTTTCTGCCCATAAAATACATGGTCCACAAGGGGTAGGTTTCTTATATAAAAGAAGTAAAACTCCTCTTGCTCAAGTAGTTCATGGTGTCAATAGAGTAGATAACCTAGAAACTGGTGGAATCAATATAGGAGCAATTGCAGGTTTTGCTAAAGCAGCTGAAATTACTTTTGCTGATTTACCCGCTTTAACTAGTAAACTAAGAGAACTATCCGATTATTTACTTAACAGACTCATGGAGGAAATACCTGATGTTGAGCTTAATGGAGCACCTGGTCAGGGAAGAACTTGCCATAATATCAATGTTTCCATAGACTATATAGAAGGTGAAGCAATGGGAATGATGCTTGATTTACAAGGAATTACAGCAGCCACTGGCTCTGCATGTGCTTCTCAAGGTCTTAAGCCAAGTTATGTTCTTATGGCAATGGGAAAAAATCATATGCAATCACATGGCTCTATGAAATTCACCCTAAGTAAATATACTACTAAAGAAGAATTAGATATCACTGTTGATAAACTAAAAGATATTGTTATTGAACTTAGAAAGAGAAGTCCATTATATCAAGAAAATAAATAGAAAAATATAGAGGAAAATATGCAATATTCACAAAAAGTATTAGACCATTTTATGAAGCCTCACAATGTGGGTGAGATTAAAGATGCAGACGCTGTTGCAACTGAAGGTTCCCCTGCTTGTGGAGACCAAGTAACAGTTTACTTAAAGATTAATGACGAAACACAGATAATTGAAGATATCAAATTCAAATCTTATGGTTGTGCTTCCAATATCGCTACTGGTTCCATGATAACAGATATGGCAATGGGGAAAACTATTGACCAAGCATTAGAAATAACCTGGCGTGAAGCTATGGAAGAATTAGATGGCTTACCTCCTACAAAAGCTCACTGTTCAGTTTTAGCAGCTGATACCCTTCATCAAGCTATCAAGAATTACCAGATAGCTCATGGTTTAAGAAAAGTTGAAGACTTCTCTAAGGAAACAATTATAGATGAACTTAAACATGTAATTTACCCGCAAGTCGGAGAGGATATCGTTACCCTAAAAATGGTTAAATATGTAGGCTTTGATGATGGTGTCGCTATCATTGACGTAGAAATACCATCTTTTGATAAATATAGAGATAACGTTGCTGAAGAAATTCGTGAACACTTAGAAAAATATGATCAAATTAAAGACTTACAGATAAATATGTAATGCATTAATAAACAATAAAATAGCCCTGCGGATGCAGGGCTTTAATTATTCTAGGTACTGGGATTCCAACAGAAGTGCTAAAGTGCTTCTTTAGACAGACTGTGGAGATTCTATCTGATCTCTGTCTCATTCTTCCAACTCTGCTAAAGCTTGGAAAGGTGAAAGAATAATTACAGGTTTTAACCCAAATAATGCAATAGTTCTTTGAGAATAGCACTCTTCTCTAAAGCTATTGCAACATTTTGGCTTAATAGTATCAGTTTACGATTTCCATAAGTCCAGCTTTATGAGAGCGAGGGTACTAACGAAAAACTCTTGGATTTTGAACTAGCAGTTTGGCTCATACTCAATCTAAAGGATTATAGGGTAATTTTCGATATTAAAAGGTTTGTCTAAAGCCTGAAGTATTTAATGTAATTAAATATATTAGCATGACGCCTAATCTTCAAAAGTATCTCTATATTGTATTTTTGTAGCTAATCCTTTTCTCTTAAGAGTATCAATAGTCCCAAGTTTCTCATTGTAAGCACCATTCCTATCGCGGAACTCATTAAGATCAGTACTAGATTTAACCTTTATTGTATCTAAAACCACTACTTCTCCTGGCCAAATAGGGAATTCTATAACTTCAATATTATTTGCTTTGGTTATTTTAAATGTTAACTGAAAAAATCTAAACTCATTTTTATTATCAAAAAAAGCTATTACTAATCCATATTTGTTAATACTCTTATCTAATAGCATAATTTGACATGATTGCAGTTGGAGGTGGGTTATTTTACTTATATCATTTATTTTAGCATTTTTTAAGTAACGCCTCATACAGTTTAGATCATTAGCTTCAAGAGCATATTTTAGCCTAAGGATAAAATTATTAATTCTTTTGGTTAATCTGGTGGAGGGTACTAATTCAAAAAAAAGGGTTTCATTGTCAATCAAGTGGAATAGTTTAATTTCATTTGTTAATCTATAAATAATACTCTTAACTTTCGATTGCTTAAGCTTAAAGATTTGGGCTATCTTTTGTATAGGAATACCATCCAAATGAAATTTTTTAAGTATCTTTTTTTCCTTATCACGATTCATCAAAAAAAGATAAGAATCAAAATCTAGATCAAAATCAAGCTTTATATTCTCAGGAATAGAGTTGTTCTCTAAAATAGTTTTATTTTGCGTTATCTCTATGGACTTCTTCTTTTTCCTGTAGTAGTCCATACAAAGATTGTAGGTAACTCTTTTCAGCCAGTTCTCAACCTTAGAATGGTCAACTGAATCAAGATTATCTAAAAGCTTAACCATCACATCTTGAGCAATGTTCTCTGCTTCATCTAAATCACTAATTTTTTTAAGAGCAACTCTTTTAGCTAATTCTCTCAACTTATCATAATTTAACAAATCGCTAGACCTCCATAAATCAATGTATTCCAATAAAATAAGGTAAACTAGGAAATTTTCAGTCCTTAAAAACGTCTATATTTTTAGGGGGACTTATGAAAAAGTTCAATTTAATTATGTTTATTGTTATATTTAGTTGGAATCTATTTTGTAGTCAAGGAAATTATCAGAAATTCCCTACAATAACTTGGAGTGATTTAAAAAATCAGGATTACACTATCATTTATGAGGATACTGAAAGCAATGTAATAAATGTTAAGGTAGGCGATAAAACCTATATTATTGAGATTAATAATGCTTAATATATTTAATAAACTACTCTATAAGTTATTTAGAAGATTTAAGTGTATCTGATGGTATCATGCTTAAAAATCCTAGTCTACTCGAAAAAAAATAAATTTTGTAATCGATGAATTTAGAAGTTCATGTTAATAAAAAATCAACCTAATCTAAAGTAACTTACTATGGAGAAAATATGTCAAAAAAAATAATATTATTTTTAGTTTCTTTTTGCACAATTATTTTAGCATCTGCTTATAATGAAGAATTACTAAGCTCAGAACCATATAATCTACTTCAGTTCAATAATTCCATTAATGTTCCTGATTATTCACAAATGTTTTATCCAATAAATCCAAATGATAGAGAAATATATCTTGATATTGATTATCAATTTAAAGAAGAATCTAATGATCAAGCTGTTTTTCATGCTCAAATCGGTAGATTAAACACTGTAAGTATTGGATACATTGACTTTGAAATTGATTCCCTGGGAAGCTATTTTAGTTATGATGTAGTAATGGATGAAGACCCAACATTAAACGATTACTATCCTGAAGAAATTAATATACAGAACTACTTTAGTTCAATTTTGGTCCAGACTAACTTAGAGTCTTTAATCAATGACTTCTTAAGTGATCAAAATACTACAGGAAGCCCAGCTAACAATATGATTAATTGCAATCACAATAATAATACACACACTCAATATATTATTGAAGATAGTAATAATAATGCCTCAGTTATTATTGAAAAGTATCAAGGTTCACACAAAAGTAGCACTATATATCCGTTTTCTAATATTATTGATAATATTAGCACACCATATCAAGCAGAATTGTGTTCTGAGGTTATGGGGCATTCTACCAACCCTATAGATAATTTTCCTCGTGAGTATGTATTACAATATGATGGGCAAAGACTTAGTAATACAGAAGATTTTGTTCTCTACAGAGGTTTGAAATTTTCATTATCATTTCATAATGATACAGATAATCCAACTGAGTATTTTGCATATAAGAATTTTAATTCTGATATTGTAACCTTGCAGATGGTGGTTGATAATACTCCGGATAATGATGACCCTAACTTTATTTATCATGAAACTGAACACTTTGAAATTACAACATTTTCAAGTGAACTTCAGCCAGGTGGGATATATGAAGATAATGAAGAAATAATTGGGCATATATACGAATTATTTCCAGACCAAGAACAATACGATGAAGTGGTTGTTTATGTTGATGGGTTTGGAATGTTTGAAGAAAAAAGGGATTTGCTTGAAATAGCCCAAAACCTTGAACTATTTGAAAATCAATTAAATGGGAAAAAAGTGTATATACTAATTCCTCATAATACATATATAGATATGAGACTGAATGCCATGTTTGTAGCAAAGTCATTACCAAAAATTTATGAAATCGAGGAGAATAAACTAAATGGAAAGAAGCTTAAATTAATTGGATATTCTCAGGGTGGTTTGTTGTCTAGGTTTGCTCTAGCATGGGCTGAACATCATAATATTGAACACTTTTGTGAGGAATTAACACTTATAGATTCTCCAAATAGAGGTGTATACTTTGATGATAACTTAATAAAAACCCTATCAAATATGAGATCATGGTTCCTTAATTATAAAGGAGATATTATTGATGCATTCCCAAAGATTTTTGGTTGGACATTACCTCAAATTAGAAGAAAAGTCAATAAAATGTTTGACAATAAGCTAGATCAAATAAATGAAATTAATTACTTATTAGATACAGATGCTTTTGCTCAAATGATTAGAAATCATCCTGATCATGAGCAACTAAATGTGCCATATCAAATACATAAAGCAGCAAGTTATTTTTTCTCCTATCTAAATCAGTTTGAGTACGATTATTATGTTGATAACTGGAATAATAGTCACCCAGGTGTGCTAAATCCAGACTTGAGAGATAGCTCTAATAATATAATTAGAGTTAACCCAAGACCTGGCTATCCGTACTTTCAAAATAACATTGTTGTTAACAGTATCAGTCTAAGCAATAATATATCACATAATTTTGTACAATCTAATGAAATATTGAGATTGTACTCACAGTTCAAAGTTCATTATAACTGGAAACCTCATTCTGATGCAACAACGAAATATCTCTTGAATAGTGTAACAGGATTGGAACTTCCGAATTCGGATAGTTTTGAAAATAACAAAGGATTGATATTATATTCTGGTGTCTATAGTTGTATCTCTGGATCCAGTATTAGAATCACAGCTGAGAGTATGAATAACAATGAAGGATGGAAAAGTAGTGGACCATATGAGTACAGAGAAGTTACTGAATTTGAACTGGCCACTCGTGCAACTATGATTCCAACATTTTCCAGCTTGGATGCCCAATATAGTTTCACCAGTATTAATGATATTAGTAGTATGTCAGAGGATAGAATTATTAGCACTCCTTTTGACATAATATATAAATTAAATACAAATGAGACTTCTTCTCATATTGACTTAGAAGCAGTATCAAATATGTATGATGCTTTAAATACTGAACTTGATTTTTCACTTCAAGGAACTGTAATTAATTATGAAGATGAAGATAATGTGCAGCTTACATTAATACGCGGATATCCAGTTCCATCTCTATTTCCCAAGTGCAAAGAATTGTCCAGAGCAAATAGCATCTCATACTATCTTTAGTAGAGAAAGTGAAGATTTTGTAAAGATAATTTCTAATACTGAGAATTTTGGAAGTTACTTGCAAGTTAAAATTAAATCAGGTGAAGAAGTGCCAATTTTACCTGAGAAATTAACTCTAAGCAAAAACTATCCTAATCCTTTTAATCCAACTACAAATATATCTTTTGCTCTACCAAATGATGAACATGTAAAACTTGAAGTATATAATATAAAAGGTCAAAAAGTTAAGATTCTTGTAAATGAAAACCTAAAGGCAGGAGAACATAATGTTGTTTGGAATGGTAAAAACACAAATAACCGAAAAGTTGCATCAGGTGTTTATTTTTATCGACTAACAACAAGCAAAAAACACTTGACACATAAAATGATAATGATGAAATAAATATATTCACCTAAAATAGGGGTTTGTATCAAGCAAACCCCTTTAACTAAAAGGATACATAATGAAAAGAACTTGGTTAATATTTTTGTTATTTCTTACAACTGTGATTTTGAAAGCAACAGTACATGGGGTAGCTCTAGACGGTACTCAAAATTGGCCAACAATATCTTATGCACTCGAATATTGCATATCTGGAGACACAATATTAGTTCACCCTGGTCATTATAACGAGAATCTAAATTTTTCAGGTAAAGATATCACACTCTTAAGTACTTTCATCTTAGATAACAATCCTGAACATATTGAAAATACTGTGATAGATGGTAATCTAGATAGAACAATCTATATATCAGACCAAGAAAATGTTATTATTGATGGATTTACTATAACAAATAATGATGAACACAACTCCTATAACGGTATTTGGGGAGCTAGTGGTATACAGAATGAAGGTAATTTAGTTCTTAAGAATTCAATTGTTAGAGATTGTACAAATGGTGATGGAGGTGGTATAATTAGTATAGAAACATCAAGTTTAACTCTTGAAAATGTATCAATTCATGATAATATTGCCTTAGGCCCAGGAGGGGGTATTTACATAATCTCTGGCTGTGAATTAGAATTGATAAACACATCTATATATAATAATGTTGCATCTTATGGTATGGACATTTGTTTTAGTGGTTCAGAAGAAAATCTTATAGAGTATAACATAAATCTTATAATGGGAAGTATCGCATTAGATGAATATGATGACTATTTTATTATGGCTGGGGGAAGATATAGAAATTATTATGAAGACTATGTCTCAGTAAACATTGAGAGTGGTTATTTTGAAGAGATTGATGAAGATCTGTTTGTTAGCCCTGATGGTAATGATACTAATAGTGGATTATCTGAAACAGAACCTTTGAAGACAATTACTAGAGGCTTGCAGCTAATTAAAGCTAATGAAAATGATAGAAATACACTTCATTTAATGCCAGGTACTTATAAACAATCAGATGGTCAAATTACACCAGTAGGGATAAAATCAAATATAATTGTGCAAGGTTATGGTATTGGAGAAACGATATTAGATGGTGAAGAGGTAACAGCTTTTATACATGGTGCCTATCAAAACAATGTTGAAATTAGTGATGTAACATTTAGGGATTTACGATCAGTATATTGGTCCATAAATGCTTCAATACAATTAGCAGCCTGTCAAAATATTACTATTAAGGACTTAGAATTTGATAATTGTCTGGTAGATGTTGGTTCTGGAGTTTATGTTGTTAGTTCAGAGAATATCAACATTGAAAGCATACTAGTACATAATGTTACAAATAGCTTAGATTGGGATAGTGCAATGTCTATTGCCATAAAATATAGCGACAACATAATGTGCAACAATATTATTTATACTAACTCTTCTTTTACAGGCCTTGATAAATTATTTGGGTATGATATTGATGAAGCAGATGTAGAGCTTAGAAATTGCATTATATCGAATATACAAGCTGAAGAGGGTTCGATCTTCCAATATGACAACCTGAGAAATAACTATGGTCTAGATAATGAGATAGAGATACATAATATGCTAGTTTTTAATAATGAATTTGAGATTCGGACTATAAATTGGCCATTTAAGTTGTTTAATATACATCATCTTCCAAGAATATACAATTCAACATTTGCCAATAATAGTGTGAATAAAAGGTTTGTTACCATCTATGGAGGAGTTGAAGTCTTTAATTCAATATTCTATAATCCTGAGTCATGGGGGGATTTTGGTATTGCTAATGACCTACCCTATTATGACCCTAATCATGAGGAGCAAGAAGCTTTTGTTTATAATAGTTTAATTAATAATGATAATTTCAATCAATTAGTAACTTATATCCCTGAATTAGTGCAATGGGAAGATAACTTAATTGGTCAAGTACCTTTATTTGCAGGTGAGTTTAATGATTCCCTTGATGTTTCTGATGTTGAGTACTATGAACTAGCAGAACAGTCACCTTGTATTGATGCTGGTCACTTTGATACGAGCTTCTTACTAGAAACAGATTTAGCAGGTAATCAGCGAGTTTGGGGTAGTGCTGTAGATATGGGGGCTTTTGAATTTGGTGCACCTGCAGTCGCTAATTATGAGGAAGAAGGTGAAGCTGTTAAAATGTCTAATATCAGTGTTTATCCTAATCCCGTAAACTTAAGTGGAAAAGCCTCTAGAAGTAGCTGTAGTATCGAATTTGTAATACCCAAGCAGACGAATAAACCACTTGTTTCTATATATAATATCAAAGGACAAAAGGTTAGAAGTTGGAGGGTGAATAATAGTTATCAGGATATGCAAAAACATGGAGGGTTAAGAAAAAATAATAATGGTAAGCAACTATACTCAACAATTTGGAATATGAAAAATAGTAATAACAGACCTGTTGCAAGTGGACTTTATTTAATCAAAGCTGAAACAGATAACTTCGTAGCAGTTGGAAAAATGATAATAATAAAATAAATATATTCACCTAAAATAGGGGTTTGTATCAAGCAAACCCCTTTAACTAAAAGGATACATAATGAAAAGAACTTGGTTAATATTTTTGTTATTTCTTACAACTGTGATTTTGAAAGCAACAGTACATGGGGTAGCTCTAGACGGTACTCAAAATTGGCCAACAATATCTTATGCACTCGAATATTGCATATCTGGAGACACAATATTAGTTCACCCTGGTCATTATAACGAGAATCTAAATTTTTCAGGTAAAGATATCACACTCTTAAGTACTTTCATCTTAGATAACAATCCTGAACATATTGAAAATACTGTGATAGATGGTAATCTAGATAGAACAATCTATATATCAGACCAAGAAAATGTTATCATTGATGGATTTACTATAACAAATAATGATGAGCACAACTTCTATAACGGTATTTGGGGAGCTAGTGGTATACAGAATGAAGGTAATTTAGTTCTTAAGAATTCAATTGTTAGAGATTGTACAACAAGTAATGGAGGTGGTATAATTAGTATAGAAACATCAAGTTTAACTCTTGAAAATGTATCAATTCATGATAATATTGCCCTAGGTTCAGGTGGGGGTATTTACATAATCTCTGGCTGTGAACTAGAATTGATAAACACATCTATATATAATAATGTTGCATCTTATGGTATGGATATTGGTTTTGATGGTTCAGAAGATAATCTTATAGAGTATAACATAAATCTAATAAAGGGAAGTATCGCATTAGATGAATATGATGATTATTTTATTATGGCTGGGGGAAGATATAGAGATTATTATGAAGACTATGTCTCAGTAAACATTGAGAGTGGTTATTTTGAAGAGATTGATGAAGATCTGTTTGTTAGCCCTGATGGTAATGATACTAATAGTGGATTATCTGAAACAGAACCTTTGAAGACAATTACTAGAGGCTTGCAGCTAATTAAAGCTAATGAAAATGATAGAAATACACTTCATTTAATGCCAGGTACTTATAAACAATCAGATGGTCAAATTACACCAGTAGGGATAAAATCAAATATAATTGTGCAAGGTTATGGTATTGGAGAAACGATATTAGATGGTGAAGAGACAACAGCTTTTATACATTGTGCCTATCAAAACAATGCTGAAATTAGTGATGTAACATTTAGGGATTTACGATCAGTATATTGGTCTATAAATGCTTCAATACAATTAGCAGCCTGTCAAAATATTACTATTAAGGACTTAGAATTTGATAATTGTCTGGTAGATGTTGGTTCTGGAATTTATGTTTTTTTATCAGAAAATATCAACATCGAAAATATACTAGTACATAATGTTACAAGTAGCTTAGATTGGGATAGTGCAATGGCTATTGCCATAAAGTATAGTGACAATATAATGTGCAACAATATTATTTATACTAACTCTTCTTTTACAGGCCTTGATAAATTTTTTGGATATGATATAGATGAAGCAGATGTAGAGCTTAGAAATTGCATTATATCGAATATACAAGCAGAAGAGGGTTCAATCTTTCAATATGACAATAACAGAAATGACTATGGTCTAGATAATGAGATAGAGATACATAATATGCTAGTTTTTAATAATGAATTTGAGATTCGGACTATAAATTGGCCATTTAAGTTGTTTAATATACATCATCTTCCAAGAATATACAACTCAACATTTGCCAATAATAGTGTTAATAAAAGTTTTGTAACCATCTATGGAGGAGTTGAAGTCTTTAATTCAATATTCTATAATCCTGAGTCATGGGGGGATTTTGGAATTAATAACGACCTACCTTATTATGACCCTAATCATGAGGAGCAAGAAGCTTTTGTTTATAATAGTTTAATTAATAATGATAGTTTCAATCTTTTTGCAACATATATCCCTGAATTAGTGCAATGGGAAGATAACTTAATTGGCCAAGTACCTTTATTTGCAGGTGAGTTTAATGATTCCCTTGATGTTTCTGATGTTGAGTACTATGAACTAGCAGAACAGTCACCTTGTATTGATGCTGGTCACTTTGATACGAGCTTCTTACTAGAAACAGATTTAGCAGGTAATCAGCGAGTTTGGGGTAGTGCTGTAGATATGGGGGCTTTTGAATTTGGTGCACCTGCAGTCGCTAATTATGAGGAAGAAGGTGAAGCTGTTAAAATGTCTAATATCAGTGTTTATCCTAATCCCGTAAACTTAAGTGGAAAAGCCTCTAGAAGTAGCTGTAGTATCGAATTTGTAATACCCAAGCAGACGAATAAACCACTTGTTTCTATATATAATATCAAAGGACAAAAGGTTAGAAGTTGGAGGGTGAATAATAGTTATCAGGATATGCAAAAACATGGAGGGTTAAGAAAAAATAATAATGGTAAGCAACTATACTCAACAATTTGGAATATGAAAAATAGTAATAACAGACCTGTTGCAAGTGGACTTTATTTAATCAAAGCTGAAACAGATAACTTCGTAGCAGTTGGAAAAATGATAATAATAAAATAATAACTATCAAACTAAAACGTATAGCAATGTCATGAAATTTGATTAATAGTTAGTGTTTTATGAAAGGCTCAAGTTCAAGTCTGGTGGGAATAATATAGGAAAATGAGAATATTTCATTACTATATTAATTCATCAAAATCCCTGAAAGGGATAAAATAATTTAGCCCAGGGTAAGATGCTGAAAGTATCGCAACCCTGGGTAATGATGGCTAGCCCAAAGATGTTACCCTGTAAGGGTTTAATAAAATGATAAATAATATATTATTGTATAAGTCTATGGTATATATGATGTTATTTAACCCTTTCAGGGTTAGGCTTTGTTTTTCATCACCAGTACCCAGGGTTGCATTCCCTTCAGGAATTTACCCTAGGCTAAACTATTTATCCCCTTTGAGGATTTAAGACTTATCCCTTCAGGATTTAGTACTTATCATCAAACAAAACATACTCTTAACAGTATATTCTTACTTGTAACTTTCTATTATTCAAGCAATATGCTATAATGAAAGTCTCTTATTTACCACCAGACTTGAACAAGAGCCTTATGAAATAGGTGTAGGGATTTCACAAAGCTCTACTACATTATCTGGATTTAATGTAAAGATTGTAAAAGAAGAGGCAAGCACGTTACAAGAGGATTACAAACAAAAAGCCCCGCATGAGCGAGGCTTCATAAGTATATTGAAGTATCATTGTTACGCAATACGATATTTCTTCATTTTTATCTTTTCATTTTTCATTCTTACCAAGCAAGATACTATTTCATCAAGATCATTTTGTTAGTTTTACTTTCATTACCATTAGTAATTCTGTAGAAATAGACGCCTGATGATACATTATTACCTGCATCATCTTTACCATTCCATACTACATTATGAGAACCAGCAGTTTTCTTGTCATTAACAAGAGTTTTTACCTTTTGTCCTGCAAGATTATAAACGTCTAAGCTTACTTTACCAGCTTTTTGGATAGAGTAATTGATAGTAGTTTGTGGATTAAATGGATTTGGATAGTTACTTAAAGAAGTTGAAAGAAGAGGAACTGAATTATTATTATTATCAGTTCCACCTGCAGAAACTATTTCTACATTATCAAGCATAAATACAAATGCATCGTTTGAAACACACTGAATTGCTAGTCTAATACTTTGATTAGCATAATCGTCTAAGCTATAAACATAATCTGTCCATGTGATAGGTGCTTCAACAGGATTGCTACCTGAAATTACAGTGAAATCATTAGGATTTGTTGAACCCATTGATACTAAGACATTGAATTTCTCGAAACCATATTGGCTAGTAATAGATTTAGCTGTAAATGATAACTGACCTTCTGAACCAAGAGTGAAGATTGGTGAAATTAACCAGTCATTATTTGGCGGTGTTGTAGCTGCGAAAGAAGCAAGATATTTATCTCCATCAGGAGCTTGGTAACCTTGGTCTTCTAGTGGAGGAGTTGTTAATGCTGGATTAAATACGATATAAGCAAACATAGATTCAGCATTAGGGAAGCTAGTTCCACTAAAGCCATAAGTTGAAGCTAAATCGCCATCAACAAGTGTCCAATCACCAAACTGGATAGAGAAGTCAGTATAATCTTCAAAAGAATCTGAAATAATTATTTCATCAGGATTTAATACATTAACAGTTACTACAACAGAGTTTGAACTTGCTGATTCTGAATCACCATACATAGCTGTTACGTGATATGTATAAGTAGCATTATCAAGATTAGAATCAGTGTAAGTTAAGATATCTGATCCCACTTCAGCAATCTCTGTATTATTACGATAGATTTTGTATCCAGTAACATCTCTATCAAGTCTTACTCTACTTGTAACTACAGGATTTAGGTTTCCTGCTAAGAAATTAGCTGTACTATTGTTATTTTTAACAGCTTTATTTGCTTTTACAAGAGGATAAGTAGTAGCTCTGTCTCCACCTTCAGGTGAAACAAAAGCTTGAATATTCCAGTTAATATTAGGGGTAGCTACAGCTGAAAGAGCATCCCATGCTTCACCTACGAAGTGAATTTGGTCTCCACCTTCAAGAGCAGGTCCAGCATCACAACCAGCAGGGAAGCCTACCTGGGTATCAACCATGTAACCAATATAGAGTGGACCTGAAGTAGGAATAGCTACAGGTGTAGTTAATTGGTGTTCATTCCAAGCTTCATTAACAAAATCAGAGGCTTCTTGACTATAAAGAAGGTCTTGACCACTTTCTCCACCCCATACTGATACTGTATAAGTTGCAGTAGCTTCACGAGGGAAGAATTTGATTGAAGAGATGTTTAAGCCTTGATAAACAAGTAATTCTTCTTGAGTGTATTTATGAGCAACACCAAATTCTGCTGGTCCATTAACACCGATACCATCGTTGTTTTCTTCAGCACCTTTAGTAATCCAAGCACCTTCAGTTAAATCAAGTGGTTCTTCCCAGTTTAAAACTACATTAGAAGCATTAACATCAGCTGTAAGGTTCATTGGAGGTAAAGTTGGGTCTGTAATATTGCTAGATTCTTGCCAGATAAAAGAAGGGTATGAATCATTAATATTTTCATTAATCTGCCACACTTCAGTAAAATCCCAACCTGCGTCTGAGAAAGTAGCTTGACTTTTCATTTCTTCAGTAGTTTTACCTACAGTATTAACAATTTCACTTTCAGATATTTCACCAATACCTAAGATGCCATTAGCAATGTCTGTGTCCCAGAAACTATTACTAACTCCACCACCATCAGATAAACCAGTAATTACACCTGCATAATCAGTATCTGTAACACTAGCTACTGCATAGCAATTGGAAATATAGGCAGTATCATTGAAACCTGCAATACCTGCTAGGCCTTCAAGAGCATCAACTGAACCAATGAAATAACAGTTGTTAATTTCTGATTCAAAGTTATAACCAGTTATACCACCGACAAAGGCTTCACCAGTTATATCACCAGTAACAAAACTGTTTTCAATAAGGGAGTTAGTATCCATTTCACTAACAATACCTGCAACACCCCATGCACCTGTAATTTCTACATCAACAAGTCCAAGATTCTTAACAGTACCTGTAATTAAAAGACCAAAAAATGATACTCCATCTTCGGAAGGTCTATTCATATAGAGATTAGAGATAGTGTGGCCTTGACCATCATAATAACCTGAAAAAGGGAAAGAATCAGATAAGGTACCATAACCAATAGGTAAGAAACCTTGATTGTTATCCCACTCTGTTATCTCTGCTGGAAATTCAATATTTTCAGTTTGAACATAATGAGCTGATAATCTGTCTAAGAATGGTATTTCTGAATCTTCTGCTCGAGAAGTTAACCAGTTTAAATTCTCATAAGAACTAATCTGATAAGGATCATTTTCTGTACCACTTCCTTGGGGATTAGTAATTGTTTGGGCAAATAGTCCTAGGGTAAATAGTAAGGACATAAGGATTAGCATGTTTTTTTTCATTTTTACCTCTTTTTATATATTTTTATTTAATGTTATAATAAGCAGGATGGGCAGATGTATGTCAATAATATCTGGTTAGAATGCACTTGTTTAAGAGTGAAATGACTATTTAGGCTATTGGAAATGACTTCTTTCCTGCTTTTTTTTATTATGAATATTATCTGAAGAATAGAAAAAACTAGTAATTACTGAAGATTTTAACCCAAAGTATAGAAGATTTTTGACACTAGAAGAAATGGTAGTTATTCCTTAAAATTCTCCCCTACTAGCTGGCTTTAACCTAAATATTAGAAAACTCAGGGGTAAAGCAATAGCTTTCAAACATTTTACTTGACTATAATGGCGATTCCTATAAATTTACAAAAAATAATAAAATATTGGAGGACTGGTGCTTAAATTAAATATCGCTCCTGAGAAAATAGCTCAAGCTCGTGGTTATGCAAAGCAGATTGCTGAATCATTTGAGTGGCTTTTCAACGGATATAGTTCAGTAGCTATTGAAAGAACAATTCTTAGATTAATGGGTATGGATGGTGCAATAGAAGGTGGAGAACCTATTCCTAATATTGTAGTAGATCACCTTAAAGACAAGAATATTTTGAATCGAGGTGTAGCTTACTGGGTAGTAAATGCAATGCTTGCAAAGGGTATGACTGTGCAAGAGGTTGGAGATGCAGTTGTCAAGGGTGATTTGGATTTATCACAAGTTGAAAAAGCAGATGATAAGCTAATCTTAACCAAATTAGATGAGATTGTTACTAAATCTCTAGCCCATATTAAGTCACAAAGAGACTTAAGAGAAGGTAAATTTAAAGAGTTCGGTCCACGCAGAAGACCAGCCCTTTATGTTATTGTAGCAACAGGTAATATCTATGAGGATGTTACTCAGGCTAAAGCTGCGGCACGTCAAGGTGCAGATATTATAGCAGTTATTAGATCTACAGCTCAGTCTTTATTAGATTATGTTCCTTATGGTGCAACAACAGTTGGATTTGGTGGAACCTTTGCTACTCAAGAGAATTTTAAAATTATGCGTAAGGCGCTGGATGAAGTAGGTGATGAACTTAAAAGATATATTTCCTTAACCAACTATGCTTCAGGTTTATGTATGCCAGAAATAGCAGCTATGGGTGCTATTGAAAGATTAGATGTTATGCTTAATGATGCTATGTATGGTATTCTTTTCCGTGATATCAATCCTAAAAGAACTATCCTTGACCAATATTTTTCTAGAATGATAAATGCTTATGCAGGAATAGAAATTCAAACAGGAGAAGATAACTATTTGACCACATCAGATGCTATTGAAAAGGCTTACACAGTTACTGCTTCTCAGCTTATTAATGAACAGTTTGCTTATATTTCTGGACTAAAACCTGAGAAGATGGGTTTAGGCCATGCCCATGAAATTGACCCAACTGTTGAGAACTCTTTCTCTTATGAGTTATCACATGCTTTACTTACAAGCACACTTTTCCCTACTGCTCCAACAAAGTATATGCCTCCAACAAAGTTTGCTTCAGGTAATATCTTTAAAACACATCTTATGGATGCTATGTTTAACTTTATCGGCCAAGTGACAAATCAAGGTGTGCAACTTCTTGGTATGTTAACAGAGGCTATTCATACTCCTCATTTAGCTGATAGAGCAATGGCGATTGAAAATGCTAACTATCTTTTCTCAGCAACAAAAGACTTTGCTAAAGAAATTACACTTGATCCTGATGGATTTATTAATCAGAGGGCTAATAGTGTTTTAGAACAAGCAAGAGACTTCTTACAAAGAGTCGCTGAACAAGGACTTTTCAATGCCATGAGAGATGGAGAATTCGCTGATATTAAACGTCCTGAAGAAAGAGGAAAGGGACTTGAAGGAGTTTTCCAAAGAGATGACAACTATCTTAATCCATTTATGGAGAAGATGAAAGAAGAACTTGGATTAAATAAGTAGGAGGAAAAATGAGTACTATAGATAAAACCCAAATTCGCCCTTATGGTGATACTTTAAATGATGGTAGAATGCAATTCTCATTTTCACTTCCTGTGCCTTGTAATGAACAAGGAAAAGAAGCTGCTAGACAAATTCTTGTTAAGATGGGAGTAGATGATATTGATGTTTGTTACATGAATGATTTACATGAAGGCTTTACTCACTTTATAGCTTATGGAACTTCAAATGCTTCAGTAGATTTGACAAAGATTAATGTTAAAGTAGTAGAAACTAATGTAATGGACATGTATGAAAATGAAGACTATATTGATGAACATATTGGTAGAAGTATAACTATTATTGGTGCTTGTATTGAGAGTGATGCTCATACTGTTGGAATTGATGCAATAATGAATATGAAGGGCTATAATCATCGTTATGGCTTAGAAAGATATAGAAATATTAATGCGATAAATATGGGAGCTCAGGTTCCTTGTGAGGAGCTATTGAAGAAGGCTCGTGAAGAAAATGCTGATGCAATCTTAGTCTCACAAATTGTTACTCAAAAGGATATTCATATTAAGAATCTGACTAAACTTATGGAGATGGCAGAAGCAGAGGGATTAAGAGATAAAATGCTTTTTGTTTGTGGCGGACCTAGAATTAATCATGAACTTGCTGTAGAGCTAGGTTATGACGCAGGTTTTGGTACAGGTTCTTACTCTACTGATGTAGCATCCTATATCTCAATAACTTTAGCTGAAAGAATGAACAAATAGGGGTTAAACAACCCCTATTTCCTTTCTCTAAGAATTTTAGTAAACTAATAATATTAAATAAAAAAACAAATATAAATTTGATCTATAGAAGAGTAGCTAACGCTAGGCTTAGATTATAGTTGTAATCTCTTAATTGATAATTTCAAAAAAATAACTATACATATTAATCGGATTTTCTATAATTGCTGTTGGGGTAAAAAAATATGGCAAAATTATTCAGAAAAGAGTATAATATTCATGCAAATTCTTGGTATTTTCGTGACCACGTAATAAAGACAGAAAAAGATGATATTTTGTTTTGGAAGAGTATTGATCAGAATGGTAACTACAACCTGATATTTTTCGCACAAAACTATCTAAAGAAGTTTTTCCCAGGTATAGTAAGGATAAAGTATGATGCTAAAAATGCTACAATACTAGACCATTATTGTTCTGAGGACTTAGATAAGTCTTGTAATCATTATTTAACAGTTGTCGATTATGCTTACAAGTATCTCTCAGATGATATTCTCCAGGAAGATATTATTGAAGTATATAATCGGTCAGATTTGAAATTTGATGAAGATTTTCAAACACGTTATGCTAAAAGTTATATAACAATTTCAGAATTATTTAACCCCAATTCAGATAAGATAAGACTAGCTTTTAACGGTTATGATGAATTTGATCTTAGAATAATTTCTTATATTAAGGCTGAAAAAGAAGTTAAAAAAGCTTCTACAAGAGACTTGCAAAGAGCTGAGAAACAGATGCAGGTATTCAGAGAAGAAGAGCTTACTCTATTGGCAGTTCTTAATCAGTATAAATGTTCTTTTAGTAGTAAAAACAACTTCTTTTCTTTTTACAAGAAAGACTTTAATCTCATTCTTCCTCATTTAAGATATCTGCAAGATAAAATCTTCATTGCTGAAACAGGTGATAAAATACTTTGGCAAGATAAGAATTTACCTATCCACTTTAAAATTAATAAATTAGAAAAGAATAAGGCTATTCTCAAAGCAGAATTTGAAGAGGAAGTGTCAGCCTCATTCTATTTCAACTCTATCTATATTTTCATAAGAAATGAACTTTATAAAGTAGATTTACCTTTCAAGAGTAATGTTTTTAAAGAAATGCTAGAATCAGGTATTATTCTAACTCCAGAAGACATTGTTTATTACCATGCTGTGGTTGCTAAGCAGCTAAATCTAGCAAATTATTATTTAGATATCGATGAAGACATTAAATTACCAGAGATTTATGATAATAGACCTAAGATTTATTTCCATTTAAGCAAGGAAGATGAAGCAGTTGTTATGAATGGGTCATTAATTTATAATGATTCTATATCCTTACCCTTATCATTAATCAGATTAAATTCTAACTTAATTAATTATGAATATGAAAAAGAGGCAAAGGCCTGGTTTTATATACCACCTTTAGTTTTTAAAGAAGTATTTGAATTCTTAGAGAAACTACCAAATCCTCAGTATCAAAGATTGGAAAGTGATTCCCAACTCTATTTTGAAGGTGCTTTGAGTATAGATTTACTAAAAAAAGCTATCTTTGAACTCTCAAATGAAGATTGGAATATAAAACTATCTGATGACCTTAAAAAAGACTTTGTTTATAAGGTTCACCTGCAAGCTGAAATTAAGACTAAGACCAAAGATGAGATAAACTGGTTTAATTATGAAGTAACTTATAAGTACAAAGATTTTTCTTTTACTCATAAAGAATTAAAAAAGTTCTTTAACTCTAATCAGAAGTTTATGACTTTAGCTGATGGTAGGTTAATTTTCTTTGAGAACAAAGAAGTTTTTAATCAAATGGAAAACTTGCTTAATAAATCTGATCATACCAAAGATAAAGTTTATTCAATGAGTTATCAGAATATACCATACTTTTTCAAATTAGTTAATGACAATCCTGCTATTAAGCTATATGGAGATAAGTATATTGATTCAATGTCTCAAGACTTGATTCAGGGAAAGCTTAAAAACTCACCTGAAGTACCCTTCTTTATTAACCACATAATGAGGTCTTATCAAAGATCTGGTTATAAATGGTTGAAGATGTTGGAACATTACCAATTAAACGGAATTCTAGCTGATGAAATGGGCTTAGGCAAGACTATTCAAGCAATATCTGTCTTAGCTGAAGTTCCTCAAGGGCAGAAGAGCATCATAATCTGTCCTAAAACTCTAATCTATAACTGGGCAGCTGAGTTTAAAAAATTTAAACTTGATAAGTCTTTTATTATCTATGAGGGTAACAAGCAGGAAAGATTAGAAATGTTAGAAAAGGTAAATTTTGATATTTTGATAGCCTCTTATTCAATAATTCAGAATGATATAGAGTTTTTAGGAGAAAGAAACTTTTACTATGTAGTTCTTGATGAAGCCCAACATATCAAGAATGTAACAGCTTTAAGGACAAAGGCTATTAAAAAATTAAAATCTCAGCATAGAATAGCTTTAACAGGTACTCCGCTGGAGAATGATATATCTGAAATATGGTCACTATTTGATTTCTTATTACCGAATTATTTGATGAGTAAACAGAGATTTGTTAGAACATTTTCTGGTACTGAGAATAGTGATAAAAGAGAAGATCTTAATAAGATGATATCACCCTTTATTTTGAGAAGAAAGAAGTCTGATGTACTTTTAGAATTGCCAAATAAACAAGAGCAAATAGCCTTTTGCAAACTATCACCAGTTCAAGAAAAGGTTTATATGCAACTTATTGAAAAGATTAATAAATCTTACTTCAATCCAAATCAAGATGAAAAAATAAATTATATTAATATTTTAACTGCTCTTATGAAGCTTAGGCAAATCTGTGACCACCCTAGTTTAGTGGAGAAATCTATCAAGAGTGATTTTGAAATATCTAGTAAGGTTGAGTTACTCCAGGAATTAATACTTGATGCAATTGATTCTGACCGCAAGATATTAGTCTTCAGTCAGTTCATAGGAATGCTACAAATTGTTAAAAAGATGTTGGAAAAACATGCTATCCCTTATGAATATTTAGATGGTAAAACGAAAGATAGACAGCAACATATTGAGAATTTCAATAATAATACCAAAATCAAGGTTTTCCTTATAAGCTTGAAAACAGGAGGTTATGGATTAAACCTCACTGCTGCTGATACAGTTATTCTAACAGATCCTTGGTGGAATCCTATGATTGAAAACCAAGCTATTGATAGAGCCCATAGAATAGGACAAACAAAGAAAGTGCAAGTCTATAAGCTTATCTCTAAAGGAACTGTAGAAGAAAAGATAATTTCACTGCAAAACTCTAAGAAAGAATTATTTGAACAAATCATCGAAAATAATGATAATATTTTAAAATCAATGTCAGTCGAACAAATTAAAGATTTATTCCACTATGAAAGCTAATACTAAAGAGGTATAATGATTAATCTTCAAGGAATATCATTAAATTTTTCAAAGAGAGAAGTTTTTAATAACTTCTCTCTAAAGATCTCTAAGGGAGAGAAGCTTTTGTTGGCAGCTCCTTCAGGCAAGGGGAAATCAACCCTGCTTAAGATTATTATGGGTTTTGTTAAACCTGATGCTGGCAGAGTTTTTATTAATAACCAAGAATTAACTTCAGATAGTGTTAAAGAACTAAGACAGCTGATTGCCTATTTACCTCAAGAGATTCATATCCCTAAAATGCAAGTAGAAGAGTTTATAAAAAGTGTTTTAAACTACCAATCTAACCAAAAGGTAAAATATGATAAAGTTGAATTAATTAACATGTTGGAAGACTTGAAACTTCCTCCTGAAACACTAGAACAATCTACAGACTCTCTTTCAGGTGGCGAAAGACAGAGGGTTGCTATCATAATTATGCAATTATTAAACAGAGAAATCTTTCTTTTAGATGAAATTACTTCAGCCTTAAATAGTGAGTTGAAGAACTTTATAGTCCAGTATTTTATGAAGATGCAACAAACAATCATTGTGGTTTCACATGATGAAATCTGGCATAAACAAGCTATCAGAAAAGTGGAGTGGTAATGGGTGCAAGAGATTTAAATCTAACATCAATGGCCTTTGCTTATCTTCTTTTACTGCTACCTCTAGCTATAATATATTATATGAAAATTAAGTTAGTAAAAGAGACCTTGCTTAGTGTGGTCAGAATGTCCCTACAGCTAGGACTTGTCGGAATATATTTAAAATACATATTTAAATGGGATAATTTATGGCTAAATTTAGCTTGGTTATTCGTAATGATACTGGTCTCTACATTTAGTATTATCAAATCTAATAGTGTATGTAAAAGACTTTTCTTTCTCCCAATAATGGGAGCATTAGCAATTTCTTTATTCCTTAATATTGCCTATTTCAATTATTTTATCGTCAATATATCTGATATCTTTAATGCCAAATATCTCATTCCCATCTCAGGTATGTTGCTAGGTAACTCTCTCAAGGGTAATATAATTGCGACAAATACTTTCTTTGATTATTTTAAAAATCGAGAAAAGGAATACTTCTTTACACTTTCACTTGGAGCAAGCAGACAAGAGGCCTTGAGGCCAGTTGTTAGAGAAAGTATAAAACGTTCTCTACGACCTACTCTAGCATCAATAGCTACTATCGGTCTAGTATCTTTACCAGGCATGATGACTGGTCAAATTCTGGGTGGTTCTGTTCCAATGACTGCTATTAAATACCAAATTGCCATAATGATTGCTATCTTTTCAACTATGGCATTTTCCATATTTCTTGTTATATTATTCCTAAAGAAAGTATCTTTTAATAAATTTGACGTCTTGAAGAAATATATCTTCATCAAAGGAGAAAATTAATGTTATATTTATTTGCTGTTATTAATTTAGTACTAACTTCCCTTAGCGGTTTAGCATTTTTCAACATCTACAAATCAGCTACTGATTTAGGTTGGCTTGAAATTGCTGTTATGTTTATCTCCCTAATCCTACTCCTGGTTTCTAATATTGCTATACTTTGGGTTAATAGACAAAGGGGCAGTATTATAAGTGAACTAAAAAGAAAAAATAATATGTTACAACAAGAATTAGCTAGCCAGGAGCAAGCTAACAAAATGAAGAAACAGGATTAAAATGCTTAAAGGTTTTTGTGGTTTTGATTGTTCTAAATGCCCTACTTATAAGGCCTGGAAGAATGATGATGATAAACTTAGACAAGAGCTGATGGAAAAGTATTCAACTAAAGAAAACCCTCTAAAAAAAGAAGATTTCAATTGCTCAGGATGCAGGTCTCCCGAGAAGATTTTCTTTGTTCACTGCTTCAAATGTGAAATTCGTCAGTCTGCTTTAGACCAAAGAGAGAAGTAGACTTTTACAGAAGAATATAGGCTATTCGCAAAGTTCTAATGCACTATCGGGTTTAATATTAAAAAAGGAGTCTGTTTTCAGACTCCTAAATTATTAATATCTTAGCTTAGCTTTAGAAACTAAGCATTTTTTTACCAAGTTCAGCTAATCTATTAGAGTAACCCCATTCATTATCGTACCAAGTAATAATTTTAACAATTCCACCTTGGACAGCTGTGAGGTCAGAATCAAAGACAGAAGAAGCAGGATTTCCTACAATATCACTAGATACAAGAGGAAGTTCTGAATATTCTAAAACACCTTTCATTTCATTCTCAGCAGCTTTTTTCATCAAAGCATTAATTTCTTCAACTGTAGTTTTCTTTTCTAAAGTAACAGTAAGATCTACTAATGAACCATCAGGAGTAGGAACTCTTACAGCCATTCCATCTAAAACACCTTTTAGTGAAGGAATAACTAAGCCGATAGCTTTGGCAGCCCCAGTAGTAGTAGGAATCATATTGACAGCAGCAGCTCTTGCTCTTCTTAAATCACTATGAGGTAAATCCAATATTTTTTGATCATTAGTATAAGAGTGTATTGTTGTCATAAGACCTGATTTAATAGTAAAGTTGTCATGAAGAACTTTAGCTACAGGTGCTAAACAGTTTGTTGTGCAAGATGCATTTGAAACTATTTTATGTGCATCTTTAAGAGTCTCATCGTTTACACCAATAACTATAGTAGCATCAACATCGCCTTTTGCAGGTACAGAAAGTGCAACTTTTTTAGCCCCAGCGTTAATATGCATTTGGCATTGTTCTCTCTTTCTAAAGATACCAGTACATTCGAATACTAAATCAACACCTAACTCGCCCCATGGTAAAGCTTCAGGGTTTCTTTCACTATAGATATGAATTTCTTTTCCATCAATGATAATTGAGCTGTCTTTAGCTTCAACATTACCTTTGTATTGTTTATGAACTGAATCAAATTTGAAAAGGTGAGCTAGGGTTTTTGCATCTGTCAAATCATTAATAGCAACTACTTCCATAACATCTGTGTGATTAGCTAAGATTGCTCTCATTACTAATCTACCGATTCTTCCGAATCCATTAATAGCGACTTTTTTCATTATAATATTCTCCTTAATAGTCTTATAATAAGATTGAATTGTTGGCTGAACCACTCATAGTAACTAAGTCTTCAACTGTTTTTTGCTGAGCTTTTTCACCGAAAATTATCCATTTACGAGGATCAAATCTCTTTTTGTCAGGCATAAATTCTTCAGGGTCAATACCTGCTGGTGGGATAATTGAATCAGAATTTTCAGCCCAGAATTTAGCTACTGCTTCAGCTGCATCCATTTGGTAGCAGGTATCTTTGTTGATTTTAACTACGCCATTTGCAATAGCTGTTTGTTGTTGATAGTCAGTAAGACCAGAAGCACCATGTAAAACAATTCCACGTTCTAAGTTATTAGCAATAAGAAGATTATCTATTTCTTTAATTAAATCAAGGTTGAGTTTTACTTTTGAACCTTTAGTTACACCATGATTAGTTCCTACTGATGCAGCAAAAAGATCAACATTAGTTTTAGAAACATATTCAAGAGCTTCTTCTGGTGAAGTGTATAATTCTGTATCAGAAACTATTTCATCTTCTGTACCTTTAATATAGCCGATTTCACCCTCAACTATTACACCATATCTGTGGGCTACTGTAACAATCTCTTTAGAAATTCTAACGTTTTCTGCAAATTTCTCATGAGAAGCATCAATCATAACTGATGATACTAGGCCATTTTCAATACAATATATTACGAAATCCATATAGTTTGGTGTAGCGTGATCTATGTGAAGACCAACACCTGCATTTTTAAACTGACTTGCAAATGTCTTAACTGTATTAGAAATTAAGTGAGCGCCAGTATAAATGTCTTGTGATTCACCAGCTGCATATTTTACTGCACCTGAACTCATCTGTAATAATCCGTCAGAGTTATGCTTCATGTAACCTTGGATAATAGGTCTAACTGCGAAATCGAAGACAACATTTGAGGCTATAATGCCAAATTTGTTTTTCTTAGCCTTTAAAAAGACTTCTTTCATTCTGCATCCATTGTAGAACATACATCCTCCCGATGTGGTTTTTATTTTTTATTTAACTCACTATTTAACTAAAATATAAACTGTCAAGTAAAATTAGCAAGATTTGCTTTAGCTCTTTTCGGAAACTCTTTGGTTAACAAGCCACTTTTCTTTTCCGCATATTTTTTTTAGGAAAATGGAAACATTTTGGCCTTAGCTAAAAGTTTTTTGTTAATGATGGAAGCTTCTTGCTTATAACTAAAAAGTTGGCTCATTTTATAAATTTTTTCACCAAATAATATTATTATTGCTTATTTCATCCTTATTCCTTCCTTTACAGTCTTTCGATGAAAGTCCGCTTTTCATCGAAAGACTGTAAAGGAAGGTATAAGGATCTTCTAGGCAGTGACTGAATATAAAAAAAGGCTCAAGTTCAAGTCTGGTGGGAATAATATAGGAAAATGAGAATATTTCATTACTATATTGATTCATCAAAAATCCCTGAAAGGGATAAAATAATTTAGCCCAGGGTAAGATGCTGAAAGTATCGCACCCCTGGGTAATGATGGCAACCCAAAGATATTACCCTGTAAGGGTTTAATAAAAGGATAAATAATGTATTATCCCAAATAATGCAATAGATTTTTGAGAATAGCAGAATATTCTTTTGCAAAAAATAACTTACATAATTCTTCCAAATATATATATTATATACGTCAAAATTCTGCAAGTTATTTTTTGCTAAAAGAATTTGCACTCTTCTCTAAAGCTCTATTGCACCATTTGGGTTAAATTATAAGACTTGAGAATTAATATCCTCTAATTTTTTTAATAATTTCTTCCTTAATATTGTTAGGAACAATTTGGTAGCTATCATATTCCATGGTATAGATTGCTCTTCCTGAGCTGATAGACCTGATAGTAGTAGAATAACCAAAGAGTTCTCTCATAGGTACTTTGGAAAGAATTTCTTGTTTATTATTGTTTTGACTTCTAATTTCTTCTATTTTGCCTCTTTTGCTATTAATATCAGCAATAATATCACCCACATTTTCTTCTGGAGTAATTACTGTCACTAGCATTATTGGTTCTAAGAGGGCACTATTAGTCTCTCTTACAGCTCTTGAAACAGCCATAGAGGTAGCAATTCTGAATCCAGTGTCATTAGATTCCTCAGGAAGTGTTTCTGCTTCTAGAATTTCAACCCTGACTCTTTCAAGGTTAGCAGAGAAAATAGGGCCGTCATTGAGGGCATTAAGGGCAGATTCTTCAATAGCGTGTCTGAAGTTGAGCGGTAGGTCACCTTTAGCTTTATATTCATAGATATTTTTTTGTTTAGAAGAGATTTCTTCTGCACTCATTGGAGAGATTCTAACTTTAACTTTAGCATAGCAACGTTTATCTCCCAGCATTCTGTCGAATTCTTCACTAGCAGAGTTGGCTGCAGTAATAGTTTCTTTGTAGGCAACTTGAGGGTCACCAACATTGGCATTAACATTGAACTCTCTAAATAACCTGTCAACGATGATTTCTAAATGGAGTTCTCCCATTCCAGAAATAAGTGTCTGACCAGTATCTTTATCTTCTCTAACTTTGATAGTAGGGTCTTCTTCTTGGAATTTAATCAAAGCATCTTTAAGACTAGCTTCATCGGATTTTGATTTAGCTTCGATAGCAATAGAGATAACAGTATCAGGGAAATCCATTTTAGCAAGAAGGACATTATAAGTCTTATCTGCTATTGTTTCACCAGTCATAGTAAACTTAGTTCCCAAAACTGCACCTATATCTCCTGCATGAAGTTCATCAACATCTTGTTTACGGTTAGAATACATCTGAAGAATTCTACCAGCTCTTTCTTTCTTTCCATTATTAACATTGATGAATTGGTCACCCTTTTTTAAAGTTCCTGAATAAACTCTTATATACACAAGTTTTCCTGAGAATTTGTCAGTAACTACCTTGAAAGCATAACCCGAAAACTTAGAATCTAGCTTAGGATGAACAATTTCTTCTTTAAGTCCATCTGCTGTAGTAGCAATTAAAGGCGGAACGTCTAAAGGAGATGGTAAATAGTCAACAATGGCGTTTAAAAGAGGTTGAACACCTTTATTTTTTAAGGAAGATCCACAGAGAACAGGGATAAAGTTATTTGATGTTACCCCTTTTCTGACAAGAGAATTAATTTCACAAGTAGTTAAGCTTTCACCTTCCAAGTATTTTTCCATAAGTTCTTCATCGAATTCAGCGATAAAATCTATTAAGGCTTCTTGGTGCATTTCAGCATCAGCAATTAAATCCTCTGGGATATCTTTAGTTTCAATATTCGCTCCTAGGGAAGTAGGATCGAAATAGATTGCCTTCATACTGATTAAATCTATAACTCCTTTAAAGCAATCTTCACTTCCAATAGGAAGTTGGATAGGTAAGGCTCTATCTGATAATCTTTTTTGAATCATTTCAACAACATTTTCGAAGTCGGCACCACTTCTATCCATCTTGTTTATAAAGGCTATTCTAGGTACTTTATATTTGTCAGCTTGATGCCAAACTGTTTCTGATTGAGGTTCGACTCCTCCCACAGCACAGAAGACAGCAACTGCTCCGTCAAGAACTCTTAAGGAACGTTCCACTTCAGCTGTGAAGTCAACATGACCTGGAGTGTCAATGATGTTTATCTGATGATCTCTCCAGTGGCAAACAGTTGTTGCTGAGGTAATTGTTATACCTCGCTCTTTCTCCTGCTCCATCCAGTCCATGGTAGTGTTACCATCATGAACTTCTCCCATTCTATGAATATTTCCTGTATAAAAGAGGATTCTTTCGGTAGTCGTAGTCTTACCTGCATCAATGTGTGCCATGATACCAATATTTCTAATTTTATCTAATTCTGTTGTTGCCATAAGATTATCCTTTAAAAAAGTTTAGAAATTATTATATCATAAATGGTAAATCTGTCAAGAAAATTCTTAGTTAAGTCAGGGTGTAGAAGCCTTAATATATATGGTATTTTGTCAGGATGCTTAAGCTCAATAATGCTATATATAAAATTCTATAAGGCTACTTATCTGTAAAAAAAACATTTATTTTTATAGGCTTAGATTTTGAAGATAAAGCTACTAGACTATCTGGATTAAAAAAGGACAGGCAAGAGGCCTGTCCTTGTGAGCTTTATAAATTAGTCTTGAAGTTCTAGGTCATCAGGTATTTCAATTGATGTTTTTCCAGTTAAGATGTCTAACATAACCTGGGCATCAGCATTGAGTTCACCTTCAGGGTACTTTTGTAAGAACTTTGAAAATGTTTGGATAGCAGATTGCTTATCATTCATGTATTCTGATTGAGTAAATCCTTTCATAAACATAGCCTTATAGTCATCTTTACCATTAGGGAAGGCAGAAATGATTTGGTCATAATAAAGGACAGTATCATTATACTTACCCACTTTAGCTTGTCTTTCCGCAAGTTCGAAAAGCTCTTCAGCAGTGAGTGTAGGTCTTAATTTATCCTCATAGATTTCAAAGTTAAATTCATCTTTAAATTCTTCTAAGAGGCTTTCAAAAAGCTGGGCAGATTCAGCACGTTTAAGTTTGCCTTCTATCTGTGGCTCAACATGATTAAGTGGCTTATATTGAATAGCTTCTTCATGGACAACTCTAAAAATCGCAGCTTGATCATCCTTTTTAAGAGTCAATATATCGCTTACTTCGTTTACAGGTAGATTCCAGATAGCAGTGTTAAGGATAGTATCTTTACCATAACCTGGGACAATGCCATTGCTATATACATTGTTTATCAATCTCTTATCGAAATCATTGCTAGCATATTCATTCATAATTCTTTCAATTTCTGCTGTGTCCTCATTATTAACAGCAGATATGTACTGCAAGCGTGCATCTTCAGCATTATCAGTATTTTCGAAGACCAATAACTCTATATTACGGTAAGCAGGTTTAGAAAATTCAAGTTTGTTAGCATTATAGTAGTCTTCAACCATCTCATCAGTGATGTTAACTTTATCAACCACAAGCTTTTGATAAGTATAGGATAGGATTATGTTTCTGATGTTACGATTGAACTTGTCAGTCTTATTCAACTCTTTATCAAGTCCATCTTTCTTAAGCTGATAATAATAGACTTCTTTTGATAAGAGGTGGTCTAAAATTTCTTGAGGAGAATTCTGAGCAATAAACATTCTTTCATTCTTATTAATAGAATTATAGTTGTCTATAAGGTCTTTAGCAGTCCAAGAGAATTCATCAATTTTACTTGTTAAAACAGCTTTATCAAGGATTTCTTGGCTGTTATTTGATGTGTCAACAAAGTCAATTTTTTCCAGAACTTCATTAGCAACTTTAATATTCTTGTCTTCTTTAACCTTTTCAATTAACTGGTCACTAATAGCTTTTTGTTTAAGAGCAAGAGCTCTAGAATTAGCTAAATCTTTGACTTCCTCGAATGGCTTAACGTAAGCATCTTGTCTGTTCAAGATAGTGAAAATATGAATACCAGTTTCTGATTGGTAAGGACCATATATCTCATCTTCATCTACAGGTAGAGAAAAAATTAGAGAATCTAAAAGAGCATCATAACCTATACCTTGGATGTAACCATCGTTGGTGACTTCTCTGATAATACCATCATTACCCTTAGCATAAGTGTTGATTGATTTAACACTTGAAACTACACTAAACTGTAATTCTTTCTCAGTAAGATCTTTCATGATATCCTGGGCTGAATCCATATCCTTAGCTTGAATATATCTAATCGTAGCCTTTGCTGGCTCTGTGAAGAAATCTGGGTTTTCATCGTAATACTTCTTTACCTCATTATCACTTACACTTGCCTTATCTTTGATATTTAATGCGTAGAATTCTTGAATATAAAAAGGTTTAAGTCTTGATTCAATCAAGGAGATTACTTCAGGATCTTTATCGTATCCTAGGTCTTTTGCTTTAGCATAAAAAGCTTCTTCATTAGCCATTGAATTTAATAACTTAACTTGTTGACCTGCCATATTTAAAGCTTCTTGTTGTTCGTTAGGAAGGCTTGTTATGAACTTGGTGAAATCACCTTTAGTAATGCTTCCTCCGTCAAACTTAACATATATCTCAGCTTGAGATTTATCTCCTCCATCTGTCTTAAACACTGAACAGCCTACAAGTAATAATACTAAAGATATTACTAGCACTGCCATAGGTAAAAGTTTTCTCATTATTTAGACTCCTTAATCTATCATTGTTTATTTTAAAACGTTTGTTAAATCATTTGGTTACAGAAAAAGCAAGACAAGCCAAAAGAGTCAAGACTTTTTATTTGAATTTTAAGAAAAGTGAAAATTTGTTAATTTTTGGTATGCTATGTGCAATGTATATCTGTGAAAATTAAAAAAAAGTAAAAAATACTTAATTGGGAGGAACATTATGTTCAGATTTATGAAAAAAGACAAGGGATTCAGTTTAGTGGAACTTTTAGCTGTTATTATTATTATGACTATTTTAGCATCTATTGCGGTTCCAATTTATCTTCGTTACACAGAAAGAGGTAAAGCAGCTGGTCCTAAGGCTTACTTGCGTTCAGTAAAACAGGCTTACGAAACTTATTACACAATGAATGGTACAACTGATGGCTACGAAATTGAAGATGCATTAGATGATGCTGGTATTTCTCAAGCAGTTAGAGACCAATGGGAATTTGATGTTGTAGGTAACCCACCTCAAGAGTATATTTGTACTTCTACTTCAGAATTCGAATCAGGAGAAGGAAAACAAGTTAGATTTATCGTTGAAGATAACTCTTATACTGGCTGGGGTATCGATACCTTTACCGATGTTGAAACTGGTGGTGAAAACTAAATTAGAATCAAAACTAATTAGTTTTTAAAATAAGTTTAAATTTCGGGAGGCTGGATGACAATACAAGAATTATTAAAATTCACTTCAGACGCAGGGGCTTCTGATTTGCACATTAGTGCTGGATCTTACCCTATGGTTCGTGTTCATGGTAAAATGAAAAAACTGAACATCCCACAAATGTCTGAAGAAGAGATTCAAAACCTAATATTTTCTGTTATGAATGAATCTCAAATAGAAATGTTTCATGAGAAATTAGAAATTGACTTCTCAACAAAACTTTCAAATGAAGTTCGTTTTCGTGTTAATGCTTTTACCCAAATTAATGGTTTAGCTGCAGCTTTTCGTGTTATTCCTAATGAAATTAAAACATACGAAGAACTCTACTTGCCAGAGACACTTAAGTCATTAACATATAAAGAGAAAGGTCTGATCTTAGTTACTGGTCCTACTGGTTCTGGTAAGTCAACAACTTTGGCTACTATGATTGACTCTATTAACGACCATTCTCAAAAACACATTATCACAATTGAAGATCCGATTGAGTTTGTTCATAAATCAAAGAACAGCTTAGTCAATCAGCGTGAGCTAGGACATGACACACACTCTTTTACTGCAGCTCTTAGATCTGCACTACGTGAAGACCCTGATGTGATTCTTGTTGGTGAGATGCGTGACTTAGAAACCGTTTCTCTTGCTTTAACAGCATCTGAAACTGGTCACTTAGTCTTTGCTACTCTTCATACTAGTAGTGCAACTAAATCTATTGACCGTATCATTGATATGTTCCCTAAAGAACAGCAAGCTCAGGTTAGATCAATGCTATCTGAATCTTTAGAAGCAGTTATTGCTCAAACCTTGCTACCTACCAAAGATGGCAAAGGCCGAGTTCCTGCTTTAGAAATTATGATTGCAAATGCGGCTGTAAGAAACTTGATTCGTGAAGAGAAGACTTACCAAATACCTTCTGTTATCCAAGCAGGTACAAAAGAAGGTATGCAAACAAAAGATCAATCTCTATATAATCACGTAATGAACGGTAATTTAGATAGAAAGACTGCAGAAAAGGTTGCTGATAATCCTAAGATCTTCGCAACTGGTGCAGGATTTAACGGATGATGAAATTAAAAAATTGTAAAGACTCAGGTTTTACATTAATAGAGCTTTTGGCAAGTGCGGCTATAGTCTTCTTTGCCATTGCAGCTCTGTTTGTTGGTATTCAATTTACCGAGAACCAGTTGTTTAGAAACTATCGAGCCCGAAGAGCTGTCTTGATAGCTTCTGGTAAATTAGACTACAATAATTTCTTTCGCAAGCAAAAGAGTGGTTTTATGGCTGACCCAAATTCAGTTCCTGTTTATGGAAGGTCATATCTCTTAGACAAAACTCCTTCTGGACGTAATATTGATATTGAGTTTGATACTTACTATATTACTAATTATGAATACGGTATTATTGATCGAACTTACAAAAAAACTACTATTGTCGTAGAAGGTGAATGGAATGAGCCTAGCAGAAAGAATAAAAAACAATCAATTAAATTAATAGAAGATTACTATGATCCATATGATTAAACCAAAAAGAAAACTGGATAGTGGATTCACTATTGTTGAATTAGTAGCTGTGCTTACTATTAGCATGATTATCTTCTTAGCTATGTACATTGTCTTATCAATGTGGAGCTTAAGATTTCAGCAACTATCAAAAATTGCGAGACTACATGACCAAGCCTATGACTGTATTATGCAGATTAAGCATGGTGCTGTGATTAAGCAAGATAATAATCAACAAAGACAATTCATTGGCTTGTTCAATGCTAGTACAATGTCAATGTATGGTAATAGTGCGACTTATCAAACTATCACTGGTGGATACGTTAGCGGATATACCGGAATTAAATTTAAACCACCTATGAATCATACTACTAGGTCTGCCTGGGACGAAGTAATCATCGCTAGAGATGGTGACAAAGTTATGTATGATGGTACAATCTATGGAATTGATGCTAATGAATCAAACAACCTACCATTGTTTCCAAGCGAAATTAGTGGCAATGATGATGATATGTTTGTGGAAGGCTTGATTTTTACAACAGTTGGGGAACTCAACACCAATGAAGATGACCTCAAAGTTGTAAGAGTTATTCTAAAAGCAGGCATTAACCTATCGGAAGGACATCCAGATATGTTTCAACCATATCCAGACCCATATTTTGTTGAATATGAAACTATAATTGCAATTGAACAGGGGGCACAATGAAGAACTTAAAACAAGTTATTTCTGAAAACGGCTTCTTCTCAATAGCATTTGCGGTAGTTGTAGTTGTGCTTTTTTCCGTGATAGCTATATCACATATAGGTGTTACCGATACTAAGGATTTAGCTGAAGGCTACAAAGTTGCCCAATATCTTCACTTAATGCGTAGTGAAGCTATGAGAGGAGTCATTGTTGCTAAAGATCAATATAATAATAGTTCTACTCCGGTTGGTGAAGGTCAAGGTTTTTCCAATATTGACCTATCAAAAGAAGTAAACGAAATTGATGCCGGTATTGGCAAATTTACATTCGAAATGAGATCTAAAGTATACGATGAATCCGCTTCTGAAAGTAGTCCTTTTATAAGTAGTACCTCTTTAAGTGTTAATTCCTTTGGTAAAGCTTATACAGGATTCGGTAGAGAAAAAGATTCACCTGTATCTATGTATAGTAAAAAAATAATTAAAAGCCAATCATTTGCAGGTTTCCATTATTTTACCGATAACGAATCATCAATCAACTCAGATTTAACTGGTGGTTTTGATGAAGTTAAATTCTGGGGACCAGATGAAATATATGGTATTGTTAGATCTAATACTGATATCTATATCCAGAATGGTGGCGGTGGTAACAATAACGGTTGGCCATATTTCCACAATAAAGTATATACTGCTGGTGAAATTAAACCATTTGGTGGTGGTTCTATTCCTGAAGAAGATGTCTTCAATGAAGGATATGAAGAACATGTACCTAAGGTTGAATTCCCCGAAGAAGCAAATGATGCCCATACTGGTGAAATTGTAGAAGTTGATCCAGGTGACATAATTAGAGCAGTAGTTAATGGTGCTAACCATGAACGCTTTTATGGTGATGTTTTTGTCGCAGGTGTAGATAGTGTTGTTGTCTATGATTTAGGAATCGAAGATGATCCTGATACCCCTGAAAGAGAAGACTCACTTGGTGTTCAATACTTAACTAATATTGATACTGTATGGACACAAATGGGAAATGGTAGAGTTAGTAATAATTCAATTTATATAACAGGTAAACTATGGCTTGAAGGTACTTTTGCAGGTAAGCAAACATGGGCTTGTCAAGATACAATGTATCTTACAGGTGATATCTTGCTTGCAGGAACTGAAAAAGGTTCACCTCCTGATGGTTATAATACAACTACAGGTTTGCATACTGGTCCTGTGAATCATAATGATTATGTTGGCTTAATTGCTGAAAGAAGCATTCTTATCCAATACGGCTACAGGAATTTCGAAGATTCTGTAATTGTTAAGAACAATTGCGGTAGAGCTGAAGACCTTCCTGGTGATGAAGGAGAAGGTGGTATCTATATCTATGCTGCTATGGCAGCCTTAGGACAAGGTGAAACCTCTATGGAAGACGGTGTCTTCACTTTCCAATATCATCATCCACATCCAGGAACTGCTGTTCGGGTAGAAGATGAATGGGTATTGAAAGAAACTTTGCCAGCACCTTATAATAATGTATATGCTTACGCACCTTATGATAACGGCTGGGGCCCTTTACATTTCTTCTTCTGGGATGAAAGAGACATGCCGTGGAATGGTGCTGTTGCTTACCCATACTATGGACCATTATGGCCAGAACCAGCCAATCAATCTTATATGGAAAGAGGAACTATTAACCTATATGGGTCAGTTGCTCAGAGACGTAGAGGATTTGTTCATAGATCAGGTGCTGATGCATTAAATACTGGTGGAGATAATGAATGGGATATCGAAAACTATCGTTACGGAGCCCATCCAAGACTCCTAGGTCTTCCTAATGCTCCTGGTGCTTCAGGTTCTGGAGTTGGTTACAAGAAGAATTATAATTATGACCACAGATTTATGAATCATCCACCTCCAAAATTTGTACCTGTACATTTAGAAGGTGGAAAGACAGAGTTTGATGCTGCTAGTTGGTATCTGTATAGAGCTGATGATGCTCCTGTAGATTTAATATTTTAATAATAACAAAAATAAAGAGGCGATATGAGTAAAAAAACTAAGGTAAGATTTAAAGAATCACTTGGTATAGACATTGGATCCCACAGTGTTAAAGTCGTCCACTTAAAAAGACTTAGCCATGGGTACAAGTTATTGAATTATGATGTTCGTTCAACTGTACCTGAAGGGATCGAATACTTACCAAATGATTTACGAAATGATCGATTTACTCCGGTACTTGGTTCTATACTAAAAGGTATGAAAATCAATCCGAAGAAGATCAAACATGTCGTAAGTTCAATTGGTGGTGATGATACAAGTATCAAACAGGTAAAAACTATCTATTTACCTGATGAAGAGCTTGACTCAGCACTTTCATTTGAAGCAAAAAAACATATTCCTATTAGTGGGAATGAGATGGTATTAGATTACCAAGTTTTAAATATTGAAGAGAAAACAAACAATATGAATATCATATTGGCAGCTTCTACTAAAAATGTAATTAATTCTCATGCAGAGATATTAAGTTCAGTTGGTTTAACACCTGGTGTTATAGATATAGATGCATTTGCTATAACTAACGCATTTCTTTTAAGTTCATTTATTGAAGAAGGCGTATATGTTCTAGTTAATGTAGGAGCTCATAGAACTAATATTGTAATTTATGGTCCTAAAGCAAAATTCTTCACAAGAGATATTGCATATGGTGGCTACAATATTACTCAAGATATTATGAGAAAACATAATCTAGAATTTCCTGAAGCAGAGACATTTAAAGTTGAACATGGTATTACAGATGCAAGCCCATCTGGAGAAACTACACTTTCAATGTTAGATATTTCTGAAAAGAATACAGAGGATTTAATTACTGATGAAATCAGAAGATCAATTAGATTCTATGTGAAAGAAGCAGGAAATAGTGATTTCAGAAAAGTATATTTGATGGGTGGTTCAGCCAAGGTTAAAGGACTTGCGGAATATATCGAATCTAAGATAAGTGTTCCAACAGAAGTCTATAATCCATTTGGTTCAATCGAAATGCCTGAGAAATTCAAAAATAGTCAAGATCCACAGCTTTGCCTTGCATTAGGTCTTGCTATGAGACCAGAATAGGGGGATGAATGGAACAATTCTATTTTGGAATTAACTTAAATAAATTTGGTGAAGAGCGATTAAAAGCTCTCAAAGAGAAGAGAACCTATGTCAACACTTTAATTGCATTTTTTATAATTATCGTAGCGGTTGTAGGTTTTACCTATTATAATAATCTAAATTTAGAAAAGAAGATTCAAACTCGTAAAAATCAGTTAGCTGAGATTAATAAGCAGATAAGTTCTTATGACAACATTGTTAGCTCAACAAGTTCCAAGAATCTTGAAAAAGATATGGAAAGATTTGCTCAAGCTTATAATAGAAGAATATTCTGGACTAAGAAGCTTCAAGCTTTAGCAGAAATTACTTCAGATTCTTTAGCAATTTCTAAATTTGAGTATAAGAATGGTAACTGGGACCTTATTGGTCTTATCAAAGCCAAGAATCATGAAGTTCCTCAAGACATTATCAATAAGTATAGAACTTCTTTGATAGAAAGAGAAGAATTTAATGATTTCCGTTCTGTTGAGTTTGTTAACAGAGACTTGGTGAAAAAGATGCTCAATATCGAAACTGATAATGAAATGGATGTTGTTTATGATTTTAAGATTCAGTGTACTAGTAAATATTATGAAAGAAGGAGAAGAAAATGAAGCGTAACTACATAATCTTAGTTGTATTAATAGTTCTTTTCTCCGCTGCATATTACTATTTTGCTGATCAAATAATATCTGGTAGGGTGGATGAAATCACCAAACTAGATAATAAAATCAAAGCAGCTCGTCAAGATTTGAATAGTCTTATTGTACAAAATGAGAAACTAGGGGAGTTTACTTCTATCTTATCTCATACTTTAACCAAAGATAATGAATTCTCATCAGATGAGATACATGACATTATTTTTACAATGGATGAAATTGCTCAAAAATATGGTATTAATATCTCTGGTATTAACCATAAAAGTCTCTTCACATCAGCTGAACAGTTAGAACATGAATTCTCTTTTGAGTTCACATCTACTTATGTTAAATTAGGAAGATTCCTTAATGACATTGAAAAGATGGATTATTTAACTGTTATCAATGATTTTACAATCGACCCTGTGAAGATAGTAGAGAAGAAACAAGACATTGAAAATGTTCAAAATTTAGATAAGAACTACATTGTCAATTTAAGCATTTCATTTATTAAACATAAGATGAGGTAATTATGGAATATAGATATGTAAAAGACTTAGCTTATATTCTGTTAGTTGCATCAGTTATTTTCCTTGCTGTATTTGCAGTTAAGCACTATAATACTGAGCAAGGTGTAGATCCAAAATCTGCTTATGCTGAGCAAGAAGTTGATTCTAACTTGCTTCGTAAAGCTATTGAGATTGAACAAGGTATCAAACAAAGAAAAGAGTTCGTTTTTTCTATTAGTAAAGATCCTTTAAAACAAGATATCATTCTTCCACAAAAGGTTGATGAAATCAAACTTAGATTACAAAAAAGATATAATCAAATCAGATTATATGGTGTATTAAAGTTTGATGACGAAATCTTAGTAGGTATTGATCACAAAGATATCGAAGCTCAATATAAGATTGGAGAGAAAATACAAGGTTCAAGACTAAGTGTTAGATCTGCAGACCCTGTGACTCAAACAGTAGTTTTGAGTGATGGAACTAAGCTAGAAGTAGAAGAAAGAATGGATGTTTATGATATCCCTTCAGAAAAGACCCCCCAACAAACTGACGACATTTCTAATCAAAATTATTAAAATAGGTAGGAGAAACTATGAAAATATACAATGTTAGAATAAGAAAATTTACTCTAATTATGTTAACATTACTTATGGGTGTTTCTTTCTTGTTCGCTCAAAGTAATGAAGATTTATTAGTAAAAAAGATAGATAATCTTAATTTTAAAGATGCTACAATTACAACTGTAATTGAATCAATTTCTAAGCTTACTGGCATCAATATTGTTGTTGCTACAGAAGGTACTAAAAAAGCTGACGAAGGTGAGAAAAGAGTCACTGTCAGATTAAATGATATTTCAGTTGAAAATGCTGTTTCTTTAGTAGCTAAATCTTATGGATTTGCTTATAAAGTAATCGGTACAAACACTTTCTTAATTGGACCAACAAGTATTGTTGAACAAGAATCAGGTACCAGAAACTATATTTACCAATTAAAATATATAGATTCTGAAAAAATAGTTAAAGCTTTTAGTGATGTTCCTGGTGAAGTTGTTGAAGTTTCAGGTCAAAATGCACTTTTAATCCGTGCTAATCCAGAAACATATGCTGACATTGAAAACCAAATTAAAAAGTTAGATATGCCACAAAAACAAGTTCAAATCAGAGTTAGAGTTATTGAAGTTAACCTTTCAGATTCAAAGAAAATGGGTATCGATTGGTCACAATTAAACCAACTTACAACTATTATAGCTGAAGATCCTGTTAATTATGCAGGTGTTGGTCTTCCTTACAACTTTACTGATGAAACTGGTGCACTTCCTTTTGGTGATGCTACTGAATTAGGTGTAAAACCTAGTAATCAATACTTCCAAAAAATGAGTGATTGGGATGATTTCGGTAAGTTTTCAAGACAGCTTTATGCTTTCGATATAACAATTGACTGGTTATTAGAAAACAACTCAGCTAAGATTCTTACTGACACAAGATTAACATCACAAAATGGTGAATCTGCATATGTTCATATTGGTGAATCATTACCATATGTTGTTACAGATAATGATAAAGAAATTCAAGTTGAAAGAGAAGATACTGGTATTAAACTTAATATCACACCTAAAGTAAATTCAGAAAATGAAATTACAACTCAAATTCAACCTGAAATTTCTTCAGTTATTGAACTTGTTAATGGTTATGTACCAAGAACAAAAATTAGAACTGTAAACTCAACTATTACAGTTCCAAGTGGAGATACCTTTATAGTTAGTGGTCTTCTTTCTTCACAATTAACAAAACGTGAAAATAAAGTTCCTTTCTTAGGTGATATCCCATTTGTAGGTAGATTCTTTAGACATCAAACAGAAATGTTAGAAAAAACAGATCTTATCATCGAGATGACACCAACTGTTGTTAATGCAGGTGACTATAATAAACATGCCCAAGTTGATGATGTAATGTCTGAAACTTTAATCAAATTTGAAGAACAAGAGTAACAAACTTTGGGAGTAATTATGAAAATTAAAAATTTTACAATATTGTTGATTCTTTTATCATTTGCTATGTTATTAGTGAGTGGTTGTGATGACAGAGATCTTCCAACATCTACTGATGCTGAGTATAAGATTGTTAGACTCGAATCAACTGTTGATTTAATATATGCTGATAATAATGTTACTTTTGCTTATATCAGTGCTTATGTAAAAGATAACAATAATTTTGGTGCTGCTGAAATTCCAGTTAGATTCCAAACTGATCGCGGAAGTATTGTTACAGCTGAAAACACAAATCAATCAGGAATTGCTAAGGTTCCTTTCTATGATGCAGGTGAAGTAGGTGAAGCAACTATCACTGCTACAGTATTTACTTATTCACAATATGATGCTACTGAAATCACTGGTGAAGATGCTAAATCTATCAAGGTTACTATTGCTGAAAAACCACCAGTTGGTGATTTAACAATTGAAATTTCTTCTAATGAATTTATCGTTAACCAATCTGTTCTTGTTAGAGCTAGAGTTTTTGATGCTTTAACTAATCCTGTAGCAGATTCAACTATGATTAGATTCGAAACAGATAGAGGTTTCTTTGTAGCTGATGATGGTGAAACTAACATGGGTTCTATTGCAATTATTCCTACTCAAAACGGAATGGCTCCATTAAACCTTAACGTTGGTCAACAAGCTGGTATGGGATCAGTTAGTGTACGTATTGATACATTATCTGCTTCTAGAAACTTCAATGTTAAACCAGGAAATCCATTTAACTTAGATTTACTTACTTATTTAGGTGATGATGATCTTGAAATTATTGAAGAAACATCAGAAACAACCTTAGATAATGAATATAATATTGTTATCCAAGCTAACCTTAAAGATGCTTATAATAATGCAAGTCCTAATAAAGTTATCAGATTTGAAACTGACTTAGGTAGCTTCTATAATACTTCTGAATCATATACCCAGAATACAGATGCTGATGGTATTGCTAAAGTTGTATTTACTCCTGGCTTATCTGCAGGTCCTGCTACTATTAAGGCTTTTGCTAATAATGATACTTTATCTACAGAAGCTCTTTTCACTATCAAATCAGATGAATTATACTCAATCAGATTTAATAATACAGATCAAATAACACTAAATGTTGCTAATACTGGTGGAGTTGATTCAAAGATTTTATACGTTAATCTTTTTGATATCAACGGAAACTTAATTGATAATGCAACTGATATCTATTTCAAGATTATCAACTCTAATATTCCTGGTTCTAATAATGGACAACCTGCTTACTTGAGTAATCAAGATGAAGATGGTGTAGTTTATACTACATCTAGTGGTGGTCAGGCTGCTGTATCAGTTGTTGCTGGTACAGGTTCTGGTGTTATCCAGCTCCGAGTTGCAAATCAAAGAGAAGCTTTAGCTAATACACAAATTGAAGGTGCTATTACTGCTACAAAAGCTAACATTCTTATCCAAGCTGGTCCTCCTGCTAATATTAGCTGGGGTGATGTTGCCTTTGACCAAGGTACTAATGTTGGTGGCGGTATGTGGGAATTATTATTAGCTGTTTCAGTTAAAGATATCTATAATAACCCAGTTTCTTATGGCACTTCAGTCTTCTATGAATTAACTAACCAAGATAATTTACCTGCTACTATCCAAGCTAATGGTTATACTGGTAATGGTCCTGAAGTATCTTCAAATGATGCTGGAGCAAGTCAAATTGACTCTACCTCATCAATAGGTACTTCTTATACATTATTAACATATAGTGGTAGCTTAACTTATTCAGATCTTGAATTAAATGCAAGATGTGTTGGTGGTTATGGTGAAGATATCAATGAAAGTTATATTTTAGAAGTTCCTTGGAATGCACCAGATACAGATATGCAAGTTACTCCTGGTAACATTGATTTCTGGGATGGAGATCCAGGTGCTTCTGGTAGTGATTTCCAATGGGCTATCGTTACTGTTAGAGCTAGAGATGGTCAAGGTTTCCCTACTCCTGGTGTATTCTGGACATTCACCGCTGATAGAGGATATTTCTACGATTATCAAGTTACTTTCACTCAAACTAATGAAGCAACTACTGCTGCTGACGGTTATGCCAGAATCAGACTTAAAATTTTCAGAGACTATGGTCTTCCATCACCTGATGGTATAACACCTGGTCAACAACAAATTCAAATTGAAGGTAGAGTTTTAGGTACTGGTATTACTCAAAGAGGAAATACTTTAATCTTAAGATACCCTGGTCCAAACCCTGCTAACTAGTAAAAATATATTAATTATACCCGATATCTTAGGGGTATCGGGTATCTATAAACTTAGAAATTTTATAAACAATAAAAGGATTGATTATGTCATTTAATCCTCAATTCGCAAGAATAGGTGAAATATTAGTTCATAAAGGTTTTGCAACTGAAGAGCAAATCAAAGAGGCTTTGATTAAGCAAGATAACTTTGCTCTTAAGCTTGGAGAAACTTTAATCAAGTTGGGATATATTCAAGAGAAACAACTCTTAGAATGTCTCTCACTACAATTAGACATTCCTATCGTGAATTCTTCTGAATTAATGGAACTTGATGTAGAAACAGTTTCCTTAATTTCAGAACCATTTGCTTATGAAAATAGGGTTTTATGTCTCAGAGTAGTTGATGATACTTGTATCGTTGCTATGACTGACCCTGATGATCTCAATATCTTAGATAGTTTAAAAAAGGTCTTAAATAAGAATGTTGAGCCAATGCTTATTGGTGATTCTTTACTTACTGATGCTTTAGAGAAGTATTATAAGTCTATTAGAACTACTTCACAAGTTGAAGATGCTGTTGGTAATTTCGATTTCGTAGCTGTTGATAGTGATGATAACGAAATTTCCATTGATAGTGGTTCTGAATCAAAGGCTGATGCTCCTGTTGTTAAGATGATTAATCTTATCATTTCAGAAGCTATTAAAGCTGGAACTACAGATATTCATATTGAACCTTTGGTAAAAAGTACTAGAGTCCGTTTCCGTGTTGATGGTGCTTTAAGAGAAGTTATGAATCCACCAATTGCTATGCATGCTGGTCTTATTTCTCTTATCAAGGTTATGGCTAAGCTTAATATTGCTGAAAGACGTTTACCACAAGATGGTCACATGGGACTGAAAACTAGTTTGAAATCTGTGGATGTCCGTGTTTCTATAGCTCCAACCGTTTTAGGTGAAAAAGCTGTGTTACGTCTTCTTGATAAAGGTGATTTTGGTTTCAAACTTTCTACTCTTGGTTTTGAAGCTGATGATTTAGAAATTTTCCAAAAGGTTATCAAAAGACCTTATGGAATTATTATTGTGTCAGGTCCTACTGGTTCTGGTAAATCTACTTCATTACATGCTGCTATTAAAACTATTGAAAACATTGAAACAAATATTATCACTGTTGAAGACCCTGTTGAATATAGACTGCAAGGTATTACTCAAATTGAAACAAAAGATGAGATTGGACTTACTTTCCTTTCAGCTCTTCGTTCAGTTTTGCGTCAAGACCCTGATATAGTTCTTATTGGTGAGATTAGAGACTTTGAAACTGCTGACATCGCGGTTAAATTCTCTCTTACTGGTCACTTAGTTTTCTCAACACTTCACGCTAATGATGCTCCTTCAACTATCACTCGTCTGATTGATATTGGAATCAAACCTTACCTTGTTGGTTCATCTTTATGTCTTGTTATGGCACAAAGATTGGTCAGAAAAATTTGTCCAAACTGTATAACAGACTATACTCCTACCGATGTTGAACTACTGCAAGCAGGTATTAGTCCAGAAGAAGCAAAAGAAATTGATTTCAAAATTGGTGCTGGTTGTGTTCATTGTGATAATACTGGTTATGCAGGTAGAGAAGGTATCTTTGAATTATTGGCTATTACTCCTGAAGTAAGAGCTCAAATATTTGCTGAACAAAACCAAGATATTATCAAAGAAACAGCGCTTGAACAAGGTATGAGAACTCTTCATGATGCTGCTTTAAGAAAGATGAGAAAAGGTATAACATCAATTCGTGAAGTAATTAAACTTACTATTAACGATTAAAAAAATAAAGGTATAATATGGCTAATTTCTCGTATACAATAAAAGATGCGAAAGGTGCTAGAAAAGAAGGTATTATCAAGGCTAACACAATGGATGAAGCTATTGATAAATTAGCTACTGATGGTGGTACTATCATCTCAGTTAGAAATGCTAATGATGGATCTTTTAAGGGGAAACTATCTCTCTTTGATAAGATAATGTTAGCTATCTATAAGATGAGAACTGCTGTTAAGCTAAAAACCTTAGTTTTCTTCACTCGTCAGTTATCTACAATGTTTTCGGCTGGTCTTACTATTGAAAAAGCAATATCTGACCTCGGAAGAGAAGAGAAAGATCCAAAGTTCAAAAAAGTATTAAAGAAAATCGATGATGATATCCGTAAGGGTTATTCTTTATCTGAAGCTTTCGAACAACATCCTGGTGTATTTAACCCTCTATACGTATCACTAGTTAAAGCTGGTGAGGTATCAGGTACCTTGCACACTGTATTGGATGAATTGGCCGAAAACTTAGAAAGAACTGAAGATACAAGAAGAAAGGTTAATTCAGCCATGACTTATCCTGTCTTCATCTTAATCTTCTTAATTTTCGTTGTTTGGTTCCTTTTCTACTATATCATTCCAAAGTTTAGTGATATTTATGCTAACTTTGGCGCTGAGCTACCTATAGCTACAAGAGTTGCTATCTCTATTAGTAACGTTATTAAAGGTAATCTTTTAGCTACTGTTGGTATTTTGATTGCTGTGGACTTTTCTTCTTTGTTGTCAATTTAACTGATAAAGGAAGATGGATAATTGATAAGATTAAACTCAAAATACCAGTTGTGGGAAGTCTTGTAGAATCCTCTGTTATGAGTAAATTCTCAAGAACATTCTCTATTCTTATGAAAGCTGGTGTTCCGATTATGGATACTTTAGAGTTGGTTGAAAATGTGGTTGGAAATGCTGTTATCGAAGGAGCTGTTAGACGCTCTCGTGTTATGATTAAAGAAGGTTATGGTATTGCCCAGGCTTTCAGATCAACTAACGTATTCCCTTCTACTCTTCTCCAAATGATTTCTACTGGTGAAGAAACTGGAGACTTAGATAAACTCTTAAGTAAAACTGCTGAATTCTATGATAAAATCATTGATTCAGTTATTGAAAAATTAACTTCACTCATCGAGCCAATGTTGATTATTCTTATGGCTGGTGTGGTAGGTTCAATTATTGTTGTGATCTACTTACCAATCTTTAACCTTGGTGAAGCTATGTCTGAAGGTCTTAAATAATAAGATTATTTATAATATAAAGAAGGGTGAGATTAATCTCACCCTTTTATTTTAGCTAAAAAGATTGATAGGATTCGAGTAGACTGGAGTTCCTCAACCTAGGTAAAGGACCTCGGACTTAAACCCAAATAATGCAGTAGATCCTTGACAATAGTATTATTTTATTTCACAAAAATTACTGAGAAAAACTATATTCTCCTCTATTCATCCTTATTCCTTCCTTTACAGTCTTTCGATGAAACTGGGACTTTCATCGAAAGACTGTAAAGGAAGGAATAAGGATGATAAGGGTATTGATAAGACCAGATTTCCTCGAGCGTAGGTAAGGGATTTCTGGTGTAAAAAACTCAATAATAATCTGCTCAAGTTCAAGTCTGGTGGGAATAATATAGGAAAATGAGAATATTTCATTACTATAATGATTCATCAAAAATCCCTGAAAGGGATAAAATAATTTAGCCTAGGGTAAGATGCTGAAAGTATCGCAACCCTGGGTAATGATGGCTAGCCCAAAGATATTACCCTGTAAGGGTTTAATATAATTCTAACACGTTATTATCATAAGTAACTTGCTGATTTTATATGGAGTGGAAGCATCCTTGCTTCCACATTTTTCTTATGGCAAGGATGCCATAAGTCCATAATTTAAAACCTTACAGGGTTTTTATATGCATCATAACCCAGACTTGCAATCCCTTTAGGAATTTACCCAGGGCTAAACTATTTATTCTCTTACAGGGATATTGTTAACCCCAGATAGTGTAGTAGCACTCTTCAGCAATTTCAAATGCACTATTTGGATTTAACTTCCTCTAAAAAGTTAAAGACAATCCATCTTTCATCCAACTGATTCTTGTTAACAGCTAACATTTCATTTTCTCTATAAGGAATACGTCTGTTGAGAGAACGAAAATCTATACTATCTTGGCCAGATACTTCAGCTAGAAGTCCATCTTCAATAAAGTAAACTCTATTATCATATTCAAAGGATGAATTTAAATCTTTAGTTTTATTTAAGAAATTAAGGAACTTATAGTATTTTAAGATTATTTTAGTCTCAATCTTAACTTCTTCAGCTTTTAAAAATTCTAGGTCATTATGAAAATCTTGATATTTCTGAAGTAATCTGTCGGCAAAATCGTTGTTAGCAGACAGGTAATATTTATGAATCAGATTTTTAAGGACAGGAAGATTATCTTTAGTACAGGTTGAAATACAGGCTTCACTATCTTTTAATTCACAAGCATCTGGGTTGTCAGGGCAGATTGGAAGTTTTAAGTATTTATTAAAAATTGAGAATACATCGCTAATGAAGAATCTAGATCTGAAAGGACCAATATAAAATTTATCAGACTGGGTATTATCTTTAATGCTCAAATAAGGGGGTGTAGAAAGGTCTATTGCTAAATAGCTATAAGATTCCCATAAATTGATGTAATCGTTGTAGTAGGGGGTAAATGAGCGAACCAGGCTCTTATACCAGACCAAGCTGTCTATGTCACTTAATCTTAAATCAAAAATCAAATCAACAGCCTTAGACCACATTTCCTTCAACTTGTCATTTGAGTTTCTTTGTTCAGACAATTTATTGATTCTAGTGAATAAATTGCTAGTTAATCCTGCAAAAATAACATTCTTTCCATCTGTAAAATAGAAAGTTGCTTTTGATTCTGGTAGTTGCTGTATTGCTAATTCATTATCTAATAATATTTTCATTATCTCCCTCTTGATATTCTCTTTTGATGCAAATTAGAAAATAGGGGTAATTTTGTCTATGATTATTTGCTGGGATTAACTGAAGACTTTGGACTAGCTTTTTTGTTACACTGTTACTTAGAGAGGTAAAAATGTGTTTCTTTAGGGTAACACTCTTAAGATTCTAGTCTAAAAATAAATTTCATGAGAGATTTCTAAATAGCTGATATATAGGTAAATACACAATAAATATTGAAGATTATTAAAAGTGGAACAAGTAATGTAATATAGATAAGCATGAATATGAATAAAAAAATCTTAATTGCAACATCAAATGATGATCATAGGTATCTACTGACAGTTATCTTTAAAGAAGCTGGATATGAGGTAGATTCCCCACAAAGTCTAAGTGAATGTACACTTCTCTTTGCTCAGAATGATTATTTTAAGATCATTATAGATTATGATTATAGGATAAAAGAGAATAGAATATTTTGCTCTTATCTGGAGGCTAATAGTTATTTACAGAAAAGTGTAGTAATTCAAGCCATAACAGATGAAGATATTATGACGAAAGTCTATAGCCAAGGTGGAATTGTAGTTAACAAACCTTATGATGTCTATAATCTACTATCGGTGGTGAATAGTTGATAAAAGGCTAAAAAAAGACTCCAATCAACCCTATTATCATGATAGGGGATATATGATGACAGCAGGAAGTCTTGCTACTATAAGGAGGCTTATTTCCATGCAAGAAAGTAATTTCATTAGTATTAGTATTATATGTTTAAAAAAGAAGAGTGTGTGGTATTACTTATTTGATATTAAATAAATAAATATTTAACTCTTTTGAAAAGACAAATAGCTTGTCTGAAATATTCTCCCATATAGGGTCTGTTAGGTTAATTTCTTCAGTTTGGTTTGGCTAAAGTCTAAATGTACGAATACTCAAGTACCTCTGAGAGAGTCTGCATGCAGACTCTTTCTCCCCTTTTTAGCAGAAAAAATTCTTGTTAAGCTAAATATAATTCAAGCAAACAAGTAAAACAATCCTAATCAACAAATTCCAAAATAATTAATCTAAAATAAAACCATTAGCTTTCAATCTTCTAAGGGCTTTTTCTCTAAGTTGTCTAACTCTTTCTCTTGGTAGATTTAGTTGTTTAGCAACTTCAGAGAGGGTAAATTCATGTTGGTAAAGTTGGATAATAACTTGTTTTTCTAGTTGAGGAAAGTCTTGGGGAAATTCAATAGAGATATTGTTTTCAGTTGTTTCTAAATCTTCAATATTTACATCATGGAGATTTTCTTGATATTCATAGTGAGAGTAGTTAGCATCCCTGGCTAAGTAGTCTAAGATATATTTTTTTATCCAATAGACAGCGTAGGTAGAGAATTTAGTTTCTTTATCTTGGTCATAATTATCAACTGCTTTGATTACTCCAATCATACCTTCTTGAATAAGATCTTCTAAAGGATGCTGATAAGAAGAGTACTTAGCTGCAATTGATTTTACTAAGGGAAAGAGTTCAGCTATCTTTTGGTCATAGCTTTGATCACTTATCTCTTTCATAAGCAGAATCCTGTTTTAGTGGTAGTTCAATAATAAATTCTGAACCTTTGTTGAGTTCAGATTTTACATAAATACTACCCATGTGGAGATTAATAATATGTTTTACTATAGCTAATCCTAATCCTGTTCCTCCATTTTTTCTATTTCTAGATTTATCAGCAACATAGAATCTTTCAAATATTCTACTCAAATGTTGTTTAGGTATTCCTTCTCCACTGTCTTTTACAGAAATTAGCATTTTTTCTTCATGAATTCTAGCACTTATGACTATTCTTCCTTGAGAAGTATATCTAATAGCATTATCTATAAGATTAACAAAGACTTGTTCTATTTTGAATTTATCAACTTCTAAGTCTGGTAGGTCTTCAGGAATAGATAAATCTAAGCTGAGATTATTTTTTTTGAGTTTATCTTCAAAAATACTCTTAGTTTTGTCTAAGAAATGGCCAAGCTTAATTTTGGAAACAATAAGTTGAGGACCTTGTTCAAGTTTTGCTAAAGCTTGAATATCATTAATCAAATAGATTAGTCTTTCTGAATTTCTATCAATAATATTAAGATATTTAAGTTGAGTAGGGTTTGCATCTTCAATAAGGTGTTCTACAAAGCCCTTTATGGCAGTTAAAGGAGTTCTAAGTTCATGACTAGCATTAACAATGAAATCTCTCTTTAATTGCTGAGTTTCTTTTAATTCTGAGATATTATGCAAGACAAAAATTACTTGCTTATCATCTATTTTAGAGCTGGAAAGAATAAACCATTTATCAAGAAGCTTTATTTCGGTAGTTATATCTGAAGATTGAGGTGTAATCTTGGATATTATGGCTTTAACTTCTGGATCATGAATAAGTTCCCAATAATATTTATTACAATAGTTTTTGGCTTTGATTAGTTTTTGAAAGCTGGAATTTGATAAGACTAGTCTTCCCTCAAAATCTTGTACCCAAAGAACTTCATTAATGGAATTGATGATATTCTCAAGAGTGAAACTTTTGTTTTCTAGTTCAGAAATTGTAGTGGCTAATTTTTCAGCCATGAGATTAAAGCTTTTACTAAAATCTTCTAGCTCGTCAGTACTTTTAATTTCAACCTTTCGGTTTAAGTTTCCTTGGCTAATATCATAGCAAATTTCTTTTAATTTCAAGATAGGTTTTGTTAATTGTTTTGTATAGAAATAGGCCACGATTAGGGCAAACAAGAAAAGAATAATCGAGGCTTGTTGAATACCCTTTCTAAAATCATGTAGAAGCAGGCTAATCTCTGTTATAGGTATGCTAAGGCGGGATACATAAGTAATTCTATTATTTTCAATGATAGGTACTGCTACATATAGCATTTCTTCATGAATGGTAGCAGAGTAACGGATAGCAGAGGCAATCTCCCCATTAAGTGCTTTTCTCAACTCATACCGTTCCTTATGATTTTCCATTTCTTGAGGATCCGCATCAGATTCTAAGACTACTTTACCCTTGATATCAATGATTGTTATCCTAGCTTGGATAGTCTCTGAAATCTGTTGAACTCGTTCCTGCAAGGCAGAGTAGTTATCTCCTTCTAAATCATACTCAATTAGCTGGAAGGTAGATTTAGCCTGTTGCACTAAGCTTTCCTCAAGACGTGCTAGATGCTGTTCTTTTACTAATCTAAATGAGATAAAGTAGATTAGAGATATGAGAACTAGGAATATTAAGATATAGCTAATTAAAATCCGACTAAATATAGAATTACTTTTAAACATTAAACTTTAAACCTCGAATTTATATCCTACACTGCGAATATTCTTAATATAATCTCCAACTGGCCCAATTTTAGAACGAAGATTTCTGATATGAACATCTATTGTCCTATCCAAAACAATCTTATCATTTCCCCACAGGTGGTTTAAGATTTGTTCTCTAGAAAAAACCCAGCTGGGATGAGAAGCTAGTAATTCTAGAATCTTAAATTCTGTAGTTGTAAGATATACTTTCTCTCCCTTTATTTTAACTTCAAATTTTCTTTTATCTATATGTAAAATATCACCAATAGTGAGAAAATCAGAGTTGCTCTTGCTAATTTCTGATCTACGTAGCACTGCCTTAATTCTGGCAACTAATTCACGAGGAGAAAATGGCTTGGCTATATAGTCATCTGCTCCTAATTCTAGGCCAAGAATTTTATCAACTTCTTCGCCTTTAGCAGTCAGCATTATTATTGGAAGACTTTTATATTTTTCTGATTTACGCAGAGTTTTACAGATTTCTGTTCCTTCTATGTCAGGTAACATAAGATCTAAAATCACTAAATCAGGAGCTTGACTCTTAAGTTCTTCTAGGAAATCATTACCGTTATCAAAGGTCTTAACATTGAAGCTTGCCTTTGTTAATTGCAGTTCTAACAATTCTAAAATATCATGTTCATCATCTACTACAAATAGTGTTTTTTTATTTTCCATTAATTCTCCTGATTATGGTGCTTAATTACTCTTCCTTCTACTAAATAAATAGTACTTTCTCCGATATTAGTTGCTAAATCTGCTATTCTTTCGAACTTAGAAGCAATTCTTAAAATATGTAAGCTAGGTTCAATATTATTAGAAGTATCTTTAAGTATATTCTTGATATGACTATAGAGATCTTCGTATAATTCATCAACTTCATTATCACGACCACCAATGCTTTTCGATGTCGCAACATCTTCATCTGTGAAGGCCATTATACTATCTTTGAGCATAGAATAAGATTTCTTAGCCATTTCATAGAGTTCTTGCATGCTAAAGATTAAGGAATCATCTTTCATTGCCTTTAGGCTGTCTGCAATTTTATAAGCTAAATCACCTAAACGTTCAAAATCATTGTTCATTTTGATTATCATCAATATGTAACGTAAGTCTTTGGCCTCTGGTTGATAGAGTGCTATTAAAGCTGCACATCTATCATCAATTTCAAGTTCTAGTCTATTAACTTTATTCTCGTAATACGCAACATCATCAAGAATGAGAATGTTCATATCTTCCATGGAAGTAATACATAATTCTATCATTTTTTGAACATATCCAGCCATGTCCATTAAGCTTTTTTTTAAATCAATAATTTTTGGTGTTAACATTATCTTTCTCCTTATGGTTATATTAACCAAATACGCCTGTTAAATAGTCTTCAGTTCTTTTATCTTGAGGAACTGTAAATACTCTTTTTGTTTCGCCAAATTCTATAATATCCCCTAGATACATGAAAGTAGTATAGTCTGATATTCTACCTGCTTGGGCAATATTATGAGTTACTATCAATATAGTTACTTTATCTTTTAAGTCAATACATAATTCTTCTATTTTTGCAGTTGATTTTGGATCTAGGGCAGAAGTAGGTTCATCAAGTAAGAGAACTTTAGGTTGATTAGCCAATGCCCTAGCAATACATAGACGTTGTTGCTGTCCCCCGGAAAGAGATAAAGCTGAACTATGTAATCTATCTTTAACTTCATCCCAAATCCAAGCATCTCTAAGACTTTTCTCAACTACCTGGTCTAAGACAGATTTTCTTTTTTCCCCTCTAATTTGAAGTCCATAAGCAACATTATTATAGATACTTTTAGGAAAGGGGTTTGGTCTTTGAAAAACCATTCCAATTTGGGTTCTGACTTCAGTTACATCGGCTTTAGAATCATAAATATCTTTACCTTCGAGAAGGATTTTGCCTTCAATTTTACATTCAGGTATTAAATCATTCATTCTGTTAAATGATCTTAAGAGTGTTGATTTCCCACAACCTGAAGGGCCAATTAAAGCTGTAATCTTCTTTTCATGAACTGTAAAATCTAAATCATGTAATACGTAGTTATCGTTAAACCATAACTTCAAATTCTCTGTTTTTATTATTTCTTTTACCATTTTCTTGTTTTCCTTATTTTGTATCTAATAATTATTGCACTAGTGGAAACTAGTAATACTAATATTAAGAGAACTACAGCAGTACCATAAGCAATTGGTACTTGTTGTTCAGGTTTAGCTCCTTCTGTCATCAAGGCATAAATGTGATAGGGGAGAGCCATAACCTCATGTTTAAGGGATGTAGGAAGCATTCTAGAGTAGAAGGTCGCAGCAGTAAACATAATAGGAGCAGTTTCACCTGCAACTCTACCAATACTAATAATTGCTCCAGTTAAAATATTAGGTAAAGCGGTTGGAACAATGACTCTCATGATAGTTTGTCTTTCTGTAGCACCCAGAGCTAAAGAACCTTCTCTAAAAGATCTTGGAACACTTCTAATTGCTTCTTCACTGGCATTAATAATCACAGGAAGGGCTAGGATTGCTAGAGTAAGAGCTCCAGAAATGAGAGAAACTTCTAATTTCATAATTCTTACAAAGAGGGTAAGTCCAAACAATCCATAGATTATTGATGGAACACCTGCAAGGGTATTTACCGCAATTCTAACTATTCTCATTAACCAATAAGGCTTAGCTAAGTGAACCATATAAATAGCAGTTAAAACTCCTAATGGAAGAGCTATAGCAATAGAGAGAAGAGTTAAGTATAATGTACCGATTAAGGCAGGGAAGATACCACCTCTGGTCATTGCTTCTCTAGGAATATCAGTTAAAAAAGTCCAACTTAAAACTCCTCCACCCTTAGAGAAAATGATGTAGAGAAAAGAAATTAGGAAAATAGCAGTTAGTAAGACACCAAGTCTTAGAAAACCAACTCCTACTTGTTCTTTAATTTTTCTAGTGTTCATTTGGACTCCTTATTTAACTTTCTTAAACAGAAATAATTCTGTGAAAAGATTAGTAATGAATGTAATAATAAATAGCATAATAGCGAGAGCGAAGAGGGAGTGGAAATGAATTGAGCCAAGGACAGTTTCTGCCATTTCAACCGCAATAGAAGTTGTAAGTGGCCTTACAGGATCAAAGATTGACGAAGGTATTTGAGCAGCACCACCTGCAACCATAATCACAACCATTGTTTCACCTATAGCTCTTCCAAATCCTAGGACAAAAGACCCCATAATGCCAGTTTTAGCAGCAGGAACTACCACTCTTGTTATTGTTTCCCATTTAGTAGCACCAAGTCCGTAGGAAGCTTCTCTAAGAGCTCTTGGCACAGTTGAAAGTGCATCTTCTGACATGCTGGAAATAATAGGGATAATCATAATTCCTAAAACAATACTGGCAGTGAAAATGTTAAGTCCAGAATCTATTCCCAATGTGCGAATTAAGAAGGGTGCTAAAAAGGCCATACCAAAAAGACCATAAACAACTGAAGGGATACCAGCAAGTAATTCAATCATAGGCTTGACAATTTCTTTTGTTCTAGAACCAGCTATTTCAGATAAGTAGATAGCTGAGCCTAGACCTATAGGAATAGCTATAATTAAGGCTCCTAAGGTAACTGTTACGGAACCAATAAGCAAAGCTAATGCTCCAAAACTTTGATGTTCATTAGTAGGATACCATTTAGTCGAAAGAAAGAATTCCCTAAAGGAAACTTCTTTAAACATTGGTAAGCCTTCAATGAAGAGAGTAGATATGATACCAAATAGTGCTAGAATAGAAAATATTGCAGCAAAATAGGTAAGACTTTTAAAAAGGATTTCTTTAAAATTTTTCATACTTTTCCTTTTTTATTCAAAATAATACTAAGCTAATTTGAGTGAAACCCGAGCGAAGATCATAACTCGGGTTTCATTGTTTCTTCTATTTATCACTTGTGGGTTTATTATTGTACTTTAATGAATCCTTGTTTTTCAACAACTTGTTGGCCTTCAGCAGAAAGAACAAAGTCAATGAATTTCTTAGTTATACCTTGAGGAGCACCATTAGTGTACATGTTTAATTTACGAGCTACTGGATAAGCTCCTGATAAGACATTCTCAAAAGTAGGATCTACACCATTAACTTGGACAGGTTTTACTGAAGATGAAAGATAGCCTAAACCAGCATAAGCAATAGCACCAGGAGTGTCTTTCACTGAAGTAACTGCAGCATTATTAGAAGCAACCATAATACAGTTTTGAACGATATTTTGTTTTTTCATAGCAATTTCATAGAATACTTCATAAGTACCTGAAGAAGTGTCGCGAGAGATAATAACGATATTCATATCTGGTCCGCCAAGTTCTTTCCAATTAGTAACTTTGCCAGTATAGATATCTTGAATTTGCTCGATAGTTAAGTTTGTTATAGTATTTTTAGGATTAACTATAAGAGCGATACCATCATTAGCTACAATATTTTGGTATAATTCAATACCTTGAGCTTTAGCTTTTTTAATTTCTTTTTCTTTAGCATCTCTAGAAGCATTACCAATTTCTACTGTTCCTGCCATGATATCTTTGATACCGATAGAAGAACCACCACCTCTAACAGAGATGTTTACTTTTGGGTTTTGATTCATAAATTCTTCTGCACAGGCTTGAGCTATAGGTAAAACTGTTGTTGAACCTGACATGGTGATTTTGCCTTCTAAATCAGAAGTTCCTTGCATTTCTTTTGTGTTATCACAAGCTACAAACATTGCTATAGCTGCTATTGCTACTAAGGTGAGGATGATTTTAGTAAATTTCATTATTATCTCCTAATTTTCTATTTAAACTAGTTACCTAAAAGGTTCTTAAAGCTATAACGTAATTGAAGCATTAAAGCTGAAACATCTTCAAGGTCTTCATTTTCATGAGAAGTGATTTGATAGTTTGCTTGAACTTGGACATTCTTTTGGATATGATAGTTGAAACCAAATAACATGAGATTCTTGCCATCATCATCTGTATCTGTGTTAGGATCATACATATCATAACGACCTACAAGGTCAACATTGAGATCAGCTGCATCTTTTAAGTTGTACATAGCAAGTAGAGAGATAGCTTGTGAAGATACATCTTCAGCATCGTCCATATTATCTTTTTCAACAGTTTTGCCTAAGAATTGACCTAGAAGAGTAAGACCTTTCATGTCAAATTTAGCCATACCTGCAAAAGCAGTGTGAGCTTCATGATCAGGATTTTCTTCACCCATATCATCATTAGGATTGTTTTTACTGTTCATTGAGAATGAACCACCAAGCTCTAACATATCTACAGGTTTAAATCTAACATTGGCTAGATAAGCATATTCTGTATTAACATTATCTCCACTCTTCTTGTAACCTTCACCATTATATAGTCCAAGATTATAAGTCATTTTAGCAGCAGGAACTTGACCTGAGAAAACTATACCATAATCAGTAGAAGAAGCAAATTTCCATAAATCTGCAGGATCTTTTTCAATTGTTTCATATTTCCAACTATAGATATAACCAAAATAGTTCTTTGTTAAACCAACAGATAATGTAGCTTTTGGAAGAGGTATAAAGTTTTTGAAATCTAAATAAGCATATTTCATTTTGATTCCAGCACCGTTTGCATCAGCATCTTTATCTGATGAGAAAAAATCTAAAGTAAATCTAGCAGAGATGTTTTCTGATAAAGCAGGCTTTAAAGTAAAATAACCTCTATCTACTGAGAAAGAAGTTGTTGGATCAGCATCACTACCATCATCTACATAAGACATACGATTCCATAACTCCATTTCAAGCTTGGTTTCTATAGCACCAAGAAGGAAAGGAACTGCAACAACTAACAACATTAAAATGAAAAATTTTCTGGATAAATTCATGTTTTACTCCACTTATTTTTTTTTGATTCACTTGTTTATACTGATTAAATGTTAAATAAATATAAGTGGAGTGTTAAGATTGGGTTAAGAATGAAGAGAAAAAAGGGAAAAATAAATAAAAGTAGGATAGATGAAGGGGAATGTTTACTCTCCCCGCCTTACGGCACCCCTCTCATACCGCTCTTACGAGCTGAAAGGGGAATGAAGGGGAATGTTTACTCTCCCCGCCTAACGGCACCCCTCTCATACCGCTCTTACGAGCTGAAAGGGGAATGTTTGTCAAGTACCAATATAGTGGACACCTTTTTTATGTATCTTGAGGGGATAAGTCTTGAATCCCCAAAAGGGGATAAATAGTTTAGCCCAGGGTAAATTCCTGAAGGGAATGCAACCCTGGGTACTGGTGATGAAAAACAAAGCCTAACCCTGAAAGGGTTAAATAACATCATATATACCATAGACTTATTATAATCCCAAATAATGCATTATTTATCATTTTATTAAACCCTTACAGGGTAATATCTTTGGGCTAGCCATCATTACCCAGGGTTGCGATAATACTTTCAGCATCTTACCCTGGGCTAAATTATTTTATCCCTTTCAGGGATTTTTGATGAATCAATATTCTAATGAAACATTCTCATTCTCCTATATTATTCCCACACCAGACTTGAACTTGAGCCTTTTAGAATCTACTAGTTAGAAGATTTAGTAACTGAAAACACTGATAAGAAAAAAAGAGATTCTTTACCCTAATTAGGAGTGACGGGAGTTGCTCACGGAGTAGCGACTTCCGACACTCTTTCGCCCGAAGTCCCTTGCCTACGGCTGAGGAACTCCGGTCTGTGTGTTTACTCTCCCCGCCTTACGGCACCCCTTTCATACTGTTTTGATGAGCTGAAAGGGGATTTAAATTAATTTTCTTTTTTAAGATAGAATGGTTCAATCACTCTATCTAAAACACCATGTAGTTTAGAAATAGTCACGCCATAATTAGAGATAGGAATTCCACGTCTTTGGCATTCCATAATCCTACGTTTCATTTCAATCTGATTCAGCATACAAGATCCACAGTGAAGAACTAGGTCATAATCTTCTAAGTTTTCTGGGAAGTCATTACCAGCACTTTTTTCAAAGATTAGTTCTTTACCTGTAAACTGTCTCATCCAGCGAGGTATTTTAACAGTTCCAATATCATCAGCTTGCAGGTGATGTGAGCAGGCTTCAGCGATTAGGATTTTAGAACCATCTTTTAAGGTATCAATAGCTTTAGCTCCTTCCACAAGTGTTTCGAAGTCTCCTTTGTAGCGAGCAAATAGGGTAGAGAAGGTTGTAAATCTCACATCAGGAGGTAAGTCTCCAATAACTTTGAGGACAACTTGAGAATCGGTAATAACTAGGTCTGGTTTTCTACTTAAACCAGCTAAAGCTTTTTCAAGTTCTCTTTCTTTAACTATAATACCAATGGCATCAGAGTCTAAAACTTCTCTTAAAACTTGCACTTGGGGAAGGATTAGTCTGCCTTTGGGAGCAGCTAAATCAATAGGAACAACTAAGACAACTAATTGACCAGGGCGGAGCAGGTCTGAAACTAAGTTGTTTTCGTGGGTAAGGCTGGAAGGAAGGAGGGTAACTAATTTTTCTTTTAGGATTCTAACTCCAGCGCCTGATTTTCCAGAAACAGAAGCATAGGCAATAGAATTTTCTTTGCAGTAGTCTCTTGTTTCTTTAGGAAGTGGTTTGAGGTCATTCTTATTAAAAGCAATAATAAAAGGGACCTTCATATCTTTAAGGTTATTAACTAAGTTTTCTAAATCAGAATCAAAACAGGAAGAATCAGTAACAATAATAGCAAGATCGGTTCTAAAGAGAATCTTACGAGTTTTTTTAACTCTTTGTAGGCCTAAATCACCTACATCATCTAGTCCAGCAGTATCATAGATTGTTACTGGACCTAGGGGAAGGAGTTCATAGGCTTTAGCTACAGGGTCTGTTGTTGTTCCTGGAGTATCAGAAACAATTGAAATATCTTGGCCAGTCATGGCATTAATCAGAGAAGATTTCCCTGCATTTCTCTTACCGATTAAGGTTAAGACTAGTCTTTCTCCTCTAGGTACTTTAGCCATTGATTTCTCCTTTTCTTTTCTTGTAGTGAGGAGAGTTACCCATAACACCGTAACCAATATCTTCGCCGATTCTATGAATAGATTTTTCAAAGGCTTTCATATTTTCTTCACTTGTTTCAGTCAGGGCAGGTTTATTGTCGTAGAGTAGGTAGTTTTTTCTGTTTTCAGATTCATAGACAACTGGCATGCAGATGTTAGCTCCTGCTAGTAGTCCTCTTTCTCTACCTAAGGGGTCTAAAGTTTGGAGGGCAGTTGTAGAGGCGATATTAACATCTTTGAGGTAGAGTCTGGTTAGTGCTATCATCTTTAGACCGAGTTCTAGTTGGTGTTTAGGATCATAATCTTTCATCATAGCAGCCATAGGGGTGTCGTGATGAACTATATAGGGTCCCATACCGATCATATCGATATCATGTTCTTTGAAGAAGAGGATGTCATTTATTAAGTCTTGAGATGTTTGAGTAGGTAAGCCAATCATAACACCGGTTCCAACTTGGTAATCTTCAGCTCTTAAGTCTTCAATAGCTTGCAGTCTTTTTTGGAAGTCGCAATCTTCAGGATGAATGAGTTTGTAGATTTCAGGGTTGGATGATTCAATTCTGAGCAAGTAACGACTAGCCCCTGCTTTTCTCCATCTTCTATAGGTCTCACGACTTTCTTCTCCTAGAGAGAGGGTAACACCAAGTCCATATTTATCTTTGATTGTATATAGGACGTCTTCTACAAAAGAGACAAACTCTTCGTCTGTCCTTTCACCTGATTGCAGAACAAAGGAGGCATAATTATGATCATAAGCCCATTTGGCAGAGCGGAGGATATCTTCCTTAGAAAGGCAGTATCTATCTACCTTATTATTACCTTTTCTAATGCCGCAGTAGAGACAATCCTTGGTGCAGATATTACTAAACTCAACTAGACCGCGAAAATAAACAGTCTTACCAACGTATTTTAATTTGACTTTATAAGCTTCATCGTAGAGTTTTTGCAATAATTGTTTATCATTGCTGGACATTAATTCTATCATTTCTTCTTTGGATAAGTTATCCCAGTTATAGTCTTTCATTTTTTCTCCTATATATAGAAAGAGATATTAGTCTTAAAGTAAAAATATCTCTATTCGATAAGTATTGAAATTTTTATAATATTGCTTTTATCCCAAATAATTCTTGGGGAAATTTTCAAAGTTCACCAAGATTATCAGGGTCAAAATCCTAACTTATACATTCTTTTGGGAGAGAGTAATTCGTCAACTTGAGATTCAGTCAATAAATTTTCTTGAAGAATTAAATCTCTCATACTAATTTTATTTTTAATAGATTCTTTGATAAGTTCTTCAACTTTGGCATAGCCTAAGATTGGAACAAAGATAGTAGCAATAGTCCTACTTTGCAATAGTTTTTGCTTGCAGATTTCAGGGTTAGCAGTAATACCTAAGATGCATTTATTTTGAAAGAGGGGTATTACATTATGTAAGATTTCCAGAGATTCAAGAATAGTATAAGCTATGAGAGGCATAAAGTGATTTAGCTCTAAGTTTCCTAAGGCTGAAGCATTGGTAAGCAGAGAATCATTGGTCATGACTTTAAGTGCTACTTGTGAGACTGCTTCAGGCATGACAGGGTTTATTTTAGTAGGCATTATTGTGGACCCACTCTGTAAGGCAGGTAGATTAATTTCGCCTAAATCGCTAGATAATAATCTTAGATCATTACTAATTTTATAGAGATTAACCCCAAGAGTCTTTATCATGCCAGATATTTCAACAAAAGGATCAAGATTTTGAGTAGTTTCAACTAGATTCTCTGATCTTGCAATGACAAGTCCTGTAATTTCCTTAAGATTCTCTACAACTTTAAAGATGTACTTTTGTGGTGCACCTACTCCTGTTCCGATAGCTGTTCCTCCCAGGTTAAGAACTTTGATTCTTTCCCTACATTTGAAGATTCTCCATCTATCGCGGGAAATAGCTTCTGCATAGGCAGAAAACTCCATACCTAAGGTCATTGGAACTGCTTCTTGTAATTGGGTTCTACCAATTTTGATAATATCATGAAATTCTTGTTCTTTACTTTGCAAAGCTTCTTGTAGCTCTGCTAAATCTTTTTCTAAATCTTTGAGCAAGTGGAGGACTGCAATTCTGAGAGCTGTAGGATAAACATCATTTGTTGATTGGTGCATATTAACATCTGCGAGTGGCTTAACTTCTTGGTAAGATCCAACTTCATGGCCAAGATACCTATTGGCTAAATTTGCTACAACTTCGTTCATATTCATATTTGTAGAGGTTCCTGCTCCACCTTGCAAAGCATCTGTAGGGAATTCATTATCATGTTTACCTGTTATAATTTCATTCAAGGCAAAAAAGATTGCTTCATACTTCTCATCATCAAGATATTCAAGCTGGAAATTAGTTCTAGCACAAGCTAATTTTACTTGGGCTAAAGACTTGATAAAGAGGGAAGGCATCTTTAAAGATGATATTTTAAAATTATCTAGAGCTCTTGCTGTATTTATACCATATAACTTTTCTTTCTTTATTTCTAAATCACCTAATAAATCTTTTTCTATTCTCATGAATCTTCCTATTCGATGTTTTTTTATTAATATAAGTAATTTCTTGGAAATGGCTATGAATATCTTATTTATTTTGAATTAAGATAATTAGTAAACTAGCCTGAGTAGATAATTCCAAATAATTGAGTAGACCTTTGTGAATAGCACTATATTCTTCTGCAAAAGTAAGATCCATAATTTTCAGGAATATATATATTATATGCACTCAAATTCTGTAACTTATTTTGCTAGAATAATCTGCAATCTTCAAGAAAGTTCAACTATACTCTGGGATAATTTGTTAAGAATGAAAAATCATGAAGATACTATTTGCATAGATTGAAGAGTATATCAGTAAATTAAAACTAATACAGGTGGAAGCTATTAGACTACATTTTATGCGACTATATATCTTGGGCTAGCATAGCTCCGTGAGCAGTAGCATAAGTAATAGATCTAGTCCAGCCAGAGCAATCTCCCATAAATAAGATATTAGAATTAAGATTATTCGCTACTTTATTGCTATAGAATTTGCATTCAGTACCATACATGAGGTTATCGCTGTAGGCAATACCAGGAAGGACTTTATCAAGACTTATTATAAATTCTGTTAGGGCTTGACAAGTTTTTCCAGGGAAGACTAAATTTAAGTCTCCTAGTATATATTCATTTTGAGGTAGGGTAGCTTTAACTCTTCCTAAGTGTTTTGTTCTTTTTGATCTGGCAAAATCTCCGAAGGTTTGCAAAATAACTTTATCTCCGCCAGCTAGGATATTAGACAGTTTGGCAATATATGAGCCATAGCCTATAGGGTCGTTAAAGGGTTGGGTAAAGGAGTGGGTAACTAAAATAGCAAAATTAGTATTAGAGCTTTTTTCATTTAGTTTGGCATGGCCATTAACAGTCATGAAGTCTTCATATTTTTCAGTAACTACATAGCCTGAAGGATTGTTACAGAAGGTTCTAACTGAGTAGCCAGAAGCAGTACGAAGCTGGACTTTAAATTCATACATTTCTCTGTTGAGATTTTCTACTATATGATTAGGTAGCTCAAATCTAACTCCTAAATCCACCTTAGTATTTTCCATTATTAAGTCGGGGTGTTGATTTATTATCGATTTTACTAGCCTATGACCAGTCCTACCTACACCAACTACAACTTTATCAAATTGCTGCTTATCTCCATTACTTAAGTGGATTTCAGCTTTTGGATTAAGATTAATTTTATCAACCTGACTATTAAAATGGAAGTTTATATTATCATAGGAATTTAGTTCTTCATAGATATTAGTAACCACATTTTTTAGTTCATCAGTTCCAATATGCCAGAATTCAGCATGAATAGGATTAAAACCTTGGGCATAGAAGCTTTCAAAGTACTTAGAATTAGTAAAGGATGAACCTTTTTCTATTTTATCAGGTGAGCAAGAAACTTTTGAGAGGTAGTATTCAACTACTTTCTTTTGAAGGTCTAAATCAACCTGTAAATCTCCTCCCATATCGGCAGAAACAAATATTTTACCATCAGCTCTAATTCCTGAGACAGAACTTGAGTGAATGTCTTTTGCTTTTTCAAAAACGTCTATTTGGTGTTCACTACCTTTGAGAGCACCTAAAAAACCAATAGCTCCAGCTCCAAAACCTATAACAGCTATTTTCATTTTTTTCCCTATGCCTTTTATTTAGAAAGAATAATATCTTCTAGCTGATTAATGCTTTCAGCTAGAAAATCAGGTTCATGTTTTTTTAGTAGTTCAATATCATTATATCCCCAGGTAACAGAGACTATTTTTACTCCAGAGGATTTAGCTGCTTCGATATCTCTTATTTCATCTCCTACATAAAGAACTTTCTCGGCACTAGTCTTAACAGCCTTAAGATAGTGTTTGATTAACTTGTCTTTACCAAACAAGGAGGTAGAAGAATAGATATAATTAAAGACATTAATATCGTTCATATCTAAGAATTTAATCATATTCTCTTTTGAGTTGGAAGAGATTATTGAGAGATGGTAACCAGCATCTTTAAGATTATAAAGAAATTTTTTAATTCCATCAAAAGGTTCAACTTCTGAAAGTCTTGCCTTCATCTTCTTTTTAACATTATAGAGAGCTATTGGAACCATATAAAGAGGTATGTTTTTCAACTTAAGAATTTCAGCAATTGACATATTCATTAACTGAGGTATCTCAGAGTCATCAGCACTTATAAAATTATACTGTCCTGCAATTTCGTTATATAGCTCAAATCCTAAAGGAAGTGTATTTGCCAGTGTTCCATCAAAATCAAATAAGACGTGGTCAATTTTTCTATCAATTTGCATTAATTCTTTTCCATAATAATATTTATTTATCTCATATTTTAATCAGGTTAAATCATGTCAAGTAAAGACTAGTTTATAATAGCTTAAGTTACAATATAAGCTAGTTGAATAGCATTCAAGTGACTAGTAAATTCTAAGATTTTCGAGTAATAATTGAATTAAAAAAGACTCATCTGTTCTTCATTAGTATCAATTTTAAAGTGTTTATAAGCCTTAAAAGAGGCTTTTCTTCCCTGCATAGTTCTTTCAAGTAGCCCTTGTTGGATAAGATAGGGCTCGAAGATTTCTTCAATAGTACCAGGGTCTTCTCCTACTGCTACAGCAAGAGTTTTAATACCTACAGGACCACCCTTATAATTTTCAATGATAGTGAGGAGAATTTTTTTATCCATTTCATCTAGACCTTCTTCATCTACATTTAGCATTTTGAGGGCTCTCAGAGCTATGTCATGAGTAATTACTCCATCACCTTTTATCTGGGCGTAATCTCTAACACGTCTAAGTAATCTATTTGCCACACGAGGAGTACCTCTAGATCTGCGAGCTAATTCACTAACTCCGTCATCTTCAATAGGTACTTGTAGTATTGAGGCAGAACGTTTTATAATTTGCTCAATAGCGCTTTGCTCATAGTAATTTAATCTAAGTGTTAAGCCAAATCTATCCCGAAGAGGAGCGGTTAAAAGTCCTGCTCTAGTTGTAGCTCCTATCATAGTAAAGGGTTCTAGATCTATCTGGAGCGAACGAGCAGAAGGACCAGAATCTAAGATAATTTCCATTTGGAAATCTTCCATAGCAGGATAGATATATTCTTCTACAACATGATTTAATCTATGTATTTCGTCGATGAAGAGGGCATCATTTCTTTGCAGGTTAGTTAAGATACCAGCAAGGTCAGAGGGTTTATCTAATACTGGTCCTGAGGTAACTCGAATCTCAACTCCTAGTTCATTAGCTATAATATTTGAGAGAGTCGTCTTACCCAGTCCTGGAGGACCGTATAGTAAGATATGATCTAAAGGTTCTTTCCTTAATTTAGCAGCCTTAATGGAAATGTCTAATAATTCTTTTATATGGTCTTGTCCTACAAAATCACTTAGAGATTTTGGTCTGAGAGCCCTATCAAAATCTTTGTCTTCAAAACTCTCATTAGGATTACTAACTCTTTCTAACATAATACCTCTTTCAAAAATTCCTTATCTGACTTTAACCCAAATAGTGGAGTAGATCTTTGTGAATAGCAGAATATTCTTTTACAAAAGTAAGATCCATAATTTCTCCGAATATATAAATTATATGCGTCAAAATTCTGTAAGCTATTTTGCTAGAATAATCTGCACTCTTCACCTGTGATATCTAGCTTTAGCGATGTATTACTGAAGCTCTATTACACTATCTGGTTTAAGCTAATTTTCTTATTATATTCTAAAGATTATTGACTTTTATGTCAGATATGGAATACTTTATCAAAAGTTAAATTAGTGTCAATTAATTTGTTTGATTCAAGTTCAAGTTTTTTTCACCAAACTTGAACTTGAGTCATATATATTATATACTTCAAAACTCTGTAAGCTATTTTGCTAGAATCTGTATTCTTCACCTGTGATACGTAGCTTTGCGAAGTATTACTAAAGTTCTACTCCACTATCTAGGATAAAGTCAAGGCCCTTTGATTATATTACTTATTTTTTTTCTCTAGAGAAGAAAGGACTTCATTCACCATCAAGATGCCATTTTCGTAATTACATTTAGCAAAAACAGCTAGCGCTTCATTGAGTTTCTTTTTTGCTTCTGAGATGTTTTCAAGTTCAATATCGCAGGTAGCCCAGTTAAACAAGGCAATACCTTCACTCTGTTTGCTACCAAGTTTATTGAGAATTTTAAAGGCTTCCTGGAAGTTTTCAGCAGCTGCAAGATAGTTTTCCTGTTCCTTATTGGAAACTCCTAGTAAACCATAGGAATTAGCTACACCTTCTAAATCTTCAATCTTATTTTGATGTTGAATATTTTCTGTAATAATTTGATTAGCTTGCTGATATTTACCAATTTTTATATAAATTTGGGCTATGATATTATTAACAAAACTTTGAGTTCTCAGATTGCCAACAGAGATACCTATTTCTCTACATTCTGTAGCATAACTTAAGGCTTGCTCATACTCATTGTCTGATATATATATCAAGGCTAGATTATATAATATTCTAGAAACTTGGTTAATATTGTGACTAAGTCTAGCTATCTCAAGAGCTTCTAACAAAAGAGAAAGAGCTTCACTAACATTTTTCTCATTATATTCTAACATAGCTAAGTCAGACATAATCCTGCATTTAGTGATTCTGTTACCAGTTTCATCAGAGTATTTAAGAGCTTTAAGATAGTAACTTTTAGCTTGGAATTTATCTCCTAGGTGGTAGGTCATAACTCCGATATTATGGGCACCTGACCCTAGAAGATTTGAGTTGTTAATACTTTCAATTAAGTTCATATTTAGTTTAAAATAGTGAAGAGCATCATAGTACTTAGATTTTTCCATATAATAGACACCAAGGAGATTGGCTATTCTACTAATATAGAGATCGTTATCTGCATCTAAATATTTATCTAATAGTTCGATAGAAGTTTTTTCAAACTCCTCTCCTCTATTTAGATAACGTAGAGAATCTAAGTAATAAATAGTCAAATGAATCTTATACTCAGATCTTTCATAAAGATGCATTATCTTTTCAGTAAGATCAACTAACTCATTAAACTTTTCTTGGATAAATAATGATTTGGCTTTTAAATAATTTAGCTTTAGCCAGTGGTCAGTATTTGATTCTATGATTTTTTCTAGTTCTTCAATATCTCGATTGGAAATATCTATCCTACTTTCCTCTAGATTGACCTCAACAACTTTTAATCTTGTATCAATCATAATTTCCTCATCTATGATATTATTTTCTTTCATATATTTTATAAGCTTAGCACAGTATTCAAGTGTAGCTCCGTATTTATGATATTTTATTGAATCATCAATTGCTAATTGAAGGTATGAAACTGCCTTTTCGATTAGCTGGCCATTAATCGAGTTATAAATCAACTCTTCATAATGATTATTAAGATTATCCTTATATATCTTTTCCATAGAAATCAAGGCTTTTCTGTGTATATTTATAGACTGACTTGCAAGGTGGAGTCTATAGATACATTCTCTGTAAATAGTATTTCTAAAGACATAGTTGAATTCTAAGACAGGATACCAGAGATTCTCTATTTCACCTTCTGCAAGAAAACGAGATATATCATTACCGCCCATCATTTCTTGCAGGATTCTTTTGTCAAACTTGTTTCCTAAAACTGTTGCTACTTTAACAACTTTTTTAAGAATATCATCCAGCTTATCAACTCTTTCAATAATCATTGCCTCTATATTATCTGGTATTGAGAAGGTGTCTTCATTCATATACCTGTCATCTTTGAGTAGCTTTTCTCGTTTAATATAGCTGATAATTTGTTCAATATAGAAAGGGTTACCTTTTGCTTGATCTATAATTTTATTCAGGAATTTATCAGTAATGACAAGCTGGTCTTCTAGATCGTCTTGCAAGAAAGATTTTATCATTTGTATAGATTCATTGTAATCTAGATTGTCTAGCTTACATATTCGGTTATCTGCTGTTATTTGTAAATCATGAAATAAATTATATTGTTCTTCTCTACTTAAAACTATTATGGTTATTGGATAGTCTTGTATCAGAGGATAGAAATATTTAAAAAAGTTATAACTTTCAGGATCTATGAAATCAAAATTATCAATAATAATGACAGTAGGTAGGTTTAATGACATTAAACGGAAAATATTGGAAATAGCATAAAGAGTATTCTCATACCTACTCTTTATAATTTCACTTGCTACATTATCTGCATTGAATTCTTTCAAGCCTATAAAAGTCTCTAGCAAGCTAATTCCACTATTTAACTCGTGGATAAGAGTTTTGTTATTAACATTCTCAGCTAAGGCATCTATTACCCTTACTATTCTTTCATGATTAACGTGATATTCGTCAGAATCATTAAGTTTAAAGAAGAATTTAAAGAAGGAAATAAGAGGGTTAAAGTTTTGCCTTAGGACAGTATCACATTCCATATAGGCCCAGCTGTATTCAGATTTACCTAATAGGTTAACAGATTCTGCAATAAGACGGGTCTTACCAACCCCTTCATGACCATAGATATTTAATAGTTTAGAGACAACATCATTGGTAGATAAGCTGATTTTCTTGCTAATTATTAATAGTTGCTTCTCCCTACCAATAAACTTGTTATTGAAGGCCAGAAACTCACTAATATATTTGGGATTATTTAAAACATATGTAGGTATTTTAGCCTGGAAACCTTTATAGTTACGATAACCCTTCATAATAATCTTGAAGTTTTTTCTTGCCTTGTTAAAGATATATTTATCTACAAGAATCTCATTAGGATTAGCTTGAATAGCCATTTGAGCTGATAGATTAACAGACATACCTAATACTGTATATTCTCCGCGACTGAAAGAACCAACAAAACCTGCAAAAGCTTCTCCATAAGTGATACCTATATGGGAGATATCTGCTTGATAGTTTTTCACCTCTAAAGCAAAGCTACAAGCCCTAATAGGTGAATCATAATAAGTCTTGGGAGCACCAAAAATTACTAACATGACTAGTCCCTTATCAGAATAATCTACCTTATTGAAATAGCCTCCATAACGAAGGGATAAGTTCATTACTTTAGTAATTATTTTTTCAGAGTTTGCTGTATTTTCAATTGCTATGAAGCAACTTACAACCTTTCTAAATTCTCCTATCTTATCATGATTTCTCAATAAAGGAGGCAAAAATTTATTATAGTTATCATAGATTTCATCTTTATATTCAATAACCTTTTGGTCTGTTTTATGGCCTTTATCACTTACTGGAAAAGAGAATATCACTTGACCTCTGCTGGCACGTTTAATTGCAGCTATAGCAGAATCAACTCCTTGCCCTGAAAATAGGTAAGTAGAATAATGGTCAGAATTAAAGATATTTAAGCTAATCTCTCCAAAACCAACTCCCACTTTTATACCCAATAAGAAAGAGAGAGCAAAGTTGTTTTCTGAATTAAAGATATCAACAGAAGAAATAACGCGATTGGTTAGTCCTGTAAAATCTATATGGGCTATTTCAGTGTCAGGGAAGATAGCTATAAAAGAATCTCCAGCAAAAGAGGAAATAAAACCATGATTTTCTTCAATAATTTCGATTAATGGTTGGAAGAGTTTTCTAATAATCTTAGCAAGCTCTTCAGCACCAGCAGACCCTTTATCCATTAGGAGTTGGGTTAACTCGGTAAAACCTGAGATATCGATTATTACGACATGAGCAAATAGTTCTTTATGATACTTGCATCTACTAAATTCATTTAAAACAAAATCTGGTACAAAACTCTTAAACTTCATTCATCTCCCCATTTTATATTTCTTCTAAACTCTGCAGTAGATCTCTGCGAATAGCAGAATCTTCTTTTGCAAGAGTAAGCTACATAATTTTCAGGAATATATATATTATATGCCTTCAAAGTCTGTAACTTATTTTGCTAAAAGAATCTAGCACTCTTCACCTGTGATACCTAGCTTTAGCGAAGTATTATCAAAGTTCAAATGCACTATTCAGGTTTAAACTTTGAATTACTAGACAGATAGATTTAAAAGACAACCCTCAAAAGAGGGTTGCTTTTTGTTTGCCCAGAATGTTATCTGAGCCGATGGACTGAAAGAAGTCCTGACACCCAACTGACAGGAAGTCAATCTGAGGTCAAGGGCGTTGCTGGCAACGGCAGGGTCTGAAGTAAGACGCAGGAAGAATGTGGAACATAGCGAAAGTGAACTGAATTTGGTTTATGTAGTGGGTAACTTTTCAAAAAGTGAGGACGCCCAAATGTCAGTCGACTACATGGATTATAACAGATGGATTTGCATTCAGGTAGGATAGCTTAACTGGGGAAGCCTGTTAAAGTCTCTAAAAGAGTAACTATGACTTCAAGCTGAAAGGCAAGAGTTGTATCAAGCTTTAGCAGGTGGCAGATGATTCCGTAGTAGTGATAAACCTTTTGCCAATGAAGGCTGGTGACAGACTGGAGGATAAAACAAAAGGGACAATATTCATAGTAATATTGAGGAATATGACTCAAAAGGTCATAATTCATGCGAAGGGATGAAGATAAACCAAAGAATGAACATGTTGAAAGAGTATTTTCTTAAAAGTAGGAAACGAAGAGAATCGCTAGATTCAAGGCTCGGATAGACGGTGGTGAGTACCTTCTTTCTATCACGACCTTACGAGACTGAGTAGATGAAGTTAATAAAGGATAATAGTCAAAACCTGAAAAATCTTTGATAAAGATTGCATAGAGCTAAAAACGTCAAAGGTCTTCATTGAATAAACTGTCATTTGAAAGTATAAACTTAATTTTGTTTATTGTGAAAAAGGAGAAACTAAATGAAGAAATGGTATAGTTTAATTGATAAAGTTTACTCGAAAGGTAATCTCTATGAATCTTTTCAAAAAGTAAAGAAAAACAGAGGTGTAGCTGGTATAGATAATATTACTATATCAAAATTTGGGGAAGACCTTCAAGAGAACTTAGAGAATATTCATTTAGAATTGAAAAGTGGGAATTATATCCCATCACCTGTAAAACGGGTAGAGATACCTAAAGCAAATGGTAAGATGAGACCATTAGGGATACCTACTGTAAAAGATAGAATCGTACAGCAGGCAATAAATAACATCATCCAACCGATTTTTGAACCTGATTTTCATCCGCAAAGTTATGGCTACCGACCTAACAAAAGTTGTCAAAAGGCAGTGGCTAGAGCACAAGTATTAATGGTACGTGATGAACTTCCTTATGCAGTAGATATGGATTTATCCAAATGTTTTGATACATTAAATCATAAATTCATAATGCAATCATTAAACAGGAAAATTAGTGACGGGACATTATTAAAGCTGATAGAGGGAATCTTAAAATCTGGAGTTATGCAAGAAGGTAAGTATAGTGAAACAGAAATAGGGAGTCCACAAGGAGGGGTAATCTCTCCACTTCTTATGAACATATATCTTGATAGCTTTGACCAAGAAATGAAGAGTCTAGGAATTGAGATAGTCCGTTATGCTGATGATATATTACTTTTTGCCAAGACTAAGAAGAAAGCAGAACAATATCAACGAATTGCGGTTGAATACCTAAACTCTATTTATCTCATCGTGAATGAAGAAAAGACACATATTGCAAGTGTATTAAATGGAGTAAAATATCTTGGTTTTGAGATACATGAGGAGTATGTCAAAATAGAAGATAAGAGGGTAAAAGCGTTCAAAGATAAAATTCGGACACTGACTCCACGAAATAGCGGAATTAATGTTGAGACTATGATTAAAAGACTCAATCCGATATTGAGAGGTTGGTCGAATTACTTTAGAGTAGCAAATTGCAAAGGAGTCTTTCAGTCTTTATTATCATGGATAAGGCGACGGCTAAGAATGAAGAAAATGCGGGAATGGAAAAGTTGGAAAGCTTTACACCAACAACTTAGAAGAGTAGGTCATAAAAGTGATTTTCCGAAAATATCTATGACTCACTGGAAGAATTCTGGTTGTTACCATATTCACAGAGCTCTACCTAATGAGTGGTTTGAGCAATTAGGATTATATGACTTACTATCGAAACCCACAGGTGTTTTATTTAATTATTATGAATAATTACAAGGTTTATCAGGAGCCGTGTACGAGACCCGTACGCACGGTTCTGTGAGAGGGATGGTGCTAACGCACCACCCTACTCGATTTTTACATATATGCTTTATTATGGAGAGAAGATTATTTAGTCAATAGAATTTTTCTGGTAAAGCTATTGTTAGCTTGTTTCATTCTAATGAAATAGATACCTGAAGCCACTTTTGAACCACTATTATTATCTCCATTCCAGACAATTCTGTGACTTCCAATAGTTCTATTTTCGTTTAGTAAGGACTTAACAACCTGTCCTTTAATATTATATACTTTGATATCAACATTACCTTCTTGGGCAACATTGAACAGAATATTTGTAGTTGGGTTAAATGGGTTAGGATAATTATGTAAGCTTACATTTTGCTCCATTACCTGTGTAAAGTCCTTATTACCAACATATTCAAAGACACCTTGGTCAGGTATAGTTCCATCGCTATCAGCTTCTTCACTTGGGTCTCCTGCATCAATACAAGGAGAGGTTGGATTAAGTTGGAATTCAACGAATTTCTCTGCAAAATCTTCTTTAGTAAGATTATCGTCACTAGTTCCAACAAAGTCAGGAAGCTCATTTATGTTAGCAATACCAGGGTAGATATTTCCATTTGGAAGAGAGATATTGTTATATCTTGCTTCAACATAATTATAGTTAGGAACGATATTGTTTCCAGGATTATCATTCCAAATAATATTATTAACTAGTTCAGAAGGTGTAAAATTACTAATAAGGCCTTTATCGTAGTTAAATACTGTGTTATGCTTCATAACATTATTATCAATGTTATTTACATCAATAGCTTTAGAATTATTCTTTTCATAAGTAATGAATACTAAGTTTCTATTAATTTCTGCTTGAGCATTTGAACCATTTACCTTAATAGCTGGATCACAAGACTTAAGAACATTATTCGCTATTATGGCGTTTGCTTTTCCTTGAATATAGATACCTTTATAGTTTCCTCTTCTAGCATCTGTTTGGTAAATTTCAGTGTGTTCAATTTTAGCTTGTACAATAGTATTATAATTATTTTTTAGATAAATTGATTGATCATAGTCTGTTATATGACTGTTATCTACATAGAGATTAACAGGACCCTTGAAGTAGATGGCCTTGGTATTTGATCTTTCAGAATCATAATTACTGATAACAGCATTTATGATATTAACATTTGCTTCTTCAGTAGCTGATGTACTAAAAATAGCATTATCATAATTTTGAATATTAATATTTTCGATATTAACATCATTTTGACCTTTAAATCTTACTCCATAGTTATTCCAGCTTGGAAGGCTATTAGGTATGAGGATATTAGATAGGTTTTGACTACCTGAAGATTTGAAGTTTATACCATTATCATAGTTAGAAATTTCTGCATTTGAACATACTAAGTTAACACTTCCTTCTATAGATATACCAGTAGTATTCCATAACCTATCTTCTTTCCAGCTATCTGGTGAGTAATAAATTCTGATAATATCCATAGTAGGAGTAGTAGGACCATGAGGTTCATCATCATCGTCATTATCAGCTTTGATAGTGATACCTTCATCATAGTTTTCAATTTCTACATCAGTCATAGAAGGATTAACATCACCTTCAACATAGATACCTTTGGTTTCCCAAGTTCTATTACTTTTCCAGCTATCTGGTGAATAATAAATTCTAATAATATCCATAGTAGGAGTAGTAGGACCATGAGGTTCATCATCATCGTCATTATCAGCTTTGATAGTGATACCTTCATCATAGTTTTCAATTTCTCATCAGTCATAGAAGGATTAACATCACCTTCAACATAGATACCTTTGGTTTCCCAAGTTCTATTACTTTTCCAACTATCTGGTGAGTAATAAATTCTGATAATATCCATAGTAGGAGTAGTAGGACCATGAGGTTCATCATCATCGTCGTTATCAGCTTTGATAGTGATACCTTCATCATAGTTTTCAATTTCTACATCAGTCATAGAAGGATTAACATCACCTTCAACATAGATACCTTTGGTTTCCCAAGTTCTATTACTTTTCCAGCTATCTGGTGAATAATAAATTCTAATAATATCCATAGTAGGAGTAGTAGGACCATGAGGTTCATCATCATCGTCATTATCAGCTTTGATAGTGATACCTTCATCATAGTTTTCAATTTCTACATCAGTCATAGAAGGATTAACATCACCTTCAACATAGATACCTTTGGTTTCCCAAAGTCTATTACTTTTCCAACTATCTGGTGAGTAATAAATTCTGATAATATCCATTGTAGGTGTAGTAGGACCATGAGGTTCATCATCATCGTCATTATCAGCTTTGATAGTGATACCTTCATCATAGTTTTCAATTTCTACATCAGTCATAGAAGGATTAACATTACCTTCAACATAGATACCTTTGGTAGTTTCAGTTCTATCATTTTTCCAGCTATCTGGTGAATAATAAATTCTAATAATATCCATAGTAGGAGTAGTAGGGCCATGAGGTTCATCATCATCGTCGTTATCAGCTTTGATAGTGATACCTTCATCATAGTTTTCAATTTCAATATTAGTAAGAGTAGGTTCTACATCATCATCCATGTAGATACCTTTTGTAGTTTCGGTTCTATCATTTTTCCAGCTATCTGGTGAATAATAAATTCTAATAATATCCATTGTAGGTGTAGTAGGACCATGAGGTTCGTCATCATCGTCGTCATCAGCTTTGATAGTAACACCAGTTAAATAGCCATAGATTTCAACATTACTAATAGTTGATTGGTTATCATTAGCAACATAAAGGCCTTCTTGGAAGTCAGGACTATCATAGCCAATAATATTACAATATTCAACACTGTTAGTTTTATAAAGGGCTAATCCTTTGCAAGCACCTATAATATTAGTATGATTGAAATTACCATTTTCAGAATTTACTTCAATACCTAACCATTGAGTGGTTTCTGTAGCACCTTGAATATGTACTAGGTTTTCTTCAATACCGTTAACACTGAGAACACCATAAGCTGTGATTCTAGTGTTTTCACTCATTGAAACTACAACACCTGAATCAATGGTTAATGTTTGTCCTTGAGGTATTTCAATGTTGGTAGTCACGATATAAGGTGAACCTTGTACATTCCAGTTACCATAGACATCAGGATAATCGATTACGGTTTCTGAAAAAAGTATAATCGACAAGAATAAAAGACTAAAAATTAGTAAAAACTTTTTCATAATTTCCTCATTTATAGGTTTAATGTTTAATTTTTCTCTCAACTACATCATTATAATGCAAGACTAGTTCCAATAATATCCAAATTTATATATTTTTCTTTAATTCTTATCTTTCAGTGACATAAGAATCTTAAAGTTTAGTTTTAAAAGCAAAGGCTACTTAAAATTTTCTAGTTTATGTAGCAATTCTGAGACTGTTCTCGAATTAATCACAGTTCATTAATATTAAGTTCCGACATTTTTCTATAGAGTGTTTTTCTATTAATCTGTAGCTTTTTGGCAGCTTCACTCTTATTCCATTTGCATTGGTCAAGAGCTTCTAAGATAAGTTCTTTCTCAGTCTCTTTAAGAACATCATAGAAGCCTGCTTTATCGCTGAGACGTGAATTTATTTTATTTTCATCATTATTAATAGAAAGATGTTCAGGCAGGATAACTGTTCCTGGGCAATACAAGGCGGCGGTAAAAAGAACATGTTTAAATTCTCTAACATTACCTTTCCATTCGTGCGCTTGCAGAAGTTTTACAGCTTTCTCCGAAATTTCATTGATATTTTTATTCAACTCATTATTTGCTTTATCGAGAAAGAAGAGAGCCATCTTTTCGAAGTCTTCATCTCTTTCATTTAAATCGGGAATTTCTAAAGATATTTCATTTAGTCTGAAGAAGAGATCTTCCCTAAATTTACCTTGTTTGATAAGAGGATCACAAGCAATATTAGTTGTGGCAATAATTCTAAAATCAGAATGTACTTCGTTATTGCTACCAATCGGATAAAACTTCTTTTCTTGAATTGCTCTTAGCAGTTTAGCTTGGCTACTAAGAGGTAAATTAGTGATTTCGTCGAGAAGAATAGTACCCTTATTGGCAAGCTCAAATTTCCCTTTATGTCCACTTGCTCCCGTGTAAGCTCCTTTAGCTGAACCAAAGAGTTCATTTTCAATCAAGTTTTCGGGGATAGCACCACAATCAACAGCTACAAAAGGTTGATTTGCTCTTTTGCTATACTGGTATAAAAGCTTAGCAAAAACTTCTTTACCGGTACCACTTTTCCCTGTTATTAGAACATTTAGATTAGTAGGGGCGATTACTTTAATCCGATCAACTATATCATTTACTATGGAAGATTTGCCGATATAGACATCTTGGCTTTGAGTGATAGCTTGATAATTATTTTTGCTACCTACAATTTTATCTATCAGGGCTAGAAGCTCATTCTTCTTAATTGGTTTAAGAAGGAAGTCAGCAACTCCATATTTCATGACTTTTATTACATCAGATACTCTGGACGTGCCTGAGATGACTATTATCTCTGTATTCTCAGAGATTCTACGTGCTTCTGGAATTAAGTCAATCCCAGAGTCTTGTCCCATATAGACGTCTAGTAGCATAACATCGATGGCTTCACTTTTGAGAATACTTCTAGCTTCTTGATTATTAGAAGCACAAAAGAGTGAAAAACCACTGTTAGCAAGAAAGTCTGAGAATAGTTTTTGAATGACTATTTCATCATCGACAATCAGTATATTAGCTCTTGAGTTCTTTATATTATTTTTCATAGACTAATTTTACGGTTGTCACATTTTATTGTCAAGATAATAATTTACCCAAAGAATTTATCTTTTGTTAAATACTTTTTTTAAGCGGTAAAATATGTTTTTTAAAAAGATTTTATTTGCCAGAAAGAAGTGAATAATGGTGAACTTTTAGCACAGTTGAGTTTAACCCAATAATGCAGTAGACCTTTGTGAATAGCACTATATTCTTCTGCAAAAGTAACTTCCATAATTTCTCCGAATATATAAATTATATGCGTCAAAATTCTGTAAGCTATTTTGCTAGAATAATCTGCACTCTTCACTAAAGCTCTACTACACTATCTGGGTTTAACCCAATAATGCAGTAGACCATTGCGAATAGCACTATCTTCTTTTGCAAAAGTAAGTTACAGAATTTTCAGGAATATATATATTATATGCCTTCAAATTCTGTAACTTACTTTGCAAATATATTCTAAATTATCCTTTAGGGAAGGGTTTGATATTTCTAGTTAGTTAAGAAAAAATGTTTTATTTACCCTTGATAATATCTTCTAAGCTATTAAGTGCTTGCGGTATTTTATCAACATCTTTTCCTCCAGCCATAGCAGAATCTGGTCTACCTCCCCCTTTTCCTCCTAGGATAGAAGCTAGTTGCCCAACAATTTTGCCTGCGTGGTACTGTTTAGTAAGATCTTGACTTACAATAGTTAAGAGAGAAACTTTGTTGCCTAGATTAGCAATTAAGACAGCAATACCTGACTGCAGTTTATCTTTCAATTGATCACCTAGTAATCTTAAGTCGTTGGGGTTATCTACTTTTACTTGACTAGCAAGGAGTTTAACTTGACCGATTGTTTTTACATTTGCAAGTAAATCTGTAATAAGAGAATTAGCTTGTTTAGCTTTCAAAACTTCAATTTCTCGCTTAAGGTCATGATTTTCAGCTAAAACTTTCTCAACTTTTTCCAGAAGATTTTTATCATTAGCAGTCAGAAGATTCTTGATAGAATCCAATTTGCCTTCTAGATTAGAGAAATATTCTAAGCTCCTTTGGCCTGTAATAGCTTCAATTCTTCTAATACCAGCTGCAGAAGATGATTCGCTAATAATTTTGAAAGGTCCAATTTCGCCAGTAGATTTTACATGAGTTCCACCGCATAGTTCTTGAGAAAAATCAGCAACAGTAACAACTCTTACTTGGTCACCATATTTTTCTCCAAAGAGAGCCATAGCACCAGATTTTTTTGCTTCTTCGATACTTTTAATAGAAACATTTACTGGTAAATTCTTTCTAATCTCTGAGTTAACAAGATCTTCAACCTGCTTAATTTCTTCAGGATTTACAGCTGAAAAATGGGTAAAATCGAATCTAAGTCCCTTACTATCTACCAAAGATCCTTTTTGTTGGACATGTGGACCTAGAACTTTTCTTAAAGCTGAGTGAAGTAAGTGGGTTGCAGTATGATTAGAGGCAGTATCTCTTCTAGTTGATTGAGTTACAGAAGCCTCAACCTCTTTACTAGTAATTTTTCCCTGGACTAATTTGCCTAAGTGAATGAAATTATCTGCTACTTTTTTTACATCAAAGATTTGAATTAGGAAGTCTTGCCCTTTTATCTGGCCTTTGTCTCCTGTTTGTCCGCCTGATTCTGCATAGAAAGGACTTTTATCGAGAACTATTTTTACAAGGTTTTTATCTTCTAAAGCATAGCGTAAGATATTGCTAGAGCTGGTTAAACTGTCATAGCCAACGAAGTCAGTTTGTTGATTTTTTTCTAATATTACCCAGTCACTATCATCTTGATCCATGGAGAATTTAGAAGCTTGACGAGCTCTTTCTTTTTGTTGGTCCATTGCTTGGTCAAAGGCTTGCATATCAACTAAGAGTCCTCTTTCTTCAGCCAGAATATTAGTTAAATCTATTGGGAAGCCAAAGGTGTCATAAAGGGTAAAAGCTTCTTGGCCAGGGATAGTTTTGGAAGTTAAAGAATTAACAATTTCTTCAAATTTTTCTAAACCTTTATCAAGTGTTTGATTAAACCTTTCTTCCTCAGATTTGATAACCATCATGATGTAATCTCTTTTATCTTTAAGTTCACTAAAGTGGTCTCCCATAACAGAAATGACAGAATCTACTAGCTTGTACAAGAAAGGATCTTTAAGACCTATGTTTCGTCCGTAACGAGCAGCTCTTCTTAGGATTCTTCTCAAGACATAACCTCTTCCTTCATTAGCAGGCATGCCTCCATCGCTTAAAGCAAAGGTTAAACATCTTATATGGTCAGCAATAACTCGATGAGAGACAGATTTATCAGGATGGTATTCAAAACCTGAGATTTTGCTTATATCATTAATAATTGGCATGAAAAGATCTGTATGGTAATTAGAATCTTTGCCTTGTAGAATCTGACAAATTCTTTCAAAACCAGACCCTGTATCAACATGAGTTTTTTTAAGAGGAGTTAGAGAACCATCTGTTTCTCGATAATATTGCATAAAGACAAGGTTCCAAATCTCCATATACCTGTGACAGTCACCATTGACATCACAATTATGGTCTCCTTCAACACCGCAGTAATCTCTGCCTCGGTCATAATGAATCTCTGTGCAAGGTCCACAAGGTCCAGTTTCTCCCATCTCCCAGAAGTTATCTTTATCACCATGATAGCTAATGTGGGAAGGGTCTATATCAGTCACTTCTTTCCATAAATCGTAGGCTTCTTGATCAGAATGGTGTACTGTAGCATAGAGTTTTGATTTATCTAGTTTCCAGACTTGGGTAATTAATTCCCATGCCCAAGAAATAGCTTCTTTTTTATAGTAATCACCGAAGGACCAGTTACCCAGCATTTCAAAAAAAGTATGGTGATAACCGTCTTTACCCACTTCATCAAGGTCATTATGCTTGCCACCAGCTCTAATACATTTTTGTGAGTTTACTGCTCTTAAATATTTTGCCTCTACTTTATCTAAAAAGATATCTTTAAACTGATTCATACCAGCATTTATAAAGAGTAAGGTAGGGTCATCTTGAGGTATAACAGGTGATGATTTAACAAAGGTGTGTCCTTTGCTCTTAAAAAAATCTATAAATTGAGCTCTTATTTCGCTACTATTTCTCATAATTTTTTCTCCGTAAAGTTATTAATATTAATCTATTGTATCAAGGAGTAAAATAGACTTTTTGTGTCAAGTAAAAAGAAAGGCACGATTATTCGTGCCTCTAGTCTTTTATCTAAATTTATTATTAGTTACTTTCCGTAAACTTTAGCTTCTTCTAAGCCTTTAAGAACTCTAGTTCCACCTTGACAGAGGGCTTCCATTTCTTTTTCTCCAGGGAAAAGCTCAATAGGAGCAATAAATTCAACTCTATCAGAAATTGTTTTAACAATAAGATCATTATAAACAAGACCACCTGACATAAAGATAACATCGACTTTGCCATTAAGAACACTTGCACAAGCACCAACTTCTTTTGCTACTTGGTAACACATAGCATCTTGGATTAATTTAGCTTTTTTATCACCATTTTTAATCATTTCTGCTACATCTCTGCCATCATCGGTGCCTAAGTAAGCTAAATAACCAGCTTTCTTAGATAAGTAACCAAGTAATTCTTTTTTAGTATATTCACCAGAATAACACATTTCTATGAGGTCACCTATTGGTAAAGCACCAGCACGTTGAGGGGAGAAAGGTCCCATTCCTAAAAGTGCATTATTTACATCGACTACTCTACCTTCTTTGATAGCTGCAACAGATACACCACCACCCATATGGATACCAACCATATTGCATTCTGATAGTGGTTTTCCTAATTTCTCAGCTAAAAGTCTAGCTATATATCTGATATTTAAAGCATGGAAAAGTGATTGTCTTTTGATTTCAGGAATACCAGAAATTCTTGCAATTTCATCGAATTCATCAACCACTACAGGATCTACTATATAAGCAGGAATACCATAATCTTTAGCAATTGATTCAGAAATGAAAGCACCAAGATTTGAAGCATGGATTCTGCCCCATAAAGCTGGGTCACTAAGATCTTTTTTCATTTCTTCATTGACTGCATATGTACCACCAGCAATGGCTTTCATTAAACCACCGCGGCCTACAACTGCTGCTAATGTTTTAGGATCTACATTGTTTTCAGCCATTGCTTCTAAAACTAATTTCTTTCTGTAATCATACTGTTCGATTATGCCACCAAATTTATCTAAAACTTCTGCATCATGTCTTAATGTTTTAGTAAATACTTCTGTAGCGTCATCATATACTGCGATTTTTGTTGATGTTGAACCAGGATTAATTGCTAATACGCGATTTTCCATTGTTCCTCCATATCTTGATTTTATTATTTTTCATATTTTAACAAAAGGGGAATTATGGTCAAGAAGTAATTGAAAAAAATTGTCTGCTATAAATTCAAATTTCCTATTATACTTGTAGCATGCTTATTCCTTCCTTTACACTCTTTCGATGAAAAGCGGACTTTCATCGAAAGAGTGTAAAGGAAGGAATAAGCATGCAATAGCTGAGAAAGCTAAATAATCCAGTAGATCTTTGTGAGTAGCCTTATTTTCTTTTGCAAAAGTAAGATCCATAATTATTAGGAATATATATGTTATATGTGTCCTAATTCTGAAAGCTATTTTGCTAGAATAATCAGCTCTCTTCCCTAAAGTACTATTGTAGCATTTTGGATATAAGATAACTTTTAAAAAAATAGATTATTATTATTGCTTATTTAGAGTGAAGATTCTTAAAAATTAACAGTTTATTTATCCTTATATAGCTAAATAAAGTAAATTAATGCCAAGCTTATAGGTCTAGTAAAAATTAAAATTCATCATTCTCAACAGTAGTAATTGCATCTTTTATTGCTGATATTTTATCTTTTTTAAGCAATGAACGTCTATATTCATTAATTTTCTCAAATTCTTCAGTAGTATAGAAAAGTTCGTCTCTTCTAGTACCACTATGCAGGATATCAATAGCAGGGAAAATACGATTATCTGCAATCTCTCTATCTAAGACTATTTCACAGTTGCCAGTTCCTTTAAATTCTTCAAAGATTAGTTGGTCCATTCTAGAACCTGTATCTACTAAAATTGTAGCAATTATAGAGAGAGAACCACCGTTTTCAATATTACGAGCAAGACCGAAGAATTTTCTAGGTATTTCTAGGGCACCAGCGGTAATTCCACCGCTCATTACTTTCCCATTTCCTTTATAATTGAGGTTATAGACTCTTCCTATTCTAGTTAAGCTATCGACTAAGAAGACTACTTCGTTTCCGCATTCAAGTTCATTCTTGGCAATACTCATAGCTAGAGAAGTAATAAAAACATGGGCACCAAGATTTTGGTCATTGCTACTAGCTAGAACTATCCCATCAATTTCTCTTCTAAAATCAGTAATTTCTTCTGGTCTTTCATCAACTAGAACAACAACAGGAAGTACATTAGGGTAGTTTCTTTTAATATCAAGGGCCAGTTCTTTGAGTAAGGTTGTTTTACCTGAACGTGGGGGAGAAACAATTAGGGCTCTTGAGCCTCTAGCGATTGGAGAGAATTTATCTATTAATCTGAGAGAGTTAAAAGAGCTTTCATGGAATGAAAATTTATCTTCTGGATTAATTACTGTATAGCGACTTAAATCACTTCTTTCGTAGAATACTTGGGGGTCTTTACCACAAATCTCTAGTATCTCATCAACTACTTTTGTACCTTTAACAGTTTTGTAAGTAACTGTCATTCTTAATCCATGTTCTAACTTCAACTTATTTACTAATTTAGTTGAAATTGTGATAGGATTTCTATTATTGATATCATCAGGAGTCACTATTTTAGAAACAGGCTTTCTCTTGATTAATATCCCTGTGAATGTTTCACTCATAAATATCTTTACCTTCTTTTTTTAATTGCTTCAGTGTTTATTATTCCTAAGAATTTGCTTTTAATTTTATAAACACTAAACTGACGCTACATAAATATTTCATTAATAATTAAGTAATAATCATTGCTAGAAATTTAACTCAAAGAATGTATAAGACTTTTGTATATAGCGTAATCTTCTATTGCAAAAGTTAATTTACATAATTTGGATTTAAATATTTTTCTTATTTCGAAAATTAATATTTTAGTAAAAAATCAGTAATATTGTATTAATGTCATTAAATATTTTATCTAGAATTAGTCAAATCATTTAAAAAAATACTTACCATATAGGAAGCTTAAGGAGATTCTAAATAGGATAAAAAACCCTCTGTGGCAACAACACAGAGGGAACAGGGTTTCTCTATTTGAGAATTATGAATTTACCACTAAGGCTATGGTTATTGTTTGTTATTTTGTAGAAGTATAGGCCAGAAGCCAAATTATCATTATTTATTCTATTTGAGTTCCAGCGGAAGAGATTTTCTTGGGCAGTAAATTGGTCGACTAACTGTCCTTTTAGATTATAGATTTGGACATGACTTTCTCCTCTTGTGTTACCTTGCAGCTGGAAGTTAAGGCCCTTACTTGTAGGATTAGGGTAGGCATTAACAGATATTTGGGCAGGAGAAACACTGTTATCAGAGTTAGCAACAGCTTGATATTGGAAAATAACATCAGATGGAGCGAGAGCAACTTCAAAAGATTGGCCATTTTCTAGATTAGCATCTGTTATCCAGACAGTGCCATTGGAGCCCCATTCTGAGTTAACAAAAGCAAGCATTTGCCCATTACTAGCAATAGTTGATCCACCGGGGTTGAGGGGGTTAGAAGAGTCATTTAGGATTGTATCTGTATCTGTTTCAATCGCGTAAAGTCCAGTATTCATAGCATCAGTAATATAGGCGTGGTTATTGATAAAGGCTGCTTTACCTAAATTACCACCGATATTTAAACTAGCCATTATAGTGTCTGTTTGAGGATTTATAACTTCTACATAACCCATGACATCAAGCCAGTTACCTGTACACATAACGTAAATTTTTCCATTATACAAGTGAACATATTGTGGGTTAAGGGAAGTAGGTATGCTAGTGATAATTTCCAAATTATCTTCAGAAAGGACAGTAATTTGACTATCTTGGTAGTTGTTGACATAGCCACCTGTACAAGAAACATAGATTTTACCCAGAGCAAACTCTATACCTTCGGGAGCTTGACCCACTTCTACTTCTGCAACAATCTCTTCACTTGCTAAACTAATTTTGTAAAGTTTGTTAGTATTAAAAGCAGTTACATATAAAAATTCTCCTTTAACTTTAGCATACCATGGATTTGAGGAATCAGCGACATAAATATTACTCACAGTATTACCACTAGTTAGATCAATTTTTTGAACAGAGTTATCTCCAGAATTAACCACATAAGCAAAATCATCATAGATATCGATTAAGTTAGGGGTAGTACCTAGTTGTACATAGGTGTTATTTACACTTTCATTCTCTAAATCAATCTTAGAAAGAGTTCCACTAACTGAGTTAACAACATAGATATTATTGCTAAAGAGGCTAGTAGCAACAAGCAAAGTAATTAAAATAAGAAGTTTTTTCATCTTCTTCTCCTTTTTATTTTAGATAATATTTGATTGTGTAGCCTAGGCTGTAATTGAAGGGGGCCTGAGGATTATAGCTATAAATTTCATAATACTTATTTAAAAGATTATTTAGTTTTAGATTCAAGTTGTGCTCAAAATTATTATGACTAATTACTTTTGACAGGGAAAGGTTAACTAGTTCATAGCTAGCAAGTGGATCTTTTAGGTTATCTTGAGTTATCCATTGAGGGCCAGTTTTATTGTAATCAATTTTGAAATTATACTTGTTATAGCTATACTCTGCTGCAAGATTTATACTATAGTCAGGAATATAAACAAGTTCTTTCCCATAATAACTAGAAGGAGAACCATCTTCTTTTCTAGTCTTATTTTTTGTATCTGTAAAAAGAACTTTTGATGAAAGTCTCAAATTCTTTGTTACTTCCCAATTTGCTTCCAACTCATAATTAGCTATTTGGCTTGAACCAATGTTTAAAGGTTTCCATACTTTTCCTTGTAGTTGAACTTCTACCCACTGAATTAGATTATCTATCTCGTTTAAAGAATGATTCATCTTTAAAACCAAAGTAGAATACTCTAAGGTAAGTCCAATTTGATAGCCTTGAGACTCTTCTGGACGTAGATCAGGATTACCAACAGCATGAGAATCTCCCTTCCAGTAGAGACTATAAAAGGACGGGAAGGTAAAACTGCTACCATAACTAAAGAGCAGACTGGGCTTGATTATATGATCATAGCTAATATCTCCGCTAAGTCTATAAGTAACAAAATCATCAAAGCGGTTATGTTTATCATAGCGCAGAGAACTGATAAGATTATAATTGAAGAGTTGGTGATTATCGCTATACTGACTTACCAAGCTACTAGCATAAGAGTATTGGAACCTTTCCTCAATATTAGAAGCAGGTTGGAACTTATTGCTGTGTGAATAGGATTCAACAAGCTGACTATTAACTAGTGAGATTTCCCATTTATCTAAACTTAAAGAATTCTTTAATTTTATTCCCCTTCGTTTGTTTTCTGAATGATTATCTGCCTTTGTTAAAGGAATGTTGGGCTTCAGGTTTTTATATTCTGAATCTTTATTCAAGAAATAAACTTCAAGAGTATTAGTTAGAGATCTAATGCTTTTTTGAAGTTTGAAATTATTATATAGGTCATATCCCTCAATAAAAGCACCATTATAGAGGTCTAGATAATTAGTAGGTCCTGGAAGTTGGTTATCATATTGACTCAAGTTTCCGCTATAATAAAAATCAAAATAGGAAAACTTACTTGCCAGATTCAGCATTGCATTTTTAGATTCTTTTGAATTGTTTTCTCTAGTAAGTTTTTTCCAAGCATTGCCTTTTTTTATCTTATACTTAAAATTATTATCAGACTTTTGCTTAGAGAAGACTGCATATACCGAAGTATTAGCTATGTTAAAGCCACTTGTAAGTGATACTTTATGGAAATTATAGCTACCATCATTTCTATTAAGGGAGAATTCACTATTTGAGTTATTTGAAGATTTTCTCGTCTTAATATTAATCACCCCTGCCATACCACCACCACCACTCAGAGAAGAAACATTGTTCTTGTAGATCTCAACTTCATCTACCAATTCTACTGGAATAGAAGCTAAATCAAAATCTTCTCCACTGTTATTTAATGGTATTCCATCTAACATGACCAAGGTATGCCTTGAACTTTGACCTAAGATTGAAGCAGTTTGTTTTTCTCCTGCAAGCTGAACTCCCTCAAGCTTAATACTCTTGTCTTGAGTAATTACTTGGGCAAGATTATTACTTTCTTTAGGCTTATCTTTTAAAGAAATTCTTACCATCTCTTGAGAATTTGGCAGCTGATTGTTCTTTCTTTTGGTTGTAAAGGTAAAAGAATCTAACTCAATATCTAAAGGTAACATAGTAAAATTCATTACTTTAGTAAAATCTCGTTTATTGATTTTAATAATCTCATGAAATGCATAATAGATTATTAGAGAATCTGCTTCAGCTTTAGAGTTAAGTTTAAAGTAGCCATTTTCTTGGGAAAAAGTAGAATTCTGACCATGAATGACTAAGACTTCTTGCAAGGGCCTTTTATTTTGGTCATATACATAACCCTGGTAAATCTCAGCGATAAGACTTGAACTGAGGCTTAAGATAAAGATAATAATGAAAGTAATTATTTTCATCATGGGTAGATTATATTAGGTTTATTAGTTAAAGGATTTGTAACAACACCTAGCTTGATACCAAAAAGCTTTTGCAGGTTTTCTGAAGTAATCACACTTTCAGGGCTACCATCAGCTATAAGTTGGCCAGACTTTAAGGCTATCATACGTTGAGAATAGTTGGCTGCTAAATTGATATTATGAGATACCATAATTATAGATTTACCCTTTATTTGGTGTAAATCCTTCATTATATTTAAAATTTCAATTTGGTGGTTGATATCTAAATGAGAAAAAGTCTCATCAAGTAATATGTAATCAGAATCTTGGGCAATAGCTCTAGCAATAAGTGTTCTCTGTTTCTCACCACCACTCAGCTGATTTATGAATTTAGTTCTTAAGTGGACAAGGTCTAGGTCTTGGATAATCTTGTCCACAATAGCTCTATCCTGTCCCGAATAGTCTTGCCAAAGCGAAATAAAGGGATATCTACCCATAAGAATAATTTCTTCTACTGTAAAATTATATTGAATATAATTCTCTTGAGGTATATAGGTAACTACTTTAGCTAATTCTTCCTGCTTCCACTTGCTTACATCTTTGCCAGATATTAATATCTCTCCTGCTTCAACTTTAAGAAAGCCATTGATAAGTTTGAGTAAGGTTGATTTCCCAGCCCCATTAGGTCCTAATATCGAGACAAACTCGGATGGAGAAAAGCTAACATCTAAACTAGTAAAGATTTCTTTATCTAGGTAACCTGCTTTGAGATTCTTAATGTGTATCATTTATCCTCTAAATATTTTACTTGTGTAACTCAAATAGTATAGTAGTATTTTTAAATTCTTGTTTAGAAGAAGAACCGTCATATTAGATTGTACTTCGCAATCATTACGGACTCAGTGGCAGGTTTCCTGACTTGTAGCGAGTTATTATAAGTGCCTTCCCAGAATAAATCCAGTGACACCTATTACTCATAATTGCTACTTACAGTGGCGAAGACCGTTCCCGATTCTAACGGGATTCCCTTTTACTCTTGCACCATTGAGCTACACATTTAAAACTACTTTATTTATCTCCTCAGAACTGTCAATATAATTCAAATTATCAAGAATATTTTATAAATAAATATTGCATTTATCAACTTCTTAGTTATTATTTTAAAAAGCAATTAGGGGAGTATTATGCTTAATAAATTGAATGAAGAGCTAAAAGTACAGATAGACGAATTGAATAATAGTTTGAGACCACTGATATTGAAGAAGCAGTTTGATATAGCACCATATACTAAAGGCCCCCAAAGTGAAAAGAGAAGAGAGGCTAGTCTCAAAGATATTGGTTATACCTTATCTTATCTTAGTCAAGCAATAGAATTAAATTCTCCTGGAGTTTTTGTTTCCTATGCTAAATGGCTTAAGAAGTTAATGCAAGATTTAGGGATGTCTTCAGTTTCTCTGATTGAGAATTTTAGAGCTATGAAATTAATTTTAAATCAAAATCTACCTATTGAATATCATAAGCTCATAAATGATTTCATTAATCAAGGAATAGACGAACTTAAAAGTGAAGTATCTGATGATGTAAGCTATATTGATCCAGCAAATCCTTATAGTAAATATGCTTTAGAATTTCTCTCTTTCGCTTTAGCAGGCAAGAGACATGATGCCTCTAAACTAATTCTCTCACTGGTTAAGCAAGGAGTCCCTATTAAAGTGATTTACTTAGATGTTTTACAAAAAGTTCAATATGAGGTTGGTCATCTCTGGCACAGTAACAAGATAAGTATAGCTCAAGAACACTATATTACAAGTCTTATTCAATTAGTGATTTCCCAAATATATCCCTATATTTTAAGCGATAAACAAGAGAATAAAACTCTTGTAGCTTCTTGCATTAGTGGAGAATTACATGAAATAGGACTTAGGATGCTTACTGATATTTTTGAGATAGAAGGGTGGGATACTTGGTTTTTAGGTTCTAACCTACCAGATAATGAGATAATTACTATGATTAAGAATAAGAAACCTGATTTAATTGCTCTTTCTGTTACGGTTGTTTTTCATCTTGATAAGCTATCTAAGCTTATTCAGAAGATAAGAAATGAGGGTATAAAAACTCCAATAATGGTTGGTGGTTACCCTTTTAACAATGATAAGACTTTATGGAAAAAGGTAGGTGCTGATGGTTGGGCTACTGATCCAGACCATGCTATAAGATTTGCAGACAAACTCTTGAAAGTGGCAGGATGATATGAGAAAAGCCATACTCGCTCTAAAGTGTAGTCACCTAGGCATTATCCAAGAAATAATCTTCAATAAATCACCTCAGTTAGAAGTTCAAAAAGGGCAGAAGTTTGTTGAACTATTTGACCAAGCTACATATGAAAAAGCCCAAGCTTTTTTTCTTCAAGCCCAGAAAACTGATGAAGAATCATATTCAGAGTATGAGTTATATGTCCCTGCTGGTCAAAACTTCCTTCTTCTATATTTCAAGAGTATTGCTGTTGAAGATTATTACCTTATTTTAGCTGAACAAGAAGAAAGCGATTATTATGGACTCTTCGGGAGTTTAACAAGTATCAATAATGAACTTATCTTAACTCAAAAAGCCCTGAATAAAAAGAATAAAGAATTGATCAAGGTTAATGAACTGAAAAACAGGTTAGTAGGTGTAGCAGCCCATGATTTAAGAAATCCAATATCCGTTATTTATAGTTATAGTCAGCTTCTGCTTGAAGATTGCCAGGATAGCTTAGATGAAGAAAAACTTGAATTTATTGCAGATATAAACTCAACAGCTAAATTCATGCTAGGTCTAGTTGAGGAACTTCTAGATTTAACATATTTAGAGTCAGGTAAAGTATCTCTCAATAAAGAGCTTATTGACTTTTACGATTTATATGCTGAAAATATCAAATGGGCTAGTACCCTTGGGGCTAAGAAGTCTATTCAAGTAACAGGTTATAAGGCCCCGAAAGGCCTTTATGTAAATATTGATAAGAATAAAATTCAGCAAGTTATAAGTAACTTTATCTCTAATGCTATTAAATATTCCCCAACTAATTCAGAAATAGAAATTGCCTGCATAGTTAATAGTACAAACTTAATATTCTCTTGTAAAGACCAAGGTTTTGGTATTGATGAGAGTGAACTTGGCTTAATTTTTGAGCCTTTCAAAAAAGCTAGATCAAGCACCTTAATCAATGAGCAATCAACTGGACTGGGGTTAGCAATATCTAAACAGATAATCACAGCCCATGAGGGGAAAATCTGGTTAGTAAGTCAGTTAGATAAAGGTTCTACTTTCTATTTTTCTTTACCTTTGGAAAGTCATTCCTAAGTAAATCTTATTCCCCACCCATGCCAAAGCTAAAGGTTAGGATAGTAGATTCATTGGTGAAATTATAGGCTAGACCGAGACCTATAGCAGGGATTGCTACTTTATCGAAATAGACTTTAAACTCGCTTCCTATTCCATGATATTTTTCATTAAGTCCATCATTGTTATAATAACCCCCTTCATAATAGTATGACATTGTAGGGTTTAGTTTATGTTTACTTATCAAAGTATGTTCTACTATAAAAGCTCCGTTAACCCAATCATCAGCCCATACTTGCATGTTGGGAAGTGATTTAGTTCCGTGGTAAGTACTGAGAACTTCTTCAGCATTATCAGGTCTATCAAACAAACCAAAGGTATTTTTTAAAGTAAAATTAATCTTAGAATCATAAGTTGTGGAATAAGATAATTTAGTGTAAGAACGGAAGAAGTTATCATAGTTATCATCTAATGAGAAGACGCTTGATGTAAGTGATTCTGCCTTAAAACCATCTCTAAAAACGAAATTTTGATTAGTGTTATCATAGGTCATAAGTAAGCCTGGAAAGATTAAGTTAGCATCTTTCTCTGGATTATTATCTTCATTATCCATTTTAATTTTCTGCCATTCCAGATCAGGTCCGATAGTAAGTTTCTTATCAAAGAATTTTTTCCCAATACTTGCCCCTAGGTTTATTGTTTTTTGCTTACTTTCATAGTAGGGGTCATTGTCATAGATATCGGTCATTTCTATCTCATTGGTACGATAATTAAGGATAATTTTACCTGCATATTGGTTATTTATCATTTCATCTTGGGTGAGTAGTAGGAAAGTTGTCACATCCTTTTTACTGAAAGCACCAACACCTAGTAAGGTTGCTCCATAGCCTAAGAAGTTACTGTCTAGGGCTGCTCCACCATACATTTTATCACCATCTACAGAGTTGAAGAAAGGTACAGCAAAGAGGGAAAATTTCTCAGCAACACTTATAATCATAAGGGCTTGGTTATCAGTAGGAAAGAACTCAACACTTTTTTCAAGAGCAAAAATTCCCTTATCGTCAATTCTTTTAAAGATGTAATTTAAATCATATTCAGAAACTTTTTTACCTGTTTCAATTTCTAGCCAGTTTAGGAAAGTTTTCTCACTGGTTCTTTTAAGTCCATTTACTGTAATTTCAACAACTTGTCTATCTTGATATTCTCTTATAAAGTCTTTCTGATTTAGGGCCATTGCACTAATTGTGAAAAGTATTAATCCCCATAATATTATTATCTTTTTCGACATTTAATCTCCTATTTAAGTAATTATGACATAATTTTTTAGACTATATAGTAGTCAAGAAATTATTACAATCTCTATTATTATAATAAAAAATCTAGATCAGGCAAGAGTTCATTTGTTTTTTTATTGACATCAAAGTATTATTTTATTTAGTTATTAAACCCAAGTAATGCAAGAGACCTTTGTGAACAGCAGAAGAGTAATCATGCTTTCCTAAAAGTCTACGTTATTATTTAGGTTAAAGCTTAATCTAAAGGAGAATCATGAAAAAGGTACTTATAGTAGATGATAATCAAGATATTCATACAGTCTTAGAAGCTTTACTTAGTAAAAACAGACAGATAACTTTCTACCATGCCTATAATGGTATGGAAGGTTATATGAAACTTGAACAACATAATCCAGACTTAACTATCTTGGATAATCAAATGCCCGTAATGTCTGGCTTTGAGTTATTAGAAAAATTAGCTAGAGAGTGTAAGTCTTACCCTATAATAATGCTAACAGCATTTGGTCAAATAGCTGATGCTGTCCATGCAATTAAACTAGGAGCTATAGACTACCTTACTAAGCCTTTTGAAGATGAACAATTTAATTTAATAATTAATAAAGCTCTAAAAATAGGAAGTTTAAAGATTTCAAGTAAGATTTTGACATCTACTAAAGTAGCTAATCCGGCTAAGCAAAATTATCATCTTATTGGCCAGTCAAAAAACTTTCAGGATTTACTCCAAGAAGCAGCTCTAGTCGCTACAACTGATATAAATGTTATTATCAATGGCTCTAATGGAACTGGAAAGGAAGAGATAGCTAAGTATATTCATTACAATAGCAACCGCAGTGATGGTCCCTTTATTGCAGTGGATTGTGGAGCTATTCAGGATAGTCTATTTGAAAAAGAAATGTTTGGTTCTGTGAAAGGGGCTTTTACTGGAGCAGATAATGAAAGCAAGGGCTTGTTTGAAATGGCTGAGGGAGGGACAATTTTCTTGGACGAGATAGGTAATCTTTCTTCGTCTGCTCAAACTTCTCTCTTAAGGGTTCTGCAAAATAAGATCTATAGAAAAGTTGGGGGTACACAAGAGATTGAGATTGATGTTAGACTAATCTCAGCTACAAATGCTAAGCTATTAGAGGAAGTGTCTCGTGGTAGTTTTAGAGAAGATCTTTTTCATCGAATTAATGGCTTTGATTTAATGGTCCCAGATTTAAAAGCTAGGAAAACTGATATTCCCCTTTTAGTTAATCACTTTATTACTAAATTTAACACAGAACTAAAGAGAAATGTTCAGCAAGTAGCTCCTCAAACAATGGAAATCTTACAGAATCATGACTGGTCTGGTAATATTAGAGAATTGATTAATGTTATTCAAAAAGCAGTTTTACTCTGTTCTGGTACTACTTTAAATAATGAACATATAAGAATTTCTGGTCATAGTGATGCTAAGACCTTAGAGAAAGAAAACAATTTAATGAATGAGATTATAAATAAGCCAATATCTATCAGTGAGAAAATTGAGCTATTTGAAAGAGAAGTTATCAAGCATGCAATTAAATCAAATAAAGGCAATAAAAGTTCAGCTGCTTCTAGTTTGAAGATAAGTCGAAAAACTCTCTATGAGAAGCTTAAAAAGTTTGGTTTGTTCGGAGATAATTAAATTGAATTTGCATTTTCTTACAAATACAATATAATGTTTGATAAGAAAGGAGATAAACATGAAAAGATTAACAATAATACTGATGATAATGCTTTCTTTACTGTCATTATCTGCAATAAATGTATATATTTGGAAGAATGAAGTTCCTACTGCTCAAATAGTTAATGCTGAAACAGGTTTTCCTAGCTCAGCAGCCAATGCTATGGGCAATATCCTTACAGAATTAGGTATAGATAATGTAGTAGCACCAGAACTAACTACCTCTCTATCAGATTATGACCTTGTGATTGTGTCTAATGGCACTTTCTGTGAATCCTGAGGACTTACACCTCCGGGTGTCGTGAACACCCCTCAACAAGAAGCTCTCATAAACTATTTGGATAATGGTGGAGCAGTTTATTTCGAAGGTGTAAATATTGGTCAAGATCATGATGGCACAGACTTTTTAAGTTATTTTGGACTTGAGTTTGAAGGGCAAGGTCTGCTTCATACTGGTATATCCAGTTTATCAGGTCAAGAAGGTACTTTTGCTCAAGGTAAGTTACTAGCACACCAAGTTAATACTTACGCTGATATCCATAATAATTGGTTTTCAGCTACTAATGGGCAAGTCTTATTTAGATCAAATGATAATCATGTTAGAACAGTTTTTAATGAGACAAGAAATTACAGGACAATTGCTTCTTCCTTCTTGGTAGCCTCTGTTATTGATAGTGAAAACTTAAATACCAAAAAGAACTTAATGAGACTATATATCTCATATCTAACAGATAACCCAGGACCTGAACTCTTGTTAGATCAATCATCTCTTGATTTTGGAACTATTGTTCCTGGCCAACAGGTTAATAAAACTATCTTACTGCAAAACTTAGGAAATAATCCACTAGAAATATCTAATATTCTATCAACTAATCCAGCTTTTAATATTGTTAATACTGGCGATATGGTGCTAGATTTAGGCAATATCTTAATGTTAGAAGTTGAATTTGAAAATGACCAGTCTGGATTTTATGAGGGTGAGATTGAGTTTGAAACAAATGACCCTAACAACCCTAATATCTCAATACCCGTCTCAATAAATAATTATACTTTCCCAGCTATTGATTATCCTACAGCTTTAGAAATTGACTCTTATAATGGAGATGGAGAGATTTCTTTTGAGTTAAATAATCTAGGCCAGCAAGATCTTGAATACTGGATTGAAGTATTTGAAACAGAAAGAAATTCTGGAGGACCAGACTTATATGGCTACTCATGGCATGATAGTGAGCAGACAAATTTAGACTATGTTTGGTTTGATATTAGTGACCTTGGAACTTATGTTAACTTTTTGAGTACTGATGATTTTGTGGATTTAGATTTACCTTTTGCTTTCCCATTTTATGGTCAAATAAAGCATCAGGCAAGAGTATCTACTAATGGTTATATTACCTTCGGGGAAGATGGGGTAGATTATAGTAATGATCCTATTCCTTCACCCTTCCAACCCAATGATTTAATTGCTATCTTCTGGGATGATTTGAATGGGTCAAGTGCAGATTTTTATTACTATCATGATCAAGAGAATAATAGATTTATAGTCCAATATTCAAATTTCCCTTTCTTTAATGGTTCTGGAAACCTTAACTTCCAAGCCCACCTCTATGATAATGGAGATATCTATTTCTATTATGACTTGATGGATGGTAACTTATATAGTGCTACTATTGGTATAGAAAATGCAGATGCAAGTGATGGACTTCAAGTAATCTACAACGGCAACTATTTATCTTCTTACCAGGCAATAAAAATATCTTATAATGCACCTTGGGTTCAGCTTGATAAATGGCAGGGTGTAGTTAGTGAGAATAATCCTGAAACTATCACCCTTAGTGTTCCCCAATACCAAGTTCCTAGTGGTCAATATCACGCAAATATTAGAGTTCATACTAATGACCCAGAAAATGCCTTAATTGAAATACCTTTAACAGCAGAAATTACAAGTGTCTCTAATGATGATAATCCTGTAGCGCCACTTCTTTCTCAACTCCAGCAAAACTATCCAAATCCTTTTAACCCTCAGACAACCATTAGTTTTTATGTTGAAAAGCAAAGTCCTGTTCTTATTGAAATTTATGATATCAAGGGAAGGAAAGTTAAGACTTTAACTGAAAATATATATGGACAAGGAAGGCATAGCATAGTCTGGAAGGGTAAAAATGACCAGGGAGAAAATGTGGCTTCAGGTGTCTATCTTTATCGTATGAAAAATGGTTCTTTTTCTAAATCAAGAAAGATGATTCTGTTAAAATAGATTCTAAATTATGCCTAGTGGAAGGACGTAATATTTACTAGTCCACTTATATGGTATGGCACAACTTTGTCTTATAAAGTTAAAAAGACCGATCTCTGTAATAAGATCGGTCAATTTAGGTAGTGAGAGGATACATTACTGTGTTCTAAAAGTCTAAACGGGCAAAGTAGCTCTTGGTTACAAGAAATAATGCAAATATCAAAAATAAATAAATAGCGTAGTTGAGATAGATAAATAAGGGACTAGCCAACTTAACTACATACAAAGAAGCTATTACTAATCCAAAAAATAAAAGAATGGCAATTATGATTGTAACAATGTGTCCAATTCCTCCAAATTTCCTAAAATAATCATGGCAGGATTTTGCTATTAGAGAAACAGTTATGCTTGCTCCTATGTTAATTAGTAGATAAGAAAGAGGGCTATGTAATTTTGGATTATTTAGCATAAACTTGAGACAATAAAATATTAGTAAAAAAACAGAATTACTAATAAGTAAATTGCTAATCAAGGCTAAGTAATCAGCTAAGATAGTTTTATTTCTAGAAAGAGGTAGCATTAGTAAGGCTTTGTGACAAGCATGGGTTTGTGAGATATAATAACTAGTAACAAAAGCTGATATAATCAATACTGTGGTGGTTACTTCCATCTCCAGGATTAATAGAGAATAAATTGAGGCAGCTAGTAAAGCTCCAAAACTAATGAATCTGCTTTGGTAGAGATAATATTTATACAATTTCAACAACATAGTAGCTCCTTAAAAATCAATTGATTCTATTTTTTTAAGTGAAATTTTAATACCACAATAAGCAAGAGAACTAGTTAATAAGAGAGTGAAAATTAGGTGATAGAGAATATTAATTTTCGCTAAGTATTCAAAGTAATTCAAGATAGGAAGCATTAAAAGATAACCCAAAACACCAGGTAAAAAGGCTATTCTTGAGACAAAATGATTATATTTTGAGATGATTGAGAGTGGTATAATTATTGAAAATATAGCCAGAATATTAAACGTGTATAAGATTCCTAGTAGCGATAGTGATTGGTCTGTTGCCAAATTAAAGAACTTAGAAGCTGTAAATAATAATCCTGCCATGTAAAAGACAATTATTACCCCCAAGATAAGATAGGCAAGATAATTGGCAATAACTATATCCTTACGACTTATGGGAAGAGCAAGCGAATAGGAAAAATCATCAAGCATAAAAATATAGGCAAAAGTCAAGCTAATGTAAGCCAGAAAAACTAAATTGGTGTTCCCAATCAAAATAAAGACGGCAGGTAAAACAAATAAAGAGAATAAAAGAGTAGCCTGTTTACGAAAGTACTTTAATATCATATTTTTCATAGCTACCTACTTCTTGCAATAATAATACATTATGTCTTCTACGCGTGGCCTCTCTATTACATAACCACTAGAAACAGTTTTCTTGAGATTACTCAAATCTTTAGTCAAGCCTTCGAAGCCATACTTATTCTCTCTATAATTAACAAAGAGCTCTTGGCTAGTCTCGTTTAAATCAGCCTTATCCCCTTTTACTAAACGGTGATTTTCAATAATCTCGTCTTTACCACCATGAAGAAGGATTTTACCCTTGTTCATAACCAGCAAATAATCTGCACACTTGTCTAAATCAGAGGTGATGTGGGAGGAAATGATGATAGATTTAGCTGTATCTTCTAATTCTTCTAGAAGGATATCAATAATTTCCTCTCTAAAGATTGGGTCTAAACCTGCCGTAGGTTCGTCTAAGATTAATAAGTCAGCATCATGTGATAAAGCAAAGGCTAGAGAAGTCTTCATTTGCATACCTTGTGAGAGTTTGGATATGCTTTTAGATGGGATAATATCAAATCTCGCTAAATAGTCATCATATACTTTTTGATTCCATTTACTATAGAATTTTCCATATATCTTTCCTAGTGATTTAGGACTAACAATACCCCTCATAATCATTTCATTATTTACAAAACCAATCCTATCTCTGATTTCAACTCCAGATTTATCCAGATATTTATCAAAAACTTTAATAGTGCCTGAATCTTTTACTACTAATCCTAAAATAGACTTGATTAATGTGGTTTTCCCAGCACCATTTGGTCCTACAATCCCAAGTATTGAACCTTCCTCTAAACTCAGCGAAATTTGACCTAATTGAAAGTATTTAAATTTCTTAACAAGATCCTTTATTTCCAAAATATTCTTCATTATTTCTCCTCTTCTAGCAAAGTGTTTAGCATTTCTATTAAATCTTCTTTAGATAAATTGATAAATTTAGCTTCCTGTAAGACTATTTGAAGATGATTCTCTATCTTACGTAATCTCATTTCCTGTAAGTATTCTAAGTTTGCTTGAGCAACGAAAGTTCCTTTGCCAGGAACTGTTTCTACAAAGTTTTCTTTCTCTAGTTCAGAATAAGCCTTTTTAGTAGTGATTACACTAATTTTTAAGTCACGTGCTAATGATCTAATTGAAGGAAGCATTTGACCTTCTTTTAGTTCTTGGCTTAGTATTTGTTGCTTAATCTGCTCAACTATTTGCATGTAAATCGGTAGTTCAGAAGAATTACTTATTAAAATTACCATATGAACTCCTTTAGTTTTAGTATATAATGTATATGTACAATATATACAGTATGCTCAATATGTCAAATAATTTTTTCTCTTTTTTAAAAAGATTTGCTAAAATAAATATTAAATTGACTAAATAATAAGACTAAATAATCTAACTTCTATGGAAAAAATATTATTGATAGATAACTATGATTCATTCACTTATAACTTATATTACTTAATTCAGCAAAACTATTCAGGATTAGTTGAAGTAGTAAGGAATAATGCAATAGAGCTGGGAAATGTTGCCCAATACCAGGCAATTGTAATATCTCCAGGACCAGGCAGACCAGCTGATACTGGCCTAACTATGGAAATCATAGACAAGTATTATGAAACTAAAGCAATATTAGGTATATGTTTAGGTATGCAGTGTATAAATGAATTCTTTGGTGGGAAAACAATAAAAGCTCCTTATCCAGTGCATGGTAAACAGGAAAAAATTAGAATTCTTGACCCAGGAATTATTATGCAAGGTTTGTGTGAACCGATTAAGGTTGCTCGCTATCACTCTCTTATGATCTCAGAAGTATCTTCCCAACTAGCAATTACCGCTACTACTAGTGACCAGCTTCCTATGGTTATTGAGCATAAAAGATTGCCTATTTTTGGAATTCAGTTTCACCCTGAATCTTTTATGACACCGCAGGGAAGTAAGATGATCAAGAATTTTCTCGCTAACTTGGAGAGCTAATGAAAATTGAAATTGCTAAAATAAAACAAGTAGATTTTAATGAAGCTAGCTTGTGGATTAAAGAAAATAACTACCAAAATTCCGCCTTATTAACTGGTGATCCCCTACAATCAGAATTTTCAATATGTGGCTGGAATCCAGTTGAAGAAGCTCTTTTCTCTAATGATAAACAAGTGTGGGCTAAACTTGATAAACTGATAAATAAGTATGATTTTGCTCATTTAGTTTATCCTGCTAACAGATGTGGTTGGATAGGTTACTTGAACTATGATTTAGGCCGCTATATAGAGTCAATACCTGATAAGAATATATACTCATATCAGATTCCTCAAGCTAGATTAGTTATCTATAAGAACTACCGCTACTGGGATAATAAAAACAATAAATGTTGGGAAATAGAATTTGCTTTCACTGAATATGAAACTTCTAAAAAAACTAATTATTTAGAAAACTATCAGCTAGCAAACTTTACCCAAGAATGTAATGAAAGTGAATATTGCCAAAAAGTGGAAACTATTCAAGATTTAATCCTGCAAGGAGAAGTCTATGAAGTTAACCTTACTCAGCAATTTTCAGCAGACTTTATAGGTAGTTCACTTGCCTTTTTTCTTAACTTATATGAGAAGAACAATGGCCCTTTCTCAGCATATTTAAGCTACTCAGATTTTACTGTAGCTAGTATTTCTCCTGAACAATTTCTCTATTGTGACCAAGGAAAGGTAAGTACTAAACCTATTAAGGGAACTGCACCACGTGGGAAAAATGACCAAGAAGATCAAGCTAATAGAGATTTCTTATTGAGTTCTAAGAAAGATTTAGCTGAATTACACATGATAGTTGATTTACTAAGAAATGACTTATCAAAAGTCTGTCAAATTGGTTCAGTCAAGGTTCTTAACCCCAATAAATTAGAAGTTTTTGCTAATGTTTTTCACTTGGTTGGGATAGTGGAGGGCAGACTAAAACCAAATATTTCAATTGTTAATCTGATAAAAGCCTGCTTTCCTGGTGGTTCAATAACTGGTTGCCCTAAAATAGCTTCCATGAAAGTAATCGAAGATTTGGAAAGCTATAAAAGAAATCTCTACACAGGTAGTATCTTGCTGGTAAATAAGACTTTTTTAACTAGCAGTATTGTGATAAGAACAGGTATTATTGTTGATGATAAACTTTATGTTAATAGTGGAGGAGCAATTACTATTGATTCCCAGCCTGCAAATGAGTATCAGGAAATATTACATAAAATTCGAAACTTTTTAGATATTAAGGAGGGAAAATGATAGCCTATCATAATGGCTGTTATAGATCAGAGTCAGAGATTAATATTCCTTTGACCTGCTCTGGATTCCAATATGCTTATGGGGTTTTTACTTCTTTAAGAACAAAAGACGGAATAGCTTTAGATTTAGATAAGCATATTTTACGACTTAAGACATCTTGTGCGAAACTTAAATTAACTTTTCCCCAAGTAGATTATAAGGAGATTATTAGCCATTTACTTGTCTTAAATAAAAAAGATAACCTGAGAATTAAAATAATAATCTATGAAAATTTAGGAGGAGAATCAAGTCTGATAATCTTAACCTCCCAACTAAATCTTTTGCAAGAAGCCATCCGAATAAAAGTCATATCTCACACTTATCAAGCTAATGATTTTCGCAATATTAAGTCTCTTAATTACCTAGAACAGGTATTCTTGCATAGGTTGGCTAGCAAGCAAGGCTATGATGAAGGTTTATTAGTTAATTCTCAAGGAATGATCTGCGAATGTTGTTATGCTAATATTTTCTTCAGTAAAAAAGGGAAAATCTATACTCCTAAAGCAAATAATAATATTCTAAATGGTATTATGAGACAGAAAATTATTGACAAGTACCCTGTTGAAGAAGTTGATATTTATCTAAATGACTTAGCAAGCTTCGAACAAGCTTTTATAAGTAACTCTGTTCAGGGAGTAGTAGCTGTTAAATCAATTGATGATATTGAATTTTCCCCCTGGTTAATTGGAGGGATAGAGAGATTGAGAGATTGAGGGATAGAGAGATTGAGAGATTGAGAGATTGAGAGATTGAGAGATTGACATTCCCCTTTCAGCTCGTAAGAGCGGTATGAGAGGGGTGCCGTAAGGCGGGGAGAGTAAACATTCCCTTCTAAACTCTGTGGTAACCTCTGTGAACTCTGTGTTAAGGATCTTTTTCTTCTTGTCATCTCCGTAAATACGGGCTGGAACCTCGCCACTCTACTTTGGGGAGAGCAATAAAAAAGGCGAACAAAAGTCCGCCTTAATTAATTAAACACCACAAGCAAATATAGCTTCTAGTTTAGAACATCTTTAGCTTTAGTTTTTTCACCTTTACCAGTAATTCTCACAGTGATTGAATCAACTATAGAGTAAAGAACAGGCACAAGGAAAAGTGTTAATACAGTTGCAAAGCCAAGTCCGAAGGCAATTGCAGTAGCCATTGGTTTCCAGTCAGCTGTTGCTACAGAATTTGACAATATCATAGGCAAGAAGCCAGCAATAGTAGTCACTGTAGTCATAATGATAGGTCTAAGTCTTACAGCTCCTGCATTAACAAGAGAATGCCATCTATCACGACCTTCAAATCTTTCTTTATTAATGAAATCCACAAGAACAAGAGAATCATTCACCACAATACCAGCCAAAGCAAGCACGGCAATCATAGTCATCATTGAGAATGATTGGCCAGTTATAAATAGTCCAAATACCACACCAATAAAGGCGAAAGGTAGGGCAGACATAACAATGAGTGGCTTGAAATATGATTTAAACTGGGTTGCCAGGATAGTAAAGATTAACAAAAGAGCAATCCCAAAAGCTTTACCTAAGCTAGAATAGGTTTCATCTTGTTGTTTCTGGATACCACCTAACTCAACTCGATAGCCAGGATTTTCTTGACTAAAGTTAGATAGTAATCCTTCAGTTCCCTTAATTCTAGAACCTTGGAGGATTTCTGTAACTTCATTTGGAACTCTTTTTCTTTGGACACCATTTTCTTCATAGAAGCCACACTGGGCAGTTATTGTGTACATTCTTTCTAAATCATAGTGTTCTATTTTAGATGAAGCTTGGCTAATATTGAAGCTAGCTAGATCTTGGAGAGGAATTAACTGTTGATTCTTGTTACGTATTTTTAGGTTTTCTAAATCAGAGAATTTAGATAATTGTTCTTTATCTGACTTGAGTATAATGTCATATTCTTCAATACCAGAACCTCTAAAGACAGATATTTTTCTTCCATAAAGTGCAGTAGCAACAGTATTGGAAATAGAAGCTTCATTTAAACCATTGATATAGAGTGCATTTTTGTTAGGAAGAATTCTAATTTCAGATTTACCATCAGCTTGTCCTAGTTCTATCTCTTCAACACCAGGTATTTCATCAAGAATACCAGTAAGGTAGTTTGAAAGCTGATCTAACTCTTTCATGTCTTCACCATAAAGTCTAAGCTCAATATCATATTCCGCTCTTGGACCACCGCCTTGAGCTTCTTTAAGTTTATAGAGTTTTAAACCATCAGTTGAATCAAGTATTTTCATAATTCTTCTACGAATAGACCTATAATCGTTAGTTAGAAGGTCTGCATCAACTAAATCAACTGAAACAGAGGCGTAATTAGTTGCTTGTTCTGTAATTCTTCTATCTCTATAGGAACCAATTGTAGAAACAATAGCTTCGATATCGTCCTTTTCTTTCATAGTAATGATACCTTGTTCAATCTTAGAAACTACTTGATTAGTTTTATCAAGACTTGAACCTACTTCAGTTTCTATGATAATCTTAAGCGTTTTAGGAGTTGATTTTGGGAAAAACTCAAAGCCTACTGCTCCAGCTACTAGAAGTCCTCCTGAAGCAATAAGAGCTAGAATGGCTGTACTTAAAGATATTGTTCTATGTTTTAATACCCATGAGATTGCTTTCTTATATTTTAAAGTTAAGGCTTTATGAAGCTTATGGTCTTGACCTTCAACAAAATTTGCTGTTCCAAATTCATTAACATGAGAAGGAAGAAGTAATAAACATTCTATCAGAGAAGCAGTAAGGGCTAAACTTACAACTATAGTGAAGTTACCTAAGAACTTACCCATGTTTCCTTCCATGAAGAGCATTGGAGCAAAAGCAGCGACTGTTGTAGCTACTGCTGCTATTACTGGCCACATGATTTCTTGAGTTCCTTTCAAAGCTGCATCATATTTGGTATAACCCATTTCGCTATACCTGTGGATATTTTCTAAGACAATAATCGCGTCATCAACTATCATACCCAAGACTAAGATAAGTCCAAAAAGACTCAGATTATTTAAGGTTACTCCGAAGTAATCCATAAAAATAATTGTTAGAAGGAAAGAAAAAGGAATTCCCCAAGCTGCGTAAAGAGCATTTTTAAAGCCTAAGAATATATAGAGAACGATAAATACAAGAACAATACCCATAAGAGCATTTGTTGAAAGAGTGGCTATGCTATTCTTTACCCTGATTGAGCCATCATTTCTTACATCAACACGAATACCATCAATATCTTCTTGGAATCTATTTGCAAGCTCTTTTACATCTTCTATAACGGTTATTATATTACCTTCTCCCTTCATATAGACAGATATGTTGATTCCTTGCATTCCATTATATTTTCCTATTGTTTCTTGGTCTTCTAAGGTATCTAAAACTTGGGCAAAGTCTTTTACCTTGATAGCAGAACCATCACTATTCATCCTGACTACTTGATTTGCAATTTCCTCTACACTTGCATATTCTCCCATAGTGCGAACTAGATATTGACTTGAGCCTACATCTAATTCTCCCGCAGGAACATTTGCATTTGTTTGAGAAATTATATTAGCAACTTCATTATAAGTAATTCCCAGCTGATTTAGTCTATCGTTATCTACCTGAATCCAAAACTGGCGATCTCTTGTACCTGATATTTCTACTTTTGAGATAAAAGGAATTTTAAACAAGGCGTCTTCGAAATCTTCTGAAATCTCTCTTAAGGTGTTATCATCTTTATCACCACTAATGACTACTGATGCTATTGAATTAAATTCTCGCATCTTGATTTCGGTAACTATTGGTTCATTAGCGTTTTCTGGTAAATCATTTACCTTATCAAGTTCTGCATTTATATCCGACCAAGCTCTTTCCATATCAGCATCTGCTTCCATTTGAACATAGATTGTAGCCATTCCTTCTTGGGAAGTGGAAGATATATAATCAATACCATCCATTCGTTGGATTTGCTTCTCGATCTTATTTACTACATTCTGTTCAATTTCTTCTGGAGAAACTCCTGGGTAGGTAACTACAATATTAAATGCACCGAATTCAATTCCTGGCATTTCTTCTTTTGGTATCTCGTATATGGTTATGAAGCCAAATATAAAGACTATAATCATAAACATGTTTACGAGAATTGGGTTATCTATCGAGAATTTTGGGAGAGACATATCCTACTCCTTTTCTGATTGATTATAAATTATGGGATATCCATCAGATAATTTTCCTGCAGAATCAACGATAAGAAGGTCGCCTTCTGCTAAACCTTCTGTGACTACAACATTGTTGCCAAACATATCACCTAATTTTACTTCTTTTAATTTTGCTTTATCACCTTCTGCAACATAGACATATCTTTTATCATAGCGTTGTTCTACTACAGAAAATCTGATTGCATACATAGATTGTTCTGTCTCTTTTTCCAATTCTAAGTTAAGTATCATACCAGACTTCATTTGTCCTGGATTCTTGAATGTTATTTCTATGGGGTAGAGTGAATCTCCAAGTTTTGCAGATCTACCAATTCTTTTGACTATTCCCTTGGTCTCAAGATTAGTAGAATTACAGGTGATAGAAACTTTATCATTTTTATCTATTAGATTGATATAGTTTTGTCCTAATCCTGTTCTGACAATTATTTCTGAATCATCTACTAATGAGTAAAGCAGGGTATTAGCTTGTATAGCTTCTCCTACTTTTACAGGAAGATAAGAAATATAGCCTGATTTTGGAGCTTTAATGATTGCTCTAGCAAGTGTTCTTTTGCTTTGTTCATAAAGTGCTTGTCCTCCTTTATAGGAAGCTAGTGCCATTTGGTAAGCATTTTGTGAGTTTAGAAGGGCTTGTTGGGATATTGATTCTTGTGAGAAAAGAAGAGAATCTGCTTTGACTTGCATCTCTTTTGATTTGAGTCCTGCTTCTGCTGCAATAAGTTGGGCTTCTGCTTGTTTGAAAGCATATTCATATTGGGCAGATTCAATACGACCAATTTCTTGACCTTCTTTAACGTAATCTCCCAAAGCTTTATTGAGAGAAACAAGTCTGCCACTAATTTCTGCATGTACATCAATATCTACTATGCCTTCTGCTTTACCTGAAAGCTGGATTGTTCTTACTATTGGTTCTTTTTTGATAGTTTCAACTATTACTCTTGTTGCTCCATTACCATTTTTACTAAGATTATCTTCTTTATCTCTTTTAGCACATCCACTGCTGACAGCTAAGATTAGTAGAGAGATTATACCAACAAACTTTATCATTTTATTTTTATTTATGTTCATTATTGCTCCTCTAGAATTAGTGTAATTATATTTGCGATTTGGCTAGAGTCCTCAAACCCTATTGTATAGGCTAGATTAGATTGGCTTTTGAGGAAGCCATAAAGGGAAGAATTATATTGAAGGCTGGCTTGATCCAGCTCTGCTTGAGAATCTAAATAGTCATCGACTGAAATTAAATTGTTCTGAAACTTTGCTTCTTGCTCTTTAAATATCTCTTGGTTAAGTCTTAGTGTTTGACCTGCTAGCTCTATTCTTTCCAAAGATATCAAATAGTTGTTTAAAGATGTTTCAATTCTTGATTTGATATCTTTCAATAGGGCTTGGTAATTATAGTTCACTTGTTTGAGATTCATTTTTTGAGAATTAACATTATGGACTTTATTCATTAAAGGGAAGAAAGATATTGAGGCATTGAGCATTATACTTGTTTGGTCTTCATAGTCTGTTGCAAGTTCATTGGCTGACCAATTATGATTTAGAGATAAATTTAGACTAGGAAGGAAAGAACTTTGCTCTTGCTTCAAAGAATATTGGGCTAGATTGATACCTGTTTTAGCTATGGCTATTTGAGGATTTTCTTGGATTGAAGTAGTAAGAAGTTTATTTAACAGCTTAGTATAGGCCTTAGTATCCTTAATTAAAGCTCCTTGATCATTCAAGGCAAATTTTCCAGACATCTTCAGATAATCTTTTGATTTTTCTTCTGCGATGAAATCTACTTCCTCTAAACTAAAATCATCATCACTATTTAGGTATAATTGCAAGGCACGATAAGCATCAGAATAAGCGTTTTTGCTATTGAGCTGGCTTATTGCTTTGTTAGTGGCATCAACCTGTAATCTAAGTAGTTGAGCTTTAGATAGCACATTTTGCTGAAAGCTTATTTTACCACTTTCATAGGCTTTCCAAGCTCTCTCAACATTGGTCTGGGCTAATTGCAAGTTCTTCTGGGATTCTAAGACGTTGTAGTATAAAATCTCAACTTGAGTTAAAAGCTCTACTCTTTTCTGCCTTACACTAATATTGGCTGATTTACTATTTTCTGCTTGAACTTTATTCCTATAATATATACTTCCATTAGCTAATAAGGGCTGATTTAGAGTTAATCCAAACTGATTACTATACTTACCTGACATCATGAGCTCTGGCTCATAGCGTGTATGGCTACCTGTAAAATTTCCACTAGGTAAATAGGAATAAAAGGCTGACTTTTTATTGTAGTCTGCTTTATCTCTACTTGCTTGAACGGAAAGATATTCTAGATTGTTTTCTAATACCATTTCTTTAGCTTTGTCTAAGTTTAACCTGTCTAAAGCTAAGACTATGCTTAAAGAACTAAGCACGAAAAGTGCTAGTAAAATTCTTTTTACCATAAAAACCTCTTCTTTATTATTTGTTTTGATTTCTTAATCTTATACATAATTTTCAATGTCATTTTATAACAGTAAGACAAATAATCGGTTTTTCTCCATTCAACAAGATTATTTAATTTAGTGGTATCTTTTTTGACGTAAGTGGTTAAACCCAAATAATGCAATAGTTCTTTGAGAATAGCACTATATTCTTTTGCAAAAGTAACTTCCATTATTTCTCCGAATATATAAAAAATATGCGTCAAAATTCTGTAAGCTATTTTGCTAAAAGAATCTAGCACTCTTCTCTAAAGCTCTATTGCACCATTTGGGTTAAACAAAAATAGTGCAGTAGGATTTTAACCCAATAATGCAGTAGACCTTTGTGAACAGCACTATATTCTTCTGCAAAAGTAACTTCCATAATTTCTCCGAATATATAAAATATATGCGTCAAAATTCTGTAAGCTATTTTGCTAGAATAATCTGCACTCTTCACTAAAGCTCTACTACACTATCTGGGTTTAAAGAAGAATCTGCACTCTTCACTAAAGTTCTACTACACTATCTGGGATTATACCCTATCTGTAGTGAAATTCTTTGTTACTTAAGGAAACATTGGACTAATAAGTTTTCCTTTACCTTTTGGAGAATTATCATATACTTGAATAGCATGATAGACTACCCCAATGGATTTGCGAGGCATTTGACCATGAAAATAGTCATGAACAAGATTGATGTAATCAACTACATCTTTTTCATATTCCGTTAAATTAGGATTATTGGGATGTATCATTTGAACTATACACTTCAATTTATATGACTCTGGTAAATCTAAAAATACTATAGTAACACCTGGGTCAGCCATCTGATTTAAAAAAGATTGGGTTTCATAGCCTGGATGAGAATACAATTCAAGGGAAGTCTGTTTGGACATATCAAAAATCTCTTCTCCCTGCTCATATAGCTTAGTTAAAACATCTAATTTCTTAAAAATATCTTCTTCCCAAGTATCTAAAAGCATCTGCTTTACTTCTTTAATCTTTTCTGCCTTGGGCAACCAACCCATACCTTTAACAGCATTATTAATACTGAAAATAGCATCTTTGCGTTTGTTGCCATGGGTCGCTACCATGCCATTGTGTGGTCCTGATAAGGTCGGCATTCTCATATTACCAGTTTCTAATCCTTCCTTAATCTCTTTTAATTGTTCTAATCTTCTTTGGAAATTCCATTTAACAAATGATTGAGGAAAGTCACTAACCTCAAGATCAGTCCATTCTCCTTCTATTCTGGCCTTAATTTGCTTGTTAGCCAGGTAAGATGTGTCAAGATTAGGTTGAACAAAGTAGGAAATTTCTTGGCTAGTAGAATCTTGTGCTGCAATTGTATGCCATATTTTCATATCTTCCTCTTTAGTTTGACATGCCATTAGGGCAAGCAATAGACTAATAGCTCCAATAGTAATAATAATAAAACTAAGTCTTTTCATCTTTTTAAATCCTCTCTTATAATGTTTTAGTTTTAGGAAATTTCTATTAAACTTTTTAATATATTTCTAAGAAAGTGTCAAGCTTTAATTAACTATAAATAAAGAAGATATCTCTACTTATAAAAATAATTATTTTTTTTCTTGCTAAAAAATACCTCTTGCAATTTGAAAGTATTTCAAGAACTTAAAATTGGAGGAAATGCTATGAGTAATAGACTTCTAAGCGGTGTTAGATATCAACCGCCTAACTACATGTCTTTACTAATCAAAAACCTCCTCGGGTTTTTATAAAAAAATATTAAAATCGGAGGATTTATCATGTTAAGAGATTCCTATATTACCAAAGCTGAATGGCAAAAATTACTTGCCTTTTCTGAAGACAAAGAAACTCCATTCTTAGTAGTCAAATTAAGTACAATTAAAGAAAAGTATGAAGAGCTTACTAGAAACTTTCCCTACGCTAAAATCCACTATGCTGTCAAAGCTAATCCAGCTACCCAAGTGTTAAGTCTCTTGAGAGACTTAGGTTCAAATTTTGATGTAGCATCAATCTATGAATTAAGAAAACTTCTTGCTCTAGGTATTTCTGCTGATAGAATAAGCTATGGGAATACTATCAAAAAAGCTAAAGATATCCGTGAACATTACGAGGCTGGTGTCAGACTCTTTGTTTCTGATTCAGAAGCTGATTTGAGAAATATTGCTAAAGCTGCTCCAGGCTCAAGAGTTTTTGTTCGTATATTAACTGAAGGGGTTGAAACAGCAGACTGGCCTCTTTCCAGAAAATTTGGCTGTCAATCTGATATGGCATGTGATTTAATTGTTCTTGCTAAAAAATTAGGTCTTGAACCTTATGGTATATCCTTCCATGTAGGTTCTCAACAACGTGATATTGCATCTTGGGATGCAGCAATTGCCAAAGTTAGGTATATCTTCTCTTGGCTTGAAGAAGAAGAAGGCATTAAATTAAAAATGATTAATATGGGCGGTGGTTTCCCAGCTAACTATACTTCTAGAACTAATGAGTTGGAAGTATATGCCTCAGAAATTAAAAGATATTTAAACGAAGACTTTGGTGATGATATTCCTGAAATATTGATAGAACCAGGTCGTTCATTAGTGGCTGATGCAGGCGTTATTGTTAGTGAAGTAGTTCTGATATCAAGAAAGTCTCGAACAGCCTTAAATCGCTGGATATTTACTGATATAGGCAAATTCAGTGGTTTGATTGAAACTCTTGATGAATCTATTAAGTTCCCAATTTTCACTGAAAGACGGGGAGAAACTGAAGAGTGTATTTTGGCAGGACCAACCTGTGATTCTCAGGATATAATGTATGAAGATTTTAAATATGACCTTCCTCTAAATTTGGCTATAGGTGATAGAGTTTATTTCCTATCAACTGGAGCATATACTACCTCCTATAGTTCAATTGAATTTAATGGTTTCCCACCTCTAACAACTTATGTAATCGATTAATATATATTCAATAAATAAAGAGCTTATGGTGACAAAAGCTCTTTTTCTATGAAAATAATCCCAATAATGTATTTGATCTTATGGAGTGGAAGCATCCTTGCTTCCACATTTTTCTTATGGCAAGGATGCCATAAGTCCATAGTTTTTATTAAAGCCAAAATAATGCAATAGATCTTTGAAAATAGCAATATCTTCTTTTGCAAAAGTAACTTACATAATTCTTTAGAATATATATATTATATGGGTCAGAATTCTGCAAGCTATTTTGCTAGAATAATCTGCATTCTTCACTAAAATTCTACTACACTATCTGGGATAAAGTTTTACTCTACCATTCGGTTAAAATATTTCTATCGCATAGGGGATAACAAATACTTCTTGTCCAATTGGGATTACTAAAGAAAATTCAGTTAGGGAGTCTCGAACTGGAAAATAAAGTTTACCTCCAATCTTGTTTCCTGCTATTAAAGAAGTTTTCCTAAGAGCTTCAACTTCAAAAGATTGTCTTTTTGCTTTGGCATCTTGCATTTGAGAATTAATCTGAGAAAGTGCTTTATTGCGTCTTTCTTCTTGCTCTGCATAATCCTCTTTTGCTTGCTCTTTTTCTTCAGGATTGCTATAAGTAAAGTTATCAACCACTTCAAATATTGAGAATACTAAATGATCTCTTGCTTTTGCCTTAGATCTTGCTCTTAATTTTTCAATTTTTTTATTATAATCTTTAATCTTAAGTTCAGGATCAATTGCCTCAATTTCCCTGACTTCATTTAATCTATTATTAGTCTTGCAAGAGAAATCAGTAGGAGAAATTAAAATAGTTTCAGTGGTCTTATTTAGAACTGAGAGATCAAAGATTAGCATCCCATTATCTGAAGTGTCATAATTAACAATAATATCAGCCTTATCACCACTAAGCTTAACAAGCTCTTTTCCATTTAACCACATGCTTTCCATATTTTTATCAGCTGGTGTTAAATCATATACCTTATATGGGTTTACATGACATCCTATCAGCATTATGAATGAAATTGCAATAATCAATAATCTTAACTTAGACATTTTATACCCTCTCATATTTTATTTTTCATTATCAGATGTAATTTGTTCAGAGAATCCAATTACTATAAAAATATTATCTTAATGTGATTGTCAATATTTTTTCCCATTTATTTCAAGCTTGGATTGATTCCTAAGAAACATCTTCTTGCTTATTTCATCCTTAACCCTTCCTTTACAGTCTTTCGATGAAACCTGGACTTTCATCGAAAGACTGTAAAGGAAGGATTAAGGATGCTAGAAGGAAACTCACCAAGCTCTACTGTACTATTTGGGATAATACATTATTTATCATTTTAGTAAACCCTTACAGAGTAATATCTTTGGGCTAGCCATCATTACCCAGGCTTGCGATACTTTCAGCATCTTACCCTGGGCTAAATTATTTTATCCCTTTCAGGGATTTTTGATGAATCAATATTCTAATGAAATATTCTCATTTTCCTATATTATTCCCACTAGACTTGAACTTGAGTCATTTTTAACATATTGGGCTGTGGCTTTCTTCTATTATTACGCCTCATTTTAAGACTCTCTCTCAAGTAGAGTGGCTGGATGAAAAAATTAAGTATCCACATGCCTGTAAAAAAAGCTTACGAGATTAATTTCGTAAGCTTAATAATAATATACTAATGCTAAAAGAAGATATTAAGCCGGATTCTGTATACTACCTAAGAAGTAGCATAATGTCTATTCATCTAAATCGGATGTTGCCATACACTAATGTCTCAATGAGCCGATTTAAGCTGCCTACCCGAGAGTTATAGAAGCGGGTCACTTCAAGCTCCCCTATTTGGCATTGCACCTGATGAGGCATTCCGAGCATACCTTGTCACCAAGGCATCTGGTAGTCTCTTACACTACCTTTTCACCCTTACTTATTCAACTTTCGTATCTAAGCGGTTTCTTTCTGTGGAGCTAGCTTCTTGTTGCCAAGACTTCCCGTTAAGAAGCATCCTACCCTATGGTGTCCGGACTTTCCTCGTGACTTGCCAAAGCAAAGCACGCAGACATTTTATCCTCTTTTAGCTAAAAAAGATTTATTTAATGAATTGATTTTCTAACTAAGAATCTATTACAGTTTTCGCAGAAGAGGATTTTATCTTGTTTTTCAAGTTCGATAATAAGCTGAGGTCTTATTTTAAAACCGCAAGCAGAACAAGCACCTTCTTGTTCAAAAGCAACAGCTTTTCTATTACGATTTATAATAAGAATCTTATACTGCTTGATCATATTTTTAGGTAAATCAATAGCAAGAGAGTTTCTTTCTTTTTTGAACTTTTCGATTTCTCCATCAAGACCAGCAATTTGATCTTTTAAAACATCTTCTTGGTCAGAAAGATTCTTTTGTTTTTCCTGTAAGACTTTTTCACGTTCTACTTTAATTTGTTTTAATTGATTTTCTTGTTCCATTAAGGAAATAATTTCTGATTCTAGTTCAGAATTTAAGCTAGCTAGAAGGGCAATTTCGCTATTAAGAGCTTTATACTCTTTGTTTGTTTTAATTGAAGCTAATTGTTCTTCATATTTAGCTGCTTTTTCTTTATTTTGTTTGATTTCAATTTCTTTATCCTTTTGAAGAATTACTAGCTTGTTAATATCTTCAATAGTCTCAGCTACAGCTGCTTTAGCTTCTGCTTCTTCCTCAATCAAACTTTTTAATTGTTTAGGTAACTCTGATTTAAGTGTCTCTTTCTCAGCAATTCTGTCATCATACTTTTGCATCTCAATCAAACATTCAACTTTCTTCTTCATCTAGTTCTCCCTGAATAATAAACTAATATCTAACGATTTATAAGAATGAGTAATTGCTCCACTTGAGATAAAATCTACCCCAGTCTCTGCAATTTCTCGTATTGTCTCTAATCTTACATTACCTGAAGCTTCTAACTCTACTTTGCCGTGGTAAAGTTCAACAGCCTCTTTCATTTTTTCCAAAGACATATTATCTAGCATAACTCTATCAACTTTTGCTTCTACAGCTTCTTTAAGTTCTTCTAAGTTAGTTACTTCAACTTCTATTTTGTATGTACAGTTATTTTTCTTAACCATTTCTACAGCCTTGCTAATCGAACCAGCAGCCCTGATATGGTTTTCTTTCAGCATTATCATATCATAAAGTCCAAAACGATGATTATAACCACCGGCAACTTTAACTGAGTACTTCTCTAGAGAACGTAACATGGGAGTTGTTTTTCTAGTATCTAAGAGTTTGGCATGAGTGCCTGCTATCTGCTCAACCATCTTAGCTGTGAGACTAGCAATACCACTCATTCTTTGGATAAAGTTAAGGGCTACTCTTTCTCCTTTAAGTAAGGACATTGGATTGCCTTGTAACTTAGCAATTTCTTCCTTATTATGTACTTTATCACCATCTCTTTTGTACAAGGTGATGTTAATATCGGGGTCAACTTGTTTGAATACTTCAGCAAAGATATTCAAACCAGCAATTACTCCATCTTCTTTGGCTACGATAGTAGCTTGAGTGATAGTCTTAACTAATTCTAAGGAGTCAGTTGTAATATCACCGCTTCCAATATCCTCTAGCAAGCTTTGTTTAACTAATTCTTTAATATCCATATTTATACCCCATTTCTTGAAAAAAAAATAGCATCTACCCTAATGAGTAAATGCTATTTTATCATTATATATATTTTTAGAAACACTAAAAATTAAAAACACCACTATTTTATTTTTCATTATCATATATCTTTCGACTCCCTTCTAATGTCAAAAAAATTTTATCTCTAGCTTTTGTCAATGCTTTTATCTATTTATCGTGATTAATGTCTTTTTTTCTGCTATTAGTCTGCCATTTTCTGAATTTAATCTAATTACTGCTGGATATAAACCGCTAGCTAAATACTTACCTTGTAAATAGCCATTCCAAGCCAATTGACCACCATATTTCCCTGCTATATCTGATTTTATTACAGTAATTTCTTTACCTCTGATATCAAATATCTTTAATGATAGAAAGCAATTTTCATCTTCAGATGCAAAGTCTATTCTTAATAACTTATCTTGTTTTCTAGAGATTAAACTATTAGCAACTTGGATATTGTTTATTTTAATATCATGGTTAGGAGTTGGCAGAGAGTTTTCTTTAGTTGGACTTGCTCTGGTAGGAAAAGTGCACTGACTCCATTGCTGACTAGTTTCGTGATATTCTAAAGAGTAACCTTTGGAAGTTGAATTTGGTCCATAGATAAGAGAATCAATGCGGGTATTATAGATTTCAAGATTAATCTTATCTCCATTATTATTTAGCCTAGGCCAAGTAGTAGGCTGCATAACTAAAGAAGAATCACTAACTGAGAAGGTCGCAAGTAGTTTATTCTTATCTTGGGCAATAACCAAATAATCACCAGCATAACCAGAAATCACTGCTTGGGCATAATTACCTGCAGAATCAGATAATCTTACTTGTAGATCCTTAATATCTTCAAGTAGTTTAACTTCTATCCATTCAGAATTACCAGTCAGGGGAGAATGCATAATTTCCGATAATTGCAAGTCTGGGATGTCATAGCATATTAGAGTTTCCCACAAGTTATCCACAATATCAACATTTGTATTATTAACAAGTTCTATACTTAACTGACCATTTTGATAATTCTCATTTTCTATTAGAAGACAGATGTTTAGGCTATCTAGAGGCGGAATCTCTGATAATGGGCTATTATATTTTAACTCATTATTAAAGATGATTTTAATACTTAAATCAGACTTATCCACTTTAAATGTGGATAAGTTGAGGATAATTGTGGATACTTCAATATTATCAGTTGATATTAGTGCCTTGCAGGATGTCATTTCTACAATCTTTACAATCTCATTTGAATTTCCAGGACTTGATTGGCTAGTGGCTAACCAGTCTTCTGGACAATCTGTATCTACTCCATCAGAGATCCTAGCTAAAGACTGGCCAGGTGTGACTGCAGGGCATAAGCAATCATAGTCTCCGTTATCTCCAACTAAGTTGTTAGTGTTTGGACTATCGTAGAGAATAGTATCTGTATATTGGTCTCTAGGATTAAGTATTCGGATGCCATCGGAGGTAGAACCACCATTCTCAAAATGTAATTCTGCAATATAATTAGTTAGAGGACTAGCTTGTTCGCTGATAAGAAAGAAGGACTTGGCTCTAATATTAATACTTGGAAAGCTTAGGATATCAGTAAAACTAGAACCTCCTGCTTGGAGTAACCAACCTTGTAGATCAACATCCTCTTGACCATTATTATAGAGTTCTATCCACTCTTTTCCCTGGTCACTTCCTACAGCATCATACATGACTTCATTAATGACTATTGAGCAATAGCTATCTAACCAAACCACCATTAAGAAGATAAGAAAACTTATCCTTCTCACCTTACCTCCTGAGTAAAAGTTTTATCTTATATTGTATTTTCCGATAGACTTAATAATCTCACTAGGGATAATAGAAAAAGTTGCTTGTTGGCTAGCCATATTTTCTACTAGCTTGCCTAAGTAATAGGAAGCACTTATTGCAGCTTGGTCTAAGGGGAGCTTCTGGCCTACAAAACTGCTAATTATCCCAGCTAAAACATCTCCTGAACCACCTGTGGATAAACCATCATTTCCTGAAACATTAAAGACAGCTTTTTCTCTATCCAAATAAAGAGTCTTAGCGCTTTTAAGCAAAAGGGAAATTGGATAATCCTTCACAAATGCTTTAGCATATCTGATTATATCTTGCATTAAATCTGTTAAAGTAATGCCACAAAGTCTAGCAAACTCTCCCAGATGAGGTGTTAGTAAAATATTTGCTTTACTTCTCAATAAGAGATGTCTATTCTTGGCTAGTAAGTTAAGCCCATCTGCATCAATAATAATATTCTTTTCAAAATGTTTTAACACATTTATTAACAGATGTTCAGCATCCTTGCTTTGTCCTAAGCCTGGTCCTATTAGAATTGTGTCTGCCCAAAGTAAAAAATCCCCAATATTAGTTTCACCACTAACACCTTTGGTCATAACTTCTGTAAGCTCAGTTTCAAAGATAGATTCCATTCCTTGAGGATGAAGCAGTTTAACTAAGCCTGCTCCAGCTTTTACGCATGCTTTTGCAGACAGGATAGCAGCTCCAGAAAATGATTCGGATCCAGCAATAATAAGTATCTTACCATAATGTCCCTTATGAGAATGTTGATATCTTTCAGGATAGATCATAGTCTTGTTTACTTTAGCATAAAAATCAAGTTCATGATAGTAGTCATCAGGAATAGAAATATCAATAACCTGAATTTGGCCACAGACAGCTGGTCCATTATTAAGGAGCATTCCTTGTTTAATAGCTGCCATGGTGAAGGTATAGTCTGCTTTAAAAGCTAGACTAGTCTGTCCTGTATTAGCATCAAGTCCAGAAGGTATATCAATAGCTATTCTTGGATTAGAAAGCTGGTTAGCTTGGCTTATTAATTCAAACAGGGGACTTTTAAGTTGGCCTGTAAAGCCTATTCCTAATAAGGCATCAATAATAATAGTATTTGATGCTAATTTATCAAAACTAAAACTATCCTTATCTACAAAGTTAATTTTGAGTTGTTGACAGAGCTTGTAGTTATTCCAACTTTCAGCAGTCATTTTCTTTTTATCACCTACAAAGAGGATATCAAGATTAGCATTCAGATTATGCAACCAACGAGCAATAACAAAACCATCTCCACTGTTATTGCCATGAGAACACATTATTAGATAATTATAGTCATGAACTGGATATAAATCAACTATAGCTTGGCAAGATTTTAAGCCAGCTATTTCCATTAATATTGGCGATTCAATAGCAAACTCATGCATAGTTCTTTTATCTAGACTATACATTTGCTCACGATTTATTACATAATCATTTTGCACTTAAACCTCCTGGTATATAGGTAGGACTATCTCAAAGGTAGTTCCCTTATTTACAACACTTTTGGCTACTCTTATCTTACCCTTATGATAATCAACAATAATCCTTCTTACTAGGCTTAGGCCTAAACCCCAACCTCTCTTTTTCGTTGTTACTCCTGCTTCAAAAATCTTATTTATGTAATGCTTATCAATGCCTTTCCCATTATCACTAACTAGAATTATGATATCGTTATTTTTAATTTTAGCTACGACTTCTATCTTGCCACCTTTGTCACTTAGTGCATCAACACAATTCTTGAGTAAGTTTTCAAGAACCCAACCAAAAAGTTCTTTCTCTGTTTTTATCTTACTTTGACCTACATTGCTCTTGAGTTCTAAGCTTATAGTTTTACCTAAATGAGGTAATCGCTGTCTTACATAACTAACACTCTCTTCAAGTAAGGGAGCTATTTCTAAAGGAATAAGCTCAACCTTAGAGCCAATCTTTCCAAATCTAGAGGCTATCTTCTTGAGATAGAAGACATCATTCTCCATAAAACCAAGCATTTCCGCATTTTCAGGGTCTTGAAACTCTTCCTTTATCTTTAAATATTCAATCCATCCTATTAAGGAAGTAATGGGGGTTCCTAGCTGGTGAGCTGTTTCTTTAGCTAGTCCTACCCAGATTAAATCATTTTCTGTTCTCTTTATTAACTTGAGACCTAAAAAACCGATTAAAAAGAAAATGATTACCAAACTTAACTGAACAACTGTAAACATATTAAGATTCTTAATTGCCTGTAGTTCACTTACATATATCCGACCTATATCTAGGTTGTCTGATTCAATAGGAATAGCATTCATTTTATTAATAGCTGAAGTTAATGTGCTTTTCTCAGCAGTTGAAAGAAATATATAATCATTATCATTACTAACGCCTTCAATATTGTTCCAGATGATAGGATTGTTATTCTTGTTAGTAATAATGATTGGTTGTTCCATTGATTTTATAAAATCTTCAAATTTCTTGGGTGGTAGGGGAGGCTCTTTGAGATAGTTTTTTATAGGTAGGTAATAAACATAATTTATTATTTTTCCTGAAATTTCTACATCTATAGTTTCCATGCGATTTATGAGAGAAATAAGACTATCCTTCTCAGCTCGAGAAAGATCTTGATAGGATATTTCAGGGATTTCTATATTCCGCCAAGTAAGTGGTATTCTTTTATCATCAGTTAGAATAAGTGGGAAACTTAAATCTTCTGTGAATTCTGAAGAGAAGTAATCGTAAAAATCTTCTTCCCCTTTAAACTCACTTAAAGACCTAATCCAGCGATCAAAAATCTTGGCTAATAGTTGAGAATTCTCATTTGCCTGTCGGTAATTATCGTTTATTACTTCTAAACTGGTAACAATCTCATTGTAGTTCTTTTGAGCTTCATCAAGATATGATTTTGTGTTATATATATAGTTAGCAAATAAGGAGGGGGCTTTCTTTGAGTCCTCTCTCAGACTTTTGATAAGTATCTGGCTAAAGCCTATAAATATTCCTATAATTATTAAAAAGCCAAGAGTGAAATATATTGTAGAAAAATTATGTCTATTCAGTTTTTTTGACACTATCCCAGATTTTATCCAAGTCTTCCAAAGATTTTTCATTGATTTTACTCCCTGTTTTTTTTAGTTCGTTTTCAATTTTCTTGAATCTTGAACTGAACTTACGATTAGCACTTTTCATTGCCAATTCTGAATCAATCTTGAGTTTTCTTGCTAAATTAACAACTGAGAATAGGAGATCACCTACTTCATTTTGTAATTGTTCGTGATTATTATTGAGGATTTCAGCCTTTACTTCTCCTATCTCTTCTTGTATTTTAGCAAAGACAGGCTCGATATCTGGCCAATCAAATCCTACTGAAGCAGCTTTTTCTTGCAGTCTTTGACCTTGTAATAAAGCAGGCATAGCTTGAGGAACTCCATCTAACACAGACTCTCTTTCTTGTTTTTCGGCAAGTTTAATCTGCTCCCAGCGTTCTTTAACCAAATGAGGGTCAGACATTTTAACATCTCCGAAAATATGAGGATGACGTCTAACTAGCTTGCTACTTATTCCTTCAATAACCTGCTTTATAGTAAATGATTCTTCTTCACTAGCAATTTGAGCCTGTAGGATGATGTGTAGTAAAACGTCTCCTAACTCTTCTTGCAGGTCAGTCTGATTCTCTGATTCTACTGCTTCAGCTACTTCATAGACTTCTTCAATCATGCCACTAATTAAGGTCTTGCTATTTTGCTTTAGATCCCAAGGACAACCATGATCTGGATCTCTTAAGCGAGAGACAATATTCACTAATTTATCAAATTCTTTCATTTGTGTAAATGTCTTTGTATCTTTTCAAGTAATTCTTCAGGATCAAAAGGTTTCAATAAAACTTCAACTTTTTCAAACTTCTTAATATTAACAAGAACATGATTTGGATCATAACCGAAACCAGTCATCATGATAATAGGAAGGTCTTTATTATAATCTTTTATCCTGTTGTAAAGCTCATAGCCATCCATATCTGGCATGGCTATATCACTAATTATTAAATCAATATCACCATGAAAAACTTCATTCAAAGCATCATAGCCATAGTTAAAGCATTTTATTTCAAATTCATCTGTTAAATCAGTAAGGTCATCTTTTAGGTTATCTGTAATTTCAACTTCATCATCAACTATTACTATTTTGTAGCCCATACTTTTGCCTTATCCCCTACAATTATTTTGTAAGCATTATAGTATTTTTCATAAGTTTTTTCAATTACTTCTAATGGTAATTGAGGAGCAGGAGGAGTTTTATCCCAAGCAGTTTCAGAGATGTAATCTCTCACATATTGCTTATCATATGATTTAGGAGTTTGCCCTACAACATAATCATCCATATCCCAATATCTTGAAGAATCAGGTGTTAGAATCTCATCAATTAAGATTATTTTGTTACCTATAACACCGAATTCAAACTTGGTATCAGCCAGAATTATACCCTTTTCCCACATAATAGAATGAGCATATTTGTACAATTCAAGTGATTTGTTTTTAAGTTCTTCTGCAATCATTTTATCACATCTAGCTAACATTTCCATGTAAGAAATATTAATATCATGTCCTTCTTCTGCTTTTGTAGAAGGAGTAAATAAAACTTCTGGAAATCTCTGACTTTCCTTCATGTTTTCAGGTAAGAGAGTGCTTCCTACAGTACCACCTCTTTGATATTCGCTCCAAGCAGATCCTGTTATATAGCCACGGGTAATACATTCAAAAGGGATTACTTTAGTTTTTTTAACAAGCATACTTCTATCTTCTAATTCATCTCTAAAAGTATGTAACTCTTCAGGATATTCATCTATATTATCTGTAACAAAATGGTTATCGATAATGGATTTTGTTTCTTTAAAAAAGTGGACTGAAATTTGATTGAGAATTTTTCCCTTGTTAGGAATCTCATTAGGGAAGACCACATCAAATGCAGAAATTCTGTCACTTGTAACTATTAATAAAAGGTCTCCTAAATCGTAAATATCTCTCACTTTTCCACTGTAATGATTTTTAACTATACTAAGTTCTTCAATTTTAGGCATATTAACTCCCATATTCACTTTTAGGCAATTTGCTTGAAGCTAGCTAAACTGTCAATAATATTAATTTTTGTGATAAATTTTTATGGGATTTATGCTAAATAACCCGATAGTTTATCGGATTTTCTCCAGAGATTTATTTGGTTATTTAGTCATCTTTAGCTTTTCAAGATTAAGGTCATGCATTTTTTCAACCCAAAAGTCTTGTCCCGCTTCTTTAGGGTAACAAGTTTCTAAGCTTGGGTAGTCTCCTTCCAAACATAAAGAAGCTAGTTTTGAATACTGCAATAGGAGATTTTGTAGATAAATCATATCTTTTTGGACCTTAGCTAATCCGCAAGGCAAACCGTGGCCAGGAATAATTAGTCTTGGTTTTTTTTCTGAGAGACTTTTTAATTCAGCTAGGTGTGCATGGGGATCTCCCCAGTAAAAATAAGGAATTGCAATTCTCCCATCATTAGAGTTAAGCAAGTTGTCACCAGTCCAATAAATATCTTCTTGGCTCGAATATATTCTTGTGGAGTCATAGGAATGGCCTGGTGCATGCTGGATAATTAAATCAAATTCAGGAATCTGTAAGCTTTTACTAAAAGTAATATGGGGAAGTCGTAAGAGCTTTTTATTAATGATATTGGGCTTGTTGGGGGCAATGACATTTTTTTCAGACTCAATAGTCTGCCAGAAACTTTCCTGAGCAATAATGATAGGTTTGTAGGAATCAAAAAATCTATTCCCATAGCAATGATCACTATGCCAATGGGTATTGATGATGTATTTAACGGGTTTTTTCTTTTCAAGGCAAAACTGGTATAGATCTTTACTATCTTTAGGAAGTAGTAAAGAATCTATAATTAATAGGCCATCTTCATTTTCAATTACTGTTGAATTTAGTAAGGAATTTTTAGCTTGGAGAAGGCTTACATTATCTGAAATTTGAATGATATTATACATCTAAGTTACCTGTACCATAGTGGATTAAATCTATTATTCTAAAGACCATGGCTCTCAAATCAAATTGGTGTTTCTTTAAAACCCATTGAGTTAGGACAAAATCCATAGCTCCAATTACAGTTAAAGCAAAGGCTTCTGCTGAAACATCACGGAATCTACCCTTATCAATTCCTTCTTTGTAGATTTCTATCATATAATCCCTATACTCATCAAAGATTGAATATTCAGGATATTTATTGTAATACTCTTTAATCTGGCGAATATCTTCTACTAAAAATTTAGCTATCTCGGGGTGTTGAGTAAAGACAATTGCATGGATATCAAAAAATTTAAGAATTTTAGCTCTTGCATCAGCCTCTTTAGCAGTGATCTGTTTGACTTCTAGAAGTTTGATATGGAGACTTTCAGTTAGGGCTTTCATCATTAAATCTTCTTTTGAATTAAAGTAAGTGTAAACTGTCCCATCAGCTACTCCAGCATCTTGGGCAATGTCTTTAATCTTTGTTTTAGCAAAACCCTTGTCAGAAAGTAGCTCTATTGCAGCTTTAATAATCCTTTCTCGCTTCTTTTTTTTCTTCTTATCAACCCAACTTTCTCTTTTATCCTTAATCTCTTTCATAGATTTCCTGCTTTTTTAGTAAGATAGCATAAGCTTGTAAATCAAGGGTATTTTGTCAATAAAATATTGCTTAAGTTTCCTAGTATCTTATCAATTTTTCTTTTTCAAAGAATGCTTTAAAATAATAGTCTTTGATAATTCTATTTTCTTCTTTTTCTAGATGTGGATCATCTTTAATTAATTGAAAGGCTAAATCTCTAGCAACTAGTAAGATTTTTTGATCGTTTACTATGGAGGCAAATTTAAAGCGAGGCATTCCTGATTGCTCTTTTCCAAAGAAGTCTCCTGGTCCTCGCAATTCTAGATCCTTCTCTGCAATCAAGAATCCATCATTAGTGGCTGTCATTGTTTGTAGTCTTTCTCTGCCTTCAGAACTGATAGGAGGATAACTTATCAGATAGCAAAAGGCTTGGTCTGAACCCCGACCAACTCTGCCTCTAAGCTGGTGGATTTGGCTTAATCCAAATCTTTCTGCATGCTCAATCATCATTACTGAGGCATTAGGAACATCTAATCCTACTTCGATTACTGTTGTTGAAACCAAAATATCATAGTCATAATTTTTGAAAGCCAGCATAATCTCATCTTTCTCACTACTTTTCATTCTGCCATGCAAAAGAGCTACTCTATAGTTAGGGAATTCTACCTGTGAAAGTCTTTGAAAAACAGTTTCAGCATCTTGTAAGTCCATTTTTTCTGATTCTTCAACGAGGGGGCAGACTACATAAGCCTGTCTACCTTTTTTTAACTCATTCTCAATTTCTTGATAAACGTGTTTCTTTTTAGCTTGACCATGCCAGATAGTTTTGACTTGCTTTCTTGTGGGTGGTAATTCGTCAATTTGAGAAACATCTAAGTCTCCATAAACTGTTAGGGCTAAAGAACGGGGAATAGGCGTTGCTGAGAGATAAAGCATATCAGGAAAGTTCATTTTCTGAGATAACTTAGCTCTTTGTTCAACTCCAAATCTATGCTGTTCATCAACTACTAGGAAACCTGCTTTATAGAATTGAATATCATCTTGAATAAGAGCATGAGTCCCAATAATTATGTTAAATTTACCTTCTTTAATTCCTTCTTTTATCTGACTTTTACCCTTATACACACCACCTTTAAGAAGAGCTATTTTGAGTTCTGGCTGGTTACTTAAATATCCTGAAATAGTCTGAAAGTGCTGTTGGGCTAAAATCTCAGTTGGTACCATCATGATAGCTTGATAGCTATTCTCAACTGCTAAAAGCATACAAAAGAGAGTAACTATTGTCTTTCCTGAGCCTACATCTCCCTGAATTAACCTATTCATTTGTTTCTTAGAAGTCATATCTTGGACTATTTCATTAATAACCCTTTTTTGGGCACCAGTAAGTTCATATGGGAGAGATTCTTTAAGTTTTGTGGTATAGGTATGGAAAAGTTTAAATTCAAGACCTTGCACAATTTTTTTATGTCTGAATTTTGTTCTAGCTAGTAATATTTGGGTATAGAAGAGTTCTTCAAAGGCAAATCTCTTTCTAGTTTGCAAAGCTAAGGCTTCATTAGTAGCAAAGTGCATAATCTGTAAGGCTGATCTTCTATCTTTTAAGCCAAGCTCTTTAATAATTCTTGGTGGAAGATTCTCTCTTATTAAGTCGGAATACTCAGAGAAACAGTTTAATACTATTTTCCTTAAAGCTTTATTTGTTAAATTACCTGTTAATCTATAAATAGGTAGGAGAGGTCTCTTCTTCCAAAAATCATCTTCACCACCTTCTCCATCAATAAACTCTATTTCTGGATGGACAATATTTAAGGAATTCATGAAGATAGATACTCTCCCACTAATCCATACTTCTTTACCAATCTTTAGTTTATCACTTAACCACTTGTGATAACGGAACCAGGTTAGCATTAAGGAATCAGAATTATCTGAAATAACTGCATGTAATTTTTTCTTATTATTGCCGTAAGCTTGTTCATAGACATCAACTATTTTACCAACTAAGGCTATATTAGTATCATTTTCAATCTCAGCAATTTTAACATCAGCATTTCTGTCAATATAGGCTCGGGGAAAGTACTCCATCATATCTAACAGTGTTTCAACCCCCACTTTCTTAAGTAATTTTGCCCTATATTCACCAACCCCTTTCAGAAATTTTATTTCTCCCTCTATACTAACCATTCTTCCTTCTTTATTTATTTACGATTAAAATAGCCTAACAATATTCCTAAGGCTAAAGACCAGACAGCTGCCATTAAAATACGAAGATCTGTTGGCATCAAGAAAGTAACTGTATGGGCTGGAATCCAGAACCATAATAAACAATATAAGCCTTTGTTTATTCCTTTCCAATTACTCTCTCCAGCTGCTAGATTATCTAAAACACGGTGAACTATTACTAAAAATGGTCCAAACTGTAAGTTCATAAATGCTGATACAAAGAAAGCAAACAAAAATGAATCATGCCCTAGTTTAGGCAAAAAGTTATGATTCATTAAAGCATTTACAAAGCCATCATTATGGCCTGCATTACCAGCAAAACCAACAAATGTGTATTTTATAGCAACACCTAAAAGAGCCCAAATTACCATTTTCTTGATGGTCATAAAGAAAGCAAATGGATACTTAACACTCTTATTTACAACCCATTTAGAGAGAATCTCCCCAAAGGTACCTAATATAGCGAAGTGAATGATAGCAGATAAGATAACATTCTCTTTCACGAAGGTCATATAGACTTCCATACTATCTCCTTTTTATTTTTTCTTGACAAATTTTATAACTATCTGTTTTGTTCATTCTAAGCAAATCGGGTGATTAGCTCAGTTGGTTAGAGTGCTACGTTGACATCGTAGAGGTCACTGGTTCGAATCCAGTATCACCCACCACCTTTTTACAGCTTGGAAAATTTACTTCATTTAGTCAACAAAATTGTACTTTTTATTCATAAGGAGTTATTATGTACCACTATTTTGAAAATAATCAATTAACAAAAGAAGAAGTTATAAGTCTTTTTAAATCAGTAGGTTGGAATAAGAATCCTGATGATATTATCCCTGCTTTTAATAAGTCTCACTATGTGACTTGTTATGATAAAGATAAATTAATAGCATTTGCTAGAGCTATAAGTGATGATTATTACTATACTAATATCTTTGATGTTATTGTTCATCCTCACTACCAAAAACAGGGTATTGGTAAACAACTAATCTTAAGAATTTTAGAAAAGTATAAAGGAACCTACTTCTTTCTAACTCATACTGAGGGTAAAAGAGCCTTCTATGAAAAGTGTGGCTTTAAATTTAACCAATGTGGAATGTGGATTAGTAAATAAAACTTCTTAGCTTAGTTTTTTTCTCCTCTTGAATCCTTAAACCCAATAATGCAATAGATCTTTGAGAATAGCACCATATTCTTTTGCAAGCTATTTTGCTAAAAAGAATCTCCACTCTTCTCTAAAGCTCTTTTCCACCATTCGGATTAAAGCATTTTAGGGCTTACATTCTGCATTTTAGCCTAATAGATGATAAAAAAAATTGACAAAAAAAGAGATTCTTTTTTGTTTATTATCATGAAGTTAAATAAATCATTAAATCAAAACATCTTTTACTCTTTTGGTGATAAAACAGACAGTCTTTCCTTACTCAAAGAGGGAAAGAGACAGATACTTTTAGGAAACAAGATTATTCCACATGACAGATTAGTTATGGCAGAGCAGACTCATTCTACAGATATAAAAATTATTACAGATGAAGATTTGGGAGCTGGATTTGCAAATAATAAAGCTGAAGTAAGTCATGTTGATGGTTTTATTACTGATAAATGCAATGTTTTTATTGTTATCAAAGCAGCTGATTGTAGTCCTATTTTAGTTTATGCTAAAGAGAAGAATCTTATTGGTGGTTGCCATTCAGGAAGACAAGGGAGCAAGAATGGAATTGTCAAAGTTCTAGTGGAGACTATGATAAAAGACTATGATGTTTTAGCTTCTGATTTAGTAGTTATGATAGGTCCTGCCATAAGTGGACCTAACTATCAAGTATCACCAGAAATCTATAGTGATTTTCTAAGAATAACAAAATTAGACCAAGAATATCGTCATATAGATATGCAGAAGGTAATTATAAGAGATCTTGTTCAAAGTGGAGTTTTAGCAAATAATATAATAGCTAGTAATGTTTGCACTTATGAAAACACTTCTTATAATTCTTATAGAAGGGATAAGACAGCTGAAAGGCAAATAGCAATAATAGGAATAGTAGATGGAAAAATACACTAATAATCGAGAAGATATTTTAATAGAAGTTACTGAAAATCATTTATGTGCTACAATGACAATTAAGCGTGATAATGGTTTTATTACTCAAGATGAGATTTTAGACTTAATTGCTAAAGCTGGTATAAGCAATGGATTTATTCCTAGTATTGATCAAGAAGGAGAGAAAGAATTATATCATCCTTTTAAAATTGCAGAAGTTCCAGCAATTGATCAAGAGGTTAGGCTAGATCTCTATTATGACAGTGAAGAACTCTTATATGCTAAGACACCTATTAACGAGGCAAATATTTTCAAGTTAGTCTATGTCCAAAAAGGATCAGCAATAGGGAAATTATCTTACGATGAAGATATGTTTTCTCGAAAAGATGTTTATGGAAACTACCTCTTAACCCTTGAAGGTAGGAAAAAACTAATAGATAAGTATCGGGGTGATAATCTTGATTTTAACTTAGAATCTCGAGAATTTATTGCCAGCAAGAGTGGCTACTTGTCTTTATCTAGTGATGGTAAGTATAATATAACAAATCATTTATACATAGAACATGATATTGATAGGGATTACGGTAATATCTATGTTTTAGGTAATCTTACTATTAATGGTAATGTTAGTAATGTTCGCCATATAAGGGTAATTGGGCAGCTAACAATTAATGGTAATGTCTTCAAAAGTAATCTTTATGGAGAGCATGGCATTAGTATCAATGGTAGTCTTGAAAACTGTAATGGGGCAGGTGTTACTTGTCCTCAATCTATTGAATGTGGCCAGATAAAAAGTTCAAAAGTTTTTTCAGGAAAAGACTTAACCGTTTCAGGTGATGTTTTTTACTCAAGCCTAGTAGGAGAAATATCTATTAGCTTAATAAAAGAGGCTAAAGTTATTGCTTCCAACCTTCAAAGTTCTAGATTTATTCAAGTCTATGATGTAAGAAATGAAGGTGATACTTGTTCAGAACTTGAAATAAGTGTAAGTCCATATACCAAACAACAATTAATGATTTTAACTCGAGAGCTGGTATATTTTAATGAAAATGATAGTCAGAATGAGAAAGTTGCTATAATAAAAAAAGAGATTAAACAGCTAGAAGAACTTTTATCAAACAAGGTTGAAGAGGCTATAGATCTTGATAATAGAGATGCTTTAATGATTAAAAGCAAGGGAAAACTGGGCAATGGTGTAAGACTTAAAATATTAAAAGAATCATTAATTGTTTCAGATACTTTTTATGATAATAAAGAAATAATAAACTTAAGATGAGGATAAAATGAAGAAGATTTTAATTGTAGGGTTTTTGCTAATCATGAGTATTTATGTTGCGGCATTTGAACCACATTTCGTAAAAGACCCAGCTGTATCACCAGATGCAAGTGAAGTAACTTTTGTTTATCGAGGAGATTTATGGAAAGTAGCTATTGAGGGTGGTCTCGCCAGTAGATTAACTGATACCGATTCAGGTATAAGTAGTCCTAAGTATTCTCCTGACGGGCAAACAATAGCATTCAATTATTACAAAGATGGCTATAACGCTGTATATACTATTCCTGCAATAGGTGGTGAAATTACTAAGGTGAGTGGAGCTGGATTGGGACTCTTAACTTGGTTCCCAGATGGGGAAAATATCCTAGCTAATAAATATTCTCCCAGATTAGGTTCTGCTTTTTATAAGGTTAGTCTTGATGAGTCAAGAGACGTGGAAATTACTCCAATAGGTGGTTCCTTCCCTTCTATTAGTCAAGATGGTAATTCAATTATATATTCTGATAGAGGTGATCCTTATAGGGAAGCTTATCGTGGCTCAACTGATGGAGAATTATGGAAGTATGATATCAAGCAAGATAAGTATGAGAAGTTGACTGATAATGAGTTGACAGAAAGATATCCAGAATTATCAAAGGTTTATCCAGAAAGACTATATTACGCTAAATCTGATGGCCAAGTTTTTCAGTTATTCAGGGTAAATAATTTCGATTTTAATAATGAAGAACAACTTACTGATTTTCCAACATGGTCTGTTAGAGATATTTCTATTGCTCAGGTAAAGGATATTATTGCTTTTGAGAAGTTTGATGAAATCTGGATTTATGATGATAAGCCTGAAAGAGGAGATAAATTAAGAAAATTAGATATCGATATTAGAGAGAACCAAGATGTTAATAGCATGATACGCAGATATGTTACAAACGGTTTTGCTGATTTTGAAGTATCTCCTAATGATGATTTTGTTATTTTCAATTATGAATATGACCTCTTTATGATGCCAGCAGCTGGCGGACCAGTTAAACAGATTACTTACAATCAGGTTCCTTATGAAGGTATTAGAATATTAAGCGATAACAAGACTGTTGTGGTTAATGGCAGAGAAAGAGGAGAAGGTAAAATCTTTAAATTTACTATAGATAATCCTCAGGAAATAGAGAAGATAGCTTGGAGTGAAGATTATTCTATCTCGGGAATTAGTAAAAGTCCAGCTGGAAACTACATTATTGATTATTACATTGATAGAGATAGACGTCATATTGCTATAGCTGATTCAACTTTTACTTATTTTACTCCAATTGATTTTAATAAGTATGATGTTACTGAATATGCAGATAGGATAAATTCACGTTATATTGCTTATGTTGAATTTGATATGGAGAAAAGAGTAACCTATCTTTATCTTAGAGATACAATTATTCAAGAATCCTATCTACTTTATAACTCCTATAAATCTATCTATAATCTAACTTGGGGTAAAGACGATAAATCATTATTCTTTACCGAATCAGGAGATATTAGACGGATAGATTTAAGGCCTTTTGATAAACTTGCAGATTATCAGGATCCTTGGGAAAAACTGCTCAATAGTTCAGACCAAGTAGAAGAAAAGAAAGAGACAGGAGATAAGCTCCCTAAAGATTATCCTGAATTGGATATTGACCTTCCAGGTGTTGAATCCAGAATAACTACAATTGTTTCTCATCCAGGATATAACTATATTCTATCGGTAGTTAATGACTCAACTATTTATTATGCTAATTCAAATGGTTCTACAAATCTTTATAAGTCTAATTATCAAGGACAAAATGAAGAAAAGCTAACCACTATTAACGATAGAACTTACTTCTCTTATAATGATAAATCCTCTACTTATTACTATAATGATGGAAGTAAACTTAACTCTTATAACTTAAAAACTAGAGCTAGTGGAGAAATTAAAAATAGCTTCTTCTATGAATTTGATTTAAAAAATCTTAGACAACAAGTTTTCAAAGAAGTCTGGGGAGTCTTTGGCTTAAGCTTCTACGATCCTCAAATGCATGGGGTTGACTGGGATGAACTTTATGAAAAGTATGAACCTTACCTACAATACTGTTATGATGAAGAAGTTTTATCCAATATCGTTGATGAAATGATTGGCGAAGTAAATGCTTCCCATACAGGATTTTCTCCTAAATACTATGATTCAAGATTCTCTTATCAGATTGGCTATATTGGAGTTGAATTTGACCTTTCAGAAAGACTCAATAAAGGTGTCAAACTTAGAAGACTTTATGATGGGACAAGTCTAAAAGATTATTATAAACTAGAAGAAGGAGATTTGATTCTAGCAATTAATGACCAAGAAATTACTCCTGATGTCGATATTTATCCTCTTTTCTTTAATATCGTTAATCGCAAGGTAAAACTTAGGGTTAAAAAGCAAAAAGAGGAAGCCTTTGATGTTTGGATTGAAGGCTTTGATTGGAGTCGTAATTATGACCTAGAGTATAATGACTGGGTTAACAGACGTAGGGAAATAGTTAATGAAATTAGTGATGGCAAGCTAGCTTACTTGCATATCAGACGTATGAATAATACTGCTTATAAAAAATTCTTAGAAGACTTTTGGAACGATAATATTAAGAAAGATGGTTTTATTATCGATGTTAGAGGTAATGGTGGTGGTAATATTAGTGAAGAACTTGTTGAAGCTATTCGCAAAAGACCTCTCTCAATTTCTTCCTATAGGGGTTGGGGATTTAGGAAAATGAAAACTCCCGCTCGTTACTATGACAAACCCATTGTTGTTCTAATTGATGAAGATTCCTTCTCAGATGCTGAGGTATTTCCTCACCTAATGCAGGAACAAAAGCTAGGGACTATTATTGGTATGCCAACAAGTGGATCAGTAATCGGTACCTTTGATATTGACCTCTTTGATGGTTCATCTCTAAGATTACCTAGATCAGGTTGGTGGACTTTAAGTGGAACTAATATGGAAGGTAATGGAGTTCAACCTGATATCAGAGTAGAACTTACACCTGAAGATATGATTAATGATAATGATAGGCAGTTGAAAACAGCTATTCAATATCTCTTAGATAAATAATATGCATCTTTAAAATACTTGAATTGTGAGCTGGCTCTGCCAGCTTATAATTTTAGGCTAAATAGTGCAGTAGAATTTATGCAATAGCTCAACCTTCTACTGCATTATTTGGGCTTATCAATACCCTTACCATCCATTACCCTTCCTTTACAGTCTTTCGATGAAACTGGGACTTTCATCGAAAGACTGTAAAGGAAGGATTAAGGATGGTAAGAGAGAGACGGGGCCTATGGAGTGGAAGCATCCCTGCTTCCACAAATCTGATGGCAAGATGCCATCAGTCCATAAGCATCCCTGCTTCCACAAATCTGATGGCAAGATGCCATCACACTCAGTCCGAAGTCCCTTACCTACGGTTGAGGAACTCTGGTCTGCTCCAGTCGATAAGCATTCTTACTTGCCCATTCTTCCTCTGAGACCTTTTTTATGGAGTGGAAGCCATACCCGTCTTTGGGTCGCGGGATTCCAGCCCGCGGTTACGCAGATGCCAAGTGGTTACGGGGCCTAGCCAGTGAACCTGCTGGCTACTTCTATTTGATCTTGTCGAATGTTTACTATAAGCAAAAAAATAAAAAGAGGGTTTAGCTTAAAGCTTATTTTGCCAGTTTTTAGACACCTAATAATAGACATAATAGAAATAAATAAAAATGCGAAATGAATATTGTCGCTCCTCTAGGACTAAGATTTCATTGGTCTCCGTAACAACAGTGTCTTGCGACGACTGCCTATAATATTTTCATCACTCTGGGATTTAAGCTTACGGCTTAGTGGGAAGAGAATCTCCACCGTCCGACTGAAGTGGCAATCTTAACTAAAAGCAATCCTGATAAAATGTCAAGAAAACCTAAAGAAGGGCAATATTGTTGACTTCTTTAAGGATAAACTATTGAAGAAGGTGGCTTGATGGTTGAAGAGTCTCTACTGCTCTTCTAGGTTTAAATAAAAAAATATATTGACAAATTAGCAAGGCATTCTTATGATTGCTAAAAAAACAAAAAAGGAGAAATGATTATGTTCTTTTATGATCCTAGCATAATAATAATCATTCCAGCTATAATATTAGCTTTATGGGCTAATTCTTTAGTAAAAAGTAATTACAGTAAATATAAAAAAATACCAAACAATATTGGTATGACAGGTGCTGAAGTTGCTCAGCATATCCTACAAAAGAATGGTATTTATGATGTGCAAGTTTTAGCTCTTGAGGGAGAATTAACAGACCACTATGACCCTAGAAAAAAAGAAGTTAAGCTTTCAAGTGATATTTATTACGGGCAAACTATCTCAGCGTTAGCTATCGCTGCTCATGAAGTTGGTCATGCTATTCAGCATGCCCATGGATATCTTCCTCTTAAGATAAGACACTCAATATTCCCAATGGCTAGGTTTGGTTCAAGTGCAGCTTTACCTTTATTTTTCATTGGATTTCTTTTCAATACTCCTATGCTCATGAATCTGGGAATCATCTTTTTTCTGGCAGCTTTTTTATTCCAATTGGCTACATTACCAGTTGAATTTAACGCTTCCCAAAGAGCATTTCAGCAACTTGGTGATGGATTAGTCGTTGAAGAAAGTGAAATGGCAGGAATTAAGAAGGTGCTTAAGGCTGCTGCCCTTACTTATGTTGCTGCTGCTTTAATGGCATTATTGCAGGTGGTAAGATTACTTGTTTTGAGAAATGCTAGAGACTAATCAAAAATGAAAAAGAAATTTATCCTAACAGTTGATGCTCAAAAATTAGCTAAATGGCTAAGATTATTGGGTTATGATACCAAAGTAATAAAATCAATTTCTCTCTTGAACTTGATAAGACTGGCTAAGAAAGAAAATAGGATAGTGGTAAGTAGAAGTAAAGAAATTCTAAATCATCCTGTGGAGTTTGCTAGAATTTATATTCATAGTAATCAGCTTGACCAACAATTAGCAGAAATAAAAAGTTTCCTAAGCTTAGACCAAGAGTCTGTATTCGCTAGATGCCCTGAAGATAATGACCCTTTAAGTGATATTGACAAGGCTAAGATTCTCCACCTAATCCCAGCAAAGGTAGCTGAAATATATGATGATTTTAAAATTTGTCATAAGTGCGGAAGAGTCTATTGGCAAGGAAGTCATTATAATCAGATTATCCAGAAGCTACAAACTTTGTTCAAGGATGACTAGAGTTAATAATCCCAAATAATGGAGTAGATCTTTGAGAATACCACTATTTTGCTGAAAGAATAGGCACTCTTCTCTAAAGCTCTACTGCACTATTCGGGATAATAGACCTTTGACAATCTAATGTATAATGGCCTTGTATAAGGTCTCTATCATGTGACTTATTGGGGCTAAAGCTAATGAAAAGCTAATGAAGGCCTAATATAATCCCAATAGACCGTAAAGAAATAAGAGTCTTCTTTTCAGACTTGCCTGTAAGGTGTTTTCACATTTTTGCATAAGTTTTTAGCGAAAATAATTGACAGAATTCCAGATATTCCAAAAAAATAAAAAACAAAATATTTGGGAGCAATAATGAAAGACATCAATAGTAGAAATGTAATAATGGGCTTACAGCATACCTTTGTTATGTTTGGAGCAACTGTTTTAGTGCCAATGTTAACAGGATTGGATATAGGGGCTACCCTTTTAGCGACAGGTATTGGAACCTTACTTTTTCACCTGATTACCAAAAATATGGTACCAATATATTTAGGATCTTCTTTTGCCTTTATCGCAGCCATAACTTCCATCTCAGCCAATAGTGGAATGGCTTATGCTCTAGGAGGTATTTTTGGAGCAGGGGTTATGTTTATGTTAGTTGGCTTATTATTAAATTTCATTAGTATTGAATCTCTACATAAAATCTTACCTGCTTGGGTAACTGGTCCGATGATTGTCTTAATAGGCTTAATCTTAGCTCCAGTTGCCATAGCAAATGCTAATGGAAGTAATTCTCCTGACTTACAAAGCTCTATCGGAACCAATGGTTGCTGGCTTTTAGCTCTATCAACTTTTGCTGTATCAGTCTTTGTTAAAATTTATTTTGAAAAGATTGGTTTGAAGTTTTTATCCATGCTACCAGTTTTAATTTCCTTAATTTTTGGTTTTCTTGTATCATCTATTTTTGGATTAATAGATTGGTCAGCAGTTCAGCAAGCTAACTGGTTTGGTTTACCTACTTTAACAAGTCCAAAATTTTCCATTAATGCTTTATCAATAACAGTTCCAATTGCTTTAGTTGCAATTGTTGAGCATTTTGGCGATGTTTTGGCTATTGGTAATGTTGCGGGGAAAGATTTTCTTACCAAACCAGGTATTCACAGAACTTTATTTGGAGATGGTGTAGCAAGTTGTGTATCTTCTGCCATGGGGGGACCTGTTTTAACAACTTATAGTGAAAATACTGGAGCTGTAGCCCTCACAGGTAATACCAATCCAATTATTATGAGATTTGCTGCCATGTTTGCGATTATCTTAGCTTTCATCCCTAAATTTACAGAGCTAATCAAGGTAATACCAGGACCAGTAATTGGTGGTATTTCTATCTTACTATTTGGGATGATTTCTTCAATTGGTATCAAAAATATGATTGATGCGAAAGTTGATTTTTCTAATCCTAAGATACTAATAATTTCAGCTTCAATGCTAGTAATTGGTTTAGGAAATGCTAAATTTGCCTATGGAAGTTTTGAATTAGAAGGCTTAGGATTGGCGGCTCTTGTAGGAATGGTTCTAAATCTACTTCTTAATTTTAGAGATATCATAGGAAAAAAATAGCTGTTAAGTAAGACTTATCTTGGCAGGCAAAAATAAGGATAAAAAATGAGAAAAAATATTGATAAAAATATGGAAATATATGATGAAATATGTGTAGATTATATTGCCCAAACTTTTAATAATTATCATCAGGAAGGGGTAGAGAAATTTCTCAAATATGTAGATGGTAAGGAAAAGATATTGGAGCTTGGATCTGGTTCTGGAAATAATCTCACTTACATTTTTGGACAGGGTAGAAGCATTCAAGGTTCTGATAATGTCCTAGGATTTTATGAATGGATAGGGAGCAGGTTTGCCTGTCCTTTTGCTTATATAGATTTTTCTGATGTTGATTTTGTAAATTCTTTTATTAGAGATTATGAGATTAAACACCTCTTCTGTAATCTAGCAATGCAACATCTTACTTTTGAACAGTTACAGGAATTCATTGATAATATTCAATTTACTGGTGTTTTCTTTTTCTCTTTATATGAGGGAAGTGGTCAGGACTTTGATGATAAGGGCTTATTCTCTAGCTATTACAAACATAGACAGATTGTTAAACTACTCAAGCCTAGGTTTGAAATTCTGGAAGAATGGATGTGCCCTGATATTCATAAATCAGATAAACAAATGTTAAATTATGTAGTAAAAATACAAGCTAAATAAGGCGTAGGCCTTTGCTAGTAGCAGAATCTGCACTATTTAGATAAATTTGAGAGCCTAGTATTTAGGCTCTTTTTTTAGGATTTAATATTTAGTAATTTCACAGTAAAAGTAGTTGCTACTTCAACTTCACTATTAACGCTAATAAGACCACCATGTTGATGGATGATTTTGTGAGCCAAGTTTAGCCCTAAGCCAGTTCCACCCTTTTTATTAGAGAAGAAAGGCTGGAAAATTTTAGAAATGATATTTGCTTTAATTCCGCAACCATTATCAGTAAATTCAACTACAACAAAGTTGAATTCATCTCTGCTTGTGATTTCAATTAAACCTTCTTTATCAGTCGATTTTATAGCATCTATGGAATTTAATATTAAGTTTAAAAAGACGGTAGAAATTTGTTTTTTATCAACTGAAACAAGATCTTGCTTGCTATTATTGCAATAGTTTAGCTTGATATTTTCTTTATTTAGTTTTCCCTTAGCAAGATTAATTACTTCGTTGATAAGTCTGTGAAGCGAAATAGTTTCTTTATGAAAATCGATAGGCTGACTGTAATTGAGGAGTTCATTGACTCTAGTATTAGCATTTTGAGTATTTCTAATAATTATGTTGGTAAATTCATCATTTTCAATATCATATTTTGTTTTAAGAATCTGAATAGAAGCCAAGATATTAGTTAATGGATTGCGGATTTCATGGGCTAAGCCAGAAGCTATTTCACCAACTCCTGTAAGTCTTTGAGCAAAGACGAGCTGATTAGTAGTTGCTCTGTGGTCTTCAATTTCAGCTAAGAGTTTGCTATTAGCTTCCTTGAGTTCTTTGGTTCTCTCTTCAACTTTTGTATTAAGTAAACTTGCTAATTTAGTCTTTGATTTATATCTTTGATAGATAATAATTGCTAGGGTTGAGATTAATAAGATAAGTGATAAAACAAGGTAAATAGTCTTGTACTGATTAGCTATTGTAAGATTTTTCTTAGTATTATCCAGCAGTAATTTTTGTTTTTCTTGGTTAATTTTGTCAATGTTCCTATCAGCCTCATGTTCAGCAATAAGGTCTGAAATTTTTTGAGAGCTTGTCTTTCTAATGTTAGTAATTAACTGTTTAGATATACTAGTTGCTTTTTCATAATCTCCAAAAGTCTCATAAAAATTAAGTCTAGCTATCAGATAATCATTTTCATTAGACGGGGTAAGTTGCTGTGTTTTTAAGCTATCTCCAAGTTTTACATAGTGGAGGGCTTGGTCATAATTATCTAATTTAGTATAGAAACGAATGTATTGATTTGTTTTTTCAATCCTAGTACTAACAGCAGTATTGTCTTCAACTATCTCATCTGATAATTTAAGATATTTGAGAGAGTTTTCCCAATCTTCTAATCTTTCATAAAGCTGTGAAGTTAAAGCATAACAGGAAACTAGCATATCAGAAATTGCAAATTTGTTTTCTTCTTGCAGGCAAACATCAATACTTTTCAGGGAGTAATGTAAGGCTTTTTGGTAATTATTCATATTACCATAAGTAATAGCTAAATTATAATAGGCAAGTGAAACACCTGCATAATCTTCTAAAGAATTATATACTTCAGCTGTTTTTGAATAATATTCAACAGTAGCATCTTGTTGATCTAAACTAGTGTAAATTGAAGCTAAACTAAGGTAAATTAGGGCAGCAGTGTTGGAAACTGGAAAAGAAGGGGTATAGGCTTCAGCTTGCTTGTAGAGTTCAAAAGCTAAGCTTGTATTATTGTTAACTAAGGCAATATCACCTTCTAACATAGCTAGATAAGCTAAAATTCTAGTAGAATCAGCTTGACTTGCATAGTACTTGCTCTTGTTAATCCATTTTAAACAGTTATCATTGTCGTAATTATCTAAATAGGTAGTTGCTACCCAGAGAGATGAGTGGGCCATACTGCCTAGATCATTGTGGAGAGAATCTGCCTTAAAGATTTCTAGTACTTTGGGTATTGATTGAGAAAAATCCCACTGGTAGGAATAAATATCATAGATTTTAAACTTAAGCTCCCTTTGGCTAGAATAGTCTGCAAATATTGAATCAGCAAGAGCAACCTTTAGCAAATTAAGGGATTCTTCTGCTTTTTGGTCAAAGAGAAGGGAGTCGGCAAAATTAATCACTTGCTTTAAATTTTCATCAAGACTTGCATTTATTGAAAGTATTTCCTTAAGCTGGGCTAAGTTTTCAATCTCCTTTTCCCCTGTATTTATCAATGTTTCTATTTCTTCTGCTGATAGAACTGATAAACCAAATATTATTAAAAAGACAAATATCCAGATATTTATGTGTGATGTTTTCATTTTTTCTCCCAATGTCATTTCATAAATATAGGCAAATTACGTCAATTGAAATTTGGTTAAGAATTATCGCAAACAGTAGAGTAGGCTTTTGAGAATAGTTCAATAATTTAACTGGGAATGCGACTAGCTTGTCCGCAACAGGCAGTTTTTTAAAACTGTCTGAGACAAACCACTACAAGAGGTAGTCACTTGCCAAAGAAGTCTATCCCCATATTTCACGAATTGCATAGTGAACAACTAGTTTGTCATGCTAATAATTCTGTCTCTACCAACTAAATCTGGGATAATGTTGACTTGCTTAAAATTATATTTCTGGGCAAGATTAGTAATTTCAAGTCCTTGTTTTTCACCAATCTCAAAGAATATATGTCCTTGATCAGTTAGGATTAGATGGCTCATTTCGATAATCTTTCTGTAAAAATAAAGACCAGATTCTAGGCCAACTAGGGCTAATTGAGGTTCAAATCTTTTAACTTCGTCAGGTAGAATTGCATAATCTTCTTGAGAGATATAGGGGGGATTAGAGACAAGCAAATCAAATTTTCCTAATTGAGCTTTATAGATATCAGCTTGGATAAAATCTATTTCTAGATCATTTAATTGAGCATTCTTTCTAGCTAATTTAAGGGCTTCCAGTGAAATATCTAGTCCCACAACCTGAGCATGGGGGAAGATGGCTTTCAAAGAAATGGCTATTGCTCCTGAACCTGTTCCAATATCTAATATTCTTTGGGGATTTAGCTGAGTATTTTTAATTATTTCTATTAGGTATTCAGTTTCTGGTCTGGGAATTAAAACCTGGGGATTGAGAAGAATCTTATGTCCGTAAAATTCAGTATAGCCAAAGATATATTGCAAAGGTTCATTCTTACATCTTCTGTCTAGCATCTCGGTGATAGTTTTTATCTGGTTGGGGTTGACTTCATCCTCATAGTGGAGGGGGATAGATAGTCTTTTAATCCCAGTAACTTCCTGCAAGATAAGTCCAATGTTTAAACCAGGATTTTCTATTTTATGGTCTGCTAGTTGAGCTTGACCTTTTTGGAGTAAGATTTTTAACTTCATTATTTATCCTTAATGAGATTTTCTGCTATCTTTTCAAAATTATAGCTAGAAGGGTTTTGGAAGATTCTAAGTCCAAACTCAGGAACAACAGCTAGTAAATGGTCAAAGATATCAGACTGAATATCTTCATATTTAACCCAGGCAGTTTGATTAACAAAGACATAGATCTGGAGAGGGATACCATCTTTTTCAGCTTCTAATTGTCTGATTAGAAAGATCAGATCTTTATGGACATATGGATGGTGTTTTAGGTAGTTAGCCACATATGCTCTAAAAGTACCTAGATTAGTCATTCTTCTACCATTTACAAGGACAGAATCATCTATATTATGCTTCTGATTATAGTCTGCTAATTCTTTTTTCTTTTGCTCAATATAATCCTTGAGATAGTTAATTTTCTCGAATTTAGCAAGCATTTGGTCATCACAGAATTTAACACTTGAAATATCTAAGACAATCTTTCTCATGATTCTACGGCCACCAGCTTCCTGCATACCTCGCCAGTTCTTAAAAGAATCATCAATTAACTTATAGGTAGGTATGTTAGTAATAGTTTTATCCCAATTCTGGATCTGGATATTATAGAGTGATATGTCGACAACATCACCATCTGCTCCAAATTTTGGTACTTCTAACCAATCACCTATTTTAATAATATCACTAGTCGTAATTCTCACACTGGCAACAAAGGAGAGAATAGTGTCTTTAAAAATTAACATTAATACAGCTGTCATAGCTCCTAAACCACTAATTAAAACAAGAGGATTAGTGTTTATGAAAATTGATACGATTATTAGAAAACCTAGTATATAAAGAATTATCATGAAGACTTGAATGAAGCCTTTGATAGATTTTCCTCGAGAGATCTCTAGTCTTTTATAAATATCATTTAGAGCTGTTAACAGGTTATTGAAGAAGATTAGCATTACAACGATAACTAAGGAAGACACTAACTTAGCTAGGAACTTACCACTATAGTGAAAATAAGAAGTAAATTGATAAAGAAAGAGAAGGGCAGGAATGGGAACTAAGCTTGAAATGACATTTCTCTTGATCATGTAGTCGTCCCAAGTTACCTTACTCTTTATAATAATCTTATGGACAATCTTCATTGCTAATCTAGAAAATAGATAAATTACACCTGCTAAGATTAAGATAATAAAAGCTCTGACTAATCCAGGTAAAAAAGAGTTTGCTGGTACTAGTGATTCTAAATATTCTATCATTATTACCTCTATTTAATAATTTTCTTTAGCTTAAAATTAAGGAGAATAGTGTCAAGAGAAAATCATGCTCATAATTAGCATAATGACAATTTGATAATTTTGGGGAAATTTTTAGCTTTTCATTCTTGACTAGATAAGAATAAATAGATTGCTATGGGCATCACTTCTTAAAGGGAAGTTAACTCTGTGTTAGTTGTTAAAGCTTTAATCACCCCTTAATCCTCCTCGGGAGGAGGAGGACTAAATCCACTAAGTAAGAAATGCACATTTCTCTTTTAGTAGATGAAGGGGTTGGAGTTGGAAAAATCTAGTATTTTATTGGATTTGATCCAAATATTATTTCTTTTCTTGAATTGGGATATAAATATCCATTTCAGATTTTTCACTATTTTCAGGGTTAAATCTGCTATCATAATGTTCTAAATCTTCATGCCACTTAACTTGGTATTTACTATTAGGTAGCCATGTTTTATAGGCATAATCATAAGTTTCACCCATGTTCATAACAGAACCTTTATGGGTAAAAACAGCATAAGTACAGGCAGAAATCTCATGAGAAATAAAGCCTGGGCGAGGAGGAATAGCTTTATCAGAAGCAAAACCAGCCATATAAGTAAAGGTATCGTTTTCTCCACAATTCTCTGGTGCTAGGCAAGCAGCTATGCACATTAATTCCTCATTCCCATCTAAATCTTGGGATTGAGACATTAAATCACTCCAGAGTGCAGGGCAAATAGTGTCTGTTTCTTTCATAGTTAGTTGTGCTTTTAAGCCAATAAAATAGAGTTTAGGTAATTCAACAATTTTTGCTTCCATATTATCTCCCTTAAAGTTAATAAGTAAAAAATACCTGCCAGTAATAATTTGTCAAGAAAAATTAAGTAATACTTAAAAAATACCTGTTAAGAGTAAGCTTAGCTTATAAAAAAGAGAAAAAGATAAATTTTATTGACAGTAAAGCAAGAGCAATTTTAATATTATATAAAAAAGATGAGGGAGAATTTATGTCTTTTGTACATCTACACAACCATACGCAATATAGCTTGCTAGATGGTGCATGTAGAATAGATAGAATGATTAATAAAGCTGTTAAGCTAGGAATGAATGCAGTAGCAATGACAGATCATGGTAACATGTTTGGGACTATTGAATTTTACAACAAGGCAAAGGCTGCAGGCATTAAACCAATAATTGGTACTGAAGCCTATGTGATAAATGGCAATTATGATGACAGTGATAGCAAGCATAAAAAACGTTATCATCTAGTCCTACTTGCTATGAACCTACAAGGTTATAAGAATTTGATTAAGCTATCATCCCATTCCTTTACTGAGGGCCTATATTACAAACCTAGAATGATAAAAGCAGACCTGCAAAAGTACAATGAAGGTATAATAGCTCTTTCAGCTTGTATTCAAGGGGAAGTTCCTCGCAAATTACTTGATGAAGATTATGAAGGAGCTCTAGAAGCCTTACAAGAATACAAAGATATTTTTCCAGGAAGATTTTATTTAGAACTGCAAGATCATGGACTTGAATTAGAAAGAAAGGTGATGCCACAGCTGATTGAATTAGCACAAGAGACAGATACTCCATTAGTTGTAACTAATGATTGCCATTATCTGGATAAGGAAGATGCTGAAGCTCATGATGTTTTGCTATGCATCCAGACTGGTAAAAAGTTTGATGATCCTGATAGAATGAAATATGAAACTCAGGATCTCTATTTTAAAAGTGAAGCAGAGATGAGGGTCTTGTTTCCTAATCTGCCTGAAGCCTATGATAATACTCAGAAGATTGCAGATATGATAGATCTTCAGTTAAACTATGATAATTTTCTTTTCCCTAAGATTGATGTTCCTGAACAATACAAGGATATGGCTGATTATATGCGGGGTTTATGTTATGAAGGTGCTAAAAGGAAGTATCCTGAAATTACACCTGAAATTGAGGAAAGGATTAATTTTGAATTAGGTATTATCAATAAGATGGGGTATGATGGTTATTTCCTAGTTGTTAAAGATTTCATGGATAAGGCTAGGGAAATGGGTATACCAGTTGGACCAGGTCGTGGTTCAGCTGCAGGTTCAATTGTTGCTTATACCCTAGATATTACTCAGCTTGATCCATTAAGGTATGGGCTTCTCTTTGAAAGATTTCTTGATTTAAAACGTGTAGGAATGCCCGATATTGATATAGATTTTTGTGCTAAAGGCAGAAGTAAAGTCATAGATTATGTTGTGGAAAAGTATGGACGAGAGAGTGTTACTCAAATTATTACATTTGGAAAACTTGGAGCAAAATCAATTATCAAGGATGTAGCTCGAGTAATGGATGTTAGTCCACAAGATGCTGCTAAAATGACTAAGCTGATACCTAGTAATCCTAAGATGACTCTTGATAAGGCTGTGAAGGAGTCTGATGATTTTAGGTATCTCATGGAGAGTAATGAAACCTATAAGAGAATCTTAAGAGATAGTAAAGTTTTAGAAGGCTTGATAAGGCAGACTGGTATTCATGCCGCAGGGGTTGTGATTGGTCCTGATGATTTAAGCAATTATGTTCCTTTAGCAGTATCTTCTCAAAAGACAGGGGAGAATGCTGTTTTAGTGCAGTATGAAGGAAAATGGTTAGATGATTTGAAGCTTCTCAAGATGGACTTCTTAGGTTTGAAAACTCTAACTATAATTCAGAAAGCTAAAGAGTATGTAAAAGAGTCTCAAGCAATTGATATAGATATTGAGAATGTTGATATCACGGATAAGGAAACTTTCAAGCTTCTTTCTAAAGGTTTAACTGATGGTGTTTTTCAGTTTGAATCTCCAGGAATGAAGAAATATCTTTCAAAACTCAAGCCGAATAAATTTGAAGATTTAATTGCCATGGTTGCCCTATATAGACCTGGTCCAATGCAGTTTATTGATACCTATATTAATAGAAAACATGGCAAAGAAGATATAGTTTATGACCACGAGTTAACCCGTTCTTCATTAGAAGAAACCTATGGAGTTACTGTTTATCAAGAGCAGGTCATGCAGATTTCTAAGGTGATGGGTAACTTCACCAGTGCTGAAGCAGGTGTTTTAAGAAAGGCTATTAGTAAGAAAAAATTGGATATGATGGCTGAAATGTTTATCAAATTCCAGGAAGGCTCTCTTAAGAATGGAGTTCCTGAGGCTACAATAAAGAAAATTTGGGATAACTGGTTAGAATTTGCGAATTACGCTTTTAATAAAAGTCACGCTGCTTGTTATGCTTTTATATCTTTTCAAACAGCCTATCTTAAAGCTCATTATCCTGTTGAATTTATGGCTGCTATTCTTTCATTGGAAGAAGACCCAGCTAAAATACCTTATTTTATTGAAGAATGTAAGAAAATGAATATTGAGGTAGATCCTCCAGATATAAATAATTCGGAAGAAGAGTTTACTGTAAAAGGTAACAAAATTCAGTTTGGCTTAAGAGGTATTAAGAATGTTGGGGCAGCAGCTATTAAAGAGATTCTAGAAAATAGATCACTTGATGGTCCTTTTTCATCCTTATTTGACCTAAGTAGTAGGTTGAATAGTAGTGCAGTAAATAAGACAACTCTTGAAAGTCTGATTGCTTCAGGGGCAGCTGATTCCTTAGAAGGTAATAGAGCTCAGAAATGGTTAGCTATTGCTGATGCCTTAGATTATTCTACTTCTTGCCAAAAGAGTAAAGATCAGATGACTCTTTTTGACTTAATGGACAATGAAGAGGAGGCAACAGATTATTATCCTCAGCTAAAAAAAGTAGCTGAATGGAATCAGAAAGAGAAATTAAGAAGAGAAAAAGAAGTTCTTGGTTTCTATGTTTCTGGCCATCCCCTACAAGAAAAGAGAGCTATTATTGAAAGTATAGTTAATGTAGATTCTCAATATCCAGCTCAAAAGATGGGAGTTCCTAGTAAAGCTATAATTGTAGGGATTATGACTAATAAAATCAAGAAGAAAGCCAAAAGTGGAGATTACTATGGAGTTATTAGTTTTGAAGACCTCAAAGGTAAATTCGAAATTACCCTTTATAAAGAGAGATTTAATGAATATTATGATAAACTTATTGAAGGTGAAATCTACGCTATTATTGGCAGTCAAAGTAACTTTAACAATGATGATGTTCTATTAAAGTTAAATCCCAATGTTATCAAGCCATATCAAGAATTTAGACAGGAAATTGGTGGTGAAATTACTATCAATATATCTCGTGAAGGGCTAGCTAATATAGTTAAAAGTAACTATTTAGATGTTATCAAGACTTATAAAGGCAAACACTACTTAAAGTTCATTGTTGAAACTGAAGAATGGGATGATGTTGTCCTCTTGTCTCAGGAATTTACTGTTGATCCTTGTTCTGATTTTTGTAATTTCTGGAGTAAAAAGAATATTCCTTACTCTATCCAAGGAAGTCTTGAATGAAAGTAGCTTTGATGATAATCTTTTTCTTGCTAGTCAATCTCTTATTTGCAGCTGATCTTAGCCCGCAATTGGTAGGTGATGAGACTCTTCTTACTCTGAGAATAGACAGCAATGATCTTTTTAGTAAGAAAGGTGAAATTGCTTATCGGATGATTTTCGAGCTCTTTGATGAGAATAATAAATCAGTCTATTTAGCAAAAGAAGATATTGAATTAAAGTCTGATAAACTTGAGAATAACCAACGTTTGATATTCTTCTTGAAAACACAAGTAGAACCTGGCCAATATACAGCTTTTCTAAAATTAAACAACAAGCTAAGAAATGATAAAAAAGAAGAAAAATTTGAGTTTTTTGTAGAAAAAAATCAACACTTTTCAGCTTTGTACTTAGTGAAAAAAATGGAAAATATCTATATGGAAGTCCTTTCTTGGGAAGATATTGAAACTTCCAATAATATCTATCTCTACCAGTTGTATGAAACTGAAACTCAGACATTAAAATTTGTTAGTGAATCTAAAAATAACAGAAAGGTAAGTGAACTTCCTACAAGTAAGGAACTCTTAACAAAACTTAAAGCTGACTACCTTATAGAAGATTTTACTAACAATTATATTGAGTTTAAACTGGCTAATGACCTATATCAATCAGAACTTAAACTGGAAAAATATCTTAATAGTTTTCAGAAGAAATACAGCTGGGAAGACCAACTCAGTCAAATAAAATATATTGTTAATGATAAAACTTGGAAGGAAATTAATCGTAATAAGAATTGGACCGATTCTGAGAAAGTATTGCAATTTTGGGCTTCTAACAATCCTAAAGAATCTCAGAATTCTAGTTTGCAAGATCTTTTCTATAATAGGATTTTACAGGCAGACAGAAAGTTCTCAGTTCACCGTTATAAGCAAGGTTGGCAAACTGATCGTGGTAGGATTTATATAAAGTTTGGTGAACCTGATGAAATAAGTGTTGATAATAATCCTGTAGGGAGATATCCAACGCAAACCTGGCACTATTATCGGTTAAATAAAACTTTCATTTTTTATGATCGATCTAGAATCGAAGACTACAAACTATACAACAAAGAAGAAGAGTATGATTTCTAAAAAAACATTCATTTTATTAGTGCTATTATCAATGATAGCAATGTCTTGGGCAAAGAACTTGAATATTAGTGTTGAAGGTCTTAACTTTTTTGATGCAAATCAACGCACCATTATTGATGTTAACTATTCTGTGAAATATCAAGACCTTACTTTTAAAATTAACGAAGATAAGAGTGGAGCTATTGCAGGGTTAAGAATTGAAGTTAAAATATACAATAGTAATAAAATACTCCACCAGGAGGCTTTTGCTGAACAAATTATTGTCTCTGATCTAAAAGATATTGAATCCAAAACTCGTGAACATATCGATAGATATAGCTTTGATTACCCCAGCTCGGGCAATACCTTGGAAATGAAATTTATTGATATGGTAAGTAAAGATACCTATATCTTCCAAAAAGACCTTAAGCTAATTAATGACCGCTATATTAGTGATGTTGAACTAAATGACTATGTCAGCACACAAGTTAATGATAAGTTTAAATATATGTATAGAGGTAAAAAACTTTATAAATCCAACCCTTCAAGAATATTTTATAAAGAGACTATTGATAGTCTTTATGCCTACTTTCAATTACAAGGTCTAACAAGACACTCCAAATCTCAGTGGAAATATGACTACATAATTGAAGTAAAAGATTCTTTTGATCAGCAAGTCGATTTTATGCAGAAAAGTGGATTAAGTAATTCAGAAACAGCTAACATTACCCAAGCTATTAACATTCAAAAGTTACCTAAAGGCATCTATTATGTTACCGTAAAATCACTTAACCAAGTTGAAAACAATAGGACTTATACTGATTTCTCAATCTCAGATTACCCTGGTGAAACTTATTACATATTTGATAATCGCGATGATGAATTTAAGCTTATGAGATATTTTGGCTATTCTAATACTCAAAGTTCTTGGGATGCCTTCACTTCCTCTAGGAAAAGACAAGAAATAAATAAATTCTGGGAAAGATATGCTAATTCCCAGGCTATCACCCCTGAAATGCTTATCTCTACCCTAAAAGAAAGAATTGATTACTCAAATCAAAAATTCTCCCATCATAAACCAGGCTGGGCTTCTGATAGAGGCAAAATTTATATCTTGTACGGTCCTCCTGATGATATTGAAAAATTTATGGTTGGCGAGTTAGATGCAACTGATAAGTATGATGCTGACGCTCTATTGGAAAGAAGAGCTGTTTTCAATGATAAGGAATACGAAATCTGGAGATATGCTACAAAAAAATTAGCTAGCTACACCTTCTTTGATGTAAATATGAACAACGGGCATAAGTTAATATATGTTTATAATGATAACGATATTAATGTCTCTGCAGATTATAAATTCTACCTCGGTCAAGATTTTGATGTAGAAAGACTTAAATAAAAGAATTACACACTGCTGGATGAAGATTTTTTAAGATAGGAAAAAATAAATCATTCATAATTCTGTGTTTTTACCAAGAATAATTATGGATTCCTGCTTACCTTTCATCTGCAATATAAGAGAAAGCATCTTCATAATGATTGATTGAATACTCATCCAAGTAAGGATGCTTGATAACTGTTATTATATCAAACCTGATAAAATTGTCCGAATACTGCTGGTTCTTATCTATGAAATCAGCAGTAGCTCGGCTTATTTTTCTTTGCTTAGACTTTGTAATAGATAGCATGGTCTCATCACTATCAATATTTTTTCTAGATTTGACCTCAACAATTATTAATAAATCTTCTTTTTGTGCAATAATATCTATCTCGCCAGAAAAACAACGAAAGTTCTTCTCTACTATTACAAAGCCATTTTTTGCTAAATAACTACTTGCTAAACTTTCACCTAATTTACCAAATATTTTGTTCTTGTTAGATTTATTCATAAAATGAAAAAAAAAGCTTGACTCTATTTTGTCAATTCATTTAATTAGAGATGAGTGAAAATGACTAAAAAAAGAAAATTCAAAAAAACTTGATTATTAACGATTAAGTGTACATAAAGGAGAAATTGTGATGAGAGAAAAAATTTTACTTATTATGAGTGTTTTACTTTGTATTAATGCTCTTGTAGCTGTTCCATTTGGAACCCTAGGCAATATTGATGTGCCTGACGGTTTTGTTATGCCTGCAAATCAAATCTCAGTCAATTTTGCATCATATTTAAGAGACGGTTTAGAACAAGGATCTACTGACCCTGCTGATTATGAATACAATTACGTTATTCAAGCTAAATACGGACTTTTCGATAGAGCAGAATTAGGTTTTGTATATACAGGAGATGAAGTTTTTTATGCTAACTTCAAATATCAATTAGTTCAAGAAACTTTTGAATACCCAGGTATTACCCTAGGTGTCGATAACCTCTTCTCAAAAGTTGGTACTGACGCTGTTGATTATGAAGACGAAGACTTTGAAGATTGGGCAGATATCCCACAAGCAACTACTTATGAAAAGAACTCTTTCTACGTTGCTGCAACTAAATCATGGGCTCTTAGAGATGTTAACATTTTAGGAGATATGCAACTATATGTTACCGTTGGACTCGGAACTAATCGTTTCGTAGGACAAAGAGATCTTGCTCAAGACTTTAACGGACTCTTTGGAACTTTTGAATACTATCCAACTGCTCTTTTCCCTAAGAACAATTTCAGTGTTTTCGCTGAACAAAGTGGTCATGCCATTAACTTCGGTGCTAAATATAACTGGAATAACCTAGCCCTTCAATACTCTATTATTGAAATTGAAGAGTTTATTAAGGAAAATCAAGACAACCTAAAAATGGCTTTCAATATCCAATACAGAATTACACGTTGGGCAGACTCTAAAGCTACTAAACAAGGTGTTTTTGAAGCAAATCCTGAAAGAGTTAGAACCCAAAGACAGAACCTTGAAACTAATACAAACCAAGGTACTGGTTCTAGTATCTTAGAACAAATTAGAGCATTAAGAGAAGCTGAATTGAAAAAACAGTCAGAGTTAGATAACCTAATTGATGAGTTAGAAGAATTAGAGTAAATTAATTAACTTAATAATTTGATAAGTGGGTAGTATGTGTATAAAGAAGATGTTGTTGATCCTTCTTCTTATAAACTTATCATTACTAACTCTTTACTCTCAAACTTCTCCTGCAGATAATGGGGGAGATGTTGCCAGTTTAGACGAGATTCGTAATGCTATTGAAGAAGAGAGAATTACTCAAGTAAATGACTTGCTTAGAGCTAATAATATATCTGGAATAGAAGATAAATTTGCCGAAGATGAAGAAGCCTACTTCACTCTTATAAAAGAGAATGATCGAGAATATTCTAATTTCATCAGAAGTATGATGTTTAAGGCCTATCGTAATGTAGCAAGCCTACAAGACGATTTGCTATTTCTCGATTGCAAAAAAGCTGTTTATTCTCAAGATTGGGATATGGTAACTCTCAAAGCAAATGATTTAGTAAGAAGATATCCAGACAGTAACCGTAAAAACGTAACCATTCGTTACTGGAAATTAGCTCTATTTAAATCAGGAAAAGATCAAGAATATGTGGAATTAGTTGAAGAGTATCCTGAATTTGAATTAGCATCACAAAAGTTCAGATATGGACAATCTCTCTACAACATCGGTAGATTTAATGATGCTCAAAAATATCTGGAAGAAGCTGCTATTGATACTGAATATACGCTCAGATCAACTGCGACTTTAGCTCTCATTTCTCTTTCTGAAGGAAGAATTGAGGAAGCTACAGCTATTTTTGATGTTTTACAAAACAACTTTTCGCCAGATACACCTTACTATGACTTTGTTCTACTCTCTATTGCAAGATTGTTTTCTCATTACGGAGATCCCGAAACAGCTGTTTCTTATTATCAAGCATATAGCCAATTGAACAATGATAACATAAGTGAAGTTATCTATGAAATAGGTATTGCTCACAGAAAAGCGGGTAATCTCCAAAAGGCAAAAACCACTTTTGAAAGATTACTTGAATCAAAAAATGCTAATGATTTCTATGTTCAGACTCTTTACAACTTAATACTGATTGACCATGAACTTAATAATGGAGATAGTGCTTCAAACTTAATGACTAGTTACCAAGCAAGAGTAGATGATTATTTTACTAGTTTACTTCAGAATAGAAATCTCATGAATGAAATTAGATCTTTAAGAAATAACCTCTTAATGGAAACTGAAGAAACTAGAAAAAATATTTTAAGAGAGCAAATAACTAGTAAGGAAGAAGCAGTTCTTGCAAACCAATTAGTTTTAGAAGAAAAGATTTCTTTCTTAGATCCTAGATCTGTTCAGCTTATCAAAGAACTCGAACTAACCTTCATTGAAAGAACTGAAACCTATTTTGTTGAACTTGATCTTATTGATCAATATAGAAATAGACCTAAAGACGAATTAATCGCTATCGCAAATCGAGACAGGGCAAATAAAGAGGAAGATTACCTACTTGATATTACTGAAGAACTTCTTAGTGATATCGAAAGTCCTAATGATGATCAATTCTTGAGAGCCTATTGGTATGCTAATCAACTCTATCTCAAGAAGAAATATATTGTTAATCTTTCTAATTTAGTAGATAAAACAAGATCTTATCCTCAAAAAAATAGCGAACTACGCCAGCTTCTTAAGGATGAACAAGAGAATTTAGATGAGATAAGAGTTAAGGCTAAGTTTGATTTAGCTGAGTTCCCAAACTTATCTGAAAAACAAGAATTAGCTGAAGAGAAAGTAGAAGAATTTTTAGCTCAAGAAAGTAAGTTAGAAGTTAAAAGAAGAAAAGTTATAGATACATATTATGAGACTGTTGCAGCTAAAGCTGAAGCAGAAGTTAAGGATAAATTTAAAGAGTTAGATGGTAAAATATCAATTTACTCTAACTCTTTTAATAAATTTAATCAAATAAAAAATGAACAACAAACTTATGTTGATTTCATAGCTTTAGATTTAGATTTCCGCAAATTAAACGAGAATTATAAAAGTCGTTTAGAAGAAGCAGATCGTGATTCTTTAGCTCTTTCTGAGGCTGAATATGGCCAATATGAAGACCAGTATGAAAGCATATATAATAGAACAAATGCTTTTATCTTCAAGAATAATAACTTCAATAATAATTTTAAACTATACTTTAATTTAGCTGAAATTGCTACTATTATATATAGTAACAACTATAATTTAATCTATAATAACTATCAAAAGGTTCTTGAATTAAACCCTGATTTCCCACAGAAAGATGTGGTCCTCTACAATTTGGCTTATTATAAAAATCAAATTTTAGATTTAGAAATAGCTAATCTTCGTGAAGAAAAAATGAAAGATGAAAACTATTTCTACCAACCTCGACCAGAATCTGTCACAAAATCAGTAAGTAAATATAGAGAAGTAATTGATAACTACTTAGAACTTAGTAAGGATGTTAACAGTAAGTATCAAATTGAATCAATGTTACGTCTTGCTAAATTATATTTTGATATTGCTGTTGATGCTGATGACCCAGCAAAGTATGTCGGTATTTCTATCAAAGTTTATGACCAAATATATGCACTTGGTAGTCTTGATCAAAAGTATGAAGCTTTATTCCAAAGAGCATGGCACAAAATGGCTATTCAAAACTATGAAGCAGCTATTGCAGATTTAGAAATCTTGCTTGCAGATAAGGATATGTTTACTGAATATCAAAAGAATAAGTATAGTGCTGCTGAAGACATAATCGTTTATTCATTAAATGAAGTTGACTACTTGCCAAATGTTGAACTGAAGTCAAAAGATTATGTTATGAATAAGCTCTTCACCCTCTATGATGAATCCACTGCTAATAATATTTTTCAAAAACTATTAGAGAAGAAAAGAATCTTTGATGAATTTGAGGATATTATTACTCTTTATGACGCTAGGTCTAGAGTAGATTTATATGCTATTACAAACCCTGTCTATACAGATTCAATCATTACAACTATGAGTCGTTATTCTCTTGAACTAGGAGACTCTTTAGATATCAGAGGTGAAAGAGAATATCGAAAAGCTATTGCAAGATATGGCTATACTAGTGATTGGTATGAGTACAATAAGAATCAAGATTTAAGTCCATATGTTAAGGTTATTCAAAAAGGTTTTGATGATTTCATCTTACCAGACTTATATAGTAAAGTAGATGCAAATCCTAACATGGAAAATATAATGTCCTTCACTAATGCAACAGAGGAATATGCCAATTATGTTGGATTTGATGAAGAAATTAGGGCTCAACGTCTTAAAATATATGATCAAAATAATATTAGTGCTATTGTGAAATATGTGAGATCTCAACAGGATACTACTGCTTATAATTATGGTATAGAAAAGGTTTATAACTTCATTGATAGAAATCCTGAAACTGACATTAGGACTGATTTAGAGCAAAATGCTTACAGTTGGGCTTATAATGTTTCTGTAATAACAGATACTACTAATTTTGATACCTTAAACTATAGTACTCAAGAAATTGAAGATATTAAAAGTGAAAGAAGGAGCCAGTACATAAGTATTGCAAATAGATTCTATGATTTCCTATCCACATCAGATATACCCGATAAAGACCAAACTATTTATAAACTTTTATATTATAGAGGTTTAACTAAGAGGAGAATGGGGGATAATGATGGAGCTAAAGCAGACTTCTTAGCTTGTAATGACTTAAATATCTCAGATGAATATAAAGAAAGTATCTTCCGTAATCTTGCTGAATTATATAAAGCTGACGGTGATATTGATTCTTCCATTGAGTATTTCGCTAAGGCTAAAGAGTTTGTTGATGATGAGAAAAAAACAGAGTATGAAAAAGAAATCTTTAATAATAGATCAGCCAAAATTAGCCAGCTTCAAAGCACAGATAACCAGGAAGATAAGGTAAAAGCTGCTCAAGAAATGGAAAAAGTTCTTCAGTCTTCAGTTATTGATGAAGCTAAGAAAGCTGAATTACGTAGAAATGCAATAGCTCTCTATGCTGCTGGTGGTGATTACGATACTGCTGTTAGTCGTTTACTTGAACAAGGTGATGCAAGTAAAACAATTGAAGAAGCATGGAACAACTATAGTGCTGCTATCTCGATAACAGATTCTCTTGGTTATAAAGAAAGAACACAAGAAATTGAAGATACATTTATGGGAAGATTCCCTAATGACCAGCAGACATTTGTTATTTTAATAAGCAGATTAGGTGTTGTCCAAGATTCAACTCTTACTACATATGATCCTTTATTAGCTTCTGAAAAGATGCTGGAAATCTATGAAAGAGCTAGCCAAGAAGGAGATAAATTAGATATTTCTTCTCTAGACTTAAAGGCTGAAGATTATTATTTCAATGCTATTGAGATGAAATGTAGAACTTTATCTAAAGAAGATGAAGTCCAAGAATGGGTTGCTTTTAACTTGAAGTTCCCTGACTATGAGAGAATTTACATCCTCAACCTTATTTGTAGTCTTTATGAAGAACTAGAAGATGATGAAAACTATCTTGAATACATTAAGATACTTTACGCAACGGATAATACATCAGTAAGATATCCTAGATATGCAGTTGAACAATTATCTCCTATTGATGAGGAGATTAAAAAGGCCTATCGCAATAAAGAATGGGATAGAATGCTATCTCTAATCGAAGACTTTAAAGCTCAAGCAGAAACCTTTACTGCAAATGGTATTCCTGCTGAGACAATTGCTATACCTTCATCACTTGAACGCTATGATAAATACACTCTTGATTATGAAAGAGAACAAGAAAAGAAAGCATTCTTAGCTGATCTTGAAATTAGATACAACAAATTTATGGAATTTATAGATGTTCCTGCAGAAGTTAATGAAAGAATTAAGGTTAACAATGCTACTACATGGAATACTCACCTATATGGTGAAAATAAGAGAATTAATAACTTTGTTGAATTAGTGAAAAATCAATTTGCTCTGATAGACCAAGATGCCCAAAGAGTTTTTGATAGTGATTTATTAACTGTTGATGAAAAGAGAGAAGAAATTTATAAGTTGGATTATGCTAAATTTAAAATTGCTAAATATAGTGGTGATTTAATTTATAATCAAATTACTAAATTCCTTACCTTACCAAATGGACAATATGTCAATTATCAAAATATCATCTATGGCAGAACTGATTTAACCTATGAGGAACAAGATGAGATTCTTTATGCTTATGAAGATGAAATCTATCTAGTTAGAGGCCAGTATGCTACTGAATTTGATAATATCGGTATTGGGTATGCAAAATCAATTTATGAAACATATATCGATGGAATAACAAATCCTCTACCTGGGACAGATGAAATTGTAGCTTTCTTACAAAAGGTTGGTGTTTCAGAAGTAGTAGCTAAAGAGGAGATAGAAATTCCCTTCTTAGCTTCAATGCGTAAAGATTTTTCTGCCATCCAAGAAAGTGAGATAAATGATGGATATAGAGATTTCATGATTTACACAATTCCTTCTGGTGATTCTTTGCATATTGAAACTAGCTTCGAATGTCCTATCTTACCTATGGCATCTAGAATCAGATTTGTCGAGGAAGGAGATTTTTGGTTCAATGATCAAGTTTCTATCAGCTTCAAAGCTAATGATAATTTAGTTGATATTAGTAATTTATATTTACCAGATGGGATAATTGAAGATTCTCTATCAGCTTTCCCATATCTTTATCGTGGTTTAAGTAATGATAATAATCTTGCATCTTTGAACTACTCTAAGGGACAAAATACCATCTCATTGCAAGTAGTAAATAAGTCATTTGATGATATCAATATCGGTTTTAACTTTGCTATGATTTATGATAAGGAAAAACTCTTTATTCACAACAATGCTGTTAAGTTTAATCTTGTCACTGATAATACTTGGTTAGGGGCTGATTCATTAGAAACTTTAACAATTGATGATCCTAACTGGGGTCAAGTTAGTTATGGCACTATTGATGAGGACTATTACCAATTAGATGCATTCAAGAATTCTGTGGCTATACCAATTTGGTACAGAAACACAGACCTCCTTCAAGAAGAAACAAAGCAAGTTGATACAAATAATCTACTAACAGACCTTAATATCCAAGATACTTTATCTGCACAAGTACTAGAAGATTCTCTTATGTTGGCAAATACAGGACTTGATTCCCTTAACGTGGCTTCTCTAGCTGATTCAACTATGCTTGAGGAAGAAGTAATAGAAGATCAGCCAACTGTAAAATACTTTGTTAAAGAATTTGAGGTCACTGGACAAGTTATTGATAGTATTATATATTTCTTAGCTAATGAAACTGTTAATATCTATCTAAACGGTCAACAGGTTGGATTCGAAGAATATTACTACTTTGCTCCACCTGATGCCCCATATCTAGACATTAGTCCAGACTACTATGTCCAAGGTAAAAATGTGATTATTTTTGAGGTCAATAGCCCTAAGCAAGATAACGGATTGTTAATAGATCTACAAATCCGAACCCTAAATGAAAGGAGATAATTATGAAAAAGGTAATATTGATATTAGTAATTATTCTGGTTTCTGCTTTTAACCTTTGTAATGCACAGACTAATCAAGATGATGATGCAGTTTATATAGAGGTTGAGGGTAATGTTGAAACTATCTATGATTCTATCGAAATTAAGCAAGTTACTAGATTTGCTTCTGGATTACCTGACATAGATATTACTCGTTCAAGAATGTCAACAGATGAAGAATTCATCTTTAAAACCTACATAATGGAAAAATTATTAAAATCTAATAGAGTTTTATACTAAATTATATAAAAACCAAATAGGAGATCGTATGAGAAAGATTGCATTATTAGTTATGTTACTTTTAGTTGTTTGTTTTGGGTTTTTATTCGCCCAAGATAACGGAGATGTAGCCGTCAATGAAAATCAAGTAACTCAAGAAAATGCTAACGAAGAATCTGTTCCAGCCGAAGTTGAAGAAGATTCAGAAGATTGGATTGCAAAACTTGGGCCAACAAATTTAATCAGAGTTTTTGCAGAATCTGGAGTTTTTGCCTGGGTTATTCTAGGTATCTTTTTAATTTCAGTATTCTATGCACTTATTCGCTTTTACCAGTTAATGGTTAAAGAGAAAATTGATAGTAACAAATTCCATTTAAAAATTAAAGGTTTAGTCAAGTCTGGTAGTCTTAAAGAAGCTATCGCTGCTGCTGAACTTGTTCAAAGAACTACAATGGGACAGATTTATCGTATCGGTTTATTAGCATATAAAGATGCTAAAAATTCAGGCAAAACTGGTGACAGCTTAAAGGAAGAAGTTCAAAATGCTTTTAACGAAGCTGCTTACCAAACAATTCCTGAAATCGATAGAGGTCTTCACTGGTTTGACCTTCTTGCTCAATCATCAACTTATCTAGGACTTCTCGGTACTATCATGGGTCTTATCCAGGCTTTCTCTGGTATCTCAGAAACTGAAGTTCTTATGGGTGGTATTAAACAAGCGATGGGTACTACAGCTTTAGGACTTATTGGTGCTATCGCTATACAATTTATTAAAGGTTTCTTATCTACTAGAGCTGAGAAGATTATTAATGAATTAGATGCTAACAGTGTAAAAATAATGAATGTGATCAATAACCAAGTACAGGACTAATATCATGAGAATTAATCCTGCTGTTGGAAAGAAAAATAAAATCTATAGTCCTTCACAGGGAAGAAACGCCAATAGAAGCACTGGTCACCAAGAAGTGGATTTAGTCCCGATTATGAACTTATTCGTGACTCTGATTCCAATGCTCTTGAGTATGGTGGTCTTAGTCTCAATTGCTTATATTTCTTTGGATTTGACTAATCCAAACGCATCAGGTGGAGCTGCTTCATCTGAAGATAAAAAAAAGGATAAAGATCAGGCAAGAATTAAAAAATTAGAACTTACTATCAATGTTGATGAAGAGGGAGAAATATTCTCCTTCAGTAAAAATGATACAATTGATGTAAAGTATGCTCAAATTCTTTCTTCTGATTTTAGTAAGTTATCTGAGGCTTTGAAATCTTACCGTACAATTATGCTTGAAGATAAATATGGTGATTCTAATATCTCTGAAGGTGATAATAGGTCCTTACCTATTATTATAATACCGAAAGACTATGTTAAGTTTGGTGTTTTTGTAAAAACAATGGACTTATGTAAAAAGATGAAATTTTCCGATATTATGATCGGTGAAGTCGAATAAGGAAGTAAACTATGAGCCCAGTAGCACACAGAACAAAAAAAACTACGCAGATGAGTATTACTTCTTTAATTGATATTTTAACAATTTTGTTATTATTTGTTATGGTCAATGTTTCATCCGACCCTGATTTGGTCCCTGAAGGTGTAGAACTTGAAGAAGCACTCTTTGAAGAACAGATTGCAGATAATAGTAAAATCATATCTCTTAATGTAAGTTATACTGGAAGAGATTCAGGTGTAATAACTTATAAGAGTGAAAATTCAACTGAGCAAATTGCTATAGCAAAGCTTGAAGACATTAATAATACTACAAGTGAAGTGATGACAGCTAAAACTCGCGCTTTAGATGTTACTATTCATTCTATACTTGGAGATAATATTGGCAATAAGCCTGTTGTAGTGAGAGTTAAAGCTCACCGAAACACTCCTTTTAAATATATCAACACAATTAAATCAATGCTTATAGATATTTGGAATGATGAGAACTCATCAGTTACAACTCTATCAAAATCTAAAGAGTTTAAACTCTATTTTGCTACAGATTTTGTTAAAAGAGAAACTGATGATTATTATAGACTTCTATCAGCTTACGGCTTAGGAGGTTTATAATGAATAAAAGATTCCTAATAAAATATCTGTATAAGGGAAAGCAATTCTCTGTCGCATTTTCTGAAGGTACAACTAATAAACACTTTTTAATTGGTAAAAAGCTGACTATTGGTTCGGACCCAAGTCTATTATGGCAGATATACAATCCCTCATTCCCTAAGAAACATGATTTAATAATAAATGAGAATGGGAAATACTATTTTAATTTATTAAAATCATTTTCTATTAGTGTTAAGAAGGGAGATAAAGACTTATCTCTTGATGAAATTAAAAGTCTAGGCCTGCTCAAAGATAATCGTTTATATCTTAATGAAGATTATGAAGGAGAAGTAGTAATTGATGAAAATACTACTATTTCCTTCAGAGCCATACCAAAGCCTGCTCCGCTAACTGCTGAACAAAAGAAATTGGTTAGTCTCCTTAATCGTTGGCCAGCTATATCTACTCAGCAAAAAGTAACTCGCTTTACTGTTATCTCTGTAATTTTAGCCATAATAATTTTTGCTTCAATTGTGGGATGGACCTATACTCCTTCCCGAGCAAAAACAATCTTTGATAGAACTGAAGAGAATATTATGGTTAGTATGCAAGTTGAGTCTCCAATTGAAATTAGTCAGGAAACTACTGAATTTTATGAAGAACCTGAAATTATAGAAGAGGGAGATGGAGAAGCTGAAGCCAAGGCTCAGGAAGAAGCTGAGCAAAGAGCAGCAGATGCTCAAAGAATTCAAGATAGAATTGCTCAGAGAAGACGATCAGCTCAAGCTAACTCACAGGAAAGATATCAAAATGTTGGTGAAGGTGGAGGTGATCAAGCTGGTACAGGTACAGCCTTAGCGGTTAGAAGTAGAGTTAGAGGACTTAGAGGTACATCAAGGGCTAGCTCATCCTTTGATATCGATGTTGATACAGATTCAGATTACGGTGGAATTGCTGAAGCCTTAGGAAGACAAGCTGATAGTCAAATAAATACTGCAGTTGTGTCTGCTAGAGGTGTTAGAGCTAGTGATGTTCGAGGTAGAAGAACTGCCAGAATTGGTTCTGGAGAAACAGCTGATATTGGAACTTTAAATAGTAATCTAGGTGATGGATTTGAAAAAGTAGAAACTATTGAATCTACAGAAATTGATGATACAGAACTAGAGAAAAGGCAAATAGAAAGAACTAAACGCGAAAGAAGAGATCTTACAGATAATGAAAAAGAGACTCAGATTCGAGAGTGGTTTACTAGTGCTATTCTTCCTAGAATTAATCAAGAATTCAATAGCTATAAACTACGTAAAACTATCAGAGGTAAGTTAGATTTTCGTCTAATTTTTAAAGATGATAAGATAATCAAGGCTATCATAAGAGGACAAGGTTCAATTAATGATAAGACTTTTATTGCAAATCTACAAAAAATTATTGAAGGTCGAGCTTTAGTTGATATTGGAACTTATACAATAAATATTAGTCAGAGATTCGAGTAATCTAGCTAAGAATAAATTATAAAGAGTAGGATATTTATCTTACTCTTTTTCTTTTTTATCAGCAAATTTTATTTGACACTATCCCAATATTTTAAATCCTGAACCCATAATTATAAATTATATTGAGAATAGGAGACATAATGAAGATATTAGTATTAAATTGTGGTAGCTCATCAATCAAATATCAATTGATTAACAAAGAAAATGAGCAACTTTTAGCTGAAGGTATTGTTGAAAATATTGGCGATGAAACTTCTCTTTTTACTTATAAAAGTGAAAGACATACTTTCAAAAAGAAAGAAATGGTTATAGCTAATCATGAACAAGGATTAAAAGATATCATAGATCTTTTATTAGATAAAAACAAAGGTTGTATAAGTTCTCCAGCAGAAATTGATGCTGTAGGACATAGGGTTGTTCATGCTGGTGAATATTTCTCAGGATCAGTTTATATTGATGATGCTGTTGTTCATGCTTTAAAAGAATGCACTCATTTAGCTCCTTTACATAACCCTGCCAATATCAAAGGTATTGAAGCTGTTTATAAATATCTTCCAGGAACACCTCAATGTGGTGTTTTTGATACTGCTTTCCACCAAACAATGCCTGAAAAAGCTTATTTATATGCAATTCCTTACGAACTTTATGTTGAACATAAAATAAGAAGATATGGATTCCATGGGACTTCTCATAAGTATGTTTCTTTAAAAGCTGCTGAATTTTTAGGTAAAGCTGTTACAGATTTAAAAATAATTACTTGTCATGTTGGAAATGGTGCTTCTATTACTGCAGTTATGAATGGAGATTCTGTAGATACTTCAATGGGATTAACTCCTCTTGAAGGACTTGTAATGGGAACACGTTGTGGAGATTTAGATCCTGCTATTCCATTATTTTTACAAGAAAATTTAGATATGTCTTCTGCAGAAGTTAATAATCTTCTCAATAAAAAATCTGGTATGTTAGGCTTGTCTCAATTATCTAATGATATGAGAACTATTGAAGATGGAATTCTTAAAGACCATGATCATAGAGCAATTAGAGCTCATGATGTTTATGCTTACAGAATCAAAAAATATATTGGAGCTTATGCTGCAGCAATGAATGGTGTAGATGTAATAGTCTTTACAGGTGGTGTTGGTGAAAATATGCCAATCTTACGTGAGTTAGTTTGTGAAGATATGGATTATCTAGGTGTTAAGATTGATAAAAAGAACAACAATCAGTGGGTTGGTGGAACTTTAGATATTTCAGCAGAAGATAGTAAGGTGAAAGTTTTAAAAGTTCAAACTAATGAAGAGTTAATGATTGCTATAGAAACAGAAAAAATCATTAAAAGTCGTTTAGATTTAGAAAAAGAAGATTAATCCCAAATAATGCAGTAGACCTTTGCGAATAGCACTATCTTCTTTTGCAAAAGTAAGCTACATAATTTTCAGGAATATATATATTATATGCCTTCAAATTCTGTAACTTATTTTGCTAAAAGAATCTAGCACTCTTCATCAAAGTTCTACTGCACCATTCGGGTTAATTGAAATTTTTAGATTTGCTTAGTATTTACTAGCTCAATCTATAAATTTAAGATTTAATAAATATATAGCCAACACTTGTTTAGGAAAATAAACCTATGTAAGATGTTGGCTTTTTTTTTACATTATTTATCCTTTTATTAAACCCTTACAGAGTAATATCTTTGGGTTGCCATCATTATCCAGGGTTGCGATACTTTGAATCTTCGCTAAAGCTACGCCTTCATAAGTCAGCATCTTACCCTGGGCTAAATTATTTTTTATCCCTTTCAGGGATTTTTGATGAATCAATATAGTAATGAATATTCTCATTTTCCTATATTATTGCCACCAGACTTGAACTTGAGCCAATTTACCTAGCTTACTTTTGCAGAAAATTATTGAAATCTTCTCTAAAGCTCTCCTGCACTATTCGGGATAAATTTATAAAAATAGACTATTGCATCCCTAATCCTTCCTTTACACTCTTTCGATGAAATCTGGACTTTCATCGAAAGAGTGTAAAGAAAGGAATAAGCAAGGAAAGGCCAATTGCTAAACAAAAGTTGACCATTCTCAATGCTAGGTAAGGGACTTCGAACGGTGATTCTGTTAACATCTGAGAATGCAATAATAATGTCGTCCTTCCAGGGCTCAGAGAATTTGACTTTGCCAGTAGCCTGCACCCCTTATAGGAGTTTTAACCCAAATAATGCAGTAGACCTTTGTGAACAGCACTATATTCTTCTGCAAAAGTAACTTCCATAATTTCTCCGAATATATAAAATATATGCGTCAAAATTCTGTAAGCTATTTTGCTAGAATAATCTGCACTCTTCACTAAAGCTCTACTACACTATCTGGGTTTAATTTTGCAGAAGAATAATCTGCACTCTTCACCTGTGATACGTAGCTTTAGCCAAGTATTACTAAAGTTCTACTACACTAGCTGGGATTAGTTAGTTATTCTTTTCTTGAATTCTTAACTTTACACCTTCTCCACAATTTCTACAGATTTCAAAGGCTTTCCTATTTGTAAGAATTGCATTTCTCATCTTTTGAAAATCTTTCCCATGCCAGATTGATAGTAATGATTGGTCTCTTACATTGCCTACAGGGAAATCAATATCTTTATCAAAGCAGCAAATAGCAACATCACCATTCCAATTTACAACTGGTTGTTGCCACATTCTTCGGCACTTATTTTCCATTTTAAACTTAATTTCAAAATCATTTCCTGAGATATTGTAGCGTCTATACTTAGGATTATCAGGTAAGAATTTAATATCTTCCTTAGTATAGATTTGGATTGTTTTAAAGCTGAGTTGATCAACTTCAAGTTCTTTAGCCATCTGCTTTATTTGTTCAATTTCATGCTCATTATGTTTCATGACAAGGAATTGCCATCTAATTATTGGACTTGGAGAATTAAGTTTCTTTTTTGCTTGCACAAGGGCTTTTACATTAGCTAGCACTTTATCCAATTCTCCATTAACCCTATATTGATTATAAGTTTCCTGAGTGGCTCCATCAAGAGAAACAATCATACTGTCGATACCTGATTTAACTACTGCTTCAGCATCCATATCAGCATTAAGGTTTGTAGAAATTAAGGTGAATAGTCCCGCATCAGTTGCATACTTAATCATTTGGTTAATCTCTGGATTGAGGTAAGGTTCTCCTTGATTCCACAGAATAACCATAGTTGAGTAATCTTTAATTTCATCTATCACTTTTTTAAAGAGTGATAATTTCATATATCCTTTAGCTCGCTTAAGAGTCCCATTTCCAGATGGACAAAGAGGGCATTTCAAATTGCATATATTGGTCGGTTCAATCATTACAGCGGTCGGATAACCCCAAATATGGCTCTTATGAGTAAAATTAGAAATAAGACGTGATGTGTTTCCTAAGATTAGGTTATTAATCTTCTTAAGAGATAGATTTTTTTCTATTACTCTTTTATTTTGTTTTAGCATTTTTCCTCTATTAATCTAGTATTATAAATTTTTCTCTCTTACTTACACTTTTCCCTTCAGCAGTAGCTTTAATGATATAGAAATAAGTATTATTAGCCAGTTGGTCCCCTGATTTATCTCTGCCATTCCACCTAACTGTATTAAAGCCTTTAGTGGCAAATGATTTGAGACTATTAATTTTTTTACCAGTAAAGGTATAGATATCAATATTTATCTCAGCATCACTACTAAGCATGAAGGTAAAATCGCCTCCACTTTTAGGCATAGGGTTTGGGTAAGGTAGGATGTTTGAGATGGAAATTTCAGATGAATCACTAACTTTAAAGCTTGTAGTTTTTACAGATGGTTGATTAAGGTTATCAAAAGCTAGTATTTTAAGAATGTGGTTACCTGGATTAAGGTCATTGATAAGATATTCTAATTTACCAGACTGATAAGAATCAATATCATATTTGAAAAATGGAGTAATGTCATAAGAATTGAAGTCATTATCTATCATTAAGAGTAGTTGATGTCCTGAACCACCAGAAACATTAATTCCGTTCTCATCACTAATTTCAACAAGGAGCAGTGGATTTTGGGAAACTACATCTCCCTCTCTGAAGTCGTATGATTCTAACCAAAGTGATATTTCTGGTGGTGAATCATTTACAATATTGGAGCTTTGACCAGCAAATTCTACCGGATAATAATAATCCAAAAACTCTTGATTACTAGATTCATCTATACCATAAACTAATATTTTACCTAATTCTCCATCAGTTATATCATCAGGTACAACAAAGGCTGAAGAGTATAGACCATTAGTTAAACTTGTTTGACCATTAAAGATATAGTTTCCAGGTAGGAGTATATCTCGACCCCCCAAACTGGTAAAAGTATCAGATTGAAAAGCTAAGATTTTAGCTAGTTGGATATTAGTAGAAGCTAGTTCCCCTGAGAACTTAACAGTCTCTCTAGCTTTGAAAGAGTTTGTATTATTTTCAAATACAATATTATTTCTGCTTTCAGGAGGGGTTATTTCCAGATGGGGATCTCCAAAGAGTATATATTTAGATTGGTTTATGGTATTAGAATCTGAAGATGTTTCTCTTGTCTTTGATAGCATAATAGCAGTACCAATATCATGTCTATTATCTAAAGCAAAATATAGGAGATTTCCTACCATAATATTATTGTTTGGAATGTAACAAAGTCTGGTAGATCCATAAGTTGCAATAGCACCGCCAGCATCATATTTGAGTAGATCAGAAGATAAACAATCAAAGTCAGGACTATCGAACTGAGAAACATCACAAGCTGCTGATATAAAGAAAGTTCTTTTTAGGTCGTTTGTGAGGAGGGGAGTGTCAATACCTTGGCGGAAATAAGCCTCAGTACCTAATTGGTCATAAGATCCATGTCCTGAGTAATAAGTTAAAAGCGCTCCTTGATTTATAGCGTCAATAAAGTCTTTACGAGCATTTGGTTTCTTACCAAACTCGTCAGGTTCATAGAGATAAGCATAAATTCTTTCATTAATGAGAGACGGAGGAGCATTATCTATAGCTTGATTTAGCTGGACAGTATGACTAGTCTCATTTGTAGCAGTACCATTTTTCAAATCATCAGCTACAAAGAGGCCTGTATTTCTCCACCAGTCAATAGTAAAGTCTTTATTTGAATATACTTCAAATTTATCCAGCATCATGTTTAATTCATTTTGATTTTTAGCTGGATATCTACCTATGGCAAGTTCAGGGAATCTGTTTTGAGTAAGATAAGCAAAATAGTCATCAGAAGTTACAGCATCATTAGTTGAGGAGTTCCCTTGTTGATAGATAATCATTTGATTTTTATCAGCAGAAAAGGCTTTATAGTTTTTCCAATCATAAGTACCAATACCTAGTAGAGTTACATAATGCAAGTTTTTACCAACTTCTAAGCTATAGAGATGGGAAAGGAAGTTTCTGATAGCAGTAGGATCATCCATTCCACCAGAGAACTGGTTGAAAATATCTGTCAAGTTAAGAGCTACTGTTGGTGAATTATAAATATTTTCGTAGATAGCTTTAAGTCTCAAGGCTTGCTCAGAGAAGTCATTAGGATAAATAATGATACTTTCTTTATTAAGGGACTGAGAAATTATATCTACAGGTTCAACAGCTTCAATATTAGGTGTAAGGTAGTCATTGTTGGTAACGTAGAATTTAGGCACATAGTATTCTGATTTATTAAGGTTAGAAAAGGGGGTAAAGCCATTGAATCTGAGGGAATTACCTTGCAGAGAATAGTTAAGCATTTTCACATCATAGATATCATTAGTTGAGAAGATTCTTGTATTTGAACTAAAGGATCCTTCTACAGAATATCTAATAGTTTGGCCAAGATCTTCATCTCTAAAATTAATACCTAATTGCTTGCCTGAGTGTTTTATATTTTTCATTATGTATTGAATTTCTATATAATCAAGATAGAGATTATCAGATCTATTTCTTTCAATAGTAACAGAAACACTATTATTACCGTTGGTAAGATTGTTAGCTTGACCTATGATTTCTTTGTAAGTGTAGCCATACCAGACATTATTATCAGAAACTTTTAGGTTGTTAAGGGACAGATAAGCTTCATGTCTTTTAGAGGAATAGGAAGATCCGTTATACTCTTCGATTAAGACAGCTTTAACTCTACTGTTGGCGTTATTATCTGAAGGGTCAAGATCAGAAACAGATAAATCAAAGGAATTTGTTGTAGTTGAGCTTCCTGTTAAGAAATTTGAATACCAGTAAAGATTAGTCTGAAGCCTTTTATAAAACTCTCTTTCATATCTACTTGATTGGGGATTATTACTTCTTGTAATGTTTGGAGAAGTTAAATCAGTTTCATAGTCCATTCTTAGGGGCAAGGAGCTTAAAACAGCATCAAATGTTAACCAGTAGATACCCTTATCAGAATAGGGGTTGATAGCCATGAAGTCGCTTAACTTACTGAGGTAATCATAATCATTTCTATCTCTTGCATAGAAAATAATTCTATCATTATTATCAAAAGAGCCATCAGCTTCACCTTCAATTAAGAGAGGTATTTCCCTAAAAGGATTGCCAGCATCTGCTTCTTTTTCATACATCTTCTGTCCACCAGTGGTAAATATTCTAAAGTTCCTTGGGTCAATATCATCAACTGGAAGTAGGTCCTGGAGCTTATTATAAGTAAGAGCCTGGATACCGTCTTGGTCAACTTCAATTTTATACCAGTGATTAGCCACAGAAAAATCACTGAAGTTTATATCACGGTATTTTACTTTAGCTACATGGTATTCTTCAGGTTGAATTAATCCAGTAACAAAATCATTTTCAAGTCTATCTAACTGCTTGCCTTTAGTCTTAGACTTAGGGATCCAAGTAATAAGTTCAGCTTTTGTTATGATTTCCAAAGTTTTATTATCATAATTGTATTGAAAAGGGTTAAATCTGATTTCTGTAAAAGATATAGACCTAAAGTTTTGATTTGGGGAAATCTGAATTTGAGGTAATTTCTCTCTATATTTATCTTCTTTAAGTTGATAAATATATCTGTTTGTAGATTTACCTTTTACAACATCAGGTATTGGTTGAATTGCCTTGCTCAGAGAAATAGTTTTGGATTCTAAAACATTTATACTTACTTGCGGAGTAAAGTTCTCTGGTGTAGATAATTGCATGACATAATAAGGAATATTAGCTTGTCCAGCTTGGCCACCAGAAGAGGTATTGGGGGCAGTTATACTAAGAAAATCTCCTTCATCAGAAATCTTAAAATCATTGTTAGTTACTTCTATAATTAACTGGGACTCATTATCTATGACCTCTTTAGTTATTGCTAAGAGTGTCCACACATTGGCTATAATTAGCATTATAAAGATAAGTTTTTTCATTCTACCCTCATTCTTTTTTTTGATAAATATAAATAAACTCAATTATCCTTGAGCTGAATAAATATTTTACACAATTTTCATTTATTTTATCTTCCCTTATTGTTTATTTAACAGCATTTAAAACAAGATAAATCACTTTTTATAACATACAATAATTAAATCTTATTTAGTCAAGATAAGTTTCTTATTTATTACTGAATTTTTAAATTTTACTTGCAGAAAATAGATTCCACTAGCTAGGTTAGCGGTTACTTTATCAAGCTTATATTTACCAACAGATTTTTGAACTGTAACCTCTCCTACTAATTGACCTTTAATATTATAAAGGCAAATTTGCTCAATCTCCTCTTGTTTTTGCTTAATTTCCAGTAAAGCTCCCAAACCAAAAGGATTTGGATAGACTGCTATTATTTCTGAATCTATAATTTCTAGAGCATCTTGATTATCTGCTAAATTATCTTTATTGTAATAAGTGGCTTTAGTAAAAATACTTGCCTGATTGCTGGAAACTATTTCTAACCACAGATAACCTGAACTAGCAAGTTCAGTCAAAGGATAAGAATAAGAATTAAATTGTACTGAATTGTTGGCAAATATCATGTGAGAATTAACTTTAATTGCCATAGCAAGGTCTTCTCTTGACCAATAATATAGGTTATATCCTATAAGATTAGTTTCCTGTTGGCTTGTCCAAGTAAAGGAAAAACCAGCATCAGTGAATTGAAAATTTGTTGATAGAAGTTCAACAGGCAGACTTTGATCAATATCAAATACTCCTGGATATGATTGACTAGCAGAATCAATCTCATAATAGTTCCAAGAGCTAGGATCTGTTTCATTAGTAGCTAATAGAGCTGAATAATCTCTTACTGCATAGCCATTATTGAAATTTACCCCTACAACCTTATCTGTTATTTCTTTGCTGTTTGCCCTAACTAATTGTGCTCCATCATTGTCTGTTGTTATCCCTTGCCAAGAAAGATTCTTTCTAGACCAAGTATTGTCTCCTATATCACAGAAAAGATCATCTGCATCAGTATCCCCAATTACCAGACTTTCTTTAGGGATAATCAGTCCTTGTAAATCCCAAGTCTTAAGTACATTATTATTGTGTATTGCTTCTAGACTGTAGTGGGAAAGATCGATAAGTTGGCTTCCTATGTTAGTAATTTGGATATATCTTTCATCCCCTTCGAAAAAACTAGGAGAACAGAGTTTGCTGATGATCAAGTCGGAAGAATTACCCAGTGAAGTAGCTTTATATATCCCTGCAGATATTAAATGAAAAAATTCATCATAAGCATTCATATCTACTTCAACTACTAGCTTACATGAACTTGTATTCCTGATCATACCAGTTATTCTTCCCCGATTAGTTACACCGTCTTTTAAATAGACTTGATGATAATTCTGATTATCATCATAATAACCTAGCTTGATAAAATCACATAATAAGCCAGTATAACCTTGATCCCAGTTGCTAGAAGTTCCTAAAGAAAAAAGACAATAGTAATCTTGATTTGCATTAAGCAAGATTTCTCGACTCTGCCAGATTACTCCTTCAAGATTGTCATTAAGTTGGTATGAACATAAAAATCTTTTACCTTCTAGAATACCATTTTCTACTTTGTAATAGCGATTAGATAAAGATGTTCCCCGTAAATCAATACTCCACTCATCTGTAGGTAAGTATAAATTATCTCCGTTATAACCGTAACCTTCTTCATTCTCAAAATTTGTTCTCCAAACTATTTCATATGCTTGAACAAATAGCGGAGAACTTAACAATGCTATTATAAGAAAAACCATGTTTACCTCACTTATTGTTATGAGGCCATGTAAACATTACTTTATTATAATGGCAAGATATATTTTTATAATAATGAAGATGGGTCTATATCTATGTCGATTTTAACACTAGTTTTTTTGGCAAATTCTTCTTTAAAAGCTTTAATCACCGAAGAGATTATTGCTACGTCCTTTCCTTTAAAAATTACATGATAACGGTATTTATTATTAATTTTAACTAAAGGAGCAGGACAAGGTCCTAGTACTTTAAGTTCTTGAAAATCATAGTTATGAAAGAGGGAATCGAAAAAGCCTTGATGTTTGTTGAATAGCTTAGTAATAGTGCTTTCATTCTGATGGGAAAAGAGAATTCTGGCTAGTCTGAAATGAGGTGGATAGAAAAGATTATATCTCATTTGCAGCTCAATTTCTGCCATAGCTAAAAAATCTTGTTTAGCTGAATTTTTAATTGCATAATGATTTGGAAGATAGGTTTGGATATAGACTTGACCAACCTTATCTCCTCTGCCTGCTCGTCCTGCTACTTGAGTTAATAACTGGAAAGCTCTTTCTGAAGCTCTAAAATCTGGAAGATTCAAACTTATATCAGCTAAAATAACTCCAACAAGGGTAACATTGGGGAAATCTAATCCTTTTGATATCATCTGGGTGCCAATTAGAATGTCTATAGAACCATCTGACATCATTTCATACATATCAGTATAAGATTTCTTTTTGCTGGTCGTATCAGAATCCATTCTTAATATCTTGGCAGAAGGAAAGAGTGCCTTGATTTGCTCTTCCAGCTTTTGGGTACCTCCAGCTCCATACATAAAAGAATAGTTACCACAGGCCTCACATTTTCTGGGAACAGCCTTGCGATAGCCACAATAATGGCAGACTACTTCTTCACTATAACTATGATAATGCAGGCTAATATCACAATTAGGGCATGTTACTAACTCTCCACACTTTTTGCACTGTAAGAAGGTTGAATAACCCCGCCTATTCTGGAAAAGAATAGTTTGCTCTTTTCTTGCTAAATTTTCCTTAATTGCCTCTATTAACTCTTGAGATATTAAGAAGTCTCCCTCCTGCTTTTTCATATCAATTATATGGACTTGTGGTAAATATATTCCTTGCGGGCGATTGAGTAGCGTGTTGAGGACATATTTACCAGAAATAGCATTATTCCAAGATTCTAATGAGGGAGTGGCTGAACCTAAAATTAAAGGACAATTGTTGATTTTACTTCTTATGACAGCTAAATCACGGGCATTATATCGTGGACTATTATCTTGCTTATATGAACCTTCATGTTCTTCATCAACTATTATTAAACCAATATCTTCTAAAGGAGCAAAGATAGCAGACCTAGCACCAATAATAATCCTACATTCTTGATTCTTTATTCTTTTCCATTCATATAATCTTTCTCTATCAGTTAGATGACTGTGTAAAATTGCAATCTTTTCTCCAAAGGCACTATAGAATCTGTCAACTGCTTGGGGTGTGAGAGATATTTCTGGTACTAATAAGAGGGCATTTTTACCTAGACTCAATATCTTTTCCATTATTCTTATATAGACTTCTGTTTTACCGCTTCCAGTAATTCCATAGAGGAGGTGGACTTGATACTTCTCAAGTTCTCTTTCAATATTATCAATAACACTAGCTTGTTCACTAGTAAGTTTTACTATTTTTCTTTCTTTTCGAACTGGCAATAAATCTATATTATCACTTACTTCTAGGGGAATAATTTTGATTAGTGATTTTTCTTGTAGTGCTCTGATAATTGAATAAGAATAGTCTTTGGCTATTTGTGAAAGACCAATCACTTTATCACTATTCTTAATCAAATCATAAGCAGCTGCTTGTTTACTACTAAGCTTTGGTAGCTCATCTACTTCTTCTAAAAAAATAAAGTTAGCTTTCTTAACTTTAACTTTTTTATCATAAACTCTTTTAATCTCTATACAGGCTAATCTCTCAAGATCCTCTAATAAAGCATAAGTTAATTTGGATGAAAAATTACTTCTGATTTCATTCAAATCAAACCAAGAACCACTCTTTATTATATCAAATAGGAATCCTGCCTTGTCTTTTAAAAGCTTATCATCTACTACCCTGATTTCAGTCTGTATCTCTACCGATATTCCCTTGGGGAGCATTGAAAACATAGCCTTACCGAGACTACAGTGATAATAAGCAGACATCCAGAAACTCAATCTCCATAGATCAGGAGCAAGTATATTCTGTTTATCAATTACTTCAATGATTTCCTTGTAACTGATTTTGGGATTAATCTCTTTAGCTTCATCTACAATAATGCCTGTTCGAATAGTCTTTCCAAAAGGCACAATGCACCTTCGGTTAAGAGCTTGACTCTCTTTACTTGCATAAGTAAATGTATTTGCGATATCTATATTTAAGGCTATTTGATAATATTTCATATTGTATTAGATTATTTATCCTATTTTTTTGGCAAGAATAATTTCTCTTCATTGATTATTTGACAGATTAATGACTGATTATTTATAGTGACTTATAAAATATAATTAGTAAAAGGATAAGCAATGGATATTCAGACTTTTATTGATAAGCATCTCAGAAAAAGGTCGCTTTTATCATACCTACTTTTAGCTCCTAGTCTTCTTTACGCTTCTATACAAAGCTTAAGACGTTTCTTGTACCGAAAGAAGTTGAAAAAAGCCTATAAATCTAAGCTAAAAGTTATTAGTATTGGTAACATAGTTTCGGGAGGAGCAGGTAAAACTCCTTTTACTATTTATCTTTGTAATCTCCTAGAATCTTTAGGTAAGAAGGTGGTAGTATCACATAGGGGCTACAAAGGAGAATATGAGAATAAAACAGTTTTTATCTCTAATAAGCAACAAATCTTTGAATTAGCCCTTAAAGCTGGAGATGAGCCCTTATTGCTTGCTAAGAAATTGCCAGGTATCCCCATAGTAGTGGGTAGAGATAGAAGTCAAGCCTTAAAGCTTATAGAATCAGAATATCCAGATACCGATTATGTAATCCTAGATGATTCTTTTCAGCATCTGCGAGTAGAACATGATTATGATTTTGTAGTCTTTAACTCTGGTTTTGCTTTAGGAAATGGTTTTGTTCTACCAGCTGGCTTATTAAGAGAATCACTAAAGTCTCTTCAATATGTTACTGCCATAATTTGGAATCAGTTAGATGAAAGTCATATCCCCCTGAACTTGCTTAACTCAGGTAAGGAGATTTTAAAGTTTAACTATCAGCCTATTGGCTTATATGATAGTAATGATAATCAAGTTGATTTAGCAGAAGTTAATAAGGGGAGAAATGCTCTTTTATCAGGTATAGGCTATCCTCAAGGTTTTGAAAAGACTGCTAGAACATATGGCTTGACTTATGAGATGCACTTCAAACTCTCAGATCATTTTGATTTCCAAGATCCCAACTTCCGGGAGAGAATTAATGCAGCTATAAGTAAATATAAGTTAAATTCTTTAGTAGTTACCGAAAAGGATTACGTAAAACTACAATCCTTACCTAGCTTCTCACTTCCTTATTATATTCTAAAAGTTAAACTAAGTTCTCAAAATGATGATTACCTCAGGAGTCTTTTTTCTTAACTTTCACTAATTCTGAACAAGGTCTAATAGCTCTTTGTAATCATCGATAGATTTTAGCTTACCTGAGAAATCACTAGGGTTTTTATAGAGAATACCTTTGAAACCAGCCCCATATCCAGCTTGGACATCTAGCAACCTATCTCCAACTACAATAGTATCTTTATTGCTTAATTGATACTTATCTCGCAGAAAGATAAAGGCATCAGCTTGAGGTTTTCTAGGGAAATCACAATCTCCAGTTATCAAGTAAGAAAAGAAGTTATCAAGCTTTTTCTCCTGAAGATGTTTAATAAGAGAAGCTTTTCCTCGGTGAGTAATAATATAGTTTTTTCCTCCCTGATCTTTTATGAAAGTTAGGATATCAACAACCTTATCAAAGACAGGTAGTTTAGATATATCATAGTTATCATATTCATGTAGATATTCTTGGAAGAGGTCAGGGTAAGATTTAGAAGTCTTATCAGCTATAAACTCAAGAGCATAGCGAAGGGTGACTTTGGTCATTTTAAGAATCTGGTCATAAGTAGTTTCAATATTATTCTTCTTGGCTATATTGTAAGTTGCAGTAGCAATAGCTGGATAAGTATCCATTATAGTTCCATCAAAATCCCAAATTATATTTTTTATTTTCATTAAAACTCCATTATTTATTATCCCAAATAAGTTAGTAGATCTTTGAGAATAGCAGAATATTCTTTAGCTCTACTGCATCAATGAGATTATATAATAAAAGTTAATAGATATTAGTTTTTATGCAAAGAATATAATCAACAAGTAAGGCTCTCTCCCGAGTAGAGTGGGAAATGACTCCGTCCTAAGTCCTTATCTAGGGTTGAGGAATTCCAGTCTACTTGAGAAAGAGCCAAAAGGAAACAGTCTTTTTTATGCTAATCTGGATTTTACTTTTATAAAATTTCGTAGATTAAAGTAATTAGTAGAGGTACAAGAATACTCAATGTTACCCCATTAAACATAGAAATTATAGCATTTTCCTTGTCTGTATATTTCATAATAACAGCTAGAGTAGTATCCATAGAAGTAGCTCCTGCACTTGCTATTGGTGAGAATCGTCCAAATACTTTTATCATGAGAGGGGCTAAGATTAAAGTTGAGATTTCTCTAATAATATTGCTAATAAGAGCAATAGCTCCAATTTCTTTGAAGCCATATTGAGAGATCATGAGGCTAGATAAACTGTAATATCCCAAACCTGCTCCTAGACCTAAAGAGTCTTTTAAAGATATATCAGAGTAGAAAAAGCCTAATATAAGGCTTGCTAGCAGGCTACCTATGGTAATAAAAAGAGGAAGAAGGAAGAGTTTTAAATGATAAGTTTTGATTATTTTGAGAATTCCTTCTGATTTAGCTATACTTATCCCAATACTCAAAACTAGGAGATAAAGCAGATATTCTGAAATCTTATCAATATTAAGATTACTTGGCAGTATATTTACTAGCCCTAGGCCAATGCCAGCTAAAAAGATCAATAATAGTTTAAAAGAATTTCCCATTATTTGTCCTTTTTAGGGAAGATTAGGTAGAGGGGGATAATTAAGATAATAGATCCCAAAGCGGAAGCTATTGCAAAAGAAAATCCCTTTAATCCAATTGAAGCCATATTATCAATAATTTCGGAATTCTTGCCTATTGAAATTCCTAAAAAAAGAAGCAAAAGATAAAGACTCACAGATGTTAAAATCTCACTATAATAGAATAGTCTTTGATACTTTTTGCCAATTGAACCTAGTAAAACACCTAAAAAAAATATACCTATAACTATCATTTTATTCTTCTCTTACATTATTTTATTATATTCATTAAGAAAAAAAAACTTTACAGAATCTGTCAATCAGCATTTTAGTTATTCAAATAAAATATGAAAGAAATCAAGAGATAATATGAACATACTACTATTTATAAAAGCATTTATTACAGGTGTAATAACTTCATTACCTTCAGGACCAATAACTTTTTATGCTCTTCATAGAATTCTAGAGAAGGGAAGAAAGAATGGTTTAGCTGCAGGCTTAGGAAGTGCTACAGCTGATACTATTTTTGCTTTGATAGCATCTCTTGGAGTAATGCAAATTGATGAATTCTTAACAAGACATAATCTTGTAGTTAGGATAGTTTCTGCTTCAGTGTTAATCCTGCTTGGCCTCAGGATACTTTTAAAGAAATCTTTAGGTCAACCTAAGAAACCACCCAAATTACACCATGAATTTAGAAACACCTTTTTAATTGCAATCATTAATCCACCTACTATATTTGTCTTTCTCCAAATCTTCATCCTCTTTCATATTATTGTAGATCCCCAGAATAAAAGCTTTGATATCCCAACAGTTGTAGGAGGGATTATGCTTGGATCAATTTCTTGGTGGGTAACAATGTCTTATCTAGTAGGCCATTTTAAAAAACTGGTTTCTGATAAATTTCAATTAGTCATTAGAAAGGCATCAGGAGTCTTAATGATAGGAATGGCAGTTCTTGCCTTATTAGGACTTGTTAAGTAATAAGTTTAGCTTACTATACTATTTAACCCAAATAATGCAGTAGACCTTTGTGAACAGCACTATATTCTTCTGCAAAAGTAAGATCCATAATTTCTCCGAATATATAAAATATATGCGTCAAAATTCTGTAAGCTATTTTGCTAGAATAATCTGCACTCTTCACTAAAGCTCTACTACACTATCTGGGTTTAACCAAAATAATGCAATAAATCTTTGAGAATAGCAGAATCTTATTTTGCTAAAAGAATCTAGCTCTCTTCACCAAAAGTTCAAATGTACTATTCGTGTTTAAATTCTTCTACTATTTTTTTAATCTTTCCTAGTAAATCTTTTATGTTTTTTAATTCTTGTTGTGGACTTGTTATTTCTTTGGGAGCAGCCTCATTTACTGGAGGATTTACATTATCTTTGAGAGCTTGTTTTGCTCCCTTAATTGTATATTTTTTGTCATAAAGCAGGTCTTTAATAATACATATAGTCTCATATTCCTTTTGATTATAGCGTCTGTTACGCCCACTTTTCCTACTCCTGCGTATTTGAGGAAACTCTGTTTCCCAATATCTTATGACATAAGGTTTAATATCTAAAAGTTTACTAACTTCTGTAATAGTATAATATAATTTTTCCATTTTATCCTTAAATTAAGACTGTCTAATAATCAAGTTTAGTTATTTTATCACTCGGAGACATGCTTAGTTAATTATCATCTAATCCAAAGTGAATCTTTATCCAAAGGTTAATATCTATTCTTAGAACTATTTCATTTATTATATTTAATTTTGGCAAGGAAAAAAATCACCAAAGCAGAAATAGGAAAGATGAAAGGTAGCCAAAACAAGTAAAAAACATAGAGAGATTTACTCTTTGTTGTATAAACAGGAGCTTGAAAATTAGCTACATCATAGAGTTTAGTGTAAGTTTCTATCCTTCCATTTGGTGATACAGCTAAGGAATGGCCAGTATTAGCACAACGAATAAAGGGAGTTCTTGTCTCAATTGCTCTTATTCTGGTCATCATTGCGTGTTGATAGGTGCCAATTGATTTTTTAAACCAGGCATCATTAGTTAGATTAACAATAAAGTCAAGTCCTTGTCTAACCATCTTATTAGAAATTTCTGGAAAGATAATTTCATAACAAATTTGGGGTGAAAAAGTGAATTCTTGGCCATTTTTATTTTTAATTTTATAGAATTTAAGTTCTTTACCAAATTCCCAGTTGGCTTGACCAAACTGTAGTTTCCAGAGAAAAGGGAAGAGGTTTAAATAGGGCATTCTTTCGCCTACCGGGACTAAGTACATTTTGTAATAGGGGTCTTCAAAGACATCTTCAGGATATCTAAGAAGAGTGGCAGTATTGTAGTAATAGAATGGTTCTGGATGGTCTTCAGGGGCTTCAACTGCATCAGTAGTACCAAAGAATATATTTAACTTGTACTTCTTGGCTAGATCTCTAATTCTCTTACCACTTCCGAAATCTTTTTTCCTGAGCGGGAAGTCTGTTACTGCTGCTTCAGGCCAGATAAATAAATCTAAATCTTCTAAAGAGGCGTAGTAAGCTTGTTTTTCATAAATAGCTAGGATATCTTCAGTGGGGATATCAAACTTATTAGTATCAATTGAGGGTTGCATCATCTTAATTTTTAAGTCTGCTAGTTCAAGCTTTATACTATTGTATCTTACATATCCATAACCTAACCAAAGTGAGAAGAAGATAATTAGCAGATAAAGGGCTGTCTTAGCTCCAGATAGAAGGCGATATAGCAAGATGTTTGAAATGATAATGGCAACAGAAATGAGATGAATACCTCCAATATCAGCTATTTGGGTTAAAAGGTTAAAATTACTTAAAGCATAGCCAATATTTAACCAAGGGAAACGTAATTCTGTATAAAATAAGAAGAGTTCGAAGGTTAACCAAATAGAAATAAAGCCTAGCCATTTTAGCCATTCCTGCTTATTCCATACTTGATTTAGATAAATAAATACTCCCCAATAATAGAAAGCAAAGAGAAAAACCATACCAATGAGACCAGGAATAGTGACTAGTCCAATCCAATGATATGCAACTAAGGTATTAACTAAAGAGAAAACAAAGGCAGATAGCAAGAGTTTACTGTGAGTTTTTTTCTCACTATCAAAATATCTAAAGAGAGGTATAAAGCCAATGAAGGAAAAAATACCCATAGATCCAGGAAACCTACTAAGTCCTAAGATAAGTGCTGAAAATATTAATAAAAATAATGCGGGAAGTTTTTGTTTTGTCTTATTCATAAATGTCCTATTAATTGAGAGTCTTATATTTTAAATTAAAAAGTGAAATTTCATTTTGGCTATAAACGATTAAAGTCTTACCTTTTAGAAAGATTCCTTGCGGAGAACTTTGCATGATAAGGGCTGTGAGTGCTTGGCCATTAACAAAGATAAAGTTATTATGAAGAGAAATAGTGTTTTGATATTTATCTTTAAGGGCTAAGTGTTGATAATTATCAACAAAAGATCCTAAGGAAGAATAAATGTCAGTCTGGTAGTTTTCAGTAGTGACTAAAAGATAATCATTCATGAATCTAATAGCTTTGGGAAGAGTAATTTCAAATTTTCCAAATCTCATGAATTCTTGATTTGTTAGGAGATTTAGCAGGACTACTTCTTGATCATCTCTATCATAAAAGTAGATTAAATCATCACTTCCTAAGGTAAATCTATTTGGGTTAGAGTATTGAGACAAGGAAAGGCTACTCTTATAAATACCATCCTTATCAAAGATTGCTATTCTTTTTTGCAGATTATCCAAGGCAAGTAGGTTGCCATTTTCAGAAACTTCAATATCGGTAAGTAACTGGAAAGACCTAGTGTTATTACCCTTGCCTCCAATTTTGTTCTGGAAGTCAAAATTATGATAAATCCAAACAAAATCTTTATAATCTTCGGCAACATAAAGCATTTTGCTGGAAGTTTCATAGGCCACATCTTTGATATCAAAATTAAGACTAATGTTACCAATCTTTTCAATTTCAACTATCTGACTATACACTTGCGTATTTTGACTACAGGCAATGAGAAAAAGACTAGTAACTAGTAATATAAGTGAGATTTTCCTTATCATAAGTCCCTAATTCTTATTAACTTTCAGGTCAAGTAACTTACCCTGAATAGTCATTTTTTTAAAAAAGGTGTTAATTTCTACTGAATAAGCTATATCTAAAGAAGAATTCTTTTTTAGTGAAGTTAAATAGTCTCCTAAGTTATAACCAATTAAATCAAGTTCAACTCCGTCTTTGATTACTTTTAATTTGAGATGGTTTCTTCCTACAATATAGGGGTAAGTAGAGACGTTAACTTTTTCAGTGTAGAATACTGGTCTCCTATTACCTGAACCAAAGGGAGAAAACTTTTCTATCCAAGCTAAGAAATTCTTATTAATATCATAGAGCTCAAGATGGGTGTCTATGGAAATAGTATTTTGAATAGCATGGGAGTAAGGCTTATTCTTTAAATAATCAGATAATTTATTCTCAAACAAATCTATGTACTCTTGATAAAGAGTCATACCAACAGCATACTTATGACCACCAAAACTAATTAAATCTTCATCATTATCAGTTAAAGCTTGAAAGAGGTCTAACTGAGGAATTGATCTTCCTGAGCCTGAGCCAATACCATCTTTAACCGAAATCATAATTACTGGTCTGTTGAACTGTTCAACTAGTTTTGATGCTACAATACCAATCACACCTTGATGCCAAGAATCAGAAGATAGCATGATTAGAACAGTATCATCTAAATTTTTATATTTCTTTTCTATGATCTCAATAGCTTCTTGGTAAGTTTTCTGGTCTTCCCGCTGCCTTAAAGAATTCTGATGCTCAATATTTTCTGCTAATTCTTTACTTTCTTGTTCATTATTTGAAACTAAGAGTTCAACTGCTACATCAGCAGATCCCATTCTTCCAGCAGCATTTATTCGGGGAGCTAAACCGAAAACAATGTCAGATGAATTTAAAGTTTTTTGATTTAAATTAGAAAATTCAATCAGAGCTTTTAACCCAAGATTGTTCTTTTTAATTAAGTGATTCAGACCAAGAGCAGAAAGTACTCTATTTTCTCCTTCTAATGGCACTATATCAGCAATAGTTCCTAGGGCTACTAAATCTAGGTATTTAGAAACGTTTTCTTCATTAGCTATGCCTAGTCGCATATAAATTGCTACTAATAGCTTATAAGCAACCCCAACACCTGCTAACTTTTGGAATGGGTAACCAGAAGTCTCAACCTTTGGATTGATAACTGCTAATGCCTTGGGAAGCTCATCTTTAGGATTATGGTGATCTGTAATAATTATCTCCATACCATAATCATGAATTTGCTCAACTTCATCAATAGCATTTATCCCACAATCAACAGAAATAATCAGCTTGGTTCCATTCTCTTTGATTTGCTCTAAACCAGAAATGGAAAGTCCATAACCATCTATCATTCTATGAGGTATGTAATAATCTATGATAGCGCCTAGCTTGGTGAGACCTAATAAAAGAACTGAAGTTGAGGTTGTACCATCAACATCATAATCACCATAAATTGTTATTTTTTCATTCTTGTCTATCGCATCAATGATTCTTGTGACAGCTTTATCCATATCCTTAAATAGATAGGGATCATGAAGCTGATCTAGACTAGGATTTAGAAAAGTCTCTATATCTTCTAGTGTCTCAAGCCCTTTTTTAATCAAGAGGGTAGCTATCGTACGAGGACATTTTAAAGTACTGGCAATTTTGTTTCTAAGTTTCTTCTGCTTAAGGGTTAATTCAACCCCTATTTCCCATACATTATTCATATGTCTCCTTTAATAATTAATTCGTTAGCACCTCAAAGAGCCTAATTTTAGAATGTTTTGAATCTCTAATTTTTCTATTTTATCATTAACTTAAAATATTTCAAAACTGTAAAGAATTTTCTTTAATTTTTTTTAAACTTCTTCACTAGGTCTAGTGCATTATTGAGAATTAAGTGCCAATAAACCCAAATAATGCATTAGACCTTTGAGAATAACAGAATATTCTTTTGCAAAAGTAAGATCCATAGCCTTCCGAATATATATGTTATATGCGCGCGAATTCTGTAAGCTATTTTGCTAAAAGAATCTAGCACTCTTCACCTGTGATACGAAGCTTTGGTCAAGTATTACTAAAGTTCTACTCAACTATTCGGGATAAAAAGAATAATTTTCTCTTATCTACCCCTTATTCATCTTTTACCCTTCCTTTACAGTCTTTCGATGAAACCTGGACTTTCATCGAAAGACCGTAAAGGAAGAACTAAGCATGCTTAAACTAAACACCCACTTCTCTCAAGCTATAATCTACATTAGTCTTCAGGAAACTTGCTAAAAATTAACTATCCTAGATACTTAATAATCATCATATAATGTTCTTGACTCAATCTAGTTCTTTGAGAATATGGTATTTATAGAAAAATAATTAGAAAATATATAATTAAACCATTCGGGTTAAAGAAAAAATGAGGAAAGATGTTTATAGATTTTGCAAGAATAGAAGTTACTGCTGGCAAAGGTGGTAATGGTTGTGTAAGTTTTAGAAGAGAAAAGTTTGTTCCCAAGGGTGGTCCAGACGGTGGTAATGGTGGCCACGGAGGCAATGTAATTATTGAGGGCGAAAGTAATGTAAATACGCTTATTAACTTCCGATTTAACAAGATTTTTAAAGCGAAAAATGGTGTTAATGGTGGGGGAAGTAACATGACAGGTGCTACTGGTGAGGATTATATTATAAAAGTGCCCTTAGGAACTGTCATAAGAGATATTAGTGATTCCGATAATCCTATTGTACTTGGCGATATCACAGAGGAAGGTCAGCAACTAATTATAGCCAGAGGTGGAGCTGGAGGAAGAGGGAACTCATCCTATGCTAACAGTATTAATCAAGCTCCTAGACATTCAACTCCTGGGAAAGTTGGTGAATCTAAAAGACTTGAATTAGAACTACGCCTCATGGCAGATGTTGGCTTAGTTGGTTTTCCAAATGCAGGAAAATCTACTCTTTTAAGCTCAATCTCAGCAGCTCGCCCTAAAATAGCAGCCTATCAGTTTACTACCTTAGAGCCATCTCTAGGAGTTGTTCAGTTAGAAGGCTTTCAATCTTTTGTTATGGCCGATATTCCTGGTTTGATTGAAGGCGCTGCCCAAGGTAAGGGTTTAGGTATTCAGTTCTTAAAACATATTCAAAGAACAAAAGTACTTCTTTTCTTAATTGATATTAATGAAGAAGATCCTTTTGATCAGTATGAAGTTTTACGTAATGAACTATTAACTCATGATCCAATGATGGATAAAAAACCTCATCTAATCGCTTTAAGTAAATTAGATACTTTACCAGAAGAAATAGTTATAGAAAAGGTTGAAAAGTTAAAGAATGAATTTTCTAGTAAATTAGATGAAGAGATTATGGCAATATCATCTGTTTCAACTAAGAATTTAGATAAGTTAAAAAGAAGGTTATTCACTATTATTAGAAGAGAGGACGAATTATAGGTTATGGATTTTGAGCATCTCGATTATTGGTTAAGGTTTCGTCAGACAGATGGTATTGGAAGGGTTTATAGTAGGATTTTATTAGAGAAGTATGGGGAACCTAAAAATTTTATGGGGGAAGATTTGGATATTCCAGAAATTCCCTCAAAGCTTCTTAGTAAGATAAAGGAAAATAAAAAAATTAGTAATTTCGACCAGGTATGCAAGCTTATAGAAAAGTATGATATCAAGTATCTTACTTGTTTAGATAAGGACTATCCAGTATGTTTGAAATCAATATTCTCACCTCCTTTAATAATATTTTATAGGGGAGAATTACCTCAAAATGCGTGGAATAATACTTTGGCAATTGTGGGTACTAGAAGGGTAGATAATTATGGTAAATATATAGCTAATAAGTTAAGCAGAGACTTAGCCAGCAAGGGGGTAATAATTGTTTCAGGCTTAGCTTATGGAGTTGATACAATAGCCCACAAGGCCACTTTAGCTACAGGAGGTAAAACTCTGGCAGTAATGGCAACTGGCTGTGATCAAATCTATCCTCCTGAAAATAGGCACTTAGCTGAGAAAATTATTGAAAATGGAGCAATTCTCTCTGAATATATTCCTGGTATGCCAGCTGAACGCTATTTTTTCCCACAAAGAAACAGAATAATTTCAGCCTTATCAATGGGTACTTTAGTTATTCAAGGCAAGAAATCTAGTGGGGCTATGCTAACTGCTAAATATGCTCTAGATCAGAATAAAGAGCTTTTTGCTGTGCCAGGGCAGATAAATAATATCCTATCAGAGGGCCCTAATTATCTTATCAAAAATGGGGCTTGTATGGTTACTGAAGCTGATGATATCTTAGCATCTTTTATTAATACTAACTATGTAGAGCAATTGACTATTTTCCCAGAATTGTCTAAAGATGAAAAGATAGTTTATGATTATATCAAACAAGAAAATAGATCAGTATATTATGATGAAATTATTATCAATACTAAAATTCAAATGTCTAAATTGTCTTCCTTACTCATGAACTTAGAACTAAAAGGGGTTATTCAGGCCCAAGCAGGTAATAAATATATTTATTTGTATTAGGTTCTTAAGACAAATTAAAACGATTTTCACTAATTATTTTTGCTAAAAGCAAAAAAGAAAGAAGAAGGTGGATAAACCGTCCATCACCCCTCAAACAGATAGTAAGGCAGGGCTAACTGGGAATGCGGGCATCCTTGCCCGCACCACGCACGAAAGTGTGTGGTAATCATAACAATTCCAACACTTTCGTGCTGGACTCAGGCAGGGATGCCCGAATTCCCAGTTAGAAAGAAAGAGAGAATCTATCACTCTTTATCAAAGTTCTACTGCACCATTCGGGATAAAAAAAGAGGGATGAATCATCCCTCTTTCTAATTAATTTCTTAATAAAATTATTTATTAACTTGGAAAGTTGTATCACCATCTTTTAAGAAGGCAACAATTTGTTTGATAGCAGCAAGACCTGCATTTACATTAGCTTCTCCAGTTTGAGCTCCCATTTTCTTAGGAGTTGCGAAATACCTATCAGGGAAGTCTGCTTTTAATTCTGCATCACATACAGGTGCAATATCAGTAAGGTATTTGAATTTAGCTTTTTCAGCAAAAGCTTTCTTTAAATCGTCTTCATCAATAACTTCTTTACGAGCAGTATTAACTAAAACAGCATCAGCTTTCATAATATTAAATAATGAAGCATTAATTGATTTTTTTGTTTTGTCATTTGCAGGAATATGGAGAGAAATATAATCACAAGTTGAATATAATTCTTCTACTGAAGTCACAGGGATAACACCATCTTCTTCCATTTTACATGAGCAAATGAATGGATCAAATGCTTTAACAGTCATACCGAAGCCTTGAGCAATTTTTGCAACATAACGGCCAACATTACCATAAGCATGGATACCGATAGTTTTTTCTCTTAACTCTGTTCCAGCTTTAGGTGAGAAGAAGTTTCTTGCACTGTAGAGCATCATACCAAATGCTAATTCAGCAACAGCATTAGAATTTTGACCAGGGGTATTCATAGCAACTACGTTTTTTGCACTAGCAGCCTGGAGGTCAATATTGTCATAACCTGCACCTGCTCTAACGATAATTTTTAAGTTATCGCCATTATCAATAACTTCCTTAGTAGCTTTATCACTACGGATAATTACAGCATCAACATCTTTGACTGCATTAACAAAATCTGCTTGGTCTGCATATTTTTCTAATAAAATACACTCATAACCAGCTTCCTGACATACTTCTTGAATACCTTTAACTGCTGCTGGAGCGAAAGGTTTTTCTGTAGCAACTAATACTTTAACGGACATCATGTACTCCTAATTTTTTATTTATTTTATATGGCTATATAATTTAAAATGTGGATTTTTATGTCAACGAAAAGTTTTAAATTATCTAAAAGGCGGAAGAGCTTGTTAATTAGCAAGTAGCTTTGAAGTGTAACTTTCTTACGAAAGAAAGAAAATTCTTTACAAAAAGAAGCTCAAGTATTAAGTTTGCTTAAATGAGGAAAATTATGAATATAAAAAAAAATGTCTTTTTTCTTTTTCTATTATTTCTTAGCTTGAATCTAATGTCACAGGACTACAAAACTGATGAGCATAAGCGAGTTTTATTACTATTTTCTGGTTCTCATGAATATTTGATTAACCGGCAGATTTTCTTAGCCCTTGATAATGAACTACGGGAAAGTGATATCAAGCTTTTTGCTGAATATATTGGTGATAATAATAGTGTATATACAAGAGATAAAGCTACATTTATTAGATTTTTCCAAGAAAAATATGGCAGTGTTAATAAATTTGATATAGTGGTTGCCTATAACTCTAAAGCTATTGAATTCTGTGAAGACTTTGGTCAGGTAATTTTCCCTAATACTAAAATTCTTAATTTAGATATCTATAATAAAAACATTATCAAAACCACAATTATTAAAGAATTAGAGCTAATAAAAGAGCTACACCCAAACTTAGAACACTTACTAGTAATTTCTGATAAGTCTCTTAAAGGGCAGATAATGAAAACTTACTTAGAAAATTATCTTGTTGGCGATAAAAGTTTCCAAGAAAAGGTTCTATATATTGATTTCAGTAAATTAGCTTTCTCAGAAATTAGTAAATATGAGTATTATTCTCAAAAAAATAGTATTGTCTTACTTCTCTCAGCTTATCAAGATAAAGATTTTGCTCATATGGATTTTCCTGAACAAGTAGATTTCTTGAATGAAAGCTTAGCCTTACCTATCTACACATTCTATGAGAAGAATGAGGGTATTGCCCTTGGAGGATATTATTCTAATTTGGATACTTTTGCAAAAAATCTTTCTATAAAAATAATGCTTATCCTCAATAATCTGCCTTTAAATGAGATAGACCTCTCTAATATTGAAGAATACCAGCTCTATCTGAATAATAAAGTGGCAAACAATTTCCAAATTGATATAGCCTCATATAGAGATAATGCTCTTGTACTAGAGAATGATGAGCTCTCGAAAACTGTGATGATTAAAGCTCTCAGATTAAGCTTTTATATTAGTTATATTCTCTTTATAATTTTATTGATAATCAACTATTTAAGACAAAAAAAATATAAGAAAGAACTAAATAGATCCCAAAATATTCTAACTCAGATATCTAATAAAAGTTATCAGTATATCTTTGTAGTTGCTAAGGATACAGGGCTAATAGTAGATTATAACCTAAAAGTAACACAATCTGATTTTGCTGATATGATAATGAAAAAGGAAAGTAGGTTGCTTGATTTTTTCCCTAAAGAAATTCTTGATATAATTAATAAGGGAAAGGATAGACAGGGGAAGCTATTTGATTTAGAATTCACGGCAGGTAAAGTAACCTTCCCAGTAATAATATCTCTAATTGATTATCAAGATGGACAGAATGAATTTGTTATTGTTGAGTTTTTTAATAATTCAAAAGTTAAACATGAAATGCTAGAACTTAAAAGAAAGATTGAAGAATCTGAAAAACAAATTTTTGAATCTAAAAACCTAATTGAAGGATTTATCAGAGAGATAAGAGACCCCTTAAATGTGAAAAATGGCTTCCAAGAACTATTAGATAAAGAAACTTTTCCTGACTTGCAAAGAAATGATTATCATGAAATAGTGAAAAGCAATTCAGATAAATTACTCAGATTAATTGAAAAGATTTTAGTCTATTCAGAGATTAATAAAAATACTAGAAGTATAAACAATCAAGAGTTTTCTGTTAATGAATGTATCAGGGAAAATATTGCACAAATTCAGAAAGAAGCTGTTAAATCTGGCAGGTTGGTTAAAATTGTTAATTATTTTTCTTTATCTGATCAGAAAGATATTCTCTTCAATGACAAAAAGTACTTCTGTTTAGTTTTTAGAGAAATTTTGGAAAATGCTGTTAAATTTACCCCAAAAGGAGTTATTGAGTGTGGTTATACCCACCCAAGTGATGGAAAAATTATCTTCTATGTTAAAGATAGTGGCCTAGGTATGACTAAAGAAGAAGAACATCATGCTTTCGAAAAATTCAATCATCCTCAAGAAAACAATTTAAAAACAAGTTTGACTGGAATGGGCTTAGGATTAGCAATATGTAGAAATATTATCAGCAAAATGGGTGGCTCTATTTGGTTAACTTCAAATGAAGGTAAAGGAACAACTGTTTACTTCTATTTGGATTTTGATATGAGTATTTTTAAAGACTTTAAGAATCATTTGAGACCCAAAGAAATTAGCCAATTACAGGCTAGACATATTTGCATTATTGATGAAGATTTAGGAAGTCAAAAGTTTATAAGTCAGCTCCTAATGAAAAATAATATCTCCTCTAGGCTTATGCCACATGGCAATTTCTATGAAAAATATATTAACTCAAATAAACAGTGTGATTTAATTATTTTCGATTATGAATCTGGTTTCAAAGACTTCTTCTCTAAAAATAAGCAAATACTCAAAGATGCTAAAGTTACTATTATTCTAATGACACGCTCAATAATTGATGATGACTTAACCAAAAACTTAACAGATTTTGATTATTATATTATTTATAAACCACTGAAATTAGAAGAATTAGTTAATGCTCTTATTGCTGCTAGTGCTAGAAAATTATCATAGCTATTTTAGGAATCTAAGCTTCTGCTTCAGCTATCCATGATATTTATTTACATTGTGAATATAGTGGATTTCTTAACTGACAGAAAGTCGATTGGACTAATTAGGGAAATGATCATTTTTATTAGATCTATATAATAATAATTGACGATTTATCTTAACTAAAAATTATGACAAAAAAAATACTAGAAGAGGTATCTTAGTGAGTTCAAAATATAATCTCCCTCGTGGGACTTATGATATTTTGCCCGATGATAGCTATAAATGGGAATATATAATAAATGTATTTAAAAGTACAGCTAAATTATTTAATTATAAAGAAATAGTTACGCCTATCTTTGAAGATGCAGACCTTTTTGAAAGATCATCAGGTGAAACATCTGACATAGTGCAAAAAGAAATGTATAAATTCAATGATAAGAAGGGAAGAACTTTTGCCCTCAGACCAGAAGGCACAGCTCCTGTCGTTAGAAGCTATGTCGAGAATTCTTTAGGGTCTGCAGCAGGAATTCAAAAACTATTCTATACTGGCCCTATGTTTAGATATGATAGGCCTCAAAAGGGGAGATATCGTCAATTCTACCAATATGGAGTAGAAGCAATTGGATCTAACAACCCCTATATAGATGCTGAAATCATAGCTCTCTTCTACACCTTTGTCCAAAAATTAGGTCTCACTCAATTTGAAGTAGAAATTAATAGTGTCGGTAATGACCTTGTCTCTGCCCGTTATGATAAAGCCTTGCAGGAATACTTTGCTCCCTATAAAAATGATTTATGCCATGACTGCCAAGTTAGGTTAGATAAAAAACCTAGAAGAATCTTAGATTGTAAGGTTAAGACTTGTAAAGAAATAGGTCAAAATGCTCCCCTTATGCTTGATTATCTTGATGAAGAGTGTTCAAATCACTTTGAACAGGTTAAAGAATTTTTAAATCAATTTCAAGTGCCTTTCTCTGTTAATCCTAAGATAGTTAGAGGCTTAGATTATTATACTCATACTGCCTTTGAATTTCTTAACCATAAACTTGGTGCCCAAAATGCAATTGGTGCAGGAGGAAGGTATAACGGATTAGTTGAGCAAATTGGCGGTAAAGCTGTTCCAGGAATTGGTTTTGCTGGTGGTTTTGAAAGACTTCTACTTTCTATGGAAGAAGAAAATTTATTCTCGGGAAAGCAAGTAATCCCGCAAGTATATATTGTTGCTATAGGTAAGAAAGCTCAAATGAGGGTTGCAGAAATTATTAGTATTTTACGTAAGAATAATATTTCTGTCGAATATGACCCAGATAAAACTTCTCTAAAAGCTCAGATGAAAATGGCTGATAAAATCCAATCTAAATATGCCCTTATTTTGGGTGATGATGAATTAGAACGTGGAGTAGTTACTCTGAAATACTTACAAGAAAGAAAGCAGGTAGATGTTTCTATCGACGACCTTGCTAGTCTTATTAAATAACTATGTTAGACAGTCCTTTAGCCGACTGTCTTTTTTTTAATTATATTATAAAAGGATAAAAAATGTCTTCTATTGCCTTGATTTTCAATTTATTAGGTTCGCTTGGTGTATTCCTCTATGGAATGAAAGTAATGAGTGATGGCATCCATAAGGTTGCTGGAGATAAGATGAAATCTATTCTTAATTATATGACTAAGAATAGATTTATGGCTGTTTTTACTGGATTTCTAATAACTGCACTTATCCAATCTTCATCAGCAACGACAGTTATGGTTGTGAGTTTTGTTAATGCTGGTTTGCTGAACCTAGTGCAGTCTATTGGTGTGATAATGGGAGCAAATATAGGAACTACTGTTACAACTTGGATAGTATCATTTGTAGGTTTTAAATTTAAGATTTCTGCTATTGCCCTTCCTATGATTGGTGTTGGTTTACCCCTCTTTTTCTCAAAGCATAGAATGAAAAGAGAATGGGCTGAAGTATTGATAGGCTTTGGTTTACTCTTTTTAGGTCTGTCTTTTTTAAAAGATTCAGTTCCTGACATAAATAATCACCCAGAGATTTTTCAGTTTGTTAAAGATTTTACAGGTAGAGGTTTATTATCATACTTTATCTTTGTGATTTTAGGGGCTGGATTAACAATTGCAGTTCAATCTTCTTCTGCAGCTATGGCTATTACAGTGACAATGGCTTATAAGGGTTGGATAGATTTTCCAACAGCTGCAATGATAGTCTTGGGTGAGAATATCGGTACTACTATTACCGCTTATTTAGCTTCAATCGGAACTACAGTGAATGCTAGAAGAGCAGCTAGAGCACACCTGCTCTTTAATATCTTTGGTGTGGTTTGGATGACTTTTATTTTCACCTATTTTATTCAATTAATCGATTGGTTATCTCCTTGGAAGGAAATGCTTTCTAATCTACCACTAAAACTCAGTCTTTTCCATACTGTATTTAATGTCATAAATACTTTTGTTTGTATCTGGCTGGTTAAATACTTTGCCCTAGCAGTAGAAAAGATAGTTAAACCAAACAGGAATGATGAAAATACTGAATATAAGTTGGCATACTTGCAATCAGGTCGTGTTGATCCAACTGCCTTTAATCTAGAACAGGTAAGACAGGAGATTTTTAAGCTAGTTAGAATTTGTGAAGATATGTTTGATACTTCCTTACATCTTTTCTTTAACCCTCACAAAAAACTGGGAGATGAGGTAGAAAAGATTAGTCGTCAAGAAAAATTAACTGATGATATGCAAAGAGAAATTACTAACTTCTTGACCCTTTGTTCAGAAGAAGCTCTCACAGATACTTATGCAAAAAATATCAATGCTATGATAAGGATAGTTCATGAACTAGAAGGTATTGGAGACTCTGTTCTTAGAATAATGTTGATTACCAAGAAAAAGTATGATAAAAAACTAGAAATGCATCCCGAGGCTACTCAAGAAATTAATGATATAGCTAAGGCAGTTAAAGAATTTATGTCTCTTTATAATCACAAAATGCTTGAACACATGAAGAGAGATGATTTAAAACAGGCCTATGAGATAGAAAATCAAATTAATAATATTAGAAAAAGATATAAACACAATGCTAGAGAAAGAATCACTGCTGGTAATTCAGATGTGCAAGCAGAGCTTCTCTATATTGATCTTTTAAGACATTTTGAGCATATTGGAGATTATTCACTTAACATTGCTCAAGCTCTTAGAAGTGTTAGGTAATTAACTCTCTTGACAGAGATTAAGCCTTTAGAAATTTATGAAACTAAATAATATAAAATTAAGAGGATAATATGATTAAAGCAAAAGTATACGTTACCTTAAAAGCAAGTGTTCTTGACCCACAGGGAAAGCAAGTAATGAACTCTCTTCACTCAATAGGATATGATAATGTGGAAGAGGTTAGAGTTAGTAAATTTATTGAAATCAAATTAAAAAGTGATGATTTAGAAGCTGCAGAAAATGAGATTCATGAAATATGCCAAAAAATATTAGCTAATCCTAATACAGAGACTTATTCATGGAATCTTGAACATGTAAGCGGAGAATAGTAATGAGAATAAATGTTATAACTTTTCCAGGTTCTAATTGCGATCATGATGCCTTTCATATAGGCAAAATCAGAGGGCATCAAGTAGATTTTGTGTGGCATAAGGATAGCCAATTAAGCAATCCAGACTTAGTAATAATCCCTGGTGGTTTCTCCTATGGTGATTATCTTCGTTGTGGTGCTATTGCTAAATTCTCCCCTATAATTGCTGAAGTTATTAAGTTTGCCCAAAATGGTGGTCTAGTAATGGGTATTTGTAACGGTTTTCAGATTCTCACAGAAATTGGTCTCCTACCTGGAGCTTTGATGATGAATGAGAGTTTAAAATTTATTTGTCAACACCAATACATTACTTCTGTAAATAAAGATTCTGTTTTTACTAAAGGCCTAATACCTGGTCAAGCACTCGATATCCCAATTGCTCATAAGGAAGGTAACTACTTTATAGATAATGATGGATTGAAGCTTTTGCAAGATAAAGATTTAATAGCTTTTAAATACTGTAATCAAGAGGGAGAGATTACTAGAGATAGTAACCCTAATGGAGCTATTGATAACATAGCAGGTATTCTTAATGAAGGCAAAAATGTTTTAGGTATGATGCCTCATCCAGAAAGAGCTGCTGAAGATAAAGTTATGTCTCAAGATGGTGGTTACATATTTGCATCTATTGAGAAATTCTTGGTCTAATCTTCTTTTCCCACCTGTCTGTATTCATTGTGGCGCAAGAATAGCTAGTCAAAAGGACTATCTTTGTCCCGAGTGCTTAAATCAAATTGAATATTTAAGTCCTCCTTTGCTTAAAATAGAGGGCAAGTCTTATGATTATTTGGTTACCATTGCTCAGTATAGAAAAGTGGTAGTCTCAATAATTCATAATTTAAAATTCTATAATTTAAGTTCAATCAGTGATTTTATAGCTAACTTAATTTATCAGCAGATAAAAAATTTTAAATTAATTCTTGACGTAAATCTTATAACTGCAGTACCTTTACATTCAGTAAGAAAAAGAGAGCGAGGATATAATCAAGCAGGTCTTATAGCCAAGAAATTGGCCTTATTATTAGCTTGTGAATACTCATCTGATATCATTGAAAGAGTAAACAATACGCTTTCTCAAGCTACTTTAGACCATGATAAAAGAGAAAAAAATATTAGTCAGGCATTTAAACTTAAGAAAAGTATTGACTTAAAAGGCAAATCTGTAATTTTGTTAGATGATGTCTTCACTACAGGCTCAACAGTTGAAGAGTGCTGTAAAGTTTTAAAAAATACTAACCCTGACAAGATATTTGTATTAACATTAGGAAAAGCGTAAAGAATATGATTGTTTCTATTTCTGAAGAAAGAGCTGTTCACTTGATTGAAAAGGTAGCTAGGTTTGTTGTTGAAAGAAATATGGCAGCACCTGCATTGATTGCAACTGAGATGTTTATGCCGTTAAACCATATTGGAAGTCAGCTACTTTATTTTGTCTTACCTGTTGCCGAAATTATCTTTGACTCAAAGAGTTACCAAGAGTTTGCTGCTCTCATAGAAGAAGATAAATATCTCAAAATGTTAGCTATGAGAATTGATGAATTAGATGTTGAAATTAATAGAGAAAAGTATGAAAAAAGAAGAATTAGACGCAGAAAGAGAAATCAAAGATTTAAGAAGATTTTTCTATTTTGGAGAAGAAATAAATAATTATTATAAATGGAGGAAATAATGCAGTACGAGAAGAAAAAATTGACTCGTATCATTGCTACTGATTGCGGTTCTACTACTACCAAAGCTATCCTTATTGAATATGTTGATGGTGAATACCGACAAACAGTGCGTGGTGAAGCTCCTACTACAGTTGAAGCACCATTGAATGATGTTACCCGCGGAGTTTTAAATGCTGTGCAAGAATTAGAAGAATTAGCTAGATTGAAATATAACAATCCTAATATCTCCTTAATTCAAGATTCTAAACTTATTATTCCTAGAAAAGGTGATATTGGAGCTGATGCTTATGTATCAACATCATCTGCTGGTGGTGGACTTCAAATGATGGTTACTGGTGTTGTTGCTAAAATGACTGGTGAATCAGCTGAAAGAGCAGCTCTAGGTGCAGGTGCCATTGTTATGGACTTAATTGCAAGTAATGATCAAAGAATGGATCATGAAAAAATTGAGCGTATTCGTCATTTAAGACCTGATATGATTCTTATGGCTGGTCACACCGATAACGCTACAAGTAACAAACATGTTATCGAAATGGCTGAGTTGGTTGGTGCTGCTGATCCTAAACCAAGACTTGGTTCAAGCTACAAACTTCCTGTTATTTATGCAGGTACAATACAAGCTAGAGAAGAAATTAAAAAGACTTTAGGTGATAAAGTTGATTTAATGATTACTGATAATCTTCGACCTACTCTCGAAAGAGAAAACTTAGGGCCTGCTCGTGATGAAATTCATGAAATCTTTATGGAACACGTTATGCAACAAGCCCCAGGTTATAATAAATTAATGGCATGGACTGTAGGACCAGACCTCAAACCAGTTCCAATTATGCCTACTCCAGCTGCTGTTGGTAATATTATGCAGACTATTGCAAAACAAGAAAATATTGAAGTTCTAGGTGTTGATATCGGTGGTGCTACTACTGACGTTTTCTCCGTATTTACTGAAGATTTTGTTTTTAATAGAACTGTTTCTGCTAACCTTGGTATGAGTTACTCTATTTCTAATGTTCTTGCTAGTGCTGGCTTGGATAATATCCTTCGCTGGGTTCCTTTTGATATTGATGTCAAAGAACTTAGAAATATGATTAAGAATAAAATGATTAGACCTACTACTATTCCAGCTCTTTTCCAAGAACTTGTGCTTGAACAAGCTATTGCTAAAGAAGCTCTCAGACTTGCTTTTATTCAACATAAAGAGTTTGCTGTTAATCTTAAAGGTACTCAAAAGAATTCTGATATTGCTGAAGCTTTCTCACAATCTGAATCTGGCGATACTATTGTTAATATGCTTACCCTTGACCTCTTAGTTGGTTCTGGTGGTGTTTTATCACATGCTCCTAGAAGACATCAAACTATGATGATGCTTATTGATGCTTTCTTACCTGAAGGTATTACTAAGCTAGCTGTTGACTCTATTTTCATGATGCCTCACTTAGGTGTTTTAGCTTCTATTAATGAAGAAATTGCTACTGAAGTTTTCAATAAAGACTGTATGATTTACATAGGTTCTTGTGTTGCTCCTGTAGGAAAAATTAAAGAAGGCAAAATAGCTCTTGAAGCTAAAATTGAACTCCCAGATGGTAGTGTCTTTGAAGAAAAAATACCATTTGGTGAAATCAGATTATTGCCTTGTCCTACTGGCTCAGTTGCTAAAGCTGTACTAAAACCTGGTAGAGGACTAGATATTGGTGCTGGTAAAAATCAAGAAATTACAACTGAATTAACTGGTGGTGAAGTTGGTATCGTACTTGATACTCGCGGAAGACAACCATTTGTCTTACCTGTAGAAACAGCTGAACGTGTCCCTCGTCTCCTTAAATGGATGAGAGAACTTAAAGCTTACCCACAAGAAAAACTTAAATAGGAGGAAATAATGGCACAAGCATATTCAGCCGGATTGACAGTAACCGAGAATATTGTTCTGAAAAAAGAAAGAATTCTTCCTTTGAAAGGGGAAGTTACAGTTAAAAAAGGAGACAGAGTTAAAGCTGATGATATCGTAGCTAAAACTTCTTTACCTGGTAATGTTGTTCCTTATAAAATAGCAAATAAGTTAGGTGTTACCCCACAGATGTTAGGTAACTTCTTAAAAGTAAAAGTTGGAGACCATATCAAAAAAGATCAAATTTTAGCTGAAACTAAAGGTCTTTTCGGTACTGGACTTTTCAAATCTAGCGTTAAATCTCCTATAGATGGTGAAGTTGAAAGTGTCTCTCCAGCAACAGGTAATGCTGTTCTTAGAGAACCTAGAATTCCAGTAGAAATCAAAGCTTTCATCGATGGTGTGGTAACTGATGTTATCCCTGATGAAGGTGTTATTATTGAAAATAGATCTGCTTATATCCAAGGTATCTTTGGATTAGCTGGTGAAACTAGCGGTGAAATTAAGATGTTAGCTAAATCACCAGATGACCATCTTGATCCTGCAAGTATTACTCCTGACTGTAAGGGTAAAGTAATTGTAGCTGGTGCATTATGCTCACTTGAAGCTATTAAGAAGGCTGCTCAAATTGGTGTTGCTGCAATTATCTCTGGTGGTGTTGATGACCAAGATCTTAAAAAATTGCTTGGCTATGATATAGGTGTGGCTATTACTGGTCATGAAAAAATTGGTGTTACCTTAATTGTTACTGAAGGTTTTGGACCAATTACTATGGCAAAAAATACTTTTGAACTTCTTAAAAAATTCCAAGGTCGTAAAGCATCTGTTCACGGATTTACACAAATTCGTGCTGGTGTTATGAGACCTGAAGTTATTATCCCTCTTCCTATGAAAGAAGGTGAAGAGCTTATCGTTAAAGACGCAGAAATGGCTTCTTTAGAAATAGGATCTCTTATCCGTGTTATTAGACAACCTGACTTTGGTGAAATTGGTAGAATTACCGAATTGCCTGAACCACTTACAGAAGTTGAATCTGAAACTCTTGTGAGAGTTCTTAAAGCTAAACTTAACAATGGCAAGGAAGTTCTTATTCCTCGTGCTAACGTTGAGGTTATTGAAGAATAATTTCATAACATAACTAATAAATTACAAAGCTAACTTATAAAATTAAGTTAGCTTTTTTTTTGTTTTGCTAAAACCCTGAAAAATAGGCTCAAGTTCAAGTCTGGTGGGAAAAATATAGGAAAATGAGAATATTTCATTACTATATTGATTCATCAAAAATCCCTGAAAGGGATAAAATAATTTAGCCTAGGGTAAGATGCTGAAAGTATCGCAACCCTGGGTAATGATGGCTAGTCCAAAGATATTACCCTGTAAGGGTTTAATAAAATGATAAATAATGTATTATCCCAAATAATGTAATAGATCTTTGAGAATAGCAGAATATTCTTTTGCAAAAGTAACTTACATAATTCTTCCGAATATATATATTATATGCGTCAAAATTCTGCAAGCTATTTTGCTAAAAGAATTTGCACTCTTCTCTAAAGCTCTATTGCACCATTTGGGATTATAATAAGTCTATGGTATATTCTTACTTGTAACTTTCTATTATTCAATCAATATGCTATAATGAAAGTCTCTTATTTACCACCAGACTTGAACAAGAGCCAAAAAATAGAAATCTATAATGGCTCTCTCTAAAGTAGAGTGGAAATATGATTTTACTCAAATAACTGCCTAATCTGCTTGACTTAATTTCTAAGCTAAAAAAGATAGTCAAAACTATATTTATAAAGGTTGACTAATATGCAAAGAAACAATAGTATAAAGCTAATGATATATGCTTCTCTTTTCACTTCATTAATAATAATAGGCTCTTATATTACTATTCCAACAGGAATAGTGCCTATAGTGCTTGCGAATTTGTTTATATTTATTCTTGCCTTAGTCTTGCCAGTAAAATGGTCTGTAACTTCGGTTACAATCTATCTTTTGCTTGGAGGCCTGGGCTTACCAGTATTTTCTGGGGCAAGTGGAGGTTTACATCATTTTTACGGACCTACGGGAGGCTATCTTCTAGGTTATCTTTTAGCAAGTTTTATAATCTCATTGATATCTTCTAGAAAACCAAACAGAATTAAGGATATAGTAGCACTTCTTGCGGGATTCTTAATAATCCATTTTTTAGGTATTGTTTGGTTAATATATAGATTTCCTCAGGGTTGGGTTAAATCTCTTCCTATTTATTGGATTTTCCTTGTAGGTGATTTATGTAAAATGCTAATAGCCTTAGTATTAGCTCCTAAAATAAGACAAAGAATAGCTGAGGGAGATTAATGATTTCAGTAAGAGAGGTATCCTATACTTTTCCCAATGGCAATAAAGCCTTAAAATCAATTTCTTTAGAAATAAAACTAGGGGAATTTATTGTTCTTACAGGAGAGAATGGTTCTGGAAAGAGTCTTTTAAGCCTTCTTCTAAATGGAATCCGTAAAGCTAGTCATGGGCAGATACTCTACAATAATATACCTATTGGTAAACAAGAACTTGAAGTGAGAAAGAAAGTTGGATTGATTTTTCAAGATTCAGATACTCAAATAGTTGGGCAGACAGTATATGATGATGTAGCCTTTGGACTGGAGAATTTAAAATATAAGAGAACAGAAATTGATTGCCTGGTTAAGCAAAGTCTTAAGTCTGTTGGTTTAGAAGGATATGAGAAAAGGATTCCTTCTCGTTTATCTGGTGGAGAAAAGAAGAGACTAGCTATAGCTGGGGTTTTATGTATGAATCCAGATCTAATTATCTTTGATGAACCTTTTAACTGTCTTGATTATTCAGGAGTTAAGCAAGTATTAAATCAAATGCTTAAACTACATAGAGGGGGAAAAAGTATTTTAGTGATTAGTCATGATTTAGAAAAAGTATTTGCCCATGCAAGCCGTTTAATAATTATGGGGAAGGGGGAAATTCTCTTTGATCAAGAAATCAAGCATGAGCAATTACCTAGTCAATTAGCAAACTACCCTATCAAGATTCCCAAATGTTTAAAAAGCGAAATGACCTGGCTTAGATGATACTTTTTAACTATATCAATAATACTAGTCTCTTACATAGATTAAGCCCTTTAACAAAGCTTCTTGCTATGATACTTTTGGGTAGTATGACTATTTCCCTGCAAGATCTTAGCAAAAACTACATCTCTTTTATCTTTTTTTATGCTCTTGTTTTTTCTCTTATCATAATTGCCAGAATTAAAATTATTCTTTTACTAAAAGAACTACCTTATTTTATTATAATAATACCTTTAATCATCTTCTTTTCATCTTTTAGTATCACTAGAAATCAAGCTTATTATCTTAATCATCTTGATATTTCTGCTTTACTTACCTCCTTAACATTTATTCTTAAACTTATTCTTTTTACCTTGCTAAGCATTATTTTTATAGCAACAACTAGGATAAAAGAAATAAATATTGCTTTGGAAGTTATCTTTAGAAGAATACCTCTTGTAAATTCTACTAGATTAGCAACGATGATTTCTTTAGTTCTTGCTCAAATACCTATCATTTTTGATTTATATGGTCAGATCAAACAAGCTCAAAAAGCTAGATGTATTGATAATTCTAAGAATCCTTTTAGGAAAATATCCTTTCTTGCTAGCTCATTAATTTTTCGAGTGCTACAAAATGCTGATGCTATAGCCTTGAATTACCAAGCAAAAGGCTATAATGATGAGAGGACTCAATATAAGTGCAAACTATCTATTAAAGAAATAATTGGTTTAATAATTATGGTGGTGATTGCTTTATTTGTTATAGGTATTTGAGCTTGTTAATGAACTTAAAATAAAAAGCCCCAAATTAATGGAGCTAAATTGATCTCGTTAGTGTATCTTATTATTTAATTAATTTCTACTTCATTAATATCATTTTTTTGATTTGATTTCCATAGTCACTAGTAATTTTATAAAGATAAATGCCTGAAGGCATTTTTTGATTATCTTTATTATAACCTTTCCAAACTACTGTATGATTACCAGCTGGTAATTTTTGATTTTTCAGACACTTAATCAACTGACCTTTAAGATTAAAGATATCAAGCCTAACATTAGAAGCCTTTTTAATCTGAAATGAAATAAATGTTTCTGGATTAAAAGGGTTTGGGTAGTTGCTAATGTTTATGACTTCAATCATATCTGAAAAATGGTCATTTGATGAAATTATTGATTCCTGAAGAAAGGGTAACCCCCAATTTGTTGATTCGTCAATACTCCATATAGTCTCAAAGTCCCAACCCGCATCTTGGTATGGAGAAGCAGTTTGCATTTCTTCTGAAGTTAACCCACTTGAATTTACAATATCTCCGCCTTCAACGTTGTAAAAAACAGCATTATTAATCTGAGAAGTTTCGCTATCCCAAAAGCAATTAGTGATACTTGTACCCATTCTCAGAAATGCTACAAGACCGCCATTAGAGTTCCCTTCAATACTAAATCTTGCGTAACAATTTTCTATTTCTGAATTATTAAGTACGTTTCCTGCAATTCCACCAAACATATTACAGTTGACTGCACTTCCTATAAAATATGAATTTTTTATGCTTGAATTACTTAGTACAGCAACTAATCCACCACTGTTTCCCTCACTATTTGAGATTGTTGAAGTAGAAAAAGATTTTTCAATACTGCTGTTGATAGCTGCAAACGCTAATCCTCCAAACGTTCCATCTTCAGTTCTACTATTTGCAGAACAATGAGTCACACTAGTATTTTCAATAATACCAAATAAGGAAGTTAGTGTATAATCAGTGCTAGCTGAACTATTGTTTAAACTGATACCTTCAAATATTGCATCATAGGAATAACCGAACAATCCAGTTTGTATCAGATCAGTCGAGGATATATCTGAATGCAGATTGGTAATTGTGAAATTATTCCCATTATAGTTCCCTGTAAATGGAACTTGAATCACCTCTTCATCAGAAATTGCCTCTTTGTAACCTATAGGATGAAATCCAGAACCATTATTCATAGATAGAGATTCAGAAGCATCAATATCTTGTGTTTGTTCAAAATAAAAAGATTCTTGACTGTCGCCCCAAAACTCATTATTTTCTGATAACCATACAAGGTTTTCAAATTGAGAGATAAGAAATGGATTTTCACTAGTGCCTGCATTTGTTTCATTAAAATTTTCAGGAGCTATACCCTCTATTGCATATAGTGATAAACATTGTAAGAAAACTAGAATTAGGATTATTCTTGGATAAACTTTAAAACCTCTAGCATGATCAAAAATTGAATTAATATTCTTGGGTAGCATTTTTACTCCTCCTGAAATTATTTAGGTTAAATCATAAATGAGTTTTAAGAATGATTTGTCAAGAATTTAATTACTTTATTTTATATCGAAGATGATAAAAAACAAAAAGTTATTGACATTACTTATAGAATTAGCTTGATTGTAAATAGGAGGAACTATGAGTGATGAATATTTGTTATCAGAGCTAGTTATTTTTCTTATGCCTATTATATCCTTAGGAGTTTTGTTTGCAAATCAAAGGCGAGAAATTATTTTACGGTGTTTTGATGCGATTAGAGCTTCCTTTGGGGGAACTATAATAGTTACATGGATTGCTTGGGGACAAATAAGGCTTATTTATCCCCTACTGATGTTGTTAACCTCTTGGTCATTAGTCATGGGTATAACATTAATTATTTTATTCAAGAATGACCAAAAGAGGAATACATGAGTCATAAAAAACTAAGCATGCGAAATTAACCCAAATAGTGGAGTAACTTTTTGTTAGTAGTCCTACTTTAGATTAATATTATAGTTTCATTATTAGCTATTTATCAAACATTCATTTGACACAATAGCAATAAGTCATTATAATAACCTAAAACAATAATTAGTGAGGTAAAAAATGGATAAAGTAAGAGAAAGATTCTTTTATCTTAGAATGAAATCACGTGGTTATGAAGATAAAGTTATTCAAGATGAAATAGAAGTAAATGATGAAGATTATGCTAGAATAGTCAAAGAATATGAATCTGAGGTTGAAGAAGTAAAAGCAAAAAATCAAGAAGTTGATACTATCGGTCAGAAGTTTATGGAATTAACATCTCCTTTATACACAAATGTATCAGACCAGATGAAAGGTATTCCTAAGCCTGAACTTGCTAAAGTGATGCAAGGGGAAGTAATTAAATTACCTAACCCACAAACTATTCAGGTACAACATAATGATTTTAGAGCTATCCTGGAAAATAGGAAGTCGATAAGAGAATTTTCTCAAGTAGCGATAACAAAAGATGAACTCTCATATCTCTTATGGCTGACTCAAGGAGTGAAGGAAGTAAAAGAAAGTGCTAAAAATTCAGTAACTTTTAGAACAGTACCTTCAGCTGGGGCAAGGCATCCTTTTGAAACTTATCTCTATATTAATAGGGTAGAGGGTATTAAGCCAGGACTCTATTTTTATAATGCTCTTAAACATAATCTTGTTCTTTTGGATTCTAATCCAGAGACACTTGAAAAGCTGTGGATAGCCTGTCAGCGTCAAAATATGGTCAAGACAGCATCAGTTAACTTTATTTGGTCTGCTATACCCAACAGAACAGTTTGGCGTTATACAGCACGATCATGGCGTTATCTTCACCTAGATGCAGGCCATGTTTGTCAAAACTTATACCTAGCTGGAGAATCAATAACTTGTGGAGTTTGTGGTATTGGTGCATTTATAGATGAATTCATTAACGATTATTTAGGGTTTGATGGAGAAAGTGAATTTGTTATCTATCTTGCTGCTTTAGGAAAAAAGGTTAATGCTTAATAGATTGAGAAGTCTATTACTAATAATTACCTTAATTCTAAGTTTTCTACCTTTAAACTCTCAGAAGTTATCCTTTAAGAATGACCTGATAGAAGTAGTTGCCAACCAGAATGATAAGTGGTTAGCAAAAGAAATAATGGATCATCTTCCTAAATTGATAGATAGATTCCAAATGGACATAGGAGTTTATCCTAAGTTTAGACAAAAGATATATCTCAGTCATGATAAGAATGATTTTCAGGATTTAGTTGCAACTTTTGGTGGAATAACAGAACATGCTAATGCTTTTTATTCTAGAAGAGATTCTGTTATCTATATAAAGAGTTTCTTAGAAATTGCTAATAAGGAGACTTTCTATCAGATACTACATCATGAGTATATCCATGCCTTCATAGATTATCATTTTAAGGATGCCCCACTCTGGTTTCATGAAGGAATGGCCATTCATTTCTCTAAGCAATTTACTAGTAATATGGTCTATTCCTTAGGCTTAGATTACCTTAGTAATGAGATAATTCCTATTAATGAGATGGAAAGGCACTATCCCAAAGAAAAGAGAAAACTATCTAGTTTTTATGGAAAATCTGCCATGGCAGTAGAGTATTTGTATAAGCAAGATAAGCTGGACTTTTCTGCTATTTTTACAAGTAATCCTAGATTTAACATAGCATTTAATCAGTCTTTTGCCATGTCTTTAGAAAAATTCTACAATGACTTTGAGAAAGACTTTAAACAGAAGATTATTCTTAATGTTATCTATACTATGGGGACTTTTATTGGATTAATCTTCCCACTTATCTTTATTTGGGGTTGGATTAGGAGAGTTTTCAAAAGGTCTAAGCTTCCTCCCCAAGATGATAATGACGATGATGATGTGATTATTACTTTATAGATAACCCAAATAGTGCAGTAGACCTTTGTGAATAGCACTATATTCTTCTGCAAAGGTAACTTCCATAATTTCTCCGAATATATAAATTATATGCGTCAAAATTCTGTAAGCTATTTTGCTAGAATAATCTGCACTCTTCACTAAAGCTCTACTACACTATCTGGGATAAATCTTCTTGCCAAAAAAATCACTTCAAGTATAATCGTATAAAAATAAATAAATAAGAGGTAATAATGAAATATTCAGAAGATTCTATTACACAAGGTGTCTTAGAGATATTTGAAGCTATAAATAAGATTCCTAGAAAGTCTAAGAATGAAGAGCAAATCTCTCAATGGTTACTTAATTGGGGGAAAGAACAAGGCTTCCAAACTGAAATGGATCATGTTCGTAATGTATTAATAAGAGTTCCTGCAAGTCCTGGCTATGAAGATAAAGCTGTAGTAACTTTGCAGGGTCACATGGATATGGTATGTGTAAAAGATCCTGATACTGTGCATGACTTTTTTAAAGATCCAATAACAATGAAGATTGAAGATGGCTGGCTTAAGGCTAATGGAACTACCCTAGGTGCAGATAATGGTATTGCTTTGGCTATTGCTATGTATTTAGCTACTGATAAAGAAGCAAAACATGGTCCCTTAGAACTTCTTTTTACTGTCGATGAAGAAACAGGTCTTACTGGTGCTGCTGCTCTCAAAGAAAACTGGCTAAAAGGTAAGTATTTATTAAACATTGATTCAGAAGATGAAGGCATTTTTACTATTGGTTGTGCTGGTGGGGAAGAGACTCGTCTCTACTACCCCTTAGAATTAACAGACCCAAGTGATGCTTTCACAGCGATGCAAGTGAAAGTTTCTAAGCTTATGGGTGGCCACTCAGGAGTTATGATTAATGAACAACAAGCAAATGCTATTCAAATAGCTAATCGGGTTATAATAGAACTAGATTCAGCTTGTGATATTGAAATCAGTAACTATCATGGTGGTATAGCTCATAATGCAGTTCCTCATAATGCTGAAATTGATATCTATATCAATCCTGACGATATTGAAGATGCTAAAGATATTATAGCTCAATGTCAAGAGACAATGAGAAAGGAGTTTATTACTTCTGATCCTAATATGACTATTGAATTGATAGCAAGTGAAGGTAAAGGAAAAGTCTTTACTCCTGAATTTGCAAGTAAAATCATGCAAGTATTAGCTGTTTTCCCACATGGTATCTTCAGAATGTCTAAGCAAATCAAAGATTTAGTTGAAACTTCTAATAACCTGGCTTTAATCAATACAGAAGAAGACCAAATAGTAATTACCTCTTCCCAAAGAAGCTCCGTTATGTCAATGCTTCAAGTTCTTACAAATAAGATTCATTTCTTAGGTTTCTTAACAGGAGCTAGGGTCGAAAATAGAGATCCTTACAATGCTTGGGAACCTATCTGGGATTCAAATCTCCTTGATAAAACTAAGGCTACTTATAAGAAAATTACTGGTAGAGAACCTATTATTGAAGTGATTCATGCTGGCTTAGAATGTGGCTTAATTGGCTCTAAATATCCAGATATGGAAATGATCTCTATGGGACCTACTATCAGAAATGTGCATACTCCAAGAGAAGAACTTCTTATTGAAGATATATCTAAAATCTATACTTTTATTAAAGAGTTGTTACTGGTAGTATAGATTGATCTAAATATTAATTATGGAGTGGAAGTATGCTTGCTTCCACAATCTGAGGGCAGAAAGATGCCCTCAGACCATATTTTTACAACCCTAGTTTCTAAAGTATAAGTTTGTAATGCTATCAAAGAAATCTTGCGACCAAACTTGTAAGCTTTCACTATCTTTGATAAATGGTAGAACATCTTGTTTTGCTTGTTTATAGTCTATCAAAGAAAATTTTTTCAGTAACATTTCTAATAAATCTTGCTTGGTTAAGGTTGAATCCTGGGCTAAATGTCCTGATGCCTTCATCCTTGCTTCAAGATGTATAAGATTTAGGGGTGAGTTTTTAGCTAAATACCAAGTATAATCATACAAATCCCTACCCTTAATTCTGTTTTTCCAAGGTCTGCAAAGTAAAGCATGAATTTTTCCAGCAAAAAGTGAAGATTCAGAAAAGAGCTTTACTGAGAAAGGAATGGGATTAAGTAGATATTTGACCTCATATTCACCATATTGAGGTGGATTAATATCTACTTCTAACTTGATTTTTAATTGTTCATTATGATTAATCTGTAATCCATTATTTTTTTCAGGCTTGATTTTTAACAAATTTACAAGTGTGTTTCCTTTGATAAATGCTGACATTACATCACTCTGATTTGTTTTGATTTTCTGTTCGGCTTTCATTTCAAAACCATAAGCACCTAATTCACTTTCAATAAAGGATAAATATTTATATAAATCAAATTTCTTATCTGGCTCAATCAAAGAAAAATCTAAGTCTTCAGAGAATCTATCTAATCCATAAAAAATTCTTAGAGCAGTTCCACCATAGAAGGCAGCTTTAGTAAAAAAGTTACCTCGGAAAAGGCCTAGTAAAGCAATTTCTTGAAGAATTTCTTTTAAAGCATTTTTCTTATCTTCTAGGCTTTTAATATCGTATTTTTCTAGCATTCTTATAACTGGATTTATCATGACAAGTACTCCTTTTCTAGCCATAGGGTAAAGTCCTGGCAAATTTTCCTATTATATTTAGCTGCTAAATCTTTAAGTACCTCTATGTCTAAAGTTTTTAGCAAGTCTTGGTCTATACGCAAGTCATTAATGAGAAGCTCAGTTAAATCACCATCATATTTGCTTATTCTATATAGGGTATCTAACAATGCTTTTTCTGGAGTAGCAATGAGGAAGCTATGGCTATGGTCAACTATTTTATCTACTGCCCAAGGGAAGACTGAAGCTGGAATATGATAATAATGAAAACTTCCTAACTTAGTTTGGTATGTTTTTGTCTTATTTTTCTTAAAGGAAGCATTCATAACAATCTGTACTTTCTCCGGTATTAATCCATAGTAGGATAAAGCACTCTCAAATGAAATATAGGATGGTCCGTAGAGGGTGTTAGCAATTTCAAACAAGGATTCATTTTCTGACTTGCTATCAATATACAGACCTCTCTTGAGTTGAATTAAGTCTTCTGCCTCAATCAATTTAGTAATTTTAGCTTTAGGAGAGGCAAAAGCTTTAAGTCTCTCCAACAAATCTATGTGAGTAATAATCATCATCTCCTCCAATAAGTACATTTAATTGTACTTGCTGGAGAATGTCAAGCATAATCTTATGAACAGCATATTCTCCCAATAATGCAATAGATCTTTCAGAATAGCATAATATTATTCTTTTGAGGGCCTAGCTTTAGCGAATTATTACTAAAGCTCTACCACACTATCTGGGTAAAAAACTAGTTAAATATTACTTACGATAATCAGACAATAATATTATTATCTCATTTATAACTTGTTATTTAGCTAAATCAGTTTATAATAATTATAATATTTCAAAACACTAAGTTTCGGGAGGAACATATGAAAAGAAATCTAATAATTCTTATTATTTTAGTCGCCACAAGTTTCTTATTTGCTACAAACGGAATGAATATGATAGGTTACGGTCCAAGATCATCATCCATGGGTGGAGCTAGTCTTGGTTTGATTGATGATGCTAATTCTGTAAATACAAATCCAGCAGCAATATCATTTTTCAAGAATAAAGAATTTGATTTAACCCTTGGTCTATTAATTCCTAAAGTAACATTCGAAAACTCTTTGAATGATTTAGAAGGAGAAAGTGAAATCTTTCCTCTTCCCAATTTCTCTTATGTTCATGGCTCTGAAAATCCTCTAACATTTGGTTTAGGATTCTATTCACAAGGAGGAATGGGAGCTACTTATAAAGATGTAAAGCATGCAGTTTTTAGACAGTATGATATGGATCCAACTACTCAAAACGATGCCTATATTGATGATTTAGAATATCATTCAATGATTGCTTATCTTAAGGTCATGCCAACATTAGCATATCAGGTTAATCAGAATTTCTCAATAGGAATTTCACCTAGTTTTGGCTATGCAATGTTGGAGATGAAAATGCCATATTCAATAATGCCATCAGAAATGAAAGGTGTGGCTAATTCTCAAACAGGAATGACTTTTGGCGCTATGTTCGGTTCTCCTATGGATCAAGGTGGACTAGGCTATGAAGAAGTAACTGCTTATGCAGATATGGGAGATGGTGCTACAGCAATGGGCTTTGGGGCTAGACTAGGCCTCTCATACAAGGTAAATGAAGATTTAAGCTTAGGTTTTGCTTATAATTCAAAAGCAACTTTAACCTTTGAAGGTGATGCTTCTATGGATATGACAGCTCAGTTTGGACAAGCTTATGAAATGATGGTTGGTGGTGCCATGCAACAAGGTGCTCCTGATGTAGCTACAGCTCAGCAAATGGTAGGTCAACAACTATCCGCTATGGGTATTGATATGACTTTAGGAATGATAGCTGATTATGATGCAGAAGTGGAAATGTCTTGGCCACAAGAGATTGGTCTTGGTTTAGCTTATAAGGCAAATCCACAATTACTTTTAGCTGCTGATGTAAAATGGATTGGCTGGAAAGACTCCATGGAAGAATTTAAAATGAAGTTCAAAAATGGTAATAATCAAAATATTAACACAATGATGGGTTCTGAAGATTTAGAGCTGGCAATGCCAATGGAATGGGATGACCAATTCGTAATTGCTTTAGGTGCTGAATATGCTATTAACCCTATGTTTAATGTTCGAGCAGGTTATAATTTTGGTAATAATCCTGTACCTGAAGAGACTGTTCTTCCAATATTCCCTGCTGTTGTGGAAAATCATATCACTATGGGATTAGGCTTAAACGTTAATCCAAGATTATCCCTTGATCTTGGATATGAACTCAATCTTAAGACTGAACTTGAAGTTGATGAATCTATGATTGCTAATGAATATGATAATAGTACAAGCTCACTTTCAGAAAATGTACTACATTTTGGTATTTCCTATAAACTCTAAAATATCTGATACTTAACAATATATAAAAGGAAGTTCTTGTAACTTCCTTTTTTTAGATTTAAACCCAAAATGCAGTATAGTATCTAGAAAACTGGAGTAATTTATTTTTTAATAAGTGATTTAAAGGCTTGAGGAATATCAGCTTCAAAGGTCATTTCCTCTTTGCTGTGAGGGTGTAAAATAGTCAAAGAAGCAGAGTGAAGCATTAGTCTATTAATCTCAGGATTTTTCTTACCATATACCTTATCGCCTGCTACAGGAAAGCCATTTTCAGCGAAATGAACTCTGATTTGATTCTTTCTGCCAGTATATAAAGCTATTTCAAGAAGAGAATATTTTTGTGATTCCTGTATGACTTTATAGCCTGTATTAGCATATTTCCCTTTTGTTGAATCCCCTACTGAATAAACCCTATAAGCCTTATTCTCAGTAAGGTAGGAAGTGAAAATCCCCTCTTTCTTATCCATTGTTCCATATACAATAGCATAGTAACTCTTACTAAAATTATGCCACTCACTTTGTAGAAAGAGCTTGGCAGATTCACTTTTAGCAAATACTAACACTCCAGAAGTATCTCTATCTAAACGATGGACTATAAACACTTGGTTCTTAGATTTTTGATTGCCTTTTCTAACATAATTATTCAAACGATAATAGGCTGTATTCTCTTTAATTGTATCGGTACTGATTGAGAGAAGTCCATTGATTTTATCTACAACTATTATATCTCTATCTTCGTAAAGGATGGTTAATCCTCTAGGTTGATGCTTTTTTGCTACTTTCTTGAAGTTTTTTTTACTATTATTCATATTATTCCTTTGATAATGCCCATTATAATAACAACTTATTTTTATTATTACATTATATGTTAAAGGGTTTTTGTCAAGGAAGAAAAGGGCGAACTGTTAAATTCTCCCTTGCTTTATTATAGGTTGTTTATTTATTTAGAATCTTGTATTATCTACTAGTGTAAAATCATCAACTAGCATTGTCGGAATAATAGATCTAGTATCATTCACAACTTGTTTACCTAGAGCAAGAATTCTCCTGCTCATATCATGCGGGATTTCATTCCAGCGGAAGTTATTAACAGATTTTTCAATCTTACCATTTTTGAAGTAGAGTACACCATCTCGGGTAAGCCCAGTAAGTTCACCACTTTTGCTATCAACAACTCTGATATACCAGAAGCGGTTATAAATAATGTTCAAAATTTAGAAAGGCACGACTTATACCGTGCCTTTTTGATATATTTTATCAATCTGTCCATGCCTTAAAAACCCTTTATATTGGGATCTTAAAGCTCATGGGATCATATGATACTATTTCATTAACAACATTTTTCTTATTGTATCAAGCTTAGGTGTCTTTAGACGATAAAAATATACACCTGAAGATACTTTTAGTCCAGAAGAATTTTTACCATTCCAAACGACTTTATGAGCTCCCTTCGAAAGCTTATCATTAATAAGAGTCTTAACTTTTTGCCCTTTGATATTATATATACTAAGCTCAACATTTGTTTGATTTGCAATATTGAAGGATATTGTTGTTTCAGGGTTGAATGGATTAGGGTATGTTATAATAATTGGCTGTGGGGATGAAATATCTTCACTCTCGATTTCAGTATTGATTTCGGGATCAATTTCTGTTAAATCATTTGAAGTTGCTAACATAATTAACTTTCCTGGCTGCCAAGGTGCACTGACAGTATCGTATGAACCTACTACTAAGTCAACTTGACCATCGTTGTTAAAATCACCACTGGTCATATCCCATCCGAAACCATCTTGAAAAGTTTGATAAATATCTCGAGTACCATTTGCTCCCCCCAGGTAACCATTAACATATCCAGTGGAATAATTTCTTCTGATACCTATTATATCACTATAACCATCATTATTTATATCATCACAAGCATAATGATATAACCAGTCATAGTATTCTATATGAGAATAGTGTGAGAAATCAATATCTTGACCTCCTAGCCATAATCTTAAACCCGAACTTCCTACCTCGTTTAATTCATAACCAGATAGAAGAAAATCATCATAGCCATCACCATTAAAGTCATTTACTTGTAAAAGATTTGCATTTCTGCTTTGAGTTTTAGTTGTAAATGTATAATCAGCCAGAGAGTCGATAAGGGAAGAACCCAAAAAAATTTTATGTTGTGTGTACCAGCGAGTACTTCCATATTCATCTACAATAGATTCACGTCCGCCTATACTATATGAGTAATCACTAAAGCCATCCCCATTTATATCACCTAATCCATCAATTGAACTATAATGATTTCCAATAATAGTAATATCATTAGAGACTGCATATTCTTCCAATGTTTGCCCATCAATTACTCGGAAAGATAGAGGATAATTGGAATTACCAGATCCAATTATATAGCCCATATCATCATAACCGTCTCCGTTAATATCACCTAACCCTTTGAAGTTAGAGATTGGTTGGTGATATTGGTCGAGAGAATAGTCAATTTCAAAATCATTATAGTTATTTCCATAAATAATATTTATTCGCCCACCCCAATAAATAAAACTATCATCCCAATAATTTGATATAAACCCTAAATCTTCATATCCATCATTGTTAACATCTCCTAGACTGGTTATCTTCTCAAAAGCACCAACAAGATAGAAACTTATGGAATCAGGAATTTCTTCAAGAGGAGAATAGTTGATTATAGAAGTATAAGTATTAGGTAAACCATCTTGATTGCCCTCAAAATAATATAAAAAATTAAAAATTCGTAAAGAATCATTCTCAATAGCAATGACTCCCCCAGTTGCTACGAATAAGTCATAATAACCATCCCCATTAAAGTCCAGGGAAGTAATATTTTTCCCAAAATCATCTTCCAAGTTTTCACTTTCATACTCCCAGATAGTATCCAGGGTCTGATAAGAGAATAGACAAGATGTGAATAATATTATAGTCAATAAAGTAACAATTACTTTCATAATATCTCCTTTTATTTTTAATTATAAGCACAATTAATTCCAAAATATTATATAATATAAATTTTTACTTAAGATTGATTAGTACTAGCTTTCTTCTCTAGTGAAAGAAAAATGTTAGCATATATCTTTCTATAAAAATAAATATTGTATGCTAAATGTAAATTAAATTGACAGGTATTATGTAGGATGTATGAAGTTTCTTATGATACTTAGCCTAAACAAGGAGATAGATCTTTTGGCTCAAGTTCAAGTCTGGTGGGAATAATATAGGAAAATGAGAATATTTCATTACTATATTAATTCATCAAAAATCCCTGAAAGGGATAAAATAATTTAGCCCAGGGTAAGATGCTGAAAGTATCGCAACCCTGGGTAATGATGGCTAGCCCAAAGATGTTACCCTGTAAGGGTTTAATAAAATGATAAATAATATATTATTGTATAAGTCTATGGTATATATGATGTTATTTAACCCTTTCAGGGTTAGGCTTTGTTTTTCATCACCAGTACCCAGGGTTGCATTCCCTTCAGGAATTTACCCTAGGCTAAACTATTTATCCCCTTTGAGGATTTAAGACTTATCCCTTCAGGATTTAGTACTTATCATCAAACAAAACATACTCTTAACAGTATATTCTTACTTGTAACTTTCTATTATTCAAGCAATATGCTATAATGAAAGTCTCTTATTTACCACCAGACTTGAACAAGAGCCGATCTTTTTTAAACAGCACCACTTAATCTGCAATTTCCCTAATAGTTATATCACATCATAGGACTTTATATATTAAAAAAGGGCAAACTGTTAAATTCGCCCTTGCTTTATTATTGGTTGTTTATTTATTTAGAATCTTGTATTATCTACTAGAGTAAAATCATCAACTAACATTGTCGGAATAATAGATCTAGTATCATTCACAACTTCTTTTCCTAGAGCAAGAATTCTCCTGCTCATATCATGAGGAATCTCATTCCAGCGGAAGTTATTAACAGATTTTTCAATCTTACCATTTTTGAAGTAGAGTACACCATCTCGGGTAAGTCCAGTAAGTTCACCACTTTTGCTATCAACAACTCTGATGTACCAGAAGCGGTTAATAATAATACCTTCGTCAACCATGGCCATCATTTCTTCTTCTGTTTTATCTCCACCAGCAATAATAATGTTAAATGGATGATTGACATGTTTAAGATTATGTTGTTGAGCATAAGCCTTGCCTGTAGGTAGATTCTTCAAGATACCATCTTTTGACCAATCAGTATTTTGATTAAGAATACCATTTCCATCAAAAGCAGGTCTCATAATTCTCTCATCATCTAAAGATGAGTACATATTGAAGTTTTTCCCAAAGAAAGGAGTTTCTATCATGTTAGAGAAAGGCGTCATACCTAAATCAGCTCCTCTTCTATCCATAAACCAAGACATAAAAGAGAAGATATCGATAACAGCTTGAGGTCGCAAGATGACAGGTATCTTACGAGGGAGCATTTCATTTGGAGAAGAGATTGCTTGGAAATTAGTGTTTAGCTGATTTATCAAAGCATCTAAATCATGTAGTTTCTTTCTGATAACAGAGCTAGAAACTCTAGTTTCTCTATCGTCTTTTTTAATAGTCATTGAATGTTCAAAGATAGTGAACTTATTCTGACCTTCAAAGCCATTTTTAGTAGTGAGATAAGTATGAATTATATGTCGTGATACCATACCTGAAACTTGAGCATCTTGCTTGATAGCATTATCAATACAAATTTTAATAATAGCAAGATGGTCTTCAACAGTTAAATCAGCGATTTCTTGATCGAAATTGTTATATTCATCAAAGTCTTTAGTTTCTTCAGAAGGGATATACTCAGTATCTTCAGATGAGTGGAGTGCAATAGTCTTTGCTACAGCTAGTCTATCTAAAATACTCTTTTCATCAAGTTGGTCAATATTGACTGAACCTGATTTTTTACCAAAGTAAAGAGTAACATCAATTTCAAATTTAACACCTGATATATTTTGGGTAATTCTATTTTGAGCAAAACGGGTATCTAAAGAATCTTTTACGTTAGCATTAATTTGATAATCATCAGCATCTATGTTCTGCTTAATAAAATCTATGGTTTTTATTAGTTTATTTATCATTTTGAACCTCCTACCATAATGTTTCTAAAGAGGGTTGGTGAAGCACCATGGGTCATTCTACCAGTTTGACTTGGCTGTCCTTTACCACAATTATTAACTCCCCAGGATTTCCAGAAACGCTTATCAGCGATAGCTTCAACACTATTCCAAAATTCTGGATTATTTGATCTATAAAGAATCTTCTTGAGTGGTCTAGTTCTCTTTCCATTTTTAATTTCCCAGAACATATCTCCACCGAATTGGAAGTTGATTCTGTGTTGGTCAATGGAGAATGAACCTTGTCCTTCAATCATAACACCATCATCAACTGCAGAAATGAGATCGTTTGGACTACATTCTTTTTCCCCAGCTTCTAAGTAAAGGTTAGGTATTCTGTTAATTGGCATATCATAATAATTAGTAGCTCTGTTACAGCCACGACTAAGACTTTGTCCTATGAAAGAAGCAGTATCTCTAGTAGTCCCGTATTCATTAAGAATACCATCTTTAACAATTTGCCATTCTTGGTTAGGTACTCCATCATCATCATAACCAGCAGTTGCCATACCACCAGCAAGCTTATTATTAGCTGTGAAATTTACTATTTCTGAACCATATTGATAATTCTTTAGTTTCTCTGGAGTTGCAAAAGAAATACCAGCAAAATCTGCTTCCCAGCCTAAGACTCTATCAAGCTCAGTTGGATGTCCTACGGATTCGTGCATTGTAAGAGCCAAGTGGTCAGGATTTAGAACTAAATCACGGCGTTTGTCTCCAGGCAAAGAGTCTGCATTAAGCTTCATAATAGCTTCTCTAGCTACTCTATCAGCATTCTCTAAAAGTCTTAGATTTATTACATGCTCCCAACCTGCAGCAGTTGCTCCTGGGTTATAAGAACGGGATTGACTATCCTCTTGGTTAACTGCTACTGCAGTATAGGAAGGATATACATAAGTTGTATTGATTTTCAAGTGAGAACCATCAGTATTCATTAAGATTTTATCATCATTTTGCGAGATTATCATGGCTCTAGCTTGCTTTATATCTTGATAAGAAAGTAAAGTTCTGTTGATTTCTAAGAGTTGGTCAATTTTCTCTTTAGGCGATACTGAGAAAGGGTCAATACTAAGAGGGGTCTTGTAAGTATCAATATAGCCTCTTTCGGGAGTAAGTTGCAATTTGAAGTTTTTGTTTATTTGGGAAGATGCTAAAGCAATATTATAAGCAGATTTGACTGTTTCGATTACTGCATCTTTAGTGAAGATTTTGTTATGGGCAAAGCCCCATGCACCATTCTTAAATACTCTTATTCCGTAACCATAGCTGTCATCATTATTAAACATTTTTACATTGAGGTCACGTACAAAGATAAATTCACGTTTAGTTCTCTGGATTCTAATGTCAGCAAAGTCAGCTCCTAGTGAGCGAGCATAATCTATTGCTATTTTTCCTAGTTCCATATCTCCTCCACTTTATTTATTATATATTCAAAACTTAAGTATGGTATAATTAGTGTCAAGTATAATTTTATTAAACTTTGAGTATAGTGTAAATAATCCTAGAGTTGGAGACCGGACTTCCTCAGCTCTAGGCAAGGGACTTGGGACGAAAGACAAAAGAGATGTCAGTCGGAAGTCGCTAAGTTGGAGACCGGAGTTCCTCAGCCGTAGGCAAGGGACTTCGGACGAATATAAGTTGATTTGTCGGAAGTCGCTACTCCGTGAGCAACTCCCGTCACTCCTCATCACTAAAGATATACTGCACTACTTGGATTCACCATCAAGCCTTCCTAGAAGAATAAGACTTACTTTTTTAATCAATTGAGTGATCATAAAAAGTTATAATGAGAATATCTGAACTCTTGAATGAAAGTGATATGTTCAACGACATAAAAAGAAAATACTAGTAGGGAAGTAAACTTGTTAATGAATATTCTTAATCACTAATGAGGGAAATAATAATCAAAATATATCTTGACATAATAATTGTTAATATTTGTACTATAATCGTGCTTGGTAGTTATAATTCCAAAGAATACACATAGACTACATAAAATGATGTTAATGAAATAAAAAAACTAAAAGGGCTTAGGCTTATTACCTAAGCTCCGAATATTTAAAGGAGTTACAATGAAGAACAATATATTATTGTTTATCATAGTTCTTATTGCCTTTCCTCTTCTTTCCATAGAAGTAGGAGGTCATATCACAGAGAATACTCTTTGGTATCCTCATCATAATGATCCTTATATAGTTACTTCTTTTCTCTATATAGATTCTGGTGTTACTCTTACTATCATGCCTGGAACTGAAATTTTAGTTAGTGGAGCAGACATGAATTATCCTGCTCTTTTTGATTGGAGTTACAGTAATACCACACAGCCAGTTGCTAAGATGATAGTTGTTAACGGGACAATCAATGCTATCGGTACTCCAGAAGACCCAATTATTTTTGATAAATATCAAGATGGCAGTGAATACCAGTGGGGAGGTATTGCTTTAACACCAGAGGCTCCTATTTCATCATTCGAGTATTGTGAAATCAGACATACCTTTATTGGAAATTATGTCCCCAATGAAACCCCCAATTATATACATGGAGGGCATCGAGGTGCAATTAATTTTCTTAATGGTTTAATTAATGTTAAAAACTGCACATTCGAAAATAATTGTGTTGGTCTCAGAACAAGAAACTTGAATATGGATTTAGTTGTTTATAAATGTAGATTCATCACTACAAACATATATCCACTACCTCATGGGAATCCTACACCATTATCAATTAGACCTTCAGAAGAAAACCCTCCTAATGAAGCTTATAATCTTGTTATTGCAAGATGTTACTTTAATGGTCCTTCAGATTATCCTTCTTCGGGAGGTTACCTGATAACTTTATTCCTTTTTAATACTTATTATAATTTTGGCTCAGAAGTAAATGCTACCGAAACTAGAGAAATAAACTTTGGAAGAATAAGCAGTTACGGTAATTATGCCTATAATGGTAAAAGAGGCTGGGGCTGTCATTCTGGTGATTCAACTGAAGTAGTTTTTGCTAGGAAAAATACTTTAGTTAAGAATGTAGTTGACTTAGATCCCATAAATCTATATTCTGGGGGTTTTGGAACAAATTATCTATCTGATAACTATCTATTTGGGAACGTTCAAGTTACTGCTGAAACAAGAGATAATAATAAAGCATATATTTATAATAATATAATTGAAACTAATGAACATGTTAGTAGTGTGATGGATTTTGAAAAACGTTCATTATTAGCACCCGATGGACAAATCAGGGTTTTTAATAATCTAGTGCGACAAACAGCAGATTCTCCTGCGGGACTATTATTTTACACTTATGATACATCACCATATATCTATAATAATACATTTGTAAACAATTCTTGGCTGATTACTGCTAGAGGAAGCTCTGCGTCGATATTTACAAATAACATAATTGATATACAAACTAGCTATGGAGGAAACTCTGGGGGGTATATTACCTCATTTTTTAATAACCTTGGGACAATTCCAATTATCGATTACCCATCATATTACTATACAGAAAATCATCTTTACGCAGACCCACTTTTTGCAGATACTTTAAATCATAATTACTCTTTATCTCCTTCATCACCTTGTAGAGATGCTGGAGCTTATGGTCCTGATTTACCAGATTTTGACCTACGCTACCATAAAAGAATCGCTTCAGCAAACGGGAGTAATCCTGATATAGTTGATATTGGAGCCTATGAGTATGGTTCAGTCTATATTGGTGGTTTTAGTGGCAATGTCTATGATGCAAGCACTAATCAGCCTTTAGATTGTGTTAGGATAGAGATTATAGATAAGCTTCCTGAATTTAGTGACAGCTTAGGTAATTACACTTATCATTGTGGAGCAGGGACTTATACTGTTAAGGCAAGTCGCTGGGATTATCAAGATGTAATAATATCTGATGTAATGATAATGGAGTCCTTAGAATTAAATTTAGATATACCAATGTTGCCAATAGGTGTTTCTAATCAAGATGATGATGTTATTCCAGCAAGTGAATCAGCTTTTGGACTTAGAAATTATCCTAATCCTTTCAATCCAGAGACTAAAATTAGCTTCATTCTTCCTAAGAAAGCTTATGGTCACCTAGCAGTTTATAATTTGAAAGGGCAGAAAGTAGCAAGTTTATATCAAGGTTTATTGAATAGTGGTTATCATAGCTATGTTTGGGATGGAAAAAACTCACAGTCTACTAGTGTAAGCTCTGGTATTTATTTTGTTAGGCTTGAAGTTGAGGGAAAATCTCAAACTCACAAAATAGTGTTGATGAAATAGTGAGTTGGAGACCAGACTTCCTCAGCCCTAGGCAAGGGACTTCGGGTGAAGAGTGTCGGAAGTCGCTGAGTTGTTTGAGACCGGAGTTCCTCAGCCGTAGGCAAGGGACTTCGGACGAATATAAGCTGTCGGAAGTCGCTACTACGTGAGCAACTCCCGTCAATAAGGGTTGGAGACCAGACTTCCTCAGCCCTAGGCAAGGGACTTCGGACGAATATAAGTTGATTTGTCGGAAGTCGCTACTCCGTGAGCAAGTCTCGTCACTCTTCATTTCTCTTAAATTCTTACTTTCAATTCCTTTTTGTGGCTTGTTAACTTGATCTTTCTTGTTTTGAGCTTTTACTTGTCTTTTTTCTTTAAGAGCTTGACGACTAATCCCTCTATAATATTCTCTGACAAATTGAATCCAGTCTGACTTAGTACTTCCTTCCTTTTTTCTCCTTTCTTTCAGTGCTAGCTTTTCAGCATCATTAAGCTTTCTATAAGATATTTTTAGTTCTTGCATGGTATTGCGGAACTTATGATGATTTTTCCCTATTTTAGGAGAATTTTTTTTTCGGAGGTGATAAAAGGGCTGTTTTGAATATTTTACTAGAGAATATCCCTCTCTTCTAGCTTTGGCTTTTAATCCGTGTGGTATTTTAAATTCAATAACAACCATTGCTTTATCCTCCTTTTCTTAGATTTTCTTGAAGTTTTTTAACAAGCCCTCATAATCTTTAAGGGTCCATTTTTTTCAAAATGGTCCTATTTAGCAAAAAAATCTAAGAAATGTCTCAAATTTTCCTTATTGATCCCTTACCCTTCCTTTACACTCTTTCGATGAAACCTGGACTTTCATCGAAAGAGTGTAAAGGAAGGGTAAGGGATGAGTAGGGGATGAATAAGGTCAAGAATAAAAAACTAACTTGATAAGCATGTTGTTGATAAACCCATAAATTCATAAATTCATGAATTGTCTCAGATACTAGGATAAAATAAGTTAACAATAAAGCTTGACATTAGTGGTAAAATATATAAAAAGAGAAACAGATATAAAAAAATGGTAAGCTAAAAAGGGGATAATATGAAAAAGCTTTGTATGTATTTAGTATTAATAGGATTGGGAATAATAATTTTCAGTGGTTGTAGTATAGTTGATCAATCAAGTTCTTCTGTTTCAAGAACTATAGGTTTAGGAGAAGAAGCTTTACCAATTGAAAGGGGATCTTTTGGGATTGAAGTGTCTTTTAAAAAGATCAGAACGTTAGATAAGATTTATGTTACTGAATATGAAGTTTGGGATGAAGATGACACAGAAATCTCTGCAACTGGCTCAAATACTTCAAGTTCTTATATTTACAATGATTATACACTCAGGTTAGGGCTGACAGATCTTGATGAATTATCCTTAGGTTTACTTGCAGGATCTGAAGGAGGAACAAATACTTATTCTTATTCCTCAGGAGATGATACTACAACAAAAAAATTTCAATGCAGAACAAAACTTACTGGTTTTAAAATAGGATACAAGAGGTTACTTAGTAATCCTGAGAAACCCCTTAGAGTTTCGATGTTTATGAGTCTTTCCCGAAATTTGTTCGATAGCATAGGACAGGCTGCTAAATATGATGCACATTCTTTAGAAACTAGAGCAGCAATTCTCCTAGGGACTCAGAATGATTTACATAAGAGGACCAGTTACCCAACTGTGGCAATTTATCATTCTTCAGCCCATACAGAAAGAAATAAATCTATTTCTGGTATTTCACGCGAGAAACACCTTCAGGCGATAGGTGCAGAGTTGTTGTACACTCTAAAGCTCGGTCCTGTATATTCTTCTGTTGGTGGTGGTGTTGAGAACCAAATTGTAGGAGAAGATGAGTTTGAAAAAGTCCAATATTATATGAGTTTTAAGTTAGGACTTAGACTAGGTAGAAGAGTGCAATAAACTTATTATAATAATACATTATTTATCGTTTTATTAAACCCTTACAGGGTAATATCTTTGGGCTAGCCATCATTACCCAGGCTTGCGATACTTTGAATCTTCGCTAAAGCTACGCCTTCACAAGTCAGCATCTTATCTTTCAGGGATTTTTGATGAATCAATATTGTAATGAAATATTCTCATTTACCTATATTATCCCAAATAATGCAGTAGACCTTTGTGAATAGCACTATATTCTTCTGCAAAAGTAGCTTCCATAATTTCTCCGAATATATAAAATATATGCGTCAAAATTCTGTAAGCTATTTTGCTAGAATAATCTGCACTCTTCACTAAAGCTCTACTACACTATCTGGGATTATCCCCACCAGACTTGAACAAGAGCCTTTTTTAACTGTTTACTAAAAAGTAAAAAAGCATAGCCTAAAATAATAGGCTATGCTCTATATAATTACGATCAGGTTAAATTAATTATCTTTTAAAACATGTTTATCATACATGTCAGCGAATTGATTTTTATGTTTAATCTCTTCAGCAGCTAAGTTATTAAAGAGAGTAGCTACTTCAGTATCAGGGAACTTAGTTGCTAAATCTTTATATAACTTATAAGAGTACTCTTCTCTTTTCATAGCAATTACTAAGATTTTATCGTAGCTCAGATTATCTTGATCATAATCAGCTAACATGTAATCACTAGTTTGCATGTTAGAAGGTTTATTAGGATCTAAAAAGTCTAAACCTTTCTTATGGATATTTTTAAGAATGGCTATATGACCTTTTTCCATATTTTCGAAATCAATCAGCATTTGTTTTTGGTCTGCAAACTTAGCATGATTTTGCAATTCATGATAAAAATCTACAGCATCTTGTTCTCTTAAAATAGCGAATTCAATTACTTTATCAAACTCAGATTTTGTCATTAGTACTCCTAAATTGACAAGGAAATATCAGCAACTTTATGGAAAAGTAAATGCTAAATCCTAATCAATCCTTAACTCATAATAAGTTTTTAGTCAATTACTTCAAACATATCTTTTCCTACTCCACATTCTGGGCAAACCCAGTCTTCTGGTAGGTCTTCAAAAGATACATTATTATTCTCGGCCGGATTGTAGATATATCCACACACTAAACATTGATACTTTTCCATTCAGATCCCCTTTTTAAATTAATATTTTTCGCACAATAATTCAAAATATCCTTGTGGATGAGAGCATGATGGGCAGATAGAAGGAGCTTCTAAGCTTTCATGTAAGTATCCACATTTTCTACATTTCCAATAAACTTTACCATCTTTTTTGAATACTTCATGAGCTTTAACTCTTTCATGGAGCATTCTATATCTTTCTTCGTGATGCTTTTCAATTTTAGCAATAACACGGAAAGAAGCAGCTATTTGTGGGAAGCCTTCTTCATCAGCAATTTTAGCAAATTCAGGATAGAGGTCTGTCCACTCTTCATTTTCTCCATCAGCAGCATACTCTAGATTTTTTAAAGTATCTTTTTGAGCCCAAGCAGCAGGATAGCTGGCTGTGATTTCAATTGCATCACCTTCAACACCATTATTAACAAGATGTTTAAAGAAGATTTTTGCATGTTCTTGTTCGTTTAAAGCTGTTTCTAAGAAAATAGCTGAGATTTGTTCAAATCCTTCTTTTTTAGCTGTTTTAGCAGCAAATTCATATCTGTTTTTAGCTTGTGATTCACCAGCAAATGCTTTCATTAAATTTTCAGCAGTTTTAGTTCCTTTTAAAGACATTTTTTAATACCTCTCTATTTTTTTTTGAAATTAACTTGTTTTCCAAAGACCATGTAAATTACAATATTCTCTTGCCTCAATAATATCATCTTTTTTAACATTGAAGAAGGCTTCAGGTGCTTGGGTATGTGAAAGTTCAGCACGATAAACCATGTCTTTTGTTAATACTTCAATAAAGGCAATATGATGTTCGTCAGTCATTGGGTGAGTTGTAGAACCCACTTTAACTAAGACACCGCCGTCTTTTTCTTCAATTACTGGAACGTGTTTTTCAGTAGCCATATCAGCAGTTTTACCTTCTAATAATTTCATTGGCTCGTTACAGCAGACTAGAGCTGGTTGTCCTGGATATACTAATTCAACAACGTTTCCACAGATTGGGCAGTGATAGATTTCTCTTAATTTTGTCATATTTTCCTCCTATTTATAATTTTTATAAATATATAATAAGTGCATCTGGAAAAAATGCAATTAAAAAAACTGGACATTTATCATTTACTCAGAAAATTGATAATTATCAAGCCAAATAATGGAGTAGACTTTTGTGAAAAGCTTAATATTCTTTTGATGGATTTACACTCTCTCCAAAAAGTCTACAGTATTATAGGGATTAAGAGAAAATGATAATCAAAAGTAATAATACTTGATTTGAAAAAATACTATAACAAGTTGCTTAATTGAAGAGCTTATAAAGAAATAGAGGAATAGATGGCTATAATTGTAAAAGAAGTTGAATTACAGAGTTTTGCTGATGAGATAGGAATCAAAAGGAATGACTTAATTCTCAAAATAAATGATGTATTTGTTGAGGACTTTCTTGATTTAAATTTTTTTGGAGCAGAAGCTCAATTGAAAATAGAACTTATGAGGGATAATAAGAGATTGATCTTACAGGGAAGTAAGACTTATGAGGAAACATTAGGTATAGAAATAGAAGACCATCATTGTCGTGAATGTGTGAATAATTGCATATTCTGTTTTATTGATCAGATGCCCAAGGGAATGAGGCAGACTCTTTATGTAAAGGATGATGATTATTCTTACTCCTTTATTTATGGCAACTATGTTACTTTAACAAATATGAGTCCGCAAAAGCTAGATAAGATAATTCAAATGAAGATAAGTCCTCTTTATATTTCAGTTCATTCAACAAACTCAAGATTAAGAAAAGAGATGATGAGGTATAAGCAAGATTTTGATATTATGGCTATTCTCAAAAAATTGGCTGATAATGGGATTGATTATCATACTCAATTGGTATTAGTACCAGGACTTAATGATGGGAGAGAATTAGAAAAATCTTTAGCCGATTTGTCTAGTCCTGACCTAGCTACTTTAGGAGTAGGGGTAGTTCCTGTTGGGTTAACAAAGCACCGACAAGGGTTAAAAGAATTACCACTATTTAGCCAAGAGCAAGCCGGAGAGGTTATCAGAATTATTGATAAATATAGGGAGGACTTCCCTTATATTTATGCTTCTGACGAGTTTTACATAAAGGCAGATAAAGCAATACCACAAGCAGAATATTATGGTTCTTTTGATGAAATTGAAAATGGTATTGGCATGGTGAGAATGCTCTTGGATAACTGGCAGTATGAAAAAGAGTCTTTTGCTAATTTTATTTTAACAGAAGTTAAGGAGGATCTTTTATTTGTTACTGGTTATTCAGCTCAGAAGTATATTAAGCAAATTGCTGAAGAGCTTGAGGGGCTAATCTCTCCCTATAAAGCTGAAGTTCAGCTAGTAAAAAATAATTTCATGGGAGAAACAGTTACGGTATGTGGTTTGCTTACTTTCTCTGATATCAAAGGACAGATTAAGTTAAGAGAAAAGCAAATACCTCTATTCTCAAAAGATATTTTTAATAGCCAAGGATTAACACTTGACAATTTTGACAGTGATTCTATAAAAAAAGAACTTGCTAGGAATATAGTTATTATTTCTCCAATGTTTGAAGATTGGGTTATGGAATAGACTTTTTCTTGCTAGAAGTGAAAGATAGAAAAAAATGTAAAAACATTATTAAAGCCAAATAATGCAGCAGACCTTTGCGAATAGCAGAATCTAGTATTCTTTATCAAAGTTCTACTGCGCAAATCTGGTTAAACAGTTAACAAAGGGTAGTAAATGAAGTATGAACATATAATTTTTGATTTAGATAACACATTATTAGATTACGATTTAGCAGAGACTAATGCTCTTTCAGAACTCTTTGATTTTTATCACATTCAAGGTGATTTTCAGTCCTTACAGTATAGATACAAGACGATAAACAATGGCTTTTGGCATAAGTTTGAAGAAGGGAGAATAAGTCTAGAAGAGCTTAAAATCCAGCGTCATAGAGAATTTATGACCCAGATAGGTAAGAAGGATATTGATCCTGAAGATTGTGCTAGTCAATATGCTAGGTTCCTATCTCAAAATGCTTTTCCTTTACCTGGTTCTTATGAAATATTAGATTACCTACGTAATAAAGGCTACAATTTAATTCTGGCAAGTAATGGTTTGCCTGATGTACAATATCCAAGATTGAAGGCTAGTCAAATGCATGACTACTTCTCGTTTATTGGTATTTCCCAGGAAATAGGATACCAAAAACCTCATGAAAACTTCTTCCATACTCTTTTCCAGAAAAATGCTATTGAAGATAAAGAAAAAGTTATGATTATAGGAGACAGTATAAATTCAGATATTAAAGGTGGCATTAACTATGGGATTACTACCTGCTGGTATAATCCTAAGGATAAAATATCCGATACAAAGGCTGACTATGATATAAGGTCTTTGTTAGATCTTAAAAGTATATTATAAAAGGAGTAAACTATGTATAGAATTTTTAAAATTACTTGTATTATTATAATTTTAGCTTTAACCTTGGCTTGTGGAAAAGCTCCCTTAGGTTCAAAGAAAAACCCAGTTAAGATGTATTTTGTCCCATCTTTAGAACATAACAAACTAATTTCTTCAGGTACACTTATTGAAGAAGAATTAGAAAGAATTAGTGGTTTAGAAATTGAAACAAATGTTCCTACCTCCTATGCTGCTGTTATTGAAGCAATGGGAGTGGGGAGAGCTGATATTGCTTGGTTTCCTACCTATGCTTACTACTTAGCAAATAAGAAATATGGTGCTTATGTTACCTTCCAAACTGTTAGAAGTGGTCTTTCTGAATATAAAGGACAATTTGTAGCTCGTGCTGATTCTGATATTAAATCTATTGAAGATATAGCAGGTAAAACTATTGCTTATTCTGATGCCTCTTCCACCTCTGGTTATATCTTTCCTTCAGCTCTTTTAGCTTATGAAAAGATTGAACCAGGCAAGAAAGTCTTTTTAGGTGGACATGATACAGTAATTAGAGCTGTCTTGCAGGGTAAAGCTGATGTAGGTTGTTCTTATTGGTCTCCAGCAGTTGATGGTATTCCTCAAGATGCAAGAAAGAAACTTCTTACAGAAGAGCCTGAGATATTTGAGAAGGTTAAGATTATTGGATTTACAGACTGGATTCCTAATGATAATTGCACTTTTAGAAAAGAGTTACCTCAAGAGATAGCAGATAAGATGATTGCTGCAATTACAGAGTTTAAGGATAGTGAGCTTGGTAAAAAAGCTTTCAAAGAACTTTATGATATTGATGATTTGAAAAGAGTTGATGATTCAGCTTATGAAAATATCAAGAAAAAGTTGGATTTAATTGATACAGCCAAATTAGATTAAAAAAATGAGTATAATAGAAATAAACAAATTAAACAAGTTCTATGATGAATCAACTCATGCCCTTAAAGATATTGATTTAGAAATCAAAGAGGGTGAATTCTTGATTCTTTTAGGACTGTCTGGCTCTGGGAAATCAACCCTCTTAAGGTGTATAAACAGATTAATCCAACCAACATCAGGTCAGATTAACTTTCTGGGACATGATGTTACTAAGGCAAATTCAACTTCCTTAAGAAAGAACCGTTCTGATATTGCTATGATTTTTCAGCAGTTTAACCTTGTAAAGAATCTTACTGTTTTAACTAATGTTTTAACAGGTAATCTGTCTAAGCATGGCATTTTCTCGCCTTGGACTAAAGAAGAGAAAGAATTAGCTATGCAGAATCTTAAAAGGGTAGGACTCCAAGATTTTGCTTATAGGAAAGTTAGAAACCTAAGTGGTGGACAGCAACAAAGAGTTGCTATTGCTCGGGCTTTAATGCAAAAACCTAAACTTATTCTAGCTGATGAACCTGTAGCAAGTCTTGATCCTGCAACTGCTGACTCAGTAATGAACTATTTAGGTACTCTTAATAAAGAAGATGGAATTACTGTTGTCTGTTCCTTACATTTCTTAAGTCTAGCTAGAAAGTATGGTTCCAGAGTTCTGGCCCTTAAAGATGGGAAAATAAAATTCTCAGGTAACCCAAATGATATTGATGAAGGAAAATTTAAAGAAATCTATGGGGAAGATGCTGAGGAAGTGGAGATACGCTAATGACAAAAGTAAAAGATAATATTATGAAAAAGAGATTTATTGCCAATGGGGTAGATTATGGTATTGCCCTTTATCTTGGGTCAACTATTGGCTATTTGATTAATTATATATTTGAATTAAATATTAGTCCCTTGCATATTTTTATTGCTTCTTCTTTAGCTTTTACTCTGCTAATCCCCCTACCTAATAGTCCTGGAAAGAGGATTTATCAAGAGAAGGATGAGCGAGTAAGACTATTCTCGAAACTCTATCACTATCTTTACGCATTGGCTATCCTTCTTTCTTTAGCTGTTGGCTGGTTTATGGTTGAAATAGAGCCTTATGAATTTCTTACAGGAATGTCAGGTACTAAGAATATAGTAAGAGGATTATTCACTCCTGATAAAGAAATATTTTGGAAGATGGTATCTGAGCTTATTAAGACTATTTATCTAGCTTTAATGGCAACAGTTTTTGCTGTACCTATAGCCTTTGTTTTTAGTTTTCTGGCTGCTTCAAACCTAATGAACAAGTCTTTAATCGGAAGAATAATCTATGCGGTTATTAGAACAATATCTACTATTATAAGATCAATTGAAGCTATTGTTTGGGCTATTATCTTCGCTGTCTGGGTAGGAATAGGACCCTTTGCTGGTATGCTTGCCTTAATGATTCATTCAATCGCAGCCCTTGTTAAACTCTATTCAGAACAAATTGAGAATATTGATCATGGACCTATTGAAGCAATTACTTCTACTGGTGCTTCCACACTGCAAATTTGGAAATATGCTGTTATACCACAAATTATTAATCCTTTCCTAGCATTCACTATTTATCGCTGGGATATTAATGTAAGAATGGCTACTATTGTCGGTTTTGTCGGTGGTGGTGGTATTGGTTTGCAACTCTTTCAAAAACAACAGATGACAGACTGGAATGGAGTAGGAACTATTGTCTGGCTAATAGCATTAGCTGTCTGGCTTATGGATATGGTTTCTGCTGAGATACGTAAGAAACTCTTAAATAATTAACTGGGAGGGCTGACATCCTTGTCTGCATTTACTGGGACCGCTGGCATCCTTGTCGGTAGTTAACTGAGACCGCTGACATCCTTGTCAGCATTTACTGAGACCGCTGACATCCTTGTCGGCATTTAGTGATTAAGTAGCTTACCCTACTAAGCACTTTAGAAGCTTAGTGGGACATAAAAATATATTAGGAATTAAATGATAAATATAGGTGAAATATTAGTAACAGTTAATAATGTAAATAAACGTTTTGTAGATAAGGACATCATAAGAGATGGCAACTTTGGAATTCACTCAGGTGAAAAGATGGGTATCATCGGAGTTAATGGCTGTGGCAAGACTACTTTTTTAAGAATCTTAGCAGGAAATGAACCGGTTGATTCTGGCCAAATTACCTTCAGAAATGAAGTCAAAGTAGCCTATCTTCAACAAAATCCAAATCTAGATGATGACTTAACTATCATGGAACAAATCTATTCTTCTGATAAAAAGGAATTTGTTCTCTTAAAAGAATATTTTAAAATTAGCGATCAACTTACCAGAAGTCAAAGCCAAGATTTGTGGGAAAGACAAGCTGTCTTAGCAGAAAAGATAGAAATGCTAAATGGTTGGTCTATTGAAGCTAAAGCTAAATCCTACCTAACTAAGCTTGGTATAAAAGATTTTAATCAAAAGATAGGCCAGTTATCTGGAGGGCAAAAAAGAAAGGTTGATCTAGCAAATATTCTCTTAAAAGAAGCTGATTTACTTATCTTAGATGAGCCTACTAACCATCTTGATATTGATTCGATAGAGTGGTTGCAACAACATCTTGCATACTATCAAGGCAATATTATTTTTGTTACTCATGATCGTTATTTCTTAGATAGTATCTGTAATAAGATTATGGAAATTGAACAAGGAAAAGTTAACTTCTATGAAGGTAATTATTCTTACTATATTGAAAAGAAAGAAATGGAAAATATTGATAGACAGAGGAAAGAAACCAGACGTCAAGCCCAACTCTCTAAAGAACTAAAATGGCTACAAAGAGGGGCTAAAGCTAGGACTTCTAAGCCAAAAAATCATATTGATAGAGTTAAAGAACTTCTAGATAAATCATATCTAATAGAACAACAAGATATGGATATCTCTTTTCAAACCCATAGATTAGGTAAGAAGATTTTAGAATTAGGCGGGATTACTCACCAATATGATAAGAAAGCTCTGATAAATAACTTTAGTCATATTTTCCAGAAGTTTGAAAGAATAGGTATCATTGGCGATAATGGCTGCGGTAAAACTACTCTTATAAAAATTATCATCAAAGAACTAATCCCAAGCAAGGGTTCTGTTAATATTGGTGTTAATACTAAGTTTGCCTACTTCAAACAAGATGTTGATGAAATGCCTAAAGATAAGTCTGTGTACCAATATATTTCTTCTTATGCTGAAAATATTAGGACTAAAGACGGGGTTCTTCATTCAGCAACTGAAATGTTAGAACGCTTCCTTTTCGAACCTAAGATGCAACAAGCTAAAATCTCTTCTCTCTCAGGGGGAGAAAAGAAACGACTTCACTTACTGAAATCACTCATGTTCGGAGCTAATTTCATTATTCTTGATGAACCTACTAATGACCTCGATATCAGAACTTTAGAAATTTTAGAAGACTACTTAGATGCCTTTGATGGCTGTATTTTAGTAGTGTCTCATGATCGTTTCTTTTTAGATAGAATCTGTGACTTTCTCTTTATCTTTGAGAATAACAAAATTAATAAATTTGCAGGAAATTATTCTGATTATCTCTTAGTAAGACGCTTCCGCCAAGAAGAAGAAGAGGAGAAAGAAAAGGAAAAGACAATCAAAATAAAGACTGTCAAAAAAGGACTTAGCTTCAAAGAGAAAAAAGAATTAGAAGAAATTAATGATAGACTGACTCAAATAGAGTTTAGAGTTCTTGAACTTTCTAATATGATTGAAAACAAAGCAGATGAATTGAGCCACCAAGACTTTACTGATATAAGTGAAGAACAGACTCAACTTGAAGATGAAATGCTGGCTCTGCTGGAGAGGCAAGAAGAGCTGGAAGAAAAGGAATAAAAAGAGAATTGAACCACAGATAAAAATAGGCTCAAGTTCAAGTTTGGTGGATAAAAAGAGACTTATAGTATAGCATATTAATTGAATGACAGAATGTTACAAGTAAGAATATACTGTCAATAGTATGTTTTGTTTGATGAGAAGTCCTAAATCCTGAAGGGATGAGTCTTAAATCCCCAAAGGGGATAAATAGTTTAGCCCGGGGTAAATTCCTGAAGGGAATGCAACCCCGGGTACTGGATGTAAAACAAAGCCTGAACCCTGAAAGGGTTAAATAACATCATATATACCATAGACTTATTATAATACATTATTTATCTTTTTATTAAACCCTTACAGGGTAATATCTTCGGGTTAGCCATCATTACCCAGGGTTGCGATACTTTCAGCATCTTACCCTGGGCTAAATTATTTTATCCCTTTCAGGGATTTTTGATGAATCAATATAGTAATGAAATATTCTCATTTCCCTATGTTATTCCCACCAGACTTGAACTTGAGCCTAAAAATATCTTATGTCGGACAGACAGCTTGTCCGATTCATTTAAAGACCCTTACGTCTAAGTAATTCTTTTTATGGAAAATTGGCATCTCAACTACTTAAATATCCCAATTTTAGAATGAAAATCCAAATAAGCAAAAATTAGTCCATAAATCAGCCCTTTTAATTTGTAGATCAGCTTATTTATAAAGTATTTAAAATATTAGTATTGACTAATGGTAAGTATTTTGCATTTAGTATTTATGGAAGGAAAATTATTTATAATATGGAGGATAAATGACTAAGCGACTATTAGTTTTTTCACTTTTAATAATTGTAGCCCAGTTAATCAATGCTACGATAACGATGACTTATAATTTTGATGAACCAGTTATTGAGGAGACTGGTCATTACACAAAAATTTCAATGGAAGATTGTTTCCCGAACGGTATTCCTGCACAACCACAGTTACCTTATAAAGGAAACATGATTTACTTACCAACAAGCGAAGAAATTACCAAAGTTAATGTAAGGCTTAGTAATCCCCAAGAGATTATTCTAAAAGGTAAAATTTTCCCAGCTCAGCAACAATTCCCATTATCACAAATGGATAAAGCCACATTTACTGAAGCTAATGAAGATATCTATGCTTCAGGGAAAGCTTTCCCTTATGAAACAACTAAGAATATCAGAACTGATTTCATGGCAGGTCATAGTGTTGGTTCTTTTGCCTTCTCTCCAGTGGAATACTATCCTCAAGAAAACAAAATTATTTGGTATTCTCAAGCAACTTTAGAAATTGAAACTGCTGTAACAAAAGCTGGTCAAGAAGCTCAAAATCTTAGAAAAGACAATATGTCTGTATATAAAAGATTAATAAAGAGTGTAGATAATCCAGAGATGGTTCCAATGCCAAATACAGGAAGAAATACGGGTATAGATTATTTAATAATTTATCCAGAAGCTTACTTAGCTCAAATTCAGCAAATAGAATACTACCATAATCTAAGAAATAGAAATGTAGAGTTAGTATCTATTGAGCATATTGAAAATAGTCCTGTACCTGGTGGTGCAAGTTATAATGATACACAAGATAAGATTAGAGAATATATAAAGTATTACTATTCTCAACCTGCTAATGATCTTCAATTTGTGCTTCTGGCTGGTGATGATGATGTTATTCCCCACCGTGGTTTTTATGCTGCAAATGAAGCTCAAACCGACTATGATATTCCTGCAGATTGCTACTATTCAAACTTAGATGGAACTTGGGATACCAATGGGAATGATATCTTTGGTGAATCACAAGAAACTGATTTAATGCCAGAACTTGCTATTGGGAGAATTTGCTACAATAATCCTACTGAGTTAGATAACATTATCACTAAGTTACATAAGTTTACTGAAGAGCCTGTTATGGATTTAGTAGAGACTTCAGTAATGGTGGGTGAATGGTTATGGGAAGGTCCTACTTGGGGTGGTGACCACATGGATGAGTTAATTGGTAACACTAACCTTTATGGCTATCAAACTACTGGTTTCCCAGAAGATTGGACTTTTTCAAAGTTATATGACAGAGACTATGGCTATGCTGATGCTTGGTATGGCTCTCAATTATTCCCTCTTTTGAATCAAGGTGCAACTTATGTTAACCATTTAGGCCACTCTAATACTACTTATAACATGAGATTATCTAACAGTTACGTAACTGTAAACAACATTACTAACAATGGAAACAATGGTAATTTCTCTGTTCATTTTACCCAAGGCTGTTATGCTGGTTCTTTTGATAACAGAGGAACCTATGTTGGAGATTACGGTGAAGATTGTATTACCGAAAGATTCACAGGAATTGAAACTTCTGCAGTAGCTATGATCTCTCATTCTCGTTATGGTTGGGGAGTTCAGGGCTCTACTAATGGGGTTTCTCAGAAATACCATAGACAGTGGGTGGATGCTATCTTTACTGAAGAAATTGTTGAAATAGGGGAAACTCTTAACGACAGTAAAATAGATAATATTCCAATGATGGATAATGGTACTATGTACTGGGTCTATTATGAAACAAATCTCTTTGGTGATCCTGCTATGAACCTATGGAAAGAGACTCCAGCAGTTATTGCTGAAAATATAAATAATGTTTGGGAACAAGGTCAATCAAGCTATCCTTTGTCTATTTCAACTCCAAATACTAGTGGAGCTCTGGTTAATGAGGATGATGAGATTTTGTGGTCTGGAGGAATAGACATTCTTGGTAATATAAGTGTAGTCACTACTTCTTCTTTAATGGCAGGAGATTATAGACTTATCTTAAATGCTCCTTATCATCTTCCCAAAGAAATTGAAATTGAAGTTGTGCAAGGAGACCAGGCTTATCTTGCGATAACAAGTATTGTTAATAATAACCCAACAGATATTTTTAGTGCTAATGATATAACAACTTTCACCTGTGATGTTAGCAATCTAGGAAATCAAAGTTTTACTGGTGAAGCCTATGTTAAGCTTAACTCTCTGAATGAGCATCTAGAAGTTTTACAAGATTCTTTATATCTTGGTTCATTTGCTTCTGATCAAGTGTCAACATTTACAGATGTTTTTCAAGTAAAGAACTTGGGAGGTCATGAAGATGGGGAAGATGCTGAATTAATTTTTACAATCTACTTTGATCAACAGCTATCAGTAAGTCAGGAACATGTAACCCTAAATGCTTCGCAAGTTATCTTAGAAAGTGTTAATCTAACATCTAATGCCTTAGCTCCACAAGCTGATACTGAAAATCCAATCAATATTACTTTTACTAATAGCGGGAGTGGTTATGCTAGGAATATTCAACTAATTTTCTATTCCTATTATACAGGTATGACTGTCAGTCCTAGTTCATATACTATTGAAGAGATTGCTCCTAACCAGACTATCACCTTAGAAGATATTTTTACTCTTACTATTAATGATAGTGTTGAAGACTATGATCCTGGAAATTTTGTTGTTACAGTTATTGACCCCTTCTTTACTGTTAATGAATTTATCTATGATTTCTTAGTAGGTTTAAATATGTACACTTTCGAAACAGGAGATGATGGCTTTATTAGTCAACAAGCAAATAGTCAATTCATTAATCAATGGCATAGGTCAAATAATCAAAATAATACACCGAATGGTTCTTATAGTTTCAAATTTGGAGGATCAGGTTCTAATCATTATTCTAACAGTGCTTATGGCTATCTTATATCACCAATATTCAATGTTGAAGCCAATTCTAGCTTTGTCTTTTCTCATAAAATGAAGGCTGAAAATGATGCTACTAATCCTAATTATGCTTGGGATGGAGGTTATGTAGAAATGTCTGTTAATGGTGGCCCATTTAATATTATTGAGCCTATAGGAGCTTATCCTTACTATATGAGAACAAATCAAGCAAGTCCAATAGCTGGTTCTACTCCAGTCTTTTCTGGAACTATTCCTTGGACAGAAGTAAGCTTTAATCTTGCTTCTACTTCAGGTCAAGTTCAATTTAGATTTGTCTTTGGCTCAGATGGAGCTACTGTGAATGAAGGCTGGTATGTTGATGATGTTCGGATTATTGCTCCAACAGATAATATTAGCAATGATGTAGAATTATTAACAGCCAAGATTAATGGTAACTATCCAAATCCATTTAATCCAGAAACTACAATAAGCTACACAATCCCAACTAATACTTCTAAAACTAATGCTTTAGTTGAAATCGAAATTTATAACTTGAGAGGTCAGAAGGTTAAGAGTCTACTTAAAGAAAATAAATCTCCTGGTAATTATCAAGTTGTTTGGAAAGGCGATAATGAAAAAGGAAATAACCTTGCTTCAGGAATCTATTTTGCCAAACTAAAAGTTGGTAATACTAGCCATCTTCAGAAGATGGTTTTAATGAAATAAATGAAAATACTGGGAAGGCCAGAATCCTTGCTGGCATCTATCTTTCAAAATACTGGGAACGCCAGCATCCTTGCTGGCTTTCTTTCTTTTGCCTTCAGAGACGAAGGCGCTCCAGTGAACTTTACTCTACTTGAAAAAAGCCCCTTAGCAAGAAAGGGGCTTTGATATTTCAATAAAATTTAAGTTTTTAAATTAAAGTTATTAATAAACTCTTGTAAGATAGAGGCTCTGGTAGGATGTCTTAATTTCTTAAGAGCCTTATCTTCAATCTGTCTGATTCTTTCACGAGTAACGTTAAAGATATTACCAACTTCTTCTAAAGTTCTGTGGAAACCATCATCAATACCAAAACGAAGTCTAATAACTCTTTCTTCCCTAGGTGTAAGAGTTTGTAGTACTTCATCAACTTGGCGTTTTAAAAGAGAACGTTCAGCCAGTCTTTCTGGTGAGATGGTAGATTTATCTTCAATGAAATCACCCAGGATACTATCACCTGATTCATTACCAATAGGTTTATCAAGAGAGACCGGTTCTTTAGAGATATTGAGAATAGATTTTACCTTATCAATAGGCATTTCCAGAGCTTGTGCAATCTCTTCTGGGAAAGGATCTCTACCAAGTTTCTGCATTAATCTTCTAGAAGTACGGTTAATCTTATTAATAGATTCTATCATGTGAACAGGAACCCTAATAGTTCTTGCTTGGTCAGCAATGGCCCGGGTTATAGCCTGTCTAATCCACCATGTTGCATAGGTAGAGAATTTATAACCTTTTTTATAGTCATATTTCTCAACTGCTTTCATCAGACCAGTATTACCTTCTTGAATTAGGTCTAGGAAGTCTAAACCGCGGTTATTATAGCGTTTCGCAATAGAAATAACTAATCTCACGTTTGCTTCAATCATATCGCTCTGAGCACGTTCTTTAGTCCTTTCTCCTCTTTCAATCTCTCTAAGTAAAAATACTAATTCACTAGCAGTCATTCGTGTTTCTAGTTCAACACGGCGAATCTTTCTTTTAGCATTTTTTATTTTCCTTAAAGTTTCAATAAAGAGGTTTGGATCAACACCAGTTTCCACTTTAACTTCTTCGAATTCCTCGTCTGATTTTTTAGCTTTTCTACCAAAGGAGCAAATCTCTTCAACAGAGTATCTCTTAATTTTGGTGATTTTCTCTATGATTGTATTAGATTCAACAATTCTATCAACGAGACTACGAACACGATAGACTAATCTTTTAATAAGTTTATCATTAAAAACGAAGGTAGAAAATAATTCAACAATTCTTTCTCTATTGGCATCTATTTCTTCTTGTCTAGAAGCTAAGCCTGTATCATCAAAGTCTGTATTGTTAAGAATTTCGCCGATAACATCAAAGCACTTTTCAATCTCATTTAGTCTTGATTTGAAAATTTCAATAATCTCATCAGGTTTTTTATTATCTAACTCAGTACCAAAATCTATCTTGAAGATTTGGTCAAGTCTGATTCTTTTTTCTTTATAACGGTGCAAAAAGTTTTGCATTTCTCTCAAGGTAGAACCAGAGAGATAGACATTGTTAGTAATCATTTTATGATAAACTTCTATCTTCTTAGCAACTCTTATCTCACCTTCACGGTCAAGAAGTGGGACTCTTCCCATCTCTTTAAGATACATTCTTACTGGATCATCATAATATTTACGAGTCTTGAGAGTCTTAGACTTTTTTTCTTTCTTAACTTTTACTTGTGCCTTGCTAACTTTGTTCTCAGTCTCATCAATAACCTCGATATTCTCCTGCATTAAATCAAAAAGAATATCGTCAATTTTATCTAGGAAAATAGGATTTGCTGGAAGTAGCTCATTAATCTGTCTAAAGGTTATGAAGCCAGCTTCTCTACCAATCTCAACTAATTTTTTAATACAATCATTGTAAGTTAGCATTAAATCTCCTCAAGTTAATAAATTGCTCACTATTGCAGTGTTTAAGCGTAAAATCTCATTTTTAATATTTTGTTTTCTTTCTAAAAGCTCTGCTGTAAAGCCTTCAGTATGAATCTGTTTATTTACAACATTTAAATCATTTTTCAATTTACGGAGTTTTATATCCTTGATAATGTGCAGGATGTCTCTTTGGGGATCACCTAAAAGGATTAACTCTACTGCAATATTTTTTAAACTCTCATCTTTGAAAAAATCAATGATTTGGGAATGAGTAAACAAATTTAGAAAGTCCTCATTTTCTGTCAAAGTATTAAACATTTTTTTATAATTAACATCAAAAAAATAATCTGAATTGATTATTTCGCAAATATTTTTTATCTCTTCTGGGTTATTAAGCATAAACTGGAAGAGTTCTTTCTCTTCAGCGTGCATTTGTAGGTCAAAACCAGTAGCAGATTTAGGTCTATTTGTAACCTGTTTTTTTTGACTTACACTGGCTCGCACAGAATTTTCATTTATAGCAAATTCTTCACTGATGTTTTTAATCATCATCTCTCTATCAATAAGATCAGTTATCTTGCTTACACTTTCAAGTAGTAGTTTAATTTTATCCTTATTCTCGGCAGCTAGAATCTTAGTCTCTTTTACAAATCTTAGGAAGGGAAGAGGTTTATCAATTAATTCTTGTAAAGAGTCTTTACCCTTAGTTAGAAGGAAGGAATCTGGATCTTCTCCTTGAGGTAGGGAAATTACCTTGGCAGTTAATCCCATCTCAATACATTTTAAGCCACTGGAAATTGCAGCTTTCCTACCTGCATCATCGCCATCATAGAGGAGGTAAACATTCTTAGTATATCTACTTAGTAAGGTAAGCTGTTTTTCAGTGAGAGCGGTACCTAGAGCAGCTACACTGCTGGTAAAACCTTCTGAATATAGGCGTAAGAAGTCTAAATATCCTTCTGAAATAATAGCATAATTGACTTTAGCTATCTCGTATTTGGTTAAAAAGAAGCCATAAAGCTCATTACCTTTAGTATAAAGCTCTGTGGTTGGCGAGTTGATATATTTCCCACCTTTTTCTTGATCACTTAGTTGTCTTCCTCCAAAGGCTACAATCTGGCCTGTGTGGGAGTGAATTGGGAAAATAAGCCTGTTTCTAAAAGCATCATAACGCCCTTTATTAGAATCTTTGAACAAACCACTTTCGTCAATTATCTCTTGAGAAACATCTTCTCTTTTAACCTGATTGAGAAGTCCTGTGAAACTATCAAGAGCATATCCCAATTCTAGTTTATCAGCTAATTCTGGCGAGATACCTCTAGCTTCTAGATATTTATAGACATCTTGGCCATATTCTTTTAGATTATTAGCATAGTAATCTTTGGCTAGTCTGTAAACATTAAGTAGCTTGGTTTTTTTGGAAACAGCTCGTTTATCATTTGCTGATTCTTGAACTGTGATACCAACTCTTTGAGCTAGTTTTTTTACAGCTTCCATGAAGGTAATTTTCTCATATTCTTGGACAAAAGTGAAGACATTTCCGCCTTTACCACAGACAAAGCACTTGAATATCTGCTTTTGCTCAGATACCATCATTGAGGGGTGTCTATCTTCATGAAAAGGACAGAGTCCTTTGTAGTTTGCTCCACTCCTTTTTAGAGGAAGGTAAGCTGATATTACATCAACAATATTATTGCTTTCCCTTATTTGTTCTATTAAAGAAGAATCCATTCTAATTTATCCTTAATTTTTGAGAGTTAACTTAGTGGAGTTCAACTATGGTAACTCCAGAACCACCAGCATTTTCAGGTGGAGTATAAAAGGTTTTCACGATTCTTATTCTCTGTAAGTGTTGTCGCACCTTGCTTCTTAAAGCTCCAGTACCCTTACCATGGACAATTCTTAGCTTTTTCAAGCCTGCTAAATTAGCATTATCGATAAATTCATTAATTAGGGTTTTTGATTCATCAAAGGTTAAGCCAAGTAACTTTAGCTCAAAACTAGCCTTAGGAGCATGGTCAGTGGAAACAATAGAAACAGCTTGATCTTTTTCTTTTTTCTTCTGTCTATGTTCAGGAAGAGATATAATATTATCTAATGTAGTTTTGAAAGTGATTCCATCCATATCTACTATAAGGGAAGATTTATTTATTTCAGCAATAGTCGCTTCAGTTTCAAAACTTTCAACCCATACTCGCATTCCTACTTCAGCCTCTCGAATTTTAGATCCTTTCTTCTTTGATAGTTTCTGGCGCTCATTCTTAATCTCTTGATGTTTTTGATTTAACTTCTTTAGAATATCTTGATTTCTATTTTTTCTTTCTTCTTTATCTAATTTTTTAATGTTATCAAGATCTTGATTAAGTTCTTTTTGCATTTCAATTAAATACTGTTGAGCTTCTTTTAAATGTCTCTTTTTGATTTCCTTAGCTTCTGTCTCTAGTTGGTTAATCTTCTTCTTGTATTCCTCTTCTTTCCCCTTCAATAGGGCAAGCTGAAGTTCATGTTTATAGGTAATCTGACCTAGCTTTTTCTTCTCAACTTCGAGTCTTTTAATCAAATTAGTAAGTTCTACATTCTGAGTTCCAGCTAAGTCTTTTGACCGTTTAATAATTTCTTCATTAAGACCTAAGCCTTCAGCTACATCAATAGCAAAGGAATCTCCAGGCAGACCAAATACAAATTTATAGGTTGGTTTATGTTCACGAGCATCAAATTGCATGGAAGCATTACGACAATTCTTATTTTTCTCAGCAAAAACCTTTAAGGCGGTGAAGTGGGTTGTTATAATACCTTTAGCAGATAACTTCTCAACCTCTTCCAATACCGCTTGGGCAAGAGCTGAACCCTGCTCAGGATCTGTAGAAGAACCAATCTCATCTATTAGAATAAGGGTCTTATCATTAGCATTATCAATCATTTTTTTTATCTGACCAATATGTGATGAGAAGGTGGATAAAGAGGATTCAAGAGATTGTTCATCTCCGATATCAGCTAGAATATGCTCAAAGATACCTATCTGACTTTCTTTATCAGCAGGAATTGGCAGACCAGATAAGGCCATCATAGTTAAGAGTCCTGTTCCTTTCAGGGTAACAGTTTTACCACCTGTGTTAGGACCTGATAGAACTAATATATTATAATCATGACCAATCTTCAGTTCAAAGGGGATAACCTTATCCACACCTCGCAAAGTATGAATTAAGAGGGGATGTCTAGCTCCTTTTAAAGAAATAATTGGAGACTCAACTATATTAACTTTATTAGCTTTCAAATAGTTTGAGAAGGAGGCACAAGCAAAGAAGAATTCAAACTGTCCTATCAGCTCGGTATTGCTTATTAAGCTCTCCTGTAAGGGAAGAATAAGCTCGGTGAACTTCTTGAAAATCTTGTAGATCTCTTCTTTTTCAGCTTGTTTTAAATAGGATATCTTGTTGTTCATCTCAACTATTTCTGGGGGCTCAACAAAGACTGATGCTCCGCTAGAAGATCTTTCTTGTACTACGCCACCTACAAACTTTACCTTCCCTTCTTTTATAGGTACAACAAATCTGTCACCTCTAGTAGTAACTATCTTTTCTTGTAAATACTTCTCAAATTTAGGATCATGCAATTTGCTATTGAGTGTTTTCTGAATACTTAACCTAGTGTCTTTTCTACTCTTTCTAATTCTATTTAGTTCTGAAGAAGCAGTATCTAAGATATCGCCTTCAGGTGAAAAAATTCTATCATATCTATCACTTATTTCTGGGTAAGCCTGCAAGTTTTCAAAATATTTCTTTACTACTTGATAACCTTCAAAAGAGGCTAGTTTCCTCTTGAGATCATTGCCAATTCTGACATTATTGATCACAAGTTGAAATTCTTCTATGCTCATGACAAAACCTTTAAATTCAGAAAAAAAATCTTCTAAATTTGAAAGATTTTCAATCCTAACAGATAAGCCTTCTTTCAGCATAGACTGAAATGTATCTATCATCTCAGTTTGCTTATTTATGCTTCTAATATCTGCTAAAGGCTCTAAAGCATCTATCTTATCACTAGCTAAATAAGAGTTACAGTGACCCTTAATTAGCTCTTTTAGCTTGGTAAATTCTAATTTATTATAGGAATACATCTATCTATATTATTTCCTCTTGTCTATTTCTATCTAAATAGTCTTGTAGATATTGATTAATATCTTTGCCCAAGACAGGTTTTAAATAGTTGCTATTAATATGGGCTGAGATCTGGCAGACTTTTGAATTATTAATCTGCTTAAGAACCAACTCGATATTTGCTATGTTCATAATGATCACAAAGAGGGTAATTACAAATTGCATAGCTAAAAGACCGAAAAGCCCTCCTAATAATCTATTAAAAATATTCAAATTTAGGCTAGTTATTATCAGTTCAATAATTTTTGTGATTACCAAGGTTATCACACTTATAATTAATATTTGCCCTACTACAGAAAGAACTGTGGACCAACCATAACTTAGTTGCCAGTTTTCTACCATCCAATCACTTAAAGGAATAGTAAATTTACTTAAAGAAATATAAAGAATTATACCAGTTATAAAACTCATTAATCCTCTAATCAGGCCTTTATATAAGCCCCAAATTACTAATAAAATTATGCAAATAGCTAAAATAATGTCTAACATCATAATTTACTCTCTTTGTTTCTTGTTAATTGGGCTAAGTCTGCTTAACCCTGACAATTCTCCTCTCTGAGGAGTGGACTGGTATTCCTAAGACGGGAAAGCTCTTAGTAAGCAAAAATATGTCCGCCATTGGAGAAATTCTGGGTTATTCTTTCTAATTTATTAAAAAAAAAGAGTGCCGATTAATCAGCACTCTTCAATCTCTTCAAATTAAGTATCTATCAAATCTCTATCAATAATCGATTTTTATTAAAACTGAAAGTTGATTACTATCAGTAGAAAATAATTACTAGCTACTCAATTCTATCAGTCGTAAAACTACTTGTTGAAACGATTCATTTTTCTCATCGCTTTAACCATTTTACGCTTTGCAACATTCTCTTCTCTTCTTTTCTTAACAGAAGGTTTTTCAAAGTACTGATTCTTCTTGATATCTGATAAGATAGCAGCTTTTTCACATCTCTTTTTGAATCTCTTCAAAAGGATATCAAAAGGTTCATTGTCTCTTCCGACTACTTTAGGCACTTTACATCACCCCCTTCTTTTATAGATTTTTATATAGATTACTAAAATTATATAACATAAATATTAGTCAAGATTTATTTTATAGCTTCCTTTTTTCTTCTACTTCATTATTAGCATTTTCTTAACTATCTCATCATTGCCACTTTTTACACGATACAAATATGTTCCAGAGGATACCTGTTTGCCTGCATCATTGTCTCCCCTCCAAACAAGACTATGCATGCCTGCTTCTTGACTTTCAGAAAACAATGTCTTTACTTTCTGCCCTTTTAGATTATAAATATCTACACTTACATTTCCTTTATTTGCAAGTTCATAAGAAATAGTAGTTTCAGGGTTAAAGGGATTTGGGTAATTATAAGCTGAAATCTCATTTGAAGGTACAATTTCATAGGTATCATTTTCGGTATAGTAAAGTATGTCAAAGCAAGATAAGACATATTCTTGGCAAAGATACAATTTTCCGTTGAAAACATCAAAGTCAGTAACTTGACTTTGAGTACAAATATCTGAAGTATATGATGCAAGCAGACTAAAACCACCTAGGCCATCAAGTTGATACATGTAAATTTGAGCTTCAAGTTCCATGCTTACACTGTAGAGGTAATCACCCACAACTTCAATAGAATTACTTCTTATTACATCAGAAGTTATTGTATTCAGTAAAATCCAGTTCTCGATATCTGTGATATCAAAGATGAAAATATCTGATAAATAAATCTGATTTACTGTCCAATAATTGACAAATGAAACATATGCAATATTGTTTTGTACAATAATCTCAATATCGTCAGTATAATGTTGGTTACCAAGTAAAGTGTTAAAACTGGATGTACTTAAAAACTGAGGTTGAAGGGGATTATTTAAGTCATATATTGCCATAAGCCTAGTGTGGTTAACTAATATTAGATAATTATCAATAATATAAAGATTAACAGGATAATCTGATATTTCTTGAACAGATACAGAGGTAATTATCTCAGGATCATCGGTATTAGAAATATCAATAATTTGCATGTTTAGAGATTCTGGCCCTATATGGTAGAGGTAATTATTATAAGAAGCAACTAGACCAACTTGTCCAAAACCTATTGAAGACGAAAATTCAGCTTGAGATATGCCATTTTCTGTATTATAGATGTTGATGTATTGATCGGTATTTAAGATTAGTTTATCTTCAGCAAGACAATAGCTCTTAAATCGACCATCCCAATCTTCAGCTTCAATTGAAAATGTTTCTTCAATATTCTCAGCATTAGATAAATCATACATTGTTAGTTTTGGGTAAGCAAGATCCAAAAGAGTATTGTCAATAATTTCTACCCCTACAGGATTATAATAATAATTGTACTCATATATAATATCTGCGTTTTCTATATCACTAAAATCAACAATAACTAGGCCATACTCTAAATTTGGTTTAATATAGTAATCTCCGATAATAGTTGCTTTTGATCGGTAGTAATAATGAGGATCTCGCCAACTTTGATATTGGGTAATATTAGTCACTTCACTAATATCCCAATAGTAACCATCTGTACTTATGAGAGTTGATGAATTTCCAATAGTCCTAAAATCGCTGGGATCATCATCCAAAGAGGGCAATGGACCAAAGGTCTCTAAAAGTTCTAATCCATTTGAGAAAGAAAAAACTTTAAGGTAATTTTTTTCTCTGGTAAAGACTCTTTCATTCTGAATAGCCATCACAGAATAGTCTCCATTATCGTTTATTTGAAGAGAATCAATTAACTCTAAGCCTGTAGGTAAGCTCATGGTATACATTCGTAACTCTCTATGTTCTTCTGCATTACGAATCAATTGGAAAAGCAGGTTATCATAGATTTTAATTTCTCCTACAGATTCTAATAATTGGGTTGGTGGAATGCTAAAATCATTAGTATTATATGCATAAAGATTATCAGCTCTAACAAGAAGATAGTCCCCAACATCATATATCTCAGCAATATGACCATGATTAAGAGTCATTATTTCAACTGGATTATGGCTATCTGTGAGATCATACAAGCGGTAGGCATAAGTACCATGGACAAGATAGTTACCAGAAGCTCTTACTACATTGGTTATTAGATTATTGGGAGAAATAATTGTATTCACTAATTCTAGGCTTTCATTAGTGTAATTATAAATAGATAATCCATTTAGACTAGCTAGATATAGAGTAGAATCTTTACTAGCTGCTGAAAGTGATTCTTCTGACACTGATAGAATTGAAGAGTACTCTAAGCTCCAAACTAAGCCTATTAGAAATGTAAATGCTAAAACTAAACTGATTTTTTTCATAATTTTCCCTTAGTTAGTTAAAAGATAGGCCATGTAAATTCCATTGTCTATCTTATATGATGATATATATAAGTATAACAATAGCTATTATTGTCTGTTTCATTATTTCTAATTATTTTTTAAATTATCTTATTAATGTAATTTCAAATTCTAAATCTAATTTATTTGATTAGGATTTGTTTGTCAATACTAAAAAAATATTTTTTGGGTTTAAACAACAAACAACAAAATACACTGTGAAAAATGTTTCATCTATGAGATTAATATAAAGAAGGTGGCTTGCTGCTTGAGCAGTCTCCATTTAGTCTTTCTCTATTTTCTTAAATTTTTAATTGACGTATTAACAGCGTTTTATTATACTTGTAAAAATATAAACATGCTTTCGAGCTTAATAAGGAGAAAATTATGTTAAAAGGATCTTATGTTGCTTTAGTAAACCCCTTTAAAAACAATGATATAGACTATAATGCTTTAGAAAAATTAATAGAGTTTCACATTAAGAATGGAACAGATGGTATTCTTTTAATGGGAACAACAGGTGAATCACCAAACATTGCTTCTGATGAAAGAGAACGTTTACTACAGTTTTGTATTCAGAAGATAGACAAGAGAGTTAAGATAATGGTTGGTACTGGTACTAATAATTATCATCAGACACTTTCACTAACCAAGAAAGCTGAGAACTTAGGGGTTGATTATGCGCTAGTAATAACTCCTTATTATATCAAACCTACACAGAAGAGTCTCTACGAATACTTTAAGCTAATAGCTGATCAAGTTAAAATTCCAATCGTAATTTACAATGTTCCTGGTAGAACAGGAGTGAATATGAATTCTGAGACTACTATCAAACTTGCTAAAGACTGTAAGAACATAGTAGGAATCAAAGAAGCCACTGGCGATATTCTTCAAGCTTCTCGTATTGTAATGGGAACAGATAAGAATTTCTCTGTTATGTCTGGAGAAGATGCTTTAAATCTTCCCCTTTACTCTGTCGGTTGCAAGGGAACTATATCTGTTACAGCTAATATTATCCCTGATAAAGTTCACAGACTATGGGCACTTTGTATGGATAATAAATGGAATGAGGCTAGAAAATTGCATGAAGAAATATTAGACCTCAATAGTATTATGTTTATTGAAACAAATCCAATTCCTGTTAAAGAAGCTTTAGCAATGATAGGAATGATAGATTTAGAGATAAGAATGCCACTTACGTTATTGGAGGAAAAGAACAGAGATTTGCTCAAAGAAACTTTAAAAAGATACAAATTAATTAAGAAATAGATAAGGAGTTATAATGAATTTAGAGATAGGAAAGAGCTATCAGAACTTTGAACTTAAATGGATAAAAGAGATAAAAGAAATAAACAATACCCTTTATTATTTTGAACATCAAAAGAATGGAGCTGGCTTACTATATTTTAAAAATGATGATATAAATAAAGTCTTTACTATTGGTTTCAAAACATTACCAGAAGATTCTTGTGGAACCCCTCATATCCTGGAACATTCAGTCTTGAACGGTTCTCGTAAATACCCTTGTAAAGAGCCTTTTATGGAACTAGTTAAGGGGTCATTAAAGACTTTCTTGAATGCTTTTACAGCTTCTGATAAGACAATGTACCCAATAGCTAGCACAAATCAAAAAGATTTCATGAACCTTATGGATGTTTACTTAGATGCTGTTTTATATCCTAAGATTTATGATACAGAAGAAATATTCTTACAAGAGGGTTGGCATCATGAAATCTTCAATAAAGAAGATGAAGTTATTTTTAATGGTGTTGTTTATAATGAAATGAAAGGTGCTTTCTCATCTCCAGAATCTATCATCTACCGTAAGATTCAAGCAGTCTTGAATCCTGATAACTGCTATAGTTATGAGTCTGGTGGAGATCCAGATGTTATACCTCAACTAACTTATGAAAAGTTTTTAAATTTCCATAAAAGATATTATCATCCAAGCAACAGTTATATTTCTCTTTATGGTGATTTAGATTTAGAAGCAGCTCTTAAGAAGATTGATAATGAATATTTAACTAATTTTGATAGATTAGATATTGATACAGATATTCCACTTCAAAAAGCTTTTACTCAGCCCCAAGAAAGTGTTGATTACTACCCAATTGGACAATCTGATTCTGAAGAAAATAAAAGCTTTATCTGTCATAGCTACAGTGTAGGCAATATTAATGACGCAAGAACTAATATGGGAATAGGACTTTTAAGTAATATCCTGATTGATATGGAAGGGGCTCCACTTAAAGAAGCATTACTTGAAGCTGGCTTAGGGCAAGATGTTTTCTCAATTCATGATTCTTCTATCTTGCAACCAGTCCTATCTTTTATTGTTAAAAATACAAACCCTTCTGAAAAAGACAAAATTGCTAATGTTATCACAGATTGCTTAAATAAATTAGTCAAGGAAGGTATAGATAAAAAACTCAAAGAAGCTGTCATCAACTCTTTAGAATTCCAATTAAGAGAAGCAGATACTCGTACCTATCCTAAGGGGCTTTTCTACCAGATGCAAGCCTTTAATGGCTGGATGCATTGTGATGACCCTATGCTTTATTTAGAGTTTGAAAGTTCTCTTGATTATATCAGAAATCAAGCTGATAATGGCTATTTTGAACAACTTATCAAAGATTATATTTTAGAAAATAACCACCAAGCAGTAGTGACCTTATTACCTAAAAAAGGACTTACTGAAGAGAAAAACCAAAAGCTTAAAGAAGCATTAGCAGAATATAAGAAATCTCTTAATGAAGATGATTTAGCTAAATTAATCAAGAAGAATGAAGTTCTTAGAAAACGTCAGCAAACACCTGATACTGAAGAAGAATTAAGCAAAATTCCTCACATCGAACTTGCTGATATTAGTCCAAATCCTCTTCCTGTAGAATATACAATTACTCAGGAAGAAAAATATAACTACCTAGAAGTTGATTCTCCAACAAATAAGATTTCTTATGTAAGATTAGACTTTAATGCTAAAGTTTTAGATAGACAAGATTGGAAGTGGTTAGGCTTACTTCAATCCCTTCTAACTAAGGTTGATACAAAGAACTTTAAGTATAATGAATTAGCAAATGAAATTCATATAAACTTAGGACAGTTCAATCTTGCTTGTGATTTCACTCCAAGTGCTAAAGGCAGAAATGAAGCTAGTATTATCCTGTCTGTTGCTGTGAAAGCTCTCCAGTCAAAAATTAACCATATCTCTCAATTCTTAGAGGAAATTCTCCTCCAATCTAAGTTTGATAACAAAACTAGAATTCAACAAATAATTAGAGAACTTAAGTCTCGTAAAGAAATGATGATGATTCAAGCTGGCCATATGTTGGCTATTAATCAAGGTAGAGCCCAGTTACGTTTTGAGTATGATTATACTAATGAAAGCTCAGGATATAACTTCTACAGATTCCTAGTAGATCTTGAAAAGAACTTTGATGAGAAATTTGACTTAATTAAAGAAAACTTAGAAAGAGTTTCCAAGAAAATTTTCCAACAAGGATTTATTCTAGGTATTGCTGGTGAAAAGGCGGATAATCAGGCTGTTAAGGATCTTATGACAAAGTTTGTAGACCTCTTACCTCAAGCTCAAACCAATCTTTCCCCTATCAACTTCACAAAAAAACACAAGAACCTAGCTTTAACTGCTCCAATCAACGTGCAATACACAGGATTAGTCTGTGATTATGAAGAAGTAGGCATGTCTTATAAAGGTAGCCATATTGTGATTAATAATATCCTAAGCTCAGATTATCTCTATAATAATATTAGAGTTCAAGGTGGTGCTTATGGAGCTATCTTCTCTTACGGTGATGGTGGTCATTTCTCCTTAGTATCTTATAGAGACCCTAATCTTGCTAAGACATATAAAGTTTACCAAGGTATTCCTGAATATTTAAGCAATTTTACTGCTTCACAAGCAGAAATGTCTAAACAAATTATTGGTTCTATTGCTAATATAGATATTCCATTATCTCCTCGAATGGTCCTTGATACCTCTTTCCATTTTAATTATGCTAATATTACACCAGAATATAGGCAAAATTTAAGAAAGGAATTACTCAATACTAGCCCTGAACAAGTTAAAGCTCAAGCTGATAACTTTAAGAAAGCCCTAGCTGGTGGTATTAGAGTTACTGTTGGTGCTGATAGTAAAATCCAAGAAGATAAAGATCTCTTCGATAACATTGAAAATATCTTAGAATAAAAGCCAATGTTCTAGTAGAACTTTCTTTGGAACCTTGGAGAATAGCTTTTGTTGAATGGTGGGCAGCTTGCCCACCAAAACTGGGAATGCCAGCATTTTGCTGGCATTCTTCACTGGGAGCGCCAGCATCCCTGCTGGCATTCTTCACTGGGAGTACCAGCATCCCTGCTGGCATCTTCTTTTATTCGGGCTTTTCCCACGTGAAAAGAAGATGTCAAGTACCAATATAGTGGACACCTTTTTTATGTATCCTGAGGGGATAAGTCTTGAATCCCCAAAAGGGGATAAATAGTTTAGCCCAGGGTAAATTCCTGAAGGGAATGCAACCCTGGGTACTGGTGATGAAAAACAAAGCCTAACCCTGAAAGGGTTAAATAACATCATATATACCATAGACTTATTATAATCCCAAATAATGCATTATTTATCATTTTATTAAACCCTTACAGGGTAATATCTTTGGGCTAGCCATCTTTACCCAGGGTTGCGATACTTTCAGCATCTTACCCTGGGCTAAATTATTTTATCCCTTTCAGGGATTTTTGATGAATCAATATTTAATAAAATATTCTCATTTTCCTATATTATTCCCACACCAGACTTGAACTTTAGCCTAATAAACACAAATTAACACTAATAATCAATATCTTAAAATCCTTAACACAGAGTTTTTAAGAAAAGGGAAGGAAGAAGGAAGAAAATTGCCACCGAAAACACTGAAAACACCGATATTAATGTCTCTCTCTTTGAGTAAAAGCTCTTTCATTTTTCACTTTTAGCGAATGTCAAGTACCAATATAGTGGACACCTTTTTTATGTATCCTGAGTCATGTATCTCTTTTGAAAAATGAGACATTTACTCATACTTTTGAGTTCTGTTGTCGACTCCATTTTGCATTCGTAATTTAGTCGCATTTTCCAAAAGAAAATACATTCAGCTAAGTATCTGTTCATCATCTGGTAACCTCTTTTAATGATTTGCAAAATCATTTGGAGTAAAATACCCCAAACTTTTGTGAAGTCTCTGAGAGTTATAGATCATTACTGCATCTTTAGTAGCTTTTTTAAGACTTTCTATAGTGCTAAATGTCCGATTTAAACCAAATTCATGCTTCATTGTGCAGTTTATTCTTTCAGCAATAGGGTTATCATAGCATTTACCATCACCAGTCATACTAATCTTTATACCATGCTTTTTCAGAAGGCTAATAGTCTCATTACTTGTATATTGAGAACCATGATCTGAATGATGAACAAGATCGTTAGCATTATCAACATGGTTTAGCTGTCTTTTTAACATCCTTATATGATTATCAGTCAACATATTAGAAGAAACTTCATAATCCAATATCTGTCTAGTATACATATCACTTAGCAAAAACAAATAATAAAACCCTTTGCCTTTAGAAATATAAGTAATATCAGTTACCCAAACTTGATTTTTCCTCTTTACTTCGGTATCTTTAAGTAAATTAGGATATACCTTACTACCATCTGATATTGAAGTTTTGCAATATTTCTTCTTCTTCCTGATCAACATATTATGTTCTTTAAGCAGGCAGTTAAGATGATTTCTCCCAATTTTAAAACCATCATTATGTAGCATTTTCCAACATTTATAAGTGCCTGAATAAGGCTGAATTTTTCTATATTGTTTAACTCTGGAGAGACATAGGGAGTCATTTGTAGAACTCTGGGAGACAGTTTGAAGATATTTATAGTAACCTGATTTAGATACTTGTAATAAACTACACATTTGGCTTATTCCTGACCTTTTAGCAACCTTGAAATCAAGAGTTTCTGAGTATCTTCTGATAAACCTGAATCGATCTTGTTTTTAAATCAATACCATTTTGTTCTGCAATATAATGAATATATTTCTCTAGAACTTCGTTGGAGAACTGACTATCTTCTAATGCTCGTTTTAACTGCTTATTCTCTTTCCTTAAAAGGTCAGATTCACGTATTTCTCTATCGGTCATAACTACCACCTTTTTTCCCACTCGTTCATTCATACCATAATTGGCAACCCATCTACTCACATTGCTATCTGAAATATTGTAAAGTCTACAAGCTCCAGCTTGAGTTAAATCTCCCTTCTCTATTTCGTCAACAACTTTAATTTTAAAACTTTCACTATAGGTCTTTTGAATCTTATGAGTCATATTCTTTTTTCTTTCCATTTCAAGCTCCTAGTTTGTTTAATTATCTAGTCCACTTTTATGGAACGACACAGAAAGGGGATTGTTCCATTCTACAACATGCTTTTATCCCCTAGTCATCACTTACCCTTCCTTTACAGTCTTTCGATGAAACACGGACTTTCATCGAAAGACTGTAAAGGAAGGGTAAGTGATGCTACAAGGATTTTCCCAAGGCAAATACTTGCTTTAATTTTTCTAGCCTGGATTTTACTGGAAATTATCCCAGTATCTCTAAACTTCAACAGTAGGACTTGGGATAAGAATGACCTACTTAATCAAAAGAAAAGAATAAAAGTCTTGACATATATAGGCTATCATAAATATTTTGTTACGCTAAAGGAGTTTTATTTATAACTCTTTAGAAAAAAGTGAATTAACTTAGAAATAAGTAAAAAGAAAAGGAGAAAGGATGAAGACTTTAACTCCCACCCCGGATCAGATCCAAAGGGATTGGTATGTTATCGATGCTGAAGGTCAAACTTTAGGTCGTATTGCTACTAAAATAGCTTCCATTCTCCGCGGAAAAAACAAGCCTTACTTTGCTACAAACTTAGATTGTGGTGATTATGTGGTTGTTATTAATGCAGAGAAAGTTGGAGTAACTGGTACCAAAGCAGATTATAAAGTGTATCAGAACTTCAGTGGCTATCCAAGTGGTTTAAGAGAAGTTAGCTTCAAAAGAATGTTAGACTCTAAACCAGAAGAAATTATTAGAAGTGCTGTTAAAGGTATGTTACCTAAAAACACCCTTGGCAGACAAATGTTTAAGAAATTGAAGGTGTATGCTGGAACTGAACATCCTCATACAGCTCAACAACCAAAGACTTTATAGTTTAGGAGAAATTAATGCAGTATTTCGACGCAACAGGCAGAAGAAAAAATGCTGTAGCACGTGTGAGAATCACCCCTGGAACAGGAAAAAGAATTATCAATGGTAAGCTTATGAAAGATTACCTTCAAAGAGAAGTTCTTGAGATGGTTGTGGAACAACCATTTGAAGTTTCCGGTTTATCAGACAAACTTGACCTTAAGGTTAATGTTATTGGTGGTGGATTATCAGGTCAAGCTGGTGCTATCAGACATGGTGTTTCAAGAGCCTTAGTTATCTATGATGAATCTTTAAAAGCTGATCTTAAAAAGAATGGTTTTCTTACTCGTGACCCAAGAATGGTCGAAAGAAAGAAACCAGGTCGCCCAAAAGCAAGAAAAAGATTCCAGTTCTCAAAACGTTAATCTCTATTATTTTTTACAGATTATCAAGAAAGCTGCTTAGAAGTTGCAAGGCGGTGTCTATTATTTTCTATAAGATAATAGACTGAATTGCGTAGATTTTAAGCAGAAAATTAACCGTAACAAGAGGAGTAATTTAATGTCAGTTGTAACAATGAAACAACTACTTGAAGCTGGTGTACACTTTGGTCATCAGACTCATAAATGGAACCCTAAGATGAAGAAATATATCTTCATTAAAAGAAATGGTATCCATATATTAGATTTAAAACAGACTGTAGATGCTATTAATGAAGCATATCAGTTCCTTAAAGATGTCGCCAGTCGTGGTGAAGAAATATTATTTGTAGGAACTAAAAAACAGGCTGTAGATGCTATAAAAGAAGCAGCTGAAAAAGCTGGTGTATTTTATGTAAATAACCGTTGGTATGGTGGAATGCTTACTAATATGAAAACTATCCGCCAATCAATTGAAAAAATGAAACAGTATGAGCAAATTACTGAAGATGGAAGCATAGCTAATTATACTAAATTAGAAGCTTTAAAGATGAAAAGAATGCACGACAAGATCGAAAGTGGTCTTGGTGGTATTCGTGATATGGAAAAAGTTCCTGGCGCAATTTTTGTTGTTGATACTAAACAAGAAGCTATTGCTATCCACGAAGCAAAGAAACTTAATATTCCATTAATCGGTATGGTTGATACAAATTGCGATCCTGATAAGATTGATTTTGTAATTCCTTCTAATGATGATGCTATTAGAGCTATCTCATTAATTTCAGATATCATGGCTAATGCTGTTATCGAAGGTAGAAATATCCTTGAAGAAGGTAATGTAGAAACTAAAGTAACCGAAGAAAATCAGCTTGTTGAAGAAGGTTCAGAAGAAAAAACTGAAGTTAAAGAACAAGCAGAAACTCAAGCAGAAAATAAAGAATAAGAATAAATTGGTAGTTCCCGATTTATTCGGGAACTTTTTTTTAATCAAAATTAGATTTAGGCTCTTAAAAGAGACCTAAGTTATAGAAAGGAGTTAATTATGGCAACAATTACTGCAGCAATGGTAAAAGAATTACGTCAAAAAACAGGCGTAGCTATGATGGATTGCAAAAAAGCTCTTAAAGAGACTGACGGTGATGTAGATCAAGCAGTAAAATTTCTTCGTGAAAGAGGAATGGCTAAAGCTGAATCAAAGAACGATAGAGACACAAAAGAAGGATTAGTTTATTCTTATATCCATGGAAATGGCAAAATCGGTGTGCTTGTAGAAGTTAACTGTGAAACAGACTTCGTGGCAAATACAGATGATTTCAAAGATCTTTGCAAAGATATAGCTATGCAAATTGCAGCTACAGATCCTATCGCTCTCAGACCTGAAGATATTGATCCTCAATTAATTGAAAGCGAAAAAGAAATTGCTAAAAATAAAGCTATCCAAGAAGGAAAACCAGAAAAAATTATTGAAAAGATTGTTAATGGTGTGATTGAAAAATTTGGAAAAACTAATACTCTTTATTTCCAAGAATTTATCAAAGATCCTTCTAAAGATGTTAATACTGTTATCAAAGAAGCTATCTTTAAACTTGGAGAAAATATCCAAGTAGCTAGATTTACAAGATATAGTATCTAATAGCCAGGGATTAAGTATATGAGTCCTTATCATCCCGAAAAAATCAATAGAGTTATTATTAAACTAAGTGGCGAATTTCTCGCAGGAGAAAAAGGATTTGGTTTCGATGAAACTCTTATTGATCGTATTACTAATGACATTATCGAAGTTAAACGATTAGGATATAGTGTTGGTATTGTACTTGGTGGTGGAAATATCTTCCGCGGTGGATCTTGGTCCAATGCTAAAATGAATAGAGTGACATTAGATAATATTGGAATGATGGCTACTATTCAAAATGCTTTATACCTTGCAGAAGTATTGAAAATCAAAAATTACTCAACAGAAGTTCTTAGTGCAGTCAAAGCTGAAAAGATAGCTAAATTCTATACTCCTACCAGAGCCATTCAGTCTATGAAAGAAGGTAAAATAGTCTTCCTCTGTGGTGGAACAGGTAATCCCTATTTCACTACCGATACTGCTGTTGTCCTTCGTGCTGCTGAAATGCAAGCTGACTTAGTTCTTAAAGGTACTAAGGTGGCTGGAGTGTTTACTAAAGACCCAGTAAAATACTCTGATGCTGAATTTATTCCTGAAATAACCTTTGCAGATGCTATCCATAGACAACTTAATGTTATGGATATGACAGCATTCGCTTTGGCTAAAGAGAATAATATTCCTATCAAAGTATTTGATTTATCTGTACCCGGAAATCTAGCAAAAGCTATTGCTGATGTTAATGTTGGCACTTTTGTTGGAAATGATTTAAGTAACTCATAAATATTGAGAGGTCAATCATGCAAGAATTATTGAAAAATGTTGAAGAAAATATGAAGTTAGCTCTTGATGCTCTTGGTAGAAATTTTAGTAAACTCAGAACAGGTAAGGCTTCACCTGCTGTTTTAGATGATATTAGAATTGACTACTATGGTACTCCTACTCCTATAAAGCAACTTGGCAATATAACAGTCCCAGAAGCTCGTACAATCGTGATTCAACCTTGGGATAAAACTATACTTGCTGAAGTAGAAAAAGCTATTCTTGCTGCTAATATCGGCGTTACACCTGATAATGATGGTAATGTTATTAGATTACCTTTCCAGGCTCTGACTGAAGATAAAAGAAAAGAAATTGTTAAGCAAGTTAAAAAGCTAGGAGAAGATGCTAAAATTGCTGTTCGTAACGTGAGAAGAGATGCTAATGATCAAGCTAAAAAGATGAAGAAAAACTCTGAAATCTCTGAAGATGATGAAGCAAAACTTCTTAAAGATATTCAAGAAAAAACTGATAAGTGGATTAAAGAAATTGATCAAACTATCGTAAATAAAGAAAAGGATGTTTTGAGCGTTTAGTTCTTAATATCTGATTATATATTAAAAGAGGTGCTATTTTAGCACCTCTTTTGCTTTTACTAGTAAGTTCAGCTTAGCAATTAACTGGGAATACGGGCATCCTTGCCCGTGTCCAGCACAAGTGCTGGACTTATAAGATTATCCACACACTTTCTGTGTGTGGTGCGGGTAAGGATACCCGCTTTCCCAGTTAGTTGCTGTCTACCCTCCGACAAAACCGATAAAGTTTTCCACACAGCAACATAACAAAAAAAAAAGAGGCTGATTTCTCAGCCTCTTTAATTTATTTATAGTATCTTCTTATTTTTGAAGAACCATTTTCTTATTGATAGTTTGGTTATCAGTTTTTACTCTGAAGAAGTAAACACCTGAAGCAACACTATTATTTTGTGCATCTGTACCATTCCAAACAACTTCTTTATTACCAGCAGTAACATCACCATTAAGGATAGTTTTAACTAACTGACCTTTAAGGTTGTAAATAGCAACATTAGCTTTTCCAGCTTTTGACATGTTGAATCTGATAGTAGTTTCAGGGTTGAATGGGTTAGGATAGTTACCTACATTAGTAAGAACTGGAGCAATTTCTTCATTATAGTTATCAACAGGACCGTTAACAACTAAAGCTCTAACCATCAAGTTACCAGCAGTTTGAGCATCCCAAGATGCACCTTGGTCTGTTGATAAGTAGTAGTTACCATCATTATTAGTATCTAAACCGATTACTGGTGCGTTATTAACATTAACGAAAGTAATAAAGAATTGACCATTTTCAAATTGGTATTCGTTTTGTAATTCGATAGTGTTCCAACCTTCAACTAAGTCTGCATTTTGAATAACTGCAGTAGCAAGGTTTTCATTAGGCATTCCATTTTCAGCAGAGTAGATTCTGTATAACATGTTAGCAGAATTCATAGTGTGAATGTAGAATTTGATGTACTGTAAAGTAGCTTCGTGTGTATGGACAAATTTAGCACCCATAATATTACTAACACCAGCAGTAGCACCTTCTTCAGCTGTTCCATCATCGTTCATAACTTCAGTAAGTCCACCAGGTAATAAGAATGCTGTAGTTGTAACACCTTGAGATTCGTTAATACCGAATAGTGAAGTAACTTTATAGTAGTTAAGAGCACCAAGAACTGGTGAAGTGTGAAGGTATTCAGTTTCTGCAGTTTCAGCTAAGAAGGTATAGTTGCTACCATCTTCTGAGTGGTAAACTTTATAACTATCAGCTGAAGGAAGAGTTGGATCATTTTCCATAATAGTAGCTTTGATACCAACATTCATAAGACCGTTATAAGCTTCGTTGATAGCAGTCCATGTGCCTTGAATAAATGTATAAGAACCAACCGCAGTTGAAGAATCATCAGCTAAAAGACCTTGATCGCCAGCATCAAATCCACCAACACCAACGAAGATAGAACCGTTTGCAGGAACCATAATGTTTTCTGACATAACATCAACATTCATCCATGTTTGAGATTCCATACCAGTAATACCATCAACTGAGGCAATTTCTGCACCAGGAAGGCCTGCTGAGTTTTCCCAAGCATAAACGATAGCTGAACCAGTAACACCAGCTTGATTATATAAATTAAAACCAATTTTTGAAAGAGGTTTGTCGTATGAATCAGTATTTTCTACAAGGATAGCGTAAGGTTGGCCATCATTAACATAGCTAACCCATGAACCGTTTGTCCAAACAACATCAGTTTCAGTCATTTGAAGTGGTTGTTCCCAATCTAATTGAACTTCTTCACCCATTACTTCAGCTTGTAAATTGTAAGCTTCTGCAAGATAAACTTCAGTAGTAACTCTGAAGTCATCAACCATAATACCTGAACCTTCAGGAGTATCATCATCTGAACGGAAGTAAATTTTGAATCTTACATCTTCACCTGCATAGTCATCAATTCTTGCTTCTAAAGAATAAGCTTCATGAACAGGCATCCATACATCTGGAGCATCAGAATAGATATAGTTGTTACCGTTTGGATCAGCATATGGGTTTGACATTGCATACCAGGCATTAGAACCATCAATTTGAATTTCATATCCCCAGTAGTCAAGAGCAGAAACAGCTCCACCAGCATCAGGATCTGTGAAAGCACCCATAATTTCGAATGTAGCTAAGATTTCACCTTCACTAGGAAGTGTGATAAGTGGAGAAACGATAGCATTTAAAAGATTTGGATCATAAGAACCAGCTTCATTTTGTAATTGATAAACGTGAGTACCTGAGAAAGCATTGGTAACTTCTGCTAAGTTCCAGTTGTTTCCACCTAGAGGAACTAAACTTGAAGCAACCATATCGCCAGCAGTACCATTATTAGTGAATGAACCTAATGCGATGTTATCAATTTTAATACCAAACATGTCTTCATCATCACCAGTATTATAAGCAGGGTCAGAAGCAAAAGCAAATCTTACATAGATTGTTTGGCCTTCATAAGCTGAAAGATCAAAAGAAGCAGTAGTCCAACCGTTTGAAGAACCACCCCAACCAGGAACATTAGGACCTTCACCATGAATATCACCAAATGAGAACATTGAAGTTGCATCATAAGCAGGGCTTCCATCTAAAACTGTCCAGTTTTCTTGGTCTGTTGAAACACGTAAGTTAGCACCGTCCCAACCATTATATTCGCCAGTTCCACCTGGTTCTTCCATGTTGTAGTTTAAATCGAAAGTTAAAGTAGAGTTACCAGCAGTAACATTAATAGCTGGTGTATCAAGAACTAAATAGAGGTTATCAATATAACCATCATTGTCGCCACCCATCCACCAAACGTCACCATAAGTTCCGCCTTCGTTGAATATGTGCCATTCTTGTGGAGCTGCAGTTTCATCAACTATAGTCCAGTTATCTTCACCTTCAAAATCATCAATCCAAGAGATTTGTTCAAAACGATCTTCTCTTGAAGTTTGTGAGTTGTTCATTTCTGCTACTCTAAAAGAGTTAGCAAAAGATGTACTAACTAATAAGATTAAAGTAAGTACAATTAACAAGTTCTTTTTCATATTTCCTCCCAGAAATTTATATTGTATTTATCTATAAGGCAAGTTACAAGAATTTGACGAAATGTCAAACTTTTTTTAACTTTTTTTCAAATTTCTGCATTAATAAATAGCTAAGTTGCTTTATCTCCTTACTCAAATGCAAGTTAAGTTAGCTATATTGTAGTCTATATAAATCGTAATATAGACCTTCCTTCCGCAATAATTCTTGATGATTTCCTTCTTCAATAATTCTGCCTTTATGAAGGACAATAATACGATCGGAATGCTGAATAGTTGATAGTCTATGAGCAATAATAATAGAAGTTCTATTCTCCATAATTTTTTCAAGTGCATCTTGAATTAGGATTTCAGTTTCAGTGTCAATATTAGAAGTAGCTTCATCTAGGATAAAGATAGAAGGGTCATAGGCTAAGACTCTAGCAAAGGCAATTAATTGTCTCTGACCAACTGAGAAAGTAGAACCTCTTTCCATAACAGGTTCATAGTATTTACCAGGTAGCTGTTGAATAAAGCTATGGACATTGACGTGTTTAGCAACTTCAATCATACGATTATCATCTAATTTTTCATTATTAAGTAAGATGTTATCCTTGATATTACCTGAGAATAAGAAGACATCCTGTTGAACTATTCCTATATTCTGTCTAATATCATGTAAAGAATAAGTAGCTAGAGGTTTATCATCAATTAAGATTTCCCCTTTTTGATAAGGGTACATACCAAGAATGAGATTTACTATGGAGGTTTTACCAGAACCAGTGTGGCCAACTAAGGCAACTTTTTCTCCAGGATTAATAGTAAAAGATACATCTTTAAGCACCCATTCATCTGGATTATAGGCTAACCAGACATTTTTGAACTCAATCTTACCATCGAATATTTTTTCTATAGTTAACTCTTCTCTATAGTCATCAATATCATCTTCCATAAGATCAAAGATTCTCTCAGCACCAGCCATAGCACCTTGGAGAATATTAAATTTTTCACTGAAATCATTAATAGGCTGGAAGAGTCTAGTTACATAGAAGGTAAAGGCTGTGAAGGTACCAATAGTGATAATACCATCTAAGATCTGTCCACCACCATACCAAAGTATCAAGGCAACAGAGATTTGTGACATGACATGGATAATAGGACGGAAGAAGGCAAAGAGTTTTAACTGGGCATAGTTAGTCTCAAAATACTCTTGATTTAACTTATCAAAATATGCCATTTTAATCTCTCTTTGATTGAAAAGATTAATAATTTTAACTCCTGACATATGTTCTGCTAAGGTTGCATTAAGAGCTGCTAACTTCTTTCTAACAATTCTATAAATTTTACGTGTTTTCTTTTTAAAGATATTAATTAAGATAATCACAAATGGGATAGTAATGAAACTAACTAAGGCTAGCTTCCAGTTTAGGGTAAGCATAATAGATATGATAATAACAATCATAATAACATCTTGCACAATAGTAATTACACCAGCTGCTAACATTTCATCTATAGATCTAATATCATTTGTGACCCTAGTAACCAATCTTCCTACAGGATTTTTATCAAAGAAGGAAGTAGGCATTTTTTGCAGATGTCTGTATAGGTCTGTTCTTAAATCATTCATTGCATGTTGAGAAAAATAACGGGTCATATAGGTCTGTAAGAATTGGAAAACAAACCTTAATGAGATAAATACTAGGTAGATTAAACCTAATATCCAAAAGTTAATTACAATAGACCTTTTCCCAAACATTTTATAGTCTATCTGCTTATTTAAATTGAGAATATCTGAAGCAGAAAGATTTTTGACTGCAGAATAGGGAAGGGCTAGATAATTATCAGATATTTCTGTAAGTGTATTTTCTAGTTTATTATCTTTAATGATTTGATTGTTCCTTGTGTTATAAGGAACTACATAGAACAATTCTTCATCGATCTTATACTGAGGCATTTTATCAGGGTAGAGTTTTTGTACTCTTTTAACTTCCTGGCTATCAATGATGAAAGAAATTGCTCCATTATATGTTGAGATAAAATAAGAATCATCAGCAAGTATTTCTTCTAACTGGAGTCTATTTTCTTGAGAATTTGTAGTGTATATCTGCTTGTTAGGGATGATAAAATCATCTAAGGCAGACTTAGTAATCAGAGGAAGAACTAGTTCTATACCAGCAATAACAAACAAGACAAAGAGAGATAAAATTACCATCCATAAATAAGGCTTGAGATAATTTAAGAGATTAGCTATCAGTCTTCTATCTAATATATTTTTCTTGATTTCATCAAAATCCATTCCTGCATTTCTCATTAAAACTCTCCTTCTAGTCTCTCTTCAATTTTCTGCTTATCATCTAAGTCTTTATATATACCATTCAAAGAAAGAAGCTCTTGGTGATTACCACTTTCAACTATCTTACCATCATCAATGACAATAATCTTATCAGCATGGGAAACTGAAGAGATTCTATGAGAGATAATAATTGTAGTTTTATTCTGACGATAATCGATAAGATGATTAAGAATGTTTTTCTCAGTGAGGGTATCAACTGCTGAAAGAGCATCATCTAAGATTAAAACTTGCGGATTACAGAGTAAGGCTCTAGCAATTGCTACTCTTTGCTTTTGTCCACCAGAGAGAGTAGTTCCTCTTTCTCCTACGATTGTATCAAACTGATGTTCGAAATCCATTATATCATCATAGACTTGAGCCAGCTTAGTTGCATCTTCAATCTCTTGTCTAGAAGCATCTGGTCTGCCTAAAGAAATATTATTAGCAAGTGTTTCTGAGAATAAGAAAATATCCTGAGGTACCATTACTATTTCTCGATGTAGTACTTCTAAAGGTATCTTATGAACATCATTACCATCAATAAGAATTGAAGCTTTAGGTGGATTATAGACTCTTGTAATTAAATCTATTAAAGTGGATTTACCACAACCAGTTTTACCTACTATAGCTAAAGTTTGACCTTGATCAATACAGGTACTTATTGATTTAAATATCTGAGCAGAAGAATCTGGATAAACGAAACTTAAATCTTTAATTTCTATTTTTCCTTTGATTGATTTAATATTATGGTCAGCCTCTGCATCTGAGATTTGAGGAAGAGCATCAAAGATAACATTTAGTCTTTTAAGAGAAGCTGTACCTCTTTGATAATGGTTAACTACCATTCCAATAGCCATCATTGGCCAGATTAACATGCCTAAATAGGAATTAAAAGCATAAAAATCACCAATTGTAATTGTCCCATTGATAGCTAATTGACCACCCAAAATTAAGGTTATTAACATTGATACACTGATGATAAATCCCATTAAAGGATGAAAAAGGCCATCTAAAATTGCCATAGAGATATTCTTCTTAACGTATTCTTTTGATGTAGCCTTAACTTTTTCAAGCTCTTGATCTTCTTGAACAAAGGCTTTTATAACTCTAATTCCAGATATGCTTTCTTGGATAGTTCCTGACATATCAGAAAAGGATTCTTGGACTTGACGGAATCTCTTTTGAAGTCTTTTACCAAAATATAAAATACTTATTGTTATAATTGGCATGGGAAGTATTGCATAGAGGGTTAATCTGCCATTTATTCCTATCATGAAACTAAGAGAAGCGATAGTCATTACGACAATATCAAAACCAGCAATCAGACCAAAGCCAAACATCATTCTAACAGCATTTAGGTCGTTAGTAGCATGGGCCATTAAGTCACCTATTTTATGTCTGTTAAAGAAGTTCTGTGATAATTTCATTAAATGTTCATAAAATTGATGTCTGATAAGCTTTTCAATAATAAAAGAGTTACCAATGATTAATATTCTCCAGAAGAATCTCATAATCATAATGCCTACTGTTAAGCCTAATATCTGGGCAGCAATAACGACTAGACCTGATTTTAAGATAGTCTGTGTTTGAATTCTGTCTATTGCATTCTTAGTCAGAATTGGGATGATAAGCTGAATAACATCAACTATTAGTAGAACGACAAATCCTAATAGAATCCGAGGAATACTTTTTTTAACATATTTAATAACATGTCTGAACGGTCCCATAATAATCCTTTTTAATATTAATTTGGTGTTATTGTAAGAATGTGCAAATTATGTCAAGATTAAACTTTGAGTTTAGTTGGGTATGCTATGAGTGAGAGATGGTGTAATCTCACTTTATATAAGAAGTTATCTAAATTGCTGACAAGCTTATATCTTGCCATATAGCCTTTCAGAAAAAAGAGGTAATCACAGGAGAAAAGTTATGATTACCTCAAAAAGTAAATTAATTATTTAACTCAAATAATGCAGGAGCCTTTGCGAATAGGACTAACTTATTTTGCTAAAAGAATCTAGCAATCTTCACCTGTGATACGTAGCTTTAGCGAAGTATTATCGAAGTTCTAATGCACTATTCTGGTTTAATTTCAGTAGAATTATTTACCTTATCTTGTTGCATATCTTCTGAGGCATTTATCATTGTCATGTCTTCAGCTTCCTCTTGCCATTTCTGAATATCTTTAAGAGTTTCTTCTTTCTGGTTGGACTCTAAAAGCATTTGGTTAATATCAGAATAACCTTGGTCATAGAGCTTTTCTATATATGGTGAATAAGAGATTATTAATCCTGCAAAGATAATTGAAACAATACTCATGAGTTTAATTAGAATATTTAGAGAAGGACCTGCTGTATCTTTGAGAGGGTCTCCTACTGTATCACCAACAATGGTAGCTTTGTGAGCAGTAGAGTTTTTACCTCCAAACTGGCCAGTCTCTACAAACTTCTTAGCATTATCCCAAGCACCGCCAGAATTGTTCATGAGGATTGCCAAAACTAGTCCTGAAATTAAAGTTCCTACTAAAAGGCCAAGAACACCAGGAATACCTAATATTAAACCTACTATTATTGGGGTAACAATGGCTAAAATGGCAGGCTTTATCATTTCCCTCTGAGCACCTTTAGTAGAAATTAAGACACATCTTTTGTAATCAGGAGTAGTCTTACCTTCTAAAATACCTGGTATTTCTTTGAATTGTCTTCTAACTTCAGCTACCATATCACCAGCAGCATTACCTACTGCTTTAATGGTAAAGGCAGCAAAGAGAAAGGCAACCATAGAACCAACAAAAGCACCAACTAATAGTTTAGGATTCATTAAATTTATATTATAATGAAGCATGAAGTCAGATACTCCTGCTACTCGTAAACTTAACCCATTAATTAGTTGATGGGGATCAATTCTCATGAGAGAGATTCTAATTTCTTCTATATAAGCAGCCAGAAGTGCCATAGCAGTAAGAGCTGCTGAACCTATAGCAAAGCCTTTACCTGTGGCAGCAGTTGTATTACCTACAGCATCCAAGGCATCTGTTCGACTTCTTACTATTTCTGGAAGAGCAGACATTTCAGCATTACCACCAGCATTATCAGCAATTGGACCAAAAGCATCCATAGCAAGGGTAACTCCTAAAGTCGCTAGCATACCAACAGCTCCAAAACCTATTCCATAAAGTCCAAGTTCTATACTTGACCACCCGCCACTAACTGAGAAGGCTATTAAAATTGCAGCAGCTATGATAATTACTGGAGCTGCAGTAGATTTCATGCCAACAGCTAAACCATCAATAATGACTGTTGCAGGTCCGTATTGTCCTTGTTTTGAAATACCTTGAGTAGGGGCATAAGAATCTGAAGTATATCTTTCTGTTGAGTATCCTACTAAAATTCCTGCAATTAAGCCAGTAAGACTGGCAATGAAAATTCCTAAGTAAATGGAAGGGTGAAGTAATAATTTACAGATTATACCTGAAGCAATAGCAATGAGAACAGAGCTGATATAGACACTTTTATTAAGTGAAAGAAGTAAATCTTTACTAGAAGCATCATCTTTAGTTGATACCATGTAAATACCTAAAATCGAGAGTATTATACCAAGACCAGCCAAAATCATTGGAGCTATAACAAAGTTAAGTCCCCATTGAGCTTGAAACTTGCTACCAAACTGAATCACTGCAGCCATTCCTAAGGCAGAAGTAGCTAAAATTGAACCAACATAAGATTCAAAGAGATCAGCTCCCATTCCAGCAACATCACCCACATTATCACCTACATTATCGGCAATAGTAGCAGGATTACGAGGGTCATCTTCAGGAATACCTTCTTCAACTTTTCCAACCAAATCTGCTCCCACATCAGCAGCTTTAGTATAGATACCACCCCCTAATCTAGCAAAGAGGGCTTGGGTTGAAGCTCCCATACCAAATGATAACATAACTACAGTTATTTGATGAAGGTCCATGCCAACCATATTGAGTAGATAAAACCAGCCTGAGATGAAGATAAGGGCTAAGCCTACTACTACAAGTCCCATAACAGAACCGGCTCTAAAAGCAACTTTAAGTCCTTTATTGAGACTATGACTACAAGCTTGGGCAGTTCTAGAAGATGCCATTGTGGCAGTTTTCATACCGAAGAATCCAGCTAAGCCACTAAACAAACCTCCAGTTACAAAAGCGATAGGAACCCATGTGTTTAGGATATGTAAGCCCCATGCCATGAGATTAAAGATGATGAAAGCAACAATGAAGAAGATACTAACGCCGATGTACTGTTGTTTTAGATAGGCATATGCACCATCTTTGATGTAAGAGGCAATTTCTTGCATTCTTTCATTGCCTGGATCATTTTTTTTAACCTCTGTATAAAAAATATAAGCGAAAATTAGTGCTAGTATTGAACCAAATGGGGCTATAAACCAATACCATGGTAGATTCATATTTACTCCTAAGATTTAATTTTTTCTTAAATAGCATAGTATATCTGTCTGTGGCGCTATGTATTTAAGGAATATCATTGAATAATTAATGGGCAATTTATAAGTATAAAAGCTCATTAATAAACAAATTATAAGTAATTCTTTACTGATGTCAATCTATTTTTTGTTAAAAAAGTAGAAAGCCTTTCTAAAGTAAGTCTTGTATGTATTTTAGGTATCTAGCGGTTAGACCCCATATTTTTTCATTTTTAATTTCAGTGTAGTAGACATTATAGTTTTTCTTGCCCCAAGTTCCCTGATACCGTTGTGGTAAACCAAGAGTCTCTACAGGTAATAAATTAGGGTCTTGTTCAGATTGGCCAGAAAGGTTAGTAGAGATAATTTTATACTTATGAAAGTTAATTTTTTTAACTTCTTCCAGGGTTACAGTAAAAATTTTTTCTACTTCACTAGGGTTTAATACTAAGTCTTGCAAACTAAGACCTTGGATTTTTCCAATAAAGGCATCAATCAACTTCCCATCTGGAGTAATAAGTCTAGGTAATCTACTAATTACAGATAACTTATCAACAGTGACACCTAGTTCTTCAGAAGTTTCGCGAATAGCAGTAATGAGGGGATTAAGTGCTTCATTAGCTTCAACTCTTCCCCCAGGGAAGCAGATTTCTCCTGCTTGAGGGATGTTATTAGCTCTTTTTTCAAATAATAAAGCACACTTTCCCTTAATATCAATCAGGGGTAAGAAGATAGCAGAATGCTTAAATTCTTCATAGTTGATAACTTCAGGATGGAAGGCACCAAGAGAATTGCTTAGTTTAGTAAATAAATTCTTCATCTTGATGTACTATTTCTCCATCGATAAGAGTTAATAATGATTTAGCAGTAAGCCAATATTCAGGATCTTTCTGAGTAAAATCTTCAATTACTATTAAATCTGCAAGATAACCTTCTTGGATTTGTCCTTTCACATGTTCAGAAGCTGAAGCTTTAGCAGCCCAACAAGTATAGGCTTTTATTGCCTCTAGACTAGCTACTTTCTGATCAGGTCTCCAGCTTTCCTTAGTTGGGTCATTCATAGCTTTTCTCATAATAGCTGAATAGATACCTTGGAAGGGGTTAATGATTTCTACTGGTGCATCAGAGCCAAAGCCACAGTCTATCTTCATGTCAATTAGATCTTTAAAACTATATGTGTATTTAGCAGCATTAGGGGTATATTTTTGGATAGAATCAATATCGTATCTTAGATGAATAGGCTGTAAGGCTATATAGATATTATTATCTTTTATAGCTTGATAATCCTCAGGTCTTACGCATTGAAGGTGCTCTATTCTATGTCTTAAATTTGTATCAATATCTCTACAAGTAGCGATTGCAGAGATAACTTGGTGACAACACTTATCGCCAATAGCATGAATAGAGGAAGCAATACTATGTTTGGCAGCTTTAGCTATCATTTGAGTAAGTTGATCTTGAGTAAAGATAGAAGTTCCATAGTTATTACTTCCGGCATAGGGCTCGTACATAAGAGCAGTCTGAGACCCTAAAGCTCCATCCATAAAGATTTTTTGTCCACCAATTTTTAAGGATTCACTGCCCAGATAAGAGTGGACACCTCTAGCAATCATTTCATCTGTTATAGCTTGAGGAAAATGCCAGCAGAATCTAAATTTAGTTCCTTGAGCAATTACTTGTTGATAGTATCTGAATTTATCTTCATTTTCCATAACATGAACACCAGTAAGTCCCATAGCATAGCAATCTTTGATAGTAAGTTTAATAGCTTTAAGAGCTAGGTCAAGTGGGTAAGCTGGGGCAACCTTATCGATTAATTCCCAAGCTTTTTCATGGGTAAAACCGTTAGGTTCGCCATCAGAGAATCTTCCAATCATTCCACCTTGGGGATCAGGTGTTTCTTTAGTAATACCTGCTTTTTCTAAAGCTAGAGAATTGCACCATTTAGAGTGGAAGTCTTTACTTTCGAGAGCAATGGGTATATCAGGAAATATTTCATCTAAGAAGTATTTATTGAATCCTTCTAAGGAGGGGTAAATGTTTTTATTCCAGCCACTTCCTCCAATCCATTTCAAGTTAGTAGGCATGGTTTCTTTAAATTTTTCTAAGATATCTTTAACTTCAGTTAGAGATTTAGCTGGAGAAAGGTCAACAGCAATTTTCCTTTTAGCTAGTTCAAAGAAGTGGGTATGGGTATCAGTCATTCCAGGAAGCAGTAGCTTGCCTTGCAGATCAATCTTCTCATACTTGTCAATTTTATGTTCATTTAGATAGGAAATAATTTCAGCAGTTGAAGCTACTTTTTCGATTCTCTCATTTTTAATGAGAATAGCTTCTGAAATATCATCTCTTGAATTCATTGTATAGACTTTTGCGTTGAATATAAATTTTCTCATAGTTGCCTCGTTTTTAATCATTAAAACTAATTATTTATTTCAAATTATTACCATTGTTATCTTTAGTGAGGCAGGTCTTGCCAAGAGACAGGAATTGCCATTAGCAGATAGCGCTTTGCCAGGAGGCTAGATATCATTAAGTAAGAATTTTATACTTTGATTAATTCGCATCAATTCTTGGTTAGCGAATTCTTCAGTTGCAGCATTAGCGTCAAAAGGATTATCAAAGAAACCTTTAAAAGAACGTTCAAGCACATCTATATAATTCAGTTTATCTTCTGGTGTATCTATAAATACTGGTGGATAGAGCTCGTACATGAGTATCCAGTTTTTTACCATTCTAGCGGTTCGTCCATTACCGTCAACAAAAGGATGAATCCTAACAAATTCATGATGGAAATATATTCCTTTGATTTGAGGTAAATCGATTTGATTCATGTTATAGACCAAGTTATCCATAAGAGAATAAACAACGCTAGGTTCAGGTGGCATAAAATCTCCAAACTTTACATCCTTTTTTCGATAACCAGAAGGGTTTCGAGAAAAGCTTTCTGGGTCAACAAAACCATGAAGAGTTATTATATCTGCGTGTCCTTCGAACTGTTCTTTATTCTTAATTTTCTCAAGTATATAGTCATAGGCTTTACCTAAGTTTTTACAATATTTATCGGCTTCTTTTTTGTTTATCGCTTCATGTTGGGCATTTTTTAATTTGGTTATTTTTTCTAAACTTTGAAATGATTTAATTAGTTTTTTAAAAACATTAACTTTTTTTTTAGCAAAGAAGATATTACGATAAACTTCCATCATTAACTCACGATTAGCCATGAGAAGTTTTTCATCGTATTTTAAGGTTGTAGGATCCATTACTTTCATATCTTAGTCTCCTGAAAGTAGGGTTGAAAGCAAGCTTCCACCGCGTTTAACTTCACCTTTGTTGAGTCTTGCAGACTGAACAATTCTATCTGCTATTCTTGAGAAGGGAAGAGTTTGTAGATACACTATTCCAGGACCTGTGAGAGTTGTTAAGAATAGTCCTTCACCGCCAAATAAGGCATTTTTAATCCCTCCAACAAACTGAATATCATATTCAACACCTCTTTCAAAACCAACTAAACAACCAGTATCAATTCTAAGTTTTTCTCTCGGGGCTAGTTCTTTTTTTATAATAGTACCACCAGCATGAATAAAGGCTAAACCCATGCCTCTTAATTCTTGTAAGATAAAGCCCTCACCACCAAACAGACCTGCTCCAATTTTCTTTGTAAAAGCAACAGTAACGTCAATACCATTTGCTGAACAGAGATAAGCATCTTTTTGACAGTAGAATTGGCCTCCAAACTGATTTAGGTCAATAGGCAAGATTTTGCCAGGATAGGGAGCAGAAAAAGTTACTTTCCTTTTAAATCTACCTTGGTTTAAGAAGGTTGTAATAAAGAAAGATTCTCCTGCTATCATTCTCTTAAAGCCACTGAACATTCCGCCACCAGTAGAAGTATCCATCTGGATATCAGCTTCCATATATAACATAGCTCCTACTTCAGCTCTTACACCTTCTCCTGGATCTAGTTCAATTTCTACTGCTTGAAAATCATTTCCAACTATCTTATAATCAATAATATCTGACATTTTAAACTCCTATTATACTATTATTAAGAAAAGAATCAGATTCAGAATACCTGCCAAAAGGAAGATGAATAAATTAAAATACATGAGGAATCTGTGAATGTATTGGTTATAATAAGATTCTATTACAACTAAATCTATCTTTTCATCAATTAAATCTATTTTGTCATTTATACTATAATATTCATACAAATAAGGAATGAAAGTTCTTAAGAAACGAGATGATAAGTCTTTGCAAATAAAAGCTAAACTATGCCTTATCCAGTCTGCTACACTGGTAGGTATATAGCGAGCATTGTCTATAAATTCACATCCATCATAGACTTTTTGGTAGACTTGTTTTTCCCATTTATAAATATAACCTTGATGAGATTGAAAATCATCAACCTGGTCAAAATAATCTTTAACACTAGTTCTCACTTTACCTAAACCATAATTCTTTAATTTAGGTATTACTCCTGGGGTAAGAATATTCTTCTTTTTGAATATATATCTTTGCTTCTTGTTAAAGAGAAGCCATCTAATTAGCCAGATAATTGATGCTCCAAAGAGGAGATTTAAGGGGATAAAAATCAAAGATAAGAGAAAGTTCATATCTTAGCTCCTTTATTTATTATAAGATTAAAGAAAATAGATTTTACCTATACATTTCACTATTAGAGTAATATCCTATTCTTGTCAATTACATTTATCCCTGATAAGTAAATTTTTTAAGGTCAGTCTTACCATTTTCAAAGATTACTCCCTCAGATTCTAAAAGCTGCTTTTGCTCTTCTCCACCTAGGCCTGTTAGAGAAATCTTACCTTGAGAGTTAATGACTCTGTGCCAAGGGAGATTATGTTTTTCAGATGAAGAATGTAAAAGATAAGAAACTAGTCTGGCTGTAGCAGGATGGCCTGCACGTCTAGCTATTTCTCCATAGCTTAAGACCTTTCCAGGAGGAATTTCTTTGATTATAGCAATAATTGTTTGAGATATTTCTTTCATTATGTCCTCAATTTGATCTTGTAGCCTTGGTCTTGTAAATCAGAAACTATTTTTTTTAGTTTTACTTGACTGTAGCCAATTGCATTCTCATAAGCTACATCTAAGTGGTGAGATTTAGCGAAGTTTTGAATATAGTAATTACTATCCCCAACTAATGTTTCTGCGATTTCTTTTATCGTATCTAAAGTGACTAAGCCCTCAACAACTGTTGTCCGAAATTCATGATCAATAGCAGATTTTTTAATCAATTCTATACTTTCCCTAATGTTTTCCTTAGCAACTTTTACTTTAACAACTTTTTCATAATCCTCTAGCCTACTTTTTATGTCCATAGCTAAATAATCTATTAAACCACTTTCCAGAGCTACTTTTAAATTTCTATGAAGTAATCCATTAGTATCTAATTTTACTAAATAACCAAGATCTTTTATTTTGCTTAAGAAAGGAATCAGATTCTTTTGTAGTAAGGGCTCGCCACCAGTAATAACTACAGCATCTAATTTTCCCATTCTGCTTTTTAAGAAACTTATAATCTCTTCTTGATCTATTAGTTTTTGATTGCTTAACATGGGAACTAGTTCAGGATTATGACAGTAGGGACATTGGAGATTGCATCCTTGGGTAAAAACAACTGCACATAATTTCTCATTAAAATCTATCATTGAAAATTTTTGAAACCCACTTATTCGCATTTTATGCTCCCTAACTTATTCTTAATTTAAAATAATCCAGTATCCCTTTATGAATAGGTGAATTTTCTTCTGCAAAGTAATATCCACATGTTACATGAAAACTTATATTATATACTTGCAAATTCTGAATCTTATTTTGCTATAAGAACCAACACTCTTCTCTAAAGTTCAACTAGATCATTCATATTAACTCATTTTCTAAAACTGAAATAAAATTGTCTATTCTTTTTTTTATCCGAATAATACCTAAAGAGATTTTTCCAACTAAATTTGTATAGGCGGGATAAAAAACTTGACATAAATAATAGTAGTATAAAATATACTACTAAACTAAAGAGGTGATTATGAAAGAGAATTTATTGAAGGTAGGTTTTAAGGAAATTGAAGCAGATATTTATATAATCTTACTAAAAGAGAGGGGCATTTCTGCTTATAAGATATCTAAAATTTTAAAGAAGACTAAACCACAAATTTATAAGGCATTAGAGATTATGCTCCAAAAAGGAATGGTGTATAGTAATGAAGCTAGCAAAGCAGTTGAATATTATCCTACTGAGATTAAGACATATTTAGATTGGCGAGAAAAAGAATTTCTTGAGAACAAAGTAGATCTTGAAGAAAAGGTAAAAAGAATTTCAAAAATAGAAAAAATGTCAGGTGTTTTCGCTATAGAGAATATTAGCCAGATGTATTCTAGATCTTTAGAAATCATCAGAAATGCTAAGAAAAATATTATTGTTATGTCTTGTCAGATCCAGAGGAAAGAAATTGTTGAAGAGTTAGTATCTGCTAGTCAAAGAGGTGTAAATGTTATCATTGAAACATTTCAACCAAGTCCTCAAGTTACAGGAATTGAAGTTATAGCTCAAGGTAATTCAGCTGATTTATTTAGAAGTCAGCATTACAATTGGCTAGAGATATTTGTTGATGGAGAAGAGTTTATAATATCCTTAATGAATGATAGAGATGATCAACTTTATAAGTGTTTGTGGAGTAATGATCCTTATTTATCAATCATAACATATAATGCTAATGTCGGAGAACTTCTTTTTGCTAAAATGGGTCAGTTGCTGAATTCAAATTTATCAAAAGCTGAAATTATGTCAGACTTACGTCAAAGCAGAATGAAGTACTATATAGGAATAGATATGCAAAAAATCAAGCATTTAATCTTTTAACCCAAAATAGGGCAGTAGAGCTTTTTGAAGAGATTAAGATATAGAAGTAGTGACAAGGTTTACTGAAATGTTTGGGCCTAAACCTAAAAAGGAAAAAGTATGAGAAAGTATTTTAGTATTTTAATAATTTGTATGTTTAGTAATTTATTATGTCTAAACTTTACAAGTATCGAAATAGGACAAGCTGGTGAGGATAATCCTGGACTAGCAGTCATTAATTTTGATATGGATGATGATTTAGATTTACTTGTCTCCAAGAATTCAAGTGATGAAATTATCCTCTTTGAGAATACAGGTGATTGGGAGAATCCAATTCAGCATCTAGTTGCAAGTGATTTTGATCCACAATACTTATATGGTGAGGATATGAATGGGGATAACTATCCTGATGTTATTGCTTCTTCAGCAGTAGATGGACTTGTCACTATTTGGTACACTAATTTTTTTGAAGATTTTCTTTATTTTGAAAGAGAAGATATTGCTAGTAATATCACAGGAGCCCATAGGGTAATAGGTCATGATCTTAATTCTGATGGAAATATGGATATTGTGTGTGCAGCAGCTGGTTTGGGTAAAATTCTCTGGTGGGAAAAGGTAAATGAATTATGGATTCAGCATGAAATAGCAAGTGATTTTCCAGGTTGTCAAGCCATAGAAGTGCATGACATGAATGGAGATACATATCCAGATGTTATTGGTGCTTCAATGGATGCTAATGAAATTTCAGTTTGGTATAATTCAGGCCAAGAAGAGATTACCTGGTCTAAGCAAGAACACGCAAGTAGTTTTGTAAGAGCTCATTGGGTCAGTATTGCAGACATGAATAATGATAATCTTCCAGACATTATTGGGGTTGCATACACCTCTAATGAGATTTCTTGGTGGGAAAATGATGGACAGACAGTTCAAGCCTGGGAGAAACATTTAGTTTCTTCAAGTGTTGTGGGGGCTGTAACAGTTGAACCAGCTTATTTAAATAATGATAATCAGATGGATTTAATTGCGACTGCTTGGTCAAGTTGCAAGATATATTATTGGATTCAAGATAATGGAGATTTCAATAGAAGTCTCTTAGCATCCTACCAGTGGGGAGCTTGGCCACTGGCAGTTGGAGATTTTGATAATGATAATGATATTGATTTTGTAGTAGGATCAGATGTTTTAACTGCTAATGCTACTTCAAGCCCTCTAACTCTCTGGATAAATAATACCATTGTCGCAAATTCTAATAACGAGGTTGAATCGGTTCACACAAGCAAAGTTTTTCCTAATCCTACTAATGATAGAATAAGTTTAAAATTAGAGAAGGGAAGCCTAGTTAAAAGTATTGAGCTTTACAATTTGAAAGGACAAAAGTTAGCTTCGTTTTCTCCAGAAAAGTTGGCAGGGGAAGTTAATTTCTCAACAGCTGATTTACTCTTAAGCAATGGCATTTATTTCTTAAAAATTGCTACAGACAAAGGTCAGAAAATGGCTAAGTTTTTATACTATAAATAAAATCCTACTGCATAAATTGATTTCTAAAGGAGACTCTTATGAATATATTTTTATTAGTGATATTACTTTTTTTTATGTTCTTACCTCTGGGAGCAACATACTTAGAAAGTGAGATTTGGGGACAAGTAGCAAGTGGTCAATATAAGGTTGGTTATAAGCATCTTGAGACTTATGATTATTCACGCACTTACCCCAATGGTGATTCAGCTATTGGTTATCGCCCAATGCAGGTGAGTATATGGTATCCGGCTAGTGTTGAAAATGAAAAAGTAATGGAATTTATTGATTACCAATATATAGCACAACTAGAAAGTGATTTTGATTATGGCCAGAGTAAAGAAGATTTTATTCAAGCTTTAAAAGCTAGGTATTTGCAGGCTGGTGTAAAAGAAGATAATTTTGCTAAAGTTTTCTTTAGAAAAACACTAGCAGTAGAAAATGCCCAAGAAATAAATCAAGAATTTCCTGTAGTAATTTATAGTCCTGGAGGAAATGAAATAGCCAGTGAGAATTTTATCATGTGTGAACTATTAGCAAGTCATGGATTCTTAGTAATTTCTTGTCCATCAGCTGGCTTTTCTGAAAGACAGGTAGAGTTTGACAAGATAGGTTTAAGAACATGTGTTAATGATATTCGCTATCTCTATGGTTATTTGAATAAACTAGAAAATGCTAAAAGTGATGAAGTTCTTTTGATAGGTTTTTGCTTAGGTGCTTTTGCTAATGTTGTTTTTGCCCAAGAGAATATGGCTGTTAAAGGAATAATTGGCTTGCATAGCGAATATACTAACCCCCAAAGTCTGATTAAACACCAGCAAGATATCAGGCCAGAATTTGCAGTGAGAGATTTGAAATATTTAGAACTTGATGGACCTTTTTTAGCTAATAGAACAAGTGATTTCTTTGATAAGCTTATCTATTCAGATAGATATCAAATAAGGTTCAAAGGAATTCCTCATAATGCTTTCACTTCTCAATATGTCTTACAAGCCCATTGTTTTACCGAAAAGCAAATTTTAAATAGAAAAGACAGAGATTTGGCCTATGAATTAAGTCTAAAACTAGTCCTAGCTTTCTGTAAAGAGCTTGTCAAAAAGCAAGAATCATTTCTGGAAATGAAAGATATAATACTCAATGATGATAAGCTAGCAGATGACTTTTTACTTGTTAATAGGTGGGAGAAAGGACAACAATTACCTCCTAGTAAAAAAGACTTCTTAACTATGCTTACCCAAGATATTAATCAGGCCAGGCAAGTTCTCTTACAGGCTAAAGATCATTCAGTTGACTTAGCTTATTTTAAGGAAAGAGATATAAATATTTTTGCCTATAGAAACTTACAAGCAGGAAATACTGAAGTAGCATTTAATATCTTTCAGTTACTAACAGACTATTTTCCTGATTCTTGGAATGCTTGGGATAGTTTAGGTGAGGCTTATAATATTTTAGGTAATAAGCAAAAAGCAATAGAATCTTATCAGAAAGCCCTTGAACTTAAAGGACAAGATGAGAGAATCCAAGAAATAATCAGAAAACTAGAAAAATAAGGCTCTTGTTCAAGTCTGGTGGTAAATAAGAGACTTTCATTATAGCATATTGCTTGAATAATCCCAGATAGTGTAGTAGAACTTTAGTGTAGAATATTCTGCTATTCACAAAGATCTACTGCATTATTTAGGTTAAACCATACTCAATACTTGGGATAAAAGAAAGACCTTGCAGAAGCAATATCTCCTGCAAGGTCTTTATATTTTTATTCTTAGAATTAATTGCCTTTTTCAGCATTCCTTTTTCTAATTTCTTCCAACATCTTTTCTTCCATTTGTTTAGGAACTCTTTTATAAGAAGAGAACTCAAGTGAGAATTCAGATTTTCCTTGAGTTAATGAACGTAGAACAGTTGCATAACCGAAGATTTCTGAAAGAGGGATTTCAGCAATAATACGTGAGAATTGATCATCAATTTCTGTATCTAAAACAACACCACGTCTTTGGTTTATTGATCCCATGACATTACCTCTAAATTCAGAAGGAGTTTCAACTTCAATCTTCATAATAGGTTCCATAATATAAGGGTTAGCTTTCTTATAAACTTCTTTGAAAGCTGCTTTAGCTGCAACTTCAAAGGCCATTTGTGAAGAGTCAACTTGGTGATAAGAACCATCATTAAGCTCAAATTCAATACCTACAACAGGGAAACCAGTTAATTCTCCTTTATCAAGAGAAGCTCTGAATCCTTTTTCAACTGAAGGAATATATGTGCTTGGAATTACACCACCAGTAATTTTATCAAGGAATACTGAGTCTCCTTCAACTGGTCTGATAGCTCCAGCTATTTTAGCAAATTGACCACGTCCACCAGATTGTTTTTTATGTGTATAGTTGAATAAGGCTTCTGAACCAATAGATTCACGGTAAGCAACTTCAGGTTGGCCTGTTTCAATATCAACTTTATATTCTCTTCTCATTCTTTCAATATAAACATCAAGATGCAATTCACCCATACCTGAGATGATAGTTTGACTTGATTCTTCATCAATTTCATACTTGAAAGTAGGGTCTTCTTTAGAGAATCTATTTAAGGCTTTACCCATGTTGTTTACAGATTTCTTATCTTTACATGTTACAGCAAGAGAAATGATTGGTTCAGGAACATACATAGATTTGAGAGATAAAACCCTATCTCCACTATTGAAAGTATCACCTAAAGCACAATCAACACCAAACATAGCAATGATATCACCAGCTTTTCCTTCCTGAATATCTTCCATAGAATCAGAATGCATCCTAATAAGACGTCCAACTTTAACTCTCTTTCCGTTAGAAATGTTGGTAATGTCTGTTCCTTTCTTAAGAGTACCCTGATAAATTCTAAGATAAGTAAGCTGTCCATAGACTTGGTTATCTAATTTAAATGCCATAGCAACAAGGTCTTCTTCTGGGCTATGTGAAAGAGGAACTTCTTTGTCGCCGGCTGCAACATCATAAGCATAGTTAGTAACATCATTAGGAGCTGGAAGATAGTCAACAACAGCATCTAATAGTTTTTGCACACCCTTATTTTTGTAAGCAGTACCTAAGAAAACAGGAACAAATTCACGTTTAATAGTTCCGATTCTGATAGCTTCATTAATCATTTCTTCAGTTTCATTACCTTCTAAAAATGCTTCCATTAAATCTTCAGAGAACATAGAAGCCTGATCTAACATTTGCTCACGTTTTTCAACAGCAAAATCATACATGTCAGCAGGAATTTCTTTTTCTACTAAAATATCACCATTAGGACCTTCGTAATAAACAGCTACCATTTTCACAAGGTCGATGATTCCTTCAAAATCATCACCAGAACCAATAGGAAGCTGCATCATAACAGCATTTCTGCCAAGTTTTTCGCGAACTTGAGAAGTAACTCTAATTGGGTCTGCACCAGATCTATCCATTTTATTAATAAAGACTAAGTTGGGTACATCATATCTTTTAAGTTGGCGATCAACAGTGATAGTCTGTGATTGCACGCCACCGACACTACATAGCACAAGGATAGCTCCATCTAGCACGCGAAGGGCATTTTCAACCTCTATTGTGAAGTCAACGTGACCAGGTGTATCGATTAAATTAATATCATACCCTTTCCATGTTACGCTTGTTGCAGCAGAGGCAATTGTGATACCTCTCTCTTTTTCTAATTCCATTGAATCCATTGTGGCACCTACACCATCTTTACCGCGTACTTCATGTATAGTATGAATCTTTCCTGTATAATAAAGAATCCTTTCTGATAAAGTAGTCTTTCCTGAGTCGATATGAGCACTAATTCCAATATTCCTAAGTTTCGTAATGTCCATTTAAATTCCTTTTTTTATTCCTTTCCATTTTTGATTAATTTTTTTTTAGTTTGTTCATTGAAATGCAAAAAAAAATCATTAAGCTTATTTAGCAAGAAAAATTTTGTTTACAAAAATTTACACAAAAAAATAGTATGATATAAGTGAGATTATTGGCCTATAAACTAATGAATGATAAGGATTTTTAATGTTAAGAAAAAAATTAGTTACCCTGATATTTTTAATTACTGTGCAAGTTGTTTTTGGACAGTATAAGGTTCCAGATGATAGAATTAAAGATGTTTATGAAATAACCAAGCCACCCTATCTGATTTTCAAGCCATTTTCAAAATCTGCTTTTGAAATAACATATAAAGGTCAGATTGGCTTAAATGAGTTAGTAGAGGAAGATTTAGAATTAGCAGGGAAAAAGTTTCTTCCCCGAATAAATGCTGGTAGAAAATTCTATCAGACTGATAGTTTTTCTTTAGTTGATTTTGCTAATGATTCTTCAGATCAGATAGATATTGCTAAATATGCTACCATTAGAACAGTCTTTTATTCTTGGGATTACTCCAAGGCTATTATGACTTATGAAATGGAAGATGGGATAAGTTTTATCTATGTTGATTTTAAGACTAAGAAAATTACAGACTACCCACAAATTAAACTTAATGGTGCTATGGGCGAGCCACATGTTCAATGGTTAGCAAATCAAAAAGAAGTTCTTATTCAAATGATACCAGAAGATAGACCTCAAGAGGCTGATTATGATCCTATCCCTCAATCTCCACTTATAGAAGAAACTTCCGGTAAGATGAGTCAGATGAGAACCTACACTAAACTGCTAAAATCTCCTAATGATGAAATTCTTTTTGACTATTATTTCACTAGCCAAATAGCTATTGTTAATCTTAAATCAAAGAAGATAAAGGAGATTGGACCAGCTGGTATTTATCCTTCAGTTGAAATCTCTCCTAACAACAAACTCTTGCTTGTAACTAAAATTAATACCCCCTATTCCTATACAGTTCCCTACTATTATTTCCCTCAGACTACTTCTATCTGGAATCTAAAAGGGAAAGAAGTCAAGCATATTATGGATAGACCTTTACAGGATGAAATTCCTATTGGAGGAACTTATGCAGGTCAAAGATACCATCATTGGTTGCCTATTGCTGAGCAAACACTAGTCTGGTATCAAGCCCAAGATGAAGGTGACCCTAATCAGCAAGTAGAATATAGAGACATAATTTATAAAAGTGATTATCCTTTTAAAATAAGTGAGGTCTTTTTTAAAACTCAACATAGGGCTAGTGGTTATCAATGTTTATCAGATAAGGAGAATATTATCTATGGTGATTATGATAGGGATAGACTCTGGTCAAGGCAATGGTTGCTTAATTTAGCAGATAATTCTAGCAAACTTATAACTGATCAATCTGTTAATGATAAGTATGGAGACAGGGGTTCTCTCTTTACGGTATGGAATAAAAATAAAGAAAGACTTGTTCAGAGAAATGGTGATTTGATTTATTATATCAATAATCAAGGTGCTAGTCCAGAAGGTAATAGACCTTTCTTGGCTTCCTTCAATATTAAAACATTAGAATTTACAAAGCTCTTCGAAGCTGACCTGGATAAATATGAACAGATTTCTTCTTTTGCTGATAGTAATTATGAAAGTATAATTATTGGTAGTCAAAATATTGAACAACCACGAAACTATCAGCTTGTTAATCTACTTACAGGTCAAAGAAGAAGTTTAACCAATAACCAGAATCCTTACCCCGATTATGCTAACCTTAAAAAAGAACTAGTCAATTACAAAAGAAGTGATGGAATTGACCTGTCTGGCATTCTCTATTTACCACATGATTATGATGGAAAAGAGAAACTTCCTCTCATTATTCATGCTTACCCCAGAGAATATGCTTCTGCTGAAACAGCAGGTCAAGTCTCTGGCTCAGATAAGACCTTTACTTGGTACTATGGCGATGATATTCGTTATTTAGCTATGAATGGCTATGCGGTTCTTTATAATGCTTCTATTCCTATTGTTGGTGATCCTCAAGTTGTTAATGACACTTTTCTGGAACAGCTACTTGCTGGAGTTTCTTCTGCCATAGATTACTTAGATGAAAGAGAGATTATTAATCCTGAAAAAGTTGGTATTATTGGTCATAGTTATGGTGCCTTTATGGTAGCAAATGTTTTAGCAAACTCAGATCTTTGCCAAGTAGGGGTAGCTAAAAGCGGTGCTTACAATAGAACTTTAACACCTTTTGGTTTTCAGAAAGAAAGAAGGACTTTTTGGCAAGCTAAAGATTTTTATCTGCAAGTTTCACCTTTTGCTACAGCAGATCAAATTAATGAGCCTCTACTCTTAATTCATGGAGATAAAGACCCTAATAGTGGAACTTATCCCATGCAAACTAAAAGACTCTATCAGGCAATTAAGGGTAATGGCGGTACTGCTCGTATGGTTATCTTGCCTTTTGAAGAACATAGTTATCGAGCTAAAGAATCAGAACTCCATGTATTATCTGAAATCAATGAATGGTTTGACAAATATTTAAGAAATGATAAAATTGAAACTAATGAATAACTTATTAAAACAGATTGAAAATATTCCCAAACCTATACCACTTATAGCTATTACTGGTATGTGTAAGAATGCAGGTAAAACTACTTTCTTAAACTACTTATCTGATAATTTAGCACAAGCTGGTAATCTTGCTCTGCTTACTACTGGGAGAGATGGGGAAGACTATGATTTAGTTGGGGGGCATGAAAAGCCTAAAGTGCTAATCAAGCAAAATTCAATTTTTGTTACCCATTCTAACATCTTAGAAAGGTTCTCAGGAAAAGTAGAAATTCTTATCAAAAGTGACTATAAAGCAGGTTCTTTTAGTATCTGGGTTGCTAGAGCTCTGCAAGATCTAGAAACAGAAATTGTTGGCCCTTCTACAGCCAAAGAACAAGTAGAACTGGCTAATAAAATTAGAGATTTTAAGCCTCGCTTTATTATCATTGATGGGTCTTTAGATAGAAAAGCTATTACTCTTAGACCAGATATTGATCTAATAATATTGGTTGTAAGTGCTAATTATGGTAGTCTTAAGGAAATCATAACTGAGCTTAAGAGATTGTTACTTTTAACAGAAATACAAGAAGCTTCTTATCCTCAATTAAATGATAAGACTGATAAACTACTCTTGCTTAATGAAAATAAGCTAGTCTTAGAAAGAACAAGCCTCTTGGGAAATGAAAAAGACCTTGTTGCCTTATTAAATGATAATCAGCTTAGCCATATCTATATACCAGGAGTCATTACTGATAGTATTTGGGAAAAGGTTAGATTACCTCTTCTTAAGCAAAAGATAAGTCTAATCGTTAACCACCCTTACCAACTTCAGCTTAGCTATTATAATCTATCAGAAATAACAAAAAACATGGATATCAAAGCTATTAATAAATTTCATATCTCAGCATTAGCCCTAAATAGTTTCTCTGTAAAAGGAAGACATCTTGATGCCAAAATTTTACAAAGAGAAATCTCAAAACTAACAAGTATTCCTATCATTGACTCTATGGAGGTATATTAATGAACAGAACAAAAAGATCAGTAAATCTAGGTCTTGTAACAAACATTATCTTTTCAATCCTAAAAACCATTATTGGTATTTACGGGAAAAGTCAAGCCCTCATTGCTGACGGTATTAACTCAACTTCTGATGTAGCCTACTACGTTGCTGTCAGTATTTTTATGAAGAAATCTCATAAACCAGCTGATGAAGAACATCCTTATGGACATAGACAGCTGGATAACATAGCTGCTATTGTAGTAGGTGCTTTCATTGTCACAACTGGAGCAACCATATTTTGGAACTCTATTAATACCCTCTATACTATTTGGAAAGGCCAATATGATGCTTGTCAAAGCTTTCTCTTTCCTATGATTATTGCTTCAATAACTGTTATTGCTAAAATCTATCTCTATTTAGATACTAAAATAACCTATAAGCAAACAAAAAATCCTACTATTAAAGCCTTAATGAACGACCATGTCAATGATATTATGGCCTCAGGAACTGTTTTAATTTCTCTAATCTTCGCCTACTTCAATGAAAATATGATCTGGATTGACCCTGTTGCCTCTTGCTTAGTTGCTGTCTTTATTTTTAAAACAGGATTCGAAATCGTTGTTGATTCTTCAACTGACCTTATGGATGCCATGCCAGATGATGACTTTGTTAAGAAAATTGAAGAAATTGTCCTTGCTCATTCACAAGTTTTTGGTATCAGCCATATTGGAGTACATAAATATGGCCCTTCCTTTGTTCTGAATCTAACCATTGAAGTGGATTCTCAGCTAACTGTTGCCCAAGGTGATGGTATCTGCGATGATTTGGAAGAAGAACTTATGCATGAATTCCCTGATAGCCTTAAAAAAACTAATATTCATTACCATCCCAAGACAAATATTAGCTACTAAGGTAAAAAGAATACAAGTATTAGATAAATTAATATTAAAATAAAGTAGAGGCAGGAATAACCTGCCTCTATTCTACTTAAAAGAGATAATTGGAATTCCAATTATCTCTATAATCCCAAAATAATGCAGTAGACCTTTGCGAATAGCACTATCTTCTTTTGCAAAAGTAAGCTACATAATTTTCAGGAATATATATATTATATGCCTTCAAATTCTGTAACTTAATTTGCTAAAAGAATCTAGCACTCTTCATCAAAGTTCTACTGCACCATTCGGGATAATTGAAGAGAGAAGTCGTCATCAAAAATACTCTCATTAATATAGACGGAAAAAGATGATAAATAGTTCCTAGTTTGCCCTATCTATTTGTCATACTTATTCTTACAAGAGAACAGCGATTTGCAAATTTCTCTTAAACCCAATTTCTAGTATTTTGAAAATATATCTATTTTTTTACTAATCCACTTATATGATTTGATACATTTACCACAAAACTTTTGGCTCTACACTATCTGATCTACCTACTAGCATAAGTCCTCTTACCAAATCTGCTTTTTCCCTGTAAGCATCCTTGTTCCTTCCTTTACAGTCTTTCGATGAAACCTGGACTTTCATCGAAAGACTGTAAAGGAAGGTATAAGGATGATAAGGTGATTATTATTGGATAATTATTGGGTTTGATGAGAAATTATCTTACCCAGAATAGGGAGCTGGGCAGACGGAGATAGGCAGAGATTCACTACAAAGGCACTAAAACACAAAAAAAGAAGATGCTAACTGGGACGGCGGGTAGCTTGCCAACAATCAAGAAGTGTTTATACTATTAAACCCAAAAGCCTAATGCACTATTTTGTTTAACTCATTATTCGGGTTTAATTTACTAAGCTAGTCTCAGGAGATAAGCTAACATTATGATAATTTCCAAAAAAATACTTGCAATTATATTAATGTTAGAAGAAATTGAATCAAAGTACTTATTCCAGTACTAAAAATAATTTGATTTATTGATTATTCCCCAATAGATAAGGGATAATCTTAATTTTTATGATATAAGTTAATAGGAGAATTAATGAATATATTAATAACTGGTGGAGCTGGTTTTATTGGCTCTCATTTAGCAGAGAAATTGTTAAAGCAAGGAAACAAAATAATTGTACTAGATAATTTATCTACAGGTTCATTAGAAAATGTTAAACACTTACGTGATAACCCTGATTTTACTCTACATATTGGTTCTATCTTAAACTATGAACTATTAGAAGAATTAATATCTCAATGTAAGATTGTCTATCATATGGCAGCAGCAGTTGGGGTTAAATATATTATTGAGAATCCATTATTATCTTTAAGAACAAATATTGTTGGTACTGAGAATGTACTTGAGCTTTCCCATAAGTATAAATGCAAAGTTCTTGTAGCATCTACTTCCGAGATATATGGTAAGAGTGATAATACTCCATTTAAAGAAGAAGATGATAGACTTTTAGGTTCGACTCATATTAGCAGGTGGGGATATAGTACAGCTAAAGCGGTTGATGAATTCCTAGCCTTAGCCTTCCATAGAGAGAAAAAGCTTCCTGTTGTTATTGTTAGATTGTTTAATACAGTAGGTCCAAGACAAACAGGTCAATATGGCATGGTAATACCAAAATTTGTTAAAGCTGCTCTTCTAGACCAACCTCTAGTAATTCATGGTACTGGTAAACAAAGTAGATGTTTTACTGATGTTGATGATGTTTCTGATGCCTTAATTAAATTAATGGCTACACCAAAATGTGAAGGTCAGATATTTAATGTGGGATCTACAGAATCAATTTCCATTGAAGAACTAGCTCATAAAATAAAGAAAGCAGCTAAAAGTAAATCAAAAATTGAATATATGGCCTATGAAGATGTCTTTGAAGAAGGATTTGAAGATATGATGAAAAGAATGCCTGATATTTCCAAGCTAGAACAAGCTATTGGTTATAAGAGAAAATATAAGTTAGACCAAATAATAGAGAGAGTTATTAGCTATTATGAAGAATAGAAAGAGCATAGTTGTTCTAATCCTAATTAGTTTATATGTGCAACTATTTGCTTTGCCAATTAATGTTTCTATAATTGGGAATACAGATAATCCTGGTGTTTATATCTTAGATTCTTCTAATAGAGTCTCTCAAGCAATTGATTATATGAACAATAGAAACATATTATCTTTAGAAAATAAAACTGAGGAAAATGAACTTGACCTTGCTGGCTTTGATGAGAAAGCTGATCAAGAAATGGAGACTAATAAGAAGTTTGCCATCTTTAATAAAGAGCAAATGCAGACTTCTCAAGTTCCTAAAGAAGAAAAAAATATTTCATACAGAAAAGTTATTCTCCTACGTAATGGTGAGAAAATTAACTTAAACTTGCAAGACTTCTTCTTAACAGGCGACTTAAATAATAATCCCTATCTTGAAAATGATGATGTAATCAAATTACTGCCTATTGAATATAAAATTGAATTACTTGGCCAGTTTAATAGACCTGGAACATATGAGTTTCTTCAAGGTGAAAGATTATCAGATCTTGTTGAATATGGACTTGGTTTCACTAAAGATGCTGATCTAGAAAACATCAGGATAGATAGAATTAACCAAGAAACTGGAGAATTAACTAGCTGGCTTATTGATTATAATTTGATATTAGCTGATAGAAATCATCCTAATAACATTGAATTAGAACATAACGATGTTATTAAGGTCTCAATGAAACCTTACCTCTATTCTAAGAAATCTGTTAAGGTTATGGGATTGGTAAAGTATCCAGGTGAATATTCAATTGATGATTCAAGTACTTTATTATCTGTTTTAGAAAAATCTGGTGGACCACTAGCTGGTGCAGATTTAAACTTTGCTATGTTGATAGATGAAAGTACTTTCTCTAGTTATGATCCTGACTTAGAACGTTTGCTTTCTCTTAATATTACAACTATGACAGTTACTGAATATTCTTATTATCAAACAAAGTTAAGAGAAATATCAGGAAAACACTTTATTGATATTAAGCAACTTTGGCAGAGTAAAGATAAGTCCTTGGATAGACAAGTTAGAGATGGCGATATAATTTATATCAGACCAGCTCAAATGTTAGTAAATGTTTCTGGGGCTGTTCAAAATGCAGGCTTACAACCATGGCAAGCTGATAAGACTTGGCAAGAATATATTACTGATGCTGGTGGCTATACTAATACAGCTTATGAAAGTAAAATAAGAGTTATTCGATATGATACAAATGTTTGGGTCAAGATAAAAAAAGATACAGTTGTTAATCCAGGTGATGAAATATTTATTCCTGAAAAATTAGATAAAACATTCTGGGAATACTTTACTGAAGGTTTATCTACAGCAGCCCAGTTAATTACTATAGTTTTAGGTGTTCATACCTTGACTCAATAGCACAAAAAAGCATGTTTATGGAGATAATATGAAAGTACAATTACTAGACTTACACGCACAATATGAAAACATTATGGGCGAGATAAGAGCAGAAATGGATAAAGTTTTTGCTCAACATAATTATATTTTAGGAAATCAGGTTAAAGAATTTGAAGAGACAATGGAAGAATACTTAGCATCTCAACATGCTATATCATGTGCTTCAGGTACAGATGCCTTAGTCTTAGCTCTTAGAGCTTTAAAAGTAGGACCTGGGGATGAAGTTATCACTACTCCTTTTACCTTCTTTGCTACTGCAGGTTCAATCTCTCGTGTAGGAGCAAAACCTGTATTTGTCGATGTTGATGAAGATACTTTTAACATAAATGCTGATTTGATAGAAGCAGCAATTACAGATAAAACAAAAGCTATTATCCCTGTTCATTTGTTTGGTCAACCTGCTGAAATGGATAAAATTATGGCTATCGCAGATAAACATAATCTAAAAGTTATTGAAGATAATGCCCAAGGAATTGGTTCAAAATTTGCAGGTAAAGCTTCTGGTACTATAGGCCATATAGGAACTCTTTCTTTCTTTCCTAGTAAGAATTTAGGCTGTATGGGAGATGGAGGAATGTGTTTAACTCAAGACCAACAATTAGCTAAAGATTTAGCTCAACTTAGAAAACATGGAGAAAACCCTAAATATATTCATAAGTGGGTTGGTTATAATAGTCGTTTAGATACTCTACAAGCAGCAGTGCTTAATGTTAAGATTAAATATCTCGAAACATGGTCTCAAGGCAGAAGAAAGAATGCTGAACTTTACTATGAAAAATTAGCAGATGTTAAAGGTATAAAGCTTCCTCGTATTCATGAAAAGGCAACCACTGTTTATAATCAATTTACCCTTCAAGCTGAAAGAAGAGATGAATTAATGGCCTTCTTACAAGAAAATGAAATTGGATGCGCTATTTATTATCCTAAACCATTGCATATTCAAGAATGTTTTGAAGACTTAGGATATCAAGAAGGCGACCTTCCTGTTTCTGAAGCTTTAGCTAAAAAGGCTATCTCTATTCCAATTTATACAGAACTTCCAGAAGAACACCAACTTTTTGTAATAGAAAAAATTAAAGAATTTTATCAAAAATAAGAGGAATTAACTAATGAATATTATAGTATGTATTAAACAGGTTCCTGATACAAATGATATAAAAATTGATCCTGTAACAAACACTTTAATTAGAGAAGGAGTAGAAAGTATCTTAAATCCTTTTGATACTTATGCTCTTGAAGAAGCCATCAGATTAAAAGAAACTTATGGCGGTAAAATTACTGCAATTACTATGGGACCTCCTCAAGCTGATAGTGTCCTTAAAGAAGCTATCTCTTTAGGTGCAGACGAAATAGTTCTCCTGTCTGATAGAAAGTTCGCTGGCGCTGATACTTGGGCTACAAGTAATACCCTGGCTGCAGCAATCAGGAAGATTGGTGATTTTGATTTAGTCCTTTTTGGACAACAAGCAATTGATGGTGATACTGCTCAAGTAGGACCAGGAGTTGCTACTCACCTTAAACTCCCTCAAACCTGCTTTGTTCGTAAGATTGAAGGTATTGAAGAAGGTAAATTAACCTGCCAAAGACTTATGGAAGATGGCTATGATGTTGTAGAAATGACTCTTCCAGCTATCATAACAGTCGTTAAAGAAATAAATACTCCAAGATTACCTTCACTCAGAGGTAAAAGAAATGCTCGTAAAGCTCTTGCTCAAGTATGGAATGCTGAAATGCTAGAACTTGATGAGAAAACTATTGGACTTAATGGATCTCCTACCCAAGTTGTTGAAATCTTCTCACCTGAAAGCCATAAAGAAGGACAGAAGTTTGAAGGATCTCCTGAAGAAAGTGCAGACTTAATTATTGACAGATTAAAGAAGTTAACAGTTTAATATATAATAGCGACCTGCTGGAATAGTTGGTCGCTTTTTTTTATTCTCAGAGGAGATATAAAATGATTCAATTCCCTGATATAAAACCATATATTGTAAAATTTCAAATAGGCAATTTCCCTTTGGAAATAAGATATTATGGCTTACTCTACTTAATCTCTTTTGCCTTAGGTTATATCTTTGTGCGAAAGAATTTGCACTACAGAAATATTAATATTTCTAAAGAAAAATATAGTGATCTTATTTTTTATATCGCTCTTGGAGTCATTATTGGTGGACGTTTTGGCTATATGCTCTTCTATGCCCTTCCCGAGTTTCTTGCTAATCCACTCAGCCTATTTTATGTCCATCAAGGTGGAATGTCTTTTCATGGAGGATTTTTAGGTGTTATAATCGCAGGTTATATTTTTGCTCGGAAAGAAAAGATTAGTTTCTTAGGAGGAGCTGACGTAGTAATGCCTTGGGCAGCTATTGGTTTAGGACTAGGCAGATTAGGAAACTTCATCAATGCAGAACTCTATGGCTCTCCTACTGACTTACCCTGGGGAGTTGTTTTCCCTGGACAAGAAATTGCTAGACACCCTTCACAGCTTTATGAAATGCTATTCGAAGGTATTTTGATGTTCTTTGTTTTACAGTATATGGTTAAACATGTTAAAAAAGAAGGTTTAGTATTTTGGACTTTCTTTATTCTTTACGGAGTAGCTAGGTTCTTATTAGAATTTATTAGACTTCCTGATAATATTGAATCTCTATATCCAAACGGACTTCTCTATGGTTTTTTACCTATGTCTCAAGGTCAGTTCCTAAGCTCAATTATGGTTATTGCCGGAATAATAGGTATCATATTCTTATATAGGAAAAATAAATGAAAAGAAACATATTTATTATACTTATATTGATTCTTTTAGCTGGATGTTCTACTCTGAAAGAAATGTCCTATCAAGATAAAGAAAACTTGGTTAGGCATAATTTAGCATATCTTAATAACTTTAAGGGAGAGGGAGTACTTGAAGTATCTTTTAAAGGACTCTCCTTAAAGAAAGAATTTCTTATTATAAAAAATCATAATAGCTTAAGACTTGATGTTCTTGATTCAGGTATATTCTCATTAATACCTTCACCATTTGCAAGTCTATATGTTAAAGATTCTGCTATTATTACTAACTATAATAAAGGACTATTCCCCGATATGGTCTTTGATAAAATTCCCTTGCAAGAACTATTAGATTTTTCTAAATTACCTCAAGGGATTATTGATGAAATTATTAAGAATAAAGCCTTTACTATCGCTATCATCCAGTTTGAATTTGATGATTTCTATAGATTAAGTAAAATCAAAGTCAACCAAGAAAGCCTTAACTTAATTTATAGAGGTCCAGATTTATCTCGCATAGAATTAGCTTCACAAAAAGCTGATGTTAATATAGATTTTGACCTTTTTCAACAAGGTGAATTTGAGATTAAACCTATAATATTACAAAAAAAATAATTAATAAAATAGACTAGGAGTTTGAAAATGATTGCCAGATATTCCCGCCCTGAGATGTCATCAATTTGGGGTATGCAAAACCGTTATCAATGCTGGTTAGATGTCGAAATCGCTGCTTGTAAAGCAATGAATGAAAAGGGAATTATCCCTGACGAAGATTTAAAAAACATTATTGAAAAAGCAGATTTTGAAGTTGCTAGAATTGATGAAATTGAGTTAACTACAAAACACGATATCATAGCTTTTCTAACAAATGTAGCTGAGTATGTAGGACCTTCTTCTCGATGGATTCATTACGGTATGACATCCTCAGATGTTCTTGATACAGCTACTGCTATCCAATGCAAACAAGCTGGCTTACTTATTCTGAATGAACTAGAAAGTTTTGCCGAATCTTTAAGATTAAAAGCTATTAAATACAAAGATACAGTTTGTATAGGTCGCTCTCATGGGATTCATGCAGAACCAACTTCTTTTGGACTTAAATTTACTCTTTGGTTTGATGAAATGAATCGTAATATAGCTAGAATGAAATCAGCTATTAAAGTTGTTTCAGTTGGACAAATATCTGGTGCTGTAGGTAATTATGCCCACCTTTCTCCTGAAATTGAAGAACTTGCTTGTAAGCATCTAGACCTAAAACCTGTAAATATTTCAACTCAGGTTATCCAACGTGATAGACATGCAGAATTCCTTACTAGCTTGGCTATTATTGCTTCCTCAATTGAGAAAATAGCTATCGAAATAAGACATTTACAAAGAACTGAAGTCAGAGAAGCTGAAGAAAGATTTACTAAAGGTCAGAAAGGTTCTTCTGCTATGCCTCACAAAAGAAATCCTATTGTTACTGAACAAATGACAGGTCTTGCTAGATTAATTCGCTCTAATGCTATGGCAGCTATAGAAAATAATGCTCTCTGGCATGAAAGAGATATTTCTCATTCCTCAGTTGAAAGAGTTATCTTACCAGATACTACTATTCTAGTTCATTATATGTTAGGGAAAATGATTGCTCTTATCGATAATTTAGCTGTTTATGAAGAGAATATCGCTAAGAATCTTGAACTAACAGGTGGTTTAGTTTTCTCACAAGTTTTATTATTGAAATTAGCTTCTAGAGGAGTAAGCAGGGAAGATTCTTATGCTATGGTCCAAAGAAATGCTATGAAGGCTTGGGAAGAAGGAGCAAACTTCAAAGAATTAATCTTAAATGATACAGAAATTATGAATGTTATTTCCAAAGAAGATTTTGATGAAGTCTTTTCTTATGATAGATATATTCAGAATGTTGATTTCATCTTGAGAAGATCTGGTGTGTTAAAAGATTAAATCCAATAATGCAGGAGACCTTTGCCAATAGCACTCTTCATCAAAGTTCTACTCTACCATTCGGTTAAAATAAACCATAATATATAAAAAACCTGAACATGCTTCAGGTTTTTTGCTTTTAGCCCAAATAGTGTAGTCGCCTTTTGTGACTAGCAGAATATTCGGCTCAAGTTCAAGTCTGGTGGGAATAATATAGGAAAATGAGAATATTTCATTACTATATTAATTCATCAAAAATCCCTGAAAGGGATAAAATAATTTAGCCCAGGGTAAGATGCTGAAAGTATCGCAACCCTGGGTAATGATGGCTAGCCCAAAGATGTTACCCTGTAAGGGTTTAATAAAATGATAAATAATATATTATTGTATAAGTCTATGGTATATATGATGTTATTTAACCCTTTCAGGGTTAGGCTTTGTTTTTCATCACCAGTACCCAGGCTTGCATTCCCTTCAGGAATTTACCCTGGGCTAAACTATTTATCCCCTTTGAGGATTTAAGACTTATCCCTTCAGGATTTAGTACTTATCATCAAACAAAACATACTCTTAACAGTATATTCTTACTTGTAACTTTCTATTATTTAAGCAATATGCTATAATGAAAGTCTCTTATTCACCACCAGACTTGAACAAGAGCCAAATCTTTTAATAAGTAGAATATTTGAGTGTCTAATTAAATCTTGACAATAATGGTATTCTAAATTAAATATTATTCTGGAATAATACCTTAAACCCAAATAATGCAATAGATCTTTGAAAATAGCACTATATTCTTTTGCAAAAGTAACTTACATAATTCTTCCGAATATATATATTATATGCGTCATAATTCTGTAAGCTATTTTGCTAAAAGATTTTGCACTCTTCTGAAAAGCTCTATTGCTCCATTTGGGTTAAAAATAATTAAATGTATATAGTTTATATTTATCCTACTTGGTGATAAGTTGAGATATAGTATAAAATTGTAAGTTTATTGGGAGTAAAAGTAATGATAGATATATTAAAACTCAAGTTATATCAATACTTGGGATATAAGAACCTACGTAAGGGAAAGCATGAGAAAGCATTAAAACATTTTGAAAAAGCTCTTCTGATATCACAAGAAGTCTCAATAATATTCAACTATGTTGTTGCTTTATCAGCTCTTGGAAAATATTCACAAGCATATCCCTATTTAAGTCAGATCTTAGCCGAATATGGTGATAATGAAATGGCTCTTTCCATGATGTTATGGGTTTGTATGATGCTTCGTAAGTGGGAAGAAGCCCTGGAAATTTGTGAGAAAATAAGACTTCAATTTCCTTCCAATCAAGAATTTATCCATCTTTATGATATCCTCAATAATGAAGATATTAGAGAAAAGTTTGTGGTAGGGCAAGAATATATTAAAGCTGCAGAAGAAAAGACCTTAAAGAAAAAATATGACCAAGCAATTGACTTGTTAAACAAGGCAATAGAGGCTAACCCAGATGAGGCACTTGCTTACAATAATTTAGCTTCTATTCATTTCACTCTTAAAAAGAAAGAGGCTGCCAAAGATTATATAAAAAAAGCTCTTGAATTGGATCCTTTCAACAAGAGATATAAACAGAATTTAAGAATTATTGATAAATAGAGGTTTTGATGATAAAAAAAGATGATATTATTTCTATATTAAAAACAGATATAGCACCAGCTCAAGGCTGTACTGAACCAATTGCAATTGCTTTAGCAACTGCATATGTAACTAGTATATTGACCCAACCTATAAATAAAATCGAGGTTTTTCTTAGTCAAAATATACTAAAAAATGCTCTAGGAGTTGGTATTCCGGGAACAAATGAGAGAGGCATTAAAATGGCAGTAGCACTAGCTGCTGTAGCTGGATTACCTGAACTTCAACTTGAAGTCCTTCAGCATGTAGATGAAGATAATATTAAAGATGCCTATGATTTAATTGAAAGAGATATTATTGAAATCAAGATGAGTCCCTCTGATGAACTGTTTTGGATAGAAGTCATCGCCTATTCCCAAGATCATAAAGCTGTAGCTATTATGCAAGGTAAACATACTAATCTCTATAAATTATCAATTGATGATATGATTTTACAAGAAAATGATAGAATTGAAGCAATTACTAAGAGTGATGATATCAGACAAGTCATGCAGATTTCTGATATTGTTTCAGCAGTATCAGTAGCAGGTGAAGAAGAACTTGCCTTTTTAGAGGAAGTTATTTCCAAGAATTTTGAAATAGCAAAATATGGAATGGAGAATAATTCTGGTTATGGAATTGCTAAATCTATCCAAGAAAATATTGATAATGGACTCTTTGGTGATGGTATAGTGAATTATGCAACTATGCTAACCGTAGCTGGTAGCGAAGCTAGAATGAGTGGTTGTCCTCTACCTGCAATGGCAAATTCAGGTTCTGGAAATCAAGGAATCACTCTCACTGTACCTCTGATAGCCTTAGGTGAAAGGTTAAAAGTTGAGAGACATAAACTACTGCAAGCTATAGCAATTTCACACCTTACTTCAATTCATGTGAAAAGTTATTTTGGAATATTATCTGCTCTATGTGGTATTGTTAATGCTGCCATTGGTATAAGTGCTGGAGCAGTCTTTATCTTGGGCGGTCAAGAGAGAAATATTGAGGCTGCTATTCAGAATGTTATTGGAGATATTGCTGGAATGATTTGTGATGGTGCTAAATTAGGTTGTTCTTTGAAGGTAGCTACAGGTGTAAGAACTGCTTTAAATAGTGCAATTTTAGGTATGTCTAATATTTGTGTTAACGATTATGAAGGTATAAATGGAGCAGGTGTAGAAGACTCATTTAAAAACCTTGGTAAAATCGTACTAGGTGGCATGAAAGAGGTAGATAAATCAATATTAAAAGTGATGTTAGAAAAAGAAAATAAATAAAAAAATGGAGAATTACAATGATTGACTTTGACTACAAAAAAGCTATTAAAGTAAAATTAGGGGATCAATTACCTCCCAAAGCAGAGTTTGATCCTAGCAAGAGGAGAGCTCCTGATAGGGGATTGAATCTTTCTAAAACAGAAATTAAGATTGCTTTGAAGAATGCGCTTCGCTATATTCCAGAGCATTTACATGAAGAAATTGCTCCTGAGTTTTTAGAAGAACTTATGACAATGGGCAGAATCTATGGTTATAGATATCGTCCTCAAGGAAGCTTAATCGGTAAGCCTATTAATGAATATAAAGGTATTACTGCTGCTAAGGCTATGCAAGTTATGATTGATAATAATCTTGACTTTGATATAGCTCTTTATCCTTATGAATTAGTTACTTATGGTGAAACTGGCCAAATCTTTCAAAACTGGATGCAGTATCAATTAGTTAAAAAATATCTAGAGATAATGACAGAAGATCAAACATTAGTTGTTGCTTCTGGTCATCCAGTTGGACTCTTCCCTTCCAAACCTGAAGCACCACGTGTGATTAATACTAACGGTTTAGTTGTAGGTAAATGGGATAATCCTGATGATTTCAAAAGATTAACTGCTCTTGGTGTTGCTAATTATGGTCAAATGACTGCTGGTGGTTGGATGTATATCGGACCTCAAGGTATTGTGCATGGAACTTATATTACTCTTCTTAATGCAGGTAGAAAGTATCTAGGAATTCCTGAAGATAAAGATTTAAAAGGTAAAATATTCTTAACATCAGGTCTTGGTGGTATGTCTGGTGCCCAACCTAAAGCATGTGAAATTGCTGGTGGTATCTGTGTGGTAGCCGAAGTTGACCAATCTAGAATTGAGACTCGTTATGAGCAAGGCTGGGTATCAAAAGTATCTGATAATTTGGCTGAAATTAAAGACTGGATAGAAGAGTATAGAAGATTAGAAAAACCAATCTCAATTGCTTACCATGGTAATGTGGTTGACTTACTAGAATATATTGATGCTAATGATCTAAATGTTGAACTTCTTTCTGATCAAACATCATGTCACGCTGTTTATGATGGTGGCTACACTCCTGCTGGAATAGCTTTCGATGAAGGTAGAAAGTTAATTAAGGAAGATTTAGGGAAATTCAAAGAACTAGTAGATGCTTCTCTAATTAGACACTATGAAGTTTTAAAGAGACTTACAGCTAAAGGTGCTTATTTCTGGGATTATGGCAATAGTTTTATGGCATCTATTTTTGATGCAGGTGCAAAAGATATTGCTAAAAACGGACAAAACACTAATGAAGGCTTTATATGGCCATCTTATGTTGAAGATATCATGGGACCAATCTGCTTTGATAATGGTTATGGACCTTTCAGATGGGTTTGCTTATCAAGAGAAGATGAAGATTTACGTAAGACAGACCAAATTGCCATGGATTGTATTGACCCTAAGAGATGTTCTTTAGATAGAGACAATTATCACTGGATAGCAACAGCTGAAGAGAATGCTTTAGTTGTTGGCACAAAAGCACGTATTTTATATGCTGATGAAGAAGGAAGGGTTAAAATTGCCCTTAAATTCAACGAAGCAATTAGAAAGGGTCTCATTGGACCTGTAATGCTTGGTAGAGATCATCATGATGTTTCAGGTACAGATTCACCTTTCAGAGAAACTTCTAACATTTATGATGGCTCTAATGTAATGGCAGATATGGCAACCCACTGTTTTGGTGGAAATATTGCTAGAGGAATGTCTTTAGTAGTACTTTCTAATGGTGGAGGAGTTGGCATAGGTAGATCTATCAATGGTGGAAATGGTATTGTACTTGATGGTTCTAAGAGAATGGATGAAATTATTAAAAGTGCTCTTTCTTGGGATGTAATGGGTGGTGTTGCTCGTCGTAATTGGGCAAGAAATGAGAATGCTATTAAGACATCAGCTGAATGGAATGAAAAACATGAAGGACAGGGACATATCACAATCCCATTCCTGTCAGATGATAAACTTATTGACAAATTAGTAGATAATAAATTAAAATAATTAACATAAAAATAGCCAGAGAGTGTGGGAACACACTCTCTGCTAAAAAAACTTGAGTATAATCCCGAATTGTGGATTAAAACTTTGATGAAGAGTGCTAGATTATTTTAGCAAAAAAGTTACAGAACTTGAAGGCATATAATATATATTCTAGAAAATTATGTAGCTTACTTTTGCAAAATAAGATTCTGCTATTCGCAAAGATCTACTGCATTATTTGGGATAGTATAAGTGGATTTAATTAGGAGCAATATATGGAAAGTAAAATTGAAGCTTTTAAGCTGAAAATGAGACAAGCTGACCTAGATGAAAATGTAATAGATACTTTTATTAAGTACTATAATCAACTTCAGGAAGGTAATACAGGAAAACTATCTAATGATATGATAGAAAGTCCTAATCGACTTAATTTAATAAATTATGATGCCTTGACTAAACAAGATAATGCCCTGCTTAATCAATTAGCTGTAATTAAATTAAATGGTGGTTTAGGTACTAGTATGGGACTTGATAAAGCAAAATCCCTGCTTCCAGTAAAAGGAGAAATGACTTTCTTGGATATTCTAGCTAATCAGATAATCTCTTTGAGAGAAAAATATCAATCCCAGATACCCCTAATTTTCATGAATAGCTACAAGACTAGACAAGATACTTTAGAACTTCTTGAGAACTATAAAAATCTTAAACTTGATGATCTTGATTTAGATTTCTTGCAGAATAAATATCCACGCATAAGACAAGACAATATGCAAGCTCTAGAACTTGAAGATGATGACCAAAATTGGAATCCTCCTGGACATGGTGATATCTATTCTGCCCTCTATTCTTCAGGTTTGTTAGACTCTCTTTTAGATAAAAACTATAATTATGCCTTTATTTCAAATTCAGATAATTTGGGAGCAGTAATTGACCCTAAAATCCTTACTTATATGGATAGAGAAGAAATTCCTTTCATAATGGAAGTCTGTCGGAGAACTGAAATGGATAAGAAGGGAGGCCATCTTGCTCAAACTAAAGAAGGTAATTTAATTCTTAGAGAAGTTGCTCAGTGTCCTGAAAATGAAATTTCTGAATTCCAAGACATAAAGAAATATAGCTATTTTAACACAAATAATTTGTGGGTTAATTTGAAAGTTTTGAAGAAGACTCTCTTGGAAAATAATAATACTATCGAATTACCTCTGATTATTAATCCTAAAAAAGTTAATGATATTGATGTTTACCAAATTGAAACTGCTATGGGAGCTGCTATAAGTGTCTTTAAAGATGCTAAAGCTATTGTTGTTCCAAGATCAAGATTTGCACCTGTGAAAAAGACTAATGACTTACTCCTTATCTGGTCTGATGTTTATAAAATCAATAGTGATTATCAAATAGTTTTAACCGAAGGATTGGAAAAAGCTCCTACCATAGAATTAGATAATAATTTCTATAAAACTGTTGAACAACTAAAAAATCACTTCAGAGAAGTTCCTTCTCTAATTCAATGTAATAGCCTTAAAATTGAAGGAAATATCCTTTTTGGTAAAGAAGTTTATATTGTCGGTGATGTAACTATTAAAAGTCAAGAGAAAGAGAGGATCTCTGATGCTATCCTCAATAATGAAGATGTAACCTTTTAGACTGTAAAAATAACTATGGAGGATCTATGCCACTATTAATTATTACACCAGACGAAATAACTGAAAAACTCAATAAAATACCTAATATTCCTGACCTAATTAAAGAATATTCTATTAAAGAAAATACTTTTAGAGTACTTCTTAAAATTGAGAAAATTCCTATGGAAATCAAAATTAATCTAAAATTTGATTCTTATAATCTAGGTATGATTCTCTTTACCTACTCTTGCAATATACCGAAAATGTTCTTAAACCTACTTAAAAATGTAATTAAAGATAGAACTAAGGGCGTTATATCAATTGAAGATGACTTTATTAAAATGAATGCTGATCAGCTCCTTCAAGACAAGGGAGTAGGGATAGTTATAAAAAATATTAACTTCCAACAGGGATTTTACCAGATAGATTTTTCACTATAAATGTATTCTTGAGTGATTTTCTAAGAATTTAACCCAAAATAATGTAGTTGATCTTATGAAGTGGAAGCATCCCTGCTTCCACATTTTTCTTTGAGTCTTCGCTAAAGCTACGCCTTCACAAGTCAGCATCTTACCTCAGGCTAAAGGGAACAAGTAAGGAGCTAGCAAAATTTTCTTCTTACTAGAGAAAATAATGACAACAGAAAAACATAAAAAACTAGTTAGTAGAAAGTTATGCCTCTCCTTAAACCAAATAATACAGTCAACCTTTATGATTAGCTCTATATTATCCCAAATAATGCATTAGACCTTTGTGAATAGCACTATATTATTCTGCAAAAGTAACTTCCATAATTTCTCCGAATATATATGTTATATGAGTCAAAATTCTGTAAGCTATTTTGCTAGAATAATCTGCACTCTTCACTAAAGTTCTACTACACCATTCGGGATTAAGTTCTACTAGACTATCTGGGTTAAACTTATTCCCATAAATATATGTTTCATTTTATCTTCATTTATATAAGCTACCAGAAAACAATAAATAATTCTTCGGAATCATTAGCTTTTACTAGACTAAAATTATATTCAAAATTCAGATAATTATTCGCATAGGGTTTTTCTGCAAGCCCAGACAAAGCTAAGATTATAAGCTGATTATAATTCTTATAAATGTTGTAGACCTTTGGCGAATAGCAATATTTGCTTTTACACAAGTAATCTATTTGGCTTGAGGAATCTTTACTCTTCACTAAAGTTCTACTAGACGTCTGGGATTATCTGCCATCAAATTCTGTAACTTACTTTACTAAAAGAATCTATTACTCTTTATGAAAGTTCTATTACCCCATTTGGGATAATTAACTTGACTAGAAAAAATACAAACATAGCTTAGTAACAGTAATAATTACATTAATACTTTTTCAGTCATTATTAACTCTCACTATTTTTACTGAGAAATTTTAAAAGTCATAGAAAGGTATTATAAAGTATTGCTATTAAAAATGATAGGAAAGGAGCGTTAATGCTTGATACTCTGAAAATAGTAGAGAATGTCTCTCGGAGAGTTGCTCTCAAGTATCTCTATGGCAATATCTACGTCGATGATGTAATACAACAGACAATGATTCAATATTATCTCAATAGAGAAAGTGTTAACTTAGAAAACCTAGTTAATTGGGTTTATACTGTTTCTAAAAACTTATGTATTGATTTTCATAAAGCGGATAAAAATACAAGCAAGCTTATAAATAATATCCAGCTTAATAAGCAAGCAGAAGAACAACAAGAAGATGATAATGACCATGGTCAGAAAGATGTAAAATCTATACTAGGTGAGTTAGATAATTACACTTTCTTAAATGAGACTGATAAGAAGATTTTAAAGAAGTATATACCCAAGGAATATAGCTTGTCTAAACTAAGTAAGTGTTATAGAATAAAAAAGAATGTTTTAAAGAATCGCATTTATTCAGCTCTTAGAGAAATTAAATTCTATAGACTTCTTGAAACAGATGTTATTGATTTTGACACAATACCAGGGACAAAAATGCACGTTAACATTAAGAATTTTGTAAGTAAGATCGAAAGTGCTCTAAAGAATAATAACCTTAATGAACTTAAAAATTATTCAAGAAATTGCATAATACATGACTCTATTTCCCAAATAGATATAAAAAAAGTTTGTGGTTATAGATTAACTTTTTATTCAAGAAGTAATTATAGGCTTGCTGTATTATATAAGGATACCAATGATCAAAACAAAGTCTTTGGAATACTTTTTTCTGTAATTAATAATAAAAATATTCAAATTGAAGAAATCCCTATTATACCTCGCAAAGTAGTAAGTATAAATCCCCAATATGCCAGTGGTGATGTAGGTATGAGAATGCTAACAAACTCAAAAGGGGTCTATAATCAGAGAATTGGAGATATTACTAAAGAAACCGATCCTAGCTTAGGAAAGGTGATTCAAGGAAAATAATAACTAAAACTAAGCTTTTCTAAGTTTACTCAAATTCTGTAACTTGTTTTGCTAAAGAATCTAGCACTCTTCATCTGTGATACGTAGTTTTAACGAAGTATTATCAAAGTCCTACTGGGCTATTCTGACTTAACTATCAGGTGTCTATTGTAGTAATCCCCTATAAACAAGCAATAAAGGTCTAATAAAGGCCCACTAGACCCTAAAGGAAAAGCTAATCAATTCCATTAAGATAAACTTCTCAAATATATTTTTCATCCTAAAAAAGAAAAAGTAAAAAAAGTATTTGACAAAATTTAATACTATGATTTTTTAGCAAACAGATAATATGATTGCTAAAATTAAAATAAAGAAAAATTAACCTAGTGGAGGTTTAACTATGGCTAAACAAATTCAATTCAGTCACGATGCTAGAACATCGTTGAAAAATGGAGTTGATAAACTCGCTGATGCAGTGAAGGTTACTTTAGGACCTCGCGGAAGAAATGTTGTGTTGGATAAGAAGTTCGGTTCACCAACTATCACTAATGATGGTGTTACTATTGCTAAAGAAATCGAACTTGAAGATGCTTATGAAAATATGGGTGCTCAACTTTGTAAGGAAGTTGCAGAAAAAACTCATGATTTAGCTGGTGATGGTACTACAACTGCTACTATCTTAGCTCAAGCAATTATTGAAGAAGGACTTAAACACGTTACTGCCGGTGTAAATCCAATGTACTTAAAACGTGGATTAGACAAAGCTGCAAAGATAGTTATTGATAAAATCCACGAATATTCAAAAGAAATTAATAACCAAGATGAGATTGCTCAAATTGCTACTATCTCAGCTAATAATGACCCAGAAATTGGTAAAATTATTGCTGATGCTATGCAATCTGTTTCAAATGAAGGTATTATCAATGTAGAAGAAGCTAAATCTATTGAATCATCTTTAGAAAAAGTTGAAGGTATGCAGTTTGATAGAGGATATTTATCTCCTTATTTTGCAACTAATACTGATAAGATGATTGCTGAATTAGAAGATGCTTATATTCTTATCTACGACAAAAAAATCTCTGCTGTTAAAGATATTCTTCCTATCCTACAGGAAATCTCTCAAACAGGCAAACCAGCCCTTATTATCGCAGAAGATATCGAAGGTGAAGCCTTAGCAGCTCTTGTTGTTAATAGACTTCGTGGCGCTCTAAATGTTTGTGCTGTGAAAGCTCCTGGTTTTGGTGATAGAAGAAAAGCTATGTTGGAAGATATCGCTATCTTAACTGGCGGAACTGTAATCTCTGAAGAAGTTGGTAGAAAGTTAGAAACTGCTACTATTGAAGACCTTGGTTCAGCTCGTAAGATTATTATCGATAAAGAAAATACTATTATTAGAGAAGGTCAAGGTGATGATGCTTCTATCAAATCAAGAATTTCTCAAATCAAACAACAAGTTGAAGATGCAACTTCAGATTATGATAAAGAGAAACTTCAAGAAAGATTAGCTAAACTTTCCAGTGGTGTGGCTGTTATCAAAATTGGTGCTGCTACTGAAACTGAAATGAAAGAGAAAAAAGCTCGTGTTGATGATGCTCTTCATGCAACTAGAGCTGCTGTTGAAGAGGGTATTGTTTCTGGTGGTGGAACTACTCTTATTCATGCTGCCAAAGCTCTTGCAGACTTTGAAGGCAATACCCACGAAGAAAAAGTTGGCGCTAGTATCTTAATGAAAGCTCTTGAAAGACCTGCTTACCAAATTGCTACTAATGCAGGTGAAGAAGGTGCTGTAATTGTAGAAAAACTAAAAAATGCTAGTGATGTTCACTTCGGCTATAATGCTGCTAAAAACACTTTCGAAGATCTTTTTGCTGCTGGTGTTATTGATCCTGCAAAAGTTGTTCGTTCTGCTGTTCAAAATGCAGTATCTATTGCTGGACTATTCTTAACAACAGAATGTATAGTTACTGATATCCCAGAAGCAGAAGCTCCTATGCCTGCTGGTGCACCTGGAATGGGTGGCGGAATGCCTGGTATGTACTAAAAAAGACTTTAGTAAAATATAAGAAAAAGCGGAGATTAATCTCCGCTTTTCTCATATCATAATTAAGGGGAATATCCAAAATTACGACCTAACCCTGTATGGGAACCCTGTAATGGGTTAATATAATGGTAACAAGGTAATATAATAAGTCTTTGATATATATGTTTTTATTAAACCCTTACAGGGTGATACTTTTTATATGAATCATAACCCAGGGTTGCAATCCCTTTAGGATTTTACCCTGGGCTAATCTATTAATCCCCTCTGGGGATATAAGACCTATCCTTTCAGGATTATATCTTATTCTGCTAAAATAATACTATCAATAGTAACTAATAATCAGTAAACTACTGTAATACAACAATATCTAGTGCAAAATAATGTAACATAATTTCCACCAGACTTGAACTTGATCCATATTTAATCCCAAAACAATGCAGAAGGCCTTTGTGAATAGCAGAATATTCTTCTTCAAAAGCAAGATCCATAATTTCTCCGAATATATAAAATATATGTGTCAAAATTCTGTAAGCTATTTTTCTAGAATAATATGCACTCTTCACTAAAGCTCTACTACACTATCTGAGTTAACCACTAGCTTAATAAACACTTTTACTCAATGAATATTATTTATTTTATTAAAAAACTTGACATATCTTATCAAAGTAATAAATATTAGCAGACTATAATATTACGTGGGGTAAAAATGAAGAAGATTTTAATTATTTTAGCTATATTAATTGTAAATTTTACATTAGTAAATGCTTTTACAGGCTTTTCTCTTTCACCTATATTTTCAATAACTGATGAAACACTTCCAGTTACCTTGTCTGCTTTTTATGCAATGGCAAATTCTGATAATCAAAGTATTACTATCAATTGGACAAGTGAATCAGAGATGAATTTAATTGGTTATCACCTTCATCGAGGGCAAGAACCTAGTCTTTCCCAAGCTATTATAATAACACCTTCAATAATTCCTGGTCAAAACTCTGCCTTATCTAATGATTATATGTATCAGGATTTTGAGCTAGAGACAGAAATTAATTATTATTACTGGTTACAAAGTGTTGATTATAGTGGGAGTAATTTCTTTGGACCTATAAGCGTAAAGATAGAAAATGACCAAGACGTAAGTCCTCTACCTGAAAGTACAGAATTAGTTTCCATTTATCCTAATCCATTCCATGCTAATATTTCTGCAAATATTGAAGTAAAGGTGAAGGAAAATGAAACAAGTACTCTAACTATTTATAATCTAAAGGGACAGGTAGTTCAGAAAAGAACAATTAATTCTGGGAATCATAGGCTAGACTGGAATGGTTATGATGATGCAGGTAGAAAGTGTAGTAATGGGGTTTATTTCATTAAAATGAAGTCTCCAACATATAGTAAAATTAGCAAGATATTGCTCTTAAAATAGGAGAGAAAATGAAGAAATATTTTATTATAAGCCTCTTTTTTTTAAGTTTTAGCCTGCTCTTTTCAACAGTACCAGAAGTTTCACGAATAGGTATAAGTTCTGATTCTGTAAATGTATATATTAATTATAGTTTAAGTTCTGCTAATTCTTGTCATGTTTCAATTGTTGCCTCTAATGATGGGGGTAATTCTTTTAAAATATATCCTAGAAACCTGTCAGGTTCAATAGGTGCTAATGTGTCTCCTGGAGGTAGAAAGCAAATTGTTTGGAACTATGCAGCTGATAATATTCAGGCAGGAGATAATTTTCAGATAAAGATAATAGCCCGAGATAACCCGCTTGATGATGAGAATAATTTTCTTTCTTTTACAAAGGTTGAGGGAGGATTTTTTCATAACGGAAGAGCTGATATAAGTCTAAGTGACTTCTTTATTGATAAGTATGAAATGACTCAGAGTGAATTTGAAGCTGTAATGGGTTATAATCCGAGTCAAGATTTCATAGGTGAGACAAAACCTGTAATTTTAGTTAAATGGTTAGATACTATTAAATACTGTAACACAAGGTCTCTAATGGAAGATTTAACCCCCTGTTACGCGTATGGTGCTTATGGGTCTGATCCAGATAATTGGCCAGCTGAAATCAATAATTATTCTTTGTTAGATTGTGACTATCAAGCTAATGGTTATCGACTTCCAACCGAGATGGAATGGATGTTTGCTGCTAAAGGAGGAAATCATAATAGTCCTCACAACTATAACCAATGGGCAGGAACCAATAATCAAGGTGAGTTATCAGATTATGCTTGGTATGAGGAGAATAATACCGATAGCAACTATGGAACTAAAGATGTAGGACAAAAAGAAGCAAATGAGCTTGGCCTTTATGATATGAGTGGAAATGCAATTGAATGGTGTCAGGACTTTTGGCAAGAAATCTATCCTAATATTGCTCAGGATAATCCTACAGGACCAAGTAATGGTGGTTTTAAGACAGCTAGAGGAGGAGATTTTGGTAGTTCTTCAGAAAACTGTTCTGTCTCGAATAGATTCTACTATAGTTTATCAAATGAATATCCTTTCCTATCTTTTAGATTAGCTCGTGGGATTGAATCTACTCCTTTGCAGGCAGTAGCAAATCCAAGTATTAGTCCTGCTAGTGGTCTTTATTATCAAGCTCAAACTATTTCTTTTTATGGGGGACAGGGAAGACCTGAAATTTACTATACTTTAGATGGTTCAGATCCAGACCTAACTTCTACAAAATATACCAGTCCTTTTGAAATATCTGAAACTACAACAATTAAGGCAAGAGCTTATAAACAAGGCTGGAAACAGTCTGAAATTGTAACTAGTGACATAGAAATAGAAGTTATTGAAGCTGACTTTGTTTATCTTGAAGGGGGAAGTTTTTTCAATGGAAGTGGTGATGTAGCTATTACTCCCTTCTATATAAATAAGTACGAAGTTAATCAGGCAGACTATACAAGTCTTATGGGAGCAAATCCGAGTAGTTTTGCTGGAGATGATAAACCTGTGGACCAGGTAAGTTGGTTTGAAGCTGTTAAGTATTGCAATTTGAAGTCTATAGAAAGAGGTTTAGAGCCTTGTTATGATTATAATCGAGAAGGAACAGACCCTAATAACTGGTCTCAAGGTTGGGATCTAGTGAATAATGAATCTCGTTATCGCTGTAACTTTGCTGCTAATGGTTATCGTTTGCCAACTGAGATGGAGTGGATGTTTGCTGCTAAAGGTGGACTTGCTAGTCCTCCAGTAGATTTTAATGATTGGCCAGGTACTAATGAAAGTTCCCAAGTAGGAAACTATGCCTGGTATAATTCTAATGCTTCAGGACAAACCCATTCGGTAGGAAGTAAAACACCAAATCAATTAGGACTTTATGATATGGCAGGTAATGTTGCAGAATGGTGTTGGGATAAGCATGCAGATTATACTAGTGAGGCTCAAGAAGATCCTCAGGGTGGTTCAATAGCAATTAACCGTATATATCGTGGTGGTTCTTGGTTGAACTCAGCAGCAAATACTAAGTTAATGATTAGGAATCAAGAAACTCCTGATGCTAGTAATTTCTCAATTGGCTTTAGAACAGTTAGAAAGCTTGGATACACTCATCTTTCTCCTACTGATTCTCCCGATATTTCTCCAGATGCTGATTCCTATAGAATACCAAAAACTATAACTTTATCCAGTCAATACCCTGATATAGAAATTTACTACACTCTTGATGGTAGCGACCCAAATATGGGGTCTGAACACTATGACCAGCCTTTTACTATTTACGAAACTACAAGTGTTAAAGCTAGAGCCTATAAAGAAGGATTAAAATATTCAGAAATAGTTTCTGCTGACTACGAAATTGAATTACTTGTGAATGACTTTGTATCTATAGAAGGTGGAAGTTTTTATAATGGGACATCAGATATTACAATTAGTAACTTCTTTATCAATAGATATGAAATTACTCAAGGTGAATATGAAGCAGTAATGGGAAATAATCCTTCTGAAATTGTTCAATCTTATGGAATAGACCCAGATTTTCCTGTCTATATGGTATCTTGGTTTGATGCAATTAAATTTTGCAATATTCGTTCTATTCAAGATGGCCTTACTCCTTGTTATAGTGTTGGTGATAGTGGAGTTAATCCTGATAACTGGCCAACAGGTTGGAACTCTGCAATAAATCACGAAAATGTTAACTGTGATTTTATAGCTAATGGATATAGGCTTCCAACTGAAATGGAGTGGATGTATGCTGCAAAGGGGGGAAATCAAACTCCTACTTGGGGTTATGATAATATAAGTGGAGGTTGTTGGAATAGCTTTAATAATACTCCTAATGGAACAAAACCAGTAGGCCTCTTAGAACCTAATGCTTTAGGCCTGTATGATATGTCTGGTAATGTTTATGAGTGGACCTGGGATATCTATGGGGATTATCCTCCTGGACCTCAGTTAAATCCATGGGGAGCAGAAACAGGTGAAGATAGAATAACTAGAGGTGGAGCATGGAATACAGGTGTCTCTTATTGTACAGTTCTACATCGCCAAGCTACTTTACCTTCTAATAGAATAAACAATGTTGGCTTCCGTCTAGCTAGATCGTTAGCTTTTGTTATTCCTGAAACAACTCCTAATCCGATTATTAGCCCTCTAGGAGGAGACTATGATTCAGTTCAGACTATTACTATGTCTAGTGAACACGAAAATGCTGAGATCTATTTCACAATCGATGGCAGCGAACCTGATAGAGATTCTTTCCTCTATACTGACCCCTTCTATATCTCTGTTGATACTAGTGTGAAAGCAAGAGCTTTTGAATATAGCTTTTTAGCCTCTGAAATATTAACTTATGAATATAATTTTGCTGAAAATCAAGACTTTGTTTATGTCCCTTCAGGGAGCTTCACAATGGGAGCTCCTTATGGAGGATTAATTGATGAAGAACCTACTCATGAAGTTCAATTAAACTCCTTTTATATAAGTAAATTTGAAGTATCTTTGGCTGACTATTATCAAGTCATGCAAGTTGACCCATCATCTCACCATGATTTTTCCTTACCACTTGATAACATTACTTGGCAAGAAGCACTTAGTTACTGTAACGCTAAAAGTATTGCTGAAGAACTTACTCCTTGCTATGATTTAACAGATTACTCATGTGACTTTACAGCTAATGGCTATAGATTACCCACTGAAGCAGAATGGGAATATGCTGCGAGAGGTGCTTCTATGACACCTAATTACCTTTACTCTGGCTCAAACGAAGTCGATTATATAGCCTGGTATTCTGATAATAGTAATGAGTCAAGCCACCCATCAGGCTTAAAAGCTGCTAATCAGTTAGGTCTTTATGATATGTCTGGTAATGTAGGTGAATGGTGTTATGACAGGTATCAAACGAATTATTATGAAAACTTTGCTGACGAAACTGCGGTTAATCCGATTGGACCTGACTATGGGCCAAAAAGGGTATATAGAGGAGGAGATTGGAATTCACCACCATATAATATGGTTATTACTAGACGTTATTCAGGATTTCCTCATTACTTACTTCCTAAGATAGGGATTCGTTTGGTTCGCTCAAATATGGATTAAACCCAATAATGCAGGAGACCTTTGTGAATAGCAGAATATTCTTCTTCAACCCAAATAATGCAGGAGACCTTTGTGAATAGCAGAATATTCTTCTGCAAAAGTAAGATCCTAATTTCTCCGAATATAAAAATTATATGCGTCAAAATTCTGTAACTTATTTTGCTAAAAGAATCTAGCACTCCTCATCAAAGTTCAAATGCACTATTCGGGTTGAACTTGAGCCTTTTTTACCCGACCTTCCTTACCTATGGTTAAGGAACATCGGTCTTATCAATAGCCTTATCATCCATAATCCTTCCTTTACAGTCTTTCGATGAAACTGGGACTTTCATCGAAAGACTGTAAAGGAAGGATTATGGATGAAGAGAGGAGAATATAGTTTTTTCTCTGTAATTTTTGTGAAGTAAAATAGAGTTCTCTCCTAAGTAGAGTGGGAAATGTGATAAATAATTTTAATCCTTCTGTCTTTATTATTGGTGGTTGAGCAGTCTCTGGGTAAAATAATTACATAATCAAGAATAAGAACTTGACAACAATTGCAAAATTATAAATATAAGTTAAATACAAATAACTTTAGTAGGGAGTTACAAATGAAACAAGTTTTGATTATGTTGATTTCTGTGATGTTAAATTCTGGACTATTGTATTCTTTAACAGGTTTTACTATTTCGCCAACTTTTTCAATTAGTGATGAGACTTTACCTGTAACACTATCTTCTTTTATGGCGATACCTAATATTTCTAACCAAACTGTAGATATTAAATGGACTAGTGAATCTGAACAAGATATGATAGGTTATCATATTCATAGAGCGGAAGTAGCTGATCTAAACTTGGCAAATATCATATCCTCAACAATTATTCCTGCTTATAATACTTCATTAACCCATAATTATTCTTATATTGATAATGCGGTTGAATTAGACACAAATTATTATTATTGGCTACAAAGTATTGAATATAATGGCACTAACTTTCATGGACCAGTAAATGTCCGAATAGATGATGAAGGAGATGTTCCTTCTCTTCCTAATTCAACAGAGCTTGTTTCAATATATCCTAATCCTTTTAATGGAAGTAATTCAACAAATATTTGTGTCAGAGTAAAAGAGAACGAAGTAAGTGATTTGAGTATTTATAATCTTAAAGGGCAGTTAGTAAGGAAAAATAAGATTTTAGCAGGAGACCATACAATAAAATGGAATGGTTTAGATAACTATGGAAAAGCATGCAGTAATGGTATTTACTTTATCAAAATGAAATCTGCTACTTATTCCAAAACCAGTAAAGTACTTCTTTTGAAATAGGGGATAGCATGAAAAAATATACTATATTAACACTCTTTGTAATAACATTAACTTGCCTTTTCTCACTTGTTCCAACTATAAGTAACATAGGTATCACCTCTGATTCTGTAAATGTCTATATCAATTACCAATTAGATGCTGATGGACAATGTCAGGTAATGGTGATTGCCTCCGATGATGGTGGCTCTACATTCAGTATTTATCCAACAACTCTTTCTGGTCATGTTGGAAGCAACATTATCCCAGGTGGAAGAAAGCAAATTGTATGGAACTACCTCTCTGATAATATTGAAGCAGGCAATAACTTTCAAGTTAAACTCATTGCTCGTGATAATCCTCTTGAAGATGATGATAATTTTCTTTCATTCACGAAAGTAAATGGAGGTGTCTTCTATGAAGAAGGTTATGATACTACAATTTCTACATTTTTTATGGATAAGTACGAGATTACCCAAGGCGAATATGAAGCTGTGATGGGTGTAAATCCAGTTCATACTTTTGCTATTGGCAATGCTTATCCAGTATATTTTGTTTCTTGGTTTGATGCTGTCAAATACTGTAACATTCGATCTATGCAAGAAGGACTTACGCCATGTTATGACTATAACAATGAAGGAGCTAATCCTGATAACTGGTCTGAGGGGTGGAACCTTACAAGCAATCATGAAAACTATAATTTAGATATTAATGCGAGTGGTTATCGTTTACCAACTTTAAGAGAGTGGCTATATGCTGGTAAAGGTGGTGATCAAACTGATGCTACGGACTATGATGCTTGGGCTGGAACTAATAATGAAGCACAGTTAACTCAGTATGCTTGGTATGTAGATAATTCAGAAAGTATGGCTCACCAAGTAGGACTCAAACTACCTAATGCTCTTGGTTTATATGATATGTCTGGTAACATAAACGAATGGTGTTGGGATGTTTTTGGAGATTATAGTGAAGGTTATTCACAAGTTGACCCTGTGGGTCCTTTGACTGGTCAAGGTAGAGCTTGTAAAGGAGGATTTTTTAGTGCTCTTGCATTTTCTACCAAAATTACAGGTTTTTTCCCTTTACCGCCTTCTGCTTCTAATTATGGCATTGGTTTCCGTATAGTTCGTCGAATAGAAGAAACTCAGATTGAAATTACTCCTAGACCACAAGTCTCACCTCAAGCAGGTTTCTATGAAACAGAACAAACAATCACAATGACTAGTGACTCAGGTAGATCCGATATCTATTATACTTTAGATGGTAGTGAACCAAGCTCAATGTCCACACATTATACTGGTCCTTTTACTCTCTCTGAAACAACAACAGTTAAAGCTCGTGCTTATAGAGTCGGTTGGCAACCATCAGAAATTATAACTATTGAATATGAAATTGAAATAATGCCAGAAAACTTCGTTTTAGTAGAAGGCGGAACCTTCTATAATGGTTATGCTGATATCTCTGTTTCTTCCTTTATTATGAGTAAGTATGAAGTTACTCAGGGAGAATATGAAGCTGTCATGGGAGAAAATCCCAGTAACTCAATTGGTTTAAACAAACCTGTAGAAAAAGTTTCTTGGGAGGATGCTGTTACTTACTGTAATGCCATTAGTATTGAGGAAGGCTTAACTCCTTGTTATGATACAAGTAACTGGCAATGCGATTTTGATGCTAATGGCTATCGTTTACCTACCGAGATGGAATGGATGTTTGCTGCAAAAGGGGGAAATGAAAGTCATGCTAGTGGATATAATCAATGGGCAGGTACAGATAACGAAGCTCAATTATCAGACTATGCTTGGTATGATGATAATTCAGGGAGTTCAACACACTCAATAGGTAGAAAATTACCAAATGAGTTAGGTCTTTATGATATGGCGGGTAATGTCTTTGAGTGGTGTTATGATGTAGTGGCAGAATATAGTCCTGAAGCGCAGATTGATCCCCTTGGTCCAAATAGTGGCTTTGTCCGTATTCTACGTGGAGGTGGCTTTCACAATAATGCTAATGATTGTAAGTTAACTCGTCGTTTAAATGCCTCGCAAGATAATAGTACCTTAACTCACTTAGGTTTTCGCCTTGTTAGACGACTTAAGAATACTCTTTTTGAAGTAACCCCTATTCCAATAATTTCTCCTGATTCAGGAAGCTATGAATCTGAGCAAACAATCTCGATGACTAGTGGTTCTAGCAGGTCAGATATCTATTATACTTTAGATGGCAGTATTCCAAATTTAGCTTCTAATCAATATATGGGTTCTTTTATTATCTCTGAAACAACAACTGTAAAAGCAAGAGCATATAGAGTAGGCATGCAACCTTCAGAAGTAGTAACTGTTGAGTTTAATATTGAGAGTTTTTCAGATTGACCCTCTAGGTCTTACTACTGCATTATTCGGGATCAGAGGAAAAAAATGCTTGACAGATTTTGAGATAAAATCATTATATAACTATAAGTTACAGTTCACTGATTCTCAAGAAGTTAGCAATATCTTGAGAGCAATATACACAAACTAATCTGATATAATTAAAGATAATATTTTTACATCAAAAAAAACATTAAATTAACTAAATGTTAATTATGGGTTAATTAATAGCTAAAATTTAAAATATAATTAAAATAGACTTGCTAAAAATGTATTTTTGATTATAATATTAGTGTACAAAACCTGTAGATTAAATAAAAAAAAGGAGAGTGTGATATGAAGAAGAAACTTACACAAAGAGAAGAAAGAAAGATTCGAGCACAAAAGGTGAAGAAGATTATAGAAGCACCTATAGACTACACTTTTGAAGCTCAAGAATCACGTCTTAGACTAGAGCAACCTACACCTTAATAAAGTGAACTTATAGGGGCTGTTTCAGCCCTTCACTTTATTTTTCTAATTTACTAAGATTATCACCTTTTACTCCAAAAATATTTATCCATTTTAAAAAGTAATTCTCTTCTATTTATAGGTTTAGTTATATAGTCATCACAACCAGCTTTGAGTAACTTCATTCTATCTGAATCAAAAGCAAAAGCAGTCTGAGCTATGATAGGAATCTTCTTATTAAACTCCCGAATCTTTTGTGTAGCCTCAAGTCCATCCATTTTAGGCATTTGGACATCCATTAAAATCAAATCTATATTGTTATTTCTACATCTTTCTACAGCTTCTAAACCATTGTGAGCAAATTCAACATTAACTTTTATATGTTTGAAAAAAGCCTTAAAGAACTTAATAATGTGTATAGTATCATCAACAACTAAGATATTTTTACCAGACCATTTTTCCGCAAAAGTACTTGAAGAATAGATGTCAATATGAGAATAATTATGATTATTAGTATCTGCTAAATCAACCACTGTTACCTTGCCTGGAATGGAGAAGATGAAAGAAGAACCTTTCCCCTTTTCTGAATCAAGTGTTATAAATCCACCTAGCAGATGAATAATTTTATGACATATGGTTAAACCTACACCTATTCCACCAAATTCCCTAGTGTGTGAACCATTACTCTGTCTAAATAATTCAAAAATATTTTGCTTTTGATCTTGATCAATACCTACACCAGTATCATTAATCATGAAGGTTATACTCTTATTAGCATCAATAGAAAATCCTACATCAATAGTGCCTTTTTCAGTGAATTTAACAGCATTATTTAATAGGTTATCAAAAATAGTTCTGATGTTTGTTTCATCACTTTCAAAAATAACTTCCTTAGAAGTTTGAGGAACAAACAGGTTTATTTCTATACTCTTTTGCTTCTCTTTAATATCTTGTCTGTAATGATCTACAATTTCATTCAACATATTGCTTAGAGAAAAATTAGTGTGAATTACAGAAATGTTCTTGGATTCAATCTTGGAAACATTAATGACATTATCCATAAGAGAAATCAGACGTTGAGCACCTTGCATAATTAAAGTAAGGTACTCATCTCTATCCTGGCTGGTAATTGATTTGTTATTCTTGAGAAATTCTGAAAAACCATAAACTGCATTCAAAGGAGTTCTAAATTCATGGGAAATATTGGATAAGAATTGAGTTTTTAAATTATCAGACTCTTCTGCCTTAGTAATTGCAGATTGAAGTTCTTGTCTTTTTTGAACAGCTTCAGTAACATCCTGAGAAACTGTTAATAAAGAGTCTAGCTTGCCATCAAACTCTATTGGAATGATAGTATTAGTTATAATCTTTTTTTCTCCCTCCAGAGAAATAAATTCCTTTTCTCCACAAAAACATGGCTTAACACTTTCTTTTACTAAATCTTCATTCTGCATTTTCTGCAGTAAATACTCTGCTGGAAAAATTAGCTCATCACTAGCATTAATAGCCTGTTGACTAGAGATTCCAGTAATCTTTGCCATCTTTTTATTCCAGATATCATACTTGTCAGTTTGACAGTTTTTGACAGTTATACCAACAGGAATGTTATCAATTAACTTTTCCAGAAAAGCTCTATGACGTCTATGTTCAAGATCTAATAATTTCTTATCTGTAACATCGTAGCAGAAACCCTGAATAGAATTTCTTCCATTATGATTACAAATCTTATAATTGTTTCTTAACCAAACTATACCATTGATACCATCCTTTAGCTTTACATCACAAGTGTAGTTTATGCGGGGGGTATAGTTCCTAATCTGCATAAAGAATTCTTCATTCTCTTCTTTATGAAAATAATCAAATAGATTCTTGTGCTTAATTATATCTTCTGGATAACAACCAAAAACATCATAGGCACTTTTATTAATATACTTGAACTCAAAAGTTCTTAAATCACATATATAGTTTATAACTGAAATCCCACTATAACTTATGGGGATTGAATGTCTTTGAGATATTGATTCTTTATAGAAAGGAGTTAAGACTTGCTTTAAAACTCTGGATACCTTCTTGATTAGAGTTTTTTCTGCATGATCCCATTCTTTCTCATAAGTGAAGGTAGAAAAGCCAACAATACCACCAAAGTGACCTTCAATTTCAATAGGACTCATCAGCATAGATTTGATTTGATTTTTCTCGAGGAAATCTCTTTCGGCTTCTGCTTCTTCCGGTAAAGTAGAAAGAGAATCAATAGCATGAACTTGAAAAGTATTTATCTTACTCAAAGCCCATTCATAATGACCGAAATTAAAGATATCTATTGAAGCTTCACTTCTGTTTGTTTTATCATAATTCCATTCATAAGATAGATTACAGATTGCATGATTATCAAACAGCTTGCAGTAACATCTTTCTATATTGAACTTGGATCCTATAATATTAAATAGTTTTACTATTAATTCTTCTAATTTATCTTGTTTACCCTCAAACAAAGTTAATTCAAGTAATAATTCATCGATTAAATTCATCAGATTTCCTTATTTAAGTATTTCCCCGATTTGTTTACACACAAAAATTGACTATTGAAGAAAAATAGGCAAGAAAAAAATAGCAGGAATGACTTGCATTCCTGCTATAACACTATTTATTAAGTATTTACAAATAATAAATAATTATTAATAAATAAACTTATTATTAGTTAATGATTGTTTTGATTAAAATTATATGGTGATTTATAGAGAATTACTTCATCTGTATTAAGCTTTACTTGCTTATCTAAATCAATTAATGATTTTAAGAAAGACTTGTTATACCATGTAAATAGAGGAGCTACTAGAGAACTAACACTAACTTCAATCTGAGCTTTGTCATGTCCACTATAAGTAACTAAGCTGATTTCATTACCAGAATCTAGCATTTCTGACATTGATTGAAGGGCTGTTTCATAACCACCAATCTTATCAATTAAACCATTTTCTAATGCTTGATTACCAGTCCATACTTGTCCCATTGCTATCTTGTTGATTTCTTGATAGCTTGCAGCTCTACTTGTGGCAACAGTATTAACAAATCTGTCATATGAATCTTTAATAAAGTTCTTAAACATTTCTTTTTCATCATTAGTCCATTCTCTAGTGACACTACCCAGGGTAGCATTTTCACCGAACTTAACTTCAGACCAGTTTACACCAAGTTTGCTAGAGAGTTTAGCAAAATTAGGTATCATGCCAATAACTCCAATTGAACCAGTGATAGTGGTTGGCTCAGCTATTATTTCATCAGCCCAGGTAGATATATAATAACCACCAGAAGCAGCTACACCAGACATCAAGGCAATAATAGGTTTCTTGTTTTCTCCTTGACTACATAATCTAACTTCTTCAGCTATGATATGGGAGGCTAAAGCTGATCCTCCACCTGAGTCAACTCTCAAGATAATACCTTTAACTTGAGGATCCTGTCTGGCTTTTCTAATAGCTTTAGCAGTTGTTTCTGAACCTATCATTCTTCCTGCTTGTCCTTTACCGCTGATTATGTTACCAGAAGCATAGATAATAGCTACTTTATCTAGTCCAGGTTTTGACCAGTTTTTATCAACTCTGCGAGGAATTTCTTTAGTAATGCTATGACTTCCAAATTCTTCTTCTAATTTATCATTTAGTTGATGCCATTCTACTAATTCATCAACTAAGCCACTATTAAGAGCATCTTGAGGAATGAAGTAAGGGCCATTATCAATAATATCTTCAACTTGACCAGCTAATTTATGACCACGTCCTTGACGAATCATCTCAACCATTTCGGCATAAAGGTCGCCATAAAGTCTTTCCATTACTTGTCTTTCTTCTGTTGTCATTTGACCTTCTGAGAACATATTACCAGCTGTTTTGTAAGGATGACTTCTAAAATTATAGAAATCAATTCCGACTTTATCAAGTAATTCTTTTATATAAGGACTAGCTCCGCCTATACCAACCAGGTTAACCATTCCTTCGGGATTGAGATAGATTTTATCTCCTATGTTAGCTGCAAAAGCGTAGTTAGTATTAGAAATATTTTCATAGTAGAAAACTATTTTTTTCCCAGAGGATTTGAAGTCTTGCAAAGCAGTTAGTAGCTCTTGTCTTTTAGCCAATGAAGCACCAAAGTTATTGTTTTTGAAGATTAATCCTCTTATTTCTGGATCATTTTTAGCTTGCTTAATTTTCTTTAAAAGACTAAGCATTGTTGTGTTTTCATCCATTTTTAGAGAGACAAAGCCAATGCTAAACTTAGTATTTTCATCAACAATATCACCCTTAATATTCAAGTCTAGAATCTTCTTTCTTTCAGTACCCTTTAGCATTCCCATGATATCAGAATTTATAGAGACATAGCCATATCCTACATTTTTCTTACTATCATCAGCTTGTTCTTGAATGTTAGATATGGAACCAATTACTGCATTAAAATTACTGATACTAAACCTGATACCAACTTGATCTTTGTCTATATCGTAATTTGCACCTAGACTAAGTCCGCCAAGAAAATTAGTATTTACCCCGACTATAGGTTTGATAAAACCTCTAGTCTCGTTAAAATCACCATAATTTCCCCAACCAAGGTCACTAGTTAATTCTAAGACATCTCCCATACTTGTAGAGGCGAAAGGTCTGATTGCAATAGCAGCTCTGTGCTGTGGCTTTAAATCATTAGGGTGGGAGAGAATATAGGCAAATGATAAATGATTTATTGGTCTATAGAGGATTGAATTAGAGAAATCAAAATCTTCAAGGGAACCAGATTTCCAACCAAAGGAAGAACCTAAGTAGAAGTTTCTTAGAACTTTGTTGCTTCCTAAGTTGTTACCAGTAGCTATTGTTTGATAAGTACCATTATCATCTTCTATCATATAGGAGAATCCCTTTGTTTTGTAGATAAAAGCGTAAGGACTTTTAAAATCTTTTTCTTGATAACTCTTCAAGAAGGTGAAAGAGGTATTGTTTGTAGTTCCTAAGGCTGCGGGATTAATATAGCCTGAAAGAAAATCTTCATGGCTTGCTATTGAAGAGTTATTAAATGCTAGAGGCATGCTATACATTGCAAGACTTGCAAGCAATAGAGTAATTATTAAAAATTTTTTCATTATTCCATCCTATTTAAAATTAACAGTAATATTTTCAACATTATGGAAAATAATACCATCAATCTGCTTTTCATTATTTAAGAATTTTGTGATTTCAGTATCACCGTCTTTCATTAATTCTTTGAAAGTTTCAGGGTTTTCAAGTAGTTTATCCATATCAATTTCAAAGAGAGTTATTTGATTGTTTTCATGAGGTATATTGGCATCTTTAATATCATTAAATTCTATTCTAGTAAAGAACTTCATACCTTGAACAAACATTTTAGCCATATTTATGTTTTGCTCAATCTCTTCATCAGACATTTTTTCACCTTCCTCACTCCATTCTTCAACTTCTCCATCTTTCTTAGCTTTAGCTTCATTGATAGCTTCAGTAAAGCCATTCTTGATAATTAACTTACCTTTCTTATTATATTCAAAATTATAGAATTTCTCTAACTCAATATCATCGTCTTCACTCTCTTCATCAAGGTCTTCATCATTACCCATTTTGACATTTTCAGTAACTGATTCTACTGATTCACTAAAGACTTTGTCAGATAGTTGAATATTATTAATATCATCGAATTTATAAGTCACCCTATAACCTTGTTTTACTTCATTTTTTATTTCTTCAAAATCTTTATAAACAACATCTTTTCCAAAGCGAGAACCTTTCTCCATGACTCTTTCTTTGGAGAAAGCATTCATATTTCCTTGGTCAGTATTCATTGCTTTGGCCATGTTAATTATTTGATTTGCCATTAACATCTCTTCAACAATTTCTCCAGAACCATCTTTATTTACCTTGATAGTTAAACCATATTCCACACAACCAGTTAAAAACAAAATAGCTATTACAGCTAGAAATACTATTTTCTTCATAATTATCTCCTAATCTAATTTTCTTAATTTGAAAGCATAAACAGAACTTGTCAACAAAATTATTGAAGCAAATATCAGGCATAAGCCATCCCAACTAAAGATGCTTGAGGAAATATACTTGCTTATCTCATTAATTCCACTATCTAGGGTCATTTGATTCATAAAACCCTGTACTAATTTATCAACATCAATGATTTTGGCACCTGTGAAAGATGGATTAATTAACCACATATTAATGTATTCAGATAAAGTAGCTATTTTAATTCCTGATAAAGACCTAAAGATTTGAATTGCTATGTTAGTTCCAAACAAAAGACCTATGAACCTAACAAATACTTTCTTTTTCATAATAGAAGATAAGAAAATAAAGAAGGAACCAAAAATCAAGAGATAGGGACTTATAAATATGATACTGGATAGGGTAAATTTGAGTAAAGTACCTAAGGCAATTACAGATGTTTCACCTAAGAATAAGTAAGCGATCCAAGTGTTTAGAAAAGCTAAAAGTGATACTATGATCAGTGGGAAAACTAAGCAAGATACTACTTTTCCTAAAACAATTTTCCATGGAGCTATTGGTAAGCACTTATAAAATATCTCACACTGGTGTTTGATATTATCATTCATGGCATTAGGGGTCAAAATTACCAAAGAAACTAAAGATAATAAGGCAGAAGTCAACCATATATTACCAATTACTATACCAACTAAACCCATGAAAGGTACATTAGCACCTTCCATCTTATAAGAAATATTTTCTAAATCTATTCCCCATCTTAAATCTATGAAAAGAATAAATAAATAACTTACTGCAACGACAATTACTGGTAGAAGAAGAGACCACTTGTTAAGGTGAAGATCTCTTTCTATTAATGATTTAAACTGTTTCATGAGAATTCTCCAAGGTATATAAGAAGATGTGGGCAAGATTTGGTATAGCTTCTTTAAAGCCTTTAATATCGGCTTTGCGAGGAACAACTACCTCAATAGCACTTAACCCTTCTGTAACAACTTTATGGGGGATATTACTTAGCTTTTCCCGGTCTTTAGCATCTATGGTGATAAGCTTATAATAGGTTAAAAGATTATCTATTGAATCATTAGTTAAGATTTTTCCATTATCAATAATGATCAAATCATGTAAGATGTGTTCTATCTCTTCTACTTGATGAGTTGAAATAAAGACTGTCCTCTTTTCATTATAAAAAGAACTCAAGATTGTATTATAGAATTCATTACGATAAACTATATCTAAACCAAGAGTTGGCTCATCTAATATAAGAAAGCTGACATCAAGTGACAAAATCAAAATTAGATATAACTTTGTTTTCATCCCTTTTGATAGTTTGCTTATTTTTCTGGTTAAGGGAAGATTGCTTGAGGAAAATAACTTCTCAAATCTGTCTTGATTAAACTTAGGATGAACTCCTTTGAAGAACTTAATAAAAGCTTTTACTGTTAATCTACCATCTAAGGAATTTATATCAGGAATAAAAGCTGTGTCTTCAAAAACCTTATGGTCCATGTAGTTAACTGATTTATCTTCAATAGTTATCTCACCTTGGCATTTAGTAAAACCTATGATACACTTCATTAAGGTAGATTTACCTGCCCCATTCTTTCCTAATAGACCAACTATCCGGCCCCTCTGAATCTCTGTGCTTACATTGTCTAATGCTAAAAGATCTTTATATCTCTTAGTTACATTTCTTGTTTTAACTAAGGCCATTAATCCTCCTTTGCAAAAAGTTTTTCTAACTCTGCTATAATTATATCAATATCGATATCAACAATTTTTGCCTTATCTACTATGTTTTTTAAATCTCTTTCAATAAATTCATATCTTTTTTCTCTCAATAACATTCTACGGGCACCTTCTTTTACGAAAAAACCTAATCCTCTCTTCTTAAAAATGATATTGGAAGCTTCTAATTCAGCATAAGCGTTACTTATAGTAATTGGATTAACCCGATATTCTGTCGATAGAGCTCTTATCGATAATATCTGCTGGCCTTCTGATATTCGCTTAGCTATTATGGCTTCCTCTATCTCTTCTTTTATTTGAAGATAGATAGGTTGGTCATCACGAAACTTTTTCATAATTTTTACCTCTTATGGTGTTATACTTATGTAGTACACTATTCTTGTCAAGAAGTTTTTTTGATTTTCTCATTTTTGCTACATCAACTACAAAGTAGTGGTACTTATCTAGTTATCATTACAGTATTTAAAAAGTTTGTATTATATTTTTAGAATGGAAAATTAAACTTGACAAAACATAAAACAAAACTATAATGTTAATAGAAGATATTATTAAGAAATAATAATTTTTATAGTTAGTAATAATTTAAGATTAAAGTGAGGGATAAATGAAAAAAATAATTTTAACCATGTTTTTTATATCTATAGCATATATAGTGGTTGCTCAGACTATCACTATAAACTCGATTGGAATGCAAGGTGAAAATGGTGCAGGTGATTATGATATTTCTGAAAATGAAGAAATTACGTTACAGATAAACTATACAGTTTCAGGATTAAGCAGGGAGAATATTCAAGGATATTCTTTTGATGGGAATGATAATAATATTTTGCTAATTTTTTATGGTAGTTCTACGCCAGATGAGGGTTCTTGGCAAGATGAAAGCTTTTATAATATTCCTTTTGACTCTAATTCGGCTAATGGTACTTTTGATGTGACATCTACATTTAATATCGGAAGTTTCACTAGTAATGCAGTATCAATTCAAGCTGGCTTACAGCTTTATACAAGTAGAGGTAATTATTCTTCATCTTATACTAGTTACCAAGTTGATTCATATTATAATACTATTCTTCCAGCCAGCAACCCTGATACTGGATTTTCTACATATCTTACAGTATTTAACGATACGGAAACACTAGAGCCAACTTTATACAGTCCAAACTCTCCTACAGTAGCTACTTATGATAATAGCAGCTTACTTATAGATTTTCAACTTACTGAAGTTCCTAATGGAGGAAGTGTTAAACTATACTTTTCACCAAATTCAGATGGTTCTTCTCCAAGTACAACACTTACATTAGCTAGTACATATGAAAATACTTCAAGGCATCAAATTACTCTTGATGCAACAAATTTTTCAACAGCTTCTTCCCATATCGAAGCAGTAACAGGTAGTACATCATTAACACATTTAAATACATACTATTTAGCGATTGGTTACCAAGATGAAACAGGAAATCCCGAAGAGACATCCCCATGGAATAAGTTAATATACGACAATGCTGCCATAAAGCCAACTTTAGTTTCTGGTAGTTCTGCTAGTGGATCTAGTTTTAATCTTAACTTTACTTTAGGTGAAGACTCGGCTCCGGGGGGAATAACTGTTTATATCAAAGATAATGATACTTATGCAGTTATCTCAACTATAGATATTATTGGGTCGTTTTCTTCAGGTAGTAATAGTATTAACCTAGATGGTGCTGATTTACTTAGTTCAGCTAGTGTCTCTGATGTTTCTGGCTTGAATATATTGGATTCCAGTGAATTCTATCGATTTTCAGTGGAAATGGTTGATATCGCTGGCAATACAAACACATCAGTAACCAGTGGTTCATTCCAATATTTAAACCAGAATATTACCATAGATGCGGTGGCAGATGAAATAAATTCAGGTGTTGCCTTATTAGGTTATAACTTAGGTAACTATCAACCAATTGGCTATGTAGGCTTGAAAACAGCTTCTGGTACAGCTAATCTTTCTAATCTTGGTATCGTTGTCAGTGGTACTATTGATCCTGATGATGCAGCATATATTGCTCTTTATGAATCAAGTACAACTAGCTTCTCAAGCGCGACATCTATATCTAATCCGATAGTTTTCACAGGTACTGGAACCTACAACTTCTCCATAAATAATAGGAGTATTACAGACCAGTATAAGTATTACTTTGTAGCAGTTTCCTTAAATTCTACAGGTTTAACATATTCAGACAGAATTGAAATCTCAACTAACGATGCTCTGATTACAACTTCAGGAACAGTTAGTTCATTTAATCCAGGAGTTTTTGCTGATAAATGTTTATATCGAGCATTAATATTAAATTATTTTGATAACTTCCCATCTATTGCTCCTGGAAGTCCAGATGCTCCTTTCTTTAGATTAGATATAAAGACTAATCAAGGTACAGCAGCTTTAACAAGTCTAAAACTTAAACTTACTGGTACATTAACATCAAATGATGTAGTGAGTACAGGCTTCAAAGTTTGGGAAAGCTCCTCTACAACATTTGATCCAAGCAAGGCTAAAGCTATCCAGTTGGGAGGATCAGCTAATTATAATGATGTTTTAACCTTTAGTGGATTTAATACTACAGTATCGACAGATGATAAATATTACTTCTTTACAGTTACAACTAAAGAGACTGCTAATAGTGAAGCTACTATTGGTGGTGATGTTCTTGAAGAAAGTTATATTGGTACAACTTCTACTACAACAGTGGAAACAGAATCTTCACTCAGTGGTTTCCCATTAACAGGAGAGGAACAAACACTCCCTGTAGAACTTTCTTCTTTTAATGCTGTATTAGTTTCTGACAATCAAGTTAAAATTCAATGGACAGTTGAGACCGAAACATCATTAACAGGTTATTATATCTTAAAAAATACCATGAATGATGTTGATAGTGCTGATCAAATTCCTGTATTGATTCCTTCAATCAATTCTTCACAAACTTATACATATAGTTTTGTCGATGGAGAAGTCCAAAACAATACTGTATATTATTATTGGTTAAAAACAGTCGAACTGTCTAATGAATCAGAAATGTTTGGACCTACAATCGTAAGTATTGGTGATCCAGATGGTAATGATACTCCAGAAGTATTTTATGGTACAAAACTTTTTGAAAACTACCCAAATCCCTTTAATCCTTCAACTAACATTAGTTTCGCTGTTACTAACCCAAGTAATGTTAAAATAAATATATATAATGTTAAAGGTCAATTAGTCAAAACAATGTTTAATGATTTCGTTGCAACCCCAAATAAGAAAATTAACTTATTATGGAATGGCAAGGACAATAGAAATCAGGAAGTTGCTTCAGGTGTATATTACACTAAGATGGAAGCAGGCAAGCACATAGAATTCAAGAAAATGTTACTTTTAAAGTAAGATATAAGATATTTTTACTTGACGCCTCATCTGAGGCGTTTTTTTGTGTGAAAAAAATTAGGAGAAAATAAGATGTTAAAAAAGGTAATCGTAGAATCCAAATTACAAAAAAACATGGCTATTGAAGTGTCGGCAAGAGACCATAAATTTATCATAGACCAACCAAAAGCAGGTGGGGGAGATGATTTAGGCCCTACTCCATTAGAATTCTTTTTCTCTGCTTTAGCTGGTTGCATAGGTTCAATTGCCCTTATTATTGCCAAACAGAAGAGATTTGATTTAAGAGCTTGCAATGTAAAAGTTGAAGGGGAACTAGATACAGATGTTTTGATGGGGAAATGCTGTGATGTAAGAGCTGGTTTCCAATGGATGAAGGCATATGTAGAGATTGATGCAGATATGACAGAAGCAGAGAAAAAGGAATTCTTGCATGAGATTGATGCTCGTTGTCCTATTTCTGATAATATTCAAGCTACAACTAAAGTTGAGTTTGAATTAGTAGATTAATTATTATTACTATTAAAACATAGAAAGGGCAGATTATTTCTGCCCTTTGTTATAAACGATCTTTTACTTCCAGTCTTTTCTAACTCTGTTCCAGAAAGCGTCTCTGCTATCTTCAATATCTTTAATATCAGCATCTGTAAGGTGTTTAAATCTACCTTGACCTTTAATATATTCAGCTACTGGAGCAAATTCTTTTGGGTCTTTATTAAGAGTAAATTTATGGTTTTCATATTCAGCTAGGAACCATAAACCACAATCAACAGCATCTTTCATTATTTCAACCGAAGTTTCAGTAGGAGTACCCCAGCCAGTAGGACAGGAAGCTGCCACATGGATGAAGGTTGCACCTTTAATAGAAGCAGCCTTTTGCACTTTATTTATATAATCTTGATAATAGCCAATAGAAGCGGTTGCAGCATATTTAATATTATGGGCAGCAATAATCTCAAACAGCTGTTTTTTAGTAGTTTGAGAGCCTCTGATATTTTCTCCGGCAGGAGTAGTAGTAGTCTTTGCTCCAAAAGGTGTCAGTCCACTTTTTTGAATACCAGTATTCATATAGGCTTCATTATCATAACAGATATAAAGAACATCATCATCTCTATCTATCATACCTGAAAGGGCTTGCAGACCTATGTCAGCAGTTCCTCCATCACCAGCAAAAACAAGAGTTTTGGTACCTTGTCTTTTAAGAGCTTTATTACCAGCAGCCACACCTGAAGCTAAAGATGCTGCACCTGGGAAGGTAGATATCATTGAGTTATTAACAAAGGCCATTTGAGGGTAAATGAAGCCAACAGCAGACATGCATCCTGCTGGTAAAATAGAAAATGCTCCATCTCCTACAACTTTTAAGGCTAGTCTAACAGCCAATGCACAGCCACAACCTGCACAAGCTTTATGGCCATAAAAGTATTCTTTAGAATCTATGTTACGGGGATTTATTCTTTCTAAATTTTGCATTCTTTACTCCTTTTCTGACACACAAGTGTTTAAGTTAATAAATTTAACTAGAGGAACATCTTTACCCTGACATGAATCTTCTAGTAAATTAAACATTTCAATAATATCATTCTTGGAAATATTTCTTCCGCCCATACCACAGATAAAGTTATGTTTTTTAGGACATAAGGAAGATTTAGATAAGGCAGAATTAACATTAGTAAAGATAGTTCCTTCGTGTCCAAAAGAAATATCTTTATCAATAACCCCAACACTTTTTGCATCTCCAATAGCCTCAACAAGTGCTTCTTCAGGCATTGGTCTAAGGTATCTAAGCTTGATTAATCCAACTTTCTTACCTTGGTCTCTTAATCTATCTACTACTACTCTAGTTGTTCCAGTAATAGTACCAACAGTAATCATGATATGGTCGGCATCATCAGTTTGATAAGTTTCTAATAAACCGCCATAATATCTTCCAAATCTATCGCCAAACTCTGTATCCACATCTTCTATAATTGGAAGGGCATCTAACATAGCTTTATGTTGTTGGTACTTAAATTCTAGATTATCAGCAGGAGTTGAAGAGAAACCTAGATTCATTGGATTTTCTATAGACATCTTGTTAGGAGTTGAGAAAGGTGGTAGGAATTCATCAACTTCTGATTGGTGAGGAACATCCACAAGCTCGTAAGTATGAGTAAGGATAAAACCATCTAAATTAACCATAAAAGGAGTTAATACTCTTGGATGTTCAGCAATTTTATAAGCTTGAATCATCATGTCTAATGCTTCTTGGGCATCTTCCACATAGCATTGAATCCAGCCAGAACCTAGGAGGAGTAGGGAATCTGATTGATCTCCAAAAATACTCCAAGGAAGGGCTAAGGCACGATTAGCATTCATCATTACTACTGGATAGCGACCACCACTACAGTAGGAAAGAACTTCTGCCATGTAGAGCAGTCCTTGAGAAGAGGTTGCCGTGAAGGCACGAGCACCAACAGCAGAAACCCCCATAGCAGCAGAAAGAGCAGAATGCTCTGATTCCACGTGCATGAAGTCAGCATCTAAACTTTGATCTTCCACCATTTCTGAAAGTCTTTCAACTACTATAGTTTGCGGAGTAATTGGATAGGCAGAAATAACATGGGGTCGAGCTAATCTAACACCTAAAGCAACTGCTTCATCACCTGAAACAAACAATTGTTTTGAATTATCTAATTTCATGTTTACTCCTTAATCTCTCTTATCTTTAATCATTTCAATTGCTTTAACAGGGCATTCATGGGCACAAACGCCACACCCTTTGCAATAATCATAATCAACAGCCACACCCTTTGGACCTTGTTTATAAATAACTCCGTCAGGGCAAACCATATAACATTTATAGCAAGCAATACATTTTTCTAAATCTATAGAAGGTTTAAATACTCTCCAGCCAGCATTTATTTCGGCTAGATGACCTGCAGTAAAACCAGGGCCTGTAGGATATTCAGAAATATGCTTTCTTTTAGTAAATTCTTGTTTAACTGGTCTAGTTCCATCTTGGGATAACATATCTTTAGTCTTTTTCATAATCTACCTCTGATACTCCTTAACTTCATTAAATGCTCTTTCGATTACCAGCTTATTTTTATTAGCAATGGCTGGATTTAGTTCTTTATCAATACTTTTATAACAAGCATCTAAGTCTGTAACTTGAGATACTTTAACTAAAGCACCAAGCATACTTGTGTTGGTTATTGGTCTTTTTAAGACTTCTAAAGCGATTTGAGTAGCATCAATATAGAATATTCTATTTTCTTGGGGGAATATTTGACTGTATTTCTCTGGGTTTTGAGTGTTAATTATTATTACTGATTCAGCTTTTAAACCAGAAGTTAGAGAAGCATTTATCAAAGTTTCATCCATTATTACTACATAGTCACAAAATTGAACTTCACTTCTATCATCAATCTTCTGATCATCAATTTTAGTGAAAGCTAATACTGGTGCTCCTCTTCTTTCAGGTCCAAATGCTGGGAAAGCTATTGCATTCTTACCCTCAAAAAGGGAAGCAGCCATGCCGAGAAGTCTGGAGACTGTAAAGCCACCTTGACCTCCACGTCCATGCCATCTGATTTCTATCATATCTGACTCCTTTAAAATATTTATATGATGCCAAAATATTATAAGTGGGAAATTTTAGCAAATAATATTTGACAAAAATTCAACTTTATCAAATTATATTCGAGAATAGTGCGAATCTAAAGAATAATTAAAGCAAGATAATGATCTAGTATCTTTAATAAAGCAAGACTTATTAAGGTTTTTGTTTAAGCTCTACTGCATTACTTGTACTAAAGGATAACAAGATGGATAGTATTGATTGCAAGATAGTTGAGATATTAAAAGACAATGGAAGAATAAGCAATAAAAATCTATCTGAAATGATAGGACTTAATCCTTCTTCTACTTTAGAGAGGGTAAAAAAATTAGAAGAGAGAGGAATAATTACAGGCTACTCTGCTAATCTAAATTATAATAAAATGGGTTATACAACTACTGCAATTATTCAGATTGCTTTGGAACGTCATAACCGAGAGATTATTAACAAGTTTATCAAGCATATTTCTAGTCTAAAAGAAGTAACAGAACTATATCATATATCTGGGCAATATGATTATATGCTTAAGATTTATGTTGAAGATAATAAAGAACTACAACATTTTTTAATAGAAAATTTAACCTCTTTTGAATATATTAGCAAAACTGAAACTTTGTTAATATTTGAGGAAAAGAGAATAAGGTGAAGTGTATAAGATTTTATTTATTTTAATTTATTTGACACAATATCTCCTTTGAAAGAAAATGTTAAATATATAATGTGGACATTCATAAATAGGGATTTTATAGGAAAGATTTATTTACAACCTTATAACCCACTATTAACATATCCATAAATATTTGCTAATTAATATTATACTAATTGATTGTTTATACTATCAATCATAGAGGATGTAAAATGAAATTTAAATTACCTGAACTTAAAATTAGTAATCTCTTGGCTAAAATACCGATCATTCAAGGTGGAATGGGAGTAGGAATCTCTCTTTCTGGACTTGCCTCTGCCGTGGCTAATGAAGGTGGAATAGGTGTTTTGTCTGCTGTAGGGCTAGGAGCTTTAAAAGGAAAAATAAACAAAGAGACTGAAATTTTAGCTTTGAAAGAAGAAATCCAAAAAGCAAGAGTCTTAACAGATGGTATTCTAGGGCTAAATATTATGGTAGCTCTTACAAATTTTGATGAACTAGTTACAACAGCTTTAGATGAGAAAATTGATATTCTTTTCTTTGGAGCAGGCTTACCACTCAAGATGCCTCAAATAATGGATAAAGACTTCATGCAAGAAAGTAAGACAAAGTTTGCGGTAATAGTCTCTTCAGTAAGAGCAGTAAATGTAATATTTAAAACATGGGCTCGTAAGTTTTCAGCTGTTCCAGATGCTGTGGTTGTAGAAGGCCCAAAAGCTGGTGGTCACTTAGGCTTTAGCTTAGAACAGTTAGAGGATGAAAACTTCCAATTAGAAAGACTAGTCCCAGAAATTAAAGAAGCTATTAAACCATGGAGTGATAAGTTTGCTAAACATATACCTCTGATTGCAGGTGGTGGTATCTATAGCGGAAAAGATATCTATGATATTATGAAATTAGGTGCAGATGGAGTTCAGATGGGAACACGTTTTGTTACCACTAACGAATGTGATGCTTCTGACGAATTCAAACAAAGCTATATTCAAGCAAAAAAAGAAGATATTACTATTATTAAGAGTCCTGTGGGTTTACCTGGTAGAGCTCTAAAAAATTCCTTCTTAGAATTGGTAGAGTCTGGTAATAAGATTCCTTTCTCCTGCCCATGGAAGTGTTTAAAAACTTGTGATTATAAAAAATCTCCTTACTGTATAGCTGCAGCACTTTTAAATGCTAAACTTGGTCATCTAAAAAATGGTTTCGCTTTCGCAGGAGCTAATGCCTACTTAAACGATAAGATTGTTTCGGTTCATGATTTAATTGAAACTTTAAAAAGTGAGTATTCTTTAGCTGCTTGTGGTGCTTAATAGATATGGCTCTCTCTACTTGAGAGATAAAAAAAGAGACGCATTTAAAAGCGTCTCTTTAATGTTTTTAGATTCTATTTCATTAAAATCATCTTACTATTAAATTCTTTTCTAGCAGTTTTTAACCTGTAAAGATAAATACCAGATGCTACTTTTCTGTTATTCTTATCACTTCCATCCCAAACAAGATTATGTTTACCTTTATCCAAATTTCCATTAAAGAGAGTTTTCACTTTCTGACCTTTAATATTGAAAATATCGACCTTAACATTTCCCTTTTTAGCAAGAGCAAAGGAAATAGTAGTCTCAGGATTAAATGGGTTAGGATAGTTTCCTAACAAGGCAGTATTAACTATTTGAGCATCATTATCATCACTAGAAACAGCAAAGGAGGTATCCATAAAACCACTTCTGTGATAATTATTACGGTAGGTTAACCAAGAAGGGACTTGACTGTTCAAGGGTAGTTTTAGGTTAGCCATAGCAATACCTTGAGTATAGCCAAGGACAAAACTGACTTGTCCATCATTGTAGATATCACCTACTGTAGCAGGTGTTGCAGTAGTAAGATTAGCTGCAAATGGGAAGTTAGGAAGAGAGTTACCTTGGCCATCATAGATGTAGATACTATTACTACTATCAAAACAGATTATTTCAGGGAACTGATCGTTATTAACATCTGTTGCTAAAGGAGGGGTTTGAGAACTTTTATCAAGTCTAATAGGGAAACCATCCATGATATTCCCATTTTCAGAAGCAAGGTAAAGATATCTAGTAGTAGTTACGAAGGCGTAATCAATATAGCCATCGTTGTTGAAGTCATTTGCTATAGGCATAATTGGAGAGCCATCTAACTCAAAATCATGGATAATGTTACCTGAGTAATCTAATGAATAAAGATGATTATGGCTTCCTACAACAAGTCTGTCACTGGTAATAAGAGGAGCTGTGGCATTATTAGCAGGTAGGGTAACTGGATAATTTTGAATATTATTACCTTGATAATTTATTGCATGTAGTTGATTATTATTAGTTGCTACTATTATTTCAGCTTTATTATCGTTATCTAAATCTGCACAAGCCATTTCGTGAACAATGAAAGCATCAAGTTCAATAGGGAAGTTTGGTAACATGTTCCCTTGGAAATCCATAACAATAAGTTCTTTGGCTAAATTAATAGCAATAACTTCATTTTCACCATCACCATTAATATCAGCAATAATTGGAGAAGTTATAAACTGGGCTCCTGAATCATACCTAAAGAGCAAGTCTCCACCAATTTCTTGAGCTACTAGATCGTTGCTACGAGAAGCATACACAATTACGTTTTCATCTTCTATAGTTGTTAGAGCATAGCTTGAATATATATTTTCTTCAATATTGCTATCTTGGGCTAGAATTATCTCACCACTAAGGTCAATTAGTTTAAGATTTCCATAAGTATCTAAGTAGATTAATTCATTTTCACCATCATTGTTATAGTCTATGAATGCTGGTGCAGAACGAGATCCTATAGAAAATTCAAGAGGGAAGTTATTAGCCATGAGAGTAATATCAAAGCTTAAATCAAAAGCTTTTGAAAAGATAACCTCATTTGAAGTATTGTAGCCAGTTACTGTTAAAGTATATTGAAAATTAGAGAATGGGATTTCTTGTGGAACTGAGAAAGAGGGTCCATCAGAAGTAACTAAGAGGTTACTACCTGTAGGTAAAGGACCAGTAGTAGTTTGACTATTAATTATCTCAAAACGGTCATCAGCAATTTCCAGACTTATATCAATGGAGTCTGCAGTACCCCAACCAGGAAGATTGCTTAACTCAATCTCAAGTTCTATTGATTCACCTGGATTAATGTTTCCATCACCATCACCTTCAATTTCATTATAGTTTATATTATCTAGTTGAATAAAGGCTAAGTCGGAATTAAAGTCTTTAACCTGTAAGGAAGGATCACCGAAGATAACAATTTCCATGTAACACCACTTCATCACACTAGATTCTAAAGCTGCATTTAAATTATCTAAAAGTGAATAAGAGTGAGCTTGACCAATCCCCTTCATATCATAAATAAACATAGCATCAAAGAAAGATCTATCAAAGAATTGGGAAGCTCCATCAGTAGAACCAGGATAATACCAACCATATCTAGTGTTACCAATGAAAGTATGAAGTCCATGCTCAGCAATAACTAAATGCTCTGCTACAGATTCACCAGCACCAGAAGTTCCACCACTAGTTCCACTATCAAAGGCAGCAGGATAACAACCTTGGGTATAGAGGAAACCGTATTGAGTATTGGTTAACATGTTTTGAGCTGTAGAAGAATTTAAGCCACATACAGTATTCTCATTAGCATGTCCCATATGATTCATAATAGTCGCATTCTCATTTATTACTTCAATAACTGCAGGTGTAGAATAGTTGCCATCTCTCTGATATCTAGTCTTAATTAAATAATCATCTGGCATTCTATCCTTAATCTCATCCTTATAATCTCCACCCCAGGTAAGAGGATCATTGTTCAAGTTTTCACCAAACATTACGGCTACATTATCTGCATAATTATTAGCTGATTCATAAGATATGATTTTGTGGAAGATTCTGTTGAACTCGCTAGGAGTTTCGGCAGGCATTCTACCAACCGATAACTCAGGAGTTAAATCAATAGTCTCATATTCATCAGCATAGATACCGTTATTATTATCATCCCATGAACCATCTAAACAAGCATAATAGAGGTCAGAAGGCATTGAATAATCAATAGTTGAACCAACAGATCCATAAACACCTCTGTAAGGAACTACTTCATCATCACCTGCAAGGATTACATATTCTAAAGGATTGGAAGTGTTAGCCCAAGTGTTATAGGCTTCTCTTATAAAGTTTTTAATTTTTGCTGGATTATCTATGCCATTATATCCTGAATATATATCTTCTGTTGTTGCTATCATAGCTGATATACCTTGACTGTTCTTCCAATTAGCATATTCTTGCAAGATTTCAACTAAACTACTATTAGTAATGATTATCATTTCATGTGGACTTGTTAAATCTATATTTCTTGAAGGATTGAAGTTAATAGCTGAGTAGGTAGAAGAAGCAGAACTATTTAAAATTGGTCTATTAAAAGCCTTTTCAACTAAACTAAAATCAGAGATTTGAACATCTGCTTTCTTATTAGTTACTTTTGTTTTTATCTTAATTTCAGCTAGGTCAGAGTAAGAAAAAACTTTGCTAACAGGGTTATATTTATAAGGATAAATGTTAATCAGAGCAATTGAATAGCCTTTTAGTTTCTGTAAACCAAGATACTTAAAATCCTCATATGGATAATTCATATTATTATTATAAATAGCCTCATCTTTTTTAGTTAAACTTACTTGCTCAAGACTAATAGGTCTCTGTTCCTGTGTGTGTTCAATCTCAATTTTCTCTCTAACTATTTTACTTTCAGAGAAAAGTATTTCAATATTCTCAACATCTTCACCTTGGGGTAGCAGAACTTTTACAGGATAGAAAGGAAGTAAAGGGGCTCCAGCTTCCTGTCTAAGAGGTAAATCTTTTGTAAAAGAATTCCCTCGCATTCTTGCTTGTTCAATCTCTACACTTAAAGTAATATCAGCAGTTAAGGCTATAAATGATAGTATTATAGCTATGGTCGTAACAAGTCGTTTCATTATTTATCCTTCCCTTTTGTTGAATATTCTATTTATACTTTGTAGTGCTGTAGAATTTGTACATTCCTCAAAAAATTCTACTACTACTTAGGTTAATTGCAAATTATTACAAATACTTATCTAAGTAAAGTAATTTATGATAAACTATCATTTTATCCTTCCCAAATGCAGTTTATCTTCTAACTTAATTATGATTATTGCAAGAATTATTCCTTTCGTAGATTCAAAAACTCAATTCTCAACTCCCAACTCTCAATTCTCAATTCTTTTTCTATGTCATTCTTTCAGGATTTTCGGTGGTCAATTAATTTTTGGGCAAAAAATATTTTGCCCCTACATTCGTGAAATTCGTTTTAATTCGCGTTAATTAGTGTAAGAATTGTCTCTCCATCTCTCTATCTCTCTATCTCTCAATCTCTCAATCTCTCAATCTCTCCATCTCTCCATCTCTCAATCTCTCAATCTCTCAATCTCTCAATCTCTCAATCTCTCAATCTCTCAATCTCTATTTCTCCATCTCTCAATTCTAACAAGTATTGCTTATCCCCAGAAATAAAGTAATAGGGGTACCCCAAGGAAGAGGTTAATAAGCATCAAACCAAGACCTACTTTCCAATAATCATTAAAGTGATAACCACCTGGTCCCATAACTAATGTATTAGCTTGATGGCCTATAGGTGTCAGAAAGGCAGATGAGGCTCCAATGGCAACAGTCATTAAATATAAATCAGGTGATAGGGCCTGAGATTTAGCTAATTCTAAAGCCACAGGGGCTAAGATAATAGCTGCAGTTGCATTATGAAGGAGATTAGTTATTAACATAGTTAGTAAGAGTAAAATTCCTACAGTAAACCAAGGTTGAGAAAAGGATGTGATAGAGGTAAGTAAACGACTTAGATGATCTGCTGCTCCAGAAGTTGTCATAGCTCTACCTAATGGAATCAAAGAACCAATCATAACAATAACAGACCAGTCAACAGCTTTATAAACATCTCTGTAAGGAATTATATCAAAGATAACTAATAAGAGGGCTAGTAAGGGAAAAGCTATGTGCACTGGGACAAGTCTCAGGGCTACTGCTACAATACCTAATACTAAAAGGCTTGCATAAGTAACCATTTTCTTGCTGTCGGCTAACATATTGTTCTGCTCAGTTAAAGCCATACAACCAAGATTAATAATTTGCTCTGGTAACCTACTTGTGTTACCTTGGATTAGAAGTACATCGCCTGCATTGATTCTCTGACTGTATATTCTTTTTATAGAGTTTGTCTTTCTACTTGTTTTTGCCAATAAGGCTATATCATATTTCTCCCTTAATCTCAGTTCATAAGCGCTTTTTCCAATTATAGGAGAATCTTTCATCACTACCATCTCTACCATAGATAGCTTCTTATCTTTTAATTCGTCTATAATAGGTAAATCTTCAGTCATTAACATTAAATTATTATCTTCAATAAAAGACTTCATATCTTCAGCATCCGCTTCTATCATTAATATATCATAAACTTGAACACTTTCATTTAAACTTATATGGTGAAGGTATTTCTTATTCCTGATTATTCCAATTATATCAATAGCATAAACATCACTCTGACTTATCTCTCTTAAAGTCTTGCCAATGATTTTAGATTCCTTATGAACTAAAAGCTCTGTGCAATAATCCTCTATCTTGGTGGTTTCTTCTAGTTTAACCGGACTTTTAATCTTGGGAATAAATCTCCAACCAATAAGACTAATATATAGAATACCTAAAATTACTAGGAAGATACTAACCTTAAAGAAATCAAATAACTGAAATGAAAATCCAAAACTTTCCTTCCTAATAGCTGATACTATTATATTAGGAGAAGAACCTACTAATGTTAACATACCACCTAAAAGAGTAGCATAAGCTAATGGCATTAATATTAAGGAGGGAGATTGCTTTCTCTTCTTAGCTAGTTTTATAGAAATTGGCATGATGACGCTAACATTATTCATAAAAGCTGATGCTACTGTAGTGAATATGGATAAAGGAAATATTAAACTTATTGGCTTAGTACCAAACCAATTTAACTTGCGAACTATCATATCAAGGAGACCACTATACTGCATTCCCTTACTGATTATCATTATAGCAACAACAGTTACTACTGCCGGATTAGAAAATCCTAAAAAAGCACTGTTTATGGGAATAACTCCACTTATTGATATGATGAATAAGCCTATTAATGCAACAAAGTCATACCTTAACTTATTCCATAAAAACATGATTAATAAAAAAATGAGTGTGATATATATTATAATTTGTTCCATAATTTCTCCTAATCCCAATTATATCTCATTTTTTCACTTTTGCAAGTTTTAATGTATTTACTATATATATGGCTAATTCTCTCTCTTTATATATATAGTATTAGCTTGATTGCATTTTTATCTTCTGTCGAAAGGTGAACAGCTTGTCTGTTAAAACTGTAACGCCAGCATTCCTGCTGGCATCTTTCTCACACTGGGAGCGCCAGCATCCTTGCTGGCATTTCCCTTTCTGCCAGACAGCCAAACTGCAAATCCTTACTTTGCTAAAGCCCTACCCGCCTTTGGGTCGCGGGATTCCAGCCCGCGGTTACGCAGATAACAAGCGGTTACGGGATTGGGTCGCGGGATTCCAGCCCGCGTTTACGCTGGTGACAAGTGGTTACGGATCCTAGTCTGCCCACCAAAACTAGGAGCGCCAGCATCCCTGCTGGCATTTTCTTCTCTCACCTGGCACCCAAACTGCCAAATCTTTACTTTGCTAAAGCCCTATCCGCCTTTGGGTCGCGGGATTCCAGCCCGCGTTTACGCTGGTGGCAAGTGGTTACGGATCCTAGTCTGCTCACCAAAACTAGGAGCGCCAGCATCCCTGCTGGCATTTTCTCTTCTGCTAGACTGAAAAAAGACTTACTCACTCCCTCTCTTCTGAGCAAGATAATTTTCTATTATACCTAATAATAAAAAATATAAAAATCCCCTTACCATCATCTATCCTTCCTTTACACTCTTTCGATGAAAAGCCGACTTTCATCGAAAGAGTGTAAAGGAAGGATAGTGAAAGAAAGGGTAACAGAATACTAAAATTTTTTCTCAACAGTTGAACAGCTTTGTCGGACGGTGGGCAAGAAAAAACTAGGAGAGCCAGCATTCCTTCTAGCATTTTCTTCTCTCACCTGGCACCCAAACTGCAAATCTTTACTTTGCTAAAGCCCTACCCG
>CAXXJV010000001.1:0-240000 GCA_963663475.2 Cloacimonadales bacterium (SeqCode) | reverse complement strand
AGGACCGGTGTGGACGAACCTCTGGTGTATCGGTTGTGGCGCCAGCTGCATTGCCGAGTAGCTAAGTTCGGAATGGATAACCGCTGAAAGCATCTAAGCGGGAAGCCAACCTCAAGATTAGATCTCCCCTTAGAGTCATTGGAGACTACAATGTATATAGGTCACAGGTGTACGCATGGCAACATGTTCAGCCGAGTGATACTAATAACTCGATCGTCTTACTTAATATTTTTTATATACACTCTATTATCTCTTACTGTTTATCAACAGTAAGAGAAATGAAGAATTAATAATGAAAAATGAAAAATGTAAGAATAAGAATCATTTTAAAATTAATTATTCAGGCACAAATAAGCAAGTAAAATAAACATTTTTGACAGGGGTCAAAGATGGTGGTAATAGCAGTGAGGCTACACCTGTTCCCATTCCGAACACAGAAGTTAAGCTCACTCACGTCGATGATACTGCACTGGCAACGGTGTGGGAAAGTAGATAGCCGCCATCTTTGACCCCTGTTGTATTTCAACAGGGGACAAAGATGGAACTACTTCAGGCTGGCCATCTTTGACCCCTGCTTTTTTTAGTGAAAAATGAAAAATGAAAAATGAAAAGTGACGGGAGTTGCTCACGAAGTAGCGACTTCCGACAACTTTTCTTTCTTTCACCCGAAGTCCCTTGCCTAGGGCTGAGGAACTCCGGTCTCCAATTCAGCGACTTCCGACAAGTTTTTTCTTTCTTTCTTTCGCCCGAAGTCCCTTGCCTAAGGCTGAGGAACTCCGGTCTCCCACATGGCAGTTTAAATAAGTCAAAAATGGCATTTTAAAAGTGCCAAAACTTGTCAAGTACCAATATAGTGGAAACCTTTTTTATGTATCCTGAGGGGATAAGTCTTGAATCCCCAAAAGGGGATAAATAGTTTAGCCCAGGGTAAATTCCTGAAGGGAATGCAACCCTGGGTACTGGTGATGAAAACAAAGCCTAACCTGAAAGGGTTAAATAACGAAGGGGAATGTTTACTCTCCCCGCCTTACGGCACCCCTCTCACACCGCTCTTACGAGCTGAAAGGGGATTGTTGTACTCAGTCCGAAGTGTCAATAGCAGTTTAAATTGGTACAGTTTTGGCAGTTTAAAATGGTACACTATTGTAAATCATATTTCCTTATAGTTTTCCTTTCATTCTATAACTATTTCCATCTATTAGAACTGTTTCTGCATGATGAACTAATCTATCTACTATAGCAGTAGTTATTACATTATCTCCAAAGGATTCTCCCCACTCTTGGAATAGCCTATTAGAGGTAATGATAATAGATCTATATTCATATAACTCATTTATTAGCTTAAAAAATAAACTCGCATTTACTGCCTTAATAGGAAGATAGCCTATCTCATCAATAATAATAAGATCATTTTTTACTAACTTTGAAATCCATTTTTTGAAGTTATTTTCTACATTAGCAATAATCATTTCATCAATTAGGTCATTCATATTGTAAAAAATAACTTTATATCCTTTTAAGATAGCTTCATATCCTAAAGCTATAGATATATGAGTTTTACCTACACCAGGAGGACCCATTAATATTTTGTTTTCTCTGTTATCTATCCAAGTAAAGTCCTTCCACTCAGTAATCATTCTTTTAGTTATTGAATGCTGATATTTAAAATCAAAATCATCAAAACTTTTCAAAAGAGGAAATTTTGACCTTCTAATCTGTAAATTTATCATCGTTTGATTTCTACTATTGCATTCATTATCAATTACATATGAAAGAAAATTCATATAAGATAACTGATTATCTTGTGCATATTTAAGATATGACTCTAAATTATTAATAGTATGCCTACATCTTAGTCTAAATAGATTTTTCTTTAATGTCTCAATCATTTTTTTATCACCTTGTTATATATTGTTAAATCTCTTTGAATAGCTGAATTTTTTGTTTCTATTACCCCCTTGACCTGATTTTGATAGTTAGCAGATAACTTATTGTTTTTTATCTCTTCTTTGACTATAGACTCTATCTTTGTAGCTTTTAACTCTTCTAACTCTAATGTTTTATAAATTATGTTTGACCAATTTAAACATTTATTTTTATTATACATTTTAAGTAATGCTAATAGTTGCTCTCTGGGATTCCTGTTATTATGTTCTATGAGTAAATTTAATAAAAGGATTATCTTGTCATTATTGGGGAATAGTGAGCAAATATCTTCCTTGATATTATTAATTGTTTTCGAGTAGTCTATATAATGACATTGAGATATAATAGGTTTTGTTCTTTCTCTGGAAATCCTATGAGATGCAACTTTTTTTCTACTATCACTATCTATTATTTCTAAAGTGTCTTCATTTTCTCTTACTATAACTATCTTTTGTTGATAAATATAAGGAACTGAATACTTATTACCTTTCCATGAGATAAGACCAGTTTTATCTACTTTTCGTGTTTCTTCAATATGCAAATTATATGTTCTTAATAACTTTTCTTCTTCTTTGAACATAACTATGGGTCTTTCTCTAAGCGTACTATGGATACGATTATTTACTTCTTCTAACCAGCTTTTTGATCTCAACTTTAATTCAGATAAATTAGTAAATACTTCACCATCAAGAAAATCATACTTAACTTCTTGAACTTGTCTTTCCACCAATCCTTTACTTTCAGGATCATAGCCCTCGCAAGCATAAGGACTTATTGCGAGACTATTCATGAAGTGAAAAAACTTATTATTATAAGTAACTTCGCGATAAATTTCCCTAACAACAACTAGTTTAGTTTGATCATAAACCATTGTCTCTGGGATATATCCAAAATATTCAAAGCAATCTTTATGGGCTTGAATGAAGTCTTGAGTCTTATAAGGTCTTGTTTGAAAATGTACATATTTCATTCGTGAATAGCAATAGCTAAACACACAAAAGTATATTTTTAACTTGCTCTTATCAGATAAATAGATATTATACTCTCCGGGATCAACCTGCATCTGATTTCCTGGTTCATAATTGACAACTCGATAATAACGCTTAGTTGGTTGTATTAAATTATTTTTTATTTTTTTTGAAAAATTAAAAAAAGCTCTTTGTTTTACAGGTAATTTTCCATGCTGTTTGGATAATTTACGATATAATTTACTTAATCGCATATTAGGAAATTTTGTTAAATGTTTGCTAATTTCTTCCCTGTAAATTTCGAGCTTACTTGTTCGATTGACTTTCATTAAAGTTTTTTCTACGGTTTCAATGTCTTTTTGTAAGTAACCCATAACTGTTGTTTTAGAGATACTTAACTGTACTGCTATTTCTCTTATACTCTTGCCATTTTCTCTTAATACTCTTATTGCGTGATACACTTGGACTCCTTTCATATTGTCTCCTAGATTTCTCTATTTTTTTATCTAGGAAACTGTACCAGATTAAACTGCCATTTGTGTACCAATTTAAAATGCCATCTACACGAAGAAGTCTATAAGCTACGACTGGAGTGAGGGTAGTTGCTCACGAAGAAGCGACTTCCGACAAGTTTCTTGGCCCAATAAGTCTTGAATCCCCAAAAAGGGATAAATAGTTTAGCCCAGGGTAAATTCCTGAAGGGAATGCAACCCTGGGCACTGGTGATGAAAAACAAAGCCTGAACCCTGAAAGGGTTAAATAACATCATATCCTCTTTACCTCTATGAACTCAGTGTTAAAGAGCTTTTCTTATTCGTGAAATTCGTTCTAATTCGCGCTAATTCGTGTAAAGAATCGACAAAGGGGAATGTTTACTCTCCCCGCCTTACGGCACCCCTTTCACACCGCTCTGACGAGCTGAAAGGGGATTGTTACTCAGTCTTCTTGGCCCGAAGTCCATTGCCTACGGCTGAGGAACTCTGGTCTCCAACTATTTACCACCACTTGAACAAGAGCCAAAAAGCATTATAAGAAAGCCCTGCTAGTTAGCAGGGCTTTTGCATATTGTTTAGTGAGAAGAAGAGAGGTCTAGAACCAATCTTCTCGCTTATTTATTTCGCAGCTGGAAGGCCATCAGTAGAAGCTTCAATTATGAAGAACTTCATGCCATCATCAATAGTGTAGGTGAATTCTGATTCATCAACAATAGCGATAGGTTCAGTACCATATTCGCCATCAGGACTATCAGCAGCATAAACTTTATAAGTTTCTGCATCAGTTACATCATCCCAATCAATTAGAATTCCGCCAGATACTTTACTAATAGAAGTAATTACAGGGGTTGCAAGTTCAGTTACGCCACCACCAGCAACTATATCAGCAGCATCACGTGGGTTTAATCCATATTCATTATAGGAATAATCCACGACACCTGTGATTGAAGTAAATGTGTCACTTACTGAAGCTGGAGGAGTAAGTTCAAAGATACCGTTATCAATTTGAGCATCTCCAGAACCATCTGAAACATACCATTCATCATTACTATTAGCAGTAGCAGTAACAGTAACATTCTCTATAGTTACTAAAACACCTTCATAAGCTTCATTAGATGCTAATTCTGCAGTATTAATTACTGTCGGTTGAGGAAGAGTATTTCCTTGAGAAAGAACTTGGAAGTCAGTTACAGTCTTAAGCTCTGTCCAACCCCAGTATTCATCAACAGTAGCACGGAAGGAAACCATATCACCAAGTTCAGGGTTGTTAGTAGAATCATAAACATAAATACCATTCCAAGCACCACCTTCAGGAGATGAGATAAAGTATCTTGAACCTGCATAATTATTAGCAGTTACGATACCTTCTACAAGCACATCTTGTCCGTCATAAGGAGAAGGATATGTTCCATCGCCAGCATCAGTAGTGTACTGAATATCATAGATAGGTGTAGGTAGAACTTCATTAGCGATACCTGTTAAGTCAATGATTACATCATCAAAACCATCAGCTGAGTGAATAATTTGACCATAAACAGTTCCAGGATTAGTAGCATTGAATTTAACATTGATAGTAACCTCTTCTTCTTGTAATTCAAAGAAGAAATCACTTCCCCAAGTACCATCTGGGTCTTGAATTTGGAAATCACCAGTAACTTCTACAAGTCCTAAATCAACACCTTGCATATAAAGGACATAAGATTGACTTGCTGATTCTACGCCAACTTCAGTTTCAAAGGTCATAGCAACTTTTGATACGTTAAGGCCATCATCAAAACCAGTCACTTCTTCAATTTCAGAAGCGAAGCGAGAAGTTAGTTGAGATATACCTTGATATTCAATAGCCAGACCAGTCACATTAAGGTTATTAGCAGAAATGTCTGAACCAATATAATCAGCTTCAGAGAAATTAGTTCTGAATACAAGATTATTAGTTCCATCTGTTAAAGTGTAGTTTTGACCACTAGAGAAAGTACCAGTTTCAACAAATGTAACACCTTCAAGAGTTACAAGCTGTGATTCATAAGCGTTGAAATTAGTGTTCAATTGGTCAATAGTTACTAAGGTTGGAGTTACTGTGTTTCCAGTTGATGAAGCAGGGTTTCCATTTACGGTTGGTACGAATTGAAGTGTTCCGTTATATTCAGTAAGAGAACCTTCAAGGTTGGTAATACCGTCATATAGATTATAAGTTGTAGTGATAAAACCAGCATTATCATCTATAAGGATACCAGCGGTAGCATCTTGGATATATTTTTGATTACGAGAAGATCTTTGGTAAGTCAAGATAGCTTCCCCAGTTAATCTATAGATAGGTCCATCAAGAGTACCAGCTCTTAATTCTGCAATAGTAGTAACTTCAGTAACAGCTGAGAAAGTGAAGTCTGCAGAAACTACAGGACTATTTAGATAGCCTTCTTTAACAGCAATAGCTTGTACAGTTGCATCAGCACTTAAGCTAAATGGAGCTGAATAAAGTGTTGAAGCATCGCTTGGAGTATCACCATTAATAGTATAATAGATTGATGCATCAGCAGTTTCACAGGTTAGTGTGACATCTATAGGATTTTCAAAATTTCCACCATTAGGTGAGATTACAGGACTAGCAACAACTTCCATTGGTTCAGTATGAGAACCAAGGTATGAGAAGGTATCTTGTGGATAAACAATCCATTCAGAATCTTCAGTATTTGTTCCTGCAGAAACAGTCCAATCAGTATTACCTTGAGTAACAGTCATTTTTCTTACAAGTGTATGGTTAGCAGTTGCACCTGTTTCACCAGCTACATCCCAATTACTTTCTGAAGAACCATCTACAAGTCCAATAACATCTATCAAGATTGTATTATAGAAAAGACCAACAGCATCATTACCATTGAAGTAAGTAACACTGCTTGTAATGTCTGCAATATCTAATATTGCAGGATCACTAGAAGCATTAGCAACAACATAAACATCACCGTCAGCAAGTGTACCAGTTAAAGCAAATGTTGTAGACCAATCACCCCCATTAGAACCTTTTTGAAGATTATATTGTGTTAAATCAACATCAGCACCAGTACCGTTATAGATTTCAATAGCTTTATTATTTGAAGAACCTTCAATATATTCAGAAATAATCATACCAGCAGGTACCACAATTTCTTCGATTGTGATTATAGATTCAGCAATAGAACTATCAAGCCAGTCAGTTTTAACAGCCATAGCCTTCACAGTAGTAGTAGCATCGACAGTGAAAGGAAGGGTATATTCACTTGATCCAGTAGTTGGGTCATTACCATCTAAAGTATAATAGATAGTAGCACCATCAGTAGCACAAGTAATAGTAACTTCTTGGCTTTCGTAGTATATACCTGTTACAGGTGTGATTTCAGGAGTAGCAACAGTTGAAGGGCCAGCTAATTCAGTAAAGTCAGCAAGGTTTCTAGCAACAACTTGACCACTACCATTATATTCTCCTACTAAAACTACTAGATCTAAAGCTGAAGTAAAGATAGCCTGTCCAATATAATCAGCTTCTGAGAAAGAAGTTCTGAAGGTAAGGTTATTACTTCCATCAGTTAAAGTGTAGTTTTGACCACTAGCAAAAGTACCTGTGGAAGAGAAGTTAACATTTTCTAATTTAACTAGTCTTGATTCATAAGTATCAATAGCTGAAGTAATATCAGTAATTGAGACTACTAAAGGAGTAACAGTATTTCCTGTTGAAGTAGCAGAACCAGGGTCTGCAGTAGGTACAAATTGAAGGACACCATTATATTCATTAAGACTACCTTCAATGTTTGTAATACCGTCATATTGATTATAAGTTGTTGTGATAAGGCCAGAGTTATCATCGATTAAGATACCAGCGGTAGCATCTTGGATATATTTTTGATTACGAGAATCTCTTTGATAAGTTAAGATAGCTTCCCCAGTTAATCTATAAATAGTACCATCAGTAGCACCAGCTCTTAAGCTTGCAATATCAGCAACATCAGTAGCAGAAATTGATGTGATAGTATATTCAGCAGTAGCAATAGCTGAATCATCATAATCTGTTAATGTCGCGAAGGCTTTAAGAGTTGTATCTTCTGTAATAGTAATTTCACTAGAATATACAAATGAGCCTGTGGTTGGATCAGTACCATCTAAGGTATAATAAATAGTTGCACCGTCAGTTGCACAGGTGATAGTAACAAGAACTTGGTCATTGTATGAACCAGCAACAGGAGTAAATTCAGGTGTAGCTACAGTAGGGGTTGGTTCCACGCCATAAGATCCTAGATAAGTAATTGTATCTTGAGGATAGATATTCCACTGAGAAGAAGCGTCATCTGTACCAGCAGAGAGAGCCCAATCTGTAGTTCCTTCAGTAACTGTTAATTTTCTAACAAGAGTATAATCTGCAGTAGTACCAAGGCCACCAGCTACATCCCATTCAGAACCTGGATCTGTACCTAGTACTCCGATCATATCGATTGCTATGTCATTATAGAAGAGACCTACAGCATCATCACCGTTAAAGTTACATACACCACTTGTAGCATCTGCAAGAGCAAGAATAGCTGCATCAGCACTTGAGTTAGCAATAACAAATACTGCTTCAGCTGCTAGTGTACCATTTAAATCTAAAGTAGTACCCCAATCACCACCGTTGAAGGCAGTTTTTATAGCATAAGGTGTTAAGTCTGCCTCAGCACCAGTTCCATTATAAATTTCGATTACTTTATTAGAACCTGAACCTTCAATATACTCAGAGATAATCATACCAGTTGGCATATCTCCAGTATCAACAATAGTGTATTCTGCAGTTATAATAGCAGAATCATCCATATCAGCCTTAGTAGCAAAAGCTTTGACACTTGCATCAGCTGTTAAGGTAAATGGAGCTGAATAAACATCAGAAGCTGTAGTTGGGTCATTTCCATCTATAGTATAATAGATATTTGCACCATCAGTTGCACAAGTTATAGTAATTTCAACTTGGTCGTTATAAGACCCTGCAAGAGGACTTATTTCAGGTGTTGCAACTATTTGTGATGGATCCAAGCCATGACTTCCTAAATAGGTAAAGGTGTCTTGAGGATAAATGCTCCATTGTGAAGTTGTTTCATCTGTACCAGCTGAGATCGCCCAGTCAGTTGTTCCTTCAGTAACTTCAATTTTTCTTACAAGAGTGTAATTAACAGTAGTACCAGCACCACCAGCCACATCCCAAGAAGAACCAGGATCTACTCCCGGAACACCAATTACATCAATAAGAGTAGTATTGTAGAATAAACCAATAGCATCGTCACCATTGAAGAAACAAACATTACTAGTAGCATCTGTAACAGCAAGAATTTCTGCTGCAGATTGAGAATTTGAGATAACAAAAACATCGCCAGCAGTAAGTGTGCCAGTCATATCATAATTATTACCCCAATCACCACCATTAGAACCTAATTTAACACTATAAGGTGTTAAATCAACATCTGCACCAGTTCCATTGTAGATTTCGATAGTTTTATTATTAGATCCGCCTTCAATGTATTCAGAGATAATCATACCAGTTGGTATATCACCTATTTCTGGGCTTACAGTAAAAGAAGCTTCTTGGCTAGTTGATGTTGCATTATCATCATCAGTAGCTTCAACTACATAATATACAGTAGTTTCTGCAACTTGAGCAGGAATGTCAGCTGTATAAGTTGCACGTGAAGGAGTCATAGCAGTAGTTGTAGTATAGACACCAGTTTCAGTTCCCCATTTAAGATTGATAGTAGCAATAGTACCATCATTATCTACAGCATCAGCAGTAACAGTTACAGCATCAGTAGGATAAATTGTAAGAGGAGCATGAGCTACATCTGATACAACAGGAAGTTGATTAGCAGTAACATCAAGAATAACATCATCTTCATTTCTTGGACTAATACCAAAAGAACCATATTTGTAGTCTAGGATACCTGTAATTGAAGAATAAACCTGTCCAATGCTTGGTGCTGGTTCTGGAATATATCCATATTCATCATCAATTTGAGCATCTCCTGAACCATCAGTAACATACCACTCATTGTAGTTTGATGGAGCTTGAGTAACAGAAACATTTTCAACAGTAACTAAGACACCTTCATAGGCTTCAGTAGATGCCTGAGCAGTAGTAATTACTGTAGGAGTAACTGAGTTGCCTTGAGAAAGAACTTGGAAACCATTGATATTACTTAATTCTGTTAAATTATTATATTCAACAACTTGTCCATTAAAGGTAACTTCATCACCTATGGTTGGATTAGCTGTATTATTATAAACAAGAATTCCATTCCAAGCACCACCTGCTGGAGCAGAGATATTGAAACCTGAGCTATTTACAGCAGTTACGATACCTGTAACATTAACAGTCTGTCCTTCATAATCAGAAGCGTCAGAAGTGGCAGGATCTGCAACATACTGGATATCATAGATTGAAACACTAGGAATGATATTGAGTATATATGATTCTGATGCCATTTGCGAATCATTCCAGCCAGCTTTAACAGCAATAGCTTTGATAGTCATATCAGTGGCAACTTCGATTGCTCCAGAATAAAGACTAGAAGCTGAAGTTGGAGTATCCCCATTAGTTGTATAATAGATATCTGCGTCAGCAGTTGTTGTTTCAAGAGTAACATTTTGAACTGAGTCAAAAGTACCACCTGCAGGATTCATGGTTGGGGTAGCACAGGTATAAACAGGCTCGCCACCATAGATAGCATTAACCCATTCAGGATAATCTACAAATGGATTTCTATTACCTTGATAGTCATGAATTTCGTCATTACGGGTAATTTCTGCAGCATCAACAGGGTCTTGTCCATGCCATTCTAACAAGGTCGCTAACATATTAACATTGATAGGACCTGGGTTAGGTACTGGAGGAGCAAGAGGTAAATCATAACGAACATTCATATAGAGCAAGGCACGAGCTAAATCACCCTTATGTTGGTCTGTTGGCTCGAATACTGTTACAGCTTCACCATTAGTACCACGATAAGATACATAACCGGTAGCTTCACTATAAGAATATTCAACTGAGTTTACATCATCAAATGATAAATTACCACGAGAAGAATTTACTCCTGAATCCGTTGGGAAAAGATGGTGTACATCAGCTTTTGCTCTTAATTCTTCATTCTGGCTATCATAATCTTCTATCCAGCTTTGGGCATAAGAGTGTTCACAGTTTATATCAGTTGGAGCAGTAGTATCACCATAATTATGCGCAACTTCTAAACCAGTATAAACGCATGTTACTGTATTGTTTATATTATCAATATTGCTATACATAGCTGCACGAGCACCATCATAGCTTGTATTTGTATTAGTTGAAATTAAAGTTTTAAGTTGGCTCTTTAATGTAGCACCTTCTGTAGCTGTAATTCCACTATAGTAAGAGTCTCCACCTGAGGTAGTTACAGTAATATAAGCTGTCTTATATTCTGTTCCATCACTTGTTCCTGAATCTATAACATAAAGTTTCACAGGATAAGTTCCAACTGCATAATAAGTGAAAGATGGATTTGCAACATCAGAATCTTCATTATTATCACCATCAAAATCCCAGCTATATAAATAAGGACTTGTTCCACCAGTAACTAAGTTAGTAAAGTTTACTGTAAGAGGAACTTGACCAGTAAGAACATCAGCCTCGAAATCAACAGTTAGGATTTCAGGGCTTGTTCCACCTGCACCCATGACAGAGAAATCATCATAATAGATGACTCCACCACCTGAATTATCATTATAAGTTCTAACTTCAAAATAGAAGTTATCAGCAGTAGCAGGGGCAGTGAGAGTATGAGAAATTTGTTGCCACTCAGAACTATCTGTAGAATATCCACTTGGTCTTAGTTCTAATGCATTATCAGATAATGTGTTTGTACCTTCACGCCAGTAAGAATAAATTCTTCCTTTTGCATTAGGATCATTATCTAGGAACCAATAGGAGATAGTGTAAGTTTCTCCACCTACAATACCTTCAACATACTGACCTAAGTCTTTAGTACCTGCAGTTTGTTTAGCAGAGTAAGAACCTGAATGAACAATAGTTCCTTCTTGGTCTATACTTTCTCTCTTGTCCCAACCAGAAGGTGTAGTAGAATTATCCCATAATTCTAAATTACCATTAGTCATTAATTCATCATCACTAGTTGGCTCAACACTTGTTATATAATCTACTTTTTCTTCAATATCAGTTGCTAAAGCGCCATCTGTAACTGTTAGTTTAACCGAGTAAGTGCCAGCTGTGCTGTAAGTGTAGGATGGGTTTTCATCAGTTGAATCTACATTATCATCATTATCAAAATCCCAAGCATAACCGTAAGGTTCTGTACCACCGGATACTGATGGGGTGAAGTTAACTGTTAAAGGGCTTTCTCCTGCAGTAACATCAGCTGAGAAATCAACTGAAAGAGGAGTTGGTTCTGTGCCACCAGAATAATCTGTAACAGAAAAATCATCTATGAAGAGATGAGAGTTTTGATTGTCGTTAACAATTCTTAAGTATATTAGTGAAGCATTATCATTAATATCAAAAGTATAATTCAAATATACTTCATCAGGTCCTAAATCTTCAGTATCTACATCAACAAAAACAGTTCCATCATAAGACTTTTGTAAAACAAATACATCTCCAACCCCAGGACCATTACTTGCATGTTTGAAACTTACAGTTCCAATAGTATTTAGAGCTGGGGTAGTAATACTTGCATTTGCTATATTATCATTTATGGTAAATGCAGGTGAACCCATGGTAGAATTTCCAAAAGCGAAATTTCCACCTTGGTTTGAAGTCCATGTCCTGCCATTTATTGTCCATGTAGTGATACTATAAGTATTTGATGTTTGATCATCAAAGGTCTCAGTCCATGTATCAGCCATCAGCGAAGTGATGCCTAACATCATCATTAGTACGATAAAAACATTCAGATATCTTTTCACATATCCTCCAAATTTTTGTATTATTTGTTGTTAAATAATTTTCATTCATAACTAATAAATTATCTAACTAAATCATGTGATAGTTTAATCATATCTGAGGCAAAACAGTCCCCTTTTACTATACTAAAATATTTTTTAACTATAGCTCTCAAATAGACTTATCTATCCTTCTAAAAGATCTGTGTAGAATGGTGTGGTATTGTTTTCTACTTATAATACGCCATAAGGCATATTTAACTTCTTTTACATACTAAATTTAGAATTGTTAAGATACTTGTCAAGGAATAATCATTAAGTAAATATTAACAAATAACATCTCAAGTAGGAGAGAAGAATTTTCCAAAGTTTTTCTAGTAAAATCCATCTGCAAAATTATTATCCTTGTCTAAAGTATTTATCTCTTGCAGGGATTTTATGGGAACTCTAGCAATTTTTAATCCAAATAGTGGAGTAGAGCTTTAGTAATACTTGACTAAAACTACGTATCACAGGTGAAGAGTGCAGATTATTCTAGCAAAATAGCTTACAGAATTTTGACGCATATAATTTATATATTCGGAGAAATTATGGATCTTACTTTTGCAGAAGAATATTCTACTATTCACAAAGATCTACTGCCTTATTTGGTTTTAATCCACCTCTTTGTGTAATTGGTGAAATAAGTGGCAAGTATCTTCATCCAAGCTGGAAATCTTAGTCCATCAGACTAAAGTCAACTTGGAAACGGGCCTCAGGGACCTTATAAAGAATATCACTATAAATAGGTAGTTTAATTTTCTCAATAACTTTATCAACAAACTGGCTTTTCACATTTGAGAGAATGAGAATAAGAGAGTCATCTCCCCAGAAGCCAACCTCATCATTAGCTCTTGTATAGAACATAACAACTTTTGATATATCCTTGAGGGTTTGGGTAAGCAAGTCTTGCGAGAACTCATCTTGACTAGTTAGAGTAATTTTAACTACAGCAACATCACTACCTTCTTGTAAATGCAAGTCTTTACTCTTTTTGATTGCAGTCATTATTTGTTCTTTAGGTATTAGTCCAAAGAAATGTTCAATTTCTTGATAGTCATGGATTAGTCCTGACAGATTATTAACTTTTTCTTTAAGTTCTTCAACTTCTTTATTTGCTTTTTTGAGCATAATTTCTTCTCTAACTTTCTGTTGACTTTCATACTTAGCTTCAATCTCTGAAAGAGCTTTATCTTGTTTTTCTTGAATAAGCAAATCAACATATTCATTGGCTCTTACCAGATGAGAGTAGGCTTGTAAGTAGTTTTCTTGTTTTTCATAAATTTGTGAGATAGTATGGAGAATTTTAAATTTTAGGCTATTGCTAGCATCTTCACTAGCTATATGAGTGAGGGCTGATTCTAACATAGGCATTGCTTGGTCATATTTTTCTTGTATTTCTAAAGTTTTTCCGATAAGGAATTTAATCTTAGAAGCTAAGGCAGGGTAGTCATTGTTTTGCATACAAGTTAAGCTATCTTGGCAAACTTCAATTACCTTGTCATATTTTTTTAATTTACTATAGTTTAAGGCCATCTGGTATTTTGTTCTAATCTTATGGTAGAGGAGTTTAGAATTTGCCTCATCAATGTAAGAAAGTGCTTCTTCATAGAAGGGTATAGCCTGTGAATATTTTGCGTTTTTGAAATATACTTTGGCAATCAGAGCATGAGTTTGAGATTTAAGTGAAATATCATTTAGGACTACAGATATTTCTAAAGCTTTATTGAAGTAACGGAGGGCTCGTTCGTAGTTGCCTATATCAATAAACATTTTGCCAATGTTTAGGTTTGTTGTGCATATTTTTGCTTTAAGGTCATGTCTTTCTTGTAAATCTAAAGCTTTAAAATAAGTACTCATACTTAAGGCATAAGATTTGCATTTACGATAAGCTGTACCTAGAGAATTGTTAATATCAGAACATAAGCTATCAACTTCTACTTTGTCATGATCTTTTATTTTTGAGATAAAATCAAGTGAAAGTTTTAAGAATGAAATAGCATTATTGAAGTCACCAATCTTGGTATATGTCTCGCCAACATTATGAGTTGCAACTACTAAATCATATTCATTTTTACTCTGTTTGAAGATACCACAGGAAAGCCTGAACATATTGAGTGCACTCTTATAATCAATCTGATTCCAATAATGGACTCCTAATTCAATCAGCAGGGTTCCCTCTTCTCTTGGCAACTGCAAATCTCCAGCTAATTTAATAGCACGATTTAAGTATTTTTCAATATCAGATGTTTTTTCTTCTTGAATCAAATAATTAATATATGTCTTTAAGTAATTTAAAGTGCTTACGTTTTGCTGACCTTCATTTATTTTGGCAAGAATTTCATTTATATTCATTTATGTGTCCTATTTTTAATTTCACTGATTAGCTTTTGAATTCCAATGAATACTTTATCTAAGGAGGCATCATTCATAAAGGCTGGGGTTGAGTAGATTAAATTCTCCTCGTCGATAACAAGATCATCTGAATCAATTAAATGGACTTTAGCTTTAGTAAAATCAATTAATTTCTTAGATTCAGGATTTAAACCAGTAGTAACTTGGATTTGCTTATCTTTAAATAATATAGCTAAGATAGAAGGGAAGATGCAGATAGCACCGATAGGCTTCTGAGAATTATGAAAACTCAAGATTACTTTTTTTATATCATCTTTAACCTGCCATTTACCATCTTCAGCAGGAAAGTTAGTGAAATTCTTCAAAGCACCATAACCTCCAGGAAGGATTAAGGCTGCATATTCATCTGCCTGGCAGTCCTCTAGAGGCCTAATATTTCCCCTGGCAATTCTAGCTGATTCTAGTAAAATATTACGCTTAGGCTCTATTTCAGCTCCACTTAAGTGATCAATTGTATCATATTGTTGTCTGTTAGGTGCAAAAATATCATATTCTATTCCTTGACTTGATAAAGCTAAGAGACTAAAAGTAGCTTCATAGATTTCCGAACCATCTCTATGACCACATCCTGACAATAATACACAATATTTTTTCATCTTTCTCTCCTATAATTAATAGCATGTTCAAAATTACATAACTTGAGACATTTTGTCAATAAAGAATTTTAATCCAGATAGTACAGTAGACCTTTGTGAATAGCAGAATATTCTTCTGCAAAAGTAAGATCCATAATTTTTCCGAATATATAAAATATATGCGTCAAAATTCTGTAAGCTATTTTACTAGAATAATCTGCACTCTTCATTAAAGCTTTACTACACTTTCTGGTTTAAGAAACACTTGTCTCGCTAAAATGAAAGACTCTTGTCTGAGCCAAATATAAGAATGAATATTTTACATAAATTATTTATTATATAATAAGCAAGACTGCTTGTAGTAAAAGATACTAGTTGTCAAATTAACTTTTTCTTAACATCTCTCTTCAAAAATTTCTTTCTCCAAGGCAAGCCTTCATAATATTTAAGAGGACATTTTTTGATTTTTGGTCCACTATATAGAAAAAAATAGAAAAAAAAGAAAAAAGAGAAGATTCTAACTGGAAATCTGCCTACTAACTGGGAATGCGGGCATCCTTGCCCGCGTCCAGCACGAAAGTGCTGGAATTCTTAAGTTTACCACGCACTTCGTGCCTAGTGCGGGCAGGGATGCCCTCCTTCCCAGTTAGCTCGCCTTTGGCTTGCAAATTCCAACCCGCATGTCATACAAAGGCACGAAGATACGAAGAAGAAAAGATTAATTGTAATTAATAATTAAAAAAAGTATTTGACAGTCTTAAATCTTAACATATTATTGTCTAATGATTAATATAAATTTAATTACTAGTATTAGTTTGATTATTTAAGATTACCTACTCACCACTAGAAAAGTAATCTTTACTCAATCTGATACATTCTTTTTTAACACTAAGTAATATAAAGGAGAAGAAATTTTGAAAAAGAAACATTTATTTTTATTATTGTTCTTAGTAGCAACAATGACTATTTTTTCATTAGACTACACAATTGAATTAGTGGATAGCTATGGTGATGGGTGGGATGGTTACGTTACAGTTAGTGTTAACGGAAGCCCTATTTTAGAAGATATAACATTATCCAGTGGTGCAGGTCCTCAATCACACTCGTTTACTGTTGAACAAGGGGACTTTATCGAAGCTGATTATACTTCAACTGGTTATTGGTCAACAGAAAATGAATATCAAATCAAAAATGAGAGTGGAGAAGTTGTAGCTCAATCGGGACAAGGTGGAGTTACCCCAGGTGATGTAAACTACACTGTACCTGCTGTTATCCCTGGCACACCTGATGCTCCTGTTTTAGAATCACCAGCTGATGGTGCAACAGCAGTTGCTACTGATGGGAATTTAGAATGGACAATTGGAGAGAATACTAACACAGCAACATTATATCTTGCAGATAATGCAGAATTTACAGATGCTATAATTACAGAGGAAAATGCAACATCCCCCTACAACTATAGTGGTCTTGAAACTGGTACATTATATTACTGGAAAGTGGTTGCAGTAGGTCCAACTACAATTGAGGTTGAAAGTAATGTCAATAGCTTCACTACTCCATTTGAAGCAATATCAGAATTTCCTTACGAGCAAGGCTTTGAAATGTGGCCACCTACAGGCTGGGTATTAAATCCAGAGTCTGGAACTGGTACTTGGTTGCAAGATGATGGAACAGACCATGGTCCAGGAGTAGATAATATTTATGCAGGAACTTATGCTGCCATGTTTAATAACTATGATTATTCAAATGGAACAACTGGATCAATGGAAACACCTGAATTAGATTTATCAGGAATGACAGCTCCTCTAGTAAAATTCTACTGGTGGAATAATGATGGTTCCTCTTCCCCTGCTCATTTGAAAGTATATACTAAAGAGTTAGAAGGTGAATGGTTATTGGTTGAAGATATTGAAGTATATGGTTCAGGAACAACAACTTGGATTGAGAGCTCTAATTTGATTAACGTAGATGTTAGATTTGTTAAACTTGAAGCTGTTAGTGATTATGGAATGAAAAATACTTATGTCGATGGGTTTATCATTGAAGAAGCTCCAGCTGACCCAATCGCCACTCTTTCTGATACTGAATTAGATTTTGGAACCGTCAATGTCGGTGAAACAGGGAGTGATTTAGTCTCAATATCTAACACAGGCGCAGGCACTTTAAATATTACTGATATAGCAATTTCTGGCACAAATGCAGGAGATTTTGCTTACCAAACAGACACTGAAGGTCCATGGGCTCTTACAACTGGACAAGAGTTAGTAATCCAGGTTGATTTTACTCCTACAGCAGAGGGAGCCAGAAGTGCTTCTTTAGATATAACAGATGACTTAGGAAGTAAGAGTAGACAAGTTAGTTCAGTAACTCTTACAGGTGAAGGTTTTGTAATGCCTGCTGGAAATCATCACAATGACCCAATAGTTCTTACCTTAGCAGATGAGATTATCGAAACAGGTTCTACTACAAATTATGATACATATTATGATTTCTGCTCATCCCAGTCTGTTGTTTATCAACTTACTCTGCCTAGTGAAAAGTTGCTGAGCATTTCTTTAGAAGGAACAGCTTGGGATACAAAACTCTATGTTTTTAACTCATATCAACAAATAGATGAAGCTACTTCCTCCAATGATGCTTGGTATTATAATGATGATGAAAGTAGTGCAGGACAAGGAGGTGCTAAATCTAAATCAAGAGATAGAGCTACTTGGTCAGAAATGCTTGAAACCTTATCCCCAGCTGGCGATTATTACATTATTGTAACAGGTTATGAGGCAAATAATGGCGATTATACTCTAACAATAAATGCTATCGATATGCCTATCCCAAGTCCTGCAACAAGCCCATCTCCTGCAGATGATGCTGTAGATCAGCCTCTTGCTTTAACTCTTGAATGGACAAACCCAGAATATACTGAAACAATTGATTTATACTTCGGTACTCCTGGTAGCAAATCATTAACTAAGCTTCTTGATAATGTAGAAGCAGTTGAAGAGCATGAAGTAACAGATTTAGCTACAAATACTGAATACAACTGGTATGTAGTATGTAAAAACAGTTCAGGTCCAACACTACCTGAGAACATAGAAACATGGTCATTTACTACTATTGGTAATCCACCTTTAGGTACTAGCTATACTTCTCCTGCTGATAATGCTCCTGAAATTGCTCTTAGTGGTAACTTAAGCTGGCAGGCAGCTGATAATGCTGATGGATATAAAGTCTATTTATCTGAAGATAATGCTTTTGCAGGTATCACTCCTGTCGATCAAGAAGGGACTACTTATCCTTATATTGGTTTAGATTATGAAACAACATATTATTGGAAAGTTGTTCCTTATAATGTAGTAGGAGATGCTACTGAAGGTATAGAAATTTGGTCATTTACCACTATTCCTGACCCAACAATTGCTATGCCTGTTTCTTTGAATTTTGAGGGTTCAACAACTGTTCCTTCTTCTTACATTACAAGTCATAATATGTTGGTTACTAACAGTCATGGAAATGAAAGTAATGTCCTTTATAAGAATGTTTATACTGTTGCTACAAGTGCTTTTGCTCAATTCCAATCTATGAATAATATAACAGAAAACTCTGTGATAAATTTTGATTATAGACTTGTAAATTTTTCTAGTCTATCTGCTACTGCATTTATGGCTGAACATGACTATTTCGTCGCTAAAGTATCTACTGATAACGGAGTAAGTTTCACTGCTATTGACCAAATTAATAGTCTAAATCATACTTCTACCCAAGATATGACAAACTACACTATTGACATCGGAGCTTATGCAGGTCAAACTGCTATCTTCAGATTTGAAATGGAATGGGTAGGTCCAGATGCAGATGATGATCATGATGACTATTATTTCGATATAGATAACATATTCTTCGGAAATGCTCCTGAGGTAACTATCCCAGCCGGTGGTTCTCCAACAGATCCATTCGTTTTCAATGATGAAAATGTTGAGTTAGAATTCACTAACCCAAATCCTGCTGGATTCTCACTTCAGATCTTTATGCGTCCATCATTACCAACAAATGATAATGGTCTTCCTGAAACAATGGATTCTTTCTTACCACGTACTTGGAGAGTAGAATCATCAGTTGAAGATCCAGGTTCTTATATTATTACCTTTGACCTAGCCGGATTAGGAATAACTAACTATGGTTTAGTAAGATTCTTTAAGAGAGCTGATGGTTCTGAAGACTGGGTAGATGTAATAAATTTAGGTGCTTCTTTAAGCTGGAATGGTAGTAAGGTAACAATCTCAGGTCTAGACACTTTCTCTGAATTTGTTCCTGGTATTGATGAAACTCTTCCTGTAACCTTGGCTTCCTTTAATGCTGTGCAAACAAGCAATAAGTTTGCTCAAATAAACTGGGTAACAGCATCTGAATCTGAAGTTTTAGGATATAATCTCTTTAGAGGAGAAAATGATAATCAAGACCAAGCTTTAAGAGTTACTGCAACTATGATTGAAGCAAGTAATTCACCAACAGGTGCAAGTTATTCATTTACTGATGATGAAGTAGAGATGAATTCAAGCTATTACTATTGGCTTCAAACTGTTGATTTTGATGGAAGCTCTGAAATGTTTGGTCCAGTAACAATTAAAATATCTGAAGAAAATGACTATGATATTGGAGAAGTACTTCTTGGTACTCAGCTTATAGGGAACTACCCAAATCCATTTAACCCTTCTACTACTATATCTTTCTCAGTTGCTCAACCACAAGTTGTAACAATTGATGTTTATAACATTAAGGGTCAGCTGGTAAAGAGAGTATTTAATGGTAAAGTCGAAACTCCAAATATCAAACAAAATGTTGTTTGGAATGGTAAGGATAGTGATAATAAAGATGTTGCATCAGGAATTTATTTCACTCTTATGAAATCAGGAAATAAGACCTTTACTAATAAAGCAATTCTAATGAAATAACCTAAAGAAAATACAAGAAAGCCCTGCGTTCGCAGGGCTTTCTTTGGCTTGCTAAATATATTTTTACTTTTTATCCCGAATGGTGTAGTAGAACTTTGATAACACTTCGCTAAAGCTACGTATCACAGGTGAAGAATGCTAGACTCTTTTGCAAAAGAAGATTCTGCTATTCGCAAAGGTCTATAGCATTATTTGGGCTTATTCCCATTCAATTGTTGCAGGTGGTTTTGAGCTAATATCATATACAACTCTATTAACCCCTCGCACTTCATTAATTATCCTATTAGAAACTCTTTTCAAGAATTCATAAGGAAATTCTGTCCAGTCAGCAGTCATACCATCAGAAGAATTAACAGCTCTCAAGGCACAGACATTTTCATAAGTTCTTTCATCTCCCATAACCCCAACAGATTGGATAGGAAGGAGAACAGCAAAGGCCTGCCAAGTCTTATTGTAAAGTCCTTTATCACGTAATTCAGAGATAAATATATGGTCAATATTTTGTAGTAATTCAACTTTTTCTGGCGTAATATCACTAATGATTCTGACAGCTAAACCAGGTCCTGGGAAGGGGTGTCTATCCACTAAAGTAGCATTAAGACCTAATTCTCTGCCCACATTTCTAACTTCATCTTTAAAGAGTTCACGCAGTGGCTCTACTAATTCCATATTCATTTTTTCGGGAAGTCCACCTACATTATGGTGAGATTTAATAGTAGCAGAAGGTCCTTTGAAAGAGACACTTTCAATCACATCGGGGTAGAGGGTACCTTGGGCTAAGAATTTAGCTTCAGGGAATTTTTTTGCTTCTTGGTCGAATATTTCAATGAAGGTATTACCAATTATTTTTCTTTTTTGTTCAGGATCAACAACGCCTGCCAGTTTAGACAAGAAGATATCAGCTGCTCTTACAGTATTTAACTTTATACCAAATCCTTCAGTGAAGATCTTTTCCACTTCTTCTACTTCATTTTTACGTAGCAGACCATTATCCACAAAGATAGGTATTAGTTTATCTCCAATTGCTTTATAGAGAAGGGCACAGGCTACAGAAGAATCTACACCACCAGAGAGGCCTAAGATAACTTGTTTATCCCCTACTTGCTCTTTAATTTGAGCAATAGCACCTTGGATATAAGAGATAGAGGTCCAGTCCTTTTTAAAACCTACTAAATCTACGAAGTTACTTAGCATTTTATAACCCTTGTCTGTATGAACAACTTCGGGGTGGAACTGCAAGCAGTAGAGTGGCTTTTCTTTATGTTTGATTGCTCCGTATTCACAATTATCAGAATAGGCAAGTTTTTCAAATTCCTCATTAATGTTATGAACTTTATCACCATGACTCATCCACACGATTTCTTCATCAGCTAGATCTTTAAAAATATTATCATGATTAATTATTTTAAGTTTAGCATAGCCAAACTCACGTTCATTTGATTTATCAACTTTATAACCTGATAAATGGGCAATCAGCTGCATTCCATAGCAGACAGCTAAGATTGGAAGTGGCAAATCTAATATTCTTTGATCAGGAATAGGAGCATCTTCAGCATAAACACTGTAAGGACTTCCTGATAGAATAAGGGCTTTAGGCTTTTTATCTAAGACTTCTTGATAGGATATGTTGAAAGGAACTATTTCGCAATATACTTTCATTTTTCTGATTTGTTTGGCAATCAATTGGGTATATTGAGAGCCAAAATCTAAAATCAACAGCAACTCATGGTTCATCTATATTCTCCTAATTTGTTTTTCTATATTCTTGAGGCTAAGCCTATAAAAGGGTTTTCTAATTTTTCTCTATCTATGGAAGTAAAACCACCATGTCCTGGGATAACAATTGTTTCGTCGGGAAGAATAAAGAGTTTTTCTTTAATTGATTTTTCTAATTTCTCAAAAGAACCACCTGGGAAGTCAGTTCTTCCTACACTTAGTTGGAAGAGGGTATCTCCTGAGATGAGAATCTTATGTCCATATAAAGAAATTCCTCCTTGGGTGTGACCAGGTGTATGGATTACTTCAAAGGTATATTTACCCAAGTTAATCTTATCTCCTTCCTGCAAAATTACGTCAGCTTGGGGAGATAAAATATCCTGTCCCATAAAAGCACTTAGGTTCTTTTTGCTATCTGTAAGCATTGCTTGATCATCTGCATGAATCATAATAGGGCATTTAAATTTTTCTTTAAAATATTCATTACCACCAATATGGTCAGCATGTCCATGGGTATTAAGTATGCCCTTGACCTCTAAACCCATGCTTATTATTTCTTTGTGAAGGTCCGAAGAAGTCTTACCTGGATCAATAAGGAGGGCTTCCTTACTCTCATCATCCCATAGTAAGATAGTATTTGTTCCGTATTCTGGCAAAATATTATATACTTTATATTTCATTTTTTCCTCTATTTATTAATTAACATTTTATTGAGTTCTTGTCTGTCCAGAGCCTCAACTTCAAAACTATTAGTTAGCTTGAATTTTTTCCCATATTCAATCTTAGCTTTAGCAACTTTCAATTTATTAATATAAGAAAGAATAACTCTTCCAGCCATATATAAATCTTCTTGAGAATAGTCTTGTCCTAAGATAACTCCTAATGGACCTGCAATATCAGCAGCTTTTATGACAATCTCATCCTCTAATTTTGGGGTGATATAATCACTTTCAAATTTGGTTCTGGTAACAATTAGTAGCATATTTTCTGAGATCCTAACCCTTCTACCTTCTTGTAAGAAACGAAGATAATAAGGGGTTAGTTGGTCGTGCTTGAGTAAGTCAGCTACCTTCTGAGAAACTTGCTTATCTGTTAACAGACAACCACCACCTGGCATTTCAAAGTCTTTTAATCCAAATTCCTCAGCAAGAGCAAGTTGACGGTACCTTCCTCTTCCATGAATGTCTAAGAGCTCATCTTTATCAACCCAACCTTCTCTAATAGGCTTGGTATCTGAAAGGAACTTTTGACAGAGAGGGCGAACCAGCAAGTCTTTAACTCCACTTAGCTTAGCAACTGCATTCATAGAGTCAGGTCTCTGAGACATTGGTCTCTGTCCCATTACCTCACCAGATATTATAAAGTCTGCTTGCAACTTGTCTAGCATCTCTGCTGCCTTTCTAAACATTAATCCATGGCAATCAATACATGGGTTTAAATGTTTACCAAATCCATACCTAGGATTTTTAAGGACTTCTATCAAGTCTGAGGTAATATCAACAACTTCTATCTTTAAACCTGCTACTTTTGCTCCATGTCTGGCTTTAGTCGCAGGATAAAAAGGACTCTCAAAGAATATAGGGATGACTTGATATCCTAATTTCTGCATATGCAATACTGCAAGCATGCTATCTAAACCTCCAGAAAAGAGGGCTATGGCTTTGTGTTTTCTTGTCATTTAGTCTCCTATATTGATCTATTATTTTATCTATTTAATAACACTTGTTTATTTTAACCGAATAACCTGTATCTAAGCTTAGTAAGAATAGAATAATCTGCACTCTTCACTAAAGCTCTACTACACTATCTGGGTTAAAAAACTACATGGCTAACTCTTTTTATTATCGACAACTTTTAGTAGAGTGAATTTTGTCAAGAATATAAAGTATTTTTTCTTGACATATTAGGAGGATTTAAAATATTTTAAACTATGGGTTTATTAATCAAGTCAACCCGTGAATTAATATGATTAACTCAGATTTACATAAAAAGGAAGTAAACAATGGCAAAAGGAATGTCTGAAAGGAAACAAAGAGAATTTGAATTGAGAAGAACTTTTATTATAGATAATGCTGAAAAACTATTTTATGAATTTGGCTATGAAGCTGTTACCTTGAATCAGTTAGCTGAAGCAGTTCATTATACTAAAGCAACTCTCTACACTTATTTATGCTGTAAAGATGAAATCTATCTGGAAGTATATTGTCGAGGCTTTGAAAAAAGAACTGAATATCTTTATCAAAATATGAAGCATTGTGATACTGGCTTTGAAGAAATAAAAAACTTTGGTCAAGCTTACTTTAATTTCTACAAAGAAAATCCTGAAATTCTTTTTCATCAACAATACTTAGACTTTCGTCCCTTAGAATTTGATAAACTTCCTCAAGACCTTGTTGATAGATTTATGAATCTTAATGAAAGATCTTCCAAACTAATTATTGATGCTCTCCAAAAGGGAATTGATGACGGCTCTATTAGATCTGATCTGAAAATTGACTACTTCCTTGGTCAATTAGTCCTAACCCTAAGAGCCTGTGCCTCAGCTGTTGTTAATCATAAAAGAACTGTCCTTAACCAACCATTTTCTGATGAAACCAATACCAACTGGTATCATAGTTACTTAGATTTACTCCTAAATGCTATTAAACCCAAATAATGCAGTAGACCTTTACGAACAGCTCTAACTGGGAACACGGTATTCCAGCCCGCGCTTACGCAGATAACAAGTGGTTACGGGATTGGGTCGCGGGATTCCAGCCCGCGGTTACGTAGATGACAAGCGGTTACGGGATTGGGTCGCGGGATTCCAGCCCGCGGTTACGCAGATGACAAGCGGTTACGGGATTGGGTCGCGGGATTCCAGCCCGCATTTACGCAGAAGACAAGTGCTTACGGGATTGGGTCGCGGGATTCCAGCCCGCGGTTACGCAGATGACAAACGGTTACGGGATTGGGTCGCGGGATTCCAGCCCGCATTTACGCAGATGACAAGTGGTTACTGGATTGGGTCGCGGGATTCCAGCCCGTGGTTACGCAGATAATAAAGTGGTTATGGGATTGGGTCGCGGGATTCCAGCCCGCGGTTACGCAGATAATAAAGCGGTTACGTAATTGGGTCGCGGGATTCCAGCCCGCGGTTACGCAGAAGACAAGTGCTTATGGGATTGGTCTTTCGCCCGAAGTCCCTTGCCTACGGCTGAGGAACTCCGGTCTGTGTGAAGGGGATTGTTTACTCTCCCCGCCTCACGGCACCCCTCTCATACCGCTCTTACGAGCTGAAAGGGGATTGTTTACTCTCCCCGCCTTACGGCACCCCTCTCACACCGCTCTGACGAGCTGAAAGGGGATCCAGCCCGCGGTTACGCAGAAGACAAGTGCTTACGGGATTGGGTCGCGGGATTCCAGCCCGCGGTTGCGTAGATGACAAGTGCTTATGGGATTGGGTCGCGGGATTCCAGCCCGTGGTTACGCAGATAATAAAGTGGTTATGGGATTGGGTCGCGGGATTCCAGCCCGCGGTTACGCAGAAGACAAGTGCTTATGGGATTGGTCTTTCGCCCGAAGTCCCTTGCCTACGGCTGAGGAACTCCGGTCTGTGTGAAGGGGATTGTTTACTCTCCCCGCCTTACGGCACCCCTCTCATACCGCTCTTACGAGCTGTGTCAAGTACCAATATAGTGGACACCTTTTTTATGTATCCTGAGTCATGTATCTCTTTTGAAAAATGAGACATTTACTCATACTTTTGAGTTCTGTTGTCGACTCCATTTTGCATTCGTAATTTAGTCGCATTTTCCAAAAGAAAATACATTCAGCTAAGTATCTGTTCATCATCTGGTAACCTCTTTTAATGATTTGCAAAATCATTTGGAGTAAAATACCCCAAACTTTTGTGAAGTCTCTGAGAGTTATAGATCATTACTGCATCTTTAGTAGCTTTTTTAAGACTTTCTATAGTGCTAAATGTCCGATTTAAACCAAATTCATGCTTCATTGTGCAGTTTATTCTTTCAGCAATAGGGTTATCATAGCATTTACCATCACCAGTCATACTAATCTTTATACCATGCTTTTTCAGAAGGCTAATAGTCTCATTACTTGTATATTGAGAACCATGATCTGAATGATGAATAAGATCGTTAGCATTATCAACATGGTTTAGCTGTCTTTTTAACATCCTTATATGATTATCAGTCAACATATTAGAAGAAACTTCATAATCCAATATCTGTCTAGTATACATATCACTTAGCAAAAACAAATAATAAAACCCTTTGCCTTTAGAAATATAAGTAATATCAGTTACCCAAACTTGATTTTTCCTCTTTACTTCGGTATCTTTAAGTAAATTAGGATATACCTTACTACCATCTGATATTGAAGTTTTGCAATATTTCTTCTTCTTCCTGATCAACATATTATGTTCTTTAAGCAGGCAGTTAAGATGATTTCTCCCAATTTTAAAACCATCATTATGTAGCATTTTCCAACATTTATAAGTGCCTGCATAAGGCTGAATTTTTCTATATTGTTTAACTCTGGAGAGACATAGGGAGTCATTTGTAGAACTCTGGGAGACAGTTTGAAGATATTTATAGTAACCTGATTTAGATACTTGTAATAAACTACACATTTGGCTTATTCCTGACCTTTTAGCAACCTTGAAATCAAGAGTTTCTGAGTATCTTCTGATAAACCTGAATCGATCTTTTTTTTTAAATCAATACCATTTTGTTCTGCAATATAATGAATATATTTCTCTAGAACTTCGTTGGAGAACTGACTATCTTCTAATGCTCGTTTTAACTGCTTATTCTCTTTCCTTAAAAGGTCAGATTCACGTATTTCTCTATCGGTCATAACTACCACCTTTTTTCCAACTCGTTCATTCATACCATAATTGGCAACCCATCTACTCACATTGCTAACTGAAATATTGTAAAGTCTACAAGCTCCAGCTTGAGTTAAATCTCCCTTCTCTATTTCGTCAACAACTTTAATTTTAAAACTTTCACTATAGGTCTTTTGAATCTTATGAGTCATATTCTTTTTTCTTTCCATTTCAAGCTCCTAGTTTGTTTAATTTTCTAGTCCACTTTTATGGAACGACACACTGAAAGGGGATTGTTACTCTCCCCGCCTTACGGCACCCCTCTCATACCGCTCTGACGAGCTGAAAGGGGATTGTTTACTCTCCCCGCCTTACGGCACCCCTCTCATACCGCTCTTACGAGCTGAAAGGGATTCCAGCCCGCGGTTACGCAGATAATAAAGCGGTTACGGGATTGGGTCGCGGGATTCCAGCCCGCGGTTACGCAGAAGACAAGTGCTTACGGGATTGGTCTTTCGCCCGAAGTCCTGTAGATGGAAGTTTAAACTGGTACACAAATGGCAGTTTAATCTGGTACAGTTTTCAGGAGTAAAAAAGTAAAAATTCCTGGAGACAATATGAAAGGAGCCAAAGTGTATCATGCAATCAAGTCGTTAAGCAAAGCAGGTAATAGTGTAAGAGATATAGCCAAGCAGTTAAAAGTATCTAAAACAACTGTTTTACGCTATTTAAATGTACCTGATAATGAAGTAGAAGAGCTTTTAACAAAAGTTAGAAGACCGAGTGTTTTAGAAGTTCACAGAGAAGCAATAACTCAGAAAATATCATCAAATCCAAAGATGAGACTAAGCAAATTATACAAAATATTTAAGAGAGATTATGAAGATTTACAGATAAGTCAAAGAGGTTTTTTTAATTTTTCTAAAAGAATTAAAGAGAGCTTAGAACTACCAACAAAAAGATATTACAAAGTCGTAAGTTATAAGCCAGGGATTCAGATGCAAGTAGATCCTGGAGAATGTTATATTAAACTATCAAATAAAGAGCGGAAAAAGATATATTTTTGCGTGTTTAAATATTGCTATTCAAGAATGACTTTTGTGCATTTCCAGTTTAAGCCATATAATACAGATGATTTTATTAGTGCTCATAAAGAATGTTTTGAATATTACGGATATATACCAGAGACAATGATTTATGATCAAACAAAACTAGTAGTAATCAAAGAAATATATAGAGAGGTTACTTATAATAGTAAGTTTTTCCAATTTATGAACAATCTATCAATAAATCCATATTCTTGTGAGGGTTATGATCCTGAGAGTAAGGGATTAGTTGAAAGAGCAGTTAGAGAAGTAAAAGAAGATTTTCTTTATGGTGAAGTTTTTAGTGGTTTGTCAGAAGTAAGAGTTAGAGCAAAAGATTGGTTTGAAGAGGTTAATAATCGAATTCACAGTTCCTTAAATGAAACTCCACGCAATATGTTTAAAGAAGAAGAGAAGATCCTTAGATCCTATAATTTATATATCGAAGAACTTAGAAAAGTAGATAAAACAGGATTAATATCCTGGAAAAGAAATAAATATTCTGTACCTTATCTCTATCAGCAAAAGAGTGTATATGTAAGAGAGAATGGAACTTCTTTGGAAATATTAGATACTAAGAGTAGAAAAAAAGTTGCTTCTCACAGATTATCACAAGAAAAAAGAAGACCTATTATATCTCAATGTCATTATATCGATTATTCTCAAACAATTGAGAAATTAAAAGAAGAAATTAAGGCATTATTCCCCAATAAGATTAATATCTCCATTTTGCTAGATTCTCTTATTTCAAACAACAGCAAAAATCCAAGAGAGCAACTTTTAGCATTACTTAAATTTATTAATAATAATAAACATCTTAATTGGTCAATAATAATTTCCAAAGTTCTTAAATTAGAAGATATAAGAGCAACTAAAATTGAAAGTATAGTTAATGAAGAAAACAAAAAATACAAATTGCTAAACATCAAAAAGGCTAATTCATACAATCAAGAAAACACTAAAAAATCTTTAATTCAAAGAGATTTATCAATATATGATAGGATAATAAAATGATAGAAAATTTAAGGAAAAATTTATTAAGAATTAGATGCAGACATACAATTAATAATTTAGAATCATATTTAAAATATGCACAAGATAAAGAATTATCATATCTTAGTTTTTTATCTTATGTTATTGAAAATGAATGCAATAGCAGAAATCAGACATTGATATCTTTGCAATTAAGAAGGGCAAATTTCCCAATATTAAAGAATTTTGATGAGTTCGATTTTAAATATCAGCATTCAGTAACTAAAAGAATGATAACAGAGTGGAAGGAGTTTAATTGGATCGATAACAGAGAAAACAAAATATTAATGGGACCTCCAGGGGTTGGTAAGACGCATATATCTATTGCCTTGGGATATGAAGCTATTTTGAAAGGATACAAGGTAATATTTTACAATATGAATGAATTAATCGATGAAATGATTATAGCCAATAATGAAAATGATTTTAAAAAGTGGATATCTAAATTAGTAAAAAATGATTTAATCATTATTGATGAAATAGGATATTTACCTATTAAGGCAGTTAATGCAAGTTTATTCTTTAAGCTTGTTAATGAACTTTATGAATTCAGATCAGTCATAATAACCTCAAACAGACTTTTTCAAGAATGGGGAGAATCTTTTGGAGATAATGTTATCACTACAGCAATAGTCGACAGATTAGTCCATCATGCTGAAACTATCCTGATCGATGGAAATAGCTATCGAATGAAAGGAAAAATGTAGAAAAAAATTGTTTACAACAGTGTACCAGTTATGACTTCCAAAAGTGTACCAGTTTAAACTTCCATTGACAAGTCCCTTGCCTACGGCTGAGGAACTCCGGTCTGTGTGAAGGGGATTGTTTACTCTCCCCGCCTTACGGCACCCCTCTCACACCGCTCTGACGAGCTGAAAGGGGATCCAGCCCGCGGTTACTCAGAAATCAAGTGGTTACGGGATTGGGTCGTGGGATTCCAGCCCGCCTTACCAGCTAGGCTCTCAACTCTCATCATCCACAATTTTAGCAGCCACTTGGCCATCATAGAATCTAATTTTCACTTCAGTATTTTTATCCACATTACTAGCTCTAGCCAGCAATTTACCATCCTGGGAAACATAGGCAAAGCCTTGTTTTAGGATAGCCAGAGGAGAATGAGATTCTACTTTACTGCTAAGCAGTTTAAAGTAGTGTTTTTCCTCAACAAGTTTAGCAGTCAGCAAGGAGCTAAGTCTAATTTTCTCATTAGCCAGTAAGTTTTTATCACTAGCGATTTTATTTTCAGCTTTAGTCTTAAACCTATACTCTAGATTTTCAGCCAGATTAGTCAATTTTTGTCTAAGGAAATTAGAAACACTAGCCATGTTAGCCAAGCTTTTTTCCAATTCTAAAAGTTCTAAGCGTTTTTGATTTAGCTTAGATTCAACTTTCAGGTCAGACAGAGTTTTTTTAAATCTATTTAGCCTATTAGTTTCGTAGTGAATTTTGCCTTGTAAGCTTACTTTAAACTCTGTTTTGATTCTATTAAGAGAATCTTGTAATTGACCTCGATCAGGAACCGCAAGTTCAGCAGCAGCAGAAGGAGTAGGAGCTCTTAGGTCTGCTACAAAGTCGGTCAGAGTAAAATCTATTTCATGTCCAACCCCACTAATGACAGGGATTGGGCAGTCATAAATAGCTTTCACAAGATCTTCATCATTAAAGCAAAAGAGGTCTTCTTGAGAGCCACCTCCACGAGAGATGACTAAGACATCTGCAATGGGGTTAGCAGTAAAATACTGAACAGCTGCAGTCAGTGATTTACCAGCATTTTCTCCTTGCACAGTTACTGGGTATAAAATAAGTTCAATAGGGAAGCGTCTAAAGATAACATTTTTAAAATCTTGCAAGGCTGCACCAGTGGGAGATGTTATCAAAGCTACTTTATTAGGAAATTTAGGTATAGTTTTTTTATGGGCTTGGTCGAAATAACCTTGAGCATGCAGTTTAGCCTTTAATTGTTCAAATTTAATTTGCAAGATACCTTTGCCAGAAGAGAAGATATTTCTCACATTAAACTGATAAGAACCACCTTTAACATAGAGACTGATGTTACCAAAGAGGATAACTTGGTCTCCATTTTTTGGCAAGAAGTCTAGACCATAATTATATTGTTTAAAGAAGACACAGCGGAGGGTAGAAAAGTCATCTTTGATAGAAAAATAGATATGGCCAGAAGAGTGTCTGACAAAGTTAGCAATCTGTCCTTGGACATAAAGGTTAGGAATATTATTTTCCAAAATATTCTTTATATGATTATTAATTTCTTGAACTGAGAAAATATCTAAGTCATTCATTTTTAATTCCTTAATTATTTTACATACTTATTTTTTAGTTGACCTAGGGCATGTTTAATCTGGTGAATTTCTTCTTTATCGTAGTAACCACTGAGAAAGAGAATAAGGGGGAAACTAGCAAACAGGATGATTTTAATAGCTAGTCGATAATAGATATCAAGGTCTGAGATAGCTAAGGCAATGGCTGATAAGATAATAGTAAGTCCAATAGCATTGATAATCTTTTTATCTTCATAGCGAATTTTCTCTAGTTTATTCACAAAATAGTAGTAGAAGATTACGACAAACAAGTTGGCAAGCCCAGTGGCTAGGGCTGCACCTCTGGCCCCCATGAGAGGGACTAAGAGGATATTTAATACTAAGTTAAAGCAACCAGCACTAATAGTTATAATTGAAATAAGTTTAGTTTTTTTATGTTTATTAATTGGTAAGACTAGGATTTGCCTAAGTCCAGCAAAGATAACACCAATCACTAGGTAGGGGAGGAGTTTATAAGCAGAATAATAGTCTGCAGATTGAGCTACAATTTGAATAGCCTCCTGTCCGAAAATAGTCAAAGCTAAGGCGATAATAGAGGCTACAAAAGTGTAGTAGCTTACTGATTTAACATAGAAATTGCGGGAATCCTGGTCTTCCATATACCTATAAAAGACGGGTATATAAGCTTGGGCAAAAGAGTGGATTACAAAGACCCTTATGATATTAGATATCTTGTAGGCCAGAGTATAAATTCCTGTATCTTCAAAATTACCAAAGTATTGAATAATATAGCGGTCAGAAAGAGTTAAAATTAAAGCTAAGAAGGAGGATAAAACAAGGGGAAGAGAGAAGGCTAGCATATCTTTAATCAAGAATAGATTATATTTAAAGACAATATTTTTCCATAAATACCGGTAAAGATAGGGGAGTATTAAAGCATTTGCACAGGTCTCAGCTATGAAAATACCCGCAAGACCTAACTTTAAATGGGCAATAGTAACAAAGGATATACCTACCACAATAATAATTCGAATAATATTAATCAGAGTTTGCCTAACTGATAACTCTTGAATCCTCATTAGCAATAAGGGCTGTCTGATTAAGACTCTTGTCAGACTACTGATAACAAACCAAAAGAGTAAAGAATTAGATTGCTTTTCCCAGAGCAGGGTATCAGAGAAGGCTACTAGACTTAAAAAGGCTAAGGACATTATAAGAAAAGTTGTTACATGCGAAACTAATCCAGCATTGAAAACTACTTCTTTCTGAGTAAATCTCTCATCTTTATCCCAATACCACCTAGCAAGAGCATTATCTATACCCAAACCAGAGATTAAATGTAAAACTTCAAAAGTGATTTCATAGAAACCCAATAAACCATATTGTGCTAGTGAAATATGAGAAGTATAAAGGGGCAAAAGAATCAGTCCTGACATCTTTACCAAGACATTGCTAATGCTATAAACTAATGTATTTTTTGCTGTATTCTTGATTTTATTCTTGTGCATACTTTCCTTCAAAATTTAGATTATACCAGACTCCCAGTCCATACAATTTCCAGACAAGTCCTGCATACCTATTATGGCCTAGCAAGTAATTATGAATAATTTCCCCTAATTTGATAGTATCAAACAGCTTACTCTTAGTAAAGAGGGGAGAGTTAATGGTAGCCTTTAAATCTGCCAGCATAGCCTTGCGTAACCAGATAATCTCTCCAGGAGCTGCAAAGTTTACCTTATCTTTACGCTTATATATAGCCTCAGGTACAATATTCTGTAAGCTTTTTCTGTGGATATACTTACCCTGACTACCCTGGATCTTATAGTGGGAAGGAAGAGAAAAGGCAAACTCAACTAAATTAACATCTAGAAAAGGAACCCTACTTTCTAGAGAAAAGGCCATTGAATTCCTATCTTCAAAGTGGAGAAGAGAGGGGAGGAAGATATTCCTTAAGAGATTGTATTGAAAATTAGATAATTTAGAAGTCTTTAAATCTTCAATTTCAGACAAAATACCCTGCCTAAACCTACTATGCATAACTTCTGGATTAAGCTTCCTAATCTCAAAATTATAGAGAGAAGATTCTTTCATAATCAGGGTAAATAAGATTTTCCCCAGCTTGGATAGAGAATTGCCCTTAGGGTGATTTAGTAAATAGTCTGGTAACTCATCACTCAATCTTATGAAATTTCTCCCCTTGATTAAATCTGCATAATAACGATAGAAAGCATGATTATAGCCAGCTGTTATTTCATCAGAACCCTGTCCATCTAACACAACCTTAACCCCTGCTTCCTGAGCTCTTTTCATTACATAATATTGGGAAACAGGACTTGACCCAATCACAGGTCTATCATGAATATAGCTTATCTTAGCAAAATCTCTAGCAACATCTTTATCATGAGGACTTATGAGATAAGAATGGCAATTATAAGCCTTATTAACTATTTCAATCCACTTCCTCTCATCATAAGCAGGAGAATTGTCATAGTAGGCTGAAAAAGTCTTGAAAGAACTACTAGAGGCTTTAGCTGCCTGACAGACAATTGCCGAAGAATCTAATCCTCCACTTAAACAAGAACCAACTTCCACATCTGATCTCATCCGTAAGTTAACTGATCTGGCAAACAAGTCTTGATAAGTCTCTCTAGCTTCCTCAAAAGCTAAATCATAAGTTTCAAAGGCAGAAATATCCATGTTATAATAGGCAATAGACTTATATTCATTTTTACTTATCCTCATAAGAGTTCCCGCTTTAACACTGGAAATCTCCTTATAAAAGGTCTCATCACCATATGCAACCAGCGAACCCAAATTCAAATACCTATAAATCATGTCTAAATTAGGACTTATCTTAACCCCTGCTCCTATTATCTGCTTCTCTTCCGAAGCAAAAATTATCCGCTCCCCATCCCTATAATAACATAAGGGCTTGATACCCCACCTGTCTCTGGCTAAAATTAACTCTTCTTTCATACTATCCCAGATTGCCAAGGCCCACATTCCATTTAAATAATTAAAAGAATCTATCCCATATTCAATAAACATAGTTAATAAGACTTCTGTGTCACTCTTACTCGTAAAAGTATAACCTTTAGACTTTAAACTTGCCTGCAATTCCAGATAATTATAGATCTCACCATTAAAGACTATTGTATAGCGACCAGATTTATCTTGCATAGGCTGATGACCATCTTCACTTAAATCAATAATGGCTAGCCTTCTAAATCCTAAAGCAAGATTTGTTGCTGGACTTTTACTAACATGGGGAAAAGCTTTCTTAATCTCTAAAGTTGAATCATTACCACAATAAAGCCCTGGTCCACTATGATCCCCACCTTGCATAAAATAACCCTCATCATCAGGCCCTCGATGCCGTATCTTATTGTTCATAGCTACTATACTAGTAAAATCTATATCATTTCCCCTAAAAGAAAATATCCCACTTATTCCACACATGCTAGTAGGTCTCCTCAATTTGTTTTATTAAAGACTCAGCAGTCATATTGTTAGGTCTAGAATCCATAATCATTCTAAGTAGTTTCTCGTAAAAATCCTTTCTCCCAAAAGGACTAGTCTGGGCCAGATTTCCATTGTGCCACAAGATACTATAAATCCCTCTAAATTTCTTAACCTCTTCTAAAAGATCTGCTAAAATCTCTAAGGCTTGCTCTTGACTATAATTCTGATAATCTAAAATCATACAATCCATGTAAATTAAAGGTATCTCCCAAACATTAAGCATCCTATTTTGGGCAAAAGAAAAGAGTCTGTAAGGAAGACAGGTTCCTGACCTAAATCCTACCTGGGAAAAATGTCCTATCGACGTATCATACTTGAGTCCCAGCCTTTCTAAAATATCAGCTGTCTCTCCAGCTTCAAATCTCAACCAATGAGAACGAACCCCACTAACCTGACCCTTAATTACCCTATTTAAAGACCTTAAATTATCTGCTAGAACTTCCTGCCTCCTGTTGCCAGCAATAGTCACATGCAAAGCAACTTCATTGCCGTCAGACTGGATTTCTTTAATTAATCTTAAGATTTTAGGATTGGTTAAAGAATAGTAAGCATCTTTATGCAGCTGACCCCGATTTAAAAAATAATAGGTAGATTTAATCTGGAAAGACTTTTCAATCTCCCTTAGTTGAGGGAAATCCCAAAGAGGATTAGCTCTCTTACCAAAACGAAAATACTCTTGTATATGTTTTAGACTATTCTTAAAATTTGAATTTGTAGGTTTTTGTAGACACTTCTTAAAAGAATTTAGTAAATTATAAAAGGAATAAGTCTCAATCCTATCTACATCATGACTCAACAAAAAGCTATGCTTGCTAAGCAAATCTTTCCTGGTAAAAGGCAGATTATTCTTGCTAGCATATTCTGCAATAGCCTGGATAATCAGCTCATATAAATAATCTACTATGGGCTTTCTCAGAAAATTCATCCTGTAATTCAAACTGTCTTCACCCCTTATCCGACCTAACCTATCCCTGCCTACTATCTCTTGCTCATAATATAAAGTTTGCAAACAAAAGATTTCCTTAAAAATATCATGAGAAAAGACTAGACATCCATTATCCCAAAAATAATGGTCTTGTCTATCACCATAAATAGGGTAGAGAATGGCTAATCCTCCAATCTCCTTGTCCTCCCTATAAGTTTTAGCACTAAGAGGAAAGACTATCCTATTCTTAGGCAAATTACTTAAATTATCTTCCTGTAAAAAGATAATTCTCTCCACTAAGTCTTGATCTAGCTTACATCTTAACTTTAAATGCTCTATTACATAGTCTATTTTGGCTCTGTCTAAATATTTTCTCATATTGATAGCAATAAATTTCTTCCCTATTTAGTCAAGAATTATGTTTACACAAAAGCCAAGCTCCCATATTTTGGTTCAAAAAACTAGACAAGGATGAAAATATGAAAAAAATTTCTTACCTACTATTGATTGTCTTGACCCTAGCTAGCTTTGCTTGTAGCAATCAAGGAAAAGACTCTCAAACTAATGAAAAAGGATTGATAACTATGGAAAACGGATTAAAGTACACTATTGATGTTGAAGGCGATGGACTTGCTGCTAAAAAAGGCGATAAGGTTCTCGTTCACTACACTGGCTGGCTAATGGATGGAACAAAATTTGATTCCTCTAAAGATAGAGACCAAGCTTTTACCTTCCAATTAGGCGCTGGTAGAGTTATTAAAGGCTGGGATCAAGGTGTCCTAGGTATGAAAGTAGGTGAAGTAAGAACCCTGCTTATCCCTGCTGAACTTGGCTACGGCTCCCGTGGAGCTGGCAGAGTTATCCCACCAAATGCAGACCTTAAATTCCAAGTAGAATTACTGGAAATTATGTAGCTTCCCCTTTGGCTCAAAGACGGGGAGACGGTGTGATAGAAATAGTCTGTCCACGGATTTCACGAATTACTTTTTGCTAAAAGCAAAAAAAAAAGAAGAAAAAGATCCTTAACACAGAGTTTAGGAAAAAATTAGCTTACTAAAAGTCTGCCTGTATTTGGGTCGCGGGATTGTCTCTTAATTCCCCTTTCAGCTCGTAAGAGCGGTATGAGAGGGGTGCCGTAAGGCGGGGAGAGTAAACGATTCTTTACACTGTAAGCTATTTTGCTAAAAGAATCTAGCACTCTTCTCTAAAGCTCTATTGCACCATTTGGGTTTAACCACCAAAATTATTAAATCCAGAAAGGATGATATTTGTCAGCAAGGGGTGCAAACCCCTTGTAGAGACACACCATATAGAAAATCCCTGAAAGTGTCAAATAATAATAAGTAATTCATCACCTTCTTTTTCCTTTATGTTTTCGTGCCTTTGTGGTGAATCTCCCCATACCCCTGTGTAATTATTAAGAATTCTTTTTCCCCATGTAAAACACCTCTAAATAAGCATCTCGCCATCTCCTCACTTCTAAAAACTTATTTTATCTAAAAAAATATTTGACACTTATTATTTATATGCATATTATGACATTGTAGTGGTGTGGTGACCAAAACAAAAAAAGAACTTATGGAGGTTCGTATATGAAAAAGTTGCTTGTCTTAGCGCTTTTGATTGCGTCCGTAACTTTTATGTTCGCTGTTGAATCTGAATTCAGCGACGTCGTCGGATATGTGAAATATGAATTATATGCAAACGATTTTAATATGATCGCCTTGCCAATGGGAGATACTGGGATTACTACTACTGCTGAATTAGCAGCTGCTATTGGCCCAGATGTTACTTCTATATCAGTTTGGAATAATGAAACTCATGGTTGGGAGCAGTATCTTGTATCAACTCCAGGCTCATCATTTGATATTCAGCCTGGTGATGCTTTCCTTATTTATATGGGTGGAACAACTAATGTAGATTTTTACTGTGCAGGTACTCTACCAACTCAAGCCAATTATGATTTAGTTGCTAATGATTTCCACACAATGATGTTACCTCTTAATAGAAGCGATATTACTACCACAGCTGATTTTGCTGCAGCAATTGGTGGAGGCATTACTTCAATTTCAACTTGGGATAATGAAACTCATGGTTGGAGTCAATATTTAGTATCAACTCCAGGTTCATCGTTTGATATCAACATTGGAGATGGTTTCTTAATTTATACAAATGAAGCATATACTGGTTGGAATGCTCCAGCTGGCAGAAACATAACAAGTAAACGTGCTTCAGCACGTAAATAATATCGGGGAGAAAAAATGAAAAAATTATTAATTGTATCTCTATTTTTACTAAGCATGATTGGGCTTTTTGCCCAAAACCCTTACACCGTTGCAATTGATTTGCAAACAGAGTCTTTAGGTTATCATCCAGCTGGTACAGTAGGAATCAAAGTTGTTGAGTTTTACTTTGGAAATGAAGCTATTGATGGTATGTTTGACGTACTCTATGGAACAAGAAATACTATGTATTGGAATTGGCCTAATGAAGAAGATTTAAATGCATCAACTACTCAATATTTAGGACCTGATGATGCTGATACACCTGGTAGATTATTGGTTCAAATGCAATATATGACAAATTTCGGTGCTGGTGGAGGTAATGTACATTGTAATTTCTGGTTTATTGATGGTGATGGAAATGAACATGGTCCCGTTGATATAAGCAAAACTGGTGCTGACCAACAATTAGAAGCTAATCCGGTCGCATGGGGCGGACCTACAGGTCCCGTAGCTCCAGACGCATGGGCAACATACTTGTTCCCAGCTGATGGTGCAACTGGTGTTGGTATTAATGATGCCGATATGGACATGAATTACCCAAATCTTGGCTGGAACTATGAAGGCACAGTTGAACCAGATGGTTTTGAAGTCTGGCTTGATGGTGCTCATGTAGATGATGTAGCTTTTGAAGCTGATAACACAATGTTCGGTTATATCCATCCTGCTGATTTAGCTTATGAAACAACTTACACATGGGGTATAAAACCTTATATTGAACCTGCAGCAAAACGTGGAATGAAAGCAAGTAGAGTTGAACCTGAAAGATTATACCCAGAAGGCGACATGCCAGCAGATTGGACATTCACTACAAAGGCTGCTCCTGCTGTTGGTCCAGATGCATGGGCAACAGTTGACACACCTGCTGATGAAGCAACTGGTGTAGAACTTATGCCAACATTAACTTGGACTTATGAAGGTACTGTAGTCCCTGACGGTTATGAAGTTTATGTTGATGGTTTCTATCAAGATGATGTTGTTGCTCTTGAGTTTGCTATTGATGAACCATTAGAATATAATACTGAATATGAATGGTATGTTAAACCTTTTGTTAATAATGCAGCAAAAAAAGGTTTAAAGAAAACAAATAGAGATCTTCCTCCTGGAAAATTATATCCAGGTGGCGATATGCCAATATGGACATTTACAACAACTGATGAAGTTGTTATTGGTGATCCTGAAAATCCAAATGATATAGTTATCAATATTACTATTCCTGCTGGTGGAACATATACAGCACCTGTAGAAGTTCCTGTTACTGTTGGACAAGAAATAGCTGGTATCGTTATCCCTAGTGGACTTCAATATTTTAGTTCAAATATTGGACAAGCTTCAGGTATATATACATTTGTATTCAACTTTGGTTGGTCTGATATTGTTGTTTACTATGGTGATAATCCAGTAGATCCAGCAGACTATACATTTGTTGGTGGTGTTTTAACAATTATTATTGATTTTGGTGCTAAAGGTCCAACAGACATTTTTGCATATGACCCAAACACCCTTCCTGTAACTCTTTCATCATTCACAGCTGTAGCACATGCTAACGAATATGTTACATTAAAATGGGTAACTGAGTCAGAATCTAACCTTCAAGGTTATAATGTATATAGAGCTGAAACTGATAACCAAGCACAAGCTATCAGAATCAATCCTACAATAGTAGCTCCACATAACCAAACACAAACACAAACTTATACTTATACAGATAATGAAGTTGAATCTACAACTTACTACTACTGGTTAGAAGTTTCTGAATTAGCAAACGAAAATTCTTTCCATGGTCCTATCGTTGTAACAGTTGAAGATGATCCTGTAGTTCCTGGTATCACAGAAACTACTTTCCGTAACTTCGGTCCTTCACCTTTCACAACATCAACTTCTACTTCTTTAAGAGTTAAAGAAGGCGAAACTGCAACTGTAACTATCTACAACCTTTTAGGTCAAGTTGTAAGAAGAGAATCATTCAATGCTGGTGAGCATAACTTCGAATTCGATGGTAGAGATGCTAACAACAAGAAAGTTGCTAACGGTATCTACTTTGTTAGAATGACTTCTCCTACACAAACAAAGAACTTCAAGATTGTAAAAATTAAATAATTAACACTGGGAGCGCTTGCATCCTTGCAGGCATCTTCCTAACTGGGAAGGTGGACATCCTTGTCCGCAAACTCAAATAAATTAAAGCCCTGGCTAAAGCTGGGGCTTTTTGTTTGTTTGCCTAAAGCTAAAGTTATGCACGCCTTTGGGTCGCGGGATTCCAGCCCGCGGTTACGTAGATATCAAGTGCTTACGGGATTGGGTCGCGGGATTCCAGCCCGCGATTACGCAGAAGGCGAGTGCTTACGGGATTGGGTCGCGGGATTCCAGCCCGCGTTTACGCAGATAAAAAGTGGTTATGGGATTGGGTCGCGGGATTCCAGCCCGCGGTTACTCAGATATCAAGTGCTTACGGGAATGGGCCGCGGGATTCCAGCCCGCGTTTACGCAGATAAAAAGTGGTTATGGGATTGGGTCGCGGGATTCCAGCCCGCGTTTACGCATAAGACAAGTGGTTACGGGAATGGGTCGCGGGATTCCAGCCCGCGGTTACTCAGATATCAAGTGCTTACGAAACTTTACCAGCCTTACTGGCTTTTACCTTGAACTAAAGTATTTATCACTTTCAGTTATTTTATGGAATTTCCCCGAAATCTTAATCCAATTCTTAGTGAAATTAGTGAAATTAGTGAATAGATTATTTCTTTTTTACACAGACCGTCCTGCCTTACAAGTTAGCATCTTTTCTCATCTTGTGGTTTATCATTATTTCTTATATATTCAATTACTTTCAAAAAATGTTGTTCATTTCTAATGAAAGTGTCATAATAATCATCCATCCAGAATTTTCCTTTACGATTAAGTATTTTATTGCATTTATTGGCAGTATAAGATTTCCAACTATATACGATTTTAGGCAAATTTTCACCTGCAAAAACTTCAATTAATACATGAACATGATTAGGCATAATTTTCCATTCAATTAATTTGTATCTTTTTTCATTGAAGAAAAGTAGAGAGTTTTCAACAATATGTCTCACTTGTGAGTTTTGCAAATAGCAATTACCAAAGCCTTTATCTTCAAATTCCGTAATTTTCGCTTGTAATTTTATTTGTAATCCTAATTCACTATCATCAATCATTGATTTACTAGCAAGTAAAACATTTTTCCATTTTTCAATTTGTGATTTTGGTACAGAATCAAATAGTCTAAATGTAATATGCTGATATATTCTTTCCTGATCATAATGGGGTAAATATTTTCTTTTGTACCAGCCCTTGTTAGTTTCTAAATCTTTATTCATTACAATAACCTCCTACATGATATGTCTTTTATAGATAATATTACTTATTTGTCAATAATTATCGTATTTTTGGGGATGTAATATAGATAGATTATTCATTTGTTAAAGGAAAATGGGATACAGGGTAAGGAATTTTTAGCCCAAAAAAAAGATGCTGTTTGCTCATTTTGATACATTAGATGCTAGCAGGAATGCTGGTTAATCCTGTAACCACTTTTTTATCTACGTAACCGCGGGCTAAAAAAATATGGACTGAGACCATCCCTGGTCTCAGTATAATGTGTGTGCAAGCAAGGATGCTTCCACACTCCATAGGCACCGTAACCACTTTTTAACCTGCGTAACCGCGGGCTAGAATCCCGCGACCCGTTCCCGTAACCGCTTGTCATCTGCGTAAATGCGGGCTAAAAAAACTATGGACTGAGACCATCCCTGGTCTCAGAATAATGTGTGTGCAAGCAAGGATGCTTCCACTCCATAGGCCCCGTAACCACTTGTAATCTGCGTAACCGCGGGCTAGAATCCCGCGACCGTACGATAGTGATAGATAACTATCAGGTAGGTGAAAGTCCTACTCAGAACTTACATCAAAAGTTCTGTAACTGAAAGTAACTGCGTAACCGTGAGGTTGGGTGGGGAGTAACTGGAAGTGAAATACCAGTCCGTAACATAAGTGAACTCGATTCGGCAGCTAATAGTGTTGAGCCTCCGATTGCAAGGTGAAAACTGATGATGGTATTGCAGGAAGGTGTGAGAACCTACACCGCTTGCCATACACCTGATAAGCTGTATGATGTTTGAACGGTAAGCTATATCAGGACGTTAGATGTGGTTGGAGATGGAATGGTAAGAAGGTCGTTATCGGTAAGCTATGAGACCTGAATATAGGTAGAGATGTATTCAGGAGTCAGAGCTCTCATAGTAGTGTTGATATTCAGGACAACATAACCTGAAAGTAGCGAAGGGGAGCAGGATAATAAAATTTTAAAAGGAAAAACAGATGAAAGACAAATGTTCGTTAGTGTCACAAAAGACTAGACAAGGACAAGAAGAAAATTCTCTCATAAGATTAGAGTGGAAATGGACTGAATCGTCTGTCTGGACAGACAAAATGTTGACAGCTCTCCAAAGGGGAGTCAAAGGAGGCAAATGGTTTAGCTTAATAGATAAAGTATATTCAAAAGACAATCTATTATCAGCATGGAAAAGAGTAAAAGCTAATAAAGGAAGTGCAGGCGTTGATAATATGAGTATCTCTCATTATGAGAAACATGTAGAACAAAGGTTGCAAAGATTAGCTAAGCGATTAGAAATGCAGGAATACGAGCCAAATGCAATTAAAAGGGTAATGATAGATAAACCTGGAAGTAAGGAAAAGCGACCTTTAGGCATTCCAACAGTTGAAGACAGAATAGTTCAAACAGCAATAAGGAATGTAATCGAGCCAATATTTGAAATCAAATTTTCAGAAAATAGCTTTGGTTTTAGACCTAAAAGAAGTTGTAAAGATGCACTCAGAATAGTGTATAATAACCTTAAAAGAGGCTATCGATATGTAGTTGATGCAGACTTAAAAGGATATTTTGATACAATACCTAAATCAAAGTTAATGGATTTAGTAAAAGAAGAGATATCTGATAGTCGTGTACTAGAACTAATTCAGAAATTTCTGAATCAAAGTATATTTAATGGGCTAGATACATGGATTCCCGAAAAAGGAACACCACAAGGTGCAGTATTAAGTCCATTATTAGCAAATATCTATCTAAATAAGTTTGACTGGTTAATAAGTAGTAAAAACTATCAAATGGTAAGATATGCAGATGACTTTATAATTATGTGTAGAAGCCAGAAAGAATCAGAAGAAGCACTTGAAACAGTAAAGGAATGGACAGAAAAAGCTGAGTTAATTCTCCATCCTACCAAAACTAAAATACTTGATAGTATGCAAGATGAGATAGGATTTTTGGGATATAGATTTGTTAAATCTAAGAACTACGAGAAGACAAAGATTTTCTGAAAGTTTCCTAAACGTAAGAGTGAAAAGAAATTCAGGGATAGTATTAGGAAACATACCAGAAGAACAAATGGGAAAAGTTTAAAAGAAATAATCAAGAGGATAAATCCGATTATACGAGGCTGGTTTGAATATTACAAACACTGCTACAAAACAACTTTTCCAGATATGGACGGATGGATAAGACGAAGACTAAGAAGTATACTAAAGAAGTTTGAAAAACGAAAAGGAATTGCAACAACATATAGAGATAATTTCAGATACCCAAACAAAATCTTTGAAGACGCTGGGCTTCTCTCATTAACCGAAACCCATCGTCAATTATGTCAATCTCTACACAGAGAGTAAATTATTATCTGGAGAGCCGTATGCGGGAGAACCGCACGTACGGTTCGGAGGGAGGGGAGTCAGTAATGGTAGCTCCCCTACCCCTATCCAGTTAGTTAGCGGTACGGGCAGGGATGCCCGCTTTCCCAGTTATTGGTAGCATCCTTGCTTGCACAATCTTCTGAGAGCAAGGATGGTTCAGTCCATAGTTTCTTAGTGAAACTATCTTTCTCTTTGTCTTTGTCTTCCTGTCTCCTTCTGATAATATTCTCTGATAAAGTGTATCCAGTCCGACTTAGTACTTCCTTCCTCTTTTCTTCTTTGCCTTAAAGCTTGTCTATCTTCATCACTAAGGTCTTTATAGGCAAGTTTTAATTGCTTCATAATTTGTCCAAAGTGTTGATGTTTTTCCACAATTGGGGGAGAATTTTTCTTTTTTAGGTGATAGTTTAGTTGATTAGAGTATTTAGCAAATGCGTATCCATTTCTTTTTGCTTTAGCTTTTAATCCATGGGGTAATTTAAAACCGACAATAACCATTGTTTTAACCTCCTTTTATAAGTGTTAGATTGTTTTATCATAAGAACATCGGGTTATTGACCTTTAATGCTCTATCATTCATGTAAATTTATTTTAATTTTATGAGTCCTCATAATCTTTAAGGAGCCATTTTTTCATAAATTGACCACTTTTGCAAAAATAATTAGAATTTCCCTTCCTAGCTTGAAGATCCCTAATCCTTCCTTTACAGTCTTTCGATGAAACCTGGACTTTCATCGAAAGACTGTAAAGGAAGGATTAGTCATGTTAGAAGGATTTTGATCAGAGAAATAAAAAAAATTGCTTAAAATGTATTTCAAATGCCGATATTTGCAAGTCAATAATTAAAAACATAATTTCAGAAACTGTAGCAAAAATGAGAAAAATATAAAATAGATTAAAAAAGATATTGACAGATAAAATCAATCAAGTATAAAATGTTCTTAGAATTGAAGAGAAATCGATCTTTTCTTTGGTCACTCTTGGCTATGTATCATTAGAAATGCCACCACACTACTATAAGAAAGTAGCCAAGACCAGTGATTAAGGCTAAGGATTAAGAAACTGGGGTGTATGTTTAGGATTTGTTAAATGAGTAATTACGTCACCACTGTAATTCTCGTAAGAAATTAACAAATTGCTAGACCACCTAAGTAAGTAAAAATTAAATAAGTAACAGCACATTGAGAAGTTTTAAAAAATTCGTAAAGCAATGTCTGGTACGCTTTTGATTACCTCACCACAGTAATCATTAGCGGCCAACTTGTGGAAATTTTTCAACACTTTCAATTATATGTTACACCCAAAAAACAATAACACTAAAATGTTATGGGAGAAAAAAATTATGAAAAAAACTATATTAGCTCTTTTGCTAAGCGTTTTAATGATAACAAGCTTATTTGCTCAGGTTTATAGTGAAAATGGACCTTCAAATACTGCTGATTCTAATGTAATGAATGTTACGTTAATAGGAGAAAATTCAAGTATTAATTATACTCCAACAGCAGCAGTTATGGGTTTAGATAATCAAACTGCATTAGTCGCTACTTTAATCGCTGGTAATTCATATGATGTATCAGTCACTTGGGGTGATATAACTCCTTTATATACCTATTCTGGTGTAGGCTCAGTATGGATTGACTGGAATAGTGATGGAACTTTTGCTGAAAGTGAACTTATTGGAGATTGGGCTGGAACTCCAGAAGCAATAGAAACTTATAATTTCACAGTCCCAACAGACTTTACAGGTTCAACAAGAATGAGAGTTATGCAAGAAGAAGGTGGTTCTCTACCACTTGATGCCACTGCAAGCTTTACTTGGGGCTCAAATATGGATTTCACAATTACCCTCTTTGAAGCAGGAGCTCCTGATGCTCCAACATTAACTTCTCCTGCTAATGGTGAAACCCTTGTAGCTATTGATACAGATTTAGAATGGACAACTGGTGCAAATACTGATCACACAGTATTATATATTGCTGATAATTTAGCTTTTACAGATGCAACTGTTGTTGACCCTGCAACTTCTCCTTATACTGTTTCTTTAGAAAGTGGTACTACTTATTACTGGAAAGTTGTTGCGGTTAGTGCAACTAGTGCTGAAATGGCTAGTTCAGTATATTCATTTACAACTGCTCTGGGAGCAGGTAATTTTGTTTTTGAATTACTTGATTCTTATGGAGATGGTTGGAATGGCGCTGCTATGGACGTTCTTGTTGATGATGAAGTTGTTTTAGATGATATTACTGTAGCAACAGGTTCATTTGTACAATTTGTTATTAACGTTGAACAAGGTCAAACAATTACTTCTGATTTCCATACAAATGGTTCTTACCCTGGAGAATGCTCATTTAATCTATATGATCATCTCGAAAACTTATTAGCATCTGGAAATTCATCTACTGAAATAAACTATACAGTACCTTTACCAGGAACCCCAGCAACTCCTTATCTTGAATCTCCTGCTGATGGTTCTTTAAATCTACCACTTATAAGTGATTTGGAATGGACAAGTGAAGGAACTGATACTGATGGCTTCACACTTTATCTATCAGAAAGTATCGATTTTACAGGAGCTGTTCCTGTAGATCTTGATGCTAGTGATTTACTTTATACAACTTCTAACTTAACCAATAACACTATGTATTATTGGAAAGTTGTAGCTGTTAATAATGAAACTTCTATTGAAACAAGTTCAGAAGTTTGGTCTTTTACAACAGCTTATGGTGAGGCAAGTGTGCCATTTATGGAAAACTTTGATACATATGCTTCAGGAGATAATCTTAATGGTTGGATAACTGTAAATACAACAGGAAATGCAAATGCAACAACTAGGGTATCTACTTCTTATCCTGTTTCAGCACCAAATAGTTATTATATGACTAATAGTACTGTCTCTAGTGGTGGAAGTTTAATCGTGTCAACTCCACTAATAGAAAATTCTGGCAACAGAGTTAGATTCTATGCTAGAGGTGCAAGTGCAGGTTATGTATTATATGTTGGAACAATGACAGACCCAACAGATGATACAACTTTTACAAGATTAGACAGTCTTAATTTAACAAATACCCAAACACAATATATTGTCGACCTACCAAGTGAAGGTGGATTACAACATGTTGCCTTTAAACATGGTTTGGGTGGTACTTCCAGAAGTATCTATCTGGATAATGTAAATATTGAAGAAATACCAACAGCAGCTGTTATTGAATTTTCACCTGAAGCAGTTGATTGTGGTACATATTTAGAGGGAGATACAACTGCTGTAGCTCAAACTGTTACTATTAGCAATGTTGGTGCTGTTTCTGCAGAAATTACTGAAATTGTTGTTGGACATCCTTCTTATTTCGAAGTTATAAATGAAAATACTCTTCCATATATATTGGAACCTGAGACCTTTATAACCGTTGATGTTAAAGCATTAACAGCATTTGTAGGTGTTCATGATTCTTATTTAAGAGTAAAGGAAAAATTAGATTTATTTACCTTCATAAATCATGATATTGATATTACTACTGAGATCATAAGTACTACTGGTGATGAACATACTGATCCATTCACATTGGTTTTAGCTGATCAAATTGTAGAACAAAATACAACTTCTATTTATAATCAAACATATAGCTTCTGTACAGGTCCATCTGTTGTTTATAAACTTACTTTACCACAAGCAAAAGTTATGGATATATCACTTGAAGGAACTGAATGGGATACTAAACTCTTTGTGTTTAATTCTTTCGATCAGATAGATACAGCAACTACCTCTACTGATGCATGGTACTACAACGATGATGAGACTTCTGCTGGTACAGGTGGAAGAGGATTTATCGAAGAAGTAAAAACTAGAGATAGAGCTTTATGGTCTAAAATGAATCCTTCTTTTGCTCCTGCTGGAGACTATTACATAGTAGTTACAGGTTATGGATCAAATAATGGTCCATTTACAATGACTATCAATACAGAGAATATTCCTGCTCCTGCAGCTGCTTCTAATCCATATCCTAGTGATGATGCAGTTGATTTATCAACTAACTTCACTGTAACTTGGGATAATGCAGATTATACAGAAACAGTAGATATTTACTTTGGTCAAGTTGGTTCTATGGTTCAAGTAGAAACTGATATACCTGCTGTAGAAGAATATCCTCTAATAGGTTTAACTCCAAATACTGAATATGAATGGAAAATTGTTAATCGCAATTATGCTGGTGAAACACCTGCACTTGATGTGGTTACTTGGTCATTTACAACCATAGGCAATGCTCCAGACTCAACAGAATATATTGCTCCTGCTGACGATGCAGTAGATGTAGCAGTAAATGGAAATCTTACTTGGCAAGCAGTAGATGGTGCTGATGGCTATAATGTGTATCTAGCAACAGATTCTTTATTTGCTGGAGTAACCCCTATTGATCAAACAGGTACCTCTTATACTTATTCAGCTGAATATGGACAAACTTACTATTGGAAAGTTATACCATACAATGCAGTTGGTCCTGCTACTGGAATTATAGAAGTTTGGTCATTCACTATTGTTAGTAATCCATTCCCAAGAGCTGACATTGTCTTCGATGGTCCAAGAAATACTTCTCAAGGACTACCAATGAATCCTTACTATCCATATACAACAACTCAAAGTATTTATTATCAATCAGAATTAGATTTTGAAGATTCTTATATTACATCAATTTCTTATTTATTTAATAATAACAGTGCTTTCACTGAAGAAATTGATATCTATATGGGACATACTATTAAGAATACTTTTGCTGATTCTTATGATTGGGATCTAGATGAAATGACTTTAGTATATAGTGGTGATTTATCTACAACTACAAGTGATCCAGTGGTTAATATTGAATTAGATACCCCATTTATCTATGATAATGTTAATAATTTAGTGGTTACCTTTATCGCAAAAGAATCTGGAGCACAGGGTTCATCAGATGATTTCTATTCTTGTTCTGTAAATGGAAATAGATCTATATCAAATTCTGGGTATACATATTATCCATTATTAAGTGGAAATATTCCTTATGGTACTATGAAAGCTTATTTACCTGTTACAGGTTTTAATTATCAAGAGCTTCCTCTTGAGCCTGTTTTCACAGTAAATGCTGATACCTTGACCTTCACTGATCAGATTATGGACGAAGTGAGTGATCCTCAAACTGTAACAGTTAGTAATCTAGGTATTTCTGATCTTGGTCTTGTTAGTACTACAATTAGTGGTACAAATGCTGATCAGTTCCAACTTACAGATGAAAACACTTACCAAGTTACTTTAGCAACTGGTGAAAATATGTCTGTTCAAGTTGCCTATGCACCTACTACAGAAGGTAATCATAGAGCTCAACTTGTTATTACAGATGACCAAGCCAGAGTTATTCATACAGTAGAACTAGTTGGTAATTCAATTGATACAAATATATATACAGAAGATTTACCATGGAACGATTCTTTTGAAGGTGATTTATATGGATGGCTTTCAATTGTAGAATCAACTTCTACTTTTGCAAGAGTTGCTTTAAATACAAGTGCAACTAATGTTCAAGATGGTTCTAATGCTATTGAATTCTATAATTCTTCTGATGCTAGTGCAAATCTTCAACTAATCACTCCTAATATCGTACCTGATATGGATGGATACAGATTAAGATTCTGGACAAAAGGTCCACTAAATTCTGAAATGATTTTAGGAAAATATGACACTGAATTAAATGTCTTAACCGCCATTGATACATTTGACGTTCCATTAACATATGAACAAAGAACTATAGAATTTGAAGGCACAACTACTGGTAATGAAAGATTTGCTTTCATACCTGTATTTGCTAATACTTCTAATTACATTTATTTAGATAACATAACATTTGAAGAAACTCCTCTAACACCAGTAGCAGAGCTTAGTAGTCAAGCTCTTGATTTTGGTGAAGTTGAAGTTGCAACTACATCAGTAGCTGAAGAAGTTACTATTACTAATGTTGGTCCTGGTACTCTTAACATTTCTAATGTTGAAATTACTGGAACTGATGCAGGCCTCTTTGCTTGGGATTATGTTGATGAAACCCCTGATATGGCTTTAGACAATGGTGAATCATTAGCTATTACTGTTACCTTTACTCCTGATGCTTTAGGTTTGAAAGAAGCAACATTAGCAATAACTGATGACCTAGCTAGAAATGTAAGAATTTCTTCAAGCTCTAAGGCTTCAAATAATAATAGAGCAGTAAATGAAGTAGCTCTTACTGGTAGTGGTTGGTTACCACCTCAAGGTTCAACATGTGCTGATCCTATTCCTTTAACCTTCCCTGCTGTTGATGTTACTGGTAATACAATTGACTTCATAGACGATTATTCATCTAGTTGGATTTCTCCAAGCTCTTCTTATATGAATGGTGATGATGTTGTTTATCAATTTACTTTAGCAAATTCAATGTTGTTAAATGGTACTATTACAACAACTGGTTCTTGGATTGGTGCTTTTATCCTTGCTGACGAACCTAATGAAACTACCCCAGCTGAAGTTCTTTTGACTAAATCAACTTCAAGTAATTCTTTAACTTATACAAATGAGATGATCCCTGCTGGAACATATTTCTTAATTATTTCTAGCTATCCTGCACCTCAAAGTATTGATTATACAATCAACTTAACAGCTGATCCTTTACCAGCTCCTGAAGTTGCAACTAGCCCAAGTCCAGCTGATGGGGATATTGACCAGTTAACAGATCTTACATTAACTTGGAATAATGCAGATTATACAGAAACAGTTGATCTTTGGTTTGGACCAACACCTGAACCAGCTAATAGTCGTAGTCTTATGGCAACACGTAGCATGGTTAAAGTTCTTGATAATGTTGCTGCTGTTGAAGAGTATGCTGTAACTGATTTAGATCCAAATACTGAATATTCATGGAAAGTGATTTGTCGTAACTATACTGGTGAAACAATTGCTGATTCAGTTGTAACTTGGACATTCACAACTGTTGGCTCAGCTCCAGAACCTGTTACTTATACAGCTCCTGCTGATGAAGCTACTAATGTAGCTCTTAGTGGAAGTTTAACATGGTCTGCTGCTACAGGTGCTGATGGTTATTATGTTTATTTCTCAACAGATGAAACATTTGCTAGTGTAACTCCTGAAGATGAAATTGCTAATTATTATGATTTCAGTGGTTTAGACTACGAGACTACTTACTACTGGAAAGTTATTCCTTACAATGTTATTGGTCAAGCTACAGGTAATATAGAAGTCTGGTCATTTACTACAATTCCTGACCCATCTATCCCAATGCCTGTTGCTATTGACTTCGAAGGTTCTACTACTAATCCTGCAGCTATTACCTCTGAAAACTTCAATATCGGAATAGGTGCTCATAATACTGTGGGTTATGTTATGTATAAGAATATCTATAGCACTGCAACAAATGGATATATTCTATTCCAATCAATGAATAACATTCCTGCTTCTGCAGTAATTTCTTTAGATTACAGAATGACAGACTGGTCAGCTGGAACTGTAGGTATTACCTCAGTTGAAGGACATGACTACTTAAGTATTTATGCTTCTACAGATAATGGCGCAAGCTTTGACCCTGTTGACGCAGTTAATGGTACTGACCATGTAGATTCAGCTGAATTTGCAACATTTACTGCTGATATCTCTGCTTATGCTGGTCAATCTGTTATCTTTAGATTCGAAATGGAAGATGATGGTGTTAATGACTACTGGTTCGATATTGATAACATCTACTTCGGTGAACCTATGGTTACAGATCCTGAAGTACCTGTTAACTTCGTTATTTCTAATGATGGTGCTTCAATAACCATAACATGGGATGTTGCTGCTAATGCAAACTCTTATAATATCTACGGTTGTGATACACCTGATGGCGAATATGTATTACTTGAATCAATTGCTGCTACTGGTCATACATTCACAGCAACTGAACCTATGAAATTCTATAAAGTTAAAGCTTCTACTGATACTATTAGCCCTGCTAAAAGATTCGGTAGAAACTAAGATATATTAACCCTTAATTAATCAAAAGCCCCTGCTAAAAAAGCGGGGGCTTTTTTAAATGAAAAATGAAAAATGAAAAATGAAAAATGAAAAAGAAAATGAAAAATGAAATTTGAATGAGATGCCAACATCCCTGCTGGCATATTAACTGGGAAGGCGGGCATCCCTGCCCGCACCACGCACTGGTGTGCGTTGTCAATGGTAAAATTGTAGAAGTCCAGCACTTACTTACGCACTGGGAGCGTCAACATCCCTGCTGGCATATTAACTGGGAAGGCGGGCATCCCTGCCCGCACCACGCACTGGTGTGCGTTGTCAATGGTAAAATTGCAGAAGTCCAACACTTACGCACTGGACGCTGGCAGAGATGCAGTCGCACCCAGCTAGTAAGAAGAAGCTCGTAATCCAGAAAAAATGAAGAATTATTAAAAAAAGATTGACAAAGATATTATTAATGATAAATTAACATGTACATTATAAATAATTACATTGTAATGAGTTAGGGCTGTAGGGGCTTGCACCATTTAAATGCATCACCACGCACACTACACAATCCCCCTCAGACTCACTAACAAATTACAGCAAAAGTGTTTTATGCACATTTCAGAGTATAAAACGCACATTAATTAAGGGAGAAAATATGAAAAAAACGATATTAGCCTTAATGCTATTTGTTTTAACAATAACATCTGTTTTTGCACAGCAACTAACAGATGGATTTGAAACCTGGCCTTCACCAAACTGGAATTTGATTGATACTGGTAGTGCAACTAACCCAATCACCCAATCAAACACTTATGCTAACACTGGAACTTATTCTCTAAGATTTTCTTCTTTCAGTTCAGATAGTTCCTACGATCAGTACATGGTTTCTAATGAAATAAATTGGACTGATGCTGAAAATGAGTTTTCATTTTATCATCGTAAATATACTTCTGGTTCAGAATCTATCGCTGTAGGTTGGTCAACAACTGGTAATGATGTAGAAACTGATTTTACCTGGACAGAGACTATTTACCCAACAACAAGTTGGACACAGTACCTCAACACTACCTTACCAGCAGAGACAAAATATGTAGCAATCCACTATTTTAGTAATTATGCTTATTATTGCTATATTGATGATGTTGTCTTGGGTAATTTTGTTGCAGGCACACCAGATGCTCCAACTTTAGTTTCACCAGTTAATGGTACAACTAATGTAGCAATTGATACAAATTTAGAATGGACAGAAGGTGAAAACACAGATCATGCTGTATTATATTTAGCAGATAATGAAGATTTTACTGGAGCAACTATTGTTGATCCTGCTACTTCACCATATACTTCTTCATTAGATTATAGTACAACTTATTTTTGGAAAGTGGAAGCTATTGGACCAACTGATCTTGCAGTAATATCTGAGATTAGATCTTTTACAACAGTTGTTGACCCAAATACTCCAGATATACCAGAATTAACACTCCCAAGTAATGGAGCTTTAAATGTGGCAATCGATACAAACTTAGAATGGACAAACGGTTCAAACACAGATTATGCAGTCTTATATTTGGCAGAAAATGCAGAACTTACTGATGCAATTATTGTTAATCCTGCTACTTCACCTTATACAAGTTCATTAACAAATGGAACTACTTACTTCTGGAAAGTTGTAGCTGTAGGTCCTACTGCTATAGAAACAGAAAGTGAAGTATATTCTTTTACAACAGCTTATCCTGTGATTTCAGAATTTCCATGGTTTGAAGATTTTGAAGATGATGACTTAAATTGGGCAATTCTTGATAATAATGAAGATAATGATAAGTGGGTAACAAACTATACTTCCAATACTTATGAAGGTAGTCAAGTAGCTACTATTACTACTGATTATAATGCTGGTGGTAATGATGATTATCTTATTACCCCACAATTAACTTTAACAGGTAATGAAAGATTAAAATTCTGGCAAAGAGTTCAATCAGCTGGTGAACCAAATGATTTCCAAGTTGTTTTATCAACAAGTGGAAGCGGGGCAGAAGATTTTACAGAAATTGTTTTACCTCTTGCTGAATATTCAAATACAACTTATCAAGAAATAACTGTAGATTTATCAGCTTACAGTGGTAATTGCTACTTAGCTTTTCACGTACCAGCTGAAGGTTTAGATGGTTGGAGACTTTATATTGATAACGTTACTGTTGAAGAACTACCACAAAATCCAGTTGTTGAGATTAACACCGATCCTATAGCTTTCGGAACAATCTCACTCAATGAATCATCAGAAGAAGAAATTGTCTCACTCCAAAATATTGGTGGTGGTAGTCTTAATATTACTGATATTTCAATAACTGGTACTGATGCTGATCAATTTGCTTATACAGATAGTGAAGATTATGCTTTAACTGCAACTGAAGAATTATTAGTAAGTATTACTTTTAATCCTACTTCTGCTGGCGAGAAAACAGCTACTTTACAAATCACTGATGATTTAGCCAGAGAAGTTTATGAAATTGCTCTTTCAGGTACTGGTATTGATACTAATATCTATGAGATCAATATTCCTTATAGTCAGGACTTTGAAACTGAAGAAGGATTCTTTGGTTGGACAAGCAACTTAACTTCAACTAGCTCTTATGCATCAGCTGGAAGATATTCTTCTTCATATTCTGCAAATAATGGGACTTATAGTTACAGAGCTTATAACGCTGGTGATAGTTCTGCTTTGGCAGAATTAATATCACCTGTTGTAGTTCCAGATATGGATGCTTATAGACTTAGATTCTGGGCAAAAAGATCAGGTACTCCAACTTTAATACTTGGTAAATATAATCAAGCAATGGATAGCTTCACAGCCATTGATACATTAGATTTGACAACAACTTATGCAGAATATAGTGTGGAAATGGAAGTTCCTGTAAGAGCTAATGAAAGAATAGCTTTCAAAACTTCTTTCTCATCAACTTATCAATATCTTTATATTGATGATTTAACTTTAGAAGAGATTCCTCAAGGAACTTTAATTAATATTACTCCAGAATCTTATGATTTCCAAGATGTTTTCTTAGCTAATGAAGCAAGTCAGACATTTACAGTTGCAAACAATGGAGCAATCGCTGCTACTATTACTGAGTTTGAAACTCCTGCAGGATACTCTTATGATACAGCAATCGTAACTCCTTATACTTTAGAGGTTGGTTCATCCTTTGATGTTGAGGTGACTTTTGCTCCACAAGCAGAAATGATTTATGCTGGAAATCTAGTAGTTAAAGAATTAGATCCTAATAATCCATTCGTGGCAATTAATCACGAAGTTGCCCTTACCGGAACAGGTATTCCTATTCCTGAAGGTGATACTCATGATAATCCATTTATTATGACCTTAGGTGATTCTGTAACAGTTACTGGTTCAACTACTCCTTTCCAAACTTATTATCCTTTCTGTTCATCTCAATCTGTAGTTTATCAGTTAACACTTCCTACCGATAAACTAATGTCAGTATCTTTAGAAGGTACAGCTTGGGATACAAAACTTTGGATATTTAATTCTTATGATCAAATTGATCAAGCTATAAGCAATAATGATGCTTGGTACTATAATGATGATGAATCTTCTGCAAGTACTGGTGGAGATAGAGCTAAAGCAAGAGATAGAGCTACTTGGTCTGAAATGCTTGAGACATATACACCAGCAGGTGAATACTATATTGTAGTTGCTGGATATAGTTCTAACAATGGTGATTATACTCTTACAGTTGAAACAGCTGATATTCCACTTCCTGCTGCAGTATCTAACCCAAGTCCTGCTGATGAAGCTATTGACCTACCTACTAGCCTTACTTTGACTTGGACAAACCCAGAATATACAGATAATATAGATCTATACTTTGGTACTCCTGATAACATGACATTAGTCTTAGATAATGTTCTTGCTGTTGAAGAGTATGAAGTGACAGATTTAGATCCTTCTACAGTCTATAATTGGAAAGTTATTGCTCGTAATGTTTCAGGAACAACACCAGTTGAAGAGCAAGTAACTTGGTCATTTACTACTATTGGTAATGCTCCTGATGCTGTTGCATATACTTCACCTGCTGATGAAGCTACTGATGTTGCTCTCAATGGTAACTTAAGCTGGCAAGCTGCTACAGGTGCTACAGGATATTATGTTTATTTATCAACTGATAATACATTTGCTGGTGTAACTCCTGTAGATCAAATTGAAACTACTTATGCTTATAGTGGTTTAGACTACTCAACAAGTTACTACTGGAAAGTTATTCCTTATAATGTTGTTGGTCAAGCTACTGAAGGTATAGAGGTGTGGTCATTTACTACAATTCCTGATCCTACAATACCTATGCCAATTATGGTAGATTTTGAGGGTTCAACCTCAACTCCACAAGCAATAACTGAACACAATTTCATTATTGGAACAGATCAGCATAACACAGTTGGTAATGTAATGTATAAAAACATTTATAGTACTGATAGTAATGGTTATATTCAGTTCCAATCAATGAATAATATTAATGCTTCAGCTGAGATTACTCTTGATTATAGACTTACAAACTGGTCAGCAGGTACTGTTGGTATCACTTCAGTTGATGGACATGATTATCTAACTGTTACCGCATCTACAGATAATGGTGCAACATTCAATCCGATTGCTTCAGTTAATGGTAGTGATCATATTGATACTGCTGATTTCACAACATTTACTACTGATATTAGTGCTTTTGCTGGTCAATCAGTAATCTTTAGATTTGAAATGTTAGATGATGATGTAAATGACTATTGGTTCGATATTGACAATATCTACTTTGGTGAACCTGCTTCTACTCCAGTTGCTTCTCTAAATGCTACTGAAATTGATTTTGGTTTAGTGAATGTAGGTCAAACTGCTTCTGATAATGTTATTATCTCTAATATTGGTGTGGGAACACTTAATATCTCAACTATTGAGATCGTTGGTGATAATGCTACTGACTTTGCTTATTCTACAGATCCTGAAGCTTCTATGGCTCTTGGTGAAGATCAATCATTAGTTATTAGTCTTGATTTTACTCCAAGTGTTGAAGGTGTAAGAAATGCAACTCTTCAAATTACTGATGATTTAGGTAGAAGATTCAGAGTTAATACTGCTGTTAAAAACACTAGTAATAACAGAGGTGTTAATGAAGTTGCATTAAGTGGTGAAGGATATATACCACCTCAAGGTTCAGTATGCTCTAATCCATTACCATTAGAATTCCCTGTTGTAGATGTTACTGGCAATACTGCTGATTATGGTGATGATTATGGTTCTACTATGATTTCTCCATCATCTAGTTATCTTAATGGTGATGATGTTGTATATCAATTTACTTTTGATACAGACGTAACACTTGATGGTACTATAACAGCGACTACAGGAAGCTGGATTGGGGCTTTTATTCTTGATGAAGAACCTAATGCAGATAATCCTCCTACACCTGTTAATCAAAATACAACTTCTAGTACTGTAATTACCTATACAAGTGTAGAAATATCAGCTGGTACATATTACTTGATACTATCAACATACCCAAGTCCTCAGTCATTTGCTTATGAAATCAACTTGACTGCAAGTCCACTTGTTGTTGTTCCTGAAATACCAACTTCTGTAAGTATTTCTGCTGATGGTGCTATTGTAATTTCATGGGAAGCTGCTGCTAATGCAAATTCTTATAATGTTTATGCTTGTGATACACCTGATGGTGATTATGATGAAGAAAATCCAATTGCTTCTGTTTCAGAATTAAGTTATACTTATACTGGTACAGAAAATATGAAATTCTTCAGAGTTACAGCATCTTCTGATGTTATTGAAACTCCTGCAAAGGGACTTAGAAGACAATAAAGGATTAATATAATCAAAAAGCCCTCGCTAATAAGCGGGGGCTTTTTAAAATGAAAAATGAAAAATGAAAAATGAAAAATGAAAAATGAAAAATGAAAAATGAAAAATGAAAAATGAAAAGTGACGGGAGTTGCTCACGGAGTAGCGACTTCCGACAACTTTTCTTTCTTTCGCCCGAAGTCCCTTGCCTACGGCTGAGGAAGTCTGGTCTCCAACCATTTATGACGCCAGTTGCTTACGGAGTAGCGACTTCCAACAAGTTTCTTCACCCAAAGTCCATTGCCTAGGGCTGAGGAAGTCTGGTCTCCAACAAAATGAAAAATGAATGAAGATGCCGACAAGGATGTCAGCGTTCCCAGTGACAGACCTTCCCAGTGACAGACCTTCCAGCTATACTTTTTCTAACAAGACCACAGCATAAGCAGTCATACCTTTTTCTGAACCACTAATACCCATTTTTTCTTCAGTAGTTGCTTTTACAGAGACTCTGTCAAGTTCACACTCTAAATCTTGGGCAATATTACATCTCATTTGGTTGATATAAGCTTGGAGTTTGGGTTTTTGGGCACAGATAGTAGAATCTATATTTCCGATAAGATAGCCTTTATCTTTGATAATTTGCCAAGTTGTCCTGAGGAGGATTCGGGAATCTATATTTGAGTATTGTTGGTCAGTATCAGGGAAAAGTTTACCAATATCACCTAAGGCTAAGGCACCGATTAAAGCATCAGTTATGGCGTGTAGGAGGACATCTGCATCGGAATGACCAATTAATCCTTGATCATAAGGTATTTCTACTCCACCTAATATTAATTTTCTGTCTGTTCCAAGTTGATGAACATCGTAGCCCATTCCTATTCTCATTATTTTTCTCCTTTCTTTTGTTGCAGTGAAGGCAGCCCGACTCGGGAATACCTAGCCACACCTAGACGGGAAAGGAATTAAGATCTGGCAAGCTACCCGCCTTCACACTTAGGAAGAAGCCTGTCTTCCTGCTTAATATTTATAGATGTTTATATGAGTAATATTTATCGCTTATTTGTTTAAAAGCTTTATCACTAAGTTCTTTTCTATTGCTATCTTGGCTTACTTGAATTTCATCAAGAATAGTAATTTCAATGCTAGTTTTTCTTGTTTTTATAAGTCTCATAAAGTGAGGTAGAAAGGCCATATCTCCATACCAGTAGAAATCGTCTCGATTTTTATCACTAATAGGTTGGCCAGCGCTAGATAGATATTTGATACAGATAGGAAGGATAGGTTTTTGAGCTTCAATAGCAACTTGGAGGAGTGATTTCTTAAAGGGTCGTAGTTGTTTCCCATCAGTAGAGGTTGCTTCAGGGAAGAGGACCACATTGAAGCCATCTTGGAGAAAGCTAGCAAAGTTTTTAATTTCCCCCATAATCCCAGTGAATTGTTTACGGTTAGTATATAAGCTACCTCCGAGTTGGGTTAATTGGCCCAAAAAGGGGGTATTTTTCATTTCATTTGAGGTGATAAATAGGAAAGGTCGAACTGAGGTTAAGATTGCTATATCGAGGTAAGAAACGTGGTTAGCAAGGACTAGGTAATTATTCTCTTTTAGCAGATCCCATTTGTCTGGATTGGTTAGGTTGATTTTTATATCAAGGAGCTTAATCATTTTTTTACAGGCATTAGCAGTATTGAGGGCATTTAAGTGATGTCTTTTGACTTTATTTCTTACAAAAAGCATGATGCAGCCTCCTTTAGCAAAGAAGCAAGTAAAATACCAGATAGTAAGAATTAATTTTAGGATAATCATTTGGTATATTTGTCCTTATACTTTTTATCAGCATTTTGGAAATCTAAGAGGGTTAAGAAATCAAAGCATTGGAAATCTTTATCAAGGGCAGGTTGACCGATTACTTTAGCTCCAGCTTTAATGTAGCTTTTTAAGAGGGGAGGGAGTTGATTCATGATGTCTATCTCTTGTTCTTTATAATCAGGGTCTTGACTTTTAACTAATTTTTTCAAACTTTTGGATTTAAATTTCCCTATGGGTTTAACATCAGGTAAATGGATAAGAGAACCAGAGTTTACTAGTGCATTATAAATGTTTAAGATATGCCTATAATCGAGAGATTTGATACTAGAACAACCGAAGAAAAATCTACTTTCAGAGACAGTCATGTATTCTGAAAGACCTTTCCAGAGGAGGGCAATAGTCATGCCATTACGGTAATCAGGGTGGACACAGGCTCTTCCAAGTTCAACTTTATCGCCTGGGAGTTCAAGAATAGCAGTAATATTGAATTCAGTAGCAGAGTAGAAATCATTGGAGAATTTAGAGCAGTTAAGTCGGTAGGTACCAATAAGTGAATCATCGCTTTTATTAATGATCATTAAATGGTCGCATAAGATATCAAATTTGTCAAAATCTACTTCAATAAGTCTTTTTTTATGGAGTAGTTCTTCTAAGAAAACTTGATGTCTTAAGGTAAGAACCTGCTCTAACTCATCTTGATTTGATGCAGTTTTAATGATATAGTTTTTTTTATTTATTTCAATATTTATTTTAGCCTTGAAAGATTCTATCTTCTTTTTATAACGAGCTCTCAATATGGCTTTTATAAGATTTTTTTGATTCACTAATTAATCTCCTATATTAATAAAGTTAAAATTATAGAGGTGATTATAACTGTCAAGATTTTAGAAAACAATTTTAACCCAATAATGCAGTCGACCTTTGTGAACAGCAGAATATTCTTCTGCAAAAGCAAGATCCATAATTTCTCCGAATATATAAAATATATGCGTCAAAATTCTGTAAGCTATTTTGCTAGAATAATCTGCACTCTTCACCTGTGATACTTAGCTTTAACGAAGTATTACTAAAGCTCTACTACTCTATCTGGGATAAAAGTTTTACTATACTATTTTTACTATACTATCTGAGTTTAAGTTAAGGATGTGGTAAAAAAAATATTGCCAAAAAAATAGAAAATATTATTTGTCGCGATAGGAGTATATATGAAAAAATCAATCATTTATTTATTAATAATATATTTACTGGTAATAATGTCAGGATGCATGTGTAAGAGTGGACCTGAATATAAGGTTGTTGATGGTAAAAAGGTAAAAATAGTACGTCAGACTAATGAGTTGATAGATAAGTTTACTATTAGTAAGAATGCAGATCTTTTTGCTGAGATAACTGCCAGAAACTTTATCAATACTGGTGATATTCTAGATATCATTGGGTCTAAGATTGGGGAAAAAGCAACAGAAACAGAGAGTAATATCTTGTTTAAGGCTAGTCTAGATACTAGAGAAATCAAGGAAGCTAAAGTAGATTTATTCAATGCTAAATATGATATCAAGAAGTGTGAGCAAGACTCAATAAGTTATTTAGTGGAAGTAAGAAAACCTATTCTCAAGGGAGGATCTGTCTATCAAGTATTAACTGATTTAGGTATGGAAGCCCAGCATATAGGTTATTATGCTTGGAAATTAGGTGAATATATCGATGCTACAAGTATTGATGTTGGAGATACCCTTTTTGTTGATTACTACTTAGATTCCCTTAAGGTAAAAAAGTTTAACAAATTCTCTTATAAAAATGATAAAATTTCCCTGCATGAATTCTATATCAAGGGGGAAAGAGACTTAGAATATAAGTTAATTACTTATCCTTATGAGATAGTTGAGTCTTACTATACTGGCCAGGTGACCAAAGAAAATAATTCAATGGATAGGGCAATGGCAGCCTTAGGATTAACTTCTTTTGTAAGACAGCAGGCTAATGATGCCATTGAATCCCAGTTATCTCTGAGTTCTGATGCAAGGGTAGGTGATACTTTTGAATTGTATGTTCAGGAAAAGGTCGTTAATGGGGAAAGCCAACCTCAAGGGAAAGTTCTTTATGTTGAATACTCAGGTAAAAGAACTGGTTCAAAATCGGCTTATCGCTTTGTTGATGATAATGATGCTTCTGCTTTTAATGGTATGTACACAGAATCTGGAAAAGGTCTAGTACAAGGAAATATTAGAACACCTTTGAACCTTATGCATATTACTTCTCCTTATGGTTATAGAATTCATCCAATTTTAGGTAGAAGGATAAAACACCAAGGTATGGACTTGCGTGGCTCAACAGGAACACCAGTCTATGCTGTAACATCAGGCTATGTTATCAAAGCTAGCAATACTGGTGATGGCTACGGAAATGATGTTAGAATAAGACATGACAATGGTATGATTACCCAATATGCCCACCTTCACAAAATTAATACTCGCAAAGGTCGTTACGTTTCTAAAGGACAGATTATCGGAAGTGTAGGGTCAACTGGAAGATCAACAGGGCCTCATCTTCATTTCGGAGTGAAACTTAACGGACGTTGGGTTAATCCTAAAACTAACCTAAAAATGGTTGCTGCTAATAAACTTGAAGGGGAAAGAAAAAATAGATACCTTAAACAAGTTTCAGACTTGAAAGGGAAAATTGCTACGAGTAAGAATCAATACTTTGCTAAACTAGAAAGTGCTAAAGAGGACGAAAAAGAAAGAGAGCTTGCTAAACAAGAATAAGAAGGTTTTCGCCTTTCGGCTCATAGACGGGGAGATTCTTTACACAAATTAACACGAATTAAGACGAATTTCACGAATTATTTTTGCTAAAAGCAAAAAAAAAGAGAAGATAGAAGATTCTTACCACAGAGTCCACAGAGTTTTAAGAAGAAAGATTCTTTACAACTAACTGGGAACGCGAGCATCCTTGCTCGCAGTAGGCAGTTTTAAAACTGCCTACAAAAGAAGTCTATCCACGGTGTCAATGGAAGTTTAAACTGGTACACTTTTGGAAGTCATAACTGGTACACTGTTGTAAACAATTTTTTTCTACATTTTTCCTTTCATTCGATAGCTATTTCCATCGATCAGGATAGTTTCAGCATGATGGACTAATCTGTCGACTATTGCTGTAGTGATAACATTATCTCCAAAAGATTCTCCCCATTCTTGAAAAAGTCTGTTTGAGGTTATTATGACTGATCTGAATTCATAAAGTTCATTAACAAGCTTAAAGAATAAACTTGCATTAACTGCCTTAATAGGTAAATATCCTATTTCATCAATAATGATTAAATCATTTTTTACTAATTTAGATATCCACTTTTTAAAATCATTTTCATTATTGGCTATAATCATTTCATCGATTAATTCATTCATATTGTAAAATATTACCTTGTATCCTTTCAAAATAGCTTCATATCCCAAGGCAATAGATATATGCGTCTTACCAACCCCTGGAGGTCCCATTAATATTTTGTTTTCTCTGTTATCGATCCAATTAAACTCCTTCCACTCTGTTATCATTCTTTTAGTTACTGAATGCTGATATTTAAAATCGAACTCATCAAAATTCTTTAATATTGGGAAATTTGCCCTTCTTAATTGCAAAGATATCAATGTCTGATTTCTGCTATTGCATTCATTTTCAATAACATAAGATAAAAAACTAAGATATGATAATTCTTTATCTTGTGCATATTTTAAATATGATTCTAAATTATTAATTGTATGTCTGCATCTAATTCTTAATAAATTTTTCCTTAAATTTTCTATCATTTTATTATCCTATCATATATTGATAAATCTCTTTGAATTAAAGATTTTTTAGTGTTTTCTTGATTGTATGAATTAGCCTTTTTGATGTTTAGCAATTTGTATTTTTTGTTTTCTTCATTAACTATACTTTCAATTTTAGTTGCTCTTATATCTTCTAATTTAAGAACTTTGGAAATTATTATTGACCAATTAAGATGTTTATTATTATTAATAAATTTAAGTAATGCTAAAAGTTGCTCTCTTGGATTTTTGCTGTTGTTTGAAATAAGAGAATCTAGCAAAATGGAGATATTAATCTTATTGGGGAATAATGCCTTAATTTCTTCTTTTAATTTCTCAATTGTTTGAGAATAATCGATATAATGACATTGAGATATAATAGGTCTTCTTTTTTCATGTGATAATCTGTGAGAAGCAACTTTTTTTCTACTCTTAGTATCTAATATTTCCAAAGAAGTTCCATTCTCTCTTACATATACACTCTTTTGCTGATAGAGATAAGGTACAGAATATTTATTTCTTTTCCAGGATATTAATCCTGTTTTATCTACTTTTCTAAGTTCTTCGATATATAAATTATAGGATCTAAGGATCTTCTCTTCTTCTTTAAACATATTGCGTGGAGTTTCATTTAAGGAACTGTGAATTCGATTATTAACCTCTTCAAACCAATCTTTTGCTCTAACTCTTACTTCTGACAAACCACTAAAAACTTCACCATAAAGAAAATCTTCTTTTACTTCTCTAACTGCTCTTTCAACTAATCCCTTACTCTCAGGATCATAACCCTCACAAGAATATGGATTTATTGATAGATTGTTCATAAATTGGAAAAACTTACTATTATAAGTAACCTCTCTATATATTTCTTTGATTACTACTAGTTTTGTTTGATCATAAATCATTGTCTCTGGTATATATCCGTAATATTCAAAACATTCTTTATGAGCACTAATAAAATCATCTGTATTATATGGCTTAAACTGGAAATGCACAAAAGTCATTCTTGAATAGCAATATTTAAACACGCAAAAATATATCTTTTTCCGCTCTTTATTTGATAGTTTAATATAACATTCTCCAGGATCTACTTGCATCTGAATCCCTGGCTTATAACTTACGACTTTGTAATATCTTTTTGTTGGTAGTTCTAAGCTCTCTTTAATTCTTTTAGAAAAATTAAAAAAACCTCTTTGACTTATCTGTAAATCTTCATAATCTCTCTTAAATATTTTGTATAATTTGCTTAGTCTCATCTTTGGATTTGATGATATTTTCTGAGTTATTGCTTCTCTGTGAACTTCTAAAACACTCGGTCTTTTAACTTTTGTTAAAAGCTCTTCTACTTCATTATCAGGTACATTTAAATAGCGTAAAACAGTTGTTTTAGATACTTTTAACTGCTTGGCTATATCTCTTACACTATTACCTGCTTTGCTTAACGACTTGATTGCATGATACACTTTGGCTCCTTTCATATTGTCTCCAGGAATTTTTACTTTTTTACTCCTGAAAACTGTACCAGATTAAACTGCCATTTGTGTACCAGTTTAAACTTCCATCTACACACGGATTTCACGAATTTCACGGATTTTTTAAGAACCTTAACACAGAGTTCACAAAGGTAGCCACAGAGTCCACAGAGTTTTAAGAAGAAAGATTCTTTACAACTAACTGGGAACGCGAGCATCCTTGCTCGCAGTAGGCAGTTTTAAAACTGCCTACAAGAAACAAAACAGTATGACATAGAAGTCTATCCAGGGATTTCACGAAGGAGAATTATCCTTAACACAGAGTTCACAGAGGTTGCCACAGAGTTACACAGAGTTTTAAGAAGGAAGATTCTTTACACAAATTAACACGAATAAGAAGGTTTTCGCCTTTCGGCTCAATGACGGAGAGACAGGGAGACGGAGAGACGGAGAGAAATAAAAAAAGGCAGAGTTGAATCTGCCTATATTCCCCTTTCAGCTCGTAAGAGCGGTATGAGAGGGGTGCCGTAAGGCGGGGAGAGTAAATATAAAGTTTTCCAGGTTAAATATTATTTATCCCAGTTGTAACCATTACCGAAGTGTCCCCACTCAGCAGTAACGCCGAAGATAGGTTTAGTTAAACCTAAAGCTTTAATAATTCCTTTAGGGGTCAAATCATAGCCTTCAACTTGTTTTTCAACACCATCAATAATAGCAGTAGCTTGAACAGGTTCAGCAACACCAATGGCATATGCTAGTTCAACAAAAACTTCTTTGGCATTTTCTTTTCTAAGATAATCCACAGCAATTCTACGGGCCATATAGGCAGCAGAACGGTCAACTTTAGTAGAGTCCTTACCTGAGAAAGCTCCTCCACCAATAGGGATACGAGGTCCGTAATTATCAACAGCAAGTTTTCTACCTGTTACACCAGTATCAGCATCAAAACCACCAACATTCCATTCACCAGCTGGATTTACATGAATCTTAGCATTTGAGATATCTAAGTTCATCTCTTTAGCCCAGTCTTTGATTTCAGACTGTAAGTCAGAAGTCTTTGATAACTGGAAACTAGCTACTAAGGCTACAATTTCATTGTCCTTAAGGGTTACCTGAGTCTTACCATCATAAGGATGATTCTTGTATAAATATCTGTTGAGTGAACGAGCTAGGTAGGCTTCCTGAGGGATCATTTCTTCATTTTCATTACAGGCATAACCAATCATAATGCCCTGATCGCCAGCTCCACCACTATTAACACCATTAGCTATTTCAGGTGATTGGCGAACAATATTTACTTGTACTCCACAGTTTTCACCCGTAATTTTCCTAACAGTTTCTTGAACATTAACAAATGCTGTAGTAGTAATTTCTCCTGTAACACTTATTAATTTGTGGCCACCCATAACTTCGATGGCAGCACGAGTATTTTCATCCTGTGATAAACAAACATCCAGAATGCTATCAGCAATTCTGTCACATAATTTGTCCGGATGTCCTGGACTTACAAATTCCGCAGTTCTTAACATTTGCGTCTCCTTTGTTTGTTTTACAGGTAGGATTAGGTTTGATATTGCATAACTAATTTTCAAACTTAATTAGCACTTTGTTTCACCCCCTAATTAGGAGGTTGGCAGTTGCAAAAAAGACAAATCAATCTACCTATTAGGAGACAAGTTTAAACTAGTTGACTTATTGTCAAATTATTTTCTAAATATCCTTTGGGGAGATGGGGAGAAAGGTTTTCGCCTTTCGGCTCAAAGACGGGGAGATAGAGAGACGGGGAGACGGGGAGATTCTTTACACGAATTAACGCGAATTAGAACGAATTTCACGAATAAGAAAAGCTCTTTAACACAGAGTTCATAGAGGTAAAGAGGAGTTTCACAGAGTTTTAATAAGGAAGAATAAGCCACCGAAAACACCGATAATAATAAGTGATTCACCACAAAGGCACGAAAACACAAAAGGGAAAGAAGATTCTAACTGGGAATGCGGGCCTAACTGGGAATGCGGGCATCCCTGCCCGCAACACGCACTTTAGTGGGTGTGTAAGAAGAATTCCAGCACTTACTTGCTGGAAGCGGGCAAGGATGCCCGCCTTCCCAGTTAAAGCTGGGCAAGTGTCAATAGCAGAATATTATTCTTAACTCTTCATAAGGGGGGTAAGAATAAGTGAGAAATAATAAAAGTTGGGTTGTGTGTGTTATAAGTAGGCTTGCTGGGATTATTGGTATTTTTAATTAATGAGAAAAAAGTTGAATTTCTTATAAATTCGTAGAAATAAATGAGAAAAATATAAAAGGCCTATCTTAGTTGAAAGTCTGCAAAAATAAATGAGAAAAAAACTAATTTAGACCTTTAATAGTCTGCAAGATTAAATGAGAAATTATTGTCCAACGATGAATTTATACCTTTGCATTAATTCACTCTCAAGTTCTATTCTAAGTTTTACATCCCCATCAAAAGAAAAGCTAAAAAGGATAAATGAATGTTTATAAGAAGGATTATTATCACAGAATTCTGATAACCTTAAGCTTCCTATACGATTGTTTTCGGAAATAGTACAATGTTCAGTAATTCTACGGAGTAGATTCATTGATTGTCCTACATATAACTTTATTATTGCATTTGGATTGTGAAATATGCTAAGGTCTTTATAATTTCCATTTAATTTTGGGGATGAATCAAAATAATTTGTGTGTTCTTTCCAAACTTTCATGAAATCATCTTCGGTCTTATCATCAGGAAGCTTTACAAAGAACATGTAAACACCAGAATCAGTTTCATTAATGCTTAATAACTGTTGTTTTATCTGCTTTCTAAAATCTATTCTCAATATCTGTGATTCTTTTATTGCCTTGATAAGCAATGTCTGAATTTTGTCTGTCATCATAACTCCATTTATTTAATTATGTAGAAATGTAAAAATCTAGCTGATAATCGCTAATAAAATTTATTCTATCTGTAATTATCTATTTCTGAAGGCTTCACATCAATATTTTTTGTATCAAATCCATTATCTGATAAAAATTGTTTAATTTGCCTAACATTCACTTCTTTTTCGAAAGCTCTTGGCCCAATAATTATTTTTTTTAAAGTTAGTGGGAATTTGTCATAGTTGATTGGAATTAATACACTTGGTACAATTATATTATTAATCAACCTCCACTCTAATTTAATCTTGTCGGATTTTTCTTCACTTTCGTTATAATGATAAAGAACTCTAACTTCATCTTCGTCACTAAAATCATTTGCTTTAAAGAAATACTTCCACTTCAAAGATTTATTGAATCTGAATGTATAAAATTGTTGTGTCGGACTATTTGTTTGATATTTATAAGTTCTTAACTTCTTTAAGAAAATAGCTGCATCATCTTCTGATTCATCACAATAGTTGACCTTACTAATATAAAAAGGAGGTTGATTTTTTTTATTATCAATCTGGAAAACTAAACATACACCAGTTGCATTATCACCGTAAAGTCTCCATAAAGTCAGACTATCTTGTTTTTTTTCTGTAACATATGAAGTGATAAAATTCTTGTTACCAATTTCAATATCGCTATCTGTGCATTTTTCTAAATGAGACTTTTCTTTTTCTACAATTTTCTCGAAGAACCCGAATTCTCTTTTATCATTCATAGCAAAGATACTTCCAAAATACATCTTGCTTTCTTTTATTGTTAAATAGAAAGATTCCAAAGACATATATCTAGCAATTCTATTATTAGATTCTGTTAACATACTTTTAAAGAGTTGATTTTCGAATCCACTTTCTGTTTTATTTTTGAATTCTAACTCTAGTTGCTGATTTAAAGTGAACATTATTGGTTTTAATTTTCTATTAATTAAAGTTATAGTATCATCTTTTAACTTCATTCCTAAAGATTCCATTTTCATATAATCAACGAAATCGCGACCAATAACATCTAAAATATCTTCGTTCAATTTACGCATTAGATCTTTAATTTTATCTACTACTTGTTTATATGTTACTTCTTGATACGGGTTTGATTTTTTATAGTCAGTCAAATAAATCTTTCCTTCTTTTAAGCTAATTAAGAAAAAAAGGGAAGTAGATTCAAAATTCTCTTGTGATGTATTATTGCTACTTGATGTTAAGGAAATGTTATCTTTTATTTCAAAAAATGCAATTTCCTTCGATTTTTGTATAAGAACTAAATCATAATATTTACTAGTTGAACTTTTCCAATTCCCTAATATTTCTACATCGGAATCTTTAAAATCTTCAGATAAATTTAATTGTAACTCTAAATAATAATCAACAAAATAACCAAAATCAATTGGACCATTCTTTGGTCTTAGCTTCATAAAAGCCTCCAAATACACTAGTTAGGATTATGCCTTGAGTTATTTACTTATAACTCCTAATTAAGAATTCTAGAACTCCCAACATCGCTATTGAGGAGTATTGATTTATAAGAATAGGTTTATAGTCATCATTGATTGGCATTAACCAGGAGCATTCATTTTCATGATCAAGCTTAAGTAATTTAAGTGTGATACCATCATCTAATCTGACAGCTACAATTCTGTTATCCATATCATCATAGTCATATATCTTATTAACTATAACGACATCGTTATGCTGTATCTCTGGACTCATGCTCCATCCATTTACCCTGAAGCAAAAAAAGTTTTCAGGATCACTGATCAGTTCAGTAGATACTAGTATTTTACCAAGAAGATCTGAATCTCTAACTTCTAAAGGGTTACCTGCTGCAATTTCACCTACAATTGGAAGTGAAACAACAGAAGAAGGATTATTAATGCTCTTGGCTTGTTCATCCTCTAGTTTTGATTTACCCAGGTCGATGTATTGTTTGAGTTTGTCGGCATTGAGTTCTGTTTTGTGTTTAGGTTTTTGATCTATTTCTTGGGATAAGAACATCTCCCCTTTACCTGAAAGAAGCCAGTTGATGTTTAGATTATAAAGTTTATTAAAGGAAACTAAGATGTCCGATTTAGGAATATTTTGATTATTTTCAATTTTACTTAACGCACCCTTACTTTTGCCTATAGCAGTCGCAAGTTCCTCTATAGTAAGGTTTAACGCCTTTCTAAACTCTTTAAATCGTAATCCTATCATAAGTTTTTGTTTCCTAAAGTAAATAATTTCTTGACAAGTTTCTTAAAGTAAACATTGTTGTCCTATATGTGGACAGCGTGAAGTAAAAAGTTAAAACCGTCAAGAAAAATAATTAAAGGAGATAAATATGAAGTATGAAGTAAGAGAAATAAGAGCTGCTATGACTGCGAATTCTTTATCTAATGATTTATTAACAGATTATATAAATCAGGAGACTGGAAAGGACCTGAAACCTGATAGTATTAGGAGAATTATCATGGGAGTTCGTAATAATGCAGAAGTTGAGAAAGTGATAGAAGATTTGCTTGGTCCTTGGATTGAAAGTCACAGAGAAGTCCTTAAAAACAAGATTATTGAAGGAGCTATGATACCAGAACATGTTGTTAATGAAAAAATAAGCAGAGGAGAGTAAGATGCTAGATTATAATGACAGTAAATATAATTCAGGTAAAAAGGTTATAATTGAAGATGATACAATTACAGAATTTATGCATAAGAAAGGTAGTATAGACATTTCAATAGTTAGATATATCATATTAGACAATGGTACACTAGGGATTGATCATATGCACAAGTTGTCCTGTATTGATGAAAAGGATGCTTTCAATGAGTTTTGTAAGATAAGAAGATGTGACTATGGAACTACCGTAAATTATTATCTTTGGGAACTTTTTAATAATAAAAGTATCATATTAAGTTCTCGATACCCCACAACTACAGCATGTTTTATGCTTGAAGGCATTCTTAATGAAGTGAAGAAGGTTGCAATCAAGAAGTTTATGGAAATGAACAATTTAGAATTCAAACCAGATCAATTACATTAGTAGGAGTAAGCCATGATAACCACCATAGTAATATTATCAATTATCTTAGTTTTGTTAGTGATGCACGACATATCAGGGATAGGTAAATCTTCTGATTTAGAGAGTAAGAATTTTGAACTCAAGGCTGATAACTACAGCTTAAAGAAGAAGAATAAAGAACTTAAGAATAAGCTTAGTTTAGCCAATCAGAACTTCAAAAGCCTTCAGGACTTAAGAAAGAGATGTTCATAGCCAATGGGGCTGGAAATAGCCCCACTACTATGAATATTAATAAGAGGCTAAATATGATTAATAAAATATTAGTAAGTAGTTCAACAAAGGAAATCCTCCTTGGTATATCACCGATGGGCTACTTACTTCCAAGCCTTAATTGGAGATGCTTATGTGGTTAACATATAAAGAATTGATAGCATTTTATGGATTTAGCAGAAGAACAGCTATTAATAAAAGAAACGAAGGTGAGTGGCCTGTTGCTGAGGTTAAGAACCCCAGAGGTGGAAGACCTGTTGTTTTTATGTTTGTAAAAGAAGCAAACCAAAGTGCAATTTTTGAAGATAATGGTGTAGATCGTTCCCAAATCCAATGTGCAACTTTTAATGTTGAAACAGAAGAAAGTCCAAAAATTTTTAGCCTCAAGAAGCAAAAAAATGAAAAGATGGCAGAGCCGGGTCTGCCAAAACTGGAAAATCAATGTGCAGAATTAGATAAAGCATTGAAAGATAAAGAGATTAACAATGTGCAATCAAAGTGCAATGTGCAAAGCAATGTGCAAAATGAAAATCAAAGTGCAATTTTAAAACCAATGTGCAATGTGCAAAGCAATGTGCAAATTGAAAATCAAAGTGCAAGTGGTTTTAATGAAAGGAAGAAGCACCCCGACTTGGAAATACCAAGCCACCCCTCTTCAAGAGGGGAATTAATGCCGACAGGGATGTCGGTGGTCCCAGTTGAGAGAACTATCCCTTCAGAATTAGATCCATTAAGATGGATACCTCTTGATAGGGCTGTTGTTTTATCTGGTTTAAGTGAAAGGACTATATATAGAAGAATAGAGAGTAAAGAGCTGATTTCAATTACTGTTGCTGATAAGGTTAGCAAGACAAGGACTCTTATTTCAATAGATGGATTATCTGATATGGTTAAAAGAAGATGGGAGTTAGAAGTCTTAGATGGTAACAGAGCCTTAGGCGACTTGCTGGAAGCTGAGAAGAATGAATTTAATGTTCATTCTATGGCTGAGAGAGAGAAAGCCTGGCAAAGAAAAGCTATTATTGATAAGTATTTAGAATATAAAAAGCAGGCTAAGCTAAGAGGTGAGAAACTTGGCCGAGCTGATCATGAGTTTGAGATTAAGCTTAATAAAGGTGAGATATTACCATTTATCCTGAAGAAGATGGATGTGGAGAGTATTTCAATTAAGACTGTTAAGAAGTGGGAGAAGAAGTATAGAGACTCGGGTGATTCAGCTTATCCAGTTAGTTTACTTGAGCAAAAAAGAGGTGTGGTAGGAAGAAAATCACAAGTCAGCAACCAAGTAAGAAAGTTAATTGAGAATGTATCAAAAGCCAGGATTAGCTGGGATAGTACTGAAGTAATGACTATTGTTAAAAACAAATTAGCTGAAAAGGGTTTAAAGCTTCAGATATCCCAGAGGACCTTATTCAATATAATGAAAGAGACCAGAGAAGATGTACTTGGTATGTCAGCTTTAGAAGGTCCTGAAGGGTATAAGAATAAAGCAAGGCCTCACACTATCAGAATCAATAACGCTTTGCCTGGGCAAATATGGGAGAGTGACGGCAAACATTCAAGTGTGCCTGTCTTTAGTCCATTTTATAGAGAAAAGGCTGAATACAGCGTAATTTTTAAGCCTGTAGTGGTTTGGTGGATTGATATAGCCACAAAAGCTATAACTGGCTGTGCAGTGGGTAAAACAGAAACTGGTAACTTAGTCAGAAATGCTTTGCGAGATGGAATTGAACATTTTGGACTACCTGAGCATATCAGAACTGATAATGCTAAATCATATAGGAATATAGCCTTTGCACCTGAAGAGTTTATTTATAAAAAAAGAAATACTAAGGGTAAACAGAGGGCACAGGCTATGCTTGATTCAGGTGATTTAGGTATGTATAAGAATATTGGGATTAAAGAGTATCATTTCACTATACCAAAGAACTCAGAATCAAAGATGATAGAGCCATTTTGGAAGTGGTGTTTTAGTAGGTTTGAAGATAAGTTCCCTGTCTATTTTGGAAGGAAACCTGAAGAAAGAGAAGAAATGCTCAAAATGACCAACAGGGAGCTTTGTGTTAAATTTAGTGATGCTATACCTACATTAGAAGAATTTGAAGAACTATTAAGAGCTTTTATCCACATGTGGAATACTTCAACTGAGTTATGTACAATTAACAGGAATATCGAAGGTAAGGTTTTATCACCAATAGAAGCTTATAATCTTAAAGACAAGGTAGTTCCATCACAAGCCACTTTAGATAGGTATATGAGAGATCCATATCTAAAGGAAGTAAAGGTTCAAAGAGATGGTATTTATGTAGGTGGTATCTATTACAGACATGCAATTTTTGCCAGCTTAATAGGTAAGAAAATCCTCTATTATTACGATGAGAGAGATATCTGGAGTGTAAAGATAGCTTCTACAATGGGAGAATATTATGATGAACCTGCCAGAGCTTTTGTAGCAGGTTATCAATATGATGATGATATGACTTCCTTAAGAGATACTAGAAGATATGAAAAGCATGGTATTGGGTATTATTTAGCTTTAAGAGCTACTGGAGCTAAGAGTATGAAAGAGGTTCAAAAGGTATTAAAAGCTCCAGTTGAAGAACTTATAGCTGATCAGGATCGACTACATACTAAGCAGAAGGATAGTTACACTTCTTTAGATTACAAGCCAAGAGATAAGAAAACCGAACTATTACCTGAAAACGAGATAATTGTTACTGAAGAAGAAGTTATTAATGCTCAAGTTGTTGAGCAAGAATATATAAGTAAAGAAGATAAAGAATTAGAAGAAATTAGAAAACAAATCGAAGAATTAGACAATCAAGAAGAAGAAGAAGACCAGGAGTGGGAGCAAGCTTTTAAGCAGGCTGGTCTGAACTAAAGGAGTAAAAATGAAAAATTTATTAATTGAAACAAAAAACGTAGTTAAGGCTAATCAAATTATCAAAGAGATATGTAGCCGAAATGGGGGCGATTTAGTAGTTTTTTATGGTTTTACAGGTACTGGTAAAAGCCAACTTGCTTTGAAGAATTTTCCTAAAAATGACTGGGGATATTATCGAATTGAAACCAAAGAATCAGGTAGAAGTTTCTTAAGAGAGATTTATAGGACATTGAACTTTATTCTTACTGGTAATGATATCATTCCTAGGGGTTACTCTTCAGAAATAGCGAAAGAATGTATCAGGTTGTTTGAAGAGATCAATTTAAGAAGATCTGCTTCAGGTATGCCACCATTTGTGTTTTTTATAGATGAAGTTAATGTAGCTTTTAAATTCAGGAAGTGGGATATCGTTGAGCTGTTAAGAGACTTCAGAGATAAGGCTGGTGCTAAAATAGTGATGATTGGAGAGGAAGATACCAAGAAGAAAATTGAAAGCTACGATTCTCACTTCTCAGGAAGGATTACTAACTACTGTCCTTTTGATATCCTTACCAGAGAAGACATAATCAGCATTATTGGTAAGACTATGGAAGTTGAAGCTGACCCTGAGGTTTATAGACGAATGATCGAAGAGATGAGAGGTAATTTACACAATTTAGAGAGTTATATAAAGAAATTTGAGATTTTGGCTAAGAGTGAGAACTTAGGTAGAATCACTAAAGAAGATATTAAAAAATACAATTTTAAGTTCAATAGAGGGTAATCAATGACACGAAATGAGAGATTAATCAATAACTATATATATCAAATAAGGGAAAGCTTTAGTGTTCAACAAGTTATTGAGCACACTGGTGTTCCAAAAACATCTTGCCATAGAGTTCTTAAAAATTGGGAGAACGAAGGTAAGATTAAAAGGGTAAGTGTTTCATCACACCCAGTACTCTACAGATATAATTATCAGACTTCTACAGTAAGATTAAGTCCTGAAGGTAGTAGATATGCTGAGGTAGAAGATAAGGCAAAGGAATTAGGAGTTAGTACACGTACTGTTTATAGGATTGAGAAGGGGGAAGTTGCAATGAAAGATGATCCTAGTAGGGTCTATAGGAGGCAACTGGTTAAAGTAGTAAGGATGCTAACTTTAAGAAAACAAGCTACTGTTAGTGAAATAACTGACGCTGTTGGAGGAAGTTCAGGACGTGCAAATGATATAATTAGTGAACTTGAGAATATGGGTTATTTAGAAAAGAAGGGAGAAAGATACAATTTTATCGAAAATAGGAGGATATCATAATGAAAAATGCAATGAATGCCTGCAGGGATGCAGGCGTTCCCAGTGGAATGAGTGCTAAACAAGAAGCTTATGCTAAGAGCTTGAGACAGCATATAATGATAAGCAGTAAGAAGCAACACAATTGGAGCAATGAAGAATTTCATGACATGTTGAAGTCCTGGGGATTCGGTAGTTCTTTAAGAAAGCTAACAATTCAGCAACTTCAGACTGTGCTGGGAATAGTTAAGGGAGATTATATACCTGATAGCTGCAACGAGCTTCAAAGACAATTAGATAAGTACTCAATCGGCTTCTTAGATGCTCAAGGTAGATTTGCCTGGCACCTTATGAAAGAGATTGGCTGGGATTGGTTAAGAGTACAGAAGTACATGATTAAGAAGTATCATACTTTGCACTGGAACGTACTTAATGATGAGCAGAAAAGAGGAATGATAGCTATGTTGAAGTATTATAAAGAGCAGGGAAAAGAAAATCTATCCAGCTGTCTTCGCAAAGCTACGCCATCCCAAGCTAATTACACAAATTACACTAAGAATAAAGAAGGAGAAAAAAGATGAGTAGAGAATTATTTGGAAGAAGCAAAATTAATGGCGGAGATGAAAGGAAGATGCCGACAGGGATGTCGGCGCTCCCAGTGGAGATGACACCAGAAGAGAGATTTAAGGCTGTTGAAGTAATGAAAGGCAGGTTAGAAGAAGACTTTATTAGCCTAGGAGAGATACTTTCTGAGATAAAGAGTAAACGCATATTCAAGATTAAAGGTTATAAGAACTTTAGAGATTTTGTAGAGATTGAACATAACCTGCCTGCAAGTGTTGCTAATAAGTTAGTTAAGATTTATGATTACTTTATTAAAGATATGGGCATTGATTCTGCTACAGTTCAGGAGATAGGTTTGGATAGATTGAATACTATTCATCCTCTTATTAAAGATTCTGATTATGTAGTCCAGGAGGAGTGGTTAAAACAAGCTGAAGAACTATCTCAACAAGAGCTTAGTGAGAAGGTGAAGGAGATAAGAGTTAAGAAAAAAGAGGATTCTAAGACATTAAAAGATGTCTTAGTTGAGCAGTTTATTGATAACATGAAAGGTTACTTTAATTGTTCTGGGAAAGAACTTAACTATAAATTAGCACTCTACTTCCAGGATATGGATTTAGACAAAATTAATGAGGTGATAAGAGAGAAGCAGAGAAGATTTGAAGAGCAAATTGCGGAGACCACCCCGTCAGTGAAATACACTGACACCCCTCCACAGGGGGGAATTAATGCGGGCAAGGATGCCCACAATCCCAGTTAATAAAAGAGGAGTAAAGAATGGCAGAAGTAAGAGTTGATGGAAGAACTAAATTATGGATAAATCCTGATGGCTATGAAGTACCAATCAGGTATATAGATAAAGATGATCAGAATAGAGATAAGCTAGTCACTGAAGTCTTTAGTGAAGTTGATAAACTGGTAAGTGATTTAACTTCATTCAAAAGCAAACTAGCAAAAATGGTAGATGATTACCTAGATTCCTTAGCCCATAAACATAATGAGAAATGGAAAGGCAATGCTGTTATAATGGACTTTGCTGAGAAGTATAGAATTGATGTTAGTATTAGTGATAAAATTAGCTTTGATAATAAGCTACAGATTGCTAAATCTAAGATTGATAACTATATCAAAAGCTTAGTAAAGAATGCAGGCAAAGAGATTGTTATGCTTATAAACAAGGCCTTTAATGTAGATAAAAAGGGAAATGTTGATGTAAAACAGATTCTATCCCTTAGGACATTGAAGATTGAACATCCTGAATGGCAAGAAGCAATGGATCTAATCTCTGAAGCTATCAGAATTGATTCTACTAAGCGATATTTTAACTTCAAAGAAAAGCAAGAAGATGGGAGCTGGAAATCAATTACTTTGAATTTTTCAGCACTGTAATGCGGGCAGGGATGCCAGCGTTCCCAGTTAGAGAAGATACGGCAGAGATGCCCGATGTCCCAGTTAATTGGAGGGTAAATGAATCCAGATAAAAAGCGTGTGGGGTGCTTGGTGCCACTTTGTCAGGAGAGTTGGTGCAGTACTAAGAGAAAGAGGTTCTGTGCCCTCAGACGCTGTTTTTTGGAGCATCAAAAGCAGGTACGTAAAGCTGTGGCAGGAAATGTAGAACTTTATCACTATGTTTACTACTGGAGAAAAAAGAGTGAATAAGAAGTATAAGAAAATAAGAGTTAGAATTAAAGAACTTAAAGGCAGTGGGTTTCGGTTAAAAGACTGCTTTAAAATTGTAGCAGGGGAATTCTTTTTATCTGAAGCAAGAGTGGCTGATATTTGGAGATTTAAGAAGAGTTGAAGGTTAAAGAGCTTTTACACTAATTAGCACGAATTATAACGAATTAACACGAATAGGAGAAAAGAATGAATGAAAATAAAAAGCAATGTGTACACAAGTGGGTATATATGGAGTCAAACAAAAGCTCTGCTTATTATGGCAGTAGAAGCTATCACTATACTAAGATAGATAGGTTTTACTGTGAAAAATGTTTAAAAACTAAAGAAGTTAAACATGAAGAAACAAGCTGTGAAAGACCAGACTGGTACTAATAGGAGAAGAGTGAGGAAACATCAAATGTGTAAGTGCTTTGAAAATCGTATTAAAGAAATAGAGAAGATTGAGAATAGAATACACTTTGAAGACCCAATATTCACTGTTTCATACCCTTATATTTATATGAGAAACCGCAATTATTTTGTTCCGTTTCAAGTACTAAGATATGGTGGAGAAAAGAAAATTATTGCTGAGGAAATGTTGTTTTGTCCGTTTTGTGGAGAGAGGATAATTAGTAGAGATGATGAATAAGGACTAACTACAATGACCACAAAAGAGAAGATTAATCAGATATATAAGGAATTGATAGAGATTGTAGGGCTTGAAATCCTGGAAGTCAAGACCCTGCAATTTCTGCAAAGGTTAAAAGCAAAACACCACCCCACCCTTTCGGGCACCCCTCCACAGAGGGGAATAAGTGTAGATATTTATCAACAGATAGTGGAAGAACTTAACCAAAAGACAGGGAAACAATATCGCTGGAATACTACCGAAACAAAAGCCTTAATCAGAGCTAGATTAAATGATGGCTTTAGTCCTGAAGACTTTAAAAAGGTGATATTTATTAAGTCAAAACAATGGTTAGGAGATGAGAAATTTACTCCTTACTTGCGACCTAAGACTTTGTTTAGTAATAAATTTGAGGGATATTTGCAAGAATGGTATTCTTACCAGAAGAAACTTGATCAACAGAAAGCAGAGTTTGAGAAAGCTAAAAGAATTGAGAGAGGTCTTCCTGATGAAGATATTACTCCAGAAGATTTGAAAAAACAAGAAGAGTGGAGAGAACTAAGTAAGAAGCTCTTAGCTAAAGCTAGTGATGAAGATTATAAGGCTTTTTATAAGCAGTTAAAGCCCCCTTTTAAAGACATGGCCTACAAGAGAGGGCTGGAGGATAACCTGGTGCGAAATTTGTTTGTGCAGTGGTTGAAGGGAACTATAATAGATGTTCAGAATTTATTTGACATCCATTAAATAATTATAAAAGTGGCATAAAATAAAGCTCCAGTTTAAACTGTCACATAAAAACTGAAGCTTTTGTTTCTCATATAAAGGTAACTATTTTGTTAGTTGCCTTTATATCCATTTCTACGAGCATTTTCTACACAATCAGACTTATTTACATAGCCTTGAGTAGATGCACCAACTATTTCACCGTTACTGGCTTTTCTTTGCCAACGCCATTTATTATTAGCGTCTAAATAGAATTTCCAAGTATCCATGTTTACCTCCTTTTTTAGATTTTAGTTAATATATAAAATACTGATAATTTGTCAATATTCATAAACGGATTATTTTTTTTGTAAGATATTAAAATCTATTATTCAAATAGTTAGAATTATTTTCTAAAGAAATATTTAGAACGGCATAAAAAATAAAGTGTACTAAAAAAGTAAAAAAATGATGGAGGTTAATTTGGACAGTTCTTTTTATTCAGGAATTGCAGTTGCAATAAGTCTAGTTAGTTTATTTCTCAATGCATTATTTTATTTCCTTGATAGAAGATCAAAAATGAAAGCTGAAATAACTTATGGAACATTGGAATATGGTGAATATCCTATTGATATATATTTAATTATAATAACAAACTTATCTAATTATCGAAAGTACATACAGAGATTTGAATATGTTGTTTATAACAGATTTAATATTAGAAAAAAAACAAATCCTATTATGCATATTCCATTACTTCAAGATAATAATATATATGATAAAGAAGAGAGGAAGAAGTTCCATCTAGATATTGGATATTTACTTAGTCAGTATCCTATTGATATCAAAGATAGTATAAAAGAAAGATGGTATATTAGAATGCATGTAGTAGACTCAAGAGGGAAAAGGTACAAATCAGATAAAATATATCTGGCAGAGATTTCTATGCTAGAGTCTGAAAAAAAAGAAGTTCCTGATGAAGTGAAAAGAGAATTTTTTGAACAAATGAATTATGGGCTTAAATAATATTCTTTTTAAGTGTTACTTAATTTTATATAAATTTTATTGACACTAAGCTGTTTAAATATATTATGTCTTAAAAAAGACAAGAAGTTGGAGATGATTATGCCAAAAAATAAATTAGTAATGCCAATTTTAAAATGGGTCGGTGGTAAAAGACAACTTTTAACACAGATAAATAAATTAAGACCACAAAATGTCTCAACTTATTATGAACCATTTTTAGGGGGTGGGGCTGTTTTATTTGATATCCAACCTAAAAAAGCCATAGTTAATGACTACAACTCCGAACTAATCAATGTTTATCAAGTTGTTAAAGAAAACGTTGAAGAACTAATTGATAATTTAAAAACTCATGAAAATACAAAAGATTATTTTTATGAGCTTCGTGCTAAGGATAGAGATTTAGGTTCGTATGAAAGACTTTCTAATATAGAAAAAGCCTCAAGAATAATATATTTAAATAAAACTTGTTATAATGGTTTGTTTAGAGTAAATCAAGCTGGAGAATTCAATGCCCCTTTTGGTTTCTATAAGAATCCAAACATCGTTAATGAGGTAACACTAAGAGCTGTTAGTAAATATCTGTTGAATAATAATATAACTTTTCTCAATGGTGATTTTGAAGAATCAGTAAAAGGAATTAGAAAGGGAGCATTTGTTTATTTTGATCCACCTTATGATCCTGTTTCTTCTAGTTCAAGTTTTACTGGATACACTCAGGGTGGCTTCAATAAAGATGAGCAATTGAGATTAAAATTATTATGTGATAATTTAAATCAAAGAGGAGTTAAATTTCTTTTATCTAATTCAAACACAGAGTATATAAGAGAATTATACAAAGATTATCAAATACTTAATGTTCAGGCTAGAAGGTCGATTAACTCTGTAGGATCATCTAGAGGAGAAGTTGATGAAGTCCTAGTGAGGAACTATGAGTAAAAAATCTAGTGAAACTAAGCTTGATGAGGCTTGGGGAAAATTGTTTGATAAATATAAGATTGATAAAAAAATAACTGATGAAGGTAAATATATTATTACCGCAAAGGAGATTAAAGAATTTCGAGAAGCAAGACTTATGACTAAGTTTGACTTCAAGAATACTTTGCCAAAATTATTTAAAAAATATAAACTTGCAATCCTCCCTTTAACAAGAGGTGATTATGTCATTTCAAATTTTGAAGCATATCATGACTTTGAAAAAATTAAAACAGATGTTAAGACTGTACCTTTTCCAGAACATATCCTATCAATTGAACAAGGGAATATCACAAGCGAATCTACAGCAATAAATATTGCTCAAATTTCAGGTATTTTTAATGATTTCTTTGATGAGGATAGCCAATTAACAGTAAGTGGTAGAATGTCTTCAGGATGTTTCAATTTTAGTGTCCAAAAACATGATCTGAATCTTTTGGAGTGTTCTGTAGAGAAATCTCAAATGGAGATAGATGGAGGATTTGAGAGTCAAAACTCTTTAATTCTAATAGAAGCTAAGAACACAATATCTGAGGACTTTCTGATTAGGCAACTTTATTATCCATACCGTTTATGGGAGAATAAAATCAATAAGACTATAAGACCAGTTTATATGACGTTTTTAAATGGTATTTTTACTCTACATGAATACAGATTTACTGACAAAAACAAATATAATTCAATAGTACTCGTGAGAAAACAATCTTATACTTTCACAGATTCACCAATACGGCTAAATGATATTATAGAGATATTATCTTTTGTAAGAGTTACAGAGGAATCTACAAATGTACCTTTTCCACAAGCTAATAGTTTTGAAAGAGTTATTAACATTTGTGAGATTCTGAACGATAAAAATGAGATTAGCAATGATGAAATAACTGAAAACTATAATTTTACTAATAGACAAACTGGCTATTATACTAATGCTTGTTTATATTTAATGCTAATAGAGAAAGGAAAAAATGAACAAGGAGATATCGTATATTACTTGAGTGAAATGGGTAAATCTCTTTTCAATAAAACTAATAGAGAAAGAAATCTTAAATATACAGAACTAATATTATCTCATAAACCTTTCAGATTAGCACTATTAGATTACTTAGATAATCAGGTTAGACCAGAGAAAGAAAGTATAGTAGAATTTATGAAAATATCTAATATTAATAGTGTAGAATCAGAGTATACATATAATCGAAGAGCAAGTACTGTAATTTCTTGGATTGAGTGGATTTTGGGTTTAATTGATGAATGATAACTTGCAAAAAGTAAGAACTTGAGTATAATATAAATAGAAGCACCGAGAGAGCTTAATCCTCGTTTGATTGGTGTGGAAAGCCTAGAAGTGATTAAGACTTTACGGGTCCATGAAACTGGAAGCACAGCCAGAGCTTATCCTTGTTTAAGCTGTGTGGACGCTGAGGTTGATAAGTAAACCACGAGCATCTTGACTGATGGGGCTAACCCTGAGGCGACGTTTGTTGATTCGTGGCGTGTTAGCGTCTTAATATCAAACAAAAGGGCTATATAGAATAGCCCTTTTTACGTTATAACTTATTTATTTCTTTATTCCAAAGAATCCAGTACGTTTTTTATCTATACTATTTGAATTGGAAGCTACAATGATGTTAAAGTATTCATAAGAACCTTCCTTGATTTCCACAAGAAGAATGATATTTTTAGAGTATTTCTTAAAGAATCGTATTCTCTTTTTATCAGATTGTTGCCATACTTCATCAGGCTTTGTTAAAACATCATCGATGGTATTCATATACTTTAGTCTACCTTTAATGTCTTTCAAATCGTAGTTCTTGAATTTTTGAGCTTTAATAGCAAGTAGTTCTATTGGAGTGTTATCGTTGTACTTAATCCTCCTGTCTCCAAGATAATCTGCATAGTCTTTGAGCAATTCATCTTTAGTTTTACCATCTGTATCGTAGAGTTTTGGCAGTTTATTCTCTGGCATATCTTTCCAATCCTTAAGCTTTAAATCCTTGTAGGTATTTGCATATAAATCAGGGCAATGCTTTTTACCTGAGTTGTAGATGTGTAAACGCTTGCTTCTGATAGACATTTCTGGGTATAAAATAGAGATGTTTTTAGCATCTTCACAGCTTAACCAATCCCCAAAGAGAGAATTGTCTTTGCCTACATTGCGTTTAAACTCTTCTTTAACATTTGAATCAGGAGGAACATCTCTCTTGAGTCCAGGGTCTCCGTTTGCTTCTTCTTCAGTTAGTTGTTCTTTACCACAACGACAACCCCAGCCATTAGGAGGATAATACTCATCCCAGAAAGGATCATCTACATGTCTGACTATGCCATCTAAGGCTCTATGTTCATCTCTCACAGCATCATCTTGCATAGTAACATAACGGAGATAAGGGAAGATTTCTTTAGTGTCCTGGATATCTTTCCATTCTGCAGATGCACGAGCTGATTTAATAGCTTGTTGGAAGTTAGTTCTTAGGTGGTAAGGATTATCAGGTTCAAAGCCTTTTAGTTTTAGATTTTCCTGGAACTCTTGAAAGGTAGTACCTTGAGTAAAGGCTTTTTCAGCTTCAGACTTAATCATGTCAAGCATGGATTGAGAAGTAACTCCTGCTACGATAAAGGTTTCTGCTCTGAATGCATGGAGGGCTTTGGTATCTTCCAGGGTCCAGTCTATTTCGAAGTTGAAGTCATCAGAATTGAGAATTGAGAATTGAGAGTTGAGAATTGAAGAGGAAGCTTTCTTCTTTAGAGAAGCTTTTCTTAGCTTATAGTATTCTTTAAGAAGTGTTTGATACATCTCATTCGCATAGGTTAAATAGAGGTCTTTAGGATAAGACATATTTTCTATATCTTTGAAAGATTTGGCTTCTTTAATTTGAGATTTGATTTTCTTGAGTTCTTTGAGGGAAGCCCCTAAATCCCCTGAAGGGGACTTTGAAGATATACAATCAGTTGAACTGCCTGTGCGGGCAGGGATGCCCGCGTTCCCAGTTATGGCGGCAGGGATGCCCGTGTTCCCAGTTATGCCGACAGGGATGCCAGCGATCCCAGTGGAGCCAACCCCAATCCTATTCTGAAAAGGGAAGAGCTGAGATGCAACCTCCTTTAGTTTTGCACCAGACTTTGGTACAGGGATGCCATAAGTGGTGTACCAATAATCAGGTTCGATTTCGATGATTTTGTTTAGTTGAGTATCGATGTTTATCTTAGTGTTTAAATCAACATGTTCAGGGATAGTAAGAGTTACTTTAATATCTTGGTCAACGAAGTTCAATCTGTTTAACCTGGAGCAGATATAAGAGATATACTTAGAGCAGTCTCTGATGTCAGCCTGGAGGATATCCTGTCTGACCATGTTATGAACCTTAGCTTGAGCATAGGATCCTGTCTTTTCAGTATTAGTTGTGAGAGTTTGGCCAAGTATTCTTTTAGAGATTGATTTTTTACAGAAATCTAAAAGAGTTGCGTAGAGATTAGCATTAGCTGAAGCATTTTTAAAGTCTGCGAACTCAATTAGAGTATTTTCAGAGATAACAGCTCCTAAGTCTGTACCCAGGTTCTTTACCATAGACTTGAGTAGGTTCTTCTCTTCAGGGGTTGAACCTGGTTTATACTTACCAATTCTGATAGGTTTTCCATAGGTTTCAACAAAGGAAGCCCAGTTGTTGAGAGCAAAGGAAAAGAAAGCATAGTATTTGATTATAGACTCATAGACTGAATAATTTTGATATAGACGCACAAATTTATCATCAGAGAGGCTTTTCTTCTCATCTTCGACATACAAGACCAATTCAGATTTTTCAGCCCTCAAATCGAGGTTTTTGTATTCTATGAACTTGTCTATGGTATAAAGATTGTTTTCCAGCTTAAAGGTAATCTGACGAAAGAGAGAACCAGTTAGTTTTAAATCAAGAGCCTGGTCAATGAGGACTGTAAAAAAGTTCTCTAAAAAGGCTTTAAAGAAGTCTTGTTGTTGCTTCGAGAGACCTTCAGGGAAAGTGAAAGAAGCTGATTTAAGAGCTTCTACTCTGACATCAGTATCCCCAGCCAGGTTATCATCAAGCTTATAAAGTCTATCATATAAGTTATTAAGGTGTTTCAATCTTCCATTATGGGCATTATGTAGAGCTAAATCCATTTCTGAAGGTGTGATTTTAGCTGACCAAAGAGGTTTTTCTTCCTCAATTTTATTTTGAGTTAAGATGGTTGTTGATGTTTTTTTAAATAAATCAAGTATATTCATTTTTTTCTCCTTTAATATTTTAAGAGCTTTTACACGAATTAACGCGAATTTAAGCGAATTAACACGAATTAATGCGGGCAAGATGCCCACGTTCCCAGTTAATTAAGATGCCGACAGGGATGTCGGCGCTCCCAGTAGTGTTACCAGACATCAGAAAATTGAGTGGCCAGACTTGTTTCAACTGTATCATAGCTTTCTTCTTGAGAGTTAATTCTAAGGCAATTTACTCCTCCTGCTAAGGCATCAGGTCCGTCATCGTTAGGATAATCAGGGAAGCCGAGTAATTGGTCTTCCAGTAGTTGTGTTTCTGCTGTTTTTTGTTTAGGAAAGAGAAGCCAACCCCATTCGAAGTAAGGTTCAAGTCTTTCAATTCTAAGTTCTTTCTTCTCTTTGTTTTCAACTCCTGAAAGAGGTAGCATATAACCCATAACAAGAGCAATATCAGGGATGTAGTCCCAGATAACCTTTTGCCAGAAGTTGGACTCCATATAAAGACGGGCATTGTATCTACTATGAACTGAATAGAGGTATTTAAGCATTTCTGTAATAGAAGCTTTTCTTAAGTAGCATTCAAGTAGATAATAGTGTTTTTTATAGAAGCCAATAGTCATGGAGGCTTTGTAGTCTGAAGTAGATTTTTCACCTAAAGAAGGGTCTGTGTAGTTAACTATTTTCTCAAAGGTGATGTTTTCGATATCTTCAGGTGAGTAATATCTAAACCAGGCTTCTTTGAACTTAAGGCCTTCGACTACTGGATTCATCCTAAAGTGGCGTTCATAACCAAAACGACCGATAGTCTGATAGATTTTGATCAGTTGTTCTTTGGTATGTTTTTCTGGCCATGTTGGATTAAAGTGACCATCATCAACTTTGAAGATAAGCATCTTACGACCAGAGAGATCTCCTGTTTCTGTGATTTCTTAAAGAGATTTAAAGCTGATTTCTGGTGAGTAAGATTACCAAGCCAGATGATATAGCCTTGTCCATCTTCCAGGGCACCATAAGCTTCTTCAGTAACAAATTGAAGTTTTTCCTTAGCAATTCTTTCATTAAAAGATAGGTGGTCTTCTAAGTCATCGATGTCTATATAGTCAGGTCTGTGAGTCATATTGATAATACCACGAACTCCTGATTTATAACCAAGAGCTATGAAACGACAGCCAGTTTTAATAGTAAAATCAGACTCTGAAGATGTTGATGCTAAGAGCTGACCGAAGTCTTGCTTTATTCTTTCATTAAAGAGGAATTCAGCTCTAATAGCTGCAGTTCTTTCAGCTGCTTTGTCATCAGATTTAGCAATCTTGACATTAAAGAATATTTCTTCCTTAAGAGCTTTCCAGATAGGTTTGATAATAGATAACTGAGTTGTCTTACCCATACCTCTAAAGCCAGCAATAGCTGTAATTTGACCCAGTACTTCTGTTTCTTCATGAGCTATTTTATGAGGAGTTCCTGACTTACAGCGGATATAGTGAGGAAAGTAAGTTTCGGCAAAGAAGAAGAAGTCTTTTTTAGCTTTATCAATTCTCTTGGCTTTAGCTACTCTATCATTAGGCAGAGGTGTAGAGAACTTCTTAATATTAGCTATTAAGAGCTCGAGTTTCTTATCAAATTCTTTTACTGTAATTTGCTTATTCATCAGACATCCTAAAGTTGTTACCAGAAGCATATTTTCTTCTTAAATCATCTGAAATTTCTCTAAGATACTTGCCCCAGAGCATAAGAAAATCTTCATCTCTTATTTTATTCTGAATACAATGAGTAATGTCTTCTAACATATTAAAGATGTTGGAAAGCATCATTTTTTCAGGAGATAGTTTCTCTGCTATTTTTGATATCTTTGCTAAAGCATCAGCAGTTTTAGGATCTGTTAACTTTCCTTCTTTCATGGCTTTATTCATTTCAGAAAAGAGAGACTTAGTCATTTCGATAGTTAAACCAATGGTACCTGAAGCTCTAATAGCCTTATCCCATTCATGTTTCTTTTTCCAAGCATAGATTGTCTGCTGAGAGACTTTTAGAATAGTAGCAATTTCGTTTATTGGCTTGCCTTCCATGATGTAGAGTCTTTCAGCTTGTTCTTTTACAATACGTTTATGAGCCATTGAACTTACTCCTTATCTTATTATCGTAGTATTTGCTAATAATATTAGAGATTTGATTTTCATCTTCAGGACTTATAAACAAATAAGGTCTTGCAGGTATTTTGACTGACTTCTGGAGCTTATAGAGAGCCTCTACTTTATCGTTTCCCAGGTTTCTGAAGATGATGCCTTTCCGAATGAATGTATCCTCCCATTCAAGAGGCCTTTTAACCTTAGCGGCAGGTGTTAGAGGTATTGCTAAGTATTTTGCCTTTTTAGGAGTGATTGTCCCTCCTTCCTGGTGTATTCTGGCATAAGTAACATTGGTGCCAACCACAACAGAATCACCTCGGACTACATAAGTTATCGAACTTAGAAGGTTACCACTATCAGTTAGAGTAGCCTTGTTTTTAAGCTTATTGGGAGTAGCAGGAGTGATTTTATTTTGTCTTATCCTAGACTTGATGTTCCTGGTAATTACTTGGCCAATTGCTTTTAAAAGTTGTTGATCTTGAATCATAGCCAGTCTCCAAAATAGACTTCTTTAGAAATGATATCATCCTCCAGGGTGTCTTCTTTCATGATTAGAATTTGCCCTTTTTGAATTTTAACCAAATCTTTTAAAGCTTGTTTCTCTTGTTCTTTAACTGCTTCTGGGATGTCATTAGAAGCAAAAAGTCTGTAGCATTCAGCTTTAGAAAGAATTATGCAGAGTCTGTTAATTATAGCATTTGAACCAGGTAAGGGTAGTTCATACCTAACCTGGAGGAAGCTATCAATGTAGCTTGATTGGTCTTCCAGCAACATGGTAAGCTGTGTGTCTGTAATATCTTGTAAAAGTAGGTCTTTTTTAGACCCAAAAGAGTCTTTTAAATTATCTATTGTACCGTACATTTTTTCTCCTTATATTTATTTAAGATGCGGGCTGGAAGCCCACGTTCCCAGTTAATGAAGATGCCGACAGGGATGTCGGCGCTCCCAGTGGTGTTCCCAGTGTTAAGATTCATCATGAATGAAATTTACCTGGTAGGTTATAAATCCAGGGAAGATAGCAAGTCTTCTAAAGCCATTAAAGTATAAGAATCCCTTAGCGAAGCTTCTTTTATTAAGTGACTTACGCATATCATCAATAATATTAAAGATTGCTGTTGGTTTCTTACCTTTTATATGATTTGTGGAGATATAAACAGCTATACTAGTTCTGATAGTGTTTTGTCTGCCATTTGGATTAGTGTCAGCATCAGAAAGTTCTACAAAAGCAGAAGGAGGAAATAGAGTATATTCACTAATGTTATCATACTGCCCTTCATAAGGTTCTACCTGCTTAAATAGTTTCCCTTCCTCTGTTTCCAAGTCTTTCAATTTTACGATTAATTCTTCTAATAAAGTACTTAGCATTATTGCTCCTTTAATAATATTTAATATGCGGATGTGGTCATCCACGTTCCCAGTTATTGGAGCCATGATATCATAGAGTTAATAATTTACTGAAAAAAGTGGGTATTTTACCCCATTTTTTTTATAAAAATGATTAGCTGTGATATGGTGGTGTTGATTAAAAGAAAGTTTAAGGAGGAACAATGTTCTTCGATAGTATTAAACAAGCAGTAAAGAATGGTAGTAATGTAATACTAGAGTGCGATAACTTCACCAATAGCAGTATTGAGGAATTAATATTTTTAGCAGCTCAGTCAAAGAGTCATATCACTATTACAAACTGTAGCAAATTATCGACAAGTGAGTTTGAGGAAATGTCAAACTTAGGTAGAAATTTGATTACTTTTGATATGAGGAAGGTTAAATGAACAAATGGTATAAGATAGTTAATAAGGTAGAGCATACTGATGTCTATATCTATGATGAGATAGGCTTCTGGGGTACTAGGGCATCTGATTTTGTGAAAGAGATTCGGCAGATTAAGAATGATATCATTTTACATATCAATTCACCAGGAGGGCAAGTCTTTGATGGATTGGCAATTTATAATTCTCTTAAAGCTCATACTTCAAAAGTGACAACTAAAATTGAAGGGATTGCAGCTTCAATGGCTTCTATTATAGCCTTAGCAGGAGAGACTATCGAAATGGCAGAGAATAGTATGTTTATGATACATAATCCTTTGGTCAATGTTACTGGAGACTCTGAAGAACTTAGAAAGAATGCTGAACTCTTAGATAGAATTAAAGAACAGATAGTTAATATCTATGTTAGTCACAGTAATCTATCTGCAGATGAGATAGGCAGTCTGATGGATCAGGAAACCTGGTTAACTGCTAAAGAAGCAAAGGAGAAAGGATTCATTGATTCAATAGTAGATAATGTAGTAGTTAGTAACAACTTTGGTCATCAATTCGAAGGTAAACAAGAGTATCAAGAGTGGATAAAAAACAATATAAGAGAGGAGAATATGGAAGAATTATTTGAAGTTCTAGGTGTAAAAGATAAGGCTGAAGCAGTTGTTAAGATTGATTCTTTAACTACTGAAGTAACAGCTTTAAGGACAAAGAATCAGAAATTAGAAACAGAAGTAAAAGACTTAAGAAAAATCAATATCGAAGCTAAAATCAATCAAGCAATAAGTGAAGGTAAGATTACCCCAGCCCAGAAAGACTTTGCGACAACACTCATTAATAAAGATGAAGCTTTGTTTGATGAGTTTGTTAAAAATGCTGGTAATAGTAAGTCAGATCTGACTAAAACTATCACCCTAGGTGCAAATGCTGATGAAGAACTAACTTGGGAAGTTTTGATACAGGACCCTGAAAAGGCAGGAGAACTCTATAACACAAATCCTAAGTTATACGAAGAACTAAGAAACAAATACCTGGAGGATAACAGATAATGCCAAACGCAAGTAACACAATTTTTGGTGATTTAATCACTACAGAAACCCTTAATGCAATTAAACGTAAGAGCCAGGATAATAGATATGCAATGAGCTATTTGTATGATGTCTCAAAGTTTGCTAAGAAAGGAATGAAGGTGATTCATGTTCCTTATATTACAACTGAGTCAGGCCAGACTGTGGGAATTGGTGAAGCTTTCGAAGCTCCTTCAGGTGCAGGTGAAGGTTCTATTGATTTAGCAGTAGATCAAAAAGCAGGTAATCCTTTTATAGTGCAAAGAGATACTGATTATCAAACAACAGTAAAAACATTGAAAGAAAAGTCTGAAGATTCTGGTTCTCACATTTTAACCAAAGAAGATGTTAATATCTTAACAGGTTTGATTGGAGCTATTCCTGCAGGGCAAAAGGTTGATTTTGCGGGTCATGCGACTACAGCTAATAAGATTACTTTAGATGACTTCATCAACGCAAGAAAACATCTTAATGAAAAGAATGCACCTCTAACAGGTAGATTCTGTTTAATTGGACCTGAACATGAATCTCAATTGTTCAAAATTGATCAGTTCATTTCTGCTGATAAAATTGGCCAACAGAGTAAAATGCCGATTCCAAATGGTTTGATAGGTCGATTGATGGGTTTTGATGTGATCCTATTAAATCACTTACCAAAGGTAGATAAAGCTGGTGCTATTAACTCTACTGCAGTAAAAAATGATAGTACTCCTGTTATCTTCGGCCACAAGTATTGCTATATGTATGGTAATCAATTAATGGAAACTCTATCAAGTACTAATGACTTATCTGCTACTGATAGATATGTACCTTACAGAACATTTGGTAGAGGTAAATTAGAAGACTCTTGGGTTTACCAGGTCTCTGATAAAACTACTGCAGACCCAACTTCATAAGGAGGTAGATTATGGCAGGTGGAATACCTACAAAACCTAGTTTAGATAAATTAGTAACAAATTTTCATGATCAGATAGCTGTTTTTAATCATGGTACTTGTTGGTTAGGAGATGGTGCTTTTGAAGCTATTGAAGCCATACCTCCTGAAGTATTGTTAAATCAAAGAGAGTTTGAAGGTTTTTTAAACTCTGCTTTTGATGAGATTTCTGACCTCGGAGAGAATCCTGGTAAAGAAGAATCTAAGGTAGCTAAGTTTAAAACAACAAACTTCTTAATTGAAGGTAAGCGTTCTAATACAATCGAACTGACTTTAATAGGTCTTAATCAGGCTAGAAAAGACTGGCTTGAAAGTCAGTTAAACAAAGCAATTAGGACTATTGCTTTATGGTCAGCTGATAAAGCAAGCTGTTTAATCTTCAATGCTATGAGATGGAGCTATGAGAGAAGTAATGAGTTTAATGGCTTATATACAGCTACTATAAGCACTGAATATTCAGGTCCTACTAAGGATAGGTATTTTATTATTGATTCAATTCCTGAAGCTTAAACAAGGGAGTTGAGATGTCAGTATGCGAACACCACGAGAGTTTAGTAGGAGATATTAAAGATATCAAAAAGAAGTTAGATGGTAATGGAAGACCTGGAATATTAGAGAGATTAAGCAGAGTGGAAACTAAGCTAAATATAGTCATCTGGTTGAATGGGTTAATGGCTGGAGTAATGATAGCCAGTGTTTTGAAACCGATAATAGGAGGATAAGATGAGTGAATTACTAAATCATCCTGCAGTAGTATCTGCAATAAGTGTGGTAGTAACAATGATCATTATAGGAGTAGTTTATCTGATTAGAAAGAAAATGCTTTCTATCGATAGTGTACTTCCTACTGTTCAAAGAGTAATAGAAGCAATACTGGGTGCTTCCAGGTATGAACATCCAGCATCACAAATAGAGAAGGATATTAAGAATATTCCTTCTGCTGAAATGGCTAAATTAGCTAAGAAACTAGCAACGGATAATCCAGTGCAGAAAGTATATGATATAGTAACAGAACCTGCTAGGAAAGCAGGAGAACAAGATGGTTCAGGTTGGCTTAAAAACTTAGCTACTGGATTAGGTCGAACGGCTATGACTGGACTTGCTCAAGGATTAGCTAAGAAGCTGTTTTAATCATGGAATGCCTGCAGGATGCAGGCGTTCCCAGTAATATAATGGAGAAATATAACATTCGAGAGTAGTATAATAGGCTGGGTAGGAGGAAAGAGACTTTTAAGAAAAAGGATCATTCCACTTATCCCAAAACATAATTGGTACTGTGAGCCATTTGGTGGAGCAGGTTGGATTTTATTTGCTAAAAGCAATGATGCGAAAGATTGGAAAATAGAGAATAAACCGAATTACCGAGAAATATTTAATGATATTAATGGTGATTTGATAAACTTCTGGAGATATATCAAATACCACCCAGATGCTTTTCATAAGGAGTTAGAACAATATATGGCTTCCAGAGAGCTTTTTAAAGAGATGATTGAAATGAAACCTAGAACAGACTTAGAGAGAGCTGTATTCTTTTATTATAAGCTGTCTTGTTCTTTTGGTGGATTATCTCGTTCATTTGCTTTAAGAGGTGGTTCTAACATTATCCCTCTATTCAATAAGGATAAAGTTGATAAAGCTTCTAAAAGGCTGGCTAATGTGGTAATAGATAATCTTAGCTTTGAGAAATTAATTACTAAGTATGATAGGGATTTTACCTTCTTTTATGTAGATCCTCCTTATTATGAGAAAGAGAAACTTTATGACAGAGATTCTGTTGATGCTTTTACTCAGCATAAGGAACTTAGAGAGCTTCTTGGCAAGGTAAAAGGCAAATGGTTACTCTCTTATAATGATCATCCTAAAGTAAGAGAATTATACAAAGGTTATGATATCCAGGAGGCTGAAACACTTTATTCTCTATCAGGGAAAACACTACCAAAGACAGAGATTCTGATAAAGAACTATTAAACAAAGGCAGACTGCGGTCTGCTTCATCTCTTAAGGAGAAAGCAATGATGAGACACATTAAAGCTGAATATAAAGAATTAGTTAGAAAGATGTTAGTAAAGCATGAAGGGCTAAAACTTAAGCCTTACCGCTGTACTGCAGGCAAGCTAACTATTGGGGTTGGTCGCAATCTACAGGATAATGGGATAAGTGAAGAAGAAGCTTATCTAATGTTAGAGCATGATATTGATAGTGTGATTAAAGTTCTTAAAGCAAGATATGACTGGTTTGAGAAACTTAATGCTGTTAGAAAGGCTGTTGTTATTGATATGGCTTTTAACTTAGGAATACCAAGATTTGGAGCATTTAAGAAGACAATTGCTTTGATAGAGTCTGAAGACTTTGATGAAGCTAGTAAAGAGATGCTTAGATCAAAATGGGCTGTGCAGGTAGGTTATAGAGCTAAAGAACTATCTGAGATGATGAAAAGTGGAGAATATAAGGAGATAAGATGAAGGTATATACAAATATTAATACTTTGGTTAAGGTAAAGAGATTGTTAGATGAAGTAGGTTTGAATGGTGTCCTTGATGGAGAAGCTAAAGCCAATAAGAACTTAGATGAACTGTTAAATGATTTGCTAACAGGTGGAAAAGCTATTGAATTCTTACAAACAATTACCAGAAACAATGATGTTGATTTTGGAGAAATGGAGCCTGAGGAGGTGCAACAACTTGTATCAGATTTTTTTACAGGTATCATCAAGTTCTTACCAGAATCAGTAATCAAAAAAATGGGGATTCTAAAAAAAACACAGGGAATGTCTTCTTAGACTATATCTATATGCTTAAAAGATTGGGTTTGTGGTATGATGATATTGAGCTTGATGAAGCTGTTTATCTGTTGAGTAAATATAGAGATGAAAGCAAGTAGGAAGTTATTTTTGATGAGATTCATCAAGAGATATGTTGATATGATAGGTCTTTGTTTTAGTTATATTCTCAGCTTTCTTTTTAGATTGAGGATATCTTCCCAAATCTTGAAGCCAGGTAATTGGTTTACCCCATTTAGCAGGGATAAATATAATAATGAAAAGTGCTATAATTGGCACAATAACAGACAAAACTTCATTAAAAGTCATAATATTCACCTCACATAGAAAAAATAAGAAGAAGGTAAGAAATGTCAAATAGTAATTTAAAATTCAGTTTGATGATTGATATAGATAAGGCTCGTAGAGCTATCTCTGTAATACAAAGTGAGATAAGTGATGTTCAAAAGTCATTGGGTAATAATGTTAAGCTGGATATTGATGTAAGTGAGGCTGAAAGCAATCTTGACGATCTTGATGGTAAGACTGTTAGTGTTGACGGTGATGCTTCAGGAGTAGTTGCATCTTCTTCAGATGCTCAAGGTGCTATTGCAGAAGTACCTGATGAAAAAGAGACCAAGTTTGTGGGCGATGGTCAGCCACTTATTCAGACTATGAGCCAGATAACTTTAGCATTAGGTGGATTATCAATGCTGTACGGTAAAGTCAAATCCGCATTAGGTGGGTATGTGAGTGCTTCTTATACTCAAGAAAAGGCAGAGTTAGACATTATAAATGCTATGAGAGTTAAAGGTACTGCTACTGAAAAGAATGTTGATTTAGTTATGAAATTAGCTAGTGAGACTCAAAAGCTAACTACTGTAGGTGATGAGGAAAGTATGCAACTTCTTACTCTTGCAACTAATATGGGGCTTGCTACAGATAAGATGGAAGAAGCTTTACAAGGTTCAATAGGGTTGGCTACAGCTTTTGCATCTGCAGGACTTAGCAGAGAGACTGCCATGAAAGGAATAGCTCTTGCTTATGAAGGTGAGTTTACTCAACTCCAGAGATATATCCCTGCATTGCAGAGTGCTAAAGATGAAACTGAGAAGATGGCTATATTACAAAAAGCTATGGCCGATGGTTTCGAGTTATCTAAAGCAGAGACAGAAAGCGGTTCAGGTGCAATGGTTCAATATCAAAACTTAGTAGGTGATCTGAGAGAGAAAGTTGGTGATTTTATAAATCAAGCTCTAACTCCTTTAATAAAGGTCCTTACTAAAGTCGTTAGCTTCTTGAATGATTACCCAGGTCTTGTAAAAGTGTTAATATCTGTATTAGGCGTACTTGCTGTTAGGATAGCATATCTTACAACAAAACAAATAGCCCTAAATGCAGCTAAGGCTGTTGGGGTTGCTTTAACTGGTAATTGGGTTTCACTTGTAGCAGCTGCTGCAATTGGTGTAGGACTTTATGCCTCTTCAGTAGTATTTGCTGAAGAAAAACAGACTAATTTTAATGAAGCTATTGATGAGTCTAACAGAGGTATAGAGAATCAAGAAGAGAGGTTTAAAAGACTTACAAAAGAGGCTAGAGCTTATGCCGATACATTAGATTATGCAACAGCTAAGAAAGATTTGCAAGATATTAGTGAATCTATAGATAAGCTTTATGCTTCGGTAGGAGCTGATAGAGATAGTGATATAATATACTTTCCTAATGATGATGCTGATGAATTCTACAATAAACTGAATGAACTGGAAGCCAAAGAAGCGGTATTAAAACAAAAGATAAGAGATGCTGATGTTCAAGCTACAAGAGATTATTTTGCTAAGAAGGAACGTCTGCAGTATGAGGCAAGTCTTTCAGGTATAGAACTCTACCAGTATAAGATAAGTCAGCTACAATCTGAATATGATGCTCTTGGAAAGCTTGATGCTGAAAATGCTGAAGCTAAATTAGATTTAGACAGACAGATGTTAGTATATAAAAAACAAATTGCTGATGAAGAAAAGCGAATCAAATCAGAGGCACAAGTTGCAGAAAGCATAGAGGAAGAAAAGTCTAAGCAAGCTTTGCTTGATTCTCTCAATACTAAGAAGTTAGAGATGGTTCAATATTATGCTAACCTTCAGCAATTATCAGCTATAAGCTATGATAAAATGAAAGCTGACTTTGCTAACTACCTTAAAGAAGTAAAAGAAGCTTATGGAGAAGAAAGCCAGGAGTATCAAACTACAAGAGATGAATTAGAAAGCATTCAGAAAGCAAGCCAGATGAGGATGATTCAGGAGAAAGGGAACTTTATTTCTAGAATTAATGCTTTAGATTCAGATTCAAACTCAAAGCTCTTAAATCAATATGAAAACTTAATGGCTGAGCTTAAAAGACTATATAAAGAAGATAGTGATGAATATGAGAAGTATAGAGATAAAATTAATCAGTTGTCTTCTGAAGAAGCTCTATCAAAATTCGATGAAGAAGATGATGGGCTTGAGGATAAGATAAAGAAAATCAAAAAGTATTATGACTTAAATCATGATTGGCTTATTGAATCAGGTAAAACAGAAGTTGAAATTGAAGAAGCCAAAAGTAAAGCTATCCTTGCTGTAAGAGTTCAACAACTCCAAAGCTCTGTAGCAATAGGTGCAAAGCTGATGAATGCTTATCAAGGTCAATCTAAATCACTATTTTCAATTGGTAAAGGCTTATCAATAGCACAAGCAACAATAAGTGGTTTCGAGGCTGCAGCTAGAGCATTTAAAGATTATCCTTTCCCATTCAATATGATTGTTGCAGCCACTCAGGGAGCTCTAGTAGCTGCAGAAATTAGCAAAATTAAAAACACAAAATATATTCCTAAGGCAGAAAAGGGTGGTCTAGCAGGTTTGCTTGCAGGACCTTCACATGCTAAGGGAGGTATTTTGATTGAAGCTGAAGGGGATGAGTTTATTACTAGAAAGCAGAGAGTTAGAGAACTTGGTGTGCCATTCTTTGAATTCTTGAATAATGCACCAATTAATAAGGTTAAAGAGGCTTTAACTGGAATACAATTACCAACGATGAATATCCCTGCTGTTCCTAAAGTAGCATACGCTTCTGGTGGTTTAGTATCTTCAAACAATTCTTTCATTAATGATCTAATCACTGAAATCAGATCTTTAAGACAAGAATTTAGAGAAAAGAATATGACTGTAAATAACTACATCTCTGCCAATGAAGTAATTGATAAGGCTGATAGTGCTAAATTTAATGAAAAGAATGAAGAAGGAAGTATTGTGAGGAGCAGATGGTAGATTATAGAGTAGAGTTTGTTTCTGCTGAATTTGGCTTTAATCCTGTAGTTTATAACTTCAATACAGGACTTGTTAATATAGAATACTCTCCTCAGAAGGTAGCTATCAATAACAACTTTGACCAGGAACCTGATAGAGTTGAAATTGAGATTATTCTGGATGATTGGCTTAAGGCTAACTTGGTTAATGGACTTGAAGTTAGAAATGCTATTAGTAGCTATGATATTAAGGTTTATAGGGGTAATATCCTTGATTTTAGAGGTGCTGTGCTTTTAGAGGGACTTGGATTTAAACATCCTGATAAAGTGCTTAAATTTAAGGCTTATTCCTATTCATATTTGCTGAGTTTAGAAAAGGACACTACTTACTTCCCTGCTAATAGGACTTTAGATCTTATCATGAGTGGGATAAGTCAGAAGGTAGCTGAAAGGTATAACAGAACTTCTAACTTCCTAGATAAAAACATTATCTATAATAATACTGAGCTGACTGATTATCCTTTCTATGAGATAGCCTCCTTTTATGAGACTGCCTGCTTAGAAAGGACTTCAGATATTGGTTATGACAGCTATACTCTTCCTTTTCACAATGATGCTATAATAATTAAGTTTAGGAGGATTGATTGGGTTATCACAGAAAGAGATGTACTTAATCAAGGAGATAACGACTATACTTTATTAATGAGGAGTTTTGTTGCTGAAATATCAAATAAAGTCTGTATTGATATGGATATCCAGAGTGAGAAGATTGGAGTTTATTCTTCTCTTGATAGTGCTAGAAACGCTATTGAAACAGCTAAAGAAGATTATCCTGAACACTATGAAGACACTTCTTGGATTGGCAGGAGAGAGTATTCCTTCCTTGAGATATACGGAACAACTTATAAGGTTGCTTCTGATAACAGAACTCTTACAATTTCAGGCAAGGTATTTCCAACTTCTTTAATCCTAAAATCTGATAATAGAAAGTATCTTACTGCCTTAAAATGCTTCCTGGTAATTCATAACTTCACTATTATCAAAAGAGAGGCTGATGGCTTCTTAAGGATAGTCAGGAACCACTGGGGTAATACTGATCATGGAGATCTAACAAGTGATGTAACTGAATGTGAGGAGATTAGAAATTTTAAGCAGATAGTACCAGATTTTAGCTGTTTAGATGCTCTTTACAACTCTGCTGAACCTTTAAAAATTCTCTTAACTGACTATTATACTTCAATTGCTAATAAAGCAATCAAATATAAGCTTAAAATAGATGATATAAACAAGAATAACCTGTCTGTCTTTGATATAATAAGAGTTAAGGAAGAACAGTTATTCCTTACAGAGCTTAAAAGAGATTATGTCAAAGATGAATACCAGGCAATAGCATGGAGGACTAATGTATAATAAAGAAGTAAGATTTATCAGAATAGCTTCCAGTGTTTCAATGCTTACCTTAGAACATGCTGAAGTAGATTATTCTCCCCATAAGAAGTACTTAATTGATAAGACTAATGCCTATGATCCTACAATAATGATTAGGAGAGAGCCTTATTATGAAGATAGCTTTAAAGTTGATGCTATTCTAAATACTGATCAATATAACGAGCTTAAGGACTACCTAATGGAAGAAGGGAAACTGTATATAGAATATTATGATGAGACTGGTAAGAAGCAATTCCCTGTGATTATAGAGAAATACCCTAGTCAAGTTGATGACTTAAGATACTTTACTGAAGTAACAAGAATTGAATTAAAAGCAATATATAAAGAACTATCTCCTATTAACTATGATGAGGCTCCTGGGTGGGGTAATTCATGGGGTTTAAGCTGGGGATTCTAAAAGGAGGATAATATGACTGAGACAACTAATTATGGCTTAAAAAAGCCTGCTGAAGGCTCTTCTGGATGGGCTAATGATGTGAACGGAAACTTTGATGCGATTGATTCTAAAATGAAAGCTAATGAAGGGATTGGAGATGCTTTAAGTGAGCATTTATCTGGTACTCCAAGTAAGCATACTGCAGAACAGATAGATTCTCAAACTGCTGATGCATTGGTAAATGGTAGTTTGGAAAGTCTGTTATTAGCTATTGTCGGGACTACTAACCCTGGTGAATTTACTAGGAATTTGAAGGATTTGAGTGATCATTTATTTACTGGAGGACACTCGGCTAATTCAATATTATGTAGTTATGGTCAATGGGGTCTATCATATGGAAGTAATGTTTATCAGTTATTGGATTTGATATTTGGAAGAATGCCTTATATGTATGATTTGAGATATGTAGCAGATAATACTTCTGTTGATATTAATGAAAGCGTATTAAAGAATTTTGCTTATCTTCGCTCAGATTTACGAGGATCTGTATCCACTGGCTTAGCAATCCAAATTCTTAAAGATGAAGGTGACTTCTATGTTCAGGAAAACACCATCACTACTAAGATATATAAGAAAATAGAAGACTATGCTGGTATTACTAAAGAGCATTTGGATAAGATTAATATAGGTGGTTTAACGGTTGGTTCTACCTATAAAATTATTGTATGGTTTAAGAGAATTGATGCTTCAGGACCTGAAGATCCATTATAATATTTTATTAAAAGTCTGCAAAATTAAATGAGAAATTTCTCTTCTTTTTTTGCAGACTTTTATTTTTTTACATTCATTTTATACAATTTCTCATTTATTCTTGCGGACTATTAGAATAGGATTTAACTACTTTTCTCTTTTTTTCTTGCGGATTTTCTCTTTTATTTTTGCGGATATTACTTCACTAAAGCTCAAATTCATCATGAAATTTAAACCCTTAATAAAAAAAATAAAACAAATATTGACAGATTGACTCTTGGTCAATAAAATGAATTCTGTTTAGTATGATACTAATATTTCACCTAGTAGGATTTAACCTAATAATGCAGTAGATCTTTGAGAATAGTAGAATCTTATTTTACAAAAGTAAGTACATAATTTTCAGGAATTTATATATTATATGCCTTCAAATTCTGTAACTTATTTGCTAAAAGAATCTAGTTCTCTTCACCTGTGATACATAGCTTTAGCCAAGTATTATCAAGGTACTACTGCACCATTGGGACTAAAGAAGTTTTTTAGGCAGATAAAGGCAAATACTGTACTACTTGGGGAAAAAAGGGAGTAAGACTTGATTATTAACAGAAAACAACAAGAGTATGAATTCAAGAAGAATTTAATTGTGGAAGCTGCTGAAGAGATATTTTTCACAAAGGGTTTTGAGAATACTACCATGATGGAGATAGCTAAGAAGGTCGGATATAGTAAGGGATCAATCTATTCATATTTTAAGAGTAAGAATGAAGTCTGTTTTTGTATAGTGAACAATTATTTTAAAAATATTGCACAAGTAGCGAAAGAAGTTTCAAAAAAAAGATGTGATGGATTGCAAAAACTGATTATATTTAAAGAGAGGTTCTTAGAAGAGTTTTCTAAAAAGGAAGATTTTCGTAAGATATTTCAGACTTTTAAGTACCACAGAAGCCAGTGTCAAGCCATTGAAGAGGAAATTGATCTAAATAGAAACTATAACCAGGAGATTAATCTGGAGATTGTTAGTTTTTTAGAAGAAGGTAAGAGGGATGGATCAGTAAGGCAAGATGTGGAGGTAGAGGTCTTAGCTAAGGCATTATGGGGAGAGGAAGAGAGTTTTATTTCGGAATTAGGAAGCAAAGGTGAGAATAGTTATGATTACCTTTTCAAATTGATCATAGATTCTATAAAACAAGTGTGAGGAAATCGCAATGAAGAAAGCTAAGTCGTTTATTATTGCCAGTTTATTATTGTTCATTACTTGGATTTTACTAGCAGGTACTGCAAAGCAAGAGCTAGTTTACGGTGGTCTAGCAAGTCTTATAATTTCATTATTATTCCTAGAAAGATTAACAATTTTAGCAGATATCAATTTAAATATCCGAGCTCTTTTATACAGTATCGGCTACATATTTGTTTTTAGCTGGGAGTTGATAAAGTCAAATTTAGATGTAGCTAGAAGGATAATCTCTCCAAAATTGCCCATAAATCCAGGTATTGTTAAGGTTAAAACAAAACTTAAATCTCCTTTAGGAAGAGCTATTTTGGCAAATTCTATAACATTAACACCTGGAACATTAACAGTCGAGATGCGGGACCAGTATTTTTACATACACTGGATTGATGTTTCTGTCAGTGATATAAATGCTAGTACAGAGGCGATAGTTAGTAAATTTGAGAAATATTTGGAGGTGATTTTTGGTTAATATTATTTATCAAATTTCTGCTGGATTGATTATCTTAAGTTTGTTTATTATATTGATAAGATTAGTCAAAGGCCCAAGTTTGGCAGATAGGATTGTTGCTTTAGATGCAATGACTGTAGTTTCAATATCTTTAATAGTACTGATATCCCATTTTGCTCAACGAATAATCTATTTAGATGTTGCTATTGTTTATGGCCTAGTAAGTTTCATAGGTGTTATAGCCTTGGCTCGATATTTAGAGAGGGGGTTATAATGGAAATGTTATTTGCTATTATAAGTTTATGTGGCTCAATTTTTCTTTTCTTAGGAGCTTTGGGAATATTGAGAATGCCTGATGTCTATAATAGGATGCAGGCTGGTACTAAAGCAACTACCTTAGGAACAATACTTTTTTCAATTGGAATTGGCTTAGCTAATTTTGGTTCAGCTTGGTGTGGAAAGATAGCAATTATTATTTTATTTGTGATTGCCACGAATCCTGTTTCATCTAATGTTATAGCTAGGGCAAGTCATTTTTATGGAATTAAATTAGCCAAGTTATCTTTGAAGGATGAGTTAAGAAGAGATGAGAGAGAAGCAGAGGGAGGTGGTCAATGACGAATTTTATAATTATTGGCTTAGGTCTTATCATGATATTTGCTGCAATATTCACTATTTTTCAAAAGAATTTATTCTCAGCAATTATTTCTGCAGGAGTTATAAGTTTGCTAGCTAGTGTAATATATCTCCTTTTAGGATCTCCAGATGTTGCTATGACAGAGGCTTCTATTGGCTCAGCTTTAACAACAGTAGTATTTCTATATGCCTTGAACAGGATGCGGAAGGGGGAAAAAGATGATAAATAAAATATTAGCAATTATGGGAATCATAGGCTTGATTCTTATATTTTTTCCATTGATTAGTAATTTTCAAGGACAGGAAGAACTGAATCCATTGGCAAAGTCTTATATAACTGGTTCTCTTGCTGAATTAGCTTCGCCAAATGTTGTGACATCTATTGTGGTAACTTACCGAGGTCTTGATACTCTTGGAGAGGTTACTGTTTTATTCTTAGCAACATTAGGTGTAGGTTTTTTGCTACAAAATAAAAAGAGAAAGTTGGAAGAAAGGGAAGTTTCAGAGAACTTAAAAACAACCTCATCTTTTCTTGTTGCTTTAATTATTCTCTTAGGTGTTTATATTTTTTCCCATGGGCATTTATCTCCTGGGGGAGGATTTCAAGGAGGAGTCGTAATTGCCTCTGGTTTTCTTCTGTTAATTTTATCAGACTTAAGTTTTAAGATTAGCCATCTATTACTGACTTTAGTGGAGTCGATTTCAGGGCTTATATATGTAGTGCTGGGGCTTGTAGGTTTAGTATTGACAATTGGTTTTCTTAATCCAAGCATTTTACCTTTGGGAGATTATGGACGCTTAATTTCTGCTGGAGCTATTCCTGTGATATATTCTTTGATAGGTCTTAAGGTTGGTTCTGAGTTAACAAATATTATTAACACGATGGGGAGTCATACATCCTCTGAAAGTTCAGTGAAGGGGGAAAGATGATAGAAACTTTAATTTTGGGATTCATATTAGTTATATTAGGAATTTATGCTATGCTTTCACAGAAGAATCTGATAAAAATCATCTTAGGATTTTCCATAGCAGATACAGGTTTACATATTATAATAGTTTCTTTGGGTTATTTACAGGGGAGGACTGCTCCTATTTTGGATAAAGCTGTAAATTTACGTAATTCTATCAATGAGGTAATAGATCCAATACCTTCAGCTTTAGTGTTAACAGCAATTGTCATAGGATTGGCAACTACTGCTTTAATGTTGGCTTTTGCAGTTGAAATGCATAAGAAGAAGGGGTCATTTTCCATAGATGATTATAAGGAGTTAAAATGGTAAATCCACTCTATATCGTAATAATATCCTTGATAGCAGCCTTTACTTTACCATTATTTGATAAACTTAGTCGGAAAGTTTCTTATCCTATCTTTCTAGGTATAGTGGCAACAAATCTCTTGATTTCAGTAAGTTGGACATATAATATTTTCTATGAAGGTTTAGGGCAGTCAACTTTTGATACGGCAGGGTTTATTGCTCCTTTATCGATAAATTTTAGCTTAGGATTATTAGAGGTTGTAATTTTACTAGCTGTTAATTTAATTGCTTTTTTGACTGCAATATATCTTGGTAAGGCATTTGAAAAACAATCTGTATCGGCTATGATATTATATCTACTGATGATGTTGGGAATAAATGGAATTGTCTTAACTCAGGATTTATTTAATTCCTTTGTTTTCTTAGAAATTATATCGATTTCCACTCTTGTATTAGTGACATTGGGTAGGGAGAGAAATTCCATAAGTTCAGGGTTTAAGTATATGATAGCTACCGGTATAGCATCATTGTTTTATTTGTTAGGAATAGTATTAATCTATTTCTTTACCGGGTCATTAAATCTTGAATTTATTTCCATTAGTTTTACTGATTACAGGATAATAGCTGTTTATATGTTAGCTTTTGGCCTGATAGTTGAATTAAAGTCTTTCCCTATTAATGGTTGGGCTTTAGATGTATATGAAGCTACTAATCCAGGTATTGCTAGTTTAATATCAGTTGTAAATTCAACAGCAATAGTTTTTATGTTTTATAAAATAATGCCATTAATTCCTGCTAATCTTTTAGAGATTTTTGGGATAATAGCTGTGTTAACATTCTTAGCTTCCAATCTTATGGCTTTGAAGCAAGAAAATAGCCAGAGACTTTTGGGATATTCTTCTATTGGTCAGATAGGACTACTCTTGGGGAGTATAATCTTTAGTCAGGGCTTAGATAATAATCTTCGCTTGTTAATTGTTGGAGGATTCTTCTTAAATCATTTACTGGCTAAGGCTGGTCTTTTCTGGTTAAGTGGAATCGTAAATAAGAGTAAAATGCAAGACTGGGCTTGTTTAAGGAATCATAAATCTTTACTCCTTATTTTTGGTTTATTAATTTTTGCTTTAGCAGGCTTGCCACCTTTTGCTGGTTTTTGGGCAAAATGGGCATTTATAAGAGCTTTAGTAAGTCAAGAGACTTATGGACTAATGATTATGATTCTTTTAGGTTCTCTTTTAGAAATAGTATATCTTTTCAGATGGTTCATAGGTGTAGCTAAAAGTGATACAGAGGAAAAAATAGCTTATGGAAGATTCTTTACCAGAAATCAGATAGTCATTTTATATGGTTTAGTATTACTAATTATAGCAAGTGGTTTAAGTTTTTTAACAAGCCATTTCCCTGGAAAAGTAAATATGTTTCTTCCAATAATGGGTCTTTTAGCTATCTTGTTACTTGATTTCTTACCTAGCAAAGTTAAGGGCTTTTTAACATTAGCTGGACTAGTTGCTTATACATATTACTTATATAGCAACTTTGATTTTTCCAATCCAATACAAATCTTGTTTGGGGTTATCTTTATAGTTGGTTCAGCTATTAATATTATAAGCACCTTGAATAGAAAAGGCCTCTCTATTGGCTTTTATGGTTTGTTACTAATGATGATTATGTCTTTTGGTAATCTACTCATTGCTGCAAATTATCTAGAGTTTTTCTTTTCCTGGGAGTTAATGACTATCTCATCCTTCCTCTTAATCTTGAGGGGTAAAAGTGCAGCTAAGGCTTCCTTAATGTATATGATTTTCTCAATGGCAGGAGCTTATCTTATGATATCTGGTTTCGCTTTTGCTCCAAATATACTTGCTGGTATTCCTTTAATAACGTCTTTAAGTTATATAGAATTACCCCTTGTCTCAATTATCTTGTTATCAGTTGGTTTTATGATAAAATCTGGAGTTTTAGGAGTACATGTCTGGTTGCCAGAAGCTCATGCAGAAGCAGAAGCTGATGTGTCTTCCTTCATCTCTGCTATTTTGTTAAAGGCAGGTATCTGGGGATTTCTTTTAGTAGCTATTTCTGCGGTAGCTTATAGTCCACAGGTAGATATTTATTATTGGATAGGTTGGATTGGAGTTTTCACTGCCTTAGTTGGTGCTTTTTTAGCTGCTTTCCAAGAAGACATGAAACGCCTGTTAGCTTATTCGAGCATGAGTCAGGTTGGTTATATAATTGCTGCTGCTTCTATGCTAAGTCATTTAGGCTGGGTATCAGCCTTCTATCTCTCTCTTAATCATATGATGTTTAAGTCTGCTCTTTTTATTGCAATTGCAGGTATTTATTATAGAACCCATACACGTAACATGTATGAAATGGGGGGATTGATCAAGAAAATGCCACTATCCTTTATAAGTGTCTTGATATCAATCATAGCTGTTTCAGGAGTTCCGCCATTATCTGGTTTTGGTTCGAAATGGTTGATGTATTCTTCTTTTATAGAAAGAGGTTGGTATTTACAGGCAGGAGTTTTATTCTTTGCTTCAGCTGTTTCTTTCTTATACTTATATAGGTTGATTCATAGTGTATTCCTTGGACAGGCTAAACATGAGCATAAGAATGTAAAAGAAGCCCCAATCTGGTTTATACTTCCCCAGTATATTTACATAGGTGCAATAATGTTGCTATCTACTTTCCCTAATTTACTTATAAGACCTTTAAGTGCTATGGCTGGAAAGTATTTTAACTCAAATATTATTGTAGATGGATATAATGTTTATAGTTCATATGGACACTGGAATGGTAATTTAATCATGTTGGTAACAATGGGTGTCTTTATAGTTCCTCTCTTCTTCTTAATACTCTTTATTGGTAAGATAACAAAAGTCAAGCAATTTAACATTGTTTATGCTGCTGAAAGGCCCGACAAGCCTCAAACTACCCATGTAGCTCATAATATGTTTGCTCATTATAGGAAGGCTTTAGGAGCTTGGGGAAAACCAAGAATTTCAGATTTCTGGCAAGCTTGTGCTGAGTGGTCACATACCCTAGCTGATGTAAGCCGAAGAATCTATTCAGGTAATGGGCAAAGCTACTTGTTACATATTATACTTTTCTTTATAATAGTATTTTTCTTAGGAGTTTAAATTATGGAAATATTAATTAAAATGCTTTATGCTGTAATTTCAATATTAGTTGCAACAATATATGGTTTATTTTTGGTAGGAACAGTCAGAAAGATTTATGCTCGTGTCCACAGAAGACATGGGGCACCAGTCTGGCAACCTATTTTAGATATAATTCAAACTCATGGTAGAAAAGTTGCTACATCACATGGATATATGTTCTTTTTAGGACCAGTCTTTAGACTTGCAGGTGGTATGGGAACATTCCTTTTTATACCTGTAATATATGAATCAGTTGTTTTTAGTAATTACTCTATGGCAGGTGATCTTTTACTAGTTATGTATTTTATATTCTTTGGTCAGTTAGGAATGGCTTTAGGTGCTGGAGAAGGAGGTCACCCGTATTCACCTTTAGGAATAGCTCGGGGATTATCTCAGATGTCGACTTTTGAGTTGCCATTTTCTTTAGCAGTTATCTCAATTGCTATTCAATATCAGACCTTAAATATTACTAGTATTGTGGCAGCTCAGCAAGGGGGTATATTGAACTGGACCCTTTTTACTAATCCTTTAGCAGTAATAGCAGCAATGATATCACTTTTAGGGATGAATATGCATGCTCCTTTCTCTCTAGTATTAGCCCCCCAAGAGATACCTATTGGCCCTCCAATTGAAATGAATGGAAGCTTTTTGGGAACATTACAGACTAATAGAGCTCTCTTTGCTTCAGCCAAACTAGTTCTTTTTATGAATCTCTTCTTTGGTGGAGCAAGTAACTTGTTTATTATGATGATAAAAACCTTCTGTATCTACATGTTCTCTGTCTTTGTCGGAGCTGCTTTCCCTAGATTTAGACCAGAACAAGCATTCAGATTCTTTTTACGAGTACCTACATTAATTGGTATTCTTTCAGTTATAATCATTGCTTACTTTTAAGGAGTTAAGATGAAAGATAAAGATATTAAAGACATTGAAAGAGAAATGAAATTAGCAAATGCAGGCCTTCCTGAACATGAGAGAGACCTGTTTGCTGATGACAGACCTTCGAGAATAGAACCTTTGAACAAGTATTTAGAACAATTCCTTAATTGGGCAAGGGCTAGGTCTCTATGGATTTTAGCTTATGGAACTGGTTGTGGAGCTATTGAATTACGTCCTTTGATGACAGCAAGATTTGATGCTTTTAGATATGGAATAGCTGGCAGACCTAGTCCTAGACAAGCAAATGTTTTCATAATTGGAGGTTATGCTTCTTTAAAAACTATTAAGAGAATAGTAAGATCTTATGAGCAAATGCAGGGTCCAAAATATGTCATTGCTCTAGGTTCTTGTACTATCAATGGTGGTATGTATTATGATTCTTACAACACTATAAATAGAATAGATTACTATATCCCTGTTGATATTTATGTTACTGGTTGTATGCCAAGACCAGAAGCCTTAATCGCGGGTTTTAATGGACTTAAGAAGAAGATACAGGCTGGTCAATGTGATGGAATGAATAAGTATGCTGATAATTTTGATTGGTATAAGGCTAATCAAAAGAAAATAATCAAAGACTGGAATATGCCAGACTATAACTGGTAGGAGATAAAATGAAAGATATTATAAATAGATTAGGTAAAATGGTAGATATCATAGAGGTGGATGAAAAAAGATCAGATCTTGCTTTTATTACCATAGATAAAGAACACTTAGTTATGGCCTTGAATTACCTTAAGAATCAATTAGCTTTCAAACACTTAGCCTTCCTACAAGCTGTTGATTATTTAGAAGAGAATAAGTTTATGCTAACATATATGCTTTATAACTATGAACTTAAAGGCAATTTAGCTCTTAATGTTTATATCGATAGGGATCAAGCTTCAATGTACTCTATTCATCAAATATGGGATCATGCTTGGCAATATCAAAGAGAATTATATGAGATGTTTGGTATAGATTTTCCTAATTCCCCACGAGTGCATGAAGCATTCATTATGGAGAGTTGGGAAGAGATGCCTCCAATGAGACGAGATTTTGATACCTTAGCCTATTCAGAAAAAACTTACTATCAAAGACCAGGAAGACAAACTTTTGACCCTAAAGAAGTAATGAAAAAAGAAAAATATCCAGACTATCCACAGTCCCCAAAAATTAGGAGGGATGATGAGTAAATTATCTGAAAGCAAATATAAAGATTTTATAGCAGATAGATCTAAGTACCCTGAGATGCAGGATGGGAAGCCAGTGATTGATATAGATTCTCATAAGTTTACTAGGATATGGCAAGGTCCTCAACATCCTGGTGTAACAGGTAATATGTCAGTTGAGATTCTTGTAAATGGCGATGAAATCGTAGATGCTAAGACCCATGTAGGCTATCTCCATAGAGGTTTTGAGAAATTAATGGAACGCAGAAGATATATTCAATGTTTTCCTATTGTCTGTCGGATATGTGTCCCTGAACCTGATACTAATGAATATTGTGTCTCTGCAGCTATGGAAGAACTAGCTGGAATAAAAATACCAGAAAAAGCTGCTTGGCTAAGAACATTAAATCTAGAAATGTCTCGGGTTGCTGGATTCTTAATGTGGTTAGGAGGACAAGCTGGTTCTCTGGGAATGGGAGCAATAGGTCAGTGGACAGTTGCTATGAGAGATTACTGGTTGGATCTTTTTGAAGAGATGACAGGGGGAAGGATTTATCATATGTATATGATACCTGGTGGTGTTCGTAAAGATTTGCCTCTAGGTTTTAGAGAAAGATTGCTAAAAACTGTTGATAGAACTTACCAATTATTAGATGATATTGAAAGAGTATTTTTCAATAATGCTATCGCAAAGGCTAGATTGAAAGGCCTAGGGATTATCACTAAGGAGATGGTAAGCCAATATGGCATAGTCGGACCTAGTGCTAGAGCTTCTGGAATTGCTGATGATATTAGAATCAATCAACCTTATCTTAAATATTCAGAATTAGATATCCAGATGTTAACATCTGATATTGGCGATGCTTATGATAGGGCAGAACTTCGTTTGCAAGAACTATTACAAAGTCTTAAATTAGTAAAGCAGATTATAGATAAAATTCCTCAGAAGGGGGAGATTCAGACAAAACTACCCAATGTTCTTCATTGGAAAATACCTGCAGGTCAGACCTATGTTAAGGCTGAATCAACTCGTGGTGAACACGGATTTTACATGGTTTCCGATGGTAGTAAATATCCTCGCAGAGTCTTTGCTAGAGGAGCTAGTTATACCCATGCTATATCAGTCTTAGAGAAGTTGGCTGTAAATATCACAATATCTGATTTAGCAGCTTTGATGGTTTCACTTCATACATGTCCACCAGAAATTGAGAGGTAATAATGAAATTAAAAGATATAATTCAACCATTAACAATATGGAAACGCATAGCTGAAGAAACATGGACGGTTAAAGATCCTATAAAAGATAGACCAGGAGCAGATAACTACAGGGGATTTCACCAGAATGATTTCTCAAAGTGTATTGGTTGCGGATCTTGTGAAGAGATTTGTCAAAATGCAGCTATTGATTTAGTGCATGTAGAAGGGCAAGAGGTTACCGATGGTAACAGTGGTTTGAGGCCTCGGATAGACTATGGTAGATGTTGTTGGTGTGCTTTGTGCGTAGATGTTTGCCCAACTGGAGCCCTAACCATGTCCAATGAGTATATCTGGATTGACGATGATCCTGAAGTATTTAGATTCACTCCTGGTGCAGATAAGACTAAATGGCAGGATGATGAGAAGGGTTATTCTCGCTCAGAAGATATAGCTTTAATCAATTTTGATAGAATAGAAATGGAAGAGTTAGCTCCAGAAGATAGAGATAAATCATTTATTGAAATAGTAAAAGGTTATAATAAAGAGCAAGCAATGCTGGAAGCAGACAGATGTTTAGAGTGTGGATTATGCACAGCTACTTGTCCTGCTCACATGGATATACCTGCTTATATTGCAGCTCTCAGAGAAGATAATATAGAAGAAGCTTTTAGAATTCTCTATGAAACTAATCCTTTACCTGAAATATGTGGTCGTATTTGTACTCATAAGTGCGAGACTGCTTGTGCACTACATAATAAGGGAGAGGCAATAGCTATTCGTTGGTTAAAGAGATATATAGCAGATCAGATTCCTGCTGATAAATATCAAGAAGTCTTAGGTAGTAATCATCTTGCTGATCCAAAAATCGGTCATAAGATTGCCATAATCGGGGCAGGACCTTCTGGACTTTCTGCAGCCTACTATTTGGCGATTTTAGGGTATCAAGTTAAAATTTTCGAAGCCTTACCTGATTCTGGTGGGATGATGCGCTATGGGATACCTGAATATAGGCTTCCTTATGATCAAATAAACAAAGATATCGATTATATCAAATCACTGGGAGTTGAGATTCAATTTAATAGCAGAATCGGACAAGACATTCCTTTAGAAGACTTACATAAAGAATATTCTGCTGTTTATGCAGCTACTGGTCTTCATTTAGGTAGATCTACCAGAATACCAGGTTCTGATAATTCGGAAGTATATTTTGCTACTGATTTATTAAGAAAATTTACTCTAGGAGAAGCTATTCCTGTGGGTAAAAAAATAGTAGTTATCGGAGGTGGTAATGTGGCTATGGATATTACAAGGACTTTAGCTAGACTTCAAAACCTCAAATATGGCAAAGTTGATATCACGACTACAAGTCTTGAAACTGAAGATATTATGCCTGCAGATAGAGAAGAAATCATTGAATCCAGAGAAGAAAAAGCTGTTATTGAACCTGGGTGGGGACCACAAGAAATTGAAATCGAAAATGGTAAAATTAAAGGCTTACACCTTATTAAATGTCTTTCAGTCTTTGATAAAGCAGGTGCTTTTAATCCTAAGTTTGATGCTAATGAAAAGATCTTCCTTGAAGCTGATATGATAGTAGAATCTATTGGTCAAGGTATGGATTTATCTTATATTTCTGATGACATGAAAGAGAAATTAAAGTTTGGACCTCGTGGACGAATTGAGGTAAATCAAGGCTTCCAATCATCTTTAGATTGGCTATTTGTGGGTGGAGATATCATTAAAGGACCTGATGTAATTAATGGTGTAGCTAACGGTCATGTAGCTGCCAAAGCGATGGATAAATACTTGAATGAACAGAAGAAATAAGAGTATGAAAGAATCTATCCACGAGTTACACGAATTACACAAAGAAGAATGTCCTGCAAAAGCATGAGTTGTCAAAGGCACTCATGTCGTTATAGAAACCTCTTATTCCCCTCTTAAGTGGGGGACACAGGGGTGGCAAGAATAAATAAAACTTTCAGGAGGAACCATGAGAGAATTAAACTTAAAAGAAATTATTGAATATGCTGAAAAGATAGAACTAGAGAGCTTTTCTTTCTATGAAAAAGCTAGTGAAATAGTAAATGACCCAGAGGTTAAAGATGTTCTTAGTCAATTAGCTACAGAAGAGACTGGACACTATAATAGATTAAGAGGTCTGCTGGAAGAGGGAGTACTTAGTAAAGAAGAACTTGAAAAAACTATTAATATGGAAAAGGCACTGCTAGATATGTTGATAAATACTGATGAAATAAAATCATCTTTCTCAGCTGTTGATGTACTAAATATTGCCTTAAATAGAGAAAAAAATACTGCAAAAGCTTATGAAATGTTTAAAACTTTTACTGCTTTGGATGATTTTGCTCTCAAGGTCTTTGAAGATTTAAGACTACAAGAAATAGGTCATGTTAAGAAAATAAGTGCAAGATTGGAGAAGTATGAGTAGATTTTAATATTATTACTGGGAATGTCTGCATTTTTTGAAAGCATTTCCTTTTATACAAATTTTGTAGGGGCGTATTGCATACGCCCTTTTTACTGACCAAGGGTAAATAACAAAAAGAAGAGTGATAGAATAAATTCCATCACTCTTAAGTATCTAAGTTTTGTTTTTACTTTATTTGTTTAAGTTTGGTAGTTTAACAACCATTCCTTCTCGTGTCATATAGCGAAGAGAATTGATAAATGCATCTATGTCTGTTCTAGCATCAGTTGGGTAGGCAATAACAAAATAGAACTGTTTTTGGGCTGTTTGAAAGATATTCTCGTCAGTCCAGTTCAAGCTTGTTACATTATCTCTATAGTCATAAGTCCCCTGTTTCGTATCATTATTATTTTACATAAATCAATGAATTCTTACACACTTCTTATATTACTCTCATTAATTTAATCCATGACAAATAAGAAATTTAACTAAAAATAATCTAACTTTTACAGAGCTTAATAGCTGCCTCCAAAACTTCATCTCTTCCATCTAATATTCCTTGAACAGTTAGTTTAACTTCTAAGTCAGGTATTATTCCCACTCCATGAAATCTAGATCCATCAGGGTTAACTACTCTCAAACCAGTAAAGTGGATTCTAGACTTACACGGATATATACCAGGCACAACATCACCAGTTGTTCCAGCCGTTTGTTCCCCAACAATTGTAGCCAGATTATTGTATTTAAGATATGATATGAATGATTCACAATAGCTTATAGAATGCCTGCTAGAAAGAGCAATAATATTGGCATTGATATGTGGCTCTTTTGGCTTTTTTAGATGATTTTGAAAGTATGGTATAGAATAATCATTATTCCTGTGTGGATTAAGAACTAGTGGTATATCTTTATTACTCCAAGGGCACGGTTTCGTTTGCATATGTTGTAGCAGTGATAACCCTATTCCTGGGTATGATCTTACATCAAGGATTATATTCTTGGCATTTAGAAGTTTGGGGAGTAATTCTTCTATATCTGCATCATTGAGTTTGCCATGATTAATATCTAGATAAATTGTTCCATTATCATACTCTTTTACACTTTCACTAGTGCTTGGTTCTGAATAATCATTATTTCTGTCAAATATAAAATCAATAATTTCGTTATTATATCTGAACTGCAAGTTGGTTTTATCTTGTTTAAGGGAACGTATGTAATTACTAAACAACATAGCATTTGTGTGTTGGGGACTTGCTTTAATATATAGATGAGCTACTTCACCTAATTGTTTAGCTGCATCTTTTCCCTCTATCTTAATTAGTTCAGATCCAATTGGTACTTCTTTAGTTTTAGAAGTCTTAACTATCCATTTATCTTCTATTAGGATAATGTAAAAGGGAAGAGTTTTCAAATTGATTTCTTTGTTCATTATACCTGAATGACCGTCCTTGATTACAGAGCAAATTCTATTAATAACTTCGTTTAAGTCGACTAAGTTTCTTGATCTGAGAGTTTCTCCAATACTATTTTCTAGTAGTTTTCTTCTATATTCACTTTGTCCATCATTAGAAATTAAAGCATCATCAATATCTTCTTCTATATAATCCCAATATGGATAAAAATGCTCCAGGTTATTCCAGAACATTACGACTGTAGCTAGTCTGTTATATAGCTCAGTATCATCATCAATATTAATCTTTTTTATCTCTTTGTTAAGTTCATTTACTTTATCAATGTCTAAAATTGGGGTAGTTTGGCAATTTCTAACATAGAGGACACGTGGAATTACAACATTATAACCATTGAAATCTTTATAAATAATATATTTAGGATACTCAAGATCTACATCTTTTATATCTTTAACATATCCTTTAGTATAATTTAAATCTGACCTATCTTCCTCAATTCTAAGGACATTAAGGGTCTTGTAGTTTTCTATGCTAAACTTAGTATTGGGAATTCTACTATCATTATATTCAAAATAGGTCAATTGGTCAATTCTAGGAGGCATATCCCACGATTGCAGTATATTCCTGTTATTGATATAACTTTCCCATATTGTTATTGAAGCAATTTCAATATATTCATGGTCGAATAGAAATAAATTCAGATTATACTCTGCCAGGTTATCTAACTTGGTAGTTAACTCAATCTCTCGGAATGTCTCTTCAGAATTTACCTCAGAGTCGTCTATATAATGCTGATTCTTTCCATGTAAAAGATTAATCCCTATGGTTTTATCACTTTTCGGAATACCCCTCATTTTGATCCTAAGGATTATATTTTCAGCTGAAGGAGAAATGTTTAGGTCCTTAAATGTAATTATCCCTCTGGAATATCTAAAATTAGCTAATTTTCTAATTTCATAACAATTGTTTGTTCTTTTATTGAAATAGACACCAAAAGCTTCATTTAATCCAAAGTGAACCCAATGAGATGTTTTATATTCTGAGAAATTAGTTGGAGTTAAATCACTTGAAAGTTGTGCTAGATTAATTTCATTTTTTGAATAGTTAAACCCTACTGTAATTTTTGAGAATAGTGCTTGAATATAATCGATATATTCATTATCATTTTTAACCTTTAAAATACTCTTGATAGCATACGAAGCAAACTTTTCCCATTCTATCCTACTTGCTTCATTGCTAGGGTGAAAATATCTAACATAACCATATAATCTGGCAAATGAGATAATATAATTTGTTAATTGTTGTTCTCTATCCATTTTCCATCCTTTTTTGTATTAGTTTTATCAGTTCTTCGCTAACGCGTCGAACGGTTTTTTGGCATTCTCATGTACTACAAAGAGTTAGCTCCTCTGGAGCATTGTGAATCACCCCGTCCTGAGAATATCAGGACACAAGCCCCTAAATCCCCAAAAGAGGACTTTAAGAAAAGGGACCACCCCACCTTCGGCACCCCTCCGTAGAGGGGAATTAAGAGGTCTTCATTTTTTTTCCCTTAACCTCTGTGGGACTCCTCTTAACCTCTGTGAAACTCTGTGTTAAGGATCTTCTCTTAATTCGTGCTAATTCGTGTGGGAGTCTTACTCTACTGGATATCTAATCCTTAATTCTCAATAATTCTCACCTCGGTATGAAGTTCAACCCCAAATTTGCACTTAACAACTTCTTGGATATGCATTATTAAGTCTTTAACATCTTGAGCTGTTGCATGATCTTTATTAATAATGAAACCAGAGTGTTTTTCGGAGATTTGAGCTCCACCAATAGAGTAACCTCTTAAACCACAATCATCGATGAGTTTGCCAACGAAGTAACCATCTGGTCTGCGAAAGACAGATCCAGCACTTGGATATTCCAGTGGTTGTTTTGCTTTTCTTCTAGCCTGTAAATCATCCATAGTTGCTTCAATGTCCTTCCTATTTTTTGGGGTAAGTTTAAATTTAGCTTCTAAGACTAGATAGTTTCTTTGTTGGTAGATGCTAGTACGATAGTCAAAATTATGACCTCTTAATCCGTGCTTTCTTAATATATTATCATGGTCAAGAAAATCTACAGAGATAATGACATCTTTCATTTCTCCTCCGTAAGCACCAGCGTTCATAAAGACAGCTCCTCCGACACTACCTGGAATGCCACAAGCAAACTCTAAGCCAGATAAGGAGTGTTTAAGAGAAAATTCAGTTAGGTCTTTTAAGGAAACTCCACATTGGGCAGTGATAATATTATTTTCAATATGAATTTTATTAAGTTTTTCAGTAGAAATAATAACACCTCTGAATCCTGAATCAGAGAAGAGAAGATTATTTCCTCCACCGATAAGCATATATTTTAGGTTTAAATCAGTTACCTGGCTAATCATTTCTTGAAGAAGACTTTTTGTGTCTGGCATTAAAAAAATATCTGCAGGACCACCAATTTTAAAGGAAGTATGTTTAGCAAGTTTTTCATTTTGAATAAGATACTTGGGAGAGTATTTAGAAATCAGGGATTTGTACATGTTCCTTATCCTGTAAATTATTAAAAAATTTGTTAGTTACGTCAACAAGTTCTAGGTCTGTGTTGATAACTTGAAGTTTGCAAGGTAATATTTGGCGGAAGTAGTCACCATATCTGGTAGTAATTACTCTTTTATCAAGGATAATAACGACCCCTTTATCGAGTTTACTTCTGATTAATCTACCAAATCCTTGTCTAACCTTAAGCAGAGCGTTAGGTAGCATAAAGTGCATAAAGGAGTTTTTCTTTTGGGCTTCAAGTTTTTCAATATAAGCTTCCACAGATGGTTCTGAGGGAACTTGGAAGGGTAGTTTAAAAACAATTAACTGAGAGAGGGAATCTCCTTGAACATCAACGCCTTCCCAGAAGGAAGATGTTCCTAGAAGGACAGAATTTTTATTTCTTTTAAACTCATTTAAAATTGAATTTCTACTACCTGAGATACCTTGGGCAAGGAGTTTTATTCCTTGTTCAAAGAGGGGTTCTTGTAGTTCTCTATAGGCATAATTAAGGTCTTTATAGGAAGTGAAGAGGACCATGCTTCCTTGCTTAGTATTTGAAATTAGGGTGTTGAGAATTTTTAAGGCTTGATCTACATAGAAAGAATCCTTAGGGAAGGGAAGGAAATTAGTTACGAAGAGTTTAGATTGCTTATTATAATCAAAGGGAGATGGTACAATTATTTGCTCAATAGCTTTATCTTGTAACAAGGCTAATCCTGATTGGTTCAGAAAGAACTTAAAAACACCTCTGATAGCTAAAGTAGCGGAAGTCATAACTAAAGTATCTACAGCATTATAGAGATAACCATGTAATTTCTCGTTAACTTCGATAGGGGCGTAGTTGATAATTACAAGAGGGAAATCACTATTTCTAGAAGCTAGTTGTTCTAACCAAATCACATTATCATTCCATTCAGGTTTGGAAAGAATGTTAAGAGATTCTTCAATTTCGCTTAGCTGTTGATAGATTCCTTCAAAGTCAGTTAGGTATTTATCATATTGGTGAATTAAATCTTTAGAGGTCATTCGTAGCAGTTCAGTTAAGCGGAAGAACTTTTGACTTAGTTGATTCCAAGTATTTTTAAACTCAGTAAAGTCAGACTCAAAATCAGGAATAACAGAGACATCTTTCAGTCTATATTTTCCATAAGAACCTCTTTCTTCCACAATATGGGAAAGTTTATTGAAAACATCGGAATAGTTCTTTTTATGTTCAGTGATAAAATCTATTATTGAGTTAGTTTGGGAGATAAAATGGGATTTTGAGGCTTGACTATCCTGAAGGGTATTTTCAATAATATTTAGGAAATTAGCTAGAAGTCCTACTTTCTTTTTTTGTTTAACAAAGATGATATGATTTAATAATTGATTGATATCAAAGTAGGTTAAACTGAAGCCAAGATGTTTACTTGCTACGGAAGGAAGATTATGGGCCTCATCTATGATAACTCTAGAGTATTCTCCTAAAGTTTTTTTATCGTTCATCAAGTCAGAAAGTAACAAAGAATGATTTACAACTACTAAACCAGCTTCTTCTAGCTTTTTCTTAATAAACATAACGTGGCAAGAAGAGCCATGAGAGCAACGATTGATACCTCCACAGAAGTATCTTTCGGAAACGATTAGACGCCAAGAAGCGGGGAATTTAGTCTTGTCAAAAGCATTATTTTCTGATATATCGCCAGTAGTAGTTTGACTTTGCCAAACAACTAGGTAAAGCAGTCCTTGAGCTTCATAATTAGTTAAGGAATTGATATTTAAGCTTGTCTCTAGCCATCTTTTTAAACAAATATAGTTTTCACGTCCTTTGACTATTAATGCTTTAAAATTAATAGGGAGAATTTCAGCTAGAGTAGGGAGGTCTTTATAAAATAGTTGTTCTTGTAAATTCTTAGTATTAGTAGAAATAATCACTTTACTTTTACTTTTTGTAGAATACTGGATAGCAGGTATCAGATAGGCAAAAGATTTTCCAACTCCTGTTCCTGCTTCAACTAGTAAGAGCTGGTCTTTTTGAAAGGCTGTATCTACAGCTTGGGCCATCATTATTTGCCCTTGTCTTTCCTCATAATTAGGGAATTTCTCAGAGAAGAGTCCAGAATTTCCCAAAATTTTTTCAATAGAGGGATATTGTGAAGATTTTACTTGAGAATCTATGAAATTCACTTGAGAATTTTTGGCTGTGAACTTATCTTCTTTAACCAGTGCAGTTTTCTGTTGATATTCAGTAATTTTTAAGAGAATTGAATTGATATCGCTATCTAGGTTAGCTATAGCAGCAATTTGATAGAGGAGTCTATTCTTAGGATAGGCAATATTATCAATAACATAGTCGATGAGTTGATAGAACATTTCACCAAGTACTTTAGATTTATCTTGGCAATTCTGAGAATCAGGTAATTGATACTTTAGGTTTTGGCTTAGTTGTTCTAAATCGAAGTGTTGGGAAAAGGGGAAATAAATTTTCATTAACTCATAGAGGTCATAGTAATAATCAATAAAGGGACTAATATTTTGCTGAATAATATGGTGAGTTAGAAAACCAGATTGGTCAATATCATTGAAGAAGAGCAGGTTATTATCACCAACAAAATTATCAAGTTCCTTGAGGACATTTTTTAAGGGTTGTCCATAGTGATTAAGAGTATTTAAAGAGATATCTAGGGAAGCAAGAGCAAGAGGAGATACCTTAAATGTAGCTTGTACATAAGAATGAAATTGGTCTACTGCTTGACCTTTTTGGAAAAGAGTAGCACCAATTTCAATAATATTATTAGTTTCAGGTTTTATTCCTGTAGTTTTAATATCTACTGCAACAAAACTGAATGCTTGCAGAATTTCATTATTCACCAAACCATCCTTATTCGCGATCTAAATTATATCTTTTAATCTTTTTAATTAATCCTTGTCTACTGAGGCCAATAGCTTTAGCTGCCTGGGTCTGATTCCAGTCTGTTTCTTCTAAAGCTTGGGTTATCATTTGTATTTCAAGCTCTTCGACAGCATCTTTGAGAGACTGTGGTTTAGAGAGCAGGTTTATAGTAGTTTTATTAGCGGTAAAATGAATAAGTTCTGGAGAGACATCTTCCGCTTTAATAAAGGCATTGTTATCTGCTAATGTAACAGCTCTCTCAATTTCATTTTCTAACTGTCTAACATTTCCAGGCCATTCATAGTTTTTAAGTATAGTCATTGCTTCATCTGTAATACCAGAAACTTTTTTATTGATATGTTTATTATACTTATCTAAGAAGTGTACTGCTAGTAAAGGTATATCATCTCTTCTCTCGGTTAGGGCTGGTACTTGGATTCTAATAACATTAAGTCTGTAATAGAGGTCAAGTCTAAATTCACCAGTTTTCACTTTATCAATCAGGGAAACATTGGTAGCACAAACAACTCTGACATTAACTTTTTCAGTTTTAGTGGAACCGACTCTTTTAACTTCTCCTTCCTGTAAGAATCTAAGAAGTTTTGCTTGAGTAGATAATGATATATCAGCGATTTCATCTAAGAAGAAAGTTCCTCCATCTGCTAGTTCTAAGAGACCTTTTTTATCATAGGCTGCACCAGTAAATGATCCTTTAACATGCCCAAAGAGTTCTGATTCAAGCAGAGTCTCTGGTAGTGCTCCACAGTATTGAGCAATAAATTGCTTATTCCTTCTTATGGAAGAATAGTGAATAGCCCTGGCAATTAACTCCTTACCTGTACCACTAGGTCCTTCAACTAAAACAGTAGTTGGGGTATCTTTAATTCTGTTGATCAAATCAAAGATTTCCATCATTTTTTTACTCTTACCAATAATATTAAAAGGATTAGATTCGATTAACTCACCTCTTATTTGGGCATGAGTTTTTTCTAGATCAGAAGTTCTAATATTTTCAATAAGAACGATTATTTGATTACAGAGAGCAGAAATCATATTAATTGATTTTTCAGGGAAGTAGTGAGTACCATGTTTGGTCATGAGAATAATTACACCTTGAGATTTATTTCTCAAAGATAAAGGGAAGGCAACAATATGATTATAGATTGGGGCTATAGATGGCTGTTTGTAATCAATCTTTTTAGCAGAGCTATAGGACTGTTTTGCTATATCCATGATTACATCAAAGTATTTAGCACTTTTTTCAATATTGATAAGTTTTAAATACTGCCAGCTATCCTTAATAGCTTGATTGTTATAAAGGCAGACAATTGCAGAGTCTGCTTCTGAAAATTCTACTAATTTGTTGGAAGATTCTTCCAATAAGGTATCAAAATTAGTTATAGTACCAAGGTCTTTAGTTATTTCGTAGAACTTGTTAGTTAACTCAACCTGATTTCTAGAACCTTCTAATTCAGCTTTATGTTCTTTAGTTATATTAGCTATTAAGATATCATTCTTTTCTAAAAGTTTAATAGCTCCGAATTTCTTAATTGATTTTCTATTATTATTGAGAATTTCTAAGGCTTGTTCCCAATCCTGTTCATCTGCTAGAATAGTTGCCAAAAGATAGTTGGCTTGGGCTAACTCATATTGCTTAGAGTTTGATAAGAAAAGCTCAATGGACTTAAGAATATATTTTTTAGCAGATTCAAAATCATCTCTTTCTAAAATAGCTTTGAGGTAATAAGACTTACCAAGTTCATTTGTAAGATTTAATTCTTCTGCTATTGCTAAAGCTTGATTTAAATAATAGGCTGCACTTTCATAATTATGGGTCATTACAAAGTACATTGCTTGTTTTTGATAACCTTCAACAATTTTATGTTTGGCATCAACTGATTTAAAGAAATCTAAACTTTCTACCAGATAAGAGTAGGCTTCTTTAAATTTGTGTAGGTTGGTTAAAACAGAACCAATATTACCATATAAATCAGCTTTAATGTTCTCATCATTAACCTTTGGTAAGAGCTCTAATCCTTTGAAATAGAGGTCGTAGGCAATATTAAACTCTCCTCTTTTCTCATAAATTTCACCTAAATTACTATAAGAAATTATTAGACCATCAAAATCATCATATTCCAGACATTTATCAATAGCTTTTTGATAATATTCGATAGCCTTATCCCAATCCCCTTTAGCATTGAAGAGGGTTCCTAGATTATTGTATGTGGGAATTAATACTCTGAAGAAATTAAAATTAATAGCTATTTCTAGAGACTTCCTAAAAGCATCTTCAGAGTTCTTATAATTCTTTTCATCCATGTAAGTAACACCAAGATTGTTATAGATGTTGGTGATTTGATAAGGATCATTCAAAAGAGTTTGAATTTCTAAAGCTTCTTTTAGGTAGTAAATTGACTCAGAACGATTGCCCTTATCGTCCATTAAACCACCAAGATTGTTATAACACACAGAAATACCCTTTAAGTTATATCTGTTCTTCTCTAACTCCATACTCTTCTTATACATTTCTTCTGAATTATCATACTCGCCCTTAAATTGGTATAAGACACCTATGTTATTATAAACAGCTGCTAAACCAATATAATTATCTGCTTTCTTATAGTAAGTTTCAGCATCCATGAATAAGTCTGCAGCTTTATCATAATCATTCTTGAAGTAATATAACTTACCTGATAACTTCTTAGTATCACCTAAAATATTTGACTGAACTTTCTTATCATCGATTTGGAAAGCACTGTTAACTACCTGATCAATGATTTCACTAGCTTCTACAAAATCTTCTCCTTCCATTAAAATATCTGATTTCAAGAGAAGGATTTTAATCTTCCAGACTAAATCTATGTTTTCAGGAGAGTATTGCTTAATTATTTCTAAAGCAAAATTAGAGGAGTTGGAGTTGAACAAAGCTGAGGCTAAATAATAAATTATTTCTGCTTCAGGAGTGCTATGTTTACTACATATATGTAGGTACTCTCTAAATAAATCTACTGCTTTCTCATAATCATTTAAATCAATATGGGCAAGCCCTAACTGTTTTAGTATCTCCAGCTTCTTTTCAATCTTCTTATGCTTGGAATAAAGAAATTTGAGCAGTCCTATTTTACTCTTATAGTCATATAAAGAGTCTAGTTCGGCTAAAGATTCTTCAAAAAGTTCAGAATTATGATTGTTTAGCAGAATAAAATAGTTAACAATATTATATGGTTCTAAATTAAACTGTTGCAAAATATCCACAACTTCCTCAATCTTATCTTGATATTTCTTTAAGGAAAGGCTATCGAAATACTCTTTATAAGATGAAACTTTGTGAATGTAGAAAGTGCCTTTGTGGTCAACTACTAAAAAGGACTTTATAAGTGAATCTAAATTTTTATCTAACTTACTTGAAAATATTTTCTTAAGTATTTTGTATTCAGCATGGTTGTCAAGCAAGAATATGTAGAATAATATGTCTTGCTGAACTTCTGTTAATGAGTCAATTATGGCAGTATGAATTTTGAAACTATCTAGATTCTTATCTATGAAGTTGGATAGGTCTAGCTTACCTTTACTTTTTGCTAAAGAAGAAACAATGTAGTTGACTATATAGAGATTTCCTTTAGAAATATTTTTAATAATCTCAGCTTCATTCTGGAAATCACTTTTTATGTTAGGGAAAGATACTGTTAATATCTTAACAATATCCTCTTGTGTAAGAAAGTCTAAAATAAATTTATCAGAAAATGTAAATGTATTTTCTGGTGTAAAGGCAACTACTTTTAAGGGGATATCTTTCCAATAATTAATAATATACTGGATGAAATCCTTAGTGTAACTATCTACTAGATTGCAGTCATCGATGAGTATAATACAAGGTCTAGCAAAGTCTCTTAACTTCAATTGTTCACTAAAGAAAAAGAAGAAGTCATACTTTTGACCTGTCTTGTACTCCTTACTCAAATCATGAATCATTTTGAAGTCTTTGTCATTTATACCAGTCATCAATTGTACAAAGTCTTTAAAATGATTTTGACCGAAAATTCTCGGAGTTAATATCTGATAAAAACTATCTTTACTCTCTAGCCTTTTTATTAGATTCTTGAAAAGTAGTGATTTGCCAGTTCCTGAATTTCCAGTAACTTCAATCAGAGAACTACCTTTATCTTCCAACTTATTGATAAGCTCTGATAGCTTTGAGATCTTCTCTACAATATACTTTTCCATAGCTTGGTTAGTACCTATTTCCATGACAACCCCATTAAATTTATAAGTGATTAATTATGTGTAAACTTCGTATATTCATCTGTAAAGATTCGTTACAATTTAGTCAAGAAAAAAAAATAAATTTACAAAAAATATTATTAAATAGTCTTAAAATCCACTTATAATGCTAAATATCCCAAAATAAAGCTAACTATTTATTGTCTTTAATTTTAAATTTCTGCCATTTAAATATAAGAAATACATCATAAATATGCTAATTTTACTAAAATACTTATTCCTTGTTTATGAATACAAGTTAGTGCTGGTATATATATAAATATATATACTATGGAAGGAGCTATTTCCCTTTTCTGTTCTTTAATTCTGTATCAGAGGTATGGTCTCAGTTGGACAACCTAATTCTTTGGCTTGTTGGCTCCTGCCTAGAGATGGCATGTTGGTCTAAGGCAGGGAGAGTAACCCTTTCTTCCCTCTAAGATAATCTAATGTATATATAACTTATATAGCTTGTCTATTGGGAGATTATTAGTTCTTATACTAATGGATAGCTAATAGAGGCCCAATAGACCGTAAAGAAAGATAAGAAAGTTTCATCAAATTTAATCAAACAAATTAGTCTTTCAGCAGACTTTATATTGCCTCATCTTAAACTTGACTTTAGTCTTGGTCTGTAGTTAATCTGAGACTAATTTCGCCTAATAATGCTCTAGATGCTTGCCGATAAGGGTATATTTCTGCCTTTCTTGCTTTTGAAGAAGAAACTGCCTTACTCGAATAAATTCTACTTGCCATTCTAGCTTAACCTTCTAACTAATTACTCCTATAATATCACAAAGCAAAAAAGGGGGGCTAGCTGATTAGCTTATCTAAATTCTCTTGTGCCTTGAATACTTTTCAGTTTTATAAGATTATTGTTAGAGAACTAAAGATAAAGTAAGAGTCAGATACAAGGTGTAGGTTTTGTTTACATGGGTAAGTATCAGATAATTATCTTTGCAATAAAAAAAAATAAAGAATGTTGCATAATTAGATAATATTTCACCTGAGTGAAATGTTTATATATGAGTTAAACGCCTAAAAGACAATATAATATCAGAGAAATGATAAAGTAAATAAAAATGCAAAAACTGAAATATGCTGATCATGCACTTTGTAGTATAGGAAAGGATAAAAAAGCCATAAAAAATTGCCTAAAATAACTAATATTAAAAAAAATAGAAAAAACTTGACAATTTCATGAACTTGTTATCAAATCGAAACTATATTAGTGTGTTTAAAACACTTTGCACGTTTCGGAAATAAAATGATATAACTTAATATAGGAGAAAATGCTTATGAAAAGCGGTTTTTATGGACTTTTAACTAATGTAAAAAACAGAGGAGAGCCTTACGGTTGGTGTAGAATATTTGAGAGAGAAGTAGAAGATTTTATGAATTTTGAAACAAGAAATGTCGGCTATGCTGGGAATTTCTTACAAATATTAGAAAAAAAATTGTAATTTGGAGGTTTCAAATTATGTTAAACAAACATCCGATTTTAATCTTATTGTTCGTGATGCTGACTGGTCTAGCTTTTGCTGCAACAACAGTAACTGCTAACCACACCATTTACGATCCGGATGGCGTCGAACAAGATGTCGCAATTGTAGGGTACACTGTTCATTTTGATGTAACAGTTGATACTGATGCTACAACAATCGACTCTGTAAAAATTAAGAGTGATAATATTATTGGCGAAACTGAGTCATTTGGCTTAACCTTAGCTAGAAGAGTTGCTAACTCCTATGCTGGAGATTATGTAGTAACTGCTGGTGATGTAAATGAACCATTAGATGGTGATATCTACCAAGTATTTGTCTTTGTAGATGGATCATCAGTCCCGCTCAATACAACTGAAAGCTATAACCTACTAATCGATAATCAAATTCCTTTTGTAACTAACGGAAATTCAACTCACATTGAATCAGTTCCTGCAGGAAAATCAATTTTCGGTATTGGTGATGAAATGAAATTCGTCTTCAATAGAGATTGGAATGATCCTACAGAGGATGTTATTGATGTAAAATTAGATTTAACATCTATTGGTGGGCCAGCTGAGTTGGCTACAACTCGTAATGGTAACTTATTTACTGCAACTTATGTTCTTACTGAACTTGAAGCAGATAGAATGCCAGGGCCTATTTCAACAGGTTATATTCCATCTATAACTATACCAATGATAATGACAGATCAATGGGGTAATGTGAGCGTTCCTCACCCATCAAATGTTATTACAGGTGATGTTAATGGAGATCCATATCCTGCAGATAGAATGCCTCCTACATTAGGAAACATATCTGACTTATATGATAATGATCAGTTCAGATTCTCTCCAGGTAATGATATGATGGGAGATTGGGATACTAATCCTAACACTATCTCAGCTAAAATTGATATTCCTGGATTTGGTCAAGCTGGTAATGCAAGTGCTTTTGAAATACTTGTTCAAAATGAAAACACAGACACTAATGTTGGCTACATTGAATTTGCGATAGATGATCCAACTGTAAGCATTAATGGTGATGTGATAACATTTGTTTGGGACGGTAAAGTAAATAATGTACTACTTGATGAAGCTGTTTATGGCTTAACTTTAGTAAGTATGATGGATAATGCTGGTAATAGTGTAACATTAACTCCACTACCTCCAGTTGTTAATCCTAATATTGCTGATGGTGAAACAGAACTTAATGTTCTTGATTTCGTCTTAGACAATACAGCTCCTATTTTCGAAAACTTGAATGGTAGTCCTTCTGAATTAAGAATATTTGACTCTTCAAGTGATAATCAAAGATATACTATTAATAGATATATTGATGAAAGTGGTAATAATCCTGGACAAGAAGATTCTTGGGGTCCTGAAGATTCTCTTGATGATGTTGATGAAGTTTACTTCACATTCTCAGTAAAAAGAGACTTCTTAAACGATTTAGAACCTGAAAGAAAAGAACAAGTTAAGTATTGGGTTGAAATCGTTTCTGATTCAGATGCTAGCTTTAAAAAGTATTTCTATCCTACTTCATCAGACTTAGGTGAAGATAGTGTTAGTAAAACTGATATTAACTTCGTGAACACAGAGGCTTATGCTGCTGTTAATAGCGATGGTTCTTTTAGTTGGTCTCCTGAAAGTATGGACTGGGTAGCTGGTGATTATACTGTAACTGCCTATATTCAAGATAATGCAGGTAACATTAGAACATCACAAAAATCAGTTGAACTGGTTAATCAGTTTGATGGTTATGTTCCTCCAGTAATTCCTCCAGACCCAACAACTCCATCAGAAATCGTTTTTTATGATGTTACTTCACTTCATGAAGGCGGAACTAATAGTCTAGTAACTGTTGATGGTACTACTCCTGTATTCTATGTTAACTCATATTTTACAGCTAACAATACAGAACAGTATTTTGATACTGGTGATAATTCAATTGATATTGTTGTAGAAGTTAATAATTTAATTAATGCTCAAAAAGTTATTTTCACAAGAAATAACAATGATTTACCAGCAGCTTTTGATGCTGAATTATCAAACTTTGATGCAAACAACAGTGTAACATTATCAGTTCCTGTATCTGCATTTGCTGAAAACGCAACAGGTACATATACTTATGGTAATGCTACTTCAGATATTAAAATTGAAGTAATTACTAGAGATATAGAAGATGGATCTTTTAATATTTCTAATGTAGCAGCTGGTGACAGATCTTTCAAAATCGATAGACCTGAAGAACCAATCTGGCCAGAAATTGTTGGTGATATCGTTAATGTAGTTCCTCATTGTATCAGTCCTGGTAATCCATCTTGGGCTTATGATGCAGAGACTAATCCTGCTAACGAAGCTGGAATGGCTCATAACGGTATTGATAAACCTTTCAATGAAATTTCTTTCACTATTGGTAACTCTTCTGTAGATTATGAATGGTCTTTAAGAGTTTATGATCCAGATGATGAAACTAAAGTAAGAAGTATTTCTGGAAATAAAATAGCAGGAATCGGAAACTTTAGCGAAACAATGAACTTTGCTAACTTAACTAATAGCAATAACAATATTGTTGGTGCTTTAGCAAGCAAACTTCTTAATGTTGAGCTTAAAGTTGTTCCTGAAGCTTATTCAGATACTGGTTATATTGCTCCAGAAAATGCTTACTCATACGCTACAACTCGTGTAGATAATGAAAATCCTCAAATTCTCGGTACTAATTCTGAAAATTATATTCCAAATCCTGCTGGTAATACTTTCTACTTAGCTAATGGAATTAATAGTTTCAATTTTGATATTGAAACTTCAGAATATCTTAAAGAAACTGATTGGACTGCTTTAGTATATGATGAAGATACTTTGGAATTAGTTCCTGGTGCTAATGTTGTTATTACAGCAACTCCAACTAATTTAACTGACAATTTTGAATGTCCTACTACTGGTACTGTTGGTTATAAAAACTTTAATATCACAGCAACTATAGATAACTTTGCTGATGGTGTTTTAGAAAACGTTAATTATACATTAATTCTAAGGACCCCAAATGACTTTGGTGGAAACCCTGGAAGATATAACAACCCTCCTTACCCATTTGATGCTGATGCATGGCATACAGACTCTTCAGAAGCTTTTGTTCACTTTATCGTGTTAAGAGAAGCTCCGCAAGTTGTTTCTGCCTCTGGTCAGTTCTACTATATTAATAGTGATGCTGATATGGTATTGGATAAAGCTGCTGAAGCTGGTGATTTCCAATTTACAGTTAGTATCAATGGTTACCCAGGAATTACTCCAATTGAAGCTCCTGCTCGTGGTGTTGAAGAATATCTATTTGATGTTAATTTCTCAAACTTCACAGGTGCTACAATTTCAGCTCCTCAAGTTAATGACTTAGGAAATGGAAACTGGGAAATTACTTATACTGGTTCTTATACTGGTATTGCTAATGGTATTGCTAATGGTCAAGTTATCGAAATCCCAGTTGAACTTTCATTAGGATTTACTACTGGTGATGTAGCTGTTCATGAATATGATTTCACTTACAACGGTGTTACTTATGATAATGTAGCTCCAACATTCAACGATAATCTTGTTCCAAACACTGTTGATGAAAACACAGTCTTAACTTTAAGTTATGAAATAACTGATGCTATTGCTGGTGTTCAAGCTGATAAAGTTACTATCTCTTGTTCAGATAATACTTTAATAGCTGATAATACCTTAGCTACAGCCTTAGGTGGAAACATCTATCAGTGGCAAATTACTATTCCAAATAACTATGAAACAAATACATTAACTTTCGATTTCGTAGCACAAGATATGTTAGATAATGAAGAGACTCATTCTCACACTATCGACATTACTCCTATGCCTACTGTAAGTAATGTTGCTGTTCTAAATAATAGTCCAGAAAATCAAAACATTATTAAAGATGGTGATGTTGTTGATGTAACTTTCGAGTTAACTGACAGTGAAAGAATTGATGCTGTTACTATTACTCTTAATGATGGACAAATCTTTAACGTTACTAACTATCAAGATGGTTTAAATACTTTTGTTATCGACACATTTGATGCTAGTGATTATGATCAATATGAAGTAGTTGCTGCTAATGTTGAAATATCTCACCCATATAATGGATTAGATGATTCTTCTGATGCTAATAGCAATCCTGCTTTATCTACACCTTTCGTTGATGAAGATCAAGTTGTTATTAGCGACATTAAATTCTTCGTTAATGGCCAAGAAAACGTAGATAATGAATTCTCAGCTGAATTAGATGATGATTTCTACGTTGAAGGTACTTTCGTTGCTTATCAAAATCATATTGATATAAATAATGTAGTTCTTAACTATACTCCAACAGCTTCAGCTGGACTTCCAACTCTTATGAGTAGTACTTTTGAAAGTGAAGAAGTTAACGGGTTTATTAAGAATACTTATGTTTATAGATGGGAACAAACTGATTTCGATTATAATGAATTTATCGATGCTGGTAACCCACCTTATGGTTATGTTGAATTAAACTTCAATTTAGAAGTTACTTCAGACTATGATTTCTATACTATATATAATGAACCAGCTGTTGCTGTAGCTATCCAAGATATTCCTACAGTTTCTAATGTGAATATATATAATGTAGAAGGACTTGATCAATATGCTGATCAAGGTAACCACATTGACATAATTGAAAATAATAATAAGGTTAAAGTAACATTTGAATTAACAGATGCTGACAGAATCAGCCAAGTTGAAATTACTTTAAATAACGGTACTGTTGAGACTGTAACTAGCGGTTTAGTTAATGGTCTAAATACTGTTATTATTGATGATTTTGGTATTGGTAATCCTGAATATGCAACTCTTAAAGTTGAAGATCTTACAATTACACATCCTTATGAGTATTATGAAACTGAATCAAGTACTGCTTCTACTAATACTGATGTTCCTTTTGTAGATAATAACCAAGTTGTTATTAGTGACTTAAGAGTTTATGTTAATGGTAATGAAACTGAAAACTATTTCTCAATAGACCCTAATCAAAACATCAGATTTGAAGCTGACGTTATTGCTTACCAAGGTCAGTTAACAACTTCAAATGTTGTTCTTACCTACAAAGGTATCCAAGCTACTTCAGCTCAATACGAAAGTGATGTTTTTGAATCAGAACCTGTAACTGGTTTTGAAAAACATACTTATACTTATTCATGGGATAATGCAGACTTTGATTTCGCTAATTTTGAAAATCAAACTACTGGTTATGAAGTTGTAGATTTTGTTGTTGAAGCAAGATCAGACTTTAATTTTGTAGCAACTCCTTATAACCAAGACATGGTTGCTATTAATATTCCTGAATATACATTTAATGGTATTGCTGCATCACGTTATGTAGGATATGATCCACAAGGTTGGTTTGCTCCTGAACATGATGTTGAATTAACTATGACTGTTAATTCTGTTTTAGCTGATATTAATCCTATAGCTGAATTTGACAATATCACTAATGACTTCCCTGATACTAATTGGATTAACGGTACAGTTGTAACAACTTCTACTAATCCAATTCCTGGTGTAACAATTTATAACCACCAAATTACATGGGTAAGAACACCTGATGTTCAAGCATGTTGGAATACTTATGATGATGGTGATAACATCCAAATCGAAGTAAGATACGAAGACTTCTTTGCTGTTAATCCTATCTCAATCTTTAAATCAATCAAAATTGATTTAGAAGTTCCTACTTATAGTGATTATACTATTGTTCAAGCTGCTAGTAATATCAATGATTATGCTACAGCTAATACTTTACCAGGTATCAATAACTTAAGTAATCAAGTTAATAGCTATAACTTTGATCTTACTTTAAATGACCCACAAGACCTTGATTCATATCAATTTGATGGTTCTCTCTATGTTAAGAGAATAGTTGAAGATATGAATGGTGTTTCAGTTGCTGAAACTGGTGTAACCTTACCAAGTGTTGATCCTACTTGGACTGTTACTCTTTTAGGTAGTGAGTTAATTAATGTTAATCAAAGAGCATTAATCTGGAAAATTACTCCTGTTGATAACACTGCTGTTGAAAATACAGACATTGTTACTATTCAGTTTAATGAGTTAGAAGACCTCGTTAATCACAAGAACTATGCTGGTGAAAACTATAACTCACCTTCTAATAGATATCTTGCTCAAGGCCCTCAAGCTACTGTTGAATTTATCGCTAGTCAAGCTGATGTTGATGGCATTACTGCTTTCCAATATGATGGCTTAGATAGAATGAATGCAGCAACTTCTCCATACATTAGTAATGGTCAGAGAATTGGTGTAATCTTAGATGTTCAACCATTAGCTACAGATAATGCTAATGTTACTAGTGTAGAAATCTTAGCTGACCATTATAACAATGCGAACCAAGGCTGGATTGCTCTTGCTTATGATGCAGTTAATGATCTTTACTTCTTAAATAGTGATATCGTAGTTAACTCAACTGTTGGTTGGAAAGAATTAGAATATAGAATTACTTATTCTACTAACGAAATTAGCCAACAATCTGTTGCTAACGTATTCAATTTAATCGATGGTAATACAACAAGCTTAGATGAAATCTATGTTTGGAGTCAAACATTAGGTGAAAATGGTATGTATTATGTTACTCCTGGTGACCTAGCTACTATTAAAGTTATCTTCAATAGTGATGCTCCTTTAACAGGTACTGTAGCAAAACCATACGTTACACTTACTGACTTCAATAATATCTTAGATATTCCTAGTCCTTATCTTGTTCCTCAAAATAATATTACTTGGGATGGAATGCAATGGGTTGCTGAATTGACAGGTATCCCTGTAGTTACTAACCATAACCAAACTTCTCAAGTTGTTAGCGTAAGTGCTACAAATATTACAGGTCAATCTACTCCTGCTTCTACTAAGACTATTTCTTATGCTGGTTCAGGTCCTATTGTTCCTCTAATTCAACATGCTGAATTAGTTACTGGTAATGCTACAAATTACTTAGCAGTAAGTGGAAGTCAAACTGTAGATCCTGTAGTTAATGTATATATTAATACTCAATTCCAAGAGTATATTGATAATGTAACTATTGATCCTGTTGCTGGTTTAACATTCGGTGCTTACACTGTTGCACCAACTGTTATGCACAACTCAAAATGGCTAGCAACATTCCCTGTTACTATTACTGATCCTGCTCTATTTGCAGAAAATCAAATGCTTACTCTTAACATTACTTCATTCAGAGATCCTTTCGATAACATTTTAACTAATGTTTTCGAACACGAAATGGCTCTTGATGTTGAAGTTGACGGTAATGACTTTGATATCCTTATCAATAATCCTGGAACTCAAAATCCTGTTTTAGGTGCTTTCGACCTAACAATAGACTTCACTAACTTTGGTGAATCACTTAACCCTGCTTATGTTCCTGTTGGAACTGACTTTGTTGTTAGTGGTAACCAATTAGTTAATGATATGACTCCAGTAATCAATGGTAATACTGCAGTTCTTACAATCACTGCTAATGATTTCACTGCTGATGCAGCTACTCTTGGCAATACTGATTTAACAGTAACCTATACTAATATATATGGCTTCGAAAAATCAGAAAATATTAACATCTTATTAGATGCTACTGCACCACAAGTTATTGCTAATGGTGTAACATTTAACTCACCAGTTGGCCCTGCTAGCTATAACTGGGGCGATGTTATTATTTATGACCAAGATTTCACTTCATTAGTAATTGAACTTGAAGATCCTGAAATGTTTGGAACTGACGGTATCGGAAATATTAATGCTAACTTCAATTTAGCTACAATCGGCGTTACTCCTAATACAGCCGCTATCAACAATGTTGCTGTTAATTTCAACGGTAGTGTTGCTGAATTTGTATTCAATGCTGGTTATTCTGGATTTGATTTAGCTGAAGGTGATTATCAAATCACTATTAATGCTACTGATGCTTTAGGTAACAATTTCACAGATACTAAAACATTCAGATATGCTCACTCACCTGCCGGTGTTTCAGCTACTACTGATCCTGCTATCACTTTAAATAGTGGTAACGATATCGAACTTGAATTCTTAGTTAACGACCCTGACGGTGTTGTTAATACTGTTGAATTCCAAGTATATCTTGATGCTGATAATGATGGTGATTATACTGATGATCTTGGAAATCTTGTTCTTCAAGCAAATGATGCTGTTTATCCTTATGGCTTCAACTGGGATTTAAGTAGCCCTCAATATACTTCTTACCTTTATAATGCAAATTATGATGGAAATAATGATGGTGATAACTTAGACCTTGATGAAAATATAAGAAATTATATTGTTAGAGTTCTTACTACAAGTAGCCAAATGAGATCAGTTTCTGATGCTCAATTCACTTACTCAGTTGCTGATGTTACAGCTCCTGAAGTATCTGATGTACTTGCTGCTGGTTCTAACTCTCTCCAACTTGTTTATGACTATATCACACCTGCTAACAACAATGTTAATTTAACTGCTCTTGTTGGTGCATGGACAGATGTTGACTATGTTGAATTAACTCTTAACGGTGATGTCTTAGTTTATGATATGGTTAATCCAGTTAACTGGACTTACGATGCTAATGATATTGGTGCTGTTGTTATTACTGCAAAAGCTTATGACTTTGTTGGTAATGTTTCAGCTGAAGCAGACTTCTCTACTGTTCTCGAAATTGTTAATCCTTCTTATGATAAGTTCTATGACCTTACATTAGTTGATTATACTAACTTCGATAGTGATAATACAATTGCTAATGGAACAATCTATTCCCCTAGCAACCCACTTATCCAAAACAACCTTAGAGTATATGCTATATATCCAAACGGCTTAGAAGGCATCTCAGAAATTCAATTCTTCGTAAATAGAATTGAAACTGCTACAGGTAATGTGATTGCTACTCTTCCTGTAAATAATGATGCTGCAGTAAATCCACAATATGGAAATACTAATGTAGTTAATCCTGCTAACTGTTACGATGCAACTGCTAACGTATGGAATAGCTGGATTACTGTTGACCCTAACTTATACACAAATAATGGTAACTATGATGGTAGTGATTATTCTTATGAATTCTTCGCTGTATTAATCGATAGTTATACAAATAATGAAGTTATTCCTCAAGCTGGTATCTTTAATGATAACGCTGACTTCAGAGTTGATTATATGAAACCTGAACTTGTTGTGAATAATGCTTCTGTAACTCATACTTCTTACGCTTACTATAATGGTAACACTGATAGATTAGTATTTGATTATGTTGATTTTGATGGACTTAACATTAACAACTTCTTCGTTGATTATAATGCAGTTAATGTTGCAGATAATGCTAACATCACAATCGATGCTCTTACAAATACAGTATCAATCCCTTGGACTGGTCTTAATACTATCACTGGTGAAGGTATAGTTACTTATAATGTTACTGTTACTGATGCTAATGGCAATGTTTCAGAAATCACTCCTATCGATGTTTATGTTGATAACCAAGCTCCACAAACAGCTATTGCAAGTCTTGCTTACATGACAGATGCTGATAATGGTGGCGAAGCTATGAACCAACTTCACAACTTCGATGGCAACCCAATTGCTGTAATGGCTGATAATGCTGAGAACTTAACTATCCAAATCGATAGAGCACAAATTCTTGGTTTATCTACTGAAGATACAGAAAACTGGGCAAATCAAACTCAACCTTGGTATGCAAATACTAATGATGATATCTATCCTCCTGTAAAACTCTATAGAAATATAGATGGTGCTGGTTGGAACTTAATCGCTTACGACCACGAAGTAGATGCAAATAATATGTACCAATTCGATGTAACTGTTGATACTGGTGCTATGGTTGAATTTGCTATTATCGCTGAAGATACTCGTGGTAATGTTGAAGGTGATCTTATTCCTTTCGATGGTATTATTGATAACTACCAAGTTGATTTAACTGTTAACGTTCTATATCCTACTGATATCACAACTACTATTGTTAATCACAATGCAGATGATGTTATTTCAGGTTTAGAATTATTAACAGCTAATGTTGCTACTCCTGCTGGTATTCAATCAGTTGAATTCCAATATAATGATGGAGTAAACTGGATGCCTCTTGGAAGTGATGATTCAATGGCTGATGTTGATTACCAATTCTCAATTGCTAATGCAAACATCCCATTTGCTCTTATTCCTGGTGTCCATATTGAAATTACTGATAGTGCTCTCAACACTTCATGGGTTGAACTTGCTAATGTAAATGACATCTGGACTGCAGATGTTACTCTTGCTCGTGAAACTTATGTAGTTAACTACTATGTTGATGCTAATAACGACGGTGTGATTGATGCTGTTGAAATGGCTAACAACTTTGTAGTTACTGAAAATATTAATGCAGATGGCTTTGCATTACAGTTCGATACAAGTATTATTCCAGATGGTTCTTACCTCTTCAGAGCTGTTCCATTTGATAACTTAGTTGCTACTGATGATCAAGCTGCAGCAGTTGAAATGAACTTAATCATTGATAACTCTGCTCCTGCATTTAACTTAACTGCACTTAATTATGTAATGTTAGATTCTTACAAAACTCTTGCTGAAAACCTTGAATTCACTTTAGATTATGCTAATCCAAATGATGTTCATACTGTTCAAGCATGGTTAGTTGATGTAAATAATCCTGCAAATACATATCAAATAGTTAACGATGTCTATGCTGCTTACGATGTAAGACCAACTGATTTCTCACTTGTTCTTGCTGGTGTACCTGATGGTAATTACTATCTTGATGTTACAGTTCAAGACTTCGTATTTAACGCAAATAATCAAAGTCCTGCTTTAGGTGATAACCTTTATATTGATACAAATGCTCCTGTAATTACTGCAGTGAACAATCCATTCAATATGTCTGGTATCTACACAGAAACTCATAGCTTTACTGTAGCTTATAATGACTACTTAGCTCAATTACTTGATGCTAATAGTAATGGCCTTGGTGTTAAAGCTATGCAAGCTACTTTCACTCACAATGCTACTGTAGATCTTGTTGATGTAAAAGTAAGTGATGATGGTGCAAACTTAGTATTTGACTGGACTCCTTCACAAGCAATGATGAATGAAGTTATTAATGGCCAAGACAACATCTTGGTTAATGTTGATCTTACTTTAACTGATCATAATGATTATGTTTCTGCTATCTTCAACGCAGGTAACTTCACTCTTAGAAGTGACGAAGTTGGTGCTAAGATAATGGTTGTTTCAGATTTCAGAAATGGTGCTGAGACATTCCATCAAACAAATGTAACTAATAATAATGAAATCACTGATGTTATCGGTGGTAACAATATTAACTTATACGCATTCTTACCAGAAGGTAATAATGTTATAGATCCTAACAATGTTAGATTCGAATACTGGGATGGAACAAACTGGATGCAATTTGCTGCTAATGCAGTATGGACTCCTATTGCTAACTTCGCAGGAAACGGAACTGTTGCAGGTTATGCTGAATTTATGTCAGTAAACTGGAATATTGCTAACATGGATGGTGATTATACTGTAAGAACAGTTTCTGAATATAACTTCGGTGAGGTTGTTAATGAAACTAACTTACATATCTGGAACTCTACAATCGTTCCTGAAATTACTCTTTCAACACTTGAAGGTCAAACTACTACTGAAGTAAACAGAGGTTCTGAATATATCCTTTCTATTGGAAACTTCAATTCAAGCAACCCTGAATTCTTCAACCAAGTTAACTATATGTATCGTTTCTTAGATGAAAATGATAATGTAGCTTCTCCTTGGAACCAATTAAGTGGCTTTGTTGCTAATGAATACAACTGGACTATTGGCATGGATTATCTCTTTGCTGAAAAAGTTCAAATTGCTGTTCAAGTTGAAGATATCTTTAACAATGTTGATGACCAAGCTAGCTTCATAGCTAACGGTGGTAATCCTTATCTTGTTGATATCATTGATAGCCAAGCTCCAATGGTAACTGACCTAACAGTAAATCAAGCTGGTAATCCTGTAGCTGCTGGTGCAACTGTAGCAATTGCTAATGCTCTTGATCTTGCTATTACTGTTGATAACCCTGTTCTTGATTTAGCAAGTCTTGTGATTAATCTTGATGGTAATCAAGTTCACTCTCTTGCTTATGATACTAATAACCAAGTAGATCCAACTCTTGTTAACTACTCAGTTGATATTTCAGCTTTAACTACTGGAACTTATCAAATTGAAGTTGTTACTGCAGACTTTGTTGGTCATACTTATAATGAAACATTCGCTTTCAGTGTAGATACTGATGCTCCTACAGGTGCTTTAGTTCTTGCAGAAAATGATAATGGCTCAATTACTCGTGGAATGGCATATACCTTCAATGCTAATGCAATGGATAATGTTTCTACTCAATTGACTATTAACTACTTCTGGTCTGATGCAGCTGCTAATGTTTGGAACCCAATAGCTCTTGATGCTAATGGTCAATGGATTATTCCTCAAACTTGGACAATTGGTGCAAACTATGACTTCAAAGCTGAAATCGAAGACGAATATAACAATGTTGGTGAAAGTATTGTTACTTATCAAGTATTTGATAACATAACACCACTTGTTGCTAATAGCATGAACACTTTAGTTGATGATTCTATCTTCAATATGAATGATGAAATCACTCTTACTTTCGATGTTGATGCAACAAACATCATTAACGGAAATATCGAACTACAATATGCTGACGTTCTTAACGGAAACTGGATGTCATTAGGATTCACTCCTGCAGCTCTTAATGCTGGTCTTACTGAAGTTACATTTGCTAACTTAGGTCTTGCAAGTGGATTCTACAACTTCAAAGCTATTGTTTCTGATCTTGCTATCCCTGCAAATCAATATGATATTAACCTTGGCTCAATGGTTTACTACGATGCTGATGCTCCAGAAGTATTCTTCACAAATATAGATAATGATTCTGAATTTGTGCTTGGTGAAATGGTAGCTATCAATGCTGATGTTAACTACACAGATGGAACAAATGAAATTGCTCCTCAAGATGTTGCTTCAGTTGAATTCAAAGTAAACGGTCAATCTCACGCTATTGTAGAAAATGCTCCTTATACTTATGTATGGAACACTGCTCTCTTAGCAAACGTAGGAACCTATACTATTGAAGCTATTGTTACTGATAATGATGGATTTATCAATAACACACTACAAAATGTTGTGCTTGTTACTCCTAATGAAAACGACCCATACGCTGTGATTACTGCTTTTGAATTTGATAACGAAGCTATTTCAACAGACAAAATGTATGCTAAAGTTACTAACTGGGGTAATAATGTTACTGCTGTAGTTGCTCAATATACTACTGATAATATTAACTGGGTTGATTTCGCAATCAATACAGTAAACAACGATCCTTATTATGAATTTGATTTCAATGCTGAAGCAATTCAAAATGCTATTGCGGTTAAAGTAAATGTTATGATGAACAATGATGAAGAATCTTCTCTTGTATATCCTCTTAATGTTACTTATAACCAAGGTGAATTTGAACTAGCTCCTGCTAACGGAAACATCGAAATTCATGAAAATAACTTAATGGTAGTTGATACAGATAGCATGCCAAATGTAATCAGAGTTGATGAAAACGGTTATGCTGGTTATGAAACCATTAATGAAGACTATGAATTCAACTTAGTTGTTAATGCAAATAACGAACTACCAGGTTACTGGTTATCAGGCGTTGCTAATGGTGCTGCTTGGATTAAATTTGCTGAATTAGATCCAATGGCTGCTTCTAATGGTGCTATTGTTAACTACAACAACCCTTACTGGTTCACTATGTTAGATAACGAAATGCCTTTAGCTGACCATTATGCTCAACTTACTGACCAAGTTCTTGTTAATTCAAACATCGCTGGTAACGCTACTTATACTTTACCTCTTACAGCTACTGTAGCTGTTGAAGGTGATATTGTAGCTCTTGCTTGGGATGCTGTTTTAGCAGACTTCGTAGAAATCGATGTTGTTTATAGTGAATCTGATGCAAGTATGACTTTCACTGCTCCTGTTAATACAGTTGTTACTGTTGGTCAATACCTTGGTTTCGAAATGTTTGTTACTGAATTCGCTCCAGTTAACAATGATGTATTCGTTGAAGGTACTAACTTATGGACTCTTCCAAATGTAGCTATGAACTTCACTGTATATCATGAAGAAAATGAACAAGGTTATCAATTACCTGCAGGTTTCGGACTAGGTAACATCTCAATTACTCTAAATAATGGCATCAACAATGTTAATAACATTGCTCTTGTAAATGGAGTAGTAAGTTTCGATTTAGTCAATATGATGGCAGGTCAAAATGAACTTGAAGTTCATGTTGAAATGAATGGTTTCCATGCTAATCAAACATTATACTTCTTCGTTGATGACTCAATGCCTACAATCGCATTTGAATCAACAAGTATCTTATCAGCTACTAATAGAACATTAACAGCTACAATTGAAGATGCTGAAACTGGTCTTATGGATTATAACTTAGTTGTTACTAACAATGATCCTGCAGTTAATACTGTTCTTAATGTTCCTATGAATGAAATTACTGTTACAGGTAATGAATTTAGTTATGAAATGACAGTTGAAGAATTAGTTACTTTAGTTCCACAACCAATGAGATCTGGTAGAAACTCTAGAGAAGTTGCTTCTCTTAATGTTCAGTGGACTGCTGTAAATAACCTTAACTTAGTTAATGTAATGGCTGCTAACGTTACTGCTAACGTAGTTGTTAACAGACCTCAAATTACTATTCATGACGCTGGCTTCGAAAACGGTTGGTGGTTAAATCCTGCAATGTCAAACGAACTTCTTATGAGTGTTGTTCCTGCTGATGGAAGAACTATTGCTCTTGAAGATATCAACGTTTCTATCCTTGCTATAACTGATCTTAACCCAGCTGGTATTCTTATCCAAACTTCTAACCCTGTGGCTACTGCTAATGAAAACGAATATGTATTTGGCTTCGCTCAATTACAACTTCCAAATTCATTAGGTATTAAAGTAAGAGTTAATGCTATTGACGACATCGATGTAAATAATGTTGCTGAACAAACATTCAGTTTAGATTATATGGACCCTGTTGTTACTGCTACTGCTCCTACTAACCCTGTAGTTAACTTCGGTTCAGATGCTCAAATCGCCTTCTCATTTAATGATCCTCAAGGTCACTTCATAGATGACGATTTAGTACAACACTTCTCAGGTGCTTCTGGTATCGATATCTCAACACTTGTACTTACTCTTGATGGTAATGTGGTTAATGGCCAAGTTTCTAATGGTTCTGTTGCTTATGCAGCTTCTGACCTAGTTCCTGGTGCTCATACTGCTATTGCTTCTGTAAGTGACTTTGTTGGTAACACTGCATCTGCTACTGTTAACTTCGAAATTGTTGGTGGACCTGCTCCTCTTGTTGACTTTAGCCCTCTTGCTAATGGTTCATGGTGGATCACAACTGCTAATAATTATGAATTCGACTTAACTGTTGAATCAGGACATACTGATACAGCTCTTCAATCTGTTGTAGCTAATATCATTCAATTACCTAACAATGAAGTTATTCAAGGACCTTTCTCTGTTTCTTTAGAAAATGGACAAGGTACTATCAACTTCCACGGTGGTATTGTTACTCCTGGTCAAAATGCTATCAAAGTTGAAGTGATTGCTGAAAATGATTGGGCTATCCAAACAGTTTCTAGTCAAACATTCCCAATTGATAATAGCAGACCTGAATTAACTATTGTTAATCCTGAAATCAATTACTCAGTAATGGTCGGAAATAATGTTAATGTTAATATCATGGCTAATGACAATATGTCTGGCTTAGCTATGTCTTCTATAAAAGTTACTTCTCTTAATGGTGATTTCACTGTTGAAGAGATTGATTCAGATAGTCCTGAAGCATTTAACTTAGCTGTTTCTACTGATGATTTACTTGCTGGTACTTATGTAATCGAAGCTCAAGCTAAAGATATGGCTGGTAACGTTACTACTGTTACTAGAAACTTCGCAATTACTGCACCTGCTCCAATCATCGCTATCTCAGCTCTTGATGCTTCAAACGGTTGGGTAAATACTCAAAATAATAATGCTATTTCATTTACTGTTGATGGTAATGGCTACGAATTAGATAACGCTTCAATTATGGCTAGCATCATTGCAATGCCAAATAATGAAGTTATCTATGAACCATTTACTGTTCAAGCTGATAATGGCATTTATAATATTAACCTTCACGGTGGTCTTATCCCTGCTGATGCAAATACTGTTAAAGTTCTTGTTATGGCATCAAATGTTGCTGGTGGAAACGCTGTTTCTAACCAAAGCTACCCAATTGATAGCTATATCCCAACAATAGAATTTGTATCTCCTGTAGCAAATACTACATATACTCATGCTGAGAATATGTTTGTTGATGTTATGATGACATTATCTGATATCATGCCTGAAGTTAAAGCTATGGCTTCTTCTGGTCTTGATATGTTAGAGATTAAAGTCTTTGATAATGATAATGTTACTGTGATTGATACTGTGAAAAATAATGTTGCAAATAGTTATGCTTGCCGTGTTCCAGTTAATGGTCTTGGTCAATATCGCATTGAAGCTACAATCTATGATAGAGCTGGAAACAGTAATACTCAGATGATGAACTTCACTGTTGATATGGACTGGGCAAATGTTGACTTAATGTTCACTGCAAAACCTTATATGTATCCTTCACCTCTTCAAAGAGGAGATGTTGGTACTTTCGTAATTCCTACTACAAAAGAAGCACAAGTTACTATTGAAATCTTCGATTTCGCTGGTAAACTTGTTCGTGAAATGAGCCATAACTCTATTGGTGGAGACACTAATAATATGATTCAATTCGACGGAAGAACCAACGATGGTAAGAGATTAGCTCGTGGTGCTTACTTCGCTAGAATCAACATAGTTGATGGTGCTAAGGAAATTAATAAGGTTGTTAAGATAGCAATTCAATAAATTGGGAGGGGGTACGCCCCCTTCCTCTAATAATTTGGAGGAATAAATGACTAAAAGTGTAAAAATAATGATAGTTGTAGCAGTGATGCTAAGTCTTGTTTCCGCTCTTATTGCTGATAATAACCACAATAAACCTTATCTCCGTATGGGTTATGGTGCAAAAGGAATGGCAATGGGTGGTACAGGTACTGCTTATATGAATGATATCACAGCTGCTTACTGGAATCCTGCTGGTTTAGGTAAGATTGCAGATTATCAAGTAGGTATAGATTATACTGACGGCTTAGGTCTTGATAGAACTACAAGCTTTGCCGGTATGGGTATGAGATTTAAATATGGTTACATGGCAATCTCTTGGATTAATGCTGGTACTAGTGATTTAGAAGGCTATGATGGCTTTGGTAATTCAACTGGTACTTATGATTACCAAGATAATAATATTAACTTAAGCTTAGCAACTCGCACAGGTAAATTCCTATGGGGTTCAAGCATCAAAATGTTATTTGATAATATGGATGATGAGAGCAAGAGTGGTTTTGGTATGGATCTTGGTGCTATGTATGAAATGAATGAATACATTACTTTCGGTGCTCACGTTAGAGACGTATTCAGTAAATTTGATGATGTATCAATCCCAATGCAATATAACCTAGGAATCGCTGTATTCCCAATGAAAGGTTTTACTGTATCAGGTGATTTAAGACAAGAAGAAAGTTCAGATGAGATTACTGTACACATGGGTGCAGAATATTGGACTAATATTGGTAGTGATACTGATTTAGGTGCTGGACTTGGAACAATGAGAAATACTCAAAATCCTTCTTGGGAAGATATGTTATCACAAGTACAAGCTGGTGTAAGAATTGGTGCTAATGATGGTCAATTCACTGCTGGTTTTGGTTTTAGATTTAAAATGATTGAAATGAACTATGCTTATGTTAGAGAAGATTCTGAAGGAATCAACGAAGATAATCATAGATATGGTTTAACATTTAGATTCTAAACATAGATCGTTTTGAGGAGGGATTCCCTCCTCAAAACTTCTTTTAAGCATTAAGTCCTAGTGCTTAAAAGAAGTTTTGAATTAAAGAAGTTTAAAAATTAAATTAAAGAAAGGAGATTTCATGAAAACTAAACTTTTTATAGCTTTAGCTCTTTTAAGTTTTTCTTTGCTATTTGCTCAGATAGGTCAATCCTACAGAGAGCAAGCTGAAACATTTTTAGATAGAGGATTCTATCCTCATGCTGAAGTCCTTATGGAAAAGGCTATTGCTCAAAGCCCTAAAGATATGGATAATTATTTCCTTATGTTCAAGGTTCAAATGGCTAAGAATGACTTACAAGCAGCTTATGATAATCTTAAGTATTATGTAGATAATGCCTCAGGAATTGATTATGAGAATTATGATACTTTACTAAAACTGATTGAAGATTCTGTGATTAGAACAGCTAAGGATCTTCCAATGTACCAAATTGGATATTTCCCTCAATACTTGAACTCTGAATTTAGTGATTTTGCAGCTGTTCTTAATCCTGAAAATCAAGAATTAGTCTTCACCTCTTCCAGAAAATGTAAGGCTCTTAAAGAAAACATATTTGTTAGTCAAAAATTAGGTGCTTCTTGGGGACCTCTCAAACCTATTCCTACTCTTTTAACTAACGGAAATGAATCTTTGAGTTCATTCTCAGCTGATGGAAGCTATGCTTATCTATTTGGCCATTACGATGGAAATAGAGGTATTTATAGAGCTGAGAAAATTCAAGATGCCTACAGTCAACCTGTAAAAATAAAAGCTGTGTCTTCTGCTTATGGAGACCTACAACCATATGTCTTTGAAGATAGGGTAATGTTCTTTACTTCTAACAGACCAGGCTCAATTGGTGGCTATGATATCTGGGTTTCAGAATACAGTAATGGCTGGCAAGAACCAGTTAACTTAGGTTCTACTATTAATACTATTCACGATGAACAAACTCCCTTTATTAGCTGGGATGGTTCCAATCTTTTCTTCGCCTCAAATGGACATTCTACCTTTGGTGGCTTTGATATCTTTAGAGCTAGAAAGAAAGGTTCATCATGGACAGAATGGGAAACTCCTATCAATTTAGGACCAGAAATAAATTCAATATATAATGAAAGACACTACTATAGAATTAAAGATTCTAACCAAGCTTTCATCTCTTCAGATAGAGCTGATGGCCAAGGTGGAGAAGATATCTATAAAGTTGTTATTCTAAACGAAGAATATATTGATGGTATTAGAGTTTATGGTAATGTTGTTGATAATTATGGGAATCCTGTATCAACTGATATTACATGGACTTTCTCAATTAACGATGAAGTAAAAACTCATGTTGTTCAATCTAATAAAGATGGTTACTATAACTTGTATTTACCAAGAATTGATCTTGTTGATATTCAAATTACCCGTTCAAACTATCAAGCTTATTCAAATTCTATAACTTTTGATCCAGATACTAAAGAGCTTAATTATGATATCCAAATTGATCTTCTTGAAGAAAAGAATTATGTAATCGAAAATATCTATTTCGATTTTGATAAAGCAAGCCTAAAAGAAGAATCATTCCCAAGTCTTAACCTCTTAGTTGAAACTATAAAAACTAATCCAGGTGTGAGAGTTTGTATTGTAGGACATACTGATAACGTTGGTTCTGCAAGCTATAATAAAGATCTATCTGAAAGAAGAGCAAAATCTGTTTATCAATATTTAATCGATAATGATATTGATCCAGAAATTCTCAATTATCGCGGTGAGGGACAAGAGAATCCTAAGGTTGCAAATGATAGTGAAGAAAATAGACAGCTCAATAGAAGAGTTGAATTTGAAGTTTCTAGAAACAATAAACAACTCCTTGTTTCTCAAACTCCTGTAGAAACAAAGGAAAGTCATCTTGAGATAGAAGAAATTCAAGCAGATGAAGTTGAAGAGCTTGTAGTAGAAGAAACTGAAGAAGTTCAAGAAACTGAAGAAGTTCAAGAAACAGAAACTGTAGAAGAGGTTCAAGAAGTTGAAATTCAAGAAACAGAAGCTACAGAAGAGGTTCAAGAAGTTGAAATTCAAGAAACTGAAGAGGTTGAGGAAGTAGATGTTGTTGAAGCAGAAGTTGCAGAAACTGAGATACAAGAATATGTTCCTTTCTTTAATGATTCTGAATTAAATATCATAAGCAGTAAAATTAAAAGAATGGCTAATGAATATGGAATTGAAAGTAAAATGATGGTTCAATTAGAAAATAGATCTAATAGAGCTTATGTTACAGGTATCGACTTCCAAGAAGAGCTTGTTAATGATTCTTTCACACAATCAGTTAAAGACCTCCTTGATGGCTGGTTTATTCCTGGTATTGAAGCTAAAACTTCATTTATTGAAATCAATCCTTTAGAAGAATAAATTACAATTACTTAGATAAAAAGGTCCTCTTTTTTAAGAGGGCTTTTTTGTTTGACTCTCTCTCAAGTAGACCAGATAAGACCAGAGTTCCTCAACTGTAGGTAAGGGAGATAAGACCAGATTACAAGTGGTTACGGGATTGGATCGCGGGATTCCAGCCCGCGTTTACGCAGATTACAAGTGGTTACGGATTGGGTCGCGGGATTCCAGCCCGCGTTTACGCAGATTACAAGTGGTTACACAGCTTATTCACCACAACATTTTAACCCGAATAGTGCATTTGGGTACAACCCATACAGAGTAAGATCTGCTAGAGGATATCATAGCTGGAGCGGAAATTATCTTAATCAGGAATATACAACCCTTGCTAGCAATTCTTATAGGCATTATAAAACTGTCCAATGGACTAGATGACCAGCTTGTGTAAAAAAGAGATAAAATATCCCTACTTCCACTAATTACACTAAGATGTGAATTAAATAATAGTAGAAATTCCATAAAATCCCAGAAGAGGATAAATACCTCAGCCTATGGTAAAAGCCTGAAAGGCTTGCCACAATGGGTAATGAAATGATGTATCTAATGAAGTGCAATCCTGTATTGATTTGATAAACATTGACTCCTTTCATATTATCTTCTAGATTTTTCTATTTTTTATCTAGGAAACTGTACCAGATTAAACTGCCATCTACAGTACTTTATTATCTGCGTAAACGCGGGCTGGAATCCCACGACCCAATCCGTAACCGCTTTATTATCTGCGTAAACGCGGGCTGGAATCCCGCGATACAATACCGTAACCACTTGTCATCTGCGTAAAGATGGGCTGGGAAGAAAGAAAAGAAATAATTAGTCACAGAAGCGGTGAGTTACTATCACTTTCTCTTCTCTATGTACACTATTACTTATACCTAAATTTCATCCATGATTAACTACTACTCATCCTTAATATCCACATTATCCACAATATGGACAGCTTGACCTCCTTATTCTTCTGCAAAAGTAAGATCCCTAATTTCTCCGAATATATAATATAAAATACATGCGTCAAAATTATGTCACCTATTTTGCGTGAAAAAACGCCATTTTTTACCTAAAATCCTACTGCCTACTTGGGTTAATAAGCCTAGGTCATCCTCTACCCTTCCTTTACGGTCTTTCGATGAAAGTGGGGTTTTCATCGAAAGACCGTAAAGGAAGGAATATGGAAGATTACTGAAAAAATGGCAAAATGAGAATAATCTTCATTTTTTTTTCATCTTTTTTGGCTCAAGTTCAAGTCTGGTGGAAATTATGTTGCATTATTTTGCACTAGATATTGTATTACAGTAGTTTACTGATTATAAGTTACTATCGATAGTATTATTTTAGCAGAATAAGAAATAATCCTCAAGGGATAGGTCTTATATCCCTTTCAGGGATACTTTGGATAATCAAACTAAGATACTTAAATTATCCTAAATAGTGGAGCAAAAAGAAAAAACTTTATCCTTGACCAAATTTTTATTTATGAAATAATATGTTATAGAGCAATGATTTAACTCAAATAATGCAGTAAGGCTTTGCGGATAGCGGAATCTCTTTTGCAAAAGTAAGCTACATACTTTTCAGGAATATATATTATATGCCTTCAAATTCTGTAACTTATTTTACTAAAAGAATCTAGCACTCTTCACCTGTGATACCTAGCTTTAGCGAAGTATTATCAAAGTTCTACTGCACTATTCTGGTTAATCATACTGAAGAATAGGCATTTAAACAATAAGTAAACTTAACATAACTCGTAAAAAGACAGAGTGGGAGAGATAATGAAAAGAGTGGTATTTTTAATTTTTGTTTTACTATTTTTTATTAAGGCTAATGCCATAATTGAAGAATCTGGTAGTTTAAATGATTTTTTATTAGCTGTAGAAGAAAATTCTGCATATAGTAAATGGGTTTCACATATTGTAGAAGGAATAGCAGAGGAAGGCTACAATATGTATGCACCTTATGACAGGCAGACTGATGGATTTGGACAGTTTACTTTGCCTAGTGAAAGTCAAAGTGATATTTGGGAAGAAGCAGTAGATTACTTTTTCAATGAAGAGTATAACAATGCTCATAATTTATTAGTTCAAAACAATATCCCCTACTCAGTTGTTAAATTTACTGATGGAGATGATATATATTATATGTTAAGAGAGAATCTTAATCTTACTTATACAGATGATAATGGGACTAGTGCATCATTTGATGATGAAATTGGTTCTTTTGATTTTGGCTGGGGTATTTATATATATCGAACAACTTCTCCTAATCCTATCTTAGTTACAGCTCCTCATCCTAACGATGATTTTGTTACTCCTTATTTGTCTGTGCAAAGTTTTCAAGAATTAAATGCCCAATACTTAATGATAAACGGGAGTGGGAGAGAAGTAATGTGGAGTGAGTGGGGATCTTATTCCAATAATAAATCACTAAGTGATCCTTCACGTAATCATGACCACCCATTTAATTATTTTTATGCAAAAGCTTGTGATAAAATCAGAAGTGATTTTGATAGAAGAGAACTTTCTGTACAACTTCACTCCTATGATTGGGATTCCCATCCCAATAGGGCTAGTTGTCAAGTTTCTCCTGGTCAATATAATAGACCTGCTGGATTACCTATTAGAGACTTTTCACCTCTTCAACAAGATCTTATCCAATATACTGATTATATTGTTGTCCCTCAAGCTAGTATAGGCAATAATGAACAAGTGGTAGTTAGCGATTATTATAGTGTCCATAATTACTTTTATCCAACAATTTATCAAGATACCTTAGAAATTAGCTCCCAAGTAGATTTACCTGGTTATCCTAACTCTTTTCATGATCAATATTCAACTAGTAACTTTAGTGAATGGGATGTCTTTTCCCCTTTTTTCCATGTAGAATTTGATGAGCTTCCCAATTGTTATAGTCAAAACGAAGAATCTTTCAAAGAATTTTATGGTTTCAATTCATATAATAATAGCTGGAATATGTTACAAAGATATACCAAACTTGCAAGTTATTACCAACCATTTCTTACAGCCTTAACTTCTTCGGTAGCAGACTGGATTGAGTTTGATGATGGACTGATTCCAGAAGCTCCCACCAATTTAAGAAGATATTATGGAGGAGGGGGGAACTCTATAGCTTGGGATCTCGCTCCCGCTTATGATTTTTATTCTTATGAAATTCTCTACTCTGTAGATCCAATTTCTGAAAATAATTATAGTATAGTGAATCGTGAACAAGTTGAAAGACTTGCTTACCCAATGACAGATAATGCTTCTTTGCCAGATTTAGAAATAAATCAAACCTATTATATGGCAATGAGAACTAGAGATTATAATGGGAATGTTTCAGAGCTTTCTGAAGAAATAATCTATAATACCCTACCTATAATAACCTCTGAATTTGATTTCTTTGCTAGCGATTCTAACATCAGCTTTGATTGGTCTATGAATCAGCAACAAAACTGCCTTGGTTTTGAAGTATATAGGAAAGAAGGTGATTCAGATTTTGCCTTGTATTCCAGTTATGAAAATAATTCAGATCTACAGATAACTAGCCCTTATACCCAGTTCTTTTCATTTACTGATACTAATGTTGAAATTACAAATATTTATGCTTATAAGGTGCATGTGGTAAATACTGCTGGAACAAGTGGTCAGATTTCTCAGATTATGCATGCTTCCTTAGCAAGCTATATTAACTTAGCTTCTACTGGTAACTCATGGGATGAAAGTATCACCTTTGGCAAAAGCTATTATGCTACTGATTCTTATGATGATGTCTATGATCAAATGAATGAGTCAACAGAAGACTATTTAGCTATAAATGCTGATAATCAGAAACTTACTAGAAATATAATTGGTGATTTTGATCCTATATCAGAAGTTAGGTATATGGACTTAATTATTAATAATCCCCCAGAAAATCTTACTTTTTCTCTTGATGCTCCCCGTTTATCTGAAAGATTTTACCTTGAATATGCAGGGAATCTATATTCCCTTACTGATCAAGAGCCTCTTATAAGTTTTCCTGAACCTGGTAATTATGAGCTTAAACTGATCTGGGGAAATCTCCAAGCTCAAGTATCATTTCCTAATCTTACCTCTGCAATTTCCTATCAAGGAAATGAGATTGACCTAAACTGGGATCTCGATTATCCTCAACTAGTTAATGATATAGATTTATATTTTACTAATGGGAGAGATTCAATTTTTGTGGCAAGTAATTTACCTGCGACAACTACTTCTTTCAACTATCTTAATGATAATTCAGAAGACTATAGAATGATGAATTTGATGGTAAGAGTAAATGCTAGTGATGGACAAATTATAGACTACAAGTCTTATTCTAGATTTGTGCTTATTTCTGAAATCCAAGAACTAAATCTTTCATCGCAGTCTGCTAATTACTTATTCTCATATCCTTTTATTGATGACCTAGATCTAGCTTTGTATCAAGAAAACTTGCAAGCATATTCTTTCTTTGACGAAGAATTCACTAATTGCTCACTACTTTCCCATAATAATGCTTACTTGATAAATGTTAGTAATGATCAAAATATTCCGATAAGTAGTTTGCCATACTTAGAAAGTAGTCAGTATCAGCTTAATCAAGGCTGGAATCATATAAGTAATCCACACCCTCTGGATTATGCTGTTAAAGATTTTCTCTTCGAAGTGAACGGACTTATGAAAAGTTATAAGACTTTAGTTAACAGTCAAATGATCCTTCCTGCGATTATAGGGGTGAGAGATGGAGCCTATACTCGTATTGATACTCTCAGAGCTTTTGAAAGTGCCTTTCTCTGCCAGGTATCTAACTCTCTCATTAATATTAGATTTGATCCAGTTAACCTTAATGAAAACTTTACCTATGAGCCTGCTCAAGTCTTCTTCACTCTCCAACTGAAAACTCTTAACGGAGCTAAAGATGAAGTTACCATTGGACTGCAAAATAACCTAACACCTGTGATAGATTTCTATTATGATGTTATGAAAGCACCTCTAAGACCAAGTTATGGACTTACAGAAGCTTATATTGTTAGTCAGCCTCCTCTTAGCAATTACTATCCTAAAATGCACCAAAAAATGTTAGATCCAAGTAGAGAAGATACTTATCAATGGGATCTTGCTTTTACTAATACCCTTGATCAAGCAGTTCAAATCCGTATAAAAGAGAGCAATAACCCTGATAATTACCCGCTTGATTTAATTATGGGAAATAATCAAATCAGATTGACTAATGTTTTTCAAACAATACCAGAAACTGATGAAAGTGGCAACTATGAAGCTCAACTAACCATTACTACCATCACTGATAATGAAAATAATGATGTTGTCCCAGTTAGAAATATCCAAGTTAGCCCTAACCCGATTTCTAAAATAGCTAATATTTATATTCCTAATACTAAAAACACAAGCTATTCACTTACTATCTATAATCTTAAAGGGCAGAAAGTTAAAGACTTCCATGTGCAGGATTGTAAAGAAGAAAATACAAACTTGAAGTGGAACTTGACAAACAATCAGGGACAGAGAGTAAGCTCAGGAGTCTATTTCCTAAAATATAAAGATGAAAAATCCCAGAAAATTAGAAAGATATGTGTCATGAAGTAGAATCTCAGTTTACATAGAAGAAACAGAGAAAGGGAGAATAAATAAGATAAAATTTGTAAATTTAGGAAATATTACTAGTTTATAAAAAACGATAAGGGAGTTTTAATGAATAAATCAGTTAAACAAACACATTTTGAAGAAAAAATACTAAACTTATTAGCAGGTAAGGCTTACCAGATTACTGAAAGTATTTTTCAAGATGAGGAAATTCAAGCTCTCCAGGATTATTGCAATAGTGTTTCAATAAAAAGGTTAGGTTATAATGACCATGGGCCTGTTCACATGCGGAAGGCAACTTTAAATGCTATTGTGATGTTTGGCTTGTTATCAGAAAATGGAGTAAAATTTAATTTAGAAAAGGAAGGGTTAGGGAGTAAAGAGGATTCACTTATAGGGATAATTTTAGCATCTTTATTTCATGATTTTGGTATGAGTATAGCTCGTGAAAATCATGAACTTATGAGTGTGCAAATTGCCTTGCCTTATATAAGAAAATACCTTGATTTAGTCTATGATAAATCAGATATAAAAACTAAAATGGCTGTTCAGTCTATAGCTATAGAGGGTATTTTTGGTCATATGGGTACCCAGAAAATCCACTCCTTAGAAGCAGGATTAGTCTTGATAGCAGATGGAGCTGATATGGAACATGGAAGGGCTAGAATACCAACTTTATTGGCTTCAAATCCTAAACCTGGTGATATTCATCGTACTTCAGCTAATGCAATTCAAAAAGTTAGGTTTGAAAAAGGTCAGCATAAAGCAATTGAGATTAAAGTAACAATGACTGCTTCTGTGGGTTTCTTCCAGATTGAAGAAGTTTTATTCCCTAAAATATTAAAAAGTCCAGTTAAGAAATATATTGAGCTATATGCTGGAGTAGAAGGTAGAGAATACTTAAAATACTTATAAAATTCTATGTTAACTACTAAACATCCCAGATATTTAAAAAAGAAATTATTTTTCTATTCTTCAGCAATAATCTTAGCTATTTTAGCCATTATAGCTTTTTTTATTCAGAAACCTCACATGCTAACGATCTCAACAGTTTGGGCTGTTTTATCAGCTATATCAGTGATAACAATAACAATAGTTATCATTATTGAAAGAAAATCCTCTGCTCATACTTTTGCCTGGTTACTTGTCCTTCTCTTCATACCTGTTCTTGGTATTTTCTTTTATCTTACTTTAGGACGCAATTTTAGAAAACGAAAAATGTTTTCTGATAAAGAACTTGTTGATAGGATAGAGTTTAAATCTATGTACAAATTTTTGAATAGTAGTTATGCCAATAAGGAACTTTTTAAAACCCCTTTAAGTCATAGAATATCCCACCTACTCCATAAGAATAGTAAAGCTTTCTTGAGTGAGTATAACAGAGTGAATATTTATCCTGATGGAAATAAACTCTTTGGGGCAATGTTTAAAGATATTGCTCAAGCAAAGCAACATATTCATCTGGAATATTTTGCTTTTGCTACAGATCATTTGGGAAAAGAACTCTCAGCCCTGCTAATTAGAAGAGCTAAAGAAGGGGTTAAGGTTAGAATAATTGTTGATGATGTTGGTTCTTGGAAGTTTAGATTTACTCTAGCAAAAAAACTAAGCAAGCATGGAGTTGAATGCCATTATTTCAATAAAGTAAGGCTACCTTTCTTTAACAGTAGGTTTAACTACAGAAACCATAGAAAAATTGTTGTTATTGATGGCAAGATAGCTTATTTAGGTGGACTTAACATAGGTGATAAGTATGCTAGTAGAGATAAATATTTTGGTTATTGGCGAGATACTCATATGCGAATAATCGGTGGCTCTGTCTATGCCTTACAGACAGTTTTTTTAACTGATCTCTTTTTTGTTTCTAAAGAATATCTCTTTAAACAGGAGTTTTATCCAGAAGTGGGTCTCGAAGATAAATTGCCTATGCAAATAGTTACTTCAGGACCAGATTCCAACTGGGAAAGCATTATGCAAATATATTTCTCAGCAATAACAAAAGCTCAAAATAAAATCTATATAACTTCACCCTATCTAATTCTCAATGAGAGCCTTAGTATGGCTCTAATAACTTCAGCCTTAAGTGGAGTCGATGTGAGAATTATTGTACCTGGAAAGGCAGACCATATAGTTGTTTTCTGGGGAACTAGGTCGTATTATCAAGAATTAATGGAAGCAGGAGTTAAAATCTATGAGTATCAAAGAGGTTTTATTCATGCTAAAGTAATGCTGGTAGATGGGGAAGTATGTTCTATAGGAACTGCAAATATGGATATAAGATCATTTGTGCAGAATTTTGAGATTAATGGTTTGATATATGATGAAAAAACAACGAGAGAAATGGAAAAACAATTCTTTGAAGATATAGAAAATTCACGGCTGATAAGGCTTCAAGATATTGATAATATCTCCTTTTTTACAAAATTAAAGATAGGAGTAGCAAGACTTTTCTCTCCTATCTTGTAAAAAAAAAAGAGGCTAAATAGCCTCATAAACTTATGCTTCTATTTTTGCTGGGTCTACTTTTTTGCAAACCTTACAAACCATTATAGTTTTATCATCTTTTTTAACTTCATGAAGAAGCTTAACACCTGTTCTTCCACAAGAAGGGCAAGTTCCTCTTTTCTTTTCAATATTCTTTCCACGGTAATTCTTTGCCATGATAGCTCCTCAATTATTATGTATTATTATCCAAGAACTAATTGCATGTAATTTTAGTCAAGAAAAATATATAAATTATCTCTGAACACTTAAGTAGAAAGCCAGCTTACTATATAGATGTCTATTGAAAAAGGGAACTTATTGTTTATGACAAGCAAAAAAGTCCAGCTAAAAGTCTATTGTAATAGCTATACTTGAGGTAATTATAAAATCTTAAAAAATAAGTTGTAATTAAATTTATTTTACTTATCTTATCTATATCATTATATTAGAGGTTATTATGAAAAGAATATTATTTTTTATTATTATAATAATGTCTTTCCAAATCGTTAAGGCAGAAACAAGTGACTATGAAATACCTCAAGTTCTAATAATTCAATCATATCATTCTGGTTTTCTTTGGTCAGATAATATAGATACAGCAATAAAAACATCTTTAAAAAAATACAACCATAATATAAGAATTAAAACTGAATTTTTAGATACTAAAAGATTTAATAATCAAGATTTCAAAGATAACCTAAAAATGATGCTTGAATATAAGTACAAAGATAGTCATTTTGACTTAATAATAACAGCGGATAACAATGCTTTTGAATTAGTAAAAGAGCTCCATAAATCCATTTTTAAGGAAGCGCCTCTGGTATTTTGCGGATTAAACTACTTCCACCCATCTCAATTAGAAGGTATGAATAATGTTACAGGTGTAAGAGAAAAAATTATATCTTTAGAGAATTTCCAACTGATAAAGAGCATTCATAAGAATGTAAAAAAGATTATTGTTCTAAATGAAATGACTCCAACTGGTAAAGAGAATAGGATAAATATCCTAGCTGACATGAGAGAATTTAAAGAGGATGTGGAAATTGAGATTGTTGAAGATGTTTCGATAGAAGAGCTGAAAGAACTACTAGCAAATTTAGATCAAGATACCATAGTTCTTTATAGTCTTTTTTTTAAAGATAATCAAGGTGCTTTTTTAGAGTATGATGAAAGTGCCCTTTTAGTAGCAAAATACTCAGCAGTACCAGTTTATGTATCCATTGACTTTTCATTAGGTTATGGAGCTGTCGGTGGCTATCTTACTAGCGGTAGACTACAGGGAGAGAATGCTGCCAATCTAGCAATTCAAATACTTGAAGGTGCAGAAGCAGAAAAGCTAGATATTATTGATGTTAGCCCTAATGGTTATTATTTCGATTATAAGGTAATGCAGAAATGGGGTATTAGTATAAAAGATGTTCCAGAAAACTCTGTTTTCATTAATTATCAAGAGTCATATTTTCAAAGTCATAAAGATATCATCTTACGTTTTGCTGTTATTGTCCTAATTCTTTCTTTAATAATTTTCTGGCTGATAATAACCTTAGTTAAGAAGAATAGATTAAAAAATGAGCTAATGAATTCTTACCAGAAACTGTCAGATCTTAAAGAGAATCTTGAAATCATGGTCGATGAAAGAACCAAAGAATTGCAAAGTGAAGAGAAAAAATACAGGTCTGTATATGAAAATACTGGAATAGCAATGATTACTGTGGCTGAAGATGGTATAGTGACTATGGTAAATGATAAGTTTGTTGAACTAAGTGGCTATACTAAAGAAGAGATTATTAATAAATTAACTTGGAAGGCATTCATAGATAAGGCTGATATGGACAAAATGCAAGCTAATCGAGATGGTCGTTACAATAATGAATTACCAAAAATCGATACCTATGAGGTTAAGCTAGTTAATAAGAAAGGATTTGTCATAGATGCCCTTTTAAATGTTGTTTTGGTGCCAGAAACCAGAGAAATTATCTCATCTATTACTGATATTAGCCAAAAGAATGCTGTGCAGAATAAAATGCAACTACTGCTTGAAGAACAGAAAGCTTTCAATGAAGCCAAGAGAAAATTTTATAGTAATTTTGGTAAAGATCTCAATACTCCGCTCAAATCAATCTATGGTCTTGTAGATTTTCTTGAATATACTAGTGAGAATAATGAAGATGAAGATACTTATAAAATAGTAAAAAATCTGACAAGTCAACTTCTTTATATAGTGAATGAAATGACTGAATTTCAAATAGAATCAGCTCCAGAGGCATTTCCAATACAAGAAGTTTATCTGCCAGAACTACTTCAGTATATTTTAGAATTCTTTACCGAAAGAACTAACATTAATGAGATGTATTATAGGGTAGATTCTGATTTAAGGAAACAAACTTATTTGGCCGTTAAACAGCTAGAAAAACTTTTAGAAATCATTATTATTAAATTAGCTAAATTTGACCCAAGTATTCCAATACTTATTGATGTAGCAATGTCTGCTGATGATTTGCTTAGGTTCACTATTGTTTCTTGGCAAGGAACTATAGCTAGGGAGTATATAAAGGTTGAGAACAAGAAGCAAGAAGACATACATGATTTGAGTATGATAAGTGAACTAAGATTTAACTATCTTGTGATAAACAAATTGGTAGACCAGCTAGGTGGAAAGATTGAATATGCTAGTGATATTAACCCAGATAAAGAGTTTATCTTTACTATTAAAAACTATTCTGAGAAGGAACTGAGTGATAGTCCTTCAGATTCTAGTGATATGAATAGTATAGAAAGATATATCCTTCCCAATGAAGTAGGTAAGAATAGTCTTGATCTTACTAATAAATTACTGCCACTAAAGCTTCTGCTAGTTAATTATAGCAATATTAATCATCAAATTCTCTACAAGATTTCTCAAGTTCTTAATCAAAAAGTTCAGATATGTGCCCCAGATCAAGACTTAAAAGAAATACTTTTAAAAGATACATTTGATGTTATTTTCATAGACTTAACAATTGCTAGTATTAATGATTTAGAGTCTTTACAAGAGATAAAAGAAATGGAAAATATCAATAAACCATATATTGTTGCTGATATTGATGATAACAAAGATGGCAAAGTCTTTGATACCATTGATGCTGTTTTTCCAGATATCTTGTCTATAGCTAGTTTTGCTTTTATTCTAGAATCTGCTCTTGAATATAAAAATAGAGAAAGGTTGTAGGTCCAAATAATCCCAAATGTTGCAATAGATCTTTAGTAATACTTCGCTAAAGCTAAGTATCACAGGTGCAGAGTGCAAATTCTTTTAGCAAAATAGCTTGCAGAATTATGACGCATATAATATATATATTCGGAAGAATTATGTAAGTTACTTTTGCAAAAGAATATAGTGCTATTCTCAAAGATCTATTGCATTATTTGGGATAATGGAGTAGCACTCTTCATCAAGTTCTACTAAACTATTTGGGGTAAAACAAAAAAAAACAGGAATTCAAAGAATTCCTGTTTTTATTATTTTAAGGTAAAAGCTTATTCAGCCATTTTAGCATAGCTTTCGTATCTTTCATTTACCCATTTTCGTAATTCTTCACGATATTCATCAACTTTATCAGGGAAAGTTCTTCTTAAGGAAGAATATCTCTTTTCAGCTTCGATGAATTCAATAGGATCACCAGTAGGTTTCTTTGAATCTAATTGGAATGGATTCTTACCTTCTGCTTTTAATGCAGGGTTGTATCTGTAGGTAATCCAGTAGCCACAATCAACAGCAGCTTTTTCAATTTTTTGAGCTTCAGCCATATTGATACCATGATTAATACATGGAGCATATGCTAAGATGATTGATGGACCATCATATGCTTCTGCTTCTTTAATAGCTTTAATAGCTTGATTCTTGTTTGCACCCATTGAGATTTGAGCAACATAAACATAACCATAGGTCATCATCATTTTGCCTAAATCTTTTTTATTAGTTGTCTTACCAGATTCAGCGAATCTAGCAACAGAACCTAATGGAGTAGCTTTAGAAGCTTGACCACCAGTATTAGAGTAAACTTCAGTATCCATAACTAAGATATTTACATTTTTGTTTTGAGCTAGTACGTGATCTAAACCACCAAATCCAATATCATAAGCCCAACCATCTCCACCAAATCCCCAAACTGATTTCTGAAGGAAGTATGATTTGAGTTCAATGATTTTTTCAATCATAGGTTTAGTTTCAGGGGTAGCTTTCTCTAATAGAGTTGGAAGTATTTTTTTGATTTCATTGATGTTTTCTTTAGCTGCTTGATCAACTGCATCCCAGTTTTCAAGAGCATAATTGAATTTTTCTGTGCAACCTTGGCAATTTAAAAGAGGAAGTAATTTCTCTACATTATATCTTAATTGCTTTCTGTTGGCATTAACAGCTAATCTGAAACCATAAGCATACTCAGCATTATCTTCAAAGAGGGAGTTAGCCCAAGCTGGTCCATTACCAAATTGGTTTTTACAGTAAGGTACTGTTGGGAAAGTTCCACCCCAAATTGAAGAACAACCAGTAGCATTAGCAATTAACATTCTATCACCAACTAATTGAGTGATAAGTTTTACGTATGGAGTTTCTCCACAACCTGCACAAGCACCTGAGAACTCAAGAAGTGGTTGTTTGAACTGAGAACCTTTAACTGTATCTTCTTTATAAGCACCAAGAATATCTGTTGGTAATTTTTCGAAGTATTCGTAGTTAGCTTGCTCACCAGCAGCTCTTTCTTCTTCGATAGGACTCATAGATAAAGCATCTTTAGGACATTCTAAGACACATGCTTTACAGCCTTGGCAGTCATCAATATAAACTTGGATTTTATATTTATGATCAACTTGGCCTTTACGGGCTTCCATCATTTCATCTAAAGTAACAAATGATTCAGGTGCATCTTCAAGAGCATCTACAGGAATCAATTTAGCTCTAATAGCAGCATGAGGACATACCATAGAACATTGGTTACATTGGATACATTTTGAAGCATCCCAATGAGGAACAAATGGTGCAACACCACGTTTCTCTAAAGCTGCTGTGCCTGTAGGAATATAACCATCAATAGGCATTGCAGAAACAGGAATATCATCACCTTTTTCTCTCATGATAGGTTCAATAACTTGTTTTGTGAAATCATCTGCATCAGCAGGAACGAGTTGCTTTGATTTAATATGATCAGCAATCATTTCAGCAGGAACATTAATTTCAACTAAAGCTTCTTCCACCTTATCAACTGCAAGGATGTTCATTTTAACAATTTCATCACCCTTCTTAGTATAAGATTTTACAATAGCTTTTTTAATAAGGTCAATAGCTGTATCTTTTGGTAATACATTAGAAATTATAAAGAAGGCAGCCTGCATAACAGTATTAATTCTTCCACCAAGACCAACTTTGTTAGCAATTTCTAAAGCATTGATATTATATAATTTAATTTTCTTTTCGATGATTGTTCTTTGCATGTCTTCTGTTAAGTTAGCAAAAACTTCATCATTAGAGAATTGTGAGTTTAATAAGAATGTTCCACCTTCTTTGATACCTTCTAAGATATCAAAACGACCGATGAAAGCAGGATTATGACAAGCTACAAAGTCAGGACTATTAACTGTATATTGAGCTCTAATTTTTGATTTACCAAATCTTAAATGGCTACGAGTAATTCCACCTGATTTTTTTGAATCATATTGGAAGTATCCTTGAGCCCATAATTCAGTGTTATCACCAATAATTTTAATAGAGTTCTTATTAGCACCAACAGTACCATCAGAACCTAATCCCCAGAATTTACAAGAAATAGTGTCTGCTGGAATAGCATTGATAACTTGATTGATTGGGAGTGATTTATGAGATACATCATCGTTGATACCTACAGTAAAACCATGGAAACCATCATTATCAAGGTGATCAAATACAGATTTAACCATGCCAGGTGTAAATTCTTTGGAAGAAAGACCATAACGTCCACCAATAATGTTAAGACATTTACCTTTAAGTGCAGTAACAACATCTAAGTATAAAGGTTCACCAATTGAGCCTGGTTCTTTTGTTCTATCAAGAACTGCAACTCTTTTTACACTTTCTGGAATAGCATTTACAAAATGTTCAACTGAGAAAGGTCTGAAAAGACGTACTTTTAATAAACCGTATTTTTTTCCATTTTTATTTAAATACTCAACAGCTTCTTCGATTGTTTCACAACCAGAACCCATTGCTACGATTATTGACTCTGCATCAGGAGCACCTACATAATCAAAAAGATTATAATCTCTGCCTACCAATGCAGAAACTTTTTTAAGATATTCTTCAACGATTGCAGGAGTTGCTTCATAATGTTTGTTTGTTGTTTCTCTACCTTGGAAGTAAACATCAGGATTCTGAGCACCAGTTTTTAATCTAGGTGCTTCAGGATTTAAGGCATTTTCTCTGAATTTTTCGATATATTCTGGTTCAACTAAAGATGCAATAGTATCATAATCAATAACTTCAATTTTTTGAATTTCATGAGAAGATCTAAAACCATCAAAGAAGGTTAAGAATGGAATACTTGATTTAAGTGTTGATAAATGAGAAGCAACACCAATATCCATAATTTCTTGAACTGAGTTACAGGCCATTAAAGCAAAACCAGTATTTCTAGCAGACATCACATCAGAGTGGTCTCCAAAGATAGATAAAGATTGAGCAGCAAGAGATCTAGCTGAAACCCAGAAGTTAGTTGGTAACATTTCTCCAGCAATCTTATGCATGTTAGGTAACATCAATAAGAGTCCTTGAGAAGCTGTAAAAGTAGTAGTTAATGCACCAGCTGATAGAGCTCCGTGCACAGCACCAGAAGCACCACCTTCTGATTGAAGTTCTGCTACATCAACTGTAGTTCCAAATATGTTTTTCCTTCCGTTAGCAGCCCAAGCATCGGTTGATTCACCCATGTTAGAAGATGGAGTAATAGGATAAATAGCAGCAACTTCACTAAAAGCATAAGCTACATGCGCAGCAGCTGTGTTTCCATCCATAGTTTCTTTCTTAAACTGAGCCATGTCACACTCCTTAATTTATTTTTTGTGTTTAATTATTTTCATATAGACATAGAATTATTTACCCATTTTTATGTCAATAAAAGTTTATCTAAATAAGCATATTTTAATATATCGTAACTTAATTCTTTGTCTTTGTCTATCTATGTTTTAAGTTCATTTATTCCCCCACTAGCAAAAAGAAAAATTAGGGAAAATTTATCATGATGTTACTATCTTAGTCACAAAAAGCAAGTAAATGTATTCCTTATGATAAAAAAGTATTGACAATAAAATAATTATAAGTACTTTTTGCTTAAAGGAGTGAATTATGCTTAAAAGATTTTGCTTTATTATTTGGTTTGTAATTATGGCAGGAATGACTTTTGCTATTCAATTGGAAATTGGTAATGGGAATGATAATTCTCAGCATCTGCCATGTGACCCATTTTACCGACATAGTGCATCACAATTAATTTACAGTTCCAGCTATTTTAATCAAGCTTGTACTATTAATCAATTAGCTTTTCAATACAGTTTAACTAGTCCTAATCCTGAACTGTATATTAATGACGTTTTGATTATGATAGGAGAAAGTTCACAAGCTAGTTTTGCAGATGAAACAGATTATCTAGAATTGAGTGATTTAGATGTCTGCTTTGAAGGCAACTTAACCCCATTCAATTTTCATGCTAGTAATTCCGAAGGAGATGGTTGGATGGTAATAACTTTGACACAAGCCTATTATTATTCGGCTACAGAAAATCTAATTATCTTTTTTATGGAAAATGATTCAGATCAAGGGATGAACTCAGATGATTTTATTGCATTTGATACAGCAAACAACACCTCCATGTGTTTTGTTGATAATGTAAATCCATTAGATAGCAATAATTTAGTCCCAGCTATCTTTGTGAGAAGCAAATTACCTAATTCAATCTTTGATATAACACCTGATGCCAATTATCCCCAGATAATTTATCCTCCTGCTAATGCTAGTCAAATTCTACCTACATCTGCCTTAAATATTCAAGTTATTGATCCTCAAGCTATGACTATTCATTTGCAAGCTAATAGCTATACTAATCAATTGGTTGTTGCAGACTGTCAAATGATAGATGAGAATATATATGAAGTCACACCTCTACTACCCTTTGCGCCAGCTAGTTATTATAGTTTGTATGCTAGTTATTTTAATGGTGAAGAGACATTTACAAGTCAGGTATCTACCTTTGCCACTATAGAAGAAGGAATGAATCTAGAAATATCTTCTTCCCAAGTAAATAATTCTAGTGTTAATTTGGAATGGACTAATTTATTTAATAATAACTATCCATATCTTTTGTATAGGAATGGTCAGTTACTAGCTGAAGTAAATGTTAATTCTTTTGTAGATAGTAATATTGAGGTAGGTGAGACCTATTATTATAAGGTTAAATTCATCTTTTGTGATGAATCATTTATTGAAAGTCCTAGTGTGCAAGTTCTAGTTAATGAACCTGCTAACATACTGCTTGATGATGATTTTGAGGAATACCCAGCTTTTACTAGTCAAATAGGGGATTGGCAAAGTATAGATAATGATGGTCAAGAAACTTATGTAATAGCAGATTATCAATATCCTAATCAAGGTAATCCAGCAGGATTTATGATTTTTCAACCTAGTGCAACAAATCCTCCCTTAGATTTTAATATAGCAGGAGATAAGTGTCTTGTTAGTTTCTCAGCTATTAGTCCACCAACATCAGATATTCTTATATCTCCATCTTTCCAAGCTCAACAAGTTACAATAACTATAAATGCTAAAAGTTTGAATACTTCTTGGGGAATGGAAAGAATTAAAGTCGGTCTAATTTACAACAATAATGAAGAGGATATAGTTTATTTAAACCAAGGAAATTATCTTGAAGTACCAGAAGAGATGAGTATCTTTACTTTTGACCACAATGTTAATAATAATCAAGATATAATAACTAATCTTCTCCTTGAGTCTTGTGGAATCCAAACCTTACTCTTGATAATCGATAGAATTCTTATTACTTCAAGTGCAACAAGCAATGATAATAATGTCGCTTACTTAGTGGAGCCTCTCATATACCCTAATCCAGTTATTAATAATGAAATTAATATCAATAAAACACTTGGATTAAAAAAGGTGAAAATATATAACTTAAGAGGGCAATTAGTGCACTCCTCTAATTTTAACCAGAATAGAAGTAGAATCGATTTACCAGAAAATATTTCTAATGGTATATATCTTGTAAAATTTATTTATGAAGGACAAGAGAAGGTGCAAAAGATTTCTATAATAAAGACTAAATAATCCTAGATGAGGCAGTATAGCTTTAGCAAAGTATCACTAAAGCTATACTACACTTTATGGGTTAAACCCAAATAATGCAGTAGACCTTTGTGAATAGCACTATATTCTTCTGCAAAAGTAGCTTCCATAATTTCTCCGAATATATAAAATATATGCGTCAAAATTCTGTAAGCTATTTTGCTAGAATAATCTGCACTCTTCACTAAAGCTCTACTACACTATCTGGGTTAAACTCGAATAAGAAGCAAAAACTAGATATTAGCTAAAACTTCAGCTATAGTATAAAGAGAACCTCCTATGATAATAACATCATTAGGGTCTGCATCTTGGATAGCTTTTTGATAAGCTTGAAAGACATTAGGTATTTTTTCAAAATCGATTTTAAGAGATTCAGCTACTTCTGCTAGTAAATCAACATCAGCTGCTCTTTGTGAGTTACTCTGACATAGATATAGTTTAGAGGCAATTTTAGCAGCCATCTCTAACATATCCTTAAAGGGTTTATCTTGTAAGATACCTAAAACAAATCTCTTCTTTCTATCAGGAAAAATATCATTAATATTCTCAATTAAGAAATCCATACCAACATCATTATGAGCTCCATCTAGGATAGTAAGCGGTTCAAAATTAATAATTTGCATTCTGCCAGACCACGAAACACTTATCATAGCTTTTCTAATCATATCTTCATTGATAGCAAGACCTCTGATTTGCATGTAGAGTAAGAAAGAAGTAAGGGCTACTCCTGCATTTAATGACTGGTGCTGGCCAAGAAGATTAACAGCAATATCTTTGAATTCTATGTTCATTTCTGGGAAAGAGTAGTCAAAAACAGTACCTTTATCAGAGATTCTAACATTTTTAACAAAGTAGTCCCTATCATAAACATAAGTAGGAGCGAAATTATCATCAGCTACTTTTTGGATAACCTCTAAAGCACTTGCTTTAAGTTTGCTGATTACCATAGGAACATATTTTTTGATAATACCTGCTTTTTCTCCAGCTATTTTTTCAATAGTATCACCAAGTGTTTTTTTGTGATCAATGGAGATTGAGGTAATAGCAGTTACGGTAGATTGAAAAGGATTTGTTCCGTCTAACCTACCACCAAGACCTACTTCAAAGATAGAGGTATCAACTTTCTTATCTAAGAATAGTCTGAAAGCCAAAGCTGTTGTAATTTCAAAGAAGGAAGCATCAGTTTTATTAAAAGTTGATTCCCATTTTTTATATTCTTGATAGATGGTTTCATAATCAAGAATTTGGCCATTAATTCTAAATCTTTCAGTATAGTTTACTAAGTGGGGAGAGGTATTAAGACCACATGTGAGATTATTAGCTAGGCAGAGAGCTTCAAGCATAGCACAAGTAGAACCTTTTCCATTAGTACCAGCAACGTGTAATCCTTGAAGTTTAGTATGCGGACTATCCATTTCAGCTAAGATTTGGAACATTCGTTGGAGTCCTAATTTAATATTACCCGAATATCTCTGATATAAGTTTTCCAGAAATTCTTTGTATTCCATAATTAATCTATCCTTTGTTTATAAGTAATAATAAAAAAGATGAGATACAAAAAAGAGTATCTCATCGAGTTTATTATTGGTTAATATTTACTATTAATAGTTTGATCTCACGAAGTCTTCAAGCATTTGTTCTAAAGCTAGAGTGAATTGATCTCTGATAAGCTGTTTTGCTTTAACAGTTTGAGTAGTAATTTTATAATCAGGATCATTATTATGAATAACATTAATATTCTTAAATTCTTCAACATCTTGACTTAACTTAACAATTTCATCTTGATATTTTGCTATTAAGCTATTTAAATTTTTCTGTAAATTAGCTTGAATTGCAGCTACATCAACATCAGTTTTACCAAGATTTCTCACAACTACGGCATTAGCTTGTGGGAAGTTGTGGATATCAGTATATGAAACAAGAGAAATAGCAACTTTCTTGTCACCCTCTTCCATAAATCTTCCGTAAATTAAATAGAATTCATCTTTATCGTAGAATGGGAATTCAATTGGACCACGGTAGAATTTAATATTATTTTCAACTCTAGCTAAATCAGAAAGAAGTCCATTGAAGTTAAAAGCATTCTGATATTTATATGATTCTAATTTTGAATCTTTATAATTCGCAAGAGCTTGCTTGATAGTAGCATCAAATTCAGCTTGTTTTTCTTTAACTTCTGAATCTTCAAGAAGAGTTAATAATTCTTTTTCTAGATCTAACCAACTGCTATCATTGGCTGATATTTTATTATCAACATATTGTTTCTTGGCATTTCTAAGAGCTGAAGAACCAAAGCGTGAATAGAATCTATTTTTATCAATGTTATCTTTGATGTAGTATAGGTAGAAATTATAGAAATAGATTAATCCTTCAGGATCGATAGATACATTTTTGAATTGTTCAATTTCATTTGCTGAGAGAATTCTTTTATTAGAAACTCTTTTAGCTCTGGCAAATTTTTGATATTCTGCATGATTAGTGAGTTTTTCATTTAAAGAATTAAGTTTTTCAATATAATCAGCAGGAAGACTTGCATATTCTAAGGTATGTTTCTTATACAAATCATTTAATTGATTTCTAATTTGAGAAACTAGCTCATTATCGAATTCAGGATATTCAGTTTCTGCAATATAAGAACTTGTAGTATTTAAAACAGCTTGTTGGAATTCTTGATAGTCAGCTAGTCTTTCATTACTAATAGTTGAAATTAACTGACTTGCACAATAATCAACGTAACTGAAAAGAGAATTATATTTACTGTAATCATTTCTGATATAAGAATCTTTAGCTTCATTAATTCTAGCATTCAATTTATCAAAAAGAGCTTTGTTTTGTTTTTGAATATTAGTTGAATCTGCTAAGACTTCAGGAGCTATATTATCTGAGCTAGATCTAGGATTATCTAAAGATACAAAGTATTTGATATAATCAAATTCAGCTTCCCATTGATTAACTTTGTTTCTCAATTCTTGTTTATAAGCTTCGTCTTCAATAATTCTGTCATTTGAAATATTTTTCTTGATGTTTTCAATAGTCAATTTTTCACTTCTAACCTGACTTGCAAAAGCGTTTGTTTTAGTATCAATAAAGTCTTTCTTACTTTTCGCAATAATATCTGAATAAGATTTTGAACGATAGAAAGAGTTTAAGAAGTCAGCTTGAGTTTTCATTTCTTCTCTGAAATCACTAAGTAAATTATTATTGGTAAATCTACTTAATAACTTATCTTCAGAAGATTTCTTTTCATTTTCTAGAAGTTTAGCTAAGTCACCTAAGATAGTAACTTTATTATATTTCAAGATATACTTATGGAAGAAATCATTGAACTGATTGTCAAAATCAGCTTGGACAAAGCTATCTCTTTGCTTGTAGATAGATTTATGAAGATATTCTTGATACTGCATATAGTTGAAAACTGATTCATATATATCAATAAGTTGACGGTCTATGTCATGCATTTTATAAGTATTAATCTTTTCTCTGAGAGCATTAGCAAAGCCATCATAATCACCAGGATATTCAGTTATGAGTTGTTGAATAGTTTGATTAACTTCTTTTTGATATGATGATTCAGTTAGGTCATTAAGAAATTCATCAGTTAATCTGTTATCAGCTTCAACTGCAGCATTAGAACCAATAGCTACAATACCCTTGTTTAATCTATCATTATAAAGAATAGAATCAAGATAGAATTTACGGAATTCTTTCTGGAACATATCTTTTATTTCATTAGGTTGTTTACCTTCTTGTAAAGGGTTACCAGCTGAATTTGAATAATAATTAGTATAGTTAAAAATTTGTGTGAAAGCTGTATAGAAGTCATTAAAGGTTTCTGCACTAGCATTTTCATAAGATACTTGGTTGATGTAAGCTAAATAGAGTATTATTGCTCCTACCTGTCTTTTATCTTTAAAAAGTTCAGAACCAACAAAACTTTGTGCTACTGGCCCAAACATTGATACCTTATTAGCATCGAAAGCAGGATTAACAATAGTGTTTGTATAACGAGCTCTTCTGAAATAATTATCATCACTGAGTTTAGAAACCAATAAGTCTAAATATCCAATATAATCAGTGTATTTATCTTTATCAGGACTGTGTAACATTCTTTCCTTAGCAGAAATAATATAAGCGTTTACAGAATTAACGAAGGTTTCCTTGTTAGAATCTGTTATTTTATTGTACTGATTAAGTAAATCAAAAAGGTCATAAGATACGACATATCTTAAGTCAGCATCTTTTAAACCACCATATATCAAATATTGGTATTTGCTGTCTCCTGGAACATTAAGTCTTTGAGAATATTCCATTTTTTCCTTGATTCTTGAAAGATCAGCAGTCATGCTGAACATATACTTGTCTAGGAATTTATTTGTAGCTAAACTCAACTCAGTAAGTTGAGAAATGTTTTTTTGCTGGTTAGCTTGCTTGTTTAAATCTAACCATTGGGGTAACCCTAAGAAAAGCACCAAAAGAATAATTGATGTGACCAGTATAACTGATTCGATGATTATTGTCTTTTTCTTCATCTAAAAGCTCCATCTTATGTTTATTTTTATAATTTAAATCAATATTTTTAAAACTATGTTAATATTAAGGAAATAAAGTCAAGAAATTTCTCATAATTATCTGAATTTAATGCCTTGAACTTACCTGTGAGAAATTACTTTCCTCTACATCCTAGGAAAATACCGGAATAGGTTATCCTATTCCGATATTAAGATATATTTTAATACTCTTTCAATAAATTAGAAGCAACAATAGTTCTTTGAATCTGATTAGTTCCTTCATATATTTGGAGAATCTTAGCATCACGCATCATTTTCTCAAGAGGATATTCTTTCATATAACCATATCCACCAAGTATTTGAACTGCATCTGTTGTAACTTTCATAGCAACATCAGAGGCGAAGTATTTACACATAGCAGATTCTTTACTAAACTTTTTAACGCCAGCATCAATCATACGAGCAGTTTGATAAACTAAGGCTCTAGCAGCTTCAATCTGAGTAGCCATATCAGCTAACATAAACTGTACGCCTTGGAAGGCAGAAATAGGTTTACCGAACTGATATCTTTCTTTAGAATACTTAGCTGCTATATCTAAAGCACCAGCAGCTACACCAACAGCTTGTGAACCTACCATAGGACGAGACTTATCAAAAGTCTTCATTGCAGTAATGAAACCAGTACCTTCTTTACCAATCAAGTTTTCTTTAGGAACTCGGCAGTTATCGAAGATTAATTCACGGGTTGAAGAAGCTCTAATTCCCATTTTGTTTTCTTTCTTGCCAAACTCGAAGCCAGGTGTCCCTTTTTCTACTATAAAACAAGAGCATCCACGAGCACCTTTTTCTTTATTAGTCATAGCAAAGACAGTATAAACCTCGGCATCACCACCATTAGTAATCCATTGTTTGGTGCCGTTTAAGATATAATAATCACCATCTTTAGTAGCAGTAGTTTCAATAGCTCCTGCATCAGAACCAGCATTAGCTTCTGTTAAGGCAAAAGCGGCTAATCTTTCACCAGCAGCGATAGCTGGTAACCATTTTTGTTTTTGCTCTTCAGAGCCAGAAAGTAGTATTGGATATAAACCTAATCCTGTTGCTCCAAAAGCTAGGGCTATACCAGTATCAACTTTAGATAGCTCTTCAGTTACAATAGATAAATCTAATACTTTGCCACTAATTCCATCATATTCTTCAGGTACTAGCACAGCAAAAAGGTCACTTTGAGCTAATACTTCTACGATATCCCAAGGGAAAATACCTTTTCCATCATATTCTTCTGATAAAGGTTTTATTTTTTCTTGAGCTATTCTTCTAGCTATTTCTTTCATTTCTAATTGATCTTCTGTTAAGAAGTAATCCATCTTATATCCTCCAGTTAATATTAATAAATTCGTAAAAATAGATTTTCAGCAACTAGAAATCTTTCCAGAATATTATAAGTTGCTGCATACACAAGTGTCTCTTCATTTACTCTTGCCCAAGTCATCATCTTGGTTTTATCCATAAACTCATCATATCCAGCTATTCTGATGAAGGTTAATTTTTCTTGTGAGCCATCTTTGAAGTGTGCAACTACAGTGCAAGCTGGATACTCAAAGTATTTGGAAAATTCTGAATAATCTCTGGTGAGGTTATTATCAGTTTTGAAAAGTGTGAAGACGTTTAAAAGTTTGAATAAAGCATTGTTAGTTGAAGCAATCTTAGCATTAACTCTCGGGGATCTAATAGACCACTTTTTCTCACCTGCTTTTCCATGATTGATAAGGGTAAAATCTTTCCGAGGACTGAAAATCTGAACAGAATCGATTTCATTTGCGTCCCAATTAATCACTTTTATTTCCTCATAACTAACAGTAGTTTCATTATCTGAATCTAAATTTTTATCTTGATTTTTATTGTTTTCAGTTTTTTCTTCTTGCTTATTTGGACTAGGGTTATTATCATTCTCCAAAGCAGGTTTAATGTTTTCAATAACTTCAGTGAAAGCATCTTGTCCTTCACTTTCAGTAATACTAGAATCTAAAAGATATAGAACTACAAAAGCAACTGCTAACAGAAGGATAACAATAAAATATATGATACTCTTCTTTTTATCATCCATACTATTTTTTATCTCCATTGGCTAATAATGAAGGTGGTACTAATGAAACTTCTTCTCCTGCTTCTAAACCTCTAATAACTTCAACATGGGTTAAATTATTAATTCCAGTTACAATAACTTTAGTATCTTTAATAGCATTATTTTCTACAGTATATACTACATCTTCACCTTTTTCGTTACTGAATAAGGCTTTGATAGGAATAATTATAATATCACTCTTTGATTGTCCCTTAATGGAAATTTCAGCAGTCATACCAGGCTTAATCATTTCATCAACATCAGACAATTCTATTTCAATTGGGAAGACTTTTACGTTATTAACATTTTGAGCCATAGCTGCTACCTGGGTTATGATGCCATTATAAGAATGCTTTGGATTTGCTGGAACTGTAATAGCAGCAGTCTGTCCCTCTTTATATTTATTAATATCTATTTCGTTAATATTAGATTTAACAATCATTTTGGATAAATCAGCAATCTGCATGATAGCTGTACCATCAGAATTACCAAGTCCTATAGAAGATACCATTTCACCTTCTTCTACTGTACGAGTAATAACTGTTCCACTAACTGATGAGTATATTTTGGATACTTCGCTTTTAGTATCAATATCTTCAACTTGTTTATATTGTTCTTGGGCGATAGTGTAGTTTAGTTCAGCTTGTTCTAAGTTTTTGACCGCTGTATCGTAGTTGTATTTTGTTTCAAATCCTGCTTGGTATTGAGCTTGGATGTCATCTAAATCACGTTTTGCCCATTTATATCTAATTTCTGCTAAATCAAGATTAGATCTTGTATTAGTAATACTATTTGCTTGTTGGTAGTCAATTTCGATAGAGGCTATTAAGTCTCCAGCATTAACATAGTCATTGATATTTTTATAGAATTTTACTATTTTACCTGAGACTTTTGATTTAATTTCCACGATAGTTTCTGGTTCAATTTCACCAGTGATATCAATTTGAGTAGCAATTTCTCCAAGTTCAGCTTTAGTTGTTTTAAGCTCAAAAGCAGGTCCTGAAGTTTCTGTCATATCTTTTTTTGAGAAATATTTGAATCCCCATGCTGCAAGTAATGATACAATAATTAAAGTAAATATAATTTTAAGTGCTTTTTTCATTTTTCCCTACCACTTATTTGCTATCTTCTTGGATAACAAATGATTTATTGCTTGATGTTTTAAATAAATTTGATAATCAATATCAAGATTGTTAAGTTCAGCTTCTCGCAAATCTGTTTTTGATTGTTCTAGCTCAATTGATTTTATAAGTCCTAATGAGAAATTAGTTTTAGCTATTTCAAAGTTCTCCTGAGCTTGAAGTAATATCTTATCATTAATATCTTTTCTTATAAACATGTTTTCTAAATCAGCAATATGATTTTGGTAGTTAGTTTTTAACTCATCAATTTGCTGATCAAGATTAATCATATCTGTATAGAGGTTTTCTTTATTACGATAATGACTTTCTCTTTGTTTAAAGAAATTAAGTAAGGGATAACTTAAGGACATTCTCCAGCTAGAACCATCTTGATAATTATCAAATTCAAAAGGTTGATTGTTAATTGAAGAAGAACCATATGACCAGGAGACAGTTAAATCAGGCAAGAATCTTAATCTATCTTGGATTAGAAGGAATTTACTATGATCAATATTTAACTCATTCATTAAGATTGAATATGATTTTTCTTGGTCAATATCAAAATCATAATCTGCAGGAAGATTAAAATCAATATCTTGCAGAGAAAGACTATCAGCCTCTATCCCTAATAGTAGATTAAAGTTTTTAATCTTCTCGCTAATATTCTTTTCAGCATCTAAGACTGCCAGCTGGCTATTTAAGGCATTAATTTCTACTTGATTATACTCATAAAGAGTAGATCTTCCCAGTTCTTTTTTCAGCTGTGTCTCTGTCAAAAGATCTAACTGGACCTGGTAATTCTCCGCATAGATTTCTAATTTTTTCTGACTTAAGAGTAAATCTACATAAGAGTTTAAAACTTGCCAGGCAATATCTTTGTTTATTTTTTCACTGTTGATTTTAGCTATTTCAATATTATGCTTAGCACTTTTCCAGTTGAAGTAGTCAGGTAGGGTAGAGCCAATAGACTTGCTAATAGTTAAGCCTGCTCCCTTGGATATAAGGCCATTTGAACGTGTCCAGTTATAGCTAATTGATCCATCTGGGGCAATATCCCACAAGGTGGATTTATAGCTGGAATGTACCTTATTTAGGTTTATAGTGTTTATCTTACTATCCTGAGAATTAGTTAAAGCCAGCTCTACAGCTTCATCTAATGTCAGAATTTTTCCTGATAACAAGGTAAAGGATATCAGGAATAATAGACTAATAGATCTCTTCATAAAACCCCTCAATTTAATTTTGTTAGCTGACCTGTCTCTTTATCAACTTTGATTAATTCAACATTTGCTTGAGTTAACATCTCCAAAGACATTTCATCATTATAACTTTCTGCAACAAAGACCCTTTTTATCTCAGAATTTATAATCATTTTTGCACAAATAATACAAGGTTGAGTAGTGCAGTATAACTCAGCATTTTGGATAGAAGTACCATTGACAGCAGCCTGGACAATTGCATTTTGTTCCGCATGAACACCTCGACAAAGCTCATGTCTTTGTCCAGAAGGGACATTCATTTGTTGTCTTAAACATCCAGTTATTGAACAGTGGGGAACACTTTTAGGTGCACCATTATAGCCTGTTGAGATAACTTGATTGTTTTTAACAATAACTGCTCCAACCTTACGTCTTAAACAGGTGGAACGGGTAGATACTAAATATGCCATGTCAATAAAGTACTTCTGCCAACTAGGTCTATTATTCATATTATTCTATCCTTGATTACATTTTTTTATTTAAGTTTATAGGTCTGCAATAAGCTTATTTATTTGGTCACGTAGGGATTCTGCTTTCTCTCTAGCTACTTGGGCAAAGCTTTCAGATGAATCAGCAAAGATAATTCCTCTGGAAGAGTTTATCACAAAACGTGCATCATCTTTTGAATAGCAAGTACTGCTAACAACGTCTCTTAATGATCCTCCTTGAGCACCTATACCTGGTATAAGGAAGAGAGATTCTGGCATTAATTTTCTGAGCTCCCTTAGTTCTTGTGAATTAGTGGCTCCCACTACTGCACCAAATTGCTTATTAGGAAGATTATTAATATTCTCAGAAATGTTTTTGTAGAGGTCATTAACCTTCAAATAATCTTTAGCAGAAGGATTAGATGTCAGGGCTAATAGGAAGGCAAAGTTTTCTTGGAAAGGTTCAATTGCTTTCATAACATCATTTCCCATGAGAGGATTAGCAGTTATTGCATCCACTCCCCAATCTGTAAAGAATGCTTTAGCATAGTTTGCCATAGTATTTCCTATATCACCAGCTTTAATATCTAAGATAACAGGAATATGATCAGGGATATAGCTAATAGTTTTTTGCAATGAAGAGAGAGATTTTAAGCCTTGAGAAAGGTAGAAAGCAAAGTTTGGTTTGTAGCAAGCCACAATATCTTTAGTTTGGTCAATTATAGCCTTGTTAAAGGCAAAGATAGGGTCCTCTTGGTCTAAGAGATGACTAGGTAACTTACTTAACTCACTATCTAATCCTAGGCAAACATATGATTTATTGCTTTTGATTATGTTTGTATATTTAGTCCAGAATGACATTAGTTTAATCTTCCTTTTCTACGATTTTTACAGTATCTTCTCCATCGATTTCTTGGAAAGAAACTTTGATAATTTCTTCAGAAGAGGTAGGTACATTTTTCCCTACATAATCAGCTTTAACAGGAAGTTCACGATGACCTCTATCAACTAAAACTGCAAGTTGGATATGTTTTGGTCTACCAAAGTCTAGTATTGCATCAATAGCAGCTCTAACAGTTCTTCCAGTATAAAGAACATCATCTACAAGAATAACGTTAGTATTATGGATATCAAAGTCAATTTTTGAACCTTTGATAACTGGTTGATGGGCTATAGTAGATAAATCATCTCTGTAAAGAGTTATATCTAAAATACCAACAGGCACTTCTTTATTTTCAATTTCAGATAAAATTGAAGATAACATTTTAGCCATAGGAACTCCACGGCTTCTAATACCAACTAAATAAACGTTTTCTAAACCACGATTTTGTTCCACAATTTCATGAGCAATTCTTCTTAATGTCCTGTTAATAGCAGAAGAATCCATAATTTGACTTTTTACTCTCATTTTTCCTCCGTAGACGTTTTTTCACTTATTATCATTTTTTTATACTTTATGTGATTTGTCAATAATTTAATAAAATAAGTTATTTTAACCCAATAATGCAGTATATCTTTGAGAATAGCACTTATTTTCTCAAGTCTATTATCTTATTTTAGAAAAAGTAGTTAAAAATTAAATTGTAGTCCTAGGTAATTAAGATTAAATTGCAGTTCCAGCTTTTGTTTTTCTTCAGCGAAGTCGAAGAGGGCAGCATCAACATAAGCGTCCATCATAGAGAGAATTAGAGTAGACCCTAACCACCAGAAACCATTATTTCTTTTATGGAGTTGGTCACCTGCCTCCTTATTCCATTTTGCCCATTCTTCTTGGTTACTAGCATTATTTCTTTTGTCTTTATAATCAAGGAACTTATTATGGTGGTAGGAAGTTAGGGCGATGAAACCCAGTTCAGAACCACCCCATAAGATACTTTTCCAAGTAGATTCATTATAATACTGTCCTCCTCCTGGAATAAGGAAAGAGTAGAGGGCAGCTTTACTAGGGGATTTACCAGTATCGTAAGCTAATAATGAAAAGCAGAAGCTAGCAATTATCAGACAGAGAATTACTTTTTTTAGCATTAGTCAATCTCCCAGGTCGGGTAATTTGTAGCATAGCTCCCTTCTTTAATTTTATTTACAAAAGAAAAGAAGGGGCTACTTTTTAAAAATTTATAGAATATAACGTGATAGGTCTTCATTTTCCACAACATCATTGATGACAGTGTTTACCAAATCTTCGTCAATTTTAACACTTTTATATTTGCTAGTAGGCATTTCAAAGAGATAGTTTTCCATAAGCTTATTTAAAATAGTATGCAGTCTTCTTGCTCCAATATCTTCCATTTTTTCATTAGCTTTGAAAGCATAGTAAGCGATTTGCTTAACTGCTTTTTTAGTAAAGCTAAGTTTAACTTTTTCAGTTTTGAAGAGAGCTGTATATTGTTTTGTGAGAGAATTTTCAGGGAAGGTTAGTATCTTCTCAAAGTCGTCAGCAGTGAGACTATTTAATTCAACCCTGATAGGGAATCTACCTTGCAGTTCTGGGATTAAGTCGGAAGGTTTAGCTACATGAAAGGCTCCAGCAGCAATAAAAAGGATATGGTCTGTTTTGATAATACCATGTTTTGTGGGCACATTAGAACCTTCGACAATTGGTAGCAGGTCTCTTTGCACACCTGCACGTGAGACATCAGCAGAGGATTTCTTATCAGTAGAAGCAATTTTATCAATCTCATCAATAAAAACAATGCCATGATTTTCTACTAAATCTTTGGCTTTTTCGACCACAAGTTCTTTTTTTACAAGTTTTTGAGCTTCCATTTCTTGGAAGTAAGATAAAGCTTCTTTAACAAAGAAAGATTTCTTTTTCTTCTTATCGCCTTTGTTCATAATATTACCAAGCATATCTTGCAGGTCTAGATCAAGCATATCCATACCAGTATTTGAGAAGATTTCTATTTGAGGCTTTTTAGGAGAATCTTTAACCTCTAGGTCAATTTTACGTTGATCAAGTTTTCCTTCATCTAACATAGACTCCATCTTTGCTCTTGAACGATTATAGCGTTCTAATTTTTCTTGATAATCTTCTTCACTTTCCTCACTTGTTTTTTTCCCGATAGGAGAGATAAGCTTGTCTAAAACTAGCTCCCTAGCTTTTTTCTTAGCTTCAATCTGAACATCCTCTAGCATTTGTTCATTAACTTGGTTAATAGCTAGGGCCATGAGTTCTCTAATCATAGATTCAACATCTCTACCAACATAGCCTACTTCAGTGAATTTAGAAGCTTCCACCTTGATAAAAGGGGCATTAGCTAGTTTTGATAACCTACGGGCAATTTCAGTCTTACCAACACCAGTAGGACCAATCATAATAATATTATTAGGTACTATCTCGTTCTGTAGGTCAGCACCAACTCTTTGTCTTCTCCAGCGGTTTCTTAAAGCTATAGCAACAGCTTTTTTAGCCTGGTCTTGACCAATAATATATTTATCTAATTCTTTAACAATTCTTTTGGGTGTAAGTTCGTTACGATCTATCATTTTCATTCCTACTTTAATTCTTCAATTACTAAATTATGGTTTGTATAGATACAAATATCAGCAGCTATATGAAGTGATTTTTCCACAAGTTCTTTATTGGATAGTTTAGTATTTTCAGATAGGGCTCTAGCAGCAGACAAGGCATAGTTTCCTCCAGAACCAATAGCACAGATACCATTATTAGGTTCCAGTACATCACCAACACCAGTAATAATTAGCAAGGCATCATTAGAACCTGCAATAATCATAGCCTCCAGCTTGCGGAGAATTCTATCTGACCGCCAATCTTTAGCTAATTCAACAGCAGCTTTTCTTAAGTTTCCCTTGCTTTCTTTTAATTTGGCATCAAATCTTTCAAAAAGTGTAAAAGCATCTGCTGTAGCTCCAGCAAATCCAGCAATAACCTGTCCATTGTAAAGGTGCCTAATTTTCCTAGCAGTATCTTTAATTACAGTGTGGCCAAGAGTAACTTGTCCATCACCACCAATGACTAAATTCCCATCTTTTAGAATACCTAAAATAGTAGTTCCGTGAAACTGTTCCATTTTTCCCCTTAAATTTATTAAAAAGTAGGAAAGAGAAGAGACTCCTTCCTACTTCAAATTATACTTCTTTATCTTCTTCTTTATTTACTTGGTCTTTCTTGATTTTCCCATGACTTTCTTCTTCTTTAAGAAGTTCAAAACTTAGCTGTTTAGCCTTCTGGTATTTTTCTTTAGCAAAATCTAAATCATCACCAGTAACGTATTTTTCCACAATAGCGAAAATCTCTTCAGCGGAAAGGGTTTCTTTTTCTAGAAGTTCATCCGCAAGAGAATCAACCAATTCTCTATGTTTGATTATGATATCTTTAGCTTTTTTATAAGCTTCATCTATGAAAGAATGAATTTCAGAATCAACAATTTTAGCTACTTCTTCGCTATGTAGTTCTTTTTGTCCTATTTGCTTACCTAAGAAGACTTCTTGTTCTTTCTTCATAACAGCTAAAGGACCTATTCTCTTACTCATCCCCCAATTACATACCATTTGTTTTACTATATCAGTTGCCCTATCGATATCGTTAGAAGCTCCTGTTGTAATTTCATCAAAGACAATATCTTCGGCTGCTCTTCCACCTAATAGATGTACTAGCATAGATTTCAAAAAACTCTTGGAGTAATTAGATTTCTCTTCTCCTAGGAAATGAGTTGCTCCCCCAGTCATACCTCTTGGGATTATGGAAACCTTATGAGCAGGAGAACCATGCTTTTCAAAAAGAGCACAGATTACATGTCCAATCTCATGGTAAGAGGTAATTTTTCTTTCTTCAGGTAAAACTATTTTACTCTTCTTTTGCTTTCCTAAGGTAAGTTTATCTTTGGCTTCTTCAAAGTCTTCCATCTCAATAAATTTCTTAGATGATCTAGCAGCAATTAAGGCAGCTTCGTTTACAAGGTTAGCAAGCTCAGCACCACTGAAACCAGGGGTTGCCCTAGCAATTATCTTTAAATTTACTTCTGGAGAAAGAGGTACTTTCTTAGAATGAACCTGAAGGATCTTAGTCCTACCATTTATATCAGGTAAATCAACTATAACCTGTCTATCAAATCTTCCTGGTCTAAGTAATGCAGGATCAAGAACATCAGGACGGTTGGTTGCTGCAATAATTATCACTGAATCGTTTATTTCGAAACCATCCATTTCTACAAGCAATTGATTAAGAGTCTGCTCACGTTCATCATGACCACCACCAAGTCCAGAGCCTCTATGTCTTCCCACAGCATCAAGCTCATCAATAAAAGCAATTGCCGGAGCATTCTTTTTAGCCTGGGCAAATAAATCTCTTACACGAGAAGCACCCACACCTACAAACATCTCTACGAAGTCAGAACCACTTACACTAAAGAATGGTACATTAGCTTCACCAGCCACAGCCTTAGCTAGAAGAGTTTTACCTGTTCCAGGTCTGCCCACTAAGAGTACACCCTTTGGTATCCTACCACCTAACATTTCAAACTTCTTAGGATTTTTTAAATACTCTACTATTTCAGTTAATTCTTCCTTGGCTTCATCTACACCAGCAACATCATCAAATTTTACCTTAGTCTTTGTACCATCAAATCTTTTAGCCTTACTCTTGCCAAAAGAAAAGGCTGAATTCTGTCCTTTATTAACATTTCTAAGCATAAAGAACCAGAAGAAGAAGATCATTAGTAAGAAAGGTAGCCAAGAGATTAAAATAGCTTCCCATTTAGATGGAACTTTTTCTTTCACCGGTCCCTGAGTCTTTTCTATCAATTCTTGTTTAAAATCATAATCATACTGTGACCAACGGGTGAAAAAAGACTGATTACCTACTTTATAATTTAAGACATCACCTTCTATCACAACCTCATTGATTGTGCCACTATTTAAAGCAGACCAAAATTCTTTGTTATCTACTTCTTTTTGATTCTGAGAATCTTGTAGTAGTGCCCAGATTAAAATAGCTCCTAAGATTAAGACAATAATAAAGGAATATTTATTGCCTGAAGGATTTTTTAAGGGATTAGGTCCCTTACTTTTTTTATCTTCGTTGGGCTTTTTTATGTTTTTATTGTTATTTTGTTCTTCATTGTTCATGAATAAACATCCTCCTTAAGAATACCTATGAAAGGTAGGTTACGATATTTCTGGGCAAAGTCCAAACCGTAACCAACAACAAACTCATTAGCTACTTGGAAACCAATATACTCCACAGAAACTTCAATCTTATGACCACTAGGCTTATCTAATAAAACGCAAGTTGCTAAAGAACTTGGATTGTGCTTATTAATATACTCTTTAAGATATTTGAGTGATAAACCAGTATCAACAATATCTTCAACAATAATCACATCTCTATCTTCTAAATTTACATCAACATCTTTCTTAATTTTCACTACCCCAGAAGATTTTCTACTATCTCCATAACTTGAAATTGCCATAAAATCTATCTCAACTGGTATTGTTATAGCTCTCATTAAATCAGCCATAAACATAGATGCACCTTTTAAAATGCAAAGGAGTACAGGGTATTTACCACAGTAATCTTTAGAAATCTGTTCACCTAACTCTTTAATTCTTGTATTAATTTGTCTTTCATCAAACATTATTGCAGATATATCTTGTATCATAAAATTTATCCTTTTTGTTTTCGTTCAGCTGAACGCATTTTTTTATTATTTACTTTTTCTAATTCTATTCTTAAAATACTAGTAGTTTTCTCACTAATAGCAACCCTATTATCTATCCTCATTCCTCCAACCCAAATTATTTTATCTGAATCAGTAAAAATAGGTATCTTATCTCTATCGAATTTAGACACTTTTTCGTCAATGAAAAAATCTTTTAACTTCTTAAATCCCTTTAAACCTAAGGGTATAAATCTATCTCCATTATCTCTATTTCTTATTGTTATAGGAAAGTTTATCTCATCATAATCTAAAAATACTAAATTCTTATTATTTACTAAAGACTTCTCGGAAGGTATTTTCTTTATCCGCTTCATCTTAATTCTATACTTACCAAAACTAAGTCGTGGCCTAAGAGAATCAATAACTTTAGCATCTGGTATGTTCTCTTGCTTTGTTAAAGGATTCTTTTTGGTAAAAACTAAATAATCATATTCCTTTATCACATAAATCTTGTTAGGGAAATTAAGCATCTTAGAACCATCTGAAGTAAGAATATTCTCTATTTCTAAGATATTGTTTTGATAAATATCACTGTCTGTTCCCCTAAGCTGAAAGAGGCATTTCTTAAAAATATAGTATCTGAGAATCCTCTTAGTGTGCAGAATAGTTCTTAAGGATAGGGTAATTTTATCATCACTTTGCTTAACTACATACCGCTTAAAAGAACGTTCAAGATAATCCTCTAAAAAATCTTCAGTCTCTATCATCATTGTTGATAAAGATACCATCTTATCAACTATGGCAGGATTTAAATTCTCTTCAATCCAAGGGAATAAATCATTTCTTATCTTGTTCCTAGTAAAGGTAGATTCCTGGTTACTCTTGTCTTCCCGCCAAGCTATGTTTTGACTCATCAGAAAAGCACAAATTTCTTGCCTAGTAAAGCTTAATAAAGGATGAATTATTTGATTGTACTTGGGTAATATACCCCTTAGACCTGTTATCCCAGCCCCTCTAACAAGATTCATCATAACAGTTTCAGCATTATCACTGTAATTATGCCCTAAAGCTATTGCATCTAACTTGTAATCTTTTAAAAGACTGTAAAAATAATTCATTCTGATATCTCTTGCAGTAGCCTCCATATTAGAACCACCGTCAATCTCTACCCGATTGATCACTAAATAGAGGTTGTGAGAAAAGCAAAAATCTCTAACAAAAGCCTCATCTGCTTGAGAATCATCCCCCCGTAAATTATAATTTACATGAGCAACTAGGATAGATAAATCTAAACTATCCTTTATCATTAACAAGGCAAGTAGAAGGGCAGTAGAGTCTGGTCCTCCTGAAAATCCAACAAGGATCTTACTCTTCTTCTCTATTAACCTGTTTTCTACAATATAATTGTTAAATTTTACAATGAAATCTGTGTTAAGCTTTTCTTTGAACATTATTCCCTATCTAAATTATTTAGTATTTTTTTCCAACTTATCTTATTTAATCTATTTTGGCAAGGATTTTATTCTTAGACATAAAAAAAAATCTTAAAAGACTATTAAATAAGAGATTAAAGTGATGATCAAAATATTTCCTCAAAATTATATCTTAGGCTTAACTGACTGATTGGTTTTAAAATACTGTTCTGTTACTTTTTTTGAGAAGAGAGAATAATCCCAGAAGTTGCAATCTCCCCTTAAATTCTCTAGACTACTTGGATTAAAAAAATCCCCTGGAAAAGGGGATATAGCCCAAATAGTGCAGTAGCCTAATGTGAATAGCAGAATATTCTTCAGCAAAAGTAAGATCCATAATTTCTCCGAATATATAAAATATAGGCGTCAAAATTCTGTAAGCTATTTTGCTAGAATAATCTGCAATCTTCACCTGTGATGCCTAGCTTTAGCTAAGAATTACTAAAGCCCTACTACACTATCTGGGATTATATGCTTTCAATTTCTGTAACTTGTTTTGCTAGAAGAATCTGCACTCTTCCCTAAAATCCTACTCCACTACTTGGCTAAAGGAAGTAAGACTTGTTACTAATAAAATATTTTACTTCCTGACTTGTTATTAGTAGCCTACTATTAAGTAAGTTGTACAAGTCAGGTGCTCTTTGGCCAATCTCATCTAATACATGAGTTAAATTTCTCTGAATAGCTCTAGTTGCTTTCCTAGGCTCTTTATTCAGGTTTCTAAATGTCCCATTAATATTTAAACTATCCTGCAGGTAAGATTCAATTTCATCTTTTTCAGCTATTAGATTATCAGCCCCCTTTAAATCATTATTAAAATTGGCTTCAGCTAATTCTAGATTAATTTGCTTTAATCTCTTTCTACATTCAATTACAGTTTTCATATCACAAGCTGGAATATATGAATTCATTGCTTGATAAAACAACTGATCATCATTGCTTGTTATCTCAAAACATCTCCTAATTTCCCCTGGAACCTCTACACTACTTTTGATAATATCCCTCAGAATTGCAGGCTTAAAGGATCTATCTGGATTGTTAATTAAATGATATAAACATTTTGCTCCTAAACTTGATTTTAAAACAAGATCTTCCAAACCATCACATTTTATAATAAACTTTTCCTTATTGCCATCATATTCTATACTAATAGTCTTCATTTTACCCCATTAGATTTTAAAAAAATTTCAGTAGTATCGCCTTATTTTATATTTATCCCTGATGATGCATTAAAACTTTTGTTAAGACAACAAAAGAATATTCTGCTATCTACAAAAGCATACTTCTCAACCTGGATTTATATTATACAAATTATCAAGGGCGTGATTTTATAAGTTTATTAAATAATCCTAACCAAGAATTTCTTAATAACTACTAAATTGTTTTTACAATATACTAAATCATCTAAAACTACACAAAGTCCTCTTACCATGCTAAAATATCTACCTACCCATAAAAGTTAATTTACTCCATTCTCTCTCCTTGTCATTATTAATGCTAAAGACATAATAATATATTTAGATATTTTGTCAAGGAAAAAATCTATTAATAAACAAGTTGAACAAGATTCACAATTAAGATCATTTACTATCATATTATTTTTCAAATAAATAAGAACAATTATTAAAGGAAAAGATATTTTATTTCTTTACAAAAAAGTCTTCCGAGAGACTAAACTCCCGGAAGACTTACTAGCTAAATTTTATAAAGTATTGGTATATACCTCATAATCTTCTACAAGTGGTAAATAACCATTATCTACCGCTACCTTAACACTCTCAATCATACTATAAGCTCCTGCAGATATGTCATCAACAGATAAAGACATTACATCAACTGGTGAATTAGCATCCTTGGAAGCTGCCCAAATCATCTTAACAAATACAGAGTAACCCGAACCTGCTATCTTTTTACTATAAGCCTTCAAATTATACATCTGTTTGCTATAAGCTGCCAAATCACTTTTAAAACCTTCAGAAAGGCCTCTATAAAATTCACCTAGCTTGACAGAGTAATTTGCAATTACATCATGTTGAGCCTGGCGCTCAAATCCACTTGGTAATTCTCTACCAATTACTACATTCCTATCTTCATATGCTGCAAAAACTAACTCATCTAATGTGCCAGAATAACTTTTAATCCCATATCTAAATTTAACTTTCATTTCTTTTACCTCTTAATATTTTTTTTCTGAACGCTTGCAAGCCCTTCATAATCTTTAAGAGGCCATTTTTCTCAATATGGTCCTTTTTTTTGAAAAAAAGATTATTTTTTTTTCAGTTCAATTTGTCAGAGCGGTATGCTAGGGGTGCTGTAAGGCGGGGAGAGTAAACATCCCCCTTTCAGCTCGTAAGAGCGGTATGAGAGGGGTGCCGTAAGGCGGGGAGAGTAAACATTCCCCTTCGATGTGTCGTTCCATAAAAGTGGACTAGAAAATTAAACAAACTAGGAGCTTGAAATGGAAAGAAAAAAGAATATGACTCATAAGATTCAAAAGACCTATAGTGAAAGTTTTAAAATTAAAGTTGTTGACGAAATAGAGAAGGGAGATTTAACTCAAGCTGGAGCTTGTAGACTTTACAATATTTCAGATAGCAATGTGAGTAGATGGGTTGCCAATTATGGTATGAATGAACGAGTGGGAAAAAAGGTGGTAGTTATGACCGATAGAGAAATACGTGAATCTGACCTTTTAAGGAAAGAGAATAAGCAGTTAAAACGAGCATTAGAAGATAGTCAGTTCTCCAACGAAGTTCTAGAGAAATATATTCATTATATTGCAGAACAAAATGGTATTGATTTAAAAAAAAAGATCGATTCAGGTTTATCAGAAGATACTCAGAAACTCTTGATTTCAAGGTTGCTAAAAGGTCAGGAATAAGCCAAATGTGTAGTTTATTACAAGTATCTAAATCAGGTTACTATAAATATCTTCAAACTGTCTCCCAGAGTTCTACAAATGACTCCCTATGTCTTTCCAGAGTTAAACAATATAGAAAAATTCAGCCTTATGCAGGCACTTATAAATGTTGGAAAATGCTACATAATGATGGTTTTAAAATTGGGAGAAATCATCTTAACTGCCTGCTTAAAGAACATAATATGTTGATCAGGAAGAAGAAGAAATATTGCAAAACTTCAATATCAGATGGTAGTAAGGTATATCCTAATTTACTTAAAGATACCGAAGTAAAGAGGAAAAATCAAGTTTGGGTAACTGATATTACTTATATTTCTAAAGGCAAAGGGTTTTATTATTTGTTTTTGCTAAGTGATATGTATACTAGACAGATATTGGATTATGAAGTTTCTTCTAATATGTTGACTGATAATCATATAAGGATGTTAAAAAGACAGCTAAACCATGTTGATAATGCTAACGATCTTATTCATCATTCAGATCATGGTTCTCAATATACAAGTAATGAGACTATTAGCCTTCTGAAAAAGCATGGTATAAAGATTAGTATGACTGGTGATGGTAAATGCTATGATAACCCTATTGCTGAAAGAATAAACTGCACAATGAAGCATGAATTTGGTTTAAATCGGACATTTAGCACTATAGAAAGTCTTAAAAAAGCTACTAAAGATGCAGTAATGATCTATAACTCTCAGAGACTTCACAAAAGTTTGGGGTATTTTACTCCAAATGATTTTGCAAATCATTAAAAGAGGTTACCAGATGATGAACAGATACTTAGCTGAATGTATTTTCTTTTGGAAAATGCGACTAAATTACGAATGCAAAATGGAGTCGACAACAGAACTCAAAAGTATGAGTAAATGTCTCATTTTTCAAAAGAGATACATGACTCAGGATACATAAAAAAGGTGTCCACTATATTGGTACTTGACACGATTCTTTACACGAATTAACGCGAATTGGCTCGCTCAGCGGGATTCCAGCCCGCCTTTACGCAGATGACAAGCGGTTATGGGATTGGGTCGCGGGATTCCAGCCCGCGTTTACGCAGATAATAAAGTGGTTACGGATTGGGTCGCGGGATTCCAGCCCGCCTTTACGCAGATGACAAGCGGTTATGGGATTGTGTCGCGGGATTCCAGCCCGCGGTTACGCAGATAATAAAGTGGTTACTGGATTGGGTCGCGGGATTCCAGCCCGCGTTTACGCAGGTGACAAGCGGTTATGGGATTGGGTCGCGGGATTCCAGCCCGCCTTTACGCAGATGACAAGCGGTTATGGGATTGTGTCGCGGGATTCCAGCCCGCGTTTACGCAGATGACAAGCGGTTATGGGATTGGGTCGCGGGATTCCAGCCCGCGTTTACGCAGATAATAAAGTGGTTACGGATTGGGTCGCGGGATTCCAGCCCGCGTTTACGCAGATAATAAAGTGGTTACGGATTGGGTCGCGGGATTCCAGCCCGCGTTTACGCAGGTGTCAAGAAGAAAAAGTCCTTAACACAGAGTTCACAGAGGTTACCACAGAGTTACACAGAGTTTTGAGATGAAAAAGTAAGCCACAAAAAACACAGATAAGAAGAAGAGTTCAGCCACAAATAAACACAAATAAAACACGAATAAGAAGATTTCCGCCTTTTGACTCAAATACGGAGAGATAGAGAGATAAAGAGATAGAGAGACTGAGAGAAAGAAGATTCTAACTGGGAACGCGAGCATCCTTGCTCGCAATCTAACTGGGAACGTGAGCATCCTTGCTCGCAATTTAACTGGGAACGCGAGCATCCTTGCTCGCAGTAGGCAGTTTTAAAACTGCCTACAACAACAAGAGATATTAGAAAATCTTCTTCTTCGTGTCTTTGATCCTTTGTGGTGCAAGTCTTTTTACTTTCTCTGCCAAAACCATTTAGCACATATCTCATATCTCTTATCCAATATAGAGTCTACTTACTCAAATACAACAATAAGGTCCAACCTAATACTTAATCCTTTCCACTAAATTATACTAAGAACTAAGAAACAACTTAGCTATCTTATCACTGAATTTTAGTTTTTTCTTTACAAAAAAATAAAGATTAATATCCTGATAAAAAAAGCAAAGGAGCTTTAAAACATGTTTATCTCTAAACCCCTAAGTCTACATAAAAAAGAAGTAGTTACCTGTGTATGGGCCTTAAATTATCTATTTGGGACTATTATATGAACTACTATAATCAAAAAGCTGAAGAATATTTTTCTTCCACTGTAGATGTGGATATGAGTAAATTGCAAAATTATTTTCTTTCCTTCCTTCCTTCTTCAGGCGAGGTATTAGATATTGGTTGTGGTTCAGGTAGAGATTCTAAGGTCTTTATGGAAAAAGGTTATAAGGTTCTTGCCTTAGAGCCTGCTCAGAAACTAGCAGACCTAGCTACACAATATCTCAAAATACCTATTTCAAATGAAAAAATAGCTGATATTAAATATCATGAAAGATTTGTAGGGGCTTGGGCTTGTGCCTCTCTTCTTCATATTCCTGCAAGTGAAATGCCCCAAGCACTATCCAATGTCTATCGAGCTTTAAAAACTAATGCTTATTTTTTCCTTTCGCTTAAATATGGTACACAAGAAGAATTTAGAAATGGACGTTTCTTTTGTGATTATACAGAAGAAAAATTTGAATCTCTCAATTATCGAAACATTGGTTTCACGCTTGTAGAATATACAATTTCTCAAGATAAACGTCCTGGAAGAGAAAATGAAAAATGGCTTAATGTCTTGCTAAGGAAATAATAAACAATATGGAAGCAATCACCAACTCCAGTAAAAAATCTCTAGAGACAATCTTGAAAGAGAAGCTAGCATCAGCTAAAGAAATCATTTTTTGTGTTTCCTTTATTAAGAATTCAGGGGTTGAACTATTATTCAACTACTTAAAATATGCTTTGAAGAACAAGGCAAAGATCAGCATCCTTACAAGTACCTATTTAAATGTTACTGAACCTGTTGCCTTATATAAACTTAAATCATTAAAAGAAGATAACTTATCATTAGCAATATTTGATCATGATAAGTTAAAAACATCTTTCCATATCAAGGGTTATTATTTTAAATTTATAGAAGAAAATGAGCAGATGATTATCGGATCTTCTAACCTGTCAAAATCAGCATTAACCACTGGACTTGAATGGAATATTATCATTGATGAGAAAGAGGTTATTAATGACTTTTTATCCCAGTATGATGATATTTACGAAAACTACTCTTTCACTCCTAGTGATGAATGGCTTTATAAATATCTCATTGAATATAAACCACTAAAAAATAGTGATTTTCAATATTCTGTTGAACCAAGCTCTTCTGATAATCCTGTTGAAGAGCTAGCTGAAGATAACACCCTTCCAGAACAATTGACTAAAAGTAATTACAAACCAATAAAATGCCAAGTTCCAGCTTTATATGAATTAGACAGGGCTAGGCAAGAAGGAATTGATAAAGCTCTTATAATTATGGCAACTGGATTGGGTAAGACCTTTCTTTCAGCTTTTGACTCTAAAAACTTTAGACGAGTTCTTTTCATTGCCCACCGTGAAGAGATTCTAGATCAAGCTTATGCTACCTTTAAAAAAATTAGACCAAGTGCTAGCTTTGGTTACTTCAAAGCTAATAGGAAAGATACTGATAAAGATATAATTTTTGGTTCAATTTCTACTCTGGGTAAATCAATATATCATAATAACGATATCTTTACCCCTGATTATTTTGATTATATTATTGTTGATGAATTTCACCATTCAGCAGCTCCTTCTTATTTAAATTTCCTCGATTACTTTAAACCTAAATTTCTGCTTGGACTTACTGCTACTCCTGATAGACTTGATAATAAAGATATTTATCAATACTGTGATTATAACATCCCCTTTGAATGTAACTTCATAACAGCTATCAATAATGGCTGGTTAGTCCCCTTTTCTTACTACGCTATTTATGATGATGTTGATTATGAAAATATCCCCTGGCGTTCAGGAAAATATGATTTGAATGCTCTCGAAAATGCTTTTTTAGTTAAGAAAAGAAGTGATAATATTATTAAAAATTATCGAGAAAAGGCTGGCAAACATACTCTAGCCTTCTGTTGTTCTATCAGGCATGCCAATTATACTGCTGAACAATTTAGAAAGGAAAATATCAAGGCTTATGCACTGCATTCTAATAGCCCTAATCGCTCACAACTTATTAGTAAATTCTCTAAGGGAGATATAGATATTCTGTGTGTTGTTGATATCTTTAACGAAGGTATTGATATTCCCCAAATTGATACAGTAATGTTCTTAAGACCAACCGAATCCTTTACTATCTTTATCCAGCAACTCGGTAGAGGACTCAGAACCAATCCAAATAAAAAACATCTAACTGTTATTGATTTAGTAGGAAATTATAAAAATAGCCATCTTAAACTAGCATATCTGTCAGGTTTTACCCCTCGGGATTTGAATGAAGATAAAGATAAAGCAAGCTTTACACTTGAACAAACTCTTGAAAAACTTCCAGTTGGTTGTAGTTTAGATATAGATACTCAGTTGATAGATATCTTTGCAATTCTCCGTGCTAAAAAAATCAATATCAAAGAAAAACTTATTAGTAACTATAAGGAATTGCAAGAAAGCTTAAATAACCCTTATTCCTTAAGTGAATTTAACTCTGCTTCTGATTTCCCAGGCAAAATCTACATTAAAAAATTTGGGTCTTGGCTAAATTTCCTTCACTTAATCTTTCCTGATAATCAAATTTTCTCTGATTTGATAGAGTCTAATCTGGCTAAACTATTAATAGAAATCGAAAAAACTTCTATGACTAAGCTTTATAAAATGCCTACAATTCTTTCTCTCATCCAAAAAGATAAACTACAAACTCGAATTAGCCTCGATAATATCGTTGCTAGCTTTAAGCTCTTCTACAAATCTGCAATAAATTCTCATGACCTTACAAATAATAGTAATCGTGATTATGAAAAATGGACTGATAAAGACTGGGCATCTTTAGCTGAAAGAAATCCTATATACTATTTATCTAAAAACCCAAAATCTCTCTTTAATTACGATTGGGAAAACAAAAGCTTTTATCTAGAACTCAACAAAGAGGACTTAGAACTAATAGAAAAATATAACAAAGAAATTACATTTTTTGTGAAAGATATTATTCAATTTAGAAGAGAAGACTACGTTAAGATGAAAAGATATAAATAAGAGGAGAATTAATGAGCTTTATAATAAGTACAAAGAAACTTACTTATATAGCTGGAGAGAGTAAACAATCCCCTCACATACCACTCTTACGAGCTGAAAGGGGAATTAAGAGAATCACACAAGAGACACAAAAACATGAGTATGATAATAATTTAAGATTTTAGAGTTTAGTTAGTTCTTAAAAACTCTGTGAAATTCCTCTTAACCTCTGTGAACTCTGTGTTAGGGATATTTACATTAGAGATAAAGAGCTGAAAGGGGATTGTTTACTCTCCCTATTCTGTACAAGATAATTTCTCATCAAACCTGATAATTATCCGTAAAAATCCTCTTACCATTCTTAATCCTTCCTTTACAGTCTTTCGATGAAAGTCCAGGTTTCATCGAAAGACTGTAAAGGAAGGTATAAGGATGCTTATAGGGAAAAAGCAGATTTAGTAAAGGCTTTTATGTCTGCAGGTGGTGGGCCAGATTGTGTAAAAACAAAAGGTATTAGTGATAAATGACACTTATAAAAAAAATTTACTAGATCTTAAGAGGGTAAAAATCCTGGCCTAGCATAATTACTCTGGGAGACAGGTTTTTGCTACATGACTATTCTTTGGTATCATAAGTCAGGCTTTTACCTAGGTTTAGGTATTTATCCTTTTCAGGTGGTTTATAGATTTTCTACTATCTTTCTATCAACTCCTTTGTGTGATTAGTGAACTTATGAGTGAGATTCTTCATTCTTCTCTGCTACTCTAGCATCCTGCAACCAAATCAAAAACTCTGATAGTTCATCAGGGCTTATAACTCTAATCTTCTTAAAGTAATAATCTATGTTATCTAAGAGTTTTTTATCAGTTCTCTCTATTAGCTTTCTTTCTTCTTGGGTGAAGTTGTAGTCATTCATGATCAGGGTATGAATATCATAACGGGCAGGAATAGATCTATCTAATTCCCAATGCCAGTCTTCATCATCTTCTAACTCACTGGGGACATAATGATACCAATCTACTAAGCAGTTCATGGGATAGTTACACCACTTCTTGTTATCCTCGACCTCTGCTATAATGCTGTCATAAGAGTTATGTTCATTCCAATAATCTTCTTTTTTCATGATAGCTTCCTTAATTATTCTTTGTTTACCATTATTAATACTAACAACCTTTATTGCTTTATCTTTAACCTTTGGCAATATCTTAGGCTCTGGTTTTAAGTGACTGGTAACAATCTTACCATCTTTAACCAAGAAGATAGTAAATAGGTGTTTTTTAAGACCTTTATCACCTAGATGATGATATTTAACCCTTTTTAAAGTATGGTTTTTATTAACTTTATTAACAGCTAAATACATATTATCATTGTCTTGTAAACTGTCAATAATTTGTTGATTGTATTGACTTCGGCTTTTATTTTCTCCATATTTTCATAGTGCTCTTGCTTTTTCCCTTCATATAGCCATTTAGCTTTACTTAATGAACCTGTAATTAGCTTAATATTGTTGCTTTTAGTAAAAAATAATTCGTGAAATTCGTCTCAATTTGTGGTAATTTGTGTGAAGAATCTTCCTTCTTAAAAGTCTGTGGTAACCTCTGTGAACTCTGTGTTAAGGTTCTTAAAAAATCCGTGAAATTCGTGAAATCCGTGGATAGACTTCTTTTGTAGGCAGTTTGAAACTGCCTACTGCGAGCAAGGATGCTCGCGTTCCCAGTTAGTCCCGTCTCTCCGTCTTTGATCCGAAAGGAGAAAACTTTCTTTTATAGGCTGTTTTATACTGCCTACTGCGAGCAAGGATGCTCGCGTTCCCAGTTAGTCCCGTCACCCCGTCTTTGAGCCGAAAGGCGAAAAACTTCTTTCTCCCCGTCACCCCGTCTTCTTGTGTGGGCCTTAATGGGTAAAGAAGTCCATGGGAAAGTGAGAATAAACTTGACAGATTGCTCCTTAGTTGGAGATAATTGTTTTTATATAGATTTTATTAGGGAAGAAAAAATGAAAAAAACAAGTCATTTGGAAGAGAAATTTAAGACTTTAAGAGATGTCTGTCATAAAAATCCTGTGGAATATTTGCAAAAGTCTCAGGACTATAGACAAAAATATGAAGGTCTTTCTGAGAATCATTTCTTATTTATTGATGCTTACGCCTATACAAAGATTGGGCGTTATGAGTTAGCAGAACCCCTACTGAAGGAAATTCTGACCAAGGCAATTTCAGATAATAATCATTTTTTCTTAGTTCATGCCAATCTCTTACTGAGTCTTTGCTTCCGTAATGATCTAAAGCAAGAAAAATTATATCTAGATACTGCTGAAAAAAATGCTAGACAAGCAGAGGATAGTTTACTCTTAGCTGCTGTTTTGGCCTATAGAGGTGATTCATATTTTAGACTCAACAATTTCGCGTTAGCAGAAGATTTTCATAAGCAAGTTCAAGAGATTTTAGCAAATCAGGGAGAATCCCAGATAAAGCTCCAATCATTATTAAGTTTAGCTAATATTTATATATCAGACAAGCAGTTAGACAAAGCACTAAACTATCTTTATATGGGAATGGAAATTAGCAAAAGAGAGGATAATCAGCAATTTACTTTACTTTTAGATACAAGTCTAGCAAAAGTTTTACAAGATTTGAAACGCTTTCCCGAAGCAGAAAAACACTTATTAGAGGCTAACACTCTTAGTATAAATCTTGGGTTGATGATTCAAAGAATCCAGGTTGTCTTTAACTTAGCTGTATTAAAAATAAAAAGTAATTCTTTCACAGAAGCCATCAGTTATTTGGATACTTGCAGACAACTTGCTCAAGAAAATACCTTTAATGTGCCCGAATTTCTCCTAGATTTGTATAATAATTATGCAATTGCTCATGCTTTAAAGGGTGACTTCAATAAGGCAATTTCAGATATGGATAAAGCAGTTAAAATTGCTTCAGAAATTGGTGATATAGTTGCTGAACAAGAAATTTATCTCAATCTGGGCAAGATGTTAATGGATACAGGGGAATATGATAGAGCTGAGATTTTATTCCTGAAAAGTCTGAAGACTAGCAAGAAATACAAGCTTAAAGAACACTTTCGCCATGCTAGAGAAAAGCTTGTCCAATTATATGATAGTAAGCAAGATTATAAGAAGTGCTTCTCTTTAATGAAAAAGATCCAAGATGATTTACTTAAAGATATAAACAAACTTAAAAACCAAGAAAATTCTCATGAAATTACAAATCTAGATTTTACTAAATTTAATAAAACTCCTTCCTCAAATAACATGTTTGCTAGGGGAGACTTTGTAGGTGTCAGTCAAGCTAGCCGTAAAATTCTACAGACTGCTTTGTTGCTTGCTAAAGAACCAAATGCTAATGTTTTACTTCGTGGGGAATCTGGCACAGGGAAAGATCTTATTGCTAACTTTATTCATAATGCTAGTCCTAGAAAAGATTACCCCTTTATCCCTATTAATGCTGCAGCAATCTCCTCAAGTTTAATGGAAAGCGAACTCTTTGGCCATAAAAAAGGTTCTTATACTGGAGCTATTAGTGATGAAAAAGGACTCTTTCTTAAAGCCCATAAGGGGACTCTATTCATTGATGAAATATCAGAAATCCCTGTTGGATTCCAAGCTAAACTATTACGTGTTCTAGAAAGTAGAAAAGTAATACCTGTAGGTTCTTGTAATGAGGTTAGCTTTGATGCTAGAATAATTTCCTCTTCCAATAGAGATATTATTGATCTGGTAAATAATGATTTATTTAGATTAGATCTCCTTTACCGCATTAATACTATAGAAATTGTTATCCCTCCACTCAGAGACAGAAAAGAAGATATCCCTCTTCTCGTAGACCACTTTATTAACATCTTTTGCAATGAACATAAAAAACTAGCTCCCGAAATTCATTCTTCTTTTATAAGCTACTTGCAAGACTATAACTTCCCAGGAAATGTCAGAGAACTAAAAAATATTATTGAAAAAATGTTTATTCTTGGGCAAAGTAACTACTGGGATGCTCAATTACTTGCTGAAATATGTTCCTTGAATTTTGGTGAAAAAAACTCTATATGTGCAGATAATGAAGATGAAAGAGAAAAAATTATTAAAGCCTTAATACGTTTCAAAGGAATCCGGAGGGATGCTGCTAAATTCTTAATGATGAGTAATTCTACCATGACTAGAAGAATCGAAAAATATAATCTGCAAGCTTATACTAGTATTAATCAAAAGAAGAAATAAGATTCTAACTGGGAACGCGGGCATCCTTGCCCGCAGTAGGCAGTTTCAAACTGCCTACAAAAAACATAGATAAGAAGAAGAGTTTAGCCACAAATAAACACAAATAAAACACGAATAAGAAGATTTTCGCCTTTCGGCTTAAAGACGGGGAGACAGGGAGATAGGGAGACGGAGAGCTCTAATTCCCCTTTCAGCTCGTAAGAGCGGTATGAGAGGGGTGCCGTAAGGCGGGGAGAGTAAACACAGACCGGAGTTCCTCAGCCGTAGGCAAGGGACTTCGGGCGAAGAGTGTCGGAAGTTGCTACTCCGTGAGCAACTCCCGTCACTCTGACTAAGAGTTTTCAGTGAAAAGTTTTCATTTTCACTAAATATATGAAAACTTTTTAAAATGAAAATATTTATTTTTGCTATCTATCTGTAAATTAGTCCTTTAATAACTAGCATTTTTTGACTATTCTTGGCCTATGATTTGCACTAATAAAGAGAAAATAAAATTATTAAATTAATATAAAAGGAGTATTTATATGTCTCTAAAAACTTTTCTTATTTTCTTAACTTGTATGGTCTTCTTTGGTGTAAGTCTTAGTGGAAGTGAACATTCTCTGCAGTTCAATGGGGAAGGACAGTATCTTGATTGTGGAAATTCAACTTACTATGACCTCACAAACAATCTAACAATTGAAGCCTGGATTTATCCCACAAACTTTAAAGATACTTCTTGGAGGAGTACAATAGCTGCTGAAACAGATTGGGATGATGAGGATGGATCAATTACCTATGGCTGGTCTTTTAGGTATGGGTCTGCATCGGGAACATTAGAATTTAATATGAGTAATGGTGGCAGTAACTGGACTGATTGCACAGCAAATAATGTCTTAACTTTGAATAAATGGCAACATGTAGCTGCTACCTACAATGGTAACGAGGTTAAATTATATGTGAATGGTGCTGAAAAAGCTTCCTTATATCATTCTATAAGTATTCCTACCACTTCAAAGAGACTTTTGATTGGTGCTATCGATAGCAGAACTAATGATTGGCGTAACCTGATTGGTAATATTGATCAAGTTCGTATCTGGAAGATCGCCCGTTCTCAAACTGAAATAGCTGATAATCGTTTCAATTCAGTAACTGGTGACAATCTCTTGGCTGAATTTCTCTTTGATACAGGTTCCGGAACAACAGTCATCAATAGTGCAAATAGCAATTATAATGCTACTTTAGTAAATGCATCTTGGTCTGATAATGTTCCTTATTATTCAATAAATATAAATACTGGTAATATAAGTGGAGTAACCATATATGCAGATACTCAAAATTATGGAAATGACCCTGGAAAAATTAGCCTTGAAAATGGCTTCAGTGGCACTGTCTCTGCTGAAAAGGATAACTATATATGGACCTTAGCTTCTGGCTCAGATAGCAATATCTTAAGTAATTTAAGTAGCAATAAAAATATTTCTTTTGTAGGAACTTTTACTTTAGATGATCCTGTTAATCCTGGCTTTACTTATAGTGGACAGGTGGATGTTCCAATTACTGCTACTCAAGGATCTATTGAAACATTAGGAGTACCTTCACCAGCAAATACTACAGATAATGATATAGTAATGGTCTTTAATGGCTCAACTACCAGTAATCTCAACATAGCTGTTCCTGCAGGTACTTGGTATGTCATAGCCTATTATAATGATCCTGAGAATGGTGGCTTAACATGGCATCAAGGTAACCCATATCCTGCTACTGGACCTTCTCAAGTCTTATTCTCAAATGTGCCTTTTGCCAGTAAAAGTGATGTCCCAGTAATTATCTCTCCCGAAGATGCAACCTTACCAGTAACCTTTGCTTCCTTTACTGGTGTTTACTCAGGTGATTACACAGTTTCCTTGGATTGGGTAACTCATAGTGAATCAGATTTATATGGCTTTAATGTTTTAAGAGCTCCAGAAAATGACCTTGCACTTGCTAGTCAGGTGGGTTCAATTGTTGATGCTACTAATACATCTTTGACTCATAATTATAGCTTTGTAGATAATAATTTAAAAGAAAGTGGAAGATATTATTATTGGTTGAAAATAAGCGAACTCTCTGGTAATAATTATTATCATGGACCAATCACTATCCTTATTGAAGATAATTTTGAAAACCCAGTAATAGATATCCCCCAGCAAACCAGACTTCATAATGCCTATCCAAATCCATTTAATCCTTCTACTACAATCTCTTATTCTTTAGAAGAAGCTGGTAGAGTGGAAATTGAAATCTTTAATATCGCTGGTAGAAAGATTTGGCATAAGTCGGTGATTCATGGCCAGGCAGGTGATTATAGCATAAACTGGAATGGCGTAACTAATAAAGATCAAAAGGTGGCAAGCGGAGTCTACTTCTACCGAATGACCAGCAATAAAGCGTCTTGGACCCAGAAAATGATTCTTAAAAAATAGCTTCACAAAAGATTAGACTGCCTTGATTACTCTTCCTCTGAGGGGAATCAAGGCAGTTTCTTGTATTTTCTTAGAAAAAAACATTTGACTATTTTTGAAAATAATGGAAAATAGTCTAATATGGAAAAAAACACTAAAACTAATAAATTTATAATTGCTATTGATGGACCTGCTTCATCAGGTAAGTCTACTACTGCTAAAGAATTAGCAAAGCATTTACACTATGTCTATTTAGATACTGGAGCAATGTATAGAGCCTGCGGTTTAAAAGCTCATCGTCTAGGAATAGCCTTAAGTGATATTCCTGCTTTAACCAAAATGATGGCAGAAATTGATGTGCAAATCAAATACTCACTGCCTAATAATAGGGTTTTATTAGATGGGGAAGATGTATCTCAAGCTATCAGACAACCTCAAGTAGGAAAGCTGGCCTCGGATATTTCTGCTATTGGAATAGTTAGACAGGGTATGACAGCTTTACAGAGAAAACTAGGCCAGAATAAAGGTATTGTTATGGATGGAAGAGATATCGGAACAGTCGTCTTTCCTAATGCCGACTTTAAATTCTTTATGGTAGCTGATTTAGAAGAGAGGGCACAGAGACGCTATTTAGAAGAAAAGGCTAAGGGATCTGAAAAGTCTTTTGCAGAGGTGAAAGCAGAGCTAGAAAGTAGAGATTATAATGATTCTCACAGGGCTATTGCTCCTTTAAAACAAGCTGAAGATGCTATTCTTATTGATTCTACTAATCTCTCTATTCAAGAACAAGTTGCCGAAATTATGGCTTACATTAGGAAGGGAAAGTGAAAGCATATTATAGAATTATCTCAAAAAGTGTAAACATAATATTTAAATATGTTTTTGGCTTAAAAATAATTGGCAGAGAGAATTTACAAGATGTTTTTTCTCACCGCTGCATTATAGCCTCTAACCATATGTCTAATTTTGACCCTCCCTTGATTGGTTCAACTATGCCAATAGCTATCCACTTTATGGCTAAAGAAGAACTCTTTAAATTCAAGCCTTTTGGCTGGTTGATTTCCAAATTCAATGCAACACCAGTCAGACGAGGAGTAGTCGATAAAAGAGCCTTAACTACCATAAATAATATTCTAAATAATGATGAAACAATCGTTATTTTTCCCGAAGGTTCAAGAAAGTCATTTATTGCTAAACCAGGTATTGGAATGCTAGCTATGAATACCAAATCTAGCATTCTCCCAATTTATTTGGAAAATAGCAACCACTTGCTACAATGCCTCTTGAGAATTAAAAAACTCAGGATGCATATTGGCCAGCCATTGAACCCTAGCTTTTATCAAGATTTACCCGTTAATAAAGATAGTTACCGAGACCTATCTCGTAAAATCTTAGAAATTATAAATGGATTGAAAGATGCAAATAAGATTAGCTAAAAATTCTGGTTTCTGCTTTGGCGTTAAAAGAGCTATTAAGATAGCTGAAAGTGAAGCAGAAAAAAGAGCTGAGAAACTTGTTACTATTGGACCTATAATCCATAACCCCCAAGTTGTGCAAAGATTAGAGAAAAAAGGTGTTTACTCCGTAGATGATATTTCTGCAATTACAAAAACACCTGCTATCATCAGATCTCATGGTATTTCTAAGGAAGCTAAAAAAGAACTGGCTGATAAAGGCCTTGATGTAATAGATGCTACCTGCCCCTATGTGAGTAAATTACAATCTATGGGAGAGAAATTATCTAAAGAAGGATACTTTGTTGTCGTACTCGGAAATAGTCAACATCCAGAAGTTTTAGCATTAACTTCATATTTAACTGGAAAATATTTAGTTGTGGAATCGCCAGAAGAAATCCCCAATTTAAAGGGAAAAAAGCTGGCTTTGATTTCGCAAACTACTCAAACATATGAAGTTTTTGAAAAAATAGTAAAAAAATTACTTGACACAACTTTTGAGTTACATATAGTTAATACTATTTGTAGTGCTACGACTATAAGGCAAGATTCTACTAGGGCTTTAGCCAAGGCTAGTGACCTTATGATTGTTATCGGTGGTAAGATGAGTTCTAACACGAAAATGTTAGCTAAAATCTCAAATAACTATACCGAAACTTATCATATTGAAACTGCTGAAGAATTGCATGCAGACTGGTGCACTAATAAAAATAAAATTGGAATCAGTGCTGGAGCATCAACTCCAGATGATTTAATTATAGATGTTTATAATAAGATTATTAATATAAGCAGGGGTGGGGTGATAGTTAAGTCTATTAGCGAAATTCCTGTGTTTAAGGAGGAAACCCGATGAGTCTTAACGAGAATGAAGTCAAAACTCAGGTGCCTGCAGAAACTGCAGTAGAAAACGGTGCTGGAACAAAGCACGAAATGTCGAAAGCGAATGAAATTAGCAATGAAGATATGCTAAAAATGTATGATGATTCATTTTCTAATTATGAATCTGGTCAAATTGTTACCGGAACAGTAGTTAGTGTAAATGATCGTGAAGTTTTAGTTGATATCGGATACAAATCTGAAGGGTCAATCCCTATCGGAGAATTTACCTATTCTGGAAGCCCAGAAGTAGGTTCTGATATTAAAGTCTATATTGTTAAAGTAGAAGATGGCGAAGGGAAAGTAAAACTTTCTAAAAAACAAGCAGATTTCCAAGAGAATATCAAGAAATTACAAGCTTCCTTTGAAAAAGAAGAAATTATTGAAGGTATTTTCAGACGCCGTGTCAAAGGTGGAATGATTGTAGAAGTATTTGGCTTAGAAGCCTTTTTACCAGGCTCTCAAATTGCTTTAAAACCAATTCCTAACCTAGATCAGTTTATTGGAAAAACAGCTAATGTTAAAATTATCAAGTTAGATGCTGATAGAAAAAACATTATCGTATCTCGTAAAGATGTGCTAGAAGAAGAAGTCTCCGAAAAGAGAGAAAAGTTACGTGAAATTATTGAAGTTGGTGCAGAACTCGAAGGTGAAGTTAAAAATATAACCAACTACGGAGCATTTATTGATTTAGGTGGTATTGACGGATTACTACACATCACTGATATGTCTTGGGGAAAAATTAATCACCCATCTGATATTTTAAACATTGGAGATAAGCTTAAAGTTAAAGTTACTGCTTATGAAGCTGAAACTGAGAAAGTATCTCTTGGCCTCAAACAGTTAGTTCCTCAACCTTGGGAAAACATTGAGACTAAGTATGAAGAAGGAACAAGAGCTAAAGGTAAGGTAGTTAACTTAACACCTTATGGCGCTTTTGTTGAATTAGAACCAGGTGTGGAAGGCCTTATCCATATTACAGAAATGTCATGGACTAAGAAGATTACCCACCCTCACCAAATACTTAAGCTTGATGAAACTGTTGAAGCTATTGTGCTTTCAGTAGATAAAGAAAGAAAAAGAATTGCTCTTGGTCTTAAACAAATGGAAGCAAATCCATGGGTAGCTATTGATATGAAATACCCTGAAGGTACTATTCTTAAAAGAAAAATTAAGAGTTTAACCGATTTTGGTGTATTTGTTGAAGTTGAAGATGGTATTGATGGACTTGTTCATGTATCAGATATTTCATGGACAAAGAGAATCTACCATCCAAAAGATGTTTATAAGAAAAACCAAGAAATCGAAGCTGTTGTTCTCTCAATAGATAAAACTCTCCATAGAGTTGCTCTTGGTATTAAACAACTTCATGAAGATCCATGGCAAACCTTAAACGATAAATTACCACTCAATACTGAAATTATCGGTAAAATATCTAAACTTATTCCTAAGGGAATCTTAGTAGATATCGAATGTGATGGTGATATTGTCGAAGGATTCGTACCTGTTTCTCATCTGGCAATACCAAAATTAGAAACACCAGATGAATACTTCACCGTTGGTGAAGAAATTCCATTAAAAGTTATTGAACTTGATATGGATAACAGAAGATTAATTCTCTCTGTTAAAGCCTTCTTCTTCTCAAGAGATCAAGAAAGCTTAAACACTTATGTTGATTTCCATAAAGGACAACATGAAGAGATTATGGCTAAAAAAGAAGCTAAAAAAGCTAAAGCTGAAGCTAAAAAAGAAGCCAAAAAAGAAGCTAAAAAAGCTGAAGAAACTGAACAAATTCCTTCTGAAGATGTAAGTGAAAATCAAACAGCTCCTCTTGCTGAAACTCCTGAAGAAGTTGTAGAAACTCCTGAAGAAGTTGTAGAAACTCCTGAAGAAGTTAAAGAAACTCCTGAAGTTGAAGAAGTAAAAGAAGAAATTGAAAGTCCTGAAACTCCAGAAGTAAATGAAGAAACTGAACAAGAAGAAGATACTAAATAAGTATTTATCTTACTTGCAATAGATTACAGGAAGATCAGTCTGATCTTCCTGTTCTTTTTGTAGTTTTTTTTCCACAAAATTACAGGACAAAGAAGCAATAGTTGGGTAATTCTTTGCAGATTTTACCCAGATTCCTCCTTTTACTTCCCTCAAAAACCTAATAAAAACCATATAATAAGTGCTATTTCAATAAAAAATAAATTTAATTTTCTTAGATATTTATGTGATATAATCTCCTGAACTAGCATTATAAGAGTCTTCTAGCTACTTTTGAAGTTTAAAATAATCAATATACAATTGAAGAATTAGCTTTTCCTTGACAAATCAAATATTTCAAGTAAAATTTGAATAATCAAAATTTAGTCAAAGGAGTGTAAAACATGAGACAAAAGGTAATAATCATGGGTGCTGCTGGAAGAGACTTCCACAACTTTAATACTTTCTTTAGAGATAATGAACAATACGAAATTGTAGCAATTACTGCTACTCAAATCCCTGGTATTGACGATAAAAAATATCCTGCTGAACTAGCTGGTTCTCTTTATCCTAAAGGTATTCCCATCTTACCGGAGTCAAAGCTTCCGAGCTTAATAAAAGAACACAATATTGACTTAGTAGTTTTAGCTTATAGCGATCTTCCACATGAAAGAGTTATGCATAGTGCAGCCCTTGTTAATGCTGCTGGTGCTGATTTCATGTTGATGGGACAAAAAAATACCGCTATCAAAACCACCAAGCCATTAGTTACTATATGTGCTGCTCGTACTGGTTGTGGAAAATCTCAAACAACCAGAGCTGTTGTAAGGTATTTTAAAGAAAAAGGTCTTAAGGTTGTCTCTATAAGACATCCTATGCCATACGGCGACCTAGTTAAACAAAAAGTGCAACGCTATGAAACTTTAGATGATCTAGTAAAACACGAATGTACAATTGAAGAGATGGAAGAATATGAACCACATATCGCTATGGGTAGCATAATCTACTCAGGTGTGGACTATGAAGCAATTGTTAGAGAGGCTGAAAAAGAGGCTGATATAATCCTCTGGGATGGTGGAAATAATGATACACCATTCTATACCTCTGATAAAGAGCTCAAAATTGTGGTTGTTGATCCACATAGACCTGGCCATGAAATTACCTATTACCCAGGTGAAACAAATGTGAGATTAGCTGATGTAATAATCATTAATAAGATTGATTCAGCAGATGCTGACGATGTCTTCGAAGTTAGAGAAAACTGCCGTGCTGTAAATCCAAATGCCAAAATTATTGAAGCAGCTTCTCCTGTATTTGTTGAAGATCCTTCCATAATTGCAGGCAAAAATGTCCTTGTTGTAGAAGATGGACCAACCCTTACTCATGGTGAGATGACTTACGGTGCAGGTATGGTTGCTGCTGAAAAATGTGGTGTGGCTGATACAGTTGACCCACGCCCATGGGCAGTTGGTGAAATTGCTGAAACCTTTGAAAAATATCCAGATATAGGTGTCCTATTACCTGCTATGGGTTATGGTGAAAAGCAAGTTAAAGACCTTGAAAAGACCATCAATGCAGTAGAATGTGATGCTGTTGTTATTGGAACTCCAATTGATTTAAGAAGAATTGTTAATATTAAAAAGCCTTCTGTAAGAGTTACTTATGAACTTCAAGAGATAGGTAAACCAACTCTTAAAGAGATTTTGGAAGAAAATGGTTTCTAAATATTGACAAAAAGATTTAGAAAATAAAAATTGAACATAGGAGACTTACCAAAGTGAGTCTCCTTGTTTTTTCTAAATTAAAAAATTATAAGGTGGAGGAATAAATGGCAAAGAAAGCAGTATTAGCTTTAGGCGGAAACGCTATTATCCAAGCTGGACAAAAAGGTACAATAAGCGAACAGTTTAAAAACACTCGCGATAGTTTAGGTGGTGTTGTTGAATTAATTAAACAAGGCTACCAATTAGCAATTTCACATGGAAACGGACCCCAAGTAGGCAATATGTTAATCCAACATAATGCTGGTATCCAAAAAGGCGTAGCACCCCTTCCTTTAGGTGTTTTAGTCGCTGCTACTGAAGGAACTATGGGTTATATGATTGAACAGAGCTTACAAAATAAACTCATTCAAGAAAAGATTACTAACAAGGTCGTTACTATCAACTCTCAAGTTGTAGTATCTAAAGATGACCCAAGTATGCAGAACCCTTCTAAACCTGTAGGACCTTTCTATAATGAAGATGAAGCTAAAGCCCTAGAAGCTGAATTTGGCTGGCATATTACTGAAGATGCAGGCCGTGGCTGGAGACAGGTTGTTCCATCTCCTAAACCAATCGAAATAATCCCTGCTGATACTATCAAGCAACTTGTAGAAGATAACCAAATTGTTATTGCTTGTGGTGGCGGTGGAATTCCCGTGGTTAGAGAAGAAAATGGCACTTTAGATGGTGTTGATGCTGTTATTGATAAAGACTTTGCTTCTGCTCTCTTAGCCGAGAAAATCGGAGCTGAGTTCTTAGTTATTTTGACTGGTGTAGATAAAGTTGCTATCAACTTTGGTAAAGCTGACCAAAAAGAATTAGATTCTCTAACTTTAGAACAAGCTCAAGCTTATTATGATCAAGGTCAGTTCCCTAAAGGTTCAATGGGACCTAAAATTCTCGCTGCTATCTCTTTTATCAAGAATGGTGGAAAAAAGGTTATTATTACTTCAATAGAAAGAATTGTAGATGCCTTTGCAGGAAAGACTGGTACAGTAATTCAAGGCTAATTTTTTTCATACGAGGGAAGGATTCTTCCCTCTTAATTTTTTTACACAAGAATATTTCTAAGTACTTGCATTTTTTATAAATATTACTTAATATAAAATTACTTGCCAAAATATTGATATTCAAGTATATTAGTACTTAGAGATAATAATCGATTTGGAGGAATTATGAAACGATTAATTAGTGTGATTTCAATATTAACTATTGTAGTCTCCTTATTCTCCTGGCAGTTAGATAGACAAGCTCAGTTCCCAGTGAACTTATACTCTATCGATCGTGCTGGAAACAATGTTGTAATTGGTGGAGGAAGTGGGGGTGTAGGACTTTCCACAGATAACGGTGAAACTTTTACCTTTGTTATGACTCCTACCTTTAATGCTGCGTCTGGTGTTTATAATGATGCTAATGATGTGTCATTTGCTGATGAAAATCATGTAGCAATTGCTTCTGAAGATGGTATGATTCTTCTCTCATCTGATGGAGGACAAAACTGGACTCAAGCTCCTGGTGTAGATGCTCTTTTTGGTACTGATGATGCTGAAGGTATTGTCTATCATCCTGATGGAAAAATCTGGGTTTCTGGTGCTAATGGTAAGATAGCTTACTCTGAAGACCATGGCCAAACATGGGTACTTCAAAATACTCCTGGTACTGATAGTCTCTATAAAATGTCAATGAATAGCTCTGGAACTGGCTTTGTAGCTTGTAATAATGGCTCTCCAGACCAAGCTAAACTATATAAAACTACCAACTATGGACAAAACTGGGAACTCCTTCCTCTAGGAACTCCTAATGAATTAACTAATTTTGCTGTTGAACAATATGGTAACTTAGTTGTTGTAGTTGGTGATGATGGATCAATTTCATACAGTAATGATAATGGTGTAAACTGGACTCATCACACAGACCTTAGTGGCTCTCGTTTAACTGGTGTTACTATGAACGGCGCTGAAGGTTATGCTGTTGGTTGGAATGGTGTTGTTGTAAAAACTACTGATTCTTGGGTCAATGTTCAAGTTGTTGAAAATGACTGGAACTACTACTCTCAAGATATTACCTATGATGCTAATGGCAATGCTATGCTTGCTGGTTGGTACGGAACTGTTGCTAAATCATCTGATGGTAGCACTTGGGTTGAAAAGACTGTTTCTTCTGTAGATAATTATAGTGTCTCTCTTATTGATCAAAATAACTGGTATCTTGTGGGAGATAAAGGAACTATCTTTAAAACTACTAATGGTGGTTCTACTTATGATAAAATTTATATTGAACCATATAATAACAATGATATCAGCCTTTTATATGATTCTCATTTCTTTACTATGGATGAAGGTTTAGTTACTGGTAAAACTTCTGGTGTAGTTTATAGAACTACTGATGGTGGTGATACTTGGACTGGTCATCAAGTACCTGGTATTTCTTCAACTAAATCTTTATATACCTTTGAATTCTTGAATGATCAAATAGGTTGGACTTTTGGTTATGCTTCTGTTGCTGCTAAAACTACTAATGGTGGGGCAGATTGGACTACTCTTTCATTAACTGGTATTACTGGTAATGATAACATTTATGCTGCTCATGCTTTTGATGAAAATAATATTGTCTTAGGTGCTAAGAACGGCGTAATCTATAGAACAAGTAATGGAAATGACTTTACTTCAATCACACTTGGTTCTGGTGATATTAATGATATCTACTTCCAAGATGCTGACCATGGTGTCGCTATCAATGATGATGGTGATATTTATTACACTAGTAATGGTGGTTTAACTGCTGGTGATTGGACACTTGCTAGTCAATCTGCTGGTGATGACCTCAATAGAATTTACGAAGCTGATAACGGAACTTTAGTCGTTGGTGGTTACAGTGCTGATGCTTCAAATCTTGGTACTACATGGGCCTTGATGCAATCTATTGATAATGGAGCAACTTGGACTGAGATTGATTTACCTGAAACTCAATTTAACCCTGTAAGAATCATGGATATTACTGGTTGGGATAACAATGTTGTAGCAGTTGGTAAAAACCAAATCCTTTATTCAGGATCTGTTGATGGCCATACACCTCCTCCTCCTGATTTTGCAGAAGATTTATTCTTCTCTGAGTATATCGAAGGTTCCTCTAACAACAAAGGTATTGAAATCTTTAACGGTACAGGTCAAGCTGTAGATTTAACTCCTTATGTTGTAAAATTAGGTTCTAATGGTAATGATTGGAGTAATGAAGTTGATTTACAAGGTACTTTAGAACATAATGATGTTTTCATTATTGCTAATGATGCTGCAGTTCCTGCAATCTTAGATATTGCTGATGTAACTAGTAATGTTACCTGGTATAATGGTGATGATGCCATAGGACTCTTCTTAAACGATGTTCTTATTGATGTCATTGGTACTTACCAAAGTGATCCAGGAACAGCTTGGGATGTTGCTGGTGTTACTGGTGCAACTCAAAACCATACCCTTGTTAGAAAACCTGACGTTGCTGTAGGCACAAGTGATTGGACTGCTGCTGCTGGTACAAGTATGGCTGATTCTCAATGGCTAGTCTATGATATCGATGATTTCTCATATATTGGCTATCATGACTTTGCTGGTTCTGCTGGTGATATGGTTGCAATGCCTACTTTCGATCCAGCACCAGGCTCTTATGATGATCCTATTAATGTAAGTCTTACTAGTGAAACACCTAATGCTTCTATCTACTATACTCTTGATGGAAGTGAACCAACAGATGCTTCAACTATGTACACAGGACCTATCAGTGTTAATGAATCAACTACTATCAAAGCTATTGCTTATGCTCTTGACTTAGATCCTTCTTTTGTAGCAACAGGTGACTATACTATTCTTACAGTTCAAAATGTTGCTACTATAGCTGAATTAAGAGCTGGAAATACTGATGGAACAATCTATAATGTTACTTCAGAAGTCTTTGTTTCTTATACTCAATCTTTTAGAAATCAAATATATATTCAAGATGCTACTGCTGGTATCTTAATTGATGATAATAGTGATATTATTGCTACTCAAGTAAATCCTGGTGATGGAATTACTGGCGTACAAGGTACTATTAGTGAATATGGCGGAATGTTACAGTTTACTCCTGTGCAAGATATTGCTTCAGTAGCTTCTACTGGTAATGATTTAGCTGTAGTTACTGTTACTATCCCTCAATTAACTTCTAGCTTCGATACTTATGAAGCTAGATTAGTTGTACTTGAAGATGTTCACTTTACTGCTACTGGTGATTTCGCTAACGGTTCAGTCTATGAATTATCTGATGGAACTAATACTTATAACTTCAGAACTTCTTTCTATGATGAAGATTATATCGGAACAGGTCTTCCTGCTGGCCAAGGGTCAATTGTGGCCTTACCAAACTCAAGAACTGATGGTGAATATATTTCTTCACGTTTCTTAACTGATTTCGACTTCGGTCCAGTTACAAACCCTGCTCCAGAAAACTTAACTTATGAAGTTAATGAAAATGCAGTAACCCTCACTTGGCAAGCTCCAACTGATGCTACAAACTTGACTGCTTATAAAGTCTATAAGGATGATGCCTTACTAGTTGAGTTAGCTGCAAATATCTTAACCTATACTGATGCAGACTTAGCTGATGGCGATTATACATACTACCTTACAGCTATGTATGGTACTGAAGAATCTCTAGCTTCTAACTCTGTTATGGCTCATATCGGCCAAACTAACGGTGATGCCGAAGATTTATTCATCTCTGAATATCTTGAAGGATCTTCAAATAATAAAGCTATTGAAATCTTTAATGGCACAGGTATGACTGTTGATTTAACTCCTTATGTTGTTAAATCAGCTTCTAATGGTGGTGAATGGAATAATGAATTGAACCTTGAAGGAAACCTAGAAAATGGTGATGTATTTGTTATTGCTAACTCTGCTTCTGATCCTGCAATCTTAAACGCATCTGATGCAACTTCTGCTGTTACTTACTTCAATGGTGACGATGCAATAGGACTCTTCTTAAATGATGTTCTTATTGATGCTGTTGGTGTTTATCAAGTTGATCCAGGTACTGCTTGGGATGTCGCAGGTGTTACTGAAGCAACTCTTAACCATACCTTAATCAGAAAACCAACTGTTGTTGTGGGAAATACTGATTGGGCTACTTCTGCTGGTACAAATGCTGATGATTCTGAATGGATAGTCTATGATATTGATGAATTTAGCTTTATCGGTTCTCATGACTTTACTGGTGGAAATCCTGGTAATTATACTTCTACCCCTGTATTTGATCCTGCTTCTGGTACTTTTGATACTGCAATCAGCGTATCTATTACTTCTGAAACAGAAAATGCTACTATCTACTATACTTTAGATGGCTCTGAACCAACTATGACATCTACTCAATATACTGAACCAATAGATATTAGCCAAACTACTACTGTGAAAGCTAGAGCTTATGCTGACGGTATGGATCCTTCTTATATAGCAACTGCTAACTATACAATTCTAACTATCGTTGATGTTACTTCTGTTGCTGAATTAAGAGCTGGCTCTACTAATGGAACTATCTATAACTTAACATCTGAAGTTATTGTTACTTTTACTCAAGACTTCAGAAATCAAAAATATATCCAAGACGATACTGCTGGTATCCTCATTGATGATAATAATAATGTCCTTGATATTGTTTATAATGCAGGCGATGCTGTGACTGGTCTGCAAGGTTCTCTTACTGAATATGGCAATATGCTTCAGTTTACTCCTTCTCAAGCTGGACCTACACCTAATTCTACAGGTAATGTAGTCAATCCTCTTATCGTAACTATCAATGATCTAGTAACAGATTTTGATACTTATGAAGGAAGACTTGTTAAATTGAACAATGTTATGTTTAGTGATGCTGGAGCCTTTGCTAATGGTCAAAACTACACTATTACTGATGGTACTGATAACTTTAATTTCAGAACTACATTCTATGATGTTGATTATATTGGTTCTGATATTCCTATTGAAACAGGCCATATTGTAGCAATACCAAATGCCCGTAATGACGGAGATTATATTACTGCAAGAAATGATGCAGACCTCCTATTTGATGGTGTAAATCCTCCAGAAAACTTAACTGCTACTCTAGTTGAGGGTGGTGTTATGCTTAACTGGGATACTGTTGTTGCCCAACTTCTCAGCAAAGTTTATACAGATGACGCTGGTCAAATAGTTACAGTCAACTCTGATCTTAGAACTATTGAACTAAGAAATCCTGATAGCTGGAAAGTTTATCGTAATGAAGTCATGATTGCTGAAGTGAATGAAATTGAATACATGGACCCAGTTACTGAAGATGGTGTCTATACTTATTATGTAACTGCTATGTATGGTGAAGTTGAGTCTGCTCCTTCCAATACAGCTTCTGTTACCGTTGGTGATCCTGATGCTATTCTTATCAATGATGGTTTTGAAACATATCCTGATTTCTCTCTTGAATTCGGGGCATGGACTATTGTAGATAATGATATGTCAGGAACCTATTCAATTAATAATACTAGCTGGGAAAATGCTGAAGCTCCTCAAGCTTATATCGTATTCAATCCATCTATGACTACTCCTCCTCTAACTGACGAGGTTTACAGTGCTTATGATGGTGCTAAATATGCTGCAGCTTTCGCTTCTGTTACTCCTGCTAATGATGATTGGATGATTACTCCAACTTTCACTATAGACCAAGAAGCTAATGTTTCTTTCACTGCTAAATCAATTACTGATCAATATGGCTTAGAAAGATTCAATGTCTTAGTTTCAACTGGTTCAACAAATATAGAAGACTTCACTGCTATCTCTGGTGATGATTATATTCAAGCTCCAACTACATGGACTGAATATAACTACAACCTTGATGCTTATGCAGGACAAACAATCAGACTTGCTGTCCAATGTGTATCAAATGATGCCTTCATATTTATGCTAGATAACTTCAAAGTAACAGCACCAAATGGTACTGATAATAATAATGATGTTAACTTGGCTACTACCGAATTAGTTGGAAACTATCCAAATCCATTTAATCCTGAAACTTCTATCTCTTATAACTTAAGAGAAGCTGGTCAGGTTACTCTTGATATCTATAACTTAAAAGGCCAAAAAGTTAGAAGCTTAGTTAATGAACATCAAGATAAAGGACAACATAATGTTGTTTGGAATGGTAGAGATGAAAATAATTCAAGTGTAGCTTCAGGTGTTTATTTCTATAGAATGTCTAGTGGCTCATATTCATCAACTAAGAAGATGATCTTAATGAAATAGTATCATATGACCCCATGAACTTTAGGATTCCATTTTAAGGGTTTTCTAAGCCATGGGAAAATGATAAAATATATCAAAATGGCACGGCATCAGTCGTGCCATTTTTATTGTGGTTTAACCCAAATAATGCAATAGCCTTTGAGAATAGCACTATATTCTTTTGCAAAAGTAACTTCCATTATTTCTCCGAATATATAAAATAGGCTCAAGTTCAAGTCTGGTGGGAATAATCCCAAATAATGCAGTAGACCTTTGCGAATAGCACTATCTTCTTTTGCAAAAGTAAGCTACATAATTTTCAGGAATATATATATTATATGCCTTCAAATTCTGTAACTTATTTTGCTAAAAGAATCTAGCACTCTTCATCAAAGTTCTACTGCACCATTCGGGATAATATAGGAAAATGAGAATATTTCATTACTATATTAATTCATCAAAAATCCCTGACTTGTGGGGCGTAGCTTTAGCGAAGACTCAAAGGGATAAAATAATTTAGCCCAGGGTAAGATGCTGAAAGTATCGCAACCCTGGGTAATGATGGCTAGCCCAAAGATGTTACCCTGTAAGGGTTTAATAAAATGATAAATAATATATTATTGTATAAGTCTATGGTATATATGATGTTATTTAACCCTTTCAGGGTTAGGCTTTGTTTTTCATCACTAGTACCCAGGGTTGCATTTCCTTCAGGAATTTACCCTAGGCTAAACTATTTATCCTCTTTGAGGATTTAAGACTTATCCCTTCAGGATTTAGTACTTATCATCAAATAAAACATACTCTTAACAGTATATTCTTACTTGTAAATTTCTATTATTCAAGCAATATGCTATAATGAAAGTCTCTTATTTACCACCAGACTTGAACAAGAGCCATAAAATATATGCGTCAAAATTCTGTAAGCTATTTTGCTAAAAGAATCTAGCACTCTTCATCAAAGTTCTACTGCACCATTCGGGTTGAACAGTCTCCTTCAGGATTATTTAGGCTAAATAAAGATTTGACTTGACTAATAATAACAGCATTTATATTAGTTCTGTAAATTTTATAAAGGATGATATAGCTATGGTTAATAAAAATACTGAATCTTCATTTTCAGAAAGACCTGAAAAGAAAGATTTTATTAGACAAATAATAGATAAAGATATTGAAAGTGGGAAGTACGATGGTAGAGTACATACTCGTTTTCCACCAGAACCTAATGGCTATTTGCATATAGGACATGCCAAAGCTATAGTCGTAGATTTTGGAATTGCTAAAGATTATAATGGCTTAACTAATCTTAGATTTGATGACACTAATCCTACAACAGAAGATGTAGAATATGTAGATTCAATCCAAGAAGACATTAAATGGTTGGGTTATGATTGGGAAGATAGGCTTTTCTATGCTTCACAATATTTTGATAAATTTTACGAATATGCGCAAATGCTTATTAAGAAAGGTCTTGCCTATGTGTGTTCACTTTCTCTTGAGGAAATTAAAGAATACCGTGGAACTGTTAAAGAAGCAGGTAAGCCATCACCAGATCGTGATAGACCTGCTCAAGAGAGTTTAGCCCTCTTAGAAGGTATGAAGAATGGTGACTTTGCTGAAGGTCAATACACTTTAAGAGCTAAGATTGATATGGCTCACCCTAATATGAAGATGCGTGATCCACTTATTTATAGAATTAGACATGCTCATCACCATCAAACGGGTGACAAATGGCATATTTATCCCATGTATGACTTTGCCCATTGTTTAGAAGATTCTATTGAAGGAATTACCCATTCTCTTTGTACTTTAGAATTTCAAAATAACAGAGCTCTTTATGACTGGTTCTTAGAAGCTTTAGATCTTTATCATCCACAACAAATAGAGTTTGCCAGACTTGAGCTTTCTCATACTGTTACCTCTAAAAGAAAACTTAAAGAACTTGTAGATAAAGAAATTGTTGACGGTTGGGATGATCCAAGAATGCCTACTCTTTGTGGTTTAAGAAGAAAAGGTTACCCAGCTGAAGCAATCAGAAACTTCTGTGAAGATGTTGGTCTAGCTAAAAGAAATTCAACAGTTGAATTAGCTCTTTTAGAATACCATGTCAGACAAGTTCTAAATAAAAGTGCCTTAAGAATGATGGGTGTTGTTAATCCTTTAAAGGTTGTCATTACTAATTATCCTGAAGGTAAAGATGAATGGCTTGAAGCAGTTAATAATCCAGAAAGACCAGAAGATGGTACAAGATTAGTTCCATTCTCCCGAGAATTATATATTGAACAAGATGATTTTATGGAAGATGCACCTAAGAAATTCTTTAGATTATCACAAGGTAGGGAAGTAAGACTTAGGTATGCTTATTTCATAACATGCCATGATATTATTAAAGATGAGAATGGAAAAATAATAGAAATTCACTGTAGTTATGACCCAGAAACTAAAGGTGGTAATGCACCTGATGGAAGAAAAGTAAAAGCTACTATGCATTGGGTTTCTGCTCAACATGCTAAGCAAGTGGAAGTTAGAGTCCTTAATAATTTATTCTCAGAAGAGAATCCTAATAAGAAAGAAGAAGGTAAAACTTTTATTGATTATATGAATCCAAACTCTTTAGAAGTAATCTCCAACTGCTTTGTTGAACCTGAACTAGCTAAAGCAAAAGCTGGAGTTAATTATCAGTTTGAAAGAATTGGTTACTTTATTTTAGATTCAAGATATTCTAGTCCTGAAAGACCTGTATTTAATAGAACAGTAACTTTAAAGGATGCATGGGCTAAGATTAAGAAAAAATAATTAATTCATAAAATATATACTAAAAAAGCCAAACTTTTGTTTGGCTTTTTTAGAATGTTGACAAAGTCAACTTCTCTGACTTTTGGAGCTAGATTGCATGGAGTATGGAGTGGATGCATCTTGCGTCCACAACAGGTTCTGAAAGCCTGTTAATCTGGCAACAAGATGCTACCAGTCCATTCTTTTCCAGTTTCCTTACACCAAAAAAGCTCTCCGAAGAGAGCTTAAGTCATTATTTATTCTAAAAATTATTTTTTCTTATGTCTGTTTTTACGAAGTCTTTTCTTTCTCTTATGAGTAGAGATTTTATGTCTTTTTCTTTTTTTTCCGCAAGGCATTAGCTTCCTCCTTATTTTTTAAATGTGTCTATTATATCATTTTTAAATTCACGAGAGAATTTAAAAGTAGGAACTGTTCTTTCAGGTACTGGTATAGTAGCGTCAGTTCTAGGGTTTCTTCCTGTTCTAGCTTTTCTTTGTTTTAATTTGAAGGTACCAAATCCTCTGATTTCGATATGGTTGCCTTCTTTTAAGCAATCTTTTGTAGTATTGAAGAAACTATCTACAATTACACTTACGTCTTTTCTGATAATACCAGTTTCATTAGCTATGATTTTTACTAAATCTGCTTTCGTCATTTCTTCTCCTTATTATAACAATATTTTATTCTTATTTTATTATATAAAGTATTTAAAATTATAACTTTATAATATCTGTCAAGGATTTTATCAAAAAAAAATATTTTCCCAATCAATGACTAATTTCTAATAGTAATTACTTTATATATTTTGACAAACAAATTATGTATATCCAATTGTTTTATCATTGAATATCTGTCAAGACATCTTTATGTTATCCTTTATTTTAGTAAATTTATTTGCCTTTTTATACTCTTACCATAAGATTAATCCTAATAATGCAGTAGGCCTTTGCGAATAGCAGAATCTTCTTAGCTAATTGCCTCAGCTTTCATAGTAGCTAAAGCTGGGAAGAATGCTCTCCCATGTCTTATCAAAGCTTTAGATCAAAAAACTTGCTCAGGGTATCTAAATTTCTTATTTTAAACCTTTATCCATATAATCTGTCATTATAGTAAAGTAGTCGCCAACCCATTTTGGTGGATTATCAAGAGGGTCAGTTCCCATCCAAGCAGCATAAGAATCTTCATGTTCAGGAGAAAATCCATGCATACCAGGTAGAGACTTAATACCCATGTCAGAAGGTACTACTTGTACTCCTGGGTCCATTAACAGAATTTCTTCTCCATACATATTATCTTCAAAATCAATTCCATATTTAACTTTATCAGCTTGTGTAACAAAATGGGAATATGGTATTGATTCAGCTTTTTTCATGATGTGAGGTCTGCACTTGTCATTTAAAAACCAGAAATGTACCATTGTAGAGTCATAAAGAGCAACATAATCAATACCCCATCTGAAACCTAAAGACTCAATTTCCTTCTTAACATCCACTTCCTGAGTTAGACTTGTCATACCATGATCAGACATTACAAAGAGGGAATAGTCTTCATAATGTTTTTCAACTTCTTTAATAAGGTTTTTAATCTTGCTAGCATACCAATCTAATTTAGGTTGAACTTCTTTTCCATCCTTAGTAACATTATGGAGCAAGCCATCCATACTAGCAGTGTAAAGGAAAGCAAAATCTATTTTTTCTGCCTTTATATCTTCTTCTAAGGCTTGAATGTTTTCTGTCTCAGATAACCTCCAATTAGAAATATGATAAGGGATTTGCTTTTCTTCTAAAACATCCGCTAAGTTCTTAACAGGTGATAAGCCACCTGGGATAAAGAGGTCTTTCTTTTCTATATAATCAAAATAGGGGAGACGTTCAAAAGGCATAGAATATATCTCAAAATATCCAGTATAACCATTTATTTTTTTGATGATTTTAGAAAACTGATGTCGGAATCTCCACCTATCAAAAATTGTCTTTGGTAGAAATTTCAGGTATTTAAAAGCCTTAAATGGACTTTCCTCAGGATTATAATAATAGAAGGTCAAGTGTTTATGCTGGGTTGGTTTCTGGCCAGTAAGAATAGTGGGTATGGCTGTACAGGAATAACCAAATTGCATTTGTGCTGGATACCTGTAGGGTAATAAATCTTCTAAAAACTTATATTTCTTCTGAATCTCCCAGCCAAAAGCATCTATAAACATGAAGATTGATACTTTTTTTCTCATTCTAACTCCTCTAGATTAGTCAATAGTTTACTTATTTATTTACTCTAAGACACCAAATTCCTATTTAGTTTTTTAAATTTTCCAAACTTTCTTTATTTACCTGAATCACTTATAGACATTAATTCCTTAGGAAAAGGATTAAAATATCTTTGTTTGGCTAAATAAGCTTGCTTGAACCTCATTAGCCAAGAGTTCAAGATTGTTACAACAACTATTAAAGGTATTTTCTTTTGTCTATATAAATCTAACTGTTCTAAGAAATGTGCCTTTTCATCATTATTTAAGTCTTTAGAAAAATATCCAAAAATATGCATTAATACATTTATATTGGTAGAAATATTAGCAGCTTTTTGGAAAATTTGATATAGTTTATCTTGATATCTAGCGAATACATCAGAAACAGGAAGTTTTTCATGATTAGCAACAATCTTACCAGCTTCTCTTAACTTAGTCTGATTATAGGCCATAAAGAGGTACTTATTGGAAGCATGAAAATCGACAAGGTCTTTCATTGTTCTAGGTAAGTGTCTAAACTCGGCTAAAGTATAGATTCTGGTTAAAAAGTGTTCCCTAATTTGTAAGTTTGTTAGTCTTCCTTCATCCTCAATAGCTAGGTGACCATAAGTCTTAAAGACTTCTTGGGCAAATAGTCCTACACTCTTAGTAGAAATTGCAGGGATTTTACCAATACCTGAATATAACTTTACATCTTTCATTCCACAGGAAGGTGATCTACTTTTTAGGATAAATCCATCAATATCTTCTAATTTGCCAACAAAGTCTTGAGAAAAGGATATCATTTTATCTGTGAAGTCTTCTCCTGACATTGATTTTACTAATCTAACTTCATCATCTTGACGCATTAATCTAATAGATTCTCGGGGAATGGGTAAACCAATCTCTACTTCAGGACATACTGTAATAAATTCAACATAATCTTTAAGTTTTTCTACTACTGCAGAATTGATCATTAAACCGTTATAACGACAGGCTGCAAAGTTAACACATTTACTCAAGACTAATCTTGGTTTGATATTTTTCATAATTACTCCTCATATAAAAATATAACTAACTTAGCCAAAATTACAAATGAATACTCTTATCAAATAGGATTAATTGTAAATTTTAAATAATTAGGTTAGACTATTAAACTCAAATAATGCTCTAGACCATGGCTGAGGTGAGGTAGTTTACCTTAACATCCTTATATCTTCCTTTACAGTCTTTCGATGAAACCTGGACTTTCATCGAAAGACTGTAAAGGAAGATATAAGGATGCTTAAGTAAAGAATTTTAAAAAAAAAGAAAATAACAATACTTGTCAGGAAATAAAAAGAAAGAGTCCTAGGACCCTTTCTTTAAATAATTACAGCTATTTCATTAAGATCATTTTACCATGGGCAGAATGATCAGCATATTCAATTTTATAGAAATAAAGTCCTGAAGCTACAGGTTGTTTAGCTTGATTATCTCCTTTCCATACAACTGAATATTGTCCTTTGGAATCAACTTTAATTTCTAGAACTTTGATTAATTGTCCCTTAAGATTATAAATCTTGATAAACATGATATCATTAAAATCTTCTTTAATTTCAAATCTTATTGTAGTTTCAGGGTTAAAAGGATTGGGGTAATTGCCTAATAAACTAATAACTGAAGTGTCTTCAACTTGTTCTTGTTCAAGTTCTTCATCGTAATTATCAACGCCATCTCCACTAAAACTGGTAAACTCAGTAATAATTCCCCAAAGCTGACTTAATTCTATAATTTCATCTTTTAATTCTTGAGCATCACTTGAATTTTCTGGATATGTATGGTATTCTCTTAGTAAGTCTTCAATTTTTTGCTTAGCCCACACTTTAGGTAAAAAAGCGTAGTTAGTAAAGCTAGAATCAGCAAGAGTAAGACTATACTGATAAGATACTTCACTTCCATAAGCAAGTCCAGAAAAGGTAATTTCAATATCAACAGGCTCACTATAGCGACCACTAATGATCATTTGTTTGCCTTTATAAAGATTAGGTAAGGATATAGGGTGTAAATCAACTAATAGGTTAGCTGGTGAAATAGAAATTTCAGGATTTAACATTACTGGGTTTCTAATCATGTTATAAAATTCTGTGATTACTTCATAAAGTTGGTCATTTCCCAAGAAGGTGGCAAAACCATTATGATTATTGCTTGTTGTAGATAAAAGAACTTCATTTGTGTAATATCCGATACCAAAATTAAAAAGATATACTGGAGCATCACAGGCGGAAAATAACCCAGCAATATGACTTATCAATGTGTTAGTATTTGTGATACCAGCTGTTTGTTCACCATCAGTCATAAAAATTATGATATTGGCAGAATCTGAAGTAGATTCATTGAACTGAGGAACAGCAAGATCAAAAGCTCCTGAAATATTTGTTGAACCATCTGCTTCTAAAGAACTTACATAGCTCAGAGCAGTTTGCTTATTGGCTTCATTAAATTCTTGGTGAGAATCCCATAAGGAATAAACTCCTGATGAAAAAGATATAATATTGAATATATCACCTTCATTTAAATTATTAATAATGTAGCTAGCAGCATCTGTGGCTTGGATAATTTTATTACCATCCATAGAACCAGATGTGTCGATGATTAAAGTAAAGACCTTATCAATAACTTGGGTATTCTCAGAGGGATCAGGCTCAACTATCATAGTAAAAAATCCATGTTCCTGATTATCGACTACTGAATCCATGTAGGTGGACATTGACCATAAACCCAACTCTTCTTGATTTAAAGAAAAATTTACATTATAATCTAGTAAAGCACCTGTTTCATAGACTTCATAATGGGTATGAACTTGATTTACTCCTATTTCCGAATATTGGTTCCCTAATTGATCTATAGTGTAAGCTGTGATTTCTCTATCAGATACTAGGTCAATGTTTAATTCTTGATGACTTAAGGCACTTGCTTGAAAATTAGTATATTTATTCTTCAAAAATATATTTACTTGTCCAAAAGCGTAAGGCAATAACTGAACATAGGTAAATTCAACTTTAATTGAATCTCCAGCAGCTAAATCAAGAGGAAAATCAAATATTGTCGGAACTTGCTCTCCTAAATAATCTTCTATAAAGTAAGGGTAAGAAGATGGTCCACCTTGAGGATTTTGAGGACTTGCACTTATGTTTGCTTGATACCATTGATTGTTTTGAAACCAGCGCAACATGATTGCTGAAGCTCCTTCAATCATAGGAAAATAATAACGAGGAGTAATGTCTCTTCCTAGATTGTTAATAAATCCTTCCTCTACCTTTACAATTGCAGCTTGATTTTCGATGTTAACGTTATAAGTTACCTCATCTAATATAACTAAATCATAATAATCCTCTTCAGAAGAATCGATGATAAAGCCAACTGAACACAAATTCCCTATAAAAACTAGTAACATTATGAAAACTATATTGAGTTTCATTTTTCCTCCCTTCCTATTTATCCCAAATAATGCAGTAGACCTTGGTGAATAGCAGAATATTCTTCTGCAAAAGTAAGATCCATAATTTCTCCGAATATACAAAATATATGCGTCAAAATTCTGTAAGCTATTTGCTAGAATAATCTGCACTCTTCACCTGTGATGCCTAGCTTTAGTCGAGTATTACTAAAGCTCTACTACACTACCTAGCTTTATATATACAAGTTTATAAAAAATTATAAATTAGCAAGTTTTATTTGCTACAATAAGTGTAAAATACATATTTCAATTGCTGAATTACATAATTTATAATCACTATACTTTGAGTATTAAAAAAAACATAATAGGTAACGTGGATAGTTAAGAATATTTATAAATATTTGTCAAACATACTCGATACATTATATGCACTTTGAAATTAAATTGCAGTGAATGAGAAATTATTTTGCAGTTTAGTTCTAAGATTTAGAAATTATTTTGCAGTGGTAAATCACTTAATGAGAAATTATTTTGCAGTTTAGTTCTAAGATTTAGAAATTATTTTGCAGTTTAACTACCTTTGACACATACAGCATTGAAGAATTTTAGGTTTAAATTTGAACCCATGTGAGATATAGTATTTAATGATACAGGATCGTAATTAATTTCTTTGATGATATAAGTTTGTCCATTAAGGCTTATTGAGTCTCCCGGGTAAAGCCATGTAAAAGCTACATTTCCTTGGATATGATAATTTTTTCTTACTTTTAAGGAATTAACTTTTTGTTGTATCTTAGCTTTGTATAGAGAGTCTAAATCACCTATTTCATCATCACCACCATAATCATATACACGAAGTCTATATAAAGGAGAGAAATCATCTGTATCAAGTTCATTATATGAAGTACCAGTAACAAAACCTTGAACTTGTTTAGTTTGCTGAGGATTCCATGAAGAGAAAGAGTTTGATTTTCTAGAATAAAATAATTTTAGGAGATTGCTGAAGCCCAAACTATTGATAGAATTAGCTTTTGTCCCATTTAATACATAATTAATCCGCAGGAAGTACGCGTTACCAGATAATAGCCTGGATTGGCAAAAGTAGTGAATAATGTTAGCAACATCAATAAAATCCATCCAGATGACACCGTTTGGAGTAGGATCATTTAAAATGCAAGAATAAGGAATATTCAATTTGTTCCACATATTAAGAAATACTTCTCTGAGTAAGCCAGTTATATAGTTAAGAGATGCATCATGAGTAATAGGCTTAACAATTTCTCCAGATTTATTCTTCTCTTCATCAAGAATTTGAGTAAACCCTGGCACAATAAGGATTTCGAGAGCGAAGTTTTGTAGGTCTTCATCGTATTCAAAGAGGTCTCCAGAAGCGACTTCATAACCATTTCCGTCGTAGATAACAGCAAAGACATTTTCGGGTATTTCGCCTTGAGTGATAGTTTTCCACCAGGTAACAAAGGGGTCGTTGTTATCGAGGTGGTTATAAGCTATGGTAAATCTTACTTCAGGGGCAACAGGTTTAGAGACCAGGACATTATCGTAGTAAGATAGGTCGATATCAATAAGTTTATCAGTAGAGGCAACGACGGTATTATTATCTATAAAATCTATTCTCATCTCATAATCCTTTGGTATTGTGATTGGGCTTTATTTACTTCTTTAGCGAACTCTACACCTCTAAATTTAGTAGAAACTTGTACAGTGTAGTCTTTTTTCTTAAGTTCTTGCAGTTCATTAATTACTTTTTCTAATTTATCAAGTTTATCCAATTTTTGTTCTATTCTGGATAGGTCAAAGCCCGGGTGTTTAGCATATCCACCTGAAGAGTAAGCTACTTTAGGAATAGCAGGCATATTAACTTTAGGGAGTGATAAGCTAGTTTTAAGAGAAGCCATAGGAGTATAGTTAAGATACTCTAAGAGAGGTCTAAAAATGGCTGTTTTCTCTGCATTAATTACAAACTCTCCATTAGATAGCCAGGAAGGGATAACATCGTCTTTTGGTCCGCCAGGTCCTGAGATATAACCACCATCAGCAGCAAATGTACCACCTAAAGAAATACCTTCACCGGTACCAAGTGGTAGTGCACTAGAACCACCGCCAGTAAATATCGAAGTAATCCCTTTAATGGCCATAAGCACAAGCCAACGGGCAATTATTCTATTTATCTCTTCTATAACAGCATATGCTAAGCCTTTCCAGATGGCTTCCATATCTTTTTTAAAGTCCATACCTTCTTTTTGTATTTTAGTAAAGGTATTAGCCCAGGAGGAGGCAACATTACCTGCAACTCCCCATGACTGATCATTAACTTCATCAAAAGCTTCGTTAGTGTTATTCACCCATGTAGAGAGCCAGTTTTGATTTTGAGATATTTTCTCCATTTGGTTATCGAGTTCTTTAACAGCTATGGTAATCTTATTGATTTGGTCTTCAGTTAGATCAGCATCTGCAGAAGTAGATTGAAGCATGTTTTTATAGTTCTGGTAGGCAGTTTGAAGCTGTTGGTAGGGTATTAAGCCTAAGTCAAACATTTTCAGAGCAGTTTGCCAGGTATCTTTAGTATCTTTAAGCAGCTTATCGTTAAGTTTTTTAGTTTCTTGGCCATAACGAAGGTCTGCATTATGTTTCATATTAAGGGCTTGGACATATTCTTTAGAATCTTTATCATAATTAGCTTTAACCCAATTATAGTATTCATCTACAGTAGTTTTAAGTTCTTGGTAGGTAAGAATACCCAGTTGTTTCTTATTCTCAGCAATAGCAAGCTCTTCTTGAAATTCCTGGTGCTTAAGAGCTTTGGAATCATTAGCATATTTTTCATCTAAAGCTGTTAAGAGGTTAGTCCTTTCTGTTTCATCAGCGACGTTCTTATTGATAAGCTCTGTTTGAGCATTATAGTTATCAGTAAGAAGTTGCTGTTTGGTTTTGAAGCTATCTTTAAGGGCTTGTAGTTGTTTAGCTATTTCATCTGGGTTAGCAATAACAGTATTTCCTCCCTTGCCTTTATTATCATCTTCTTCTTCTTCACCAAGAAGTTGTTTTAATAAAGAAGTTGAGGATTCATCGAACAAGTTAAGTTCTAATTCTAAGCCAGTTAGTTTAGCTTTGGCTTTATTATTTAAATCTTCCACAGCCTGGTCAAAGTCAGCTTGAGCATTTTCAAGTTGTTCTTGTTTTTGCTGTCTCCAATCTATGGCATCAGCAAGGGCTTCTCTTGATTGTGAGTTTTCATCTTGTTCAAAGTTTTTTCTTGCTTCAGCTTCGTCCTTCATTGCCTGTTGGAGTTGTTTTTGTTCAATCTCCAATTTTTTTCTTTCCTTTATAACATCTTTAACAAGGTCAGCAGACACATCAGTTATTTTATCAGTAATATCTTGTCTTTTAGCAAGAAAGGCTTTAGTCATTGCCTCTTTTTGTAGTTCAAGAGTCGCATTACTAACAGCAGTTTTAAAGTCTTGGTATTTAGTAGTGGCCAGGTCAATATTACCTAGGTAATCACCATATTTAGAATTAAGAGTATCGATAATATCTTTAAGGGCGGTGCTGGATTCAAGGGTTTCGCCTTGTTTAAAGCGAAGTGTTTCATAGGCAGAAGTTAAGCTAAAGAATTCAGCTTGTTGGTTTTGGGATTCATCAGTAACTTTTTCTAGTTCAGAAGTAGCAGGCTTAAGAGATTCAAGCCAGTTTTTGGTAGAAGAAGCAATAGCATTAAGTCCAGGAAGTAAAGCGATGCCAATAATTTCTTTAATATCTCCAAAAGTGTTTTTGAGTTGAATAAAAGGATCGGCAACATTCTTAGCTTGTCCTCCGAACTGAGAATTTAGTTCTTGGAGGATAACTTTTTGAGCTTCAGCTACTTTATTGACAGCCATGAAGTCTTTAATTTGCTGTTCTTGTTGTTCAGATAGTTGAACACCGACACGGCGAAGGGCAGTAACTCCTTGAATTGGGTCTTGCAAGGCTTTACCTACTTGGATTGATGCCTGTTGGAGGTCTTGGTCAAGGGCTTCTGACATATCCAGGATAAGAGATTGAGCTTCCCGGAATACATCACCTTGAACTTGTATAAAGGTGAGTAAAACAGAGGTAACTTTAGCAAGAAGCTTTTCATCACCGAAGTTAGTATCATCTTGAAGTTGGGATGCCATACGTTTAAGTTCAGCAGTAGTAAAGCCTGCGGCTGCACCGGTAGCTTTTACAGCACCTTCAACTAATTTATCAGCTCTTATTTGTTCTCTACCCAGGTTAACAGTTTCATCAGTCAGCATTCTTAATATACCGCCTGCCTGAGAAAGACCTTGAGTAAAGAAACCAAATTTAGTAACAGCAGTAGTTATTTTATTGGTTATATTAGTAAAACCTTTACCAATACTATCTACATCCACCTTTACTTGACCCAGATTACTCTTTACTTCCAGGTTATGTTTCTTAGCAACTTCATCGATAATCTTTTCTAATTCGTTCTTACCGTCGAAGTTAAATCTTATCATTAATTTTAAATCTTGCATATTATACCTACTTGGTTATTATTTAGTTAGGAGTTAAGAGTCAGGAATGAAGAACTCACCACAGAGACACAGAGGACACAGAGAAGAAAGGAGTTACCCATGTGGCTTATAATCGCGATATTAGTATTTTTAGTACCTATAGCTTTTATCATTTGGTTTATCTTATCAGATGATGGAAGTAATCCGATAGATAAATATTTAAGGTGATGGAATGAAACCACACCGCCAATGGAAGGGCGTATGCAATACGCCCCTACAAGTAAATTAAATCTTTTCCAAATAATGAAATGCTTCATCAATCTCTAAGTTATCCGGGTTAATATTGTTTTGCCATAAGACAAAGCTTATGTCGTAGAAGGGGTTATCTGATTCTTCTGTTGAGTTACTATCATTGCTTTTAGTAATCTTGATTCTTGCAAGTCCCCTTTGATAGCATCGAAAAAACCCAGTATGACACTCTCCACTTCAGTTAAGCTTACTTCTTCGAAGTCTTTAGTCTCTCCTGTAACAGTTTGACAGAATTCGTTGATTAAACCCTTTTCGAAAACACCGTTTAAGATGGTTTTAAGGTCAAATTTCACTTCTTTTTCTTCATTGGAACCCATGATAATGTTTTCCAATCCTACTTCTTTAGCAATTGCATATACTCTTTTAAGAGTCTTGATATTTGTTTTATATTGCATTATTTCTCCTTTAAGATGCGGGCAAGGATGCCCACATTCCCAGTTATTTTGAATATTGTTGAGTACCGTCAAAGACATACATAGTTAATGAGCCACTTTTAATACAGTGATAAAAAGCTCCTAGTATGAGATCATCATTATTTAGAAGATCATCAGTTATACCTAGATATAAGGATTTATTTGCTACTTGTATTTGGATATTATAAATACCAAACCAAACAGTAGGATTTAAAAGTTCTTGATAATCAGGAATAAGGTCATTTGTTACGCTTGAGCCTCCAACAACTGACAGGAAGTGATGACTTGTAGAGATTTTTGTAGTATTTTTAAGCAAGATACCTCTACTAATCACTCTTAGAAAGTATTTACCAGGACTAAGCATAATATCACAAGGAATAGTATTAAGACCTAGAATACCAGTAAAGCCTGATTTAGAAAAGATTAAATGAGAGTTCTGTCCCTCATATTGCCAACACTCTAGGTTAATTTCAGCATCATCTTCTAATTGGATATCCAAAGAGGAAATTTTAAGAGGAACTTTGCAAAGAAGCATAAGGCCTAAATCATCTTCAGAGGCCATAAAACTATCTGGTGTTTCACCAATTAGACTAGTAACTTTGTTAGCTTGAGGCGTAATCTCAAACTTAGCAATTTCTTCTCTATCAGCTACTTTTACCCACATATTAAGCCTTCCATATATAGGTATTACCTGAGAATCTAATCATTTCACCAGGGGAACCAGATGCAGGGAGAGAAGACTCTGGCCTAATGATATCTTGTCCGCCAAGAGAGATATTAGCATCTAAAGCCTTTCCATTAATGGTAGTGGTTTTAGACACTTTAGAGCTAATTTCAGAGGCTAGAAACACATGTAAATCAACTAATCCATTTATTTTTGTTATTTCAAGTAGTGGTATATCATCAGCCACAATTTGACTTCTGATAAGTGATGAAAGTTCTTCAGGTGATTTATTTTCTACGTTTGCCAGTCCTACATCAGCCTTAGCAAGAGATATATCAGCTGTTAAGGGCTTACCGGCAATAGTTCTGCTAGTAGGAACTTTTGCATCTAATGCACCTTGGAGACCTGTTACTTTACTTATAGTAATTACAGGAATATCATCAGCTGTAAGTCCTGCAATTAGTTGTTCTCTGGAAAGGTTATCTACATTACTAAGTCCAACATCTTCTTTTGTTAATTCAATTGGACCTTCTAGTGCCTTACCATTAATAGTAAATGATGAATCTACTATTTTCTTCCAAGCCATTATTTACCTCTCTTTGTTTTCTTTGTTTTGGGTTTCTCTTCCTCAAAGTCCCCTTTAGGGGATTTAGGGGTTGTTATTATCTCTTCAATCTCTTGTAAGATTAACCAGGCACCTTCAACTCTTAGTTTTTCATCTGATAGGTTCTTGTTGGTAGCTATTAAGCTTTGTCTTTTTTGTTCGAGATATTCGGTTAAATTCAATTTTTTCTCCTTATTTCTTGTTATACCACCCCGCCTTTACAGGCACCCCTCCGCAGAGGGGAATTAAGGGCGGTAAATGTATGTTATTCCATTTTTTCTAACAATTTGACCTGGTTCAGGTGTAGCAGGAAAGTCATCAGATTCAGTGATTATATTTTTATCGAAGATGTTAATTTCTTCCTTTTTATCTACAAGGGAGTAGATAGGAGCTTTATATTCAAGGCTAATATCAATGCGTTTAGTGGCTACAGTTTTGCCTTGCATCCACTCATAAACATTGAGGTCTCTTAAGGTCTTTGTCATCGGGCAAGAACCTCACTAAGACGCTGTACTAATGTGCCAGAGTGTTGAAGCTTGTTAACTAATTCATTCAGAATATTATCATCTTGAGCTATTCTGTCCATGAGAGCTTGAGGTGCGAGTTCATGTTCTACAGCTTTTACTCTTAAATCTATGGAAGTTGCCACATAATTATAAGTATGTGAATAGTTCTTTTTTTTAATACTGGTTCCAGATATTGCTGCCACCATAATATTAACTAATTGGCCATCAGGTATTTCTGGATAATTACCCATATTGATAAAGCTTTCACTTGAGGAAGAACGGACATCATAAAAAATTGACCCTTTCCATTCCAACATTACAGACCATGATTGTACTGGTACAGGAGGATTAGTAAAACATGAGACTCTAATTCCACCATTTGTATTACGAATAGAAGCAGATATTTCTACTCTATCCATATCAACTAACACCATGTTAATTATATCCTCAAGCCCTATGATTTTAGATATTGAAAGTGCAGGAATATCTCCTTCAGTTAGGTTAGTACCTCCTGTCACAAAACCTTTAGCATCATAAGTTATTTTGGTTTTAGTTCCTGGGGTTATTGGATTGTTAAAAGATCCTTCCAAATTATGGACAACATCAGAAAGTGGTGTACCATTGTGATCTATATGTTGCGTATCCATTTCTATTTCGCTTAAAGCTGCTTGAAGTTGGCTAACAAGAGTTTGTAGAGATGAAATTTCTGTTGTTTTGGCATTAATCATAGTTTCGAGTTGATTAATAGCACTGTTATAGAGAGTGCCCCAATCTGTAGTATCAGGACCGGGTAAATTTATCATACTTTCTCCTTTTTTTATATTCTTTTAAATTTCCTTAACACAGAGTCTTAAGATAAGAAAATATTAGCCACCGAAAACACCGAATACACCGAAATTATTAAATCTTTCTTATCTGTGTAAATCTGTTTAATCTGTGTCATTGTGTTCTATTCACTCCTCACTCCTAGTTCCATATAGTATTATCCGGAGTAGATTCATTCCAGATAGTATTCATAGTAATATTAGTCATGTTTTGCATTGGTATAGTGTAAGGTTCAGACTCAATTTTTAGGGTAACAGCATCGTTAATAAAGCGAATTTTAGAGGGATATGGGAGAGGAGAACGAGATTTTCTCCATTGGTAGCCGTTTAAGGTTTCCCAGGCAATAATCCACTCATTCAAGTTCATAACTTTATAGTAGAGATTTTCGTAGTCCTCAGCTGAAATACTCAGATTAAGCTGAATCTTATCAACAAAATACTTACCAAAACGATAAGAAAGACCAGTATTATAAACACATTCTTCTTCTACCATATGCTTTATTTCAGGGGTAACATCAATAGTTCCGTAAAACTCATGGAGTTCACTACCGGTCTTTATTCTTATCATTTTCATTATTTCACCTCTATGCTAGATTGCTAAATTTAACAGCATCAGTAACCTTATTAACGTTTGCAGTTAGATTTAAGGTTATTTTGGCTGTTTCATTCTTTCCTACTACAGGAATCTCACCTTCATGAGACATTGTTACTCCAGAAAGAGCACAGAGAATAGTATCATCACCTTTATCAGGTATAAAAAGAAATGAATGTTCTCCTACTTGAGTTTCGATGAAACCAAGCATATTTTTATCGCACATAAGTGAAATTAGTGTTCCTGTAATATCAGTATTGGTATTTATTGAACCAAAGTCAATTGCAATTGAGTTTTGCTTCCAACCAATTTTAGATCCACTTTCAGAAAGGTTACCCAGAAAGACAAACTTAGCGTCAACACCTGAATAGAGTGCTTGAAGTGATGCTTTGTCTGTAGGTATATCAGCTTCTTCCATTGAACCTTTTGCTACATAAACTCTACATTGTTTGCTAAATACAGAATTAACTGATGTTAGCAAGTCATAAGTAAGAGTTGTTATTTTAGTTAACATATTTTCTCCTTATATTTAGTGTGCCGACAAGATGTCAGCGTTCCCGGTTATTTCTCACTTCTCAATTCTCCATTCTCCATTAGCTTAGATAGCTCATTGGCACGATAACCCACTTGCATAGCCCACTTGCTGTTAAGCATTTCGCGAGAAGCATTAGAGTAATCATGCTGAGTAAGGTAAGCAATAGTCTTTTTAAAAGCAGAGAAGCCTGCTAGTCCTAAGTTAAAGGCCATATCAATAACAACAGCCTTTCTCACATCATTGAGTTCCCTAAACCAGGGATAAGTTTTAATCAGTTGAGAGACAAGAGAATCAATATCATTATCAAGTAGATTATGTGCTTCAACTTCAGTGATTCCCTTGTCTTCCAAATTTCGCCCAAAACCAATTGTTAGTTTTCCTGCTGAGCAAGAATAAGGTTTAAGTCTTAGACCTTCGTGTTTCATCAGCATCTTACGAGCGATTTCTTTACATTGAATTTTAATGTGTCTCATCATAATTTTCTCTAAAACAACTTCTTTGCCAATCCTTTTGCGAGTCCAGAGATAGCAGAAGCACCTAAGCCACTTGCAATTTGTCTTATCCAGGAAGAAGCATCTTTTTCCCCGGACTCTCTGGCCGGATTTGTTATAGTATTATATATAGTTTGGACGGGGTCGTTGGTAGCTAAGCGTTTAGAGAGTCTAGCTAATTCCTCTTGAGACAGTCGCGTCTCTACTTCTTGTCTTGCAGCTAAAGCAGGATTAGTTGCCTTAGCATTAGCAAAGATAGCTTCAATAATAGTGGTGACTGTTGGAAGTAAGAAGTCAAAGTTAAGTTTTTGCTTTTTAATAATCCAGAAAGCCCCCATAATAAAAAGTGTAAAGATTACACTAATAGCAGATACAACAGCAGGATGATTAAATAATTCGCCCACATTATCCTCCAATTATAGACTTAATAATGCTTCCAATCACAGCAGAAGCCATAAAACCATTAAGCCAGATTATGATTGTTAATTTCGTTTCCAGACGGCTAAGCCGTTCCAGGACACCTGGACGACCATTGCCATCAAGTTTATTTTTGATATATTTAATATCTTCTTCAAGTCGTGCGTGTTGCTCACAAACAGGCATAATCAACTCCTTAAGCTGATTGGCTACCTTCAATAACCATGTGATCAGTAACAGGTTGAATATCTACACGAGCAGAAAGAACAACTTTGTTACCACGAGCTTCAGGATAACGCTGAGTTTCGATAGTCATATCTCTAACAATACCAGCTGCAACATGCTCAGGATTGAGAACAATAATCTTAGAGAGTTCAGGAATTTCGACAACTTCTTTAGTTCTATAATAGATTTTGTTATCTTTCATCAAGAGTGCTTTATCAGCAGAGTTATTGGCAATGGAATCCCAGAGGTCAGTGTAATCAGAGGAACCCATCCAGATTTCCAGTTTAGGATCAGCCAAAGCGTTATCGGGAAGTGCCTTGATTAAGAGCTTAAGCTTGTCTAAAGGTGTAGCATCAGCAGGATAATCAACAGTGTTTCCACTGGCAGTTACTTGCTTAACCAAACCATCAAGAGTTTTTGCAAGAAGGTCTTTATCAGCAGTTCCTTCATTAGCAGTATCACCTGCTAAGAAAAGGTATTGCATATCCAGGCCAAAAACGCGAGCAACATAATTAGCTATTTTTTCTTGTGAAGTATTCATATCTTCAGCATAAGAATCAGGAATAACTAAAGGTAAAACAACTTCTTTACAGTTGAAAGAAATTGTTACATCAGTAGGATTTACGAGAGATGCGACAGAGTTACGGGCAATCCCGCGAGTCTTATATCTGCTAATTCCCAAAAGAGGATATTCACAAACAGGCATAGAGAGAGTTGCGAAGGAAATCTTCTTGAGAACTGGAGAGTTTTCTACCATTATCTCAATGAAGCGGTCAGCAGATTTTTTTGATAAAAGTTTAGCCATTCTTAAACCTCCAAGGTTTTGAATTCAGAGAATAGTTCGGTATCATCGCTTTTTTTAGCTATGATATTACCGTCTTTATCGAATTCGATTTGCTTTGTACCAGGTAGGCTTTCCATACTTTTCTGTAATTGAGCAACCTGTTCTTTTAATTGTTTAATTTCTTCCATAGATTTTGCTAAAGCATCTTCTTTAGCAGGTGGTTCTTCTTCAACTTTCTTAGCAACTCCCATGAGAGAAAGTCCTTCATAATCACCTTTCATAACTTTTTTAAAGGTTTCGCTTTCCGGGTCGGCCTTAATAGTTACCTTCCAAGCTTTGTCATCAACATAAGATTCGACAATAGCAGCACCTGAAGGTTTTTCATTATGGTCTTCATCAACATTTAGATTTTTACCTTTCATTAGAAATTCATGAGCAGCTTTTCTAATAGTATCAATATCAGCCCAGTCACCTTGTGAATCCTTAGTGTCAGCTTCATAGACAGTTCCATAGATAAGCCCTTTAGGATCAGTTTTAACCACTTTAACCATTTTAGTGATATTGTATTTATCAGCTGCTTTAAATACGATATCCTTTTTATTGGCAGGGTTCTTAACCAATGACACAAAAGAGACATCTAACTCTTTTAATTTTGGCATTCAAGCCTCCTTAATAAAATTAATTACATGGATAAAATTGCTCTTTTTTTAAAGGGTGTCAATATGTTTTGGTATAGATATATACATCTATACCGAAAGTTATGGACGGATAAAAAATAAATCATAATTATTAATGGAGAATTGAGTAGGGGTGAAACATCTTTCGCCCACTTAAGAAACCACCCCGCCTTTACAGGCACCCCTCCACAGAGGGGAATAGGAGAAAAATGAAAAAAGGGCAAATATGGTCAACAGATAAGGTACCTGCTTTTGTCAGGACTGCTATACAGCAATACTGTATCAAGAACTTAAGAATATATCAAAAGAAGTTCTTAGCTGATAAATCCAGGTATAGGATTGCTAATAAATCGAGACAAATAGGATTTTCTTTTCTATCAGGCCTAGAGATGATTATTGGTTCATTAATTAATAACAAGGACCAGTTAATAGTTTCAGCTTCTAAAGATAATGCTGTTATTGTGATGAACCATGTAAGAAGTCATCTTAAAGCAATGGGAATAGAAGCTTTTAATGATACTGAACATGAAATCTTAATGCCCAATGGTAAAAGTATTAAAGCTTTGGCGACTAATTGGATGACTGCTAGAGGTTTTGCAGGTGATGTATATTTAGATGAGTTTGCTTTTATTATCCAGGACAGGGAAGTATGGAAAGCTATTATTCCTGCTATTACAGCAGCTCAAGGAAGAGTAACAGTAATCTCGACTCCTAAGAGTAGGATAGATAAGTTTTGGGAAATATGGGATAAGAATGATGCTTTTTCTAAGCATTTAATCACTATTCATACAGCCAAAGAAGAAGGACTTGATATTAATGTTGATGAATTAAGAAGTCTTTTTACACCTGAAGAATTTGCTCAAGCTTATGAATGCCTGCCATTAGATACTACAGACTCTTATATTCCTTACAACCTGATAGAACCCTGTCTTTATGTTAACGAACATCCAACCCCTGAAGACACTAAAATGTTTTATGCTGCTGATATTGGAAGAAAGAAAGATGAAACTGCTATCACAGGAGCCTTTATTAATGATGATAAGTTAATGGTTGTTAATTATATAAAGGACTTAAAGAGAGAGACTTTTGCCTATCAGAAAGAGTTTTTTATAAACTTGATAAGACAATCTGATGCAGATGGATTTGCTATAGATAGAGGTGGTATAGGTTATAATCTCTGGGAAGATTTATCTTACCTTTATCCTAATGTAATTGAGGGATATAGCTTTGCTCCTGCTGTTAAAGAAAGGCTTGCCAAAAGATTAAAAAGAGGCTTCGAAGACAAGAAACTATTAATACCAAATGATCCTTCACTGCTTAATCATATTTTATCAATAAAGAGATCTGCTAACCGTACTAACATCTTCTCCTATAATGCAGAAAGCACTGAACATCATGGAGATAAATTTTGGTCTTTAGCTATGCTTTATGATTTAAGACATTCTGAAAGAGTGATTGATGGAGTGATGGTTGTTTAGTGAGGAATGTAGGGGAATAAAAGGAGAAATATATGAATAGTAATGAATTAAACTACGAACCATTTGTAATTATCAGTAAATCTGATGATACTCAAGCATCTAAAAGTAAGGCTTTAGATTTAAAAGACGACGAGTTCAACTATCCTTTTGAAATGGATGAACTCACTGATGCTTATACAATCAATCCTTATCATGCTGAGTGTATTGAAAAGAAAGCAATCAATATCCTGGGCAAGGGCTTTGATAAGAGAATTATGGACATCCTGGAAGAAGTAACGCCAACAGATTCAGCAATTACTTTATTATTAAAAACAATTAAGGATTATGAAATGTATGGAAATGCTTACTGGGAGTTACCTAAAGTAGGAAGCAAAAGACAAATCTTTCACTTGCCTGCTCAAACTATGAGAAAAATTAAAACAGGTTACAGGCAAACAGTTAACGGAGAAAGTGTTGATTTTAAAGAAGATGAAGTATTTCATTTTAAACAAGCTACACCTTTATCTACAATTTATGGTGCACCTTCTTATCTTCCTATACTCCCTGATATTAGGATTATTAAAAGGATTAAGACTTATAATGAGAGATTTTTTGATAATAACGCTATCCCAGACTATGTTTATGAGATAATGGGAGGAGCTATTTCACCCAATGCTCAATATAATGTTCAATCTTTCTTCAGACAAAAGTTCCAGGGAGAAGAAAGAGCTCATAAACTTTTAGTTATACCTTACAAAGAAGGAATGTCAGGAAAATGGACTGCTTTACAGCAAAGAGAAGATGCTTCTTTCTTACAGTTGGAGCAACAATGTATTACTAACATCATTGCTTGTCATGCAGTACCACCCCGCTTACTCTCTATGGTTAATACTACTGCTATGGGAGGTTCAGGAGAAACTGAAGGGCAAATGGAGATCTTCTTCCAGACTACCATCCATCCAAAACAATTAGTCTTATCTGGGCAATTCGGAGGACTGGCAAAGAAATATCCTGGTATTTTTGGAAATAATCCAGACTTCACTATTAACCCTCTAGTCTATAATATCAAAGAAAATACAAGTGTGGACAGCTTGCTTAGGAGGTCTTAATGATTTACCCCTTATGGAATGTGATAGAAGAGCTAATTGCAGGCACAGGCCTTTCTTTAGTAGATATTAATACTGATATTGCCTCTTACCATAGAAAGGCTCTGTATTCCTTGGAAAAGGTCTTTAAAAAGAAAAATGAATCTCTAAACCTCAACCGATACCAGGTGGACGTAAGTCTTACCATAGTAACTAAAACAGATGAAACTAGTGTAAATCATACTCAAATTGTCTTAGAATTGCTCAGTAAAATTGAGCAGTTTGATGCTGACTTATTTGTCTCTCTTGAAACATCACCACCCCTTGTTATAAACGGAAGTGAGTACAAGGCCACCCTCTTTAATTTAACTACAGAAACCTTACACTTTGAGGAGCTTTTATGATTACTGCAGACCAGATTAAAACATTTATGAACATTACAGATGTAAATAACGATGTGATTGAGAATGCTATAAATGATGCTTATGAATACATCGGCCGCAAGGGTGTAGAAGATACAGGAGATAATGCTATAACCAAGGCTCTTAAGTATTTAACTGCATATTACCTGATACCTCGTATATCTTATATAGCAGGCAATAAAGGAGTCTTTAAACAAGTGGGGACAGGTGAATCTGCTCAACATTTAATTTCTGATGCTGATGTGATGAGAAGACAAGACTTTTATCTCAAAGAAGCTAATCTGATTATCTATGACATCATAAATGAACGAGAAGGATTTTTGCCTTTTATTGATATATAGTGAGTGAGAAGACCGGAGTCCCTCAGGCCTAGGCAAGGGACTTCGGGCGATAAATTAAAGGAGAAACACATGGAAAGCGTAAAAAGGCATTTAAAAGAAGAATTAGGTTTAATTGCTGACAAGATAAGGACAAGGGCAATAAACATCGTAGAAAGTGAGAAAATGGTCGTTACAGGGCATTTAAAGAACTCTATCCAGACTAAAACTGTGGTGTCTGATACTGAAACCTATATTCTGGTATATGTTGCTGAAGGTGGGAAACTCTCAGGTTCTACCAAATATCCTAAGTACCTACATGAAGGAATCAAGCCCCATATGCCCCCAGTTGATAAGATTAAAGAATGGGTTCGCAAGAAGGGAATAGTAAAAAATGAGATAAAAAGTGCCTGGTCTAAAGCTCAAAGCATGAAAAGAAGTAAAAGACCCAAGAAACAAGACTTGATAGATAAAAAAATAACCCAAACTGCTTGGGCTATTGCTATCAATATGAAAAAACACGGAAGAAAACCTAGCCCTTTCTTAGAATTGGCAGTGAAAATGACACTTCAGGAATTGAGAATTTAGAATTGAGAATTGAGAATGTAGGGGCGTATTGAATACGCCTTTAGTTCTAAGATTGAGAAATTAAATTGCAGTTTAGATAATTTTAAGCAAAAAAAAGAGCAGGTTTTGATGCCTGCTCTTTGATTATTTAGGATTGAAACAAATCTTTAGTTACCTCATCAGATAGTTCACGAAGAACTATAGCTATCATTCCTGCGTTAATATCATCTTCACTGCCATGAGGGGTGCAGTGTTTTACACGCTGTCAAGATATTTTTTAATAGTACCTAAATCCAACCCCCAGATTAGCTCCTGCCTGAGCAGAAATACCTAATGAAATAAGTAATTGCTTATACACAAACAGAAAATCTACTCCAGCTTCACCAAGAGTATTAATAGATTTTGAAGAATAAAATACCTCTCCAATGGATGAATCCCACTGAATAAAATTTTCTTTAAAGCCAAAACCTAAGTAAGGAACAAATTTATATCTGCATTTTCTGTCTATAGTATAAACATTCCCAATAGAAATAATATGTTTTTCATATAGTTCTCTACCTGTATCAACCCACCAACTAAAAGGTTCATCTTCTATAAGTACACCTTTAGGTTCGCCTTTGTAGTCGATTAGAACTTTTATAAATGGAGAAAATTTAGAACTGTACTTACTTCGGCTAAACAGATATGCTGAAGCAGTATAGCCTCTTTGGTTTATTGAATGCCCCAAGGTACAGCCAAACTCAGTATGACTTATAACATCATTTTTGGCATTTAATTGGATTAACGACAATACCAAACACACTATAAATACTAACTTTCTCATAATAACTCCTTTATTTTTTTGTGTTTTCTTCGTGGCTTAGTGTCTTCGTGTGAGACTCTTCTTTCTTCTCTGCTTCTCTCGCTTCCTGCAACCAAATCAAAAACTCTGCCAGTTCATCTGGGCTTATAACTTTAATCTTCTTAAAGTAATAATCAATGTTATCTAAGAGTTTTTTATCAGTTCTCTCTATTAAGTTTCTTTCTTCCTGGGTGAAGTTATAGTCATTCATCAGCAGGATATGAATATCATAACGGGCAGGAATAGATCTATCTAATTCCCAATGCCAGTCTTCATCATCTTCTAACTCACTGGGTACATATTGGTACCAGGTAACAAGGCAGTTGAGAGGATAATTACCCCACTTCTTGTTATCCTCAACCTCTGCTATAATGCTGTCATAAGAGTTATGCCTGTTCCAATAATCTTCTTTTTTCATGATAGCTTCCTTTATTATTCTTTGCTTACCATTATTAATACTAACAACTTTTATTGCCTTATCTTTAACCTTTGGCAAAACTTCATTCTCTGGCTTAAGATGACTGGTAACAACCTTGCCTTCTTTAACCAGGAAGATAGTAAATAGGTATTTTTTAACACCTTTATCACTTAGATGATGATATTTAACCGTTGTTAAAGTAAGGTTTTTGTTACCTTTATTAACTGCCAAGTACATATTATCATTGTCTTGTAAACTGTCAATAATTTGTTGCTTGTATTTCTCTCTGCTTAAGCCTTGGTCAATCCCATGCTTCTGATAGTGCTGGCTCTCTTTTGATTTATTAAGCCATTCAGCCCCCTTGAGAGGCTCCATAATCGTTTTAACATCTTTGCTTGTTAAACTTTCTACATCATATATTTTCTGTTTGATTTTATCGAAATCATTAGTCGCCTCTTCATAAGTAACAAAAGTAGTCCTGCAATTAAAATGATAAGGAGGTAGCATTACCTTCATATCTTTAGTTGGCATACTTCCATAACCCATAGACTCAATCTTCTCATAAGTAACAAAATCAGGGTCAATGCTATAAGAAGATATATCAAAGACTCTTCCGTGCATGGCCTGGCATATCTCGGTTGTTCTGTCATCCATATAAGCCAAGATTTGAACCTTAGTAACTCCTCTTCCTTGCAGATTAGACACATAGTCATTAGTTAAAGAACGAAACCAAGCTGTTTGACTAAAGGATTGGTATTGACTGAATATTAGCTGCTTTTGCCCTGCTGAATAAGGCTCTATCCATTTCTCTACTAATTTTGTATAAGACTTTGTTACTTGGGGATTATCTCCCATTATCTCTTCTGCCACTTTGGTAAAATTAGAAAGATTGCTCTTTTTAATTCCCCTCTGTGGAGGGGTGCCCCTGGGCGGGGTGGTAATATCTTTTACCAGGGCATTAAACAACTTCTCCTGGTCTTTTTTGGAAAGGCCATTATTACCTGTTTTTTTAGCTATTCTACTAATTGCTAATATCTTGGCGAACCTACTCATCTTCAACTCCTTTTAATCTATCCAGGTGGCGTCGCTAAAGCTATGCCAACCCAGGCTAATTACACTAATTACTCTAATGACAGGTCTTGCTCACGAAGTAGCGACTTCCGACAACTGGTCTTCTTCTTCGTGTCTTCGTGCCTTCGTGTGAGCCTCTTAAACTCCTAACTCCTAACTCCTAACTCTTCAGTCTTTATTCATTTTTAACCACTGAATATAATACAACTTCACAAGATTATCCTTCAATCCCCTTTTATAGGCCATGTCTTTAAAAGGTGGCTTTAATTGCTTATAAAAGGTCTTATAATCCTCTTCACTAGCTTTAGCTAAGAGCTCTTTACTTTGCTTTCTCCACTCTTCTTGTTTTTTCAACTCTTCCGGAGTAATAGTTTCATCAGGAAGTCCTCTCTCAATCCTCCTAGCTTTCTCGAGCTCTTTCCTTTGATATTCTTCTTTCTTCTTAAAGACTATCCATTCTTGCAGATAACCCTCAAATTTAGTACCAAAAAGAGTCTTCGGCCTTAAGAATTTAAAATACTCATTTGTCAGCCATTGCTTACACTTAATATCTATAACCTGTTTAAATTCTTTTACTGTAAAACCTTCGTTTAATCTGGCTCTGATTAAAGCTTTAGTCTCTGGAGTATTCCAACGAAATTGTTTACCTGACAGGTTATTTAAATAAGTGATTATTTCCTGGTATATCTCATTCTTCATTCCCATCTTATCAAAGTCCCCTTTAGGGGATTTAGGGGCTTGGTTCTTCTTAATTATCCTCTGTAAGAACTGCCTCTGCTTGACTTCCATTACTTCCTTACCTACTAACTCTACAGCTTTGATATATAACTCTCTGTTGGTCATTTTCTTTTCTCCGGGATAAATCTTATTTCATATTTTGGACAATATGCTTTTATATAGAGAATTATTATCTTCAGGCAGTGGATTACCACTAATATAGGAAACATAAGCATTATTAAAAAATGATAACATATTACACTTTTTGATAATCTTCCATATCCTAAAACAATAAATAAGCCCAGTAGATAATATTTCCAAAGCATTATAGACATCTTCTCTCCTTGAAAAACTTGACATTATTAGCTTATCCTTCGATTATTGGTATAATTAATTCCAAAGGAGGCTATTATGCACGAAACCTTTCATTATAAAGGTAACTTTGACTTCTACTACTACGAAACTAATCAGAAAAAACTCGCTAAGGCTTTTCTAAAGTATATATTTCCTGAAGAAGTCATAAAAAAAGCGAGAGGCAAAAAGTATGAATCTATTGAACAATCGGTTATATCTGAACAAACTGAAATCTTATCAAGTATTTTTAAAGTTTTTTCTCCAGAAGCCTGTTCATACAAGATTCGTAAAATTGCCTCTCAGGATATTGATTTAGCTGTTATTCTCTACCTTATAGCTAAGGATAGGCTTGCCAACGCCTTTCTTTACAAAGGGTATTTCAACGTGAAAGATGAGCTTGGACGCCTCGTGATGAAGTCCATCATCTAACAAAGCATGAAGGGTTTTAAGAATTCTATCTGTTGCTACATCAACAGTTTTGCGGATTCTCCTGTTCTTTATCTCAAGAGAACTTAACTCTTCATCAGAAACCAAGTGCAAGTCCTCCTTATTAACCGGGCTTGCACTTTTTGCATTTTCTATCATTTCATCTATTTCATCATCAATAGTTTTTATTTTATCATTCATTATCTTCTCCTAATTCGTGTTAATTGGTTTAAATTCGTTTAAATTCGTGTAAAAGTCTTCTCTTACAGTGCTGAAAAGTTCAAGCTGATAGTATTCCATTCCCCAGTATCATCCTTAACCTTAAAGGTAAGATATTTCTTGGTAGATTCTACCTGGGTTGCTTCATCTATCAAGGCCATAGCTTCTTGCCATTCCGGATGTTCGATTTTTAGTTGTCTCAATCCTAAAATCTGCTGAACATCTACATTGCCTCTTTTATCGACATTAAAGGCCTTATTAATAAGCATAACTATCTCTTTACCTGATTGTTTCACAAGTCCTTTGATATAGTTATCTATCTTAGTTTTGGCTAATTGGAGGCGTTCATCAAAAGCTAATCTCTTATTGATCTTAACCTCGATGGCTTTCTCCTTAGAAAAATCATAAATCCAGGCATTGCCTCGCCAGTCTTCACCATGTTGATGGGCAACCTTGTTTAAATGATTATCCACTACTCTGAAGACATCTACTCTAAACTCTGCTATCTGCTTCTGAAGTGCAATAACATCACTTATAACTTTACACACTAACTCATCACGGGCCTGATCATCTTTACTGATATACTTTACAGGAACCTTATATCCTTCTCCATCGACCCAATATACACTCTTTCCTTCTTTAATCTCTTTTGCCATTATTTACCTCTCTTTATTATCTTTTTCGCTTCTCTTCTTCTTTCGGCTCTTGAACCTCTTAGTTCTTTAGCTATTTTGCTTATTTCATTGTGTTTGATTCCTTTTTTCATATTCTCCTCTCTTAAAACTCTGTGAAACTCCTCTTAACCTCTGTGAAACTCTGTGTTAAGGGTATTTCTTAATTCGTGTTAATTTGCTTAAATTCGTGTTAATTAGTGTGAAGACTTTTCTACCTCTTCCTCAAACTTCCTCTGTTGCTTCCTGATCACTTCATTAACTTCCTGCAAGTCCATATCCTGGAAATAGAGAGCTAACTTATAACTTAATTCTCTCTTAGAGCAGTTAAAGTAACCCAGCATGTTCTCAAAATATTGTTCTACTAAGACATCTTTTAAGGTCTTTGCTTCTTCCCGGGCTTTTACCTTTATCTCTTTTACTTTCTCATTTAACTCAGGATATGTAAGGTCTTCAGCTGTTTTTACCCACTCCTCCTGAACTTCATAACTTGTATCTTTTACTATTGGGTGGATTAACTCCAACTTATCAAAACCAACCTTATTGATAGTATCTTCATCCAGGTTCATCTCTCTAATAAAGAAGTCATACATCTTAGTTAAAGAATTGGCCACTCTACCGGGTAGGTTATACTCAGCTTCAGTAAACTCTCTAAAGCTCTTATAACCCTTTATTTTGTATGTTCGCATTCTCTTAATCTCAGAGAGCAGATTACCTGTCTCTACCATACTAAGTTCCATCTTTCCTAAGAGCTTCCTGATTGCTTCAAATCTTTCTTCAGGACTTAACTCCATAAATTGTTCGTTATTCATACTTGTCTCCTTTGACAACTCTTTGATGCCTGTATAGGCGGGGTGGTTAATTGTTATCTAATTGTAGTATATCAGAGTCTTCATCAACAAGCTCCAATATTTCTTTATCTAAGGAAATGGTTATTACATTGTTTACCCATATTCTCCGGTACAACCACTTTGCTAATGCTTCAAAACCTGATGCAATAACACTTACTTCTATATAGTCTCCATTACCACCTTTATACTTGATTTTCCATACATATTTCCTTTGTTCTTTCACTCTTCCTCCAGGTGATCTACTTCCACCAAAGCATCATACTCTTCTTTGCTTATTTCAATTTGATCATCAGCATTTTTAACTGGTAGAGTATCTGATTTTACTAATACCCGTCTGGAAGGAAAGCAGGCTGTAATTAATAAAGTACCTTTATCTTTTGGAACCAGGCTGACTGATATATTCTTGACTATTTCAAGCATCTCTTCGGTAAAATTTAACTTGTTACAAGACCCTAATATGCCTTGTATAGTCATTTCTTTTACTTTAGGGTCTATTATTTCATAGTATTTCATAGTTTAAACCTCGTATCAGCTCTTAGCTCATCAGCAATATAACTTAGTATATTGGCTACTTTAGAGGGTGGGAGCCCCTCGAACATGCTCTCAATCTTCTTGTGAGCCATTTCAAGGGTTAATTCTTTCTGTATCGTCACATCAACTTTACTTGTTGGATTATAAGCTGTCCCTGTTATTTCGATTCCTAAATCTTCCAAGGCTTTAACTACTTTAGGTTCTCTTAATACACTATCACACTCTAAATGGATTATCACTCTAGGTTTCATCTTTTTCTCCTTTTTCCTTGACTTATTTGTTAATACTTGTATTTATTTGTAAATTTACCTTTAGGAGGAACCCATGAAACAACATGAACTCAACCTAATGCGGGTTGCTGAAGCTATTACTAAACTATCTTCACTTCTATCTGAGAAGCAGGTGGAACATCTTTATCAATTATGTTTAGTGTCGGGCGAAACAGCTCTATTAGATTCTCTTGCCAAATATAAGCATACTGTCCGGTTTGTATTAAAGCTTTCATCGCTTCATCCAGATCACGTCGCAGAAATTCAAGCAAAGACTTCCTCTTCTCGCTTTGCTCAGCTGGTTCTTTACACAATCTGGTGCTTTCATTACACTTTCTCTGACCCTCTGACCCGGGTAAGAGACTTTGATCAAAGCTTTCAGAAAAATGCTCAAGAACTTCTAGAATATCAGAAGCACGAAATACATCTTTCATGGCTTCTGCTGTGGCCTTTTCATTCATTTTACAGCCCCTTTTTACTCCGTGTGTGGTCAAATATATTTCCGTACAATTACTGTAAGCAAGATATACCGAAAGAGTATCTCGAGAAATATGTAGATCCGAACCACTCAAAAAACTTTCCAGTTTTTCTACCTGTTTTTGGAAATCCTTATGATCATTAACGATAAGTAAACTACCATGTATTAATAACATTATTTCATTTCTAAAATCTTCATATAAACATCTGGGAACGCTTAAGATAGTCTTGTTTCCCTCTTTTCGTGCTTCTAAAAACTTAAACATCTTTTTCTCCTTTAATTAACTGGGAACGTGGGCATCCCTGCCCGCATTCTCTTTAATTCTTAATTTCTTCTTGACTTATTTGTTAATATCTAAAATTGTATAAATGCGTATTCCAGTACGCTTTTCATATCCTTTCCACTCTCAAACCTCTGTGAAACTCCTCTTAACCTCTGTGAAACTCTGTGTTAAGGGGTTTTTCTTCTTCGTGCCTTCGTGCCTTCGTGTGAAGCACTTCATTTCCTAACTCCTCTCTTCAAAGGCTTAACACTCACCGTTACCACGGCTTGGGCTTGGCCATCCCATCTCTCACCTTCTAAATCATAAATATTAGCTCTTTCTCCTAATCCTGTTTTCTCCACCAGGCACTCTTGGCCCATTTTCACTAAGATATCCTTATGATAATACCAGGTGCCATTACAGTATATACCGTCATTCTGTACTAATGCCTTATGCAAAGCAGCCATTTAGCACCCCCTATACTTCTGAATATTTCTCAATTTCTTAGCTTGAACTTTTATAAGCTTTAGCTTGTCTTGTGATTGGTTAAACTTCTGCTTTAATTGATAGTTCTCACTCTTTAAAAGAAAGTTCTTCTCTTCTAATTCTGATATTCGGCCTGTTGAACCGAAAAATGATAAAGTAAGCATTATTGCTAATACCATCGTGGTGAATAATAAAAATATAGTCATAATTTTACTCCTTTTTTTTCTTCGTGTCTTCGTGTCTTCGTGTGAGGAAATTCTCAACTCTCAACTCTCAATTCTCAATTCTTCTCTGTGTTCTCTGTGGTGAGCCTCTTCAACTCCTCACTCCTAACTCCAGTCTCATCTCCCTTTAAAAACGATATAGCAATATACACTTTGCTTTTTCCAACGCTTAAGAATACCTTTCAAGGTCTCCTTTTTATCATTATCTTTACACAGATACTTCAAATATCTTACGGATTTACTGTCTGCCACAAATGCTTGAACCTGAAAAAGCTGGTTCAGGATTAGAGATAACTCCCGTCCTGAACAACAGCTTATCCTATCAAATCGAACCATGTTTAAACTACCTATCTGCTGATGAAGCTCTTCAGGTGTCCATCCCATGTCTTTACTTTTGTGCCAAATCAGCCTTATTGCTGCTTTTCTTTCCATTGGCTCTTTTCTCCTGACTGTTTTTCTCAAAGGTAGTGAT